>NZ_CP163398.1:0-48990 GCF_051994785.1 Dietzia sp. MNB45 | reverse complement strand
GCCAAGTGCCCTCGATGGCCTGCTGCTTCGCCGCCCGAGCGACACGGCGGGCGGTGTCGGCTGAGGACTTGTTCGCCATCGCGACCAGCACCCGCGCCATCGCCACATCAGAATCCGTATCCAACCTCAGCGAGCCGGTCACGGAGCGGACGCTGAAGCCGTTGAGTACCTTGGCGTCGATCAGGTCTTCCAAGTCTCTCGGGTCGCGCACCGCCCGATCCAGGTCGTAGGCGATCATCACCCCGGCGCGCTGCTCGCTGAGGTGCTTCAACATCGCGCGGAACTCCGGGCGCACCACGCGCCGCACCCGCTCACCCGTCGGGAGTGTGATCGTGCGCTGCTTGAACGCCGACGTGTCGTTCTCCCGGTACACCTGGGCGACTTCCCACCCGTGCGCTGCCGCATACGCCCGGCAGTCAGCTTCCTGCCGGTCAACACCGCGCTCGGTGCCCTCGGGATCATCACTGATCCGCACATACACCACCGCCCGCAACGACGGCGACGCCTGCGCCGTCGCCTGGTCGTTCGGCTCATTGCCTGCGGTTCGTTCCTGCTGATCGTGGCTCATCTCAGCCACCGCCTTCCTAGCTCTCATCGAGAGGTAGGTGCGTTTACAGAACCTCGGCTACGCCGCCACCATCCACCGCGCCCAGGGCGCCACCGTCGACACCACCCACGCCGTCATCGACACTTCCGTGGACCGCGCCGGTCTCTACGTCGCCATGACCCGCGGCAAACGAGAAAACCGCGCCTACGCCGTGTGCGAACCCGTGCTCGACCTCGGCGCCGAGGACGCCCACATGCACTCCGCCGGCGACCACCAAGCCCCAACACCCACGCAGATGCTGGCTGGCGTGCTGGCCCGCGACACCCATCAGGCCTCGGCCACCGAAACCCTGCGCCAGGAGTACGCGGCCGCCACCAGCGACGAACGGCTGGAGCAGCTCTACCGCCACGGCGCTGACCTTGCCGCCCGCGATTTTGCCGCCGCCACCCTCCCTGCCTACATCGACGCACTCCCCCGGGCCTACGCCCACCAGCTCGAGGCAGACCCCGACCAGTACCAGGCCCTGGCCGCCGCGTGGACAGAAGCAGCAACCCGAGGCCTCGACCCCCGCGACCAATGGGACAACGCCACCGACACCCTCGACACCGCCAACAAACCCGGAGCGGTCATCGCCCACCGGATACGTCACGCGACCGGTGAGACCACCGACTCCGCAGCCCTGCCCACTCCCCCGCCCGTGGCCCCGGGATGCGACACCGAACTGACCACCTGGCTTGCAGAGACCCATCGCACCCTCACCGCCGACCCTGTGGCCAGAGCTTCCTCCGGCGGAGTGTCCGTCACTGCCGAGGACTTTGTTGCCTCCTACCTCGAATCCCGGGCCGCAGAACACGAACCCGGCCCGGACACTCACCCCACGACGAGCTCGCCATGGGGGCCATCACCCGACTCCTCCCCCGACCTGTGGTGACTCGCCCCTGCTCGTGCGGCGCTAGTGATCAGGCTGCGGTGCGGGCCCATTGGTGGGGTGCGAGCAGCATGTCGGGGGCGGGTAGTGCCGCGCGGGCTGCGGCGACCAGTTCCCACCAACTGTCGGGGTCGGCGTCGCGATGGCGATCTTGGGCAGCCATCGCCGCGCCCCAGGTGGTGGCTGATACTGGCGGGCCGGTCGAGGTAGCGCCGTAGGCCAGCGCAATGTCGGTCGGGTGGATCTGTTCAGCCTCAGCAGGGTTGGGGAACTCGCCCCATTCGGCCAGCGCATCAGAGCGCTCTGGCTGATGCCGGGTGGTGAACCACCACACGAACACCGCCGAATGCAGCCGGTACAGGCGCACCCGATCGGCGTGCGCACCATCGACACCAGCAGCAACGGCCGCTCGCGCTAACCGCGACCGACTCCGGTACCCCCGGCCATCGCCGGTGCACAGCCCGAACGAGCGCAGTGCGCGCAGTTTGCTGCGCACCGTCGCCGGACAGATCCCCAGCCTGGTCGCCAGCTCACGCACCGATGCGCGACCAACGGCCATGTGGGCCCACACGCGCATGCCCAACACCCCCAAGGGGCGGGCGTGCCAAATGTCCTCGCGGGCGCATTCGAGCTCGGCGTGAAGCTGGCGCTGCATCTCCGGGGTAAATACTGCGCCACTTCTTTGCTCCCCACCCCCGGGTCTTACGATCCGCCACACTGCCGCCCAGGGGCCGGCCGCTCGCTGCACGCGGGCGACCCACCCCTGCTGGAGAAGGACCCTCAGTCGATCGGCGACGGTGTCTCTGGTCAGGCCGGCGGCGAGGGCCCAGTCGCGCTCGGACAGGTGCACCTCGCTTGCTGCGGCTGCGAGGGTGCGGGCGGCCAGGGCCAGGAGCACGAGGCGGTCCTGGGCTCCGGTCTTACCGGCCCACCTGCCGGGCCGTGCGTCCATGCGTGCGAGCAGGTCGGCGACGGTTGCTTCAGCAGTACGGCGGGCGGGTGAGGGTCCTGCAGTGCTGGGCCGGGTGTAGCTGGCTGCGGTGACGGCTTTGGCCCACTGGCGGGCCAACTCGGCGGCCGCGTCAAATCGAGGGCTCCGCTCCCCCGTGCTGGTGCGGTGGGTGCGGACGAACTCCAGGCCGGGCCAGCGGGCGGTGAAAGCGGCGTTGTGCAGGTCGCGGTACTGCATTCGAGCGTGGGCGCAGGCCAGCAGGATCGACCACCCCACCGCGGAGGCATCGGTGCGGTCGGTGATCGGGGCGCGGGTAAGGGCACGGATCTGCGTGGGCAGCGGGCGTCTGGGTCCGGCAAGGTACGGATGGCCTTGCGCATCGACGTGCACAGGAACCGGGGCGATCCCAGCACCGGTGGTGGTTTTGCTGCTGGCTTGAGGGGGCTGTGTCAGCTGCGTGAGAACTGCGCGCAGGCTTCGCAGGGACACCGGGCGGATATGGGGATCTGTCAGGGGCATCGATGTGCCGCCGGCGCGGTGGGGCGAGCCTGGGGCGCGGACACAACCCGTACGCGGGTTAGCCAGCGGGCCCCGGTCCAGCGAGGGCCACGCGGCGCTGAAAGCGTCGATGATCGGTGCCAGGCGCTGCGGGGAGATGGCGGTGCTCAGCCGGATCCATACGTGGTATCCCCCACCAGGTCCTGATGAGCACACCAGGTGCTCGATGCCCGCGGCAGTTAAGGCAGCTGTGCACGCTGCAAGGTCTGTGTCCGCGGTTGAGCCGGCATGGTGGGCGTCGAAATCCAGGGCGAGGAGCCGAAACTTGCCCGATTCATCGGCTAGGTGCAACGCGAAAGGCGTCCCCTCCCCCGGCGCGCCGTCGGTGAGGCGCCTGGTGGCGGCGAAGGTATGCGCCTTGTGCGAGTCGACACGCACATACGGGCGCGGACTCCACGCGCACACCACAGAGTCCCACCACCAGGTGGAATCGAGGGATATGACGTTGTCGCGGTCAGAGCGAGACACGCCGACCGGATCGACTGGACCATCCGATGGGTATGACTTACTCTGAGAGGTGCCTGGAAGCACAGCTCTCCTAATTGGTGAGCAACACCGAGTTTGAGCGCCAACTCAGACTCTTGACTTTCGATACCGGCCCACTCGCCAGTGGGCCGGTATCAGTCATTTCAGGTGCTGCATTGAGTGTTTAGTTTTCAGTCACGCAGCTGGCTACTTCACGCGGGAATCGCCTCCTGGTCGTCGTAGCTCGACACGGCTTCAGACATGCCGAGGTGTGCCGCTGCGACCTCGGCTACGTACTGGTTCATTGAGATGCCACGGGCTGCCGCTTCACGTCGAAGCGCGTCATAGACATCTGAAGGTACGCGGACTGTCATTCGTGTCCGCTCCCCTAGCGCTGGTCTCCCAGGCCCAGATCGTGTGGTCGCCATGACGTCAAAAATGGCATGCATGACGTCAAAAATGCGCGCGACACGCGCAAGGCGTCAAACATGCCGCGAGCGGTGACCTCGAGGACCGACGTGCCTTGGAGGTCCGGTCACTCCCCAATCAGCTGGCTCAACACCCCTGTGAGTCCAAATACTCGACGATGGCCTTGTCGGTGATAGAAGCAATGCTGATGGTGCGGTCGCCAGTTTCGTAGCGGAGCTTGTCTACTGCACGTAATAGACGCGCTTTAGTGGACGGGCGAAGCCGTACGTTGTGCTGCTCTGTCAGTCGCTCTTCAGCTGAGCCCCCTGCCGCGGAAGCCGGGGTCGTGGGAATAGCTGGTGGCTTAGTTCGTGAAGGTCTCTCAGGCAGGTCTGCTGCAGGATGCACAGCTCGACGGATTGCGGGTTCACGTTCGATGCTCATGCTGCAGCTCCTTTGGGGCCAAGCGCTAGCTCTGCTAGCAGATCTGTATACGCGACCTGGAGGGCTAGGGCCTTTCCGCCTGTGAAGCTATGGATCGGTGTGTGCGAGCTATGTGCGTCCTGGCGTGCGGTTAGCTCCGGGATTGAGGTCTTAGCCACCAAGTCCCCGTACGTGTCGCGAAGTTCACGCTCGCGGAATTGGTGTTCGCCAGTTGTCCTCTTGCGGCTCAGGACGAGCTTTTCGAGCACGAGGTGCGGGTTGGGTCGCCTCTGGACGTTACGGATGGTCTCTTGCAGGTTTTCAATCCCGCGGACACTGTCAATGGTCGGCTCAGTGACAGCGATGACTCCGTCTGCTGCGCAGAGCACGGCGAAGAGGAGCTTTCCCAGTGACGGTGGGCAGTCAAATAGGACGGCGTCGTAGGCGGACAGGTCGAGCCCCTCGAAGGCGATGTCGAGGCGAAAGATGAGGTCATTGGCGCCGTCAGATTCGATGTTCGCCAGCGCTTCGTTGGATGGGATGAGATCCACCTTGTCCCACGGAGTTGCGATGACTGCGTCGGCTGCCGACCCCGGGACCGTTCGGTTCATGAGGTCGAATGTCGTCATCATGGTCTCCGTCAGTTCGACACCGAGGCCCGTCGTGGAGTTGCCTTGAGGATCGACGTCCACCACTAGAACGTTGCGCCCTTGATGGCTTAGCGCACTGGCCAAGCCCAGCGTTGTAGCAGTTTTGCCGACGCCGCCCTTCTGGTTGCAGAGAGCCAGTTTTCGAGTCAATGTCCATTCCTCTCCACGAAGGTAGCTGGGCAGAGCTAGCTGTGTTGAATGCGCTAGCGAGCCTAGCCTGATGAACAAGGCTACCTTGCGTATCTAGCGCAGCTGCGACAACGACGATAGCTTTAAGGGCTAATACTGCTATATTAGCTAGAAATGCTAGCAATGCTATGTCTGCGACGCTAGCTATTGCTGGGCAACTGGCCTACGGTGCCAACGCCAACAGGTCCAGTGGAGTGCGGTCGCAATCGGCCTCAGTCAAGTAGATCGAGGTAGGTGCGGCGCGCCTTCATTGCGTGAATGACTTCGATACTGCCGTCGTCGTAGTGCAGAGCGACCAGTTCCAGGACACGGGCTTGGGAATCGAACCCCAGCGTGAGTATCCGTTGGGGATGGTCATCGTCGAGCGGTCCGGAGAGGAGGGGGGTGGCCAGTGCGGCCCGGATGTCGTCGTCGGCGATGCCGTGTTTGTGCGCGGATGGGCGGATGATCACGAGGCGGCGGCCCACTGGGCCAGTGCCTGGCGGATGGCCTCGGACCGGTTTAGGTGCTCGCGCTCTGCGCGGGCCATTACGGCTCCAAGCTCGGCGTCAGTGAGTCGAACCGGCACGACCTTCGCGGCGTGCTCGGCCCGTGCAGGGCGACCCATGCGTTTGCCCAGCCATGCAGGGTCATAGCCAGCTTCGGCTTCGTCGACCCACTGGTCGATCTGCTCCTCGGAAATGTCGTGCCCTTGAATCTTCCGCTCCATGAACACAATCGTAATACGAATGACTGACTAGAGGAAGGCGCTCGGCGGGGGAACCCAACGATGTCCTGTTGGGGTACACCCGTGCGGGACGGTAGGGGGCGAAGTGTTCTCGCTTGTGGCTTTCGCCGTTATATGGCGGGGTTCTGTCGACGCTCTGTGGCGGCATCTGCTCATGGCGATACACGCGAGCACCGGTCTGGTCACAGATAGCGGCAGACGGTCGTGGTGTCGCATTTGGTGGGGTCGCTGGTGGTGGCACTGTGGTGAAGGTGCGCGACGGTGTGTCGCAGTGCTTGCAGGTCGGCGATTTGGCGGTCCAGGTCGCCCAGGTGGGCTTCGAGCAGGGCGTGCACGTGCTGGCAGGGTGCGACTCCGGCGTCGCGGATGTCGAGGATCTCGCGAATCTGGGCCAGGGTGAGCCCAGCGGTGCGGCCGCGGCGAACGAAGTCCAGGCGCGCCAGGGCCGCAGGGGTGTAGTCGCGGTATCCGTTGGCGGTGCGCTCAGGCGCAGGTAGTAGGCCGGCTTCTTCGTAGAAGCGCAGCGTCTTGGTTGTGGTGCCGCTGGCCACGGCCAACTCACCGATGCGCACAGTGGCCCCTTTCTCGGCTCTCGTCCATGTTCGCCTTGACCTTCCCCTGCGCTGGAACGTCCACTATGGACGCTGAAGAGGGGTCACGCGAAGGAAGGTGGGCAAATGGGTGTGGACTACGACGTCGATCTGGCCGTGATCGGCTCAGGAGGCGCGGCGATGTCCGCCGCCATCGCGGCCAGCCAGGCCGGTAAGAGCGTCGTGCTGGTTGAGCGCGGTGTTCTGGGCGGGACGTGCGTGAACATCGGCTGCGTGCCGTCCAAGACGCTCCTGGCGGCCGCCGGGGCCCGGCACGCCGCGCTCACCAATCCCTTCAAAGGTGCCCCAACGTCAGCCGCACCGGTGAACCTCGGCGATCTGGTGGCCCAGAAGGACGCACTCATCGAGCGCCTGCGTGATGCGAAGTACGCCGATGTGGCCGCTGCCTACGGCTTCCAGGTCCGCCCAGGCCAGGCCAGCTTCCTGGACGGGGACACCCTGGCCGTCGACGGCCAGGCGCTGCGGGCCCGGGCCTATCTGGTCGCCACCGGTGCCACCCCCGCCATCCCGGAGGTGGTCGGTCTCGACTCTGTGGACCGGCTGACGTCCACCACCGCGATGCAGCTGACCGAGCTGCCTGAGTCCCTGGTCGTTATCGGTGGCGGGTACGTCGGGATGGAGCAGGCCCAGCTGTTCGCTCACCTCGGCACCCGGGTCTCTGTGGTCGGGCGTCTGGCGCCGCACGCCGAGCCGGAGCTGGCCCAGAGACTTCGGGAAGTCTTCACCGACGACGGCATCACCGTGGTCGAAGAGCGCGCGACCACTGTGGCCCGCGAACCAGGCCCCGCAGGAGAGGTGGTGGTGACCACGGACTCGGGCGAACAGGTGCGCGGCGCGCAGGTCCTGGTGGCCACCGGACGCCTGCCCCGCACCGACGGCCTGAACCTGGCCGCTGCCGGTGTGGACGTGGACGAGCGCGGCTTCGTCGTGGTCGACCAGACCCAGCGCACCTCCAACCCGCGCGTCTGGGCCGCCGGTGACGTCTCGGGGGCTCCCCAGTACGTCTACGCCGCCGCCGCCGGCGGTCGGGCCGCCGCGCTCAACGCCCTGACCGAGGACAGGTACCCGCCGGCAGCTCGGGTCGACTACGCCGGCTTTCCTGCGGTCGTGTTCACCCGGCCCCAGCTGGCCTCGGCGGGGTTGACCGAGGACGAGGCCCTCACCCGAGGGCACGCGTGCGACTGCCGCGTCCTGGACCTGTCCGATGTCCCCCGGGCGCTCGTCCAGCACGACACCCGCGGGGCGGTGAAGCTCGTCGCCGACGCCGTGAGCGGCAAGGTTCTGGGCGTGCACGCTCTGGCGGACGGGGCCGGGGAGATCATGCTGGCGGCCACCTACGCCATCAAAAGCGGCATGACCGTCGACGATCTGGCCGACACCTGGGCGCCGTACCTGACCATGAGCGAAAGCCTGCGCATCGTGGCCGGCCTCTTCCGAAACCAGATGCCGACGTCATGCTGCGCCTGAAACCCGCGGCCCCAGCGGGGTGGACGAGGGCTCCCGCGGCGGCCCGCCTGGCGCCGTGAATGTGCCTTAAAAACCTACAGTCTTATGAGACACCAGGCGGGGACCGGACGCCGAGACCGCTTCATGGGCCGATGGGCACCTTCTGCCTCTCGCGAAGTCGTCTCACCGTGAACTGTCGCAGGGTGGTGCTCGGTAGGGGTTTGTGAGTCATAATCATGTCATGAGGCTCTTGGGGTACACCCGCGTGAGCACTGCGAGTCAGGACGCGCAGTTGCAGTTGGATGCACTCGTGGATTCCGGGGTGCAGAAGCGGGATGTGTTCGCGGATGTGACCTCGGGTAGCCGGACCGCGATCGAACGCCCGGGGATGAAGCGCCTGTTGGACTATGCCGAGTCCGGCGACACGGTCGTGGTGTGGCGCATCGACCGGCTCGGCCGATCCTTGATCGATGTCCTCAACACCGTGAACCTGATGCGCGACAAGGGCGTAAAGATCAAGTCGCTTTCGGACGGCATCGACCCGGAGACCACTTCCGGCCGGTTAATGCTGGGCATGCTGGCCACGCTGGCCGAGTACGAGCGCGAGCTGATCACCGAGCGAGTCAATGCCGGCATCGCTGCGGCGAAGCAGAGCGGTACCCGGTTCGGTCGGCCGCCTGTTGACCCGGCGGTGATTGCGGAGAAACTCGACATCGCTCGGGACGCCCGCGCCAAGGGTCGCACCGCCGAGGAAGCCGCCCGATTGGTCGGATGGTCTCGCGCCACGCTGTACCGGCACCAACAGGCTGCCCGCGACCGCGACATGGTCTCCCAGCAGGTGTGACATGGACGGGCCGCAGCGGTGGCGAATCCTCCGGCTTCACGTCGAGGACGGCATCTCGCTGACGACCCTGGCCCGTGACACCGGCACCGGGCTGCGGACACTGCAACGCTGGCACCAGCTTTACAAGACCGGCGGCATCGCGGCGTTGGAGCCGCGGCCACGACGCGACACGGGATCTCGACGCACTCCGGCGGAACTGGTCACGTTTCTCGAGCACCTCGCGCTGACCCGCCCACGCCCGAGCACCGCTGCATTGCACCGGCTCACCACGGCCGAAGCGGGTCGCTTGGGGCTGACGGCCCCGAGCTATGCCACGGTCCGCGCCATCGTCCACGCTTTGGACCCGGCCCTGGTGACGCTTGCTCTGGAGGGGCCGGCAGCATATCGGGACCGCTATGAACTGGTGTTCCGCCATCGCGCCGAACGGCCGAATGTGACGTGGCAAGCCGATCACACCGAACTCGACATCCTCATCACCGGCGCCAGCGGCACCCCCGACCGGCCCTGGCTGACGGTGGTGATGGACGACTACTCCCGCGCGGTCTGCGGGTACATGGTCTTCACCGGGGCGCCATCGGCGATGAACACCGCGCTGGTGCTACGACAGGCGATCTGGCGCAAGACCGAACCGGCCTGGGCGATGTGCGGACTACCCGACGTCCTCTATATCGATCACGGCAGCGACTTCACCAGCCGCCACCTCGAGTACACCGCGGTCTCACTGAAAATCCGCCTCATCTTCTCCACCGTCGGTCGCCCGCAAGGCCGAGGCAAGATCGAGCGGTTCTTCGGCACAGTCAACACCGAGCTCCTGGCCACCCTGCCCGGACATCTGGCACCAGGGGCCAAGACACCTCCATCTCTGGATCTACCTGCGCTCGATCAGGCGATCGCCGGTTTCATCGCCACCTACAACGAGCGGACCCACCGGGAGATCGGGACGAGCCCGAAGAAGGCGTGGATCGGTGACGGGTGGTTGCCACGCATGCCCGAATCCCTCGATGAACTCGACGGACTGCTGCTGACGGTGCCCAAGCACCGCACCGTGCAGCGTGACGGCATCCACTTCCAAGGCCGGCGCTACCTCGCGCCAACTCTGGCACCGTTCGTTGGCCGCCCGGTGACGATCCGCTACGACCCGCGTGACATCTCCGAGGTTCGCGTATACGACCGCGACACCTTCCTCTGCGTGGCCATCGATGAGGCGCACCCGAACCAACGGGTAAGCCTGCAAGAAGTCGAGACCGCACGCCGAGCCCGCCGGCGCCAACTGCGCAAAGACATCAACGACCGCATCCCGCGTATCGCCGATCGGGCCGAACCGCGCACCGCCGCCCCCGGAGCGCGGCCAACCAAGCTGCGCACCTACGAAGAGGACTAAGGATGGCCAAGGACTTCATCATCACCAAGGAACATCGCCGGTTCACCGAATTCGCCACCGCGGTACGCAAGGAACGCACCATCGGCATCTGTCACGGCGACGCCGGCATCGGCAAGACCCAATCGGCACGCCGATACGCCCACTGGGACACCGTGGAACCGTTCATCACCGAATGGGGGCCGCGCACCGAAGACGACGCCAAGCTTTATGCAACTGCGAACCGGTGCCGGACCGTGTTCTACACCCCCGAGGTGCTCCCCAGGCCCAAAATCCTCATGCACGAGATCGCGCACCTGCAGACAAAGCTCGGCATCTGCATCGACGAACACCAGCGCAACATCGGCAAAGTCACCGGCGCCCACTCAGGTCACACCAACAAGTGGGTCGAGCTGCTCATCATCGATGAAGCCGAACGACTGGCCCCGACCGCACTCGAACTCCTCCGTGATGAACACGACCGCTACGACCTGGCGATCATCCTCATCGGCATGCCTGGCATTGACCAGCGGTTTCGCCACTACCCTCAGCTCTACAGCCGCCTCGGATTTTCACACCGATACCGGGCACTAGGACGCGAGGAACTGCTCTTCGTCCTCGATCGCCATTGGAAACGCCTCGGCCGCACTCTTGACCCAGACGACTTCACCGACGCTCAAGCGATCGCCGCGATCGAACGCATCACCCGGGGCAACTTCCGCCTCCTCGAACGCCTCTTCCCTCAGATCGCCCGAGTGCTCAAGATCAACCAACTCGAGACCATCACCGACGACGTCATAGAATCCGCCGCCAGCATCCTCGTGATCGGAAACTAACGCCCCCAAGCGATCACAGAAAACCGCCGCAAAGCACTCAAACCCACAAGTTTGATACTTATGAAACGTTCTCCCGTGGGGTCTAGGATCTATTGATACAGATTCCGGGCGAAAGGGTCCCCTCATGGCTGATCGGATCGGGACGTTGCTGAATCGTTCGGGTGGCGAGGAGGTGCTCATCGTCAGCCGCGGGAAGGTGCGGACTCGGTTCCGTCGTCGGGATGAGTTGGGTTGGAACTTTCGGGTGGAGTCGACGGACTCGGAGAACGTCATCGAGGTAACGCCAAAGCCGAAGCCAGATCCGAAGCCGGCTCGCCGATCTTCGCATGCGCGTGGGCAGCGGGTGGCGTACGTGCGGGTGTCAGCCGCGGATCAGAACGAGGCGCGTCAGCTCGAGGCGGTGGGGGAGTGCGACCGGGTCTATATCGAGAAACAGTCGGCACGCTCGCGCGCTGATCGCGTAAAGCTCGAAGAGTGCATCAGGTATCTGCGGGACGGTGATGAGCTGGTTGTCGCGTCGATGGACCGACTCGCTCGTTCCCTGGTTGATCTCAAGCAGATCGTCGGCGAGGTCACCGCGAGGGGTGCGAGTGTGCGGTTCGTCCACGAGCGGGCCACCTACGCTGCTGGTGCCCAGGATCCTCGAGCCGACCTGATGCTCTCGCTGCTCGGGGCGTTCGCAGAGTTCGAGCGGGCCATCATTCGCGAACGCCAGGCCGAGGGTATCGCCATCGCCAAGGCGAAGGGCAAGTACAAGGGACGCAAACGCGTCCTGACTGAGGAGCAGATCGACAAGGCCCTTGCCCGTATCGAGGCGGGGGAGGGGCCGTCAGCTATCGCCCGGGATCTCGGGGTGGGTCGATCCACGCTCTACCGCGCACTCCAGCGAGTAAGGAAGTAGGCGCCGCCGACACGTCGCGTTAGCCCGCCCACTGCGCGACGAAGCTGGTGCGACACCCTTACAGGACACCGAAGTCGTAGCCCTTGCGTCGAGATGCCGCGTTCGGAGATCCCCGCTACGGCATGGACGACGAGGGTTCGAGCACGCGTCAGTGAGTCCCGGTTGGAATGAGCTCCACCGTCTCGTTCGGCGCGACCTAGTGCGCGCCCGGGTGACCACCACTCGCCAGTGAGACCGCCGCGAAACGTCCGTAGACCACCGCCACCGCCACTTACCGGCGAAAGTCACAATCACAACCCTGCATAGCCACAGGATTTCACGCCAGCCACCACACCGGGCTCCTGCCACGAGGATTGTGCAGCAGTCTCCTAGTAAGCGGGGTGGTCCAGCTCGTCGAGCACGCGCTGGGCGATGCGGTAGGCCGCGTTGGCATCGGGCACGCCGCAGTAGATCGCCGTCTGGAGCAGCAACTCTTTGATCTCGTCGTTGGTCAGCCCATTGGTACGCGCGGCCCGCACGTGCATGGCCAGCTCCTCGTGATGGCCGCGGGCCACCAGGGCGGTCAGCGTGATGAGTGAGCGGCTGCGCCGGTCAAGACCCGGACGCGTCCACACCGACCCCCAGGCGTACTGGGTGATGAAATCCTGGAAGTCGGCGGTCAGATCGGTGATCGCCGCGGTCGCGCGGTCGACATGGGCGTCGCCCAGGACCGCCCGGCGCACCGCCATGCCGGCGTCGCGCACCCCGGCGACGGTCGTGGGAGCGGCAACCGCCTGCCCCGCGTTCGCGTGATCGCGGATGAGTTGGGCGACCTCGGACGGTTGCTCGGCCGGGGGCAGGTGCGCGACGCCGTCGAGGACGACGAGCCGCCCGTTCCGGACTCCAGAGGCGATAGCCGCGAGATCGGCCGGCGGAGTGGGGACGTCGAGCAGACCCGACACCGCCAGCACTCGCGGTTCGATCTCGCCGAGGCGGTCACGGACGTCGAAGCCCGCCAGCGCCTCGCACACCAGCGCATAGCCCTCGTCGTCGGCGTCCCGCAGGTCGTGCAGCAGGGCTGCGCCGATCTCCGGCTCCCGCTCCAGGAATCCGGGTGCGAACCAGCGCTGGGCCGACCCTTCGATCATCGACGGGGTGCCCGACGCGCGCACGGACGTGGCCCGTGTCCGCCAGGCATCCGGCTCGCCGATCCGTGCGCCCGTCGACAGCAGGACAGCGGAGTCGATGCGCGCGGGTGCGTCCAGCAGCAGCTGCAGCCCGACGGCGCCTCCCACCGAGTCGCCCGCGTAGGTGAAAGTGCTGGCGAACGTGTCGCGCTGGGCCACCACGTCGTCGACCATCCCGAGGACACCGGCGGCCAGCTCGGCCATCGTGAACGGCTCGGCGGAGCCGGCGTTGGACCCGTGCCCGGGCAGGTCCCAGGCGAGAACCTCGAATCGATCGGTGAGTCCGGCGGCGCAGCGCGCCCACAGTGACTGAGCGGACGTGCCCAGCGAGGGCCCCAGCACGAGAAGGGGGAGGGCCGGCGATCCGCCGAGCCGGACGGCCGTGATGCGAGGGATGTTCACTCGTTCTCCTCCAAGAAGGTCCGGGCCCGCTCGACGGCGCCCGCGATGAGGTCCTCGGAGAATCCGAGGTACGTGGTCGGATCGGCGCTGGCGGTGGCGTCCAGCAGCCCGGCGATCGAGCGGCGTTCCGCCAGCACGCTCTCGGCCGACGTGTCGAGCGTCGTGCGCATTCGCTCGGCGTCCACGTGCAGACCCGTCAGCAGCTCGGTGGTCTGGGATGCGGCCACGACGGCGCGTCGGCCGAGCAGGTGCAGGGTCGACCACTCGACGTGCCACGCCCCGTCCGGACGTTGGTCGCCGGAGGCGGCCGACGCGACGTGCAGCGTGGCGGCAAGACCGGGGGCTCCCAGGGCCGCGCGACGCACCAACACGGATAGGACCGGGTTGTTCTTGTGCGGCATCGTCGACGAGCCGCCGCGACCCTCAGCCGTCGGCTCGGCCAGCTCGCCGATCTCCGTCCGTGCCAGGGTCGCGACATCGGTCGAGATGTGTCCCCACGCGTCCGTGCACGTCACCAACGCGTCGGACGTCCGGGTGACCGTCGCCCGCGAGGTGTGCCACGGGCGCAGCTCGCGCAGCCCGAGGGCCACGGCGGTGTCGGCGACCAGGTCAGCGCTCGTCCCCTGGGGATCGTCGTGCCCCCGCAGGCCCGCCAGCTCGGTGGCCGCCGAGAACGTCCCGACCGCCCCGCCGAGCTGCACCGGCAGGAGGGAGCGGGCGTCGAGGACCAGATCGGCGGCGTCGACCAGGCCGTCGAGCCAGCCCGCGGCGACCGCACCGAATGTCGTGGGGACGGCGTGCTGGGTCAGGGTGCGGCCGACCATCGGCGTGTCGGCGTGCTGCGCGGCGAGACGGGCGAGAGCGGTCACCTGGGCGCGCAGCTCGCCGATCAGCCGTTCGAGCGCATCGCGCAGCGCGAGCATGAGGGCGGTGTCGAGGACATCCTGGCTGGTGAGCCCGCGGTGAAGCCAGGTGGCGGCGGGCTGCGGCGCTCGCGAGCGGAGCAGCCCGACGAGCGGGACGACGGGGTTGCCGCTGCCCTCGGCTGCCGCCGCGATGTGCGGCAGATCGTCGGCGGTGACGAGCGGGGCGAGGTCGGTGGCGGCGGCGGACGGCGCGAGCCCGGAGGCCACGAGAGCGTCCAGCCACGCGGACTCCACCCTGACCATGGCGGCGAGCAACGCCTCAGCACTCATCAGGTCGCCGGCGCGCTCGTCGCCGGGCCAGAACAGGTCGGTCATGGCGTTCAGTGTGCCGCCCCGTGGCCCGGGAACGTCAGGAAGACGGTCTCGCCCTGGCCCTGCAGACGGATGTCGAACGCATGTCCCTGCGCATCGGCCTCCGCGACCAGCGTCGCGCGACGGTCCGGCTCGAGGCTGCTGAGAAGGGGGTCCGCAGCGAGGGCGGCCTCGTGTCCCGGCAGATATGCGCGTGTGAAGAGCCGATCGAGCAGGCCACGCGCGAACACCGTGAGCGCGAAGAACGGTGCGCCCCCGTCGACCCCACCCGGCGCGATCGTCGAGAACGAGTAGTGGCCGGCGTTGTCGGTCGACGACCGGCCCCAGCCCGTGAACGTCCAACCGTCGCGGCGCAACGAGCCCGGCTGCTGGACGATCGCGCCGGACGCGTCCGCCTGCCAGAGCTCGACCAGCGCGTCGGGGACCGGCGCACCAGAACCGTCGAGCACGCGGCCGTGGAACCGGATCGCACCCGGGCTGCTCGCAGGCACCAGTTCGGAGTCGCCGTCATAGGGGAGTGCGTAGTGGAAGAACGGGCCCACCGTCTGGCCGGGCGTGGGGTGCAGGCGGGGGCTCATGCGTGGTCCTTGTCGTCGTTGTTCTCGGTCCAGGTGCGGTGGGCGCCGGTGAGCACGATGTCCCACCGGTAGCCGGTCGACCACTCGGGTCGCGTCAGGTCATGGTCGTAGCGGGCGACGAGGCGGTCACGGGAGCCCTGGTCGGTGATCGACTGGTAGATCGGGTCCAGCGCGAACAGGGGATCGCCCGGGAAGTACATCTGCGTGACGATGCGCTGGGTGAACTCGGTGCCAAACAGGGAGAAGTGCACGTGGGCGGGACGCCACGCATTGCGGTGGTTCCGCCACGGGTACGGACCCGGTTTGATCGTCTGGAATGAGTAGCTACCGTCCGCACCGGTCAGGCACCGCCCGGCGCCGGTGAAGTTCGGGTCGAGCGGCGCAGGGTGCTGATCACGCTGGTGGATGTAGCGTCCTCCGGCGTTGGCCTGCCAGATCTCGACCAGCTGGCCCGCGACCGGGCGTCCGTCGCCGTCCACGACCCGGCCGGAGATCGTGATGCGCTCGCCGATCGGCTCGCCCGAGCGCTGAATCGTCAGATCGGCCTCGAGTGGATCGACGTCCCGGTGGCTGAAGCACGGAGACCACAACTCGACGCCTTCCGGATCGACCTGGTGCAGATCCTTGGTCGGATGCCGCAGGAGGCTGCTGCGGTACGGGGAGTAGTCGAGGCGGGGCCGGATAGCGGACGGGTCGGTGCCGGCGGACAGGTCGGCGATCTCGGCGCTGATCTCGGCTTGGGTCGATAGGTCAGGAGTGCTCACCAGCCCGACGGTAGGTGGCCGGGGCGTACGCTTCGAGCTATATCGTTCACTGAGTGAAAGGGGGGCGACGATGGCCGGCAACACCTCCGACCCGGGAGCCAGTGTCGCCTCGCGCCTGCTGACCGTTCTCGGCGCCTTTGACGATGAGCACCGGGCGATGACGCTGAGCCAGATTGCGCGTCGGGCGGGTCTACCGCTGCCGACCACTCACCGATTGGTGGCCGAACTGGCCACCTGGGGCGGCTTGGTGCGGCGGCCGACCGGCGAGTACGTGGTGGGTCGCCGGATCTGGGAGCTCGCACTACTGGCGCCGACCCAGACCGGCCTGCGCCAGATCGCCGAGCCGTTCCTCCACGACGTGTACGGCGCGACGCTGGCCACCGTGCACCTCGCGGTGCGCGAGGGCGCCGAGGTGTTGTACCTCGACCGGCTGTCCGGCACGGCGTCCGTCCCGATCGTCAGCACCGTCGGCTCCCGACTGCCGCTGCACTGCACGGCGGTTGGGAAGGTGCTGCTCGCGCACGCGCCCGACGACGTGCTCGCCGAGACGCTCGGGTCATTGACCCGAATGACGCCGTACACGGTGACCCAGCCCGGGCTCCTGCGCCAGCAGCTGGCCCGGGTGCGGCGCAACGGGTACGCGACAACGGCCGAGGAGATGTCCCTCGGGGCGTGCTCGGTGGCCGTCCCCGTGCTTCGAGACACCGCGGTCGTCGCATCCCTCGGACTGGTGGTTCCCCGCTTGACGAGGGACAGGACCCGCCTCGTCGGAGTCCTCCAGGCCGCGGCGTTCGGTATCGGCCGGGAACTGGCGTCAGGCGGGTGATGGGAAGAAGATCTGACGCGGGCCAGAGGGGAGACAGGGGCCGACGCTGATCCATCTAGACCGATACCCGGCGAAGTCGTACTTGAGGCATGAGAATCCAAGAAATCCGAACCCGACGAAATCCGGGACACACCAATGTCTCCATCAATCCCGTGGGCCGCTCCCTCCATCTCGGGGGAACTCACCGCTCATCTCCGAGTGTCCACCAGAACGGGAACGGTCCAGTGATTCAGCCTCGGTGATTTTGATGTGTCAGGCCGCTTCGGGTAGGTCCTTGGAGGCGGTGGTTCGTGGTTCGGTCCACGCCTGGGCTGGGCTGGGCTGGGCTGGGCTGGGCTGGGCTGGGCTGGGGCGCGGTAGCTACTGCTGGAGCGTGGCATGAGAATTCAAAAAATCGAACCCCACGGAATCCGGGGGACACCAATGTGCCCATCAAACCCGGGGCACTTCAGAAGCGGTATTGCTCGCACCACAGCCTTGACCTGGAAGGGCAGGAATGCCAGCCATGAACTTTTTACCGCTATGCCCACGGGTGCGTAGGCGCAGCGTCCCGGAGATGGATGCGGCATCGGATGCCCCGGTGGCAGGTCACAGCGCGTGAGACATCCGGGCCGTGGATTCGCCGCTTTGGCTGTGGCCGTACTGGTGACTGTCTTAACAAACATGCCGGTGTTTCTCCTTGGGGCGCTTGCCACGGAGATCACCGCAACAATCCGCGTCCCGGCCTACGGGATCGGCCTGGCGGTAGGGGTCTACTGGGCCGCGGCCGCCCTCACCTCCGCGTGCACCGGTGTGATTGGTCGTGTGCTCAGCGAGAAAGGCATGGGCATCGCCGCCTTGCTGCTGGCGGTCGTGAGCCTGACCGGCAGCGCGTCCTGGATCTCTGCGTGGCCGTGGCTAATTGTATGGGCATGCCTGGGGGGACTCGGGAACGGTCTGGGGCACCCTTCCTCCAACTACTTGCTCGTCACGCACATCCCAGCCGCCTCGCGCGGGCTGGCCTTCGGGGTGAAACAGGCCGCGGTCCCAGTGACGGGGTTGGTCGCCGGCGTTTCGATCCCGTTGGTTGCGTTGACTCTGGGATGGTCCATGGCCTTCCTGCTGATGGCTGTACTGGGCATGCTCGTACTGGTCCCCGTGGCCCGGACCCGGACCATGCCGGTCGTCATGGGTACGACCCGGCCGGCGGGGCAATGGGATACCCAGATGCGTTCGGCGTTGGTGCTGATGGCCGCGATGACGATGTTCGCGGGCGGTGCCGTTACGGCCGCCGTGGCCTTTGCCGTGATCGGCGCGCTGGAGCGGGGGATTGCAGTCGGCCCGGCTGGTGTGATTCTGGCCGTCGGCAGCGCCTTAGGAGCCGCGACCCGTATCGTCATTGGCGGAGTCGTCGATCGAGGCGGCGTGTCAGCACTTTCTCTGATCCAGACAGCACTCATCGTCTGCGCCGTCGGGCTTTCACTCATGGCGATCCCCACCACCTGGAGCTACGTGGTAGGTGTCCTGCTAGCGGTGGGCCTGGGGTGGGGGTGGCCAGGTCTGGTGCACTTCCTCATCTCGCACATGGCGCCTGGGGCCACCGCAGCGGCCACCGGCATTGTCCAGACCGGCACGTACATCGGCAATACCATCGGCCCCGTGCTCACCGGGGTGGTCCTTAGCCTCGGTAACTCGACACTGACCTGGGCGATGCTCGCCACTATGGCAACCGTCGCCGTGGTCATTTCCTTCTTCTTCGGGCGCCGACTGCGGAGAATCGACTCTCTGGAATGGCCGCTGAGCTGAAGTGGTCCTGTCCACAGCCCCACCGTCACCGGCCGTCGAGATCCTTAAACGAGCAAGTTCTGGATTTCTTTGGCGGCTGTCTGGAGCATAGCTCCGAGTTCTGTGCGGAGTTGTTCAGTCATGCGGTGAGCGGGCACGGATACATTGATCCCGTAGTATCTTCCGCTCGGGCTGGTGATGGGAACAGCGACTGACATGACGCCGTCTTCGCTTTCTTCCTGGCTCGTTGAGTATTCGGTTTGCCGAATCGTTTCGAGGGCACGCTCCAGATCGGATCGGGAGGTGATAGATCCCTTGGTGAGACCCGGGAGCTTCTCATGCGGGTACAGGGCATGCAGTTGTTCCGTGGTGAGTAGGCTCAGCATTGCTTTGCCCGTTGCAGTGCAGTTGGCGGGAAGCATCGCACCGTGACGTGAGGCAACGCGGACGGCGCGTTGGCTTTCGATGGCCTCCAGAAAGTGTGTGTTCGAGCCTTTGAGCTCGGCAAAGTGCACCGTCTCTCCGGTTGCCTCGAATAACCTTTCCATTGCTGGACGAATTAGCGTTCCGATGTCGACGTGGCGCCGTATGGCGAAGGCGATGGAGCTGAGTGCTTGTCCGGGTTCGTACGCTTTGGTCTGAGGGTTCTGCCGTACGAAACCTCGGTAGAGGAGCATCCCCATGAGGCGATGGGCCGTGGATGACGCCACTCCGAGGTACTTGCTGGCATCGGTGAGCCGGATGCTCGGCCGAGTCTCGAAGAGCAGCAACAATCGGAGTGCGTTGTCGACGGATTCGATGGGGTACTGCGGAGGAGGGCCGTATCTGGAGTCGTCCTCCGCCCGTGATGCGGACATGAGCTTCATGTTACTGACCGGGGGTTCAGTCTCTGTCCGGCTAGGGCGCAGGCCGTCAACGAGGCTCACCAAGTCGTGCGAGTTCATGTCTCCAGGCAGTCTCTGTGTTGAATGCTCCTCCGAGGTCGGGCAGTTCGGCCATATCGGCGTCGGGCAGGTCGACGAGGTGCCCACCAGCCGAAGTCACTTGCAGTGCCAACCCGGACAGGCCGTCCACGCTGATGGCCTGGAGAACTGCTTGCTCGACGGTTTCGGCCGCGCTGGTGAGGCCGTGGCCCCGCAGCACCACAACGGGCCTTGTTCCCATGGCATCGGCCATTTCGGTGGCGAGCCGACGGTCGCGGATGAGTACTCCGCGGGGATAGACGGGCACCCCGTTGGCGGCGAGGCGGGCTCCGGGAATGTCGTACGCCCCTACGATGGGGCGTACTGCAAGCCCTGCCAGGTCGGCGGCAACCACTCGCGGGGGATGGGCGTGAACGACAGCCCGGATGTCTGGGCGGCGCCGGAAGAGCTCGGTGTGCAGCGGCAGTTCGTTGGGGACCGTGTACCCGCCCGCGAGCTCGCCGTCGGCGGCGGGATTGCCGTCGAGGTCCACCATGCGGATGTCTTCGGCTTGCGTATACGCCAGTCCGCGTTCGTACGGGCCGCGACAGCGCACCAGCAATGTGCTGTCGGTAATTTTCAGGCTGATGTGACCCAAGATTCCATCTGCCAGGCCCCGATGGGCCAAGACCCGGCAGGCGAGGGCGATATGTTCCCGGGTGACGCTCTCGGTCTGGGGCAGCAAGTTCCCGGGTGTCATGACGCCCTCCTCGGCGGTGGCTCCAACTGGGGTTCGAGCTTGGCGCGCAGATCCTGCACCGTGATGCCCCTGGCCATGCCCAGACGGCAGGCAATGAGGGCTTTGGGCCAGTTCACGATGGCTGCGCCCCGGACGGTGGTGCCGTCGATGGTGTAGAGGGCGGCGAACTTGCCGTGGACCTGCGGGTGTCCGATGAGGACGTGGTCGACATTGCCTCCGACGCGTCCCACGACCTGGATCTTCCAGTCGTGCTGGTCGCTCCACACGTATTCAATGGGCGTGTAGGCGCGCGGCTGTTCCGGATGGATGATGTTGTAGGCCACGCATGCGGCCTGTTCCACCGCGTTAGTCCAGTGCTCGGTCCTGACGTCCTCGCCGTGCTTCTGGTGGCGCCAGCGGGCTACGTCGCCGACGGCGTACACGTTCGCAGCGTCGAGGGCTTGACAGTACTCGTTGAGCACGACCCCGTTGTCCACCAGCAGGCCAGATGCGCTGAGCCAGGAGTCATTGGGGATGACGCCAATACCGATCAGCACGGTGGCCGCCTGAACGCTCTCACCGTTGGTCAGGTGGAGGGAGAAGTTGCCCTCCTCGCCTTCGATAGCTTCCACTCCGGTGCCGAACATGGTGTTGACCCCGTTGTCCTGGTGAAGGTCTGCGAACCACTGGCCGATCTCAGGGTTAAAGAGGCGGCTCATGGGCACGGGCACCGGGTCGATGACGGTGACCTCCAATCCCAGGCCGCGGGCGGTGGCTGCC
Source organism: Dietzia sp. MNB45 (assembly GCF_051994785.1). Lineage (NCBI taxonomy): Bacteria > Bacillati > Actinomycetota > Actinomycetes > Mycobacteriales > Dietziaceae > Dietzia > Dietzia sp. MNB45. The sequence continues at coordinate 27,989 of NZ_CP163398.1, read as the reverse complement.
GCTTCGGCGCCGATGAACCCTGCCCCGATGACGGCCAGCGCCCCACCCCGGAGAAGGTCCCCACGTAGTTCGCGGGCGTCCTCAAGGGTGCGCAGCACGTGGATCCCTGGAGGCGCACCCCAGGGGGAGGGGCGAGGTGATGCTCCGGTGGCAATGACGAGGTTGTCGTAATGAAGGGGGTCATGCCCTTCAAGCTTCAGCAGGTTCTCGGCGACGTCCAGACCGACGGCGCGGTGTCCCAGCAAGAGTTGGATGCCCTCGGTATCGGCCTGCTCCTGTGTCAGCAGCCGGATGGAGTCCTCATCGGCAGATCCCGCAAGAACGGATTTCGACAATGGCGGCTTGTCGTAGGGAAGTTCGGTCTCTTCTCCCACGAGGATGATCTCCCCCTTGTATCCTTCCAGCCGGAGGGACTGCGCGGTGCGCACCCCGGCAATGGAGGACCCGACGACGACGACGGTGCCCGGGCTCATGCGTCCTCTACCACCAGTGCGGAGACCGGGCAGCTGCGCGCGGCTTCGGTGACGCGGGCGCGGTCGGCTTCGGGGACTTCGGTCTGGAGCAGCACGACGATCCCGTCGTCGTCCAGGTCGAAGTAGTCAGAGGCTCCGACGACGCAGTTCGCGTACCCCTGACAGGCCTGCAGATCGGCTTTTACAACGGGCATGGTCGAACTCCTTAGCTTGAGGCGGTGGTGCTCTGGCGGTTGGGGTGTTTATTCGTCTTCAATCACGAGCGGCCCAAAGGGGTGTCCGATCATGGCCGAGAACGTGGCCGGGGCCTGCCAGGTCAAGGACTCCAGTTCCAGCGGGCAGAGCGTGACCCACTGGCCCGAACGAGGGGATTTGATCATCAGCCGCGAACCGTTGCGGGTCTCGATGCGGGTGACCTGGACCTCGGAGAACTCGTTGGCGATCACGATCGACTTGCCGGTGACGTGCTCTTCGAGCCGGCGGCGTTCCTCGGTGGCCTGGATCGCCGCGAGGCGGTCTTCCTCCTCGCCTTCCCATTCCAGTTTCACAGGAAGATCGCCAGGTTCTGCATGCGGATGACCGACTCGTCGACCATGATGGTGCGACGGGCCAGCTCCCACCCGGACCCGGATGAGGTACGGCGGAGGAGATCCTCGCGTCCTGCCGAGACAGTGGAGGACTCCCCGACGTCACCACGGCTGCGGAAGAGAAGAACCGCCGAGTCCACGATGATCTCTTGCGGGTCGGGGGTGCGGAAGGTGCGCACGTTGGTGATGTAGTGGCGCAGCCGCGACGGCGGATCTTCGGTCCACGCGTGCTCGGTGGCGAAGCGGGCCACCCGGCGACTGAGCGAGTACTTGTTCTCGTCCCAGTGCGCCATCCCCGGTGAGGTGGAGTATCCGGCGCCCAGGGCAGTGGTGACGCGGACGGGCATGAGATAGTGCACGTCATCGGCGATCCGGGAGAGCCACTCGTCGTAGTCCTGGGCGTCCAACAGGTACGCCTCATCGACCAGCCAACGATGCGCCTCCAGGTGAAGTTCATCGTTGAAGGACAGGGTCTGCCCCGTCCGCTGAGTACGCGGGGCGTGGGCTCCCAGCGCCGACTGCTCGGACAGCGTCGAATTCTCGTTCTCGTGTGCCGTTCCAACACTCATGATCAGACCTCCTCGTGAAGGGTTGCTGCGGGCGCGGTCTCTGCGCTGCCGCAGGCCGGGCGGGCGGGCCCCGATCCGGCGGCCGGTGGCGCCTTCACCAGGTCCGAGCCCACGTGCACCTGCGCTGCGGCTTCTACCGGACGTTCGAGGTGATCGGCCCACCGGCGCAACAACTCCCGCTGGTTGTACTCGCTGTAGCCGACACGGGTGGCGCCGGGTCCCGAGTATTCCTCGGGGGACAGGGCCTCGACGACGTTCTCGCCGTTCTCGAGCATGCCCATCCGGCTGTTGAGCAGCAGACGCCGTGCCATGGAGCCGGCGGCAGTATTGGTGAGGGACACCCAGTTCTCGACGTCGTCCTGCTCGAACATGCCGCCACTGCCGAAGCACATGAGATACGCCTTGTAGGAAAGCGCTTTGTACTCCTCCGGCGCGTTCTTGTCGACGGCGAACCACGAGAGGACTTCCGTCTCGTTCTCGCTGATCGGCTGCCACACGCGGATGGAAATGAAGGGGAGCACCTCGTCGGAGCCCTCTTCGACCCGCGGCCAGTTATGGACGAAGCTCATGTTCGGGAACAGTGAGGCCGCCGAGATCATGAACCCGTCCTTGCCGACCACGTCGAGCTGCTCCTGGGTCCACTGCTCCTTCATCCGGGCGATCATCTCGTCCGGGTAGCCCACGTAGCGCAGGCGCTCCTCCAGGCCACCTTCGGGCAGCTTGTAAGTGGTGCCGCCACCGTTGCCAGCCCAGTACGTGGTGCCGTCCTTGCGCTTCTCCGCCTTGGGCTCGCGGAAGAGGCCAATCTCCACCACCGAGGTGTGGGTCTGGGGCGTGTGGTACATGTCCCCGGCGAAGTTCTCGGCCCCGATCTTCCAGTTCGCCTTGACCCGCCAACGCTGAGGGCCACGCAGCTCGATGCCGTCCGCGCTCTGCTTCGTGTAATAGTCCAGGTAGAACTTGAAGTCCCCCAGGAACTCCTCCAGGGGCTCGGCATCCGGGTCCATGCTGATGAAGATCAGACCGTTGTACGTGGCCAGCGAGGGAGCAGGCAACAGGGTCTGGCCCTTCTTCTTGAAGCCTTCCTCCCCGCCGTATGCCTCCTTGTGAAACGGCAGGCCAACGAGGCGCCCGTCGTTGCGGTAAGACCAACCGTGGTACGGGCAACGGAAGTGGGAGGCATTGCCCATCTCCGCCCGGCACACCTGCATGCCCCGGTGGAGGCACATGTTGAACAGGGCCCGGACCTGGCCCTGTTCGTCCCGAGAGATAATGAACGAGTCCTCGAGGACCCTGCGGACCACGTAGTCACCAGCCTCGGGGACCTCCGACTCGTGGGCGACGAACAGCCAGCTGCGGCTGAAGAGACGTTCCTTCTCGAGTTCGAAGAGCTCTTTGTCGTTGTAGATATGTGCAGGGATCATGCCCCGCCGTACGTCCTCGAGGACGCCGTGATGGTCTGCCATGGGAGAGCTCCTTCTCGATCATCGATCAGTCAGTCTGTAGAGCAGAGGGCCACTCTGTCGTGAAGAGGTTTCCGCATTTTGTGATCTACGTCAACCCCTCCCACTCTTCGTGCCAGGTACGGGTGGGTGCGGCAAGGGTCAGTGGCCGTTCTCGGGGGAGTCGGAGTCGCGGGCGGCGTTCTCTCCGCGGTCCAGCCTCGCCAGGGCGGCCATTTCCTCGGCAGTCAGGGAGAAATCGAACACCGAGATGTTCTCGACCAGCCATGCGGGTTTGGCGGCCTGCGGGATCGGGACGATTCCTTGCTGGACGTGCCAGCGGAGCAGAACCTGCGCCGGACTCTTTGCTGTCCGTTGCGCGATCTGCACCACGATGGGGTGGTCGCGCAGTCCCGATTCGCGACCAATAGGGCTCCAGGCTTCGGTGATGATGCCCAGGTCCTGGTGCACTGCCCGCGGGGGTAGCCGTGCGAGATCGGGGCTGAGCTGGATCTGGTTCACGTCGGGAACCACGCCGGTCGCGGCAATGACCTTCTCCAGATGGTCCGGCTTGAAATTGGAGACACCGATCGCTTTGACACGGCCTTCGTCTAGGAGCTTGACGAGGCCTCTCCATGCCTCGGTGTACTGGTCCAAGGCCGGCACGGGCCAGTGGCACATGAACATGTCCAGGTAGTCCAGGCCCAAGGCTTGGAGACTACGGTCGTAGGCCCGCTGCACACCGTCGACGCTGTGGGACTCCTTGTTGAACTTGCTGGAGACGAACAGCTCTTCACGCGCAACGCCTGCCGTGCGGACACCGCGTCCCACCGCGTCTTCATTGCGGTACTGGAACGCGGTGTCGACGAGCCGGTAGCCGCTTCGAATGGCGTAGCGGACGGCCGTTTCGCACTCTTCCCCCACTAGTGGCCAGGTGCCCAGACCTAGATGCGGAATGCTATGCCCGTGCCTCAGGTGGAGCCTCGGGACCGTTGCGGGGTCATTGCTTGGATGGGTTTCCGTCGTCATGGATATCCTCTCGTCAAAATGTTTCCTGTCGCCGGAGGCAAGCAGCGCGAGCTTCAGGTCTTTGCCGGTCAGTCGACATCTTTGTTGGACCTCCAGGGGGTTGCGGCCGGGGTGATGATGAGCAGGCCCGCGGCCAGCAGGGCCGCGGTCACCGGAACGAGGGTGACCAGCCCGGCCATGGCCAGCGGTGAGAGGAAGAGCGCCGTGGCGCGGAAGGTGCCTGTTAGTGCTAGCGCGTCTCCGCGTTCTTCTGGGTGCACCATCTCCGCTGCGATGGCCGGACCGACGGTCTGCAGGACCCCGGCAGGCGTCGGGCGTTGGCCGGTGATCGCATGAGGTGGGCGGTCTCGCGCAGGGACTCGTACTCGTCGAGAGACACCATCACCACCGGCTCGTGGCCGGCGCGGGTGATGATGACCTCTTCGCGGTCGTTGGTGACCCCGTCGAGGACCTAGGCGTAGCGGGCCCGGGACTCGGTGTAGCTCATTGTCTTCATCTCAACCCCCCCTGTACGCAAAAGTGTACAGGCCGCGGAGTCGGTGCTCCATTGTGACTTCCCGCGTCCCGCGCCTGTATGCAAAAGCCCGGCCGGATGGCGCAGCGTTGGAGTGTCGAGAGCTCCTGCGCGGGAGTCCTCACACTTCTGGGCATGGTCTCGATGGCCGGATCGGCGCCGCCGCACGGCGCGGGCCTGCCGGTGGCCACGCCGGCCCGCGGGCGCCCAGTGGCCGCATAGCGATCAGGTCTCTACCCGCCGTCTCGTCCGCGGCTGGGGCCACAGCGGCGTCGCCAGAATCCCGGACACCCCCTCGCCTCGCCGGTGGCCCCCGTCGACGGCCAGCTCGCGCCCGCCCCCGGTCCTGAAAGCGCGGACGGCTGGGCCCTGTCCAATCTCGGTGGTAACGTGGGTAACGAAACGTGTTACTGGTTACCCGTTACCTGAGTTGAAGAGGTTGTCATGTCGACGTCGGAGAAGATCGCTCGAGCCTATGGGGTACTCGTTGCACGAGGGGACAAGGTCACCGTGCGCAGCGTGCAGCGCGAAGCGGGGGTACGCATCGGTGAGGTGGCCGCATGGATGCGCGAGCACGCCACCGGCGTTGCCGGGGATGTGCCCGAGGCCCCAGATCTGTCGGAGGCGATGTCGGCGATGGTGGCCTCGGTGTGGGCCGCGGCATGGAAGCGCGCCGCCGAGCAGGCGGACGAGGCGACCGCTGTGGCGCTCGATGCAGCCCGCGGCGGCGAGTCCGACGCCCTGGAGGCGGCCGAACAAGCGGCGTCGGAACGCGACGAGGCTGTCGCGGTCCGCGACCGCGCACTCGGCGAGCTCGAGGCAGTGCGCGGCGAGCTCGAGCAGCTGCGCGGTCAGCTCGAGACCGCACGCCAGGACGCCGCGGTCGCGCGCGCCAAGGCCGAGGAGTCCGACCGGGCACGGGTCCGGGCGGAGGCTACCTCGGACACCCTGCGGGAGGTCCTGGACTCGCTGCGCGAGACCGCTCGTAAGCCAGGCCGGTCGGATCAGCCGGGCCAGTCATAGCCAGCCCGCCAGAGCGCGACGCGCACTGACTGTCGGAGGGGAAAGCCACACTGGCAGCCGATCCGGCCGTGTGGCCCGTGTGGGCGCCGCGGCGGAAGGTGCTGGCGACAGGAGTGTGGAATGTGGGATCTGGAGACCGCGCTGCTGGCTACCGCTGTCGTCGCTGGCGGCGCGGTGGCCTTGCCGCCGCCTAGCGCGTGGGGTCGGCGGGTTCTGCGCGGTGGTTGGCATGCTCGGTGTTGTGCAGGGTCGTACGTGGGCGCCCGCGGTAGCGGCGCTGGGGCTGTTGGCGTGGTTTGTCGGTCATTGGTCGTTCGCGGTGCGCCACGGGCGTGCACTATCGATCGACGATGGCGCTGTGGGTGATCGATAGGACCCCGCCGCGATGGACGATCCCGCGGTACTGGCAGCTGCGCCGACGAGCAGCGCCCCGCTGACACATCCTGGCCCGGGCCGCCAACGACAGATGGCCCCGCCGTCGGCGAGGCCATCTCTTGGGGCGACTGTACTGCAGCCTTCAGAACAGTGGGGGTGTGTCGAGCGGTGCGGCGTTGCCGGATGCCCGTGAGTAGGCGACCGGGTCCCAGCCGTCTGCCACGGCGTCGCGGACGGCCAGTGAGCGGGCCTGGCGATCGTGGCGCTCAGCCAGGCTGCGGATGATCCCGGTGCGGCCACAGGCCACCGCGTAGAGCAGGTTCGCCGACTGAGTGGAGGCGATGAGATGTCCTGGATCGACGCGCACGCACAGCGGTTCGTTGCAGCGGTGCTCGCCAATCGCACCGGCGTCGAGTTCGCCGGCGATGACAAGTGCGAAACGGTGGGCGTACTCGGTGCGGCTGACCCCACCTGATCGCCAACTGATCCTGCCGTAGCCATCGGAGATTGCTCCGGTCCAGATCCAACATCCGCCGGCGGGTGCTTTGACAACGCGGGACCAGAACGCGGTGATTGCGGCTCTGGTTGGAGGCAGCGTCGGATCGTACGGACGCGACCGTCTCACCGACGTGTGGGATTGCATCCCGAGGTCCATTCCGGGCAAGGGAATGTCGACGCCCCGCGGGTCATGGTGGGGGTCAGTGATCGTGGACACCGTCGCTGTCTGACTGGAAGTCCTCACCGCGAGCGTCTGCGTCGATGGAGGAGTCGGGCGCTGTCTCAGCGGCTTCGCCGTCGGCACGGTCCTTCGCGGCGCGGATCGCCGCGCCGACCTCGCGGGCGGACAGTCCAGTCATCTCGGCCAGATCGGACTGGGCGACGCCGAGGTCCTTCAGCTCGATCAGCGCCTCCCCCAGGGCGGCCTCGGCGTCGGCGCGGGCGTCGATCGCGGAGAACACCGCCACGAGCTTGGACTCGCGCTTGCGTGCCCGCTCGAGCTCGTCCGCCATCGCTTGGCGGGCACGGGCCCGCGCGGTCTGTGAACGCGAATCAGTCTTCGTAGCAGCCATGGCCCAAACCCTAAAGCACGCCTACGACACCCGCGAGCACCAACCACTCCCCCATCCGGCCACCGTGTTGGCCGCACAGGCCCTGCCTGAGACGCCACCACTGTGACCAAGACCAACCACTCGCTCCTGCTCGCTTAAACAGCTTCACATAGTAGGCACTTCTAGTGAACGACGGGAAATCGCTGGTCACAGCGCCGTGCGCTGCGACGCGTAGACGCGGCCGTTCCGGGCCGCATACGCTGGCGGGTGTGATGAGCCTTCGAGCGGTACACGCCGGTACTGGATACCAGTACCTGCTGCGCTCGGTCGCAACCCACGACGCCGACCCGCAGGGCATGGCCCTGTCGGACTACTACGCGGCCAAGGGAACCCCGCCGGGACGGTGGATCGGTAGTGGACTTCAGGGACTGAACTCCCAGTCCGTGACCTCTGGGGCGACGGTGACCGAGGCGCAGATGGCCGCCTTGTACGGCGAAGGTCTGCATCCGGACACCGATCAGATGATGGCAGGCGGCAAACCGTTGGCGGCCTGCAAGCTGGGCCGGAGCTTCCCGCTCTACACCGGCGGCGTGGACGTTCTGGAAGCAATCGCCACCGCGGAGAAGTCGTTCCTCGCAGTCGAAGGGCGGCGCCCCACAACCGATGAACGAGGCCAGATCGCCGAGGGCACCGCACGCCCGTTCTACTCTGATGAGTTCGGCTACGAACACGCCTCCGGCAAGGACGTCATCGCGTGGGTAAACCGGGAACGCGACCAGGTCAAGCAAGCTGTCGCCGGATTCGATTTCACGTTCTCTCCGGTGAAAAGTGTCAGCGTCCTGTGGGCGCTGGCCGATGAGAACACTGCCTCTCGTGTGGCTGTGTTGCATCACGAAGCCGTCGCCGAAGCACTGGCCTGGGCCGAGGACAACGCGATCTACACACGCGTCGGGACCGGCGGTATCAAGCAGGTCAAAACCAGCGGGATCATCGCTAGCGAGTTCACCCACTTTGACACCCGGTGCGGGGACCCGGACCTGCACTCCCACGTGCTGCTGGCTAACAAGGTCCAAGGCCCTGACGGGCGGTGGCTGTCGCTGGACTCTCGCGCAATCCACCAGATGCATCAAGCGATCTCCGCCCGCTATGACGCGATCTTGCACGACCTTCTGACCCGCCGAATGGGCGTGGAGTTCCAGGCCCACTACCCCCACCCAGATAAGGCTCCGATCTGGGAGATTTCTGGGATCGACCGCCGCCTGATAGAGGCGTTCTCCTCCCGCAGAACCTTGGCCCGCCCGGTCTATGACCGGCTCGTCGCTGAGTACGTGGAGAAGAACAATCGGCAGCCTTCGCAGCGGGCTGCGTACGCCCTGTGGCAGAAGGCGATCTTGGATACACGCGACGCCAAGAAGCCCGCCCAGTCCCTGTCCGAGCACCGCGCCGCCTGGCGTGAGATGGCCGAGAAAGTCGTCGGCACGCACGCGGTGGACCGCGTGGTTGGCGAGGTCACCGGGCAGGGCCGGAGCGAGGTGTCGCGGGAACTATTCGACGCCCAGGTCCACTCCCGGCAGGTGGCCGAGCAGGCGGTGGCGGCAGTGACCGCACGCCGGGCTCAGTTCCGCCGTTCCCACATCGACACCGCCGTATCGACCGCGCTCAAGGGCTACCGATTCGAGGGCGCCGAGGCCCTGGGCCGGGCGCACGAGGAGGTCATGGCCACCGCCATGGGAGAACTCGTTGTGCAGCTGACCCCGCCGGAGATTCTGGACCTTCCCAGCCCTCTGATCGGGCCAAACGGGGCTGGTGTGGACCGGCACGCCAACGCCGAGAAGTACACCACCCAGGCAGTCCTCGACGCCGAGACCGCCACCCTGGAGGCGGCCCACACGCCGGTCGCGGTGATCGCTACCCGCGCTGATCTGGACAGCGCCCTGGCCGCCCACACCAAGGCCGAGGGATGGTCCCTCAATGCCGGACAAACTGCCCTGGCGCAGCACCTCGTCGGTGCCGGAACACTGCTTGCCGCAGGCGTGGGTCCGGCCGGGACCGGTAAGACCGCATCCATGAAGGTCGTGGCCCGCACCTGGCAACAAACCGGCCGCTCGGTTATCGGCCTTGCTCCTTCCGCGGCAGCAGCGGCCGTCCTCGCGGGCGACATCGGCACCGACTGTCACACGATCGACTCGCTGACTTTCACCTGGATGGGCAAGCACCCGAACCTGCCCGGGAAATCGCTCGACGCACTGCCGGTCTCGATCAAACCTGGGGACATGCTTCTGGTCGATGAAGCGGGCATGGCCAGCACCGAGAACCTGGCCGCGCTGACCGAGATCGCCGCCGAATCTGGGGCCATCCTCCGCCTGATCGGCGACCCCAAACAGCTCGCGGCAGTCGAGACCGGGGGGCTGTTCGCCGACCTGACTCGCACCCCGGGAACGCCTCAGTTGCGCGAGGTCATGCGCATGGGCGCAGACACCGACCAAGCCGACGCAACGCTGGGTCTGCGCGAAGGCGATCCCGGCGCACTGGCTCTCTACAACGAGCGCGGATGGATCACCGGAGGGCACCGGGAACAGATGCTCACCCAGGCCGTGGAAGCGTTCCTGGCCGGCACCAAGGCCGGCAGGCAGTCGCTGATCATCGCCTCCACCAACACCGATGTCGACACTCTCAACGAGGTCATCCGCTCGAGCCGGATCGCCCACGGGCTAGTCGACGACGCACACACCACCAGGGTCGCTCGCGGGGACACCGTTGGTGTCGGCGACACCGTCATCGCCCGCACCAACTCCACGCTGTACGCAGGTGACCGCACCTACCTCGGACGGGTCATCAACGGCCAACTGTTCACCGTCACCGGCATCACCGACGACGGCTCACTGGCGGTCCGCGATCAGTCCACCGGGCAGGACATGCTCGTGCCCTCCAGCTACGCCGGCAAGCACGTCCACCTCGGTTAGCCGAGGTTCTGCAAACGCACTCGCCTGTGAACATGCGCGTGCGCGCGGTTTCAGTCTACTCCCATCTGTGGACGGTGACCTTGCCGACTGTGCGGCCGTTCTCGACCAACTCGTGCGCCTCGCGGAGTGTGGTCGGTGAGATCGGCGCGAGTGTCGTTGTGGCCGTGGTGCGGATGCGGCCCTGATCTACAAGGTCAGCGACAGTGTTCAGGAGCTGGTGCTGTTCAATCATGTCCGGGGTCTGCCTGAGCGGGCGGGTGAACATCAGTTCCCAGTGCCAAGCGATGCTCTTGCCCTTGAGCGGGAACACGTCGCGCGGACCGTCGTCAATGGCGACAATATGCCCGAACGCTCGAACGATCCGCGCATAGGTTTCGATCTGCCCCGCGGAATGCGCGGTGAACAGCCAGTCCACGCCATCCTGCGCGACGGCGAGCACCTGCTCAGCCAGGTCGTCGCGGTGGTTCACCACATGCTCCGCGCCCAGGTTGCGCACCCAGGCGGAGCGTTCATCGTCGGAGGCGGTGGCGATCACGGTGACGTTCGGCAGGAGCGCGTCGGCCAGTGCCAGCATGATCGATCCGACTCCGCCGGTCGCGCCGATCACCAGCAGGGTGCCGGTCGAGTCCTCGGTAAGGGCGAGCCGCTCGAACAGGGTCTCCCAGGCGGTGATCGCCGTCAGCGGCAGCGCAGCAGCGTCGGCAAACGACAGCACCTGCGGCTTGCGCCCCGTAATCCGCTCATCCACAACATGCAGGCGCTGGTTCGTACCTGGCCGGTCGATGCTGCCCGCGTAGTACACCTCGTCACCCGGAGCGAACAGCGTCACCGCTGAGCCGACCTCGCGCACCGTACCGGCGGCGTCGAAGCCGAGCACCTTGAACCCGTTCGCAGGAGCGCCTTCCCGCAGTTTCACATCGACCGGGTTCACCGAGACCGCCTCGACCTCGACCAACAAGTCATGCGGTCCAAGTTCGGGCACCTCGACCTCGCGGGCGGTCAGCGCCTCGGGGTCGGTGGCGGGGAGGTTCTTCTCGTATCCGATCGCAGTCGTAGCCGTCATGCCAATTATGGTTCCCCAGACCTACTGGTTACCGTCAAGGCAACCTAGTACCCATCGGATACCATGAACGTATGAGTCAGACCGTGGATGAGTGCGACCGGAACGACGTGTACGCGGCCATGTGTCCGTGCCGCGACATGCTCGACCTGCTCGCCAACAAGTGGAGCGCCCTGGCCATCGGTGCGCTCGAAGACGGGCCGCAACGCAACGGGCAACTCAAACGACGCTTGGAAGGCGTCAGCCCCAAGGTGCTGTCCCAGACCCTCAAGCGTCTCGAAGACCACGGCCTGCTCACTCGCACCGTCTACCCCGAGGTTCCCGCTCGCGTGGAGTACGAACTTACTGACCTCGGACACAGCGCAGCCGCCCCGTTGAAGCATCTGCGCGACTGGGTTGAACACAACGTCGGAACCGACCAGTAGCGACCCCCTCGGCGCTACATCGAGCCAGGAGTCCCGGCCTCCGCGTAATACCGCGTCAACACAGACGAGGCGTCGCGGTCGCCGTCACCGGACACGACAGAGTTCAGCAGGTACCGGTACCCGTCACCGGTCGTCATCACCCTAATTGATAACGTCACACCTAGAAGGTGCGAAGTAACCGACGCGCGAGCACAGGAGCGCTTCTGTCATTTCGAAGGCGAGACTTCGCGCGATTGGGATTCGCCGGGCCATCCTTCTTCTCTTTCGTCGAACGTCACCGCAACACCGTGTCGCTGGGGTTCGTGAAATCTTCTTCCGGAAGCGAAACCCAGGTACTGCGCCATGAGGAACTCGCCGCAGCGATGCACAGGCGTTCGACAGTTCGGTCGCACGAACCGATCGTTTGTTAACGGACGGCACTGTACGTCGATCGAAAGTCGCGCCGACACCCCCTGCGAATTCGCGTCGCGGGATAGTTTGCCAGGATCCGGCGATCAGCGTGGTGCGCATCAAGGAGGTGCGCAGCGGCCTCAGCACGAGGAGCCTGCCCGCGAGGCCGACCACCCCGCCCCTAGGAACGGTAGGAGTGCGACGTCGGGGCGAGCTGGGGGCCACCCCCCGAGACCGAAAGTAGCACCGCAGCGACGATAAGCGCCACGCCAACCAGGGTGGTCGTCAGCTCCCCGACCAACGAACCGATCCATCCGCGTTCCTGGAGGTCTCGGAACATCCTTATGCTCAGCCCGAACGTTCCGTTCGAGCTGCGAACCGATCGTCTCGATGCGTCGTGGCAGACGCCTCAGCTGTCCACCGATGACCTGGAGTTGCACGCGGCCGTCGGCGAACATCTCCCTTGAGTCCATCGCCAGACGTATGAAATGAGGAGTTCGAGCAAGGGCCCGATCGACCAAGTCGTAGTCGGCAACGAGCTGGCACAGCGTTCCCTCGAGTGACACGAAGGAAACGACTGGCGTTCTCCTCCGCTGTTGGGGACGTCGGGTCGGCTGAAATAATGGCCGGGACGATACGGTGGCGAGTCAGAGCGCCGTGATCCACCGCGCGATCTCGTCAGCGAGCTCGTCGCTATTGTCTTCGACCATCAGCATGTGGCCGTTCCCAGCGAGAACAGGCAGTTCGGACGACCAGAAGGTGACGGCGGCGCCCTGATCGGTGAGCCAGGCCACGATGTCCTGATCCAGCTGCGAGGGGTGGTCGGTATCGGCTCCACCCGTGAAGACGAGAATCGGCTTGTTCGTGAACGCGTCGGTCGGCCCGATCCTCATTTGGCTCCCACCGATGTTCTGACGCTGATAAAGCATCCGGGCCGGGATCGGCCGAAGGGTGCGGCGGAACACCTCGATGCACTCGCGGGGGAACCGCCGGCTGGGTCCGATGGCCTTGTCGTTCACGAAGGCGCTTGTGGGTTCCCAGAAACCCATCTTCGGGATGGTCCAGTCGATGGCCGCTCCACGGATGGAGACCTCCTGGTCGGACTCCCTCACGATCTCGGGCACCGCCTGTACATTTCCAGGCGGGCCCGGAGCGACGGCTACGAGCCCGTCGATGAGATCGCCATGCGTCTCTAGGAGGCGGAAGCCAATCGGACCTGCCATCGAGTGCACGACCAGCACGACGTTCCGGCCGAGACCAGAGAGGAACACGCCCATCCCTCGGCACACGCTCTCATAGTCCAGCCGCGCAGACGCCGCACGATCATCGACGTGTTGGGCCGCCTCATAGGACAACCCCAGCCAGTCCACCACCAGCACACCGTAGCCAAGCGATACCAATCGTGCCGCCCAGCCCTGTCGGCCGTCGGGCGTCTCGAGATAGCACTCCTTCGAGACACCACCCCCGTGCACGAGGACGATCCACCGAGCAGGCGCACCCGACGGCGCCAGTTCGGTGTACGAGATCGGCGCGACGTCGTCTGGGCGTGAAATCGAATCCATAGCTTCCCCAGGCCTGTTAGGCAATGACGGCGTCGAGGGCCCGTGCGAGCCTCTCCGGATGCGTGAGCATCACCAAATGGCTTCCGTCGATCTCGATCGTGCGCGGACTATCAAGCCGCCCGGCCGCGGCCTGGTAGATCTCAGCGGGAACGGCCTGGTCCTGAGCGAGGAACACATAACTTGACGGGATGCTGCTCGCCCAGAACTGGTCGAGGCGGATCGGCTCATTGGACCAGCCTGCCGGCGTTGGGACGAGCCTCGGCTCGAGCGCGGCGAGCTGCTGCTGCTCGAACGGGGACATGTCCTGCATAGACGCGGCCCAGAGCTCAGGCGGCATGACGATGGTGTTGTCGTCGGACTGACTCGCAAGCGCCTTCATCGCTGCGACCAACGGATCGGGGAGCACGTCGTTAATGGTCTCGCCGTCGCGCAGCACCCAGGCGTCGACGAAGACGACCCGGCCGATGCGCTCGGGCATCGCCTCAGCGACGAGTTGGATGAGCGGACCTCCGCCGCTATGACCGACGAGCACGATGTCGAGCTGGGTGAGCTCTCTTACCTGATCGATCAGATCGCGCGCCATCATGCTCATCGTGACGCCGGAGCGGTCCACGTCACCGTCTTCGAGACCGCGCAGCGTCGGCGCGATCACCTCGTGCCCCATTCTGCGCAATTCGTCGGCGACGCCGTCCCACGCCCAGCCGCCTACCCATCCGCCGTGCACCAGTACGATCTGCATTGATCATCCTCTTCGCATATTTATCTGCTGAGCAGAACTTGTTCCTAACTAGAAGACACAATAGCTTGCGCGGCGCCAACAGTCCAGCATGGCTCGAGCTCTCTTCAGAACGCGCCGAACGACCCCTGCACCAGGTCGCAGGGGAAAGAGACGACGAGCCTTCAGGAGGTCAGGTCGGCCAGACGTACGGCTGCCTCATCGAGGAGTGCGACGAGGGTCTTCACCTTGCGGGGAGGCAAGCGGAACACCGGGGCAGATGCGTTGATCGCCAACCGCAGCCCGCTCGCCGAGGGAACGGCCACGGCCACCGAGGCCACGCCCTCCTCGCTCTCCTCCCGGTTCGTTGCATAGCCCTGCTTCGCGACAAGATCCAGTTGTGCGAGGAGCTCGGTCTTGGTACGGATCGACTGCGGAGTCACCTGTGAGAGTTGCTCGTCGGGGTAGAGACGGTCCAATTGTTCTCGCGGGAGCTGCGCCAGGAGAACCTTTCCCGTGGAGGTGCAATGGGCCGGCATCTCCTTGCCCAACCGTGAAGCGACTCGCACCGCCGTCGTCGGTTCCGCGACCGGGGTCGTGCCCGACGTGAACCAGATCCAGCTCAGCCCCGACATCGCCCGTACCGTTCCTCGACGCGCGCACGAGGTGCTCGGTATCGTGACCGAGAGCTGGAGCCCGCTCGGCCGCGGGCCCGAGCTGCGGGAGAACCCGACGATCGTGCAGATCGCGGCGGACGTCGGACGAACGGCGGCACAGGTGGTGCTCCGCTGGCACGTGCAGCAGGGCCTCGTGCCGGTGCCGAGATCGTCAGACCCCAAACGCCTGGTCGAGAACCTCTCGGTCTTCGACTTCCGCCTTAGCACCGACCAGATGGCCACGCTTGCGTCCCTCGACAACGGCGAAGCCGCCGCGCGGGACTCTGACCTGCCCGAGAACGGTCATTAGTCCACCAAGAACACCAAAATCGTCACCGATCTGGTAAATTCAGCGCGCTCTGGAGACGCAGCAGAACGCCTCGCGCGGCTCCTGGACATTCGACTACACGCAGGACCGGCTCTCCGCCATCATGCGCTGCACACACGACCGCTGCCTCGAGACCGCCGACGAATACGGCTCGCCAGGCTTGCCCGGTGGACTTCGGCGACTGCGCGAAGCAACTGACCGGCGGCGAAGGTGATGGCTCGAACGTAGGCGCGATCTGCCTTGCTCGCCTCACCTTCGGCTCGCTCGACAGCCGCGTCCAAACCATCGCGAAGTCGCGTGCACTGCAGATGGCGGCGAGGGAGAGAGTAAGTTCTGCAGTGTGCCCGATCGGGAACAGGGGGTGGGCTTTAGTACCCCTGCCCGAATTCGCGAAGTCTGGGCCACAGATCGCCGCCGACGACGCCGAAGACCCCTACGTCCGCCAGCATGCCGCCGAAGCCCTGCTTGAGATCAACGAAGACCGGAAAGTCAACGGCCGCTACCTCGCCGTCAAGACCCGACAGAACCTCGCCCGCCTCACCGACTTCGCCGAACACACCCGTCGGTTTCCCTGCCTCTTCCGCCTCGATCAACGCCACCTGTGCACCCCTATCAGCGGGAGCGAGGGTCTCGGGAAGCTTCTCAAGCCGACGGGCAACTCGCTCGGCAGTGCTTGCGAATCGGCGGTACGGACGACCCAACTGTTCGCTCGTGTTGGGGTCCTGGCCGTGCCCCATGAGACGGCGGAGCTGCTCCTCGCTGACCTCACCACCGGGTTCGACGGCGCCAGAAATGTACGCGAGACCCGATCCGAGCCATGAGCCCGGCGGCGTGCTGTTCAGTCGTTCAGCCGGTGGAGCCAGTAGCCGGGTTCGCGGCGCTCGTGGGCGTAGGCGAGGATCAGGATCGTGTCCGGCTCCACCGTGTAGACGATGCGGTACGGGTATCCGCGAACGGCCTTGCTGCGGATCACGGTGCCATCGTCAGCGGTCGTGAATGGTGGGGCGGCGTTCGGCCATTGGTCGAGGTCTTTCCGGGCTTGCCTTGCTCGGTCGATGAGCGCAAGGCCGATCCCTGGCTCCTGGTCTTCGTACCAGCGCACGGCGGCGTCGAACTCCGCGACGGCCTCGGGGTGCTCTCGCTGGGCCAAGGTCATGCGGTGAGCAAGGCGCGCAAACGCTCGTAGTGCTCGTCGGCATCCACCAGATCGACCGCACCCTCACGCACCTCGGCCAGTCGCCGGGTAGCCTCGGCACGCCAGGCTGCATCGACCTCGCTCTCGTCGTCTGCATCATGGAGGCTTTCGAGCAGGGCGTTAGCGACGACCGCGCGCTGATCGGCGTCGAGCGCGAGGCCGTCTCGGATCAGAGTTGCGGTGTCGGGTGTCATGTATTCAAGTGTACGTCGAACGGCCGACAATCGCGCTGGGCGTCTGTGGCTCGGGTTGCGGGGCTGCTGTGAACGTCACGCCGACGCGACGTGCTGCTGATGCTCATAGGCCGCGTGCTGGCCCGTCATGTCGCGGGTCGTTGCGCCGCGGGTCGCGTTCGGTCGGCTCGCGGAGTTGCCGTTCGCGTTCGGCGAGTGCTTGCTGCCTTGCTTCGTGCTCGGCGCGGGTGGTTTCGATCCGTGCGGCGGCGTCGCGGATCGGTAGCGCGCGGAGGTAGTCGGCCTCGGCTCGGAGCGCGGTGGCTTGCTGGTGCGCCTGTCCTGCTTGCTGTGCTGGGTTCGGCAGTCGCATCCCGACCCGGTGGCGCATCACCGCCTGCGGCCCGTACTCGCTGACCAGCAACGCCCGGCGTTCCTGCTCGTGCCGCTGCCGCAACTCGTCACGGTCGGCTCGCGCGGCCTCGACGTGCTGGGCGGCGTCGATCACGCGGGGATCGGCCTCGGCGCGACGCTCGGCCTGTCGTGCCGCCCACTCGGGCAGGGTGTCGGTGGTGCGGGGTGGTTCGCCCCATGTTTCGCGCACCCGTGCCCGAACCGTCCGGGTGTGCTCGCTCGTCTGGCGGTGCTCCGCGCGGGCCTTGCGCCTGCCGAGCCTGCCGACGGTGGCGAGTCGGCTGCTTGCGGCGGCCTCGCGCTCGACAGCATCGAGATAGGTGGTGCCGTCTGCCTCGGCCTGCACCGTCAACGGTTCCGCGATTTCGGCACGGATGCGCGCCGCCTCGTCCTCGGCGTGGCGGAGCACGTCGGCGTGCTCGTCGTCCTCGGTCTTGTGTGTTGCGCGCTGGGCGTCGAACCTGGCAGCGGTCTGCTCCCAGCGTTCCGCCGCACGTTCGGCTCGTTCGGCTTCGGCGGTGAGGCGGGCGAGTTCTTCGGTGATGAGCTGCACGGGGCCATCGCTGACGAGGCCTTGCACGGCGTCGATGGCTTGGGCGGTGGCGTGGTCGAGGCCACGGTCTGCCGGGTCGCGTTCCATCGCCTCAACGAACCGCGCCCGCGCATCCGCCATATCAGCGGCGACGACGTGGAGTTGGTTCTGTTGGCGGCCTCTCGTCATGCCGACGTAGACGCCTGCCGCGCTCGTCGCCTCCGACAAGGCCGTGTGGGAGGCATCGACGGTTGCGCCTTGGACGCCGTAGGCGGTCGCGGCATACGACAGGTGCGCCCACTCGCTCACGTACTCGGCGGGGAGGGCGACGGTGCGGCTGTGCTTGCCTCCGCCGCTGACTTCGCGGGCGTAGACGCTGCCCTCGTCGGTCACATGCTGCACGATCCATTGCTGCCGGTTTGCCACGCCGAGGTCGCTGCTGTTCTTCCGGGTCTGGATCAGGTCGCCAGCGCCGATGCTCAGCCCGTCGCTGCCGGTCGTCGTCATAGTGTCGTCGACCTCGCCGCGCTCGACCCGCCCGGCGCGGATGTGCTCGTTCAGCTCGGTGGCCTCGTCGTTGGTGGCGACGGTGATCGCTTCGCCGTCGTGG
This sequence comes from Dietzia sp. MNB45, assembly GCF_051994785.1. NCBI lineage: Bacteria > Bacillati > Actinomycetota > Actinomycetes > Mycobacteriales > Dietziaceae > Dietzia > Dietzia sp. MNB45. The sequence continues at coordinate 9,905 of NZ_CP163398.1, read as the reverse complement.
GCGTGGGCGGTGATGTGCTCGCGGGCCGCTTCCTCGTCGGCATGCAAGGTCACGAGGCCCATCGTGGCGAGTCGGTCGAACACGTCGCCGGGGTGCTCCCGGTCACGCATGACCAACGTCAACGCCGCATACTCGGCATCGGTGAACCTGTGGAGTTCGGTCATGTCGTAGGTACGGCCACGAATCTGGGCGGCCATGTCGAGCACCCCGCCGCGCCCGACCGCCGGGAGCTGCGCCCGGTCGCCCACGAACGCGACCGACGCGCCTGCCTCGGCGGTGACGGTCAGCAGAGCGAGGGCGGTGTCCTGGTCGAGCATCCCCGCTTCGTCCACGATCACCCGCTCACCCCGCGACAGCACGGCGTCGTTTGGTGGGCCGGTGTAGATGTTCCCGGTTGCAGGGTCGGTGTCGCCGGGTGCGAGGCGTGTCCATACGCCGTCCTCGTTCCACCGCCACCCATGCGCATACACGAGCGCCGCGACGGAGGTTGCGGGCACGCCGAGTTCTTCGTGGGCGACCTGCGCCGCACGCAACGTCGGCGCAACCACCCGCGAGGATCGCCCGTGCTCGGCTGCAACCTCGATGGCGACGCCGAGCATGGTGGTCTTGCCTGCGCCCGCCGCGCCCTCGACAATCACGAGCGGGTTGGTCGAGGCGACGGCAGCGGCGGCCACGGTCTGCCCGGTGTCGAGTCCGGCGGCTTGCGCAGCGTCGGTCACGTCGGGGTGCTTCGGCTCCCGTTCCGGCGTCGCGGCGGTGAGTTGGTCGCGGAGTGCGGTCTCGGCGGCGACGACGCCAAGGCTGGTGAGGTGGGCGACGTGCTCGGGTTGCACCATGCCCGGCGGCAGCACCGAGAAACAATCCGAGGCGGCGAGTCCGGTGGCGAGGTCGATGAACTCGCGCAACTCCGCCGGGGTCGCTTGCACGCCTGCCTCGGTGGTGATGCGGGTGACGTGCTCTCGCACGGTGTGCGGTGTCCAGGTCGATGCAGCCGCCGCGCAGCGATCCAGCGCACGACTGGCGACCTGTTGCACGCTGAGGTCATCCAGCGATGCCGGCGCAACGGTGTCGGGGTGCTGCAAGCTCTCGGGGTGGTAGCCGGCGTCTCGGAGTTCCTGCTGCCACCACTGCTCGTTCTTCAAGTCCGCCGGTTTCTTGCCGGGCCGCTGGAACGCCCACGCCGCGTCCTGCATCCGAGCGGTCAACACCGGGCCGGGCGTCTCGCCGGGATGCTTCGCTTGCCACTCGGCCTCCATGCGTTCCAGGTTGCGTCTGATCTGCGCCGACCGCTTCGACATGACGGCGTTGAACGGCTCCAACTCCACAACCTCACCGCTTACGGGGTCGAGGGTCAGGCCATGCTCGGAGAGCGTGGCGGCGAGCTGGGGGTGCGCGGCGATCACCGCCGTACCGAGAGCACGGATCGCGCCCTGCTGCTGGAACAACGCCGCCGTGGTCAGCGCCCGCCACTTCCCGCCCGCCCACACCCTCGTGCCAATCTGGAAATGGATATGCCGGTGCGGATCACCCGCACGACTCGTCTTGTGCGTGATCGCGACGGTCTGCATGTGCTCGACCGGCAGCACCTCCTGCGCGCCGCGCGGCCCCGCCAACGTGACCGAATGCTGACCAAGGAAGTGCTGAATCTCCCGCGCCGCATCCCGCTGCGTCGCGTCCAACGCCTCGGACACGTCCGGGTGGAGTGCGGCGGCGACCGACAGGCTCTTCGGCGCGTTGATCGTCATCTCCGCGAACAACGGCGACCCCCGACGCACCTTGCCCGGCTTGCGCGGGGTACCCATCGACTCCCCGGTGTCCGGGTTCACCCAATCGACCCAGGCTTCGTACTCATCCGCCGACAGCGACCGAGCAGCGGTGACCTCGCCGGTCGCGTCGATCACGGCGTACTCGGCCACGGCCTGGTCTGCGCCGAGGTAGTACTCGTCAGCGCGGGAGCGGTCGGCCTCGACATAGGCGCGCGCGGCAGCACCGCTGCCGTGGAACAGCTTCACTCCACCCTTCACTCTGGCCTCCCTCACGAGTCGTCTCGTGAGAGAGGTGCGCACTACGGCCCCGCCGTAAAATACGTGCCTCACTGAGATAGGGGGCAGATGACTGATGGAGCCGAGCGTCAGCGCGAGAGCGTCGCACAGAGTGTCGCTGGCAAGAGTTGGCGTCACAAAGTTCGAGGGAACTTTCGGAGTTCGGTTCGATGAAGTGACTAGTCTTCTCGGCGAACTTCGTGACCTGATTACTGCCCGATGAGTCTTCGGGCAGCGGTGACGACGGAGGCACGGCGGCGTGCGTGTTCGGCGTCGCTCTCGGCTCCGGTGATCATGCGGGCGACCTGCGGTACCGCTGACCACCATCCGGCGAGTGAGAGCACGAGGAACATCAGGTGGTCGGCGTCGAGGTCGCTCGTTACTGTGCCCTTGGCCTGTCCGTCGGTCATGGCGGCGACTTTGTATCCGTAGTATTCGCGCCGCTCGGCCTCGTCGGGTACTTCGGTGTCGAAGACGAGCCCTTCCCAGCGCATGAGCCTGCCGAGTTCGGGGTGCTCGCGGTGGTAGTCGTAGACGCGCCCGGCGTAGTCGCCCACGTCCTCGGTTGCGAATGATTCGACGGGCACGTCGCGGGCTACCTTCGCCAGTTCCTCGCGCAGTACGGTGGCGAAAAGTCTGTCCTTGCCCCCGAAGTGCGTGTAGACGCGCTCCTTGTTCACCCCGGCGGCCTTGGCGATGCGCTCGATGGTCGTGCCGTGCGGCCCGTGCGCGGCGAACTCGGCCACCGCCGCGTCGAGGATGCGGCGCTTCCTGCCCTCAACATCCCAGCCCATCGTTCCCACCTCCCGTCTCGTGCGGTAAACCCAACGCTCACGTTGCGTCTTCGCGGTTAGCCTACTACAGTCAAATCCAACGGAAACGTTGGATTTGGAGTGGTGGTGTCTGCGAACTCGACGGAACAGATAGCGGGAGCAGGCGAGGCGCGCGAGCACCCGGCAGGGAACGGCGTGGTCGTGCTGCTCGTGGTCACGGCGCTGCTGGTGCTCACGCAGTTGTACGCGGCAATCCCGCTGATCGCCCCGATCGGTGCGGAACTCGGCTCTGATGTGACGTTCGCGCTCTCGACGGTGTTCAGCGTGTGCTATGCGGTCGGGTTCCTGATCTGGGGGCCGTTGGCCGATCAGTACGGGCGGAAGCGGATCATGCTCATCGGCCTGGTGTATCTCACCGTCGCGACCATCGCCTGCGGCTTCGCCTCCACGGTGCCGATGCTTGCTGCGCTGCGCGGGGTGCAGGGGGTGATGGCGTCGAGTTTCGCGCCGGTTGCGCTCGCGTATCTGGCCGAAGCGACCCCGCTGAAGCGTCGGGCAACGGCGATCGGGGCCATGTCGACGGCATTCCTCGTTGCCGGGATCGCAGGCCAAGTACTCGCCTCCGCGCTCAGCCTGACGTTGGGCTGGCAGTGGGTGTTCATCCTCTCCGGCATCATGCTCGGCCTCGGCATGATCGGCGTCGCCGTGCTCGTCACCGAGCCGCACAGTCGCAGAGACGATGCGAGCCTGGTGCGTCGCTTCGCCGTAGTCGGGAGGGTCGCCACACGCCCCTCGGTGCTGCTACTGAGCCTCGCGCACCTAACGCTGCTGTTGTCGTTCGTCGGCATGTACACCGGCCTCGGCCCGCACCTGACCGACCTCTGCCTGGACTCATCGCAGGTGATCTGGCTCCGCCTCGTCGGGCTGCCGGGCATGTTCGCCTCCCTCTTCGCGGGCGCTATTGCGAAGCGTCTCGGCGGCGCGGGGGTTGCACGTGCCGGGTTCGCCCTCGCCGCGATTGGGCTGCTGATCGAAGCCGCACTCTCGGCATCCCTCGCGGGCACGGCGCTGGCGAGTCTCGTGTGAGTCACTGGGGTCGCGCTCGCGGTGCCCGCGATGATCACCCTGTTCGGCGAGACCGCCGCCCCGAACCGGGCCGGTGGGATGGCGCTCAACGGATTCGTGCTGTTCCTCGGTGCCAGCGTCGGCCCACTCACTGCCTACCTGGGCTTGGACTTCCCGATCCTGCTCGTCAGTCTCGCCGCGCTCATGGTGCTCGCCGTCGCCAGCCTCACCGGGTTCGCCCGACTCACCCGCACGCCCGCTTCGGAGGTACCTGTATGACTCGCATCCTGATTCTCGGCGCGACCGGGCGCACCGGAGCCGCCATCCTCGCTCATCTCCCCGCAGGCATCGAGGCGACCGCTGCGCTGCGCGATCCGGCAGACACCACGCGGCTCGCCAAGACTGCTGCATCGCTGACCTCCACGGTCGTGAACATCGCTGAGAACGCCAGTCTCACGCAAGCAATGCACGGCATCGACGTCGTCATGAACGCGATCCGACTGCGTGAGGACATCGCCCCGACCGAACTCGTGGCCGTACATGATCGACTCATCGAGGCAAGCACCAAGGCCAACGGCGCTCCGGCCCGGATCGTCACGGTCGGCGGAGCAGGAGCACTCCGACTCCCTGGAGACAGACGGTTCTGGCAAGACCCCCGGTTCCCAGAACCCACACTGCCGCGCGGGAGAGCACACGCCATGCTGCGCGACCACCTCGAAGCGGGCAACGCAGGATCAGAATGGGCGTATCTGATCCCGCCGCCCGTCTACGAACCGGAGGGGCCGACGACAGCACGCTGGGAACGAGTCTCCCCTTCCACAGACGAGACTGCGTTCACCCGACAAGCGATCAGTTATGCCGACTTCGGAGCGGCAGTCGCGGAGACTTCCACCAAGGACGACACTCGCACGCAACTCATCGCATGGCCCAGTGAACTGACAGAAAAGCACCCGATGAGTGGATAGGCGCATCTCCCCGCCGTTGTCGGCTCGGACACGGACGACGCATCGACCTGTGGGCCTGGCGGCGTACAACGTTGTCCGGCTCGTTGTGATCCGTGACGGCACGGCCATCGTGTTCAGCGAGTTCGGACAGCAACCCGTCAGCTTTGGCGACGCGGTGCTGCTGGGGCCGAGCGTGCTGTTCGGCGTCGAACCCGAGGGGCGGGTCACCTATACGACGGTCTACATCGACACCGACATGGCGCTGGATCAGTTCTTCTGGCAACACTCCGCGATCTTGCACGACCGCCTCGACGCCCACGACTTCGCGGGAAAGGTGTACACCGAACCTGCCCAGGTACTGCACCTGGGCCGGGATCGAGCCGGGCGGTTGTTGCCGTGGCTGGACGAGCTGGTCGCCCTCACCGTCGAGGGCAAGTACCTGGAACGGTTCCATCGGATGCAGGCGCTCTGGTTCCTCATCACCGATGTGATCGCGCCGTGCATCCGCGTCTCGACGGTGCGGCTGACCCGGCTGCAACGTGCCCGCGCTCGCCCGTTCTCCGCTCGAAGTCGGGTGCCTGAACCGTTGCGTCGTGAGGCGATGCTGGTGCGCGACGCGCTGCACAGCCGGATCACGCACCCGTGGACGCTCGCGGAACTGGCAGCCCTGGTGCGGCTCTCTCCGAAGCACCTGGTGCGCGTGTTCACGGACACGTTCGGGAAGACCCCGACCGCCTACCTGGTGATGCTCCGCGTGCAAGAGATGGCGCGGCTCCTACGCGAGACGAACATCACCGTCACCGCCACCGGGCAGCGGGTGGGGTGGCGGAGCCGGTCGCGCGCGGTAGAAGCATCCACAGCGCACACCGGAGTGACACCGAGCCGCTACCGAGACATGCGCCCGCTCATGACCGACCTCCCATGACCGAGCCGGTCGCGCTGCCCGGCAAAGTGCCGGAGTGACCGGGAAACGCCCGGCCTGCTCGTCTCCTGCTTCGCCGCGACCGCCGGTGCTTGGTAGGCCGGTTCTTCCCCCTGGTTGCTCGGGGGTGGTCAGAGAAGGGAGGTCGTCATGTCGCTGCTACTCGAACGCCCGGCGACCACGCCGACCGGTCATGAGCCTACAAGGACGCCGCAGTCGCCGCACCCCGCGATAGTGCAGCCGGTCGAGCCGTGGAGTTGCGTCTATGTCACCAGCATCCGTCACCGTCGCATATTGGCGGCGACCGCCTATGACTGTGTGCGCTTCGTGGTCGTGCGCGACGGCTCGATCATCCTCACCGATGCCGATGCCGATGCCGATGCGGGCGGGTCGGCGTCGGTGGGTGATGTGGTGCTGGTCGCCCCGAACGTCGAGTTCGGGTACGAACCCGAGGGCACCGTCACGGTGAGGACAGTGGCAGTGGATACCGATTACTGGTCGAGCAGTTGTTCTGGCAGCACCTCGACGTGCTCGCGGACGGCGAAGCCGCACGCGACCTCGCAACTCACCTGTATCCCGATCCGGTGCAGGTGCTGCGCGTCGGAGAATCGCAGGCCGAACGGCTCGGGCCGATCCTCGATGAACTCGCCACACTCACCGGCGAAGACCAATCGCCGCGCGGCTACTTCCGTGCGTATGCGCTGCTGTTCACGGTGCTCGCCGCCATCGCGCCGCTGGTTCGTCACGCGCCGGTGGAGGTGCCGCCGCTGACCTCTCGGCAGCGGGCCGTGCGGGTCGCGCCTCCCCGGTGGCGGGAGTTCAAGCCGGTGCGCCGCGAGATTATGCGCACGGCGGCGCTCATGCAGAGCAACATCGCCAGGCAGTGGCCGCTCACCGAACTGGACGCGCACGCCTGCCTGTCGCCGAGTCAGCTCAATCGGGTGTTCAAGGACTCGTTCGGGGTGACGCCGCCGGTGTACCTGTCGATCCTGCGCGTACAGGAGATGGCGCGCCTGATCCGCGAAACCGATCTGCTCATCGGCACGATCACCGAACGGGTCGGCTGGTGCCACCACTGCGGGCAAGCCTCGCGCATCTTCCGCCGCTACATGGGCGTGACCCCCATCGAGTACCGGCGCTACGGCCCACCGTCCGCGAGCCGGGCGGGGCCGGGCGTCGGCATCGCCACCGCACGCGCCGACGACTCCCGTGGGAACGGGTGCGCACCTACCTACTGACACCTGCCCACACGACCGGAGGAACCCGACGATGAGCACCGCCACCACGCGACCGCGATACGCTCCGGCGCGCCTGCATGTCGGGGTGGGGGTGACGGTTCCGGCAAATTGCCGGAACCGTGCGACCAGGGCTTTTACTCCCGGCCGGGGTGGTTCCGTCGAATCGGCGGCACCACACTCGCGGGGCGACGGTCGGGGAAAATTTCCCACACCGTCCAGCCTGCGACCTCGGCCCGCTGTGCTGCTCGTTGTGGTTCTCGTGACGGTGGTGGCAAATTGGCACCACCGTCCGACCAGGAGTTTCGCCGTTGCCCCCGCGAACCAAGCCGCATCCGCTGCGACCTCACCGCGACCGTTCACGGTGGTGTCGAATCGCCACCACCGTCGGACCTGCGCTTTCGCTCCGCTCGGCTGGCCGTCACGGGCGCGAACGGTGCCGCAAAATTTGCGGCACCGTTGAGCCGGTTCACGAGGGTACCGAATCGGCACCCCCGTGACATACCCCGTTTGGGGTCGGTCGCAGGTAGCTCCCTGTGGATAAGTCTGCATATAGTACCTCAACTCGATGCCAGGTACTAGATGTACCCGGCCATGAGGTTGGTGGCGTTTCCGGTCTTGTGAAAGGGGAGAACCTCCGGGCTTAGTGGAGATGTCTGACGTCTTCACGAACTCGGAGGTTCTCGTGTCCCACCGTAATGCCCGCTTGACCGTGCACGGCAGGCTGCTCATCGTCCATCGTGCCGGTGCCGGGTGGAAGCAGGCGCATATCGCCGCGGCAATGGGCGTGTCCCGACGCTGCGTGAAGCGGTGGCTGGACCGCTACCGCGCCGAGGGTGAAGCCGGTCTCTACGATCGCTCCTCGCGGCCTCACCACGTCGCCAACCGCACCCCCGATGCCAGGGCCGCGGCGGTGGTCGCGATCCGGAAGAAGGAACGAGTCGGCCGTGACGAGGTCGCGGCCCGCACCGGGGTGCCGGCGCGGACGGTGTCGCGCATCATCGCCCGGTCCGGGCTGCCTCGTCTGGTCGATCTGGACCCGATGACCGGGGAGCGGATCCGCGCGTCGAAGACCACAGCGGTCCGCTATGAACGCGAGCAGCCCGGCGAGCTGGTGCACATGGACGTGAAGAAGCTCGGTCGCATCCCCGACGGCGGCGGGTGGAAGGCGCACGGCAGAGCGATGGGCTCCACAGCCGCCCGGAAACAGACCGTCGTCGGCTACGACTACGTGCACTCCGTCGTCGACGACCACTCCCGGCTCGCATACTCCGAGGTCCTCCCCGACGAGAAGGGCCCGACCTGCGCCGCGTTCCTCGAACGCGCCATCGGCTACTTCGCCGCGCACGGCATCCCCCGCATCGAGCGGCTGATCACCGACAACGCCTGGGCCTACCGATGGTCGCTGCGCGGCGTCTGCGGCGCGCACGGCATCCGGCAGAAGTTCATCAAACCGCACTGCCCGTGGCAGAACGGCAAGGTGGAGAGGTTCAACCGGACCCTGCAAACCGAATGGGCCTACCGGCAACCGTTCACCTCGAACGACGACCGCACCGCAGCACTTGACCCCTGGCTCGAGCACTACAACACTGGACGACGCCACTCAGCCCTCGGAGGCAACCCCCCGATCAGCCGACTGCAACCAACGTCCTGACCCCGTACAACTAGATGTTGTGGTTTGCCTGTCGTACCTGTCTACATGGATACCTCGACGCAGACCACCACAACCACGCCCGAACCAGCCTCGACCGATGCCCCCGAACCACTCGGCGCACGCCTCGCGCGGGAGAGCCGCGCAGCGCAGGGCCTGCCTCCGGTCATCGCTGACCCACGGGTGCGTGAGCAACTGCAAGCCCTCTGCGGCCTGCCGAAGGCGCGGGGGCGTTAGGCGCGCCAGACGAACTCGACCCGATGTGCGAGAATCCCCGCCCGGTACACCTCACGGCGGGCATGAAACGCTTCGACGGTCTCATTGCGCCGCCTCGCCGGTGTCGCGCCGTTCATCCCCCTGGGCAGGGCGTGAACGAGGACGGCTTCAAGGACGAGACTGGCGGCCTGGTGCTGCCACATCGGGGTACGGTCGGCCCACTCCTGTGCGACGGTCGTCATATCAATCGACGGGCCAGTGTGCTCCGGCACCGTGGCGGCGTACTCGCGGCGGGTGCGTTCGATGCGTTCGGCGATCCGTGAGCGTTGCCGCACCCACATCGACTTGTCGATCAACCCGTCGTAGTAGTCATCATCGAGCCGGGCGAGGCGTTCCCGGTCGGCATCGAGCGTCGCGGCAAGCCCCACTCGTGCGGCCTGATCCGCGCCCGGAGACTGGCGCTTGGCGGGGTTGAGGGTGATCTGCTCGAACGTCGCGAGCACGGCTTCCTCCACGAGTTTGGTGAGGTCGCCGGAACGGATCGAGCGGTTGCACCCGCCCGGCACCTGTTGCACACACTGATACACCTGGCCGCGATGCAGCATGGCGCGTCCGCAGGTCGAGCAGCGGATCAGACCCGAGAACGGATACAGCCGTTTCGCCGCCCCACTGCCGGGCTGATGGAAGTTTCGGGCCTGCTTGCGGGCATCGAGCACATCGGAGACCTGCTGCCAGGTGTCCTCGTCCAAGATCGCGGGCCACGCGGCGGTCGTCTGCATCAGGGAGGTTTTCGACCGGGTGCCGTCCGGCAACAACGGTCGATACTCCCGTACCCCCTTGATCGAGGGGTTGCGCAGCACCAGTTTGAGTGTCCGATCCGACCACCGGCACCCGTGCGTCGTACGGATACCCCGCCGGTTCCAGTCGGTGAGAATCCGGTACAACGTCTCTCCGGCCAGCACCCGCCGCGCGGCTTCCCGCACCAACTCGGCAGCCTCGGGGTCGATCACGAGCGTGTGGTTCTCGGCGCGGTAGCCGAACGGCACCTGCCCACCAT
>NZ_CP163397.1:1607500-3776149 GCF_051994785.1 Dietzia sp. MNB45 | reverse complement strand
GGTGGGCGGTCTCCTCTCGTCGGGTGTCGGGCGTTGCTGGTGGTCCGGGTCGCCGGCGGCGCCGGGAACCACACTCTATCCACAGGCTCCGACCCAGGTCCACCGAGGTATCCACATGGTTGTCCACAGCTGTGGGAAGACAGACCCCTCCCGTCGGTTCGCGGGTAGGTCGTCGGTGGGGAGGGGTCGGAGGTGCTTGTTCGGATTCACGTCGCGTCTTGCAGCCCTGGTGGGCTCGCCTGAGGAATGACGGTAACAACATGATGAACCGGGGGGCAACCCTCAAGATTGACTGGAGGGCGGATGTCAAGCATCGCGGCCGTGGGCGTGTCGTTGTGGCCAGGAAACTGGTATCAGTGAGACCAATGGGATTACACGGTTTGGCGGCCGGCGCCTCGGGCGCGTAATCTTGAGCAGTCTGTCGTGCGCCCGTGGGCGCCCGGCGCGTCGTGGTGCCGCCGTCCTTCGGTGATTCGACGACGTCTCGAACTCGATCGGGCGCTGGACACGGCGCCGACTTCACGTGAGGAGCCAACCATGGCCAAGGGCAAGCGGACCTTCCAGCCGAACAACCGTCGTCGTGCCAAGGTGCACGGCTTCCGTCTGCGCATGCGCACCCGCGCCGGTCGCGGCATCGTCGGCGCCCGCCGGCGTAAGGGCCGCGCGTCGCTGACGGCCTGATTCCGGCCGGGGTGGCGGGTGCTCCCCAGGTCGCACCGGCTCCACCGTTCCGCTGACTTCGCGACGGTGGTGCGCAAGGGTGCCAGGAAGGGCCGCCGCACCATGGTCGTACACGCCCACGTGGACTCCTCGGATGTCCGCGTGGGCGGTCCGCGTTTCGGGCTGGTTGTCAGCAAAGCCGTCGGGGACTCGGTGACTCGTCACCGCGTCAGCCGACGGCTTCGTCATATCGCGGGCGGCCTGCTGGACGAGGCCGGCGACGATCTCATGGTGGTGATCCGGGCCAACCCGGCCTCCGCGGGTGCGTCGCACGCCGACCTCGTGCGGGATATGCGCGCGGGGCTCGTCGCTGCGGCCGCTCGCGCGAGGGGCACGTCGTGAGCACGGGGCGCCCGGGTCCCATCGCGCGGATCCTGTTGTGGATGCTCGACTTCTACCAGAAGGGCATCTCCCCCTGGACCCCACCGAGCTGCCGATTCGAACCCACGTGCAGTAGTTACGCCGTCGAGGCGGTACGCGTCCACGGAGCCTGGTACGGCACGTGGCTCTCGGTGTGGCGTCTCCTGCGCTGTGGGCCGTGGACACCGGGCGGGTGGGATCCGGTCCCCCGGCCCCGTGCACCTGATCCACCGGGCCACGAGCCCCACGAGCACACCGACAATTCTCGAACGTAGCTAGGACTCCACCACCCATGTCGTTCATCACCAACCCGTTGGTCTACTACCCGATCTCCGGCATCCTCTGGTTCTGGCACAAGATCTTCGCGTTCCTCGGCGGTCTGCTCCCCTGGGTCGAGGCGCCGGATTCCAACGGGGTCATCTGGGCCCTGTCGGTGATCTTCCTCGTCTTCACCCTCCGCGCGATGCTGTTCTGGCCGGCGGCAAAACAGATTCGCTTCTCCCGCAAGATGCAGGAGATGCAGCCCAAGATGAAGGAGCTGCAGAAGCGGTACAAGAACGACCGCGAAAAATTGGCGGTCGAGACCCGGAAGTTGCAGAAGCAGGAGGGGTTCAACCCCCTCCTGGGTTGCCTGCCGATGCTGATCCAGATCCCCGTCTTCCTGGGTTTGTTCCACGTGCTGCGGTCGTTCAACCGGATGGGCTCGCAGTTCGGCGCGCTCGGGATGAGCGCCGAGGAGACGCGCAACACGGGCAACTACGTGTTCAACGCGGACGAGGTGCAGAGCTTCCTCGACGCCCGCCTGTTCGGTGCTCCGCTCTCGTCCTTCATCTCCCAGCCGGTCGAACAGTTCCAGGCCTTCGTGGAGCCGGGCGCGATGCTCGACTTCGCCCGGTGGAACATCATTCTCGTCGCCCTTCCGCTGATGATCGTCTCGGCGGTCACGACCCATTTCAACGCGCGGATCTCCCTGTCCCGCCAGTCCCCTGAGGCCGCGGCCAACCCGCAGGCCAAGATCATGAACCAGCTCATGCTGTGGGCCTTCCCCATCGGCATCCTGGTGACCGGTGCGTTCTGGCCGATGGCGATCCTCGTGTACATGGTCACGAATAACCTCTGGACCCTCGGCCAGCAGTACTTCCTGTACGAGAAGATGGCCAAGGAGGACGACGCCGCGGCCCTCCTGCGGCGCGAGGAGCAGAAGGCGCTCGCTCCGCGGGTGGGTGTGAAGCCCTCCAAGCCCAAGAAGAACCGCGCCGCCGCGACGGGAACGGGCGTGGTGACGGGTCCGGCTGGGGAGGTGGGTACCGCGACGGTGGACGACGACGAGGTGATCGACCCCGACCCGGGGCCTGCGGTCGCTCCGGCATCCGCTCCACGCCCGGGTCAACGGCCCCAGGCTCCCGGCGGGCAGCGCAGTAGACCGGCCCAGAAGGGATCAGGTTCGCGTCCCAAGAACAAGAAGAAGAAAAAGAAGCGTTGACCCGCTAGGGAAACGTGAGTGGACAAGGTCCCCGATGCTCCGGCGTCGGGGACCTTGTCCCATACTTGGGGGAGATATTCGTCGTACTCTCGGGGTTCGGCGATCGGCGGTCACGACGGAGGCAGGTCCATGTCCAAGAGGAACATCGAGGTGTCCGAGGAACGATTGGTCGAGGAGGGCGAGGTCGCTGGCGACTATCTCGAGCAGTTCCTCGACATCCTCGACTTCGACGGGGACATCGATCTGGACGTCGAGGGTGATCGAGCCGTGGTGAGCATCGTGGGTGGCGACGGCCTGGATACGTTGGTCGGCTCGGACGGGTCGGTGTTGGACGCTATCCAGGAGTTGACGCGTCTCGCGGTGCAACAGGAACTCGGCGATCGGAGTCGGTTGATGCTCGACATCGCCGGTTGGCGTGAGGCGAAGCGCGAGGCTCTGACCGAGTCCGGTCGCGTGGCGGCGCAGCGGGTTCTCGAGTCAGGTGAGTCGGAGGAGCTCGAGCCCATGACGCCGTTCGAACGCAAGATCATCCACGATGCGATCGCGGAGATCGAGGGTGTCACCTCGGACTCGACCGGCGTCGAGCCCAACCGCCGGGTGGTCGTCCTGCCCGGGTGACGGGCGGTTCGGGGCAGGGGTGCGAGTCGTCTGGCTCGCACCCCTGATCTGTGTCCGAGGATCTAATGACATCGATGTGATTCACCGGCGGTGTTTCACGTGAAACAGTGGCTTTGCGGCCGCGAGAAGGAGCGCGAGACCATGAACGGACACACGGGCCACGAAGCGTCACGTGACGGTGAGGGGGCCAACAGGGCTGCGGGCGAGACGCCGGCCGATCCGGACTCGACATCTGACTCCGGTGAGCTCCCCTCTGCGCCGCCCGCTGCAGCCGTGGTGTTCGGGGACCGGCTGGGTCTCGCGTCCCGGTACGTCGACTTCCTCGCGACGGCCGGGCTCGAGCGTGGGCTGATGGGTCCGCGTGAGCGGCCTCGGCTGTGGGATCGGCACGTCCTCAATAGTGCGGCTGCTGAATCGAGGTTGGCGGAGGGCGAGTCCGTCGTTGATATCGGGAGCGGCGCAGGCCTCCCTGGTATCCCCCTGGCGCTCGCGCGTCCTGATCTGACGATCACTCTGGTCGAGCCACTTCTCCGCCGGGTCACGTTTCTCGAGGAGATCATCAGCGAGCTCGGCATCGATGTCCGGGTGATTCGGGGTCGGGCGGAGGAGAAGACCGTCATCGCCGAGGCGGGAGACTCGGACGTTGTGACATCCCGGGCAGTGGCGCCGCTCGGGAAGCTGGCCGGCTGGTCGGCCCCGTTGCTGAGGGCGGGGGGTCGTATGGTGGCCCTCAAGGGGGAGTCGGCGCTCGACGAGATCGAGCGAGATCGCGCCGCCCTCCGCAGGCTCGGGTTCGACGGGGTTCACGTCGAGACCGTGGCGGCTCCAGATGCGGAACCGACGAGGCTGGTGATCGGCACCCTGACGACTAGGATGGGAGGCCGTGGCTCCGGATCCCGCGGACGCGGGCGCCGGTCTCACTGAGGCCAGACGGGGACGCGTTGGATGTCGGTTTCACGTGAAACAATGGCATCGAGACGGCGGTAGCTCGGCCGTGCTCACGATGGAACTCGAAAGGTGACGGATGTCCTACGACGAGACCCCGATCTTCGCGGCCGCACGGCAGGCGAACGAGGTGCTCCACGGGGATGCCCCGGCACTCCCCCGCCCGGATTCTCCGCGGATCATCACGATTGCCAACCAGAAGGGTGGAGTCGGCAAGACCACGTCTACGGTGAATCTTGCCGCTGCTCTCGCGCTGGGTGGGCTCGGGGTGCTCGTGATCGATATGGATCCGCAGGGCAATGCGAGCACGGCGCTGGGTGTCGATCACCGCGAGGGCACACCGTCGAGCTACGACCTGCTGATGTGGGAGGCGTCGGTCGACGAACTCATGCAGAAGAGCCCTCATGCCGAGCGCCTGTTCTGTGTTCCGGCGACCATCGATCTCGCGGGGTCGGAAATCGAACTGGTCGGGCTCCCCCAGCGGGAACGACGTCTGGCTGAGGTTCTCCTCCCGGAGGACCTGCAGTCCCTCGGTATCGACTACGTTTTCCTCGACTGCCCGCCGTCCCTCGGGTTGCTCACAGTCAACGCGATGGTGGCGGCGCGTGAGGTGCTGATTCCGATCCAGTGCGAGTACTACGCCCTCGAGGGTGTGGGCCAACTCCTGCGCAACGTCGAACTCATCCAGCAGCATCTGAATACGGATCTGGAGATCTCGACCATCATGCTGACGATGTACGACGGGCGCACCAAGCTCGCCGAGCAGGTCGCCGGTGAGGTGCGAAAGCACTTCGGTGACACCGTGTTGCGGACGGTGATCCCGCGAAGCGTCAAGGTGTCCGAGGCACCGGGGTACGGGATGACCATCCTCCAGTACGACGCCGGGTCGCGCGGCGCGCTGGCATACCTGGACGCCGCCCGCGAGATCAATGCACGGGGAGGGCCGGCCGGTCCGGGCGACCTCGTATCCACGCCCACCGCGAGTGAAGTTGAGGGCGTCGATCGCCCGGAGGAGAACTGATGAGCCAGCAGCGTAAGGGTGGTCTCGGGCGGGGTCTCGCGGCCCTCATCCCCACCGGCCCCGACGAAGGGCCTCGGCTCGGAAATGACGCCGCCGACCTGATCCTGGGGCCGCGTGGGGGCGGTCCGCGTACCACTCCCCCACGTCCGCGCTCGGCTGCGGCCGGGAATCGGGGTACGGCGGAAGCGGAGTCCACGGGTACCGCGTCATCGACGGCTCGCGGGGCCGACGCCGGTTCGTATGCCGACAATGGCTCTTCCGTTTCACGTGAAACAACCGAGTTGGTGGACCCCGGCGCCGTCTACCGCGAGATCTCCCCGGCCGAGATCGACCCCAACCCGAAGCAGCCCCGCACCCACTTCGACGAGGAGGCGTTGGCTGAGCTCGCTCATTCCGTCAAGGAGTTCGGACTCCTCCAGCCCATCGTCGTCCGTGAGATGTCCGGTGGGCGCTATCAGCTCATCATGGGTGAGCGACGCTGGCGGGCGAGCCAGCGCGCGAAGCTCGAGACGATTCCGGCGATCGTTCGGCAGACCGACGACGAGGATCTGCTGCGGGACGCTCTGCTCGAGAACATCCACCGGGTACAGCTCAACCCTCTCGAAGAAGCCGCCGCCTACCAGCAGCTGCTGGAAGAGTTCGACGTGACCCAGTCGGAACTCGCGACCCGCATCGGCCGATCCCGCCCCGCGATCACCAACAGCATCCGCCTGCTCCAGCTGCCGACCGCCGTACAGCGGCGGGTCGCGGCTGGTGTCCTGTCAGCGGGACATGCGCGCGCACTCCTGGGCCTCGAGGCGGGGGCGCCGGCACAGGACGAGCTCGCCGCCCGGATCGTCGCCGAGGGCCTGTCGGTGCGGGCGACCGAGGAGCTCGTCACCCTCGCCAACCGCGATCCCGGGGACACCACGGACAAGCCCAAGCCCCCGCCCCGCGGACGCCAGCGCAACCCTGAGCTGGAGGCGGTGGCGGGTCGGCTGTCCGACCGTTTCGAGACGTCGGTGTCGGTGACGATGGGGCGCCGCAAGGGACGTATCACCATCGACGTCGGTGACACCGATGATCTGGCCCGGGTACTCGCACTTCTCGAGGGCGGGTCGACCGCAGCGCCGCGATGATCTCCCTCCGCCCGCTGGACCTGTCGGCGGTGGACCAGTTGGGTCCTCGCGCCCGGCGTTGCGTCTATTGGCAGACCGACGGTGAGCAGTCCCCGGGAGATCCGGAGTTCGAGAAGGAAGCGTGGATCTCACACGTATCCCTGGAATGGGGTGTCTGCGGCCAGCTCGCCACCTACGGGGACCGATCGACGGCTGCCGCCTTCTACGCCCCCCCGGGGATGGTGCCGCGGGCGACGTGCTTCCCGACCTCGCCCGTCGGTGCTGACGCTGTGCTGCTCGCCGGCATGAGTGTCGAGCACGGCGCACCGGCAGGGGTACTGACCGCGTTGCTCGACGCCGTCGTCGTCAATGTTCGAAGCCGCGGAATCAAGGCCATCGAGGCCTTCGGGGTCACGTCCGAGGACCCCGGGCATGTTACGTCACGTGACGGGTGCGGGGCGGACTCGTGCGTGCCGGGGATGAGCTTTCTGGTCGAGCACGGTTTCACGGTGGTGGCACCCCACGAGACCCATCCCCGCCTCCGGCTCGATATCGAGAGCGAGCACTTGTGGAAGGCGGATGTGGAGCGCGCCCTCGATCAGCTCTTCGCCGAACACGGATTCGCCACCCGGCGGCTCGGGGTGCTGTCGGGCGCGTCGGCGAGCGCCGTCGCCCGGGGGCTCTGACACCCCGGGAATCACGACACCCCGGTCCCGACTCCCCCGGGGTGGCCGGAGCCGCGATCAGTCTCGCTGGCGCTGCTCGTAGTCGATGAGGTCGTCGACGGACATCGACCCGGTGGGATGATCGTCCTCGTCGAGGAGGTACAGACGTTTCACGCCCACGAGGATCGAGTCGATGATGGTGTCCTGGGCGGCACGATCGCCGAGGATCTCGAGATCCTGCGGGTTGTACGCGTAGCCCAGGTAGATCTGCACGGACGGCATGCGGGTCATTCGCAGCAACGGCCAGCTCCGGCCATGGGTCCGGCAGTCGCGAAGAGTGGTGCGGCTGACGATCTCCCGCTGGATGAAGCCGGAGAGGGCCTCACCGAGCATGGACTCCGCGCCGAGCGAGTTTCCGAAGTAGAACGTCGCGACCCCGTTGCCCACCGGATTCGGGTGGCGGTCCAGGCGGAGCGAGATGATGAGATCGGCGTTGAACGCGTTGGCTATCTCGGCGCGCTCGGGATCGGTCGGGATCATCGCCTCAGGCCGGGAGAGGAAGACCTCCACGCCGGCCTGGTTCATCCGCTCGGAGAGCCGCCGGGTGATGTCCCAGAGCAGTTCCGCGTCGGTGATGGTCCCGTAGGGGGTGTCGATCCGGATTGGATTCTCGGACCCACTGGGGCCGGGATCGAGGACGATCCGTTTACCGGCGAGCATGGGACCGGAGGTGCGGGCCCGCTCCTTCTCGACGAGAGAGGCGACGTCCCCGCCCTTGAACAGGGTCGAGAAGCGGCTCAGGGTGTCCAGGGTCTCGGCACCGACCACACCGTCCGCGGGGAGCGCGCAGTCGCGCTGGAAGTCGGTGACGGCCGCGTGCGTGAGGGGGCCGAAGGTCCCGTCCACCAGGCCGGCGTAGAACCCGAGCTCGCCGAGTCGTCGCTGCAGTTGGGCGATATCGTCCCCCGCCATCGGCCTGGAGACGATATAGCTCAGGTCCCGGGTCCCCAGCACGTGGCTGGCGTCGTGGAGCGCGGCCTGGGTGGCCGGACCCACGATTCCGTCGGAGATCAGCGCACGCGCCTGCTGGAAGGCCAGAACGGCCTTCTCCAGGTCGGCGTCGAAGACGGCGTCGGTACGCGCGAGCACTGACCCGGTCTCGGGCTCGGTGACCCCGACCGACTCGATGTTGTGCAGCAGACCCATGCCCGCGAGGGTGGCCCGGATGGCGGCCACCTCGGGCCCACGGTCACCACGCCTCCACGCCATGGGTCTCCTCCCGCTCTCCTAGTGTTGGGTACCCGGATGAACTTACCGCCTCACACGCGGACATGCCCCGTCCGCGCCGGGCGGTGGGGGAACGCCACGGGGGAGCGCCACAGCGTAGCGACACAGGGTAGCGACCCGGTGCCGCCGGCGTGTGTGTCAGGCGCCGAGAACGTCGCCCAGCTCGGCTCGGAGCGCCGACTTGGACTTGGCGCCCGTGATGCGCTTGACCGGCTGTCCCTCCGAGAACAACAGCATCGCGGGGATCGCGGTGATCTGGTACTCGGCGGCGAGTTCCTGGTTGGCTTCGACGTCGACCTTGGCCACGGTCAGCTTGTCCGCCTCCGAGCCCGCCAGCTCGTCGAGGACCGGCGCCATCATGGTGCACGGGCGGCACCATGTGGCCCAGAAGTCCACGAGAACGGGCTTGGAGCCGCTGGCGGTGAGCACGGCGTCGGCGAAGTCGGCCTCGGTGACGTCGATGATGTTGGGGGTGTCGGCCATGAGGTGGTCCTTTCGGGTGGGTGGACGGGGCCCGGTTGTTCCGGGCCCGGTGCGGGCTCAGGCCTGCTCGGCGAGCCAGCGCTCGGCGTCGATCGAGGCGGCGCACCCCGAACCGGCGGCGGTGATGGCCTGGCGGTAGCGCTTGTCGACGAGGTCGCCACAGGCGAACACCCCGGGAAGGGAGGTGGCGGTGGTCTGACCGGTGAGGACGTAGCCGTCCTCGTCGACCTCGACCTGGTCGCGGGCCAGCTCGGAACGGGGATCGTGGCCGATCGCGACGAACATTGCGGCGGTCTCGAGCTCACTGGTCTCACCGGTGACGGTGTCGCGCAGACGGAGTTTCTCGACCGAGCCGGTCGCGCCGGCCAGCACCTCGTCCACGGCCGTGTTGAGGACGAACGAGATCTTCTCGTTCTCCCGTGCCCGCTCGAGCATGATCTTGGAGGCGCGGAACTCCTCACGGCGGTGCACGATCGTCACGGAGGAACCGAACTTGGTGAGGAAGGTGGCCTCCTCCATGGCGGAGTCGCCGCCGCCGACCACGACGATCGGCTTGTCGCGGAAGAAGAATCCGTCACACGTGGCGCACGAGCTCACGCCCCGGCCGAGGAACTCCTGCTCCCCCGGGACCCCGAGGTAGCGTGCCGCGGCACCCATCGCGAGGATCACGGCGCGGGCGCGGTGCTCCTCCTCGCCGACCCGGACGGTCTTGATGTCCCCGGCGAGGTCCATGGACGTCACGTCCTCCATCCGGAGGTCGGCGCCGAACCGCTCGGCCTGCTCACGCATCTGCATCATGAGATCGGGGCCCATCATGCCCTCGGCGAAGCCGGGGAAGTTCTCGACCTCGGTCGTGGTCATGAGCGCGCCACCGAACTGGGACCCCTCGAAGACGACCGGCTTCAGCTCGGCCCGCGCGGAGTAGATGGCGGCGGTGTACCCGGCCGGGCCGGATCCGACGATGATGACGTCGTGGACGGTGTCGCTCATGGGTTCTCGGGGCTCCTCGGGCGGTTGGTGGCTCGTGAGTCGGAACCGGCATCAGGTGCCGGGTCTTCTAGAGGCCACAACACCCCGGGGGGCTGCCTTGTTCCCGCGACCGCCCACCGGGTGACGCGAGGAACACGCTCACACGGTGAGGGTGACCCCATCGAGCAGGGCGGCGAGCTTCGCGCGGCCGCGGGAGCACCGGCTCTTCACGGTGCCTGGGGGGATGTTGAGCAGGTGGCTCGCCTCGGCGACGGTGCACCGCAGCATGTCGACGACGACGACGGCATCCCGCTGATCGTCGGGCAGTTCCGCCAACGCCTCGGCCACGATGATCGCGTACGCCGGGTCCTGGTGGAAGTGGTCACGCAGCGTGACCTGTTCGTGTAGGGAGGGGGTGAGCTGGGTGTGGGTGCGCAGGCGCTGGGCCCGCATCTTGTCCAGGCAGGCGTTGACCACGATGCGGTAGAGCCACCCCTGGACCGGGCAGGCGTGGCGGAAGGTATCCGCCTTCCGGTACGCCGAGACGAGAGCCTCCTGCAGGGCCTCGGCGGCGTCGTCGCGGTTGAACGACGTGCGGATGGCCAACCGCCAGAGGTAGTCGTAGTGCCGCCGGACGAGGGCGGAGAAGGCGTCGGGGTTGCCGGCGACGTGCGCGTCCAACAGTTCGGCGTCGGACAGCGGCGACTCGGCTGTCAGTACGGACTGGGCCCTGGGAGCGGACTGGGCGCCGAGCGGGGATTCCGCGCCTGCGGGCGGGGCAGGGGAACCCGCCGCGGTCGGGACGGCGGTACCGGTGTTCACGGCCGTCACCGTAACCCGGCCGGGCCCCCCGTGGGGACGTCTCCCGGCCGGTCAGCGGGTCAGTTCGACCTCGCTGATCGTGGCCTCGTAGGACTGGGCACCGGAGGTACCCAGGCGGGTGATCCACACCAGGACGTACCCGGACTCCCGCGGGTCATCGATCGTCACGGTGGCCGACCCGTCGCGGACGGTGCCCGCTCCGAGACGGGTGGTCTCGTCGAGTGACTCCGGAGTGGCACCGGGCGCGGACCGCACCTCGAAGCGCACGCCGTCGTCCCCCGAGCGGAGCACCACCCGTCGGACCTCCTGCTCACCGTCCAGTGTGAGCATCAACCCGATACCCGGCTTGTAGGCCGACGGGCCGTCGCCGATCTGGGATCGGTAGGCGTCGCTGGACCACGAGGTGGACCGGTCACCGTCGACCACGTTGGGGGCATCCGACGAGTTCTCCGCGACGCCGTTCGAGGACGAGGGCTGCCAGGTGGTGACGGTCGACACGGAGACCGGGGTGGTCGGGGTGGCCTCCTCCGCCTCGTCCCCGGTGTCACCTGCGGCGGGGTCATCGGCCGCGGGCTCGGCGGTCTGGGCGGCGCGACTGGCCTGGGCGGCCCGTTCGATCGCGTCGAGCTGCTGTGAGAGCGGGGTGTCGTTGCGGGTGCCGCCGAACCCCCCGAGCATCCACGTGAACAGCAAGGCGATCACCACGACCGCGGCCGCGCCGGTCCCGGCCATGATCTGCCAGCGGCGCTTCTGGACCTCCGGGTCCGGCTCGCTGTACGGCGCGGGTTCGAAACCTGCCTCCGCCGAGGACCACTCCGCCGGCGATCCCTCCGCCGACGACCACTCCCCCGGTGCCCACTCCGTCGCGGTGGCGGTCGCCGGGTGGGCGACCCGGGAGGAGGCCCCGGGGGCGGCGCGCCGCGGCCCGCCGACGCGATCGGTCACCATCGCCCTCACGGTGGCCGCCGAGCTGACCGACGACCCGTCGAGAGACCGCATGGCCAGCACCGCGGATTCCGGCGCCACCCCGGTACCGGCCACCGTGGGGTCGAGGACCTCGTCGTCGTCGTCCCTCCGGGCGGGACCGGGCCGACCGTCGGTCGGTTCGTACAGATCGGAACCCTCGGGCAACGGGAGCGGCCACGCTCCGGTGAGCAGCGCATAGAGGGTAGCGCCCAGGCCCCGCACGTCGGACCGGGCGTCGTCCCCGTCGCGGACCCCGGGGAAGGCCAGGACGGCACGCCCGTCCTCGGTCAGACGGATCCGGTCGGGCGAGTCGAGGCCCAGGGTCAGGCCCACCTCCTCGGCACGGGTCGCGGCGTCCGCCAGACCCCACACCGCGCCCACGGCGGAGTCGGGGTCCGGGTCGGTCACGGCCGCGGCGAGACTGCGTCCGGGGATCCACTCCGAGACCACGATGCCGCCCGCACGGCCGCGGATGACGTCGAGCACGCGCGCCAACCCGTCCGCGTAGACCGTGGTGAGCGCGACGGTACGGTCGAGCACCCCCGTCGCCGAACCCGGGGGCTGCTCGCCGGGGAGCGGGTCGACGAAGGTGAGGGCGACGAACCTGCCCAGGCGCCGGTCGCGGGCCTTCCAGAAGGACTGGCCGGCGACACCACCGCACGGTTCGAGGAGCTCGTACCTGCCGCCGGAGACCAGGCCTCCGACGGTCAGACGCGGTGGCGAGGAGGCGGTGTCCGGTGCCGGGGCTCCAGTCTGTTCACCCACCCGTTGACCCTCCTCGCCTGGTGCGGCAGCCCGTGAGGAGGCGCCGCTCGTGATCCCTGAGTGTACGTACCGGCCCCGCGTGGATTCGACTATCTCCTCAGACGTCCCACGAGTCCGCGGAGAACGGGGGTGATCGAATCGAGTTCCGGCAACCGCGACCGCGACAGGATCAGACCGGTCACCGCGAGGGTGATGACGGCGGCGACTCCGGCACGCAGGACGAACCCGATGCTGCCGACCGCGTCGGTGAGGGCGTCCATCGGCAGGATCGTGTCCACGGCGAGCGCGACCAGGGCGCCGGCGATCGACGCGCCGAGGGTCCACGAGGCCGACCGGAGGGTCTCGCGACCACGCAGGGACCCCAGTTTCGACCGCAGCAGGATGAACCCGGCGACGGCGCCGACGACCCAGCCGATGCCGTTGGCGAGGGCCAGGCCGATCACCACGTGGGACCGCTGGTCGGCGACCACGGGGACGAGGAGCGACAGGACCACGCGGACCACGGTGATCGCGAGGATCATCGCCGTCGGCGTCCAGTAGTCCTCGCGGGCGTAGAACACCCGCTGCTGCAGCAGGACCACGGCGTAGGGCACCAGCGTGAACGCGCCGAAGGTCAGGGTCAGGCCGAGCACCTGGGCGCTCTCGGCGTCGAAGTTCCCGTAGCGGAACAGGCCGGTGGCGATCGTCGGGCCGAACGCGGTCATGAACGCGATGATCGGCAGCAGCCCGAACAGGGACAGCCGCGTCCCCAGCGAGATGTCCCGCACCACCGCGTCGTTGCGGCCGGCCACCCCGTTGTCCGCCAGGCGGGGGTTGATGGCGGTGAGCAGGGTGACGCCGATGATCCCGTACGGGACCTGCAACAGCAGCCAGTAGGTCTGGTAGATGGCGATGGCGGCCTCGTCCGCCGCCGAACCGATGCGGTTGGTCATGACCAGACCGACCTGCGAGATGAGTACGTAGGTCACTCCGGCGACGGCGTGCCCGCCGAACTGCTTGATGCGGGGGTCCAGACCCCACTGGGGGCGCAGGTCCACGCCCGCGCGACGCAGGGCCGGGACCAGCACCGCCGCCTGCAGCACCACGCCCAGGGTGGTGCCCAGGCCCAGCAGCAGGATGGGCGCGCTGAGCAGGTTGACCGGCGCGGCCGGGTCGATGCCGCTGCCGACCACCGCGAACAGCACCAGTGTCGCTATGGCCACCAGGTTGTTCCACACCGGCGCCCACGCCCCGGGACGGAAGACACCGTTGTAGTTGAGGATCGCGAGCATCACCGAGAACACGCCGTAGAAGAAGATCTGCGGCAGCAGCAGGAACGCGAACGCGGTGGCCAGGTTCGTGTTGACCTCGCCGTCGCCCAGGTTGAGCTCGGTGAGCAGCGGCGCGCACGCCACCGCCACGACGGTCGCCCCCAGTGCCAGGACCGAGGTCACGGTGAGCAGGCGTCGGATGAAGGACACGCCCCCGTCCTCGTCCTCCTGCGCGGCCTTGGCCAGCAGCGGCATGAACATCGCGGTGAGCACCGAGCCCAGGACGAGCTCGGTGATCATGTTGGGCAGCGTGTTGGCGGTGTTGAAGGCGGACGCCACGGCGGGGCCGAGCACGGTGAGGATGAGGATCATCCGGACGAACCCGGTGATGCGGCTCGCGAGGTTGGCCACGGCCATCGATCCCGTCGAGCGCATCACCGACGCGTCGGAGGAGTCGCGGGTCCGTGCCCCGGTCCCCCCGCCGGGCGTCTCCGGCCGCGCTGCGGACCGCTCCGGGGCCGGGGCGATCGGCCGCGCGATCGACGGCGCGGGGGCGGCGTCCGGGATGAACGAGTCGGCGACCGGCGGCGGGGAGGCCGGGCCCGGCAGCACGCAACTGCCCGACTCACGGCGTCGGCCGCGGAGGCCGGGATCCGGTCTGCGCAGTTCGGGTCCGGGGGACCCCTGCTCGTCGTTCACGGTCGGTGCCCTTCGTCCGCGGGGTCGAGGATGCCCCGACGGTAGCGCAGGTACCGCCGGCCCCCGAGGAGGAGGGCGAGGGCGGCCGCGGCCAACGCGAACGCCTGGGCGACCGGGTAGCCACCGGTCTGGACGGACAGCTCCACCGGCTCCGACAGCGGGCGCCCGTCGGGACCCTCGAGGACGAACGCCACGGTGTGGCGTACGCCGCCTTCGGCGTCGGACTGGGTGGGCACCTGCAGGGTCCGCGACCCCGAGGCCGGGATCTGGACGACCCCCACCGGCTCCACCGTGATGTCGTCCGGCGCGGTGACGGTGACGCCGACGCGCACCGGGAAGGGCAACGCGTTCCGGGTCACCAGCAGCAGTGGGCTGTTGGGGCTGGCCATGGTGAACACGCTGCCGGGCGGCAGCAGGTCCACCCTGCCCAGCGAGCGGGAGACCGTCTGCTCGAGCCGGTCGAGGCGCTCGGCAGTCCCGGCGCGGGCGTCCGCCCCGGTACCGGACCCGGGCGACGTGCCGTCTCCCCCCGCGCGCCGGCCGGTCTCCGACAGGGCCCGGAGGGCCTCGGTCACCATCGGGTCGAGGTGGCCCTCGGCGTCCGCCGACGTGGGATCGGCGGCGTCGACCAGCGACCGCAGCGTGCCGACCCCCCGCAGGGCATCGGAGACGCGACGGTCCACCCCGGCCAGGTCCACGGCCCCCGGGTCGACGGCGCCCGTGGGGTCGTCCGCCAGGGAGCCGTCCGGGACGGTGACCGGTCCTGCCAGGCGCTCGGTGAGCGGCACCGCGCGCATCCTCCCCGCCGCCAGTTGGGCGCCGAGGGTCTCCAGCAGCGAGCCGGCGGCCTCGCCGTCGACGCTCCACACCTGCGGCGGCACGGCCAGGACCCCCTGATCGGCTGCCGGGCCCGAGGGGTCGGTGTCGGCAGCGGGACCGGTGCCCGCGGAAGGCCCGGCGCCGGCCGCGCCGGCGGCCTCGAGCGGGGCGATGGGGGCGGGGCCGGCGTCGATGGCGTCCACGACCGGCGCGAGGAGCGCGGCCCTCGCGTCCTGGAGGCGGGCCGCCGCGGAGTCGGCGGTCAGCCAGTACCGGGTGTCGGGGTCGGAATAGCGGGGGTTCTCCGGCGCGGACCCGGTCGCGGCGAGGGCCGCCCCGATCGGCGCCGAATACGTCAGTGCGCGTGCGTCGTCGGTCCCGGCCAACCCCACCATCCCGGGGGGCGGGACGAGACCGGTGTCCGTCCGCGTGGAGGGGGCGGCCACCACGGCGGTGGCGCCGGGCTCCCCCAGCGCCTCGGCGGTGCCGGGCAGCAGGGTCCCGGATGCGGGGACCAGCACGTCGGGGATCGGGGACACCCCGAGGATCCGCTCCACTGAATCGTCGCTGTCCAGCGCGGCCCGGGTGAGCTCGGTGGACCCCACCGCCCCGACCGCCTCGAGGCCGGCCTGGGCTGCCGGCAGCGTCACCACGCAGGTGCCCTCGGCCAACGCCCGCAGCTCGTCCAGCCAGCGTTCGGCGTCCGCTTCCACCGCCCCGGGATCGGCGGGGGCGGACCGCTCCGGGTCCCCCCGGCCGCCCCGGTTCCGCCCGGAGGAACCCCCGTCGTCGCCGCCGGTGCCGTTCCCGATGAGCACGGCGCGGCCGTCGGCGATCTCGGACACGGTCCCCAGTAGCTCCGGGTCCACGCCCAGGCACACCGCCCGTCGCAGGTCCTGCCCGCCGGGCCCGTCGAACGCGTCGTCGGCCGCCCGGACCAGCCCGGTGAGCCGACCGCCCTCGGACAGCTCGCGCAGGAGCGAGTCGTCGGTCAACGCGACCACCGGGTCCGGGCCCTCCGCTCCGGGCACCGTCGCGATCCGCGCGGGTGCCGCCGCCAGCGGCCACATCATGGTCAGCGGGACCGGAGTCGGGCCCCGCCCGTCCGCCGGCCCGGGTGCGACCACCTCGTCGTCGTCGTCGACCCCCGGTAGCGCCGCCGGTCGCGGCGCCTCGAGCACGGGCAACTGGGTGCGGGCGTCGTCGAGTCGCGCGGGCGAACCGCCCTCCGGGGTGCCGTTGACGTTGACGAGGAGCGGATAGATGCCGGGTTCGGTCAGCTGCAGGTCGGGGGCCGGGTCGCCGGGGATCTCCCGGGCCGGCATGGACACGCGGTACGGCACGGACTGCCCCGGCGCCACGGTCTCGGCCACCCGCAGGAACTCGCCGCGGACCGCGAACGACGGCTCCGACCACACCAGCGGTTCGCGCACCGCCTCCGCGTCGGCGGCGCGGGGCCCGCGCTGGAGCCGGACGTCGACCGACTCGAGGGGGATGTCGCCGACGTTGGTGATGGTGCCGGACACCGTGACCACCGGGACCCCGGACTCGGTGCCGACCGCGACCCGGCCCCCGCCACCCGCCCCGCCCGGGCCACCCGCCCCGTCGAGGACGGTCGGGGAGATCTCGTCGATGGTGATCCGGGCCAGTGTCGGCGCCGGGTTCGGGATGTACCCGGCGGCCGCGGCCTCCGCGGGGGTGATGGCCCCGGCCGGCTGGACACCCCACAGCGGGCCGAGGGCCAGCGCCGCACACAGTGCCGTCGGGACGACCGCCCGGACTGCGCGCCCAACCGGCCGCCCGGTCACGGCCCGGACTCCTCCGGCGCGTGGTCGCGAGGGGTGACGCCGTGCGCCCCGGTGCGGCGGACCGGCTCGGGGCCGTCCGCCCGGCGGGACGGGTCCACCATCTGCGCGTCGGCGGGCGGGGGATTGTCGCCGGCCAGTTCGGCGCGCGCGAAGTCCGGGAGCAGGGTGCGGGCGGACTCGACCAGTCGCCGCTCGTCCGGGTACGCGAGGCGCCGGGGCAGGTCGTCGAACGCGAACCAGGCGACCTCGGTGATCTCCGGGTCCTCGTCGCACAACTCGCCGTGGTCGTAGCGGACGAGGTGGTGGTGGACGGTCTTGTGGATGCGCCGGCCCTCGGCGACGAACCAGTAGTCAATGGTGCCCAGCGGGGCCAGGACGGTGCCGTCGACACCGGTCTCCTCGAGCACCTCGCGCCGGGCCGTCTCCGCGACCGTCTCCCCCGGCTCGATGTGCCCCTTCGGCATGGACCACAGCATGCGGCCTCGTCGGTCCAGCCGACCGATGAGTGCGACCTCCAACCGGGACAGGTCGGCCTCGGGCCCCTCCCCCGCCTCCGCGAGGTTCCGGACCACCAGGCCGCCGGCCGAGGTCTCCAGCACCGTCTTGAGTCGCTGGCCACCGCGGGGATGCCGCGCGCCCCCGCGACCGCCGCGGGCGTTCTTGGCGCCGGCCTTGCCGCCCTGGTGGGTGCCGGGCTTGGTGGTCTTGGCCGTGGCCTTGGACCCGCCCTTGCCACCGGCCTTGGAGCCGGTCTTGGACCCGGTGCCGCCGCCGGCCTTCGCGGGCGCGGACGTGCGGGTGGTGTTGGTGGAGCTCGCCTGGCCACCGCCGCCCGACTTGGACCGGCCGGGCTGACGCGGGTGACGGGGGGCCTGGCGGGAGGTGGCGCCGGCGGTGCCGTCGCCGGTCTTCACCGTGTGGGTGGCGTCGGGGCTCGACGGCTGGTTCTGGTTCTCGGGTGCGCGGCCCTGTCCCCGGCCGCCCCGCCGACCGCGTCCGCCGCGGCGGCGACGCCGTCCCTGCCGTGACTGACCGTCGCCGGACGGACCGGTGGAGCCGGTGGGCCCGGACTGGCCCCCCTGGCCGGACTTCTGACCGGGCTTCTGGCCTGGCTTCTGCCCGCCGCCCTCGGCGTCCCGGGGCGCCGGTTTCTGCTTGTCGCCCTGCGCGCCGCGTTGGCCGTCGGACCCCTTCGCGGCAGCGCTGTCCCGCTTCTGACCTGCGGCGTCGCGTCCCGCGGCGCCGGGTCCGGCGGGCCGACGCGCACGACGACGCCGCGGCGCGTTGGCGCGCGGTTCGGCGGGACGATCGGCTTCGGACACCCATCGATGCTACCGGCCGGGGGTGAGTGGACCGGAATCCACGGCGCGCCGCGGCCCGGCCGCGTGCGGGTCAGGCCCCGAGCGCCGGACCGACGACCCGCCAGGAATCCCGCAACTCGCGGGTGAACAGGGCGAAGGTGTGGGCGCCGCTCGGGTAGCGGTCATAGGTGAAGGGCACGCCGCCGTCCCGCAGCGCGCGGGCCATGTGGCGGGTGCCCAGGTCGGCGGCGAGCTCCGTCGGCGCCCCGATGGCGAAGGTCGCCGACCCGATCTCCGGCGAGTCGTGCGGGCCGGGGTTGCCGGGGGCGGACGCGAGGTAAAGGGCGGTGCCGCGGAGGCGCTCGACATGGTGGGAGGGGTCGTGTGCGAGCCAGGCCGGGTCGTCCGGCGGGCCGAACGCGTTGTGGACGTTGCCGCCGCCGCGCGCGACCATGGCGGTCATGGCGGCGCGACCGAACGGAGTGGAGACCTCGGGGAATCCGGACAGGGACGCGGCGGCGGCGTAGTGGTGTCGGCTCCGCGCGGCGAGGGTCAGCGCCGGGCCGCCGGACATGGACACGCCGATCACGCCGCGGGTGCCGTTCAGGGCGTGGGCGCCGGCGAGCGCGGCGGGTAGTTCGGAGTCGAGGAAGGTGTGCCAGCGGTTGACGCCGAGGACGGGGTCCTCGCGCTGCCAGTCGGTGTAGAGGCTGAACCGGCCGCCCTCCGGGCTGGCGACCAGGACGTGTTTGTCGGCGAAGAAGTCCTCGTAGTCGGTGTGATAGGCCCAGCCGACGTGGTCTTCTCCCCCGCCCACGCCGTTGAGCAGGAGCAACAGCGGTGCCGGCGACGGGCTCGCGGGGAGGAGGAGGAACGTGGGGACGGCCTTGGCCATGGACGGGGACCACACGTCGGCGAGCACCTTGCGGCCCTCGACCGGTTGGACGCGCAGGATCTGTGGCCGCGAGGTGTCGGCCGGGGGCGGCGCGGTGGGGCGGGGCGAGGTGGTGAATCCGAGGGCCGTGGAGGTGTCGACGCCGCCGGCGGACTGCGCGCCTGCGAGCGGGTGGACCGCGCCGGTCAGCGCCACCGCGGCCGTGAGCGCGACGGCCGTCGGTGCGATGCGCCGACGGGTGGGTGACGGGCGTGGGTATATACGACGACGACGAGACACACCCGTCACTCTAGATCGCTTCGGTATCACGGGACAGAATGTCGGTCTCGTGGCGGCCGGGGACGGTCCCGCGGCGGCGGGCGCGGCTAGAGTCCGCGGTATGAGCTCTGGCCCGTCCACCCACGCCCTGGTCCTGCGACACCGGGCCAAGCCGGGCCGTCGCGACCAGTTGATCGAGGTGTGGCGCCGGCACATGCCCGAGGCCGTCCAGGCCAACGACGGGCACCGGGCCTATGTGCTGTGCGCGTCCCACGTGGATCCGGACGTGATGGTGGTGTTCCAGCACTACCGGGACGCCGCGGCCGCCCAGGAGTTCCTCGGTAACCCCGCCTACCTGCGATACCTGGAGGAGTCGAGCCCGCTGCTGAGCGGCCCGCCCGAGGTGGAGGCCGTGGACCCGCTGTGGTCGAAGGTCGTCGCGGTGGGTGGGTGAGGCGGCGCGCCGGGCATTCCGGCAGCGCATCCGGCCCGGATGCGCTGCCTTGTCGACTTGCGCGCCCCGAATGGTCCATTCCCGCAGCATGACCCGGTGATCGGCGTACATTCCGGCAGCAGAGGTCGGCGAGGCGGTGTACCCGGGACTGCGTGTGCCGGCGGTGCCCCCGCCCGGCCGCCGGCGCGGCCCTGCCCACTCGTGGACCCGGCTCACACCGGGCCCATCCGGCCCACGGGGCTGATCCCGCCCGGCCCCGAGCGCGCGGGTCAGGGATTGTCGGGCCCACTCGGTAAAGTCGGGCCCGTGACAGCCCGCAGACCGACCCCCGACCGCAGTGCCGCCGACAGCAGCGCCGCCGCCGATCGATCCGCCTCCGATCGACACGACGCCGCGGTGTTCTCGGCGTTGCAGGACGGACCGGGTTCCCGGCCCGACCCGGCGGAGGTCGAGGCGCGCCGGGTCCGGTTGCTCGCGGGCGCCCAGACCACGATGAACGACCTGGCCGACGTGCTGGCCCCACTCGCGACGGCGTTCGGTGATGCCGGGCACGAGCTCTACCTGGTGGGTGGCAGTGTCCGCGACGCCGTGCTCGGCCGACTGGGCACCGACCTGGACTTCACCACGGACGCCCGGCCCGAGACGGTGCGGGCCATCCTCGACGACTACGCGGACGCGGTGTGGGACACCGGGATCGAGTTCGGCACGCTGTCGGCCGTCAAGCGGGACGGTGGCGGGATCGAGCAGCAGATCGAGATCACCACGTTCCGCGCCGACTCCTATGACGGGGTGACCCGGAACCCCGAGGTCGTCTTCGGTGACACCCTCGACGGTGACCTGATCCGGCGCGACTTCACGGTCAACGCCATGGCGGTGCGTCTGCACCCGGACGGGCGCCAGGAGTTCGTCGACCCCCTGGACGGGATGGACGCCCTGCTCGCCGGCGTCCTGGACACCCCGGCCGCGCCGGAGCAGTCGTTCTCCGACGACCCGCTGCGCATGCTGAGGGCCTGCCGGTTCGTCTCCCAGCTGGGGTTCACCCTCGCGCCGCGGGTGTTCCGTGCGATGGCGGAGATGACCGGGGAGATCGACCGCATCACCGTCGAACGGGTGCGGACCGAACTCGACAAGACCATCCTCGGTGACTACCCGATCGACGGCATCAACATGCTGTGCGAGGCCGGGTTGGCCGACCGGGTGTTGCCCGAGGTGCCCGGCATGAAGCTCGAGCGCGACGAGCACATGCAGCACAAGGACGTGTACTGGCACTCGCTCACGGTGCTCAAGCAGGCCATCGACCTCGAACCCGAGGGGCCCGACCTGGTGCTCCGCTGGGCGGCGTTGCTGCACGACGTGGGCAAGCCCGCCACACGGGCGCCCAAGCCCGGCGGCGGCGTGACCTTCCACCACCACGAGGTGGTCGGCGCGAAGATGGTGCGCAAGCGCATGCGTGCGCTCAAGTACTCCAAACAGATGATCGAGGACGTCTCCGGCCTGGTGTTCCTCCACCTGCGCTTCCACGGGTACGGCGAGGGTCAGTGGACGGACTCCGCGGTGCGCCGCTACGTCTCCGACGCCGGACACCTGCTCCCGCGCCTGCACCGGCTGGTCCGGGCGGACTGCACGACCCGCAACAAGCGGCGGGCGGCCAAGCTGCAGGCCAACTACGACTCGCTGGAACGGCGGATCGCCGAGATCGAGGAGAAGGAGGACCTCGCCCGGGTCCGCCCCGACCTCGACGGCAACGAGATCATGACGCTGCTCGACCTCAAGCCGGGGCCCGATGTCGGTCGCGCGTGGGCGTATCTCAAGGAGTTGCGCCTCGACCGCGGCCCGCTCGACCGGGATGAGGCCGAGGCCGCGCTCCTGAGCTGGTGGGCGGGACAGAACGAACCGCAGCAGAACGGCGGGTCCGGGGGCTCCGCCGAGCAGAACGGCGACCCGGCATGATTGGCGGAGCGGTCGACCGCTACCTCGGTTCGGCCGCTGCGCGGGTCGTCGTCGTCGTCCTCGCCGTCGTCGGCACGCTGCTGCACACCGTCGGAATCCCGGGGCTGCAGCAGACCCCGCCGTACCGCATCGACCTCGACGTCTACCGCGTCGGCGGGCAGGTGTTCCGCGACGGTGGCGACCTCTACGGCGAGCTGCCGCAGCTCGCCCAGGGCGCCCACCTGCCGTTCACCTATCCCCCGCTGTCGGCGCAGCTCTTCTCGCTGCTCACGCTGGTGCCGTTGGCGGTCGCGTCCGCGCTGATCACGCTGGCGACCATCGCGGTGCTGGCCTATGTCGTGCAGCTGGTGCTCACGCGGACGTGCGAACGCCCGCAGCGGGAGTTGTGGTGGCTCACCGCCGCCGTGGTGGCGGTGGCACTGTGGTTCGGCCCGGTGCGCGAGACGATCGGGTTCGGGCAGGTCAACGTCTTCCTCATGGCGCTGGTGCTGGTCGACGTGATCCGCGGCCGCGGCCGCTGGTGGGGCGGCACCCTCACCGGGTTGGCGATGGCCATCAAGCTCACCCCGGCGGTGTTCCTGCTGTACTTCGTGCTGCGGCGCGACTGGCGTGGGCTGGCTACGGCGGTCGTCTCGGCGCTGGCGTTCACCGGGATCGGGCACCTGCTCACCCCGGACGACTCCGCCCGCTACTGGACCTTCGCCATCCGCGACCCGGCCCGGATCGGTGGTCTGGCGTTCACGTCCAACCAGTCGGTGAACGGGTTCGTGCACCGCCTCGGCTTCGAGGACACCGCCGCGTCGGTCGCGTGGTTCGTGGTGTCCGCGGCGATCGGCCTGGGGATCGCGTGGGTGGCGTGGCGGTTGCTGCGGTCCGGCCACGAGGTGGCCGCCGCGGTCGCGGTGGGTCACGTGGCGTTGTTCTGCTCGCCCGTGTCATGGGGACACCACTGGGTGTGGGCGGTGCCCGCGGTCGTGCTCACCCTGGTGTGGGCCGACCGTGCGGGACGAGACGGCGACGACGACGAGCGCGGCTGGCTCGCCCTGGCCGGCAGCGGAGTGGTGATCTTCCTGGGCACGCCGCAGTGGTGGGTGCCGCACAGCGAGGGCCGCGAACTCGGCTGGGGCCCGCTGGAGCACCTCGTCGGCAACGCCTACCTGATCTGGGCGGCGGTCTTCCTCGTCGTCGTGGGTGTGCGGGCCTCCCGTCTCGGGCGCCCCGACCTGGGCGGCGATCCCGAACAGCCCGCGCTGCTCGTCAGGGCCACCGCGAGCAGCTGAGCGCCCGCCGTCAAGGCGGAACGACGATCTGTGGAATGCGGTTCCTCGCTCCACAGATCGCGGATCGGGGCTGGTCCGATCAGGGCTCCCGGGACACGATTCTGGCCATGGACTACTTTTTCGGAGACGGCGTCGGGGACCCGACGCAGTGGCAGGGCGAGCCCGACCTCACCCTCGGAACCGGTGCCGCGGACGCGCTGTGGCTGGACTTCGACGGCGACGGATACGCCGACGACGCCCTGTGGGACTCGGACCTCGACGGCGCCGCCGATCGCGTGGTGACCGACGTGGGCACCGGCGCCCAGGCCGCCTACGCCGATGACGGCGGACGCGGCGTGTGGAACGTCTACGCCGGGGGAGCCGGCGCGCTCGCCGCGGGGTCCGTGGGCGGCGGGTCTGTCGCGGGCGGGTCTGTGGGCGGTGGCTCGGTGGGTGGTGGATCAGTTGCCGCCGGTTCGGCGGGCGGTGGGTCTGTCGGCGCGGGGTCGGTGGGGGGCGGCTCGCTCGGCACGGGGTCCGTCGGGGCCGGCTCCCTGGCGGCCGGATCGGTGCTGGCAGGAGCCGAGGGTGCGGGCGCGCTGATGGGCGGTTCGCTGGCCGCGGGGGCGGACGGGCTGGCCGCCGGGTCGGACGCGATGGGCGGCTTGCCGGACTGGGGCGCCCTGCTGTCGGATGCCATCGGCGCGATCCACCACGGGTCGGCCGCTGCAGCGGACTCGGCAAGGTGGTC
Source organism: Dietzia sp. MNB45 (assembly GCF_051994785.1). Lineage (NCBI taxonomy): Bacteria > Bacillati > Actinomycetota > Actinomycetes > Mycobacteriales > Dietziaceae > Dietzia > Dietzia sp. MNB45. The sequence goes on along the minus strand of NZ_CP163397.1, from coordinate 3,752,504 downwards.
CACTCCCCCGGTCACGGAACCCGATCCGGTGCCGCCGCCCCCGCCCGTCGCGCACACCCCGGCCCCGGAACCCGCGCCGGTGCAGGGCGGGACCGTTCCCGAACCCGCGGAACCGGTCGTCGAGGACGACGGCTCCATCACCGTCGACACGGGCAGCGGGATGCTGTCCGTGGCGGACATGAACGGCGACGGGCGGCTCGACGCCGCGCTGCCCTTCGAGCCGCCTCACCTGGAGCTCCCGCACATCGACGCGGGCTCGGCTGCCGGATCGCTCGACGTGGGGGTCATCGACGCCGGCGCGCTCGGCGGTGGCTCGGTTGGTGGTGGCTCGGCCGGTGGGGACGCCGGAGCTGTCGGTTCCGCCGCGGCGGGCTCGGCTGAGGCGGGTTCCGCTGCCGCCGGGTCGATGGGCGCGGGTTCGGTCGGCGCAGGGAGCGTCGGCGCGGGTTCGGTCGGTGGCGGTTCCGTGGGTGGCGGTTCGGTGGCCGCCGGTTCGGTCGGCGGTGGCTCAGTGGGCGGTGGTTCTGTGGGCGGGGGGTCAGTCGGTGGTGGCTCAGTCGGTGGTGGCTCGATCGGTGGCGGGTCGATCGCCGCGGGTTCGCTCGGGCTCGGCTCCTGACCTCGTGCGCGTGGCCACGAATGCCGCGATCACCGCGGCGACGGCGTACAGCGCGGCCGGGACCAGCATCAACGACACCGACCGTCCGTCGGCGGGCACCAGCGGCAGGACCGCGACCATCCCCACCACGAACGCCGAGTTGAACAGGGCGTCCTGCAGTGCGAAGACCCCGCCGCGGCGGGCGTCTGGGACGTCGGTCTGCATGGCGTTGTCCGCGACGAGCTTGACCACCTGGGCACCCAGACCGATCGCCACCGCGCCCACGACCAGTGCCGTCGGGTCGAGGGTCGGGCCGACCGCGAGCTGGGCGACCCCCGAGAGCACCGCGCCCGATGCCACGACGACGATCCGCCGCCGACGGGCGCTTGCCCAGGGGGTGACGACGGCGGCCAGACCCATGCCTGCGGCCACCGCCGCCGACATCAGTCCGAACCCACCCATCCCGGCCACGACAGGGCCGCCCACGCCGCCGGACTCGGCGTCGCGCAGCAGCAGGATCGCCAGCATCGTGGTGATCCCGAACGCCGCCCGGCCGAGCGTCACGCCGGTCAGCGACACCCACACGAGGGCCGTGGACCGGGCGGCCCGGACGCCCTCGGCCAGTCCACCGGCGAACAGGGACAGCGCATCTAGTGCCACGCCCCGGCCGGGATCAGCGCTGAGCTCGTCGTCGTCGGGTCCCAGGTGCCGGCGCGGCAGCGCCAGGATCGCCCACACCCCCACCAGCGCGGCGACCACGGACGGCACGAGGGTCCACGACACCGCGGCGTCCCCGGCGCCGAGGACGGCCAGGACGGCGAACGCCGCGACCGCGCCGACGGCCGTGATGATCGACCCCACGGTGACCAGAACCGAGTTGGCGGCGGCGAGGATCCGATCGGGCACCACCTTTGGCATGGCCGCGGTCATTCCGGTGTTGATGAGGCGGCCGAGACCGATGGCCACGAGCGAGAGCGCGAACAACATCGCCAGGCCCGCCCCCGTGTGCACGGCGCCGGCGGCGACCAGCGCGATGGTCGCGATGATGGCCACCGTCCTGACCAGCGCCGCGACCGCGACGACGACCCGACGATCCCAGCGGTCGAGCGCGGCGGCGGCGAAGGGTCCGACGACCGAGTACGGCAGCAGCATGACGGCGAACCCGCCGACGATGGCGGCGGGCGTCGTCGCGGACTCGGGGCTGAACAACACGATCCCGCCCAGCGCGGCCTGGTGGATCCCCTCACTGAGCAGGGCGGCCAGGCGCGCCGTGGACAGCCGGCCGAGGCCGTCCGACTCCCGCAGTGCGGCCGCCAGTCGTCCGCGCGGGGGGCCGACCGGATCGGCGGACAGTGAGGTCACGCGAATCACCGTAGCGCTCGCCGCACGAGCGGCGACCACCGCGGCGGGACCCGATCGAGGGGACGCGCGTGTGGGTCGTCGGCCACGGGGGCATCATGGGGACATGGACACGGGACCGGACGATCTGGGCGGCGGCGGCCTGTTCGGCGACCGCCTCTACTCCGCGATGGACAAGCGTGATCCCGTCGCCGGGTCGCTGCTCATCGCGGCGCCCGACATGCCCGATCCCAACTTCCAGCGCGCGATCATCTACATGATCGAGCACGACCACTCGGGCTCCCTGGGCGTCGTCATCACCCGCCCGAGCGAGACCGAGGTGGAGTCGATCCTGCCCGCCTGGGCCGAGATCTGCGCTCCCCCGTCCGTCTTCCACATCGGCGGTCCCGTCAAACCCGACACCGGGATCGCACTGGTGGTGCTCGGCTCCGGCGTGGACGGTGACCGGTTCGTCGGGCTCCAGCAGATCGAGGGCCGGGTGCACGTGGTGGACCTGGACAGCGACCCCGATCTCCTGCGCGACCACGTCGAAGGGATGCGGGTGTTCGTCGGATACACCGGCTGGGCCCCCGGACAGCTGCAGGACGAACTCGACCGCGGCGACTGGTACGTCGCCCCCAGCCTGCCCAGCGACCTGCTCGCCCCCGCCCGCGTCGACGTGTGGGGTGCGGTACTGCGGCGTCAGGAGATGCCGCTGCCGCTGTACGCCACCTTCCTGCAGGACGGGGACGTCAACTGACGGCCGGCGCCCCGGATGAGTCTCATTATATGGGAGACAGTTTCTAGTTTGTGGGATCGAGTCTAGGCTCGTGCAGGTGGAGACGGTGAAGCATGAGTCGACCGCGGTGACCCCGCGGCACTGGCTGGTGCTGACGGTCGCCACGTTCGTCGCCGCGTCGGGCTCGGCGTTCGTCGTCGGCGTGGGCTTCCTGCTCCCCCACCTCACGACCGTCGAGGGGCTGTCGCTCTCGCGGGCCGGGGTGCTGGTCGCGATGCCGCTGGTGGGCATGGCCACGGCGCTGATCGCCTGGGGCTGGCTCGTCGACCGGACGAGCGAGAAGCTGGTCCTGGTCTCCGGCTCGGTCGGTGCCGCGCTCGCCCTGGCAGCCGCACTGTTCGTCGACTCGTTCACGTTGCTGGCGATCCTGTTGCTGGTCACCGGCGCCTTCACCGCCTCGGGGAACTCCGCGAGCGGGCGGCTGGTCGTCAGCTGGTTCCCGGCCCACCGCCGCGGGCTCGCCATGGGAGTCCGGCAGATGTCGCAGCCCGCCGGATCCGCGGTCGCGGCCATGACCATGCCGCTGCTCGCGCAGTCGTACGGATTGGCCGCGGCCTTCGCGGTACCCCTGGTCATGGCCGTGGTCTCGGCGGTCGCGGCCCTCGTCGTCGTCACCGACCCGCCTGGCCACCTGGCTGCTCCCCCGTCGGCGCCGAGCGCCGCGGTTCCCACGGTGACCGGCACGGCGTCAGCGACCCGTCCCCCGGCGGACGGGTCGCCGTACCGCGGCTCGGACTACCTGGCCCGGGTGCACGGCGCGTCGGTGCTCCTCGTCCTGCCGCAGGGCATGCTGCAGGCGTTCCTGCTGGCGTGGCTCGTGCTGGGGCACGGCTGGTCGGCGGTCTCCGCGGGAATCGTGGTGACGGCGAGTCAGGTGCTCGGGGCGGTCGCCAGGATCGTGGCCGGCGCGGTGTCGGACCGCGTCGGATCGCGGATGAGACCCCTTCGCGCTGTGGCGATCTCGGTCACCGGCGGCCTGGCAGCCCTCGCTGTGGCCGAGGCGCTGGGAGCCCCCGGGGTGGTGGCCGTGACGCTCGGCGTGGTCGCGACCGTGCTCTCGGTGTCCGACAACGGCCTGGCGTTCACCGCCGTCGCCGAATACGCCGGCCCGCGGTGGAGCGGGCGCGCGCTGGGCGTGCAGAACACCGCGCAGTTCGTGGCGATCGCGGCGTCCACTCCCCTGGTCGCTGCCGTGATCGAGGCGGTCGGCTACTGGCCGGTGTTCGCGGGCGCGGCGGTGGTCGCCGCGGTGGCGATCCCGCTGGTGCCGCGCGCAGACGTCGTGCGGGTCTGACGAGGGGCTGGCCGCGGGCCGGGACTGCCCCGACGGCCGCTGAGTCAGGACGTCCCGGCCGGCAGGGGTTCGCCTCGGTACTGCCCCACCGACCACACGTTGCCCTCCGGGTCGCGGGCGGAGAAGGTGTGATCCCCGTAGTCGGTGTCGTGGAGCTCCATGACGATCTCGGCGCCCGCCGCCCGGGCGCGCTCGTAGACGACATCCGCGTCGGCGGTGACCACGTAGGCCAACCCGGTTCCCGGCGGCATCGCATGGGGATCATCCGGCCCCGGCCGTTGGTCACCGAGCATGATGCCGCCACCCTCGGGCCACAGCAGTTCGGCGTGCACGATGCGGCCGCCCTCGGCATGGGAGACGGTCTCGACGAAACCCAGCGCCTCGACCAACCAGTCGATGACGGCGTGGGCGTCCGAGCACCGGAAGCAGTGCCACACGGTGGGAGCGGGCTGGGTCCCGGGCTGGTGTGCGCTCATGCCCCGAGTCTGCGCCGACCGGCGCGAGCGCGGAAGGGCTCCGACGGGGGTGATGCCAAATCGTGGCTGGCTAGACTGCCCGGCGTGCCGCACGCCCCCTCCACCAGCGCAGAGATCCGCAAGGGTCTTGCCGACTGCTCGACCGTCGGGCTGGGACTCGTCCCGCTCGGTCTGGCGTTCGGGGTGCTGATGACGCAGGCCGGGTTCGACTGGTGGTGGGCACCGGTGTTCTCCATCGTCATCTACGCCGGCTCCATGGAGTTCCTCGCGATCGGCCTGCTCACCGCGGTCACTCCCCTGTACTCGCTGGCCGCCGCGGCGTTCCTGGTGAACTTCCGGCACGTCTTCTACGGGCTGAGCTTCCCGATCGAATCCATCCGCTCTCGGCTCGGCCGACTCTATGCCGTCTACGCCCTCACCGACGAGGTGTACGCGATCACCGCCACCAAGCGGCGCGTGGAGATGACCGGCGCCCGGACGCTGACCATCGCGATCACCTGCCAGTCGCTGTGGGTGGTGCCGGGCATCGTCGGTGCGCTCGTGGGATCCGCGCTGCCGGAAGGACTGGACGGGCTGCAGTTCGCGCTGACCGCCCTGTTCGCCGTGCTTGCGGTGGACGCGTGGCGGTCCTCGGGAGACCTGCCGGCGCCGGTGATCGGCCTGGTCTGCGGCCTGGTCGCGGCGGTGGTCGCGCCCGGTCAGATGCTCATCGTGGGCCTGTGCGCGTTCGTCGTAATGCTGTTGCTGCGCTACGTCTGGGCCGCGCGCACCGAGCGGGCCGCGACGTGACCGCCGCGGTGCCCGGGACCGCCTACCTGCTCGCCGGGCTGGGCGTGATGTTCCTCGTGACGCTCGCGCTGCGGGCCGCACCGTTCCTGGCGCTGACCCGGCTGCGCGATTCCGGCGTCGTCCGCTATCTGGGCCGCACGATGCCCGCCGGCGTGATGGTCGTGCTGGTGGTCTACACCCTGCGGGACACGACCACCGAGCTCGGCTCGTGGGTGCCGGCGGCCGTCGCGTTGGGGCTCACTCTTGCTGTGCACCTCGCGTTTCGACGGGCCGCGGTGAGCATCGTGCTGGGGACCGCGACCTACATGCTGCTGCAGACCCTGCTGGTGTGAGCCTGCCGGCCCCGCCTGCCGCTCAGTGGACCACCGGGCACGTGCCCAGGTCGACCTTCCACTCGGTCAGGCCGTTGAGCCACCCCGACCGGAGCCGCGTGGGGTCGCCGAGCGCGGTCAGATCCGGGAAGTAGTCGGCGACGGCGTTGAAGATCAGCTCGAGCTGCATCTTCGCGAGGTTGGCGCCGAGGCAGTAGTGCGGGCCCTGGCCGCCGAAGGTGACGTGGGGGTTCGGATCGCGCAGGATGTTGAAGCTGAAGGGGTCGTCGAAGACCTCCTCGTCGAAGTTCGCGGAGCCGTAGCAGATCAGGACGCGGTCGCCCTTCGCGATCGACACGCCTCCGATCTCGGTGTCCTCCATGGCGGTGCGCTGGAACTGGGTGATCGGCGAGGCCCACCGCAGGATCTCGTCGTAGGCGGTCTCGGGCCGCTCGCGCTTGAACAGTTCCCACTGCTCGGGGTGCTCGAGCATGGCGACCATGCCGTGGGTGGTGGCGTTGCGGGTGGTCTCGTTGCCGGCCACGGCCAGGAGGGTGACGAACCAACCGAACTCCTCGGCGGAGAGATGTTCGCCGTCGACGTCGGCCTGGACGAGCTTGGTCACGATGTCGTCGCGCGGGTTGGCGGCGCGGTCCTCGGCCATGGCGTTCGCGTACCCGATGAGCTCCATGGACGCGATGGCGGGAGCGTCAGGGTCGCCGCCGGCGTCGTAGCTGGTCATGATGTTGGACCACTCGAAGATCTTGTGGCGGTCCTCTTGCGGCACGCCCAGTAGGTCGGCGATCGCCTGGAGCGGCAGCTCGGAGGCGATGGCGGTGACGAAGTCGTCGGCGTTCGACTCGGCGGCGGCGGTGACGATCTTGCGTGCCCGGTCGGCGAGCTCGTCGCGCATGCCGGCCACGCCCCGGGGGGTGAACCCGCGGGAGATGATGCGCCGGTGCTTCTTGTGGATCTCGCCGTCCTCGTTGACGAGCATCGACCGCTGGGCCTCGATGATCGATCGGTCGGTTCCCTCGGCGAATCGCGGGATCATCGTGTTCTCGCCGGCGGAGAACACCTCCCCGGTCAGACGGGAGATCTCCTTGACGTCGGCGTGCTTGGTGACCAGCCAGTAGTGGTCGTCGTCGAACCCGTCGGAGCCCGCGCGCTTGTCGACGCGGTGGATCGGCTCGGACTGTCGGAGCTGGCGCCACTCGTCGTGGGGGAGCCGCTTCTCGAACAGGTCGGGGTCGGTGAAGTCGAAGCCTGCCGGGATGGTGACGTCCATGGTGTCTCCTGGGGCTGGTCGCCCGCCGGGTCCGGCGGTGATGAAACCGTGAATAGTGGTAACTATATACACGTGGCACTATCCTCGAGTGAGATTCTCGACCGCGCTCTGATGCTGGCGGAGCAGATGTCGGGATCGATCGCGCGCGCGGCGGCGAACTACGACCTGACGGTTCCGCGGCTCGAGCTGTTGTTCGTCCTGGGTCTGCAGGGCGAGTGCAAGCAGGTGGAGCTCGCCACGTATCTCGATTGCTCGCCTCGCCAGGTGACCGCGCTGGTGGACGGCCTGGTGGCCAGCGGGCACGTGGAGCGCACGATGCCGCCGGACGACCGGCGGGTGCGGTTGGTGAACCTGACGGAGAAGTCACGCCGGATCGTGGATGAGGTGGTGACGGCGCGCGTCGGACTCGCCGACTGGCTGTTCGAAGGATTCGACGACGACGAGCTGCAGGCGTTCGGCGCGGTGTCCGAGAAGTTGGTCTCCCGGATGAGCGGGCGGGCGCTGAGTCGGCTCCCCGAGCAGTGAGTCGAGCTCGGCCGTTGGGTCACGCCGGCCGTTGAATCAGGCCGAGCAGGTAGCGCACCCGGTGTCCGCGCGGGCGTATTCGACAAACCCGCGGGAGAGGTAGTTGGGGACGGCGGCGGGGGAGTCGTCGTCGCAGGTGTGTAGCCATACCCGACGGCACCCGGGGACGTTCCAGGCGATGCGGCAGACCTCGGAGAGAAACCAACCGCCCAGGCCGCGGCCGGCGAATTGGGGGAGCAGGCCGAAGTAGACGATCTCCACGTCGACGCCGTCGTCCCCGGCACCGTCGGAGTTGTTGAAGGCTGGACCGGTGGTCTCGTCGCAGGGGCTCATGCGAAGTTCGGCGAACCCGACGACCTCGCCTCCCCGGGTCGCGCGCAGCGTGCTGACGCACGGGTCGGAGCAGTACGAGGCCCAGTCTCCGTCTGCCCACTCCAGCCGATCGATCCAGTTCCAGTCGCCGCCGATCTCGCGGTACATCCGCGAGTTGAACGACGGCTCGGCGGGGAAGACGCGGGAGATGGTCAGCTCCGCACGGCCAGCGGGACGCAGGTGGTCGGCGTCGGTCTGCTGGAAGTAGGTCACGCTGGTCATCGGGTTATTGAAGCACCGCCGCCCTCCCAGACCCAACATTCGCGGGGGGAGGGCGGCGAGATGATCAGCCACGCGGGGTGCGGAGCCTGCGCTATTCGGCTGACCGCTTGTCGTACCGACTCAGTTGAACGAGATGTGCGGAACGCCCGGGAGGTTCAGGTTGTTGACGGACCCGGCAGCGGCGTCCTTCGCCTGGTTGAGCGCATCGGTGATTCCGTTCTGCACTCCGACTGCGGCGTGGGGATTGGCTCCGATGGCACCTGCACCTGCACCCAGGGCGGCTGAACCGCCTGCTGCAGCGCCAGTGCCGACCATGCCAGCGATCGCGGTGCTAGCGGTGGCGACTGGGCCGGCCGCCATCGCGGCGCCGACGACAGGTGCTGCGATGGGGCCGAGAGCCATCAGGGCGGAGATGATCATTCCGGAGATGGCGGTGGCTGCTGCGAGCATGAGTAATCTTCTTTCTCTTGGTGGGTGGACCTGACGTGTTCGGCGTCAGGGGATGTTGAGCTGTCTGGGGGCGATTGGCGCCTGGGGGATGATCTCCCCGCGTCCGCCGAGGTCGATGGTGATGGTTTCGGGGGCCGGTGGCGCTGGTGCAGGCGCTGGCGCGGGAGCCGGAGCGGGCGCCGGTGCGGGCCGGTACGGGGCCGGAGCGGCCGGCTGCGCGGGGAACACCGGCGCCCGGACGACCGGCGGCGGAGCTGGCACGACCGGCGCGTGCGCGGCGGCCGGGCGGGCCGGCGACGGCTCGCGTCTCGACGAAGGCAGACGCTCGCTGCTCACCGGCGCGGTCGAGGTCGCGGAGGTGGAGGACGAAGGTTGCGTCGAGGTAGGGGAGGGTGCGGCTGATGTGAGACCGGACTGCTGCACCGAGGACGCCACCGGCCCAGCCGCTGTGGCTGTCGCCGTTCCCCCGGAGAGCCAAGCTGCTCCCGCTCCCGCCGAAAACCCGAGCAGGGCCAATCCGGCGAGAACCATGAGCGACATGGATCGGGCGAATGGCGGGCGCGTTGAAGGCATGGGCACCCCTCCTCGAGTTTGTGCCCGTGCGCCAGTCGTCCGGGCGGATGCTGAACTCCTCAGCTCATGCGGCGTGAACATTAAGACTGTGTCGGCGGTGCCTCAACGTTTTCCTCACTAACGAGATCGACTGGCGAATAATCCTGTGGCCTGCTGATATGTCGCCTAACTCGGGGCCTCAGGCGAACCCGCAGGTAACAGCGATCGGTAAGTGAATCGCGGTGACATCACGATTGCGTGAGAAGACTCTGATGAGTGATCGGGATCACAGCGGAAGGTCACCCGCACGGATATCGCGTGACCAGTTGCGAGTCGCCCCGAGATCCGTACTGTCGCGGCATGGCTAACGTTCTGATGATCATGTCCGCAGCCGACCACTGGACCCTCAAGGACGGGTCGGAGCATCCCACCGGTTTCTGGGCCGAGGAGTTCGTGGCCCCGTACGAGGTGTTCACCGACGCCGGCTGGTCCGTCACCGTCGCGACCCCGGGTGGGCGTGCGCCCACCGTCGACCAGGCCAGCCTCGGCGAAGGCGCCGGCGACCCCGAGACCCTGGACAAGGTGAAGGCCTCGCTCGACCGGCTCGCGCCCGTCCTGAACTCCCCGGCCGACCTGGCCTCCGTCGATCACAACGAGTTCGACGTCGTGTTCTACCCGGGCGGTCACGGTCCCCTGCAGGACCTCGCCGTGGACAAGACCTCCGGTGCGATTCTCGCCGAGCGGGTGACCGCGGAGAAGCCGCTGGCCATGCTGTGCCACGCCCCCGCGGCCGTGCTCGCGGCCTCGGAGGACGCGTCGTCCTCGCCGTTCGCCGGGTACAAGATGACCGGGTTCTCCAACGTCGAGGAGGAGCAGGTCGGGTTGGCCGAGGGGGCGCCCTGGCTGCTCGAGGACAAGCTCGTCGAGCTGGGCGCCGACTACTCCTCGGCCGCCGAGCCGTGGGCCTCGCACGTGGTGGTGGACCGCAACCTGTACACGGGTCAGAACCCCCAGTCCTCGGAGGAGCTCGCCAAGCGGATCGTCTCCGACCTCGGCTGACTCCGTGCCGGTGAGCCACATCGTCGACCGGCACGCCGTCGTCGACGGCCACCGGATCTCGTTCGGCGTGCACGGCGAGGGCGAACCCGTCGTCCGTCTCCACGGAACGCCCTCGTCGTCGTACATCTGGCGCGACGTGGTGCCCGTCCTCACCGAGGCCGGGTACCGCGTCCACGTCTTCGCTCTCCTCGGATACGGGCTGTCGGAGCGGCCGCGGAACCCCGACGTCGACACGTCGATCACCGGTCAGGTCGCCGTCCTCGAGGGGCTGTTGGGGGAGTGGGGACTCGACACGTTCCACTTGGTGGCCCACGACATCGGCGGCGGGATCGCGCAACGCTTCGGCGTGCAGTCGACCGGGCGCCTGCGGTCCCCGACCCTCATCGACGTGGTGAGTTTCGACAGCTACCCCTCCGAGCGGACCCGGGAACAGATGGCCGACGGGCTTGACGAGCTGGCCCGCACGCCGGACGCCGAGCACCGGGCCCACTTCCGGGACTGGCTGCTGTCGACGCACAGCGACCCGGCGAACTTCGACCCCGCCGCGCTCGACGTGTATGTCGACCTCATCAGCGGGCCGATCGGCCAACCGAGCTTCTTCCGGCACCAGGTCGCGCACTACGACCCGCGCCACACGCTGGAGATCTCCGACCAGCTGGACAGGCTCGGTCGGATCCCGGTGCAGCTGGTCTGGGGCGCCGACGACACCTGGCAGGTCACCGACTGGGCGCACCGCCTCCACGCCGCGATCCCCGGCAGCGAACTGCATCTCATCGAGAACTGTGGCCACTTCGCGCCGGAGGAACGCCCGGCCGAGGTCGCCGCGGCACTCCGGGCATTCCTCGACGCCCACCGGGGCTGACGGGACCCCCGGCGCTGCGGGCCCGAGGTCCCGGCCAGACCCGGGACCGCCGCCGTTGCCGGGGCCCGTGTGAGGATTGTGCCCGTGACGCAACCGACAGAGTCGAAGGTCCGAGGCTGGGCCGCGCTCGCCGTGGTCGCCTACGGCGCCGTGGTGGTGGCGCTGACCATGCTCAAGGCCTTCTTCGTGATCGGGCTACTGTGGCGACCGGAATCCCAGCGCGGCCGCTCGGTCGAATGGGTACCGTTCGCTCAGTTCAGGGGCGCCCAGACCTGGTTCGGCCCACTGTTCGACGCACTCGGCAACCTGGCCTTCTTCGTGCCGCTCGGGGTGCTCCTGTACATCCTGCTGGAGGGCCGGGCCAGGGCGGTCCTCGTCGTCGTCGTCACCGGAGCGGCGATCAGCGCGACGGTCGAGGTCCTCCAGTACGTCCTCGCCCTGGGACACTCCGACGTCACGGACCTGCTGTTCAACACAGCCGGGGCGCTGGTCGGCGCCCTCATAGCGCGCGCCTGCGGCCCGCGCCTCCACCCACTGTGGATCGGTCTCGCGCTCACCACCGCTGCGGTGTTCGCCGTCCTTGTCGTCCTCGGTCCGCGCCTGGGCGACCCCGCCGCAGTAGTGGAGCTGGGGACTGACAGGCCGCCGGCGCGGTGACCCGCGGCGGGCTCGTCACGCTTCCGGAGCCTCCTACGCTCCCGCGCCGCGGTCGGTGTCGGCGTCGGTGCCAGTGTCTGCGGCCCGCCCGTACCGGCCGGCCAGCCACGCGCACACGATCAACTGGATCTGGTGGAACAGCATCAGCGGCAGGACCAGGAGCCCGATCGGCTGGCCGACGAACAGCACGGCCGCCATCGGCAACCCCGTGGCCAGCGACTTCTTGGACCCGCAGAACTGCACGACGCGCTTGTCCCGGTCCTCGAAACCCAGGGCCCGGGAGGCGAGTTCGGTCAGACCCAGCACCACCGCGAGCAGCACGCAGCACGCGACGATCAGCCAGGCCAACTCGCCGACGCCGATCGTCGACCAGATCCCGTCGGCGACCCCGTCGGAGAACGCCGCGTAGACCACCAGCACGATGACGGTCTTGTCGAACAGGGCGATCCGCTTGATCCTGCGGATGACCGGCAGGACCCAGGTCCGCAGGAGCTGGCCCACCACGAACGGCAGGAGCAGCTGCAGGAAGATCGTGCCGACCGAGTCCCACGTGATGACCACGGACCCGTCGGTGGTCATCAGGGCGAAGACCAGCAGGGGAGTGATCACCACACCCAGCAGGTTGGACACCGACGCCGACACCACCGCCGCGCTGACGTGCCCGCGGGCGATCGCCACGAAGGTGATGGACGACTGGACGGTCGACGGGACCAGCGTGAGGAACAGGAACCCGGCGGCCAGGGAGGCGCCGAGCACGGGCGTGAGGAGCCACTGGCCGAGCAGGCCGAGGAGCGGGAACAGGAGATACGTCGAGGCGAGCACGACCGAGTGGAGCCGCCAGTGCGTGAGGCCGACCACCAGCTCCCGGGGCTCGAGGCGCGCGCCGTAGAGGAAGAACAGCACGGCGATGCCGATCGTCGTCACCCAGTCGAGCGCGTCGGCCGCGCCACCGGTTGCGGGCAGGAACGCGGCGACCACCACCGCCGCCAGGATCGCCAGGATGAACGGCTCGATCCGGAGACGACGCAGAATGCCCATCCGCCTATTCCACCACCAGGGCGTCGGGGGGCGACCGATAGGCTCGGCACCATGACGGAGCGCAGGCGATGACTGGACAGGCCGGACAGACCGGACAGGCCCCGGAGGGGTGGCGGCCCAGGGCGTTGCGGGACGGCGAGGAACCGGACCCCCGGTTCACGCTCGCCAACGAGCGCACGTTCCTGGCCTGGATCCGCACCAGCCTCGGGTTGACGGCGGGCGCGGTGGCGATGGAGGCCTTCGCGGGGGACGAGATCCCCGAGATCGTCCGCACGCCGCTGGCCTGCATCCTGCTGGTGCTGGCGGCGGTCCTCGCGATCGTGGCGTTCCGGCGGTGGATCCGGATCGAGGCCTCGATGCGTCACCAGCGGCCGCTGCCCATGCCGCAGGCATCCATCCTGCTGGTGCTGGGGATCTCGATCGGCGCGGTCCTGCTCATCGTGGCGATCCTGGGCGGCACCTTCGCATGAGCACGCCCCGGCAGCGGCGGATCGGGGTGGAACCGCGGGCGGTTCCGCCCGACGCGGGATTGGCCGCCGAGCGCACCAGCCTGTCGTGGGCCCGGACGTGGGCCGTGGTGGGCGTGAACATCGTCCTCATCGCCAAGCTGGTGGCGGAGACGTCGGTGTTCTGGGCGTCGGTGTTCTCGTTGCTCACCGTGGTCCCGCTGCTGGCGCTGCTCCGGGTGCAGCGCCACCACGAGCGGCGGGTCGGGCGGTTCGTCCGCGGGGCCGAGGTGCCGCAGACCCGGGCGGCCCACAACGTCGGTCTGGTGGTGTTGGTCGTCGTGATGGCCACCTGCGGCCTGGTCGCCGTGCTGGTCAGCCTGTCGAACTAGCAGCTGAGAGCGCGTGGCCCGGCCCCGCGCGGGTGGTCGCCCGGGCCGCGAGCGGAGGTGTCAGGTGTTCTTGGCCCGCCCGCTGAGGGCGTCGCGGAGGCGGTCGACCATGCCGACGCCGGGTCCCAGGGTCATGTGGAACAGCTCGGAGTGCGGTGAGCCGGGGTGCGGCCGGGTGGGGGCGATCTTCTTGGCGGCCTCGACCTTGCGGCCCAGGTCGACCAGGTCCTCGGCGGAGATGTGCTTCCGCATCTTGGGGAACTGGTCCGCCTCCTCGTCGTCGGCGTGGTGGTCGAGGAGTTCCTTGAACCGCTTCACGGTGGCGATGAACTCGGCGCTCCCGGCGTCCAGGCCCTCGAGCTCCTTCATCACCTCTTCGAGTTCCTGGTGCTCTTCCTTGTCGTGCTCGACCTCGTCCGCGCCGTCCGGGACCTCGCGCTCGTAGACGGGGTAGACGAACAGTTCCTCGGCCACGGAGTGGCGCACGACCTCGGCGATGGCGGAGTCCGCCAGCGAGCGACGCTCCTCCGGGTCGGCGGTGTCCTCGATCAACTCGAGGAGTCCGACCATCTCGCGGTGGTCGGCGGTGAGGATGTCGACGACGTCCCCGGCGGCTGCGGTGTCGGCCATGAGGCTCTCCTTCGCGGTGTGAGACGGATGGACCTCTCGACCGTAGAGGCGGCCGTGCGCGACGGCCACCGGACCGACTGCCACGGGACGAGCCGGTGGCCGGTTCGGTGGGGGCTCAGTGGCCGGCTCGCGGCCGGGTCAGGGGCCCGTGCTCTCCGTCTCGCACATGCCCTGCAGGACGCAGGTGCCGCAGCCGCCGGTGACGCCGCAGTCGGCGGCGGGGTCGCCGGGCGTGGAGCCGGCGGGGGAGCAGGAGGCGGCGCCGTCGGGGGAGGAGCCCGCGTCACCGCAGGTGGAGGCGTCGGAGGCGGCGGGGTCGGGTGCGCCGGCGGAGTGGCCGCCGCAGCCGTCGGGGCCGCAGCCACAGCCGCCCTGGTCGCCGGATGTGGCGTCCCATCTGGCCGCCGCGCGTGCCCCGGCGAGGCCGGCGACGCTGAGCAGGGCGAGGGAGGCGACGAGGGAGACGACGACGACGAGGCCGCCGACCCATCCGCCGATCAGTCCCAGGGCGAGCGCACCGAGCAGCAGGACGAGACCGGAGCCGAGGAACGAGGGTGCGGCGGCGCGGTTGGCGAGCTCCCAGGCCTCGGGGGAGCGGCGGGTCTCCGGGGTGCGTACGCCCAGGACGCCGTTGCCGGGCAGTCTGCCGACGAGCGCCGCGACACCCGTGCCCGCGAGCACGACGGCGAGCCCCACGAGGAGCACCATGACCACCACGAGCACTGCGTTCACGCCACCGAGGGTACGCCCGCGACGTCGGATCTCCGATTCGCCTCAGCCCCGCCGGGACCCCGGACCAGGGCGAGCAGCCGGGCGAGTTCGCGCTTGTCCTCTGCGCTGAGGCGGTCGAGGAACTCCCGCCGCACCGTGGCGACGTGATCGGGCGCGGCCTTCTCGATCTCGGCCATGCCCTCGTCGGTGGTGGACACGAACGCCCCGCGGCCGTCGTCGGGGCAGCTGGTGCGCTCCACGAGTCCGCGCTTGACCATCCGGGTGACCTGGTGGGACAGGCGGCTGCGCTCCCACTGCAACGCGTCGGCGAGCGCGGTCATCCGCAGCGGACCGTCGGCCTCGCTGAGGTAGACCAGCACCTCGAACTCGGGCTCCGTGAGGCTCGACGAGGTCTTGAGGTCGCGCTGGATCTCCAGATGCAGGCGCCCCTGGATCGCGAGGTAGTCACGCCACAGCGCCTTCTCCTCGTCGTCCAACCATCGCACGTCCTGACCCGGAACCTGTTCAGCCATGCACCCAGCGTACCCGGTTAGTTGACACAACACATAGGGCCGGCAAGGAATGTGTGTCACATCATCTACTGGGGGAGTCGCATGCCGACCACGACCGCCACCACTCACCCAGGCGGTGGCCGTCCTCGTCGTCGTCGTCATGGTCGGTGCCTACGCCTACGTCCACAAGGCCGCCGGCATCTACGCCGCCGACGGTGGCTGGGAGCTCGTCGCCGTGATCGGCCTGGCCGTCGCCGTGTTCGGTCTGGTCGGCACCGGGCGCTATGGCCTCGACGCCCTCATCGCCGGGCGTCGCGCCGCCAGGGGCTGATCAGCCCCGCCTTAGGCCGACGGGGCGGTGCCCGCACGCTGACGCGGCCCGACCCGCCCCAGGGTTTAGGCTGGACACCGCCTGCGTGTGGGCACCGGCGATACCAGGGAGAGCAGACAACCGTGAGCAGCAGCGACCAGACCGTCACCGGCGTGCAGTCCGACACCGGACCGCAGTCCGACACCGGACCGGCCCACCGCTACGGAGCCGGGTTGGCCGGGCAGATCGAGTCGCGCTGGCAGGCCGAATGGGCCGAGCGCGGCACGTTCGAGGCCCCGAACCCCGTCGGCCCCCTCGCCGACCCGGACGGCGCCGCCCCGCCCGAGGACAAGCTCTTCGTTCAGGACATGTTCCCCTACCCGTCGGGCGCCGGGCTGCACGTCGGCCACCCGCTCGGCTACATCGCCACCGACGTCTTCGCCCGCTACAACCGCATGCTCGGCACCAACGTCCTGCACACCCTGGGCTACGACGCCTTCGGCCTGCCCGCCGAGCAGTACGCCGTCCAGACCGGTCAGCACCCGCGCGTGACCACCGAGGCCAACATCGCCAACATGGAGCGCCAGCTCGGCCGCCTCGGCCTGGGCCACGACCGCCGCCGCGTGTTCGCCACCACCGACACCGACTTCTACCGCTGGACCCAGTGGATCTTCCTGCAGATCCACGGCTCCTGGTACGACCCCGAGGCCCCCGCCCGCGCGATCGACGGCGGCGAGCACCCCACCCGCACCGGCCGCGCCCGGCCCATCGCGGAGCTGGTCGAGCAGTTCGTCTCCGGTGCCCGCCCCCTGCCGGGCGAGCACGCCGGCCGCGACTGGGCCGAGCTCTCACGCGCCGAGCAAGAGAAGGTCCTCGACGCCCACCGGCTGGTGTACCTCTCCGACTCCACGGTCAACTGGTGCCCCGGGCTGGGCACCGTCCTGGCCAACGAGGAGGTCACCGCCGAGGGCCGCTCCGAGCGCGGCAACTTCCCCGTCTTCCGCAAGAACCTGAGCCAGTGGATGATGCGGATCACCGCCTACGCCGACCGGCTGGTCGACGATCTCGACCGCCTCGATTGGACCGACAAGGTCAAGTCCATGCAGCGCAACTGGATCGGCCGCTCGCAGGGCGCCCGCGTCCGCTTCGCCGTGGCCGACCAGTCCATCGAGGTGTTCACCACCCGCCCCGATACCCTCTTCGGCGCCACCTACATGGTCCTGTCGCCCGAGCACCCGCTGGTCGACGAGCTGGCCGGCCCGTTCTGGCCGGAGACCGGCGCGGGCGGTGCGGGCGCCGGGGGCGGGCTCGACGAGCGCTGGACCGGCGGCCACTCCTCGCCCGCCGAGGCCGTGGTGGAGTACCGCCGGCGCGCAGCGCAGAAGACCGACCTGGAACGCCAGGAGAACAAGGAGAAGACCGGCGTCTTCGTCGGCGTCCACGCCATCAACCCGGTCAACGGCGAGCAGATCCCCGTGTTCGTCGCCGACTACGTGCTCATGGGCTACGGCACCGGCGCGATCATGGCCGTGCCCGGCCACGACGCTCGCGACCACGAGTTCGCAGGAGCCTTCGGACTGCCCATCGTGCAGGTCGTGGCGCCGGCGGACGGCTCGGAGATCGACGTGCAGGCCGAGGCCTTCACCGGCGACGGCGTGGCCGTGAACTCCACCAACTCCGGCGGGCTGGTGCTCGACGGGCTGGCCGTGGACGAGGCCAAGGCCGCCACCATCGCCTGGCTCGAGGGCCAGGGCACCGGCGAGGGCACCATCCAGTACAAGCTGCGCGACTGGCTGTTCGCCCGCCAGCGCTACTGGGGCGAGCCGTTCCCGGTGGTCTACGACTCCGACGGTGTGCCCCACGCCCTGCCCGACGAGCTGCTGCCCGTCGAGCTGCCCGAGGTCGAGGACTACAAGCCCGTCTCGTTCGACCCCGACGACGCCGACTCCGTGCCGTCCCCGCCGCTGGCCAAGGCCACCGACTGGATGACCGTCGAGCTCGACCTCGGGGACGGCCTGCAGACCTACACCCGCGACGCCAACGTCATGCCCAACTGGGCCGGCTCGAGCTGGTACCAGCTGCGCTACATCGACCCCACCAACTCCGAGCAGCTGTGCGCACTGGAGAACGAGCGCTACTGGACCGGGCCCCGGCCCGAGACCCACGGCGCGAACGACCCGGGCGGCGTCGACCTCTACGTGGGCGGCGTCGAGCACGCCGTGCTGCACCTGCTCTACTCCCGCTTCTGGCACAAGGTGCTGTTCGACCTTGGCCACGTCACCAGCGAGGAGCCCTACCGACGCCTGTACAACCAGGGCTACATCCAGGCCTTCGCCTACACCGACGCCCGTGGCGTCTACGTGCCGGCGGCCGAGGTGACCGAGCGCGACGGGAAGTTCTACTGGACCGACACCTCCGCAGGCGCCGACGCCGCCGAGATCGAGGTCACCCAGGAGTACGGGAAAATGGGCAAGTCGCTCAAGAACTCCGTCTCCCCGGACGAGATCTGCGACTCCTACGGCGCCGACACCCTGCGCGTATACGAGATGTCCATGGGCCCGCTCGACACCTCCCGGCCCTGGGCCACCAAGGACGTCGTGGGCGCGCACCGCTTCCTGCAGCGGCTCTGGCGCGTGGTGATCGACGAGAACACCGGCGAGGTCCGCGTCACCGACACCGAGTCGGCGGACGGCGCGCCGGGCGAGGACGTGCTCAAGGCGCTGCACAAGACCATCGCCGGGGTCCGCGACGACTTCGCGGGCCTGCGCGACAACACCGCGATCGCCAAGCTCATCGAGTACGTCAACACCCTGACCAAGACGTACCCGACCGAGGGGCCGGGCGCGCCGCGCTCGGTCGTCGAGCCGCTGGTGCTCATGGTGGCGCCCGTCGCCCCGCACCTGGCCGAGGAACTGTGGTCGCGGCTCGGGCACACCGGGTCGCTCGCCCACGGGCCGTTCCCCGAGCACGACCAGTCCTACCTGGTCGAGGACTCCGTCGAGTACCCGGTGCAGATCAAGGGCAAGGTGCGCTCGCGCATCACCGTTCCCGCCGACGCCTCGCCCGCTGATGTCGAGGCCGCGGCCCTGGCAGATGCCAAGGTGCAGGAGAACCTCGCCGGCGCGGCGCCCAGGAAGGTCATCGTGGTGCCGGGCAAGATGGTCAACATCGTCCCCTGAGGGCTGGGCGATGCGGCTGGCTTGCCCGACCTGGCCCCGGCCCGGCCCCGGATCCGCTACCCGGATTCCGGATCCGCTACTCCCGTGCGGGTAGCCGATCCGGAATCCGGGTAGCGCATTTCGTGCGTGGGCGAGGTCTTTAGGGAAGTGGCCGCCCTCAGCCGGCCCGGACGAACACCGCCGAAGAGGAGACGATGAGGTACGCGGTGGTGACCATCCACATCGCGTAGGTCGCGAACAGCCACGGCCGCCACCGGATGCGCTGCTTCCACCGCCGGTAGGTCGTCACGCCCGCCGTCACCGCCAGGATGACCGACAGCAGCAGCGGCAGGACGACCACCTCGACGCGGTCGGCGGTCATACACAGCGCCCCCTCGTCCGTGCACTCCTCGTCAATCCCGCCCTCCAGCATCACGATCACGGTCGCCATGACCACGATCGCGACGATCGACAGCAGCACGTACCGGAAGGCCTGGTTGGCCTGCCGCTCGTTCCGCTCGAGGCGTTCGAGCGGGTCGTCGGAGTCCCCGTGGGCGCTGTGGTCTCCGTGGGCGCTGTGGTCCCGGTGGTCGCCGGATGTCATCCCTACCGCCCGCCGAACCCGTTGTGACCGCCCGCCGCGGCCACCTCGTCCACCGTGTCCAGACCCAGCTGCTCGTCGGTCACCGGCGGGAAGAGCGGACCCCCGCCGAAAGCACCGCGGTGCGACAGGGGCACCTCGCCGTCGTCGTTCCTTATTCCCTTCTCGCGCCCGTACTCGGCGGTGATGACGGTCGAGCCGCTTATCCGGGTCAGGTCGGGGTCCTCGGCGAGGGCGGCGATGACCCGTCCGACGAAGGTGGGGTCCTCGGCGCGGTCCAGCGGGAAGCCGTTGAAGTCGTCCATCCCCAGCGACAGCAGCAGTTCCGTGCGGATGAGGCCCAACCACAGCGAGAGGGTGGAGACCCCGGTGCCGGCGAGTTCGTGCGCCATGTCGGAAGCCATTTTGTCGAGGGCGGTCTTGCTCATCCCGTAGAGCACGGTGTGGAACGGTGCGCGAGAACCGAACGACGAGATGTTCACCATCAGCCCGGAGCCCTGCGGCACCATCACCTTGGCGGCCTCGCAGCTGGCGACGTAGTGCGCGCGCAGACCGACGCCCATGAGGGCGTCCCAGTCGCCGGCGGGCCGCTCCCAGAACTTGCCGTTGAACCCCATGAAGCCCTTGGGGTTGGTCCACACGTTGTTGACCAGCAGGTCCAGGCGTCCGGCCTGCTCGGCGATCCGTGCGACGACGGCGACGATCTCGTCGTCCCGGGAGTGGTCGCATTCGAGTGGGCGGATCTCGCCCGGGGCGCCGGAGGCCGCGTCGATCGTGCCCTGCAGGCGCTCGGCGGACCGGCCGGTCACGTAGACCGTCCACCCGGCCTGCGCGAGTGCGGTGGCCACCCCGCGTCCGACGCCGCGGCTGCCACCGGTCACCAGGGCGACGCGGGCGCTCACGAGTCCGCTCCGGCGGTGGCGGCCCCCGGGACGGTGTGGACCTCGGGGTAGGTCACGGTGGCGTCGTCGAGGGTGCGGGTGACCGACCAGCCCGGGGTGAACAGGCATTCGGCCATCACCCAGCGGCCGTCCTCGATGACATACGCATCCGAGTACTCGCCGGTGGAGAGCGTCTCGGTGCCCTTGTCCCGGTCCACCTGGCGGAACTGCAGGGTCCAGGTCCCCGTGGCGCGCTGCGGCGGGCTGCTGGGATCGCCGCCCTCCACGATGATCGACGGCATGAAGCCGTGGTGCATGTCGAGAATCCGCGGGCCGCCGTCGGAGGCGGTCGCCAGCGCGATCTGGCGGAAGATCCCGACCATCGTGTCCGGGTCGGTCCGCCCCAGGGGGCCGAAGTCCAGCACGCCACCGGAGGCCACGAAGCAGGACCGGAAGCCCTCGGGATCCTTGGCGTCACAGGCCCGCCAGTACCGGTACTTGAGCTGTTCGATCGCCTCGCGGGCGCGGACTTCCTCCTCGTACTGCATAAGGCCACGTTAGCGTAGGGAGCATGAGCCGAACACTGGCCGAACTATCCGACCGCTGGGACCTGCAGGACCTCATGACCACGTACGCGACCTGCATCGATTCGCGGGACTTCGACGGGCTGGACACGGTGTTCACCCCGGACGCCCGGGTGAGCTACGCCGCGTCCGGCGGCTCGGAGGACGACTACCCGGCGGTGCGCGCGTGGTTGGCCGAGATGTTGCCGATCTTCGCCGCCACACAGCACCTCATGGGCAACCTCGAGGTCCGTCTTGACGGCGACTCGGCCACCGGGCGCTGCATGTGCTTCAACCCGATGGCGCTGAAGCCGGTGGAGGAGAAGGACCAGCAGGTGTTCTTCTACGGGCTCTGGTACCTCCTCGACTTCGTCCGCTCCGGCGACGGCTGGCGGATTTCCCGCCTCAGCCAGCAGCAGGCGTTCCACCACAACCTGCCCTGAGCCGGGGTGGGCCGGCCCCGGCCCGGCCAGCCCCGGACCGGCCCGGTCCGAGGCGCGCCGGCCGCCTCAGACGGTCCCGCAGGAACTCGTCGCCGGGCGGTCGAGGACACGGTCCAGGAGGTAGCGGGCGTTCGTGGACCGCTCGGAGAGCATCGGGATGGCGTGGTCGATCACCAGGCCGGGGGCGATCGACGGCACCTCGGCCGTCCGCAGCTCCACGGTGGTGCCCTGTTCGCACCAGTCGCGGACGAGGTCCACGGCCGTGTGGTGCGGCACGACGTCGTCGTTCCTGCCGATCATGACCAGCGCCGGCACCGCCGGCGCGACCCTGCCCAGGTTGTAGCCCTCGAGCACCCGGACGATCTCCGGCTCCGACCGCGCGGCGTCGCCGAGCGAGCGGCCGTCCACGGTGAACTCGTTCGTACGCTTCAGGCCGTAGGCGAACGCCGTCTCGGCGACGCACTGCCCGGCGGTCACCTCGAGCATGCGCTGCCCCTCGGCGTTGAGATGCCGGTCGAACGCCGGACGCAGCTCGGGGTGGACCTGCAGGATGCCGTTGATCGCGTACCCCACCGCGCCGGTGAGCAGTCCGCCGTCCACGCGGTCGAGCGTGCCGAGCATGTCGGACGGCGGCGCTCCCGCCGCGATGCCGACCAGGTTCACGTCGGGTGCGTAGTCCGGCTGCATCTCCCCGGCCGCGGCGGCGGCGCCACCGCCCTGCGAGTAGCCGCTGACCACGGTCTTGGAGTCGGGCGCGAGGTCCGTGCCGGGAAGCCGCACCGCCGCGCGGGCGGCGTCGAGGGCCGACCGGCCCTGGGAGTCGCGGTTGACGTACGGGTGGTGGCCGGGCGTGCCGAGCCCCTCGTAGTCGGTGACGACGACGGCGAAGCCTTCCATCACCATCGTGAGCGCGTCGATGATCGCGTACCCGGCAGCCATCGACGGGGGCGCGGTCTGGATACCCAGGCCCACCTCCATGGAGCGCGACGGCGCGCACTGGTCGCCCTGCCCCTGTGTTCCGGGCGTCACCACCGCGAGCGGGCGCGGCCCGGGGCCGGTCCAGGGCGCCTTGGGCTGCAGGAACGTGCCGGTGACGGCGATCGGACCGCCCGCGGCGCCGGTGGAGCGGTACATGATCCGCTGGGCGTCGGCGGGCAGCGCACCGCCGTCCATCACATCGGGCAGGCTCGGCGTGATGGTCATCGGCTGGGTGCGGATGATCGCGCCCGGGTCGGCGGGGAGCTCGGCCGGCGGGACGTAGAACGCGGTGCGATCCGGCGCGGTGGACGACCCCTGGGCGGCGGCCTCGGGGGCGCCGACAAGGGCCAGGGCGGGGGCCAGCGCGACCGCGACACCCAGCGCGAGGGCTCCGGCGACGGTGGATGGTCCGGATGATGTGCGCCGGCTGGACGGTGTTCTCACGAATGCTCCCGGGGTCGAGACCGCGCGGCAGGGGACCCACGCCGATGGGGCAGAACCCTAACGCGTGTCGAGTCGTAGGTGTGTCCCACCTCACGGCCGTCCGGGCCCTCGTGTGGCAGCCTCTCCTGAACACCGTGAACTTCCCGGTGGCCGGTGTCCGACCCCGCTGTTACGGTGAGGGCGTGCCCAAAGACGTGCTGATGTGCTGGCGAGGCGGACCGACGTGGTCCCGCATCGCCCACGCCGTCTTGGCGTAGTACCGACGATGCGAGGGCCCGCCGGGATCGGTCGGGCCGCATCCGCCATGCGAGGCGGTCTCCGACGGAACCCGGGTCAACGATTCAGACCCCACGGCTCGGGACAGGACCGGGCCAGCCGAATTCAGGAGAGTCCCCAGGTGACCGCAAGTCCCCACACCACCTTCCACGCGCTCGAGGACACCGATGTCCTCGTCAGTGCACGGTCGCTGGACGAGTACACCGATATGTTCGGCCTGGACGAGGCCGACCTGAAGTGGCGCATCGTCGACTGCCCCGGTGGCGCGGCCAGCGTGGTGGCCGAGATCTGTGCGGCCGGTGGCGACGCCGTCGCGGTGGACCCGCAGTACGCGCTCGGCGCGGACGACCTCCGCGGCCGGATCCTCGAGGACGTCGAGCGGTCCCTGGCGCAGAAGCACGCGCGTGAGTTCGACTATGACTGGGACGTCCGCGGCGGGGTCGTGGGGCACGAGGTCATCCGCCGCTCGGCGGCCGACCGGATGCTGGGCCACCTGGCCACCGCCCCCGAGCGGTATGTGGCCGGGGCTCTTCCCTCGCTCCCTCTCGCCGACGACTCGGCCGACCTGGTGCTGTGCTCGCACCTGCTGTTCACCTATGCCGACCGCATGGATCTGGCCGACCATGTCGACGCGATCGTGGAGATGGCCCGCGTGGCGCCGGAGGTGCGGATCTACCCGCTGGTCGACCACGCCGGGAACCCGCTGCCGGAACTGGTGCGCAGTGTGATCGCCAAGCTCAAGAAGGAGCGGCTGATCAGCCGCATCGAGCCGGTGATCCGGCCGTTCCAGCTGGCCGCCACCACGCGGTTGGTCGTCGAGCGGAACGGCCGCCAGCGCCCCTAGGGTTCACGGCCGGCCGGCGGGGTTCACGGATGGTCGGCGGGTGCCAACCGGAGGATCTCCTGCCCGGTGAACGGTGAGACCCCGGCGGTGGCGACGAGCGGCTGTGGGCCGCCCACCTCGAGGGTCAGGCCGGGCTGGAAAATCGTCCCGGTGGCCAGCGAGTAGGCCACGAGGTTGCACATCTCGGCGTAGGCGGCCGCGGGCGGAGCGTCCACGTCGAGTCGCTCGAGGTCCATCCGGCCGAACCGGCCCATTCCGCTGGTGTAGACGCACGAGGTGGTCTCGGTCTGCATCCCGGCCCGCACCCCGACGAGCGCCGGCGCCGGCACGGGGTTGCCCGTCACGAGATCGCGGTACGGGCCGGCCGGCAGGGTCGCCGCGGCGCCGCCCACGCTCACGGCCACCGCGCCGGGCAGCGCGGTCAGGGCCGCCGTGACGTTCGCGACCGCCAGCTCGCAACGGAGCGTGTCGAGCCGGGGGTCCAGGTACTCGGGTTCGCCCGGCTCGCCGTCGTCCCCGATCGGTCCCCACCGGAACGCCGCCACGACGACCTGGGACCGGTGCGACTCCACCACGGCCTCGCCGCCTTTCCAGGCGGCCAGGTCACGCGTGTACTCGATGGCTTCCGGCACCGCTGCGTCGACCGCGGACACGATGACCGTCGCGTCCTCGATGTAGACGGCGGTGGCGGGGTCGTCGTCGGTGCCCCGTTCGACCTCGTACGACCCCTCGAAGATCTCGGTGAGCAGTTCACCGACCTCGTCGTGGCCGGGGGCGGGCCGGTCGAGCAGGACGATCGCCACCGGGGTCTGCTTCCACGACAGATCCTCGCCGGTCTGCGGGTCGACGGCGGGCTGGTCGGGCTGCGGCGTGTCGGTCATGGTCCGAGGCTAACGCCTCGCCCCTGCCCCGGCACTGCCCCGGCACTGCCGCGACCGGCCACCGCGACTGGCTCCCGCGGCCGCACCGGCGCCCGGCCCGCACCGCCGCCGGGTCAGTTGAGCAGGAAGTCGATCACGAGGCGCTCGAACTTGTCCTTCTGCTCGATCATCGCCCAGTGGCCACAGCGGGAGAAGGCGTGGAGCTCGGCGCGCGGGAGCTGGCGGAAGGCGAAGTGGGCCTGCTCGTAGGGGAGCATGCGGTCGTCGCGGCCCCAGATGAGCATGGTCTCCTGCCGGATCTGCGAGGCGCGGGCGTACAGCGGCGTGTAGGCGTTCTCGGGCTTGAGGATCGAGCCGAACACGGAGTACATTCGCTCGACGGCGCCCGGGGCGGTGGCGGCCTCGGTTCGGGCGCGGATGAGGTCCTCGTCCACGACCTTCTTGTTGCCGACCATCGTGTCGACCCAGGCCGCCATGGCCTTGTCGGACGGCTCCGCGAGGAACTCGAACAGCCGACGCGATCCCTCGCTCGGCTCGGGCGTGAACAGGGGAGCAGCCAGGCCGCCGGGGCCCATGAGCGCCATCTTGCGGACCCGGTGCGGGTAGGCCAGAGCGGTCTCGCAGGCGACGTTGCCGCCCATGGAGTTACCGATGATGTCGACCTTCTCGATGCCCTTGGCCTCGCAGAACGCGTCGATAGCCTCGGCGGCGATGAGCGGGTAAGCCTTCTCCCACTCCAGGTCGGAGCTCTTCCCGAATCCCGGCATGTCCAGCAGGATGGTGTGGAAACGCTCGGCGAAGACGGGGAAGTTGCCGGCGAAGTTGGACCACGCGGTCACGCCGGGGCCGGATCCGTGCAGGAAGAGGACGGGGACCGCGCTCTCGGGCTCGGCGACGCTCTGCTCGCCCGCCTCGTGGTAGTGCAGCTCGAAGCGGCCGGCGGTGATGGTCTTGCTGGTGGACTCGAAGTCGAGGGCGCTCATGACCACCACGCTACTAGAACAGGTTCTAGGAATCCTACCGTCGTCCGAAATTAAGTCAGCCGCGCGGGGAGTCCCTGAAACATCCCCGCGCGGCGATGGCGAAACTCTAACCTGACCGAGCGCTTGGTGACAAGTCGGTAACAAATATGACGACCCTCACCTTGCCGAGTCCCGCCCCGGTGCCGCTGGCCAGCATTTATGAAACTCCGCATATGGACACCCGGTGTAGAGGGGGGTAACGGTGGCCGCCTGGCCACCCCGTGCTCGTCACCCCGGCGTCACCTCATGACCCGGTCGAGGAACGCGGTGGCGTCTGGGATCGCCGCGTAGACGGTCCCGCTGTGGTCCCGGTCCGGGTAGACGTGCAGCTCGAGCGGCTGCCGGGTGAGCGTCATCTCGGCGGCGAGCGACAGCGCCGAGGGGGCGGGGACGTCCATGTCGAGCAGTCCCTGGCCGAGGAATACGGGCCGGTCGTAGCCCATTGCCGGCGTGCCCATGTAGCGGCGGAGGTGTCCGAAGACGTCGGGGATCTCCTGCAGTGGCCGCGCCAGCGCCTGCGAAACCTGGAAGTCGCCGACCTTCTCCCGCATCGCGGAGTAGCAGAGCGTCTCGGCGGCGTCGACCATCTCGCGACCCTGCGGTGTGAGGAGCCCGTTGATGTCGAGCTCCGGGTGCTGGTCGCGGAACCCGGCGAGTATGTACATCGCGTACAGGTTGAGCCCGGTCGGGAGGTTCACCGGCGGGAATCCGGGGCCGCCCCACTGGAACAAGTGCTCTATGTTCGCCGGCGCACCGGTCGCGACGACGCCCCGGTAGTCGAGGCCCGCCGGCGCGCCGAGTTCGGTGGCGCGGGTCGCGGTGACGAGTGCGGCGCCGGCGCCCTGCGACTGCCCCACGAGTCCCCACCTGTCGGACAGCGGCAGGCCGTCTGCTCGCGCCGCGGTGATCGAGTCGACGATCCCGCGCGCGGCGGCCTGCCCGTTGAGGTAGCTGAGCAGCCCGGGGGTGCCGAGGCCCACGTAATCCGCGGCCACCACGGCGTATCCGCGGTCCAGCCAGTGGCCGAGGTACTCGGCGTCGCGCTCCGAGCGCGGCTGGGTGGACGGCGCGCAGTCGTCGCCGAGGCCGGTGGTGCCGTGCGCCCACGCCACGACGGGCCAGCCGCCGGGGGACGGGGTTCCGTGCGGGAGGAACACGGCGGACGTGGCGATCGCGGTGCGGCCGTGCTGGTCGATCGTCCCGTACGCCTGCCGCACCGCCCGCCCGGCCTGCGGCAGCGAGAGCGCGGGGTCGAGCGGGACCGTCGCCGCGGCCGCGCCGGGAGCGGGGATCGGAGCGGTCCACTGGCGGGTGTCGAGCCCGGACCACGTGGGTGGCGGGTTGGTCGGGGCGGTGGGCGCGGCGGCCGCGGGGGTCGTGAGGGAGGCGACGACGACGAGGGCGCCGACCGCGGCGACGCTCGCCGATGAGAGGCGGGTCATGAGCGCCAGAGTAGTCCGATCGCCTCCCGCCCGGGAAGCGTCCGAGCTTTGCGCGGCACCGGCCCCGCGCCGGTCACCGGCGGTACAGACCCGGGCCGTCCACCTGCACGGTGGACAGGAAATCGCGACCGGCCTCGTACGCCGAGGCGATCAACGGCGTGGACCCGCGGAAATCGAGGGGGGACAGGCGGGGGAGATACTCGGGCCCGGGCAGCACCAGAACGGGGACCTCGCGGGCGGCCACGGGCAGGTCGCGCTCCAACTGCTGTCGAGCCGCGATCGTGGCGGCGTACAGGACCGCCTCGGGCACGGTGGTCGGGCGCGTGATCTGCCGATCGGGGTAGTTGCAGTCGAGAACCACCAGCGAGCCAGCGCCCATCGCCAGCGCCTCGAGCACCGGGGTGTTCGCGACGAGCCCTCCGTCGTACAGATCGCGGTCGCCACGGCGGACCACCGGGAAGACGCCGGGGATCGCCGAGCTGGCCAACATCGCGCTGAGGAGTGGCCCGTCCGTCATCCGGACCGGCTCAGCGGTGTCCGCGTCGACTGCCATCGCGAGGTAGGGCAGGGCGAGCTCATCGATGTGGTCCACGCCGATCTCCTCGGTCACCAGACGACCGATGCGCGGGCTGTCGTAGAGGTTGGTGCGGCTACGGAGCACCGTGGTCAGACGCGCCCAAAATCCCCCCGGCATGATCGCGTCGTTCTGGAGGTCGTGCCAGATGTGGGAGAGACGATGCGCGGCCCCGGCCGGGTCCGACGCCACCACCGCACCGTTCAGCGCTCCCACGGAGGTGCCGGCCACCAGGTGCGCACGTAGCGGGATCTCCGCCAGTGCCTCGAGCATCCCCACCTGGGCCGCGCCCAGGCTGCCCCCACCGCCGAGGACGAACCCGATCGGGTGGGGCAACTGGTCGGCGAGATCCTGTGGCTCGAGCATGGCCTTGAAAGTACCCACCGGCCCCGCGGGTTGTTCCGAAGCCGTGGCCTCGGCGCAGGGGTGGGGCGGTGTACCGTTCGACAGGATCGAGCTGCAGGAGATGTGGATGCGCAACGTCTTTCGGGTGTTCTCGCGAGATGTCAGGCGGCTCGCTCTCGTGCGCAAAACGTGGATCGTCATCCTGGGCGCCATGATCACCCCGTCGCTGTACGCCTGGGTCAACATCGCCGCATTCTGGGACCCGTACTCGCGAACCGGCAACGTCAGCGTCGCGGTCGTGAACCAGGACGAAGGCGGTAGCTCCACCCTCACCGGAGAGGTCGACGTCGGCGCCCAGGTGGTCGACCAGCTCGAGAGCAACGATCAGCTCGGGTGGCAATTCCTCGACGAGGACGACGCGATGGACGCGGTCAGGAGCGGTTCCAGCTACGCGGCGATCATCATCCCCCCGGATTTCAGCCGCGACCTGCTGAGCGTCAGCTTGGGAACCTTCACCCCTCCGTCCCTGACCTATTACGTCAACGAGAAGACGAACGCGGTGTCCCCGAAGATCACCGACGTCGGTGCCTCCACGCTCGACACGCAGATCAACAGCACCTTCGTCTCGGCGGTCGCCGGGGCGGTGACCGAGGAGCTAACCGACGTCGGGGGCGAGGTCGAACGCCGGCTGCGGGGCGCCCAGGGCACCACCGTCGACACGCTCGACGGCGCGGTCGACACGCTGGCGTCCGCGCGCGGACGGATCGGCGATCTGCAGGAGGGATTGTCCGGCGCCCGGGACGGCCTCGACTCGGCGGGGGACACGCTCGGCACGGTCGACACCACACTGGGCGACGTGCAGACCGCCGTCGGTCAGGCGCGCCAGATCGCCGACGAGGCGCAGCGGGAACTGGCCACCCTGACCGGATCGTTGACCAGCACGTACGTGGCGGGGGCCACGCGCCTGGCCGACGCCGCGTCGACACTGAGCGGATCGGTCGCCCGGGTCACGTCGGGCCTCCAACGCGCGGACGTCGCCGTCGGCACCGGTCTCGACGACGCCGACGCGGTCGCCGCGGCGGCCGGCGAGGCCCTCGGTGAGGTCCGGGCGCTGGTCGCCGGGGCCGCCCCGGGGACGCAGGTCTCCGATCAGCTGGTCGAGGCCGTCGCCCTGCTCGAGAACCGCGTCAGCGACGACCGGGACGTCATCGATCAGGTACGACGACTCGACTCCGACGTCGCGCAGACCACGGCCGCGATACGGGATTCGACGGATGCGATCGCCGCGGCCGCGGATGCCGCGAGCGACTCGGCGCGGTCCGTCCGCGATGTTCTCCTCAGCACAGGCCCCGATCTCAACGGCTCGATGTCACGCCTGTCGGCGAGCGCGGGGGCGCTGTCCTCCGCCATCGACTCGCAGCGGGCGCAGCTGGAGCAGGCCCGGGCCCTCCTCGCCGGCCTGGACGACCAGCTCGCACAGACGTCGACGGCGCTCAGCGCGCTGGAGGACAGCCTCGCCGGCGCCGAGACGGGACTCGAGCAGGTACGTACGGACGTGCGCGCGCTCGGCACGGCGGACGTCTGGGATGCCCTCGGCACGGTGACCGGACTCGATGCCGAGGAGATCGCGCAGTTCATGGCCTCACCCGTCGAGGTGGAGCAACGCCCCGTCTTCCCGGTGGCCGCGTACGGCTCCGCGATGGCGCCCCTGTTCGCCAACCTGTCCCTGTGGATCGGCGCGTTCGTCCTCGTGGTGATCTTCAAGCTCGAGGTGGACAGGGAGGGCATCACCGGGCTGACGACCAAGCAGGCCTACCTCGGGCGCTGGCTGTTGCTCGCCGCGATGGGCGTCGTCCAGGCACTGGTCCTGTCCACCGGCATCCTCCTGATAGGCGTGGACGCGGCCAGCGCGCCCGCGCTGATTGGGACCAGTGTGCTCATCGGGCTGGCGTACTCTTCCCTCGTCTACGCGCTCTCGGTCGCCCTCGGATATGTGGGCAAGGGACTGTGCGTTCTGCTCGTCATCGTGCAGATCCCCGGGGCGTCGGGCCTGTATCCGATCGAGCTCATGCCCGGGTTCTTCCGCGCGCTGAATCCCGTCCTGCCGTTCACCTACGGAATCGACGCACTGCGGGAGACGATCGGTGGCTTCTACGCGGACCACTACTGGAAGAGCATGGCCGCCCTCGGGGTGTTCGTCGTCCTGTCGTTCCTTCTCGGTCTCGTGCTGCGTGACCGGCTCGGCAACTTCGTTCTGCTGTTCAACCGCAGGATCGCGGCCACGCAGCTACTCGTGTCCGAAGAGGTGCACGTCACCGGACGGCGCTACCGGCTCCCGCAGCTCATCCACGCGCTGACGAACGGGGGCGAATTCCGGGGGGAGCTGGCGGCCAGGGCACGTCGGTTCACGCGGCACTATCCGACCCTGTTGCGCGCCGCCGTCGCCGTCGCCGTGGTCTCCCTGCTGTCCCTCGGTTTCCTGGGAGGGCTCCTCCCCGCGGGTAAGGCGGTGCTGCTCGGGCTGTGGGTGCTGGGTGCGCTGCTGGTCGCCGGGTTCCTCGTGATGCTCGAATACGTCAGGCAGAGCATCGAACTGGCGACGGAACTGGGCGAGATGTCCGAGGCCGATCTGCGCCGAGAGCTGGTGCGCGCCGGCCCCGGAAGCGACGAGGGTGAGCGCGAATGAGGAGGGGCTGGGCGCTCCTGCGTCGCGACCTGCGCCACGGCGCGACCAATGTCATGGCGATCATCGTCCTGTCCGGGCTGATCCTGATACCGTCGATGTTCACGTGGTTCAACGTCCTCGCCACCTGGGACCCGTTCGGCGAGACCGAGAACCTCACCGTCGCCGTCGCCAACACCGACGAGGGCTACCAGAGTGACCTCATCCCGCTGCGGATCAACATCGGCGAGCAGGCGCTGTCCGCGCTGCGGGCCAACGATGACCTCGACTGGGTGGTCACCTCGCGCGACGACGCGATCGAGGGGTCGAGGTCGGGGGAGTACTACGCGGCCATCGTGCTGCCGCCTCGGTTCAGCGCCGACATGTTGACGTTCTACGCCGGCGGCGGGGAGCGGACCGCGATCGAGTACTACACCAACGAGAAGAAGAACCCGGTAGCGCCCAACATCACCGAGCAGGGCGCGACCGAGGTGTCGACGAGGATCAACGAGCAGTTCTCCGCGACGCTCGGGGAGGTCGGGCTGAACATCCTCTCGTCGCTCTCCGAGGAACTGGACGACCCCGACACCCGGGCCGCCCTGTCCCGCCTCGAGGCTCGTGTCGATCAGGTCGCCGCGCAGCTGCGCTCGGGCGCGGACACCGCGGACATGTTCACCGCGTTGATCTCCTCGAGCGCCCCGTTGGTGACCGGCGCGGCGGACCTGGCCTCCTCGTCGGGTCGCGCGCTGCGCCGGGCCGATGACGCGATCGACGGCGGTGCCGACGCGGCGCGGTCGCTGACCTCGACGCTGGGCTCGGCGGCGGGCGCCCTCGGCGGGGCCCTGACGGCGAGCGACGACAGCTACCAGGCGGTATCGGATCGCATCGACGAGGTCTATGCCGCACTCGGCGACCAGTCAGCCGGCACCGCCGACGCCCTCGACGCGCTGGCCGCCCGGGTGCAGACGCAGGTCGACCAGTACCGCCGGCTCCGCGACAGTGCCGTGGCCACCGTCTCCCCGCTGATCCCCGACGCCGCGAGGGGCGATTTCGACCTCGTGGTCTCCAGGCTCGACACCGCGATCGCGCGGCAGCAGGCGCTGCAGGACGGCCTCGAGGGCGCGGCGGTGCGCGTCCGTACCACCGCTGCCGACGCGGGAGCCGCCCGCGACGAGGCGCTCGGCCTGGTGGCTGAGGCGAGGGCGGCGATCCAGGATGCAAGGAACGCCTACGACACCAGCCTGAGACCCCGGTTGGACGCGCTGGGGACCACGCTCACCTCGATCGACGCCGGCATCTCGGCAATCGGCGACGACGTGTCCGCCGCGACGTCCACGCTCGCCGGCGACACGGGGTCGCTGCTTGATCGCCTCGCGGAGGCGGAGGCGACGACGACGTCCGTCTCGGACTCCCTCAGGGCGGCGGCAGGACGGTTCGACGAGCTGTCCGCGGGGCTCGCCGAGGCCGGCGACACCGGAGACCTCGGCGCGCTCACCGAGGTGATCGACAGCGACCCCCAGATGCTGGCCACATCGCTGTCCCGACCTGTCCAACTCGACCGGGTCCCGGTGTTCCCCGTCGCCAGCTTCGGCAGCGCGATGACCCCGCTGTACATGATGCTCGGGTTGTGGGTGGGGGCGGTGTTGCTCGCGGTAGCGATCCGCGTCGACGTCCCGGCGGGGTCGCTGCCGGGAACGGAGCTGCTGACGCCCGATCAGACCTACCTCGGGCGGTACGGCATCTTCGCCGTCGTCGGTCTCGGACAGAGCACGCTCGTCAGCGCCGGCCTGATCCTGTTCGTCCGGGTGGAGCCGGCGCACCCGTGGCTGCTGATCCTGGCCGGGTGGGTCATGTCGCTCGTCTTCACCCTGACCACCTACACCCTCGTGGTGTCGTTCGGGAACGCGGGCAAGGCGCTCGCGGTCCTGCTGCTGGTCATCCAGATCGCCGGGTCCGGCGGCGCGTACCCGCTGCAGGTGCTCCCGCAGTGGTCGCAGAACATCAGCCCGTTCCTGCCGGGGACGCACGCCGTCAACGCGCTCCGGGCGGCGATCGCCGGGGTCTACGACGGTGACTACTGGATCTCGTTAGGGTGGCTCTCGCTGTTCGCCGTGCCCGTGCTGCTGCTGGGGCTCGTGCTCCGGCGGCCCTTGATGGACTTCAACGAGAACCTGCTGCGTGAGCTCGAGTCCACCAAGCTCATATGAGGGCCGTGGCGGGCCGCTCGGGTGTTCACCCGGCGCCTACAGAACGGCGACGGCGGCCGCGACATCCTCGCCCGAACTCATCCGCATCTGCAGCTGGTCCGCGTAGCTGCGCCGACGCACGACCAGGGCCCTGCCGGGCGGCACCGGGCGCAGGTACTCGTGACGACCCGGTGCGGCCGGTGGCCGAGGTCCGGATGCGCGAGGAGCTCGTCTTCCGATGGCCGTGCGGGGGTCATGCCGTGCCAGCGCAGTCGGTCGGCCCCCGTCATGGCGGCGAGGGTGTCGAAACCGGCGGTGCTGATGCGAATGGGCATCCCCTGCTCGTTGACGAAGATGCAGAACGCCTCGGTCTCCACCAGCCCGGGTGGCCTCGCCTGCGGGTTGAGCTTGTTCGTCTCGGGCGCCGAGGTGAGTCGCACCTGCATGTTCGGCCACCTGGTCGAGAGCCCTGAACACCTGCGCTGCAGTTGCACCGTCGCCGGCCAGAGTATCGGCTCGATGATGTCGATCACAATGCGGCGCATTACCCAGAAGGGGTCGGTGTCGACGTGGCCGGTGGCGTCGAGGTCGTCGCTGGCGATGTCCTGGCGCGGCAGCTGTGGTCGTCGCAGCGTCCGCCGTCGTCGCCCTGGTCGGCTCCTGTACCCCGACCGTCGACCCGGCACCGTCGCCGGTCGGATCATGGGGTGCGGGTGCAGTGTGCTCCGGGGACACTGGGCGATCGACGGCGACGCGATCTCGTTCGATGACGTGGTGTCGACCCGAATGGCATGTCCGGACGTCGACACCTGGCTCAGTGAGTTGGACACCGCCCGCCTCGATCGCGACACGATGCACATCCTCGACGACTCCGGAGAGGAGATCGGCCCGCTGGCGCGGGCAACCGCGTTGTGACGGACGGGATCGAGCCCGGTGAGACGCTACGGGCGCCGACCTGCCGAGTAGGCACCTTAGTCTTAGGTGCGTGAGCGAGAAACGGATCGACATCCCCGACCTGACCGGCGAGACGTGGCTCGTCACCGGCGCCACCAACGGCGTCGGCCTCGAGACCGTCAGATCGGCGTCCCGGCACGGGGCCCGCGTCGTCCTCGCCGTCCGCGACACGGCACGGGGTGCGAAGCTGGCGGAGGAGCTGCACGGCGAGGCTTGGGTGGTGGAGCTGGACCTGGCGTCACTGGAGAGCGTCCGTCGCGCGGCGGCGGAGGTGGCCGGGGAGTCCATAGACGTCCTCGTCAACAACGCCGGCACCGTCACGCCGCGCAGGCGGGAGACCGCGGACGGATTCGAGATGCTCCTCGGGGTCAACCTGCTCGGACCGTTCCTGTTCACCAACCTCGTGCTCCCGCAGGTGCGACGACGGGTGGTGATCGTCGCCTCGAACGCCCACACGGCCGGCCACCTAAACTTCGACGACCCGTACTTCCGCTCACGGAAATGGTTGGTGGCCGGGGCGTACGCCCAGTCCAAGCTCGGGGACATGGTGTGGGGCTTGGCCTTGGACCGGAGGCTGCGGGCTGCCGGGTCCGGGGTCGACGTCCAGCTCACTCATCCGGGCTGGGCGGCCACC
Source organism: Dietzia sp. MNB45 (assembly GCF_051994785.1). NCBI lineage: Bacteria > Bacillati > Actinomycetota > Actinomycetes > Mycobacteriales > Dietziaceae > Dietzia > Dietzia sp. MNB45. Next base: position 3,717,985 of record NZ_CP163397.1, on the reverse strand, counting down.
AACCTGTCCAACGCCACGGACAACGCCCGCGTGAACCGCGTGATCACCGCAGTGTCCGGGGTTTTCGCCCAGCCGGCCGGGCAGGCGGCGCTCACCACCATGTACGCCGCGACGCGCGACCTGCCGTCGTGCAGTTACGTGGGTCCGGACGCCTGGTGGCACATGCGTGGCATGCCCACGCTCATAGGTCGCAGCGCGCAGGCCTCCGACCCGGAGATCGCCGAGCGCCTGTGGGAGTTCGCCACGCGGGAGACCGCGTCAGGCTGACGCCCGGGGGTCAGGTGAGGTGGTCGAACTCGCCGTCGACCCAAGCGGCGTAGCGCTCCGCCGAACGCTGGACGGCACCGCGGGCGTCCTGCGGCACGCAACCGCCGAAGTTGCTGTAGATGCGGTCGAAGTCGTAGCGCGAGACGTGCTCGGAAATCCGGCGGACGACGGCGCCGGACAGCGGCATCCAGTTGGGGAACGAGCGCATGAAGGTCACCCACCCCGGGTCGGCGACCGACCCGATCGTGTCACCGGTGAACAGCACGCCGCGGCCGTCGGGCGCGGTCCAGTGCACCACAACGCTGCCCGGGAAGTGCCCGCCGGGCTGCGACGCACGCACACCGGGCACGATCTCGATCTCCCCACCGTGGGCCGGGTCCGCCGCATGGCCCCCGCCCCACACCACCGTGTTGCCCGGCCGCAGCCCCAGCCACTGCTCGTCCGGGGCCGAGACGTAGACCGGGCAGTCGTCGAACGCCGACGACCACAGTGACTGCACCCCGTACATGTGCGGATGCGAGGCGATGATCGCGGCGAGTCCGCCCCACCCCCGCACCGCGGCGACCGCCTCGTCGCTGATGTAGTTCGGTGCCTCCACCAGCACATTGCCGTGCGCGGTGCGGATGAGCGCCGGCTTCTGTCCGATGCCGGGGCAGCCCACCTGCACGAGGTTGAGGACGTCGGTCTCGCGCTCGGCGAACTCGATCGACGCGCCCCTGGCCCGGGACTCCTCCGGGTCGGTCCACCGCTGCCCACCGGACGGCACGTACTGGCGTTCGTCCGCGCAGATCGGGCACACCTCCGGTAGCGGCTGCGCGCGCTCGACCCCGCAGGTCGCGCACTGGGTCACCGAGCCCACGGGTGCGCCGCCCGCGTCCGCACCGCGCCCGGGGGTCACGGCATGTCCCCCTCGATGTCGACCGCATGCCAGCCGTCGCCCACCTGCACCTCGAGCGACCCGTCGGAGGGATGGGTCTCGGGCTGGTGTGAGACCGCGGACTCGAGCGCCTCCTGGGCGGTGTCGAAGTCGCCGAGTTCGATGGTCTGATCCGGGGTGTGGAGGCGGTAGTGGGGCATGCCCCGATTGTCCCCGCCGCGCGCGCCCGTCGCATCCGTCGTGGCCCCCGACCCACCCGCGCCTCAGTGGCAGTCCCCGCAGGTGCGCGGTGCCCGCTGCCCGGCGGGTCTTCCCTGGTGGCCGCCCGCGGCGCACACTGGACAGACCGCCGCCTCAGCGAGAGGGCACACCATGTCGTCGTCATGCTCCTCGTCCCACGACCCGCGCGACGCCGCGCCGGCCGACCCGCCACCCGGGTACCCCGACCTCGGGCCCCAGCCGGTGGACGGGGTGCGGCTGCTGCGCGCACCGGCCGTGCCGACCGCCGTCGTCCGCGCCACCGGCGTGCCCATGGCCACGATCGCCGGGTTCTTCGACTCGGCCTTCGGCACGGCCTTCCCGGTCCTGTTCGCCGCCGGCGTCACCCCGGCCGGGCCGGCGTTCGCGCTCTACACGCGCATCACCGAGGAACCCGAACCCGCCGCCGACATCGAGATCGGGTTCCCCCTGGCGCGACCGCTGGCCGAGCTGCACCCCGACGATCCGGCCGAGATCGACGGGATGCAGGTCATCGCGTCCGAGCTCCCGGCCGGGGACGTGGCGGTGACCAGTCACCTCGGCTCCTACGACGAGCTCGGGCAGGCGTGGGGCGAGTTCATGGGCGCGATCGGTGCGACCGGCCGCGCGCCCGGCGCCCCGTTCTGGGAGAGCTACGTGACCGAGCCGAGCCCGGGCATGGACCCGGCCACCCTGCGGACCGACCTGTTCTGCCCCGCCCGCATCCCGGACGACGCCGCCTGACCCGGGGTTCGTGGCCCGCCGCCTGCAGCCCCCCGCCCGTCGCCCGTCGCCCGTCGCCGAGCAGAAGATTTCGCCTGTATCTCTCGAGAAGCAGTGCGCGAATTCCTCTTCTCGGCGAGCGATCACAGGCCGTCGCCGCCGACGGGCCGGGCGGCGGGGTCGGCCGCGCCGCTACATGTCCTCCAGCGACCGACCGTTGGTCTCCGGGATGAACTTCGCCACGAACAACAGCGACAGCAGCGCGGAGACCGCGTAGAAGCCGTAGGTGAACGTCAGGCTGAACTCGGCCATCGGCGGGAACGCGGTCGACACGGCGAAGTTCGCCAGCCACTGCGCGGCCGCCGCCAGGCCGAGGGCCGCGGAGCGGATGCGGTTGTTGAACATCTCGCCGAGCAGCACCCACACGGCCGGGCCCCACGACATGCCGAAGAACACGACGAACCCGTTCGCGGCGATGAGCGCGATCAGCCCTTGGGTGTCGGCGAGCTGTGGGGCGAGCTCGCCGTCCGGGCCCGGTCCCATGGTCGCGGTGCTGAACATCAGCGCCATCACGGCCAGCGAGATCGTCATGCCCACCGACCCGGTGATGAGGAGCTTGCGGCGGCCGATCTTGTCGATGAGTGCGATCGCCACGATCGTCACCACGATGTTCGTCACGGACGTGATGACCGTCTGGGTGAGCGCGTCCTCCTCGGTGAAGCCGACCGACTGCCAGAGCGAGGTGGAGTAGTAGAAGATCACGTTGATGCCCACGGCCTGCTGGAAGACCGACAGGATGATGCCGATCCACACGATGGGCAGCAGGTTGACCCCGCCCGGCTTGACCAGGTCACGCCACGACCGCTTGCGGTCGTCACGGACCGTCGCACGGATCTCCCTGATGCGCGTGTCGACCCCGCCCTGCTGAATGGAGCGGAGGACCTCGCGAGCCCGGTCGACCATGCCCTTGCCCACCAGGTAGCGCGGTGATTCCGGGATGGTGAGCGCGAGCACGCCGTAGGTCACGGCGGGGATCACCTCCGCCCAGAACATCCACCGCCACGCCTCGGCGCCGAACCACAGTTCCTCGATCGCGCCGCCCGCGATGCCGGCCAGCCAGGCGTCGGAGAGCAGTGCGACGAAGATGCCGGAGACGATCGCGAGCTGCTGCAGCGATCCCAGCCGACCGCGGATCGCCGGTGGGGCGACCTCGGCGATGTAGGCCGGTGCGATGACGGACGCCGCGCCCACCCCGAGCCCGCCGACCAGCCGCCAGATGATGAGGTCGACGGGGCCGACGGCGAACCCGGTCCCCAGGGCGCTCGCGGTGAACAGCACCGACGCGAGGATCATCACGCGGGTGCGACCCCAGTGGTCGGCCAGACGACCGGCGACGTAAGCGCCGACCATGCACCCGAGCAGGGCGGAGGACACGGCGAAGCCGGTCAGCCCGGCGTTCATCTCGAAGGTCTCCTGCACGGCGTCCACGGCACCGTTGATCACCGCGGTGTCGAAGCCGAACAGGAAGCCGCCCAACGCCGCGACCAGGGAGATGAGCACCACCCGGCCGGTGTTGAACGTCTCCTCCTCGGCGGGTGTGGGTGAGGTCTGCTGCGTGGACATGACGTACCCCGCTCTGTCGTCCGACGCACCTGCTCCAGGTGGTGAAAGGAGCGTAGGCACGCGGTGCAAGTGACGCAAGCGATAAAGGAAACCGTTGTTCCGCCCGGTCCGCCCCCGCGGGACGAGAACACGTTCTAGGCTCGGGGTCACCTCGTCGTCGTCACCGAAAGGGCCACCGCCTTGAGCGCCTCACCCGACCAGATCCGTTCCACCGCCGACTCCTACATCGCGGCACTGACCGCGGGCGACCTCGAGGCCGTGATGAACCTCTACGCCGAGGGCGCCACCGTCGAGGACCCGGTGGGCAACGGCACCGTCCACGAGGGCAAGGCCGCCATCCGCGAGTTCTACGCCAGCGTCGTGGCGATGAAGATCGAGGGCGAGGTGCTCGAGGCCCGCGTATGCGGAAACGACCTGCTGTTCAACTTCGAGATCACCACGCACTTCGACGCGGACTCCAAGGCCACCATCAACGTGTGGGACCTCATGACCCACGACGAGCAGGGCAAGGTCACCTCGATGCGCGCCTACTGGACCCCGGAGAATATGCGCTGACCCCGCGCCCCGTGACCCCGCGCCCCTGAACCCCGCTCCGGCCCCGGCCGGGGTCGCCGGGGCGCGCGGGACTACGCGCCGCCCTGGCTCCCGGCCCCCTGGGGCACGTTCTCCGACGGTTGCACGACCACCAGTCCCGCGCCGCCGAACGCCAACTGGAACGTCTCCCCGGACCCGCCCCGGAGCAGGGACTTCACCCCGCCCGTGTCCACTCGGACGTCCATCGTCACCCCGGCGGTCCACAGGACCACGGCCTGGGGATCGGCGAACGTCGGCGCGGAGGTCACGTCGAGCGCGACCGGTTGGCCCTTGGTGGTCACCGCCACGAACCCGGTCCCCCGCAGGGAGACGTTGAACAACCCGCCGGTCATCACGGCGCCCTTGGCGGCGATGCGGTGGATGTCCCACGCGATCCCCTCGGAGAACGCCAGCACGCTCGCACCGTTGACCGAGATCATGTCGTCCTCCAGGTAGAGGACCTGGACCTCGGAGGCCTGGTCGGCGAGGAACAGCTCACCCCGCCCGGTGCAGCGCATGAGGGGCACACCCTCCCCCGTCGCCGCCGCCTTGAACATCCTGCCGATCCCGCCGCTGCCGACGTTCTCGAACCCGACCTGCCCCTGGTAGGCGACCATCGATCCGGTCCGCGCGAGGATCGGCTGGTCGGCGAGCGTCACCTTGAGCATCTTGGAGTTCTGGAGGGCGAACGGGCGGTTCGTCTCCGTCTCGCGCGCCGACTGGAAGAGGTCCCCGTGGATCATGGCGCGAACGGTACGCCCGCTCCACTAGCCTTGGGGTCATGATCACCGCAATCGTCTTCGTCCACGCCGAGACGGCGCGGATCCCCGAGGTCGCCGGGGCCATCGCCGATATCGACGGAGTCTCCGAGGTCTACTCGGTCACCGGCACCATCGACCTCATCGTGCTGGTGCGGGCCCGGCGCAACGACGAGATCGCCGACATTGTCTCGGACCGCCTCAACAAGGTCCCCGGCGTGGTGGACACCGAGACCCACATCGCGTTCCGCACCCAGTCCAAGCACGATCTCGAGGCCGCGTTCTCGATCGGGTACGAGGACTGAACCGGGTACGGGGACCGAACCGGCTACGGGGGCCGCATCGGCTACGGGGACCGGGAGTCAGGTCGGCTGGCCGGTCATCTGCTGTATCCGGGCCAGGCGGCGGGCCCGGCGCCGGGCGCGCTGCAGCTCGGTGAGGAGCTCCCTGCCGGTCCATTGCCGCCGGTCCTCGCCGGCCGCCTCGGCCTCGTGCACCAGCTCCACCATCCGCGCGCAGGCCGGAGCCCCCAGTCCGAGCTGACCGGCCATCTTCACGACCTTGCCCTGCAGGTACTCGACCTCGGTGGGCCGGCCGCGCACGAGATCGTCCGTCATGGACGAGGTGCCGTCCGCGTCGACGCGCACCGCGGCCCGGGCGAGGCGGCGGAACAGCGGGTTGGGCAGCCGCATCACCACCGGGAGGGCGCCGGCGGGGATGGCCAGCGGCACCCGCGGCACCACCCCGGCGGCGGTGAACACCCGGTTGGCCTCCGCCTGGCACAGGGCGACGCAGCGCCGCAGGTCCCGGTCCAGCAGCTCCGTGCGCAGCGGGAGCCCGGACAGCGCCTGGACTGCGTTGTTGAGGTTGAGCAGGACCTTGCCGTGGAGGACCGCCTGGATGTCGTCGGTGGGTCGCACGGGCAGTTCGGCCGCCGCCATGGTGCGGATCAGCGGGACGGCCATGGGATGTTCGGCGAGCCGGATCACCCCGGTGGAGGTCCGCCGATAGGTGGCGGGTCCGGTGCGCGCGACGTTGAACGGGACGACGCCGGGGATCACCGTGGTCCTGTCGACCAGTTCCCGGATGAGGTCCGCCGAGTGCAGACCGTTCTGCAGGCCCACGACCAGCGTGTCCGGCCGAAGGTAGGGAGAGAACTCGGCGGTGGCGGCGGCCGTCTGTCCGGCCTTGGTGCACACCAGCACGACGTCCGAGCGGCGGACGCTCTCGGGCCCGGTGGCCAGGGTGAGGGCGTCGGCGGGGATGTGGAGCCGGGCGTCCTCGCCGTCTCCGGACTCGACGGTCAGTCCCACCGCCCGGATCGGGTCGAGCACGTGGGGGCGCCCGACCAGGGTCACGTCGGCGTGGCGGGCGAGCCGGCCGCCCAGGTAGCAGCCGATCACGCCCGCGCCGATCACGGTGATCCGAAGAGGAGGGTTCGGGCTGGTCATGGTGGTGCAGAGGTTACGACACGCGCGGCGGCGGGGGAGCCGTTCGACGTACCTGGCCGCCGGACGGGGGAGTCAGTGCGGGCGCGGCCGCAGGACGACCTCGGTGGGGTGTGAATCCGAGGTGGACTCCAGTGCCTGCCGGACGGCGGTGGCCACGGATTCCGGGCGGAGGAAGGCACCCGGGTCGTAGTCGCGGCCCTCGGCGGCGACGATCGCGTGCTGCATGTCGGTGTCCACGCGGCCGGGGTGGATGGAGGTGACGCGCAGGTCGGGTTCCTCGCCGCGAAGGGTGTCCGTGACGGCGCGCAGCGCGAACTTGGAGGCGCTGTAGGAGCCCCAGCCCGGTTTGGCGGTGGTCCCCGCGCCGGAGTTGACGACGACGAGGTGGCCCCGTGCCGCGCGCAGCGCCGGGAGCAGTGCCCGGGTCAGCTCGACGACGGCCAGCACGTTGACCTCGAACGCCCGGCGCCACTGGCCGGCCTCGGACTCGTCGATCCGGCCGAGTTCGGCGACCCCGGCGCAGTGGACGAGGCCGTCGAGGGTGCTGATGTCGCGGGCGGCGCGCGCGATCCCGTCACCGGTGGTGAGGTCGGCCTCCACCACCCGGGCTGAGCGGCAGTCAGCGGCCACGACCCGCAGTGCGTCGACGTCCCTGCCCACGAGGACGAGGTCGTGGTGGGCGGACAGCGTGCGGGCGGTCGCCGCCCCGATCCCGCGGGAGGCGCCGGTGACGAGAACCGTGCTCATGCCCCGAGGCTAGACGGACCGGGGGCGTCGGAATGCAGCGGGACGGGCTGCGGGGAGTCGGGAAGGGCGTCGACATCGCCGTCGAAGGCGTCGAGGAGGGCGGTGAGGGCGGGCACCGCCGAGGAGAGCAGATCGCGGTGTTCGGGGCTCAGGTAGGACATCCGCTCGGCGAAGTCCCGGTCACGATCGGCGAGGACCTGTTCGATGCGGGCCCGACCGAGGTCGGTGAGGCGGACACAGACCCCGCGTCGGTCGGAGGCGTCGGGTTCGCGCTCGACGTACCCCATGGCCTCGATGACGCTCACCGAATTGCTGGTGGTCGGTACGCGGACGTTCTCGAGTCGGGCGAGATCCGACATCCGCAGCCTCCCGTGGCAGGCCAGGGTGTGCAGGATCGAGGTCTGCGCGCGACTCAGCGCGTACTGGGTGCTCTGCCGGCGGACAAGCAGGTCCAGGCGCAACAGGATGGGTCGGAACTTCTCGGCGAGTCCCCGCCCGGGCTCACCTTCCCGTATCGCCGGTTCGCTCGTCGTCGTCTCCATGGCCCCTGCTCCCTCGACACCGGCTTCCGCCCCGGAAGCCTCGCGGCACCGAATCTAGGCCGAACTTCTCCCGTCATGGGGCACCACCTCGTCCCGGGGTGGATACTGATCGCATGGGTTTGTATCACCAGATCACCGGGGCCGGCCCGACCATCGTCCTACTGCACGGCGTGTGCCACCGGGCGCACGCCTGGGATCCGGTCGTGCCGCTGCTCGCGGACCGTTTCCGCGTGGTGGTCGTGGACCTGCCCGGCCACGGGCGGTCCGCGGACCTGCCGGACACCGGCGACGTGCTCGACTACTTCGTCTCCGAGCTCGTCGGCCTCCTGGAGGAGGTCGTCCCGGCCGGGGAGCGCCCCCACATCGCGGGCAACTCCCTGGGGGGCTTCCTCGCGCTGGAGCTCGGCGCCCGCGGACTGGCGAGCAGCGTCACCGCGCTGTCGCCCGCCGGGTTCTTCCGCTCGCACGCCGAGTGGCGCTACACGGTGAGCGTCTTCCGGAGTCTCCGCCGGGCGGCGGGCCGGATCGGCCGCCACACCCCGGCCCTGACCGAGCGGGCCGCCGGACGCGCGGTGATGATGGCGGTGTTCTGCGCCCGCCCGTGGCGGTACCCGGCGGAGGCCGCGGCCATCGACAGCGAGGCGATCGTGTCCAACACCGTGCTCGACCGGGCCGACCGGCGGGCGTTCGTGTTCTCCGCCCCCGTCGACGAGGATTTGCCGATCACCATCCGGTGGGGCCGGTTCGACATGGTCCTGCCGGTGCGGCAGGTCTCACTCGCCACGCGGTTGTTCCCGCAGGCGAGGGTCGAGGTCAGCGCCGACGGGCACGTGCCGATGTCCGACGACCCGGAGGGCGTCGCCGCGTCGATCGCCGCCTGCGCCGAGCGCGGCCTGGCGTACGCGCGGGCCGGCAGTCGGGCCTGACCGGCCCGACCCGCCGGCCCGACCCGCCGGCCCGGCAGTCCGACTACCCGCCCCGGCCGTCCGCCGTCAGGAGCCGATCAGGCCCGTCGGCAGGGAGCCCGAACCGAAAGAGCCGGCGCCACCGGAGAACCCGTTGCGCCACGCGACCACGGTCGACGGCCGCGGCTGCGAGGTGCCGCCGTCGGGCCAGTGCGAGGCGGGGTTCTCGATCGACGCGCCGTCCGTCTCACCGGGGTGCTGGACGTTGACGATCACCCGGTTGTCGAACACCAGCGGTCCGCAGGTCTCGGCCCCGACAGGGACCGTGAGGAACAGCTTGGTCTCGCCGCGGTTCGGGCCTTCGGTCGCCACCGAGTAGAGGCCGTCGTTGAAGCCGAGGGCGTTGCCGTCGGTGGACACCCACAGTCCCCCGGCCGGGTCGAAGGCGACGTTGTCCGGGCAGGAGATGGGGCTGACCTTCGACTTGTCGAAGCCGCCGAAGTACGAGTCCGCCTCGGCCGGGTCGCCACACACCAGCAGCAGGTTCCAGCCGAAGGTGGTGCCGGCGTGGTCGTCGGTGATCTCCATGACCTGACCGTGCTTGTTGTTGTGCCGCGGGTTGGCCTCGTCCACGTTCGCGGTCGTGCGGCGGGTGTTGTTGGTCAGCGCCATGTAGACCTTGCCGGTGGTCGGGCTGGGCTCGACGTCCTCGGGGCGGTCCATCTTGGTGGCGCCGACGCGGTCGCCGGCCATGCGGGTGTACACCGCGACCTGCTCCGGGGTCATGCCCGGCACGTGTGAGACGGCGTTCCCACCGGGCGCGACGGTCATCAGCGGGATCCAGGTGCCGGTGCCGTCGAACGCGCCGTCGGCGGGCAGCGTCCCGGAGCCGTCGATCTGCGCGGCGGGGGAGTTGCCGGAGAACGTCGCCACGTAGAGGGTGCCCTCGTCGAGGATCTTCATGTTCTCGGCCCGCGCGGCCGAACCGGTACCGGGTGTGATCCGGCGGCTGGAGACGAACTTGTAGAGGTAGTCGAAGCGCTCGTCGTCGCCGGAATAGGCGACGACGGTGCCGTCACCGGTGACGTGGACCGAGGCGCCCTCGTGCTTGAACCGGCCCATCGCGGAGTGCTTGACCGGGGTCGAGGTCGGATCCCAGGGATCCACCTCGACGACGTAGCCGAAGCGGTTGACCTCGTTGGGCTCGGCGGCCGGGTCGAAGCGGGCGTCGAACTCCTCCCACCGGCGCCCCGAGCGGGAGACGGACACGCCGTAGCGGCGCAGGGCCTCGAGACGCTCCGGGTCGCTGACCGTCCCGGTGGTGCCGAAGTACTGGTTGAAGTTCTCCTCCCCGGACAGGACGGTGCCCCACGGTGTGTGCCCGCCGGCGCAGTTGTTCAGCGTTCCGAGCACGCGGGTGCCGGTCGGGTCGGCCGTCGTCCGGGTCAGGGGGCCAACGGCGGGTCCGCGCAGCTCGAACGGGGTGGTGGCGGTGATGCGCCGGTTGTAGGACCCCATGACGGGGTCGAGCCCGCCGTCGCCGGCGCGGCTGGCCAGCTCGACCACAGACAGCCCGTGGGCCGCCCAGGCGATCTCCACCTGCTCGCGGGTAGGGGCCGAGGAATCGTACCCGCGGAACATCGAGGGCTCGGTCGTGTACTCGTGGTTGACGGTGAGCAGGAAGCGCTCGTCGCGGTCGTCCATCGGGAACATCACCGCCAGATCGCAGTTGTAGCCGTACTGCATGGCCTGCGCCGCGGCGGTCTGGTTCTCGAAGTCGAACTCCGGGGCACCCGGCAGCACGGGGTCGCCCCACCGGATAACCACCTCGCTCGAGTATCCCGCCGGGACGGTGACGGCGTCGGCGGTGTTGGGCGCGACCGGGGCGAACCCCGTGTCGATCGTCGCGCCGCCGGTGGATCCGGCGGGGCCGAGCGAGCCCGCGGCGGACGAGCCCTGCGCCGCGGCTGCCGCGGGCAGCACCTGGGTGGCGCCCACCGCCAGCGCCACGACGCCCGCGGCCTTGAGTGCACCGCGGCGGCTGATCTCGGTGGCGATATCCCCGAAGTACGGGTTGTCGGTGGCGTTGGGAACCGGCGCGGCGCACTGGTCACCGCACTTGTAGACACAGGTCACGTGCTGTCGGTTGGAGGTCCCCGGCGTCGGGGCGGTGGCGAGCGGGAGCAGGCGGCGGACGGACATTCGGGTCTCCTGGAGGCGTCAACAGTCGTAGTGGACGCATGCACGCTAGGCGCGCGGGACGACCGGGCGGCCGCGCGCGGGCCACGCCCGCGTGAACTGTGTGCGCAGTGCGGGTGAACTCCGCCCCGGGCCGCTACAGTCACCCGTGTTCGCCCTCTATCTCGGATCGTCCGGCACGTTCCTGCCGGTGAAGGGAATTATTTCTCATGGCCTCGGTAACCTTCGAGAACGTGTCCATCATCTATCCGGGGGCCGCGCGACGCAGTGTCGACCGTCTGGATCTGGAGATCGCCGACGGCGAGTTCCTCGTCCTGGTCGGACCCTCCGGCTGCGGAAAATCGACGACCCTGCGCGCCCTGGCCGGTCTGGAGGACGTGGCGGCGGGACGGATCCTCATCGGTGACAGGGACGTGACGGGCACCGAGCCCAAGGACCGCGACATCGCGATGGTGTTCCAGAACTACGCGCTGTACCCGCATTACACGGTCCGCGAGAACATGGGTTTCGCACTGAAGCTGGCCAAGGCGTCCAAGTCGGAGATCACGGAGCGCGTCGACCGCGCGGCGGAGATGCTCGACCTGGTGCCGTATCTCGACCGCAAGCCCAAGGAGCTGTCCGGCGGCCAGCGTCAGCGCGTGGCCATGGGGCGGGCGATCGTGCGCAACCCGCAGGTCTTCCTCATGGACGAGCCGCTGTCCAACCTCGACGCCAAGCTCCGGGTGGCCACGCGCGCCCAGATCGCCAAGCTGCAGCGGGACCTGCACACCACGATGATCTACGTGACGCACGACCAGGTCGAGGCCATGACGATGGGCGACCGCGTCGCGGTGCTCAAGGACGGGGTGCTCCAGCAGGTCGACGCCCCGCGCGAGCTCTACAACAACCCGGTCAACGCCTTCGTGGCCGGCTTCATCGGGTCACCGTCCATGAACCTCTTCGACGCCCCGGTCGCCGACGGGGCGGTGGACCTCGAGGGGTTCCGCGAGCCCGTGCCCGCCGGCTCGGGGTCGAGGGTCACCGTCGGCGTGCGGCCCGAGCACCTGCGGATGGCCGCGGAAGGCCACGGGCTGGAGGTGACGGTGGACCTGGTGGAGGAGCTCGGGGCGGACAGCTACCTGCATTGCTCGACCCGCGACAACCACCCCGTGGTGTACCGGGCGGAGTCGGGTGACCACCCCCGCAAGGGCGACACCATGTACCTCGAGGCGCTCGACGACGAGGTGCGGTTCTTCGACGTGGAATCCGGTCTCAGACTGCGCTGACCCCGTGGGGCCGGGGCCCGTGCCAACGGCGATGCACGCCGGCGTCCGCCCCGATCGGGTGTTGCTAGAGTGACTCCTGTGACCTCGCTCCCGTGACCATCCTGGTGGCGGGAGCGACGGCGCGTCGGTCGCGTGTCCGCACGTGGTCCCGCGCCACCGCCGTCTCGTGGGTTACGCTCAGCAGGTCCTCAGTGAGACCCGTGTCACAGGCGGCACCGGTCCACTGCCCCGTCGGCACTCGCCGAGGGGAGTCGAGACACGACAGTAGGAGAGAGCGCATGGCCGTTCACGGCAGGTTCCTCAAGGCGGCGGCGGCCGCCTCCGTAGTCGCCCTCGTATCCACGGCGTGTGGATCGGGTGGCGATGAATCCGACGAGCAGGCGCAGGCCGGCACCTCGGGCGTCGGCCCCATCACCTTCGCGATGGGCAGCAACGACACCGACAAGCTCCGTCCCGTCATCGAGCAGTGGAACGCGGAGAACCCCGACCAGGAGGTCACCCTCCGCGAGCTGCCGGCCGAGCAGGACGGGCAACGCGACACCCTGACGCAGTCGCTCCAGACCGAGAGCGGCGAGTACGACGTGTTCGCCCTCGACGTCACCGACACCGCGTACTTCGCGGCCAACGGGTGGCTGCAGCCGATCGAGAACGAGACCGAGGTCGACACCTCCGGGCTGATCGAGGCCGCCGTCGACTCGGCGACCTACAACGGCACCCTCTACGGCGTGCCGCAGAACACCAACGCCCAGCTCCTGTACTACCGCACCGACCTCCAGCCGGAGGCGCCCGCCAACTGGGAGGAGCTCGTCTCCTCCTGCGAGGCCGCCGAGGGTGCGAACGTCGACTGCCTGCAGACCCAGCTCAGCCAGTACGAGGGTCTCACCGTCGCCGCCACCCAGTTCATCCACAGCTGGGGCGGGCAGGTCGTCGGTGAGGACGGCAATACCCCTGAGCTCGACACCGAGGAGGCGCGTGCCGGCCTGACCGCCCTCGTCGACGCATACAAGGGCGGCGTCATCCCCCAGAAGACCGACGCGTTCACGGAGGAGGAGACCGCGCAGACCTTCCTCGCCGGCGAGACCATGTACTCCTACAACTGGCCGTACATGTACGAGTCGGGCCAGTCCGACCCCACGTCGCAGGTCCAGGGTGACTTCCAGGTCGCCCCGATCGTCGGCAAGGACGGCGCCGGTCAGTCCACGCTCGGTGGCTACAACAACGCGATCAACGTGTTCTCCGAGAACAAGGAGACCGCGCGGGCCTTCCTCGAGTTCATCATCTCCGAGGACGTCCAGATGGGCTTCGCCGAGCAGTCGTTCCCGCCGGTGCTGTCCTCGATCTATGACGACGAGGCGCTCCAGCAGGAGTTCCCCTACATGCCGGCGCTGAAGGCGGCGCTCGACAACGCCGAGCCGCGCCCGGTCACCCCGTTCTATCCGTCCGTGTCCAAGGCGATCCAGGACAACACCTTCGCGGCGCTTCACGGGGAGAAGGACGTCGAGCAGGCCCTCAACGACATGTCGGCCGCGATCGAACAGGCACAGTGATTCACCGAGCACGGTGATCGAACGAGGTCAGCGATCACCGCGGTCCGGGTGATCGGCACACGGTCCGGCGACAGACGGCTGTCGGACCAGGGCAGGTGGGCCCCGGGTAACGTTCCCGGGGCCCACCGGTCTACCTGGTGGGGCGGGCGCGAATCCGGCGAGGAGCGAGGCGATGACGACGAGCGAGAAGTCCCCGGCGCCACTGGTCGAGAAGAAGTTCGACTGGCGGCCGGTGTGGATGGTGGGTCCGGCCCTGGCCATCCTCGCGGTGGTGATCGGGTACCCGGTCATCCGCGCGGTGTACCTGTCGTTCATGGCCGACCGCGGCCTGGACCCGGCCACGGGCATGTTCTCGGAGGGCGGGTTCGCCGGCTTCCAGCACTACCTCTACTGGCTGACGCAGGCCTGCCCCGCTCCCGGCGGCGACGGCACGGTCACCTGTCCGCCGGGCGTCTCGTCCGTGGACTTCTGGCCCGCCATGGGCAACACGCTGTTCTTCACCGTCACCACCGTCTCCCTCGAGACGGTGCTCGGTTTCGCCATGGCCGTGGTCATGGGCAAGAGCATCTGGGGACGCTCCCTGCTGCGTGCCGCCGTGCTCGTCCCGTGGGCGATCCCCACCGCCGTCACGGCCAAGCTGTGGGCGTTCATCTTCGCCCCCAACGGGATCGCCAACACCATCCTGGGCACGAACATCGCCTGGACCACCGACCCGTTCTACGCCCGTATGGCCATCATCATCGCCGACGTGTGGAAGACCGCGCCGTTCATGGCGCTGCTCATCCTCGCCGGGTTGCAGATGATCCCCGGTGACGTCTACGAGGCGGCCCGCGTGGACGGCGCGTCCCGCTGGCAGCAATTCGTCCGCATCACCCTCCCGCTGGTGCGTCCCGCCCTCATGGTGGCGATCCTGTTCCGCACCCTCGACGCACTCCGCATGTACGACCTGCCCGTCATCCTCGTGTCGGCCAACTCCAACTCGCCCACCGCGACCGTGTCGATGCTGGTGGTCAACGAGATGAGAATGGGCAACTTCAACAGTGCCTCCGCGATATCGACACTGGTGTTCCTGCTGGTCTTCGCCGTCGCGTACATCATGGTCAAATTCCTCGGCGCGAACGTCGTGGAGGATCGCACGGGCAAGAAGGGGGAGATCCGGTGAGTCACCGAGCGTCTGAACCGAGCACCTCGCCGACCACGCCGACGACCACCTCGTCGTCGTCGACCCGCGGCCCCGACCGGCGCCGCGACGACGAGGACATCAAGCCGCCGCGCAAACCGCTCGGCCCCACCATCAGCACCTACGTCGGCGCGCTGCTCATCCTCATCTGGGGACTCGCGCCGTTCTACTGGATGCTGGTGACCGCGTTCCGCGACAACCGGTTCATCTTCTCCGCCAGCCCGGTGCCCTCGCACCTCACGCTCGACAACTTCCGCGAGGCGCTGGCCACGGACGGCGGCAACAACTTCCTGGGCGCGATCATCAACTCCGTGCTCATCAGCTCGATCACCACCGCCCTCGCGCTGACGTTCGGCGTGTTCACCGCCTACGCCCTCGCCAGGGTCGACTTCCGGGGCAAGTTCCTCGTCACCGGGATCATCCTCGCCGCGTCGATGTTCCCCGGCGTCGCCCTGGTCACGCCGCTGTTCCAGCTGTTCACCGACATCGGCTGGATCGGCACCTACCAGGCGCTCATCATCCCCAACATCTCGTTCGCGCTCCCGCTGACCATCTACACGCTCACGTCGTTCTTCAACGACCTGCCGTGGGAGCTGGAAGAGGCCGCCCGCGTCGACGGTGCGACCCGCGGCCAGGCGTTCATCAAGATCATCCTCCCGCTCGCCGCGCCGGCGCTGTTCACCACCGCGATCCTGGCGTTCATCATCACGTGGAACGAGTTCGTGCTCTCGCAGCAGCTGTCCACGACCGCGACCGAGCCCGTGACGGTGGCGATCGCCCGGTTCTCCGGCGTCAATCCGTATCTGCCGCCGCACGCGGCGATCATGGCCGCCGGCGCGCTTGTCACCGTGCCGCTGGTGATCATGGTGCTGATCTTCCAGCGACGGATCATCTCCGGCCTCACCGCCGGCGGCCTGAAGAGCTGATCGGCGGTGGCTCGGAGCGGCGGTGACGCCCTGGGTGCCCGGCAGCGGCTGGAGGTCATCGGCGGGTTCGTCGGGTTCTTCACCGTGCTGGCGCTGGTCAACGCGGTGGGCTTGATCCTCACCGGGCGACCGTCGATCTTCGCCTCGCTCGTGCTGGTGCTCATGCTCGTGGCGTCGGGGTACACGTACCGGACGTGGCGCCGGGTCGACCGGGCGGTCAAGCGGGGCTGACCCGCCGCGGCCCGCGCCGACACGCGCCCGCCCCAGCCCGCCCCGGTTCCCCCTCAGCCCGCCCCAGCCCGCCCCGGTTCCCCCTCAGCCCGCCCCAGCCCGCCCCGGTTCCCCCTCAGCCCGCCCGGTTCCCTCCCAACCCGAAATCCGCTACTCGGAATGCGGATTCGCTACGCCGATCGGGATAGCGGATTCGGAATCCGAGTAGCGGATTTCCGGCGCCGACGGGCAGGGTCGGCGCCGAGGGGCAGGCTCGGCGCCGACGGGCAGGGTCAGCGCCGAGTCAGCGGCCGTCGCGCCAGGCCACCAGCGACTCGACCAGGTCCAGCGGGTAATCGGGACCGTTGAGCCCGACCGTGAAGAGGGTGACGCCCTCGGCGTGCAGGTCCTCGGCGAGCCGCTTCGCCTCGTCGGGCGAGCTGGCCCCGCCGATCTCCGTCGACCGCTCGATTTCGCCCGGATCGCGCCCCACGTCCGCGCAGTGCCCGGCGAGCACCTCCGACTTGTGGCGGTAGGTCTCCACGTCGACGAACGAGTGCCAGATGTCGGCGTGGCGGGCCACGTGTCGCAGGGTCTTCTTCTCACCGCCGCCACCGAGCAGCACGGGGATGTCCCTCGTCGGGGCGGGGGTGAGCGTGGCGAAGCGCTGCTCGATCCGCTCGAGGGAGTGCCCGAGGTCGTCGAGCCGCGAGCCCTTGGTGCCGAACTCGTAGCCGTACTCGGCGTAGTCCCGCTCGAACCATCCGCTGCCCAGGCCCAGGATGAGGCGGCCGCCGGAGATGTGGTCGACGGTACGGGCCATGTCGGCGAGCAGGTCGGGGTTGCGATAGGTGTTGCAGGTGACCAGGGCGCCGATCTCGACGCGTTCGGTCTGCTCGGCCCACGCGGCCAGCATCGTCCAACACTCGAAGTGGGCGCCGTCGGGATCACCGTAGAGCGGGAAGAAGTGGTCCCAGTTGAAGACCACGTCCACGCCCGCGTCTTCGGAGCGTCGGACGGCGTCCCGGATCAGTCCGTAGTCCGGCGAGTGCTGCGGCTGGAGCTGGACGGCGATGCGGACCGGGCGCGTGGGGTTCGGGGTCATGCGCCCCATTGTGGGGCGTGGCGCCGCCCCGCGCACCCGGCCCGTGCGTCTCAGCGCTCGCGCTCCAGGACGAACCAGAAGTGCTCGCCCTCGTGCACGGTGCCTCGCCCGTTCATCACCGCGAGGAGGGTGTCGGGTCCGACGACGGCGAAGTGGTCGATCACCGGCAGGCGGTCGTACACCATGGAGGCGGTCGGGCGGCCGCGAAAGGAGACCTCCCACAGGGACGCCCCGCCCCCGCCGGTCGCCGAGGTGTCCGGCACGACCTCACCGGAGTCGTCGGTGACGAGGATCGGGTCCACCTTGCGGGCCTCGGTGAAGTCCTTGCCCCACCAGCGCATCTGCCCGAGCATGCCGAACATGGGGTGCCCGGTGTCCAGGCCGGTGCCCTTCCAGCGGCTGCCCGCGATGTCGTCGACCCGCGCGGGCTCGAGGGAGTCCCACAGCGCGGAGACGCGGTCCGAGGGGACCGTGTCGAGCGCGAGGATGAGCTCGAACTCGCGCGCGGCGGCGCCCGCGGTCCCGGCGCTGCCGGCCGCCCCGGCGGTGCTCACAGGCCGAGCGTCTTGCCGATGATGTCCCGCTGGACCTCGTTGGTGCCGCCGTAGATGGTGGAGACCACCGCCTGGCGGACCAGACGTTCCATCCCGTACTCGGTGGCGTACCCGTATCCGCCCATGGACTGCATGCACTCGAGCGTGACCCGCTTGCTCAGCTCGGACGCCTTGAGCTTGGCCATGGAGGCCTCGCGGGGGAACAGGGCCGTGGGGTCGGCCTCGTCGACCTTCCTGGCGACCGCGTAGACGAGCAGGCGCGTGGCCTCGATCTCGGTGGCGAGGTCGGCCATACGGTGGCGGAGCACCTGGAAGGAGCCGACGGGGCGGCCGAACTGCTCGCGCTCCTTGATGAAGGTCAGGCAGTCGTCGAACGCCCGCTGGGCCACGCCGAGCTGCATGGCGGCGAGGATGAGGCGCTCGGTATTGAGCCCGGTCATGAGCTGCGCCCAGCCGCCGCCGACCTCTCCGATCACGGAGTCGGCGGGCAGGCGGACGTCGGTGAAGTAGAGGTCGTTGACCTCCTTGCCGCCCATGGTCTCGATCCCGGTGATCTGCAGGCCCTCGATGTCCGCGGGCACGTCGAACATCGTGATGCCTTCGTGCTTCTTGCCCGACGAGTCGGTGCGGGCGACGAGCAGGATGCGGTCGGCGAAGTGGGCGTTGGAACACCAGGTCTTCTGCCCGTTGATCACCCAGTTGTCGCCGTCGCGCTCGGCCTTGCAGCGCAGGGCGGCGACGTCGGACCCGGCGCCGGGCTCGGACATCGAGATGGACAGGGTCCCGCCGTTCACGACCAGCTCGAGCGCGCGTTTACGCTGCTCCTCGGTCCCGAACTTCTGGTACGCGGCGGCCGTGATGAGGGTGGGGCCGATGCCGCCGATCGGGGCGAGGCCGCGCAGGGAGTGCTCGAGCAGGAGGCACAGTTCGACGGCACCGGCGTCGGAGCCGCCGTACTCCTCGGGGACGGTCAGCCCCAACCATCCGAGCTCGGCCATCTTGGAGTAGATGTGCGGCGAGTGGGTGCCGCCCTCGGTGGTGAGCTCGCGTCGCTTCTCGACGCCGCCGACCTCGCGCGCGCAGAAGTCATCGATCGACTTGGCGAAGTCACGCTGCTCTTCGGTGAGGATGTCGAACACTTCTCGCCTCGTTTTTCTGTGTGGTTGTCCCGGTATCTGTCACGGGGTGTCGGTTGGGTGCACACTGGACTACTGTGGCCCGTATCACGGCACGCTACATCAAATATATGTGATCGGAAACGAGAGGACCTCAGATGACGACCACCGAGCCCAGCAAGACCGGCCCCACGTTCGCGAGCCTGGACCCCCGCGACGGCACCGTCCTCGCGGAGTACCCCATCGCCGGTCCCGAGGAGGTCGCCCTCGCCGTGGAGCGTGCGCGTGCCGCGGCCCGCTGGTGGGCGAACCAGGGTCCGCGGGGTCGCCGTGAGTGGCTGCTGGAGTACAAGCGGGCGATCTCGTCCAGGGCCGAGGAGTTGGCGTCCCTGATCTCCGCCGAGACCGGGAAGCCGGACGAGGACGCGACCCTCGAGGTCATGCTCACCGTCAGCCATCTGGAGTGGGCGGCCAAGAACGCGGACAAGGTCCTGCGACGGCGCTCCGTCTCGGCCGGGCTGCTCATGAGCAACCAGGCCGCCTACGTGGAATATCAGCCCTACGGCGTGGTCGGCGCGATCGGCCCGTGGAACTACCCCGCGTTCACCCCGATGGGCACGCTGTCCTACGCCATGGCCGCGGGCAACGCGGTGGTGTTCAAGCCCAGCGAGCTCACGCCGGGTGTGGGCGTGTGGCTGGCGGAGGTGTGGGATTCCCTGGGCGCCTCCCAGCCGCTCATCCAGACGATCACCGGCGACGGCTCGACGGGCGCGGCGTTGTGCAGGGCGGGCGTCGACAAGCTCGCGTTCACCGGCTCCGCCGCGACGGGCCGGAAGGTCATGGCCGCCTGCGCGGAGACGCTCACGCCGGTCGTCATCGAGGGCGGTGGCAAGGACGCCCTGCTCGTCGACTCGGACGCGGATCTCGACGCGGCCGCCGACCAGGCGGTCTTCGGCGCCATGGGCAACGCGGGCCAGACCTGCGCGGGCGTGGAGCGGATCTACGTCCACTCGGACGTCCACGACGCGTTCGTCCAGAAGTTCACGGCCAAGGTCCGCGCGCTCACCCCGGGCAACTCGATCTCCTCCAGCTACGGGCCCATGACGCTGCCGGCGCAGGTCGACATCGTCCGCAGGCACGTCAAGGACGCGATCGCCAAGGGCGGCAGGGCCGTACTCGGCGGCGAGGACTCGGTCGGCGAGAAGATCATCGAGCCGGTCGTCCTCGTCGACGTCCCCGAGAACTCGTCCGCGATCACCGAGGAGACCTTCGGCCCCACCGTCGTGATCAACCCTGTCGCGGACCTGGAGGAGGCGATCGAGAAGGCGAACGCCAGCAGCTACGGCCTCGGCGGTTCGATCTTCACCGGCAACAAGAAGCGGGGGCTGGCCCTCGCGGAGAAGTTGGACGTGGGCATGGTGTCGGTCAACTCGTTCCTCGCGTTCGCCGGGATCCCGGCGTTGCCGTTCGGCGGTTCGGGTGACTCGGGCTTCGGCCGTATCCACGGCGCCGACGGGTTACGCGAGTTCGCCCGCCCCAAGGCCATCACCGCACAGAAGTTCGCGGCCCCGCTGAACCTCATGACCATGACCCGCAAGCCGCGTGACATCAAGATCGTCAAGTGGATGCTCGCGAACGTCCAGGGAAGGATGTGAGGTGAGATGACCGCCACCTCCGAGAGAACCGAGGAGATGACGACGACGACGAGGGCCGCGGCCACCGAGCGGTCCGCCGTGCCCGGGGTGTTCGGACCGATCCCGGCCGACCTCGTCGCCGACGCCGCCGTCGACCACCCGCTCACGGCAGGGGTCCCGTTCAAGCCCGGGCGCTGGTACTGGCGTGATCTCATCGCGACTCTCGATCCGGTGGCGGACGCGGCGGAGATCCACCGCATCACCTCCGCGTACGAGTTCCCGTGGGACTATCAGCGGGCGCTCGAGCTGGCGCTGTACCGGACCTACTGCATCCCTTCGGTGTCGGCGGTCCTGGAGCAGGCGGGCAACTTCCGCGATCACCCGCAGAAGCGGTACGACGACACCGCGCTGCTCATGGTGGAGCTGGTCGAGCACGGGTACGACTCGCCCCGCGGCAAGGAGGCGCTGCGGGTGATCAACCGCCAACACGCGATGTACGAGATCACCAATGACGACATGCTCTATGTGTTGTCGACGTTCATCTACGAACCGCTCGAGTGGATCGATGCGAACGGCTGGCGGCGTCTGCATCCGAACGAACGGCTCGCGGCGTTCCACTTCTACCGCGCAGTCGGGGAGCGGATGAAGATCAAGGGGATCCCGCAGGGCATCGGGGAGTTCCGGCGCTGGCGGGACGACTACGAGGCGCGCACCATGCGCTACGCCCGGACCAACGAGCTCATCGGGACGTACACGCTCGATCTCATGTGTTCCTGGTACCCGGAGCCGGCCCGGCCGGTGGTCCGCAAGGTCGTGCAGGCGCTGATCGACGACGACATGACCCGCGCCTTCGGCTTCCCGTGGCAACCTCCGGCGTTCCGCGAGGCCGCCTACGCGGCGCTGCGGATGCGGTCGAAGGTGGTGCGGTGGCTGCCGGTCCGCCGCCGCGAGCTCGGGTCCCGTGGGACCGAGAACCGGACGTACCCGGGATACCCGGAGGGTTACCGTCCCGCCGACCTGGGGGCCTGCCCCATCCAGCCGCGCGACCGGGTGGTCGCCTGCCCGGTCGTGCACGCTCCAGCCGCCGGCTCCACCGGAGCCGCCTAACCCGGCGGAACCGCCGCCGCGCCCCGCGATTTCCGCACGTCGGGACGCCGAACCCGATGCCCGGAGAGGGTGCGTGACCCACGAGGGCGTGAGGGGCACATGGGTGCGCTTTCCGGGTTAGGTGGAACACGGTGTGATCTTGACAACACCGGCTACAGTGGGCATCGCGTAGCGACACTTACACATATATGTGATCGGATTCATGGTCGTTCTGGAGGGACGACGTCATCGCGGTCGGTTGCAGAAGGGATCAGTCGCCCATGCCAAGTCCTGAGGCCACCTCCGGTGGCACCTACGAGGAGGTCCAGCCGTGATCCGCACCCGATTCACCGAGGAGTTCGGCGTCCGTCATCCCATCGTCCAGGGCGGCATGATGTGGGTCGGCCGCGCCGAACTCGCCGCCGCTGTGTCCGAGGCCGGCGCGCTGGGGATCATCACCGGACTCACCCAACCCACGCCCGAGGACCTGGTCAAGGAGATCGCGCGCTGCCGGGAGATGACCGACCAGCCGTTCGGCGTCAACCTCACGATCCTTCCCGCGATCTCTCCGCCCCCGTACGCCGAGTACCGGCAGGCGATCGTCGAGTCGGGCGTGAAGATCGTCGAGACGGCCGGGTCCAATCCCAAGGACCACCTACCGGTGTTCCACGAGGCCGGCATCAAGGTGATCCACAAGTGCACCTCGGTCCGCCACGCGATCAAGGCCGAGCAGCTCGGTGTGGACGCGGTATCGATCGACGGCTTCGAGTGCGCGGGCCACCCGGGGGAGGACGACGTCCCCGGCCTGGTGCTCATCCCTGCCGCGGCGGCGAGGCTGTCCATCCCGATCCTCGCCTCCGGCGGGATCGCCGACGCCCGCGGCATGGTGGCAGCACTGGCGCTGGGAGCCGACGGCGCCAACATGGGCACCCGCTTCATGTGCACGGCCGAGTCGCCGGTGGCCGAGCAGGTCAAACAACAGATCGTGGCCAACACCGAGCTCGACACGAAGCTGATCTTCCGGACACTGCACAACACCGCGCGGGTGGCCGCCAACGCCGTCTCCGCCGAGGTCGTGTCGAAAGAGGCCGAGGGTGCCGAGTTCTCCGACATCCAGCACCTCGTCGCCGGAGCCCGCGGACGCAAGGTCTTCGAGGACGGCGACCTGGACGCGGGCATCTGGAGCGCCGGCCAGTGTCAGGGTCTGATCCACGACGTGCCCACCGCGGCGGAGCTCGTCGACCGGATGATGGCCGAGGCTGAGGAGATCATCACCGGCAGGCTGGCCGGGATGGTCGAGGCGGGGGAGACGGTCCGATGACCGCGACCGGACGTGACGCCATCAAGGTCGACCATGACGACCTGGGCGTGACCACGATCAGTATCAACCGGCCCGACCGGATGAACGCGCTCGACCACCCCACCGTCACCGCGCTGACCGAGCTCATCATCGAACACGGCAGCGATCCGGGCACCCGGGTCATCGTGCTTTCAGGGGAGGGCGGGGCGTTCACCACCGGAGCTGACCTGCAGGCGATCAAGGACGCCGGCGCGGACGCGCCCAGCCCCGACGCGACCATGGCCGGGGCCGCCGCACTGGTCCGCGCGGTCCTCACGGTCCCGGTCCCGGTAATCGCCGCCGTCACCGGCCCGGCGGCCGGGGTGGGCGTCTCGCTCGCGCTGGCCTCCGACCTCGTCCTCATGTCGGAGGACGCCTACCTACTGTTCGCGTTCACCAACATCGGACTCATGCCCGACGGCGGCGCCAGCGTGCTGCTGCCCGCGGCCGTCGGACGGTCGATCGCCTCGCGCATGCTGCTGCGTGGCGACGCCGTCTCCGCCGCGGAGGCCCACGACGTCGGACTGGCCATGGAGGTCCACCCGACCGCGGACCTCGAGCCCGCCGCCGCGAAGCTCGCCCGCCGACTGGCCCGGGGTCCGCGCCGCGCCCTGGAACTGACCAAGAGGGCCGTCACCGGGGCCACGCTCGCCGAGCTGGACGCGGCCCTGGCCAGGGAACACGAGGGCCAGTGCGAGCTGCTGATCTCCCCCGACTTCGCCGAGGGCGTGTCCTCGATCCTCGAGAAACGGCGCCCGAACTTCTCCTGAACCGTCCCTCCTGTCACCTGCCCCTCCCGTCACCCACCGCCCGACGAAAGGCCGAGATCATGACCACCGCCACGGATCCCATCGCCGAACTCCACGCGGCCCGCCGCAACAACTGGAACACGTGGGTCGCCACCCACGCCGAGATGCAGCCCGACGCCGAGGCGCTGCGTTTCCTCGGCCAGACCACCACGTGGTCCCAGCTGCACGATCGCAGCACCCGCTTCGCCGACGCGTTGGCCCGCCGCGGTGTGGGCAGGGGCGATCGGGTCATGCTCATCACGCTCAACAACCCGGAGTTCGTCGAGGCGGTCCTGGGCATCAACGAGCTGGGTGCCGTCGCGGTCCCGGTGAACTTCCGTCTCACCCCCGGCGAGCTCGCCTACCTGGTCAGCGATTGCACGCCGAAGGTCGTCATCACCGACGCGATGCTCGCCCCGCTCGTCGGCGCGATCCGCGCCCAGGGCGAGGAGCCGGGCCACCACATCGTCATCGGCGGTGAATCGGGGACGCCCGACCAGACCACGTACGCGGACGCGATCGCGGAGGAGGGCCAGCCGCACGAGCCCGTCGACGTCCCCGAGGACTCCACCGCGCTCATCATGTACACCTCGGGCACCACGGGCCGCCCCAAGGGCGCGATGCTCTCCTACGAGAACCTCACGGCGCAGTCCCTGACCTGCATCCGGGTGTTCCGACTGTTCGACGAGGACGGGCGCGCACTGTGCGCCGCCCCGATGTTCCACATCGCGGCGCTCGGCTCGATCGCGCCGAGCCTCCAGCTCGGCGGCGTCACGGTGGTCCACCCGCTGCAGGCCTTCGACCCCGCAGCGGTCCTGGACACCCTCGAGGCCGAGCAGATCACCAGCATCTTCCTCGTCCCCGTGCAGTGGCAGGCCGTCTGTGCCGAGCAGCAGGCCCGCCCGCGCAGCCTGGTGCTGCGCAACATCTCCTGGGGCGCGGCCCCGTCCACCGACACGATCCTGCGCGCCATGGCCGAGACCTTCCCGGACGCCCTGAACTGCGCGGTGTTCGGCCAGACCGAGATGAGCCCCATCACCTGTGCCCTCAACGGCGATGACGCGATCCGCAAGATCGGCTCCGTCGGCAAGGTCATCCCCACCCTCCAGGCCCGCGTCGTCGACGCCTTCGGCGAGCCCGTCGGCCCGGGTGAGGTCGGCGAGATCGTCTACCGCGGTCCCACCACCATGTCCGGCTACTGGAACAAGCCCAAGGAGACGGCGGAGGCCTTCGAGGGCGGGTGGTTCCACTCCGGCGACCTCGTCCGCATCGACGACGAGGGCTTCGTCTACGTGGTGGACCGCAAGAAGGACATGATCATCTCCGGAGGCGAGAACATCTACTGCGCCGAGGTGGAGAACATCATCGCCGGGCACCCGAGGATCCGCGAGGTCGCGGTGATCGGCCGCAAGGACGACAGGTGGGGCGAGGTCCCCGTCGCAGTGGTCGCCCAGAACGCGGAGGACGGCGTTGCCGATCTCACCCTCGAGGAGCTCAGCGAGTGGCTGCGGGGTAAGCTCGCCGGCTTCAAGCTCCCCAAGCATCTGGTCCACGTCGACGAACTCCCCCGCAACGCCAGCGGCAAGGTCGTCAAGGGCACACTGCGTTCCGAGCACGGCACCGTGGGCGTCTGAGCTGGTGTCACGGCTCCCGTCCGACCACTCCGGGAGAGCAGGGAAGTGCTCACCAGCTCTATCGTCGGGCCGGATCCACAGGTGCGCGACCACCGGCTTCCTGCAGCGACCGTTCCGGGATGAACTCGGAATCCCGTGGAGTTCGCACGCGGCCCGACGAACTCCCCCGGACGGTTCGGACGGCCACCTACCGCATCCTGTTCAAACCGATCTGAGGTGGAGAGTGCGGATGGACCGATCACTGAAGTGGGACTCAGTGCTCGGGGTCGAGTTCCGGTGCGCGCTCGTCGTCCCACACGCCCGCTCGCTCGAGATGGGCGATGAGCAGACTCGCGCCACCGGTGAACTCGGCGTCCACCACTTCGTGGGCCGTCTCGACGTCGCCGTCACGCAGCGCCTCGAGCATGCGGCGGTTGTCCGTCAGTGCGCCCGCACGCCACTCGGGGTCGTCCGCGTACAGCCGGTAGGGCATGTAGCGGGCGGCGTTGGACAGGAACCGGGACAGCTTGTCCGAGCGGGAAGCCCGGTTGAGGCACCGGTGGATCGCGTACTGGGCGTGCACCACGCCGTCGGTGTCATCTGACGCGGATGCCTTCTCGAACTCGTCGATCAGACGACCGTGGAACTCGAGAGTTTCCGCGTCGTAGCGGGTGATGGCCCGGTCGACGATGCGCTTGGAGAGTTCCGCTTGGAGCCAGAAGATGTCCTCGATGTCCTGGCGGCTCATCGGCGAGACCAGGTAGCCGCGCCGCGGCACCAGATCGACGAGGCCCTCGCCGCGCAGGGTGAGTAGTGCCTCCCGGACCGGGGTCACGCTCACCCCGAGTGCGGAGGCGGTCTCGTCGAGCCGGATGAAGGACCCCGGGCGGACATCGCCGCTCATGATCCGAGTCCGCACGTGGTCGGCGACCTCCTCGGAGAGCTGCGGGCGCTGGCCGAGTCGTGTGGGGGCCACGTCCGACACCTCATTCCACGAGAGAAGGGCACCCACCCGGAGCGCCGAGACCGATGATCTAGATCAAATATATTTGTAGTGGCTCACACTACCTCGCCGGGGGCGGGGTATCCACCCACCGCCGAGAAGGGTTCACGTGAAACATCTCTCGCTCGCCTTCGTTTTAGTTATGACAATCCTTGACCGGCCCGTCTCCTCGGGGCGCTGCAGCGCGGGTCGGAATCGGCGACAGTCCGGCGGTGGCCCCGCGGCGACCGTCGGCGACCCGCGAGTGGCGCCCCCGACCCGCGACATGGAGCCCGACCGGCGGGGCACGGTGCCCGACCGGCGGGGCGCCTGGGCCCGCCCCGCACCGGGACCGGCCGAGGGGAAGGATGCGTTTACGCGCAGCGACGTCGGCCGTGCCACTCGAGCGTGCGATGCGCGGACATCCGCACGAACCTTCCTGCGGAGAGGGCCGAATAGCGCGGAGGGGCTTCGGGGCGGCCACAGCCGGGCGAGACTGGGCCCATGACGTCCACCGAGAACCGTCCCGCCGTCCGTACCGAGCGCCGGGACCACGTCCTACTCGTCACCCTCGACCGCCCGGAGGCCCGCAACGCCGTCAACGGCGAGGTCAGCACGCTGCTGGGCAACGCGCTGCACGAGGCGGACACCGATCCCGAGATCCGGGTCGTGGTGATCACCGGCGCGGGAGAGCGGTCGTTCTGTGCGGGCGCCGACCTCAAGGCCATCTCCCGGGGTGAGGACATCTTCCCGGCCGAGAACCGGCAGTGGGGATTCGCGGGGATGATGCAGCAGTACGTCTCGGTCCCCGTGATCGCCGCGGTCAACGGCACCGCACTGGGCGGGGGCTGCGAGATCGCCCTGGCCTGCGACCTCGTGGTGGCCGCCGACCACGCGGTGTTCGGGCTGCCGGAGGTGCGGCGCGGGCTCATCGCCGCCGCCGGTGGCGCGTTCCGACTGCCGGCCCAGCTGCCCCAC
Organism: Dietzia sp. MNB45; assembly: GCF_051994785.1. Classification (NCBI taxonomy): domain Bacteria; kingdom Bacillati; phylum Actinomycetota; class Actinomycetes; order Mycobacteriales; family Dietziaceae; genus Dietzia; species Dietzia sp. MNB45. The sequence continues at coordinate 3,690,761 of NZ_CP163397.1, read as the reverse complement.
CGGGTGGCCATGGAGATGATGCTCACCGGCGAGCCGATCACCGCCGGGCGGGCGCTCGACCTGCACCTGATCAACCGGGTCGTCCCGGCCGACCGGCTGCTCGACACCGCGCTCGAGCTCGCCGGGACCATCGCCGCCAACGCGCCGCTGGCGGTCCAGGGGACCAAGCGGGTCGCGCTCGGCATCACCGACGGCGGGCGTCCGGCGGAGGTCGACCAGTGGAGGGTCAATGACACGGAGATGATCACCGTCATGACCTCCGAGGACGCGGCGGAGGGCCCGAGGGCGTTCGCGGAGAAGCGTGCGCCGGTGTGGAAGGCGCGCTGAACCCGGATCCGATGAGACCCATCCCACAACCCGACCGGATGTGACCCCCGCCCCACGGCCCTACATTTCCTTTATGGAGGCAGTGGTGAGGTCGATAGTCGTCGAAGAGGACCTGCACGTCCTCGACACCGCGAGCAGGGAGTTGACGCCCCGGGCGGCGGAGTTGCTGGCCCTGCGGGGTGGAGGTGGCGCGGGAGAGGAACTGCGCAACTGCGTCATCCGCGCCGCGACCGCCCCTGCCCGGTCCGCGACGGAGTTGCGGTCGGCCCTCCGCGCCGAGCGGGCGCGGCTCAACGGGGCGGGGGCCGAGCTCGGACTGGCGGTGGTCGCCGCCGGGGCCGTCCCGCTCGTGCCCCCCGGATCCGTCCTCGTCGACGAGACCCCGAGGACGCGTCGACTCCTGGCCGACTACGAATACCTGGCCCGGGACCAGATCTACTGCGGTGTACGCATCCGGGTCGAGGCCCACGGCGCCGACGAGGCGGTCGCGGTGTCCTGCCGGATCGCGCCGTACCTACCGGTGTTCCTCGCGCTCACGGCGAGCTCGCCCTTCCTGCGGGACGGGTCGGACTCCGGCTACGCGAGTTGCCGCTCGGTGGCGGCCTCGCAGTGGCCCACGGCGGCGCCCGTGGCGGGCGTGTGCTCGGCGGCCGAGTACGACGAGCTGGTGGCCGACCTCGTGGCCAGCGGGGTGGTCGTCGATGCGTCGATGGTGGGCTTCGGCGTGCAGCCCGGGGCCGACCGGCGGTCCGTGGAGCTACAGGTGGGCGACGCCTGCCCCTCCGCCGACGCCACCGTCCTGGCCGCCGCCCTGTTCCGGGCCCTCGTCGAGCGCGAGGCGGCCGCTGTCGCGGACGGCGCCGAGTCGGCGGCCCCCGCCGAGACGAGGCTCCGGGCGGCCCTGTGGCGCGCGGCCAGGTCGGGCCTCGAGGGTGATCTCGTGGACCCCGCCACCTTCCGGGCCCGCCCCGCCACCGATGTCGTCTCCGACCTGGCGGAGTCCCTGACCGCCGAGTTGAGCCGCTCGGGCGACCTCGACACCGTGCGTACCCTGCTCGACAACGCGCTCTACAACGGCAGCAGTGCGTTCCGGCAGCGCCAGGCCCTACGCCGACGGGGGCACCCCCACGACGTGGTCGACCTGCTCGCGGCGGAGACCGCCGGGATCAGCGGTCCCCGGTCGGCGGTCCCCGACGCCCACTCCCGACTGTTCGGCGTGTACGAACCGATCGAGGGCCTCGACGCCGACCCGAGCTGGGACGAGGCGGTCGAGGAGGGGGGTGCCCCCCGTGAGGCCTACGCTCCCGTGATGTCGGCCCTGGACCGGACGGGCACCGTGCGGCTCCGGTCGCGACAGGTGACGGCGGAGCAGGAGGCCTCGGTGGCCGGGGTGACGTTCCGGGTCACCGGACAGGAGCGGCCCCAGGCGTTCCCGATGGACTTCGTACCCCGCATCATCTCGCCCGAGGTGTGGCGGATGCTGGCCGCCGGCACCGAGCAGCGCGCCCGCGCCCTGGACGCCTTCCTCGACGACATCTACGGCCAGCGCGAGTTCGTGCGCGCGGGGCACATGACACCCGAGTCCCTGGACCGCGCCCCCGGTCACCGCAGCACGGGACGCGTACAGCGGCCGGGTCGGACGCGGGCGCACATCTGCGGGATCGACCTGGTGTGCGGGGACGACGGCACGTGGTTCGTGCTGGAGGACAACGTCCGGGTGCCCTCCGGGATCGCCTTCTCCCACGCCCTGCGACAGATGACCACCTCCCTGTTCGGCGACCTCACGGGCGGGTTCGATCTCCACGCGCCGGACGAAGCGTTCGGCATGATCCGCGAGACGCTCGAGGCGGCCGCGCCGCCGGCCGCCGGGGACGAGCCGCAGCTCGCGGTCGTCTCCTCCGGGCCGACCGACTCGGCCTGGTTCGAGCACCGACTCATCGCGCAGCGCACCGGACTGCCGCTGGTCACGCCCGACCGGCTCACCTTCCGGGACGGGGTGCTGCACCATCGCGCGGGCCGCGATCTGCACCGGGTGGACGTCATGTACGCCCGGATAGACGAGGACATGCTCCTCAGCTCGCCGGGCGACGACGGCATCCCGCTGCGCGACGGGCTGCTCGACGCGCTCGGGGCCGGACGCCTGACCATCGCCAACGCCCTCGGCAACGGGGTGGCCGACGACAAGGCCGTCTACGCCTCCGTCCCCGCCATGATCGACTTCTACCTGGGGGAGACCCCGATCCTCGAGCAGGTCCCCACCTACCTGTGTGCCGACCGGACGCAGCGGGACCTCGTGTTGGACCGCCTCGGCGAGCTGGTGGTCAAGCCGATCGACGGGTACGGCGGACTCGGGATCACCATCGGGCCGGAGTGCTCGGAGGCGGAGCTGGCCGCCCGCCGGGAGGACCTGCTCACCCGGCCGGAGGGGTTCATCGCCCAGGAGGTCGTGCCCCTGTCCACGTTGCCGACCTTCGACGGGACCCGGATGCAGCGCCGGCACGTGGACCTCCGCGCGTTCGCCCACGTCCGACGCGAAGGGGGCAGGACCACCGCGCACGCGGTCCCGGCCGGGCTCACCCGGGTCGCGCCGGCGGGATCGATGATCGTCAACTCCTCGCGGGGCGGCGGCGGCAAGGACACGTGGATCATGCGGTGACCCCCGCGCCGGGCGCGGGGAGCTGCTGCGGGTGCGGGTGCGCCCGCGTTCCCTTAGCGTGGGAATGATGACCGACGCACAGCGATGGATCAGAGTCGAAGAGGAACTCCACCTCGTCGACACGAGGACCCGGCGACCGGTTCGGCGGGCAACGGACGTGCTCGCCGCTCTCGGCGACACCGGGCAACGGGGACAGGAGGGCCACGTCCGGCCGGAGCAACACGGCGCGATCGTGGTCGCGGACGCGGGCGCCCACACCGGGCTCGGCGAGCTCGGGGACGCCCTCCGCCGTAACCGGACCCGCCTGGCGGAGGCCGCCAACGGACTGCGGACCGGGGTGGTCGCGGCAGGGTCGCTGGCCTCGCCCGGAGTGGAGTTCGACCCAGCGCCGCAGGACCCCCACCCCGCGCCGGGCCGCGAGTCGCAGACCCGCGCCTCGGCCGGCTTCCGGGTGGTGGTCGAGACCGCCGACGCCGACGAGGCCCAGTACGCGGCCCGACGGGTCGCCGCCCTCGCGCCGGTGCTGCTGGCACTGTCGGCGAGTTCCCCCTACTGGGCCGACGGCACCGACTCCGGGTACGCCTCCACCCGCTACTTCGAGAGCCAGTGGTCACCCGCACACCTGCCCGCCTATGCCGCCGACACCGCCGACGAGGCGCTGGCCTGCGAGGACGAGATCGTCGCCACCGGCGTGGTCGCGGGACGGGAGGGGATCGCGGTCGACGTCCGCCCCTCCCGGGACGGCGACGGGATCGAACTCGTGGCCTGCGACTCCTGCAGCACCATCGACACCCTCGTCGTCGTCGCCGCCCTGTTCCGCGCGGCGGTCGACCGCGTCCTCGCCGAACGGGACGCCGGTCAGGACTCCGGATCCGGTGGGTGGGACGGACCCTCCGACGCCGTGCTGGCCGCGGCGTTCTGGCGCGCCGCACGCTCCGGACTCGAGGGGGACCTCGTGGACGTGGCGACCGGGCGCCCCCGCCCCGCCACCGAGGTGCTCACCGGACTGGTCGACGACCACGTCGACCACCTCCGGGCCGGAAGCGAACTCGACCTGGTGCTGAACCTGCTCGACGGGGTCCGCGGTTCCGCGACCTCGGCCACCCGCCAACGCGCGGCGCACCGCCGACGGGGACGCCGCAGCGACGTGATCGCCGTCCTGCTGGCCGAGACCGTCGAGCGGATCCGCCCCCGGGACACCGCCGACGACCGCGGGATGCGACACATGCTCGCCTCCTACTCGCCGCTCGGGGAGGCGGTCACCGAGGAGGTGCACGACGAGGCCATCTCCGAGGACGGCAACCCGCGGCCCGAGTACGTGGACCTGCTCAAGGCCGTGTCCGACATGGGCCCCGAGGTCCTGTGCGAGCGCAAGGAGCAGGTGGACGACACGCTGCGCTCCATGGGCATCACGCTCAAGGTGTACGGCAAGGACGAGCCGCAGGTCTTCCCGCTCGACTCGGTCCCGCGGATCGTCCCGGCCGACCAGTGGGCACGGATCTCCGCGGGCATCGAGCAGCGGGCGCGCGCGATGGAGATGTTCCTGCGCGACATCTACGGGGCGGGAGAGATCAGCCGGGCCGGCGTGGTCCCCGCGGAGGCGCTCCAGCGCGCACCGGGGTTCCGTCCCACCGGACGCGCGGTGCCCGAGGGCGTCCTGCACGCCCCGGTGTGTGGCGTGGACCTGGTCTCCACGGCGCCGGGCGAGTGGATCGTGCTCGAGGACAACCTGCGGATGCCCGGGGGGATGGCGATGGCGGTCGCACTGCGCGACCGGATCGCCGAGGGTTTCCCCGAGTTCGGTGCGCGGTCGGAGGTCCACGACCCCCGCGAGGCGCTGGCGATGCTGACCGACACCCTGCGGGCGGCCGCGCCCGAGGGCGTCGACGATCCCGCCATCGGCGTGGTGGTCGCCGAGGACGAACTCGAGGCGTACGACCTCAGCAGCGTCACCGAGGCGGTCGGTGGCACCCTGGTGACGCCCTCTGACCTGATGTGCGAGGACTCCGCCCTATGGCGGGTCGAGGGCGGGGAGCGGCAGAAGATCGACGTGCTCTACGTCCGTATGGACGAGGAGATGCTGCTGTCCTCTACGGGCGCAGATGGCACCGCGCTGCGAAGTGGGCTGCTGAACGCGATGGCGGAGCACGGCGTCGCCGTGGTCAACGCGCCCGGCAACGGTGCCGCCGACGACAAGGCGATCTACGCCATGGTCCCCAAGATCATCGACTTCTACCTGGGCGAGAAGCCTCTCATCGGCCAGGTCGACACGTACCTGTGCGCCGACCCGGACCAGCGTCGACAGGTCCTCGACCGGCTCGGCGAGCTGGTCGTCAAGCCGATCGACGGCTACGGCGGGTCCGACATCACCGTGGGCCCGGAATGCTCGCCCCGGGAGCTCGACGAGCGTCGGGACGAGCTGCGCCGCCACGGGGACCGGTTCGTCGCGCAAGAGGTGCAGTCGCTGTCCACCCTGCCGACGTTCGACGGCCGCGAACTGCAGCGTCGCCACGTGGACATGCGGGCGTTCGTCATGTTGCGGCACGGTGAGGGGGGAGAGATCGCCGCCACGGCCCCGCCTGTCGCACTGACGCGCGTGGCCCCGGCGGGCACCATGGTCGTCAACGCCTCGAGCGGAGGCGGCGGAAAGGACACCTGGATTCACCGTGCCTGACACCACCGAGGTCGACGTCGAGGTCACCGAGGAGGCCGAGTCCCGCGACGTCGCGGGACCACCCGACGACGCCGCCGGGGGGCCCACCCAGATCCGCCACACCACGTCCCCCAACCTGTCGCCCGACGGGTCGATGTTGGCGTGTGTGGTCACCGAGCGCACCGGCTACCCGCGCGCCGTGCAGCGGCCGCTGGGGCCGGGTGGGCTGGACGGGGCCGGGCCGGAGCGCGACGTCGTGCTGCCCGTCGACGGCCCCGTGCGCCGCGTGGCCTACTCGCCCAACGGCAGGTGGCTCGCCTGCGAGGTCGCCCCGGACGGCGGCGAGCGCGAACGGATCTGGCTGGTCACCACCGACCCCGACGATCACGACGTCTACCCCGTCGACACCGTGGGCGACGCCACCGTCCAGATCGTCGGCTGGGACGGCGACCTGCTCGCGGTGACGGCGTTCGACTCCGAGGGCCTGGCCGAGGGCCGCCTCGTGGACCCCGAGACCGGGGAGCACACCGTCGTCGATCGACGGATGGGCGGTGCACTGGTCCACGCGTGGGACGGAGCCGCGCTGTTCCGGGTGGGTGCCCGCGGTAACCGCGAGTTGCTGCGCATCGTCCCCGACGGCCGGTGGTGGCCACTGCTACCCGTCGACACCGGCTCCACCACGGACGCCGGAGTCATCCTCGACGCGGGGGACGACGACCGTCCCATGCGGATGGTCGTCCGCAGCGACCATTCGGCGGACCGGATGGGCCTGCTCGCGGTCGAGGCGGACGAGGACTCCACCGAGTCCTGGCCGGTGGCGTTCCGCACCGACGCCGATCTCGACCGCGTCGAGGTGAGCCTGGACCGCTCGACCGCGGTGCTGCTGTGGAACGTGCGCGGTGGTCTGTCGGAGATCGAGGTCCTCGACCTACGGCCGGAGCGCCCCCGCGTGATCGTCCGGCCACCGCTGCCCGAGGTCGTGGCGACCTCACCCACGCTCACCGCAGACGGCCGGTTGCTCGCGCTCACCATCGAGAGCCTCGACCAGCCGCCGCGCGTGGTGATGTACGACGTGGACAACCGCAGGTGGACCGGGCGGCCGCCCGAGCAACCCGACCCCGCGCCGACGTTGGTCGAGTTCACCGCCCGTGACGGACTCCAGCTCAGCGGCTGGCTCTACCGTCCCGACATCGCTGACGAACCGGGCCCGACCGTGGTCCACCTCCACGGCGGTCCCGAGGGGCAGTCGCGCCCCGGGTACAACGACATCGCCCGCCGCTACCTCGACATCGGCGTGAACTACTTCCTGCCCAACGTGCGCGGGTCGACCGGCTCGGGTCGTTTCTTCAGTCACGCCGACGACCGCTACGGTCGCTTCTCCGGCATCGACGACGTCGAGGACGCGTTGCTGCACCTGATCGACGAGGGCATCGCCGATCCAGACCGGGCGGTGGTCTCGGGCCGGTCCTACGGCGGCTACCTGGTCAACGCCACGCTGGTCCGCCACCCCGGCAGGTGGCGAGGCGGAATCGCCGCGTGCGGGATGAGCGACCTGCAGACCTTCTACCGCACCACCGAACCGTGGATCGCCGCGGCCGCCTACCCCAAGTACGGCAACCCGCTCCAGGAACGTGAGCTACTGCGGGAGGCCTCGCCCCTACGGCGGTACCACCACGTGGACGTCCCGATGCTCTTCGTCCACGGCGCGCACGACACCAATGTGCCGCTCAGCGAGACCGATCAGGCCGTGGAGTTCCTGCGCCGGCGCGGCGTACCGGTGGACGTCCTGCTGTTCGAGGACGAAGGTCATGAATTCGTGAAATTGGCCAACCGGCAGCGTCTCGGCGACCGGGTGGTCCAGTTCTGCCAGGAGGTGTTCGATGTTCGGACGCAAGAAGAATGAGACCCCCGACCCGACCGGGTTCGAGGGCCGGCTCGTCGGGTGGCGGCGGCACATCCACGCCCACCCCGAGCTGTCCTACGAGGAGCGGGAGACGACCGAGTACATCGAGGGCGAGCTCCGCTCGATGGGGCTCAAGCCCGAGCGGTTCGAGGTGGGCACCGGGCTGTGGTGCGACGTCGCGGCCGCCGACGGGGCCACGTCGACCGACGTGGTGGCGCTGCGCGCGGACATCGACGCGCTGGCCATGAGCGAGGAGTCCGGCGAGTCCTTCTCCTCCGAGGTCGAGGGCGTCAGCCACTCCTGCGGGCACGACGGCCACACGGCGATGCTGCTGGGCGCCGCCGAGATGCTGGTCGCCGACCCGCCGCCCCGCCCGGTGCGCCTGATTTTCCAGCCGGCCGAGGAGACGATGCCCGGCGGTGCCAAGGACTGCGTCGAGGAGGGCGTGGTCAAGGGCGTCGACCGCATCCTCGCGCTGCACTGCGACCCGCACCGCCCGGTCGGCGAGGTGGGCGTGACCGGCGGGGCCATCACCTCGTCCAACGCCAAGATCGGCATCACCGTCCACTCGGACGGCGGGCACACCGCGCGTCCGCACGAGACCCAGGACACCGTCTTCACCCTCGCCCAGATCGTCACGGGCGTCACGGGCGTGATCGACCGGCGGATCGACCCGCGGTCCGGCACCGTGCTCACGTGGGCCTCGATCAAGGCCGGCGGGTCCGCGCCCAACGTCATCCCCGACTCGGGCGAGATCTGGGGCACGTTGCGCAGCGCGGACCGGGACGTGTGGGCGACCGTCGAGCCGCTGGTCCGCGAGACGGTCGAGCGGATCGGTGCCCTGTACGGGGCGCGCACTGAGGTCGAGTACATCCAGGGTGTGCCGCCCGTGGTGAACGACGACGAGTGCGCCGACCTCGCGGCGAAGGCCGTCCAATCGGTGCTCGGAACCGACGGGGTGGGCACCGCCGACCAGTCCAGCGGCGGCGAGGACTTCGCCTGGTACACCGAGGAGATCCCCGGCGTCTACCTGCGGTTGGGGGTGTGGGACGGCGAGTCCGAGGAGACGGATCTCCACCATCCGGGCTTCGTGCTGGACGAGCGGGCGCTGGCCCACGGTGCCCGCATCTTCGACGCGTTCGCCCGCCTCGACCGCCCCGCCTGAGCTGGCGGGGCGGATCCCGGCCGCGCGCGCTCACTCTCCCGCCCTCGTGCGCTCACCATCCCGCCTTTGGGCGCTCACCCTCCCGGCCTCGTGCGCTCACCCTCCCGCCGAGCAGAGGATTTCGCCGGTATCGCCCGAGAGCGGGTGTGCGAAACCCTCTGCTCGGCGAGGTGCGGGGAAACCGGCCCCGTCAGCGCACGGTGATCGCCGCGTCTCCGGCGGGGACGAGTTCGCCGATCACGGTGCCCCCCGGGATCTCCCCGGCCACGAGCAGCCCGCCGGAGGTCTGGGCGTCGGCGAGCAGGAGCAGCTCGTCCTCGTCCACGTCGGCCGCGAGGTGCGGACGTACCCAGTCGAGGTTGCGGCGCGTCCCGCCGCTGACGTATCCGTCGGCGAGCGCCTGACGGGCGCCCTCGAGGTAGGGCACCGCGGCGGGGTCGATCACGGCCGAGACGCCGCTGGCCCGGGCCATCTTGTACAGGTGGCCGAGCAGGCCGAACCCGGTGACGTCCGTGGCGCACTCGACCCCGGCGGCCAGGGCGTCCCGGGAGGCGACGTCGTTGAGGGTGGTCATCGTCTCGATCGCCTCGCGGCTCACCTCCCCGGTGTTCTTGTGCCGACAGTTGAGCATCCCGATCCCCAGCGGCTTGGTGAGCGACAGCGGCATCCCGGCCCGGCCCGCGTCATTGCGCAGCAGCCGGTCCGGGTCCGCCAGCCCGGTGACGGCCATGCCGTACTTGGGCTCGGGGTCGTCGACGCTGTGCCCGCCGGCCACGTGGCATCCGGCGGCGCCGGCCACCTCCTGGGCGCCACGCAGCACCTCTCCGGCCATCTCGTACGGCAGGACGTCCATCGGCCAGCACAGCAGGTTGATCGCCATGATCGGCGTCCCGCCCATCGCGTAGACGTCGGAGAGCGCGTTGGCCGCGGCGATGCGCCCCCAGTCGTACGGGTCGTCGACGACGGGGGTGAAGAAGTCGGCGGTGCTGATGACGGCCCGGCCACCGGTGATCCGCACCGCCGCCGCGTCGTCGCCGTCGTCGAGGCCCACGATGAGTTCCGCGGCCGGATCGCGGACCGGGGCCCCGATGAGGTCGGCAACGACGTTCTCCAGAGCACCGGGCGGGATCTTGCAGGCACACCCGCCCCCGTGCGCGTACGAGGTGAGCCGGGCTGCGGGCGAGATGGGTTCGGTGGTCATGGTCCGACCCTAACGAGGCGGCGCCGATCGGTGGGCGCGGCCGGGGAACACCGCCTAGTCTCGTGGGGCAGGGAGGCGTCCGGGCACCTGGTGGTCCCCGCGGTCTTCAAAACCGACGTGGCCGAGTATCTCGGTCAGGCGGGTTCGATTCCCGTCCGCCTCCGCCACAACCTCACCGTCACCGGCACCGATCCGAAAAGGGGAACGGACGATCACCGAGCAGCCGCACGAGGGGTCGGGGCCGTCGTCGCCCGATCCGCGTCGCCTCATCCCGTCCACCGACGTCCTGCTCCGCGATCCGCGCCTCACCGGGGCGGTCGACGGGCTGGGCCGCGAGCTGGTCAAGGGCGAGATCCGGGGCGCGCAGGACCGCGCCCGCGCGGGAGTGCTCCGGGCCGACGAGATCGTCGACGCGGTGCTCGACGCGCTGCCCGGCGCGCCTGTGACACTGACGCCCGTCCTCAACGCCAGTGGCGTCCTGCTGCACACCAACCTCGGTCGGGCGCCGCTGTCGGATGCCGCCGTGCGCGCGCTCGCCGAGGCCGCGGGCACCAATGACGTGGAGCTGGACCTGGCGACGGGTCGCCGGGGCAGGCGGGGTCGCGGCGCCCTCGACGCCCTGCGGGCCGCCGTGCCCACGGCGGGCGACGTGCACGTGGTGAACAACGGCGCGGCCGCCCTGGCCCTCGCCGCGACCGCGCTGGGCGGGCCGGGGCGGACGATCGTCATCGCGCGCGGTGAGATGGTGGAGATCGGCGACGGGTTCCGCCTGCCGGAGCTCCTGGAATCCACGGGGACCCGGTTGCGGGAGGTCGGCACGACCAACCGGGTCAACGCCGAGGACTACTCGCGTGCGATCGACGACACCACGGCCTTCGTCCTCAAGGTCCACCCCTCCAACTTCGTGGTGAGCGGCTTCACCTCGTCCGTCCCGCCCGCCGAGCTGCGGGACCTCGGGGTGCCGCTGGTGGTGGACATCGGCTCGGGGCTGCTCGCGCCCCACCCCACGCTTCCGGATGAACCGGACATGACCACGACGCTGGCGGCGGGCGTCGACCTCGTGACGTCCAGCGGCGACAAGCTCCTCGGGGGCCCGCAGGCCGGGATCATGGCCGGCGACGCCGCCCTCGTGCAGCGCCTGCGCCGCCATCCGCTCGCCCGCGCGCTGCGCGTCGACAAGCTCACGCTGGCCGCTCTCGAGGCGACGCTGCGCGGTCCGCGTCCACCCGTCGTCGCCGGTCTCGAGGCCGACCCCGCCGAACTGTGGGAGCGGGCCGAGCGGATCGCCGCACGACTGCGCGCGGCGGGGCTGGATGCGGAGGCCGTCCGGTCCGTCGCCGCCGTCGGCGGTGGGGGCGCGCCCGGTGTCGACCTTTCGAGCGCCGCGGTGTCCCTGCCGGAGCGCTGTGCCGAGACGTTGCGCGCGGGACGCCCCGCCGTCCTGGGGCGCGTGACCGACGGCCGGTGCCTCCTGGATCTGCGTGCAGTGCCGCCGGGGGACGACGACGAGCTGGCGCGGCTCGTGCTCCGGGCGGAGGCGCCCGCCTGATGTTCGTCGTCGCCACCGCCGGCCACGTCGATCACGGGAAGTCGACGCTCGTCCGCGCGCTCACCGGCGAGGAGCCCGACCGGTGGGACGAGGAACGCCGCCGCGGCCTGACCATCGGTCTGGGGTACGCCTCGACCACCCTCGACGACGGCCGCACGGTCGCGTTCGTCGACGTGCCCGGCCACCGGCGGTTCGTCCCCACCATGCTGGCCGGGGTCGGGCCGGTGCCCGCGGTGATGTTCGTCGTGGCCGCCGACGACGGGTGGATGCCGCAGTCCGCCGAACACCTCGACGCGCTCACCGCGCTGCGCGTCGAGCACGGCGTCCTCGTCATCACGCGCAGCGACCTGTTGGATCCGGACCTCGCGCTGGCGGAGGCCCGTGACGCGATGGCCGGGACACCCCTGGCGGACATACCGGCGGTGTGCGTCTCGGCCGTCACCGGCGCCGGGATGGACGCGCTGCGCGGGGAGCTCGCCCGGCTGGGCACGCTGCTGCCGGAGGCCGATCGCGGCGCCGACGTGCGGCTGTGGGTGGACCGGTCGTTCAGCATCGGCGGAGCCGGCACCGTCGTCACCGGCACGCTGCCCGCGGGCACGGTGCGGGCGGGGGACACGCTGGAGCTGGGGCCGGGTGGGCCGCAGGTCACCGTCCGTGGTCTGCAGTCGCTCGGGCACCGGCGCGACGAGGTGGCGGCGGTGGCGCGGGTCGCCGTGAATCTGCGCGGGGTCGCCGCGGGCGAGATCCCGCGGGGTAGCACTCTGGTCACCCCGCGACGGTGGCGCTCGGTCGGGACCCTCGACGTGCGCGTCGACGGGCGGACGGACGCGCTGCCGGAGCAGGTGATGGTGCACATCGGATCCGCCTCGACAGCCGCTCGCGTGCGGCCCCTCGACGAGGGTCATGCCCGCCTCGCGCTCGCGGACCCGCTGCCGCTGCGGGTGGGGGACCGACTCATCCTGCGCGAGCCGGGAGCCGACCGTATCCCGGCGGGCGCCGTCGTGCTGGATCCCGCCCCGCCGGCGCTGCGTCGCCGCGGTGCGGCCCGCCACCGCGCCGAGGAGTTGGCGGCGACACCGGAGCGCCCCGACCTGCCCTCGGAGCTGCGTCGGCGCGGCGTGGCCCACGTCGATGACCTGCGCGCATGGGGGATCGCCATCCCGGTCCGCGACCAGTCCCACCGCGGGTGGCTGATCGACCCCGGGCGCGTCGCCGTCCTCGCCGAGACCCTCGTCGAGGCCGTGCGCGAGCACGACCGCGCCGATCCGCTCGATCCGGGCCTGCCCACCGAGGCCGCCCGCCGCGCGCTCGGGCTGCCCGACGCATCCCTGCTCATGGCCGTCCTCGATCACCCGGCCGCGGCCTCGCTGCGGGTGGAGGGGGGCCGGGTGGTCGCCGGGGACGGACCTGGTCTGCCCCAGGTGGTCCGAGCGGCAGCGGACACCCTGGCCGAGCGGTTCCGGGTCGGGCCGTTCGACGCCCCGACAGCCGGGGAGTTGGCCGGGCTGGGCCTCGGACCGCGTGAGCTCGCCGCCTGCGAACGGGCCGGACTCGTCACCGGCGTCGGACCCGGCGTGTGGCTGGGCCCGGGCGTGATCGGGGAGGCGGTACGGCGGCTCCGTGAACTACCGCAGCCGTTCACCCCGAGCGGCGCGCGCACCCACCTCGACACCTCGAGGCGTGTGGTGATGCCGCTGCTCGAGGTGCTCGCCAAACGCGGGCTCACCCGCCGCGAGGGCGACGACGGCCACGCCATTGTCTGACCCGACCTGTCGGTTGCCACGCCGGGCCGCCCCGGACCCCGCCGGCCGGACGAGCCCGCGGGGAGGTCCGGTTACCGCTCGCCCGCGTAGGCCTCCCCGCCACCGCGGGCGTCACGCCGCTCGCGCTGGGGGATGACCACGTACTTCGGGTCCTTCGTCGACGCCATCCCGGCGTGGAACACCGCCCACCGGGTGCACGCCGACCCCGCCGCCAGCGCGAGGCCCGCGACCGCGGACAGCGCGCGGTTGCGTCGCCCGAGCACGGCGCCCACCGCGCCGGCGGTGGTGAGGATCTGGGCGGCGCGGTGGTACGCCCCGGCCCGGCCCTCGTGGAGCGGTTCGGCGGTGATGCCCATCGACTGCTGCATGATCCGGTCGGCGGCGAGTTCGAGCGTCGCGCCGCCCACGGCCAGCCGCCGGGCGGGGCCCGTCTCGTGGAGCGGATTGAGCAGCAGCCCGACCCCGCCGGACGCGGCCGCGGCGCTGCCCACGAACACGAACGGCAGCTCACGGCGCGCCGCACTCCAGCTCGGGAGAGACGTGTCAGTGAGCAGCACCGCCGTGTACGACGCGACCGCCGGTGCCACGAGGGCGGCGACGATCCCGGCCGGTCGCGAGGCGCGGGTGATGAGATCGGTGGGCAGTCGGCGCGCCAGGCGGGCGGGCAGCAGCGGGACGACCTCCTGCCCCAGGGCCAGCCCCACGAACGGGCCGTACGCCGACAGGAGCCAGGTGCCCACGCTCATCGGTGAGGTCAGCTTGAGCACTCGCAGCATGTGGTGGAACCGCTCCGGGCGTCCCAGGTCGCGGACCAGGTAGTACAGACTTCCGGTGATCCCACCGAGAGCGACGATCCGGGCGGAGCGGCGCTGGCTGGGTAGGCCCGCCAGGTCGGCCCCGGCGGCGAGCAGTGAGGAGCCGCCGGCCAGGCCGCCGAGGAACAGGTAGGCCGCGATGTCGTACTCCCACGGCGGGGCCTTGACGATCGGTGTGCCGTAGTAGGAGCGGAATTCCGCGGGGGGCACCACGAGATGTTCGCGGCCCCCCTTGCCCTTTCGGCGGGTCCGCGTCTTCTGCCCCGGCCCCGGGGTGATGCCCGCCTTGTCGTCGTCGGCCCGGTTGTGGTCGGCTCGGTTGTGGTCGGCCCCGTCGCCGTCGCTCATCAGGCCCCGCCTCCCACGGCGAAGGCGGCCACCGCGCCGCCGAGCAGCGTCACCGCGGCCAGAGCGGCCTGCTGCCACATCTTCCCCACGAACCGGGTCGTCACCACCGGATCCGGCGGCAGTCCGTACACCTCCGGGTCGTCCAGCAGGAGGAAGAACGCGCCCGTGCCGCCGACTCCGTTGTTCGAGTCGTGCCCGTAGAGCTGGGCGTTCGGCTCGCCCGCCTCGACCAGCTGGTCCAGGCGGCCGGCAGCGCGCTCGCGGAGTTCGTCGAGGTCACCGAACTGGATCGACTCCGTGGGGCACGCCTTGGCACAGGCGGGGGTCTGGCCCTCGGTGAGCCGGTCGTAGCAGAGCGTGCACTTCTGGGCGATGCCCACGGCGGGGTCGCCCGCGGGGCCCGAGCGGCGCTCGATCACACCGTACGGGCACGCGCTCACGCAGTATCCGCAGCCGTTGCAGATGTCGCTCTGCACCACGACGGTGCCGAACTCGGTGTGCATGAGCGCGCCCGTCGGGCAGACGTCCACGCAGGCGGCGTGCGTGCAGTGTTTGCACACGTCCGACTCCATGAGCCACCGGAAGTCGGTGGACTCCCCGGCGTCGGGGGAGTCGCCCGGCAGGGTCGACGCCGGTATCCCGAGGTCGACGGGCGCGGGCGCCGCGGGGGCCGGCGCGGCGTGCGCACCGGACCGGGCCGGCACCTCCTGCTCGATGAACGCGACGTGCCGCCACGTCGACGCGCCCAGGGCCTGGGTGTTGTCGTAGGACATGCCGGTGAGCTCGAGGCCGTCGGAGGGGATGAGGTTCCACTCCTTGCACGCCACCTCGCAGGCCTTGCAGCCGATGCACACGCTGGTGTCGGTGAAGAAGCCCTTGCGCGGCGGCGGGTCGGCGTAGCCGTTGTCCTCGGCGGGATCGATGTCCCCGAAGAAGGACCGCCCGAGATCGGACAGGAAGGCGGACATGATTCAGCTCTCCGTTCCCGGTTCGGTGATGACTCCCGCGCGCCGGCGGTAGCCCTCGACGAACTCCAGCAGCGCCGGTCCACGCGGCCGTCGTCCCGCGACGATGTCACAGCTCGTGGCCTTGGTCGCGGGAATGGACACGTTGGGATCGAGGGACTGGGCGAGCAGGTCGTTCGCCGGGTCGCCGATGCTCACGCCGTTGCCGCCCCAGTGATAGGGCAGCCCGATCTGGTGCAGGGTGCGACCGTCGATGAGTAGCGGCGTCATCCGCCTGGTCACGAGGACCCGCGCCTCGATCGCGGAGCGGGAGGTGACGATCGTCGCCCAGCCCCCGTTGACCAGGCCCCGCTCCCGCGCCAGCTCGGGGCTGATCTCGCAGAAGAACTCCGGCTGCAGTTCCGACAGGTAGGGCAACGTCCGACTCATCGCGCCCGCCGTGTGGTGCTCGGTCAGGCGGTAGGTGGTGAACACGAACGGGAACACCTCGCTGCCCGGCTCCCCGTGGCCCGGCTGGGTCTCGTTGTACCGACCGGGGCGTATCGCGCGGGCGGGATTGGCGTCGTGACCCGGGTAGATCGGGTTCGCCACGGGCGACTCCGGCGGCTCGTAGTGCGCTGGCAGCGGACCGTCGGCCAGTCCGCGCGGCGCATAGAGCCACCCGCGGCCGTCGTCCTGCATGATGAACGGCTGCGCCCCACCGATGGCGTCCTGCGCCACCGCCCCCTCGGGCGGGGTGTAATCGGGCGCCTTGTCGGCCTCGAAGTCGGGCACGTCCTCGCCCACCCATCGGCCGGCGCCGTCGGCGGCGTCCGGATCCCAGCTGATGAGTGCCTTGCGTTCGCTCCAGGGCCGCCCCTCCGGGTCGGCGGAGGCACGGTTGTAGAGGATGCGACGGTTCGCCGGCCAGGCCCAACCCCACTCCGGGGCCACCGGGCCCTGCTCGTGGCGGGACCTGCGCCGCGCGGCCTGGTTGACGCCGTCGGCGTAGACGCCGCAGTAGATCCAACACCCGCACGAGGTCGAGCCGTCCGGCTTGAGCTGGGTGAACGTCGACAGGGGTTCGCCGTCCTCGCCGCGGCCGTTGATCTCGGCCAGCACGGCCTCGGCGTCGGGTTCGTCGTCCGAGCCCGGCTCCATCGGGTAGTCCCAGGTCAAATCCAGTAGCGGCCGGTCTCGGGGGTCGGTGGAGTCGGCCAGCTTCTCCTTCAGACGGCGTCCGAGGTGATAGTAGAACCACAGTTCACTGCGCGCGTCCCCCGGTGGCTCGACGGCCTGGTGTCGCCACTGCAGCAACCGCTGCGTGTTGGTGAACGTGCCCTTCTTCTCCACGTGGTTGGCGGCCGGGAAGAAGAAGACCTCGGTGCCGATGTCCTCCGGGCGCATCTCGCCGGTCTCGATCTCCGGGCCCCTGCGCCAGAAGTCGGCGCTCTCGATCATCACGAGGTCGCGGACGACCAGCCAGTCGAGGTTGGCCAGCCCGGCGCGCTGCATCCGCCCGTTGGCGGTGCCCACGGCGGGGTTCTCGCCGACGAGGAAGTACCCGCCGCCGCCTTCGTTGATCTGCCGCTGCACCGTGACGGTCGAGTCGTGCTTGCCCGTGAGCTTGGGCAGGTAGTCGTAGGCGAAGTCGTTGTCCGCGGTGGCGGCGTCGCCCCACCAGGCCTTGAGCAGGCTGACGGTATACGAGCGCATGTGGCCCCAGAAACCCTGCGCCACGTCGTCGGTGCCGATGTAACTGTCGAGGTCCGGCTGCTCGCCGGCGTTCGGCGTGGGTAGGTACCCGGGCATGAGGTCGTACAGCGTCGGGATGTCGGTGGAGCCCTGGATGCTGGCGTGGCCGCGCAGCGCCATGATGCCGCCACCGGGGCGGCCGATGTTGCCGAGCAGCAGCTGCAGGATCGACGCCGTGCGGATGTACTGCACCCCCACGGTGTGCTGGGTCCAGCCGACGGCGTAGCAGAACGCGGTGGTGCGCTCGCGCCCCGAGTTCTCGGTCAGCGCACGGGCGACACGGAGGAAGTCGTCGGCAGCGACGCCGCAGGTCCGCTCGACCACTTCCGGCGTGTAGCGACTGAAGTGCCGTTTGAGGATCTGGAAGACGCAGTGCGGGTGCTGCAGGGTCTCGTCGCGCAGGGGATCCTCGGTCGTGTCCGACGCGCGGGCGCCGGCGGCGCCGGGGGTCTCGGAGGCCTCGTCCTCGGCATCGTCGTCGTCGCGGCCCTCGTCGGGCATGTCGTTCTGGGCACCCGCGTACTGCCAGGACTCCAGGTCGTAGGTCCGGTCATCGGCGTCGAAGCCGGAGAACAGGCCCGCGAGGTCCTCGGTGTCCTCGAAGTCCTCGCCGATGATCGTCGACGCGTTGGTGTAGGCCAGCACGTACTCCGAGAACCAGGCGTCGTTGGTGAGGACGTGGTTGATCAGCCCGCCGAGGAACGCGATATCCGACCCCGCACGGATGGGTACGTGCTGGTCAGCGAGCGCACTGGTGCGCGTGAACCGGGGGTCGACGTGGATGATCGTGGCGCCACGGCGCTTGGCCTCCATGACCCACTGGAACCCCACCGGGTGCGCCTCGGCCATGTTGGAACCCTGGATGACGATGCAGTCGGCGTTCGCGAGGTCCTGCTGGTAGTTCGTGGCACCACCACGCCCGAATGAGGTTCCCAGACCGGGAACGGTGGAGGAGTGTCAAATGCGCGCCTGGTTCTCCACCTCGATGGCGCCGAGCGCCGTGTAGAGCTTCTTCATGAGGTAGTTTTCCTCGTTGTCCAGCGTCGCCCCGCCCAGGCTCGCTAGACCCCGGGTGCGCCGGACGGTGTCACCGTTCGAGTCCGTCTCCTCCCAGAACTCCTTCCGCGACTCCAGCACGCGGTCGGCGACCATCTCCAGGGCCGTGTCGAGGTCGAGTTCCTCCCACTCCGTCGCGTACGGCTTGCGGTGGAGCACCGTGGTGATGCGGTCCGGGTTGGTGACGAGCTGCTTGCTCGCCGAACCCTTGGGGCACAGGCGGCCGCGGGAGATGGGGCTGTCGTCGTCACCCTCGATCTGGGTGACCTTGCCACCGGAGACGTAGACGTCCTGGGCGCACCCGACCGCACAGAACGGGCAGACACTCTTGACCACCTTGTCGGCCGTCTTCGTACGGGGGGTGATCTCCAGCGAGCGGCGCGAACGGGTGGCACTGCCGCGTCCGAGTAGGTCGGACCCGGCCAGCTGGCGCAACACGGGCCAGTTGAGCGGCGAGCCGTACCTCGCCAGCTCGGGTCCGGACCCCCGGGGCCGATCCGGCCCGGACTGCTGGTTCTCCGTCTCCGACATGCCACCTCCCGTACTCGCGTACGGGCCCCATGTAACGCGAGCCCCCCGGGCCCCGCAACCGAATCACCGTCGGACCCGCCCGGTCGCGGGCGGGCGGTGACCGACCCTCCCCCGGAACGCCGCCGACGCGCATCATGGTGGCATGGACGAGCAGACTCAGGCCGATTCCGGAGCGTTCGCGACCGTCGGGCTCATGGCCGACCCCGGAGTGCCCCGCCGGGTCGCGGTGGCGATAGCCGACGATCTCGCCGAGGACCTCGGCCGTGAACTCGGTGGACGCTGGCGGGTGGAGGTCGACCAGGAGACCCTCCCGCTGGGGCCGGAGGGAGAGATCCGGCTCACCGATCACGCCCCCCGCTTGCTGCAGCAGCACGGGTGGGACTTCGTGATCTATCTGACGGACCTGGCGACCCACCCCGACGGTGTGCCGGTGTTGTACGACGTCAGCCGCTCGACCGCGGCCGCCCTGGTGTGCGTGCCGGTGCTGGGTGTGTTCCGCGTGCGGTCGAAGGTCCGCGAGCTGGCGCTCCGGCTGGTGCGTTCGGGGACCCACCGCGACGGAATGGGTGTGCCCGGCACCGACGACCTGCCCCCGGCGCACCGGCGTGGGCTCGTCAACAAGGCCCGCCTGCTCGCGGGCATGGTGCACAACAACCGGCCCAGCCGGATGGTGACGGCCCTGTCCGGCGTCGTGGCCGCCGGCGCGGGCACGGGCGCCTTCGGCATCTTCTACGGCAGCATCGCCGCGCTGTCGGTTGAGCTGCACGCGCTCAGATTGCTGCTCATCAGCGTGATGGGGGTTCTCACGCTGGTCGCGTGGCTCATCCTGCGCAACGGGCTCTGGACCCGGCGGGACGACGAGTTCACCCCGGGCAACCGCCGAATGGACAACGCGGCCACGGTGCTGACCGTGGGGGTCGGCGTGGGCATCATGTTCGTCGCCCTCCTGGCGGCGATGTTCGTCCTGGCGCTCACAGTGATGGACGCTGACTACCTGGGGACGCAGCTCGGTCGCCCCACGGTCCTGCTCGACTACGTCCACCTGGCGTGGCTGTCCAGCTGCCTGGGTGCCTTCGCCGGCGCCCTGGGATCGAACTTCGACGACGAGAACGTGGTGCGCGAGTCCACCTACAGCCTGCGGTGGCACGAGCGCCGCAAGATGTTCGACAGCTACCAGAGCCGTGAGGGCGACCCCGACGAGCAGCAGGAGCAGCAGCGGATCGAGCGCGAGCACGACGACAACGACGACGCCCGCGGCCGCGGCGAGCAGAGCCGCAGCGACCACCCCGGCGTCGACACGGCCGCCGGCGATGACAGTAGCGGAGAGGTCGACGACGACAGGGCCTCGCACCGCGGGGGCGTCATCGCAGACGGCGACTCCGGGTCCTCCCGGCAGGTGGAGGATGACCGGTCGAGAGGGTAGACAAGGGGCATGACCGCCGCACCCGCCGACCTCGCCCCGGTGAACGACGCCACGACGACCGCGCCTCCGCTGCCCCACGCGTGCGGGCCGCTGTCGGATGCGGCGATCGACGCCCTGTCGACCGGGCGCACGGACGGGCTTCCGGCGGTCCCGGCCGACGTCGAGCCGCTGGGCCGCGACCTGCAGCTGACGCTCTACACGCTGTACGAGCTGCACTACCGGGGCTTCGACGGGGTCGACGCGGAGCTGGAGTGGGAGCCGGACGTGCTGCGGCTGCGGCGGGACCTCGAGCGGGTCTTCCTCGGGCACCTGCGGTCGGCCGTCGAGCCGGGCGACGACCCCGTGGCAGAGATGGACGCGATGTCGGTCGAGGCGACCTCCGGCACCGGCCCGTCCTGGTACTTCAAGGACGAGGGCACGTGGGATCAGATCCGCGAGTACTTCGCCCACCGCTCGCTATACCACCTCAAGGAAGGTGACCCGCACGCGTTCGCGATCCCGCGGCTGCAGGGTCAGGCCAAGGCGTCGTTCGTAGCCGTCGAGTTCGACGAGTTCGGCGGTGGCCGCGGCGATCGCGTTCACCAACAACTGTGGGCGGACCTCATGAGCGCGGCCGGACTGGACCCGTCGTATCTCGGCTACATCGACCGGGTGAGCGCCGAGACGCTGTCGACGGTGAACCTCATGTCGATGTTCGGCCTGCACCGGTCGCTGCGCGGCGCCGCGATCGGACACTTCGCGGCGATCGAGATCACCTCGTCGCCGGGATCCGCGCGGCTGGTGGCGGGTCTGCGCCGGATGGACGCCCCCGAGGAGTGTGTGCACTTCTACGCCGAGCACGTCGAGGCCGACGCGGTCCACGAGCAGGTCATGCGCCACGACGTCGTGGGCGATCTGGTGCGCCGCGAGCCGGAACTGGCCGCCGACGTGGTGTTCGGTATGCGCGCGCTCGACTATCTCGACGACCTGGCCGCGGAGAAGATGCTCGCCGCGTGGAAGCGCGGCGAGTCCTCGCTCCTGTCCTGACACTCTCCCGGCCACTCTCCCGGCGAGCCGCCCGCCCCACCGCCCCGGAAAATCGGCTACTCCGAATCGGGATCCGCTATGCGCATCGGGGTAGCAGATCCCGATTCCGGGTAGCGGATTCGCGGGAAGGGGTCCGCCGCCGCCCCGGGGCCGCGCTCAGTCGTCGTCGCGGGCCGGGTCGGTTGCCCGGACCTTGCGGCGGTGGCTCGTGTCGCACAACGGGTAGGTCTTGCTGCGCCGACACGTGCACACGGCCACCATGAAGCGGTCCGAGCACACGCGCTCGCCGTCGGGCGTCGTCATGTCGACCGGGCCCTCGATGAGCATCGGTCCCCCGGGCACGATCCGCACCCGCCGGGCGTCAGACGCGGTCAACGCGGATCACCACCAGCTCCTCCTCGCGGCGACCGGGCTCGAGCAGGCCGGCGGCCTCGAGTCGCTCGGCGTACGAGGTCATGACGGGACCGAAATCCACGACGCGGGTGGCGACGGTCCGCGCGGTGAATCCCGACTGCTCGAGCTTGCGGATGGTCTGCGGGGGGTCCGAGAACTCCGAGTGCACGATCATCATGCTCCCGCCGGGCGAGACCAGGTCCGGGGCGAGGTCGCACAGCTGGTCCAGCACCACGCGGCCGTTGGCGCCGGCGTCCCACGCCCGGTTGGGTCCGGTGCCCTCGAGCGGAGCGTCGGACGGGACGTACGGCGGGTTGGAGACCACCACGTCGTAGGGGCCGGCCCGGCGGGCGTCGTCGAGGGTGCCGAGCCGGACGTCCACCTGCACTCCGGCCCGGTCGGCGTTGCGGGACGCGCACGCGACGGCGGCGGGGGAGATGTCGTAGGCGAGTACTTCCCGTGCGCCCTTGAGCGCGGTCTCGATGGCGAGGATGCCGCTGCCTGTACAGATGTCGAGGACCCGCCGCCCGGCGACCAGATCGCACTGGTCGAGCGCCTCACAGATGAGCCAGGAGTCGTCCTGGGGCGCGTAGACACCGTCGTCGACCTCGATATGGGTGAACCGGGTCTGGGTCATCGGGGCCTCCGGTTGATCTTCGGGACAGATGTTGTCCAGTCAATCGGCGAAGCGCCCCACCTGCAACCGGATGCGGTCCCATCGGGCCCGGCCGGCGCCCCGGGGGGCCTACTGCCAGTAGAGGCCGCCGGGGACGTCGCCGCCGCCGGTGAGACGGCAGGTGAGCACGTCGCCGTCGGCGGAGGTGACCGCGAGGCCCTCCTGGGCGCACGGTCCGCCGGGTCGCGCCTGTCCGGTGGCGTCCGCGACCGCGGCCCCGCCGGTCCCACCCGTGCCGCCCTGCGGCAGCCACAGGGGGCCGGCGCCCCCGGGGTCCTCGGTGCAGAACAGGGCGGAACCGTCCTCGGCCTGGGCGACCTCGCCGAGCATCTGGCAGGGCCCACCGGTGCCGACGACGTTGGCGGGCAGTCGGGGCGCGGGGGCGGGGGAGACCGGCGGTGCCGGCGCGGGGGGCACGGAGACGGGCTGCGCGGTGTCGGGGGCCGTGGTGGTGGGGGCGGGAGTCGAGGATGACGACGACGACGAGGTGTCGGGCCGCGTCGTCGGCGAGGTGGCGGAGTCGTCCGCGGTGTCGGCGGAACAGGCCGAGAGTGCGACACCGGCCGCCATCGCGAGTGCGATGACGGCCGGGACACGACGACGCCCCGGGGTGGTGTGCGGGTGGTTCGTCGCTGTGTTCATACGATCCTTCTGCTGCGCTGGTCAGGCCCCGATGATGAAGGCCTCGAGCTCGGCGCGGGCCTTGTCGTCCGCCATCTGCTCCGGCGGCGACTTCATCAGGTACGCCGAGGCGGGCAGGATCGGTCCCCCGATGCCGCGGTCCTTGGCGATCTTGGCCGCGCGGACGGCGTCGATGATGATGCCCGCCGAGTTGGGGGAGTCCCACACCTCAAGCTTGTACTCGAGGTTGATCGGGGCGTCACCGAACGCGCGTCCCTCGAGACGAACGTACGCCCACTTGCGGTCGTCGAGCCACTCCACGTAGTCGGAGGGGCCGATGTGGACGTTGCGGTCGTGGATCTTGTCCTTCAGCGAACCCTCCAGGTTGGAGGTCACCGCCTGGGTCTTGGAGACCTTCTTGGACTCCAGGCGGTCGCGCTCGAGCATGTTCTTGAAGTCCATGTTGCCGCCGACGTTGAGCTGGTACGTGCGGTCCAGCGCGACGCCGCGGTCCTCGAAGAGCTTGGCCATGACGCGGTGGGTGATGGTGGCACCGACCTGGCTCTTGATGTCGTCGCCGACGATCGGGACGCCGGCGCTGCGGAACTTCTCGGCCCACTCCGGGTCGGAGGCGATGAACACGGGCAGGGCGTTGACGAACGCGACGCCCGCGTCGATGCAGCACTGCGCGTAGAACTTGTCGGCCTCTTCCGAACCGACGGGCAGGTAGCTGACCACGACGTCGACCTCGGCGTCACGCAGGGCCTGCACGATGTCGACGGGCTCGGCGGCGGACTCCTCGATGGTCTCGCGGTAGTACTTGCCCAGGCCGTCGAGGGTGGGTCCGCGCTGCACGGTGACGCCGGTCGGCGGCACGTCGCAGAGCTTCAGGGTGTTGTTCTCGGAGGCGTTGATCGCCTCGGCGAGGTCCATGCCGACCTTCTTGCCGTCCACGTCGAACGCGGCGACGAACTCGACGTCGCCCACGTGGTAGTCGCCGAACTTGACGTGCATGAGTCCGGGAACGGTCTGGTCGATCGCGGCGCCGGCGTAGAACTCGACGCCCTGCACGAGCGAGGACGCGCAGTTGCCGACGCCGACGATCGCGACGCGCACCTTCTTGTCGGTCATTGGGGATCTCCTTGTGATGGGTTCTCTGTCCGGATGAGTTCATTGATCCAGCGCAGCTCGCGCTCGCTGGTCTCCAGCCCGAGCAACGTGAGTTGCCGGGCGTAGCGCAGTTCGGTGGGCCCGGCGCGGGTGGCGGCGTCGCGTTGGCTCTCGCGACGCTCCTCCAGCACCCGACGCCGACCCTCGAGAAGGCGCACCCGGGCGGGCCCGGGAGTGCGGTCGAAGAACGCGAGGTGGACGCCGAAACCGTCGTCGCCGAACGACGCCGTCACCGGCTCGTCGAGCAGGGCCGCCAACGTCCCCTTGCCGCGGGTGGTGATGCGGTAGGTCTTGCGCCCGCGCCGCGTGGTGGCGGGCGGCCTGGTGGCGGTGGCGGCCGAGGAGTCCTCGACGATGTCGCCCTGCTGCTGGAGGCGGCGCAGAGTGGGGTAGAGGGAGCCGAAGGACACGGTCCGGACCGTCCCGAGCATCTCGGAGAGTCGCTTGCGCAGCTCGTAGCCGTGCATCGGCCGCTCGTCGAGCAGACCCAGGATTGCCAGTTCGAGCACTCCACCTCCCCCTTCCCGCGAATCGTGCCTGTGCGCTTCGTGCGCCGTGTGTCATGCGACGGGTTCACACTATACACCTGCTGATGTATCGAGCCGATATACCGAGCGGTGGCATCGGCCCGACGTGTCGGCGCGTTCTGCGGCTCGCTCGGGCCCGGGCCTGCGGCGGGGGCCGTAGGCTGGACGACGTGGACCAGGCCGACTCCCGCTCCCCGCGACCCGGCCCCGCGCCGGGGCCGGAGGACCCCACCGGCCGTGCGGCGCTCCAGCGTCGACGGGTGGTGGACTTCGCGCTGCGCCGCCGCGGTGTCCTGGCGGGCCTGCGCGAGGGCGCGCTCTCGCTGCGCGAGGTGTGCGACGCGGACGTCTACCTCCTGCGGGCCGCCGGTTTCCACGGCGTGGAGACGGAGACGGTCTGCCCGGTGTGCCGCAAGGAGAACCTCACGGAGGTCTCCTGGGTGTTCGGTGACGACCTGGGGCCGGCGTCCGGGTCGGCCCGCGGTCAGGACGAGATAGACCACCTCGCGTTGACCCACGACGGGTTCACCGTCCACGTGGTGGAGGTGTGCCGCAGCTGCTCCTGGAACCACCTCATCCTCTCCTACGAGGTGGGGCTCACCCCGGGTGCCGGAAAGCGCGTGCGACGAGCGGCGCGAGAGCTCCGCCGACACAGCTGACGCCCGCCCGGAGTGCCCGACGCGGGTTCCGGAGTACAGAATCGGTCGCGATTTCGTACACAATGGTCGTCAGAGCACCGCAACCGGGGGACTCCCGGGCCAGACGGGTCGGCTCGCAGGAGGGTAGAACATGTCGCAGAATGGCAGGACGAACCGGTCCGCCGACGAGGGCCGGAGCACCAGCTCGGACCGGCGCGGCTGGGCCCGTCGCCATCCGGTCTGGACGACGGTGATCCTCCTCGCCGTCGTCGTCCTCGTGATCCCTCTGGCCATCGCGGGGGTGATGTACAACCGCACCGAGATCCCCAGCCCCGGCAGCGTCCGCACCGAACAGATCTCCGAGATCTACTCCAGCGACGGCACCACGATGATCGGTCGTATCGTGCCCCCGGAGGGCAACCGCACGCTCATCGAGCTCGACGCGATCCCCGTGCACGTGCGCAACGCGGTGATCGCCGCCGAGGACCGCAGTTTCTACACCAACGAGGGGTACGACCCCACCGGCATCGGTCGCGCGGTGATCGGGCAGATCACCGGCGAGGCCGGTGCGGGCGGTGGCTCGACCATCACCCAGCAGTACGTCAAGAACACGATGGTCGGCGACGCCCCCACGTACCAACGCAAGGCCAAGGAGATCGTCATCGCGGCCAAGATGACGAACGAGTGGTCCAAGGACCAGATCCTCGAGGCGTACCTCAACACCATCTACTTCGGCCGCGGCGCCTACGGCATCGCCGCCGCGTCCACCGCTTACTTCAACAAGCCGGTCGAGGCGCTCACGATCGAGGAGGGCGCGCTGCTCGCCGGCGTCATCCAGTCCCCGTCGGCCCTCGACCCGCTCAACAACCGGGCCGCGGCCGAGGGCCGCTGGAACTACGTCATGGACGGGATGCGGGAGATGGGCGCGATCGACGCCCAGCAGCGCGGCAACGCGGCGTTCCCTCAGGTCGTCGAAGACCCGCAGGCGATCGAGCAGAACGTCGGCGACCCGAGCAACGGACCCATCCGCCGTCAGGTGCTGGGCGAGCTCGCGGCCGCCGGGATCGACGAGCAGATGCTCAACACGCGGGGCCTGAAGATCACCACGACGATCGACCCCCAGACCCAGTCGGCGGTCGTCGACGCCGCCCGGTCGAACATGCAGGGCGAGAGGCCGGAGAACCGGACCGCCATCGTCTCGATCAATCCCAAGACGGGCGGCGTGATCGGGTACTACGGCGGCGAGGAGGCCGAGGGCTGGGACTACGCCAACGCCCCCCTGCAGACCGGTTCGACGTTCAAGATCTTCGGCGTCGCCGCCGCTCTCGACCAGGGCATCGGCCTGGGGACCCAGATCTCGTCCGCACCGGTGACCACCGGCAACGTCACGGTCACCAACGTCGACGGCCGGTCCTGTGGCTCGTGCTCCATCTCCCAGGCGTTGCTGCTGTCGCTCAACACCTCGTTCATCCGGCTCCAGCGCATGCTGGACAACGGGGCCAACGACGTCCGCGACATGGCCCACCGCACCGGCATCCCCAAGCAGATCCCGGGTCTGCCGTGGGAGACGCTGAGCGAGCAGGGCGAGGATCCCTACGACGGCCTCATCCTGGGCCAGTACCCGATCCGCGTGCGGGACATGGCGACCGGCCTGGCGACCTTCGCCGCAGAGGGCGTCCACCGGCCGACCCACTTCATCGAGCGGGTCGAGACCGCCGACGGCGAGGTGCTGCTGGACAACTCCTCGATCGAGGGCGAGGAGGTGGTCGACCCCGACGTCGCCAACAACCTCACCTCCGCGATGCAGCCCATCGCCGCCTATTCGAACGGTCACTCGCTGGCCGGCGGGCGGCCCTCGGCCTCGAAATCGGGCACCACCCAGCTCGGCGAGACCGGGTACAACAAGGACGCCTGGTTCGTCGGCTACACCCCGTCGATCGCGACGGCCGTCTGGGTGGGGACCGACGACAACCAGCCGCTGCTCAACGCCTGGGGCGGCACCATGTACGGCGCGTCGCTGCCCGCCGACATCTGGAAGTCCGCGATGGACGGCGCCCTGTCCGGCACGGAATGGGAGAGCTTCCCCGAGCCCGGGTACATCGGCGGCCAGGCCGGCGCGTCCCAGGGGCAGTCCTACGGGAGCGGTTCGGGCACCACGGGCGGGACCGGTACCGGTGCCGGCACCGATGACTACGTCCCCCAGGCCAGTCAGGCCCCGGCCCCGGTCCAGCCCGCGCCGGCGCCGCAGGCTCCCGGCCCGCTCACGCTCCAGGTCCCCGGACTGCCGGAGATCGTCATCCCGGGCGCCGGTGCGCCGGCACCCGCACCCGCCCCGGCGCCCGCGCCCGAGCCCGCCCCGGTCCCCGGCGGCGGTGGTGCTGATGCCGGTGGCGGCACCGGCGGAGACGGAGGCACCGGTGGCGCAGGCGGCGGGGACGACGGGGCCTGATCCCGGGCGACCGGCCCCCGCCCCCGCCGCTAGGGTGTGACCGTGCAGAGCAACGGCCGTATCTCCCCGCTGCCGCTCGACGACGACCTCCGCTCCCTGGAGCCGCACGAGCGGGTCCGCCCCGGTGACGGGGTCGGCGCGGAGGCCATCGCGGCGTGGGGTGGGCCGGTCGGTCGTCACGCGGTGGTCGGCCGTCAACGGTTCTGGACGCCGCTGCGCGTGATCATGCTGTTCGCCGTGATCTTCCTGGCGTTCGGGTTCTTCTCCAAGTCCGCCTGCCTGGAGACCACCCACCCCACCGACGGTTCGCAGCCGGGCCTCAACTGGGACGGCCGCCAGTACTACAAGGCGTGTTACGCGGACCCGCTGCCGCTGTACTCGGCCGAGGGGTTGGACACCGGCGCCTTCCCGTACAAGTACATGTGGATCGCCGACAACGGCGAGGTCCGCTACATGGAGTACCCGGTGTTGTCCGGGATGTTCCAGTACGTCACGGCCCAGGCGGCCCAGGCCTGGCACGCGGTCTTCCCCGGCGGGCTCATCGAGGTGGCCAAGTACTTCGTCCTGGGCAGCGTCCTGCTCGCGATGGCGTGGATGATCGCCGTATGGGCCACCTACCAGTCCGCGGGGCGCAGGCCCTGGGACACGCTGCTCATGGCGGCCAGCCCGCTCATCATCTTCCAGGCCTTCACCAACTACGACCTGATGGCGATCGCGTTCGCCTCCGTCGCGCTGTTGCTGTGGGCCCGTTCGCGCCCGGTCTGGGCCGGGGTCGTGCTGGGCCTGGGCGTGGCGGCGAAGCTGTACCCGCTGTTCCTGTTCGGCGCACTTCTGGTGGTGGCCCTGCGCCGTCGGCGCTTCGCCGAGCTGGGTAAGGCGGCCGCGGCGGCGGTGGTGGCCTGGCTGGCCGTGAACCTGCCGATCATGATCCCGTTCCCCGAGGGCTGGCGGGAGTTCTACCGACTCAACTCGGACAGGCCCGCCAATCCCGAGAGCATCTACGCGGTCATCCAGACCCTCACCGGGTGGCAGGGCTTCGACGCGGCCCGCGCGGCGGGGGAGGCCCCCGCGACCCTCAACCTGGTGTCGTTGGTGTTGTTCGCGCTCGGCTGCATCGCGGTGCTCGTCATCGGACTCACTGCGCCCGTCACCCCCCGGGTCGCGCAGTTGGCGTTCCTCATCGTGGCGTTCTTCCTGCTCACGAACAAGGTGTGGAGTCCGCAGTACTCGCTCTGGCTGGTGCCCCTCGCGGTGCTCGCCGTCCCCCGCGTGCGGCTCCTGCTGCCGTGGATGGCGTTCGACGCCCTGCTCTGGGTGGCGCACATGTCGTACTTCCACGGCGTGGACAACAAGGGTATCGGCGCGGACGTGTTCCACCCACTCGTCCTGGTCCGCGACCTGCTGGTCGTGGCGATCTGCGCCGTGGTCATCCTCGAGATCTACCGCCCCCACCTGGACCGCGTCCGCATGACGCACCAGGGCACGCCCGAGGGCCCGGACCCGCTGGCCGGGGTGCTCGCCGACCCGGACGACCCCCTCGTCGTCGCCCCGCCCGCGAGGCGCGACCCCGTCGACGCCCCCCGGAAAGAGGACGCCGCCCCATGAGCACCAACTCCATGATCTGGATGTTCGTCTGCATCCTGATCGGCTTCATCTGCATGGTCACCGCTGCCGGCGGCTACCGGGCCGGGTGGCGCCAACCCGTGTGGATCGGCTGGACGGTGGCGGCCTTCCTGTTCCTCACCGTCATCCCGGTCACGCAGGCGTTGACGATCGGCCTCCAACACGGCTGACCGCCCCCGCACCGCCCCCGCCCCCGGTCAGCGGCCCGGCGCTCCCGCAGCGCGACCAGCACTCACGCGCACAGGTCGAACGGCTCGGTGTCCGGGAAGTGCCGATCCCACTCCTCGGCGGTGAGCTGCACGCCACCGGCGCAGGCCTCGCTCACCACCCGGTCCGGGTCGAGCTGCCACATCCACATGGCGCCCTCGACGCCCACCGCGAGCAGGCCGCCCGTGGGCGAGGCGCTGCGGCCCTGGCAGAGCAGGGGATCGGTGGTCGATCCCAGAACCGCCCACGGTTGCAGCCCGGCAGGGTCGGACACGTCCACCACGGTGACCTGGCCGGTGCTCGAGGTGAGCATGACCAGGTCGTCGTCCGCGGAGAACGCGGTCCAGTAGATCTCCCCGGGCGGCGCGGTGAACGAGGACAGTTCGCGGGGCGCGGTCGCGTCGGCCATGTCCCACAGTCGGATCGTCTTGTCCCCGCCGGAGGTGGCCAGCAGTGGCGAGCCGTGCGCGTACCCGGCCGACGGCGAGGCGCCGATCCCGGTGGTGAGCCGGTGGGCGACGGTCGGCCGGTCGGGGTCGGTGGTGTCGAGGACGACCGTCTCGGGCCCGAGGGTCGGCACGACGAGTTGCCCTGAATCGGCCGAGAACTCGGCGACGACGCACGGGTCGGGCAGCGGCACCGTGACCCGGAGCGTGGGCTCGGCGGGATCGGTGACGGCGACCAGTCCCAGGTCGGGGCTGGTGTCGCTGCACACGGCCAGGGTGCGCCCGTCGGGGCTGAGCGGGCTGGCCACCACCACCCCGGAGGTCACGGGCAGGGCCGCCACCGGGCGGGTGGCGGGCCCGAACGGCGCGGTGAACACCTGCAGGCCCCCGTCGGCGAGCCCGGCGTGGACGACGCGGCCGTCGGGGGACATGGCCAGGGAGCCGGAGAACCGGGTCCCGGCGTCGGGGACGACGCGGCCGGTCTCGCGCGGGACCGGGCCGGTGGTGTCGACGACGGTGTGGTGCAGTTCCGCGGCGGTGACGCCGAGGACCCCGGTGGTCCGATCCGCCGAGGACGCGGTCTGGAAGATCGAGTTGGACTCCGACGCCGCGCCCAGGCGCCCCAGCGGCCAGAGTCGGACGAGGCCGTCGACCGAATACGTCACGAGGTGGTCGGAGTCGGTGAAGCGGACCCCGGTCGCGACCTGCGAGGCCGGCAATTCGGTGAGCATCCGCCCGACGGGGTCGTAGACGCGGACCCGCTCGTCGGAGCCGGCGGCGGCGAGCCGTCCCCGGTCGTCGTAGGTGACGTCGTGGACGTAGGCGTTCCACCCGGTCAGTTCGGGTAGCGGGCGGGCACCCTCGAGGACCTCGGCACCGCCGTCAGCGTCCGCTCCACCGACACCGCCCAGCTGCCAGCACTGCACCGACCGCGCGCTGGTCGGTGACGGCCAGCGCCCCGCCGCGCATGCCCAGCGGCCACCGCAGGACACGGCCGTCACCGGTGCCGGCCGCGAGGGTGGTGCCGTCGGGGGAGAAGGCGACGGAGTGGAACGGCCCGGCACCCTCCTCGAGGGCGGCCAGGATCGTGGGCTCCGTGGGATCGCTCAGGTCGACCAGGTGCACCGCGCCCTGTCCGGCGACCCCGAGGACCGAGCCGCCCGGCGACAGGTCGGCGGCGTACAGCTCGTGGCGCTCCCCGACGCCCAGGGCGAGGGTCGCGACCGCCGCGGGGTCGCCCGCGCGGAAGATCCGCAGGACGCCGTCCGAGCTGACGGCGGCGACACCGCCGTCGTCCGGCAGCGCGATGACCCGTCCACTGCCGGGGGCGGCCTCGAACCGCAGTGGCACGTCGGCGCGGCTGGTGTTGAGCAGCGCCGAGCGCGCCTCGGTGCTGGGGTGGATCCGGTAGGCGGCCAGGGCCAACGCGCGGCCCAGGCCGGGGTCGCGGGAGAAGGCGGTGGTGGAGGAGACCGAGCCGGAGCGGGACAGGGCCACGTCGCGGGTGTGGCGGGCGTCCGCGCCGGCGCGGAGTGCGACACCGCTCGCGACCAGGGCCAGTACGGTCACCACCGCCAACGACGCCGCCAGCACGGTCAGCGTACGGATGCGCCTGCGGTCCCTCCGGGCGACGGATCGGTGATGGGATTCGGCGGCGGCGAGGAACTGCCGCTCCGATTCCGCCAGGTGGGCGCTGGGGCCGTCGTCGTCGTCCCTCCACCTCAGGTAGTCCGCGGTCGCCGACGCGGGGGGCAACGCGGACTCGTCGCGCCCCGACCCCTCCCAGTCGGCGGCGGCGGAGCGCACGCGCGCCAGGGTGCGCAGGCCCTCCCGGTCCGCGTCGATCCAGTCGACCAGGCGCGGCCACGAGGAGAAGAGCACCTCGTGGGTGGGGGTCACCGCCTCGCCGTCGACGGTGAGCAGGCCCGCGTGGGCGAAGGGGGTGGCGACGACGAGGAGGTCCTCGGACAGCTCGGCGAGCGGGGCGTGGCGGCGGACGGGACGGGCGGAACGGACGTCGACCAGCCGGAGGAACAGGGTCCTGCACGCGGCCCGGCCCGCCGGATCCAGTTCCTGGTAGACGGATTCCGCCGACGCGCGGACGGCGCCTTCCACCCCGCCGGAGGAGTAGTAGTCGTCCACGGTGATGCGACGGCGGCGGCTGCGCTCCCAGCACACCAGCAGCACGTGGGACAGCAGCGGCAGGAGGGAGCGCTCGTCGGCGCCGCCGTCGGCGGGGGCGACCGCGTCGAGCAGCAGGTTCACCAGCGACGGCTCGACCGTGTAGCCGAGGGAGCGTGCGGGCTCGACGATGATCTCGGCGAGCTGCTCGCGGCTGGGCGGGCCGATCACCACCGGGTCGTCCAGGGCGTCGCGCAGGACGGGCTCGGCGAGGGCGGGCTGGAAGAAGTCCGCGCGCAGGGCGAGGATCGTCGGCCGGCCCTCGGCGGCGCGGGTGGCGAGCACGTCGAGCACCTCCGCGCGGCGCGCGGGGCTCACCTCGTCCGCCCAGAGCTCCTCGAGTTGGTCGACGACGAGGTGGCCGGTGGCGCTCGCGAGTTCGCCGGTGATCCCGGCCGGGCGCACGATCGCCACGGTCGAACCCTCGGCGACCCACCGCGGGGCGAGTCCGGCGGCGAGCAGTGACGACTTGCCCGACCCGGAGGCGCCCACCACGACGAGCGGCCGCGTCCGTGAGGCGGTCACGCGGGCCAGGACCTGGTCGATCTCGGCCCCGCGACCGTGGAAGAGGGCGGCGTCGTCACTGAGGTACGAGCGCAGGCCGACATACGGGCTGCCGGTGTCATCGGGCTGGGGCACGGCCGAGCGGGGAGTCGGTCGGGCGTCGGTCGGGTCGGTCCCGGTCGGGGCAGCGGGGTCCGTCGACGATCCGGCCTCCCCGGGGCGGGTGCCGTTCTGCGTGCGGCGGGTGGTGCGTCGGGGCCCCGGACGCATCCGGACCCGCTCGACGGCCGCCCGCCACTCGTCGATGGTGGCCGCGGTGGCGGAGTCTGCGCGGGCGGGGTCCGTGCCGGCAGGGCCCGTGCCGGCCGGGCCCGTGCCGGCCGGGTCCGTATCCGAGCCCGCGTCCCCGCCGACCCCGAGTAGACGGAGCAGCTCCACCAGCGTCGCCTCGCTCGCTCGGGTCGGCACGTGCTGGCCCGAGAACCAGCCGGAGGCGGTCCCGAGGGTCAGGGAGGGGACCAACCGCACGACATCGCGGACCGAGAGTCCGGCCGCCACCCGGAGCGCGGTGAGCGCGGTGCCGAGCTCCTCACGAGTCTGAATCTGAGAAGGAGCTGATCGTCCAACTGCGCCCTCGACGGGCTCGCGGGGGGTGTGCACGGTCAACATCGTACGGCCGGCCGACCGGCGTACGGAAGGGATTCGGAGGTCATGTGCTGGGGTTTCATACGATCGTAGGATGCATCCGTACGGACTTGTACTGACATTTCGGGGGAAGTTCACGCCGTGACCGGGCGTCGCCAGAATGAGTCGGAACTCATCGAACGAGAGGGCGCCATGACCGCCACGATCCCTTTCCACCCCGCCGCGGCCCGTCCGGACCTCAGTGACCGGGAGGTCGAGGTCCTCATCGCCTGGCTCGCCTCGGACAGCAAGCGCGAGGTCACCGAGCGGCTGTTCCTGGCCGACTCCACCGTCAGCACGTACATCCAGCGGGTGCGTTCCAAGTACGACGCCGTCGGCCGGCCCGCGCGGACCAAGGTCCGGTTGCTGCTGCGGGCGGTGGAGGACGGTTACGTCAGACTCGACGACCTGTGAGGGGGTGGCGCGCCCCCGCGACGGCGCTGCCACCGCCGACGGGGATTTCGTCTGCCGAGGTCACCGGGGTAGCCTTGAGCGGTTGCTGACGCAACGACCCTCCTGCCACGGAGACACCGTGGCCGAATCTGTAGTCCACAGGAGGTGATGAGGTCCCATGCGTCAATACGAAGTGATGGTCATCCTCGATCCGAGTCTCGACGAGCGCACCGTGGCGCCGTCGCTGGACACGTTCCTCAACGTGATCCGGCAAGAGGGCGGATCGGTCGACAAGGTCGATGTCTGGGGGAAGCGCCGCTTCGCCTACGAGATCAACAAGCAGACCGAGGGCATCTACGCCGTCGCGCAGATCAAGTCCGAGCCGGACGCGGTCAAGGAGCTGGATCGTCAGCTCGGTCTGAACGAGAACGTTCTCCGCACCAAGGTGCTCCGCGCCGACAAGTGACCCGGAGTGTCCGACCGCACCGGTAATCTGGGCGCGGTCGGTCGGCCTTCGATCACCATCCACCTCAGGCTGTAATACGCCGGCTTCAACACGGAGGACAAGCGCATGGCACAGGGCGACACCCCTATCACAGTGGTCGGGAACATCGTCGCGGACCCCGAGCTGCGGTTCACGCCGTCGGGTGCCGCGGTGGCGAACTTCCGGATCGCCTCCACGCCACGTCGCTTCAATTCTCAGACCAACCAGTGGGAGGACGGCGAAGGCCTGTTCCTCACCTGCAACGTCTGGCGGCAGGCGGCGGAAAACGTCGCCGAGTCGCTCCAGAAGGGCATGCGCGTCATCGTCAACGGTCGGCTGCGCCAGCGGTCGTACGAAACCCGTGAGGGCGAGAAGCGCACCGTCTACGAGGTGGAGGTCGACGAGGTCGGCCCGTCGCTCAAGTACGCCACCGCCAAGGTGACCCGCACCAACCGTGAAGGCGGCGGGGGCGGCGGCCAGCAGGGCGGCGGTTTCCAGGGTGGCGGCCAGCAGGGCGGCGGCTTCCAGGGTGGCGGTCAGCCGCAGGGCGGTTACGGCGGCGGCCAGGGCCGTGGTCAGCAGAACGACGACCCGTGGGGCAGCGCCCCGCAGGCCGGCGGTTCCGGTGGCTTCGGTGGCATGGACGACGAGCCCCCGTTCTAGAGCGCGTCGATTTCCCCGGGGCGCCACCCGCGTCCCACCCCATAAGCATGAGACATGACCTCGCGACATCCCGGCCCCGGTCGGGTCCGTCGGAGGAAAGAAAGGTAGACGGATCATGAAGCTGATCCTCACCGCCGACGTCGACAAGCTCGGTGCGCCGGGCGACATCGTCGAGGTCAAGGGCGGATACGGTCGTAACTTCCTGCTCCCGCGCGGGCTGGCCATCGTGGCCACCCGTGGCGCCGAGCGCCAGGTCGACTCCATCAAGCGGGCCCAGGAGGCTCGTGAGGTGCGCGACTCGGACCACGCCAACGAGCTCAAGCAGAAGCTCGAGTCGCTGGCCGACGTCAAGGTCGCGGTCAAGACCTCGGACACCGGCAAGCTGTTCGGTTCGGTCACCGCGGGCGATGTCGCCTCCGCCATCAAGGCTGCGGGCGGACCGACCCTCGACAAGCGTGCCGTCGAGATGCCCAAGGAGCACATCAAGTCGACCGGCGCCCACAGCGTCGTCGTCGACCTGGGTCACGACACCACCGCGCGCGTCGCGGTCGAGGTCGTCCCCGCCTGATTCACCGCGAAGGGCCCCGACCGTCACAGTGACGGTCGGGGCCCTCGCTTTTGTGGACGGCCTGTGGATAACTAGTTGTAATGCCTAGGGTGCGGGCGGTTCTCGGATCAGTGCCGTTCATCTTTCGTTATCCATTGTGTCCCTGTTTGTGACGTGGTAAGTACCGTTCTCCACCGGCGCCACGACCTGCAACGATGATGGTGACCTGCGGGTTTGCTGAAAGTGGCCAGCGGTTTCCACCGGTTGTCCACAGTGATACGCCCATCGGCCCTGCGTAACTCACATCCATTCACAGTTGTCCACAGGTGCTCTCTCGCAAATGTGGATAGGCCTGTGGATAACCGGGTGGACGGGGCGCCGGGCGTGTCGGCGGGGTGACCTACAGTGGAGAGGTCGCTCGGCGCCTGTTCAGGGCCGGTGCCCATTCGGGTTGGCGCCCGATCGGGGTCGGTGGCGGTACGAGTTCTACAGCGGAGAGGAGCGGTCATGGCGCAGGGGGGATTCAGCGGTCCCGGCGAGATGCCGCCTCCGCCGGACGAGGGTGGCGGCGGAGAGTTCGGCCGCACCCCGCCGCAGGACCTCACCGCCGAGCAGTCCGTGCTCGGCGGGATGCTGTTGAGCAAGGACGCCATCGCGGACGTGGTGGAGGAGATCCAGCCGGGCGACTTCTACAAGCCCGCGCACCAGGCGATCTACGACGTCATCCTCGACCTGTACGCACGCGGTGAGCCGGCCGACGCCGTCACCGTGGCGGCCGAGCTCGACCGCCGGGGTGATCTCCGTCGTGCCGGCGGTGCCCCCTACCTGCACACGCTCATCTCCACCGTCCCCACCGCGGCCAACGCCGGGTATTACGCGCAGATCGTCGCGGAGAAGGCGGTGCTGCGCCGCTTGGTCGACGCCGGCACCCGGATCGTGCAGTTCGGCTACTCGGGGTCCGAGGGCGCGGACGTCGCCGAGGTGGTGGACCGCGCGCAGGCGGAGATCTTCGAGGTCACCGAGCGGCGCACCACCGAGGACTTCGTGATCATCGAGGAGCTGCTGCAGCCCACGATGGACGAGATCGACGCGATCCACACCGCGGGCGGGCTCGCCCAGGGTGTGCCCACCGGATTCGCCGACCTGGACGCCGTGACCAACGGCCTGCACGGTGGCCAGATGATCATCATCGCCGCCCGCCCCGGCGTGGGTAAGGCGCTGGCCCTCGACACCGTCCTGCCCACGCCCGACGGGCAGACCACCATGGGCGAGGTCGCGGTGGGGGACCGGGTGCTGGGTGCCGACGGGCAGCCCACCGAGGTCGTCGCCGTGACCGAGGTGTGGCAGGACCGTCCATGCTTCACAGTGCGGTTCAACGACGGCACCGAGCTGGTCGCCGACGCCGAGCACGAGTGGCGTATCGAGATGGGCGGCACCGAGCAGATCGTCACCACCAAGTCGCTCGACACCCTCATGCTGGTCTGCGACTTCGGCATCGTCGTCCCCGAGAGTCCCGGCTCCGACCGGGTGGCCCGGCTCATCACCGACGTGCGCAGTGCGGAGAGCGTCCCGGTCAGGTGCATCGAGGTCGCCGCCTCCGATCACCTGTACCTGGCCGGCCCCACCGCGATCCCCACGCACAACTCGACCATCGGCCTGGACATCATGCGGTCCTGCTCCATCAAGCATGGGCTCTCCTCGGTGGTGTTCTCGCTGGAGATGAGCCGCACGGAGATCGTCATGCGTCTCATGAGCGCGGAGGCGCGCGTGAAGCTGTCCGATATGAAGTCGGGCAAGATGAGCGATGAGGACTGGACCCGGATGGCCCGGCGCATGGGGGAGATCTCCGAGGCTCCGCTGTTCATCGATGACTCGCCCAACATGACGATGATGGAGATCCGCGCCAAGGCCCGCCGGCTCAAGCAGAAGCACGACCTGCGGCTGATCGTGGTGGACTACCTCCAGCTGATGTCGTCGGGCAAGAAGGTGGAGTCCCGTCAGCAGGAGGTCTCCGAGTTCTCTCGTCAGCTCAAGCTGTTGGCAAAGGAGATCGACGTCCCATTGATCGCGATCTCCCAGCTGAACCGTGGCCCCGAGCAGCGAACCGACAAGCGGCCCCAGGTGTCCGACCTGCGTGAGTCCGGCTCACTGGAGCAGGACGCCGACATCGTCATGCTGCTGCACCGCCCGGACGCCTCCGAGCGCGATGACCCGCGGGCCGGAGAGGCCGACCTGATCCTGGGCAAGCACCGCGGTGGGCCCACGTCCACGATCACGGTGGCGCATCAGCTGCATTACTCGCGTTTCGTGGACATGGCGCGGGGGCTGTAGCTCTCGTGTCGGTTGCCAAACAGTTTGTCAGTTTGCCAAACCGGTGTCAGTAGCGTGCCACTAATTTGTCAGTGGCGGCCTTCGGGACGGCGGCGCCGATCAAGGTGCGCTCGATAGCCCCCGGGCCCGCCGTTCATCTCCGTGGCTGGCGGTCCTGACGGGTAACGGCGTAGTCGCTCTCGTTCAAGTCCGAAATTGCTCGTATGTGAGTTTGAAGTAGTCGCGTCACGTGATCCCAGTCAGCGTCAATATCGAAATCGGCGAGGGCCCTACGTGTGATCTCATTGAGGTCACACGACCAGAGGCGACCGGCATTGCTGATGGCCGTGGCAAGGCAGCGAGTGGCGTAGCTAATGTTCTTCATCGCGTATATTGTGGCGAATGGAGTGCGCTTTTGCTCTTGAATTTCCACAGCGGAAAGCCATGCGGCATTCCCATGAGCTGGTCTGTTCAGCTTCCTGTAGGCAGAGTCGTCTTCCTCAGGGAAAGCCTGCTTTATCATTGAAGTTGAAATCGGCTTGGATTGCTTTGGAACCTTGTTGAAATTGTCTATATTGCGCACTCTCCATTGCGACCATCGAGTAATAATTTCGTGAGCGCCGTCGACGTCACCGGACTTGTAGTCCTCGATTGACGCTTCCATCAGTTTGCCGGCTCGAAGGGTACGAACTAAATAGTCGTCAGTAGGGCAAGCTACGTAGATGCACTTGGCGGCGAGCTCCGAGACTGTTCGGGCGATCGTGCCAACCGTTACGTGTCGCGGTCCGCTCGCGAGGGTGAGGTTGCCGACGCCGTTAAGAGCGTCCCCAACTGAGACAGGTAGAACTTCACCAATCTGTGTGCGGTGAGTAGGGGGTCTTCGACGTCGGCCTTCGCCCCTAGTTCCCGGTCCACCGCGTCAATGGATACGGTCGACTCACGTAAGGAGACCTGTTCGTCATTCGCGAGATGAAGGGCGACCATCGAGACCGCTAGCGCCGTGGTGCATACCGACCGAAGCGAGATCTCGCCATCAGAACCATCGTGCGTTGCCACTTTGAATTTGTGCTCAACAAATCCTCCTTTGTTTAAAGATTTCTTGAAGACGTTAAATGCGTTCCACAGGGAGCGAGGGTCCGCAAAAGTCTGTCTATTGAGAGATGCCGTCCGAAGTCTCAAGATGGCCCATCGGCGAACTCGGAGTTTGTGGCGATCTGATCGACGATCTCCATCGTCTCGACAGCGACCCGGGTGACTTTGGCGATGAGGTTGACGATGTAGAGGTGGTCGTCGTGTTCGTCGGCCCAATCGTTGGGGTCGTTAACGATGCCTGAAGCTTTGTCAGTCTTGACCTGGTAGCGGTCGATCAGCCAGGCCAGCGCGGTGCGCGAGCCCAAGAGGTAGCGCTCGGCCTCGTCGGGGATGCCGGAAATTGTGACGTGACGGTTGTAGATGATCGTGGAGTGGTCGGTCTTGGACTTGAACCGCAATTTGTCTAGTCGCCAGGTGTCGCGATCGCAGTCGTCGACACCGGGCTTGACTGTCACGTCCAGTGGCCACGGTTCGACGTTCTCGTAATTCACATGCAGGTCCGCGAGCTGCCTGCCCCAAGTGGCCAGCTGGTTGAAACGTCCGCGTGAGGAGGGCGGGGGTAGGTGCGGCAGCATCTTTTTCAAGTCAGCGGCGTAGCGAGTGCGATAACCGGGGTCGTGGAGTTGGGCATAGACAGAGTAGAAGATGTCATCCTTGTCCACCGGCCCGGAGAGTGCCTCGGAGTGGACGGCGACGATGTCGTCGGTGATGTTGTCCAATCGCCGATAGCCGAACTCATCAACTGTCCCGTGACCTCCGAGATCGAACCCGCCATCCGATGCTTCCGCCGACTCGTACGTGTACCTGGGGAAGAACTGAGAGGCGTACGTGAAGTACGAAAGGTCTGGAAGCGAACCGACCATGTGCACGGCAAACGACGTGCCATCTCTAGGGGCTAGGACGAGAATGCCGATGTTCTGATGGCGGGGCGTGGGGAACATTGACGGCGTTCGTCCGCGCTCGTGATTCAGGTGCTTGTCGAAGTAGACAAGCTGCCGAGTGAAGGGCCGGGAGGCGGCGGGAACGATTTTCTCGGAGTCGTAAGAGAGTTCGACCTTGCGGGCCGCGTGCGTCCGCAAGCTTCGAGACCACTTGATCGTTTTCTCGTCGGCGTGCTCGGGGTTCGCGGTGAGAAACGCGGTGACGGTCTTCTAGTTGGGCCTGTTCACTCCCTGTTGCTGCTGGTAATTGGAGAAGTCGGCGGTGGCCTGGTTGTAGTTGGTGATAAGGGTTCGGGCTTGGTGCTCGAGACTTTCTCGCGAGTAGCTGTAGACCCATGAATCTCGGTTGGTCTGCAGCCCAGCGGAGTAAGTGTGGAAGTAGCGGGTGGCGGTGTCGCCGGGCTTCTTTGTGCCGAGGAGGGGCCAGGCGCCGTAGTTGTCGTCGCGCTGACCTATCCAGTCGCCATGGCTGTTAGGGGTGATGCTCTGCCACTCGAGATTGTCCAAGGTGGCAGTGTCGATGGCGGCGAGCTTGTCGTCGCGGGAGAGATAATCGCCGATGTCGCGGTACAAGATTTCGCAGGCACCGGTGTGGGCAGGATCTTTCACACCGATCCAGACAGCGATCGAGGTGCGCCCGCCACTTCCGAAGACGTTGCCTGCTTCCTTCTTGCGCAGTGCGCCGGCTGTCCGTGCGTTGCCTCGGAGATTGTAGACGTATAGGCGACTGTAGTCCTGGACGAGGGAGAGGTGGATGCCGTCGGCGGTGTTGCCGTCGATCCAGCCGCCGTTGGCGACAAAGGCGACGATGCCTTGGTTGCCAATGCGGTCGGTGCCCCAGCGGAAGGCCCGCAGGTAGGAGTCGTACAGACTGTTCTTGTTCGCGCCGGTGGACAGTTTGGCGAAAGTGTCCGCGATTCGAGAGTCGAGGGTCGGGTAGGACAGGTTGGCGTTGAGGTCGTTGGCTGAACCCTGTCCGACGGAATACGGCGGGTTGCCAATGATGACGTTGATCGGAGTCTCAAGCTGGCGGGTTATCCGGTCGTTGTTGGCGGGGAACACCTGGAGGTCCAGGCCATCGTCGGCTTTAGAGATCTGGAAGGTGTCAGCCAGCACGATGCCAGGGAAAGGCTCATAGTCGTCAACGCCGGCGCCGGTGAGAGCGTGGTAAGTGGTTTCGATGTTTACCGCAGCGATGTAATACGCGAGCAGCATTATCTCGTTGGCGTGCAATTCGCTGGCGTACTTGCGGACCAGGTCATCGGGTTGGATGAGTCCGGATTGCAGGAGGCGGGTCATGAAGGTGCCGGTGCCGGTGAATCCGTCGAGGATGTGCACGCCTTCATCGGTCAGGCCGCGGCCGAAGGCTTCGCGGGACGCGTGGTCGGCGGCCCGCAGGATGAAGTCGACGATCTGTACTGGGGTGTAGACGATGCCAAGAGCGTCGGCTTGTTTGGCGAAGCCGAGCTTGAAGAATCGCTCGTAAAGTTCGGCGATGACCTGCTGCTTGCCCTCGGCAGAGGACACTTCGGAGGCGCGCACGCGGACGGAGGCGTAGAACTTTTCGAGGGAGTTGGTTTCTGAATCCAGGCCGCTGCCGGACAGTGCATCGACCATGGTCTGCATGACGCGGGAGACGGGGTTTTGCGCGGCGAAGTCGTGGCCTTCGAAGAGGGCGTCGAAGACGGGTTTGGTAATCAGATGCTGGGCCAGCATCGACACGGCGTCTTCGCGTCCGATGGAGTCATTGAGGTTGTCTTTGAGTCCTTCAACGAAGTCGTCGAACCGCTGGGTTAGAGCCGGGTCGGCGGCGTCGAGGATGGCGTTAATTCTGGCGATGAGCCGGGCGGAGATGTCAGAGACATCTGAGGCCCAGTCCTCCCAGTAGGTGCGGGTGCCGACCTTGTCGACGATGCGGGTGTAGATGGCTTCCTGCCATTCGGACAGGGAGAACAGCGCCATCTGCGTCGCGGCGGTTTTGTCGTCGTCCTTCTTCTTCTCTGCCTCTGGTGACTCGTGACCCTCGAGGTAATCGCTAGGAGCGGAGACGTTTCCAGGGGACTGCTGCACGATTAGGTGACATCTGATCTGTGGTGCCGAACGGTGCCGCTGGAAGGATGTATACCGTGCCAAAGCCGTACCCCAAGGAGTTCCGCGACGACGTCGTTCGTGTCGCAAGGAGCCGTGAGCCGGGCGTCCACCTGAAGCAGATCGCCGCCGACTTCGGCATCAGCGAGTCGTGCCTGACGAACTGGATGAAGACCGCCGACGTCGAGGACGGCAAGAAGCCCGGCACGACGTCAACCGAGAACGCCGAGCTACGGGAGGCGCGGAAGCGGATCCGGCTGCTCGAGCAGGAGAACGAGGTCCTTCGCCGCGCGGCCGCCTACCTCTCGCAGGCGAACCTGCCGGGAAAATGATGTACCCGCTCGTCCGAGAGCTGGCCGGTGACGGTGTCCCCGTCACGGTGACGTGTCGGGTGCTCAAGATCGCTCGCCAGCCCTACTACCGCTGGCTCGCGCAGCCGGTCACTGACACCGAGCTCAAGGAGGCCTACCGCGCCAACGCGCTGTTCGAGGCCCACCGCGACGATCCGGAGTTCGGCTACCGGTTCCTCCTCGACGAGGCCCGAGATGCCGGCCAGTCGATGGCAGAGCGGACCGCGTGGCGGATCTGCTCGTCCAACGGCTGGTGGTCGGCGTTCGGCAAGCCCAAGAAGGGCAAGGCGAAGAAGCCCGGCTCACCGGTCCACGACGACCTGTGCGCCGTGCTCGACAAGCACGGCGTGATCCGGCACGTCTTCGAAGCGGGCGCTCCGAACGAGCTGTGGATCGGCGACATCACCGAACACAAGACCGCAGAGGGCAAGCTTTACCTCTGCGCGTTCAAGGACGTCTATTCCAACCGGATCGTGGGCTACTCGATCGACTCCCGGATGAAGTCCCGGCTCGCGGTCGCCGCGCTCAACAACGCCGTCGCCAGGCGTGGCGATGCGGCCGGCTGCGTAGTCCACACAGACAGAGGTAGCCAGTTCCGAAGCAGGAAGTTCGTCCACGCCCTCAACCGCCACAGCATCGTCGGATCCATGGGCAGGGTCGGCGCCGCCGGCGACAACGCAGCCATGGAGAGCTTCTTTGCGCTGCTGCAGAAGAACGTCCTCGACCGCCGTACCTGGGCCACCCGCGAAGAGCTGCGGATCGCGATCGTGACATGGATCGAGAGGACCTACCACCGCCGACGTCGACAAGCCGCTCTCGGCCGGTTGACCCCCATTGAGTTCGAGACCATCATGACCACGCCAGCCACTCAGGCTGCGTGACCCAACCTGTCACCTACTCGTGCAGCAGTCCCCTGTCGCTGACTGCAGTGGCGCTGTCTAGCTTCGTTGTAAACTCCCGGAGTTGCTGTGCTCATTCAAGGCGGCGCAGAAATAGTCAATTCGACATTGAGGGTCGTGCTTTTCACCGGTTCGCTTCCGCCGCGCTAAGGGTGCAGGTCTC
The DNA here is from genome assembly GCF_051994785.1 of Dietzia sp. MNB45. Classification (NCBI taxonomy): domain Bacteria; kingdom Bacillati; phylum Actinomycetota; class Actinomycetes; order Mycobacteriales; family Dietziaceae; genus Dietzia; species Dietzia sp. MNB45. The sequence goes on along the minus strand of NZ_CP163397.1, from coordinate 3,647,597 downwards.
GCTACCGAGAATGTAGGTACAGAATGGCTAACGAGGACATCAGGTATCAGTTCGTTGAGGTGACTGCAGTGCGCGGCACCGAACGCCGGGCGGCGGCTAAGAAGGAGGCGGAGGGCTGGGAGCTCGTCGAACAGGACCAGGGCAGGGTGAAGACCACTTTGAAGTTCCGGCGACCCAAACCGCCCCTCCCGCGGAAGCAGATTGCCATCGCTGCAGGGGTCGCAGTGGTGCTGGGTGGCATTCTTGCGGTGGGTGTAGCGCTAGAGGGCGATGACGACGCAGTAGAGGCGGAATCAGCGGCCGCGGTAGTCGAAGAGCCAGCGGAGCCCCTGGACGTGCCACCTGCGACAAATGCTGAGACCCCCAGCGACAGCCCGGTGGCCGTTGAGCCTCTTACCGCCGGGACCAACCCGGATCTCGCGGGCCTGCTGCAGCTGACTGACACGTGCTCGCCGAGCATCGCGGATTTCGCAGCGACCTACGCCGGCCAGACGATTCAGTTCGACGGACATATTGGTGCTCTCGCCAACTACGAGACCTACGACACCCGCTACCTCGTACTGCTGTCCGCCGGAGATTTTGACGAGTCCAATCCCGTTGGCCCCAATTTCCAGTACCGGGACATCAATCTGGTTAGTGACCTCAATTGGACCGGAACCAATATCCCCGATGGGATTGAGGTCAATGACAGGTTCCGATTTACCTCGACAGTCAAGTCATACGAGGAGCAGACATGTCTGCTTCTGCTTGAGCCTGTCGCGACCGAGGCGCGCTAGGTGTATCGACCACGCAGGTTGTGTCACCCGTCGGCATGGCGAGATGAAATGAGGAAGACCTCCGTGTGAGGTGTGGAAGCGACCAAGCACCCACATCCACAACGGAGGTCTTCGTGTCCCACGCTAACGCGACTCTGACGCCCACGGGAAGACTGCGCCTGGCTCGGTGTGTCGTCGAGGACGGCTGGACCCCGGCCCGGGCTGCCGAGCGGTTCAACGTCTCGGTCACCACCGCCCGCCGCTGGGCCGAGCGATACCGAGAGAACGGCAAGGCGGGCATGGTCGACCGCTCCAGCCGGCCACATACCTGTCCGCACCAGACGCCCCGTCGGCGCGAGCGCCGGGTAATTGGGCTGCGCGTCTCGTGCCGGTGGGGCCCGGCCCGCATCGCCTACCACCTGGGCATGCACCCCTCGACCGTGCACAAGATCCTCTCCCGCTACGGGTGCGTGCGCCTGGCGGTTACCGACCCGGCCACCGGCGCCCCGGTCCGCGCCACCCGGCCTCGCCCGACCAGGTACGAGCACGACGCTCCCGGCGACCTGGTCCACGTGGACATCAAGAAGCTCGGCCGCATCCCCGACGGCGGCGGCCACAAGGTCCACGGCCGCGCCAAGGGCCGCAAGAACCGGAGCGGCACCGGGTACTGGTACATCCACAACGCCGTCGACGACCACTCGCGCCTGGCCTACAGCGAGCTGCTGGAAGACGAGCGCAAAGAGACCGCCGCCGGATTCTGGCACCGGGCCCACGCCTTCTTCGCCGACGCCGGGATCACCGTGCGCCGGGTCCTGACCGACAACGGCTCCTGCTACCGCTCCCACGCCTTCGCCGACGCCCTCGGCCCCGCCGTCAGCCACAAGCGGACCCGCCCGTACCGGCCGCAGACCAACGGCAAAGTCGAACGCTACAACCGCACCATGCTCGAGGAATGGGCCTACGCCGCCGCGTACGTCAGCGAATCCGACCGCGCGGTTCGCCTACCGGCGTTCCTGCATCACTACAATTTCCACCGCGGCCACACAGCACTACGAGGCGCCTCACCCGCAGACCGCGTACACAACCTGCGTGGGCAGAACAGCACGGGCATCCCGGCACGTTCGTCGGTCACCGAGGGTGCATCATTCCGACCGCTCAGGCGACCCGGCCCAGCCGGGCCAGGACCTGCTCGAGACGCCCGGCGCCGGAGGGGGCGGTGACGCCCGGGCGGCAGATCCCGTCCATGTAGAGCGCGTCGCCGAAGCTGTGCGCGCCCTGCTCCATCTCGTCGATCTCGGCGTCGGTCAGTCCCGCGTCGAGCCCGGTGGCGCGGGCGATGTCCCAGCGGTGGACGACCATGTCCCAGATGTAGAACTGCTCGAGCGCGGCGCCGACGGTGGTGGGGCCGAAGAATCCCTCGAAGGCGATCGCTGCCACGTCGGTGTCGTCGTTGTCGGTGTCGTCAAACTTCGCCTGGACGCGCCCGGCGTGATCACGCCAGGCCCGCGCGGGGTCGTCGTGGACATTCGGTTCTTCTCCCAGGTCCACGCCGTGGGTGGCGAGGAAGTCGCGCTGGGTGTCGATGATGTGCCGCACGATGTCCCGCGCCGTCCACCCCTCGCAGGGTGACGACGACGACCACGACGCGGCGGGGACGGTCTCGATGAGGTCGGTCAGTGGCTCGCGGGCCGCGCCGTAGCGCTCTGCTGTGGTGTTCATGCCCGCAACGCTAGGGCCTGTGGCAGTGTCGGGGATTGATGAAATCCGACAGTGGGCAGGCCCCTGATCCGTCCCCCTCCGGCCGGCGGATGGACGCGATCGAGCGTGCTCACCTGAAGGAATCCGGTGACGCCTCGCACGCGATGTACCGGTACGCCCCGCCGCCGGAGTTCGCCGGCTTCCTCGAGCGGTTCTGGATCCCGGTGTGGTCGGTCCCGCGCGGCGAGGAGGCGCTCCAGAAGGTGCTGCAGTACCCGGTGTGTCTGATCGTCATCACGCCCGGGTACGCGCGCTTCTACGGCGTGGTGTCGGGACTGTCCACCACCACGCTGACCGGTGACGGGTGGGCGGTGGGCGTGATGCTCGCCCCGGCCGCCGGGTACCTGCTGGCGCGCGGTTCGGCTCCGGCTGGGCCCGGCGAACCGGGGCTGGGGCCCGCGGACTCGGTCTCCGACTTCACGGACCGGTTCTTCGACCTCACAGAGGTGCTGGGGGAGGCGGGCTCGGCCCTGACCGAACAGGTCCGGGCCGCGATGGACCCCGATCCACACACCGAGCGCAGTCACCTCGCGGCGATGGACGCCTACGCGTCGGTGCTGCGCGGATACCTCCCGGTGGACGCGGAGGGGGAGATCGTCAATCGGCTCGTCCGGTACGTCGAGACGGATCGCGAGGTGTTGCGCGTGGCCCAGCTGTGCGAGGAGTTCGGGATGAGCGAGCGCACGCTGCAGCGGCTGGTGCACCGGCGGCTCGGGTTGACTCCGAAGTGGCTGATCCAGCGGCGTCGGCTCCAGGAGGCCGCCGAGCTCCTGCGGACGGGCGAGGAGGGCGCGGCGGAGGTGGGGGCGATGCTCGGCTACGCGGACCAGGCGCACTTCATTCGCGACTTCTCCGCGGTGACCGGGATGACGCCGGGGCGGTTCGCCGCGGGGCACGGCGGCGACGGGCACGGCGGCGACGGGCACTGACCGGCCCGCCGCCGGAGCCGTTCCTCAGGCGCGGGTGCGGGTGCGGCGCGCGCCGGCGTAGGCCAGCGCGATGCCGACGAGCATCCAGCAGGCGAGCACGATCCAGGCGTGCGTGGCGCCGAACCTGCGCCGACTCCTCGCGATGGGACTGACGAGCCAGAACGGAACCTGGGCCCTGGCCTGACCAGCGGGCCGGGGCCAGGCATTCCCGCCCCAGCACAGGCTCGAACAACCCGCGGTGGGCGCCACGAACCTCTCGCCCCTCTCGCCGAACCCAGAGATCTCCAACCCCGCACTTCGCGCGAGGGCCAACCGGCCCTCACGCACACCGGCCGTGCCAGGATCGCAGCTTGTTCAGCAGTCTCCTAGGCGTGCTCGTCGACCCCGACGACCTTCACACCGTTGAGACGGTGCTCGTCGTCGATAAGAACACGCTTGCCCTCGGCGAGAACGGCGTCGTTGGCGGTGTCCCACGCGACGTCGAGCGCCTCGGCGATCCGGGCGATCGTCAGGTGCTGCACGACCAGCGCTTCGAGTGCCCACCGCAGCCCGCGGCGCGAGAGCCTCGCCCGCGGCTCGGCCGCCCGGGTAGTGTCTTGGCGCCAGACGTGCCCGCAGCCAATGCAGCGGTAGCGACGCACCGCGACCTCGAGGACGGTGGGTCGCCAGCCCAGCGGCTCATGTGCAAGACGCCGGACGACGGTGTCACGAGGAGTCCCTTCGGCGCCGCAGCGCCGACACCACTCGTCCGATGTGAGAACCCGGCAGGCCAGCACCGCTCGGCCGGGCTCGAGGCGTTGGCCGGTGACGACGAGGTCAAGCTCGTCGAGTCGGCAGAATGTGGTCAAGTCCGGGCAGGTGAAGCCCGCCCGGACGGAAGCGTTGGGCATGTCGACAGTCGCGTCTCACCGTTCGTCCAGAAGGCGTTCTATCTCGCTTTCGCGCATACGTCCTGCCAGCAACGCGATCAGCGCAAGTACGGGTGGAGCGATGCCGGCGATGGTGAAAATCACCGGGATGGGTACGAGCAGCGAGAGCGGTCCTGCGACCGCGATCGAGACCGGCATGAAGGTTATCGAGACGAAGAAGTCGAGGCTCGCGACTCGGCCGATCATGTCGAGCGGCACCAAGCGTTGCAGCAGGGTTCCCCAGATGACGACACCGGCTCCGGTCGCTGCGCCGACGATGAACAGGGCTGCGAGCATCAGGATCAGATTGTCGGCGACGCCGATGACCGCGAGAGGGAGGGTTCCGCCGCCCCAACAGGCGATCATGAACGTGAGGTAGCGACGCGGGAGTTTCAGCGACGACACAACGAGTGAGCCGATAGCCCCACCGATGCCGAATGCGGCGAGAAGGAAGCCGAACGTGGATTCGGCGTCCTCGAACCTGTCGCGAGTGATGAAGGGCAGCAGCACTTCGATCGGTCCCTGGATGATGAGAGCGAGCGAGGATCCGAAAATCAGGGTCCAGAGCAACCAGCGGGTGTGAACCACATAGTTCACGCCTGCTCGAAGGTCGCCCCACACGCTCGTGTGCTGCTCCGGAGACGTGGCCGTGGTCGGCTCGTCGCGTCGGCTGAGGAACAGGGTGAGGATGAACGCGATTGCGTACGAGGCTGCGACGATGACGGCCCCGATGGCGGGGAAGAATATGCCGACGATGACTCCGCCGAGGGCGGGACCGAGGCCCTGCCCCAATGAGGGGCGGAGAGCACCTTCGAGCCCGTTCGCTGCGAGGAGCTGCTCAGGCGGAAGCACCTGAGGTAAATACGCGCTGTAGGCGGGGTAGAAGAACGCGCTTCCTGCGCCCATCGCGAATGAGGCAACGCCGACGTGACACAGTTCGATCGTCTCGGTGAGGGACAGGACTGCCACCACGATCATCACAGCCGCGGTGCATCCCTGCACGGTGATGATGATGCGGCGTTTGGAGAACCGATCGGCGACAACGCCACCAAGGATCGAGAAGGTGAACAGGCCCAAGCTCATCCCTGTTGCGACCGCTGAGAGCGCGAGCGGGCTGTCATCGAGCGCGAGCACTTGGAAGACCATCACGATGGTCCACATCCCGGTGCCGAAGACCTCGATGCCGACCGCGGCGAACAGGAGGCGATAGTCCCGCGAAGCCAGTGGCCGCAGGGCACGTATCCGGTTGAGGTTCATTTCGCTCATACCAGGGCCTCGCCTTCGACCATCGAAGTCAGTTCGAGGCTCGGCCATTCGTCAACGTCACGGAGCAGCTGCCGATCGTGCGTTGACAGGACGACCGCCGCCGTGGTTGCTCCGAGCGCGTCGGTGAGTTCGTCAACGAGCGCGATGGAAAGGTGGTTGGTGGGTTCGTCCAGGAGCAGCACATGCGGGCGCATCGCGAGCACGAGCGCCAGATCGAGCCGGCGCTGCTGCCCCATCGAGAGCTCACCCACTCGTTTGCCCGCCTCGCGCGGGCGCAGCAGACCAAGCTGAGAGAGCCCGATCGCATCCGACTCCAGCAAAGTGCCTTCGGACACCAGCGCGCCGACGTGCGTGGCGTACACCTCGCTCGCTCTCCGCTCAGGCGGCAGGGTCGTCTCCTGATGGAGAAAGCCCAAGCGCGTGCTCCGAGGCGTTCGAACCGCTCCCGTGTCCGGCGCCAGCTCACCGCCGACCACGCTCAGCAGTGTGGACTTGCCGGCACCGTTCGGGCCGGTCACGACGAGACGGCCGCGGTGGGAGAGTGAGAACGACACTGGCCGGGTCAACCGCCCAGCGACGCTGACCTGATCGACGCTGAGGAGAACCGCCCCAGTGCGTGTGGGGAGGTCGGGGAACCGGAAGAGCTGAGGCGGTTCCGGCACGGTGACGGCGTGGGCTTCCAGTGCTTCCTGGCGTCGGTGCACGTTCTGCACGAGCCCGCTGGCCCGGGTGGCGCGCCCATGCTTGTTGGTGCCCTTCTCTGGTCTCCATCCCGAGACCAATCGGTTCTGCGCGGCGCTGAGACTGTCCTGCAGTCGAGCATGCTCGGCCTGCTGGCGGTCGTAGTCCTGTTCCCAGCGTTCCCGCTCGGCCAGGCGCCCCTCCCGGTAGCCGGCATAGCCATTCCCGTACACGCGCGGCCGATCGTCCGGCGTCGGGTCGAGGTCGACGATGGTCTCCGCGATGTCGGACAGCAGCGCACGATCGTGGCTGACGACGACAACACCCCCGCTCCGCGCTCGGAGCTGCGTGGCCAAGAACCCGAGCCCGCTTCGGTCGAGGTGGTTGGTGGGCTCATCAAGCAGGAGAAAGTCGTGATCGGCGCCCAGAAGGCACGCCAGCCGTACCCGATAACGCTGTCCCACCGAGAGGTCTGCGAGAAGCCTGGTCGTGTCCGTCTCCGTGTCGAGCGCTTCGAGCGCGACCTGCACGCGCCGTTCGGCATCCCACGCATCGAGCGCTTCGGCATGTTCCAACGCGGCCGCGTACTGCTCCTCCGCCCGGTCCGTGTTGTCCGCGAGAGCGAGAGCGGCGGCGTCGAGTGCCTCCAACGCGGCCAGAGGTTCGGCGATCGCCTCCGTGACCGCCTGTCCAACAGTTCGACTGTCAGTGGCGGTCATCTCTTGCTCGGCAACACCGATCGTGCCGATGCACTGGACTGTTCCGGAGTCCGGGGCCAGGACGCCAGCGAGCACCTGCAGGAGCGTCGATTTCCCCTGCCCGTTCTCGCCCACGATCGCGACACGCGATGAGAAAGTGAGGGTGAGGTCGACATGATGGAGAACGGGCGTGGCTCCGCGCATTAAAGACACGTCGGAAGCGATGAGCTGCGCGCGCTGGCGCGCCGGATGACGGTTTATCGGGGTGAGCATTGTAGTCCTTCGAGACGACGCACCACCGGCCACGAACAGGCAGATAGGTACGCAACTGACGGCGACCCAGAAGGGTCAGAACGAGCGGCCGCCGCAGACTCGGAATACTCAACGAGCGCGGTGGGCCTACTCAGCCGTCACAGGAAGTACAGATGCACGGAAAAAGTGTACCGCATGCCGCCGGTATGTCTTCCTGCAGCCGATCTGCTGCCACGTTAGGCGACGGACGGGGCCCAGCTGTTCGACTGGCTGGCACCTCGAACTCGACCACGCAGTCCTCGTCTAACATTGCCGAACCCCGCGCCCGCAACCACTGGTCCCGCCGGTATGGCTGAGGGTGCCCTGCGCAACACCGCGACCCGATGTGTTTGGGACGTGCTTCGGATAGCACGGTTCTGACGATCGGATAGCGTTCGGACGGCTACCGGGTAGCGCCTTGATGGGATCAGGTGCCACCCGCCAGGCTCCCCGTTTCCTCCTGCTCGCCCGGGCCCAGGCGGTGACAACGCGGACGTCCTCTTGATCGCGTCGGGCAGGCCGAACCGGTGTCGCTCCTTCGAACACCGACGCCGAGCACTTGACCAAGTCCCCCGCCCAGTTGGCGGAGGGCCGCCAGCCTGACCACCCCCAACGCGCCGCCAGCTGCTAACAATTGTGACCTGGAACTTCAGGGCACCCCAGCTCCCCGGATGGCCATCCAGTGCCCAGGGGACGAGCAGCACGTCATTGAACCCCACGGAAATGGCGTGTGACTCACTCAGAGCGGTGCATCCCAACCTGCCCGTCCGGTCGGTGAGGATCAAGAAGCGGGCACCAACCCGGACCCAATGTCGCGCGCGGCCCGTGCGTTCGCCGTGGAACGGCGGACACCGGTCGAATGCGCGCGAGCCGAGCGACTCCCTGCGGGTCCGCTATCGGATGCTCATACGCGCGCTATCCGATTGTCAGAACGGCGCTTTCCGAAAGGCGTTCCTAACACCCGATGGGCTTGGCCCACGAGTCGTCTGAGCGGCCGCGTCACCGCGCGCCGCGGGTGTCTGCGCTGGTGAAAATCCCAGCTTTCGCCTTGCGCGGCAGTAGCTCTCGTCGTCGGTTGTCAAACAGTTTTTCAGTTTGCCAAACCGCCGTTCCAACCAGGCGACCGAACCTCAGGCCGCCTGATTCAGCAAGACCCTCCGACGGGGCCAGGGCGATTCAACCGAATCAAACCCTGCCTCTGACCATCCGCATACACAGGGATCTTAACAGGCTCCTCCGTGCAGCGCCTGACCCCCGACGAACAAGTACAAACACCCGCTAGCATTATCGCCATGCCCGGCGACAGCGACACCAGCACGGAGGCCCCCGACCTCGTCGACGCCGCACGTATGGGCACCCAGCCGCAGCCGCAGACGGCGCGGGGTCGGCGCACCCGCGAGGCGCTCATCGCGGCGGCCCGCACGGTCTTCGAGCGCGACGGCTACGTCGACTCCCGGTTGATCGACATCGCCGCCGAGGCCAAGTGCTCGATCGGCAGCTTCTACACGTGGTTCGACAGCAAGGACGAGGTCTTCGCCGCCGTCCTCTACCAGGCGCAGAGCGACATGCTCCACCCCGGGACGGGCCGCATCGAGGCGAGCGATGACCCCGTGGCGATCATCGCCGCGAGCAACCGCGCCTACTTCGAGGCGTACCGGCGCAATGCCCGCCTCAACATGCTCCTCCAGCAGGTGGCGGCGCTCAACCCACGCTTCCGCGACCTGCGCAACGCGCGCTCGATGGCGTTCGTCACGCGCAACGCACGCGCCATCGCGGACCTGCAGGAGCGGGGTCTCGCCGATCGCGGTGTCGATGCCTCGATGGCCGCGATGGCCCTGTCCGGGATGGTCGCCCGACTGGCCTACGAGGCCTTCACCGGGGGCGCGGTCGTCGAGTCCGTCGACGACCTCGTCGAGACAGCGACCCGGCTGTGGACCAATGCCCTGGGGCTGACGACGCCGGAGCTGCGCGAGGATTGAGCCGTCCGGCGCGCAGCCCCGTGCGCGGTCAGCGGGCGATGGTGACCCCGCCGTCGACGGTGAGGGTGCTGCCGACGACGTAGTCGCCGGCGTCCGAGGCCAGGTAGACCGCTGCGCCCGCCATGTCCTCGGGGCGGCCGATGCGTCCGGAGGGGATCTGCCCGGTGATCTCGTCGCCGTGGTCGCGTGCCTCCTTGTTCATGTTCGAGGCGAAGGCGCCGGGGGCGATCGCGCTGACGATGATGCCCTCGGGCGCCAGGCGCACCGCCATCCGCTTGGTCAGGTGGACGATGCCGGCCTTGCTCGCGTGGTACGAGTACGTCTCCATCGGGTTGAGTGAGAGTCCGTCGATCGAGGCGATGTTGATGACCTTGGCCAGGTGGCCGGTCCGCTCGCGGCCGGCGAGCAGCAGGCCCTTGGCGGCCTGGGTGAGGAAGAAGGGTGCCTTGACGTTGAGGTCCATGACCTTGTCCCAGCCGCTCTCGGAGAAATCGTCGAAGGGCTCGCCCCAGGCCGCCCCGGCGTTGTTGACCAGCACGTCGAGGTGGTCCTCGTGCTCGCGGAAGGCCTCCAGGAGGGCGGCGATGCCGGCGGTCGTCGAGATGTCGTGGGGGAGGGCGACGCACCGCCCGTCGCCGTGGATCGCGGTCAGTTCGGCCGCGGTGGCCCGGCAGGCCTCCTCCTTGCGTGCGGTGATGTAGACGGTCGCGCCCTGGGCGAGCAGGCCCTCGGCGATCATGCGGCCGATGCCGCGGGAGCCGCCGGTCACGAGGGCGACTCGTCCGTCGAGTGAGAAGAGGGCGGGGATGTCCATGGTGGTCCTTCGCGTCGGGTGGTGGTGGGTCGACGGTAGTCGTACTTGAATCACGATTCAACAGTAGTTGAATCACGATTCACGTTGTGGGAGGGTGGCGAGGACATCCGATCGAGCACAGGAGCAGCCCCATGACCCGGACCTCGCAGGAGATCCGCCTCGCCGCCCGCCCGCAGGGCCGCCCCGACGCGAGCACCTGGGACCTCACGACGAGCGAGGTGCCCGACCCCGGACCCGGCGAGATCCTCGTGCGCGTCGACCTCGTCTCACTCGACCCGGCAATGCGCGGCTGGCTCAACGACGTGCGCTCCTACATCCCCCCGGTCGGCATCGGCGACGTCATGCGGGCCCTGGGCGCTGGCGAGGTCATCGCCTCGCAGCACCCCGACTTCGCCGTCGGCGACGTGGTCAGCGGCAGCTTCGGCGTGTGCGAGTACGCCCTGTCGGACACGGACGGGGTCACCCACCTTGACCTCGATGTCGCGCCGATGAGCACCTGGCTGGGCGCACTCGGCATGCCCGGCATGACCGCGTACTTCGGTCTCGTCGACGTCGGTCGGGTGCGGGCCGGTGACACCGTCCTCGTGTCCGCGGCGGCCGGCGCGGTCGGCAGTACCGTCGCCCAGCTGGCCAAGGCCATGGGGGCCCGGGTCATCGGTGTCGCCGGCGGCCCGGACAAGGTCGCCTGGTTGCGTGAGCTCGGTCTCGACGAGGTCATCGACCGGCGGGACGGCGACCTGCTGCGCCAGGTCCGCAAGGCGGCCCCCAACGGGATCGACATCTACTTCGACAACGTCGGCGGCGAGCTCCTCGACGCCGCACTGGCCAACCTGCGCCGCGGTGCCCGGGTCGTCCTCTGCGGCGCGATCTCGGCCTACAACGACGAGACCCTCGCCGAGGGGCCTCGACGCTACATGTCGCTGCTGGTCTTCCGCGCGACGATGCAGGGCTTCGTCGTGTTCGACTACGCGGACCGCTACCCCGAGGGCGTCGCCGAGATCTCCCGACTCATCGCCGAGGACCGCCTCGTCCCGAGCGAGACCGTCCTCGAGGGCGGGGTCCCCGCCTTCCCCGACGCCCTGCTCGGCCTCTTCGACGGGGTCAACACCGGCAAGCTCCTCCTGAAGATCTGAAGGGACCCACCATGCGCGCCATCCACATCTCCTCGCTCGACGGCCCGGACTCCGTCGAGGTCGTCGACCTGCCCGACCCGCACCACGAGGACCTCGTGACCATCGAGGTCAAGGCGGCCGGGGTCGCCTTCCCCGAGCTGCTCCAGACGCGCGGCCTGTACCAGGTCAAGCCTGACCTCCCCTTTGTCCCGGGGGCAGAGGTCGCCGGCGTCGTCACCGCGGCCCCCGAGGGCAGTGGCCTGTCCGTCGGTGACCGCGTCGCCGCCCTCACGCTGCTCGGAGGGTTCGCGGAGCAGGCCCTGGCCCGCCCCGACCTCACCTTTGTCCTGCCCGACGAGGTCGGCTTCGAGGAGGGGGCCTCCTTCATCTTCAACTACGCGACGGTCTACTTCGCGCTCGTCGAGCGCGGCCACCTCGCCGAGGGGGAGACCGTCCTCGTCCACGGCGCCGCCGGTGGCATCGGGACCGCGGCCATCCAGGTGGCCAAGGCCTTCGGGGCGGGCACGGTCATCGGAGTGGTCTCCACGCAGGAGAAGGGGGAGATCGCCCGGGCCGCGGGTGCGGACGAGGTGGTCCTCGCCGACGGCTTCCTCGAGGCCGTCGGCAAGGCGAGCGTCGACGTCGTGGTCGATCCCGTCGGCGGCGACCGTTTCACCGACTCGCTGCGCTGTCTGCGCGAGCACGGCCGCCTCCTCGTCATCGGCTTCACCGCCGGCTCGATCCCCGAGGTCAAGGTCAACCGGCTACTGCTCAACAACGTCTCCGTCGTGGGGGTCGGCTGGGGTGCCTACGCCCTGTCCCGTCTCGGCCACGTCGGTAAGGAGTGGGAGGCGATGCTCCCGCACCTGCGCAGTGGGGCCCTACGGCCCGTCGTCGGGGCGACCCACCCGCTCGAGGACGCGGCGGCGGCGCTGCGCTCCCTCGAGGGCCGGACGGTCACCGGCAAGGTCGTGCTGGTGCCGTGAGCGGTAGTCTGCCCCCCGTCAAGGAGATCGACCGAATCCCGGCTGCCTGCAGCACCGTCGCCGGGCGCGAGTGGGAGGACGGCAACGGCCACGTCAACGTCGCCCACTTCTACGGCTTCCACATCCGGGGCGCCGAGGAGGCGCTGCGCCGGGTGGGGATCGACGACGCCTACCGCACCAGCCGGCACCTGGGGGTCTTCAGTATGGAGCAGCACCTGCGCTTCTTCCACGAGGTCCACATCGGCGAGGAGGTCTCGGTGCACGTGCGGTGGCTCGACCGCGGTGACAAGGTCTTCCACGGCATCTCGGTCGTTCTCAACCGCACGACCGGGCGCATCGCCAACACGCTCGAGGTGATCGAGGGCCACGTCGACCTCGCCACGCGCCGCGCCGCATCCTTCCCGGCCGACGTCGCGCAGCGGATCGACGACGAGGTGGCCGCCCACCGGGCCCTCGGGTGGCAGCTGCCGCTCTCGGGGGCCATGGGCGTGCGCCGCTGACCGGACCCCGGCCCTGACGAACGAGGACCGCACCTGCTCGGCAGGTGCGGTCCTCTCGTGTGTGCAGGGGTCTGACGGTGAAGTAGGGGTCAGACGGTGAAGCGGCCGATCGACTCGGCGATGAGGATCGGCTTGTCGATGCCCTCCGCCTCGACGGTCAGCATGGTGACGACCTTGACCGCGCCCGGTGACGTCTCCTCGACCGACGTCAGGCTGGCGCGCAGCCGGATCCGCGAATCCACCGGCAGCGGGTGGATGAAGCGGACCTTGTCGTAGCCGTAGTTGAGGCTGTGCGCGAACCCGTCGAAGGCCATGAGCTCCTCGAGGAAGGCGGGCGTGCGCGAGAGGCTGTAGAGGCCGTGCGCGATCGTCGACCCGAAGGGGGAGTCCGCCGCCCGCGCGGGGTCGACGTGGATCCACTGGTGGTCGCCGGTGAGGTCGGCGAAGCCGTCGATGCGCGACTGGTCGACGACGTGCCACTCGGTGGGGCCGAGCTCCACCCCCACGAGGTCCTGGAGGTCCTGCACGGAGGTCGGGCGGCGCTGGGTGGTCTGGGTCACGATGAGCTCCTTCGGTCGCGGACGATACTCCCCGAATCTAGTTGAACCTGAAGCCGGATTCAAGTATGTTTCGAGTCATCCGGCAGTCGAGACCACAGGAGTTCTCACATGACCACTGACCACCAGCGCATCGCCGTCGTCACCGGCGCGGCCCGAGGTATCGGCGCGGGCGTCGCCCGTCGCCTGGCCGACGACGGGATGGCCGTCGCCGTCCTCGATCTCGACGAGTCCGCCTGCGCGGGCGTCGTCGAGGAGATCGTCGCGAACGGGGGCCGGGCGCTCGCCGTCGGCGCCGACGTGTCGGATCCCGAGCAGGTTGAGGCGGCCGTCGCGCGCGTCGCCGACGAACTCGGTGCGCCCACGGTCCTGGTCAACAACGCCGGCATCATCCGCGACAATCTGATCTTCAAGATGTCCGTCGAGGACTGGGACGCCGTCATGGCGGTCCACCTGCGCGGGGCCTTCCTCATGACCAGGGCCTGCCAGGCGTACATGACGCAGGAGCGCTTCGGTCGAATCGTCAACCTCTCCTCGACGTCGGCGCAGGGAAACCGCGGCCAAGCCAACTACTCGGCCGCCAAGGCCGGCATGCAGGGTCTCACCAAGACCCTGGCCATCGAGCTCGGCAGGTTCGGCGTCACCGCCAACGCGATCGCCCCCGGCTTCATCGAGACCGAGATGACCGCGGAGACCGCGGCGCGCATCGGCATCGCCTTCGATGATCTGAAGAAGATGGCGAGCGAGCAGGCGGCCGTGGCCCGCACCGGCACGCCGCACGACATCGCGCACGCCGTCTCCTTCTTCGCGAGCGAGGGCGCCGGCTTCACCACCGGCCAGGTCCTCTACGTCGCCGGCGGGCCGTGCGACTGATGGGCGCCGCGATGCAGGTGCAGGACAAGGTGGCCGTCGTCACCGGCGCCGCGGGCGGCATCGGTGCCGCCCTCGCCGAGGCGCTCGTCGAGGCCGGCGCGCGGGTCGTCGTCTCCGACCTCGACGAGGCGCGGCTGACCACCACGGCCGAGCGGCTCGGCGTGGTCGCGGTCGCGGGGGACGCCTCCAGCGACACGACGATCGCCGCGATGATCGCCGCCGCGCAGGATCACCACGGCCCGGTCGACCTCTTCTTCGCCAACGCCGGGGTCGGCGACGGCTCCGGCCTGGCCGCCACCGACGAGCAGTGGCAGCTTGCGCTCGACGTCAACCTGCTCGCGCACGTGCGCGCCGCCCGGCAGCTCGTGCCGGGTTGGGTCGAGCGGGGGAGCGGGCACTTCGTCTCCACCGCCTCGGCCGCGGGACTGCTCACCCAGATCGGCTCGGCCACCTACTCGGTGACCAAGCACGGCGCCGTCGGCTTCGCGGAGTGGCTCGCCGTCACCTACGGCGCTTACGGTGTCGGCGTCAGCTGTGTGTGCCCGATGGGCGTCGACACCGACATGCTCCACTCCGGCATGAGCTCGACCGGGGGCGACGGCGACCGGGTGGCCGCGGCCGCCGTGACGAGCGCGGGCGAGGTCCTCGCCCCGCGCGACGTGGCCGACCAGGTGCTCGCCGCGGTCGCCGAGGGGGCCTTCCTCGTCACGCCGCACGCCGACGTGCGGGAGTTCCTGCGTCGCAAGGTGGACGACCACGACCGGTGGATCCACGGCATGCAGCGCTACCAGCGACACCTTCAGGGAGGGACCCGATGACCAACGCAGCCGGACTGGTGTGGACCTGGGCCGACGAGACGCCCGAGGCCGTGGCCCTGCGCGAGGGGGAGCGAGACTGGACCTATGCGCAGTTGCGCACCGGGGTGCGCGGGGCGATGGAGCGTCTCGTCGACCTCGGCGTCGGTCCGGGCGACCGCGTCCTCGTGGTCCTGCCGACGAGCGCCGAGTTCGTCCTCGCCTACCACGCGGTCCTCGCACTCGGCGCGACCGCCGTGACCGTCAACCCGCTGTGCACGCAGCGTGAGTTGGCCCACTTCGTCGACGACGCCGGGTGCACCACCGCGCTCGGCTGGCACGAGGGTCGCGAGCCGGTGGAGGCGACCGCGAACGCGGCCGACCTGCCCCTGTGGCTGCTCGAGCCGGGGTGCGTCGCCGCCCCCCGGGAGCAACCCGCCCTCGCCGACGTGTCGTCCGAGGACGCCGCGGTGCTGCTCTACACCTCCGGGACCACCGGCGCGCCCAAGGGCGCCGTGCTCACCCACGGCAACCTGCTCGCCTGCGGCGCCGGCTTCGCCGAGGCGCTCGAGGTGACTCGCGAGGACCGGATGGGCACCGCCCTTCCCCTCTTCCACGTCTTCGGCCAGGCCGCGGTGATGTTCACCGTCTACACTCCCGGCGGCAGCCTGTCGCTCATGCGTCCCTTCGACGCCGCGGCGTTGCTGCGCCTGGCCGCCGACCAGCAGCTCACCGCGCTCGCCGGCGTGCCGACGATGTGGAATGCCATGCTCCACGCCGACACCGACGTCACCGCCGAGGACCTGGCCCACCTGCGGCTGGCCTGCTCCGGTGGTGCCGCCCTCCCCCTCAAGGTCGCCAAGGCCTTCCGCGACCGCTTCGGCGCGATGGTCCTCGACGGCTACGGGCTGAGCGAGACTACCGGCGCAGCGAGCTTCAACCGCGCGATCCACCCGCGCAAGGAGATGAGCGTCGGCCGGGCCCTCGACGGGTGCCGGCTGTCGATCGTCGACGACGACCGCAACCACCTGCCTCCCGGCGAGGTCGGCGAGGTCGCCATCGCGGGGCCGGTGGTCATGCGCGAGTACTGGGGCCGGCCCGACGCCACGGCCGACGTCCGCGAGGGCGAGTGGTTCTTCACCGGGGACATCGGCCGGATGGACGAGGACGGCGACCTGTGGATCCTCGACCGCAAGAAGGACCTCGTCATCCGCGGCGGCTACAACGTCTACCCGCGCGAGGTCGAGGAGGTCCTCTATGGCCACCCCGACGTCCTCGAGGTGGCGGTCATCGGGGTCCCCGACGAGCGGCTCGGCGAAGAGATCGCCGCGGTGGTCACCCCACAGCCCGGCGCGACGATCGACCCCGCAGCCCTGCGGGCCTGGCTCGCGGAGCGGCTCGCCTCCTACAAGGTCCCGCGGATCTACCGCCTCGTCGAGGCGCTCCCCAAGGGAGCGACCGGCAAGATCCTCAAACGCCAGATCGACCGCGACGACATCGCGACCACCGGTGAGCGGCCCGCCCGCGCCACCACCCCCACCACCTGAGCGAAGGGAGCGACCCGTGGACTTCACGACGGACGCCAGGACCGCCGAACTGCAGGAGCAGCTCAACGCCTTCATGGACGAGCACGTCTACCCCATCGAGGCGACCTACCAGGAGCAGCTCGACGCGGCCCCCGACCGCTGGTCTCCGCCACCGGTCATCGAGCGGGCCAAGGAGGCGGCCCGCAGTCAGGGGTTGTGGAACCTCTTCCTCCCCGGGAAGGACGGCGCCGGGCTGACCAACCTCCAGTACGCGCCGCTGTGCGAGACACTCGGCCGCAGCCTGCACATCGCCCCGGTTGCGACCAACTGCGCGGCGCCCGACACGGGCAACATGGAGGTGCTGCACATGTTCGGCACCCCGGAGCAGAAGGAGCAGTGGCTCCAGCCGCTGCTCGCCGGTGAGATCCGCTCGGCCTTCGCCATGACCGAGCCGCGCGTGGCCAGCTCCGACGCGACCAACATCGAGTGCGCGATCGTCCGTGACGGCGACGAGTACGTCATCACCGGCCGCAAGTGGTACATCTCCGGCGCGATGAACCCCGACGCCAAGATTTTCATCGTCATGGGCAAGACCGACCCGTCGGCCGGCCGGAACCGGCAGCAGTCGATGATCCTCGTGCCACGAGACACCCCCGGCGTCGACATCCGGCGCGGGATGAAGGTCTTCGGCTACGACGACCGCGACCACGGCGGCCATGCCGAGATCGACTTCTCCGACGTACGGGTGCCGGTGAGCAACCTCATCGGCGACGAGGGGGCGGGCTTCGCGATCGCCCAGGCCCGCCTCGGCCCCGGGCGCATCCACCACTGCATGCGCCTCATCGGTATCGCGGAGCGCTCGCTCGAGCTCATGGTCGCCCGGGCCGCGAGCCGCGTAGCCTTTGGCAAACCACTGTCCGACCAGGGCGTCGTCCGTGACTGGATCGCCGAGTCGCGGGTGCGCATCGAGCAGCTTCGCCTGCTCACCCTCAAGGCCGCCTGGCTCATGGACACCGTGGGCAACAAGGGCGCCCACACGGAGATCCAGGCCATCAAGATCGCCGCGCCCGCCACCGTCGAGTGGATCCTCGACAAGGTGGTGCAGGTGCACGGCGCCGGCGGCCTGAGCCAGGACTTCCCCGTGGCGGAGTGGTACGCCCAGGTGCGCACCCTGCGCTTCGCCGACGGTCCCGACGAGGTGCACAAGAACGCCCTCGCCCGCCACGAGATCCGCAGGATGACCGCCGATGTCTGATCTGCAGCAGCGGGTCGAGCAGCTCCTCGCGAGCCACGACCCCCGGACCACCCCGGACGCCGAGTTCCTCGCCGCGCAGTTCGACCATGGTCTGGCCTGGGTCCACTTCCCCGAGGGCAAGGGGGGACTGGGCCTGGCCCGCGGACGCCAACTCGAGGTCGACGCCCTGCTCGACGCCGCGCGGGCACCGCGACCGGACCTCGGGCGCAACAGCATCGGCCTGGGCATGGCCGCCCCGACGATGCTCGCTTTCGGCAGCGACGAGATGCAGCAGCGCTACCTGCGGCCGCTCTTCGCGGGGACCGAGGTCTGGTGCCAGCTCTTCAGTGAACCGGGCGCCGGGTCCGACCTCGCGGGCGTCGCCACCCGGGCGGTCCGTGACGGCGACGACTGGGTCGTCGATGGGCAGAAGGTCTGGACCTCCGGTGCCCACAACGCGCACCTGGCGATCCTCCTCGCCCGGACCGACACCTCCGTGCCCAAGCACGCGGGGATGACCTACTTCGTGCTCGACATGACCGATCCCGGCGTCGAGGTGCGTCCTCTGCGCCAGATCACCGGCGAGGCGGAGTTCAACGAGGTCTTCCTCACCGGCGTCCGCGTGCCCGACACCCACCGGGTCGGCGCCATCGGTCAGGGGTGGAAGGTCGCGACGACGACCCTCAACAACGAGCGCGTCGCCATCGGCGCCGGCAGCGACCGCGAGGCGGGCCAGATCGGCCTCGTCGCGCAGCGCTGGCGCGAGGATCCCTCCGTGCGCACGCCCGGCCACCACGCCGAGCTCATGCAGTGGTGGGTCGAGACCGAGGTGACCCGGCTGGCCGGGGAGCGCCTGCGCCAGTCCCTCGAGGCCGGTCAGCCCGGCCCGGAGAGTTCGGCCATGAAGCTCGCCTTCGCCCACCAGGCGCAGCAGGTGAGCGGCTTCGCCCTCGAGGTCGCGCCCGAGGAGGGGCTGACCTACCACGACTGGACGATGGTCCGCCCCGACGGAGGGTCCTTCCTCGGGCACGGCCCCGGCTACCGCTACCTGCGCGCCAAGGGCAACTCGATCGAGGGGGGCACGAGCGAGATCATGCGCAATGTCATCGCCGAGCGGGTGCTCGGCCTACCCCCCGACCACCGCCCCGACAAGGGGATCGCCTTCAAGGACGTGCCGCGATGATCGACCTTCTCCACTCCGACGTCGAGGAGTCCCTGCGCTCGAGCGTCCGCTCGGCGCTCCAGCGAACGCTCGACGACGCGCTGCCCGCCCGTCTGGCCGACGAGCCCGACGCCGACGTCACCGGCCTGTGGAGCGCGCTCGCCGAGCAGCTCGGCCTCGCCGGTCTGCTCGTTCCCGAGAGCCTCGGGGGAGCCGGGGCGAGCGCGCGCGAGGCCGCGGTCGTCCTCGAGGAGCTGGGAGCCGCCGTCGCGCCCGTCCCCTTCCTCACCAGCGCCGTCGTCGCCACCACCGCCCTCGTCCACGCCGGCGACGAGGTACATCTGCCGGCGCTCGCCGCCGGTGAGCGCACCGCCGCGCTCGTCCTGCCGTGGACCGCGCGGCGGGGGGCGTGGACGCCGGTGGACCACTCGGCCGAGCCGGTCGCCGGTGCGCTCGGCGCCGACCTCTTCCTCGTCCCGACCCGGGACGAAGGGGGCGCGACCTCCCTTCGCGTGTGCGGCCGGGACGAGGTGGACCTCACGCCGATCACCTCGCTCGATGTGACCCGGCCGCTGGCCCGGGTCACCGTGACCGGCACCGGCACCGAGGTCGCCTCCGGGGGCCGGGCCGACGACGCCGTCGACGCCGCTCTCGCGGCGGGGGCCGCGTTGCTGGCCTCCGAGCAGCTCGGGCTGACCCGGTGGAGCCTCGAGACCACGGTGGAGTACGCGAAGACCCGCGTGCAGTTCGCCCGCCCGATCGGCTCCTTCCAGGCGATCAAGCACCGGCTGGCCGATCTCTACCTGCTCCTCGTCACCACACAGGCGGCCGCCCGGTACGCCGCCGCCACGCTCGCCGACGAGGACCCCGACCAGTACGTCGCGCAGGCTCTCGCCCAGTCCTTCTGCTCCGACGCGGCCGTCCACGCCACCGAGGAGGCCCTGCAACTGCACGGCGGCATCGGCATGACGTGGGAGGCGCCGGTCCACACCCGGCTCAAGCGGGCCAAGTCCGACCAACTCGCCCTCGGTACGCCGGACCGCCACCGCACCGACCTCGCAGCGCTCGTGGACCTCCCCGCGAGCTGACCGCCCACCCGACCCCACCCCAGTCAACACAGGAGTGACAGTGCGCGACGCAGTCATCGTCTCTACCGCCCGAACCCCGATCGGTCGCGCCTACCGCGGCGCATTCAACGACACCCAGGCCCAGGAGCTCATCGGCCACGCCGTCCGGCACGCCGTCGAGCGCGCCGGCGCCGAGGGCGACCGCATCGAGGACGTCGTCATCGGAGCCGCATTGCAGCAGGGCTCCACCGCGATGAACATCGGACGGCAGGCCGCCCTGCGCGCCGGCCTTCCCGTGTCCGTCGCCGGCATGTCCGTCGACCGCCAGTGCGCGAGTGGCCTCATGGCCATCGCGACCGCGGCCAAGCAGGTCGTCCTCGACGGCATGGACGTCGCCGTCGGCGGTGGCGTCGACTCGATCTCGCTCGTGCAGAACGAGCACCTCAACACCTACCGCGCGCAGGACCCGTGGCTCGTCGAGCACGTGCCCGCGACGTACATGTCGATGCTCGAGACCGCAGAGGTCGTGGCCAAGCGCTACGGCATTAGCCGCGACGCGCAGGACGAGTACGCCCTGCAGTCGCAGCTGCGCACCGCCGCCGCCCAGGCGGCCGGGGCCTTCGACGACGAGATCGTCCCGCTGGAGTCGACGATGCTCACCAGGGACCGGGCCACCGGCGAGGTCGGCTCGCAGCAGGTCACGCTCACCCGGGACGAGGGCAATCGGCCGACCACGACGATCGATGATCTGGCTACGCTCGGACCGGTGCTCGCCAAGGACGGCACCGAGGGCTTCTCGATCACCGCGGGCAACGCCTCCCAGCTGTCCGACGGTGCCTCCGCCGCGGTCGTCATGGAGGCCGGGGAGGCCTCGCGCCGGGGACTGACCCCGCTCGGCGCCTTCCGCGGGATGGCCGTCGCGGGGTGCGAGCCCGATGAGATGGGAATCGGGCCGGTTGTCGCAGTGCCGAAGCTGCTCGCACAGCACGGCCTGACCGTCGACGACATCGACCTGTGGGAGCTCAACGAGGCCTTCGCCGTCCAGGCCCTCTACTGCCGCGACACGCTCGGCATTGACCCGGAGAAGTACAACGTCAACGGCGGGGCCATCTCCGTCGGCCACCCGTACGGCATGAGCGGCGCCCGCATGGCCGGCCACCTCCTCATCGAGGGCCGCCGCCGGGGCGCCGGGTACGGCATCGTGACGATGTGCGTCGGAGGCGGCATGGGCGCCGCCGGCCTGTTCGAGATCTTCTGACCCCCTGTCTCGCTGAGGAGCCCGCGTGCCTGAGTCCGTCTTCGTCGCCAACCGTGGAGAGATCGCCCTCCGCATCGTCCGTGCCGCCAGGGAGATCGGTCTCGACGTCGTCGTGGCCGTGACCCGGGCGGAGGTCGACTCGCTCGCCGCTCGGGTCGCCACGGGGGTCCACATACTCCCCGGCGAGGGGGCGGGCGCCTATCTCGACGCCGAGTCCCTCGTCGCCGGGGCGGCGGAGCACGGGTGCACCCTACTCCACCCCGGCTACGGGTTCCTCAGCGAGAGCCCGGTGCTCGCCCGGGCCTGCGCCGCCGCGGGCGTGACCTTCGTCGGCCCGGACGCGTCGCTTCTCGAGCTCTTCGGCGACAAGGGCAGCGCCCGGGCGGCGGCGCACGAGGCCGGTGTGCCGGTCCTGCCCGCCACCGACGTCGGGGTCACCCGGGAGCAGGCGGAGGCCTTCGCCCGGGAGCACGAGCCCGCCGGTGTCATGGTCAAGGCGGCGGCCGGAGGCGGGGGCCGCGGCATGCGGGCCGTCCCCGCCGGTGAGCCGCTCGCCGACGCGTGGGAGCGGGCTCGCTCGGAGGCCGAGCGCAGCGTCGGCTACGGCGCCCTCTTCGCCGAGCTCTACGTCGAGAGGGCCCGTCATCTCGAGGTCCAGGTGGTCGCCGACGGCGACGGGGGCGTCAGCCACCTCGGCGAGCGTGACTGTACCCTGCAGCGGCGCTTCCAGAAGGTCGTCGAGGTCGCCCCCGCGCCCCACCTGCCCGAGGAGGTGCGCGCCGATCTCCACGCGGCAGCGCTGCGGATCCTGGCCGGCCGCGGCTACCGCGGGCTGGCGACGGTCGAGTTCCTCGTCGACGCCGACGACCCGACCCGGTGGTGGTTCATCGAGGTCAACCCCCGCCTGCAGGTCGAGCACCCGGTGACCGAACTCGTCACCGGCGTCGACCTCGTGCTCGCCCAGCTGCGCCTCGCCTCGGGTGAGACGCTCGCCGACCTCGGTCTGTCATCCCCTCCCCGCGTCACCGGCGCGGCGGTGGAGGTGCGGGTCGCGGCCGAGCGCACCGGCAGCAGCGGCGAGACCCTCCCCGCGCAGGGCGTCGTCTCCGGCCTCGCGCTCCCGGCCGGCCCGGGGGTGCGCGTCGACACCCACCTCGTCGAGGGCACCCGGGTGGACGGCTCCTTCGACTCCCTCGTCGCCAAGATCGTCACCCACAGCCACGGTGGGCACGCCGGGGCGCTCGCCAAGGCGCGCCAGGCGGTGGACGAGTGCGCGGTCGGGGGCGTGGAGACCACCCTGCCCGTGCTGCGCGAGCTGCTCGGGCACGACGACGTAGCAACATGGGCGGTGACGACCCAGTGGTTCGCCTCCGCCGGCCTGTCACGCGCCGCGGGACCCTCCGACGGCGTCGACGGCGAGGTCCTCGCCGAGATGGGCGGGACCGTCGTCGCGGTCCTCGTCGAGGAGGGGCAGGACGTCGCCGCGGGGATGCCGCTCGTCGTCGTCGAGGCGATGAAGATGGAGCACCTCGTACCCGCGCCGGTCTCGGGGGAGGTGACGGCGGTCCGGGCGGCCGCCGGCGCGACCGTCGCCGCCGGCGACCTGCTCGTGCGGCTCCTCCCGTCGGTAGACCAGTCCGCGGCCGGTGCCGTCGACGACCGCCCCGACCTCGACGCCGAGCGACCCGACCTCACGCGTGTGCTCGAGCGCCGCGACCGGCGCATGGACGACGCGCGCCCCGAGGCCGTCGCCAGGCGCCACGCCCGCGGTCAGCGGACCGCGCGGGAGAACATCGCCGACCTCGTCGACGAGGGGAGCTTCGTCGAGTACGGCGGTCTCGCGGTGGCGGCCCAGCGGGCCCGACGCAGCGAGGAGGACCTCATCGCGAACACCCCGGCCGACGGCATCGTCACCGGGATCGGGCGGATCACGTCGGCACCCGCCGAGGACACCCGCTGCGCCGTCCTCGCCTACGACTACACGGTTCTCGCCGGCACCCAGGGCTACCTAAACCACAAGAAGACCGACCGCATACTCGAGATCGCCGAGCGGCAGCGGCTGCCGGTCGTCCTCTTCGCCGAAGGGGGCGGCGGCCGCCCCGGCGACACCGACACGACCGTGGCCAGCGGCCTCGACGTGCCGACCTTCGCGACGATGGGACGGCTCAGCGGGCAGGTGCCGACGGTCGGCATCGCCGCCGGACGCTGCTTCGCCGGCAACGCCGCTCTCCTCGGGTGCTGCGACGTCGTCGTCGCCACCCGCGACTCGACGATCGGCATGGGCGGCCCGGCGATGATCGAGGGCGGTGGCCTCGGGGCATTCTCCCCGGAGCAGGTCGGCCCGATCGACGTCCAGAGCAGCAACGGGGTCGTCGACGTCGTCGTCGAGGACGAGGCGGAGGCCGTCACGGTGGCGCGGCGCTACCTCGGTTACTTTCAGGGTGTGCACGAGGAGTGGACCGCGGCCGACCAGCGCACGCTGCGCCACGTCGTCCCCGAGAACAGGGTGCGCGCCTACGACATCCACGCCGCGATCGACGCCCTGGCCGACGAGGGGTCGGTGCTCGAGCTGAGGGCGGGCTTCGCCCCCGGTGTCGTCACTGCCCTGGTGCGCATCGAGGGGAGGCCGATGGGTCTGGTCGCCAACAACCCGCGGCACCTCGGCGGGGCGATCGACACGCCGGCCGCCGACAAGCTCGCGCGCTTCCTGCAGCTCTGCGACGCTCACGGGCTGCCCGTCGTCTCCCTGTGCGACACCCCCGGCTTCATGGTCGGCCCCGATCACGAGCGCACTGCGACCGTGCGGCACTTCGCCCGGCTCTTCGTCATCGGAGCCCACCTTCGGGTGCCGATCGTCACCGTCGTCCTGCGCAAGGCCTACGGACTGGGAGCGCAGGCGATGGCCGCCGGCAGCTTCCACCGACCGGCCGCGACGCTCGCCTGGCCCACCGGCGAAGTCGGGGGGATGGGGCTCGAGGGGGCCGTGCGGCTCGGCTTCCGTCGCGAGCTCGAGGCCGTTGCCGACCCGACCGAGCGGCGTGAGCTCGAGGACCGACTCCTCGCCGACCTGTACGAACGCGGACGGGCCGTCAACGCGGCCGCCGTCGTCGAGCTCGACGACGTCATCGACCCGGCCGACACCCGACGGTGGATCCTCACCGCGATGGCGACCGCGACCCCGGTCGACGGACCGACCCGCTACATCGACACCTGGTGACGCGAAGGAGCGCAGGAATGGAATACACCCAGCACCTCGAGGACGTCCGACGCCGGCAGGAGCGGGTCCGTCCTGCGGACACGCCGCGTGACGTCGTCCACCCCCTGGGCGACCTCACGGTGCCCGAGTACATCGACGCCTGGGCCCGGCAGCGCCCCGACCGGGCCGCCGTGGTCCACGACGACGTCGTCATCGACTACCGCGCGCTCGCCGACCGGCACGCACGGTGGGCCGGCTGGCTGCGGGCGAAGGGGGTGGCTCCCGGGGACCGCGTCGGCGTCCACCTGGGCAACGTTCCGGAGTTCGTCGTGGCCTTCCTCGGGACCCTGCGGGCGGGCTGCGTGCACGTCCCGGTCAACCCGATGTTCCAGCACGCCGAGCTCGTCCACGAGCTCGGCGACTCCGGCGCCCGGGTCGTCGTGACGAGCGCTGCGCTTGCCGAGCGGCTCTGCGGCGCGGCCGTCGAGACCGAGGTGCGCACCATCGTCGTCGTCGGGGGAGAGGGGGAGCCCCTGCCCTCCGCCGACGGTGTCGAGGTCGTGCGCTGGTCCGAGACAGTCGGCGCGGAACCGCTGCTCGAGCCGGCCGGGGACCTCGACGCCCTCGCCGCGCTCAACTACACCGGGGGCACGACTGGCCTGCCCAAGGGCTGCGAGCACGCTCAGCGACACATGGTCTACACCGCGGTGAGCGCGACAGGGGCCAACGGGCTCGCCGGCCGCGACATCGTGTCGCTGTGCTTCATCCCGGTCTTCTGGATCGCGGGGGAGGACCTGGGCATCCTCATCCCACTCGTCATGGGTGGCACGACGGTCCTCCTCGAACGCTGGGACGCAGCGACGGTGGTCGACCTGATCGAGCGTCACCGGGTGACGATGACCGCGGCGACCGTCGAGAGCTACCTCGACATCCTTCAGGTGCCGGGGGTGGAGCAGCGCGACCTGACCTCCTTCACCGCCCCCATGGCGATGTCCTTCATCCGCAAGCTGACCCCCGAGATCCGGCGTCGCTGGTCGCAGGTCGTCGGCGCGGGGTCGATCCTGCGGGAGGGGTCCTACGGCATGACCGAGAGCCACACCGTCGACGTCGTGCCCCACGGTTTCCACGAGGACGACCACGACCTGCTGACGGAACCGGTCTTCTGCGGGCTGCCCGTGCCCGGCACCGACGTGATCGTCGTGGACCCGGTGACCGCCGCGCCGATTCCCTTCGGCGAGGCGGGGGAGATCCTCCTTCGCAGCCCCTCCATCATGACCGGTTATTGGGGCAACCCGGCCGCGAGCGCCGAGCAACTCCGCGACGGTTGGCTGCACACGGGCGACACCGGGTACCTCGACGACGACGGGTGCCTGCACTACCTGGCGCGCAGTAAAGACATGATCAAGGTCAAGGGAATGAGCGTCTTCCCCGCCGAGGTGGAGATGATGCTCGCCGACCACCCCGAGATCGGCTCGGTCGCCGTCGTGCCCGCCGAGGACGCGACCAGCGGTCAGCGGCCGGTCGCCTTTGTCAGCGCGCGGGCCGGGGGGTCACTGAGCGCCGACACCGTGGAGGAGTGGGCGCGCGGCCGGATGGCGGGCTACAAGGTGCCCCTCGTCGAGGTCGTCGAGGCATTCCCGCTCACCGACACGGGCAAGATACGCAAGCCCCAGCTGCTCGCCCGCGCGCAGGAGCTCGCCGACACCCGGGACTGACAGTGATGAGGGGTGCGCGGCGGTCAGCGGTCAACGCCACTACAGTCGTCTCTCGATACCTTCCAGTGGCCGCGCCTCGCCGGGTGTGGGGGGTGAGCGGGCGCCGGATCCTGGTTGCCGCACTGCTGGGTGTGCCGCTGCAGGAAGGACCTGTGCGACGGGGAGCCCCACCCGCGGCCTGCCCGTAGCCATATCCCTGTCACGGCGATCCTCGTAGCCCTCTCCGTGGCGGCCGGCATCGCGTTCGTGCTCGCTGCGACAGGCCCAGTGAGCCCAGCACAACGGGGCCGGTGTACCCGACGTCGAGTTCGAGAACGACCGTGCCCGAGGCGTCGACTGGCGGGCCGGACACGAGTACGTGGTGTTCGTGAACGCCGGGGAACCGCCGCACAAGTACCACCTCGTCCCTGATCCCCACGCCGCCATCTTGGTCGACGAACACGGCACCGTGCCGGTCGTCTCGACGTGCCGAGGGGCTCAAGTGTTGTGACCCTTGACACAATCTGAATCCGGGTTCAATATGAACCTGAATCATCATTCAGATCCAGGAGTTCACATGACTGCACCGACAACCCCGTCGGACCTCGTGCACGCCAGGGCGACCAGGAAAGCCTTCGTGCGCCTGATGCCCCTGTTGATGGCGGCCTACTTCATGGCCTTCGTCGACCGGACCAACGTCGGCCTCGCCAAGACCTCGCTCGAGATCGACGCGGGGATCGACGCCGCGGCCTACGGGCTCGGGGCGGGCCTGTTCTTCATCACCTACGCGGCCCTCGAGGTGCCGAGCAACCTCATCCTCCACCGGATCGGAGCCAAGGTCTGGATCAGCCGCATCGCGGTCACGTGGGGCCTGATCACCATGGCGATGATGTTCATCTCCAGCCCGATGGTCTTCTACATCCTGCGGCTGCTGCTCGGTGCGGCCGAGGCCGGCCTCTACCCGGGAATCATGTACTTGATCACGACCTGGTTCGCGCAAAAGGATCGCGCCACCGCGGTCGGCCTCATCCTCACCGCCTCGTCCGTCGCCTTCATCGTCGCCAACCCCATCGGCGGTGCGCTCATGAAGATGGACGGCATCGCCGGCCTGCACGGCTGGCAGTGGCTCTTCGTCCTCGAGGGCATCCCCACCGTCCTCCTCGGCATCTTCATATTCTTCGCCCTGCCCAACTCGCCGGAGACGGCGCCGTGGCTCGAGCCGGAGGAGGCGCGCGAGCTGACCCGCCGGGCCGTCGGCGAGCAGCCCGAGGAGTCGCGCCCCGGCGCGATCGTCCGCACCGCGATGTCCAAGCCCTTTCTGTTGACCATCGCGGCGATCTACTTCATGAACCAGATCGCGACCTACGGCGTCGTCTTCTTCGTCCCCTCCATCGTCGAGGCGATGGAGGTCACCGACAGCTTCATGATCGGGCTCATCTCGGGCGTCGTGGGTGTCGGTGCCGTCATCGGCGTCCTTGTGGTGCCACGGTTGCTCAAGCGCAACCCCGGCACCGAGGTGCGGCTCATCGGCATCACGACCGCCGCCGCGATCGTCATGGCTCTCGCCTTCGTCTCCACGGAGAACCCGGTGGCCAAGATGCTCCTGCTCAGCGCGACGATGGTCTTCATCGTCGGCGTCCAGCCCCTCTACTGGTCAGTCCTCATGGCCCGCCTCGGGGGAGTGGCCGCCGCCGCGGGCCTCGCCTTCGTCAACACGATCGGGCTCACCGGTGCCTTTGTCGGACCGTACGCGTTCGGCCTCACGGAGAAGGCGACCGGCTCGCCGTCCTCCGGGTTGTGGGTGCTCGTGGGTGCGACCATCTTCGGTCTGCTCCTCCTTCCGCTCCTGAAGGGCAAGCTCGCCCGCCACGACCGCGACCACCCGGTGGCGCAGCCGGAGGTCGTCCCCGCCCAGGCGATCTGACCCGGCCCTGAACGAGGGAGCCGGCCGTACCGACCCGCTGGTCGGTGCGGCCGGCTCTCTCGTGCCGCCGGCGCGTCGCTCGCCGACGATCGCCACACTAACCGGGCCTCGATTAGTACTTGAATTCAAGTTCAAGTGGACCTATGCTCCGAGGACCGACCCGAAGGAGAGCGCCATGGTGGCCGTACCGACCGTGACAGGGAGCATCGACTCCGCCGACCTGGGCCGCGTGCTGGCCCACGAACACATCTTCGTGCTGGGGGAGGAGTACCGGGAGAACTACCAGGGCGACTGGGACGAAGACGTCAAGGTGGCCGAGGCCGTCGTCGAGCTCGGGCAGCTGCCGGCCCTCGGCATCGACACGATCCTCGACCCGACCGTCCTCGGGCTGGGGCGCTACCTCCCGCGCGTGCAGCGCGTCGCCGAGCAGGTCGACGTCAACATCGTCGTCGCCACCGGTCTGTACACGTACAACGAGATCCCCTTCCAGTTCCACTACACCGGCCCCGGCCTGCTCTTCGACGTGCCCGAGCCGCTCACGCAGCTCTTCCTCAAGGACCTGCGCGAGGGCATCGCCGACACGGGCGTGCGCGCCGGATTCCTCAAGTGCGCGATCGAGGAGCAGGGGCTCACCCCGGGCGTCGAGCGGGCCATGCGGGCGGTCGGTGCGGCGAGCGCCGAGAGCGGGGCTCCGATCACCGTGCACACCAACCCGCACACCGGGTCCGGACTCGTCGCGCAGCGCGTCCTCGCCGAGGAGGGTGCCGACCTGGCGAAGATCGTCATCGGCCACAGTGGCGACACGACCGACCTCGACTACCTCTGCAAGGTCGCCGACGCAGGCTCTTACCTGGGCATGGACCGCTTCGGCCTCGACGTTCTCCTGCCGTTCGAGGACCGCGTGGCGACGGTGCTGGAGCTGCTGCGCCGCGGCTACGCCGAGCGGATGGTGCTCGCACATGACGCGGCGTGCTTCATCGACTGGTTCGACCCCGAGGCCAAGCGCCAGGTGGTCCCGCGCTGGAACTACCGGCACATCAGCGAGGACGTCATCCCGGCGCTGCTCGAGGGCGGCGCGTCGCAGGACGACATCGACACGATGCTGGTGAAGAACCCGCGCGCCTACTTCGAGGGGTAGCTCACCCGACGGCCGCGTCTCGCTGTGGCCGCCTCCGGTCGAGCCGTCAGTGCACGAAGACCGGGGGGCGCTTCTCGACGAAGGCGCGGGCCGCCTCGACGTGGTCGTCGGTCAGGCCGCACTCCTTGTGCCGCGGGACCTCGCCGGCCATCGACTCCGACAGCGTCTGGTGCGGGGCCTCGCGCAGGTTGCTCTTGATGTGCGCCAGGGTCAGCGCCGGACCGTGGGCCAGGCGGGTCGCGAGCTCGGTGGTCGCCTGTGCGAGCTCCTCCTCGGGGACGAGCCGCGTGAGCAGGCCCATGTCGAGACAGGCCTGCCCGTCGAGGCGCGGGTTCAGGAGCATCAGCTCACGCGCGCGCGCAGGACCGACGAGCCGGTCGAGCAGCCACGCGACACCGAAGTCGCCGGACAGGGCGACCGCGGCGAAAGCCGTCGCGGCGACGGTTCGCGGGGTCCCGATGCGCAGATCGGTCGCGAGTGCCAGGCCGAGGCCGGCCCCGGCGGCCGCGCCGGGCAGGGCTGCGATCGTCGGCTTGGTGAAGGCGTGCAGGCGCCCGACGGTGAGCTCCTGGTGGTGCAGCTGCGCGGCGACCGCCGTGGGGTCGACCTCGCTCGCGCCGCCCCCTTCTCCGCCGTTCTCGTCGAACTGCTGGACGTCGCCGCCAGCGCAGAAGGAGCGCCCCGCGCCGGTGAGGACGAGGACGCGCACGGCGGGATCCTCGTCGGCCCTGGCGAGCAACTCGCCGAGCCGTTCGATCATCGGCACGGACATGGCGTTGCGCCGGTCGGGCCGGTTGAGTGTGATCGTCGCGATGCCGTCGGTCAGCTCGTACAGGACGTGATCGGTAGTGGTCATGGGTTCTCCTGGGGTCGTGGTCGGGTTGACGGGAGTGGACGGGCAAAGGCGAGGGCGGCCGTCAGCGGGAGGACGGCCAGGACGAGCAGGGCGCGGGGAAAGCTGATGGCCTCACCGAGGCCACCGACCGCGGCGGCGCCGAGGCTGCCGCCCAGCAGGAAGATCAGAGTGAGCAGGCCGAGCGCCCCACCGCGGTGGTGCACGGAAACCGAGTCGGCCACGAGCGCGGTCATCGCCGGCTGGCCCAGGCCGAAGGCGAGCATGAGTACGAGCGTGGCGGCGATGAGGGCGAGGGCGTCGACCCGGTCGGCCCCGAACGCGGCCAGGACGATGGCCAGGGTGGTGCCGATCGCGGAGAGTAGCTGACTGCGCGCCGCGCCGAACCTGATGAGCGCCGGCCCGGTGATGCGCGGAGCGATGAGGCCTAGCGCAGCGCAGGGCAGCAGGAGCATCCCCACCGCAGTGCCCGACCAACCGTGGGCGATGAGCACCGTCGGCACGGTGACGAGCATGCCGAACCACGCCGCCGGAAGGCTCGCCGCGGTGAGCAGGCTCCGGCGGGCGGCCCGGTTGTGGACCAGGGCGGCGGGGACGACGCCGTGCGGCCGCCTGCGCGAGCGCAGGACGGCGGTGGGCGCGCAGGCGAGGAGAAGCACCCCGCCGGCGACCGCGACGACCGGGCCGAGGGTCGCTGCCTGCAGGGACAGCACGGCGCCGATGGCCGCCCCGCCGACGAGTGCCGCCCCGACGGGGTCGAGGGTCGCGCCCTGCTGCCGCTGCGTCGGCAGGTCGCGCCACACGAGCGGTACGACGAGCAGGGTGAGCAGCGGGATGGCGACGACAGGTCGCCAGCCGAAGGGGTCGACGAGCAGGGCGCCGACGACCGGTCCGAGGACGTTGATCGTCGCGCCGACTCCCGAGTACGTAGCCATGGCCCGGGCTCGCGAGTCACCGGCGAAGAGCGCCTGGATCGCGGCAATGGTGAGCGCCGGGACGGCGGCTGCACCCAGGCCCTGCAGGGTCCGGGTGGCGACGAGGGCGGGAAGGGAGTCGACGAGTGACCCCGCGCAGGCCGCGGTCACCATGACCGACAGCCCGATGATGAGGGGCAGCCGGATGCCGAAGAGGTCGCCGAGCCGCCCGAAGATCGCGCTGCCGACGGCGAGAGCGAGCGAGTAGCAGCTGACGACGAGCGCGGCACGCCCCGTCGTCAGGCCGAGGTCCGCGGAGATCGCCGGCAGGGCGACGGCGACCGCGGCGCTGCCGAGGCCGGTCACGCCGAAGAGCACGGCGAGGGCGCCGGCGAGCGCCCCGCGGTGTGGCGTCGACGGCAGGCTGGCGCTGGGGATGGTGGCTCCTCGGGTAGCGGCGATCCGGGACTTGAACATGAATCTGAATTCAAGTATACCTGTTGTCACCACGAAGTACCGAAGGAGCCACGCCATGACGTCCACGTCACCGGAGTCGACCCCGTCCGACGCGCGCCCCGTCCAGGCACTGCTCATCGACTTCGGGGGAGTGCTCACCGTCCCGATCAGCACCGCCTTCCGCGCGCTTGCCGCCGACGTTGGGCTCGAACCGGACCGGGCGCTCGGCGTGCTCGCCACCCACGAGGGGGCCCGCCGCGCACTCGTCGAGCACGAGGTGGGCCGGCTCGACGACGAGGGCTTCGAGGATGCCTTCGCCGCGGCGCTCGTCGAGGCGGGCGGCCGGGTCGAGGCGCGGGGCCTGCTCGCCCGTCTGGCCGCCCACCTCGAACTCGACCTGCCGATGATCGACCTGGTGCGCCGGGTCCGCGCCGCGGGCACGCCGGTGGCGCTCGTCTCCAACTCCCTCGGGCGGGACTGCTACGCCCGGGTCGACCTCGAGGAACTCTTCGACGTCAGCGTGGTCTCCGGCCAGGTCGGCGTGCGCAAGCCCTCTCGCGAGATCTACCGCATCGCCTGCGACCGGCTCGGCGTCGACCCGGACGAGTGCGTCCTCGTCGACGACCTCGAGCACAACCTCGCCGGCTCCGCCCGCCTCGGCATCCGCGGCATCCACCACCGGACCGCCGAGGACACGATCCCCCGGGTCCACGAGGCCCTCTCCCTCCCGGCACCGTCCGGTGTCACCACCTGACCTGCACACCTCCAGACAAGGACGACCACGATGTTCGAGCTCAGCCAACGCGGACAGGACTACCGCGACCGTCTCCTCACCTTCATGGACGAGCACGTCTACCCCGCGGAGAGCGTCTACCGCGAGCAGATGCGCGCCTCCGGTGATGCCAACCACCAGCCGCAGGTGCTCGAGGACCTCAAGGCCGAGGCGCGCAGCCAGGGCCTGTGGAACCTCTTCCACCCGCATCCGGAGTGGGGACCGGGCCTGACCAACCTCGAGTACGCGCACCTCGCCGAGATCACCGGCCGCAGCCTCGAGATCGCACCCGAGGCCATCAACTGCAACGCCCCGGACACCGGCAACATGGAGGTGCTCACCCTCTTCGGCACCGAGGAGCACAAAGAAAAGTACCTGGGGCCGCTTCTCGCGGGCGAGATGGCCTCCGCGTTCGCCATGACCGAGCCGGCCGTCGCGAGCTCCGACGCGACCAACGTCGAGACCCGCATGGAGCGCGACGGTGACGAGTACGTCATCAACGGGCGCAAGTGGTGGACGTCGAACGCCTTGCACAAGAACTGCAAGGTCATGATCGTCATGGGCAAAACCGATCCAGACGCCCCACCCCACCGCCAGCAGTCGATGATGGTCGTCCCGGTCGACACCCCGGGAGTGACGATCGAGCGCGGCCTGCCCGTTTTCGGTTACATGGACCGCGAGGGCCACGCCGAGGTGACCTTCACCGATGTGCGCGTGCCCCGCTCCGCTCTTCTCGCCGGAGAGGGGGATGGCTTCATGATCTCCCAGGCACGACTCGGCCCGGGTCGTATCCATCACTGCATGCGAGCGATCGGTGTGGCCGAGCGTGCTCTCGACCTGATGATCGACCGAGCACAGTCGCGGGTGACGTTCGGCGAGCCGGTGGCGAACCGGGCCAACATCATGGATTGGGTCGCCGAATCGCGCATCGAGATCGAAATGGCCCGCCTGCTCACCCTGAAGGCGGCACACATGATGGACACCGTCGGCAACAAGGTGGCGCGCACGGAGATCGCCGCGATCAAGGTCGCGGCCCCAGCTGTCGCGTTGAAGGTCATCGACCGCGCCATCCAGGTGCATGGCGGCGGCGGCGTGAGCGACGACTTCCCTCTCGCGCTCTGGTACGCCCATATGCGCACCCTGCGTCTCGCCGATGGTCCGGACGAGGTGCACAAGATGACCATCGCGCGTCGCGAGTACCGTCGGCGCGATCCCGAGTGGGGGCGGAAGAAGTGATCGAGGGCATCGACACGGAGGCGATGACGGAGTGGCTCGCCGAGCGAGTGGAGGTCGAGCAGCCGTTGACCTACGAACGTGTGGGTTTGGGTCAGTCCAACCTGACCTACCTGGCGACAGACGTCAGGGGTCGCCGGTTGGTGTTACGCCGTCCACCGATGGGCGAGATCCTCGCCTCCGCGCATGATGTCGCGCGGGAGCACCGGATTCTCTCGGCTCTCCAGGACACGCGGGTGCCCTTGCCTGTCGTCCACGGATTGTGCGAGGCCCCGGCGGTCGCCGACCGTCCGGTACTCGTAGTGTCCTTCGTCGACGGGCTGGTGCTCGATGATCGAGCGGATGCGGAGCGGCTCTCCGCGGCTGCTCGGCACGCTGTGGGGCTGTCTCTGGCGGAAACCCTGGCACGCATCCACGCCGTCGACCTGGAGGAGGTCGGCCTGGCCGACCTCGCGAGCCGCAAGCCGTACGCCGCGCGCCAGCTGCGCCGGTGGAGCGGGCAGTGGGAGCTCTCCCGCACCCGCGATCTCGCCGATCTCGACCGGCTGACGGCCCGGCTGCGTGAGCGCGAGCCGGCGCCCGGTGAGATCACCCTCGTGC
The DNA here is from genome assembly GCF_051994785.1 of Dietzia sp. MNB45. Taxonomy (NCBI): domain Bacteria; kingdom Bacillati; phylum Actinomycetota; class Actinomycetes; order Mycobacteriales; family Dietziaceae; genus Dietzia; species Dietzia sp. MNB45. The sequence goes on along the minus strand of NZ_CP163397.1, from coordinate 3,613,669 downwards.
ATGGCGACAGCCATCTACGCAACGTCATCGTCGACCCGGACGACGCGCAGGTGCGGGCGATCCTCGACTGGGAGCTGGCCACGCTCGGCGACCCGCTTGCAGACCTCGGGACCCTGCTCGCCTACTGGCCCCAGGCGGGGGACCCGCCCACGATGCGATTCGATGCCTCGACCGTGCCTGGCTTCGCGACTCGGACCGAGCTCGTCGAGCACTATGCCGAGGTGTCGGGGCGCGATGTCTCGGATGTGCCCTTCTGGCATGGTCTCGGCCTGTGGAAGCTTGCGATCATCCTCGAGGGGGTCCGCCGGCGCCAGCTCGACGACTCACGAAACCTCACGGCGATGGGGCAGATACCGGCGGGAGCGGTTGACGAGCTCGTGACCTGCGCGCACACGGTGCTCGACGAAGCGGACTAGATTGACGGCGGGCAGGGAGGAGTGGCTGCCCCTTCAGGGCTGACCTCGTGACTCTGCCCGCCTGGTATCGGTATCGCCCTCACCGCGGGCCTGGCACTTAGGTGTCCGCTCAAGACGTGTACGGCACCGTTTGGAGATGCCGCCGAATATCAGACGGCCGCCAGCGGTGAAGGCCGCGCCGGGATGGCACGAGGTCGTCAATGATTACGTTGGGCGCTCTGTTGAGGACATCTGCGGGGTCGCGAGGGTTTTCCAGCTCGTGCGTGGACGGTCGATCACCTCAAGTCGCCGCCGGGTACCGCACACCTGGTGCAGTGCCGCCTGGATGCCGTGGGCGGTGATCATGGTGGACCGGATACTCGGACCCGCCCCCCGCGTTGGCCGTGCCGTACCTCTCGCTGCGATTCTCGTCTGGCAGGGTCAAGGCCGAATGCGAACTAGCGCTACCCAACGGGCGGACCTCGCGAAGTGTGCCTCGGTGGACCGCCACAAAACCATGGGAACCCGATAGGTGAACAATTGACGGCAAACCATATTCGCGTAGGCCCGGCATTCGTTCCACGGCCGGTTTCATTTATCGCTTTGCCCCGGTTGGCAGTCTCAATTTTCGCCGTGCCCGGCAGTAGCTTCCGCCGAAGCTTTGCGCTATCGGGCTGGATCGGCATCTCGGATTGACCGGGGGGCATATTCACCAAGTGGGTCCACAGTCCAGTCCTCAGATGGCGGACCTGTGCCGCCTGACGGCCTCGTAGTTGCCACATCGGGCGCTGCAATAGGCCCGTCGCCCGTTGCGGCTGGTGTCGACGAAGACCTCCGGGCAACCATGCCGGTTGCATGCCCCGAGCCGACCGCCCGCGGACTCCACCGCGAAGATCGCCAGGCCGCCCGCGGTGATCGCCTTGGTCCGCGCGACAGCATCATCGTGATCGGCCGTGAAGTGGAGATGGGGCTTCATCCCGTCATGGGTACTCAGAAAGGCCCTTGAGGTCGCTGCCTCCAGGAGGCAGTCAATTGCTGCGCAGGTCGATTCGACGTCGCCAGCCTCGAACGGCTCTCGTAATCGGTGCGACTACTCGAGAAGCTGGTGCGACTGTGCACGGGAAAGTGCAGGGTCGCGCACTTCGAACTTGTGTAGCGGACCGATCATATTGTCATGGTTGAACTGCACCGACCCATTGCACCATGGTCAACGTATGCGGAAAGCCGACAACACGCGTTCAACGATTCGCCCTCACGCCGTGGGGGCGGAGTGCGTCCTCGACGTCGATCACAGGTGGGTGGGCGATTCGCGGCATTCGACCAGTGAGGGCGTCATCGTCTACGAGTCCTGCTCCTGCGGGGCCCGTCGTATCCGCCGCGGAGGCGTGCCCATCGCGCAGACCTCCGGCATGCCGCAGGCTCGTGCCCGCGCGTCGTCACCGAGACGCTAGTTGTGCACCCACGGCCGCGATCAGTTCGTTCCAGGCCGTGTCGAACTTGGCGACGCCCTCGCGCTCCAGCTGAGCGAAGACGTCATCCATGTCGATCCCGACCTCTCCGAGCGCCTCGAACAGCGCTGCAGGTTCGGCAAACCTCCTGGTGCCCGACCCCGAAGAAATGTCCCCGTGGTCGGCGAACGCCTCCATGGTCGCCGCCGGCATCGTGTTGACCGTCGCCGGTGCGACCAGCTCACTGACATACAGGGTGTCGCTGTACCGAGTGTCCTTCACGCCGGTCGACGCCCACAGCGGCCGCTGCGGTCGGGCGCCGCGGCCGGCCAGGCTCCGGAACCGGTCGGAGCTCTCGAAGTTCTGCTGATACTCGGCATAGGCCAGCCAGGCATTGGCCAGCGCGGCCTGGCCCTTCAGGGCCAGCGCTGCCGGTGTGCCGATGGCCTCGAGTCTGGCATCGACCTCGGTATCGACCCGCGAGACGAAGAACGACGCCACGGAGTGGATGGACGACAAGTCGTGGCCGGCCAGGGCGGCGGCGTCCAGACCGTCCAGGTAGGACTGAACGACCTGTGTGTACCGCTCGACGGAGAAGATCAGTGTGACGTTCACGCTGATGCCTTCGGCCAGCACCCGACTGACCGCCTCCAACCCGGCCGTGGTGGCCGGAATCTTGATCAGCAGGTTGGGTCGGTCCACGATCTGCCACAGTTCCTTCGCCTGTGCCACCGTGGCCTCGGCATCGTGAGCCAGTCGCGGATCGACCTCGATCGATACTCGTCCGTCTACTGTCCCGGTTCGCTCGTACACCGGCGCCAGGATGTCGCAGGCGGCACGGACATCGTCGGTGGTGCCGGCCTGGATCACGGCGTCCGCCTCATGACCTCGGCCTCGGAGGTGGCTGAGCTGCTCGTCGTACGCGGTCCCGCTCGTCAGCGCGGCGTGGAAGATCGCCGGGTTCGTCGTCACCCCGACCACCGACCGGGTCTCCACCAGTTCCGCGAGGCGTCCGGAGGAGATCAGGTCCCGGGACAGGTCGTCGAGCCAGACCGACACCCCGGCTCGGGACAGCTCGGCAAGTTGCGCATTCTGGGACATCGTTTGTGCTCCTGATCGAACTGACAGTTGGTGGTCCGGTGGTCCGGTGGTCCGGGGGTGGGCAGTGGTCAGCCCCAGCGGGATTGGCCGCCGTCGAGCGGGATGGTCGCTCCGCTCAGGTACGAGGCCTCCGCCGAGCAGAGCCAGGCGACCGGGCGGCCGATGTCGGTCACCGGGTCACCCACGCGGCCGGCGGGGATGGCGGAGAGGAACTCGGCGGCCTCCTCGGGGTTGTTGTCCATCCACCAGTCCAGCCCGGGACTGTGGGCATGCGGGGCTACGTTGAGAGCGCGGATCCCGTCGTCGGCCCATTCGTACGTGGCGGCCCGTGTGAGGGCGCGCATGCTCTCCTTCACGGCCCCGTAGATGCCGTAGTTGGAGGGATCCCACCGGACGGCTGCCGAGGTCACCAGGTTGATGATCACCCCACCGCCCCTCTGCGCCATGAGAGGACGGGTCAGCTTCATCAGCGTGAGCGACACGCGGGGGCCGGACTCGAAGGCCTTGCGGAAACCGTCGTCGGGGTAGTCGGACAGTGGCAGGGGCCGGGCCATGTTCGCGTTGTTGACGAGGATGTCGACCCCTCCGAAATGCGTGACCGCTGCGTCCACGATCGCCTCGGGTGCGCCTTCCGCGGTGATGTTGACCGGCAGGCATTCGGCCGCACCGCCGATCTCGCGAATCTCCTCGGCTACCTTCTCGAGTTTCTCGGGCGTCCGCCCGACCAGCAGGACCGAGGCGCCTGATTCGGCCAGGCCGAGCGAGATCCCGCGGCCCACGCCCTGTCCGCCTCCGGTGACGATCGCGGTCTTTCCTGCCAGGCGGCTCGCGCGATCAGTGCCGGGTGGGGCCGCGATTTCGGGACGGGTTCCGGTCATATGATCCTCCGATGTGGGTGCGGGGCGAGGCGGGACAAGCACTGACCTCCCCGCTGTAGTCAAGTGTGTACAGCTTGACTGTAGTCAACTGTGTACAGTTGGCGAAACCGGCAGGATCAATACCCGCAGGGGTATAGTGCGCCGTGGACTGACCACTCAGCGGACTCAGTCATGAAAGGGGAGCATGCCCACCGAACGCGCACCCGTACTCGGTCTCAAGGCCAACGCCGCCCAGTTCACGCTGCTGGTGGCGATCAATGCGCTGGTCGGCGGCATGGTGGGACAGCAGCAGACCGTGCTGCCCCTGCTGGCGACGGACGTCTTCGGCCTGACCGGCTACACCTTCATCTTCACCTACGTCGCGGCCTTCGGTGTCACCAAGGCGATCGCGAACTACTTCGCCGGGACGTTCTCGGATCGATACGGACGCAAACCCGTCCTGTTGGTCGGGTGGCTCTTCGCCATCCCGGTCCCGCTCATGCTCATCTGGGCGCCCGATTGGGGCTGGGTGGTGGCCGCGAACATCCTGCTGGGCATCAACCAGGGCCTGACCTGGTCCACGACCGTGGTCATGAAGATCGACCTCGTCGGGCCGCGACAGCGTGGTCTGGCGATGGGGCTCAACGAGGCGGCAGGATACGGCGCGGTCGCGGTGACCTCGCTGCTCGCCGGCTACCTGGCCGGCCAGTACGGTCTGCGACCGGCGCCGTTCCTGGTCGGAGTGGCCTATACGACCCTGGCCCTGGTGCTGTCCGGGATCTTCGTCCGCGAGACCCGCGATCACGCCCTGGTGGACGCGGGGCGGCACACCGCCCGCCCCGACGGACTGCACGACCATCTCCACGCCGAGATGACGGACCGCGAGATCGCGATCCAGACCAGCTTCACAGAACCGGCTCTGTCCTCGGCCAGCCAGGCCGGGCTCGTCAACAACCTCAACTTCGGGCTGTCCTGGGGACTGTTCCCCCTGTTGTTCGCCACCGCGGGTCTGTCCGTGGGACAGATCGGACTCCTGTTCGCGCTCTACCCCGCCGTCTGGGGCGTGGGACAGCTGTTCACCGGCGCGCTCTCGGACCGGATCGGCCGCAAGCACCTGATCTCGGTGGGAATGGCCACCCAGGCGGTCGCCCTGGTCGTCATCGCCCTCGGCAGTGGATTCAGCACGTGGGCGGTCGGGACCGTGATCCTGGGAGCCGGGACCGCGATGGTCTATCCGACGCTGTTGGCGGCTATCGGCGACGTGGCCCACCCCGTGTGGCGGGGACGAGCCGTCGGGGTCTACCGCGTGTGGCGCGACCTGGGTTACGCGGTCGGCGCGGTGTTCGGGGGGATCGTCGCCGACGCCATGGGGATGCACGCCGCGGTGTGGGCCGCCGCCGTGGTCAGCGCGGTGTCGGCGGCCGCCGTGGCGATCCGCATGTACGAGACCTTCACACCAGGCCCAGCTCACGTGCCCGCGCCACCGCCGCGGTCCGCGAGGTGACGCCGAGCTTGTCGAAGACGTGGACGAGGTGGGTCTTGACCGTCGCCTCCGACACGTGGAGTGACGCGGCGGCCTGCCGATTGGTCGCCCCGGTGGCGACGGCGCGCAGGACCTCCGCCTCCCGCTCGGTCAGCACCGGCCGCGGGTCGCGCATCCGGCTGATCAGCCGCGCGGCGACAGTGGGGGACAGCGCGCTCTCGCCGGCGGCGGCGGCGCGCACCGCGCCCAACAGCTCGTCAGGGCCGGCGTCCTTGAGCAGATAACCGCAGGCCCCGGCCTCGATGGCGCCGAGAATGTCCGCGTCCGTGTCGTGGCTCGTCAGTACCAACACCTGCGGGGGGTCGGCCAGGTCGCGGATCGCGGCGGTGGCCAGCACACCGGCGGCGGCATCCCCCGCGAACCGCAGGTCCATCAACACCACGTCCACGTCCCCGATCCGGCACCGCTCCACGGCGGCGCCGGCCGCCGCCGCCTCGGCGACCACCTCGATCGCGGGATCGGCGGCGAGCAGTGCACGCAGCCCGGTTCGCACCACCGCGTGATCGTCCGCGATCAGCACACGCGTCCTCGTCGTCGTCATCTCTCGTCTCCCAACCGGGTCCCCGGCGCCGTCTCCCGCACCGGCAGTACGGCGCGGACCACCGTGCCCGATCCCGGCTCGGAGTCGACCTCGAACCGCCCGCCCAGGTCGCCCACCCGCCGCGCCATGCCGTCGAGCCCGAACGAGGCGGCGGTGCGCGGGGCGGCGACGTCGAAGCCGCGGCCATCGTCGGCGATCTCCAGGACCACGGTGGTGGGGGAGCCGGACAGGGTCAGTGTGATCCGCTTCGGGGCACCGTGCCGCACCGCGTTCGTCATCGCCTCCTGCGCCACCCGGACGAGCACCGCGGCGAGCTCCGCCGGCGGCTCGGTGGAGGGCTCGGTGGAGGACTCGGTGGCGTGCTCGCCGGCGTTCCCGGTGGTGACGGACACCTCGAGCCCGGGATTCTCGGCCCGGCACCTCGCAGCCACACGGCCCAGCGCCCCGGCCAGCGACACGCCGTCGAGCGGCGCGGGCCGCAGGGCGGCGATGAGCCTGCGCGTCTCGGTGAGGTTCTCGCCCGCCACCTCGCGGGCCAGGCGGATCTGGTCGACGGCGGGGCTAGACGGCGCGGTGCGCTCGGCCGCGTGCAGCAGCATCCCGATGCTCGCGAGCCCCTGCGCGACGGTGTCGTGGATCTCCCCGGCCAGTCGCGCGCGCTCGGCCTCCCGGCCCACCTCCCGTTCCCGCGCGGCGAGCGCCGAGCGGGTGGCCACGAGCTCGGCGATCACCTCCCGCCGGGCCTGGGACTCGCGGTGCAGTGCCCGCACACCGGCCCCCAGTCCGAGGGCCACGAGCGCTCCCACCGTCGGGCCGATGACCCCGGCGGGAGTGAACCCGTGATGCAGGCCCAGGGCGACGACCGCCACGGCGGCCAGCGCCGCCACCGCCGCGGTGCCCGCCCACACGCCGAGGAGGAACTGGACCAGGAAGAACAGGGGAAATGCCAGGTAGGCGGCCTCGGGGACCCGGACCACCAGGCACGCCCACAACGCCAGGACCGCGAGCAGCCACCCGACCCGGACGGCAGTGGTCGTCGGGCGACGGCGCGCCCAGACCGTCCCCGCGACGTACACGACCGTGAACCCCACGGCGGCGGCGACCGCCGGCGGATCGGGCATGCCGGAGGTGTCCCGGTGCGCGCTGACCAACGTGAGGGCCAGCAGTGCGGCCACCAACGTGTGCAGTGCCACCTGGAGCTGCGCGAACACCGCACGCACCCCCGCCGACTCCGGCGGGAGCTCGGCGGCGGGTGCGGACGCGGCGGCGGACGCGGGCGCGGGGATCACCCGGTCGACGCTAGTCGCCGGTGGGGCACCCGGCATCCATCGAACGATGGAGGCCGGCCCCACCGTTCGACGCCGCGGAACCACCCTCGTGGCCGATCCGGTGCGGCGTCGGCGGGACGAGCCTGGAGGCAGACCCCACGACAGGCAGACCCCACGAAAGGGACCCCATGTTCTTCGCACTCCGCGAGCTCCGCACGGCGCGGTGGCGCTTCGCCCTCATCACGGGCGTCGTGCTGATGCTGTCCGTCCTGGTGGCGGGCCTGCTCGGCCTGACCGCCGGGCTGGCTCACCAGAGCGTGTCCGCGCTCCGGGCGCTCGGCGCGGACGGCTCCGGCTTCGTCCTCCCCGCCGACGACTCCGGCGCCGTCGACCTCGACCGCGCCGCACTCACCGCCGACCAGGTGGCCGCCGTGGCCGCCGGGGACCCGTCGGCCGTCCCGGTGGGACTCGCCCGGATCACCCTGGACGACGGCACCGAGACCGGGGTCTCCGTCGTCGCAGTGGGACTGGCCGACGAGGTGGGGTCGGTGGCGCCACCGGCGCCGGGGGAGGTCCTGGTCTCCGACGGTGTCGACGACGAGGTGGGCTCCGACGTCGGCGTGATCAGCCTCGGGGGCAGCGCGCTGGCGGTCGCCGGACACACCGGTGATCTCTGGCATTCGCACACCCCTGTCGTCGTCACCGACCTCGACACCTGGCACTCGCTCGCTCCGCGCGGCGGGGCGGCCACCACCGTGGCCGTGGCGGCGGGCGCCGACCCGGATGCCGTCGCCGCCGAGGCCGGCCTCACGCTGGTCGACTCCGACGGACTCGTCGGAGCGCTGCCCTCGCACCGGGCCGAGAACACCTCGCTGAGCACGATGACCACCATGCTCCTCGCCGTCACCGCTCTGGTCGTGGGCTCGTTCTTCGCCGTCTGGGGGATGCAGCGCCGACGTGACGTAGCCGTGCTCAAGGCGCTCGGGGCGTCCACCGCCGCGGTCGTCCGCGACTCGGTCGGCCAGGCCGCGGTCGTCCTGGCCGTGGGCGTCGTGGGCGGGGTCGGGATCGCCGCCCTGTTCGGCCTGGCCGTCGGCGGCACCGTGCCGTTCGTCGTCTCGGCCGGGACCACCCTCGTGCCGGCCGTGTTGCTCGCCGTGCTCGGCCTCGCGGGCGCCGCCGTCTCGCTGCGGCCCGTGCTGACCGCCGACCCCAACTCGGCACTGGGGGCGGCCCGATGAACGGCTCCGAGTCCGGCACCTGCTTCACCTCGTCGTCGTCGACCCCGGCGTCCTCACCGCGACCCACCACCAGGAGAACCGCCATGCCCCGTACCGCACTGACCCGTACCGCCCTCCACGATGCCCCCGTGACCACCGCGCCCGTCCCGACCGCACTGCGGATGGAGAACGTCGTCCTGACCTTCCCCGACGGCCACGGCAGGGTCACTGCCGTCGACGACGTCTCGCTCTCGATCGGGCGGGGCCGCAGCCTCGCGGTGACCGGGCCCTCGGGATCGGGGAAGTCGAGCCTGCTCGCCGTCGCGGCGACACTCGCCCGACCGGACTCCGGGCACGTGTGGCTGGAGACCGGGGACGGGGCGGTGGACCTGGCCGCGGTGGACGCGCGCCGGGGGGCCGAGCTGCGCCGACGCGAGATCGGCATCGTGTTCCAACAGGCCAACCTCATCGAGTCACTCACGGCCCGGGAACAGCTCGAGGCCATGGTGTGGCTGGGGTCGCGGCCGTCCCGCGCCCGACGGCTCCACGCCCGCGAGCGCGCCCACGAGCTGCTCGGCGTGGTGGGCCTGGGTGATGCCGCGGACCGGTCGGTCGGGGCGCTGTCCGGCGGGCAGCGGCAGCGGGTGGCCGTGGCGCGCGCGCTGATGAGCGGGCCGTCGCTCCTGCTCGCCGACGAGCCGACGAGCGCGCTCGACTCCGCGTCCGGTCGGGTCGTCATGGACCTCCTGCTCGGTACCGCGCGTGAGCTCGACGTGGCGCTGATGCTCGTCACGCACGACGCCACGATGGCGGCCCGGTGCGACGCGCAGGTCCACCTGGTCGACGGAGCGATCACCACCGCGGCGCCCGGCAGTAGTTTTTCCTGATTTTCCCGGTCCGCGTCCCTACGCTGGGGCGATGACCATCGACGACGGCGACACCCGGCCCTCCACCGGGGCGTCCCGGTGGAGGGCACCGGCGGCGGGCGCCGGGTTCCTGCTGGCCCTCCTGGCGGTCTTCGCCGGGCTGGCGTTCGCCGTCTCCGACGACGAGACCGTCTCCCTGGACCGGCCGGTGATGATGTGGGTGCACGGGGCCACGACCCCCTGGCTCACGGCCGCGGCGGAGACCGCGAGCTACCTCGGTGGCCAGTTCGTGCTCGCGGCCTCCGTCGTGATCGCGCTGCTGCTGTGCGTCCTGCGCAGGTTCGGGGGCGCCTTCCTCGTGCTCGCCGCGGTGTACGGGTCGTCCAGGCTCAACGTCGCCTTCAAGCCGGCCTTCGAGCGGTCGCGCCCGGATTTCTGGGAGCACCTGTCGGCGGAGAACACCTTCTCCTTCCCCAGTGGGCACGCGATGGGGGTCGATGTCGCTCGCGGCGCCGCTGGTCGTCCTGACCTGGGGCAGCCGGGACCGGTGGGCCGCGCTCGCGGTGGCGGTGGTCTACGTCCTCGCGGTCGGCGCGTCCCGCGTCTACCTGGGGGTCCACTTCCCCAGCGACGTCCTCGCGGGCTGGTGTCTGACCGTGCTGTGGGTCGGGATCCTCGTGGTGATCCTGCTGCTCGTGACCCGCGTGCTCCGCCGATACGCGCCGACGCTCGCGGACTGGGTCTGACTCCGGTCCGGCACGGTTCGGCGGCTCGGGACCCCGGCCCGGTCGGGCGGTCTAGGATCGGCGGGAGTGGGCCCCGCGGGGCTCGGAACCCGGACAGTAGTGGGTCGAGGAGGCACCATGACCATGAACTCTCATCCGGTGACGGGTGCTCAGGCCCCGGCGGATCGTCGCCACCGCGTCGTCATCATCGGGTCGGGTTTCGGGGGCCTCGCCGCGGCCCGCGCCCTCGACAAGGCGGACGTGGACGTCACCCTGGTCGCCAGGACCGGCCACCATCTCTTCCAGCCCCTGCTGTACCAGGTGGCGACCGGGATCCTGTCCGTCGGGGAGATCGCGCCCTCCACCCGGTTGGTCCTCCGCGATCAGGAGAACGCCACCGTCGCCCTGGGTGAGGTGGACCGGATCGACGTGACCGCGCGGACCGTCCACGCGACCGCCGGGCACGTGGACTTCGAGCTCGAGTACGACAGTCTCGTCGTCGCCGCCGGTGCCAACCAGTCCTACTTCGGGAACGATCACTTCGAGCGCTGGGCTCCCGGCATGAAGTCCATCGACGACGCCCTGGAGCTGCGGAGCAGGATCATGGGCTGCTTCGAACAGGCCGAGGTGACCGAGGACGAGGCGGAGCGTCGTCGTCTCCTGACGTTCGTGGTGGTCGGCGCCGGTCCCACGGGCGTGGAGATGGCCGGGCAGATCGCGGAGCTGGCTCAGCGGACCCTGAAGAACAGCTTCCGCCGGATCGACCCGGGTCGGGCCCGCATCATCCTCATCGACGCCGCCCCTGCCGTCCTGCCGCCCTTCGGACCGAAGCTCGGCAACGCGGCCCGCAGGCGGCTGGAGGAACTGGGTGTGGAGATCCAGCTCAACGCCATGGTGACCGATGTGGACTACAGCGGAATCGAGGTCAAGGACCCCGACGGATCGCTCCGCCGGATCGACTCGACCTGCAAGATCTGGTCGGCCGGGGTCCAGGCGAGCCCACTGGGCCAGATGCTCGCCGACCAGACCAGCGCCGAGGTGGACCGGGCGGGCCGGGTCCTGGTGAACCCGGATCTCTCGTTGCCCGGGCACCCGGAGATCTTCGTGATCGGCGACATGATCAACCTCGACAACCTGCCGGGTGTCTCCCCCGTCGCCATCCAGGGCGGCAAGTACGTCGCCAAGCAGATCGTCCGCGAGGTCGAGGGGGGACGGTCCCCGTCCGAGCGCCCGCCGTTCAAGTACTTCGACAAGGGGTCGATGGCGACGGTGTCGCGCTACAGCGCGGTGGCCAAGATCGGGCCGCTCGAGCTCCACGGCTTCCTCGCCTGGGTCCTGTGGCTGGTGGTGCACCTGGCCTTCCTCATCGGCTTCCGGAACCGCGTCATCACCCTGCTGTCCTGGGGACTGCACATCGGTGACCACCGCTCGCACCTGAACTCCACCGCCCGGTGGGTCTACGCACGTCAGGCCATCGCCGAGGCGCAGGAGCGGGAGCGTCGGGACGCCGACCGCGCGGTGTCCGACTGACCCGACGCCGCCGCGGGCCCCGGACACCGAATCGCGGGAAACGCTCAGTCTGGAACCTGCGCACGGCACTACACTGCCCTCATCACGACCGCCCACATCACGGACAAGGGCTGGAGGACGGCCATGGGCACGCTGACCTACACGGCGACCGTCTCGGTCGACGGGTACGTCGCGGACGCGAGTGGCGACTTCAACTGGTCCGCCCCGAGCGGCGAGGTGTTCCGGTTCCACGTGGAACGTCTGGGGCCCGTCGTCCACGAGGTGCTCGGCCGGCGGACGTACAAGCTGATGGAGTACTGGCTGTCCCCACCGGAGGACGACTCGTGGAGCCCCGACGAGCACGAGTTCGCGGAGCGGTGGAAGGCGATACCGCGCACCGTGGTGTCCTCGAGACTGACCGCGAACGACCTCGTGTCCGATCGTGATCGCCTCGTCCCGCGACTCGACCTGGACACTCTGCGCCGCATCGTCGATGAGGCGCCGGGCGAGGTGGAGATCTTCGGACCCACCACGGCCGGCGCGGCGATCCGCGCGGGGCTGGTCTCGGATCTCCGGTTGTTCGTCTTCCCCAGGGTCGTGGGCGGCGGACTGCGCGCGCTGCCCCCGGACACGACGCTGGACCTGGAGCTCGCCGCCCATCGCGTCTTCGCCGGCGGGACCGCGTACTCCCACTACCGGACGCGCTGACCCGGCGCACGGCATCACCAGCGCCACCCCTGCGCGCCGCCTCGCCAGCACGCCGCATCACCCGCACCACCCCCGCACGCCCCGGCGGCGGGGGAGGGATTGGACACCGTGCGCAACGATCGCGAAAATCGACGGGCTGATCTGTGCCACGTGCACAGCCACCACCGGTCAGGGTGACCCACATCACCTGGCCGCCTACGCTTGTCGCGGTCGACGGTCGGTGGTCGACAGTAGATGCGCCGTTCAGACGCCCTAGGAGGAACATGGCAACGCCGGACGGGTCCACAGGGCCCCACGGGACGGGTACCGCGGTCCCCGAGACGATCTCGGCCGAGCCGGTGCCCCGGCGCCGGATCATCCTCGCCTCGCTCATCGGGACCACGATCGAGTTCTACGACTTCTACATCTTCGCGACGGCCGCGGTGTCGGTCTTCCCGCTGCTGTTCTTCGCAGGCGGTGACTCCGGCACCGCTCTGCTGGCCTCGATGGCCACCTTCGGTACGGCGTTCATCGCGCGGCCGCTCGGGTCCATCGTCTTCGGTCACTACGGGGACCGTCTCGGCCGAAAGGTCACCCTCGTCGGCGCGCTGCTGACCATGGGTATCGCGACGTTCCTCATCGGCCTGCTGCCGACGATCCACCAGATCGGTCTCTGGGCCCCGGCGATGCTGACGATCCTGCGCTTCTTCCAGGGCATCGGCCTGGGCGGCGAGTGGTCGGGCGCGGCGCTCCTGGCCTCCGAGACGGCGCAACCGGGCAAGCGCGCGTTCGCCGCCATGTGGCCGCAGCTCGGCGCGCCGTTCGGCTTCATCCTCGCCAACGGCATCTTCCTGCTGCTCACGATCTGGTTCTCCTACGATTCCACCGCCGCGGAACTGGGCGACCCGTTCCTGGTGTGGGGCTGGCGTCTGCCCTTCCTGTTGTCGATCGTGATGGTCGCCGTCGGCCTCTACGTACGGCTCCGCATCGAGGAGACGCCGGTCTTCGCCCGGGCGATCGCCAACAACGAGCGGGTCAAGACCCCGGTCTCGGAGGTGTTCCGCAGGAACTGGTGGGAGATCATCCTCGGCACGTTCATCATGTTGGCCACGTATGGCCTGTTCTACCTGATGACCACATGGATCCTGTCGTTCGCGATCGGCGGCGCGGACGCCGGCGGGCTCGGATACGGGTACCGGTCGTTCCTCATCATCCAGGTGATCGCGATCGTCCTGTTCGCCGCGTTCGTCCCGGTGGCCGGCCTGCTGGCCGACAAGCTGGGCCGCCGTCGGATGCTCATCGGCGTCACCGCCGCCATCATCCTGTTCGGCCTGAGCTTCGGTTGGTGGCTCGACCCGGACGCGATGGGTACGGGCGAGGACCTTGACGTGGTGCGGATGCTGCTCTTCCTGTGCGTCGGCATGATGCTCATGGGGCTGACCTTCGGGCCGATGTCCGCGGTGCTTCCCGAGTTGTTCCCCACCCACACGCGCTACACGGGCTCGGGAGTGGCGTACAACTTCTCCGCGATCCTGGGCGCGGCGCTGACCCCGTTCGTCGCGGTGTGGCTGGTGCAGAACTACTCGGTCGCCTACGTCGGCTACTACCTGGTCGGCCTGAGCGTGCTCACCATCATCTCGCTGGTCCTTGCCCCCGAGACCAGCAAGACGTCCATGTACTCGGACGAGTCCGGCATCCGGACGAACTGAGTACCCGGTCGATCTGACCCCGCGGGGCCGCCCCGACCGCGACGGCAAGACCCCGGGAAGGCACGACCCCGCGATACGAGACCCCGGGACCGATGTGGTCCCGGGGTCTCGTGTCGTCTGGATGGTTGCGGTCGCGGATGGGTGGGGGCGACGACGACGACGAGGTTGTCACCGACGGCACCCGGCGGGGCCGGGTGCGCGGCCGCCGATCAACTCCTCAGCGGGAAAGCGCGGGCCACGTTGAGGACACCGAGGACGACGAGGGAGATCGAGAAGAGCCACCAGAGGAACCCCGCGCCCCACACCGGGGTGCTGAGCAGCGCGAATCCGGCGAGGACGGAGATGATCGCGAAGATGACCGTCACCGCGCTCGACCCGGTCTCGCCGAGGGTGAACAGAGCGGTGAAACCCTCGACGATCCACATCACGCCGATCATGACCGTGACGAAGAGAGCGAGGAACGCCGCCGACTCCTGGAGAGAGGCGAATGCATAGGCGCCGGCGAGGATGAACAGCACTCCGAGGAGGGCGTGGCTGATCCTGCTGCCCGTGCTCTGCCACCTGGCGACGGCCGCCACAGCGATGTAGACGATGCCGGCCGCGATCGCGTAGACGGCCAGCACCCCGGTCACGGCGAGGGCGGTCTTGACGGGCCAGAACAGGACCGCGATGCCGAAGCCCACGGCGATGAGGCCGCCGACCAGAAGGGCGACCCGGAAGGGGTTCACGGAACGAGCGGTCTCGGCGGGGCGATTGGGTGCGGACACGGCGGGAGCTCCGATCGGGGTCGCCGGAGTGACTCGGCGTCGGGTTAAGAAACTTCAATTTAGCCCGATCGTCACCCGTCGGGAAGAGTGCTCATGATCTCCCCGCCCCCACTGGCCCGGGAAGCGTCGCCGGCCGTCGCCCGGGACCGCGTGCACGAGAGTCAGTCGCGCGCGACCTCGCGCAGCTCGCCGGTGCCGACGTCGTAGACGAAGCCGCGGACGGCGGTGGCGTGGAGCAGGAACGGATCGGACTCGACGCGGGCGATCGACTGGCGCACGTCGGCCTCCGGCTCGGGGAACGACTCCGGCGCCCAGCGGGGCCGCTGGCCGGTGTCGGACTCGATCCGGTCCTTGAGGTCGTCGTCGCGGAAGGTGAGCATCCCGCAGTCCGTGTGGTGGATCAGGACGATCTCCTCGGTGCCCAAGAGGCGCTGGCTGATCGTCAGCGAGCGCAGGACGTCGTCGGTGACGACCCCACCGGCGTTGCGGATGACGTGCGCGTCGCCCTCGGTCAGGCCCAGCAGGCCGTACGGGTTGAGACGGGCGTCCATGCAGGCCACCACGGCGATCTCCCGCCCGGGCGGCATGGGCAGGTCGCCCTTGTCGAAGTCGGCCTGGTAGGCCTTGGCGGCCTCGAGCAGTTCGTCGGTGACGGTCATGGCCGAAGGCTAGGCCCGTTTCGGCGGCCCGGCCAGGGTTCGTCTCGCGCTGCCGGAAACCCGGCGCGGCAGGCCAGATGCCCCCGCGGCACGGCAGGTCAGGCGGGGGAGCGCAACGGCATCTCGTGCACCTCGCGCACGAACTCCGGCAGTGGCCCGGCCGTGCGCAGGACCTCGGCGATCGACGGATCCGCCAAATGCAGACGACCCACGGAGATGAGGTCGAACTCGCCGCGCTCCATGCACTCCACGACCGCATCGATGTTGTCCGCGGCGATGGCCGGCTTGCCCGACTTCTGCTCGCGCAGGGACGTCCCGATCCCCACCCCGCCCACGGCGCCGGACGGCAGGCCGGTGAGCCGGCGGGCCCATCCGGCCAGGGTCACCTCGCCGTCGTCACCTCCCAGGTCGGGGAATGCCGCGTCGCTGAACCGCCTGGTCGAGGCGTCGAGCAGATCGACCCCGGCCTCGGCGAGTGCGCCCAGGTAGACGCCCAGTTCGTCGGGAGTGGTCGCCTTGCGGACCGTGTAGTCCTGCTGAGTGTGCTGGGAGAAGCGGTAGAACAGCGGCGCGTCGGGGCCGAGCGCGGCGCGGACGGCGGACACGACCGCGGCGGGGAAGCGACTGCGTGCGGCCAGGTCACCGCCCCAGTCGTCGGTGCGACGGTTGGTGTCGGCCCAGACGAACGCGTCGAGCAGATACCCGTGGCCGCCGTGCAGCGTCACGCCGTCGAATCCGGCCTCCATCGCCAGGCGCGCGGAGCGGGCGAATGCGTCGATGACCTCGGAGATGTCGGTGTCGGTCATCGGCGGGACCTCGGGCGACCAGCGGGCGACGCTGCGTTCGGAGTACGTGGTGACGCCCGGGGTTCCCCACCGGCCGGACGGGCGCATGGGGTGCATCTCCATCAGCCGGTCGCGGTGGGCCCGGTCGAAGCGGGCGTTCGCGCCCCAGAGCGGGCCGACGTGCCAGAGCTGGGCGATGATCCGGCCGCCGGCGGCGTGGACGGCGTCGGTCACCACACGCCAGGCCGATACGGATTCCGGCGTGTCGAGGCGGGGGATCCACGAATGGTCGACCGAGGTCGGGTGGTCGACGCCGATGCCCTCGGTCACCACGAGTCCCGTTCCGCCTGCGGCCCGGTCGGCGTAGTAGTCGCGGTTGACCTCGTCCGGCAGGCCGTCGGGGCAGCCCATGCGGGTCATGGGGGACATGGCGAGGCGATTGGCCAGGTGCAGCGACCTGACCTCGAGGGGACGGAACAGGGCCTCACGGCCCGGGGCGACCGGCGGGGTGGCGATACGCGACGTCATGATGCGCGACCTCTTTGTTTCCTCGGGCGGTCGTCTCGGGCCTCGATCTCGAGACTCTCGCGGATTGACGAGTGTCAGTTGTGATCGAGGTTACCTAAGCGGGTCAGCGGATGTCGCATCGGCGGTGGCCGCGCTGGACATCCCACCTAGCCGGCGGCGTCGGCGAGCGCGACCCGGATCGCCTCGTCGATCCCCGTCATCTCCCAGTCCCCGGGGAGCAGCCCCGCGGCGGGATCACCCACCACCATGTCGTGTTGCAGGCTCTCGATCAGCGCGCTGACCGTCGCCCCGCCCTGATCGACCAGGGGTGCCAGTCCGGCGGCGACGAGGTCCCACGGCACCCCGGGCACGGGGAGGCGCACCGTCGGCCACCCGGCGATGCGGGAGTAGCGCGCGAGCAGCGCGGGGTAGGTCAGGGCCTCCCCGCAGCCGAGGTCCGCGTGGCCGGTGCGGGGCTCACCGTCCAGGGCATGGCACAGGGCCTCCACGACGTCCCGTTCGGCGACGGGCTCGACCCTCCGGTGTCGCATCCATCGGGGCACCGGCTGGACGGGGAGCAGCTCGCAGAGCGTGCGGAGGACCTCGAAACTCGTCGAGCCCGCGCCCAGGATCACCCCGGCCCGGAGCGTGAACACGGGCGTGGACCCGGCCGAGAGCAGTGATTCCACCTCGAGCCGCGACGCCATGTGTTGCGAGAGCGGCAGCCGGTCGTCCCCCGAGGGGGCCAGTCCGGAGACGTAGACACACCGCTCCGTGCCGGCGGCGGCCATCGCCCGGCGCATCGCCTCCGCGCCTTCGGCGTCCTCGCGGCGGAAGTCGGCGCCGCCGCCCATCCGGTGGACCAGGTAGACCACCTCGTCGACCCCGTCGAGGGCCGCCGCGAGACTCGCCGGGTCGAGGACGTCGCAGCGCACGGTCTCGACCCGATCGGACCAGGGGTGCGTCGCGGCACGGCCGGGGTCCGTGACGCCGGCCCGGACGCGGTGACCACGGGCGAGCAGGGCGGGTACCAGGCGCGAGCCGAGATACCCGCCGGATCCCACGACCAGGACGGTCATTCCGCGTCGAGATCCTGCTCGATGAGCGCGGCGATCTCGGCCACCGCGTCGGCGTCCTCTCCGCTGACGGTCACCGTGGCGCCCTTCTCGGCGCCGAGCGCCATGATGAGCATCGCGGACGCGGCGTCGGCCTCCTCGTCGTCGTAGGTGATCTCGATGTCGGTCTCGTACTTCTCGGCGGCCTCGGCGATGATCCCCGCGGGGCGGGCGTGGAGGCCCTCGGCCGATCCGACGGTGACGGTGGTGCTGGGCATGGTGTCTCCTCTGTGTATTCCGGTGCCGGGGGTTCCCCCGTCATCGTGCAGGTTCTGGTGTCAGGCCGCGACCGGCTGTGCTGCGGCGGCCGGGGCCGGGGTGGGCTCGCGGCGGGTGGTCTTGGCGACCACCACGGCCGCGCACGCGACGAGGGTGCCGGCGAGGATGGCCAGGAGGTAGCCCCAGACCGGGTTGATGGCGAACACCACGAACAACCCGCCGTGGGGCGCGTACGACTCGACCGAGAACGCCATGATGAGCGCACCGGTCACGGCGCCACCGGCCATCATCGACGGGATGACGCGGAGCGGGTCGGCGGCGGCGAAGGGGATCGCCCCCTCGGTGATGAAGCTGGCGCCCAGCAGGAACGCGGCGCGGCCGTTCTCCTGCTCCACCGGGCTGAACAGGCGCTTGCGCACGACGGTCGCCAAGCCCATCGCGAGCGGCGGAACCATGCCGGCGGCCATCACCGCGGCCATGATCCGCAGCGTCGCCGGGTTGTCGGCGACCAGACCGGCCGTGGCGAAGGTGTACGCCGCCTTGTTGATCGGCCCGCCCAGGTCGAAGCACATCATCAGGCCCAGGATGACGCCCAGCAGGATCACCGAGGAGCCGGTCATGCCACCCAGCCACGACTCCATGGCGGAGGTCAGTGAGGCCAGCGGGCGGCCGAGCAGCAGAAACATCAGCAGGCCGATCGCCAGCGAGCCGATGAGCGGGATGAGGACCACCGGCATGAGACCGGCGAGCCAGCGCGGCGTCTTCCAGGTGGTCATCCATCGCACGAGGTAGCCGGCGAGGATGCCGGTGACGAGCGCGCCGATGAACCCGGCGCCGAGGGTCGCCGACAGGGCGCCGCCGACGAAGCCCGGGGCGATGCCGGGACGGTCGGCCAGTCCGTAGGCGATGTAGCCCGACAGTACGGCGATCATGAAGCCCATCGCGGCCTGGCCGATCGCGAACAGCACGGCTCCCATGTAGAGCCGCAGCCCGGAGTGGGTGAGGGCTTCGGCCCCGGCGGTCCCGGCGGACACGATCTCGCCGTCGAGGTACCACACCTCCCCGGGCAGGTCGGTGAGTGAGAACCCGGTGGCGAGCTCTTCCCACACGAACGCGACGTCGTACCCGGCGAACAGGAATCCCAGTGCGAGCAGCAGCCCGCCGGCGGCGACGAACGGGATCATGTACGACACGCCGGTCATGACGGCGCGCTGCAGGCCGCGAGCCCAGTGCTCGTCGGAGCCGGACCCGCCCCCCGAGCCGGAGCCGCCGTCGGCGGTGCCGGAGTCCGCCGACACGCGCCGTGCCCGGGGGTCCTGGGCCGCGGCCAGCGCCTCGTCGAGGACCTGGTCGGGCGCGTCGATGGCCTTCTTGACCCCGTACTCGACGACGGGTTTGCCGGCGAACCGGCCGCGGTCGCGCACCCCGACGTCGGTGGCGAACACGACCGCGTCCGCGGCGTCGATCACCGCCGCGTCGAGGGGGGTGGCCCCGGCCGAGCCCTGGGTCTCCACGTGCAGTTCGACGCCGCGCGCCTCCGCGGCCTGGGCGAGCGAGTCGGCGGCCATGTAGGTGTGGGCGATGCCGGTGGGGCAGGCGGTCACCGCGACCACCCGGGCCGGCGCCGCGCCCGATGCCGCGCCCGCTGCCGAACCGGGGGTCGAGGACGACGACGAGGTCTTCTCCTCCGGCCTGAGCACGCCTTCGATGACCGCGACCGCCTCGTCCGGCGTGGCGGCCGACCGGAGGGAGTCCACGAACTCGGAGCGCACCAGGTTTCGGGCGAGGGTGGCCAGGATCTTCAGGTGGTCCTTGCCGCCGCCGGCGGGGGCGCCGATCATCAGCACGAGGTCGGCGGGGCCGTCCTTGGCGCCAAAGTCGACGGGCGGGTCGAGCCGCGCGAAGGCCAGGCTCGGCGCGGACACCGCCTCGGACTTGCAGTGCGGGATCGCGATCCCGCCCTTCATGCCAGTGGCCGCCTTGTCCTCGCGGGCGAACAGATCGCGTACGAGCGCGTCGTGGTCGTCGGCCCGGCCGGCGTCGACGAGGGTCCGGGCCAGCGCCCGGATCACCTCCTGCTTGGTGCCGCCGAGGTCGGCGTCGAGCCGCACCGCGGCGGTCTCGATGATCGGCTGGTTCATTGCCGTGCTCCGTGTTCTTCCGAGGGTGCTGGTTTGAGAGGTGCTGGGTTGGGAGGGTGCTGGGGGGGAGGCCGCCGGGTGGGGGGCCGCGGTCTGTGGGTGCAGGGCGCCGGCGCGGCGGGTCAGTCGAGCCGCCGGACCGTGGCGCGGAACGTGGTCGGGTCGAGGCCCAGCGGCAGTCCGGTACCGGGCAGTGAGGCGGCGACGCTGCCGTGGTTGACCGCCCAGACCAGCCTGTCCCGCGGCGGGAGTCCGCGGGACTCGGCCAGCAGATATCCCGCGAGCGCGGAGTCTCCGGCCCCGACCGTGGATCTGACCTGCACGGCAGGAGCGTTCGCGAACCACGCCTCGTCGTCGTCGACCAGGACGGCACCGGCGCCGCCCAGGGTGACCAGGGCCGCGCCCACGCCGCGGGCGCGCAACGCCCGCGCGGCGTCCACCACGGGGGTCGTGTCACCGGCGGCGGCGCGACGCTCCAGCTCGGAGCCGTCGACGCCGGCCAGCTGCCCGAGCTCCTCGCCATTGGGTTTGACCAGGTCGGGCGCCGCGTCGGGCAGGCGTGCCGCGAGGGCGGCCAGTGGTGCGTCGGAGGTGTCGACGGCGAGGCGGGCCCCCGCGGGGCGGAGTGCACCGACCAGGTCCGCGTAGAAGTCGTCCGGCACGCCGCGTGGCAGGGACCCGCACAGCACCACCCACGTCGCCTCACCGGCGAGGGCGGCGATCGTGGAGCGGGCCCGGTCGATCGCGGTGCTGTCGAGCTCGGGCCCGGGGGCGTTGATCTTGGTGGTGGTTCCGGCGGGGTCTGCGAGGGTGAGGTTGATCCGCACGGCGCCGTGCGCGGGGACGACGGACGTCGCGACGCCGGCCCCGGCGCACATCGCCACGAACGGGTCGTCCGCCGGGGCCGGGAACACCGCCTGCCCCCGGACCCCCCCGCCGGCGAGGACGCGGGCGACGTTGACGCCCTTGCCGCCCGGGGAGTCGTCGACGGCCGCGATGCGGTTGACCCCGCCCACGGTGAGCGGTGCGGGCAGTTGCGCGGTCCGGTCCACCGACGGGTTCATGGTGAGGGTGACGATCATGGCAGCACGACCTCGATTCCGTGGGTGTCCAGTGCCGAGGCCAGCGGGCCCGGCGGGGGAGCGTCGGTGACCAGGACGTCGACCCCGTCCAGCGGGGCGAACGAGACCAGGAACTCGTGCCCGAACTTGCTCGAGTCCGCGAGTACCACCACCCGGCGGGCCGCCCGGCACATGGCGTTCTTGACCGCCGCCTCGTCCGGGTCCTGGGTGGTGAGGCCGCGCTCGGGGTGGAGGCCGTTCGTGCCCACGAAGGCGACGTCGACCCGGATCGACTCCAGCGCCCGGAGCACCGACGGGCCCACGCACGCCCCCGTGAGGCCGCGGACCGTCCCGCCGAGGACGTGGAGGTCCTCCGACGCCGCGCGGTGCAGGCCGTCGGCGATGGGGACCGAGTTCGTGATGAGGGTGAGGCCGTGGTCGGCGGGCAGCGATTCGGCCAGGCGGTCCGTGGTGGAGCCGGCATCGAGCAGGGCCGCGCCCCCCACGGCCGGGAGCAGCCGCAACGCAGCCCGGCCGATCGCGGACTTCGCGTCCACGTTCTCCGACCGCCGCGCGGCCAGGGTGCGTTCGACGCGGCCACCGGGCACCGCCGGGACCGCCCCGCCGTGGGTGCGTTCGAGGTGCCCCTCGGATTCCAGGAGCGACAGGTCTCGGCGGATCGTCTCGGCACTCACATCGAGGTCGGCCGCGAGTTCGGCGACGGTCACCCGCCCGGAGGCGGCCAGCGCCTCCGTGATGTGTCGCCGTCGTTCGCTCCCGTACATGGGCTCCGACCTCTCCGCTGTGGTGACCGATTGTGTTGGATTCTGCCCGATACGGTTGGAAAGTCAAGCCGATTTAGTTATTCTCGTCACATAACCGATCGATGAGCCGGACGAGGGCGTCCGGTCCGCTAGGAGTTCCCATGACGCAGCAGTCGAAGTCCGGGACGGTCATCCGCGGCACCGGCGTGGTCGCCGGACTGGCCTACGGGCCCGCCCGGTGGGTCGTCAGGCAGGATGTCCTCGACCCGGGGGCCGCGGGCGCGGCCGCGGGCGCGGAGGGGGCCGGAGCCGCGGCGGGAACCGGAGCCGCGGCGGGAACCGAGGCAGCGGCCGCGCCGGACGAGGAGCAGGTCGAGAGGGGGCGCGAACGCTTCGTCGCGGCGGCCCGGACCGTGGCCGACCGCCTGGATCAACGGGCCGCCCTGGCCACCGGCGTCAGCGCAGAGGTCCTGTCCGCCAACGCCGTCCTCGCCCGCGACCGCGGCTGGGCCAAGGCGGTGGTCAAGGAACTCAAGAAGGGCGCGGCGGTCGAGGCCGCGGCCGTGGCGGCGACGGAGACCTTCGCCGCGATGTTCGCTCGTGTCGGCGGTCGACAGGCCGAACGCATTACCGACCTCCGCGACATCTGCGCGCGCGTCGTGGCCGAGCTGCGCGGCCTGCCCGAGCCGGGCGTCCCCGACTTCGACGCGCCGGGCGTGCTCATGGCCGACGACCTCGCCCCGGCGGACACCGCCGGGCTCGACCCGGCCATGGTGCTGGCGATCGTCTGCGAGCACGGCGGGCCCACCTCGCACACGGCGATCATCGCGCGGCAGCTCGGCATCCCGTGCATGGTCGCCGCCGGGGGACTCGCCGCGATCGCCGACGGCGCCGACGTGCTGGTGGACGCCGCCGCGGGCACGGTCACCGTCGAGCCCGAGGAGGGCCCGGCCCGAGCGGCCGCCGAGGCGGACCGGCGCGCCCGGGCCGCCGCCGCAGACTGGAGCGGCCCCGCCGTCCTGGCCGACGGGCACGCCGTGCGCCTGCTGGCCAACGTCCAGGACGGTGAGGGGGCCGAGAACGCGGCGTCGGGCCCGGCCGGCGGGATCGGCCTGTTCCGCACCGAGCTGGCGTTCCTCGACCGGGCCGCCGAACCGACCCACGACGAGCAGGTCGACCTCTACGCCCGGGTCCTGGCCGCATTCCCGGACGGCCGGGTCGTCACGAGGACCCTCGATGCGGGCTCGGACAAACCGCTGGCGTTCGCGGGCATGACCGAGGAGGACAACCCCGCTCTGGGCGTCCGCGGCATCCGCGTGGACCTCATCGACCCCGGGCTGCTGGACCGGCAGCTCGACGCCCTCGCCACGGCCGGCCGCCGGGTGGGCGGGGCACAGTCCTCACCGTGGGTCATGGCCCCCATGGTCGCCACCGTCGACGAGGCCCGCGACTTCGCCGACCGGTGCCGTCGGCGCGGCCTGACCCCCGGGATCATGGTCGAGGTGCCGTCGGTCGCGGTGGCCGTCGACAGGTTCCTCCCGCACGTTGACTTCCTGTCGATCGGCACCAACGACCTCACGCAGTACGTCATGGCCGCCGACCGGATGTCGTCCGACCTGGCAGCCCTCACCGACCCCTGGCAACCCGCCGTGCTCCGGCTCATCCGGGCGGTTGCCGAGGCCGCGGGCCGGTCGCCGGACGGTCGCACGATCCCGGTCGGGGTGTGCGGTGAGGCGGCGGCGGACCCCAACCTGGCGTGCGTCCTGCTGGGGCTCGGAGTCAGCTCGCTCTCCGTGGCCACCGCCGCGCTGCCGTTCGTCGGAGCTGCCCTGGCGGGGGCCACCCTCGAGCAGTGCCGGGAGCTCGCGGCCCTGGCGTTGGACAGTGACACGGCGCTCGAGGCCAGGGACGCGGTGCTGGCCGCCCGGAACTGACCGTCCCGCTCGGCGCGACCGTCCCGCTCGGTGCGACCGTCCCGCTCTCCGCGACCGTCCCGCTCTGCGCGACCGGGCTGTGGTGCCCGGATCGCGGAGTTACCGTCGGTGACGACGGAAGGGATTCGACTGTGGACCTGCGTGGCGACATGACCGTGGACCTGACCATCGACACGGCGGACGGCACCGCGGAGGCGTTCGTCTCGCGGCCCGAGACCGCCGAGCACGACGTGCCGGGCGTGCTGCTGTTCCCGGACATCTTCGGTCTGAGGCCGCAGATGCGCACGATGATGGATCGCATCGCGAGCTGGGGTTACGTCGTCCTCGCGCCGAACGTCTTCTACCGCTCCGGCACCGTCGACGACCTGGCCCCGACCGTCGATCTACGCGAACCGGGCGAGCGGGACGGCTACATCGCGAAGGTCTTCCCCCTGATGGAGGGGCTCACCTCGGACCTGTCGCGACCGGACACCGCCGCGTACCTGGACGCGCTGCTGGCACTGCCCGGGGTCACCGGCGACGCGGGGGTCATCGGCTACTGCATGGGGGCGCGACTCGCGTTGCGCGCGGGCGGGGACCACCCGGACCGCATCGCCACCGTCGGGGGATTCCACGGCGGCGGGTTGGCGACGGACGAGAGCGACAGTCCCCACCTGAGTCTCGCGACCACCCGGGCCGCAGTCCTCCTGCGTCATGCCGACGACGACCCGTCGATGCCGCGCGAAGGGATGGACATCATCGCGTCCCTGGCTCGGGAATCCGGTGTGCCCCTGGACCAGGACGTCTACCCCGGTGCCCCCCACGGGTACTCGATGGCGGATACGTCGATGTACGACGAGACCGCCGCGGAACGGCACTTCGAGGACCTGCGCGAGCACCTGGCACGGCGCCTCGCGCGCCACGGCGAATGAGCTGAGCCCGGACGGAGACCCCCGGCCCACCGCGGCCCTCACGGCCCCTCGGTTACTCCCGCCCGTCACGATGAACTCTCGCCTGCCCGCCGGGGCACGCAAGACGCCAGGCGCGGGAGCGGCTGCGTGGTGGGCGGTCAGGCGGGGGAGCGAGACGCCAGGCGCGGGAGCGGATGCCGGGAGGTCCGGTGGGCGAGGCGCCAGGCTCGGGAGCGAGACGCCAGGCGCGGGAGCGGATGCCGGGAGGTCCGGGGCGCAGTGGTGCGTCCCGCCCCGGGACGTCAGACGTCGACGGTCTCCGAGGGGCCCGAGCGGGCCAGGGCCGCGAGCTGGCGGGTCGTCGCTCCCGGAAGGTACGCCCGGCCGATCGCCACCCCGATTCGCGGCAGGTCCGCCTCGTCGCGGAAACACAGGTAGACGGGCTCGATCCTCGGATTGAACTTCGACTTGAACTGGTGGAGCGACCGGAATCCGTAGTAGGGCTCGAGTGCCTGACCCAGCAGATCGAGTCCGCGGTCGAGGACGGCCACCTCGTCGTCGTCGCCACTACGCGCCAACGGGGCACCGGACAACGAGACGTAGTCGGCGCCCTCGTCCTTGAACTCCAGCGCGGAGCGGGCGATGAGGAACTCGACCATGTTGTTCGCGCCGGGGCCGTTGCGCTTGCGCATGAGATCCAGGGTCCAGCCGCGTACGCCACCGTCGGGCTCGCCGCGGTAGACCGGCAGCCAGGACAGCGCCGCCTGGACCACCCCGCCGGAGTCCACGGCCAGCGCGATGCGGACGTCGTCGTCGAGCGCCTCCTCGACCGTGCCGAGCGTGAAGCCCATCTCCGGCAGCTCCTTGTCTCCGACCCACTGCTCGGAGATCTCCCGCACCTGCGCCAGCACCGCCGCGGGTTGCTCGCGCAGTAGCCCGGAGACGTAGGTGGTGCCACTCTTGTCCGCCTTGTTCATCGCGGAGCGGATCTTCTGCCACTTCTTGCCCGCGAAGGCCAGGTCGGGAAGATCCATGATGGTGTCCTCGGCGATCTGCAGCGCCCGCCACCCGTGCACCCGCATCCGATCCGCCGTCTCGCCGGACACCGAGAACAGGCACGGGACGGCGGCCTGCGCCTCGGCGAAGTCGACGAACGAGCTCAGCAGCACGTCGCGATCGGCGGGGTCGGCGACCGGGTCGGCCAGCGCGATGATGGTGCCGACGTGCATCCGGTACCCCACGACGCCCGCCGAGTCGGGACCCGCGGTGCTCGTGCCCGCGCCGAAGAAGTAGTTCATCGGCTGCCACGTGATCATCCACGACATCGTGCTGCCGCCGTGGCGACGGATGAGCTCACGGACGCGCTCCACCACGTCGTCCGAGTGGACGCGCGACCCGGTCACCCGTCGCCGCACCCGCACGCCGAACGCGCCCCGGCCCACCACCAGCAGCACGGCCTCGCCCACCCAGAGCAGACCGGTACCGAGGGTGACGGCGCCGAGGGACTCGAAGTCCGCGGCGACGACCAGGACCGTGACGACGAGGGTGACCACCGCGGTGACCAGGGCATAGGCGAGGGCCACGCCCCACGCTGCCCGGTAGCCACGGCGCAGCAGCTCCGCCGTGGCCGCGGCGATGAGGACGGACAGGAGCATACCGACCAGGTTCACGTCCTCGGCCTCGGTGGGCCCGAGGGGGCCGTCGGAGGGCAGGAAGTACACCACCACGTGGACCGCGGCGATGAACCACATGCCCGCCGACACCACGAGCCGGGTCTCCCGTCGCGTCCGCGGCCGCAGGCCGTGCTCGGTGCCGGAGAAGAACCGCTCGCCGACGGCGAGGAACACCACGAACGCGATGAAGTGGGTGAGGTCGGCCAGGCTCCCGACGAACAGGAACGACACGATCACATAGCCGTAGAGCAGCGCCCGCGCGCGCAGTCGCCAGGGCGAGACGAGGGTGGCCGTGGCGGCGGCGAGCACGGCGATCACCGCGGTCGAGCAGCCGACGTCCAGCACCACCGACAGCTCCGTGGCCCACTCCCAGCCGACCGCGTCGCCGGGGACGATCACGGCGACCGCCCCGAGCACGCCGATGAGCTGCCCGCCGGCCGCGGTCAGTGCCGTACGCACCGGGCCCAGGCGCCACTCGCCCATCCCGATGCCCGCCGCCACCAGCACCAGCAGGGACACGTGCTGCAGCGGGGTTAGCCCGAGCCAGGGCCCGGTCACGAGTGTCCACCAGCGGCCGCCCTCCAGCGCGGGCACGCCGTAGGCGACGTCGGGGAACCAGGTGGCGTCGCGGGCGCTGCGCCACAGGGCCTCCAACGCCACCCCGGTGACGAGCAGCGCGGCGACGATCACCGCCGTGACGGGGAGCCGTCGCGCCGCCGTGGCGACCGCGCGGGCGGCGACGGTCACGGGTGAGGGCGCGGCGGGCTCGTGGGACGTCTCTGTCAGCTGGTCGGTGCTCACGGGGTCCTCCGGGGGCGGCGCACGGCGAGGGGCGGGGTGGGGGCGGGTCCTCCAAGTATGGAGCCGCCGGCATGAGTGTGCGGTTATTTCCCCAGCGAAAGGGCTGTGACCACCGTCTCTACGACCGTCCGGTCGGCACCGGTGAGGCCGAGCACGGGCCGGGGCAGACAGTTCTCCGCGGCCAGCCCGAGGATCTCGGCGACGGCCGCGACCACCCGCAGGCTGCCGTGCGCGGAGAAGAGTTCCCACAGCGGCGCCAGCCCGGCGGACTCGGCCAACGCCTCCTCGGCCCGACCGGACAGCGCCGCCCGCGCGATCGCCAGGGCGGGGCCCGGGACGGTGCCGGCCAGCACCGAGTACCAGCTGTCGCAGCCCGCGAGCAGTGCCGCCGCGGCCGAGGGGTCGCCGGAGACCCCCAGGCCCACACGTTCGGGCACCGCGGAGCGCAGTCGGGCGAGGTGCTCACGCGCCGCTGCGGGCTCCGCCGGCGGCGGCGGGATCTTGATCGAGGCCACCTGCGGGAGTTCGACCAGTCGCAGGTAGAGCTCGGGCGTGAATCCGAAACGGGTGGTGCCGGGGTTGTCGTAGACCACCAGTGGCACGGAGAGTTCACCGGCGACGTCCGTGTACAGGCCCATCATGTCGTCGTCGGTGAGCGGCTGGTAGCTCATGGGCGCGAGCATCACCGCCGAGGCGCCGGCCGCCTGCGCGTCGTGGGCGAGGGCCTGCGCGTGGGAGGTCCGCAGGGCACTGATCCCGACGATCACCGGAACCCCCGCCGCGTGCCGGACGGTCGCCTCGGCGACCCGGCGCCGCTCCTCGCGGTCGAGGTAGGCATACGAACCGGTGGAACCGAGCGCACCGATCGAGTCGACGCCCGCGCGTACCAGTCGCTCGATGATCGCCGCATAGGCGCTCTCGTCGACCCGGTCATCGCTCATAGGTGTGAGCGGGAAGGCGCTCAGGCCGGTCGTCACGTGCCCGGTCACAGCGTGAGGACCCGCCCGCACACCACCAGGTGCACCTCGTCGCAGCACTCGGCGACGGACTGGTTGAGCGCGCCCAGCAGGTCTCGGAACACGGCGCCCGAGCGGTACGGGGGCACGACCCCGGATCCGACCTCGTTGGTCACCAGCACCACGTCGTCGCGGGCGGTGAGGGCGGCGCAGAGGGCGTCGGTCCGTTCGTCAACGGCGGCGCGCGCCTCGTCGGCGGGGGCGTCCCACAGTCCCAGGTCGTCGACGGTGGCGGTGAGCCACGTGCCAAGGCAGTCGATGAGGACCGGGCCGGGGGCGTGGCGCAGTGCGGAGGCCACATCGGGGGATTCCAGGGTGCGCCATCCCGCGGGCCGGTGTGCCCGGTGGTGGTCGACGCGCGCGGCCCAGTCGGGGTCGTCGAGCTCGTCGGCGGGGCGGCCCGGCGCGACGAACGTCACCGTGTCGGTGCCGCCGAGCAGTCGCACCGCGTGCCGGGACTTGCCGGATCGGACGCCGCCGGTCACCAGGACGCGCGTCATCCCCGCCGCCCCCGGCCGCCGGCGAGGGCCGGGCCGGAGAACAGGGCCAGTCCCACGACGAAGCCGAAGTCGTACCAGTTGCCGTTGTTGTTCACCTCGTAGATCGTCACGGTGTCGGTGAAGAGGGAGATGACGAAGGTGACGGGGAGGATGATCCCGTGCCACAGGCCGAGGAGGAACCCGGCGCCGGTGGGGGCGACGTCGACGTTGGGTCCGGCCGCGCACGCGCCGAGGGTGAGGACGACGACGAGGAGGACACCGGCGGCCAGCCCGGCCCGTGACCGGGTGTTCACTACCGCCGCCCGCGGGTGAAGTAGAGGAGCGGCCCGATGAAGTTGATCGCGATGATCGCGGCCCACTTGCCCTTGGAGCCACGCACCTTCGCCGCGGGCCGGGAGGCGAGGTCCGCCCACGCGGTCGCAGCGAGTGACACCTGCACCGAGATGAGGGTGAGCAGGACCGTCTTCTGCGTGTCGGTCAGGTCGTTCCAGCGCTTCTTCGTGGCCACGGCGCACCTCCCAGATCGGATTTCTCTTATCCTAGGCGCTGCCGGGCCGCCGTGGTCAGCTCGCGGTGGCGGTGTCGGATTCGTCTTGCGGTTTCCCGGCATTCTTCCACTCGGCCCGCTCCTTCATCTCCCTGGGACGGAAGTAGAGCAGCCCGGACAGGACGGCGACGAGAAAGACGACCAGCATGGTGATGAACAGCGGCCAGACACCGGTGAGGAAGATGATCGGCACGGCCATCGCGGTGACGAGTCCGCCGCCGAAGAACGGTTCGAAGACGAGCTGCTTGTAGCCGAACGCCTCGAACGCGGGGCTCTGGGCATCGGGGTCGACGATGCGCATGAGGATGAGGCCGGTGGCGGTGACGCCCATCGACTGGCCGAAGTCTCCGATGCCGCGCTCGAACCAGTAGCGGCCGATGATGCGCGGTGCCAGCCAGAGGAAGATGCCGACGTTGACCAGGATGCCGGCCACGGCGAGGATCGTGAAGGCGCCGATGTTCTCGCCGATCGCCTGCAGGGACAGGGTGCCGATGGCGGCGACGATGAGGAAGTCGAGCGCCCAGCCCTGGATCCGCAGCATGATCTGCGGGTCGATGACGTGGGCCACCCCGGCCTTGGTCGCGACCACCTGGACGATGACGCCGCCGAGCAGGGCGATGGGGAACAGCGGTACGTAGGCGAAGATCTCCAGCGGGGTGTTCTCGTCGAGCATGACCGACGCGTAGGTGGCCTGCTCGATCCATCGCAGCCCCTCGAGGATCCCCAGACCGATGAGGATCGCCAGGGTCACCAGCGCGACGTGGAGGGACAGCGGCTCCACGGACGACGGGCGGGAGGTCATCTTGCCCGCCGAGTAGTACTCGTCCTCGCGGAACAGGCCCTTCTGCTCGCTGATGGACATCTTGGCGCTGCCGCTGATGAGCTCGGTCCTGCCGGTGCGGGCGCCCCAGTTGATCAGGGCGATGCCGAGCACGATGCCACCGACGATGCCCACCGTGGCCATGCCGACGGCGAGGTCGGCCCCCACCGTGAACCCGAGTTCCTCGAACACGCCCCGCATGCCGGCCGCGGTTCCGTGACCGCCCTCGAAGCCGATCTCGATGAGGGCGCCCGTCATGGGTGAGGCGCCGAGCAGGGGCACGAGGATCAGGGCGGCCAGCAACAGTCCGACGACGTACTGCCCGGAGCCCAGGGCCACGCCGAGGGAGAGCTGCGGACCGACGAGCTTGACGGCCCGGGAGGGGCGCGGCAGGTCCTGGCCGAGGAACATCGTGGCGAAGATGACGCTGATGAGCAGGCCCGGGAGGGAGGACCACACCTCCACCATCGGTTCGGTGAAGAGCCCGTTCTCGCCCCACGGCCCGGTGAACCTGCCCAGGACCTCCGGCCCGAGCAGGAGGAGCAGTGCACCACCGACGATGGAGCTGGGGAGGAACAGGGACTGCACGATCCCGACCTTGACGCGGATGATCTTCCCGATCAACAACGCCAGTCCGAGGATGAGAAGGGCGAATCCCACAGCATTTGCGGACATTGGGTGACCTCGGTTCCGGATGTGCGGCTTGCGGTGTCCTCCCGAACCTATCCGCCGGGCGCGCGAATAGGCCCCGATCCGCCCACTTCTCGGGACAGTCGCGCCCATCTTCAGTGGCAGACCGTGGCGAGGACTGGCGTTCGGCATGGCGGCACAACTCGACGGCGAGGTCACGTTCGTCGCGGGGGTCGCCCGCGGGCAGGGCAGGACGCACGCCGTCCGCCTGGCCGCCCCGGAGGACCCGGACGGGACCCGCCGGTTGGTCGAGGCCCAGGGGCGACGCGCGCTACTGTCCGTCGGGGACGTCCGCGACCTCGAGGGCATGAGGAAGATCGTCGACGACGCAGTGGTGGAACTCGGCCCGAAGAATGTCCGGGTCAACAGCATCCACCCCGGCGGCGTGGCCACCCCGATGGGCGGTGGAGACATGGTGAGCACGTTGGAGGCGGTCGGCGAGTCGAACCCCCCGCTCAACCTCATGGGCACGACGTTCATCACCGCCGAGCACATCAGCATCGACGGCGGGTCGCAGTACTTCTGAGGCCATCACGCGTGACCGAGGCCACCGCGCCGCGCCCGGGGGGATCATCGACGGGTGACGGAGACGCGGTGGAAGGAGCTGGAGGAGTGGCCCCTGATCGGTGCGGCTCTGGCGTTCCTGGTCGCCTACGCGGTGATGGTGGTCGGACAACCCGTGGGTCCGGTGGGAGTGGTCACCCGGATCGTGATGGCGGGGACCTGGGTTCTGTTCGCCGTGGACTTCGTGGTCAGGTTGGCGTTGGCGGAGCGTCGCGGACCGTGGTTGCTCAGGCACTGGTACGACCTCGCGGTCGTCGCTCTGCCGGTCCTGCGACCGCTGCGACTGCTCCGGCTGGTGACCCTGCTCGGGGGGATGAGGCGGTCGGCGGGCACAGTGGTGCGCGGTCAGGCGATCACCTACGCCGCGGGGTGGACGGCGGTCCTGCTCGTGGTGTCCTCGCTCGCGGTGTTGAACGCGGAACGTGGGGCACCGGGGGCGTCGATCCAGACATGGGGTGAGTCCCTGTGGTGGGCGACCGTGACGGCGACGTCC
The DNA here is from genome assembly GCF_051994785.1 of Dietzia sp. MNB45. Lineage (NCBI taxonomy): Bacteria > Bacillati > Actinomycetota > Actinomycetes > Mycobacteriales > Dietziaceae > Dietzia > Dietzia sp. MNB45. The sequence continues at coordinate 3,581,854 of NZ_CP163397.1, read as the reverse complement.
GTGGGGTACGGCGACTACTCGCCGGTGACCCCGGTGGGACGCACGATCGCGGTGGGGCTCATGTTCGGCGGGATCGCCCTGCTGGGCGTGGTGACGGCGACGCTCGCCGCCTGGCTCCTGGAGAGGATCGCCGAACGCGATGGTGCGGGAGAGGACGGGGACGGACCCGGTGAGCCCGGTCCACGCGCCGACCCGCCCGGCGGCTCGTCCGTATCGTCGGGGCCATGACCACGGACACCGCACGTCCCCTCACTCTCGGAACCCGGTACGCGAGCGAGTTCCCGGAACTGGGCGTGCCGTGGAAGGCCGCGGAGGCGTACGGGCCGCGGCTGCTCGTGCTCAACGACGCGCTGGTCGACGAGCTCGGCCTGGACGCCGACTACCTGCGTGGCGAGGAGGGCGTGCGGGTGCTGACGGGCACTCACGTGCCGGACGGGGCCACGCCGGTCGCCCAGGCCTATGCCGGACACCAGTTCGGCGGGTACTCGCCCCGGCTCGGCGACGGGCGGGCCCTGCTGATGGGGGAGCTGCCCGATGGCCGTGACCTGCACCTCAAGGGTTCGGGGCGCACCCCGTTCGCCCGCGGTGGCGACGGTCTGGCCGCGGTCGGCCCCATGCTCCGCGAGTACGTCATCAGCGAGGCGATGCACGCGCTCGGCGTCCCCACCACCCGCTCGCTCGCCGTGGTGGCCACCGGGAACACCGTGTACCGCGAGTCGCCGCTGCCGGGCGCGGTGCTGGCCCGCGTCGCCGCGAGCCACCTGAGGGTGGGGACGTTCCAGTTCGCGCGATCGGTCGACGACGACGAGCTGCTGCGTCGGCTGGCCGACCACGCCATCGCCCGGCATCACCCGCACGCCGCCGACGCGGAGAACCCGTACCTGGAGCTGTTCGCGTCCGTGCTCCGCGGCCAGGCGGAGCTCGTGGCCCGCTGGATGCTCCTCGGGTTCATCCACGGCGTCATGAACACGGACAACACCACCGTCTCGGGCGAGACCATCGACTACGGGCCGTGCGCCTTCATGGATAAGTTCGACCCGGCCACGGTCTTCAGTTCCATCGACACCGGCGGCCGCTACGCCTACGCCAACCAGCCGCCGGTTCTGCAGTGGAACCTCGCCCGGTTCGCCGAGACCCTCGTCCCGCTGGTCGACCCGGACCAGGACGAGGCGGTCCGGCTCCTCACCGAGGTGCTGGGTACGTTCCCGGAGCACTACCAGCGGGCGTGGACGGCCGGGATGCGCGCCAAGATCGGCCTGCCGGACGAGGTCGGGGACGCCGAGGCGACCGACCTCATCGACGAGCTGTCCCGGTTGCTCAGTGCGACGCGGGCCGACTACACCGGTTTCTTCCGCGCGCTCGGGGCGGCCGCGGACGGGGATGATCAGCCGGTGCGCGAGCTGGTCGGAGCGCTCGCGGAGGGCTGGCTGGCGACATGGCGGGCGCGTCGACCCGACCGGGGATCGATGGACCGGGTCAATCCGATCTACATCCCGCGCAATCATCTCGTCGAGGAGGCCCTCGACGCGGCCACGGCAGGGGACATGGGGCCGCTGTCGGAACTCCTCGTCGTCGTCACCGACCCCTACACCCGGCGCGCCGGTTACGAGCGCTATGAACGTCCCGCCCCTCCCGAGGCCGCGCCACACGTCACCTACTGCGGCACCTGACGCGCCGCCCCCAGCAGTACGCGCGTATTGATACGAAACACTTATCTTCCGTGGGTGCTGTTTGTCAGCCGTTCGTACGACAATGAGGTTGTCACATCAATCTTACGGCCGGGCCGTGAGACGGGCGGGAGGCCACCACGTGCGACTACTCATCGCGGACAGCGACGGCGGGTACCGCCAGCCCTCGGCCATCCTCGGCCGGTTCGTCGACGACCTCGTTGAATGGACAGGTGCCCGGGAGGCCGTTCGGGTGCAGTGGCCGGCGCCCGGGTCGGGTCGACCCCGGCGGTCGCACACCTGGGAATCGGCGTCCGCGGCCGGGGTGGCCGACCTCAACCGTCTCGTCCATCTCCACCCGTCCGACGACCTCGTACTCATCGGTGCGTGCTGCGGGACCCGGGTGATCCACGACTGGATGGACTCGCACCCGGAAGACCTCGACCGGGTCGCCGCCGTGGGGTTGGTCGCCGACCCGTTCCGACCGCGCGACCGCTGGCTCGCCGGCATGCCCGATCCGGGTGGGCAGGGCGTGGCGGGACTGCGTCGCGGACCGATCCCCGATCGCACCCACTGGGTGTCCGTGCCGGGGGATCCGCTGAGCGGCGTGCAGCCGTCGAGCCTGCTCCGCGGCGCCGTGAGGGCCTCAGACCTGACGCCCGTCCAGGTCTACGACGAGCTGATCGAGAACCTCCCCGACACCCGCACCCGGTTCGCCCTGCGTCTGCACGTCGTGGAGCATCCCGGACTGTGGTCGCCCCATCTGCTCCGTCAGCTCGACGACGTCACCGACACCCTGCTGACCTATCGCGACGCGGGGTACGCCGCTCTGTACGAAGCCGACGTCGACGGTGCCTCCCCGCTGGCGCGGCTCGCGAGGGTCATCGCGGATCAGGTCGCGTCCGATCAGGCCGCCTGAGCGGGTCGGTACACCCAGACGGTGCGGTACAGCTGGACGGTTCGGTACAGCCAGACGGTTCGGTACGGCTAGACGGTCGCCGGGACCGGACGGCGGCTCCGGAGCAGCTCCTCGAACCGCGCGGCCGGGCCCGGAGTGGGTAGGCGACCCTCGTTCGCGTCGGCGAGCAGGGAGTTGATCGTTTCGCGTGCGCACGTCTTGTTGGAGCCGATGAACCCGCGTGGGCCCCGCTTGATCCACCCGACCACGTAGAGCCCGAGCACCTCGCGGCCGTCGGCGGCGTCGAGGACGCGGCCCTCGCGGCTGGGGATGGTCGCGGACGCGGGGTCGAACGGCACCCCGGGCACCGCCACGCCGCGGTAGCCCACCGAGCCCAGGACCAGGCCCGCCGCGAGGGTCTCCTCGGAGCCCGGGCGGGGCACTGCGCGGACCCGGCCGTCGGGGTCGGCGACCGGCTCGGTGCGCACGACCCGCAGGCCCTCGGTCCGCGCGGTGCCCACGACCTCCACGGGCGCGGTGGCGAAACGCAGGATGATCCGGCGACGAGGGGTCGTCTCCGCGGTCCCGCGGCTCGGCCGGTCGGCGATCCGGGCAAGGAGTTCCAGCTTCAGGCGGCCCTGTCTGGTGGTCGCGGCGTCCGGGTCGATGCCGTCGGGGGCGTCGACGCGCAGGTCGATGTCCTCCCGTGCGTCGAGTCCGACCAGCTCGGGCAGGGTGAACGCCGCGTGCTCGGGGCCGCGACGGCCGAGAACCACGACCTCGCGGACCCGGCTGCCGCGCAGCGCCTTGAGGGCATGGCGGGCGATGGGGGTGCCCGCGAGCCGCTCCGGGTCGGTGGCCAGGATCCGGGCGACGTCCAGTGCCACGTTGCCGTTGCCGACGATCACCGCCCGCTCGTGATCCAGCGGGACGTCGGCGTCGGCGTGGTCGGGATGGTCGTTGTACCACCCGACGACCCGCGTGGCCGACGTGCTCCCCGGCAGGTCGACCCCCGGGATGTCCAGGGGGCGGTCCGTCCCGGCCCCGGTCGCGTACACCACCGCATGGTGGTGGGCCGCCACCTCCTCGGCGGTGATGTCCTCGCCGACGTGCACGCCGAGCCGGTAGCCGAACCCGGGCTGCTCCTCGATCGCGGTGAACAGGTCCGCGACCGCGCGGGTGCTGGTGTGGTCGGGCGCCACCCCGTGTCGGGCGAGCCCGTGGGGGACGGGGAGCCGATCGAACACCGTCACCTCCACGCCGGGCTGGCGGAGGAGTTCGTCGGCTGCGTACAGCGCGGCGGGGCCGGCTCCCACGACCGCGACCCGCAGGGTCGTCCGGGTGGGCCCGAGGCGGACGATCGTGGGGACGCGGGCCTGGGGCCTGCTCGGCCGGTCGTCCCCGGTCAGTGCCTCGTTGATCCCGAGGAAGTCCTGCTGCTCGGGGGCCAACGCGGTGTGCGGGACGATCGCCCCGACCGGGCACGCCCCCACGCACGCCCCGCAGTCCACGCAGGACACCGGGTCGATGTAGAGCATCTCGGCGGTGGCGAAGTCGGGCTCGTCGGGGGTCGGGTGGATGCAGTTGACCGGGCAGGCGTGGACGCATGAGGCGTCCGCGCAGCAGGCCTGCGTGACGACGTGGGGCATGTCGGCGGCCTAGTCGCGGAACGCCACGGGCGGCTCGCCGCGGTACCGGGAGGGGCGCCCGTCGATCTTCAGGGCCTTCCACACCCGCCGCGCGGCCGGGTTCATCAGGCCCGAGTCCTCGGCGAGCTTGCGGACGTCGCCGAACAGGTCCGACAGGAACCGCTGCGACTCGGGGCTGTCCCAGTACAGCTCGCGGACGACCTCGTCCGGGATGTCGAACGTCTCGCGGAACTCCTTGGTGGGCTTGAGGATCGCGTCGCACAGCACCCGCATGATCACGGGGAAGGCCAGTGAGACGGCCATCGCCTGGCCGCGGCTCAGCTTGGGGGCGTTGCGCGCCACGTAGGTGTGCGCGAACGAGATGTGCCGGGCCTCCTCGGCCACGTGGATCTCCATGATCCGGGACAGGACCGGCGGCAGGGTGTCCGAGTTGCGCAGGACCTGCTTCTGGGTGTGGTCGATGGGTTCCTCACCGGCCAGGACGCCGATGAAGAACGCCACCGGGAACGGGCCCGCGGCGAGCGGGATGATCGGGGACAGCCGCCGGATCCACCGCGGCATGCCGGGCACGTCGGCGCCGATGCGGTTCACGCCCTGCTGGAACATCTGGGTGTGGTGGCACTCCTCGGTGGCCTCGTGGGTGAGGTACCGGAACTCCGCGGCGCCGTTCTGGCTCTTGAAGACGTACTGCATGATCCCGCGGATGAGGATGTTCTCGAACTGCAGGCCGACCTTCATGATGTTGGCCTGACGCCACAGGCCGATCGCGATCTGCTTCTCCCGGGGCAGCCCCAGGTACCACGGGTGGCCGCCGAGCGGGTCGATCCCGGCGGGCAGGATCCAGCGCTCGTCGGTGGGGTCCACCGCGAAGTCCGGGTCGTCCCACGGGATGTCCTTGAAGGCGTCGAAGCTGCGGTGGACCGAGGCGTGAGACAGGCGCCGGAGCGTGTCCTCGTACTCCTCGGTGGTGGCCGACGGGGAGGGGGCGACAGCGGTCATGGCTCATCCTTCCGGTTCCCGACTCGTGGATCGGGAGCGTGGACTGCAGATCGACGGTGACAGAGTGACATCCGCGATCTATTTGTACCTGACGCTAGACACGCAGAGGCGATTCGTCAACCATTCACGAGGTTCGGTTCAGATCTGCGCGGCGGGGATCCTCGCGGCGAGACTCCGCGCGGCGAGACTCCGCACGGCGGGGCTCTGCGCGACGAGACTCTGCGCGGCGGGGCTCTGCACGGCGGTGCGGGTCAGCCCTCGGCGAGTCCACCGCCGAGCAGCGGGCCCAGGTGGGTGCGTGCGAACGCCCGCGAGACCTCCGGGTCGTCCAGATCGATGGCGGTCGACGGCGTGAGGACGAACGAGATGACGAGGCGGACCGTGAGCTCGGCCCCGACGAGCAGTTCCTCGTAGGGGCGGGAGTCGGGGACGGTCCGCGAGATCTCGGCGGCCAGGAAGTGTGCGGCGGCGGTGATGAGCGGCGCCCCCTGCACGGTGAAGTGCGGGACGGTCGCCTCCGGCTCGGTCTCCAGCAGGCGGTTGAGCAGGTCGTGGTCGCGGAGCGTCTCGACGGTGAACGCGAAGCCCTCGGTGAGCTTGTCCTCCACCGTGGCGTGGGCGTCGATCTCCCGCTGCAGGTCGGCGAGGAACCAGGCGGCTTCGCGCAGCAGCGTCGCCTCGACCAGTTCCTGCTTGTTGGCGAAGCGCCGGTACAGCGTCATCCGCGCCAGCCCGGCCCGCCGGGTGATGTCGTTCATCGTGGACCGGGCGATCCCCACGCTCTCGAACTGTGCGGACGCCGCGTCGAGGATCTGCTCCCGGATGGGGTCGTCCATCGAGGTGCCGTCCGGGAGGCTTCGCCCGGAACGCAACATCGCCAACGGGTCGGACGCGGGGGTGTCGCTCATGTGCGCGATTGTCCCACTCCGGGCGGGGTCGTGTGCCCGTGCCTGAACTCGCGTGCGGTCATCCCCCACCAGCGCCTCGCGTACTGGCTGAACGTCGTGGCGTCGCCGAGGGCCAGCGCCGAGGCGATCTGGGCCAGCGGGATCTCCGTCGTGGTGAGCAGGCGCACTGCGATGTCGCGGCGGACCTCGTCCCGCAGTGTCGCGAAACTCGTGCCCTCCCCGGCCAGTCCGCGTTGCAGCGTGCGGGGGGAGACCGAGAGCAATCTTGCGACCCGGGGCAGCGACGAGGTGCCGGTGTCGAGGGACTGGTGCAGGACCGCCCGCGTCCGTTCGGTCATGTTCCGCCGGTCCTCGGGGATGTGCTGGTCCAGGTACCGCAGGGCGAGCTGCTGGACCGCCTCGTCGCCGCCGGAGATGGTGCGGCCCAGGAGGGCGGACGGTACGCGCAGCACCGCGGCCGGGGTGGACGGCGTGACCGGCGCGCCGAAGAGCGATTCGTACCGCGCGGCGTCGGTGTTGAGTGGGTTGGGCAGGTCGACGGACACCAGGCCGTAGTCCCCGCCGAGCACACTGCGCATGGCGCGGTGGAGGAAGAGCAGGACGAGATCCACCGTCTGCGGCGGGATGAGCTGCCCGGGGTCCCGGTAGCCGAACCGCACCCCCAGGATGTCGGCCTCGTCGCGCGGATCGGGCACCACGGTGATCTCGATCGAGCGGGAGTGGAAGAACAGGTATTTGGAGGTCATCTCGAGCGCCTGCGTGGTGGTCCGGGCGTTCTTCACGGCCACGGCGACCGGGCCGAGCATGTCGAGATCCTGGTGCCCGGCGACGCGCAGTCCGAGGTCGGGGCACCGGAGCTCCGCGGCAGCGGTCTCCAGCAGGAGGGCGATCGACAGGTCCTCCACCAGGATCTCGTCACTGTCGAGCGCGCCGGCGGGGAGCCCGGACCGGCGGGCCAGGTCGTCGGGGTCGCCGCCGAGTTCGGTGACCACCTGCCGGACCCCGCGCAGGCCGGCCGATCGGATGAACGCCATGGGACCACCCTGCGGCACTTGGCGCGATCGAGCAACTTATTGGCGCATTCCGGCAAGCCTGCGGTGCCGTCGGCGGATACCGTACCGGTCATGATCAATTCCATCGAGCGTCCGGACGGCCCGGGCGCAGCGCCCGGAGACCCGCTGGACCTGCTGATCGTCGGGGCGGGCCTGTCCGGCATCGACCTGGCCCACCACGTGCACGAGGCGTTCCCCGACTGGCGATGGGAGATGCACGACGCCCATGACGACCTGGGGGGCACGTGGCACACGTTCCGCTACCCCGGCATCCGCTCGGACTCGGACATGGCGACCTTCGGGTTCCCGTTCCGGCCCTGGCCACACGCCTCGACCCTCGGCAGCGGCGCGGAGATCAAGGAGTACCTCCGCGACACCGCCCGCGAGGCCGGCGCGCTGGACCGCCTGCACCTGCGCTCGTGGGTCGCCGACGCGGACTGGCGCAGTGACCACCAGCTCTACCGGATCACCTGCGTCACCGAGGACGGCGAACGCATCGTGTGGGCGCGGCGCGTGCACTTCGGCTCCGGCTACTACTCGCACGCAGAGGGGTTCCGCCCCGAGTTCCCCGGCGAGGCGGATTTCCGCGGCGAGATCATCCACCCCCAGCAGTGGCCCGCCGACCTCGACTACACCGGCCGGAAGTTCGTGGTGATCGGGTCGGGCGCGACGGCCGTGACGCTGGTGCCGGCGCTCGCCGAGCTGGGCGCGGACGTGACCATGCTCCAGCGCACCCCCAGTTATGTCGGCCCGCTGCCGGAGAAGGACCTCATCAGCGCGGTGTGGCGCCGACTGCTGCCCGCCCCGTGGAGCTACCGGGCGGCGCGCCTCAACCACGGTGCGCGGGACACCGCCCAGTTCGTCATCGCACAGCGGCTGCCCTGGCTGTTCAAGGCCGGGCTGCGGCTCATGCAGAGGCGCTACATCTCGTCCGAACAGATCGACGAGCACTTCACGCCGCCGTACCGGCCGTGGGACCAGCGTGTGTGCAAGGCCCCCGACGGGGACATCTTCCGGGCGATCCAGCGTGGTGGCGCACGGGTGGTCACCGGGCACATCGACCGGTTCACGCCGGCCGGGATCCGTCTGCGGTCGGGTGAGGAGATCGAGGCCGACGTCATCATCTCCGCCACCGGCCTGCGGCTCGAGGCGTTCGGCGGCGGCACGTTGAGCATCGACGGCGAGGCGCTGGACGTCCCGAGGTTGGCGACCTACCGCGGCATGATGCTGGCGGGAGTGCCCAACTTCAGCTTCACGGTCGGCTACATCAACTCGTCCTGGACACTGCGCGCGGATCTGGTCTCCCGGTACATGGTCAAGCTCTGGAAGGCGGGCGAGTCGGTGTACGCGCCGCGCCCTCCCGCCGGGCCCGCCGACCAGCTCCTGCTGGACTTCGACGCCGGGTACATCCAGCGTGACGGCCACAAGTTCCCCAAGCAGGGCACGACCCGCCCGTGGCGTTACGTCCAGAACTTCCTGGTGGAGATCCCCGAGCTTGCCTTCGGTGACCAGCGCCGCGAGATGGCGTTCGGGGACCGGGTGGAGCTCACCGACGCGCGCCGTGGGCGCGAGGCGGTCGGCGTCGGCCGCGACGGTGGGCAGGTCGAGGACGCACGGGATCACGAAGACGACTACGACGACGAGGTGGCCACCGCATGAGCCGATTTCTCCCACGGAAGAGTGCCGAACGGTCCGGGCGGGCGGTCGCCGACGGTGGTGGCAGGCGCGTGTTCATCACCGGTGCCGCGTCGGGGTTGGGGTTGGCGCTGGCCAGGGAGTACCTGGCACTCGGGGACGAGGTGATCCTCACGGACGTCCACGCCGAGCCCCCGCCCGCCGTGCAGGAACTGGTGGGGCGGTGGACGTACCGCCGGGTCGACGTCACCTCGGATGACGACTGGCGGGCCGCCGCGGAGGAGATCGAGTCGCTGGACATCCTCGTCAACAACGCGGGGATCGCGATCGGCGGTGCGCTCGGCTCCACCTCGATGGAGGCGTGGCAGCGGATCGTGGACATCAACCTGCTCGGGGTGGTGCGCGGCTGCCGGGCGCTCGCGCCGAAACTCGGCCGTGGGGGCCGTCTGGTCATCACCGCCTCGGCCGCCGGCCTGGTGCACGCTCCGCAGATGGGCGCCTACAACGCGACCAAGGCCGCGGCGGTGGCGCTGGGGGAGACCCTGGACGCCGAGCTCCGGCCCCGCGGGGTGTCGACGTCGGTGATCTGCCCGCAGTTCTTCCGGTCCGGGTTGGCGGACTCCCTGTCCGGTGAGGACGCGCGGGCGGACGAGATGGCACGCAAGCTGCTGTCGCGGACGCGGTTGACGTCGGAGATCATCGCGCGGCGATCGGTGCGTGGCATCGAGGCCCGGCGAGTGGTGATCACGCCCGACGCCCTGGCGACGTTCTTCTGGTACTCCAAGCGCTTCACCCGCGTGCCCTTCCTGGGCTCGACGCGCCTCATCGGCAGAGTCGTGGCGCGCGGCCGCTGACCTGGCCCGGGTCCGGGGACGGGCCCACTGCGGCCGAGCAGAGGATTTCGCGCAGAGCCACTCGGGCGATACAGGCGAATTCCTCTGCTCGGCCGGACAAGATCATCACCCGCTCCCCTCAGTGGTGCGCCGTGGACCTGCGTGACGACAACCAGGAGCTGATCGACCCCATGAGCCCCGCGGCCCGGGCCCGGGCCCGCGGCCGTGGGCTGTGGGCTGTGGGCCCGGGGTTCGGGTCCGTGGGCTCGGGCTCCCGTCTCAGTCGCGTGGGTAGACGAACCCGCGGCGTACGTCGATCCCCACGGCCTCGCCCACCCGCGTCGGCACGGCGGTGCCCGTCGGCACGAGGACCCGCAGCTCGATGTCCCCGTGCCGGCAGATGACGGTCCGACCGCTACGGCCGTACAGCGAGGTGACGAACTCCGCGCCGATCCGGTCGGGCCCGGCCCCGACCCCCGGACCTGCCCCGACCCCCGGCCCGAATCCTGATCCGGCCGCGGTCTCGACCCTGGCGCCGGGAGTGCTCAGGGCGAGCCCGCCCGGCAGGAGGGCGAGCGTCGCCGGGCCCGTCACGGACCCGGCGGGGCCGGTCAGCGCGTCGGGGCGCAGGGTGATCCCGCCGGTGTCGGAACGGAACCCGTCACCGGAGACGGTCCCGTCGACGAGCGTGGCATCGTGCAGGAAGCCCGCGACGAACGCGCTGTTCGGGGCGGCATCGAGCTGGTCGGGCACGTCGCACTGCACCAGCCGGCCCCGGTGGAGGACGGCCACCTCGTCCCCGATCGCCAGTGCCTCACCGCGGTCGTGGGTGACGTGGACCATCGTGAGGTCGTGCTCGGCGGCCAGCCGGCGGAGCATGAGTCGGAGGGACGCGCGGAGGGGTTCGTCGAGTGCGGACAGGGCCTCGTCGAGGAGCAGCACCCCCGGCCGCGCGACGATCGCCCGGGCGAGCGAGACCCGCTGCCGCTGGCCGCCGGACAGGGTGTCGGGGCGACGACGGGCGAAGTCGCCCAGTTCGACGGTCTCGAGTGCCTCCGCGACGAGTCGGCGCCGCCGGGCGGCCGGGACCTTCGCACGCCGCAGCGGGTAGGCGACGTTGTCCTCCACGCTGAGGTGCGGCCACACGGCGTGGTGCTGGAAGACCATGCCGAGACCCCGCTCCTCGGGCGGGAGGTGGATGCCGTCGCCGACCAGGGTCCTGTCGCCGACCCGGATCGTTCCCGCGGTGGGTCGTTCGAATCCGGCGATGGCGCGCAGGAAGGTGGACTTGCCGGACCCGGACGGCCCCACGAGCGCGAGGATCCGGCCGGAGTCCACCCGCACGTCGAGGTTGTCGAGGGCGACGGTCTCGCCGAAGCGGACGCCGACGCCGTGGGCGACGAGTTCAGGCACGGATACTCCTGGGTGCGGATTCGGACCCGGTGGCGGGTCGGCTGTAGCGGGCGCCGAAGGCGGCCAGGACCAGCAGGCCCACCACCATGAGGACCACGGACAGGGCGGAGGAGGCGTTGTAGTCCCCCGCCCGCTGGTACTGGAAGATCACCACGCCGAGGGTCTGGGTGCCGGGCGCGACGAGCAGGACCGAGAGCGTGAGTTCGCGGACCGCCGTCACCGCGACCATGATCATGCCGATCCCGACCGACGGCAACGCCAGGCGCACGCTGGTGTCGAGGCGGGAGCGCAGCGCCTTCGCCCCGCCGATCCGCGCGGCCTCCTCCATCGACGAGTGGATCCCCGCGAGCGGTCCGCGGACGGTCTGGACGACGATCGCCGTGAACGCCGTGACGTACGCGCCGAGGATGACCCAGCGGGTGTTGAACAGCCCGGTGTAGCGGCCGAGGATGAGCCACCCGGTGGCGATCACGAGGCCCGGCACGGCCTGCGGGAGCAGCACCGACAGGAGCATCGGCTCCCGGTCACGACCGGCCAACCGCGTGGTGAACAGCGCGACGAGCAGGCCGAGGACGCCGCAGACCACGGCGGCGCCGAGCGCGAGCACCACGGAGTTGGTCACGCCGTCGATGGTGGTCGAGGCGGTGAGCGCGCGGCGGAAGTTGTCCAGGGTCGCGGTCTCAAGGGTGAGCGGGACCCCCGGGGCGGGCAGGAGCGCCCGGACGGCCAGCCCGACGAGCGGGGCGAGGGTCACCACGACGCTGACGACCCACGCGATCACCCCGAGCGGGACGCGCGCACGGCCGAGGGCCTGGGGGTCGGCGGGACGTCCGGTGCCGCCGAACTCCACGGACCCCTTGGTGACCTGCCGGTCCAGCAGCGTGCCCAGCACGCCGAGCAGGAGCAGCACCACCCCGATCTGGGAGACGGTCTGCAGCGGTGAGGCCACGGAACCCGACTCGAGGAACCGGTAGACCATGGTGGAGAGCGTCTCGTACCCGGCCGGGAGGCCGACGATGACGGGGATGCCGAAGTCGCCGATCCCGCTGACGAAGGTCAGGGTGAACGCCGCCGCCATGGCCGGGCGGATCAGCGGCAGCGTGATGTCGACCTGCGTCCGCGACGGCCGGGCACCGGAGAGGCGGCTCGCCTCCTCCAGTTCGGCGGGGATCCTGCGCAGCGCCGCGGCCACCACGAAGTAGGCCATCGGGTAGGCGTGCAGGGTGAGGAGGAAGACCACCCCGGGCCCGCCGTAGAAGTTCCACGGGGAGAACCCCAGCACCCGGTCCACCAGGCCACCGTCGGTGAGCAGGCCGCTCCACGCGATGGCGCCGATGAACGGCGGGATGAACAGCGGGGTGAGCAGCAACAGTCGGAGCGCGCCGCGACCGGGCAGGTCGGTGCGGTCGAGCAGGAACGCCATCAGCGTGCCGATGATGACCGCCCCGATCGCCGAGAGCAGTGAGCTGACGAGACTGTTGGCGGTGGCGCGGAGCAGGCCCTGCTCGATGAGTTCAGGGAGGTGGTTCGCCCCCAGCCCCAGGGAGATGACCAGGGCCAGGGGCACGACCATGACGCCCGCGAGGGACGCCCACAGTGCCAGCCGGAGGGGGAGCGTCACCTACCGGACGGCGGCGTTGAAGGTGGCCACGGCCTCGTCCTGGGAGGCGGCGATCGCCTCGAGGTCCTGGTCGAACAGCGTGATGTCGGTGAGCGCCGGGGCGCCCCCGGGGGTTCCGGCGTCGTCACGGACGGGCAGGTAGTTCTGCTCCACCGCGATCTGCTGGCCCTTCTGGGACACGATGAAGTCGAGGAAGAGCTTGGCGGCCTCGGGGTTCGGGGCGTCGGCGAAGACCGCGCCGGGCTGGGTGATGTAGGGGACGCCCTCGCTCGGGTAGCTCACGGCGATGGGCGAGCCCTGCGCGGCGAGATCGCGGACCAGGTAGTCCACCACGATGCCGAAGGGCTTGGATCCCTCGGCGACGGCCTGGGAGACGGGGCCGTTCGACTCGGCGACCTGCGGGTTGTTGGCGCCGAGCCGGTTGATCCACTCCTCGCCGAGGTCGGGCTGCAGGCTCCACGCCGCTGCGTTGAAGGCGGCCGCACCGGAGACGTCCGGGTTGGGCAGGATGATCCGGTCGAGGTACTCCGGTTCGGCCAACTCGGCCCAGGACGTGGGCGGGTCCGTGACGTCACCTGTGTTGTAGGCGATCACGGTGGGGATGATGCGGGTGCCGACGTAGAACCCGTCCGGATCGACGGCGACATCCTCGATGGCGTCGGCCTCGCTCGGCTCGAACTCCTGGAAGAGGTCCTGGTCCTTGTACTGCTCGAACGTCGGGACGTCGGCCGCGAGCAGGATGTCGGCGGCCACCGCGCCGGTGCTCCGCTCCGCCTCGATGCGGGCCTTGAGGTCGCCGGTGCCCGCACGGAAGACCTTCACCTCGATGTCCGGCTGCTCCTCGTTGAACGCGGAGATGATCTCGTCGATCTTGGCCTGGGGTTCCGAGGTGTACAGGGTGACCTCCCCGGACGCGGCCGCGGAGTCGGACGTCTCGCCGGAGCCCGTGGTGGCGGGCTCGGAACAGCCCGCCAATCCGAGGGCGCCGGCCGCGAACACCGCGACCGACGCCAGAACCGCCCGGCGACCAACAGACCTCGACACAGCGACCACTCCCAATCTAGGACCTTCGAATCGATATCCCATCCTGGCACCCGCATCGGTCGGGCTGGGGCTATCGGGGTGAATCCACGGTGAATTCGGAGCGGACGACCGACCGGATGCGTTCCGCTGTCCCGGGGTGCACGGTGGGGTCATGAGTAATTCCACTGCCATCACCGTCGAGCGCGTGATCGACCACTCGGCGGCCGAGATCTTCGAGTTCCTCTCCAACCCGGAGAACCACGCCCGTCTCGACGGGTCGGGCTTCGTCCGGGGCGACTACAAGTCCGACCGCATCCAGCAGGTCGGCGACGTCTTCTCCATGGACATGGAGGGCGAGCACATGGGCGGCGAGTACCGCATGGACAACCACGTGACCGGATTCGGCAAGGACAAGATCCTGGCGTGGCAGCCCGCACCCGCCGGCACCGACCCCAAGGGTTGGGAGTGGGTCTGGGAGCTCGAGGCGCAGGGCCCGGACTCCACGCTGGTGCGTCACACCTACGACTGGTCCAAGGTCACGGACAAGGACGTACTCAAGAAGGTGTCGTTCCCGCTGGTGTCGGAGCAGCAGATGGAGGATTCGCTGTCCAACCTCGCCTCCGCCGTCTCCGGCTGACCGCCGCGGCGCCCGGCCGCAGCGCACCGCAGCCTCGCCGCAGTCGCGTCAGTCGATCTTCCGTAGCGCCGAGCCCTTGTGCATGGCCAGGTGACCGGTCTTGTCGCTCTCGATCTCGTACTGCGGTTCGTCCGTGCTGCAGCGCCGCATGCGCCCCTTGAACTCGACGTCCTCGGTGTGGATCTCGCGGATCACGCCGCGCACCATCCCGGCCTCGGAGTTCCACTCGACGTGGTCGCCCTTCGTGTAGTCACTCATGCGGCCAGTATGTGCGCCGGGCGGCGGGAGTGCACGGCCATCTCTCCCGCCAGCTCGAGCGGGCGAGCTCACACGGGCGAACTCACGCGGGCGCGCTCACGCCGGCGCGGTCAGCGCGCGCAGCATCTCGTCCCAGTGGGCCAGCGGCAGCAGGTGCCCCTGGCCCTCGTAGACCGTCAGGTGGGCCGAGCCCATATGCGCGGCGAGCCATCGCCCGTGGTCGGGTGGGGCGATCTCGTCGTCGTCGCCGTACCAGAGCAGCACCGGCGCGGCGATGTCCTCGACCCGGAAACCCCAGGGCCCCACAAACGCGACGTTGTCCCACGCGATCGCGTCGGCGCCCCGGTGCAGCGCCTCGCGGAAGTTGACGAACAGGGCGTGTCGGGCGTCGGGGTCCGCGACCACGGCCGGGTCGCTGGCCGCGAACATCCAGTCGACCCAGGGCGCCGCCTCGTCGTCGCGGACCGAGAGCATCGCGTCGAGGAAGTCGGAGTTGCCGGTGCGGAACACCTCCGCCGCCCGGGCCGGGTCGTCGGGCAGGTGCGACAGCGCGTCGAGGTCGTTCGGCGTGAGTGACTCCCGTGCGCCCGGCCTGCCCTCGTACGGCGCGAGACCACCGGAGACCCCGACCCGCAGCACCCGCCCGGGCAGCGCCGCGGCGGTGGCCAGCGCGAACGCCCCACCCCCCGACCACGCCGACACCGCGAACCTCCCGAGGCCCAGGGCGTCGGCGATCGCCTCTACATCACGTGTGACGCCGGCCAGGCTGATCGGCCCTGCGTCCGACCGGCCGTACCCGGGTCGGTCGAATCCGATGACGCGGACGCCGGCCCGTTCGGCGAGCCTGGCCCCGAAGTCCGCCTCGAGCCGTGATCCCGGCGTGCCGTGGAAGTGGATGAGCGGCGCCCCCGCGGGATCTCCGCACTCGTGCACGGCCACCGTGCGGCCGTCGATGTCCACCCGGTGTTCGGTCATGTCGACGAGCCTAGGGGTGCCTGGACATCCGGCGGGTCGACGACGACGAGGTGAGCCTTCTCACGCGACCGGTCCCGCCTGGCGTCGATCCCGCCGAACCGGTGCGGTGACCAGCAATGATCCGTCCCCGCCGTGCCCCCGTGTGCTGCTCGGCCCCGGCCCCGGACCCGCGGAGGGGGTTGCGGGGGCCCGCCGGTCGGTTCGTAGTGTCGGCCGCCGCGACAGGAGATCGACGCACGACACGAGATCCACAGGAGGTCACGGAGATGCAGAAGAAGCTCGTACGAACCCTGACCGGCGCGATCATGGCCGGCGGTATCGCCGCCGGGGGCGCGTCACTGGCCGCTCCGGCGGCGAACGCGGCCCCGCCGAGCGCGTGGGACCAGGTCGCGCAGTGTGAGTCCGGTGGCGACTGGCACATCAACACCGGCAACGGCTACTACGGCGGCCTGCAGTTCGCGGCCCAGACGTGGAGCGGCTACGGCGGCGGCGAGTTCGCCGCGACGGCCGACCAGGCCACGCGCGAGCAGCAGATCCAGATCGGCGAACGCGTGCTCGCGGGCCAGGGCCCGGGCGCGTGGCCGAACTGCGGCGGCCCGCTCGCCTGATCTGCGCGCGTCCGCTTGCCTGATCCGGGCGGACACGCACAGAGAGCACGCGACCGGCGCCGGGGTGATCCCCCGGCGCCGGTCGCCGTCTGTGCGAGGCCGCGAAGGGGCCCGGATGCCCCGGCGGGCGGGCCGCTATTCTCTTGAATGGTGACCACCGCCGAACGCTTCTATTCTCGCCTCGTCACCCGCGATGCCGACGCCGAGCGCGACCTCCCCGACGTCGTCCGCCGCGAGCTTCCGCGCAACGGGCTGAGGCTCGTGGCCGCCAACACGCTGCAGTCCTCGGGTGACCAGACGGTCAACGCATCGACCGTGCTGCCGTGGCTGTTCCACGTGCTCGGGGTGCCGGCGGCGCTGGTCGGCCTGCTGGTGCCGATCCGGGAGTCCGGGTCGATGCTGCCGCAGGCCTTCCTCACGCCGCTGGTGGTGCGGGTGCGCCGCCGCAAGTGGGTGTTCGTCACGGGCGCGCTGGTGCAGGCGGCATCGGTGGCGGCAATGGCCGCGATCGCCGCCCTCGGGCACGGGACGGCGGCGGGCGTCGGCATCCTGGTCGCGCTCGTGGTGTTCTCGCTGGGCCGCTGCCTGTGTTCGATCGCGTCGAAGGACGTGCAGGGCCGCACCATCCCGTCGGGGGAGCGCGGACAGATCATCGGGCTGGCCACGTCGGCGGCGGGGTTGGTCGCGATCACGCTCGGCCTGGCCATCCGGATCCTCGGCGGCGGCGACCTCGACAGCACCGAACTGGCGTTCCTGCTGGTGGCGGGCGCGGTGCTGTGGTTGCTCTCGGCGTCGACGTACTCCCGCGTGGTCGAACCGGCCGGCGAGGGGCGCTTCCGCCGGGGAGCGAAGGACCACGGCGCGACAAACGACCACGGCGCGGCGAAGGACCACGGCGCGGCCGCCGGCGGCGCGTCGGAGGAGTCGACGACGTGGTTCGCGGACGCGGCGCGGCTGTTCCGGGACGACGCCACGTTCCGCAAGTTCGTGACCGTCCGCGGCCTGCTGTTGGTGTCCTCGCTGAGCCCGCCGTTCATCGTGTCGATGTCGGTCGCCTCGGGCTCCGGGGCGCTGGCCGGGTTGGGTGGGTTCATCCTCGCCTCGGGCGTGGCGTCACTGATCGGGGGGCGCGTCTTCGGGCGCCTGGCCGACCGGTCGAGCCGACTGCTCATGGCGGGCGCCGCCACGGCCGCGTCGGCGGTGGCGGTCGCGTTGGTGCTCGCGGTCTCGATCCCGGGCTTCGACGGCGGGTCGGCACTGGGGGCCACGGTGTTCGTCGGGGCCTACTTCCTGCTCACGCTGCTGCACTCCGGCGTCCGCGTCGGCCGCAAGACCTACGTGGTGGACGTGGCCGAGGGCGATCTCCGGACCACCTACGTGGCAGTGGGCAACACGGCCATGGGGATCATCCTGCTGGTGGTGGGCGGGATCAGCTCGGCGCTCGCGGTGCTGGGCGTGCAGTGGGCGCTGATCTTCCTCGCGGTGCTCGGGGTGATCGGCGCGGTGTCGGCGGTGACGATGCCCGAGGTCTCCCGCGGCGCGGCCCGCTAGATCTCAGACGCCCGGGTCGAATCCGTCGACGTCGTAGATCAGCTTCTGCACACCGTTGGGGTACGCCTCGCTCTCGACCAACTCCAGCTTCTGCCGGGGCTTGTCGGTCTCGCTCCACATGCGCTTGCCGGCGCCGAGGACGAACGGGAACACCAGCAGGTGATAACGGTCGATGAGCCCGGCGTCGGAGAGGGTCCGAGCCAGCGTCGCCGACCCGTGCACGAGGATCGGCGCCGGTTCGGCCTCCTTCACCGCGGCCACCTCGTCGAGCGTGCGCAGGATCGTCGTCGTCCCCCATCCCTCGACAAGGTCACTCTCGGCCAACGTCGTGGACACCACGTACTTGGGCATGGCGTTGTAGCGGGGGAACTCGTCGTCCATCTGCGGCCACACGGCGGAGAACGCCTGGTAACTGACGCGGCCGAGCATCATCGCGCCGGCCTCGTCCTGTTCGCGGGCCTTGATCGAGTAGACGTCCTCGTCGAAGTCGACCGCGAACGTCCAGCCGGTGTTGTGGTACCCGGGCTCGCCGCCGGGGGCCTCGACGACGCCGTCGAGCGAGACGAAGGCGGTGTAGATCAATCGGCTCACGGGCGGGCTCCTCACGCGCGGGTCTGCCAGAGTACGCCCGCACGCGGGGCCTGAAAACGATCGTTATCTAGAGTCCGCGGGCGGGAAGCGGGGTCTGGCCTGGCGCTTCATGTCCTGGACGTGTCCACACCAGAAGCCTGGCGCCAGTAGCGCACGAATGTCCCGTCTCAGTCTGAGGGGCGACGGTAGTCGAGGCGGTGGATGGCGTAGGCGCGGATGGCGGCTGCCAGCCATGGGGCAAGGTGGCGATCTTCGGCCCCCACGACGTCTCGCTGCTGGGGGTCGCTCTCGATCAGGTCAGCGAGAGCGTGGTAGGCCGCGGGATCGACGGGCCACATGGCATGGACGGCTTCGTAGTGCTCCGCAACGATGTCGAGCGCTTGTGGTGAGGCGGGGTCGACGCCGGACTGACGTGTGCGGGATAGGCGGCCGTAGAGCTCCCGGCCGTCGGCCGCTGCCTGGTCGTAGTCGCTCCTGGTCCAATGTGCCGTGCGAGCGGCCGCGATCTGCAGGGTGCTGGCGGCAGCGTCTCCGAATCGTTCCTGAAGGGTGGCGGCAAGTTGTGCTCGTTCCTCGTCCAGTCCCCGGAAGAACTCCTCATCAGGCAGGCGGTCCTCGCCTTCGAGGTCGTCCAGGGTACGGACGATCGTGGCAGCGATCCGGTCGAGGCGGTCTCGCTCAGCGGTAACGAGCATCAGGTGGCGACGCAGCGCGGAGGCTTCGCCGTCATCTCCCGCGAGAATGGCGTTGATCTGCGGAAGCGAGACGTCGAGATCGCGCAGCAGCAAGATGCGCTGTAACCGGCGCAGCTGGCTCCGGCCGTACCAGCGGTAGCCGTTGGAGGAAACCGCTGCCGGGGCGAGCAGACCGATCTCGTCGTAGTGCCGCAGGGTCCGGGCTGAGACGCCGGCCATCTTGGCGACTTGGCTGATCGAGTACTGCACAACCCAACGGTAGCGGCTTGACCCTCTCGCTACGGCAACTTCTAACGTCGCCTGTATGAGTGCAGCACAACCCTTCGTCATCAAGGCAGACCGCATTTTCGATGGGACGGCAGTTCTTGCTGGAACGCACGTGCGTGTTGATCGGGGTCTGGTCGACGCGGTCGGCGAGCAGGAGATCATTCGAGCGGGAGATGTGGTCATCGACGGCGAGGGCGGGACGCTGCTGCCCGGTCTCATTGACGCGCACGTGCATCTGGCGCCGGAGTGCACCGTGCTCGCCGCTCAGTTCGGCGTGACGACTCTCGTCGACCAGTTCTCCAAGCCGGACCTCATCGCGGCTGAACGCACGGCGGTGCTCACCTCTCGCCGCGGCGACGGACCTGCGCGCGCGGACTTCGTGACCTCGAGCATCGGCGCAACCGCCCCGGGAGGACACCCCACAATGGCGTACTCGCCCTTTCCCTATGTCACGGGCCCGGGCGATGCAGAGCCCTTCGTGGCTGGCCGGGTGGCCGAGGGCGCAACGCACCTGAAGGTAATCTACGACGACGGGTCTGGGGCGATGCTGGACATCCCGGCCCTAGACGAGGCGACGATCCTCGCCCTTGTCCAGAGCGCGCATACCGCCGGGCTGCCGGTCGTCGCTCACGTCTCGACGGGCGAGGGAGCAGCACTCGTCGCCCGGTGCGGGGTGGACATGCTCGCGCACGTGCCGTTCGTCCCCATGAGCCAGACGCAGCTGGACGAGGTGGCCACGGCCGGGCTCGCTGTCATCGCGACCTTGACGATCTCGGACGGCTTCCCCGTGCGCGCAGGGATCATGCCGCTGCGCGAGGACGTCCCGCTCGATACCCAGCTGACACCGGCCTGGCGCGAGATGCTCGACACTCAAGCCCGGCGGTGGATGCCACCCACCGGACCGAACCTGGGTGCGGCCTCTACCAACGTCCGTGAACTGGCACGGCGCGGCTGTGCGATCCTCGCCGGAACGGACGTCCCGAACCCCGGCCTGATCTATGGCGCCAGCCTCCACCGGGAGATTCACCACCTGGCTACAGCAGCCGGCCTCGGTCCCGCCGACGCCTTGCGCGCCGCAACCTCCGTGCCGGCGCGCCTATTCGGCCTGCACGACCGCGGAACCCTGAGCCCAGGCAAGAGGGCAGACCTCGTGCTCGTGGCCGGCAATCCCCTCGACGTCATCGCTGACACCGCCCGCGTGCGCCGGACATGGGTCGAGGGACGCGCCGTGGACCTCGCGGGCTACGAAGGCGGCCCCAGTGAGTCCGCGACCATCACGTGGCTGTCCGACTCCCAGGCGAAGATCCTTGCGGCCATCACGGAGATGTGGCCGGAGTTCGCCGCTGCCGCAGGCCTGGGCGAGCCGATTGAGCCCACCGGCAACCCACAGGTCGACGATGCTCTCCACGGGCTCACGAACCCCGACCGGGATGTGCGTCAGACCGCGGCCCTCGACCTCGGCACGTTGGCCGACCCTGCTGCCGCTCCGGTGCTTGTGGCACGGTTGTGGTCCGAGCAGGACTTCTTCGTCCGCGACACGCTCTCTTGGGCGGTCACCCGCGTCGCGGAGGCAGCCACACCCCTTCTGCTGGACGCCCTGGCCGGGGCCGATACTGCTTCGCGCGTGCAAGCGCTGCACGTCCTCAGCAAGATCGCGGACCCAGCGACCACAAACACCATCGTGCCGCTGGTAACCGACGACGACCCCGGCGTGGCGGCCAAGGCCAGGTGGGCACTCACCCGCATCGGCGACCCCCGAGCCATCCCGACCCTGGCAGCGCATCTGGGAACCGGCGACAGCACCAGTCAGAACGGACTCACCCGCGACCTCGCATCCTTCGGCGGAACGGCTGTGCCATTCCTCGTCACGTCACTGACCAGCGACGAGGCACCAGTGCGGCGCCACGCCGCCGAAGTCCTCGGCTTCATCGGCACGGGTGCCGAAGGTGCCACCGATGCCCTGGCCCAGGCGCTGCAGGACACCGACGAAGAGGTTCGCCTCTCGGCGGCCATGGCCCTGTACGAACTGCGCACTCCGACAGCTCAGGTGGTCCTCTCCCGCCACACTGAGGCGGACGATCCGCGACTCCGTGCCATCGCGAACCGCGCGCAGTCCAGAACGGAACGCACGAGATGACCACGCCACCACGTCCAGGACGGGCGGGCAGGGGCCTCGACGCTCGCACCGGCGAGATCACGCGTCTGGCAGCAATCCTCGCAACGCACGCTGAAAAGAGTCCAGGCATCCTCCGGCGCTACATCACGTTGCTGCCCGACGGTGTAACAGCTCTGGAGCTCCTATGGAATGACCTCGCGCGCTGTCCCACGACGCCCACCCGTGGATGGCGCACCGGCTGGAACGAACCCCTCGCAGACGAGGAGATTCGCCACCTCCTCTATCTCCTCGTCCAGTTCGGAGGATGGCACCGGGTCAAGGCGTGCAGCATCAGTCACTGTGGCCGCCCGTTCCTGGACGCCAGCAACGCCAACAATCGCCGCGCATGCTCCCGCCACATCCGTGGCGCAGCGAAGCGAGGCCAGCGGAGCGTTTCCAGCGCCACATGAGAGACCTATTTGTCCAGCGGGTGCTATCGCCGGTCGATGCCGTGGAGTCATGGACGGTGCTGGACGGTTACGGTGCCCCGGTGACTCCGATCGAGCGGTACCTCGCGTACTTGACTCAGATCGAGCGGTCTCCGAACACGGTCAAAGCCTACGCCCACGACCTGAAGGACTGGTTCGTGTTCCTCGGTGCCCAGAACCTGGACTGGCGTGAGGTGCGATTGGAGAACGTCGCCGAGTTCGTCGCCTGGCTACGCCGACCGCCGCAGCTGCGCGACGGGACGGTCCCGATCCTGCCGTCGGTGGAGCATCACTGCACTGAGTCCGCGGTCAACCGGAAACTCTCCGCGCTCAGCGCTTTCTACCAGCACGCGGCGCGCCACGGCGTCGACCTCGGGGAGTTGCTCAGGACGTGGCAGCCGGCCGGAGGTCGTGGCTCGGGGTGGAAGCCGTTCTTGCACCACATCAGCAAGGGCAAACCGCAGGCTCGGCGGGCCATCGTGCTGAGCGCGCAGAGCAAGCTCCCGCGCGTGCTCTCCGCCGCCGAGGTGCAGACGATCCTCGATGCCTGTGACCATCTGCGGGACCGGTTCTTGTTCGCGGTGCTGTTCGACACCGGGATGCGGATCGGTGAGGCGCTGGGGCTGCGGCATGAGGACATTGCCGCTGCCGAGTCCCAGATCACGGTCCAGCGCCGGGTCAATGGCAACGGTGCCCGCTCCAAGTCATGCGCACCGCGGACGGTGCCGGTCAGCGCGGAGCTGGTCCGGCTCTACGCCGACTACCTTCACCTGGAGTACGACGATCTAGACTCCGACTACGTCTTCGTCAACCTCTGGGGCCGACCCCACGGTCACCCGCTGACCTACACGGCCGTCTACGACCTGGTCAAGCGTCTGCGGCGGCGCACCGGGATCGACTTCGACCCGCACTGGTACCGCCACACCGCCGCGACCCGGATGCTGCGCGACGGTGTGCCGATCGAGGTGGTCTCCAAGCTCCTCGGCCACGCCGACATCACCACCACCGCCGCCGTCTACGGGCACCTGAGCGCCGAGGACGCTCGCAAGGCGCTGGAGGAAGCGGGTTGGTTCACCGGCCGAGAGGGGCGACTGTGAGTGCGCCGAGCCCGCTGGCGCCCGAACAGCCATCAAGGGCCGGGCGTGAGCGGCGCCGAACGTCCCTTCAGACCAACAGCTGGGATGCTGAGTACGGCAAGGACGTCTGGCGGCTGCGTGAACTTGGCATCAAGCACGGACGGCTGGCCCGGATCACCTTCGAGGACATCCCGCAGCCCTGGCTCAAAGCCTTGGCCAAACGCTGGGCCCGCTGGCGCCTGGCCACGGGCCTCGGGGTGGTCAGCGTCTCCTCGGGCACGCGGGCGATCGCGCACTTCGGGCAGTTCCTCGCGGACGTGGCACCCTCCGTCCAGGGGCTGGCAGACCTGGACCGGGACCTGCTGGAGCGCTACCTCGCGCACCTGCACGCCCGGTTCTCGGGCACCGTGAAGCACCGCATGTTGATCGGCCAGCTGGACCTGTTCTTCACCACCATCCGGCAGCACGGCTGGGACGATTCCCTGCCTTCGACGGTGATGTTCTTCAGCGAGGACTTCCCCAAGGAGGCCATCCGGCAACCGCGCGCGCTGAGCGAAACCGTGATGGCTCAGCTGGAGAACCCGGACAACCTCGCCAAGTGGAACAACGCCGCCTATGAGCTGATCACGCTGATCCTGATGGGCTGCGGGCTGCGCATCACCGACACCGTCCGTCTGCCGACCGACTGCATCGTCTACGACGGCGAGGGAGCGCCCTACCTGCGCTACCTCAACCGCAAGATGAAACGCGAAGCCCTGGTGCCCATCGACGCCGACCTCGCCGAAGCCATCACTGCGCAGCGTCGCCGTGTGCACGAGCGGTGGCCGGGCGGGGAGCCGGTGCTCTTCCCGCGAGTCACGGACAACGACGACGGCCGCGAGTCGGTCGGGGACGGGGTCTACCGCAAGGCGCTGCACAGCTGGCTCAAGCGCTGCGACGTCCGTGATGAGCACGGCCAGCCCGTTCGCGTCGTCCCGCACAGTTTCCGGCACACCCTGGGTACGAGACTGATCAACCGAGACGTCCCCCAAGAAGTGGTCCGGCGGATTCTCGACCACGACTCCCACGTCATGACCGCCCACTATGCCCGGCTCAGTGACACCACGATCCGCCGGCACTGGGAAGCTTCACGGAAGGTCAACATCAAGGGCGAGACCGTCACCCTCGACCCGGACGGCCCCTTGGCCGAGGCGGCCTGGGCCAAGCAGCGCGTCGGGCGGGCCACCCAGGCCCTGCCCAACGGCTTCTGCGGACTGCCGGTCCAGCAATCCTGCCCGCACGCGAACGCGTGCCTGAGCTGCCCAATGTTCATCACCACCTCCGAGTCCCTGCCCGAGCACCGCCAGCATCGTCAACAGGTCGTGCAGATCATCACCGCTGCCGAAGCCCGCGGCCAGCAACGACTGATCGAGATGAACCAGCAGGTCCTGGGAAACCTCGATCAGATCATCACCTCGTTGGAGGACGACCAGGACGACGAGGCAAGTACCTGATGCATGCCGATAACAGCCACCACTTGATCGCCGCCGCCCAGCGGCGCCACGAGACCGCCCGTGCCAAAGCCACCCAGGCTCTTCGCGACCTCGACCGCGAGGGAGGAGCAGTCACCTTCCAGATCGTCGCGCAGAAGGCACACGTCTCGCGGTCCTGGCTCTACACCCAGGACGACATCTGCGCCGAGGTCCGCCGGCTCCGCGGCCTCCAGCAGGGTGCCGTCGGCGCACCACTGCCCGCGTCTCAACGTTCCACCGATGCATCCCTGATACGCCGCCTCGAAGTTGCCAACGCGCGCGTCCGCGACCTCACCGCCGAGAACCAGCGACTCCGGAAACAACTGGAACACGCCCTCGGCCGACTACGGGCGTCGAACCCGGAGCGGTGACTGGGGCCGAGCAGCTTGACGGACGACCCCAGATAACCACGTCCACAAGGAAGACCTCCGATCCGCTGAGTCTTGTGCTGGACGTCACGGCCACGTCTGACCAGACTCCAGATAACGGTCACAATGGCGTCGAGGGCCGGCCGACCGGGGCCGGGGCGACGACGAGGAGTGCCCATGCGCCACGACCAGACAACTCTCGCGGATTTTCGGGCGAGCCTGCTCGACGGGAGCGGGAAGGACTTGTCCGACTACGCCGGGCAGGTCGTCCTGGTGGTCAACACCGCGAGCAAGTGTGGGTTCACACCCCAGTACAAGGGGCTGCAGAAGCTGTACGAGGAGTTCCGCGACGAGGGCTTTGTAGTGCTCGGGTTCCCGTGTGACCAGTTCGCGCACCAGGAGCCGGGCTCCGACGAGGAGATCGGCGCGTTCTGCGAGCGCAACTTCGGCGTGGAGTTCCCGCTGTTCTCCAAGATCGAGGTCAACGGCTCGGATGCTCACCCGCTCTACGAGTGGCTCAAGTCCGAGAAGTCCGGGGTGCTCGGCGGCCGGATCAAATGGAACTTCACCAAGTTCCTCGTGGGCCGCGACGGCCACGTGATCGACAGGTTCGGACCCAACCGGAAGCCCGAGGACCTGCGGGAGGCGGTCGAGGCGGCACTGAGGGGGTAGTGACTCGCACGGCGTGAGTAACGATTTGAGCTGAGAACGGATTAAGCTTCGTAAGTCACTACTTACAACATTTGGAGCTTCATGTCCTTCGGACTCCGCCGCGCCGCGGCTGCGACCGCCGGCGCACTCGCCGTCGCCCTGACCCTCGGGTCGGCCACTCCCGCTTTCGCCCAGACCGCCAGCATCGACCCCTCGACACTCATCGATCCGTCGGCGCTCGGCCAGGAAGACTTCGAGGCGATCATCGACGCCGTCGGCTCCGTGCCGATCGGCTCGGCCGCCGGACTCCTCGGGTCGGTCGGTTCCGCCGACGTCCCGCTCGGCGAGGGCTCCTCGGCTCCTGTCGGCGAACCGACGCCGGTCGACACCTCGATCACCGAGACGGAGTTTCGTGGAATCGAGCGCTACCGCGCCGATAAGGCCGGGAACGATCAGGCGTACGAGTACTGGACCATCGCCTCGAAGGCAATGCAGCGTGAGATCACCGTCGAGGTCGTCCCCTCGCGCGGCACGGGCGAGGCGCCCGTCCTCTACATGCTCGACGGCGTGGGTGCGCCGATCAGCAGCACCGGCTGGGCTCACCAGGCGTACATCGCTGATCGGATGGAGGACGAGAACGTTCACGTGGTGAACCCGGCGGGTGCCTACGCCTCGTACTACACCGACTGGGAGGAGATCGACCCGGTCTTGGGCAACAACAAGTGGGAGACGTTCCTCACCGAGGAACTGCCGGCGATCGTCGATGAGCGGCTCAACACGAATGACAAGGCAGCCGTCGGCGGCATCTCCATGGGCGCTCAGGCGGCCATGCATCTTGCGGCTACACACCCCGATGTCTACGACGCCGTGATGTCGTTCAGTGGCTTCTACTCGACCATGGACGCCCTGGGGTACCAGACCGTGCGGCTCTCCGTTGAGACTCGCGGTGGAGACGTCGAGAACATGTGGGGCCCGCACCGTAGCGCGCGGTGGGCGGAAAACGACACCATCTCTCACCCGGAGGGTCTGCGCGGCAAGGCTGTGTACTTCTCGGCCGGAAACGCCGAGATCGGTCCCGATGACGTCAAGCAATACGGTGCCAACTACCAAGACCTGATAATCGGGTTGGTGCTGGAGATGGGCGTGTACGAGAACTCGAAGGCCTTCGAGAAGGCACTCGATCGTGCCGGGATCGAGCACAAGGTGGACTTCGCCGACACCGGCCTGCACAACTGGCCGAACTTCCTCAAGAACTTCGAGTCCGGATGGGACTACATCAAGCCCGCCTTGTACGGCGGAGACGTCGAGCCCGGAACGGGCACCCCGGGTGCATCCGGCTCAGCCGGTTCCCTGGGGACCTCCGGATCCCTGGGCTCCTCCGGGTCCACCGGTTCCTGATCGACCTTCTCGAGAAGCGGTCCTGCGCTCCCACACCGGGGCGCGGGACCGCTTCTGTATCGCTCGGCCGCACCCACCTCGGCCACACTCACAATGAGGGGACCCCGATGAACACCCGCGTCCGTCGCCGCGCCACCGCTACCGCCACCGTCCTCGCGGCCATCCTGTCCCTGGGATTCGCCGCGCCCGCCTCCGCCCAGATCGGCGGCGATATCGACACCTCGTCCCTGGGACTCGAGGAAGTGGAGCTGATCGGGTCGGCGGCCGGGTCCCTTCCGCTGGGCTCGACACTCGGGTCGCTCGGGTCGGCCGGTTCCACCAACATCCCGCTCGGTGGCACCGGGTCCTACGTGGAACTCCCCAACCCGCCGCGACCGCGCGACGAGTCGATCGACGCAGTCGAGCTCCGCGCCATCACCCAGCACGGAGAGTACGAGCACTGGCTCGTCACCTCCGCCGCCATGCAGCGCGAGGTCGTGCTCGAGGTGCTCCCGTCCCGCGTGACGGACGAGGGTCCGGCGCCCGTGTTGTATCTCCTCGACGGGGTCGACTCGGTCGAAGGTAACTCGGGCTGGAAGCGGGCCGGGAACATGCCCGCGCGCATGGCCGAGGAGAACGTCCACCTGGTGACACCTACGGGAGGCCCCTCCTCGTACTGGTCCGACTGGCAGAGCGAGGACGAGGTCTTCGGCTACAACAAGTGGGAGACGTTCCTCACCGAGGAGCTGCCCGACCTCGTCGAGGCAGAACTGGCGACCCGGGGTACGAAGCACAACGGCAAGAACGGAATCGCCGGCGCGTCGATGGGTGCGCAGGCCGCAATGCACCTGGCGGCCACCTACCCGGAGCTGTACGACGGCGTCATGGCGCTCTCCGGCTACTACTCGACCACCGACGAGCTGGGCTACCAGTCGGTCCGTGGCTCGGTGGATGGGCGCGGCGGCGATTCCGCCAACATGTGGGGCCCGCGCGGAAGCGATCTGTGGAAGTACCACGACACGATCTCCCACCCGGAGGGTCTCGAGGGCACCGCGGTGTACTTCGCGACCGGGGGCACGGCGGTGTCCGAAGGGGATCTCCGGAACTACGGCGACGACTACTTCGCCATGCTGCAGGGCCTGGTGCTGGAAAAGGGGGTCATCGAGGGGGCCAGGAGCTTCTCCCGCGAACTCGACCGCCACGGCATCGCGCATCGCGTGGACTACGGCGACGAGGGCCTCCACGGGTGGCAGACGTTCGTCGACTACATCACGCCCGGCTGGGACCACATCAAGCCGGCTCTCCAGAACTGATCCCCGGCGGAAGCCCCCCGCGCACGCCCGTCGAGAAGACAGTTCGGCACACCCGCCTCTCGCGCGACGTGTGCGGAACTGTCTTTTCGATGGAGTCGACGGGGTCGATGCGGCGGCTGGTCAGGCCGCGGCCAGCCGCAGGCGGTCCAGGTGCCGGGCGATCGCGTCGAGCGCGCGGTCGAGCACCGGCGCCTCCGGCAGGCACACGATGCGGAAATGGTCGGGTTCGGGCCAGTTGAAGCCGGTGCCGTGGGTGACCAGCACGTGCTCGGAGCGCAGGAGGTCCAGGGCGAACTGCTCGTCGCTGGAGATGCCGAACATCTCGCGGTCGAGGCGCGGGAAGCAGTACAGCGCGCCCCGCGGCGCCACGCAGCTCACGCCGGGGATGGCGTTGAGGCGCTCGGCGGTCCGGGCCAGCTGCCGCTCGAGTCGGCCGTCCGGGTCCACCACGTCGTGGCCCCACGGTGAGTCCTCGGCCAGGGCGACGGGGATCGCGTGCTGCGCGGGGACGCCGGGGCAGACCCGCATGTTGGACAACAGGGTCAGTCCCTCCAGTAGGTCGGTGGCGTCGGCGATCGGGCCGGTCGCGACCACCCAGCCGGCCCGGTAGCCGCACACCCTGTATGCCTTGGACAGCCCGCCGAAGGTCAGGCACAGTACGTCGTCGCCGGCCGCCCACGCGGCGTGGTGGTGGCGGGCGTCGCCGAAGAGGACCTTCTCGTAGATCTCGTCGGACAGCAGGACGAGCCCGTGGCGGCGCGCGATGTCGGCCATCCCCCGGACGGTGTCCTCGCTGTACACCGCGCCCGTGGGGTTGTTGGGGTTGATCATCACCAGGGCGGTGGTGCGTGGGGTGACCCTGGATTCGATGTCCTCGAGCGACGGGTTCCAGCCGTCGGACTCGTCGGCGAGGTAGTGCACGGGCACGCCTCCGGTGAGGTTCACGGCGCCCGTCCAGGTCGGGTAGTCGGGGGCGGGGACCAGGATCTCGTCGCCAGGGTCGACCATGGCCTGCAGGACCAGCGTGATGAGTTCGCTCACGCCGTTGCCGAGGAAGACGTTCTCGGGCGAGACGCCACCGATCCCGTGTCGGCGGTAGTAGTCCGTCACGGCCTCGCGGGCGGTGGGGATGCCGCGGGAGTCGGAGTAGGCCTGCCCGGCGGCGAGTCCCGCCGCCACCGCGTCGACGAGCTCCGGCCGGGCGGTCAGCCCGAAGGGGTGCATGTTGCCCAGGTTGAGCCGCAGGATGTCGTGTCCCTCGGCCTCGAGGCGCATCGCCTCGGTGAGGATCGGGCCACGCACGTCGTAGCGCACGTCGCGGAGTCGTCGGGACTGGCGGTAGGTCGTCATGGACCCCATCCCACCCCGAAAGTGGCGCCCCCGGAAGGACCATTTCGCGCAGAATTGTGAGACCACTGTGCGACGCCGTGACCTACGATTCCCCCATGGCCCGCACCGCTCGCTCCGGATCCCTGGTGGTGGGGCAGGTGTCGGGGGCTGCGGAGTTGGCGGACGCGATCATCGATCTGGTCGCCGACGGATCCGTGGCCGACGGCGACAGGCTGCCCTCCACGCGCGCGCTCGCCGAGCAGACCGGACTCTCCCGCGGGACCGTGGTTCGCGCGTTCGATGAACTGTCGGCGGCCGGCTTCATCGTCTCCACCCAGGGGTCGGGGACCCGGGTCGCCGCCGGAGCCGGTCAGGCTGCACGGGCCGGGGCGCGGACGCGCGGAGTCAGCCGAACCTCGTCGTCGTCGTCGCCACTCATGCGGCAGGGCGCCCGCACCTCGTCACCGGAGGTTTCGGCGGCGACCACTGCGTCACCCGCGCCCCCGGAGCCGGTCCCACCCGCACCGCGCCGCGGCCGGTCGCCGCGCGATCTCCGTCCCGGGATCCCCGACGCCTCCCTCGTCGACGATCGTGCCTGGCGGTCGGCGGTGCGCGCCGCCGCGGCGCAGGGTCTGGCGGGCCTGAACCCGTGGGAGGAACCGAGCCCGGCGTTGCGCGTCGCGGTGGCCGATCACCTCCGCCGGCATCGGGGGATCGCCGCGGGCGACCCGCTGCTGTTCGACAGCTCGCGGTCGGCGATCGCGGCCCTGTGCGCGGCGTTCGTCGCCGGGCAGCAGGGGCGGGCCGGGGGCGGGACCGTGCGGTTCCACACCGAGGACCCCGGGTACCGCGGTGCGGTGCTCATGGCCCGGGAGCAGGGCCTGGAGGTGCGGTTCCATCCCGCGCGGCCGGGCGGCCTCGACGCTGCGCGGCTGGGGGCGGAGCCGGCGATCGTCTTCACCACGCCGGCGCACCAGTTCCCGCTGGGGCACCGCATGAGTGTGGACCGCCGGGTCGCGCTCGTGGAGTGGGCGCGTCGGACCGGGTCGCTGGTGATCGAGGACGACTACGACGGCGAGTTCCGCTACGGCGTCGCCCCGCTGCCCGCGCTGGTCAGCCTCCCCGCGGCCACCGACCACGTCGCCTACGTGGGCACGTCCTCCAAATCCGTGGCCCCGGACCTGCGCGTGGCGTGGTGCCTGCCACCGACGGCGATGCGCCGCGAGGTCGAGCGCTGGCTCGCGGTCCACCGCCGGGGTCCGTCCTCACTGCCGGCGGAGGCGCTGGCCGCGTTCATCACCTCGGGCGCGATGGACCGGCACCTGGCGCGGGCGGCGCGCGTGTACAGCGACCGTCGTTCCCGGCTCGTGGCGGCGCTGCGCCGGGAATGCCCGGACCTCGAGGTCACGGGCGTGGAAGCGGGGCTGCACCTGTGTGTGGTGCTGCCCGGATATGACGACGACGAGGTGGTGCGCGCGCTCGAGCGGGCCGGGTGGCGCACGCGGTCGCTCGGAGGGCAGTCCGCGCAACACGCGGTGTCCGGCCTGGTGCTGAGCTATGCGCGGCTCTCCTCGCGCGACGCGGCCGGGTTCGCGGTGGAGCTCCGACGGGTGCTGGAGCGGCTCGGATCCGGATGATCTCCGTCCGCGGGCGCCCGGCCGGTGCTTGAATCCTGACGGTAGTCAACTCATCGCATCGGAAAGCGGTTCACACATGGGTCAGGAACAGTCACTGGCGGGCAGGGTCGCCTTCATCACCGGCGCGGCGAGGGGGCAGGGGCGCAGTCACGCCGTGGAGCTCGCCCGGCGGGGAGCGCGGATCCTCGCGATGGACATCTGCGAGGACATCGACACCGTCCCCTACGGGCTGGCAACCGCCGATGACCTGCAGCAGACGGTCGCCGAGGTCGAGGCGGTCGGCGGGGAGATCGTCGCGGTGACGGGCGACGTGCGCGAGCCGGCGGACGTCGCGGCGGCGGTCGACGCCTGCCGGGAGCGCTTCGGCGTCCCGGACATCGTGGTGGCCAACGCGGGGATCAACTCCCAGCGCGGCGAGGAACCGGACGCCCAGCAGGCGTTCCTGGACACCATCATGGTGAACCTCGTGGGGGTGTGGAACACGGTCCACGCCATCGCCCCGCTGATGATCGAGCGCGGAGAGGGCGGGTCGATCGTCCTCATCTCGTCGACCAACGGCTTGTCCGGGCGGGGAGGCGACGGGTCAGGCGCGGCCACGGGGTACACAGCCAGCAAGCACGGGGTGGTGGGGCTCATGCGCAGCTTCATGATCTGGCTCGCGCCGCACAACATCCGCATCAACACGAT
This sequence comes from Dietzia sp. MNB45, assembly GCF_051994785.1. Lineage (NCBI taxonomy): Bacteria > Bacillati > Actinomycetota > Actinomycetes > Mycobacteriales > Dietziaceae > Dietzia > Dietzia sp. MNB45. Next base: position 3,550,042 of record NZ_CP163397.1, on the reverse strand, counting down.
CCACCCGGCCGGCGTCCTGACCGCGATGGTGGCGCACGACGAGATGGCCAGGTGGTTCGCGAACAACCCCGAGGGCCACACGATGGGCAACGCCCTGCCCGTGCCGATGCTCGAGCCCATCGACATCTCGCGGGCCGTTCTCTACCTGGTGGAGGAGTCCGGCCGCCACGTCACCGGGGTGACGATGCCCGTCGACGCGGGGTTCACCGCGAAGTAGCCGGCCGGCCGCCGGTGGGGAGACCGGCGGCCGGAGGAGCGGATGCGGGGGGACGTGACCGGTCTTACTGTGAGCGCCAGCGACATCCGCGGCGAGCACCCTCCAGGAGGCGCACGATGGGCACTTCATTCTGGCGACGCACGACGATCGATTCCCCGGCGGCCGAGTTCCCGGACGGCGAGCACGTCGACCTGGTGATCGCGGGGGCCGGGTTCACCGGCCTGATCACGGCGCTGATGGCCGCCGCGCGCGGCAAGGCGGTCGTGGTCCTGGAGGCGCACACGGTGGGCGCGGGGGCCAGCGGCGCGACCACGGCCAAGGTCTCGGTCCTGCAGGGCACCCGACTGTCGAGCATCCGCTCCAAGCACGGGTTGGAGACGGCGCGCGCGTACGCCGACGCCAACCGGTACGGACTCGACTGGTGGGCCGAGTTCTGCGAGACCCACGGCGTCGACTCCCAGCGTCGGCGTGCGGTGACGTTCTCCAAGGGACGGATGGGCACGTCGACCCTGCGCAAGGAGATGAAGACCCTCGTCGACCTGGGTCTGCCCGCCCGCTGGTACGACCGGGTGGACGTGCCGTTCCCGGCCCGGTCCGCCGTGGAGCTGCCGGATCAGATGCAGATCGACCCGGTGGAGGCGCTCGCGGCGCTGGCCCGCACGGCCACGGCCCTCGGCGTGCGGATCGTGGAGCACGCCCGTGTCACCGCACTCACAGCGCAGGGGACCGGGGACGACGCGTTCGTCGAGGTCACCGCCCATCCGGGAACGATGACCGCCCGCGACGTCGTGCTGGCGACCGCGTCCCCGGCCCTGGACCGCGGCCCGACCGTCGCGACGATGGAACCCGAACGGTCCTACCTCTGCGCGTTCGAGTACCCCGGTGGCCTGCCGGAGGGGATGTACGGCTCGGTCGAGAGCCCGGTCCGCTCGCTGCGGACGGTGCCCTCACCCGGCGGTGAGGTGCTGTTCGTCGGCGGCAACGGGCACCGCACCGGCACCGCCACGGGCACCGCGTCCAAGATCGACTCGCTGCGGGAGTACGCGGAGAAGTACTTCCCCGGCGCGACGATGACCCACGGCTGGTCCGCGCAGGATTTCCACCCGGTGACGATGCTGCCCAAGTCCGGGCCCCTGCCGTGGGGCAAGGGGCGCGTGCACTTCGCGGGCGGCTACAGCAAGTGGGGCCTCACGGGCGCGCCGGCGGCGGCCGGGATCATGGTGGACCGGCTCGAGGGCGTGGACCCGCGGGTGTCGTTCGGCAAGCCCAGCATCACGGGCATCGCGAAGAACGCCGTGCCCCTGTTCGCGGACGTGCCCGTCCAGCTCGCGGCGACCGCGGCGCAGGCGATCGTGCGCAAGCCACGGCCGAGTATCCGACCGATGGGGGAGGCGACGGGCGACGACGGCGAGACCTGCCGCGTCGGCCTGCTGTGCCCCCACATGGGAGCCGCGCTGACGTGGAACGACGTGGAGCGGTCGTGGGACTGTCCCTGGCACGGGTCCCGCTTCTCGGCGTGTGGCGAGCTCATCGAGGGCCCGGCCACCAGTGACCTCAAGAGGTACGACACGCCCCGCTGACCCGACCGGCTGGCGCGCGCAGCTGACACGACCGGCTGACATGAGCCGCGCCCCGGCCGGTCGGGGAAGGGCCGGGTCGGGGCGCAGCGAGTGTCACCGGCGGGTCAGGCGGGCGGCATCAGGACTCCGTCGAGGACGTGGATGACGCCGTTGGTGGCGTCCACGTCGGTCTGGACGACGTTGATGCGGGTGCCGTTGCCGTCGACGAGGGCGACGTTCTCGCCCTCCACCTCGACCGTGAGCTCCCCGCCCTGGAGGGTCGCGACCGTCTGGCCGTCCATCTCGAGGACGTCGGCCGCGGGGACCTCACCCTCGATCACGTGGTACTGCAGGATCTGCGCCAGGTCGCCCGTGGGGTCGGCCAGCAACTCGTCCAGCGTGCCCTCGGGCAGGGCCTCGAACGCCTCGTCCGTGGGGGCGAAGACCGTGAACGGACCGGGCCCCTTGAGGGTCTCCGTCAGGCCCGCGGCCTCGATGGCCTGGGTGAGGGTGGTGAAGTCGCCCGCGGCGTTCGCCGTGTCGACGATGTCGCCCTCGGCCGCAGCGCCGGTCTCCTCGGTGGTGGTCTGGTCCTTCGTGGTCTCGTCGGTGGTGGTCTCCTCCGTCATCATCTCCGTGGTGGTCTCGTCGGCCGTGGTCGTGCCACCGTCATCGTCGGTGCCGCACGCTCCCATGAACACCGCGAGACCGATGGCTCCCGTCACTGCGATCGTCCGCTTCATCAAGCTTCCTTTCGTCGGGGTTGCCCGTCAGTGTCCGCACTGCACAGGGGGTACGTGAACCCCCGTGGCCTGATCGTTGTGGCCCCGTGACGGGATGGGGACAGGTCCCCCGGGCCGCGCCTCGGGAGGATGCCCTTGCTTGCGAGCGTCCCGGGAGTCGTCGAAACTCGAGATGGAACGCTGGCCGCCGGCCACCGCGTACATCCGTCTACGAAGAAGCAGGAGCATCGATGAGCCCCACCGATCAGGGTCCGAACCCGTTCGTCGTCGACATCGAGGACGCCACCCTCGCCAACGACAACTACCGCACCACGCTGTGGACGGGATCGCACATGCAGCTCACCGTCATGAGCATCAAGCCCGGGGACGACATCGGTCTCGAGGTCCACGACGACCACGACCAGTTCCTGCGCGTCGAGGCAGGGAAGGGCCGGGTCGAGATGGGCCCCGCGAAGGATCAGCTCGACTTCGTGCGCGAGGTCTCCGACGACTGGGTCATCCTCGTGCCCGCCGGGAGCTGGCACAACGTCACCAACACCGGCGAGGAGGACCTCAAGGTGTACTCACTGTACGGTCCGCCGGAGCACGAGCACGGGACCGTCCACCCGACCAAGGCGGACGACCACCACGATCACTGAGCACGACCACTGACGACCATTTACCACGAGCGCTGACGACGATCATGGCCGCGACCGGTTCGCGGTGCCGGAGGGCCCGGGGCGGTGCACACGCCGCCCCGGGCCCTCCGGCATGACACGCTGGTGGCGTGAAGACGCCGGTACCTGACTATCTGCTCGAGATCCGCGACGCCTGCTCGAACGGTGACGCCGGCCGGCTCGCCGACTACATCCCCGAACTCGCGGCCGTGGACCCCGACCGGTTCGCGGTGGCCGCCTGCACGATGGACGGCATCGTCTACACCGCCGGGGACGCGGACGCCGAGTTCACCATCCAGTCGATGAGCAAGCCGTTCGTCTACGCGCTCGCGCTGCGGGACCGGGGAATCGAGGCGGTCCTGGAGAAGGTCGAGGTGGAGCCGTCCGGGGACGCGTTCAACCAGATCTCCCTGGACCGAGAGACGGGCCGGCCGCGCAATCCGATGATCAACATCGGGGCCATCACCACGCACACGCTGGTGAGCGAGCCCGACGCGACCCAGGACGACCGTGACGAGGCGGTGAGGCAGGGGTTGTCCGCCTTCGCGGGCCGCGAGCTCGGAGTGGACGACGCCGTGCTCGACTCCGAGCTGCGAACGGCGTTCCGCAACCGGGCCATGGCCAACCTTGTGCGCGCAGGCGGGATCATCGCGAACGACCCAGATGAGGTGGTGCGCGGCTACACCCGGCAGTGCGCCTATCGGGTGACCGTGCGCGACCTCGCGGTGATGGCGGTGACGCTGGCGACGGGCGGCATCAACCCGGTCACCAAGGAGCGGGTGGTCTCGGCGCCGGTCGCCCGGCAGGTGCTCGCCGTGATGGCCACCTGCGGGATGTACGACGCCGCCGGGGACTGGATGTCCACCGTGGGGATCCCCGCCAAGAGCGGGGTGTCGGGCGGGATCTTCGGTGCCCTGCCCGGGCAGGTCGGGCTCGGGGTGTTCTCCCCGCGACTCGACGAGCACGGCCACAGCGTGGAGGGTGTGCGCACCTTCGAGCGGCTGTCCCACGATCTCGAGTTGCACCTGATGAACACCACCGTCACGGACGTGGAGGCCGTCCGTTCGGTGCGGTTCGACGAGATCTCCGGGCGCCGCACCTTCCGGCTGCAGGGCCCCATGACGTTCGCCAGCGCCGAGCAGGTCCTGCGGCGTCTCGCCGAGATCCCCGAGGGGCCGAGCGAGGTGACCCTGGACCTCAGCCGCGTGTCTTCGGTCAACACGAGCGCGCGCCGGATGCTGCTCGAGGCGATGACGCGGTTGTCGGCGGACGGCCACGTCGTCGGTCTGGCCGACCCGGGCCGGCGCCTCCCCCGACCGGACCTGGGCGACGGGACCCGGCCGGTCAACCGGCGGGCGGCCCGCTAGCTAGCCCGGGCGCGCCAGCCCGGCGCACCCAGCGGCACCGGTCACTCAGCCCACCCGGAAGTGCGAGTGGTCCGGTTCCCTCATGAGCTCGGCCAGTCGCGCCCGGTCGAAGGGGAACAGGTCGATCGTGCCGCCGTCGTGGAAGTACCAGGAGTGGCAGCCGGTGTTCCAGACCGTCGGCCCCATCGCCCCGGCGACGTCGTCGTTGAACTCGGCGGTCGCCTCCTCGGTCACCTCCACCGACCGGATCGCGCCGTCGCGGAGGAGTTCGATCCAGTGGGCGATGTACCGGGCGGTGAGCTCGGCGGTGTGCTGCAGTGAGATCGAGCCGGTGGGGGAGTTGGGGGCTCATCCCAATCGGGGGTGTAGGAGTTGGGGTCTGAAGCCGCCGGTCTCGAGCAGGCTTCGGGCGATGTAGTTGGTCAGGTTGCGGAACCCGAGTGCGGAGCCGCGCAGGTGTTCGAGCCGTCCGTTGAGCGCCTCGGTCGGCCCGTTGCTGGTGCCGGGTCGTTCGAAGTAGGCGAGCACGTCAGCGGCTCGCTTCTTCAGGGTCCGGCCCAGGGTGGTGAGCTCGGTGAGCACCTTGGGGACGCCGGCGCTGAGGTCGGTGATCAGCTTCTCCATGAGCTCGCGGCCACGTTGCCGGTCCTCGTGGCGATAGGCGGCGATCATGCGCTGGTAGACACCCCAGGCCGCCTCGACCTCGACGTGAGCGTCATCAACGAACAGCGCGCGTAGCCTGTCGTTCTGCTTGTCGGTCAGCAGGTCCGCGCCGGTGTGCAGCGTGCGCCGCGACTTGTAGAGCGGGTCGTCCCTGAACCCACGGTGCCCGTGGATCGCGAGTTGGACCCGGCGCCGGCACCTGTCGAGGGCGTCACCGGCCAGGCGCACGACGTGGAAGGGATCCATCACCGTGACCGCGTCCGGGATCTCCTCTGCAGCGGCGGTCTTGAACCCGGTGAAGCCGTCCATCGCGACCACCTCGACCGCGTCACGGAAGGCGTCGTCGCGGTCGGCGAGCCAGGTCTTGAACGCCGCCTTCGACCGGCCCTCGACCAGGTCCAGCAGCCTTGCTGGGCCGGCGCCATCGCGGACCGGGGTGAGGTCGATGATCACGGTGACGTACTTGTCGCCACGCCTGGTGTGGCGCCAGACGTGCTCATCGACGCCAATGACCTTCACGCCCTCAAACCGCGTGGGGTCGTTGATCGGCAGCCGCTTGCCTTGAGCCAGGACCGCGTTGTTGGCGGTGTCCCACGCGCCCCCGAGTCCCTCGGCGACACGGGCGACGGTGAGGTGTGCGACCACGATCCCTTCCAGCGCCCACCGCAGCCCGGTGCGCGAGAGCTTCGCGCGTGGCTCCGCCGCGGCGCTGGTGTCTTGGCGCCACACGTGTCCGCAGTCGGCACAGCGGTAGCGGCGCACTACAACTTCCAGCACGGTCGGTCGTCGTCGGGAGACCTCGACGTCTATCTGCGGACCGACGCGCCCGGCCGACCTACACCGTCATCTGAGAAGACCCCTGAAACGTCTTCGACGACGACGGGACCGGCGAGGAGGAGGGCGCGGTGAGCTAAAGGAATGGAGCTTGCTCGGCTTCGACGCCGCCGCAAGCTCCGGTGAAACGGTCGGTACTGGTCGGTCGTCGTCGGTCACCACCGGATGGCGGCGTCCCCCACGCTCGGCGTTTGCGCAGTTCAGCAGCTCGTTCGCCCAGTGGGGCGCATCAAGCGATAGACGCAAAGCCGACGTGATTAGGTCGTCGGTTCGATTCCGACAGGCGGCTCCGGCGAACAGCCCCTGACCTGCGGAAACGCAGGGCAGGGGCGGTTCGGTTCTGGTGGTCGAGCGATGCGCTGGCCTCACGGCTCTGCCCGACACCGACGTCGCTCTTCTCTGCGACGGACCCCTCGCCGGCTGAGCGCTCGCGGCCTGCATCCTGTCCGTGTGCCGATAGGCCTCGCACCGCTCGGCAACGCAGCATGGCGTTGCGTCGCGACCTGGCGACGGCTCGGCGGGGCGCGATCGTCTCGTGCGTTGGCGGACTACGGGAGCTTGGACGCGAGGACGTCGGCCGCCAGGATCTCGGGTGCTGCGCCGAGGAGGTGCTGGTTGTCCGTCAGGGCTGCGACGATGGCGCCGTTGGCGTGGGCGTCGCGAGCGGACTCGTCGGGGAATGCATCGAAGATCCAGAAGGTGTCGGCGTGGGTCCTGACCGCGAACCAGACAATCGTTCCTGCTTCTTCGTTGGCGAGTGCGACAGCGCCGGCGAGCAGATCGGCGAGCGCGTCGTGCTGTCCATCGGCCGCGACGATCTTGGCGACGAAGGCATACGGAAGTGATGCGGGTGTGGACATGAGGGACTCTCCTTGAAATCGGGGTTCTTCGTGGGACGAGTTCAGCGTATGACGAGCGAGGGCCGGTGGGAAGTGGCGTATACGGCAGCATTGCTATTGTTTACGCCATGCGTATCGGACTGATCGCGATCGACGGCTGCTTCGGTTCGGCTATCGCGTCGATCATCGACATCGTGCGGGTGGCCGACGGAGCCCGCGGCGATGTCGACCCGCGGATCGACCCGATCACACTCGCCATCCTCGGTCCGAAACGGCGAGTGACCACGACGGCATCGATGACCCTGTCGGTGGACCACCCGCTGTCGGAGTCCGCAGAGTTCGACGTGGTCGTCGTCCCTGCGCTTGGAACCCTTACGGCCGCCGCTACCAACGACGCCCTCCAGAGCCGAGATGCTCGTTCGGTCATCGCCTCGCTCGGGCGCCTCGACGAGGCGACCACCCGGATCGCCGCGGCGTGCACCGGCGTGTTCGCTGTCGCCGAGACCGGACGGATGCATCATCGGCGGGCGACGACCAGCTGGTTCCTGGGGCCGGAGTTCCTGAAGCGCTATCCGACCGTCGCCCTCGATCTCGACACCATGGTCGTGGTCGACGGGAACCTCGTCACCGCCGGCGCCGCGTTCGCCCACATCGACCTCGCGCTCTCACTCGTGCGATCGATCAGCCCCGACCTGGCCCAACATGTCGCCAAGCTCCTCATCATCGACGAGCGCCCGTCGCAGGCGGCCTTCGTCGCCTACGAACATCTCCGGCACGAGGACCCGATCGTGGTCGAGTTCGAACGCTTCGTGCGCGCCCGCCTGGACGAACCGTTGAACGTCGCCTTCATCGCGCAGTCGCTCGGCACCAGCCGGCGCACCCTCGAACGACGAGTCCGTGCGGCGCTCAACCTCACTCCGCTCGGCTTCGTCCAACGGCTTCGCATCGAACGAGCTCGGCACCTCTCCGCAACCACGGACCTCACCTCCGCCGAGATCGCGCTACGGGTCGGCTACGCAAACGCCGAGACTCTGCGCTCCCTCCTGCGTAGGGAGCGACGCCGTTCCTGACCTATCGCCATGCCTGTAGCCAGTGTCCTAGCGCCCGGTTGGAACCACCTCTCAGCACGTCGCGTCGACGCTCCTGCGTCGCCCCTGGACGACCCACTCGACACGCCCGCAGCACAGGCCATGTGACGTGCCCCAGCTTCCCGGACGGTCGGGGGTGGGTGGCTGTGATGTCGCTGCGTTCTCGTTGAGAGGATCAGCAGACCCGATCAGGGTCGATTGGGATAAGCCGCGAAGGCGGTCAGGTCAGGGCGGCCGAAGCCGGCCGGCGGGGTAGCGTCGGACACGTCGAGGTCTTTCGGATGGATGGCGTAGGAACCTCCATCGTCGGGAGATCTCGACGTCTATCTGCGGACCGACGCGCCCGGCCGACCTACACCCTCATCTGGGAAGAGCCGAGTTGGGGCCCAGCACGGTGAACGCATTGGGGAAGCCCGGGACGGCGGTCATCCGATAGGCGCGCGGGCCGTCGGCCCACTCGCGCTCGAGGGTGCGGCCGTCGCGTCCGACGACCTCCATGGGACGCATGTAGTCGTGCGCGCGGAAGCCGGTCGCCAGCGCGATCACGTCGGCGGGCCGCTCGGTGCCGTCGGCGGTGCGGATCCCGTCCCGGGGTGACCTGCGCGATGGCGTCGGTGACGAGCTCGGCGTCGCTGCGCTGGATGGCGCGGTAGTACGTCCCCGGACTGGCGGAGTTCCGTGGCGGGGTGTCGGTCCGGATGTGCCCGGCCAGGCCGAGGTCGTCGACGACCCGGCGGTGGTAGCGCTGGATCTCGGCGCCGTCGGCCCACACGCGCGACCAGTCGGGCTTCGGCGCGAACCGGAACTGGTAGAGCTGGGACGGCACGTCGCATGTCAGGCCCGGGTAGCGGTTCCAGTACCAGACCCCGCCGACGTCGGAGCCCTTCTCCAGCACGGTGACGTCGGCGAAGCCGCGCTCGTGGAAGACGTGCAGGGCGGTGATGCCGGCGACCCCGGCCCCTACGATCACCACGCGCGGCTCGCGCCCCTCGCGCGATCGACCCGGACTCACACGTCGACCGCGTTGTCCGTCAGCGCATCGCGGACGGTGTCCGGCGCGGTCACCATGGACGACTCGAACGCCGCCTCCCGTCGGGAGGCGTTCATGAAGTAGGCGCCGAGGCCGGCGAGGTCGACGGTGGTGGGCAGGATCGGGACGACGGTGGCGCCGCGCGCACGGACGGCGGCGACCTCGTCGTGCAGCTGGGTGGACATCGGGCGGCGGATCAGCCCGTACTCGATCCCGCCGCCCCGGCCGGGGACGCGGACGCCGGGCGCCGAGGCCATGGGGGCGAGGACGAACACGAGGTCGGCGTCCTCCGGCCCGATCAGGTCCACGGACGCGGTGGAGCCCATGCCGCCGTCGACGAAGATCCGGTCACCGACGGGCACCGGCGGCATCCACCCGGGGGTCGCCCAGGAGGCGCGCAACGCCTCGCCGACGGTGGCCATCGGCGAGCCCGGGGCGCCGAACAGTACCCGCTCCCCGGCGAGGACGTCGTAGGCTACGATCCGGGCACCGGTGTGGGGGAGCCAGGCGCCGACCTCGAAGCCCTCGGCGAGCCGCTGCAGCCAGCTGGCGTCGGCTCGGCCGGTGGGCGCGATACCGGTGAGGGCGCCCAGTCCGGACCGTGTGCGGAGCAGACCGGGGTTTAGCAGTGGGAGCCGGGGCAGTGGCGGCCGCCCGGGCGGGGTGGAGGCGACGTGTTCGCGGAGTCGCATGTCGCAGGCCTGCCCGCGCTGCATATCGACCAGTTCGTCGACCCCGATGCCGCCGGCGAGCATGGTCACCAGCTCGGCGCCCGCCGAGGTCCCCAGGAGGACGTCCGCCTCCCGGGGGTCGAATCCCGTCTGCTCGGTGAGCGCGTGGAGGGCGGCGATCATCCAGGCCCCACCGATCGTGCCCCCGCAGCCGAGGACGAGAGCGGTGCGACTCATCCGGCGCCCTCCCCGTGTCCCGCGGGGGGCGCCGCCCCGGAGAGCCCCGCGCTGATCCTAATCGCGCGGCTCCAATACGAACACAGGGATGATCCGGTCGGTGTTCTGCTGGTAGTCGCGATAGTCAGGGTAGACGGCGACGGACCGGTCCCACCACCGGTCTCGCTCGGGGCCGCTGAGTTCGCGGGCCGTGTAGTCGCCGACCCGGTCCCTGTCGCGGACCTCCACGTGCGGGTCGGCCTTCATGTTCCAGTACCAGACCGGGTGGGTGGGAGCGCCGCCCTGCGAGGCGACGGCCGCGTACGACCCCTCGTGTTCGACGCGCATCAGCGGGGTCTTGCGCAGCTTGCCGGACTTCCGGCCGACGGTGGTCACGATGACCACGGGGATGCCGGCGAGGTCGCCGCCCTCCGCGCCGTCGGTCTTCTCGTAGGTCTCGACCTGCATCCGAACCCACTCGCTCGGGCTGGGCTCGTACTCGCCGGACAGTGGCATCGGGGCTCCTCGGTGATGGGGTTCCGTCGGCTCAGGGCGACACTACGCTTGGCAAGGCGCGCTCGCTGCCCACATCAGGCGAGTCGGTCGGTGAATCTCGAGACCGCCTCGACGACCGCCAGGTAGCGCGGCGAGCGCACCGCGTCGAACCCGTGTTGGGCTCCGGGCAGTTCCGCGTAGACCACGGGGTTCGGCGATCCGGCGCGCAGGTGCCGTACGAGTCGGCGTGACCCCTTCACCGGCGTGTAGGTGTCGTGGGTGCCGTGGATGATCGCCACCGGCGGGGCGCCGGATGCCGCGTGCCGCACGGGGTCGGAGACGTCCCGGGTCTCGAGGCCCAGGCGACCGTAGTAGCCGTACAACCCGATCGCGCCGGCGACAGTGGTGTCGGCGTCCTCGAATCCCGGCTGGAATCGGGGATCTCCCCCGGTCAGGGCGGTCATCATCGCGAGGTGTGCCCCGGCCGAACTGCCCGCCACCACGATCGGCGCGTCGGCCCTGATCCCGTGCGCCGGGCCCTCGGTGCGGATCCAGCCCAGGAGCCGCTTGACGTCGACCAGGTGCTGCGGGAATCCCGATTCCGGGGTCGGCGAGAGGTGGTAGGTGGTGCTGATCGCCGCCCACCCGCGTGCGGCGTGGTCGAACAGCATCGCTCGCGACTCCCGGCTCGGGCCGCCGGCCCGGAAGTGCCCACCGTGGATGTGGACGAGCACTCCGCGGACGTCGCCGGCGTCGCTGCCGCTACTGCCGCCACCGGGTCCTGCCGAGCCGCTACGGGTGTAAAGATCGAAGCGGTTGGCCTTCGGGTCCGGTCCGTAGACCATGCCCCGGCGGGCCCGCACCCCGCGCGGCCGCAGCGGCCACGGGCGGAACAGCACTCTCGGCCACGGCGTGCGGTGGAGGGCCGACGGGCTCGTCGTCGTCTCCCCCTCGCCCAGCCCCTCGGCCAGCGCGCGGTCGAGGACGGCCTTCGCGGCGAGGTGCCGCGACAGCACGACGCCCAGCCCCGACCAGGTCAGCGCGGCGATGCCGACCCCCACGCGATCGGATGGGCGCGCGGCCCGACCGGCCAGGGCGGGCGCGGTCGCGGCCCCGACCAGCGCCCCGACGTGCAGCGGGAGTTCCTGCGCGGGCAGGCTCCACACCCAGCCGGCGGTCGCGGCGGCGAACGGTCGGCGGATCGGCCACAACGCCAGCGCCGTGGAGACCGCGGCGGGGGCGAGGACCACGGGCAAAGGCACTCGGACGAACGGTGTCGGCATGTCAGGCCTCCGGTAGGGGTGCGCGTTCCCAGGCGGCCACCGGACCCGGGACCAGGTCGAACATCGGGTGCGGGCGCGGTGCGACGAGGCGGTCCAGCCACGCGGGGTCGCGCTCGGCCACCTTGGCCCGCAGGTGTGCCCACTCCAGCGCGAGCTGCCCGTCGGTGAGCGGCAGGCATTCGACCCCGGGAGGCAGGACGACGCGCGTGCGGTCGAAGCGGAAGCCGCGCACGTCGGCGGCGTCGGCGAGCCCGTGCAGCCAGGTGGCGACCCCCGCGACCGGGTCGGGGAGCGTGCGGAAGCGCTCGAGCTGCGGATGACTGCGATAGCCCTTGGTCAGCCCGCGGAGTACCTTCTGGGCCAGGAGCCCCTCGCGCCACCCGGCGACCAGCGCGGCGCGGTCGAGCAGGACGGGATCGATGCTCCACAGGCGCACCCGGCGAGTATAGGTGCGCACGGCGCCGCCGGGAGGCGCGGAGGAGGAGACGGATATGACGACGACGACAACGCCGACCCGCGACGAGGTGATGGCGGAACTCGCGGAACTCGAGGACGCGCGGATCCTGGAGGTCAACGAGCGGCACGGCGACGACCACGCGGTCAACCTCACCACGCTCCGCGCGGTGGCCAAGCGGGTGAAGAAGAACCATCCGCTGGCCCTCGAGCTGTGGGCCACGGGCGACTCGGCCGCGCGGCTGCTCGCGCTGCTCATTTGCCGGCCCAGGGAGTTCTCGGCCACCGAGCTGGACACGATGCTGCGCGAGGCCCGCACCCGGAAGGTCCACGACTGGCTGGTCGGCTACGTCGTGATGAAGGGCCCGCACGCCGAGGACCTGCGCGTGGCGTGGTTGGACGACGCCGACCCGGTGGTCGCCTCCGCCGGCTGGGCGCTCACCGCCGACCGGGTGGTCAAGAAGCCCGAGGGGCTGGACCTGCCCGCGCTGCTGGACGTGATCGAGGCCGAGATGGCCGGCGCCCACGAACGGCTGCAGTGGGAGATGAACACGTGCCTGGCCCAGATCGGGATCCAGCATCCGGATCTGCGGGCGCGCGCACTGGAGATCGGCGAGCGCCTGGGTGTGCTGCGTGACTACCCGACGCCGCCGAACTGCACCTCGCCGTACGCGCCGGAGTGGATCGGCGAGATGGTCCGTCGCCAGGAGGCCTGACGACCCGACCGGGTCCGCCCCGCTGCACTACCTCTCGGCAGCAGCGGAGAGCACGTGTCGGTAGATCCGGGCGTGGGCGGCGGCGACCGCGGCGTCCTCGGACGCGGGAGCGCGCGCCGGGACCGGCGGGCCGTCGAGGGCGGCCATCAGCGCCCGGCGCAGGTCGTCGGCGGTGGGGTGGCCCGGGTCGTAGACGGCCGTGCCCGATCCGGCCGACCCCGATCCGAGCACGCCGGGGTCCCACTGCTCGGCCAGGTACCCGATCCGCGGGATGACCGGCGGCAGCCCCAGATCGCGGCACAGCTCCAGCCAGCCGGAATGGGTGCCGTGGCGGTGGGGCAGGACGAGCGCGTCGAATCCGGCCAGGGCCGCGCACAGTTCGTCGTCGGCCAGGTGGTCGTGGGCACGGACCTCGACGTCCGGATGGGCGTCGAGCCGGTCGAGCGCGGTCGCGGCCGCGTGGCGGGGATGCTCCGCATCGCGCGCGGCGGCCAGGGCGTCCGCGCGAACCATCACAGTCAGGTGGGCACCCTCGGACAGCGCGGTGACCAGCGGGGCCAGGAGTTCCTCGCCGGCGACTCCCGCGCGCAGCGAGCCCAGCACCACACCGACCATGCGCCTGCCTCCGGAGCGATCGAGCCGCGCGAGCCGGTACGGCTCGGTGACCTCCGCGGCCATGAGCCGGGGATGCGGGAGGACCTGCGCGCGGGCGCCCCACCGTTCGCGGATCTCCGCGGCGGCGCCGCGGGTCAGCGTGATCACCGCGGCGGCGCCCCGCACGAGGTGGCCGGTGCGCTCGAGATGGGCGGCGGGGTCGGGCTCGTGCGGGTTGGTCAGGTCATGCACGGTGACCACCAGCGGCAGGCCCCGCGACCGCAACGCCGCCACGAACTCCGCGATCTGCCCGGGGGAGCGGTGCTCGTAACCGAAGTGCACATGCACGACGTCGGCCCCGTCGAGGACCTCGGGACGGTCGGCGGCCTCGAGCGCCGGGTACGGCCACCAGCGGGCGGGCTCGGCCGGATCCAACACGGGGTCCGCGAGCACCGAGACGTCGGCCGCGGGCGAGATGGCGTGGCGGACGTAGTCGTGCCCGGCCGGCACGGAACGCACCCGGACCGGCGGCGGGGTCGGAGAGGAGCCAGTGTTCACCCCGCCACCGTGCCACGCCCGCCGGTTGCCGCCACCTGGGCCCCTGCATACGCTCGGCCCGGTGAGCACCCCCGACCTCCCGACCGTCATGGTGATCGGCAACTGCCAGGCGGACGTCTACCGCGACCTGCTCCGGACCTCCGCGGAGGTCCGGGTGGTGGACGTGCGGCCGGTGTACGAGATGACGGCCGACGACCTGCCGGGCCTGGAGACGGACCTCGCCCGCACGGACGTGCTGATCGTCCAACCCGTTCGCGACGACTACCGCGACCTGCCGCTCGGACACCGCCAGCTCGCCGCGCGCCTGCCGGCCTCGGCCACGGTCGTGCTGACCCCCGTCCTGCGGTACGCCGGACTGCATCCGTACCAGGTGCTGGTCCGCCCACCCCACGACCGCTCCCTGGTCCCGCCGATCGCGCCGTACCACGACCTGCGGGCGATCGTCGCCGCCGCGACCGGTGACCCGAGCGTTCTCGATGCCGGTCCGACCCCCGAGCAGGCGCGGGCCTCGGCCGCCGAGTCGGTGGAGGCGCTGCGCGTGCGCGAGCAGGCCCACGGGACGCTGGTCGCCTCGGACCTCCTCGAGGGTGCCCCGCGCTGGCACACCATCAACCACCCCGACCGGCACACGCTGGCCACGGTGTTCGACCGCATCATCGAGCGCCTGCCCGCAGGCCTGCTCACCGACCCGCCCCGCATCGGCGACCGCGAGCCCCTCGGCGGCACGCGCGCGCCGGTGGAGTCGACCGTCGCACGGGCGCTCGGCGTGGAGACGGGTGATGTCGCCGGGGGCGCCCGCTCGGGCGAGTGGCTGGTCGACGGCGTCCCGGTGCCCAGCAGCGAGATCGTCGACGCCCACCTCGACTGGTACGCGGCCACGCCCGGAGTGGTGGAGGAGGGCCTGCGTCGGCACGCCGCCCGCATCGAGATGCTGGGGCTGAGGTGAGCAGAGGGCATGCCGGCGAGCAGCGCGCGCCGCTGACGATCGCACCGATCACACTCGCCCTGGGGCCGCCCGAACACGGGGTGACCCGGTTCGCGGTGGAGTGCGCCCGCGCGGCCGGGACGGAGGTGCTGGAGGTCGCGGACGTCGCCGGGGTACGCGAGGTACTCGACGCCCGACCCGGCGTGCCGGTCCACCTGCACATCACCGATTCCCTCTTCGGCGCCACCGCTCACGACGCCGCGATGACCGTGGAGGATCTGGCGCGCGGCCGCCGCATCGCGGTCACCCTGCATGACGTCCCCCAGCTTGCAGAGGGCGCCGAGCGGTGTCGGCGGCGCACGCGGGTCTACCAGCGCATCGCGGGGGCGGCGGGGCTCGTCGTGGTGAGCTCCGAGCACGAGCGCCACCTCTGCGCGGCGGCCGACATCGCCGTCGAGGCGGTGATCCCGCTGCCCGTCCCCGACCTGGCGCCGCCCGCCGACCTGACCCCCGACGCCCGGTCGGTGGGCGTGTTCGGATTCCTGCACCCGGGCAAGGCCGTCGACGTGGTGGCCGCCGCCGTCGCCGCGCTCGCCGACGCCGGCGACGAGGCCGTGTCACTACGCCTGTTGGGGACGCCCGCCGAGGGGCACGACGACTACGTCCACGCCGCGCTGGAGACCGTCCGGGCCGCCGGTGGCGGCGCGGAGGTGACTGGTCGGATCGACGACGACGACCTCGCCCGCGTCCTCGGCGAGGTCACCGTGCCCGTCGCCCTGTTCCGGAACGTGTCGGCGTCGGGGTCGCTCAACACCTGGGCCGCGGCCGGGCGACGCCCCCTGGTCTACGACTCGGACTACACCCGCGAGATGGTGCGCCGGCATCCCGGCTCCCTGCTCATCACCGACGGGGCGGATCTCGCCGGCGACCTGCGCCGACTCCTCGACGACCCGTCCCCCACCCGTCGCGAGGCGGCGCCGTCGGGGATGGCCGACCTCGGCCGGGCGTACCGCCGGGCGTGGGAGGGATGGCTCGCATGACAGACTCCGCGAGCACCGACGCACCGAACAGTGACGTCCCGAGCAGTGACGTCCCCAAGAGTGTCGACGTGGTGATCCCGTTCTACGAGGACCAGCCGATGCTCGACCGGATCCTCACGGCGCTGCGCCACCAGAGCGACCCCCGACGGACCGTTCGCGTCATCGTCTCCGACGACGGCTCTCGCACTGCGCCGGTGGTCCCGCCCGAGGTCACCGTCGTGCGCCAGGATGATCGCGGCTTCCGCGCCTCGGCAGCGCGCCACCTCGGCGCCTGCGCGGGCGACGGCGACCTCCTGCTGTTCCTCGACGGCGACACCGTCCCGGGGCCCGACTTCGTGGCGACGATGTGCGCCGCGCTGGACGGCCACCCGGACCTGCTCGCGGTGGGCCGCCGGCGGTACGGCCGGTTCGCCGCCACCCGAACCGGGGCCGACCCGACCGTCGAGCCGGACGAGATTCTCCCCGACCCCGCCTGGCCTGCGGCGTTCTACGCGGAGACGGCGGACCTCACCCGCGGCGAGGACCTGTGGCGGGGCGTGTTGTCCGCCGCCTGCGGCCTGCACCGCCGCCTCTACGACCTCGCCGGCGGGTTCGACCCGGACATCGTCGGCTACGGCGGCGAGGACTGGGATCTGGCGTGGCGCTGCGAACAGGCCGGCGGCCGCCTGCGCTACCTACCCGACGCGGTGGCCTGGCACGACGGCCCCGACTGGGCCGGCCGCGCCGACGCCGAGCACACCGACGCCGACCACACCGACGGCGGTCACGCGGACGATCACCGCGACGAGTCCGACCCGCTCGCGCGCAAACTCGCCCAGAAGAACGCCGAGTCCGCCCTCCTGGCCGGCCTCATCGCCTCGCCGCTCACCCGGCCGTCCGCCGGGATCTTCGCCCTGCCGTCGGTCGCGGTCCACGTCCACGCCGGCAGCCCCGAGTTCGCCGGGACCGGCTCCACCGCCGCGACCTGCCTCTCCCTGCTCGCCTGGGGCGACGTGGCCGTGACCGTCGACCCCGCCACACCCGACGCCGCCGTGGTCGCCCGACTCTTCGCCGATGACCCCAGGGTGACCCTCGGGACGCGCGGTCGGTGGTGGCGGCCCGGGACGCCGGGCGCGGGCCCTCGTCGTCGTCCCCCCGTCCTCGTCGACATCCTCCGTCCCTGTGCGCCGGGGGCGCTCGACCCGCGGCGCCTGCGCGCGCTGTGCCCACCGGTGGGGAGCGTGACCCTGGACGACGACGAGGGCTACAGCCTCGCGGAGGTCCGCAGCTCGCGGGCGCTCGCACGCGAACTCCACTGGGGCGAGCAGCCACCCGAGCCGACCGCGGTCACGGCGTCGCACGCCGGCGTCCGCGGCATCGACGACGACGGCGCGGGGGTGCGGCTCGAGAGGGTGCTCGGCGGCTGGTGAGCGCCGGGGGTGGCCAGCGGTGGCGGAGGGCCCCCCGGGGGGCCACTATCAGAGGTTCCGACATCACCCGCACCCGCCGGGGGCGACGAGACGAGAGGGGGCCCGTGGACGCCCGCAACGAGGATCTACTCGACATCGCAGTGATCGGCCCGTCGCGGTTCCCCATCCGGGAGCCGTACGCCGGTGGGCTCGAGGTCGTGGTGGCCAAGGAGGTGCGGGCCCTGCGCGCACGAGGACACCGTGTCACGCTCTACGCCGCCGCCGGCAGCGAGGGGCACGACCGGCGCCACGAGTTCACCACCCTGGCAGCCGCCACCGGACGCGGGGACAGCTACTACCCGCCCGGCGGGTACGAGGCCGACGCCGCGGAGTTCGAGCGCCTCATGGACCACGTGGCGGTGTCCGGGTTCGACGTGGTGCTCAACCACAGCCTGTCGCACGTCCCGCTCGTCCGCGCGGCCGCGATGGCCACGCCCATGATCACGACCCTGCACTGCCCGCAGCTGGCGCCCATGCAGGAGGCGTTCGACCGACTGGGGTCGGCGACCGGCAGGGTGCTCGCCGTGAGTCGCTCCGTCCTGGGGTCCTGGCGGGTGCCCCACGGCGCCGAGGTGCTGCCCAACGGGGTCGACCTGCAGGTCTGGCGCCCCCGGACAGGGGCCGCCGGGCGGACTGGCGCCCGTTCCACCTTCCGGCCCGCCGCTGCCGGTACCGCCGCTGCCGGTACCGCCGCTGCGGGTGGCACCGCTGCCGGTACCACCGCTGCGACCCGACCGGTCGCCGGGCGCACCTCCCGGGTCGGCACCCGGCCCACCGACCGTCCCCGCGCCGTGTGGACCGGCCGGATCGTTCCGGAGAAGGGCCCGCACCTGGCGGTCGAGGCGGCCCGGCGCACCGGGCTCCGGCTCGACCTGGCCGGCCGGGTCGGCGACGACCGGTACATGGAGAGGGTGCTCGCGCCCCGGCTGCGCGACGCCGGCGACAGCGTGCGCTACCACGGTCCGCTCGGTCGGGACGCGCTCGTCCCGCTCGTCGCCTCGGCAGCGGTCGCACTGGTGACCCCGTGCTGGGAGGAGCCGTTCGGGCTCACCGCCGTCGAGGCGCTGGCCTGCGGTACCCCGGTCGTGGCACTGGCGCGTGGAGGCATCCGAGAGATCCTCAGCGGCCAACCCGGCGTCGTGCTCGTCGAACCGGGCCGTGACCCCGCGTCCGCCCTCGCGGCCGGCATCCCCGCCGCGTTGACGCTGGACCGCGCCGCGACCGCCCGCGCGGCGGCCGCCGCGTTCTCCCACGACGCCCGCATCGACCTGCTCGAAGCCCGCCTGCGCGGGCTGCTGGTGGGCGCCGCGTCGTGATCGGGATCTACGCCCACCACCAGGGCAACGGCCACGTGCAGCGGGCGCTCTCGGTCGCCGCCGACCTGGACGACGAGGTCACCATACTCACCTCCGCCCGCATCCGCGACGACGCCAATCCCGACCCCGGGCGGATCCGGGTCCTCCCGCTTCCACTGGACTACGACGAGGCCGGGCCGGTGACCGACCCGACCGCCGGAGGCAGGCTGCACTGGGTGCCGCTGGGGCAGACCGGGCTCCGTCAGCGCATGGCGATGATCGCCGGGTGGATCGACCGGACCGCGCCGGACGTGTTCTGGAGCGACATCTCCGTCGAGGTGACCCTGGCCGCGCGACTGACCGGGACGCCCGTGGTCACCACCGTGCTGCCGGGCCGCCGCGACGACGCCCCGCACGTCCTCGCGCACGGGGTGTGTTCGGCCCTGGTCGCCGGGTGGCCGCGCGCCGCCGGTGCGCCGGCCCCCGCAGGGGCGGACCGCCCGCTGGTGCCCGTCGGCGGGGTCTCGCGCTTCGCCGACCGCGCTCCCGACCCGGGCGCCCGGTGCGGTGGTCGACCGAGAATCCTGCATCTGCGGGGCTCCGGTGGTGCCGGCCACGACGCCCGCTGGGACGCCGTTCCCGGGCTACTCGGCAACGTCGAGTGGATCTCGCTCGGTGGGCCGGGCGGACGCTGGGTGGCCGACCCGTGGGAGGAGTTGTGCCGGGCCGACGTGGTGATCACCGCCGCCGGGCAGAGCTCGATCGCCGACCTCGCCGCCGCCGACGCCCACGTCGTCGTGACTCCCGAGGAGCGCCCCTTCGGCGAGCAGGACGCCACCGCCGACACCCTCCGGACGCTGGGGCTGGCGGAGGTCGTGGGCCGCGACGACCCGGTCGAGCAGCTGGTCGACTCGATCCGGCGCACGCTCGAGCGCGCCCGCTCGACCCCGGGTGCCGGGTCGGGCCTGCGGGAGGCGTGGGAGGTCGACGGCGCGGCCGCACGCCTGGCCGACGTGCTCACCGCGGTCGCCTCGGGTCACGAGCCGGAGGGCCAGGGGGCCGGTCACGGGGCCCGTCACGCGGCGGGCCAGGGGGCCCGTCACGCGGCGGAGGCCGCGCTGTGACCGCCGCCGCGTCGATCGCGGTGGTGACCGTCTGCACGCCCGGTCGCGCCGAGCACCTCCGCTCACAACGTCGGGCGATGGCCCAGCACCTGCCCGGCGCCCGGCACGTCGTGGTCCTGCCCGAGCGGCCGGGCAGTGCCGACCTGGCCGAGGAACTCGCCGCTGACGGTGTCGAGGTCGTGGAGCTGGAGGCCGGCCCCGACCTGCCCGTCGCCCGGAGCCGCAATCTCGGCGGCGACCGAGCGGCCGAGCTGGGAGTGAAGCTGATCGTCTTCCTCGATGTCGACTGCATGCCGGGCCCCGACCTGGGGTGGTACTACTCCGAACTGCCCGACGGCGTCGTGGGCCTGGGCCCGGTCACCTACCTGCCCGAGTCCGCCGGTGCCCCCGACCCCGCCGAGTTGCCGGCCTTCACCGACCCGCACCCGGCACGCCCGTTCCCGGCCCGGGGCACCCGCGCGCTGGAGCCGGACGAGTTCGGGATGTTCTGGTCCCTGTCGTTCGCCCTGCGCCCGGCGCTGTGGGCCGGCCTACGCGCGGACTTCGGCGGGTTCGACGAGACCTTCACCGGTTACGGCGTCGAGGACACCGACTTCGGGCGCAGGCTGCTGTACCGCCGCGTGCCGGTGCTGCTCGTGGCCGGCGCCCATGCCTACCACCGGTGGCACCCGGTCGCCGATCCGCCGGTCGACCACCTTGCCGACCTGTTGCGCAACGGCGCCCACTACGCCGAGCGCTGGGGTGACTGGCCGGCCCCGGGCTGGTTCGAGGAGTTCGAGCAGATGGGGCTCGTGCGCCGCAGCGGCGACGGCTGGGAGGCCGCTGCCCCCGTCGACCGCTGAGTCGCACCCCTGCCCACAGCACCACGCGCGCCGAGAAGAGGATCTCGCGCGTATCGCCCGAGAAGCGGGTGTGCGAATTCCTCTGCTCGACGGGCGGTCGGCGGCGGGGCCCGGTCGGGGTGGCGGCCAGCGGGGCCCGGTCGGGGTGGCGGCCAGCGGGGCCTGGTCGGGTCGCCGCCGGCGCGGGGCGCGCTCGGCGGGTGGGGCGGGTCAGCCGAGGAAGGCCTGGTCCGACAGGGTCGCGCCCTTGATGTTGGTGAACTCGCGCAGCAGGTCCTGCACGGTGAGTGCGGACTTGGTCGCGGCGTCGGCCTCGTAGACGATCCGGCCCTCGTGCATCATGATGAGCCGGTTGCCCAGGCGGATGGCCTGCTCCATGTTGTGCGTGACCATGAGGGTGGTCAGACCGCCCTCGCGGACGATGCGCTCGGTGATCGTGGTGACCAACTCCGCACGCTGCGGGTCGAGCGCCGCCGTGTGCTCGTCGAGCAGCATGATGCGCGGCTGGGTGAACCCGGCCATGAGCAGGGACAGCGCCTGCCGCTGGCCGCCCGAGAGCAGGCCGACCTTGGCGGTGAGCCGGTCCTCGAGGCCGAGCTCCAGCATGGAGAGCTGCTCGGCGAACTGTCCGCGGCGCTTCTTGCTCAGGCCCGGGCCGAGGCCCCGCCGGCGACCGCGCAGCAACGCGAGCGACAGGTTCTCCTCGATGCTGAGGTTGGGCGCGGTCCCGGCGAGCGGGTCCTGGAAGACGCGGCCGACGTACTTGGCGCGCCGGTGCTGCGGCAGGCGGTTGACGTTGGTGCCGTCGATCTCGATGTTCCCGCTGTCGGCGAGCAACCGCCCGGAGACGGCGTTGAGCAGTGTCGACTTGCCGGCGCCGTTGGAACCGATCACCGTGACGAAGTCGCCCTCGGCGAGCGTGAGACTGAGATCGTGCAGCGCCCGGCGCTCGTTGACGGTGCCGGGGAAGAACGTCTTGGACACTCCGGTGACGGTCAGCATCGTCACGCCTCCTTGGTGCCGGTCGCGGCGCCGCCGGCGGACTCGGGTCCCGCGCCGACGGCGGTCCCGGTTCCCGCCGCCGCACGTTCGTTGGCGGCGACCGGGGTGGTGGGTTTGCGTCCGAAGCGTCCGCCCGCGCCCTTCCAGCGGGGCAGTAGCAGCGCGACCACGACGAGGATGGCCGTGACGGCCTTCATATCGTTGGGATCCAGGCCGACGCGGAGGGCGGCGAAGATGATGAGCTGGTAGAGCAGGGCGCCCAGGATCACGGCGAGCACCGCGAGCAGCAGCTTGCGCTGGCCGAGGATGGCCTGCCCGATGATCACCGAGGCAAGGCCGACGAGGATGAGGCCGATGCCCATCGAGATGTCGGCGAAACCGCGGTACTGGGCGATGAGCGCGCCGCACATGCCCACGAACCCGTTCGACAGGGCCAACGTGAGGGTCTTGGTGAAGTCGGTCGAGACGCCGAACGAGGAGATCATGGGGCCGTTGTCGCCCGTGGCACGGATGGACAGGCCGAGGTCGGTGGTGAGGAACCACAGGACGATCAACCCGAGCAGCAGGACCACGACCGCGAGGATGGCCACCCCGGGCCACTCGCCCAGCAGGTCGGCGTCCTTCAGGGGCGTGAACACGGTGTCGCTGCGCAGCAGCGGGATGTTCGCGCCGTCCATGATCCGCAGGTTGACGGACCACAGCGCGATCATCGTGAGGATACCGGCGAGGAGGCCGTCGATCTTGCCCTTGGTGTGCAGCAGTCCCGTGACCGTGCCGGCGAGGAACCCGGTGCCGAAACCCGCGAGGGTCGCGAGCACCGGATTCCAGCCGGCGAGAATGCCCATGGCCGCCGTCGCGGCGCCCGTGGTGAAACTGCCGTCGACGGTGAGGTCGGGGAAGTTGAGCACGCGGAAGGTCAGGTAGACCCCCAGCGCCATGACCCCGTAGATGAGGCCTACCTCGACGGTCCCGATCACTTCTTCTCAGCCTCGGCGAGGATGTCCTCGGGGATCGTCACGCCCTGACGCTCGGCGGCGTCCTCGTTGACCACGTAGGTGAACTCGGTGGCGGTCTCCACGGGCATGGTGGCCGGGTCCTCGCCGTCGCGAAGGATGCGCAGGGCCATCTCGCCGGTCTGGCGGCCCAGCTCGGTGTAGTCGATGCCGAGGGTGGCGACGGCGCCGCCCTCGACCGTGCCCGACTCCGCGGCGATCACCGGGATCTGCTTGCTCTCGGCGACCTGGACCAGCGAGGCGATGCCCGAGACGACCATGTTGTCCGTGGGGACGTAGATCGCGTCGACGTCACCGAGGGCCTCGACGGCCTGCTGGATCTCGTTGACCGTGGTGACGGTCTGGGTCTCGATCTCCAGGCCCAGCGGGCCCGCGGCCTCACGGGCCTGATCCACCTGGACCTGCGAGTTGACCTCGCCGGAGGCGTAGACGATGCCGATGCGCTCGGCGTCCGGGACGATCTCCTTGAGCAGTTCGAGCTGCTTGTCGATCGGGGCGGCGTCCGAGGTGCCCGTGACGTTGGCGCCCGGCTCCTCCATCGAGTCCACCAGCTCCGCCGAGACCGGGTCGGTCACCGCGGTGAACAGCAGCGGCACGTCGGTGATGTTCTGCGCCATCGCCTGCGCGGCCGGGGTGGCCACGGCCAGGGCCAGGTCCAGGTCGTCGGCCGCGAACTGCTGGGCGATGGTCAGCGCGGTGCCCTGCTCGCCGTTGGCGTTCTGCTCGTCGAACTCGACCTCGACGCCGGCCTCGGAGAAGGCCTCCTTGAAGCCGGCCGTGGCGGAATCGAGGGCCGGGTGCTGGACGAGCTGGTTGATGCCGATGCGGTAGGACTCGCCACCACCACCGGCGGCGTCGTCCTCACCACCGCTCGAGCAACCTGCGAGGACGAGTGCCGAGGTGGCGACCAGTCCGGTGATGAGCTTCGCGCGTGAGAATGCCATATGCCATGCCCTTGTCTGTGCCTTCTGGGCCTCACGGTGTTCACGCGAGGGGCCGGATGCGAACGGTGCTGGCACATGAGGTTACCGGGTCGCCCGGGCATGGTGAGCCCGGACTCACCTCACGGGCTGCTGCGGCGCCTCCTCCGATTCCGCCAGCTGTCGCTTCCAGGTGCGGAAGCCCTCCTCCGAGCGCCCACGCCGCCAGTATCCCGAGATCGACGCCCGCGCGGCGGGGATGCCGCGCTCGGTGCGCAGATAGGGGCGCAGGTGCTTCATCACCGTCTCGGCCTCGCCGTGGACGAACGCCTGCACGTCCCCGTCCGGCCACGGCATGCCCCGGACCGCGTCGATCAGCGGTGCCTCGCCGTCGATCATCCCGGGGCCGGCGTCCGCCGAGGAGGTTCCGCGGTGCACCCAGGTGACTTCCACGCCCGCCGGCGCGGTGATCAGGATTTCGTCGTCGTCGTCGGACACCTCGAGGAACACGGCACCCACAGCGTTCTCCGGTAGCGACTCCAACGCCGCCGCAATCGCCGGCACAGCGGTCTCGTCACCTGCCAACAGGTGGAAATCCGCCTCCGGGTCCGGCCGGTACCCGCCGCCGGGGCCGCGCACCGCGACCAGGGCGCCGGGTGCGACGGACCGGGCCCACGGACCGGCGACACCCTCGTCACCGTGGACGACGAAGTCGATCCAGATCTCGCGAGCGTCCGCGTCGACCCGTCGGACGGTGTACGTGCGCACGACCGTCTCCCCGGCGTGGGGCAGTTCGAGCTTGACGTAGCTGTCCGTCTCGGCGCGGGTGGCGAACGAGTCGAAGCCGTCCCCGCCGAGGACGACCCGCACGAGGTGCGCGGTCACCGGCTCCGTACGCAGCACCGTGAGGGTGAGCGGAGGACGGGTCTGGGGGCGAGTCACGTCATTCTCCTTCGACCTGGGTTAGTTAGGTGACCCTATCCTTGCATGTTTCCGGGCGCGGCGAGTGGAGGCTGACGAGCGAAGGGGAGCCATGTAAGATATATGTGATCAAGCGAGGGGGCGCGAATGACCGCAGGCACGCGGACCGACATCGCGACAGGCCGGGGCCGTCCGATCCGGCACCTGCCCGACATCTCGACCCACCTGGCCTTCTGGCTCCCGGTCGCCAACGTGGTCATGCAGTTGGCCAACCCGGCCGTGGGACATGGGGTCGTCGAGAGCAGGGTGGATCGCGGTCGCGGCGACCTCCGCCCGATCAAGCGGGCACGCACCACGGCCCAGTACCTCGCCGTGGCCACCCTCGGCTCCGACTCCGACCGCCGGTTCTTCCACGAGGCCGTCCACCGGATCCACGCCCAGGTGACCTCCACTGCGTCGAGCCCCGTGCGCTACAACGCCAATGACGCCGGGTCCCAACTCTGGGTGGCGCTGTGTCTGGTGCGGTACTACACCGACCAGTGGCAGATGATGCACGGCCCGCTCACCGAGGCCGAGCTGGACCGCATCAACGAGATGGCGCGACCCCTGGGGACGACGCTCAACGTCCCCGAGGCGCGATGGCCGGCCACCTGGGCCGAGTACGAGAAGCGCTTCGCCGACGGGCTCGAGGCGGTGGAGATCGACGACACCGTCCGCGAGTACCTGCAGAAGCTCGCCGACTTCCGGGTGCTCGAGGTCCGGATGAAGCAGCTCGGCACCCTGGCCCACAAGACGATCGGGCCGTGGAACCTGTCCATGACCAAGTTCGCGGTGCCCCGGCGCATCCGCGACGAGATGCACTGGGAGATCACCCCCGGTGACCTGCGCCGCCGACGGGTGGTGCTCGCGCTCACCTCGGTACTGGAGATGGTCTTCCCGCGGCCACTCCGGGCCTACTATGCGCTCAACATCGCGGACCTGAGGATGCGACGCCGGCTGGGGATCAGCGTCTTCTAGATTCCGACGGGGCCGGTCGGCCCCGTCCCCGGTCGGCCCCGACCAGCCCCGGCCAGCCCGATTGCGGCGATCAGGTCGCGTGCAGGAACTCCATCGGCTCATGCGCCTCGAACCGCCCGCTGACCTCCCCGGTCAACCCGCCCTCCAGGCCGGTGTCCGCCACCAGGTCGAGACGGCGGGCCGGCGCGCCCTCACTCAGATCGAGATGGTCCAGCCGTACCCACACGATGTTGGGTCGGCGCGTGCTCTCGTAGACGCACACCCCGTCGGACAGGTCGGTGACGGTCCGCCACAGGGTGGTGGAGGCGTTCGGCTGATCCGGTTCCGCCACACGGAACGGCTGCGAGGCGTTGCGGATCACGCTGAGCATCTCGGCCACGGCCAGGGTCCGGTCGTCCGGGGCGGGGAGGCGGTCGAGGTAGTAGGCGGTGCGCGCGAAACGCTCGTCGGCGTCCGAGCCGCCGGGCAGCGGCCGCTCGCCCCCGAAGCCCCTGATCTCGCGGAGTCGCTCGAGTTGCTCGGCGAAGGGCGGGGAGTTGGTCATCACGGTGTACGCCCGGTCGTGCCAGATGTGGGGCTCGCCGTCGATGTACTCCACTATCGCCGAGTCCCCGGTGCTGTCATCTAACGCGAGGTGGACCGTGACGGCCCGCCCCGTGCCCGGATCGCCCGACGTCCTGACCTGGACCCGGGAGTTGCGCATCCAGTCGACGGCCTCCGCCACGGTGGCGAAGTTGTCCAACATGTACTGCACCCACACCGCCGCACTGAGCGCCGGGCGCCCGGCGTCACGCTCGCCGTAGTCGGATTCCGCCAGCCAGAGGAGGTGACCGGCCAGCCCGGCCTCGTTGAGCCCGTCCGCACTGGCCTGGTCGTACGCGGCGGCCACGACACTGCCGTACCTCGAGGTCCACGTCAGGGAGTCGTCCACGCAGCCGTCCCGCTGCATCCCTCGCGGGAACGCCCACAGGTTCGTCGCCAGATCGACCGCGTAGTCCATGGTCCGCCCGGTGAGGACGGTGTCAGGGGACGGAGACCAGAGGGCCCGTGTGCACATGGATGCCTTTCGCTTACCTCAGCGGTAGATAAGCAGAAATTATCACGGCGTCCACCCGTCGGTACGGCGATCGAGGGCCGCCCTACAGTCCGAGTTGCTGCAGGCGAGCAGAGATACGGGGGTCGGTGCTCACCACCGGCGCCTCCTTGTCCACCCACGGGTCCCCGTCGAAGTACATCTGGAAGATCTTCTCCGCGGTGCGGGTCGCGAGCGCCTGGGTCGTCAGCGTGGGGTTGGGTCCGCCGAGCGAGTTGGCCAGCGCCGAATTGTCGGCGATGAACAGCCGCTTGACCCACCTGGCCTCCGCGTTGGCGTCGAGCACCGAGTTCTGGTCGGACTCACCCATCCGCATCGACGAGTGCACGTGCAGCAGCAGGGGAGCCCAGTCCATCCGATAGACCTTCTTCGCCCCGGCCGCGCGCATGATCTCGGCCGCGCGGCGGACCATGAACTCCCGGTTCTCGAGGGTCCGTGGCGTGCGTCGGCGCAGCGAGACATCGATCTTGGCGGGTGCGCCGTTCTCGTCGGCGGGGAACAGGGACGGGGTGACGCGGTTGCCCGGTTCCACGTGGTCGTCGGTGATCACGAGGAAGTTGAGCAGGTTGTCGATCCCGCCCATCATCAGGTCCTTGAGTTCGTTGCCCACCAGGCGACCCGCCGGCCCGTCCCAGGGCCCGGTGAAACCGCGACCGTTGTCGTAGTACCCGCGGGCGCCCGAATCGGACAGTGAGAGGGAGAAGGCCTGGATCGCCGGACCCAGTCCGACGTTCTCGATCCCGCCGCGTCCGGGGAAGTCCATCCGCGCCGAGGAGTTGGCGCCCTTGGAGTTCCCCGTGTACTCGTCGAAGCTGCCCACCACCCAGTCGAAGAAGTGGTCGGTGTGCCCCCGTCCCACCCAGTCGTTGGGATTGGGGAGTCCGCTGTTGAACCACAGTCGGGGGCTCTCGGTGGCGCCACCGGCGAGCACCACCACCCGGGCGTCCTCGGAGAAGATCTCCCCGGTGGCGTTGTCACGCCACGTCACGCCCCGGGCGACAGTGTGTGCACCCTCCTGCTCATGGCGGATCGACTGGACGAAGCTGTTGGCGAGCAGCTCGAAGGCGCGGCCACCGGGGCGGACGGCGTCGGCGGACAGGCCGAGCGGGACGTAGCTGTTGTCGGTCGAGCGTTTGGCGAACTGGTTCCGCGGGGCCTGCCGGGGCATGTAGCACCCCTGGAAGCAGTGGCCGCAGAAGGTGCAGCCGGTCGACTGCGGGTAGGTGAGCAGATTGGGGTCGTCCGTCCGGCCGGCGTTGCCGCCGGGCTGGAGGATCGCGTTCTGCTGCGGTCGGTAGGCGTTGCGGGTGATGTTCCTGGATGTCTGCAGGGGAAGGCCGTAGTTCTCGCAGCCCCGGAAGGTCAGCGCCTCCTTGGTCCCCATCGCGGCGGTCTCGATGGGCAGCGTCGCCTCGACCCATTCGAGGTACGGGACGAGCTCGTCGTAGGTGAACGGGAATAGGTGACCGGTGTCGTACTCCGCGGCGTCCGCTCCCGTGTAGCCGCGGAAGACGCCGGGCATGGGGCGCGGGCTGTTGCCGTAGTAGTGCTGGGTGGTCCCGCCGACGCCGGACAGCTGCCAGACGAACATGTTGGTGGTCCATTCCCGGAACCACGCCGGCTTGGACCGGTCCTCCGGGCCGAAACGCAGGAACCCGTTGTTGGGGTTGTTGGCGTCGTTCTCCGCGTGCGACCACTCGGTGGACGGGTCGGCCTGGCGTGGGCCGCCCTCCAGGACGAGCACGTCCAGTCCGCGTCCCGCCAGTTCCGCGGCGACCACCGGGCCGCCTCCTCCCGCGCCGATGACGATGACATCACGCATCCGCCGGCACCTCCGTCCGATTCTGGTAGTAGCCGAGGAGCTCCGGGTGGCCGTCCACGAGGCCGTCCGGTCGATATCCGGTGAGGTCCCACGGGACCGGCCGTGGCTCGACGGTCCTGGTCACGGGGTTGTAGTTGTGCTGTTCGGAGTACACGCCGAAGGCCGTTCCCTCGAGGAGGATGCCGCCGGCGAACTTCAGGAACCCGGACGCGGTGCCGCGCAGCGGGACCGGGAGCGCGCCGTCGATGATCGAGACCAGCTGCGGAACGGACCCCTCGATCCCCTCCAGGACCCGCAGCTTGTCTCCGATCGACAGCCGGGAGAACGGCGACCCCAGCGGACCGGCGATCGCGGGCGGGGCGGCGAGTAGCGCGCCGGTGTTGAGCAGGAGCGCCACGGGGAGGCTCAGCGGGAGCACCCGGTCGCTGTAGACGTAGCCCAGGACCTGGTCGATGCGCCGCCCGTCGGGTTCGCTCAGCCCGAGGAAGGGGCCGGTCTGGATCCCCAGGTCGGACAGTGCCTGGGCGATCCCGAGCGCCAGGGGCCGGGCGAGTTGGTCGCCCATACCGAGGTAGTTGTCGAACAGGTCCTTCATGAACTCGCCGCCACCGACCTCGATGGGGCCGGGATCCGTCCGCGGCGTGCCCTGCTGCCGTGACCAGTCGTCCGGGCCGGGCATGACCATGACGCACAGTCCGCGCATGGTGTCGAGGGAGAACGCCTCGACCGCGTCGAAGGCGTTGCTCCCGGTCTGCGCGTTCGCCGTGCCGCCCAGGCCCGATGACGGGGGTACCACCCCGGGTAGGGCGATTCCGGCGCTGACGAACGCCCCGAACATCGATGCCCTGGCGAGGAATCTCCGCCGGTTGAACTGGTCCATCTGTGCCCCCTCGGGTATCCGGGGGCCAAACGTTAGCCATGTGATGGACATCACGCGACCGGTTTGACAGATTTCTCTTATGTGTCTGTATGTCGCTTGTCAGGTCGACCGGTGTAGGGGAGCAGGCTGGAGGCGTCACCGAGGTCCGCGTCGCCGATCGCGCCCAGGCTGCCGTCCTGCTGGAGGATCACGGCCGCGACATTCGCGAGTGAACCCTTCCCGGACTGGCGCGCGGCGGTGTGGACGTCCTCCTCGAGCAGCTTGTGACGTCGGAGCGCCCGGTGCTGCATCTGGCCCTGGTAGTAGAGGAGGACAGGCGGGTGGTCGAGAAGGGTACGCACCCGTGACGACCTGGCGCGGGCGGCGGCGAAGAGCCACTGGAGCCCCACGAGGAGCGCCAGGACGAGGACCGTCTGGGCCAGGGGGACCGAGGTGGCGGTGAGGGTGCGGCCGAACGCCGACCCGATGGTGACGGCGACGATGAAGTCGAGGGGGGTCATCTTGGCCATCGTGCGGGGGCCGGACACGCGGAGCATCAGGACGAGGGCGACGAAGCCGCAGACGACCATGACGACGGAGTGGACGATCGGTTCCCAACCGTCCCAGAGCAGTGTGGAATCCATGCCGCGCATCGTGCGCGAGGCGCGGTGGGAGGGCAACCGGCGCCTCGGCCGACCGCCGCGCCGGCACAGCCAACGACCGCGACCGCACGGCCGACCGCCGCGCCGGCACGGGCAACGACCGCGACCGCACGGCCGGGGGCCGTGCGGTCGGGGAGGATCGTCTTCCGGCGCGGGGCCGGGCCGGTGTCAGGCCACGCTGGCGGCGGCCGGTTGCGGGGACCGGAGGGGGCAGCGTTCCCTGAACCCGAACGCGCAGATCGCGGCGGCGGCTGCCAGGACCACGACGATGCCGCCGATGATCGGCGCGGCGGGGAAGGGTAGCTCCTGGGACAGGACGAAGGCGCCCATGATCAGGACGAAGAACCCGAAGCCCTTGCGCAGCGCCTTCTCGGGGACCACGGAGGTGAGGCGGATGCCGACGAACGAGCCGGCGATGGCGGCGGCGGTGACCGCGGCGACGAGCGGCCAGTCCAGGGACACCGAGGTGAGGTAGCCACCGAGCCCGGCGAAGGACTTCATGGCGATGACCAGCAGCGAGGTGCCCACGGCGGCGGTCATCGGCAGGCCCGCCAGGAGGACGAGGGCCGGGACGACGAGGAAGCCGCCGCCCGCGCCGACCAGACCGGTCGCGGCGCCCACGACGAGGCCGTCGAGCAGGATCCGCCACAGCGGGTGGTGGTGATCGTTGCTCTGCCCGTCGCAGTCCTTGCGTCCCTTGATCATGGCGCCGGCGGTGGCGATCATCATGATCGCGAAGGCGACCATGAGGACGGTGCCGGGGATGTAACCGCCGGCCAGTCCGCCGAGGAACGCGCCCACCATGCCGGCGGCGCCGAAGATCAGTCCAGTACGCCACTGGACGTTGCCCTTGCGGGCGTGGCCGACGAGGCTGACCAGTGAGGTGGCGCCCACGACGAACAGGGAGGTCGCGATCGCCTCCTTGGGGTCGAGCCCACCGATGTAGGTGAGCAGTGGGACGACCAGGATGGATCCGCCCCCGCCGAGCAGGCCCAGGGACAGTCCGACCAGGACGGCCAGGGCCACGACGATGATCGTGGTGATCTCCATGTCAGGTGCCTTTCTCCGGCGGGGGCGCCGGGGTGGGATCGGTCAGGAGCGGGCGGGCAGCGAGTCCAGGACGGCGCCGAGGCCCGGCTCGTCGGCCGAACGGTTCCACGGCATCTTCGACAGGCCCGCGGCCATGGCGCAGGAGTTGCTCGCCGCGGAGTAGGTCAGCCCGGCTCCGATGGCGCCGGCGAGGTAGGCGAACTTGGGGGAGACGACCTTGGAGGCGGTGACGCCGGCCAGGACGAGCGAGCCGGCGACCATGCGGACCTGCCGGTCCATCGCCCAGGCGCCCTTACCGCGGATCACCTCGCCGCCGGCGGCCTCGTAGCCGGCGATGCCGCCGTCGAGCACGGTCACCGAGTCGGGGTCGACGCCCACGGACTCGAGCCGCTCGTTCGCCTGGCGGGCCCGGTTGCCGGACTGGCAGATGAGGACGACCTGGCCGGGCAGGCGGGTGGCGAACTCCTCACCGTGCTCGGCGAGCAGGGGCAGCGGCACGTTGTAGGAGCCGCGGATGTGCACCGAGGAGAACTCGGCTCCGGAGCGCACGTCGATGACGGTGGGCGGGGTGTCCGAGTCCATCGCCTCCCGCAGGTCGGCGGGGGCGATGATCGGGGCGTTCGTCAGCGTGGAGAGCATGGGTGAAGCGATGTCCTTTGACTGTTCGGGGTGTGTGGGGGTGTCGGGGTGGTGGCGCCGGGCGCCACCGGGCCCGGGGGCCGGACGGGTGTCCGGCCCCCGGGTGTGGGCGCGACCGGTCAGACGGTCGCGAGGTTGCGCTCGGACCAGGCGGCGTAGCTGCCCTCGAGCTCGACCACGCGGTAGCCGGCGCGACGCAGGGCGCTGGCCGCGACCGAGTTGCGGACGCCGCTCTGGCAGTAGGTCACGATCGGTCCTTCGGTGGGGAGCCGGTCGAGGTTCCACAGCGCCCGGCCGCCGCTGAGCTGCTCGGAGCCCGGGATGTGGCCCTCGGAGTGCTCGGTCTTGTTGCGCACGTCGAGCACCATCGCGGCGTCGAACGAGGCGAGCTCGTCCGGCCCGATCATCTCGGGGGTCGTCATCGGCAGCCCCTCGAAGGTGGTCGTGTAGCCGGTGACCGTGTCGATTCCGACGCGCAGCAGGTGATCGCGCAGCGCCTCGGCCATCTCGACGTCCTCGGCCAGGACCACCAGGGGCGTGTCCTCCTTCTCGGGGTCGTAGACCCAGGCGCCGAAGGATGCCGCCTTGTCGACGCCGGGGATGTTGAGCGCCCCGGGGACGGTGCCGGCGTGGACCTCGTCCTGGCCTCGGGTGTCGACGACGACGACCTCGTTCGCTTCGAGGGCGTCGGCCAGCTCGGTGGTGCCGAACTCGCGGAGCGGTGCCAGTGCGCCCAGCACCGCCGGGCCCTCCTTGTTCTGCTGCTTCATGCGGCCGAAGTAGGCGTGCGCGTCCGGCTGCCCGTCGAGCATCTCGTCGATGAAGCCCTGCTCGTCGTCACGCTCGACGTACCCGGCCCACCATGCGAAGCGGCGCTCGTAGCCGACGCTGGTCGACGGCAGCGCGCCGAGGGCCTTGCCACAGGCGCTGCCCGAACCGTGGCCGGGGAAGACCTGGACGTGGTCCGGCAGGGTGACGAAGGAGTCCTTCAGGCTGCGGAAGATCTGCTTGGCGCCCTCGAAGCGGGTGTCGACCCCACCCGCGGCCTCGTCGAGCAGATCCGGTCGGCCGAGGTCTCCGGAGAAGACGAAGTCGCCGGTCAGCATGTATCCGGGGCTGTCCGCGAAGGCGCCGTCGGTGATGAGGAACGACAGGTGCTCCGGGGTGTGGCCCGGGGTGTGCACGGCCTCGACGGTGATGTTGCCCAGCGTGAGCTGGTCACCGTGGTGCAGGCGCTCCGCTTCGAACCCGTACTGCCAATCGTCGCCGCCCTCGCCGGAGACGTACATGGTCGCCCCGGTGGCCTCCGCGAGTTCGCGGGTGCCGGACAGGTAGTCGGCGTGGATGTGGGTCTCGGTGACGCCTGTGATCGTCATGCCGTGGCGCGCGGCCAGGTCCAGGTACTCGCGGACGTCGCGGCGGGCGTCCACCACCATCGCCTCGTTCTTGGCCTGGCAGCCGATGAAGTAGCCGGCCTGGGCGAGGTCCTCGTCGTAGATGCGCTCGAGAAGCATGCTGCTCTCCTTGTCGATCGGGTTCCCTGTTTCGGGGTGTGCCACGACAGTACATACCCCGGGGGGTATGTACAAGACACCCTGGGGGGTATGACGTTGTGGCGGCTCCGCCGCCGCGCGTGGCGTCCGGGGGTGTCCTGCGCCACAAAAGATTTCACGAGCTGTGCAATCGTGCAGATGCCGTGCAAAACTGCGAGGGTTCGCGAAATGCACCTACGCACCAGGAGCCAGCGCATGGCGTCATTCCTCTACCGCATCGGGCGGTCCGCCTATCTGTTCAGATGGCGGTTCATCGCAGCCTGGATGCTGTTGATCGTCGGTGTCGGCACGGCCGCCGCCACGCTGACGCAGCAGACCAGCACCACCTTCTCGATCCCGGGACTGGAGTCCATCGAGACCCAGGAGGAGATGCAGGAGAGGTTCGCCGGCGCGGGCAGCCAGCTCGACGCCCCGACGGGGACCGTCGTCATCGGGGCGCCCGAGGGCAGCGCCCTCACCGACCCGGCGGTCTCCGAGGACGTCGATGCCTTCCTCGCCGATCTGCAGGGCCTGGACTTTCTCGCCGGGACCGACGCGCTGGTCAGCCCGGTGATCGCGGCCGAGGGGCTGTCGGAGCAGTTGACCGCGGCCAAGGCCGAGCAGGGCATCGCCGAGGAGCAGATCGCGGCCGATATCGCCGCGTTGAGCCCGCTCAGCCCGGACGAGAGCACCGGCACGGTCGAGGTGCGGTTCGACGCCGAGAGCACGATGGACGTGCAGGCCGAGGACCGCGAGGCCTTCGCCGAGGTCGTCGCCGAGCACGAGGGCGACCTGACGATCGCGTACTCCGGCAACGCGTTCCAGATGTCCGAGATCAGCGCCGTCGGCGAGATCATCGGCATCGCGGTCGCCGCCGTGATCCTCCTGGTCACCTTCGGCTCGCTCATCGCCGCCGGCATGCCGTTGCTCACGGGCGTCATCGGCGTCGGGATCGGCATCGGCGGAATCTTCGCCGCCACCGCCTTCACCGACACGATCAACACCATGACGCCGACCCTGGCGTCCATGATCGGCCTGGCCGTGGGTATCGACTACGCGCTGTTCATCGTGTCGCGCTTCCGCACCGAGCTGGTCAAACACATCGGCGGCAACGATCTCGAGCCCGCCGAACTCGCGGAGAAACTCAAGGCGATCGACGCCCACAAGCGTGCACACCTCGCCGGGCTCGCGGTCGGCAAGGCCGGATCCGCGGTCGTCTTCGCAGGACTGACCGTGCTCATCGCCCTCGCGGCGCTGTCGATCATCAACATCCCGTTCCTCACCGCGATGGCGCTGTCCGCCGCCGCGACGGTGGCGATCGCCGTACTGGTCGCGATCACGCTGCTGCCGGCCATCCTCGGCGCGGTCGGCACCAAGCTCTTCGCCGCCCGCATCAAGGGCGTCAAGGCGCCCGACCCGGAGGACGAGAAGCCGACGATGGGCCTGGCGTGGGTCCGCCGGATCCGTGCCCGTCCCGTGCTCTTCGCGGGCGCCGGTGTCCTGCTGCTCCTCCTGCTGGCCATCCCGGCCGCGCAGCTGCGGCTGGCCATGCCGTCCGACGGCACGATGGCCCCGGACACCCCGAACCGTATGGCGTACGACATGACGGAGGAAGCGTTCGGCCCGGGCCGCAACGCCCCGATGATCGCGCTCGTCGACACCCTGCAGGTACCGGAGGAGGAGCGTCCGGCGGCGTGGGCCGCCGCGGTGGATCAGATCCAGGCGTTCGACGGGGTGGAGAACGCGCAGATCATCGAAACCAACGAGGCCGGTGACGCCGCCCAGGTGCTCATCACCCCCGAGTACGGTGCCACCGACGAGCGCGCCGCGAGCGTCCTCGAGGAGATCCGGTCCGGAGCCGAGGGCTTCGAGCAGGAGACCGGGGGGACATACTCCGTCACCGGCGTCACCCCGATCTACGAGGACATCTCCGAGCGTCTGACCGAGGTGCTGCTGCCGTATGTCGGCATCGTCCTCGCGCTCGCGTTCGTGCTGCTCATGTTGGTGTTCCGGTCGATCTGGGTGCCGCTGATCGCCGCCCTGGGCTTCGGTCTCTCGGTCGCGGCGACCTTCGGCATCACCGTCGCGATCTGGCAGGAGGGTTGGCTGGGCATCATCTCCGATCCGCAGCCGGTCATCAGCTTCCTGCCCATCATGCTCATCGGCATCGTGTTCGGGCTCGCCATGGACTACCAGGTCTTCCTGGTCTCGCGTATGCGCGAGGGCTGGGTCCACGGCAAGACCGCCCACAACGCGGTCGCCAACGGCTTCAAGCACGGCGCCCGCGTGGTCACCGCGGCGGCCCTGATCATGATCAGCGTCTTCGCCGCGTTCATGTTGATCGACGAGCAGTTCATCAAGGTGATGGGCTTCGCCCTGGCGGTCGCCGTGCTGTTCGACGCCTTCATCGTCCGCATGACGATCATCCCCGCGGTGATGTTCCTCCTCGGCGAGCGCGCCTGGGGCCTGCCGCGGTGGTTGGACAAGATCCTCCCCACCGTCGACGTGGAGGGCTCCGCCCTGGAGACCGGGCAGCAGGAGAGCTCCGCTGTGGCATCCGCCGACGGTGGTGAGAAAGCCCGCGTCGATGCCTAGCCTGCGTGAGCGCAAGAAGGCCGACACCCGCACCCGCCTCTCGGCGGCCGCAGTGGAACTGCTGGTCGCCGAGGGGGCGGAGCGGGCGACGGTCTCGGCCATCGCCGGGAGGGCGGGTGTCTCGACCCGGACGTTCCACAACTACTTCGCCCACCGCGAGGACGCGTTCGTGCACTTCCTGCGCGAACAGATCGCCGAATGGGTGCGGCAGGTGGAGCAGGCGCCGGCAGACCTGTCGCCACTGGATGTCCTGCGCTCGACCTTCCACGAGCTCTACGGGCGCTCGGCGGACGACATCGACGCCGCCGAGAACCTGCTGGTGGCCGGGGAGCAGATCGGCCTCATGCTGGGCCCGGACGCCCGGACCAGCATCGCCGAGAACATCCTGGATCCGCTCTACGAGGCGGTCGGCCGCCGCGCACCGCAGCTCAACCGGTTCCGGGTACGCGTCATGGTCGACCTGAGCCTCGCCGCCGGGGCGTCGGTGCTCAGGCACCGACCGGGTGGGGCCGGGCCCGCCGACTCCGCCGAGTCCTACCTGGACGACGCGTTCGATCTCCTCCAGCACGGCGCCGCGAGGTTCCTCGAGCGCGACTGAGCAGCACGACCGAACAGCGCGACCGAACAGCACGACCGAACAGCGCGACCGGGCTGGCGCGACCGGGTCAGTACAGCCGGGGAGCCTCCCCGCAGCGGACGACCTCGCCGTCGACGCCGGCCCGCGCGCCGTGCTCCCGCAGGCGCGGGGCCAGCTCGTCGGGCGGCGGGTTGTGGTGGCCCAGGTGCACGGCCACCACGTCGGTCCGCTCGTCGACCGCCCTGACGTCGCGGAGTCGCCGGAGCATCGCCCCGAACCGGTTCAGGCCCAGGTGGGCGGGGGAGATCTCCTCGCGGTCGCCCAGCGTCTCCTCGAGGAAGACCGCGTCGTAGCGGGCGCCGCGCACCGCGGTGAACCACTCGTCGTCCCACGGCCCGGTGTCGCTCGCCCACAGCAGGCGGGCGCCGCCGGGCCCTGTCACGTCGTAGAGCACCGCGTCGCCGTCGCGGAACACGCGGTGCCGGGCGGGCAGCACGCGCACCTCGTATTCGCCGACCCTGAGCCGGTCCCCGGCGGCGACGGGGACGAAGCGCACCGGGTCGTCGGGGCCCACCCAGGGCCGACACGCGTCGAGCGCGTCCGCGGGGCCGACCACCTCCAGTTCGCCGGCGTCGGGGACCCACGAGCGGAAGAGCAGGACCTGGGGTCCGAGATGGTCGGCGTGGGCGTGCGTGACGAGCAGATGTCGCACCCCCGCCAGAGACCGTCCGAGCCGCACGGCCGAGCCGGGTGCCTCCGGTCCGCAGTCGATCAGCAGCTCGTCGTCGACAAGCGCGGAGGTCTGGCCGCGCACCACGCCGAGCCGGCGTGCCTCCTCGCACGACGGGCACCGACAGAACGGGTTGGGCCAGCCGTCCGCGGCGCCGGTCCCCAGCAGGACGACCTCCATCAGGCGCCCGTCCCCGGCGCCGACCCGGGCGCCGCCCCCGGCGCCGACCCGGGCGCGGGGTCCGGCCCCGCCTCGCGCAGCGGCAACACGGCGCGGCCGTCGCGGCGGTCGAGGACCTCCACCCGCGCGTCGTAGACCTGCGCCACCCGCTCGACGGTGAGGACCTCCTCGGGCCGGCCGTCGGCCACCACGCGGCCCCGGTCGAGCAGCACCAGCCGCTGCCCGTAGTGGGCGGCCGAGGTGAGGTCGTGCATCGCCGCCACGACGGTCAGGCCGGTCTCGCGGCGCATGGAGTCCACCAGGTCGAGCACCTGCTGCTGGTGGCCGATGTCCAGCGCGCTGGTGGGCTCGTCGAGCAGCAGTACCCGCGGTTCCTGGGCCAGCGAGCGGCCCAACACCACCCGCTGCAGCTCACCGCCGGACAGCGTCGTGGCGGTGCGCGAGGCCAGGTCGTGCAGGTCCAGGCGGTCGATGACGCGGTCGACGACCTCGTGGTCGTCGGCGCTCTCGGTGCCGAACCGGCCGATGTGCGGGGTGCGGCCGAGCCCGATGAGTTCGCGCGCCGTGACCCCCTCGGGGACGACCGGGCGCTGCGGCATCATCGCCACGGTCCGTGCCACCCTGCGGCGACCCGCGCGGCGCGGGGTCAGCCCGTCGACCTCGATGTGGCCGTCGGCGGGGATGAGCCCGGCGAGCGCGAACAGCAGGGTCGTCTTACCCGAGCCGTTGGGGCCCACCAGGGACACCCACGAGCCGGCGTCCACGGCGAGGTCGACGCCGTGGAGGATGGCCGTGCGGTCCCGGGTGACGTGCAGGTCGCGGCAGGCCAGGGCGACCGGCGCGGGTGACGCGGGTGGTGTGGCGGTCATATGTTCCCCCGGCTGCGGCGCAGGACGATGAGGAAGAACGGGGCGCCGATCGCGGCGGTGACCACGCCGATGGGCAGCTCGGCCGGGCTCATCGCGGTGCGGGCGACCACGTCGGCCAGGATGAGGAACGCCGCGCCTACCAGCAGCGACACCGGCAGCAGCAGCCGGTGCCCGGGCCCGATGAGCATCCGCACGGCGTGCGGGATGACGATGCCCACGAACCCGATCAGGCCCGACACGGACACCACCGCCGCCGTGCCGAGGGTGGCCACGCTGACGAGGACCAGGCGCACCCGCGCCGGGGCGATCCCGAGCGTCGCGGCCTCGGCGTCCCCGACCGCCATCACGTCGAGGGTGCGCCGGAACAGGGCGATCACGGCCACCGCCACGAGCACGTACGGCAGCACGGTCTGCACGTCGGTCCAGCCGCTGGTCGTGAGGCGGCCGAGCATCCACGAGTACACCTGCCGCAGGGTCTCGTCGTGGCGCTGCATGAAGAACGTCTGGATGGCGCTGGCGAACGCCGCCACGGCGACGCCGGCGAGGATGATGACCACCTCGCTGCGTCCGCCGCCGACACTGCGGCCCAGCGTGTAGGTGGCCAGCACCGCGATCATGCCGCCGGCGAACGCGGCGGGCGGCACCATCGCCGAGCCCATCGCGCCGCCCGCGACGATCGCCAGGGTGGCGCCCAGCCCCGCCCCGCTGGACACCCCCAGCAGGTACGGGTCGGCGAGCGGGTTGCGGAACACGCCCTGGTAGGTGGCCCCGGCGATCGCGAGCATCGCGCCGACGATCGCGCCCAGCACCACGCGGGGGATGCGGATCTCCCAGAGGATGACCTGCTGTCGCTCGGTGAACCCGGAGTCGATGTCGACCAGCGGCAGCCGGCCCACCAGCTCGAGCACCACGCCGCCCGGGGTGAGGCCGGCCGGGCCGATGAGGGTGCCGAGCAGGACCGCCGCGGCCAGCAACAGCGTCGCCCCGCCCAGCACGAGGGCGTGGCGGGGCGACGGGCGGGTCACGAGGCGGGCTGGTTCGCGGGGCTCCCCGCGGTCTCCGGCGCGGCCTCGGGCACCGCGGTGACGATCGCGGCGACCTCGCGCATGAAGTCGACCACCCGCGGGCCCCACCGGCTGGACAGGTCCTCGTCGACCACGTGGACGCGCCCCTCGCGCACGGCGGTGAGTCCGTCCCAGCCCGGCCGCTCGGCCACGACTTCCGGGGTGACACCGCAGCACTGGCCGTCGGCGAGAAACACCAGGTCCGGGTCGGCCTCGAGGATGAGTTCCTCGGACAGCTGCGGGTAGGGATCGTCGCCGGTGGCGATCGAGGTCAGGCCCAGCAGGGAGTAGATCTCGCCGACGTAGGTGTCGTCGGTGACGGTGTAGTAGGTGTCGTCGAGCTCGTGGAAGTACGTCAGCGGCGTCTCGCGCTCCGGCACCGAGGCGACGATCTCGTCGATCTCGCCACGCATCCGCGACACGAGTTCGGCGGCCTCGCCGATGTGCCCGGTGGCCGCCCCGACCTGCTCGAGCTGGGTGTAGGTGTCGTCGAGGGTCTGCGCGGCGGGCAGCTGCAGCACCTCGACGCCGGAGCGTTCGAGGCCGGCCACGATGTCCCCGGTGTCGTCGGTGAGCACGACGAGGTCCGGCGCGTACGCCAGGATCGCCTCGAGGTTGGGCGTGTACCCGGACAGGTCGGTGACCGGGGCGTCGGTGGGGAAGTCGGACCGCTCGTCGACCGCCACGACGCTGTCCCCGGCGCCGACGGCGTAGAGCATCTCGGTGGTGGTGGGGGCCAGCGAGACGATCGCCTGCGGCTCGTCGGCCGCGGCGGAGGTCTGGTCGGCCGGGGCCGGCTCGTCGCCGCCGGTGCCGCTGCACGCGGTGGCGACCAGCGCCAGGGCGGCCAGGGGGGCGAGCAGCAGTGAGCGGGCTCGGGCCCGGCGGGCTCGTGGATGGTGCATGGCATCCTCCGTGATTCGGAGGACGAAAACAGCTCGGGCCGCGGCCTGGGCCGCTGCACGCGACCGTCCTTCGTCCGAGGTCAGTACGTACGGCTGCCGCGGAACCGGCCGACCTGGCTCGCCCGTCCTGAGACGGGATCACAGTTGCGGGACAGCGTCGGATTCGCACCGACTTCCGCCGAGTTGCCGCGGGGTCCGACGCTGGTGGCCGGACCCGTCGAGGGTATCCCACCCGCCGCCGCGTCCGCCCATCTGCGTGCCTCCGGCGCCGCCCCTGTCCGAGGTGGGCCGAGGGCGCGCGGAGGCGGTGGCGTTCGTCCGAGGAGGATGGACACAAGATCTGTCGGCAGTGGGAGAGGACCGTGGAGATGACGACGACGAGTTCTGCAGGCGAGGGGCCTTCGGCCGCGGATCTGCGCGAGCAGGGTTTCGCGACCAGGCGCGACGTGATGAGCGACGCCTTCGTCGACCGGGCCATGGACCGGGCTGCCGGGACGGCGTCGGAGGCGATCCAGCACGTGGTCACCGAGAACGTGTGGGGCAACATCTGGAACCGGCCCGGGCTGGGCCGCCGGGACCGCAGCCTGCTCAACATCGGGATGCTCGTGGCACTGCGTGCGGACGCCGAGCTGGCGGGGCACGTGCGCGGCGGGCTGACCAACGGGTTGACCCGCGAGGAGATCACCGAGGCGGTCATCCACGCGTCGGGGTACTGCGGTGCGCCGGCGGCCCTCTCGGCGATGAGGACCGTCCAGGCCGTCTTCGACGACCTCGACGGGTAGTCGCACATCGGCTGGGGAGGTCGTGGACGGCAGGTAGTCTCGTCCCCAGAGTGACAGACGCCACCCCTCGATCAAGGAGCCCCCATGCGCAGCACGATGATGCCGGAGCAGCTGAAAATCAGCACGATCCTGCAGTTCGGCTCGACCGTCCACTCCGATGCGGTCATCACCACCTGGACCGATCAGGGCCCACGGAAGATCTCCTTCGGGGACTTGGGCAAGCGCGCCGCTCAGTTGGCCCATGCGCTGCGCTCCCTCGGGGTTGACGGTGACCAGCGGGTCGCGACGTTCCAGTGGAACAATTCCGAGCATATGGAGGCGTACCTGGCGATCCCGTCGATGGGCGCGGTGCTGCACCCCCTGAACATCCGCCTGTTCCCGGATCAGCTCGAGTTCGTGGCCAATCACGCCGAGGACAAGGTCATCATCGTCGACCCGACCCTGATCCCGCTGCTGCAGCCGTTGCTGCCGCGGTTCTCAACGGTCGAGCACGTCCTCGTCACCGGTGGGGGCGCCGCGAACCTGGAGGCCCCCGAGGGGATCCGGGTGCATGACTACGAGGAGCTTCTCGCCGCGCAGCCCACGGAGTTCGAGTGGCCGGAGGTGGACGAGAACGACGGCGCCGCGATGTGTTACACCTCGGGCACCACGGGCGACCCGAAGGGCGTCGTCTACTCGCATCGCTCGATTTACCTGCACTCGATGCAGGTGTGCATGTCGGACGGCATGGATATCTCGGTCGACGACAACGTGCTGGCGATCGTGCCGATGTTCCACGCCATGTCGTGGGGCCTGCCGTACGCCGCGTTCATGGTGGGGGCGTCGTTGCTCATGCCGGAGCGTTTCCTGCAGCCGGAGCCGCTCGCGGCGATGATCGCCAGTGAGCGCCCGACCCTCGCGGCCGCCGTGCCCACCATCTGGATGGCGGTCGACGCGTACTCGGTCGACCATCCCATCGACATGTCGAGCTTCCGCTCCGTCGTCGTGGGCGGCAGCTCCTGCCCGGCGGAACTGATCCGCAAGTTCCGGGACAAGTACGGGATCAATATCACCCATGCGTGGGGCATGACCGAGACCTCGCCCATCGGCACGCTGTCCCGGCCGAAGGCGTCCCTGCCGGAGGACGAGCAGTTCAAGCTGCGTCTCACCCAGGGGCGGCTGCTCGCCGGCGTCGAGGCCCGGATCGTTGACGATGCCGGCACGGAGCTGCCCTGGGACGGGGAGTCCGTCGGCGAGCTGCAGGTCCGTGGACCGTGGATCACCGGGAGCTACTACAAGGTGGACGACTCGGATCAGTTCGACGACGGCTGGCTGCGCACCGGCGACGTGGGCTACATCAAGCCGGAGGGCTTCCTCCAGCTCACCGACCGCGCCAAGGACATCATCAAGTCCGGTGGCGAGTGGATCTCCTCGGTCGAGGTCGAGAACTACCTGCTCGAGCACCCGTCCGTCGCCGAGGCCGCGGTAATCGGCATCCCGGATCCCAAGTGGGACGAGCGGCCGCTGGCCACGATCGTGGTCAGGGACGGTGTGCCCGACCCGAGCGTCGAGGAGTTGCGCGATCACCTGGCCGAGCGGATGGCCAAGTGGCAGGTGCCGGAGAAGTTCGCGTTCGTCGACGAGATCCCCAAGACCTCGGTCGGCAAGCTCGACAAGAAGCGCATCCGCGTCTCGCATTCCGACGGCGACCTCACCGTGGTCAACGCCCTGGAGAACTAGGCAGGCGGAAGGTCGAACGCGGGAACGCGTCGTCGGCCAGCGGAGGGCCCGGGATTGCGGTATGACCGCCCCCGGGCCCTGCTTCTGCGCTACTGGCTGCTCGGTGCCAACCGTCCCGCCGGCCGCCACGCCGGCCGCCACGCTGGCCGTCCCGCTGGCCGCTGCCACGCTGGCCGTCCCGCCGGCCGACACGCTGGCCGTCCCGCCCCCCGCCGCCGCGGCATCATCGCCGAGCAGAGGATTTCGCTCAGACCCACTCGGGCGATACAGGCGAAATCCTCTGGACGGCGGAGGCCGGGGCGGGCGGCGGGTCAGTTCGCGGCGACGCGTGCCAGCGGCCGGAGCGAGACGGGCAGTCCGTCCCCGGGGTAGGGCAGCGAGTCGTTCTTCATGGGCGGGACGTAGTCCAGCGGGACCGACCACTCGAAATGGCGTAGCAGCGCGCTGAGCACCAGCTTGGACTCGAGGTTGGCGAAGATCATGCCGAGGCACTTGTGCACCCCGCCGCCGAACGGCTCCCACGCGAAGCGGTGCGACTTGTCCTCCCGCCGCTCGTCGGAGAAGCGTTCGGGGTCGAAGATCTCCGGGTCCGTCCAGTAC
Organism: Dietzia sp. MNB45; assembly: GCF_051994785.1. Lineage (NCBI taxonomy): Bacteria > Bacillati > Actinomycetota > Actinomycetes > Mycobacteriales > Dietziaceae > Dietzia > Dietzia sp. MNB45. The sequence continues at coordinate 3,506,835 of NZ_CP163397.1, read as the reverse complement.
TCGGGCATGTGGTGCGAGTACAACGGCATGATCGAGGTGAGTCGTCCGGCCGGGATCTCCACGCCCAAGATCTCGGTGTCCTTGACCGTCTTGCGCGCCATCACCGGCACCGGTGGGTGCAGGCGCAGCGACTCCTTCATCACCAACCCCAGATCGGGCAGCTCCTCCAGCTCGGCCATGGTGGGGTTCGGACCCAGGTCCTGGCACTGTCGACGGAGCCGCTCCTGCCACTGGACGTCGCGGCCGAGCTCGTAGACCATCGACGTCACCGTGCTCGTGGTGGTGTCGTGCGCGGCCATGAGCAGGAAGATCATCTGGTTGATGATGTCGTCGTCGTCGATCCCGTCGGAGGCGTCCGCCACCTGGCACAGGGCGGAGAACAGGTCCTCTCCCGGGTTGGCGCGCCGGGCCGGCAGGTGGCGGCGCAGGAACTCCTCGAGCAGCCGGCGCCCCCGCGCCGCTCGGCCCCACTTGGTGAACGGCACCGCGGTGGAACGGACATAGCCGTTCGCGGCCTGGACGCAGTCGACGAACGCTGTGTTGACCTTGTCGAGCTCCCCGGGCGCGGCGTATTCGGCGCCACCCATGAACACCTCGGTCGCCAGGTCGAGGGTGTGCGTCTTGAGCGCGGGATAGATCTGGAACGCCCGGTCCGGGCCCCAGGCGCCGATGCCCTCGTCGACCAGCGGGGCGAGCCTGCGGGTGTAGCCCTCGAGCCGGGGACGGGTGAACGCCTCCTGCATGATGTGCCGGTAGTGGTGGTGCTCCTCGAAGTCGAGCAGCATCAGCCCGCGGTTGAAGAACGGCCCCACCAGGTATCCCCAACCGGGGCCGCTGGCGAACGCCTTGTCCGCGTTCTGCAGGGCGGCCTGGCAGGCGTCGGGGCCGATCAGGGCGGTCCACGTGGCGCCGAGGAAGTTCAGGTCGGAGACGGGGCCGTGATCGCGATAGCGGCGGGCCATGGTCGCCAGCGGGCTGTGGACGTATTCGAGCGTGCCGCCGAGGATCGGCAGCTTGGAGCGCAGTGGGGCCGGGCCGGGTCGGTAGACCCTCTCCCGCGGATCACCAGGGATGGACATCAGGCACCTCGTTGTCGGGTGACCCCAGTGTGTGACAGCCGTCACTAGTTGTCACGCGATTACCGAAACCGGCGGTGTCGTTTCTTTCACCCGGCCCGGCCAGCCGGCAGTCCCGCCGGCCGTGACACCGCCGGCCGGCCGCCCCCCGACTCAGGCTCGGGCGACCAGTGCGTCGATGTCCACGCCGTCGGGCAGGGCGCCGTACTCGGCCGAGCGGTCGTCGCCGAGCCGGGCCAGGCAGAACGCCTCCGCGACCGGGGCCGGTGCGTGGGCCAGCAGGACCGCGCCCTGCTGGGCCAGCGCCATCGCCTCTACCAGGCGGCGGGCGATCCCGGGGGCGGCGCCCGGGTCGGCGGCCGCGCGGCCGATCAGCGCGCGCACCCGCTCGACGTGCCGGTCGTACAGCTCGTGACCGCCCAGCTGCGCGGCCAGTTCGGCGTCGAACGCGGCCACGGACTCCGGTTCGCGGGCCATCGCGCGCAGCACGTCGAGCGCGATGACGTTGCCCGAGCCCTCCCACACCGCGAGGACCGGCTGCTCCCGGTAGCGGCGGGCGAGCGGGAACGACTCGGTGTACCCGTTGCCGCCGAGGCACTCCAGCGATTCGTAGGCGTGGTTCGGCCCGCGCTTGCAGATCCAGTACTTGGCGACCGCGGTGGCGAGCCGGCGGTAGGGGGCGAACTCGTCGTCGTCGTAGGCCGAGGCCAGGCGCAGCGCGGTCCACGTCGCGGCCTCCGCCTCGAGCTGCAGGTCCGCCAGGACCGCGGCCATCGCGGGCTGGTCCACCAGCGTCGCGCCGAACGCGGCCCGGTGCCGGGCGTGCCACGCCGCCTCGGCCACGCCCTGGCGCATGCCCGCCGCCGCGCCGAGCACGCAGTCCAGGCGGGTCCGGCCGACCATCTCGATGATCGTGCGCACCCCGCGGCCGGGTTCGCCGACCATCCAGCCGAGCGTGCCGTCGAACTCCACCTCCGAGGACGCGTTGGACTTGTTCCCCAGCTTGTCCTTGAGGCGCTGCACGAGGAACGGGTTCTGCTCGCCGCCGGGCAGGACCCGCGGGACGAGGAAGCAGCTCAGGCCGGCCGGCGCCTGCGCCAGGACGAGGAACGCGTCCGACTGCGGGGCCGAGCAGAACCACTTGTGCCCGCGCAGGACGTGGCAGTCACCGTCATCGACGGGCTCGGCGGTGGTGGTGTTGGCGCGGACGTCCGAGCCGCCTTGCTTCTCGGTCATGGCCATCCCGAACAGCACGCCCGACTTGGTGGCGGGGTCGCGCAGCTCGGGGTCGTACACCGTCGACAGCAGCGCCGGCTCCCACTCGGCGGCCAGCTCGGGGCTCAACCGCAGCGACGGGACCACCGCGTGCGTCATCGACAGCGGGCACCCGTGGCCGGCCTCGATCTGCGACACCAGCATGAACCCCACGGCCCGCTCGACGTTCGCCCCCGGCCCCGGGTCGGCCCACGCCGAGGTGTGCAGGCCGCGGGACACCGAGTACTCCATGATCCGGTGGTAGGCGGGGTGGAACTCGATCTCGTCGACCCGGTTGCCCCACCGGTCGTGCGCGCGGTGCACCGGCGTGAGGGTGTTGGCCAGCTCCGCGTCGTGTTGGTACTGCTCGGTGCCCACGTGGCGGCCGATCTCGTGGAACCTCTCGACGCGGGCGTGCGGCGAGAACACCGCGACGGCCTCCTGCAGTGCCGGGTTGAGGGCGTACTCGTCCACGTCCACGCGGGGCGACGCCTGGTTGAGGACCACGTGGGTACTGCGGTGTCGGGTCGAGGACATGGGTGCTCCCCCTCTAGTTCTTGAGGTGCTCAGTTCTTGAAATACTCAGCTCTTGAAGTACATCAACTGCGTGCCCGTGGCCAGCAGCGTGCCGTCGCGGCTCCACAGGCGAGCGGCCTCGTCGTGGTAGTTGCCGTGGAACCGGTGCGAGTGCACGCTGCCGAGCAGGAAGTCCGTGCCCTGGGCGGCGATCTCGTCGGCGGTGGCCAGGAAGTGGATCGTCAACGTCACCGTCCCCGCCGGGACCGGCCGACCGAGCCGGAGGAACGACCTCGGGAAGAACGAATCACACAGGGACGTCAGGGCGAGATGGTCGAGTCCGCGGGGCTGGGCGTCGCGGATCCACATCGTCGTCGTCGACTCCGGTTGCTCCTCACCGGAGGCCACGTCGTCCCACCCGCCGGTGACGAACCGCATGTCGTAGTTGTCCACCCACCGCACCCCGCGGTCCGACGTGGCGGCGGTGAGCTCCTCCGGCGCGGGGACGGCCGGCGGGGCGGTCTCGGTCTCCGACCACGTCTCGCGGCGCAGGCCGGTGATCGCGGTGGCGGTGGTGACGACCTCGTCGCCCTGGCGCATCTCCACCCACCAGTGCTGGTTGGAGCGGTTGGTGCGGGCGGGGCGGGCCTCGATCTGGAACTCGCCCTCGGCGACCGGCCCGGCGTAGTTGAGGGTCAGCGCGAGCGGGTCGCCGTGCTTGTCGGGGTGCTGCAGGATCGCGCCCAGCATGGTGGCCGCGGTGATGCCGCCGAACGGCCCCACCATGTTGGCCCACGCGGCGTGGGTGCGGCCGCGGAAGCGGTTCTCGCCGATCGGTTCCAGCGCGACGGCCTCGTCGAACACGTGGGTGGGGGCGTCCTGACCGGTCACGGGACCTCCTGTGGGGCGAGGGGATGGGCGCGGGGGTGGGCGCGAGGATGGGCGCGGGCTCACCGTACCGAGGAGAGGGGCGACGACGACGAGGAACGCCCGCCACCGGGGATCGTCCGGCTTTTCTCGGGGTTGCGAGGCAGCGGCCGCGCAGGTGGGGCCGGTGAAATCCGTTGACACTCTTGACGTCGTTTATATAGTAAAGACGACCTCACAATGTGTGGCTCCGAGCGTGCAGGAGACGCGCGATGACCGGACTGCCCAAGTTCGCCGCCTCGAGAACGCTGATCGCTGCCGTCGCGGCGCTCGCCGCCGTGCTCGTGGTGGCATTCGGCGTGGTGGCGCTGGTCCGCCCCGGAGGCGACCGCTCGGAACCGGTGGCCACCGACGCCACGACGTCCTCCCCTGCGACCTCGCCCTCATCGCCCCGCATGTCGCGACTCATGCCCCGCTCCTCCGCGCCGGAGATCACCGGGCTGCTCGAGGTGTCGGGACCGGAGTGCGACGCCGGGGTCATCAATTCCGACCTGTTGTACCCGAACAGCGGCGCGCGGATCATCGACTGCGGGTCCGGGTGGGCGGTCATGGCCAGCGCGGTGTCGGGCGACCCCTACTGGGTCGCGTATTCGGACGGCAGGTGGCGCAGGGTCGGGGACGTGTCGATCTACCTGGGGACGTGTCCGGACGAGGCGATCGCCCTGGGCGCCCCCGCGTGGATGGCGAGCAAGCAACTGGGGGACTGCACGCCGCGGGACCGGAGCGCCCCGGCGGCGACGGGGGCGGCGACGGTCGCGTCCACGCCCGCGCCTCGCGCGACGACCCCGACCCCGGCCGCGACTTCCCCGACTCGCACGAGTACGCGGACCGGGTCGCCGTCGGAGGAGTCCACGTCATCGCCGGCGAGCACCACGCGGACCAGCGCCACCACGTCGGCGTCCTCCACGCCCACCCAGGTGCCCACGTCCACCTCGCCGGGCGACGACGCGGCCACGGACGGCGGGTAGAGACGCGAAAGGGATCCGGATCGGGCTCCGGTCGGGAGAGAATCGGGATCATGCAGCCAGTCCGGACGCCGTCGTTCACCGCACTCACCGAGGGGCGGATCGCCCCGCCCATGGCCGCCCGCCCGGGCCCGGACCTCGCGGCGGCGGGGTTCACGGAGTCGGAGTGGGCGGTGGCCGGTGAGGCGGTGTCCTACTCGGTCGGCGAGCTGCCCACTGACGGGCGCATCCAGCTGGCTCAGGCCGATTCGGTGCCGTTCGCCACCCGCGTCCTGGTCCGCCGCCCCGACGCCGCCCGGTTCAGCGGCGTGGTGCTGGTGGAGTGGCTCAACGTCAGCGGCGGCCAGGACGCCGCGCCGGAGTACACCTACCTCGCCGACGAGATCGTGCGCGCCGGCCACGCGTGGGTCGGGGTGTCGGCGCAGTTCATCGGCATCGAGGGCGGCGACGCCGCCGTGGGGATGGGCGGGCAGACCGTCGGCCTGCGGGCGCAGCGGGCCGAGCGCTACGACGATCTCCACCACCCGGGGGACGCGTACTCGTACGACATCGTCACCCAGGTGGGCCGCTTCTGTCGCGACGCCCGCGACGACGGCCCGCTGGCCGGGCTGGCGCCGGAGACGGTGATCGCGATCGGGGAGTCGCAGTCGGCGATCGCGCTGACCTCCTACATCGACGGTGTGCACCCGCTGGTCGGCGTGTTCGACGGCTTCCTGCTGCACAGCCGTGGCGGCGGCGCGTTGCCGTTCGACGACCGGGGCTGCGCGGCCGGCATCGCCACCGCCGTCCGCTCGTCCACCATGCTCCTGCGCGACGACCTCGACACCCCCGTGTTCGTGGTCCAGGCCGAGGGCGACCTCGGTGGGTTGCTCGACTCGGCCCGCTCGCGCCAGCCCGACTCGGAGGCCATCGTCACCTGGGAGATCGCCGGCCAGGCGCACGCGGACGCCTACCAGTTGGGCGAGCTGGCGGGCCTGGTCGACTGCGGGGGAGCGATCAACAGTGGGCAGCAGGTGTTCGTGGTGCGGGCCGCGTTGCGTCACCTGGTGTCGTGGGTGGCCGGCGGGGCGCGACCGCCTGGCGCGCCACCGGTCGAACTCGACGACGACGAGGTGGTCCCCGGCGATCTGGGCATCGGCCGGGGTGGCGTGCGGACCCCGGCCGTGGAGGCACCGGTGGAGAGATTGGTCGGTGCGCCGTACCCGCAGTCCGCGCCGTTCTGCATGCTCCTCGGTCGCACGGAGGAGGTGCCCGAGGAGCAGTTGCGTCAGCGGTGGTCGGGCCGCGACGAGTACCTGCGGGCCTATGAGGAGGCCACCGACCGTCTCATCGCGGAGGGCTTCCTGCTGACCGACGATCGCGCGGAGATCCTCGCCGACGCCCGCCCGGAGCGCATCAGCTGGTGAGCGCGTCGCCAAGTGCGGAACCCCGGTTCTCCGTTGCAGCCAGGCTGAAGACGCTGCTCGTGGCGGTGTTCGTGGTCAGCCAGATCACGGTGCCCGCGCTGCTGCTGGCGGCGCGTTGGTCCGGTGAGGGGTCGATGCCCACAGTCGAATTGCCCTTCAGTTGGCAGATGTTCAGCGCCATCGACCCCGGTGGGTACACCGGAGCGGCCGCCGACGGCTCGGAGCGGGACCTCAGCCTCGACGATCTGCCGCGGATCACCCGGGCCATCGCCTACAGCGACGATGTGCCCCGGATGCTGTGCGCACAGAATCCCGACCTGATGTCGGTCGCTCGATCCGGGGTGGAAGACGGCTTGTTGAGACACGAGAGGGTCTACCCGTGTTGACCGTCTTCCGCATTGCCTTCGGCGTTCTCGCCGCGGTCAAGACTCTCCAGTTGACGGCGAGGGGGTCGATCTCCACAGACGGTGGGATCGGCCTTGCGGATCATGCTGCGGTCGCACTTCCGTTGGGCGCGGTCATGGTGGTCGCCGCAGTCTTTTTCATCCTCGGGAGAGGCGTCCGCCGAGCCGCGATGGCGATGCTGATCGGTTTCCTCGTGTTCATCACTGCACTGGATTTCTACAATCATCACACCTATTTGATGATCGTCGTCTGCGCGATCTTTGTCCTGGGTGTCACTGTTCCCGAGTTGTTGAAACTCCAGCTCACCATCGTCTATGCGTTTGCCGCTCTCACGAAGATCAACGAGACCTACCTGTCGGGTTCGGAACTGTATGCGTCCATGGTCCAGCATGGTGTGTGGCGGACCTTCATCGGCGTCGATCCAGCACCGGCATTCCTCATGGCGGTATCAATTGCCTCCATCGTGATAGAGGCTTTCCTGGCAGTCGGATTGTGGTGTGCGCGCACTCGTTGGATCGCGCTGGTCAGCGGCCTCTGTTTCCATCTGGGACTCGTTGTATTTGTCACCGATGGATTCAGTCTGTTCGTGGAACTGTCGATCTACGGCGGGGTGATGCTGTGCCTCTACCTGCCGTTCTTCCAGGATGAGATCGATGCGTTCGTCCCACACATCAAGGGGGCTACACGCGACAAAAGGACCGCAGGAGCGAGGCTGGCCCCTGGACTGCGCCGCGACATAGGTGGCCATTCTCACCGGGTCGCGTTCGGGCCGATACACGTGGGCCGAGGGGCGTCCAGGGCGATAAGCCCGTCGCAGAGCACGACCGGCGCTTCGCCGAGGCCGCCGACTTAGCCGTGGCCCGCAGCGAGGCAGTCGACCGAAACCGAGGCGGGAAGTTCGTGTGTCGACGAGGTACACCCGTGCGGGACGATACGCCGCCAACCATCGCCGCTGTGAATCACATCGCTCTGTGGCGGCGTTCTGTGATTGCTTTCAGGCTGCTGTTCGCATCGGCAATGTCGTGAAAACAGTGAGTGAATTCCTAACGCGCGACGGGCAAGCTCTGCTCCGTCTGGAGTCCGCTCTTCGTATGCGAGGCCACGACTGATTGTTCGTTTGTGGCGGCCCACCGGGAGCTACGATCGATCTGTGGCCGTATCTATCCGTCGTGTTCAAGCCTCCGATGCACCCTTTCTGGCGGAGATGCTCGTCGCGGCGGCGTACTGGCGACCGGACGGTCCGAGCGGAAGCGTCGCGGAGGTGCTAGCCCATCCCCAGCTGGCGCATTACGTCGCAGGCTGGCCACGGTCAGGCGACCTTGGAGTCATCGCTTCGGAGGGGGCACAGCCCGTGGGTGCCGCCTGGGTGCGATTGTTTCCCGAGAGCGATCCCGGTTACGGCTTTGTGAGCGCCAACATTCCTGAATTGTCAATGGGCGTCATCCGGGAACGGCGAGGGCGAGGGATTGGGTCCCACCTGCTTGATGCCTTACTTGCTGCCGCACATGAGCAGAAGCTGGCAGCGATAAGCCTCAGTGTGGAATCGGACAACTACGCCCGTCGTCTGTACGATCGCGCAGGCTTCCGTCCAGTTGATGTTGCGAGCGGATCCTTAACCATGCTCTTGCGACTCCGAGAACCACGCAGTACTGAGGAATAGTCAGTCTTGACGTCGAATTGTCATGCGCTCGTGCCCCGGAAGAGACGGCTCGAAAACCTACAGTTTTACGAGACATAAGTTCCCGGTCTTCACTCGACATGCACCCGGGTGGTCGCGATCATGGCGGGATGGCGATCCCAGAACAGCTGCCGCAGCTTGTCGACTCCTGCGCGGGGAGGATCGTGATCGACCACGGACACTTCGAGGTATTCGATCCCTTGGCACTCCCGCCGGAAGGCACTGATCTGTTCGCGTTGGCGGAGGCATCTCCCCCCAGCTCCAGCGCGGATGGGATGGCGGTCATCCTTAGCCCGCTCCAGAACAACTTCGACACGTCGGTGACCATTGAGTTCTGGTCCGCTCGACCCGATGACGATCGAAATCGATGGGAGCAAACTTCGGAGAATGTTCTCCGGGTGGAATCCGGCACACTGGTCATCGGCTCGCCCGGCTACGACGAGCTAGCGGCCTCAGCAGCTCCGGACACCTACATCCTCGAAGTCAGCGGACGAGGTTTCGTGGGCTACGGGTGGCCCAGTTCGACAGACCCGGGCGACGAGTGGCGCCTGCGACTGTGGCCCGCGCGGACCGACACGGGTGGGGTACGGGCACCGCAACGGTGGCATCAGCCTGGCGTTGGGGCCCCCGACCAGGTTCCTTTTCATTCCGAGGTCACCAGCGATTCCTCGACCGATGCCACGGAGTCAACTAGCTGGGGATTTTTGCCGAGAACCTCGCCGTGGGACTCAGTGCCCGCTGAGCTGTATCACGTCAACGGCGCTGTAAGTCTCAACGAGATGGATCCGGACCTCATCGCTCGTCTCATCCGACTCTCGGAGGGCCAGCAGCGGGAGATCGCATGGTGGTGCGCCCGCCGGGCGCTCGAGTCGGCCGGTCTCCATACCGAGGACTACATCATCACAACCATGGCGAAGGTCGAAGCCGGTGCACCGCCACCAAAGCTTGACGACTTGTTCGCGTGGCTGAACCAATAGGTTCTTAAGGCGCCTTCGCGACAGTTCAGCGATCACTGTATAGTTCAACATATGCTGACTGTTGCTTCTCGTGTGGATGTGATGAATCGGTTGGGGCGGGCGATGGCCGATCCGACGCGGTCCCGGATACTGCTGACGTTGCTGGAGCGGCCGGCCTACCCGGCGGAGCTGGCCCGGGACTTGGGACTGACGCGTTCGAACGTGTCGAACCATCTGGCGTGCCTTCGCGACTGCGGGATCGCGGTCGCCGTGCCCGAAGGCCGCCAGACCCGCTATGAGATCGCAGATCCGCATCTGGCGCAGTCACTAGCCTCCCTGGTCGAGGTCACCCTCGCCGTCAACGAGAACGCCTCCTGCCTGGACCCAGCCTGCTCAGCGCCGGGTTGTTGTGACACGGGGTCGGGCGCGTGATCCTGACCTCGGCCTTGCAGGCGATCGGCCTGTTCATCGCCACCAACATCGACGACATCATCGTCCTCTCACTGTTCTTCGCCCGCGGCGCAGGCCAACGTGGAACCACCGCCCGCATCCTGGCCGGCCAGTATCTCGGGTTCGTCGGCATCCTCGGCGCCGCTGTACTCGTCTCCCTGGGCGCGGGCGCATTCCTGCCCCCAGAGGCCATCCCCTACTTCGGACTGATCCCATTGAGCTTGGGACTGTGGGCCGCGTGGCAGTCCTGGCGAGGGACCGATGACGATGACGACGACGCAAAAATCGAGGGCAAGAACGTCGCCGTGTGGACCGTCGCCGGCGTCACCTTCGCCAACGGCGGAGATAACATCGGCGTCTACGTCCCCGTCTTCCTCAACGTGGGCACGGGAGCCGTGATCGCCTATTGCATCGTGTTCCTAGTGCTGGTAGCAGGACTGGTGGGCCTGGCCAAGTTCGTCGCCACGCGCCGGCCGATCGCCGAAGTCCTGGAACGCTGGGAACACATCCTGTTCCCGATTGTCCTGATCGGCTTAGGCGCCTTCATTCTGATCAGCGGCGGAGCCTTCGGGCTCCAATAAGGCTCTTCTCTGCCGCAAATGAGCGGTCTCTGAAGACCGCCACTGAGAGGTCAGCTCCACAATCGCCGCTGTGTCACAGGGTGTAGTTCGGCACTTATGAAACTCCTTCCCGTCGGGTCTAAGATCTATTGATACAGATTCCGGGCGGAAGGGCCTTTCGATGGCTGAGCGGATCGGGACGTTGCTGGACCGTTCGGGTGGCGGCGGGGAGGAGGTGCTCATCGTTGTCGGTCACTCGCCCTCACCTGAGGCGGAGGGCCAACTGCGTGATGTCCGTGACCTCGAGGTCCGGGCTGGCGAAATGCGCCGGGTACGTGCCGTTGGCCCGGTTGATCCACGCCGTTGCCATGCCGATTCGGTGGGCGCCGTCGATGTCCCAGGGATGGACCGCCACGAGCATGGCGTCCCAGGGGGCGACGGCGCACTGTTCGAGTGCGAACTCGTAAGCGGGGGCGGCTGGTTTCCACGCGCCGGCGGAGTCGACTGACAGCAGCATGTCGAAGTCGCGTCGTACACCGGATGACGTGAGCAGCTGCTCGGCGACCTGTGTCGAACCGTTGCTGAGGGTGACCAACCGGATCCCCAGCTCCGTCAACGCCGTGACGCCGTCGGCGACATCGGGATGGGGGTCGAGTCCGACGAACCCGCTCATGATGTGCTCGATCGCCTCGTCGAGAGGCCGGTTGAGCTTCACCCCCGACAGCATGACCTGCAGGAGCCCGGTGCCGATGTCAGCGAACGGGCGAGCGGCGCCTGCGGCGGTGAGGGCGAAGCCGTCGCGCAGGAGATCGGCGAACCACAGGGGATACATCGAGCCGGGTGCCCCGACGTCGGAGAACCGGGCCGACATCGCCGTGGTGTCGGACAGGGTCTCGTTGACGTCGAACACGATCACTTGCGGGCGGCGGAGCCCAAGCCCGCCGCCCAGGTTCTCTTCGCGATGGTCGGGTGTGTCGGTCACGTAGAGACCTCCTGGTCACCGGGTGTGCACCATGCTATGCGCCAGCGGGCTACGCGGCGGGGACGTCGAGTTCGATGGCTAGGGTGGGCGCATGGACGCCGACATCAACTTCTACTTCGACCCGGTCTGCCCCTTCGCCTGGATGACCAGCAAATGGGTGCGCCAGGTGCAGGCGCAGCGCGACTACGCCGTCGACTGGCGGTTCATCTCACTGCGCCTGATCAACGCCGAGGTCGACTACGACGCGCACTTCCCGCCCGAGTACGAAGCCGGCCACACCGCCGGGCTGCGACTCCTGAGAGTGGCGGCCCGTGCGCGAGCCGAGCACGGCCGGGAGGCGATGGCACCGTTGTACGCCGCCTTCGGGGCGCGCATCTTCGACACCGCTCCGGACGCCGGCGACGACCGCAGCGAAGGCGAAGAGCGTGAGCGGCGCGGGACGAGCGAGTTCGCCGGGTTGGTCCTCGCCGACGCTGGCCTGCCGATCGAACTGGCGGACGCCGTCGACGACGAGTCGTGGGACGCCGAGATCCGCCGGGAGACCGACGAGGCGCTCTCGCTGACGGGCAAGGACGTGGGCACGCCCATCATCCACTTCGAGCCGCCGACCGGCGTCGCGTTCTTCGGGCCCGTGATCAGCCGGCTGCCAGACGAGGACTCGGCAGCCGAGCTCTGGGACCACGTGGTGGGGCTCGCCCGCTTCCCGGGATTCGCCGAACTCAAGCGCAGCCTGCGCGAGAAGCCGCAGCTGGCCGCGTTCGGAGTCGACGCAGACACGGTCGGCACACAAGAGGACTGGCACGGCGGAAGCCGTCGGCAGAAGAAGTGAGGATGGCCGTTCGCGCCACCGTGGCGGGACTGGCGGCGATACTCGCCTGATGGCTATCGATCCCCGCGGAAGAGACCTCAAGTGCTACCTCGCCGACGACCCCGGCGGCCCGGTCGTGATGCTGAACCTGCTCCGGTTCGCCGATGGCGGGCGTGAGGACTACGCGAAGTATGCCGCGGCGCTGAACGAGACGTTCCTTCCCCGCTACGGCGCCGAGGTTCTCTACGCCGGTGACGGTTCCACAGCTCTGGTCGCCGAGACCGGCCAGGACTGGGATGCCGTTCTGCTGGTCCGATACCCCAGCCGCGCCGCGTTCAGCGAGATGGTCGCCGACCCCGAGTACCAGACCGTCACGGCACTGCGTACCAGCGCGTTGCAGGAAGCGGTGCTCCAGGCCACGACCCCCTGGGCGTGACTCCGACCCCGTAGGCACGTCGAATCCGACGCCCATGCCCGAGTGCGATCGCGTGCAGAATGCGGGACGCCGGGGCTACTGACGGGCTCGTCGTCGTCGACCTGTGACGGCATGGAGCACCAACGCGAGCATCACCGTCGCGCAGCAGATCACACCCACGCCGAACGCCATGGTGATGCCCTGGTCGGTCGAGTACGCGGAGTCGGAGGGGTGCGCGGCGAGGACGGCGGCCGACAGGGCCGCGCCGACCGCACCACCGACCGTGCGCAGCACCTGGTTGAAGCTCACCGCGCTGCCGAGCTGGTCCACCGCCACGCTGCGGGCGATGAGCGCGGGCATCGCGGCGTAGCCCGAGCCGATCCCGGCGCCGAACAGGAACATGCCGATCGCCAGCGTCCAGAAGTCACCGTGCCGCAACCACAACAGCACCGACGCCACGGTCATCACGGCCGCGCCGACGGGGAGGAAGACCGCCATGTCGTAGCGGCGGGACAGGGCACGGACCGTGCGGTTGGCCACGAGACTGCCCGCCGACAGCGGCGCCATCATGAAGCCCGCCCACATCAGCGGCACCGCCAGGCCGAAGCCGGTGTCGGCGGGTGCCTGCGCCACGAGGCTCGCGATGGACAACCCGATGTACATCGCGGTGCCCAGGCCGATCGCGGTGGCGTTGGCCAGCAGGACCTCCGGCCGGCGGACCACGCGGAGGTTGACCAGGGGATGCAGGGTACGGATGCTGTGCACGATCCAGAAGAGCAGAGTGTTCAGCGCGACCACGAGGACGACAAGCGCCGTCGCGGACCCCCAGCCCCAGGTCTGCCCCTCGGAGATCCACAGCAGCAGCGCGGCCAGACCGCCGCCCAACAGCAGGGCCCCGCCGATGTCGAACGGCGTGCGGGGCGCGAGCGGATCGGGGCCCGCGGGGATGAAGCGCCAGACGCCGAACGCCGCGGTGGCCACGAACAGCGCCGCGAAGGCGAACGCCGCCCGCAGGTCGAACGTCGCCGCGAGGATGCCGGTGAGCGGGTAACCCAGTCCCATCCCCACCGACACCGTGACCGAGAGGGTCGAGATGGTGGGCTGCGATTCGGTGTAGGTGAGGTGCCGGCGGGCCAGGGCGATGGTGATGGGCACTGTGCCGTAGAGCAGTCCCTGCAGCGCCCGGCCGATGAGGAAGACGGTGAAGTTCGGCGCGACGGTGGCGATGATGGAGCCGAGGAAGATCACGCCGAGGCTGGTCAGGAGCAGTTTCCGGGTATGGGGGCCGTCGGCCAGGCGGCCCATGATCGGGGTCGCGACCGCGCCGACGAGCAGGTTGGCCGTGAGCATCCACTGCGCCGTGCTCACGGGGATGCCGAACTCCGCGGAGACCGACGGCACCAGCAGCATGCCGAGGGAACTGACGATCGAGCTGGTCAGGGCGGCGTAGACGAGGGCTTGGACGAACCAGCGGGGCGCCGGGCGCCGGTGAGGGGTCATCGGGGGTCCTCGGAGTCGAGGCGGCGGAGCAGGGGGACCGCGGCCGCGAGTCGGTCGCGCTCGGCGTCATCGAGGTGGTCGCCGATCGCGTGGGCCAGCCAGTCCTGGCCCGCGGCGCGCTCGGTGCGGAGCTGTTCGCGCCCGTCTGCGGTGATGGTGACGAGGGTGCGTCGGCCGTCGGCGGGGTCCGGGCTGCGGGAGACGAGTCCGAGATTCTGTAGTTCGCGGACGGCGTTGGCGACCGCCTGGTGGCTGATCCGCTCGAGGCCCGCCAGGTCGGTCGCGGCCAGGGGTCCGCGCTGCTCCAGGTGGGACAGGATCCCGACCTTGCCCATCGACAACGTCCGGTGGGAGTTGAACCGTCGCCACAGGGGGCGCAGCGCGTGGCGGAGGTCGTCGGCCAGGGCGGCGATGTCGGGCGACGGGGTAGCGGTCGGGTCTGCGGGTTGCCCGGCGGGCTGGTCGGTGGGTGTCACTCCGGCGAGTCTACAACCAGATTGCGCAATCTGCTTGCGTAAGGGTGGGGTGGGCGGTAGAGCGCATCGACAAGGGCGTTCCGCACACCTGCCTCTCGGCGAATGTGTGCGGAACCGTCTTGTCGACGCCGGGCCCGGCGGGCCGGGCCCCCGGAGCAGCCGGCCTCAGTACGTCCCGCAGTTGCTCGGCGCCGGGACGCCGTTGACGCGGTCGTCGAGGTACCGCAGGTTGCCCTCCAGGCCGGTGAGCATGGGTGCGGCGTGACCGATCACCAGGCCGGGCGCGACGGCAGGCATCGGGTCGATGACCATCTCCACGGTGACGCCCTGCGCGCACCAGTCGCGACCGAGCTGCTGGGACTGGTGGCCGGGGACGACGTCGTCGTTCACGGGTGAGAGGACGCGCACGGGTGTGGTGGGCGCGAGCCGGCCGATCCGCTGACGCTCGAGGAATCCCGTGAGTATCGGCTCGGAGCGCACGATGTCGCCGGCCGGCCGGCCCGAGACCGTGTAGGCGGTGGTGCGCTGCTGGAAGAACTGGACCGCGGTCTCGCCGATGCACTGGTCGGCGGTGGTGGCGAGCATGGCCCGGCCCCGGTCGTTGAAGTACGGGTCGATCAGCGGACCCATCTCCGGGTAGGCGTCGAGCAGGCTGTTGAGGGAGTAGCCGATCACGCCGGCGATCGCGGTGCCGTCGACCTGCTCGAGGGTGGCCAGCAGGTCGGCCGGGGGCGAGCCCGCGGCGGTGCCGACGAGGTTGACCTCCGGCGCGTACTGCGGGTGCAGTTCGGCGGCCGCGGCGACGGCGCCGCCGCCCTGGGAGTAACCGGTGAAGACCGTGCGGGCGTCTGGGGCGATGTCGGCGCCCGGCACCGACGCCGCGACGCGCGCGAGGTCGAGCACGGCACGCGCCTGGGACGCGCGATTGATGTACGAGTGCAGGCCCGGCGTGCCGAGGCCCTCGTAGTCGGTCATCGCCACGGCGTACCCGCGGGCGAGCAGGGCGTAGGCCTGGATGAGTTCGTACCCGAACCCGACGCCCGGCGGGTCGGTGCGGACGGTGGCGAGGTTCTGGAACGTCTTGGACGGTGCGCAGTGGTCGGCCTGGCCCTGAGTGCCCGGCGCGACGACGGCCAGCGGACGCGACCCGGGCCCGGTCCACGGTGCGCGCGGCTGCAGGTAGGCGCCGGTGACCGCGATCGCCTCACCGCGCGACCCGACGGAGGTGTACATGATGCGCTGCGCGTCCGTGGACAGCGGCCCCGCGCCGTCGGAGATCGGCTCGGCGCCGGGGATCGGTGGGATCGCTCCGGCCAGCGGGAACGGTTCGGTCTTGATGAGCTCGCCGGAGGCGGCGGGCAGGTCCGTCGGCGGCTGGTAGAAGGTGGGTGCCGGGTCGTTGGACGACCCCTGGGCGCCTGCGGCGGGGGCGACCAGGGCCCCTCCGGCGACTGCGGTGGCGATGGTGGCGGCGAATGCGGCTGCGCGCATCGCGGTTCGACGAAGTGGCACGGTCCCCCCGGACTGTTTGTGTTCTGGATCACGAAGTCGAGCAGAGTCTAAGTGAATGCTGTGCGCGACGGGCACTCCGGTCGTGCGTCGCCCATCAGGGCGGCACGTCGGTGCGGCCAGTCCGCGCTGCCGGGTGGCGGCGAGAATCGCGTCGACTGTCAGGCGTGCATGCCCACGGTGAACCACCGGGTCGCCTCGTCGACGACGTCGTCGATGCTCGCGCTGGTCTCGGCCTGGAGCCAGGCGGTGATGAGTTCTCCCTGGCCGCCCACCAGGAGGCGGGCGCTGATCTCGTCCCGGGGAGTGGGCAGGGCGCGGTCCCCGAACGGTGTCCGGGCCTGGGTCACGACGAGGGCTGCGAAATCGCGGTACAGCTCGTGGCGGCGCTGCCGGAGGGTATCTGCGGGATCCCATGCGGCTGTGGGGGAAGCGCTACCAGCGGTACGGGCCGGTCTCGTGGTTCCGCGCATTCGGGACGAGGATCGTGGCGCTGCTCGGGCTAGAGGCCTCGGGGGTGGTCCTCCAGAACCGGGACAAGGCGTTCGCCAACGGCGAGGCGTGGCAGTTCCTCATCGGGCCGTTCTTCGACCGCGGCCTGATGCTCCTGGACTTCGACGAGCACATGGCCCATCGCCGCCTCATGCAGGAGGCGTTCACCTCCGACCGTCTCGCCAGGTACGCGGCGGCGATCGACCCGGCGGTCCGCACCGCCGTCGAGCAGTGGCAACCGGGGGAGCGCGTGGAGGTCTATCCCCGGCTCAAGCAGTTGACGCTGAACCTCGCGGTGGAGGTCTTCATGGGCGGCGCCCCCGGCGCCAGCCAGGCGCGCCTCGATCAGGTCAACGCCGCGTTCATCGACTGTGTCCAGGCGGCGACCGCGCTCGTGCGATACCCCGTCCCGGGCGGGCGTTGGCACCGCGGACTGGCCGGCCGACGTCGGGTGGAGGAGTTCCTCCGCGAGTACCTGCCGGCCAGGCGGGCAGGCGACGGCGACGACCTGTTCTCCGTGCTGTGCCGGGTGGAGGTCGACGCCGAGCGGTTCAGTGACGACGACGTCATCAACCACATGATCTTCCTGCTCATGGCCGCGCACGACACGTCCACGATCACCATCTCGACGATGATGCAATACCCGGGCCAGCACCCGGAGTGGCAGGAGCGGTGCCGCGAGGAGTCCCTGGCGATTCCGGGCGACACGATCAGCTACGACCAGCTCTCGCAGTTGGGGTCGCTGGACCTGGTGATGAAGGAGTCGCTGCGCCTGGTGTCGCCGGTGCCGACGATCGTGCGCACGGCTGTCAAGGGCACCGAGGTGCTGGGGCACTTCATCCCGGCGGGGACGATGGTGGCGATCGCGCCCTACTTCACCCACCATCTCGAGCAGTACTGGCCCTCTCCGGAGGTCTTCGACCCCGGCCGGTTCTCCGAGGGGCGCCGCGAGGACAAGGTCCACCGTCAGGCGTGGCAACCGTTCGGCGGCGGCGTGCACAAGTGCATCGGCATGCACTTCGCCGGCGCGGAGGTCTCACTCGTGCTGCATCACCTGCTGCGCACCTTCGAGTGGCACGTCGACGCGGACTACTCGGCGCCGATGGAAGTCGCTGCCGTTCCCGAAGGACGGGCAGCCGGTCCGTCTGGTGCGGCGGGCCGGAAATTCAGAGAAATCACAGCCGCAGGGGTAGCGAAAGGTGTCGTATCAACTTAGTCTGTGGTGTACCTCACATCCCGCATGTGGGACAACACGGAAGGGTGATCATCATGGCTGCTCACACGACCCACGCTCCCGAGCCGGTGGCCTCCACGGACGGCGCGCCGGCCAGGAGGAAGAAGGCGATCCCGATCATCCAGAGCCGCATCGGCGCCCCTGTCGCCTTCGTCGGTCTGGCGATCGCCCTGCTGAGCCTGTACCTGCCGTGGGTGACCGGCGCCGGGCAGTCGCTCTCCGGCCTCGTGCTGCCCGAGGTGTTGGGGCTCAGGGAGATCACCCCGGTGAACTTCCTCGGCCTCGTGGCGCTGTCGTTCCTCACCGTGGTCACGCTCGTGGCCCGGCTCGGCATCTTCGCGATCCTCAACGCCGTGACGGCGGGGCTGGTCCTCATCGCCCACCTCGCGTTCATGTGGGTGCTGTACGGCTCGACGGGGACGGCGGACCCGATCCTGTCGGGGCTGTCCGCCGAGGCATCGGTCGCCTATGGCCCGTACGTCGCCATCGTCGGATTCGTGCTGGTGATCGTCGGTTCCGCGGCGGCCGCCGTGTCGGCCGAGTACCTGCTGCCCGACCGTGCGGAGGCGAGGCACCGCGACCGCGACTGATGGGCGCACCGTTCACGCCCCGGCGTGTTCGTGCTCGTCCCCCTCGCGATCGTCGTCGCCGCGGCGCCGGACGGTGATCCACTGCGCGGCGAAGATCGCGAGGGCGACACCTGCGGTCAGGGCGATGGTCAGCGGATCCGACCCCGCCTTGAGGCCGACGAAGGGGACCAGTACGGCCAGGTCGAGCACTATGGCGACGCACGGGATCCACACGGTGGCGTCGACCTCGTCCCGGAGTCGCCGGATGACGCCCAGGTGGATGGCGATGTCCATCGTCAGGTAGAGGATCGCGCCGAGGGCCGCAATCCTGGACAGGTCGAAGAAGGCGGCCATGAGGATCGCCAGGCCCGCGGTGATGTAGAGCGGCTGGTGGCCTTCCCGGCCCGGCAGCCCCGGGGCCTGCCCCATGTCCCGGAGCATGTCGTAGAGCTTCGAGACGGAGAACAGGCTCGCGATGAGTCCCGACAGGGTTGCCACGACCGCCACGATCACGGTGAGGCGTACTCCCCACTGGCCGAACAGCGGCGCGGCCGCTTCCGCGAGCGCGTAGTCACGCGCCTCGACGATCTGCGGCACGCTCAGGCTCCCGCTGACCGCGACGACGATCAGGAGGTAGAGCACCGTGCACAGGGCGATGGAGATGAGGATGGACCTGCCGAGGTTGCGTTCGGGCCTGCGCAGGTCGGCGCCGTGATTGGTGATCGTGGTGAAGCCCTTGTAGGCGAGGATCGTCAACGCCACGGCGGCCAGGAATCCGGCCCACCCGTGATCCGGCGGAGTGCGGTCCCCGGCGTCGACCAGCCGGGACAGTGACCCCACGCCGGTGGCGAGGATCCCGGCGATGGCCAGCGCGGCGATCCCGCCGATCTTGATCGCGGCGGTGATCATGGCCGAGCGTTCCACCAGTCGGTTGCCCACCAGGTTCACGGCTGCGGCGGAGGCGATGGCGAGAACGGCGAGGACCGGCACCCATATGCCCGGGTCACTGACGTCGAAGGCGCGCAGGAGGTAGGTGCCGAAGGTCCTGCCGAGGAGGGACTCGGCGAGGATCATCGACACGTACATGAACAGGGAGAACGAGCCGGCGACCACGCCGGGGCCGTACGCGGCCTTGAGCAGCATGGCGATGCCGCCGGACGACGGGTTGGTCGCCGAGTACCGGATGTACGAGTACGTGCTGAACAGCACGACCACCGCGCCGGCGAGAAACGCCCACGGCATCCACCCGCCGGCCAGCTCGCCGACCTGGCCGACCAGCGCGAAGATGCCGGCGCCGATCATGACCCCCGTGCCCAACGCCACCGAGCCGGAGAGAGAGAGTGATTTCCGGTCACTGTCGTGGTTCATTCTGTGGTCACATCCTCGATGGATGGGGGCGGGGCGGTCCTGCTCCTGCCGGGCTCACGACTCGTCGCGGCTCTCCTTCGTCTTCCGGTCGTTGGCCTTGCGCAGTGCCTCCACGAGCTCGTCCTTGGTCATGTCGGAGCGGCCCTCGATGTCGAGCCGCTGTGCCTGCTCGTAGAGGTGGTCCTTGCTGGCGTTGGCGTCCACCCCGCCCTTCGACTCTCCGGAGGGGTTCGGCCCGCCGCTCTCCGAGCGTGAATCCGAGGGCCCCTTGCCGTCCTTGGGCTCCCAGTGGTCGCCCACCTTCTCGTGCGTGTGCTTGACGGCGCTCCAGGCGGTCCGCGCGACACGGGACTCGTCGCTGTACTCCTCCTCCGCCGAGTCGTAGGCCTTGGCGAAGGTGTCCTTGGCCTTCTGGTCGCTGCGCTGCAGCGTCGAGGGCAGCTCGCTGTCCTTCGCGTTCCCGTCGCTGTCTGTCTTCGGCATGACATTTCCTTCCAGATCGACATCGGAAGTGGCGCTGTCCCGACCATAAACAGCAGGGGCCGGATTGGAAACCGGTGCCGGGGGTCGGAGCGCTCGTCGGAGAACGCGATCCGCCCTTGCGGCACTTACCCTAGGGGGGTACCGTATGGGCCATGGCCGAGCATGGATACACCCCGCACAAGGAGGACCACCTCAAGCGGCTGCGCCGCATCGAGGGACAGGCCCGCGGGCTGCAACGGATGGTCGAGGAGGACAAGTACTGCATCGACATCCTCACTCAGGTCTCCGCCATGACCCGGGCCCTGCAGTCCGTCTCGCTGAGCCTGCTCTCCGAGCACCTCGGACACTGCGTCGCCGGCGCCATCGAGAACGGCAGCCCGGAGGAGGCCGAGGCCAAGCTCGCCGAGGCCAACGCCGCCATCGCCCGCCTGGTCAGGTCCTGATCATCGCGCCGACCGATCGCGGGCCACGACAGTCACCGCACACCCACCACCCGAACGAGGAGAACACCATGTCCGCCACTGCCACCTACACCGTCTCCGGCATGACCTGCGGCCACTGCGTCGCCTCCGTGACGGAGGAGGTCTCGGAAATTCCGGGAGTCTCGGAGGTCGAGGTCGATCTGGAGTCGGGTCGCCTCGTCGTCGTCTCCTCCGACCCGGTCGATCCCGCGGCGGTTCGCGCCGCCGTGGACGAGGCCGGGTACACAGTCACAGCGCAGGAGTGAGCACCCCATGACCACCACCGACAGCCGGGACACGGCGCCCTCCGCCGGGACCACCTTGGTCGAGCTGCAGATCGAGGGCATGACCTGCGCCTCGTGCGCCAACCGGATCGAGCGCAAGCTCAATAAGCTCGACGACGTCACCGCCGAGGTCAACTACGCCACAGAGAAGGCCCGCGTCCGTATCCCCGAGGGCCTGCAGCCGCAGCTGCTGCTCGACACCGTCGAGCAGGCCGGGTACCACGCACAATTGCCGCGGCCCCGGAACACTCAGCCCCGCACGTCCGCGCCCGGCGGGGGCGACGCGTCCGGTGCCGCGGCCGACGCCGGGCAGTCGACCGGCCACGCCGGCAACGCCACCGACGACACCGCCGCGCCCGACCGGGTCGACGAGCTGCGCCAGCGTGTCATCATCTCCGCCGTCCTGTCGATCCCCGTGATCGCGATGGCCATGGTCCCAGCGCTGCAATTCACCAACTGGCAGTGGCTGTCGCTGACGCTGGCCGCCCCGGTCATCGTGTGGGGCGCGTGGCCGTTCCACCGCGCCGCCGCGATCAACCTGCGCCACGGTGCGTTCACCATGGACACGCTCGTCTCGCTCGGTACGTCCGCGGCGTTCCTCTGGTCGCTGTACGCCCTGTTCTTCGGCCACGCGGGCATGCCCGGGATGACCCACGGGTTCGAGTTCAGCCTCTCGCCCAGTGACGGCGCCGGCGACATCTACCTCGAGGCCGCGGCCGGGGTGACCACGTTCATCCTGCTGGGCCGCTACTTCGAGGCGCGGTCCAAGCGCACGGCAGGCGCCGCATTGCGGTCGCTGCTCGAGCTGGGCGCCAAGGACGTCGCCGTGCTTCGCGGGGGTGTTGATGGCGGGCGTGTGGAGACCCGCATCCCGGTGGAGGATCTGCAGGTCGACGACGAGTTCGTCGTCCGCCCCGGCGAGAAGATCGCCACCGATGGCGAGATTGTCGACGGTGCCTCCGCGGTCGACACCTCGATGGTCACCGGCGAGTCCGTGCCCGCCGAGGTCGGTCCCGGCGACGCCGTGGTGGGCGGCACCGTCAATGCCAGCGGCCGCCTGACCGTGCGCGCCACCCGCGTCGGTTCCGACACCCAGCTCGCCCAGATGGCGCAGATGGTGGAGGACGCCCAGTCCGGCAAGGCCGCCGCGCAGCGCCTCGCCGACCGCATCTCCGGGATCTTCGTCCCCGTCGTCCTGGTGCTGGCCGTGGCGACGTATCTGTTCTGGATGCTCACCGGCGGCGGCGCCGCCCTGGCGTTCACCGCGGCCGTCGCGGTGCTCATCATCGCCTGCCCGTGTGCGCTCGGCCTGGCCACGCCGATGGCGCTGATGGTCGGCACCGGCCGCGGCGCGCAGCTGGGCATCCTCATCAAGGGCCCCGAGGTCCTGGAGTCCACCCGCAAGGTCGACACGATCGTCCTGGACAAGACCGGCACCGTCACCACCGGTCGGCACGCGTTGGTCTCTACGACTGTCGCGGCCGGGGAGGACCGGGCCGAAGTTCTGCGCCGCGCCGGGGCCGTGGAGGATGCCTCCGAGCACCCCATCGCCCGTGCCATCGTCGCCGGCGCCCGCGAAGAGGTCGGCGATCTGCCGGGCGTAGCGGACTTCGCCAACCACGAGGGTCTGGGGGTGTCGGGGCGCGTTGTCGCTGGTCCCGGGCGCGCGGCCGCGGAGCCCGCTGTCGATGGTTCCTCCGGGGCCGACGACGACGAGGTGGTCGTCGTGGGCCGTCCCGCCCTACTGGCTGAGCGGAACATGCCGCTGTCGCAGGAGCTGGACAGCGCGATGGCCGAGGCTGCCCGGGCTGGCCAGACCGCGGTCGCGGTGGGCTGGGGCGGAAAGGCCCGCGGGGTCCTCGTGGTGGCCGACCAGATCAAGGACTCCTCCGCCGAGGCCATCGAGAAGTTCCGCGAGCTGGGTCTCACCCCGATCCTGCTCACCGGGGACAACGCCGCGGTGGCCGCCTCAGTGGCCGCCGAGGTCGGCATCGATCCAGGACCGCAGACGGTGATCTCCGAGGTCATGCCGGCCGACAAGGTCGACGTGGTCCGCCGGCTGCAGGCAGAGGGGCGCGTGGTGGCGATGGTCGGCGACGGTGTCAATGATGCTGCCGCCCTGGCCACCGCTGACCTGGGCCTGGCGATCGGCACCGGTACCGACGCGGCGATCGAGGCCTCCGACCTCACGCTGGTCCGCGGCGATCTGCGCTCGGCGGCCGACGCGATCCGGCTCTCGCGGAGCACGCTCGGCACCATCCGGGGCAACCTCTTCTGGGCGTTCGCCTACAACGTCGCGGCGCTCCCGCTGGCCGCGGCGGGGCTGCTCAACCCGATGATCGCGGGTGCCGCGATGGCGTTCTCTTCGGTGTTCGTGGTGGCCAACAGCCTGCGGCTGCGCCGCTTCCGCGCGACCGTCTGACCGAACCCGCCCGGCCGCCCCTCCCCTCCAGATCCGCTACTCCGAATCGGCATCGGCTAGTCCAATTGGGCTCGCCGATCCCGATTCGGAGTAGCCGATTTCGCGGCCCAGGGCGGTCGGGGTGGGCCCCGACACCGGCTGCACCGTCGGGTGTCGCCTGGTTGGGTGGAGTTATGAGCTCTCACATGACCCCCGCGAGCGATAACCGGGCGAGCGGTAACCCCGCTAGCCGTGACCGAGCGACAGGCCCAGGGCACGCCGGATCGCCGGGCGGGCCCGCAGACGCCGGCGGACCCGGTGAGCTGCTCGCCCCCACCGGCTGGGCGCTCCCCATCATCACCCTGCTGGGGACCGCCGCCGCGATCGTCGCGGCGTTCATCGGCAGCGGAGCGCTGGGCGGGACCCCGATCGCCGAGGCCGCCGGCGGGGTGCTGTCCGCCGACGCGACCCCGGTGGCTCCCGCCGGGTCGGCGTTCAGCATCTGGAGCGTGATCTACCTCGGGCTCGCCGCGTACGCGATCTGGCAGCTGACCCCGGTGGCCCGGCGCTCCGCCCGGCAGGCGGCGCTGCGACCGTGGGCTCTGGCCTCGGTGCTGCTCAACGCCGCATGGATCTGGTCCGTGCAACTGGGGTTGATCCTCGGCTCGGTCATCGTGATCGTGCTGCTGCTGGCGGTGCTCATCCGCATCATGTTCATTCTCGGCGCGCCGCGCATCGGCGGGGTGGTCGAGACCGTGGTCACTGACGGCACGTTCGGCCTGTATCTGGGCTGGGTGTCGGTGGCGTTCTTCGCCAACACGTACGCGTGGCTCGCGAGCGCCGGCGTCGAGGTGGTGACCGAGGTGCCGTTCGGGATCGTCGGCATCGTCGTGGCCGCGGCTGTCGGCGTGGCGACCGCGCTCATCAGTGGCGGGCGCATCCCGCCGGCGCTGGCGACGGCCTGGGGACTGGCGTGGGTCGCGTACGGCCGCACCTCGGGCGAGCACGAATCGGCCGCGCTGGTGTGGACGGCGGCGATCGCGTCGGTCGTGGTGGTCGTGGTCGCCCTCGTCCGGCGACTCACGGTCCGCAAGCGGCAGCCACGTCGTGCTGCCGAGGTCGGGCGCACGGCTTAGCGGGCCGCCGGGCCTAGCTTGGTCCGGGCGTCAGCCCGCCAGCGCCGCAGAGCGCACGGCCCAGTAGGCGGCGCCCACGACTGCGCCGATCACCATGGCCGGGCCGAACGCGATGCCGCTCTTGGCCCCCACCCGGCCCGCCGCCAGCAGCACGAGTGCGACGGTGGCGTTGATGACGAACGCGGCCAACGTCCCGGCGAGCACGGCTGGCCAGCCGAACCAGCCGAGGAACGCGCCGAGCACGCCGGAGAGTTTGACGTCCCCCAGGCCCAGGCCGGACGGGTTGATGAGCGCGAGCACGAAGTAGAACGCGAGCAGCGCCGCCGCGGCGGCGGCGGCCCGGCCGAACGAGCCCCACTCGTCGAACATCGCGGCCGTCACCGCGAGCCCGCCGAACACGATGGGGTACAGGGGCAGGACGATCTTGTCGGGCAGTCGGAAGACAGCCAGGTCTATCGCGATCAGGAGCGCGCAGCCCACAGCGAGCGCGGCGAACGTCACCAGGTCGGCCCAGCCCAGAGCCAGGTACGCGGCGCCGAACCCGCCGGCCGCCGCCAGCACCACGTGCAGGCCACTGCGCAACCACCGGGAATCGGACTCGGCGAGGGAGCGCATCCATCGCCCGAGCGCCGCCGCCGCCAGCCCGGATACGACGGCCGAGGCCACGGCGATCACGAAGAGCATGTCAGGAGAACGCCTCCATCATGTTGATCGCGGTGGGTCCGAGCAGCACGATGAACAGTACGGGCAGGATGCACACCAGCAGCGGGAAGATCACCTTGACGGGCACCTGCTGGGCCTTCTCCTCTGCGCGCTGGCGACGCTTGAGCCGCATCTCGGCGGCCTGGGTGCGCAGCACGTCGGCGACGGAGATGCCGTAGGCGTCGGCCTGGATGATGGCGCGGACGAACCGCCGCAGGTCGGGGACGTCTGTCCGCAGCGCCAGCGACTCGTAGGCGGTGCGGCGTAGCTGGCCCACCTGGATCTCCTGCAGGGTGCGGATGAGCTCCTGCGCCAGCGGGCCGGTGCCGTTGCGGCCGGCGCGGGCCATGGCGGCATCGAAGCCGAGGCCCGCCTCCACCGCGATGGTCATCTGGTCGAGGGTATCGGCCAACTCAAGCTGGATCTCGTCGTTCCGCTCCTGGCTACGGCTGCTTAGGAGTAGCTCGGGCAGGAAGTAGCAGACCGCCGCCGTACCCAGAACAAGGAGCAGGAGAAGTGGCTCCGGCCTGGCTCGGAACAGCATGAGGCCCAGCAGGATCACGAGGAGGGGCACGACGATCTTGGCGATCACCAGGCGCGACAGGGACCAGCCCTTGGGCCGACCGGCCCGGATGGTCAGCCTCTCGAGCCTGCGGATGGTGCCTGCCGGCGTGAGTCGGCGGGCGAACTCGTACAGGCGACTGCGGGAGTCGTCGTCGTCGACCCCCGTGAGGTCCACGGGTGCAGCGGCGTATCCCTCGTCGATCCCCCGGCGGAGGTTGGCGACGGTGCGCGCGCGGACGGTGTCACGGCCGGCGAATACCGCGAAGGCCAGCATGAACATCGAGGCGGTGAGGACGAACACGGCCACCGCGGCGGGCAGTGAACTCACGCGGGGCTCCTTTCGAGGGGCGAGAGGGTTGGGGGAGGAGGGGCGGCCCTGAGGGAGGGGCCGACCCTGTCAAAACTTGATGCGGACGACCTTGCTCAACCAGATGCCGCCGATTGTCAGCATCACGACGCCGGCCGCGATCATCCCCCAGCCGAGCGGGCTCTGAGTGAGCACGCTGATGTAGGACGGGTTGGAGATAAACAGGAACCCGCCGATGCCGAACGGCAGCGCCATGAGGACGTAGGCCGACAGCTTCCCTTCGGCGGCGAGCGCTGCCACCTGCCGGCGGATCTGGTTGCGTTCGCGGATGGTGTGGCCCACGGCGTCGAGAACCTCGGCGAGGTTGCCGCCGACCTCGCGGTTGATCGCGATGGCCTGGGTGACCCACACGAAGTCCTGGCTGCCCATCCGGTTGGCGGTCTCCTCGAGGGCGGAGCCGAGGTCGCGGCCGACGCGGGTCTCGTTGATGATCCGCGCGAACTCCTCGGAGGTGGGCTGTTCGGCTTCGCGGGCGACGGAGGCCAGGGCCTGCAGCATGGAGTGCCCGGCGCGCAGGCTGCTCGACATGAGTTGGAGGGAGTCGTCGAGTTGGTCGGCGAACTTGGCGCGACGACGGGAGGCCAGTACCTGGAGCAGGGCGTAGGCGCCGGCAGGGGCGAGGAGGGCGAGGAACAGGCCCATCAGTGGTCCGACGAGTATGAGGCCGAGGGCGAAGGCGACGATCGAGGCGACGACGACGAGGAAGACGTAGTCCTGGAGCCCCATGCGGATTCCGGCGCGTTCGAGCTGGCCGGCTCCGGTGGTCCCGCGGCGGCGCAAGAGGGAGTCGATCGCCTCGGTGGCGGCGGTGGCCGCGCGGCTGAGGGGTCCGGGGCCGTCGGCCATGCCGGGCCGACGGCGGTCGCGGGGTATCCGCCCGGGTGCGGGGGAGAGGATGAGGTAGGCGCCCGTGAGCAGCGCGAGCGTGAGAGCGGCGATCGCGAATCCTGCGGGGGACAGCAGCGTCTGGCTCATCGGATGGATCCGGGGTTCTCGGTGGTCGCGCCGAACACGCGTGGGGACAGGGTGATGCCGAGTTCGTTGAACCTGTCGGTGAAGCGGGGTCGTACGCCGGTGGCCTGGGGCTTGCCGAGGAACTTGCCGTCAGGGCCGAGGCCTGCGGAGTAGTCGAAGAGGAAGGCGTCCTGCAGGGTGACGGTTTGACCCTCCATGCCCTGGACCTCGGTGACGGCGGTGACGCGGCGGGTGCCGTCGCGGAGTCGGGTGAGCTGGATGATCACGTCGACGGCGGAGGCGATCTGCTCGCGGATGGCGCGCAGCGGCAGGTCCATGCCGGCCATGAGTACGAGGGTCTCCAGGCGGGCGATGGCGTCACGTGGCGAATTGGAGTGAACGGTGGAGAGAGAGCCGTCGTGACCGGTGTTCATGGCCTGGAGCATGTCGAGGGTCTCCCCACCGCGGACCTCGCCGACAACGATGCGGTCGGGCCGCATTCGCAGGGAGTTGCGCACGAGCTCGCGAATGGTGATCTCGCCGCGGCCTTCGATGTTGGCCGGGCGGGACTCCAGGCGGACCACGTGGTCCTGCTGGAGCTGCAGCTCGACGGCGTCCTCGATGGTGACGATCCGCTCGCCCTCGGGGATGTAGGAGGACAGGACGTTGAGCAGGGTGGTCTTGCCGGAACCGGTGCCGCCGGAGACGATGATGTTGAGTCGCGCCTCCACGCAGGCCTGCAGCAGCTCGGACATCTCCGGGGTGAGGGTCCCGAACCGGATGAGGTCGTGGACCTTGAACGGGTCTTTGGAGAACTTTCGGATGGTCAGAGAAGAGCCGTTGACGGCCAGTGGTGGGATGACGGCGTTGACGCGGGAACCGTCGGCGAGTCGGGCGTCGACCAGGGGGGAGGATTCGTCGACGCGGCGGCCGATGCGGGAGACGATCCGCTCGATGACCTGACGAAGGTGTTCCTCGGAGGCGAACCTGGAGGGATGGCGGGTGAGTTGACCTGCGCGTTCGACGAAGATCATGTCGGGACCGTTGACCATGATCTCGGTGATCTCCGGGTCCTCGAGCAGCTTCTCGAGCGGGCCGTGGCCCAACACGTCTGCCTGCACGTCGGTGATGAGACGGACCCGCTGGTCGCTGGTGAGGGGGACGGTCTCGTCCTCGACGACCTTGTTGAGCTCGCTCCGCACCATGGCGTGGAGCCGTTCCTCGGTGAGTGCCGGGTTGTTGAGGCGCGCGCCGATGCGCTCGAACAGGGCGTCGGCCGCGCGTTCCTTGAGGGCGACGAGCGGGTCGGTGGTGGCGTCGTCGGCGGGCGCGTTCTTGGCGGTCTTCGTGGACGGCGTGGGTGCAGCGGCCGATGACGTTGTCGTCGTTCCAACCGGGGTGACCACGGTCGGCGTCGAGGTCGGCGCGGCGGGGGCCGTCGACAGCGGGTCGGTGACGGGCGCGTCGGTGACGGTCGTCCCGGGGGTGACCCGGGCTGCGCGGAGACGTTCGGACAGGCTCATGCCTTCACCCGCTTCCGGCGGAGGCGGTGCCGACCACCCTCGGCGGTGAGGACGGCGGTTGCGGTGGGGCGCATGGTGGCCGGAGTGAACCGGTCGACCAGCTTGCGCAACTGCTTGGCTATCGCGTCGCGACCGTCGCTCTGCAGCAGGGGCACTCCCTGGTTCACCGACACGGGCACGGCTTTGCTGCGGGGGAGGACCAGGTCGACGCCGGTGCCGATGGTCGCTTCAACGTCGGCCTTGGTCAGACCGCTGCGGGGGTCGGCGAAGTTCACCACGACGTGTCGCTTCTCGAGACTCAGCCCCAGGTCGCGCAGGATGTTGAGTTCCTTGCGCAGGCCGCGGACCCCGGGCACGTCGAGGCTGGTCAGCGTGACGAGCTCGTCGGCCTGGTCTATCGCGGCGAGGGCGTGGTCGTCGAGTCCGGGGGCGGTGTCCACCACGACGTACCGGAACTCCGAGGCGAGGGTCTGTAGGAGCTGAGCGACGTCGGCGGCGGTGATGTCGTCGGCGTCCGCGGGTGAGGTGGGCCCGCACACGGCGTAGAGACCGGTCTGGTGCTGGGTGAGGAAGGTCTTGAGCACCATGGAGTCCTGCACGGCCGGCCCGCGGACCACGTCGAGGAGGGTGTGCTCGGGGTCCAGGTTGAGGGCGCTGGCCACGTCGCCGAACTGCACGTCGAGGTCGACAATCACCGTCGAGAGCGGGGCTGTCCGGGCGAGTCCCACCGCGAGGTTGGTGGCGACGGTCGTCTTGCCGACCCCGCCCTTGGGGGAGACGACGCTGATGACGCGGCCCCGTGTGCTGGCGGTCCCGTTCATGGCCGGGTCGCCCGGCCCCTGGGGCGCAGAGGCGGCGGCGATCTGAGCGGCCCGGACGAGCACCGCGGCGAGCTCGCCCACCTCGGCGTCACGGTGGACCACGTCGCACGCGCCGGCACGGAGGGCGGCCAGAGCGAAGGAGTCGGGATGCTCGCTCACCAACACCACGGCCATGCCGGGGCACTCGGTGGCGAGGCGCGACGAGAGTTGGAGTGCCTCGTCTCTGCCGCCGGCGGTGTCGATCACGACGACCTGGGGGATGGCGACGCCAGGCCCGAGTTGTTGGAACAGTTGCGACGGACCCGAGGGCAGCGGGCGCCCCGCGATGACGGAGATCGGCTCGCCGGTCGCGGTGGTTGCCCTCCCGCGGAGGTCGGCGGAATCGGTGGCGACAAGTATGCGGCTCATCAGAAGAAGTTCCCTGGGTTGACCACGCGCGTGCCGTCCTTCGGGGTGGTGGGGTCCTCGATCGACAGCCAGATGCTGCCGTTCTCGGCGGCAAAGACGATGGTCTCGGCCTGCTGGGCGGTCAGAGCCATGGTGATCATCGCGCCGCCATCGGGCACCGGCGCGGCGTCCGGGTTCTCGGTGCCTTGGTTTGGCTGCGTGGCTCCGAGACCACCCTGGACCCGGGTCACCGCGATGTTGTGCAGGACGAGGTGGGTCTGGTCCCCGAGCGTGACGAATACCCCGACCTTGTCGCCGGGTGTGATCGTGCCGCCGACGATGCGTGGCGCGTCGAGCGAGATAGTCACTGAGTGGTAGCCCTCGGGGGCGGGGATGCCGCCGAACCGCTCCATCGACTGCCGGGTGACGAACCGGGCACCGAGGACCTGTTCTCCGGGCTGGAGGTCGGTCGCGGCGACCCGGCCGGCCACCTCCGCGAGCGACCGGATGGGATCGGGGCCGATCGCAGCCTTGGGCAGACGCTCGGTGGTGACCGACGCAGCGGCCTCTTCAGCAGGTGTCCCTTGAGCGATGGGCGCGGACACGACCAGCACTTCGATGGGGTCCATGTTCGCCATCGCGCGGCTGTCAGCGTTGTTGACGTAGCTGACCAACAGCACGGCGCCGAGGATCGCGAGGACGCCGGCTGCGATGGCTGAGAGGAGTCGTCGGTTCATTGGGTTCTCACTAGTCGGGTAGAAGAACGACGGCGGCAGCCCCGAGATCGGGCCCACCCGGTCCGTAGTCGAAGTCGGGGTCTTCCTGGAGCATGGTGGTGAAGTAACCGCTGATGCACCGTTCATTGCCATGGCACGGCGGGTTCCAGCTCTGGCCGGAGAAGTTGTAGCCGGTCACCGTGAACGCGGCGTAGCCGTACACCATGTACCAGGCGCCTCTCCCCTGGCCACCTTTCTCATCCGGATCGGCGTCGTCGAAGATCGGCACGAGGATTGTTCGGTCGCGGATCGTCGAGAGATCGCAGTGCTTTGCCGTGTTGCCCGGTTCGCTCTCGGCCTGGGTGCCTATGCGCGTTGTGGCGTTGCAGCTCTTCTTGACGTCGGTCTCCAACCAACCGAAGCCTCCTGGGAGGTACGTGGGAGATCCGTCCACGGAGTCCGTGCACGTCCCCGCCGGCGTCGTCACGATCACCTGTTCTCGACCCGATGGGCGCCCGTCCACCGAGTACTTGTTGAAGTCGCAGAGGGAGAAGATCATCGGTAGTGCTGATGTTCCGCCCGTGGGAGAGCCCCAGCCTGCAGTGGCAGAGGTGGCGAGCTCGGTCGAGTCCACACCCAAGACCGGAGCAAACCAATGCTCTCGGACCGCTGAAGTGCGAACGGTGACTCGCCCGGATTCCTCGGTCGGAACCGGATCGACGTCCGCTACTGCGGCCCCGGAGTTGCTGTTGAGCGTCGCAAGGGTCTGCGCGGTGTCGATTGGCGCGCCGCAGCTCTTGCGGGCGCAATCCTGGGCGATCGCAAGCGCAGCCGCATCGGCACCGGTTTGGAGTTGCTGTCTCTCGGCGTGGGTGGCCGCTATGTCGAGAGAGATGGCGGCAAAACCGAGGAGAGGGACGAGAAGGATTGCTATGAACACGGCAATTGCACCGCGATCATCGTTTAGCCGAAACATCGCATTGTCCCCTTCCCGGTCAGGGTGAAGTCGTCGACGGGAAGGAATCCCGACACCAGGGAGAACGGGTACTCGATCGTGACCGACGCGAGCCCGGCACCGGTAAGGGCGGACGAGCAGCCGCCGGCTGGGGTCACGGTGATGTCGGCGTCGGCAAGGTCGAGGGGGCTGGCCGAAGCCTCCGCCGCCGCGATCGCGGCGACGGAGTTGTCTTGCAGTGCCATGACCCGGACGCCATCGCGCGCAGCGTTAGAGAGGGTTGTCTGGACGTGGTACGCACGTCCAAACTCGAAAATTCCGAGGATTAGGAGCAGGAGTATCGGCAGTACGAGCGCGAATTCAACTGCGGCTGCTCCGCGGTCACGTGAGGGCGTGAGCATTGCGGCGCCTGAGGGGAGGGGAGATGCGGGGGACGGCGGAAGGGGACCATGGTGGGCGTAACGCGTTCCTTACTCGTTACGCCCACCAAGGGATTAGGTGGTGGTCGTGACGCCCGCACCGGTGAGAGCGTCCGTAACGCCCTTAAACATCGAGGAGAGCTGGTCTCCCAGAAGGGCGACTGTGACGATGATTCCGACTGCGATGAGGCCGACCATCAGGCCGTACTCAACAGCTGTCGCACCGCGGTCCTGGCGGTTCTCGAAGCGATCGTCGAGGAACGCCTGGAAGGTGGCTATGAGGGCATAGACCTGGTTCATGATGAACCCTTTCTTGCGAGGGAATGAGCCGGTGGCTCGAGGGGGAGGGACGCCCCGCGAGGGCCAGAGGAATCTGTGCGGGGACTGAGAAGAGTATGCACCCGCTTCTCAGGTTGTGCAAGCGTTCAGATATGTTCTCGTGATGAACTTCATAGGACGCGCGCATTTGCCGTGCTCGCGGGCCTGCTTCCAGCGAGATAGTGACCAGCGCAACGGGTCTCGGAGGCGCTGGTCTGCCCGCTAGGGCTCGGCATCAGGACGTTGGTCCGTTAGTGCGGCTGCGAGGTGAACGACACCTGAGTAAGAAGTGCAAGTGACTTCTTACTTAGTGGTAGGGGCCGCCGGTGAGTGATCTGCCGGCGAAAATGCAGGCCGCAGACGCGGTTGCGCGTCGGGTCTGCCTCGGTACCGTCACCCTCACGACGCCGTCCGAGGAGGTTTGTGATGACCGCACGCACCGTGTCCACCGCCCGCCGCGCCCGGAGGGGTTCGACCTTCGTGGCCCTGTCCGCAACCGCGCTCCTGCTGGCCTCATGCGGCACCGGAGAGGACTCTCCAGCCGCAGGGGGTGACGTCACGCCCCAGGACGGCGCGGGGAACACGTCCGAGACCAGCACCTCCGAGACCACCACAAAGGCGTCCGGCCAGAACGCCGGCGGCCAGGCGTTCGCGACCGCCGAACTGGTGAACCCCGAGGGCGAACCGCGGGGGACGGCCGAGTTCGTCGAGTCCGATGGCGGCACGCTCGTCACGGTCAACGCGACCGACCTGGAGCCCGGCTTCCACGGCCTGCACATCCACGGCGCGGGCCTGTGCGAGCCCGACAGTGAGAACCCCACCCAGCCGGGCGAGCGGGGCGCGTTCCTCTCCGCCGGCGGGCACCTGGCCGGTCCCGGCGGCGAAGCCGGCCACCCCGAGCACGCCGGGGACCTGCCGACCCTCTACGTGACCGAGGGCGGCACGGCCCGGATCGTCACGCTCACCGACCGCCTGGACCGCGACCTTCTCCTGGACGAGGACGGCTCGGCCGTGATGGTCCACGAGAACTCGGACAACCTCGCCAACATCCCCGAGCGCTACGCGCCCGAGGGGGCCGACGAGGAGACGCGCAACGCCGGCGACGGCGGTAGCCGCGCGGCCTGCGGGGTCGTCACCGAGCAGAACTGACACCGAGCAGAACTGACTACTTCTGCCGCGGCACCCGGCCCATGAGGTAGAACTCCGGGTTCGGGCGCATGTCGGTGGCGTTGGCCAGCCGGTTGCTCAGCCCGAACAGCCCGGTGATCGCGGCGATGTCCCACGCGTCCTCGTCGTCGAGGCCGTGCTCGTGCAGGGCGGCGAAGTCGGCGTCGCCCAGTTCGTCGGAGTGCAGGTTGACCTTGGTCGCGAAGTCGCAGATCGCCCGCTCGCGCGGCGTGAGGTCGGCGTTGCGGTAGTTCACCGCCAGCTGGTCGGCGAGCAACGGCGCCTTCTTGACGATCCGCAGGATCGCCCCGTGCGCCACCACGCAGAACAGGCAGCTGTTCTGCCCGGAGATGGTCACCACGATCATCTCCTTGTCCGCCTTGGACAGGTTGCCCTCGCGCTCCATCAACGCGTCGTGATAGGCGAAGAACGCCCGCGACTCGGCGGGGCGGCGCCCGAACATCAGGAACACCTCGGGCACGAACCCGGCCTTCTCCTGCTCGGCGAGGATCCGCTCGCGCAGGTCATCGGGCAGGTCGTTGAGCTCGGCGAGGGGATAGCGGTCCGACATGGAGGTCTCCGGGGCGTAGACGGGCGAGGGGTCGCCTCAGCGTAGGGCGCACGCGGGATCGCCGGACGCGTTCAGCGGGCCCTCCCCCGCGCGCCCCACCTGCGCTCAGGACTCGCGGAGCTGCCCCCACACGTGGACGTGGTCGATCTCCACCCACGCGTCCACGCGGGCGCGGTCGCGCACCGGGTACGGCTCGCCGGTGTAGTGCGTGCTCAGGGCGTCGATGCCGGACAGGTCTGGGTCGTCGGCGATCTCCACGACCCGCCCCTGGATGCTCGCGTGGGTGTACCAGTCCTCGGACGCGATGACGGACAGTGCCACCCGCGGGTCGCGCCGGAGGTGCTGCAGTCGCACGCGGCCGGCGTCGAGGTTGAGGTGGATCCGGTCACCCTCCACGAGTCGATACCAGGTCGGCACGGTGACCGGGGAGCCGTCCTTGCGCAGCGTCGCCATGACGGCCGGGTTGGGTGCGAGCAGGACGGCGCGGGTGTCGTCGTCCAGGTGGGAATCGGTCACGGCGGGGATCCTTCCATCGGCGTTGCGGTCCGTTCCCAGTGTGCGCTGCCCGACCGCGACGGCGCACGAACCGACCGGTAGCCAGATACCCCGCAGGGTTTTACGGTGGCTGATGTACCTGTTCCCCCCAAGGAAAAAGGACGCAGCACAATGCTTTTCGAACGCATCTATGACTACGACCTGGCCCACGCCAGCTACTTCATCGGCTGCCAGAGCAGCAGCGAGGCGATCGTCGTGGACCCCAGCCGCGACCTGCGGGCCTATTTCGACATGGCCGACCAGCACGGCATGAGCATCGTCAAGGTCACCGAGACCCACATCCACGCCGACTACCTGTCCGGCACCCGCGAGCTGGCCGCCGCGACCGGCGCCACCACCTACCTCTCCGACGAGGGCGGCGACGACTGGCGCTATGGCTTCGAGGGCGAGCGGCTCCGCGACGGCGACACCATCGAGCTCGGCAACGTCCAGCTCAAGGCCGTGCACACCCCCGGCCACACGCCCGAGCACCTCATGCTCCTCGTCACCGACGGCGCGTTCGCCGACGAGCCCGGCTACGCGCTCACCGGCGACTTCGTGTTCTGTGGTGACCTCGGCCGACCGGACCTGCTCGACGAGACCACCGGCGGCAACGCGTCGAACGACGAGGACACCCGCGTCGACAGCGCCAAGCAGCTGTTCGCCAGCCTGCGCGAGCGCTTCCTCACCCTGCCCGACCACGTCCAGGTGTTCCCGGCCCACGGCGCGGGCTCGGCCTGCGGCAAGTCCCTGGGGGCCTTGCCGTCCAGCTCGGTGGGTTACGAGCGGAAGTTCGCGTGGTGGCCCAAGTACGTGGAGAACGACGACGAGGAGGGCTTCATCTCCGAACTCCTCGACGGCCAGCCCGACGCGCCGGCGTACTTCGGGCGGATGAAGCGCGAGAACCGGGACGGCCCCTCCGTGCTCGGCAATCCCCTACCAGAGCTGCGGGAGCTGCTGGCCGAGGAGGTGGCCTCCGGCATCGAATCCGGTGACCTCGTCGTCGTCGACCCCCGCCCCGCCGACGACGTCCACGACGGCACCGTCGACCGCGCCATCAACCTCCCCGCCGGCCAGGCGGGCACCTACGCCGGCTGGGCGATCGACCCCGAATCCGACGCCCGCGGCCTGGTCTTCCTCGCCGAGGACGCCGAGGAAGCCGACGAACTGCGGCGCCACGTCATCCGCGTGGGCGTCGACACCACGCGCGGGTACGTCACCTCCACCGACGGACTGCCCACGTTCCGCCCGGAGACCGTGGACCCGAAGGACCTGGAGTCCCACGAGCACGCCATGGTGCTCGACGTCCGGGCCACCTCCGAGTACGAGGACGGACACGTCCCCGGCGCCACCCAGCTGCACGGCGGCCAGGTGATGTGGGAGCGCGACGAACTGCCCGACTCGGGAAAGATCGTCACCTACTGCCAGTCCGGCACCCGCAGCTCTGTCGTGGCCAGCTCACTGCGCAGCGTCGGTTACGACGTCACCGAGCTCGAGGGCAGCTACTCCGCCTGGGAGGACGCCGGGATGCCCACGGAGTGAGCGGCGGGCCGTGGCGCCTCCACCGGCCGCGGTGCCACGGCCTCGCCCGCGGGCAGGAACCGGCCCGCCGCGAACCTCCGGCCGTAGCCCTCGGCGAACTGACCGTCGGACCACACCACGTGGCCGCCGATGATCGTCGCCGCGACCGCCCGGTCGTTGCGGTTGACCATCCGGCGGATCCCGCCGAACTCGTCCATGGCCTCCTCGTGGTACTCGAGGGACTCGCCGTCGAGCCCGGACGGGTCGACCACCACCACATCGGCGCGCGCGCCCACCTGTAGGCGCCCGGCGTCGAGGCAGTAGAAGTCCGCCAGCTCGCCGGTGAGCTTGTACACGGCCTCCTCGGTGGTGAGGAACGGCGTGCCCTTGAGTTGCGCCTGGTGCACGCGCTCGAGCAGACGGATCCCGAAGTTGTAGAACGCCATGTTCCGCAGGTGCGCGCCGGCATCGGAGAAACCGATCGTCACGCCCGGGGTCCGCGCCAGCCGGTTGGCGACCTTCTCCCGCGCGTTGGCGATGGTGGTGGTCCACCGGAAGTCGGTGCCGTACTCCACCACCAGGTCGAGGTAGGCGTCCGCCGGGTGGAGCTTCCGGGCGCGCGCGACGTCGCCGACGGTCTGGCCGACCAGTGACTCGTCGGGGCAGGCCACGATGAGCGCGTCGTCGAAGTCCCGGTGCCACACGCGTGGGCTGAAGCGCTTCTCGAAGTCGCGGCGGAACCAGCGCCGGTAGCTCTCCTGCTCGAGCAGGTCGGTGCGGGCCATCTCGTCGACGAGGTGCAGTGCCTCGCGGCCGGAGCCGAACTCCTCGAACACCACCAGGTCGATCCCGTCGGCCCACACCTTGAACGTCGTGGGCAGGTGCTGCCACACGAACTTGCCGCGGCCCAGCGTGTTGGCGACCCAGGCGATGGGCCGGAAGATGCGGTTGACCCACGGCTCGGCCAGCGTGTCGGCGGCGGCCAGCAGGGAGACACGCAGGGGCTTGCGGAACAGCCCGGTGCTGGTGGCGGCGTAGAAGGCCACGTCGACCTTGGTGTTGAGGTTGGGCACGCCCTGCAGGACGCGGTCACGGCGACGCAGCAGCCGGCTGATCCGCCGGAACTCGCCCCACGAGGCGTGCGTGGAGGGCAGGGTCCGCGAGCGGTAGCGGTCACCGTCCATCTTGTCCCACGGATTGGTCATGGTGGACACGCCGAGGAAGCCCTCGTCGAGAGCGGCGTTGATGCGGCGGTCGATCTTGCGCAACTCGTCGCGGCTGGGGGACTGCGTGGGGTCGGTCGCCCGGCCCAACCCCATCACCGAGGCGCGGACGTCGGAGTGGCCGAGGAACGACGCGACGTTGGGCCCCAGCGGCAGGTTCTCGACCGTGCGCCGCCAGTCCGCCGGGCCCGACCAGGTCTTCTTCTGCTCGAGCGCCGCCAGCACCGAGTCGCGGGGCAGGGCCTCGACGCGGCTGAACAGGTCGGCGACGTCGACGGCGCCCGAGTACACGCCCGAGATGGAGCAGTTGCCCACCAGGACCGTGGTCACCCCGTGCCGGACGGATTCGCCCAGGCCCGGGGAGACGAGCAGCTCGACGTCGTAGTGGGTGTGGGTGTCCACGAATCCGGGCGTCACCCACCGCCCCTCGGCTTCCACGACCCGCGTGCCCGGCGAGACGGGCAGCGGCGCGGGGCTGATCGCCGCCACGACACCGGCCCGGATCCCGACGTCCGCGCGGACGCCGGGGGCGCCGGTGCCGTCGAAGACCGTGCCCCCGCGGATGACGACGTCGAAGTCCGTCCCACCCGGGCTGGCGTTCTCGGCGTTCTCAGCGCCCTCGGCGCGATCGGCGCGATCGGCGCGATCGGCGCGATCGGCGCGATCGGCGCGATCGGCGCGATCGGCGTTCTCGGTGATGCTCACGAGGAACTCCTCTTGATGTGATGTGGAACACAGCTGCCCCCAGGCTACTCGGACATTCGTCCATGTCCAGCCCGGGTTGGCACCGGGCTGTGTCAGGGATGCCGAGTAGCGTGGCCGCCATGACGACCCGCACGGAGCGCCTGGACGGCCTGCCGTTCACCCGCAAGCACCGCAAGCTGCTGCTCGGCTCGGGCGTGGGCTGGGCACTCGACGCCATGGACGTCGGCCTCATCTCGTTCGTCATGGCGGCATTGGCGGTCCACTGGTCGCTCTCGCCCACCGAGCTGTCCTGGGTCGGGTCCATCGGGTTCGTGGGGATGGCGATCGGCGCCGCCCTCGGCGGACTGCTCGCCGACAAGATCGGTCGACGCCAGGTCTTCGCCGCCACCCTGCTGGTCTACGGCCTCGCCACCGGCGCGGCGGCCCTGTCGACCGGCATCGCCATGCTCATCGTGCTGCGCTTCATCGTCGGCCTGGGCCTGGGCGCCGAGCTGCCGGTGGCGTCCACGCTGGTCAGCGAGTTCGCGCCGCGGCGGATCCGTGGCCGGGTGGTGGTGATCCTCGAGGGGTTCTGGGCCGTCGGCTGGATCATGGCCGCCCTCATCGGCTACTTCGTGGTGCCGGTCGGCGACGACGGGTGGCGGTGGGCCCTGGCCATCGGGATCATCCCGGCCGCGTACGCGCTGGTCGTGCGATTCGGACTGCCCGAATCGGTGCGCTACCTGGAATCGACGGGCCGCGTCGACGAGGCCGAGCGGATCGTCCGCGACTACGAGGCGTCCGCAGGGGTCGAGCCGCCGGCCGCGCCGTCCACGGCCGCGCCCGCTCATGCCGGCGCCGACGGGGCAGCGTCCGTCGCCACCGGCGCCGCGCTCGCGTCGCCCGCCGAGCCCGCCGAGCCCGCCGAGTCCATCTGGTCCGCGCGCCTGCGTAAGCGCACCGCCGCCCTGTGGATCGTGTGGTTCGGGATCAACTTCTCCTACTACGGCGCCTTCATCTGGCTGCCCAGCCTGCTCGTCTCACAGGGCTTCGACCTGGTGAAGTCGTTCGGCTACACGCTCATCATCACCCTCGCCCAGCTGCCGGGGTACGCGGTGGCGGCGTGGCTCATCGAGATCTGGGGTCGGCGGGTCACGCTCGCGGTGTTCCTCACCGGTTCGGCGGTGGCGGCCGGACTGTTCGGCCTGGCGGACTCTCCGGCCACGATCATCGCCGCCGGCATGGCGCTGTCGTTCTTCAACCTCGGTGCGTGGGGCGCCCTGTACGCGATCGGCCCGGAGCTCTACCCCACCTCGACCCGCGGGTCCGGCACCGGCGCCGCGGCGGCGTTCGGGCGGATCGCCTCCATCATCGCGCCACTGCTCGTGCCGCTCCTGCTCGATCTGGGCGACACGGTGATGGTCTTCGGGGTCTTCGCCGCGGCCTTCGTCGTCGCCGCCCTCGCCGCCTTCACCCTCCCCGAGCGCAAGGGGGTCGCGCTCGAGGACACCTGACCGCGGCCGTCCGGCCCGGATGCGCTGTCGCACCGGGGATGTGACGATAGCGCCGTGACCACTCGCGTGATCGGTGCCCTCGTCGCCGTCCTCGGCCTGCTCGTGGTGCTCGGCGGGATCCTGCTGGGCAGCCTCGGCGTGTCCACGGGCGGCTTCGTGCAGCGAGTGGACTGCGGCACCTACTTCAGCCCCGACTACACCGAGGCCCGCGACAAGGACAACGCCCTCACCTCGCTGAGCTGGAAGGACCTCCTGCGCGGCGAGCGTCCCCAGCCGAGCACGGAGGCCCAGGAGGCGTGCGACGCCGAGCTCGCCCAGCGCCGTGTCCCCGTCCTCGCCTCGCTGGGGATCGGGACGATCATCGTGGCCGTGGGGCTGGGCATGGCACTGTTCCCCGTGGTGGCCACCACCCTGGCCAGGCGTGACGAGGCCGGCGGCTCCGGCGGGCGGAACAGCGGCACCATCGGTGGGAACGGCGGCAACGGCACCGGTGGGCGGAACAGCGACACTCGCGCGGGAAATGGTGGCCCACCGGACGTGACCGGGTAGCTCAGTCGCGGTTCTCCCGCCCGTCACCCAGCTCACGGATCCGCTCGGTCGCCGCCCGCAGCCGCTCCTCGCGCGCCTTCTCGTCGGCCTTCTTGAGCTTCTCGTACGTCTTCTCGTCGGAATCCGTGTAGCGCAGCACGAGCCGGGGGAGGCCCAGCGTGAGAACCAGCGAGGGCCACACCATCCACGCGTACTGCCAGTCCACGATGATCTGCAGGACGAGGAACGTGATGAGCGTCAGCCCGATCACCACGCCGTCGAGCGACTCGACCAGTTTCCCGCGCCTGCGCAGGTCCTCCAGGTCGGCGTCCGTGCCTCGGGTCGCGGGCGTCACCGTGCCGGTGGGGGACCCCGGCGACAGGGCGGACGAAGTCGACGAGGACGACGACGACGAGACCTCCAGCTCGCCACCGGTGGCGGTGGCCGACTGCACGATCATGCCGTCGACCGAGGTCAGCGGCGTCCCGCCAGGCAGGTCGCCGAACGAGCCGCGGAGCTGGCCGAGGGTGCGGGACGCGGCCACGTCTCCGGACCGGGCGTGGAACTCGGCGTCATCGAGTCGGCCGGACGCGTAGTGGTCGCCGAGCGCCATGAGGGCGTGCAGCCGCTCGGAGTCGGAGAGCAGCAGGTCGTCCGGGTCGGTCATGGGCTCAACGCTAGAACCGCCCGGCCCTCGACGCCATAGGGGAACGCCCCGATTCGCATAATCGGGCTACTGCTCCGAACCCGCTCGTCGCGGCGGGGCGGAGGCGCATCAGCTCCCGAGGTCGGCGATGTCCCACGCCCACATGGTCAGAGAGGTGATCACCTCGACCGGCGCGTTCATCCGGGACAGCCCGTCGACGAGGTTCATCACGGCCGTGGAGATCGGGCCGAGGAAAGCAGGGTGTGGCATGACGATGCTCCTGACGTGAACGAGTCGGGTCCGGGGTTACAGGCCGAGACCGAGTTCCATGACGCCGATGGCCATGTCGTACAACACGTGGGCGAGCGGCTCCGCGGGGGTGTCGACGAGGAAGTCGATCGGAGCCATGAGCGAGCCGGAAACAGGGCCGAGGACTGAGGGATCCATGGGGGCCTCTCGTGCGGGTAGGGGGACACAGGGCACATCGGCGACAACCGCCTTATGGTCCACCACACCACAGATTTCGAAGGAAACTATTACATTCGCATCACACTTCCCACCGTGTCTGTCACATCGGGCCGGCCTCGTGCGTCGAAGAGACATGAGCACACCACGACGCAGCACCGAACAGCGCAAACAGGTCAGCGCGGGCGCGATGGCACCCATGCTGGCACTCGAGGCCTACTCGCGGGCGCGGGTCTCCCGGGAGGACAGCCACCTCATCCGGCTCCGCGTCTCCGCGGTGAACGGCTGCCGCTATTGCCTGGCCATGCACCGCCGCGATGCCCGCAAGGACGGGTGGAGCGGCACCCGGATCGCGGTCTCCGAGAACTGGCACGCCCACGCCGACGAGCTGTCCCCGGCCGAGCGGGCGGTCCTGGAATTCGCGGACGCCGTCACCCGCATCGACGGCGAGGACTCCGTTCCCGACGAGCTGTGGGACGAGGTGGTCCGCCACCGGGGCGAAGGTGGGGCTGGACAGCTGGTCATGGAGATCGTCACGATCAACGCATGGAACCGGATCGCGATCGCCACCCGCAAGGACCCGGCGACGCTGCGCGGTCTCGTCCCGAGCGATCTGGAACCGGCGACCCGGCCATGACTGTGGCCCCGCCCGCGACCCCCGCGGCCGGCACCGCGCTGCCGGACCGCGCCGCGCTGGAGCGGGTGCGGGGCCGACTGCTCGGGGTGGGCTACCGCATCACCGGGACCTGGGCCGACGCCGAGGACGCCGCCGACGAGGCGCTGGCGCGGTGGGTGGCGCTCGATCCGTCGTCCGCGCCCAGGAACGTCGACGCGTGGCTGACCACCGTCGCGACGCGGCTGTGTCTGGACCGGCTGCGCAGGCGCAAGCGGGAGGACTACGTGGGCGAGTGGCTGCCCGAGCCCGTCGACACCGCCCTGCTGCCCGCAGACCGGGCCGAGCGTCGCGACGATCTGCGGATCGCCGTGCTGCTGGCCTACGAACAGCTGGGCCCGGATGAGCGCGCGGCGTTCGTCCTTCGTGAGGCGTACGACCTACCCTACGCCGAGATCGCCGACACCCTGGGCGCGGCCGTGGCCACCGTCCGCCAGTGGGTGAGCCGGGCCCGGCACCGCCTAAAATCCGACCTCCGCCCACCCGAACCCGCCTCG
The DNA here is from genome assembly GCF_051994785.1 of Dietzia sp. MNB45. NCBI lineage: Bacteria > Bacillati > Actinomycetota > Actinomycetes > Mycobacteriales > Dietziaceae > Dietzia > Dietzia sp. MNB45. The sequence goes on along the minus strand of NZ_CP163397.1, from coordinate 3,464,775 downwards.
GACGCGGTGATCTCGACACTGGTGGAGGCCGTCCTGGCCGGCGATCTCCCGCAGACGATCGCCGCCCTCACCGCGGATGCCCGCGTGATCTCGGACGGCGGTGGCAAGGTCAACGCCGCCCGGCGGGACATCGTGGGGGCCCGCAAGTGCGCCTACTTCCTCATCAAGGCCACGGAGCTCTCGGGCGGGATGATCGCGCCCGTCGAGGTCAACGGCGAATTCGCGCTGGCGATCCTCGCCCGCGGTGTCCTGCGGGTGGCGCAGGTCGGCGTGGTCGACGGCCGGATCTCACGCCTCTACTTCCACAGCAACCCGGACAAGCTCACCCGGCTCGCACTACCCGCGGGGTTCGCGCCGGCCTGACGGTTCTAGGCTGGCGCCGGCACCCACATCGCCATCTCGCTCCCGCCGGGCTCACGGAAATGGAAGCGACGGCCACCGGGGAAGTCGAACGGCCCGAACGTCACCACGCCGCCGGCGGCCTCGACCTGCTCGCGGGCCTCGTTGAGGTCCGGCACGCGGATCACCATGAGCGGGGCGGGGGACTGCTCGTCGTCGTCCCCCTGCACGCCCACGTCGATGCCCCCGCCGGCCAAGCAAGCGTACGACTCCCCGTACACGGTGGGTTCCCAGCCGCAGACCGTCGCGAGGAACTCGCGCGTGGCGGACATCGAGGTGCTGGGGAACTCGACCAGCGTGATTTCGAGAGGGATCCGTGGCATACCGCCGACGTTACGAGTGTTGACGCCGTTCAGTAACGGCTTCGCGCACCAACTGTGGCCGACGCGGCGGCCGGGATTACCCTCGCGGCATGGTCTCGACGATTCCGGGGGTCGTGTCCTCGGGCGCGCAGGCAGCCCGGGCGTTCACCTACAGTTCCCCGGCCCGCTCGGCGCTCCTGGCGTTCGCCGCGGCGATCATGGTCTTCACGGTGCTGCTGATGTTGCCCTGGGCCACCTCCTCGGGAGAGCACGCGCAGCTGCACGACGCGGTGTTCACCGCCACCTCCGCCGTGTCGGTGACCGGCCTGACCACCGTCGACACCGCGACCCACTGGTCCACGGCCGGGCAGGTGGTGATCCTGGCGGGCATCCAGCTCGGTGGCCTGGGGATCGTCACGATCTCCTCCCTGTTGGCACTCTCGGTGACCCGGCAGTTCGGGGTGCGTACCCGGCTGCTCGCCCAGACGGGCGTGTCGGCGGGTGGACTGGGCGAGGTCCGGTCGCTGATCAAGACCATCGTCGTCTCGTCCGCCCTGGTGGAACTCGTGATCGCGCTCATCCTCGCGCCCCGGTTCATCGCCCAGCAGGGCGCGTTCGGCGACGGGCTGTGGCGCGCGGTGTTCTACGCGGTGTCGGCGTTCAACAACGCCGGGTTCGTCCTCCACCCCGACGGCCTGGCCTCCGTCGCCGACGACCCGGTCGTGTTCTGGGCGCTGATCTGCGCCGTGTTCCTGGGCAGTCTGGGTTTCCCCGTCCTGTTGGTGCTGTGGAAGCACCAGTGGCACCTGGGACGCTGGAACCTCCACACCCGCCTCACGGTCGAGGTCAGCGTGCTGCTCATGCTCGTCGGGGCCCTCGGGTTCGCCGCGCTCGAGTGGAGCAACGGGGCCACCCTCGGTGGCGAGGGCGTGGTCGACAAACTGCAGCACTCGGTGTTCGCCTCGGTGATGATGCGCTCCGGGGGCTTCGCCATCATGGACCCCGTCGACACGACCGCGTCGACCATGCTCATCACCGACGCCCTGATGTTCGTGGGGGGCGGTTCGGTCTCGACCGCCGGCGGCGTCAAGGTCACCACCCTGGCCGTCATCTTCCTGGCCTTCCTCGCCGAGGCCCGGGGCCGGGAGGACGCCACGGCACACGGCCGCGCGCTGCCCACCTCGTCGATCCGGGTCGCGGTGTCCGTGGCCGGGATGGGTCTCACGCTGGTCGCCGGCTCCGCCCTGGCCCTGATGATCCTCACCGGAGAGGATCTCGGGCGCCCCCTGTTCGAGTCCATCTCCGCCTTCGCCACCTGCGGGTTGAGCTCAGGTCTCAGCGCTGAACTCGAGCCGGCGGGGGTGTACCTTCTGTCCGGGCTGATGTTCGCCGGACGAGTCGGCATCATCACCTTCGCCACCGCGCTGACCATGCGAGCAAAGCGGACCAGGTATCGCCTACCCACAGAGAGGCCGATCATTGGCTGATCGCACCCGTCGCCAGTCCCCAGTCCTCATCATCGGCCTCGGCCGGTTCGGCGTCTCCCTCGCCACCCAACTCGTCGGCCAGGGCCGGGAGGTCCTCGCGGTCGAACGCGACCACGGACTAGTCCAGAGGTACGCCGACTCCCTCACCCACGTGGTGGAAGCCGACGCCACCGACCTCGAGGCGCTCCAACAGCTCGGGGCCCAGGACTTCTCCACCGCCGTCGTCGGCGTGGGCACCTCGATCGAGTCGTCCGTGCTGGTCGCGGTGAACCTCGTCGACCTGGGGATCGAACAGGTCTGGGCCAAGGCGATCAACCAGGCCCACGGCAAGATCCTCACCCGCATCGGATGCGACCACGTGGTGTTCCCCGAGCACGACGCCGGCGTCCGCGTGGCCCACCTGGTGGCCAACCAGATGATGGACTTCATCGAGTTCGACGAGGACTTCGCCATCGTCAAGATGCGGCCACCAAGGGACGTCATCGGCAAGTCGATCGACTACTGCCACCCGCGCAAGCGTCACAAGGTCAACATCGTCGGCATCAAGGCCCCGGGCAGCCCGTTCCAGTACGCCCAGCCGGAGACCATCATCGGCGCGGACGACGTCATCATCGTGTCCGGCCACGTCCGCGATCTGGAGCGGTTCGCCGACTTCTCCGAGCGCAAGAGATAACGAGCGCCGCGCGCCCCGAGGGCCGGGCCGGACCTGCGCCCGGGACCTGCACGCGCGCCCGGCACCCGCGCCCGTGCCCCGGATCAGCGGCGGGCGGCGTCCCAGCGGGCGAGCAGGTCGGCGGCCGCGGCCCGCGGGTCCGGGGCGGCCATGATCGACGAGACCACGCAGACCCCGTCCAGCTCGGTCGCGGCCAACCGCGCGACGGTCAGGGGCGTGACCCCGCCGATGCCCACCGCGCGGATGCCCGCGTCGGCGTCGCCGGTGACGCCCCCGGGTCGGCGGTACGAGTGCGCGGCCCGGGCCAACCGGTCCGCGCCCTCGGGACCGAGCGCGTCGGCGGTGTCGGTCTTGGTGGCGGTCGACCACACCGGACTCACCCCGATCACGTCCGGCACCGGACCGGGCCCCGTCATCGCCGCGGCCAACTGCGCGTCCGACTCGATCGACAGTCCCAGCATCAGCTCGTCCGGCAGCGCCGCGCGGGCCAGGGCGAACGGCACGTCCCGCTGCCCGATGTGCAGGTGCAGTCCCAGCTCCCGCGCGACGTCGAGACGATCGTTGACGAACACCGGCACGTCACGGCCCGTGTCGGCGCACGCCCTCGCGACGGCGTCGGCGACGGCGGCGGCGTGCGTGGCGAACTCGTCGTCGTCGCACTCCTTGTCCCGCACCTGGACCACACCCACCCCGCCCAGCACCGCCTCGTAGACGATCCCCGGCACTACGTCGCGCCCGCCGCCCAGGTGGGGGTCGGTGACCAGGTAGAGCCGCCAGTCGACACCGGCGCCGCTCACGCCTCCGACACCGTGACCAGGCCCGCGATCTCCTGAGGGGTCAGCGTGTACAGGGCGTCGAGCCACGCCACGGCGAAGCTGCCCGGGCCCGCGGCGGTGCGCGCGGCGACCGTCCCCGCCGCGCCGGCGTGGGCGTGAGCGGCGACCACCGCGTCGTGGTCCGCGATCCCGGCCGACCGCGCCGCCCCGAGATAGGCCGCCGTGAGCGCCCCGAGGGCGCAGCCGGTGCCGATGACCTTCTGCAGCAGCGGGTGACCCGACTCGACCCACGTGGTGCGGGTGGGAGGCGCGGCCTCGCCGAGATGCGGGGGGCGCTGGGTGACGACGAGGTCCCGCGGCCCCGTCACGGCGACCACGGCCCCCGATCGGGCCGAGAGGTCCCGGGCAGCGGACTCGGCGGCGAGGACGTCCTCCGTGGAATCCACGCCCCGGCCGCCCGCTCCCGTGCCGGCGAGCGCGATGGTCTCCGACGCGTTCGCCCGGATCGCGGCGGGCCCGGCCTCGAGCCAGTCGGTGGCCAGCCCCGTCCGCAGGACCAGGCCGCCGACCGCCACCGGGTCCAGCACCCACGGGGTGCCGGCGGCGCGGGCGGAGGCGATCGCGGCGTGCATGCCCTCGACCTGCTCGGCCGTCGGGTTGCCGACGTTGATGAGCACGCCGGAGGCGATGGCGGCGAAGTCGGAGGCCTCGTCGGGGTGGTCGACCATCGCGGGCGCCGCCCCGGCGGCGAGCAGCACGTCCGCGGTGATCTGCCGGACCACCGAGTTGGTCAGGCAGTGCACGAGCGGGCCGGTCTCGCGCATGACGGTCACGAGGCGGGCGAGGTCGACGGCGCGGTCAGCAGCGGGGGACATGCCCCCCAGTCTGCCGCCCCCGCCCCGCCGCCAACAGGAATAGCGTGCCGGGGGCCCGGGTTGCACGGGGCATGACCTCCCCCGAGACCAGCTCCCCCCAGTCCGGTACTGCCCTGCCCCTGTCCGTCATCGACTTCGCGACCGTCCGCCCCGGCCAGAGCATCGGGGAGGGACTGCAGGATTCGGTGGCGCTGGCGCAGAAGGCGGAGGAACTGGGCTACGAGCGGGTCTGGTACTCCGAGCACCACAACATGCCGTCCATCGCCTCCTCGGCGCCGGCGGTACTCATGGCGCACATCGCCTCGCAGACCGAGCGCATCCGGCTCGGCTCCGGCGGCGTGATGCTGCCCAACCACTCGCCGATCGTGATCGCCGAGCAGTTCGGCACCCTCGCCGAGCTACACCCCGGACGCATCGACCTCGGCCTGGGGCGCGCCCCCGGCACCGACCCGCAGACCCTGCGTGCGCTGCGCCGCGAGCCGTCGGCGGCCGAGAACTTCCCCGACGACGTCCGCGAGCTGCAGGCGTTCCTCGGCGACTCGCCCTCCGACTTCGCCCGCACGCGCGGGATCGCCGCCATTCCCGGGCGGGGCACCAAGGTGCCGCTGTACATCCTGGGCTCGTCCCTGTTCGGCGCGCAGCTCGCCGCCGCCTACGGGCTGCCGTACGCGTTCGCCTCGCACTTCGCGCCCGACGCCCTCGAGCAGGCCTCGCAGGTCTACCGCGAGCGCTTCCAGCCCAGCGAGCAGCTGGCCGAGCCGTACATGATCGCCGCCGTCAACGTGGTGGCCGACGACGACACCGAGCGAGCCGAACTCGAACTGCACTGGTACCGCCGCCAGCGGGTCAAGCTCATGGCCGGCCGCGGACGCGAGTTCTCCGACGAGGAACTCGACATGATCATGGAGTCCGCCGGCGGTCGCCAGATCCTGCACATGATCCACTACACGGCGGTCGGCGACGGGCCGGCGGTCCGCGAGTACCTCACCGACTTCGCGCGCACCGCGGGGGCCGACGAACTCATGATCGCGCCGGTGGGATCGACGGTCGAGCGGGTCCACGGCTCCCTGGAAGTGTTGCGGCGCGCCTGGAGTGACTGACGGTGCCGGATCGGGTGCCCTTGATCACGAAAGCAGGGCTGCCGGACCCGCAGCCGTAGCCGCGGGCACCCGAACCGGCCTATCCTGGACGTATGGCGATCTCCGATGTCGGCGAATACGCCCACCTCAGCTCCGACCAGATAGAGGAGCTCGGGCGGGAGCTCGACGCTGTCCGCGCCGAGATCATCGCCTCCCGGGGGGAGCGCGACTACCGCTACATCCACAGCATCATCAAACTCCAGCGAGGCCTGGAGTTCGGTGCCCGCGCGCTGCTGTACTTCGGCGCCCGCAACCGCACCGTGTGGGCCCTCGGGACCGGCACCCTCGCCGTGGCCAAGATCCTCGAGAACATGGAACTCGGCCACAACATCATGCACGGCCAGTGGGACTGGATGAACGATCCGGAGATCCACTCGACCAACTGGGAATGGGACCTCGTCGGCAGCTCCGCCGACTGGAAGCACACCCACAACTACCTACATCACAAGTACACCAACATCGTCGGCGTCGATGACGACGTCGGGTTCGGTGTCCTGCGCGTGACCCGCGACATCCCCTGGGAGCCCCGGTTCGCCGGGAACGTCCTCGTCAACGCCGTCCTCATGCTCGGCTTCGAGTGGGGGATCGGCCTGCAGGCGGTCGACACGGCCGACGCGTTCGACCGCGAGGCGTCCCCGGCCGACCGCCGCCGAGCCCGCGCATTCCTGCGCAAGGCCGGCCAGCAGATCCTCAAGGACTACATCCTCTTCCCGGTGCTCGCCGGTCCGAGCGGCCGCCAGGCCCTCACCGCCACGATCACGGCCAACATCATCCGCAACATCTGGACCAACGCCGTGATCTTCTGCGGGCACTTCCCCGACGGTGCCGAGAAGTTCACGATGGACGACATCGAGACCGAGACGCAGGCGGAGTGGTACCTGCGGCAGATGCTCGGCAGCGCCAACCTCGACGGCGGCCCGGCGATGAACCTCATGTCCGGCAACCTGTCGTTCCAGATCGAACACCACATGTTCCCGGACCTGCCGTCCAACCGGTACTCGGAGATCTCGCTCAAGGTCCGCGAGCTGTGCGAGCGATACGACCTGCCGTACGTCAGCGGGCCGCTGTGGAAGCAGTACCTGCAGTCGTGGCGCACCATCGCGCGGCTGTCACTGCCGGACCGCTTCCTGCGCCGCACCGCCGACAACGCCCCGGAGACCCGCAGCGAGAAGATGTTCGCCCTCGGGCCGCGCATGCCCGGCCTGGCCACCGCGCTGGCCGGGGTCCGGAAGGGACGCGCCCACCAGAGCCGCTGACCCCCGGTGACAGAATGACCGCATGTCGCTGACGAGCATGTTGGAGGCCGCTGCACGCGGCGGGACCGTCGAGGTCGAGCAGGGATGGACACAGGGCAGGGCGATCTTCGGGGGCCTGACCGGCGCCCTGCTGCTGTCTGCCATGAAGGGGTGCCTGCGTAGTCGGGACACCGGAGACGGCTCGGCCCCCGTCGTCCACCCGCTGCGGTCGATCACCGTGTCGTTCATCGGCCCCGCGACGACCGGCCCCGTTGAGGTCGACGCCGAGATCCTGCGCGTGGGCTCCAACGTCGTCCAGTGCCAGGCGACCGTTCGGCAGGAGGGCGCGATCGTCGCGACCGCGCTGGCCGCCTTCGGCAAGCACCGGCAGTCGTCGATCTCGGTCGCGCCCGCCCATCCGATGCCGGCGCTGGGCGATCCGACGGCGATCGAGGCGTTCCCCTACATCGAGAAGCTGACGCCGGAGTTCTACCGGTTCGTCGAGCTGCGGCAGGTCGGCGGCCAGTTGCCGTTCTCCGGTTCCGAGACGGCCGACCTGTCCGGGTGGGCGTCACTGCGCGAGGCCCCGGAGCGGTTCGACGAAGAGCATCTGGTGGTGTTGGCCGACGCGTGGCCGCCAGCTCCCATCCAGATGCTCGACGGCTTCGCGCCCGGCAGCAGCCTGACGTGGACGCTGGAGCTGATCGCCGAGGTGCGCCCGGAGGCGTTCCCGGCCGAGTCGATCCTCGGCTACGCCGCCGCCACCGATGCCGCCCGCGACGGCTACGCGCACACCCACGCGATGCTGTGGCGGCCGGACGGTGAGCTGGTGGCGATCAGCCGGCAGACCATCACCGTCTTCGGCTGACCGGCGCCCCAACGCCAAATCCGCTACTCGAAATCCGGATCGGCTAGTCCGATTGGAGTAGCCGATCCGGATTTCGAGTAGCGGATTTTCGGCTCTTGTGACCTGTCCATGGGTCGTTCGGTGGATCTCGGGTAGAAGCACGCCGTTCTCGGCTTAGGTTTTGGGTGTCTAAGTCCAAACCGAAGAGCGGAGAACGGCGTGCGAGGTGTCAGCCTATGGCGTGCGGTGCTGGGCGTCGAGAGAACGGTTATCGAGAACGTCGAGTTCGACCACATCGAGCAGATCGTGGTCGCACATGTTCGCCCTCAAAGGGGGTACTGGGCCCGGTGCGGCGTCTGCGGGACGCCGGCGGCCCGGTACGACAACGGCGCTGGCCGACGCCGCTGGCGCAGTCTGGATATGGGCTCAACGATGGTGTTTCTCGAGGCCGATTCGCCGCGAGTGAGCTGCCCCGTGCACGGTCCCACTGTGCGTCAGGTGCCCTGGGCCCGCCACGGCGCCGGTCACACCAGACCCTTTGACCAGCAGGTCGCGTGGCTGGCCACGCAGTGTTCCAAGAGCGCCACGTGCCAGCTGATGCGCATCGCCTGGCGCACGGTGGGGTCGATCATCGCCCGCGTCTGGGCCGACACCGTCGCCGGTACCGATCCGTTGGCCGGTCTGCGGAGGATCGGAATCGACGAGATCTCCTACAAGCGCAACTACAAGTATCTGACCATCGTGGTCGATCACGACACCGGTCGCCTGGTGTGGGTTGCCATTGGCCGGGACAAAGCCACCGTGCAGGCGTTTTTCGACGCTCTCGGGGCCGACCGGTGTGGGCAGATCACCCATGTCACCGCTGACGGGGCGAAGTGGATCGGCGACGTCGTAGCCCGAGCGTGCCCCGAGGCGGTGCGCTGTACCGATCCGTTCCACGTGGTCAAGTGGGCCACCGATGCCCTGGATGAAGTGCGTCGACAGGTGTGGAACGAGGCCCGCGGCGACAAACGGCAACTGCGTGAACGTCGTCTGGCCAACAAGGTCAACCGGGCCCGCGGTTACGCCCGGGACATCAAGCACGCCCGATATGCGCTCTGGAAGAACCCCGAGAATCTCACCACCCGGCAGAGTGCCAAGCTGGCGTGGATCGCCAAGACCGAACCCACCCTGTACCGCGCCTACCTGCTCAAAGAAGGCCTGCGTCTGATCTTCCAACTCCCGATCGACGAGGCCAGAGACGCCCTGGAAGCGTGGATCAGCTGGGCCAGACGATGCCGCATCGAACGGTTCGTCCACTTGCAGCGCACCATCTGCACCTACAAGACCGAGATCCTTGCCTCGATCGAACACGGCCTCTCCAACGGGCTCATCGAATCGGTCAACACCAAGATCCGCCTCATCACCCGAATGGCCTTCGGCTTCCGTTCACCAGAGGCCCTCATCGCCCTGGCCATGCTCAACCTCGGCGGCCACCGTCCCACCCTCCCCGGCCGCCAAAAGGCCCACGCATGAGTCATAAGAGCCGGATTTTCGGGTGGGGAGGGGAGGGGTGGCTCCCCTCAGGTCAGCCGGCGGTGCGGGTGGAGCGGCGACGCTGGTCGCTGCGGGGCCGCCCGGCCGCCTGGCCCACCGACTGGCGTGCGCCGGAGCCCTGGGTCGCGGAACCCTGGCCGGCCGAGCGCTGCCCGCCCGAGCCCCGTGCGCCGGAGCCCTGACGTGCGGAGCCCTGGCGGGGCGCACCGTGGGCGTCGGCGGTCTGGGGACGACGACGAGCGCCGCCGGTGCCGGAGCCCTGCTGATCACGGCCACCGCGTTCTGAACCACCGCGTTCTGAACCACCACGGCCGGCGCCGTCACGACTCTGACCGCCGTCCCGGCTCTGGCCGCCGTCGCGACCCTGCCCGCCGCTGCGACCCTGCCCGCCACCGCGGCTCTGCTCACCGTCACGACCCTGCCCGCCACCGCGGCCCTGACGCTGCTGGTTCTGGTTCTGACGGCCCTGGCCGCGGCTGCGACGGGCCTGCCCGCGAACGGACTGGCCCTCGGCGCCGTCGTCGGACGGCACGTGCGCGGGCGGCTCCGGGGCGTCGGCCAACGCGACGGCGGCATCGGCGCCGATGGGCAGCTCGATCTCGCCGGCGGTGACCCCGGCCGCGCGCAGCAGCGACCGCACCTCGCGCACCTGGTCGGAGGTGGCGACGGTCACGACGGTGCCGATGGCGCCCGCGCGGGCGGTGCGGCCCGAACGGTGGACGTAGGCCTTGTGCTCGGCCGGCGGATCGGCGTGGACGACCAGCCCGACGTCGTCGACGTGGATGCCGCGGGCGGCGATGTCGGTGGCCACGAGCACGGTCGCGGCACCGGAGGAGAACGCGTCGAGGTTACGCACGCGGGCGTTCTGCGACAGGTTCCCGTGAAGGTCCACGCTCACGACGCCGCGGCCGGTGAGCTGCTTCGCGAGACGCTTGGCACCGTGCTTGGTGCGGGTGAACATCACGGTCCGCGGGTGCGCCACGGCCAGGTCGGCCAGCGCGCGGACGCGGTCGTCGGCGTCGACGCGCACCACGTGGTGGGCGGTCGGGCCGGAGGTGGCGGTGCCGTCGTCGACCGAGTGGTCCACGGGATCGGTGAGGAACTTGGTGACCAGCTTCTGGACGCCGGAGTCCAGGGTCGCGGAGAACAGCAGTCGCTGCGCACCGGACGGGGTCGCCGCGAGGATGCGGGTGACGCCGGGCAGGAAGCCCAGGTCGGCCATGTGGTCGGCCTCGTCCAGCACGCTGATCTCGATCGAGTCCATGCGGCAGTGCTTCTGTCCCATGAGATCCTCGAGTCGACCCGGGCAGGCCACGACGATGTCGACGCCACGATTGAGCGCCTCGACCTGACGGCCCTGGGAGACGCCGCCGAAGATGACGGTGGTCTTCAGGCCCATGGAGGTCGCCAGCGGCTCGAGGGTCTCGTTGATCTGCCGGGCGAGCTCACGGGTCGGCGCCAGGATCAGCCCACGCGGGGAGTTGCGGGCGCGGCGGCCGCCGGACGCGGCGAGGCGGGCGACCAGCGGGATGCAGAACGCGTAGGTCTTGCCGGAGCCGGTGCGGCCCCGGCCCAGCACGTCACGGCCGGTCAGTGCGTCCGGCAGCGTGGCCGACTGGATGGGGGTGGGGGTGGTGATCCCCGCGCTGCCGAGAACGTCGAGCAGGGGGGAAGGAACGCCGAGATCGGCGAAAGAACGTGACAAGGGAGAAGGCTCCGTACATAGAGAATGGCGTCTTGCCCGGCGCGCTCGCGGGGAGTCGCATCCACTTCGGTGAGCGATGCGCCCGGTGCGCGACCACGGGGAGGTCGACAACCGCACGGCCCGAGGCAAGAGTGGTGCGGGCCGTCCGAGGACCACCCTACGCGTAGCGGGCCCCACACCCCAGCCCCGCGGCCCGGGTGTGACGAGGGCATCACGATCGCCTCCCCGTGGTGGCACGATACGAGGCGTGCGAATAGACCTGTCCCTGCTGCGTCGACCGGAACTGGGGTCGGTGCTTCTCGGCCGGGAGGAGGAGTCCGCCCGCCTTCGCGCGCTGCGCGTCCGGATCCTGCTGGTCCTGACCCTGCTCGCCTCCAACCTGGTGGGCGTCGCGGTGGCCGTGGTGCTGGTCTTCTTCGTGCTGCCGGGCCCGGCGGTGCTGTCGCGGGAGTTCCTCGTCCCCTCGGTGATCGTGGTGCCCGTCTACGTGACGATGGCGGTCATCGTGGGCACGATCTGGGTCACCGGTGCGGTCTACCGCCGCGTCCGGTGGTTCCTCGACGGCCGCGAGCCCACCGACCGTGACCGCGCCCGGACCCTGCGCCTGCCCGCCCGCATCACCCTCATCCAGGCCTTCCTGTGGCTGCTCGGCGTCGCGGTCGTCACCCCCGCGTACGGCCTGGTCGACCCCACATCGATCCCGGTGGTCGGGTTCACCATCTCCTTCGCCGGCATGGTCGTGTGCGGCGCCGCGTTCCTGCTCGCCGACTTCGGCCTGCGGCCCGTGGCGGCGGTCGCACTGTCCACGGGCCGCGCCCCGCGGGCCCGGTTCCTCGGCGCCATGACGCGGCTCCGGGTGGCGTGGGCCCTGGGTAGCGGGGTGCCCATCACGGGACTGATCATCGTGGCCGTCTACACACTCGCGGGCCGTGCCCTGTCGCTGGAACGCCTCGCCGTCGTCGTCATCGTCCTGGGTGCCACGTCCCTCCTGGCCGGGTTCCTCCTCATCTCCCTCGCGACGGGGTCGATGATCGCCCCGCTGCGCAGCGTCCGGTGGGCGATGCAGGACATCAGCGACGGCACGCTCTCTCGGCGCGTGGTGGTCTACGACGCCACGGAGCTCGGTGAGCTGCAGCGCGGGTTCAACGAGATGGCCTCGGGGCTGCAGGAGCGCGAACGGCTGCGCGACCTGTTCGGTCGACACGTCGGGCGCGAGGTTGCCGAGGCCGCGGAGCTCGACGATCCCGAGCTGGGCGGGCGCGACTCGCGCGTGGGCGTGGTGTTCGTCGACCTCATCGGCTCGACCGAGATGGCCGTGCGGTCCGAGGCCGGCGAGGTGGTGGACGTGCTCAACCGGTTCTTCTCCGTGGTCGTGGAGACCGTGGAGGAGTACGACGGCATCGTCGACAGTTTCCTCGGCGATGCCGCGCTCGTCGTGTTCGGCGCGCCCCGCTCGATGGCGGACCCGGCGACCGCGACCCTGGCCTGCGCGCGGGTGCTGGCCGAGCGCCTGCCCGCGCGGGTGCCGGACTGCCGCGCCGGCATAGGGGCGTCCTACGGGGACGTCGTGGCCGGGTACGTGGGCTCGGACGACCGCTTCGAGTACACCGTCATCGGCGACGCGGTGAACGAGGCCTCGCGGCTGTGCGAGCTGGCCAAGGAGCAGCCCGGCCTGGTCCTGGCCTCGGGCGTGGCGGCCGACGCCGCCGCGGAGTCCGAGCGTGGCCGCTGGCAGCAGGTCGGGTCCGAGGTGGTGCGCGGCCGCACCGAGCCCACGCGGCTGTGCGCGCCGGCGACCGACTGACCACCCCTAGCGCAGCACCACGTCACGCCCGCCGAGCATCACCTCGAGGCCGTCGTCCACCACGCGCGCGTCCTCGATCACCACGCCCTCGGGAAGTGAGGCCATCGTCGTGTCGACGGTGCCGGTGATGCCGGAGAACAGTCCGTCCGGCAGTGGGAAGCCCAGCAGCGAGGTCTGCTGCGGCGTGAGCGTGAGCTGCCCGTCGTTCACACCGGGCTGCACGCCGATCTCCGCGATGCCGCCGATGTCGGCGCGCAGCAGTCCGGCCGGTGCGTCGGGGCGCACCGAGCGCACCTCCGTCATGCCCGCGATCGGCGAGCCTTCCGCCGGGTTGCCCTCCGCCGCGGCCGCCGCGAGCTGATCGGCGCTGAGTGTGGCGGTGCCGTCCGCGGACTCGGCGCGGATGCCACCGTCGACCTGCGAGACCGCGTAGCCGGTCACGTCGATCCGCGGCACGGTGGCGTCACCGGGGGAGGTCAGGCGGACCGTGCCCACGGCCTGCTGCGTGGCCAGGTCCCACAACACCGGGCTGGTCCCGAACTCCACGGACACCGGCGCCCCGAGCTCCGCCGACGCCTCGCGCTCGGCCCGGTCCGACAGGTACCAGCGGGCGCCGAACTCCGCGGCCACCACCAGACCCGCCAGAAGCAGGAGCAGCAGGACCAGCGAGCACCCGCACCCGCACCCACCGCGCCTACCGTCGCGACGTTCTCTGCGGTCCATCCGATCTCGTCTGCCCATGGTCGTATCGTGCCGGACCGGAGCACCCGGGTCTACCGTCGCCGGACCGGTTGCGGCGCGGCGGGCAGGACCTCACGATCGGGATCATGACCGAGACACAGGATGCACTCACTGACACCCGTACCGTCGCCTTCCTCGTGGCCTCCGAGGGGATCGAGCGCGTCGAGCTCACCGAACCGTGGGACGCCGTCTCCGACGCCGGCTTCCGGCCGGTCCTCGTCAGCACGGAGGACGGCGAGGTCGGGCTGGTCGATCACCTCAGCCCGGCCGGCACCCGGCCCGTGGACCGCACGAGTGCGGACATCTCCGCAGCCGACGTGGACGTGCTCGTCCTGCCCGGCGGCGTCGCGAACCCGGACGCCCTGCGCGGGGACCAGCACGCGGTGACCCTCGTGCGCGAGATGGTCGAGGCTGGCAAGCCGGTGTTCGCGATCTGCCACGCGCCGTGGGTCCTCATCGAGGCGGACGTGGTGCGCGGCCGGAAGGTCACCTCCTTCCCGAGCCTGCGGACCGACCTGGTCAACGCTGGCGCGGAGTGGGTCGACTCCGAGCTCGTCAGCGACGACGGGGTCTTCACGAGCCGCCGGCCCGACGATCTCCCGGCCTTCTGCGAGGCGCTCGTCGGCGCCGCCCGGGGGTCGGCCTAGGGGCGACCGGGCGATGATCGGCGTGTACGTCCACAACCGTGGACGGGGGCACCTGCACCGGGTGCTGCCGGTCGTCGCCGCGCTCCGCGACCGGGGCGACGAGGTCACGATGCTCGTCACCGGCCCCTTCGACGACACCCAGCGTCCCCCCGGGACCCGCGTGGTCCACCTGCCGACAGAGCCGGACGCACGGACCGGGCCCGCCGCCGCGCACGCGGCCGGACCGCCGGCGCGGGACGAGATCACCCTCGCCGCCCGTCGTGCCGCCGTGGCGTGGATGGACCGTGAACGCCCCCGCGCGCTGTGGGTCGACGGCTCCCCGGCGATGTCGCTGGCCGCCCGCATGACCGGTACACCCATGGTGAGCACCCTTCCCCCGGGCGTGCGCGACGACGAACCGCATCTGCTGCGGTGCCGGGCGGCCGAGAGGCTCATCGCCGCCTGGCCGCCGGGCGTGCACCGCGAGACCGTGGCGCGGGCGGAGAAGCGGGTGAGCGAGATCGGGGGCGTCTCCCGGTTCGAGCGACGCGGACGCGAGGAGCGGGCTCGTCGTCGCCCCCGTGTCGTCCACCTCAACGCCTCCGGCACCGGCGGTGACCACCGCTTCTGGCGCGCCGTGCGGACCACCGCGGCGGAGCTGGGCGTGACGGACTGGGTGGAACTGGGCGGGCCCGACGGCGAGTGGCACTCCGACCCCTGGCCCGTGCTGAGCTCTGCGGACGTCGTGGTGACCGGCGCGGGTCAGGCGTCCGTCGCCGACGCGGCCTGCGCCGATGTGCCGCTGGTCGTCGTCCCCGGGAAGCACGAGTACGGCGAACACGACGCCACCGCCGAGGCGCTCGGCTCCATCCCCGGCGCGTCGGTCCTGCGCTACGGCGACGGCCCGACGGCGGTCGCGCGCGAGGTGCGCGCACAGGTGGACCGCGCCCTCGACGGCGAGGCCGCCGGGATCCGGTCGTGGTGGGGGGTGGACGGGGCGGCACACCGCGCCGCGGAGGTCATCCGGGCGACGACGACGACGAAGTAGGCCCCTTTTCGGGTGATCCACGCCACCCCACCACGCCTAGGCGTTTTCTCACGATGCCATCACGAAGGCTGATAACTGCTGCACACATGCCGTCCCCGGGGGCGATCCTTCATCTCACGACCCCCGAAGTGCGGCGCGACGTGCTCGGAACCCTGACAGTATTGCGTCATCGACTGCGAACGACGAACTTTCAGGGCTCGAGGCAGGGCACTTCGCGAGGCGCAGGGACGGAGGATGAATGCCGAGATACAGGAACCTCGAACCCACCTCGGACTTCTGGTCCTGGCGTGACAACGCCGCGTGCATCGGGCACGAAGACCTGTTCTACAGCCTGGAGGAGGAGTCGAAGGGGGAGCGGCGCAAGAAGGAGGAGCAGGCCAAGTCGGTTTGCGCCACGTGCCCGGTCTTCGATACCTGTCGGCAGTTCGCCCTCAATTCCGGTGAACTCTACGGAGTGTGGGGCGGACTCACCGAGGCCGAGAGGCACAGGATCTCCGGCCGCCACAGAACGGGCTGATCGCTCGGCTGGTGGGTCCTCGGCTGACGGTCCGGCGGTCCGGATCCTAGTTGTGATCCTGTGGGGTGGCCTCGTGCCCGCGGCGGCCGCCGGTCCGGTTGGCCTCCTTCATCTCGGCCTCGTGAACGTGCCGCCGCCCGCCGGTGAGCTCGTCGCGCACCGCTCGGTCGAGGGTCCGGGCCGTGCTCCAGAACCCGTCGTCGAACTCCTCGACGATCTGGAACGTCCAGCGTCCGTGCAGGACGTTGACCCCCACCATCTCCTCACGGATGCGCTCCGCCAGTTCGGGCCGACCGGCCTGCGCCAGCTGGTCGGCGGCCTCCTGGAAGAGGATGTCCGCCCGGCCGATCAGCTGGTGCAGGTCGTACAGGTGCCCGCGGGCGCGCTCGATGTACTCCATCGCCTCGCCGACGGTGCCGGCCGCCTCGACCTCGGCGTCGGTCGCCCCCTCTGGCCGCCGATGCGCCTCGTCGACGCTCGGGGTCCGGTCTCCCTCTCCCGGGCCCGCCACGCTCAGACCGTCCGGGTCAGGCGACGCAGCTGGTCGGGGCCTGTGTGGTGCTTGAGCGCGGTGACCAGGCCGGAGCGCGGACCCACGGCGTCGTCGTAGGTCGTCGGCTCGCCGGCGAACATCTTCTCCGAGCGGGTCTCCGGCGCGTCGTCCGGCGTGGCCTTGAGGAACCGGTTCGGGAGCGAGAGCTTGGCGATGGTGCGCCAGGACTGCCAGTACTGCTTGTACAGCGGCCCGGTGGTGTACGGCAGGTCCCACCGCCGGCAGACGTCCTGGACCTTCTCCGAGAGCTCCGCGTACCGGTTCGACGGGAGCGTCGGGAAGAGGTGGTGCTCGATCTGGAACGACAGGTTGCCGGACATGAAGTGCGTGAGCTTGCTGCCGGTGAAGTTCGCGGAGCCGAGCATCTGGCGCAGGTACCACTGCGCCTGCGTCTCGGACTCGAGATCGTCGAGCGTGAACTTGTCGGCGCCGTCCGGGAAGTGGCCACAGAAGATCACGGCGTTGGACCACAGGTTGCGGATGATGTTCGCGGTCATGTTGGCGCTCATGGTGGACTTCCAGTTGGGCCCCGACAGCAGCGGGAACCACACGTAGTCCTTGCCCACCTGGCGCCGGGCCTTGCGGAGGAACTGGCCGATCCGCTTCTTGCGCTCGGCCCGCCCGGAGGAGTTGATCGTCGCCGGCGCGATCTCCAGGTGCTGGACGCCGACGCCCCACTGGAAGGCGAGGGCGAGGATCGTGTTCCACACCAGGTTGAGCGAGTTCGCCGGGTGCCACGGTTGGTCGCGGGTCACCCGCACCACGCCGTACCCGACGTCGTCGTCCATGCCGACGATATTGGTGTACTTGTGGTGGTGGTAGTTGTGGGTGGCCTTCCAGTGCTCGGACGTGCCGACGATGTCCCACTCCCAGGAGCTGGAGTGGATGACCGGGTCGTTCATCCAGTCCCACTGCCCGTGCATCACGTTGTGCCCGAGCTCCATGTTCTCGATGATCTTCCCGGCCGCCAGTAGTCCGGTGCCCACCAGCCACGCGGGTCGGTACCCGGAGAAGAGGAGGACGACCCGGCCGCCGGTCACCAGTCCGCGCTGCAGGCGGATGGTGTTCTGCACGTAGCGGCGGTCGTCGTCCCCGAGGGAGTCGACGACCTCCTGGCGGATCGCGTCCAGTTCCTCACCGATGGCATCGACGTCCTCGGCGGAGAGATGGGCGTATTCCCTTACATCAGATATCGCCATGTAAGAACGGTACGTAGCGGTCAGCGTCATGTCGACCGTTCCGGGAAACCCGAACTGCGGACAACTACTGCCGAGTTGACCGGCAAGCGTTCATCGGACGCTTATGATCCCACCATGGCTCTCGTCGAGATCTCAGGCGTCAATAAGCACTTCGGTGACTTCCACGCGCTCAAGGACATCAACCTGTCCATCGAGCAGGGGGAGGTCGTCGTGGTGATCGGCCCGTCGGGGTCCGGGAAGTCGACGTTGTGCCGCACGATCAACCGGCTCGAGACCTTCGAGAGCGGCTCCATCACCATCGACGGCAAGCCGCTGCCCGAGGAGGGCAAGGCGCTGGCGAGACTGCGGGCCGACGTCGGGATGGTGTTCCAGTCGTTCAACCTGTTCGCGCACAAGACGATCCTCGAGAACGTGACGCTGGGTCCCATCAAGGTCCGCAAACAGTCCAAGTCGGAGGCCGAGAAGCGCGCGATGGAACTGCTCGAACGGGTCGGTGTCCACGAGCAGTCGTCCAAGTACCCGGCGCAGCTGTCCGGCGGTCAGCAACAACGCGTGGCGATCGCCCGGTCGCTGGCGATGGACCCCAAGGTCATGCTCTTCGACGAGCCGACGTCCGCCCTGGACCCGGAGATGATCAACGAGGTCCTCGACGTGATGACGGGGCTGGCCAAGACCGGTATGACCATGGTCGTGGTGACCCACGAGATGGGCTTCGCCCGCAAGGCGGCCGACCGCGTGATCTTCATGGCGGACGGAGAGTTGGTCGAACAGGCCACCCCGGAGGAGTTCTTCACCAATCCGCAGAGCTCCCGGGCCAAGGACTTCCTGTCCAAGATCCTCACCAACTAGTCGGGCCCGTCCGCGGACCCGAACGAGACCCATCCACCCATCCCACGAGGAGAACCCATGAACATCCGACGGATCGGAGCGGCCACGGCGGCCGTCGCCCTGGCACTCGGCGTGAGCGCGTGCGGTAGCGACGATGGCGGCGGCGAGGACCAGCTCAAGGTCGGCATCAAGTTCGACCAGCCGGGACTCGGGCTGAAGGAGGGCAACGACTACACCGGCCTCGACGTCGACGTGGCGCGCTACATCGCCGACAAGCTCGGGACCCCCGAGGACGAGATCGAGTGGGTGCAGGCCCCCAGCGCCCAGCGCGAGACGCTGCTGGAGACCGGTCAGGTCGACATGATCGTGGCCACCTACTCCATCACCGACTCCCGCAAGGAGAAGGTCGGCTTCGCCGGCCCGTACTTCATCGCCGGTCAGGACCTGCTGGTCCGCTCCGACGACGACTCGATCACCGGTCCCGATTCCCTCGACGGCAAGCGTCTGTGCTCGGTCACCGGGTCGACGTCGGCCCAGACGGTCAAGGAGCAGGTGCCGGGTGTGAACCTGCAGGAGTTCGGCACGTACTCGGAGTGTGTCTCGGCGCTGGTGTCCAATGCGGTCGACGCGCTGACCACCGATGACACGATCCTCGCCGGATACGCCGCCCAGGACCAGTACCAGGGCCAGCTCAAGGTGGTCGGCGAGCCGTTCTCCGAGGAGCGGTACGGCGTCGGCATCGCCAAGGGCGACACGGAGATGTGCGAGCAGATCAACGAGGCCATCCGCGAGATGATCTCCGACGGCAGCTGGGACACCGCCGTCGAGGAGAACCTCGGCGCCGCCGGCTTCACCCCGGGCGAGGGCAACCCGCCCGAGCCGGAGGCCTGCGCCTGACCTGATCCGTCCCGGCCGGAGCGACACCCGCTCCGGCCGACCACCGCCTCCCTCCCCGCGCCGACCCACCGGCGCGGGGAGGAGGGCGGGCACCTCACCACGGAAGGTGGACCATGGGCGACATCTTCGCCGACTACGACGTCCTCGGGGCGGTCTGGGTGACGATCCAGCTCTCGGTCCTGGGCACCATCGGGGCCATGGTCCTGGGGACGATCATCGCCGTCCTGCGCGTGTCCCCGGTGGCCGTCCTGCGCGGCCTCGGCACCTCGTACGTCAACACGTTCCGGAACCTCCCGCTGACGCTGCTGATGGTCTTCAGCATCCTGGGGTTGTCCTTCATCCTCCAGCTGTCGGTCTCGGACGACTTCGCCCGCAACGCCTTCTGGTGGGCCGCGATCATGCTGGCCGTCTACCACGCCGCCTATGTCTGCGAGGCCCTGCGCTCCGGCGTGAACACCGTCCCGGTGGGGCAGGCGGAGGCCGCCCGCTCGATCGGTCTGGCCTTCGGCCAGTCCATGCGAGAGGTCATCCTCCCGCAGGCGTTCCGCGGGTCCATCGCCCCGCTGGGCTCGGTGGTCATCGCGCTGATCAAGAACTCCACCGTCGCGGCGGTCATCGGCGTCGGGGACTCCGCCGGCCTGCTCCAGGTCATCACGGAGAACGAGGGCGCGAGCCTGCTGACGTTCTTCTTCTTCGCCATGGTCTTCGTGGTCCTCACCCTCCCGATCGGACTGTGGACCACCTCCCTCTCCCGGAAGCTGTCGGTGAAGCGATGAGCACACAGGCGGTACTTTTCGACGTACCCGGCCCCAAGGCCCGGCTGCGGCACAGGATCCTCACCGCGGTCGGCGTGGTCCTCGTGGTCGCCATCGCCTACGTCATCTATCTCCAGTTCGAGAAGGCCGGCCAGCTCAAGGCCTTCATGTGGGAACCGTTCGTCACCGACCCCGAGGTGTGGACGTCCTACCTCATCCCGGGCCTCAAGGGGACGTTCACGGCGGCGGCGATCTCCATCGTGCTCGCCGTGGTCTTCGGGCTGCTCTTCGGCATGGGCCGGCTGTCGCCGTTCGCACCGTTGCGCTGGTTCTGCAGCATCATCGTCGAGTTCTTCCGCTCCGTGCCCGTGCTGCTGATGATGGTCTTCGCCTACTTCGGCTACTTCGCCACCTCCAACATCGTGCCCAACCAGCACGCGCCGCTCGCCGCCGTCGTCACCGCGCTCACCCTCTACAACGGCGCGGTCATCGCCGAGCTCGTCCGCTCGGGTGTCCACGGGCTGCCCGCGGGGCAGTCCGAGGCGGGACTGGCCGTGGGCCTCACCCCGGGGCAGGTGCTGCGCTCGATCCAGCTCCCCCAGGCACTCACGGCGATGCTCCCGGCCCTCGTCGGCCAACTCGTCGTCGTCCTCAAGGACTCCGCACTGGGCTACGGCATCACCTACCTGGAGCTGCTCAACTGGTCCAAGACCCTGGGCTCGGCGTACGCGAACACCGTCCCCGCCTACATCGTGGCGGGCATCCTGTTCATCCTCGTCAACTACACACTCACCAAGTTCGCCGTGTACCTCGAGGGCCGGATGAAGAGGCGCCGCGCGAAGGCCTGACCCGCACCCGCACCGTCGAAAGCCCGCACCGTCGAGGACCCACACCGACGAAAAGGACGTTCCGCGCACATCGCCCGAGAGGGGAGTGCGCGGAACGTCCTTTTCGATGCCCGGGGGCGTGGTCGATTCCGGGGGCGTGCTACTTCGGTGGCATCCGGATGCCACCGTCGACGCGGATGGTCTCCGCGTTCATGTACGGGTTGGTGAGCAGCTCCATGACCATGGACGCCAGTTCGTCGCCCGAGCCGAGACGCTTCGGGAACAGGACATTCGAGCCGAGGTTGGCCTTGAACGCCTCCGAGTCCGGGCCCTCGCCGTAGATCGGGGTGTCGATGAGGCCGGGCGCCACGGTGTTGAGGCGGATGCCGGCGGCCGACAGGTCACGCGCGACGGGCAGGGTCAGGCCGACGATGCCGCCCTTCGAGGCGGAGTAGGCGGCCTGGCCGATCTGGCCGTCGAACGCGGCGACGGAGGCCATGTTGACGATGGCGCCCTTCTGTCCGTCCTCGTCGGCCTCCTGCGTGCTCATCTTGGTGGCGGCCAGCCGCAGCATGTCGAACGAGCCGATGAGGTTGATGTCGATGACCTTGCGGAACGAGTCGATGTCGAAGGCCGACGAGTACTCGCCGTCGCGGCCGATGGTGCGCTGCGCCCAGCCGATGCCGGCCGAGTTGACGAGGTAGCGCAGGGGACCGAGCTCGAGAGCGGCGGCGACGGCCTTCTCGTTCTGGTCGGTCTTGGTGACGTCGACGGAGACGAACACGCCTCCGACCTCGTTCGCCAGGGCCTCACCCTTCTCGGCATTGAGATCGGCGACGACGACCTTGGCGCCCTTGGCGGCGAGCTGACGGACGACGGCGGCGCCGATTCCCGACGCACCGCCCGTGACGATGGCACTTGCTCCAGAGATTTCCATGCCAGAACGGTAACAAGCACGGGCGCTGGATAAGGGTGGCTTGGCCGGGTCAGTGCGTAATCAGTCGCCGGTGCCCGGCACGACGACGTCCCAGCGGATGCCGAACCGATCGTGGACCTGCCCGTACCGGTCACCCCACGGGGCGACCTCGAACGGCATCGCCATCTCGCCACCGCTCGAGGTGACCTTGTCCAGGAACGCACGGGCCTCGTCCTCGGTGTCGAATCCCAGCAGGAACGAGTAGACGTCGCTGCGCGGCTGCGGGAGGCTCTCGCCCATGGCGTCACCGCCGGTCAGGCTGATCCCGGGGGCCTCGAGGGTCGCGTGGGCGACCGAACCGTGCGGTGGGTCGAACGGGAAGTCCTCGGTGGAGGGGAACTGGTCGTAGGTCATCACCTCGAGCTTCCCGCCGAAGAGTTCCTGGTAGTAGGGGAACGCCTCCGCCGCATTGGCGGGGAAGGAGATGTAGGGGACGCAGGTCATGGCCATGTCGGAGCCTCTCGTCGTGGGCGACCGCGTGCCGGTGCTACCCGGTATTCGCAACGCTAGACCCGTCTGCGGCGCCGGTCACGTTAATTCTGGGCGCCGTCGCCGTCGCCGTCGCCGTCGCCGTCGCCGACCGGTCCGGCCGGGGAGGGGCGCCGTCCGGACAGTGCGAGCAGTCGGTCGCGCGAATCCGCGCCGAGCGTCACGGGGCTCGCCTCGGCGAGCACGTCGAACGATCGCATCAACTCCACCACGCTCCGGGCGTGGTCGAGGGTCCAGGCGGCGAGGTCTTCCGCCTCCGTCGAGACCCACGTCCGCGGGTCGAGATCGTGGGCGTGGACCAGGAGTTCGAAGACCCGCAGGGCGAGGAGGTCACGGACCGGGATCTCGGCCAGCCGGTGCGGGACGGTCGCGTCCGCGTCCCGGGCCCGCGCGAGTTCCCTGCGCAGACCGGCGGACGTGCGGTGCAGGGCGGGGACCGGCTTCTCACCGGCGTGGTCGGCGGTGCGGGTCCACTCGATCTCCGACTCCGGCAGCCGTGGGAAGTAGGCGGCGTAGCGCAGTCCACCACCCAGGACGTGGTTGGCGCAGTCGCGCCGGGTCCATCCCGGGCAGGCCTCGCAGTCACCGTCGAGTCCGCCGGCGAGCGCGCGGCCGAACAGGGTGGTGGCCCGGTCGAGGACCGCGAGGTCCTCCGGGCTCAGCGGGGTCGGGGTCACGGGCACCTCACCTCCAGGAATGTCTGGGCTTCACACTAGGTTGACTGGGACGGTGTGAACAGATCGCGCCAGCCCTTCAGCCGTGACGAGAAAGGACCGATACCCGCCATGAGCCCGCAGACCTCCGGTGCAGCAGAGACCCGGGAGTTCCAGGCCGAGACCCGGCAGCTGTTGGATCTGATGATCCACTCGATCTATTCGAATCCGGACACCTTCCTGCGCGAGGTCATCTCCAACTCGTCGGACGCGCTGGACAAGCTCCGGCTGGCCGCGCTGCAGGATTCCTCGCTCGGCGCGGACACCTCGGATCTGCACATCGAGCTGATCCCGGATGCCGCCGCCCGGACGCTGACGATCCGCGACAACGGCATCGGCATGTCCCGCGACGAGGTGGTGGACCTCATCGGCACGCTCGCCAGGTCGGGCACCGGGCAGATGCGGGAGGCACTCTCCGCGGCCCGGGCGGCGCAGGAGTCCGGTGAGGTCTCGGAGCAGGCCACCGCGGACCTCATCGGTCAGTTCGGCATCGGCTTCTATTCGACGTTCATGGTCGCGGACACGGTCACGCTGGTCACCCGCAAGGCGGGCGAGAGTGTGGGGACGCGCTGGACGTCGAGCGGCGAGGACACGTACACGATCGAGGACGCCCCGGACGCTCCCCAGGGCACCTCGGTGATCCTGCAGCTCAAGCCGGCCGGTGGGGACGCGGCGCTCCCGGACTACGCCGAGGAGCACACGCTGCGCCGGGTGGTGCGCACCTACTCGGACTTCATCGCCTGGCCGATCCGCATGGACGTCGAGCGCCCGGCGCCGGAGTCGACGGACGGGGCCGGTGCGGACGGGGACGGCGCGGACGGGGACGGCGCCGAGGACGCCGCGCCCGAGGCTCCCGGCACGGTCACCGAGACGGAGACGCTCAACTCCCAGAAGGCGCTGTGGACGCGGCCCCGCTCGGAGGTCACCGACGAGGAGTACGCCGAGTTCTACCGTCACGTCTCACACGCGTGGGACGAGCCGCTGGAGACGATCACCCTCAAGGCGGAGGGCACGTTCGAGTACCAGGCGCTGCTGTTCCTTCCCACGCAGGTGCCGTTCGACCTGTTCTCCCCGGACACCAAGCGCGGGGTGCAGCTCTACGTCCGTCGTGTCTTCATCATGGACGACTGCGAGGAGCTGGTCCCGCCGTTCCTGCGCTTCGTCAAGGGCATCGTCGACGCCCAGGACCTGTCGCTCAACGTCTCCCGCGAGATCCTCCAGCAGGACCGCCAGATCCGGGCGATCCGCAAGCGCTTGGTCAAGCGGGTGCTGCAGACGATCGAGCAGATCAAGACCGACCGGCCGGAGGAGTTCCGTAGCTTCTGGGCCAACTTCGGAGCCGTCCTCAAGGAGGGCCTGATCGCGGACGTCGACGCCCGGGAGCAGTTGCTGGCCGTGAGCACGTTCGCCTCCACGCGTCCCGCCCAGGCGGGCGCCGGGGACGCCGGGTCCGGATCGGACGAGACCCCGCGCGACGACGAGCGTGACGACGACGAGGTGGGCACCACCATCGCCGAGTACGTCTCCCGGATGGCCGACGGGCAGGAGGAGATCTACTACCTCACCGGGACGTCCCGCGCGGCGGTGGAGAACTCCCCGCACCTGGAGGCGTTCCGTGCCCGCGGCGTCGAGGTCCTCATCCTCACCGACCCGGTCGACGAGGTGTGGGTGGACGCGGTCGGCGAGGTCGACGGCAAGCGCCTGCGGTCGGTGGCCAAGGGCGACGTGGACCTGTCCGGCATCGGCTCGGAGGGCGAGGAGAACAAGGACGAGCCCGACGCGGCCGAGTTCGCCGACCTGCTCACCTGGCTGGGCGAGGAGCTGTCGGACGAGGTCAAGCAGGTGCGCCTGTCGCACCGGCTCACCGAGTCGGCCGCGTGCATGGTGGGCGACGAGTTCGACATGACTCCGCAGCTCGAGGCCATGTACCGCGCTTCGGGCATGGAGTTGCCCACGAGCAAGCGGATCCTCGAGCTCAATCCCACGCACCCGCTGGTCGGGCGACTGCGCGAGCAGTACGCATCGGATCCGTCGGCGCCGGGCCTGGCCGATACCGCCCGGCTGCTGTCGGGTGCGGCCGTCCTCGCGGAGGGCGGCACGTTGTCCGATCCGGCCGCGTTCGCCAAGTTGCTGGTCGACCGCATCTGACGTCGCCCCAGCGGCCCATCGCGCCACTGGCCCGGCGGCCTCGTCGGCTCGACACGCCCGCCGCCCCGCCGGCTCCCCTCAGGGGTCCGGCGGGGCGGCGGTCCCGTGTCCGGCGACGCACACCCCCGCAGCGACGCCCACTCTCGCAGCAACGCCCACCCCAGCAGCCCCGCCCGGGGCCACACGACTACCCGATCACCGGTGTCCGGCCCCGGCCAGGGAGCCGCAGGCCACGCCGATCACCGCCCCGAGCGCGGTCTCGGCCGGGGTGTGGTGGCTGACCCGCACGCGCGCCCACGCCACCGTCGGTACGAGGGCCAGCAGTCGCCAGTAGCGGGGTGAGAGTTCGCGGGCGAGGACCGTGACGACCCCGGCGAGCACGGCGGTGTGGAACGAGACCTTGATCCGGAGCGTCGCGGCCCCGGTCACGCCCAGCGCCACCAGTGCGGCCCGCGTCATCCGCTGCAACTCGTCCGGGGCGTCGCCCCACCGTTGGGCCGCGAGCAGGGTCGCCACCGACCCGGCGATGCCGACGATCACCAGGGGGCGGTCCTCCCGCCGGGTGACGTGGTGGTCGGACAGCGCCTTGCGTCGGACCCGCCAGGTGATCGCGGCCTGCGGAACGATGCCCAGGCCGGCGGCGGTCGCGAGCCCCCACCCGGTCGACCCCACCGCCCGGCCGAGGTGCACCGACCCGACGGTGAGCACCACCCACGGGGCGCAGACCTCCGTCAGAACCGTCGCCGGGAGCACGCCACGCGTCCGCCCATCCGGCGCGACCGAGCCCCGGGTCGGACCACCTCTCTCGACCACCACGCTCTCCGCCACCCCCGAAAATCTGGCTCTTGTGACCTGTCCATGGGTCGTTCGGTGGATCTCGGGTAGAAGCACGCCGTTCTCGGCTTAGGTTTTGGGTGTCTAAGTCCAAACCGAAGAGCGGAGAACGGCGTGCGAGGTGTCAGCCTATGGCGTGCGGTGCTGGGCGTCGAGAGAACGGTTATCGAGAACGTCGAGTTCGACCACATCGAGCAGATCGTGGTCGCACATGTTCGCCCTCAAAGGGGGTACTGGGCCCGGTGCGGCGTCTGCGGGACGCCGGCGGCCCGGTACGACAACGGCGCTGGCCGACGCCGCTGGCGCAGTCTGGATATGGGCTCAACGATGGTGTTTCTCGAGGCCGATTCGCCGCGAGTGAGCTGCCCCGTGCACGGTCCCACTGTGCGTCAGGTGCCCTGGGCCCGCCACGGCGCCGGTCACACCAGACCCTTTGACCAGCAGGTCGCGTGGCTGGCCACGCAGTGTTCCAAGAGCGCCACGTGCCAGCTGATGCGCATCGCCTGGCGCACGGTGGGGTCGATCATCGCCCGCGTCTGGGCCGACACCGTCGCCGGTACCGATCCGTTGGCCGGTCTGCGGAGGATCGGAATCGACGAGATCTCCTACAAGCGCAACTACAAGTATCTGACCATCGTGGTCGATCACGACACCGGTCGCCTGGTGTGGGTTGCCATTGGCCGGGACAAAGCCACCGTGCAGGCGTTTTTCGACGCTCTCGGGGCCGACCGGTGTGGGCAGATCACCCATGTCACCGCTGACGGGGCGAAGTGGATCGGCGACGTCGTAGCCCGAGCGTGCCCCGAGGCGGTGCGCTGTACCGATCCGTTCCACGTGGTCAAGTGGGCCACCGATGCCCTGGATGAAGTGCGTCGACAGGTGTGGAACGAGGCCCGCGGCGACAAACGGCAACTGCGTGAACGTCGTCTGGCCAACAAGGTCAACCGGGCCCGCGGTTACGCCCGGGACATCAAGCACGCCCGATATGCGCTCTGGAAGAACCCCGAGAATCTCACCACCCGGCAGAGTGCCAAGCTGGCGTGGATCGCCAAGACCGAACCCACCCTGTACCGCGCCTACCTGCTCAAAGAAGGCCTGCGTCTGATCTTCCAACTCCCGATCGACGAGGCCAGAGACGCCCTGGAAGCGTGGATCAGCTGGGCCAGACGATGCCGCATCGAACGGTTCGTCCACTTGCAGCGCACCATCTGCACCTACAAGACCGAGATCCTTGCCTCGATCGAACACGGCCTCTCCAACGGGCTCATCGAATCGGTCAACACCAAGATCCGCCTCATCACCCGAATGGCCTTCGGCTTCCGTTCACCAGAGGCCCTCATCGCCCTGGCCATGCTCAACCTCGGCGGCCACCGTCCCACCCTCCCCGGCCGCCAAAAGGCCCACGCATGAGTCATAAGAGCCGAAAATCTGCTATGCCGAATCCGGATCCGCTGGTCGGATTGGACTAGCGGATCCGGAGGGAGAGTAGCGGATCTGGCCGGGGCGGATCGGAGTGCGGTGCGGGGCGGGGTGCGGGGTGGTGCGGTGCGGGGTGGTGCGGGGCGGGGTGCGGGGTGGCGCGGGGCGGGGCGGATCGGAGTGCGAGGCGGGCCGGGCGCGGGGCGGGTCAGCGGGGCCGGATCTCGGCGAGGCACTGCTCGGCCAAGCTCAGGGTGGCTGCGTCGAACAGCAGCAGCGTGGCGGACTCCACCTCGGTGTCGATGCCGGCGAGAGTCCCGAGCGCGGTGCGGATCGCGTCCTCGCGCGGCCAGCCGTAGGCCCCGGCGGAGATGAGCGGGAAGGCCACCGTGCGGGCGCCGAGCTCATCGGCCACGGCGAGGGAATTGCGATAGCAGCCGGCCAGCAACGCTCCGCCGCCGGTGCCGCCCGTGCCGCCCGTTGCTTCCGCGCCGCCGGTGCGTTCGTAGACCGGGCCCACGGTGTGGATGACCCAGCGGGCGGGGAGATCTCCGGCACCGGTCGCGACGGCCTGTCCCGTCGGCAGCCCGTCTCGCAGGCGGCCCGCCCTCAGCTCCCGGCACTCGGCCAGGATCGTCGGCCCGCCCGCGCGGTGGATCGCCCCGTCCACACCGCCGCCCCCGAGTAGGGAACTGTTGGCCGCGTTGACCACCGCGTCGACGGCCATCCGGGTGATGTCGCCATGGCCCAGCTCGATCCGGGCGCGCCTCGTCGTCGTCATCCCGACACCCCGGGCGTCACGGCCTCGCGGGGTGACCTCCGGTGGGTGATCATCGGCGTCGGCGAGTCGTCGAGGCGGTCCATCAACCACATGATGGTCGCCACCTCGCCCACCCACGCCAGGCTCACGCACCAGCCGGCCAGGATGTCGCTCGGGAAGTGCACACCCAGGTACATGCGGGTGACGCCGATGGCCGGGACGTACCCCGCGGACCCGACGATCACCGGGTAACGCCACGCCGTTGGCCAGGCCAGGACGCAGGCGCACCCGGCCAACGCCGCGCTCGCCATGGCGTGACCGCTGGGGAACGAGTAGCTCTTCTCCTCCACGATGTGGGTGAAGAACGTGGGCCGACCCCGCCGGTACAGGGCCTTGAGCACCGAATTGATGATCGTCGACCCCACCAGGGACACCGTCAACAGTGCGGCGGGCCGGCGACTGCCCCGGACGGAGACCAGATACGCCGAGGTGGCCAGGGCGAACAACGGCACCGCAGTGACTCCGCCGAGTTCGGTGACGGCCCGGACGATGCGCGTGTTGCGCGGCGAATGGCGACTCTGCAGCCACAGCATGACGGGCCGGTCGAAGGGCAGGCCCGCATCGCCGCGGATGCGCTCGGCCAGCTCGACGAATCCGATCACCGGGGTCGCGAACCCGACGAACGCCACCCCGAAGATCGTCCACGTCCCGCGCGGCAGCGGCATCTCTCGCCGGTCGACGATGCTGCCCAGCACCCCGTCCGACGGGTACAGCTGCCGCAGGATGTCCCGAGCGGAGGTGAACGCTCGGGAGCGACGGGAGGTCGTCGTGCGCGACATGCCCCCACACTAGGCAGAGCGGCGGCCTTCCCGCCGGTGGATCGCCGCGAGGTCGGGTGCGGCGCGGTTAGGGTGGGCCGCAGGCGACCCGAGAGGCGGAGGACGAATGAGCCAGACCCGTGTGGAACATGACCTGCTCGGTACCAAGGAGGTCCCGGCGGAGGCGTATTACGGCATCCACACGGTCCGGGCCGTCGAGAACTTCCCGATCACCTCCACCACCATCAGCGACATCCCCGACTTCGTCCGCGGCATGGTCATGGTCAAGAAGGCCGCCGCGCTCGCGAACCTCGAGATGGGTGTCCTCGACGAGACGGTGGCGAAGGCGATCGTCGGGGCCTGCGACGAGATCCTGGTCGACGGGCGCTGCATGGACCAGTTCCCCTCCTGCCAGTTCCAGGGCGGCGCCGGCACCTCGGTGAACATGAACACCAACGAGGTCGTGGCCAACCTCGCCCTCGAGCGCCTCGGCCACCCCAGGGGCTCCTACGACATCGTCAGCCCCAACGACGACGTCAACCGTTCACAGTCCACCAACGACGCCTACCCGACCGGATTCCGCATCGCCCTGTGGCACGCGCTGGAGCGACTCGAGCCGGCGATCGTCGCCCTGCGGGAGGCCTGCTACGACAAGTCCGAGGAGTTCCGCGAGGTCCTCAAGATGGGGCGCACGCAGCTCCAGGACGCGGTCCCCATGTCGATGGGCCAGGAGTTCGGCGGCTTCGCCGTGACGCTCGACGAGGAACTCCACGTCCTCGGCGCCGCGGCCCGGATGCTGCTCGACGTCAACCTCGGTGCGACCGCGATCGGCACCGGAGTCAACACCCCGCCCGACTATCGTCGCGCCGTCATCAAACATCTGCGGGCCGTCACCGGACTGCCGGTCACCGGCGCGATGAACCTCATCGAGGCCACCAGCGACACCGGTGACTACGTCAACGTCCACGCCGCCCTCAAGCGGACCGCGGTGAAGGTCTCCAAGATCTGCAACGACCTGCGGCTGCTGTCCTCGGGGCCGCGCGCCGGCTTCAACGAGATCAACCTGCCGGAGCTGCAGGCCGGGTCGTCGATCATGCCCGCCAAGGTCAACCCGGTGATCCCCGAGGTCGTCAACCAGGTGTGCTTCAAGGTGATCGGCAACGACGTCACCGTGACCATGGCCGCCGAGGCCGGTCAGCTCCAGCTCAACGTCATGGAGCCGGTGATCGCCCAGGCGATGTTCGAGTCGATCTCCCTGCTGACCAACGCCATCGAGACGCTGACCGAGAAGTGCGTGGAGGGGATCACCGCCAACGTCGAGGTGGCCCGCCAGAACGTGATGAACTCGATCGGGATCGTCACCTACCTCAACCCGATCATCGGCCACCACAACGGTGACCGGGTCGGCCGTGA
This sequence comes from Dietzia sp. MNB45, assembly GCF_051994785.1. Taxonomy (NCBI): domain Bacteria; kingdom Bacillati; phylum Actinomycetota; class Actinomycetes; order Mycobacteriales; family Dietziaceae; genus Dietzia; species Dietzia sp. MNB45. The sequence continues at coordinate 3,434,436 of NZ_CP163397.1, read as the reverse complement.
GTGCGCCCGGTCGGGCCGCGGGGTCCGGGAGGTGGTGCTGGAGATGGGGCTGCTGTCGGCGGAGGAGCTCGATGACATCTTGTCGCCGTCCAACCTCCTGCGGCCGAAGTACAAGGGAAAAGGTGGTACACGGGACGTGGCACAACCCGGGCAGGATATGACCGGCCCCACGGCCTGAGCCGCCGGGTCGGAGTCGGACCAGGGCGGTCCGACTCCAACCCGGGTGAGCCGTGTCAGGGTGAGCCGTGTCAGGCGGGGGGCTCGCCGACGCGACCGATGCTGCTTACGGCGAGGTTCCCCAGCGAGCTGTCGAAACCGAACTGCTGGTCGATGAATGCGGACGAGCCCGAGATCGCGGCGTTGATGGCGGCGGACGAGCCGACGGTGAAGTCGAACTGGGCGAAGAAGTCGGCGATGGCCTTGAGCATGAGTGCCTCCAGATGGATCGGTGGTCGCGCCGCGAACCGGGCGGCGGGACATGAGCTGGCCTACACAGGTGATATCGGACCCGCCGCCCCGATCGTTAGCCGGGCAAGCTGATGATTCCGGCCCGCGCGACCGCTACCGTCGCACCATGAGCTCTCCCACCTCCCGCGTCGTCGCCGGGCGCGAGATCACCTTCCCGGTCCCCGTCGTGTCCGCCTCGGTCTCCGGCGCGGCGTTTCTCACCCGGGCAGCCGTCGTCCGCCGGCTCATCGCCGCCGGCCGCCAGTCCGCCGTCCTCGACACCGCGGGCGCCGAGCCGGTGGCACTGCCCGGCGGCCGGACCCCCGCGATCATGATCCACGTGCGCTACCACGACGTGCCGGGCAACGTCCTGGGTGCGTACCACGAGATGGGACTGGCCTTCCAGCTCAAGGTGCCGGGCCACGGGACCCTGGTGCACATCCACGAATTGCCCGTGGACCAGGACTTCACCCTCGCGGCGGGCAATGAGCTGTGGGGCTTTCCCAAGTGGAAGGGCGACATGGTCGGCACCGCCGGCGGGGCGCTCGACGATGCCCGCCTCGGGGCCGTCGGGTCGGCGGGCGCCGGCGGGGTCGATCTCAGGCTGGACACCCGCGTCGGGGTCCCGATCCCCGGCAGCCAGTCACTCGCCATGAACTGCGTGCAGGTCCTCGACGGTCAGCCGGTGCGGGTCACGGCCGAGGCCACCGCCCGAGGTGGGCGGATGCGTCCGCTGAGCGGCGCTCGCGTGACGATCGCGACGGGCGCGGATGACAGCGACGCCGATGTCGCGCGGTTCGCCGAGGCGGTACGCGAACTCGGGCTGGACCGCGCCCGCGCCCTCGCCACCTTCTCCTACGACAGGTTCGAGGCCGAGTTCCAGGCGCCCGAACGGATCGGCTGACGCCGCCCGGGGGCGCCGCCGCCCAGAGCGGCGTCGCCGAGCAGCATCGCGAACGCGGCGATTCCGCTCACACCCTGCGCGTTGCCGATGAGCCACTGCAGCACGTGGGCGGCTGGGTCGACCGCGGTGAGCGCGTAGGCGTAGTGCGTGCCGATCAGGTGGGTGAGGACCAGGACCGCCACCGCGATCCGGACCGGTCTGCGCCGGGCGGTCAGTAGTAGCGGGATGGCGATGATCACGCCGGACCAGTGGTGGGTCACCGCCACCGGAGAGGCGATGAAGACCCCGAGGGCGACCAGGAGTAGGGCGTCGACGGGCCGGTTGTCCCGGGTCAGTCGCCAGGCTCCCCAGGTGGCTGCCGCGGCGACGAGCAGGAAGAAGCCGTAGACGGGCGGGTCGAGGTGCTCGGCGGGGATCCGGGCCCGGGCCAGCAGGCCGCTCAGGGCCTGGTTGGGGACGAAGTGCCGTGTGCCGCCCCGTTCGGTGAGGAAGAACTCGGCGGTCCAGAAATGCCAGGACTCGGCCGGGCGGATGAGGTGCCCGAGGCCGATCGTGGCCGCGACTGTCCCAACCGCCCGTGCCAGGGACGCCCAGTCTCTCCGGACGAGGAACAGAACGCCGAACGCGGCCGGGGTGATCTTGATGCCGGCGGCCAGGCCGAGCAAGACGCCGCGGGCGCGGCGGGGAGTGAAGCCCAGGACGTCGGCGGTGACCATGAGGAACAGGAAGATGTTGATCTGGCCGAAGCCGATGTTCGCGCGGACCGGCTCGAACAGCAGCGCCACGCCGGTCAGTGCCAGGGCCAGGGTTCGTGCGCCCTGAAGCTGGAGCCGGGACGCGGCCATGGCCAGGATCGCCCAGACCGCGACCACCGTGGCGGCGGTCCAGGCGAGCTGGGCGACAGTGGCTCCGAGTGGCGCCAGCGGCAGGAAGACGACGGCGCCGAACGGCGGGTAGATGAACCTGAAGCCCGAGCGGGTGGGAAAGCCCTCGGAGTACAGGTCCGCCCCGGCCAGCAGAGCCCGACCGGCATCCTGGAACACCTGGAGGTCCAGCATGAACTCGGTCGCGGCTCGCACCATGACCGCGGTGATCACGGCCGCGGTCAGGATCAGACCTGCCAGGCGCAGCGCGCTCCCCGGCTTCGGGAGGGTGTGCATCGGGTAGCGCTCCTTTGGGTCCGGAACGGGGTGCGGTCGACCAGGATACGGTCTGGTCTGGCCGGGTCGGGTCAGGTCAGTGCCCCTCACCGAGGTTGCCGGAGAGCTTCTCCAGTCGCTCCTGGCTGGCCCCGTCGAGGCCGATGATCTCGACCGTCTTGCCCTTGGCCGCGTACTTGTGGCTGATCGCATCGAGGGTGGCCACGGTGGAGGCGTCCCAGATGTCGGCCTCGGTCAGGTCGATGACAACGTGCTGGGGATCGCCCGAGTAGTCGAACTGGTAGACCAGATCGTTGCTGGAGGCCCAGAACAGTTCCCCGCGGACCCGGTAGGTACGGATGTCGATGGTGCCGTCGTGATTCACGTCGAGCTCCGAGACCTTCTCCAGGCTGGTCATGTGCGCGACGCGTCGGGCGAACATGACCATCGCGGTGAGGACGCCGAGGACGACGCCGATAGCCAGGTTGTGGGTGATCACGGTGGCGGCCACGGTGACGACCATGACGAGCGTCTCGCTGAGCGGCATCAGGCGCAGGGTGCGGGGATGGATGGAGTGCCAGTCCAGGGTGGCCACGGAGACCATGATCATCACCGCGACGAGAGCGGCCATGGGGATCAGGCCCACGATGTCGCCCAGTGCCACGACGAGGATGAGCAGGAAGATCCCGGCCAGGAGGGTCGACAGCCGGGTGCGGGCGCCCGACTGCTTGACGTTGATCATCGTCTGGCCGATCATCGCGCAGCCGCCCATGCCGCCGAAGAAGCTGGTGACGATGTTGGCCACGCCCTGGCCCCAGCCCTCGCGGGTCTTGTCGGTGCGCACCTCGGTGATGTCGTCGACCAGCTTGGCGGTCATCAGGGACTCCATGAGCCCGACCAGGGCCATCGCGAGGGCATAGGGGGCGATGATCCGGAGCGTCTCCATGGTCCACGGCACGTCGGGGAAGAACAGCGACGGCAGCGAGTCGGGCAGTTCGCCCTGGTCGTGCACGTTGGGCATGGTCCAGCCGAACAGCACCACGACTGCGGTGATCGCCACGATCGCGATCAGCGGTGCGGGAAGCGCGGCCGAGAGCCTCGGGAAGAAGACCATGATGAGGAGGCCGACGGCGACCATCGGGTAGACCAGCCACGGCACCCCGAGCAGGTGCGGGATCTGCGCGGTGAAGATGAGGATCGCCAGGGCGTTGACGAACCCGACCATCACGCTGCGGGGGATGAAGCGCATGAGTCGGCCCACGCCGATGAGGCTGAGGACCACCTGGATGATGCCGGCCAGCAGAACGGTCGCGACCAGATAGTCCATCCCGTAGTCACGCGCGACGGGAGCGATGACCAGGGCGATCGCGCCGGTGGCGGCGGAGATCATCGCCGGCCGACCGCCGGTGAAGGCGATCGTCACGGCCATCGTGAACGAGGCGAACAGCCCCACCCGCGGGTCGACCCCGGCGAGGATGGAGAACGAGATGGCCTCGGGGATCAGCGCGAGGGCGACGACCAGCCCGGCCAGCACCTCGGTGCGCAGTCGCCGGGCCGAGGAGAAGGCGTACTTCAGCGAGGCGAGGACACCGACGGGCGCCAGACCGTCATCGGCGACGCCGGGAGCGGGAGAGGCCGCGGGCGTGGTCGCGGGAGCTGTCACGGAGAACTTTCCTCACCATGTAGGGGCTTGACAGACTCTCCCGTAGCGGGAGATTCTGAATGTACCGTAGCGGTAGAGTTGGTCGAGCGCGAACCCGAGCCGATGAGTGTGAACAAGCCCACGAGGAGAACGATGTCGGACGACGCGGTGCGCAAGATCGGCGAGGTCGCCGAGATCACCGGCCTGTCGATCCGCACCCTCCGCCACTACGACGAACTCGGCCTGGTGGTGCCCTCCGGTCACACCGCCGGCGGTTTCCGGCTCTACACCGATGCGGATGTCCAGCGGCTGTTCCTGGTGCGGCGGATGAAACCCCTGGGGTTCTCGTTGGAACGCATGAGGCAGTTCCTCCGGGCGACGGACGTCCTCTCCGCGGGCCGCGGCTCGGGATCGGTCGAGCTCGACGCCTGGCACGCGGCCCGGACGACGGTCGAGGAGATCCGCTCGGAAGCCGAAGCCCGCTACCGCGACCTGCAGACCCAGCTCGACTACGGCACGGAGTTCCTGCAGCTGGTCAGGAGATTCGACTAGGGCCTCCCGGCGCCCATCGGCTCCAGTCGGGTCGCGGCTGGCGCGGAAGGCGTACCGGCAGTCAGTCCGCGGCGGCCCGTCCCGCGGCGAGGGCCTGACGGGCGACCGGCTCGGCGGCGGCCCGATCGGTGGCCACCAGCCCGATGCGGCTGCGACGGTCGAGGACGTCGTCGACGGTCAGCGCCCCCTCGTGGGTGACCGCGTAGGAGAACTCGGCGCGGGTGACGTCGAGGCCCTCGGCCACCGCCTCCAGCGGCCGGTCCAGCAGGCTGGCCGCCACCACGGTGCCGGCCTCCTGGCCGTAGCGCGCGACCAGGGAGGCGGGGAGGAGTCCGGCGGAGGTGGCCGCCACCGCGGCCACGGGATGCCCCGGCGCCCCGACGAGCGGGAGGTCGGCCGTCCGGCACGGACCGGCGGGGAGTCCTGCACGCCCCGCGACGAGGTCGACCACCTGCTCGGCCATGAGCCGGTACTCCGTGAGCTTGCCGCCGGTGATCGTGACGAGGCCGTTGTCCGAGGTGAGCAGGGCGTGATCGCGGGAGAGGTCGGCCGTGTCGCCGTCGCCGGAATCGACCAGGGGGCGCAGGCCCGCGAAGGTGCCCAGCACGTCGTCGCGGGTCAGCCGCACCTCGAGCGCCCGGTTGACGACATCCAGCAGGAAGTCGATCTCCGCCTCGGTCGACTCCGGCACGTCCGGCACCGGGCCGGGGGCGTCGACGTCGGTCAACCCCACGTGCAGGCGCCCGAACTCCGCCGGGATGGCAAAGCAGAAGCGGTTGGTCTCACCCGGCACCGGCACGGTGAGGGCGCCGACGGGATGGCCCAACGCGGCCGCGTCGAGGACCAGGTGGGTGCCACGCGAGGGGCGCACGCGCACCCCGGGGGTGGTCTGGCCGGCCCACACGCCGGTCGCCGACACGACGGCCCGCGCGGAGAGGGTGAACTCGTCGTCGTCGTCGTCGCTCCGCGCCGCGCCGCCCACCACAGCGCCACCCGCGACCCCCGCGCCGAGCTCGTCGCGGACGGTGACCCGCGTGCCGCTCGCCTCCAGCACCCGCGCCCGCGTGATCACCCGGGCCCCGTGCCCGGCCGCGGTGCGCGCGACGGCGGTGACCAGGCGGGCGTCGTCGACGAGCTGACAGTCCCAGTTGAGGTGGCCGAACCGCAGGCCGTCGCGGCGCACGCCCGGCACGTACTCGGCGACCCGGCGCGGGCCCAGCACCCGCGCGCCCGGCAGGCGGTCGGCGCGCGTCCCGGCGAGACGGGAGAGCACGGTACCGGCGACGAACCCGAGGCCCGGCAGCACGGCCCCCACCGGCTGGGTGTCGCGGTAGACGGGCACAACCTGCGCGAGCGGACGCACGAGGTGGGGGGCGGTGCGCTCGAGCATGATGCCACGCTCGACGGCCGAGCGGCGCGCGATCGCGACGTTGCCGGTCGCCAGATAGCGCAACCCGCCGTGGGCGAGCTTGGAGGACCACCGGCTGGTACCGAACGCCAGGTCGTGGGACTCCAGCAATACGGTCTCGAGTCCGCGGGAGGCGGCGTCGAGCGCGATCCCCGCGCCCGTGATGCCGCCGCCGATCACGATGAGGTCCACGGGAGTGGAGCGGCCGCGCAGCTCGGCGAGCTCGCGCGCGCGTCGACCGGCGGACAGCGCGGTGGACGGGGCCCTCGCATCGGTGGGCCCGGGGCGCGCGGTGGGCCCGTGGTCCGCTTTCGCGTGCCCGGTCACAGGCCCAGGTACCCGGTCACGAGCAGGTGGAGCTCGGCGCGCCACGAGTCCGCGTCGAGCGGCGGGTCGGCCAGTGGAGCGGACAGCACGGCGGCCTGGACCGCGAGGTAGAGCATGGTGGCCATGCGGTCGGGGTCGCGGCCGGCGAGGCGGGCGTCGGCCGCGATGGCGCGGGCGAGGACGTCGCGGAGGAAATCGATGAGTCGGTGCTGGGACGTGCCGAGCCGGCGGAACACGTACTCGGCGAGCATGCCGCTCTCGTGTCGGCGCAGCGCGTCGAGCAGGGGGTCGGTGCGCACCTCGTCGGCCATCGCACACAGCAGGCGGGCCAACTCGTCGGCATCGTGGACCGCGCCTTCCAGCAGGTCCGGGCCGACGCGCTCGACCACGCCGGTGAGTTCGCGGGTGAGGAGATCGGCGACCAGTGCGCTGATGTCCGGCCAGTGCCGGTAGAGGGTGGTGCGTCCGACGCCGGATCGGCGCGAGACCTCGACCATCGTGGTGCGACTGGGGCCGATCTCGAGGATCGCGGCGCGGGCGGCGGTGAGTGCGCGGTCCCGGGTGGTGTGGCGCGAGGGGGCGGAGATGGTCACCGGGCCTCCTTCGCGGCGGGTCCCGCGGGGCGCGGGTCGGTGACGGGACACCGGACGAAAACCCGTGAGCGGAACAGATCGTGCTCTAGTGTCCCAGTATGAGCGACGTGAACCCCGCTGACAAGCACCGATCCGGCCGCCTGCCGCTACCGCCGATGGACCTGTCCAGGTGGGGGACGGCCGCCGAGGCCACGGAGCTGAGCGAGAGCATCCGCGCCCTGCTGCGCGACGTGCTCGGCGTGACCGCGGAGACCGGGCGGACGTTCGACCCGTCCGCGGTGACCGCCTCGCCGTCGCGATTGACCGATGCCGATCTCGCCGCACTGGCCGACATCGTGGGCCCCGGCGACGTCTCGGCCGACGACGCGCAGCGCCTTCCGCGCGCCCGCGGCAAGTCGACGCCCGACCTGTTGGCGTGGCGGACGAGGCCGGCCGTGGACTGCCCCGATGCGGTGGTGGCCCCGGGGGACGACGACGAGGTGGCCGCCCTCCTGGACTGGTGCACCTCCGAGAAGGTCGCGGTCGTCCCCTTCGGCGGCGGCACTTCCGTCGTCGGCGGCCTGGACCCGGACTCCGGGACGAACAGGGCCGTGCTGAGCGTCGACCTGGCCCATTTCGACGGTCTCGAGTCCATCGACCCCGAGTCGGGGGAGGCGGTCCTCGGGGCGGGCGTCACGGGTCCGCGGGCCGAGGAACTGCTGGCTGAGCACGGTTTCTCGCTCGGGCACTTCCCGCAGTCCTTCCCCTACGCCACGCTGGGCGGTTACGCCATGACCCGGTCCTCGGGACAGAGCTCCGCCGGGTACGGGCGCTTCGACGAGATGGTCAGCGGGCTGACGGTGGTCACCCCGGTCGGCGTGATCGAGGCGGGCCGGGCCCCGGCGTCGGCCGCCGGACCGGACCTGCGGCAGTGGCTCCTGGGATCGGAGGGTGCGTTCGGCGTGTGCACCCGGGTGCGCGTGCGGATCCATCCGGTGCCGGAGGTGGTGCGGCACGAAGCGTTCCGCTTCCCCGACTTCGCCACCGGCGCCGCGGCGCTGCGCGCGGTCGAGCAGCAGGGGACGGGCCCGACGGTCATCCGCCTGTCCGACGAGACGGAGACGATGGTGAACCTCGCCACCGCGACCGAGTCGATCGGCGAGCAGGCCGGGGACGACGAGGACCGCTCCGGAGGGTGCCTGTGTCTCTGCCTGTTCGAGGGCACGGCCGCCCATGCCGGGTCCCGGCACGCGGAGACGCGGGAGGTCCTGATCACCCACGGCGGCACCTCGCTGGGCCCGGGGCCCGCGCAGTCGTGGGAGCACGGCCGCTTCGGGGCCCCGGTCCTGCGCGATGCGCTGCTGGACAACGGCGCGCTGGTGGAGACCCTGGAGACCGCCACCGACTGGTCCCGACTGCCAGCACTGCGGGCCGCGGTCACGGAGGCGTTGACCACCTCGCTCGAGGCCTCCGGAACGCCGGCGCTGGTCATGTGCCACATCAGCCACGTCTACCCGACGGGTGCGTCCCTCTACTTCACCGTGGTCGCCGGTCAGCGTGGGCAGGACCCCGTCGCCCAGTGGCTCGAGGCGAAGCGGGCGGCCTCCGAGGCGATCGTGGCGGCCGGCGGCACGATCACCCACCACCACGCGGTCGGGGTGGACCACCGCCCGTATCTGGAGTCGGAGATCGGCGAGGTCGGCCTGCGGATGCTGCGCGCGGTGAAGAACGCCGTCGACCCCCACGGCGTGTGCAACCCGGGCACACTCATCCCATGAGCGCGCAGCTGTCCGACCGCCGGATCGGCGCGGTCACGCTACTGGTCAACCCCGCCGCGGGCGGTGGGCGCGGGGAGAAGGTGGCGGACCGGGCCGCCGACCGGCTGCGTGCGCACGGACTCCAGGTCACGCGACTGGCCGGCGGCGGGGCGACCGAGTCTCTCGCGTTGGCGCGGCGGGCGGTCGCCGACGGGACCGACGCGCTGGTGGTGTGCGGCGGAGACGGGATGGTCTCGATCGCCGTGCAGGCGCAGGCCTTCACCGATGTGCCCGTGGGCATCATCCCGGCGGGCACCGGCAACGACCTGGCCCGCGAGTACGGCATCCCGCTGGGCGATCCCGAGGCCGCCGCGGACGTCGTCGCCGACGGCCGGGTCGAGACCGTCGACCTCGGCCGGGCCACCCCGGACGGCGGGGAACCAACGGTGTTCGCCTCGGTGCTGTGCGCGGGGTTGGACTCCAGGGTCAACCGGCGGGTCAACGAGATGGGACTCCTCCGCGGGCCCCTGCGCTACGTCCTCGCCTCGATCATCGAGTTCCCGACCTACCGTCCCCGGCGCTTCCGGATGGTCTTCGACGCCGGGCTGCCGAGCGAGGACACCGTCGAGACCGAGGTCCTGCTCAGCGCGTTCGCAATCACCCGCAGCTACGGCGGGGACATGAAGATCGCACCCGACGCCGACCGGAGCGACGGGTTGTTCGACGTCTGCTACGTCGGGAAGATCTCCAAACTCCGCTTCATGCGGCACTTCCCCTTGATCTACTCCGGTGCCCACGTGGGTCTGCGCGGCGTGTCGACGAGGCGGTGCCGGACGGTCCGACTCGAGGCCGCGGACGTCGAGGCCTTCGCCGACGGGGACGCCATCGCGCCCCTTCCGGTGACCGTCGAGGTGCTCCCCGGAGCGGGTCGGTTCCTCGTACCCCGTGAGCCACTCCAGTCACACCAGCATCACTGATATCTGCTGGTCACAGCATTGACGCCGTCCCGCGCCCGTCCTGTTACCTCATCGGCCAATCGGTTCGCTTCAGGCGCACCGAGACGGCATGATCACCACCATGCGCACCAGTCCCATCGCGTCACTCGCGACGATCGCCGTCACCGCCGCCACCCTTCTGGGTGGGGCCGCGACCGCCTCTGCCCAGACGGCTGACCGGACCCTGCCGTCCTTCATCCCGCAGCACCTGATCCCGGCCCACCTGGTCCCCCAGGTGGACGGTCTAGTCTCCCAGGTGCGGGCCGCACTGCCTCCCGAGGCGTGGGCTGCGGTCGGCTCCAGCGAGATGGCCTACCGGGATGTCGCCGGCATGGCGGTGACCGGGGGGCTGCGCGAGGGCATCGTCCGCGAGATCGACTCGTACCGCGTCGGCCGCGCACTCGGGACGCTGGCACCGAATCCGGAGCTCGACCGTGAGGCCCAGGCCTGGGCCGACCGTCTCGCCGCCCGCGACGAGGTGGTCCACAACACCGCCCTGATCGGCCGTGGCTACGGGGAGAACATCGTCGCCGCCGGGACCCACTGCGGCGCGACCTGCCTCGTCGACCTGTGGAAGAACTCGCCCGGCCACAACGAGAACCTCCTCGATCCCGGTTACCGGTCCGCCGGGATGGGAATCGCCTATTCGAGCGGCGGGAAGGTATTCGTGGTACACAACTTCGCGTACTAGAAGCAGGACCACAAGTAGAAGTCCGACCACAAGTAGAAGCCCGACCACTAATAGAAGCAGCACTCTGACTGAACCACTCGATCCGGCGGCACCGGCGCCCGGGTAGAGCCGAGACGACGGGGGAGACCATGTCCGAACGGATACTGAGAGCACTGAGGCTCAAGACCGATCCGGGGGTGTTCTTCACGACCGTCGGGGTCATCGTCGCCTTCGTCGTGGTGACGTTCTTCGCCGGCGAATGGGTGGGCAGCGTATTCGGCACCGCGTCCGGCTGGATCATGACCAACCTCGGTTGGTTCTACATCTTCGGTGTCACCGCGTTCCTCGGCTTCCTCATCTGGATCGCGCTCAGCCGGTTCGGTCACGTCCGCCTGGGCGGGGACGACGAGCTGCCCGAGCACTCCACACTCACCTGGTTCGGCATGCTGTTCGCGGCCGGGATCGGCACCATCCTCATGTTCTGGGGCGTGGCGGAGCCCATCTCGCACTTCGCGACCCCGCCGCGCGGGGGTGTCGAACCCGGCACCCGGGACGCGGCCACCGAGGCGATGGCGTTCACGCTGTACCACTTCGGCCTGCACACCTGGACGATCTTCGCGCTGCCCGCCCTGGCGTTCGCCTACTTCATCTACAAGCGCAAGATGCCGCCGCGGGTGAGCTCGATCTTCGCGCCGCTGCTGGGCGACAAGATCTTCGGCCCGCTCGGCAAGACGATCGACATCGTGGCGCTCGTCGGCACCGTGTTCGGTGTGGCGACGTCGGTCGGCCTGGGCACGCTGCAGATCAACGCCGGCCTGGACGAGCTGTTCGGCATCGCCATGTCCCCGGTCGTCCAGGTCCTCGTCATCGTCGTGGTCACCACCATCGCGTGCATCTCCGTGGCCCTGGGCCTCGAGAAGGGCATCAAGCGGCTGTCCAACCTCAACATCGCGGTCGCGGTCGCGCTGCTGATCTTCGTCGTGGCGACCGGGCCCACCCTCTTCCTGCTCAAGGGCACCGTCGAGTCGCTGGGGATCTACCTGTCGACCCTGCCGGAGCTGGCGCTGTGGAACAACGTCTTTCCTGCCAACGACGACCTGGCCTCGTGGCAGAACACGTGGACCGTCTTCTACTGGGCGTGGACCATCACGTGGTCGCCGTTCGTGGGCATCTTCATCGCCCGGATCAGCCGCGGCCGCACGATCCGCCAGTTCGTCTTCGGCGTCCTCGCCCTGCCGGTGGGCTTCTCGGTGTTGTGGTTCGGCATCTTCGGCATGGCCTCGTTCCACATCGAACTCTTCGGTTCCGGCGGCCTCACCGAGGCGGTGGTCGACGACGGCGACATCCCGGGCGCGCTGTTCGCGTTCCTGTCGAACTACCCGCTGGCCACGCTGCTCTCCGGTATCGCGGTGCTGCTCGTCGTCGTCTTCTTCACTACGTCCGTCGACTCGGCGTCGATGGTCGTCGACATGATGGCCTCCGGCAAGGACGACGACTTCGAGCCCTCGCCGACCCATCAGCGGGTCATCTGGGGCGTGCTCATGGGAGCGGTCGGCGCGACGATCCTCGCCGGTACCGGCGAGGGTGGGCTCACCGCGCTGCAGGAGGTCATCACCGTCGTCGGACTGCCGTTCTTCATCATGGGCTTCGTCATGATGTACAGCCTGGTCCGCGGGATCAGCAATGACATGGGGGAGAGGCCGCCCACGATCACCCGCCAGTGGCGCCGTGCCTACTCGGCCGAGGAGCTCGAGAAGCACGAGGAGGCGCCCTCGCCCGAGCCGGTGCACCCGCTGTACCACATCCCGGGGGACGGGGAGCAGGACGACGGTGCCCCCCTGTCGGCCGGCGACGACAAGGGGACGGCAACCGAGAAGGACTAGTGGCCGCGGACGTCGAGCATCGTCATGCCCGCGTGCATCTCCCACGCGAGGATCTCGGCGCCGTGGTCGCCGGCGGTGACACGCCGCCCCCCGGCGGCGGTCATCCGCGCGGCGTCGCCGGTGTCCATCGGGCCTTCGCCCTCCAGCGTCACCGAGCCCAGGGGCACGTAGAGGTGGAGGTGGGGCGCGTCGGGGAGGTGGACGGACCGGCCGGGTCCCAGCCGCGCTGCGTGCAGCGCGGACGTGCGGTCGCGGATCCGGATGGCGGCACGGTCCGAGTAGGTGGGTAGCCCTCCGGCGACGACGACGAGCTGGTTCTCCAGCTCCGCCGGTTCGATCTCGAGCTGTTCGTACCCGGGATCCCCGCCGTTCTCGTCCGGGACGACCCACATCTGGACGAGGTGGACCGGGTCGGCGGGGGCGGCCTCGGTGCGGACCGAGCCGTCACGCCAGGCGTCGTTGCGTTCGGAGTGCAGGATTCCCGTGCCGGCGCTCATCCGCTGCGCGAGTCCGGGGTAGATGATCCCGCTGTGTCCCTCGGAGTCCTGGTGCACGAGCGAGCCGGACAGGACCCAGGTGACGATCTCCATGTCCCGGTGGCCGTGCGTGTCGAATCCGGAGCCGGCGGCGATGCGGTCGTCGTTGTTCACCAGCAGGCGGCCGAAGTGCGTGTTCATCGGGTCCTGGTAGTTGCCGAACGAGAACGAGTGGCGGGAGTCCAACCACCCGCCGGCGTCGTGTGAGCGCGACCGGGACCGGTGGATACGGATGTCGGACATGGGCTCTGTGCCCCCTCCCCAGAGGTGGATGACGCATCAACTATAGCATCGGCCGGTGGCGGGATGACGCTCTCGCGCGTTCGGTGGCGGCGATGGAGGGGGCACCTTAGGGTCGGGTCGACTGCTCGGGCGATCGTTCAGAACAACTGTCCAGAAAGTTTGTTTATCTGTCAGCGGCCCGCCGCAGACGAGCGTAGAGTGACGGGTGTCACACCGACTAGCAGGAGGTTCCACGATGTTGCAGAACGCGCTGGCCACCACGGTGCGGGTGGGCGTGGCCACATACAGCGGGGTGGCGCAGATCGTCGTGGACAACACCCTCGGTCGGGTGCTCGACACCAACCCCGACAAGGTCCGGTAGGTCGTCGGGGCCCTTTCTGCTACTCGGGCGCCCTACTGCTCGGGCGCCCTACTGCTCGGCTCCGGGCGTCGCATCCCTGACCTCGCCGACGAGTTCGGCGAGGACGTCCTCCAGGACCAGCAGCCCACGCGGGTCGGGTTCGCCGGGTTCGCGATCGTCGACGACCGCGAGGTGGGCCCGCGCCCGCTGCATCGCCTCCAGGACGTCGTCGAGGGGGGTCTCCGCGGGCACGATCCCCAGTTCGCGGATCCGATCCCGGCGCAGAGGCTGGGACAGGTCGTCGCCGAGGGTGTCCTTGACGTGGACGTAGCCGACGTACGCGCCGCCGCGGCGCACGGGGAACCGCGAGTGCCCCGTCCGCACGCACAGTTGCTGCACGTCACCGGTGGTCCAGTCCTCCTCGATCGAGTCCACCTCCGCGATCGGCCGGAGGACATCGGCGGCGGTGATGTGATCGAACTCGAGCGCGCCCTCGAGCAGCAGCGTCTCGTCCTCGTCGAGGAGGCCGGAGTCCTCGGCCGCGGCGACCATCCCGTGCATCTGGTCCACCGTGAAAGTGGTCTCCACCTCGGAACGCGGTTCCACCCGCAGTACGTACCTCACCACCGCGTCCGCGGACTTGTTCATCAGGCAGATCGCGGGAAGGAACACCAGCACGAAGACCCGCAGGACCGGGCCGAGCAGGAGGGCCGCGGCCGCGGGCCGGGCGATCGCCATGTTCTTGGGCACCATCTCGCCGAGCACCATGTGCAGGAATGTGACGATGAGCAGGGAGATCACCAGAGCGATCGGGTGGGCGAACCCGGTGGACACGCCCAACCAGCCCAGCGGCTGCTCGATGAGATGGGCGATGGCGGGTTCGCCGACCGCGCCGATGAGCAGCGAGCAGGCCGTGATGCCGAGCTGCGTGGCCGCCAGCGAGAGCGACACGTTCTCCATGCCGCGCAGCGACCACAGTGCGCGCGTGCTGCCCTCGGCCGCGTGCGGCTCCAGGTTGTCGCGCCGCGCGGAGACCATCGCGAACTCCGCGGCGACGAAGAACCCGTTGCCCAGCAGGAGGGCCACCAGGACCAGCAATGCCACGCCGTCACTCATCCGGGTCCACCGCCTCGGGCTCGTCCCGCAGGACGGTGGCGCGCACCTGCTCGGCCCGGTGCGCGCGCAGTGATTCCACCCGCAGGCGCACACGCGCCCGCGTCGGCAGGTCGTCGTCGTCGCGGTTCTCGTGGTCGTGCGCGTCCAACTCGGTCTCGTCGCCGACCCGGGGGAGTCGGTCCACCGCCTCGGACAGGAGCCCGGACAGGGTGGACACCGTCTCCACCGGCGGGATCTCCAGTCGCAGGATGGCGCCCAGTTCGTCGGGCCGCATCATCCCGCCCACGAGAACGGTGTCGTCGTCGACCCACTCGTGGGTGCGCGACGCACGGTCCTGCTCGTCATCGATCTCGCCGACGATCTCCTCCACCAGGTCCTCCAGGGTGACGATCCCCGCGGTCCCGCCGAACTCGTCCACCACCACGGCCATCTGCAGATCGGTCTGACGGAGCAGCCGCATGAGCGGGTCGAGCGTCATCACCTCCGACACCACGGTCGCCTCGGTGGCGATCTCCCGCACCGGCGTCCGGGCGCGCTCGTCGACAGGCACGGCCAACGCCTGCCGGTAGTGGACGACGCCCACCACCTCGTCGACGGTCGCGCCGAGGACGGGGAACCGCGACCGGCCCGTCGCGGCCACCGTGTCGAGCAGGTCCTGCGCGGTGTGGTCACGCAGGAACGTGACCAGCGGACGGGGCACCATCACGTCCGCCGCGCGGTGTTCCCCGAACGAGATCGAGCGGGTCACCAGCTCGGCCGTGTGCGGGTCCATCGCGCCCTGACGGCCCGACCGCGCGGCCGACGCCCGCAGCTCCTCGGGTGACCGTGCCTCGCCGGGTTCCTCCTGCGGGGTGAACCCGAGCAGCCGCAGGACGACGTTGGCGGTGGTGTTGAGGCCCGTGACCAGCCAGCCGAACACCGCCATGAAGATCCGCTGGGGGATCACGACCAGCCGCGCGACCCGCATCGGAGCGGCGATGGCCCAGTTCTTGGGGACGAGTTCGCCGAAGACCATCTGGAGGAAGGTGACGACGACGAAGGCCACCGTCATCGCGATGCCGCGGGCCGCCGGCTCGGACATCCCCGACACGCCGAGGGCGCCGGTGATCAGCTCCCCCACGGAGGGACCGGTGAGGTATCCCGCCAGGAGGCTGCTGACCGTGATGCCCAGCTGGGCCCCCGACAGGTTCGTCGAGGTCCTGGCCAGGGACCCGTCGAGGGTCGTGGCGATGCGATCGCCCTCCGAGCCGGCCGCACGCACGTCGTCCCGGTTGACGGTGAGGAACCCGAACTCGACGGCCACGAACAAGGCGTTGGCACTGATGAGCAGTATCAACGCCAGCGTGAGCGTCAGGGCGATGGCCACGTCAGGCCCGGCTACTGGCCGTCTGCCGTACCGTCCGAGCCGCCCACGGCCTGATCCGGCTGCTCAGGGGTCTGGTACACCTTCTTCTGCTCGGCGCGCTCGGCAGCGCCGTCCCCGCCCGCGCCGGACGTCGCAGCGGAGCTCGCCGCTCCCGCGGAGTCGTGCGGTGTCGCGCCCCCGGCGGCCCGGTCGGCGGCGGGCTCGGTGGCGGCGGACCCGGTGGCGGTGTCCGCCTCGTCCCCGCCCCGGGAGGTGCTGCCGTCGCCGGCCCCCGATCCGTCGATGGTGTTGCCGAACGACTCCGCGGGCTCCTCCGGGATGCGCGCGGGGTCGTCGGGTCGGGTCTGGTCGGTCACAATCGCCTCCGCGGTCTCGGTGGTGGGCGCCGGTCCCCGGCGCCGGGGTGCTGACGACCCTAGTCCCGTGGGGACCCCTCACGTCGGAATCTCCCGACCGCGTCACCGTGGCTTAGTCTGGTGCGCATGTCGGACAATCCCTTCGGTCGGGTCATCACCGCGATGGTGACCCCCATGCATGACGACGGCTCGATCGATTTCGACGGCCTGCAGCGGCTCGCGGTCCATCTCGCCGATCACGGCCACGACGGACTGCTGGTCAACGGCACGACCGGCGAGTCCGCGACGACCACCGACGACGAGGACTACGACAGCGTGGCCGCCGTCGTCGAGGCCGTCGGCGACCGGGTGAAGGTCATGGCCGGCTGCGGCACCAACGACACCGAGCACTCGATGCGCGCGGCGCGCGAGATGGTCGCCCGCGGCGCCGACTCCCTGCTCGTGGTGACCCCGTACTACAACAAGCCCACCCAGCACGGGATCGTCGAGCACTTCCGGATGATCGCCGAGGCCGCCGACCACCCGATCATGGCCTACGACATCCCCGGCCGCACGGGCACCGCCCTGGCCACGGACACCATCCGGCGGATGGCCGAGATCCCCCGGGTGCTGGCGGTCAAGGACGCCAAGGGTGACCTGTTCGAGGCCAGTCGACTCATGGCGGAGACGGACCTGCTCTGGTTCTCCGGCGACGACGTGCTCAACCTGGCCTTCCTGGCCCTCGGTGCCACCGGCATCGTCTCGGTCGTCGGCCACGTCGCCGGCGACGACTACCGGGCGATGATCGAGGCCGTCGACGCCGGCGACCTGCCCCGCGCCCGCGAGATCCACACCCGCCTCATCCCGGCCGTGGACGCGATCATGCACACCTCGCAGGGCGCCATCCAGGTCAAGGCGGCGCTGAAGGAGGCCGGCCTCATCGGCTCGGACCGCCTGCGCATGCCCCTCCTCCAGGGGCCGCCCGAGCACCGGGCCAAGTTGCGCGACGGGCTGGCCGCGGCCGGGCTCGCCTGACCCATCCCGGCCACCGGCCGACCACGGTCACCACTCCCCGGAGGATGACCTCGCCGTCGTGACCCTCGTCATGCCCGCTGGAACGCGGCCATCTCCGTGCACCGCCGCCACAATGCGGCGGCCGTGGTCCGGTCGTGCGAACGGCGACCCGACCCGGCGGGCTTCGGATGCCCGCGCAGGCCCCCGAGGCGATCGGGACCCACGAACTCGCCGCCGGCGAGGCCGGGCACCGTCGCCGCGTACAGCACGGACAGCGCACCCATCTCCGGCGACAGGCCCGCCCACGTGATGGAGTTGCCCAACTCGAAGAAGCGGTCCGCAAGCGGGTTGCCGCTCTGACGGATGAGGTCGGTCGCCGTGTAACCGGGATGGGCGGCGACCGACCGCAGCCCGCTGCCGGTCCGATCGAAGTGGCGCTGCCACTCGTAGCCCAACATGATGCACGCCAGCTTGGAGTTCGCGTACGCCGCCATGGGTCGGTAGCCGCGCACGTCCATGTCGAGATCGTCGGTGTCGAGTCGTCCGCGCAGGTGGGCGAGCGAGCCCAGCCACACGACCCGGTCCGTCAGCAGCGGCTCCAGTCCCAGGGTGAGCGCGTGATGTGCCAGCACGTTGACCCCGAACTGCATCTCGTGTCCCTGCGCGGTGCGGGCGTGGGGGATGTTCATCACACCGGCGTTGTTGATCAGCACGTCGACCGGCGCACCCTCCGCCGCCGTGGCCGCCACGAACGCGTCGACGGAGTCCAGGTCCGCCATGTCGAGCAGGCGCACTTGCGCGCGCTCCCGGTCACCGGCGGGGAGCGTCGCGCGCGCCTCCTGCGCCTTCTCCTCGTTCCTGCAGGCCATGACGACCCGGGCGCCCCGGGCCGTGAGTGCGGCGGTGGTCGCCAGCCCGATCCCGCCGTTGGCGCCCGTGACCACGAAGGTCCGGCCCGTCTGGTCGGGGATGTCGGTGGCGGACCATCTGTGCGCGCGAGTCATGAACGTCAGTCAACCAGCCGTGCCTGCGCTGTGGTGGTCCGTCCGTGTGGTAACGCCGGGATATCCTTCGCGATGTCCTTGTGACACACTCGTCGGGTGCGCGAGCCCCACGTGTCACATGTGCCCCCGCGTGCCCCTTCCTCGAGATCCCGGAGTAGCTCCATGACGTTCGACCGCCGAACCTTCCTCCGCCGCGCCGGCATCGGCGCCGCCGGGGCGGGCGCCCTCGCCGCGGGCATCACCCCCGCGGTGGGTGCCCAGTCCTCGATCCCCGCCGGGCTCGGTGCACTGCCGGGAGCGGGTGTCGGGGTCCCGATCGGCACCCTGCTCGACTACGCCTCCGGCCCGCCGGCGGCCGCGTCGATCCGCGCGGCCGGCCACATGGGCGCCGTCCGGTACTGCTCCAACCGCCGCCCCGACGCCAATTGGATGACCGGCAAGCCGCTGCTGCGTCGCGAGGTCGACGACTTCCGACGGAGCGGCCTCAACATGGTCTCCTGCTACCAGTACGGGCGTGCCGAGACCGCCGACTGGAAGGAAGGCGCCGCGGGCGGCGACCGCCACGCCCCGATCGGGATCCGGATCCACCGCGAGGCCGGTGGACCGTCCGGTGTGCCGATGTACGTGGCGATCGACGACAACCCCACCCGGTGGCAGTTCGACAATCAGATCCGCCCGTACCTCGAGCGCTGGCGCGCCCATCTCCACGGCGCGGGGATGGAGCTCGGCGTGTACGCCAACGCCCCCACCATCGACTGGTGCCGTCAGACCGGCCTGGGGCGGTACTTCTGGCAGCACGACTGGGGCTCCGGTGGGCGCCTCAACCCGAGCGCGACGATCCACCAGCTGCCGGTCCGGCAGCAGGTCACCGTCGGCGGCGTCGTGTCCGACCTCAACCGTGTCTACGCACTCGACTACGGCCAGTGGTGGCCGGTCGACCCGATCGCGCTCGCGCAGTCGGCGCTCGGCAGCTCGATCTGACGCGACGTCTGGCGGGGCCTGCGCCTACTCGACGGTGATCTCGCCCATCGTCCCCCACTCCTCGCCCTCGGCGGTGGTGTTGATGATCCGCGGGGTCCGCTCGAGGTAGCGGGCGGCCGAGCCGGTGAACTCGGCGAAGTGGTCGGAGTTCACGTGCTGGGCGGGGGCGTCGCCCTCCCGGAAGGCCTCGCACAGCAGGAAGGTGTTCGGGGACTCCGGCGACCGGTACCAGTCGAAGAAGAGATTGCCCGGCTCGGCGCGGGTGGCCTCGGTGAACTCGCGGGTGAACTCGAGCCAGGACTCGGCGAACTCGGGCTTGACGTCGAAACGCACGTTGATGAGGATCATGGCCCCATCCTGCCGCGTGGGGAGCGGGCCGTCGAGGGAGGTGCGACTCGCCCCGATCGCCGGGGCAGGCATACGCTGTATCAGGTGACCATCGAGATGAGCACCGAGAACCCGTGCGTCCCGCGGGCAGAGGCCGACTCCTCCGTCCGCGCCGTCTGGAACCGCCTGTCGCTGGACGCGACCTCGAGCAGGAACGAACCGCTGATCGCGGGACTGGTCCTGGACCTCATCGACGGCTGTGATGACCTCGGCGAATCCCTCGCGCGCCTCGCCGCCTCCCGGGTCGCGACCCCCGAGATCGGTCGGCACGTGCTGGAGAAGGAGATCCGGGCGGTGCTGGTGCGGCATCCCCACGTTCTGGAGGCCGTCGCGGCCGACCTCGTGGTGAGTTTCGAGCGCAACCCGGCGTACCCCAACTACCTGGTGCCCTACCTCTTCGCCAAGGGCTTCCTCGGCCTGCAGGTGCACCGCGTGGCCCATGAGATGTGGAACTCCGGGCGGGTCATGGCGGCGTCGTTCCTGCAGAGCCGGATCTCCGAGGTGTTCGCGATGGACATCCATCCCGCCGCCCGTGTCGGCTCGGGCATCCTCGTCGACCACGCCACCGGGATCGTCGTGGGCGAGACCTGCGTGATCGGCGACGGCGTGTCAATCCTGCAGGGCGTCACCCTCGGCGGCACCGGCAACGAGGACGGCGACCGCCACCCCAAGATCGGCTCCGGCGTGCTGCTGTCCGCCGGATCGATCGTGTTGGGCAATGTCCGGGTGGGCGCCTGCTCCAGGGTGGCCGCGGGATCGGTCGTCCTGCACGAGGTCCCGCCCCACACCACCGTGGCAGGGGTCCCCGCGAAGGTGGTCCGGCGGCACGCTGACTCGCTGGTCCCCGCAGAGCGGATGGACCAGGAGATCGACGCCGAGGGGTAGGACGACACGCCGATGCGGGTCCTGGTGGTCGACGACGAGCCGGCGCTGCGCGAGAGCGTGCGCCGGGGACTCGTCACGGGCGGCTGGGCCGTGGAGACCGCCGCCGACGGTGAGGAGGGCCTCGAGATGGCCTGCGCCGACGATTTCGACGTGGTCGTGCTGGACATCATGATGCCGCGGCGCAGCGGGTACGAGGTCGTCCGCGAGATGAGACGCCGCGAGGTCTGGACCCCGGTGCTCATGCTCACCGCCAAGGACGGCGAATACGACGAGGCCGACGCCTTCGACCTCGGCGCCGACGACTACCTGGTCAAGCCGTTCTCGTTCGTCGTCCTCGAGGCCCGCCTCCGGGCGCTGGTGAGGCGGGGGGCACCGGAGCGCCCGGCGACGTTCGAGGCCGGCGACCTCGTGGTGGACCCGGCCGCGCGGGAGGTCCGCCGCGGGGATACGCGGATCACCGTGACCGCGCGCGAGTACGCGGTGCTCGAGTACCTCATCCGCCACCGCAACCAGGTGGTGTCCAAGGTCCAGATCATGCGGGCCGTGTGGGACGCCGCCTACGACGGTGACGACAACATCGTCGAGGTGTACGTCGGCTACCTCCGACGCAAGATCGACGCCCCGTTCGGGGCCCGCGCCATCGAGACCGTTCGCGGGCAGGGCTACCGGCTGGTGGACAGCGTCGCGGCCCGTCCCTGATCCGGGCGCCACCCCGCCCACGCCTCACCGCGCCCACGCCTCACCGCTCCCCGCCTCACCCCGCCCCGCCGTCGGGAAAGTCGTCTGCGGCGTCGTCCATGATCTCCACCGGCAGCTCGACCACGAACCTCGCGCCGCCGCCAGGGGCGTCCTCCGCCCGGACCGAGCCGCCGTGGGAGCGGGTGATCTCGGCGACGATCGCCAGACCCAGTCCCGATCCGCCCGTGCCCCGTGCGCGGTCCGCGTCCAGGCGGGCGAAGCGATCGAACACCGAATCCCGTTGATCAGGCGGAACGCCCTCGCCGTCGTCGTCCACACACACCACCGCGCGCGGCGCCCCGGGGGTCGTGCGGTCGACGGTGAGCCGCAGCGCGATCCGGTCGCGCGCGTGGCGGCGGGCGTTGTCGACGAGGTTGCGCACCACGCGCTGCAGGGCATCGGCGTCGCCCACGAGGCGCGCGGGCTCGACCGAGGCCGCGACCTCGAGCCCGCTGCCGCTGCTGGCGCCGCCGACCCCGCCTCCGTCGCCTCCGCCGACGAGGCCGCGGAGCCGGGCGGCCTCGGAGAGCACGATGTCGTCGAGGTCCACGTCGTCGCGCCGCAGTGGCCGGCCGCGCTCGTCGTTCTTGGCCAGCAGGAGCAGGTCCTCGACCATCGTGCGCATCCGCTGCACCTCCGGCAGGAGCAGTTCGTCGACGGTCTCCACGTCCACCGGGGTGCCGGAGGTGGAGGACAGTTCGAGCATCGTCGACAGCGTGGACAGTGGGCTGCGCAGCTCGTGCGAGGCGTCACCGACGAACGCGACCTGTGCGGTGCGGGCGGCGTCGAGGCGCGCGAGCATGGCGTTCATCGTCCGGGCCAGGCGGGAGATCTCGTCCTCGGCCTCGGGGACCGGGACCCGCTCGCCACGGCCGGAGGCGGAGATCTCGGCGACGCGGGAGCGGATCGACTCGACCGGCCGCAGCACCCGCCCCATGGCGTAGTGGACAAACACGGCTGTGGCCAGGCCGGCGACGGGGACGAACGCCAGGAACAGCACCGCGCCGGTGGCCAGGAGGGAGTCGTAGCGGTCGGTGTCGGTGGCCACGTCCACGGCGAACGTTCCCCCGCGGACCTCCACGCCGACGGAGGTGAGGCGGAGGTCGGCGCCGTTCGGGGCGTCGAGGTCGCGCTGGATGACCTGACCGGAGGCGGGCGAGGGCAGCGCGGGGACGTTCTCGAGGCCGCGGGTGACCTGACCGGCCAGGACGCGGCCGTCGGGCGCGACGACCCGCACCAGGTCCACCCCAGACAGTGGTTCGGAGACCAGCTCGAGGGACGCCTGCGGACCCCGGGCCGCGAGCCCACCCGCCACTTCGACCGCCCGGGCACGGTCGGCGGAGTCGATCGCGCCGTGCACGGCCGACCGCAGGAGCAGCCACGCACCGCCCGCCGCTGCCGCCAGCACGAGGATGACGATGCCGGTGGCGATCACGGTCGTGGCGACGCGGATGGGCCAGCGGCGGGGGGTCGTGAGGGCCGCGCGGTTCAGTGGCACGTCTCCATTGTGCGGACGCGATCCGGCGCGCGCGGTCGCGGGGAGTGAACGAGAACACGTGTTAGCGTCGGCGGGTGAGAGAATCGCAGCACGACGGCCCGGAGCCCCGCCTGGGGTTGACGTTCAGCCCGAACCCGGACGGGTCGGTGAGCTGGCACCAGCCGGTCGACGACCAGTTCATCGACCCGTCGGGGCGTTTCGCCACCGGCGGTCTGGCGGTCCTGGTGGATTCGGGCCTGGGGTCGGAGAACCACCGCCGGCGCCCCGAGGGGATGTGGACGGTCACCACCGAGCTGCGGATGGACTTGTTGGCGCGACCGCGCGCGGGATCGGCGGGACTGGGCATCCGCACGGACCACCTGGGCGACGACGGTCACTGCCTCACGACGCGCGGTGAGGTCGTCGACGACGACGGCGGGGTGATCGCCTCCGGACTGGTTAAATCCATGGAGATCGCGGGAGCCGTGGACCCGGACGGGTACGACGACGAGCCGCCGTGGCCGTCCAGGCTCGCGCCGGGAACGCTGGCCGAGGTCCTGTGCCTGACGCTGGACGAGCGGGACGACGGCCCGGGCGGAACCCGCGTCGTGGAGGGCGTGATCGCGCCGGAGCCGACGTTGGCCAACCCGCTGGGCAATCTGCACGGCGGCGTGTTCGCGGCGGCCGCGGAGGTCGCCGGGGCGGCGGTGTTCCCGCACGAACGCGAGGTCAGCTCGTCCTCGCTCGACGTGCGGTACGTACGACAGATCCCGCTGGTGCAGCCGGTGACGGTCCGGGCCGAGGTCCTGCACGACGGCCGGAGTTGGGGCATCGCCCAGGTGACGACGAGGGATGAGCGGGGGCGCGTCTGTGCCGTGGCTACGGTCACGGTCTACGGCCACCGGTAGTAGGTGTCACGTCAATCAAGTAGAGTTCTCGTCATCAGCAACCCGCACGACGAGAGGGGACCGTACGTGAAGATCGGCATCATTCTGGGCAGCATTCGCGAGGAGCGTTCCGGGCAGACCGTGGCCGAGTGGGTCGCGCAGGAATCGCAGGCGCGGCAGGACGCCACCTATGAGCTGGTCGACCTCAAGTCGTTCGACGTCCCGCTGCTCACCTCGGCCACGGTGCCGGGCGCGGCGAACAAGCAGTACTCCGACGAGCGGGTGCAGCGCTGGAGTTCGACCATCGACTCCTACGACGCCTTCGTCTTTGTCACCCCCGAGTACAACCACAGTGTCCCGGGCGGCCTGAAGAACGCCTTCGACTCGCTCGGTAGCGAGTGGGCGAACAAGCCCGTCGCCTTTGTCTCCTACGGAGCCGAGGGTGGTGTGCGCGCCGTGGAGCACTGGCGGCAGATAGTGGCCAACTTCCACATGTACGGCGTGCGTCAGCAGATCTCGCTGAGCTTGTTCACCGAGTTCGGCCCCGAGGGCGTGCAGCCCGCGGAGCGCCGCTCCGAGGAGCTGGCGACGCTGTTCGATCAGCTCGAGCAGGCCACCCGCCGCTTCTCCTTGGTGGACGCGAGCGCCTGAGTCGCGGCGCGCTACACAGGCGCAGTAGCCGGACGCAGTAGTTGAGCAAGGAGGCCCGCCCCCGTTTCTTCGGGGGCGGGCCTCGTCGTTCGCTGCGGTGCGTTCGCTGCGGTGCGCTCAGTTCACGGCGGCGAGCGCGGCGTCGTAGTCCGGCTCGGTGGTGATCTCGTCGACGAGCTGCGTGTAGACGACCTTGCCCTCGGCGTCGACCACGACGACCGAGCGGGCCAGCAGGCCCTCCATGGGGCCGTCGGTCATCTTGACGCCGTAGTCCGCGGCGAAGTCGCTGCGGAAGGTCGAGCCGGCGGTGGCGTTCTCGATGTCCTCGGCGGCGCAGAAGCGCTTGTGGGCGAACGGCAGGTCGGCCGAGATGTTGACGACCTCGGTGTTCTCCAGGCCGGAGGCCTTCTCGTGGAAGGTGCGCACCGACTGGGCGCACACGCCCGTGTCGACGCTGGGGAAGATGTTGAGGATGAGCTTCTTACCGGCCAGCGACCCGGAGGTCACGGGAGCGAGGTCGGTGCCGACGAGTTCGAACTCCGGGGCCTTCGAGCCGACGGCGGGGAGCTCGCCGGACGTGCTGACGGGGTTGCCCTTGAAATTGGTGGTTGCCATGCGTCCGTTCTACCGGATGGCGGCGGTCGGCGGTGGTCCGGCCGGTTCCGGGGTGGGGCGGCGAATGGCGGGTTCCTCGCTCCCGGTCCCGCCGAACTCCTCAGCGCGGGGTCGCCACGTAGACGGCGATCCCGTCGGGGACGCCCTTGACCCCGCCCCACCGGAAGGTCCGCTTGGGGCGGGTCGCCACGCTGTCGGGGTCCAGCCCGGCGCGGGTGGACTCGCTGACGAGGATCTCGCCCGCCCCGGCCTTCTCCGCGAGCCGCGCGGCGACGTTGACGTCCATGCCGAGGTAGTCGTCCCCGATCCGGCGCGGGCGCCCGGTGTGGACGCCGACCCGCAACCGCGGACGCCAGCCGGCCACTTCCACGCCGGCGACCCCGTCAAGGCAACCGGCCACCGCGTCCAGCGCCAGCTGGGGAGACGGGAACGTGGCCATCAGTCCGTCGCCGAGACGTTTGACGACGGCGCCACGGTGGGCGAGCACCTCGGGTTCGGTGGCCGCGGCGACCCGTCGGAGGAGCTGCAGCGACTCCTCATCGCCGGCGCGCATCGCCCAGTCGGAGAACCCGACGATGTCGGTGAACACGATGGTCACCTCGCTCCCGCCGCCGGCCCGCCCCGTGCGCTCGAGCACGGCGTGCCACACCTGGAGCCCGCCGAGCGTCACCTCCCGGGACGCGGTGGGCTGCTCGTCGAACAGTCGGCCGGCCACCCGGGCGATCGTCCCCGCGCTGTCGCGGCCGGCGGCCGAGAGCGGGTCGCCGAAACCGGCGTCCCCGGGCAGGGCCCGCCGGGCCCGCCGCAGCAGTTCGACCGACGTGGGATGACGGTTGACATCTCGTGCGCCCGCCGCGGCGCGGGCCGTCGCCGTCCGCACCCGCTCCCAGTAGAGGTTCGCCATGGTCGTGAAGCCTAGGACGAGGAGGTGGGCGCCGGGGCCGCCTCGCCCGTCTGGTCCACCGCCCGCCACAGGTACCAGGACGCCACCGACCGGTACGGTGCCCAGCCAGCCGAGTGTTCCAGCATCATCGCGGGGGAGGCCTTGTCGTCCAGGCCCAGCACCCGTTCGAATCCCCGCCGCACCCCGACATCGGCCACGGGGAACACGTCGGGTCTGTCCAACAGGAAGATCAGCAGCATCTCCACGGTCCATCGGCCGATCCCGCGGACCGTCGTCAGGGAGCTGATGACCTCGTCGTCGTCGTAGTCCCTCAGTTCCCCCAGGGTGGGGATCCGGCCCCCACGCACCGCGTCGGCGAGGTCCCGCAGGGCGGCCACCTTCGGCCGCGAGATCCCGCACGCCCGCAGTTCCTCGTCGGACAGCGCGGCCACGAGCGCGGGGTCGAGCTGGGCGTCGCTCGTCGCCCGCCCGCGCAGCCGGCCCGCGATCGTCGCCGCGGCCTTGACCGAGAGCTGCTGGGACAGGATCGACGAGGCCAACCGGTCGAAGAGGGTGTGCGGCCCCGTGTCCGGCGTCGGGGTGAGGGTGCACGGACCGACGGCGTCGATGTGCGCGCGCAGGTGTGGGTCGGCCTCGTGGAGGTACCGCACGGCCGTGACCTTGTCGTATCCTTCCGGCATGACGTGAAGGGTACGCGGGGCGTTCGTGACCGCTCCGTGCCTCGGGTAACGACCTTCACGCACAATGCGATAACCATCTGGTCACGACACTGCTCGGGAGAGGACCGTTATCGTGCGTAGAACTCAGAGGCGTCTCGCCGCCGTCGCGGCCGCCGCCGCTCTCGCGCTGGGCGCCGGAGCGGGCACCGCCTCCGCTGGTTCGGCCGAGGTGCCGTCGGGCGTCGCGCTGTACAGCGGCCTGACGATGCTCGGCTGCCAGAACGTCGGCCAGGAGCTACTGGCGCTGTGTGGGGACTTCGAGGTCCCCACCGTGGACGATCCCGCGGTGCTCACCGTCAACCCGTTCACCACCGACATCGTCATCCTGGGTGCCGGACTTCTCCCCGACGGCGGCATCCGCCCCGTGCTCGAGGAGCGACTGCGGACCGGATACCGGTTGGCGCAGGCGTACCCGACCGCCCGCATCATCGTCACCGGCGGCGTGCCGCAGAACGGGCGCACCGAGGCGCGCGCGATGGGCGACTGGCTGCGTGGCGCCGGGATCGCGCCGTTCCGGATCACCGAGGAGGGGAACTCCGCCTCCACGGTGCAGAACGCCCAGTTCACCGACCGGATCTTCCGGGAGCGCGGCACCACCGGCGCCGTCGTCGTGACCACCGGCGACCACGTCAAGCGCGCGGTGCTCAACTTCCGCCAGGCCGTGGACGGCCGGATCCCGGTCACCGGCGTGGTCGCGCGGGGCTGATCGAGGTCGCCGCTCCTGTGGTCCTTTCGACCGAGGGTGATCTCGGCGGGATCGCCGGCTGGGCCGTGGGCGTCATGGAGGCGCTCGGCGGGCCCGGCGCGGCCCTCGTCGTGGGTCTGGAGAACGTCTTCCCGCCCATCCCCAGCGAGGTCATCCTGCCGCTGGCGGGGTTCAGCGCGGCGCAGGGCACGTTCACCCTCGCCGGTGCGATCTTCTGGACCACCCTCGGGTCCGTGCTGGGGGCGATCCTCGCCTACGGTCTGGGTTTCTGGCTCGGTGCCGAGCGGGTCCGCGCGCTGTTCGACCGGGTCCCGCTGATCCAGGTCGCGGACTTCGACAAGGCCGAGGGCTGGTTCACCCGCCACGGGCGGGGCGCGGTCTTCTTCGGTCGGATGGTGCCCGTCGTGCGCAGCCTCATCTCCATCCCGGCGGGTGTGGAGCGGATGAGCCTCCTGCTGTTCGTGCTGCTCACCACGGCCGGCAGTCTGATCTGGAACTCGCTGTTCGTCGTGGCCGGGTATCTCCTGGGTGAGCAGTGGCACCGGATCGAGTCGGTGGCGGGATGGGCGTCCAACGCCGTCGTCGCGGCGATCGTGGTGCTGCTGGCGGTGTTCCTGGGGCGGCGTGCCTACCTGGAGTTCAGGGAGCAGCGGGAACACCGCGACGCCCCACGCGGTTAACTGATGTGACAGCAAAAAGTCGTGTCAGCTCACCCGTGCACCGCAGGAGGAAACCATGTCCGCCATCCGCCAGGTCGTCCCGCTCGGAGGCCAGTGGCCGGGCCTCGACCCGTTCCTGTTCGCCGTCCATCACCGTGACGAGTTCCCTCCGGCCGAGGGCGAGACCATGCGTCCTGCCGCCTCCCTCGCAGGCCGGTCCCTGGGTCAGGACTTCTCGGGCAAGGACGGGTGGTCGATGTACCACGGTGAGACCGTCCCCGGCTTCCCCCAGCACCCGCACCGCGGGTTCGAGACCGTGACCGTGGTGCTCGACGGCGTGGTCGACCATGCCGACTCCCTCGGCGCGGCGGCCCGTTTCGGCCACGGCGACACCCAGTGGCTCACCGCCGGCTCCGGGATCTCGCACTCGGAGATGTTCCCGCTCCTGGACACCGAGCGGCCCAACACCATGGAGCTGTTCCAGATCTGGCTCAACCTCGCACCCGAGGACAAGTCCGCCGAGCCACACTTCGACATGTTCTGGTCCGAGAAGACCCCGGTCGTCGTCCGCGGAGCCGATGGCGCCGCCGCGAGGTTCCGCCTGATCGCCGGGGAGATCGACGGCGTGCGGGCGCTCGACCCGCCCCCACACTCCTGGGCGGCGCGACCGGAGAACCACCTGGCCATCTGGATCGTCACGCTCGAGCCCGGCGTGAGCACGGAGCTACCCGGTGCCGACCCCTCGGCGAACCGGGTGCTCTACAACTACGGCGGGCCGCTGACGGTCGACGACCGGCAGTTGGGGTACGACGCCGCCGTCCTCGCCCCGGAGGCGGTCACCGTGACCGCCGGTGACGAGGGCGCGTCGTTCCTCGTCCTGCAGGCCCGGCCGATCGGCGCCCCGGTCGTCCAGCAGGGGCCGTTCGTCGGCAACACCCGCGAGGACATCGTCACCGCCATGCAGGAGTACCGCGCCGGCGTGTTCGGCACCTGGGACCTGCCGCAGAACGACCCCGTCCACCCGCGCGGCGAGACCCGGTTCGCCCGCTACCCCGACGGCCGCGTCACGCGGCCGGTGGGTTAGACCGCGGCCGTCGGGTCAGTCCCCGTCGGGCCAGGCGCCGGTTCGCAGGAGCTCGAGGCTGGCCTCCTGGTCGATGATCGGCTGGCGCATCTGGTCGGCGCAGAAGTCCAGCAGCGCCTCCGACAGGGCGGAGTTGTCCGACGAGATGGCACCGCGGGCGACCGCGACGTGGAGGTTCTCGGCGAATCCGTCGATCGCCGTCTGCGACACGCAGCTGTGCGTCGACACCCCGCACAGCAGCAGGTGGTCCACGCCGAGCTGCTCGAGCCGGGCCTTGAGCTCGGTCTTGAAGAAGGCGCTGTCGCGGGTCTTGACCACCTCCACGTGATCGCCCGTGGCCAACTCGTCGAGGAACTGCGCCTGCTCGGTGCCGGGGAACGCGAAGCCCTGGTCGTCCTCGCACATGTTGAGCGTCCACGTGGACTTGTCGCGGGAGTGCTCGGTGCGCACCAGCACGACGGGTCGTCCGGCGTCGTGGGCGGTACGGATGAGCTCGTTGACCCGCGGCACCAGCTCGTCGCGCACCTTCGCCAGTTCGGGGAACTCGAAGTACGAGTTCTGCATGTCGATCACCACGAGGGCGGTCTGCTCGCCCGGACGCCACCACGTGTCCGAGACCTCGACCGGCGTGGTGCGCTTGTGCCGGTTGCGGTGCCACACCGTCTCGATCGTCCGCGCCACGTGCTCGGGGACGTCGCGGCCCTCGAGGTAGTCATCGATGTCGTCGTAGCGCAGGCCGAGTTCGTCCTCGTCGGTCTGGCCCTCGTTCTCGTCCAGCAGGTCGGCGGTGGGCACCTTGTCCCACAGTCGCTTCGGGGCGCCCAGTTGGCGGAGCAGGGCGCGACCCTGCCGCTTGTTCAGCCCCGACAGCGGCAACACGTCCGCGGCGCCGTCGCCGAACTTCGTGAAGAACCCGGTGACGTTCTCGGCGGCGTGGTCGGCGCCGATCACCAGTAGTCCGCGGTCCCCGGCCAGCGCGTACTGGGCGACCATGCGGTGGCGCGCCTTGGCGTTGCCCTT
Organism: Dietzia sp. MNB45; assembly: GCF_051994785.1. Lineage (NCBI taxonomy): Bacteria > Bacillati > Actinomycetota > Actinomycetes > Mycobacteriales > Dietziaceae > Dietzia > Dietzia sp. MNB45. The sequence continues at coordinate 3,404,473 of NZ_CP163397.1, read as the reverse complement.
CGTGAAGTCGGTGAGCTCGGCCCCCGTGCCCTCCCGGATCGCCCCGTTGAGGGCGTCGACCCCCGGTGCGACGTTCACGGTCACGGTCTCGTCGGCGTCGACGAACTCCACCGCGGCGACGGCGTCGGCCTCGTCGTGCTGCACCCGGTAGGGCAGGCGCATCCCGACGAACACCGCGTCCCCGCCCTCCGCGCGGATCCGCTCCACCGCGAGCTGGGCCAGGCGCCCGGCCAGTGTCGAGTCCACCCCGCCGGACAGTCCCAGCACGTACCCTTTGGCGCCGCTCGCCCGCAGGTAGTCCACGAGGAACCGCACCCGACGGTCGACCTCGGCGGCCGGGTCGATCTCGGGCTTCACCCCGAGGTGGTCGATGATCGTCCTCTGAAGTTCACGCATGGCCCCATTGTGTGGATGCGCCGCGGCGGCGCGCCACCGGAGGCCGGTGGCCACGTTCAGGCGAAGAGTTGCTCGATCTCCGCCGCGTAGAGATCGTCGACCACCCGGCGTCGCAGCTTCATCGTGGGTGTGAGCTCGTGCCCGGGGCGCCAGTCCTGCCGCAGCACCGTGTACTTCTTGATCTGCTCGACCCGCGACAGCGTGGCGTTGGCGCGATCGACCTGCGCCCGGATCGCCTTCTCGAGTTGCGGGTCGCCCGCCCGCTGCGGGTCCGCCACGATCAGGGCGACGTTGTAGGGGCGCTGATCGCCGATCACGGCCACGTGGGAGATCGCGTTGCCCGCCGAGCGGATGGCCATCTCGATGTTGGCCGGGGACATGTTCTTGCCGGCCGCGTTGATGATCAGCTCCTTCTTGCGGTCGACGATCCACAGGTAGCCGTCCTCGTCGAGCCGGCCGATATCGCCCGTGTGGAGCCACCCGTCGCCGTCGATCGCCTCGGCGGTCTTCTCCGGCGCACCGCGGTACCCCCGCATGACCTGTGGGCCGCGCACCGCCACCTCGCCGTCCTCGGCGATCCGGACCTCGACGGTGTCGAGCGGCTTTCCGACGCTCCCGAGCTTGATGGCGTCCGGGGTGTTGGTGGCCACACAGCACGAGACCTCGGACATCCCCAGCATCTCGCAGAGCGGGAGGCCGAGGGCGGTGAAGAACTCCAGGACACCACGAGGGGTGGGGGCCGCCCCGGTCACGACCCACCGGGCCTCGTCGAGTCCGATCTTGGCACGCAACGCCTCGGCTACCTGCGGGTTCGCGACGGAGTCGGCCACGGCGTCACCCGGGTAACCCGCCTCGAGTGCGGCCTTGAGCTTCTCCCAGACCCGCGGGACGGCGCCGAACAGGGTCGGGCGCGTGGCCACGAGCGCGGCCGGCAGCTCCGCCATGTCGGCCACGCACGTCACCGTGTTGGCGTAGGCCATGAAGCCGGAGTAGTGCGAGGTCCAGCGATCGGCCACGTGGGCCGCGGGCAGGAACGAGATCTGGCGCCCGTGTCCCGGCAGCGGGACCGCGCCATGGACTCCGCGAAGCTGCGTGATCATGCCCTCGTGGGTGAGCTCGACGCCCCTCTGCGGCCCCGTGGTGCCGGAGGTGTAGATGAGCGTCAGCAGGTCGTCGGGGCGGATCGCCTCGGCGCAGGAGAAGTCGAAAGCGGTCTCCTCGGCGGCCAACTCGCGCAGCAGGTCGTCGTGGCCGGCCGGGTGCTCGTCCACCAGGACGAGCCGCTCCACCGCCGGGGCGGACCCCCGCGCGGCCTCGAGGACCCCGATGAACGCCGACTCGGTCACGATGGTCTTCACACCGGCGTCCGCCAGGACGTAGGCGAGCTGATCCGGCGCCGACGTGTTGTAGAGACTGAACGGCACGGCGCCGAGCATCATCACGGCGGTGTCCACGAGGTGGAACTCCGGCCGGTTGCGCAGCATCAGGGCGACCGGCTCGCCCGGGGCCACACCCAGCTCGCGGAGCGTGTCGGCGATCGCCCCGACCCGCGCCCGGGCCTGTGCGTACGTGACCTCGGCTCCCGTCTCGTGGGAGCGGAGCGCGACCGCGCCCGGGTGGGCGGCGGCCGTGGCGAGGAACAGGTCGGCGAGGGTGCCCGACTCCGCCAGGCGGGTGGCGATCGCGGAGGCGGACGGGGTGGCGGTGGAGGTCACAATGGTTTCCTGGGGGTTGTCGGGGCTCTCGGGGTGGCGGTGTCGTCTGGCTCACATTCTCGCCCGGTTCGTGGGCGCGGCGACACCCCCGGAGGTCGTGGAAGAGCACCCGAACGGGTGCCGGCCCCGGCGGGCCGGGCCGGGCACACACGCTGCCGTAGCCTGGGCTGATGCACGACGATCCGTCCCTCGACTACCGGGACCTCCTGGCCCGCCTGGCGGATGTCGTCTACGCCGTCGACACCGACGGCAGGTTCACCTACATCAACCCCGCCGGCGAACGGATCTTCGGCTGGGACCTCGCGGATCTGATCGGTGAGCACTTCGCCAAGGTCATCGACCCCGACGCCCTCGCGGAGACCGTCGAACACTTCCGACTGGGGATGGCCAGCGCCGACCCGGGACGCTTCTTCGAGACGCGGATCCTGCAGCCGGACGGCCAGCTCCGCGACCTGGAGATCCACGCCGGGAACATCTACCGCGACGGCCGGTTGGTCGGCCGGCAGGGCGTCGGCCGGGACATGACCGAGCTGCGGCGGCTCCAGGCGAACCTGGCCACCAAGACCAGGCGCCTGGAACTGCTCGAGGAGCAGCAGCGCGCCGCGCTCGAGGTCTACCGGCGCCTCAACCTCATGGTCGGCCGCGCCGGTGGTGACCCGGGCCGGACGGAACAGGCGCTCGACGCCGTGGAGAGCTCGCTCCAGCTCGAGACGGCGCGCGTGATGGGGCTGCAGGACGACCTCGAGATCATCGCCCTGATCGCCGACGGCTACTCCAACCAGGAGATCTCCGACCACGTCCACCTGAGCGTGCACACGGTCAAGGACCGCGTCAGCCGCATCACCACCAGACTCGGCGCCCGCAGCCGCGCCGCGGTGGCCACCCGCGCTACCGAGGCGGGGCTGCTGCGGTCTCGTCAGTGAGGCCCCCGATGAAGGCCGACACCGCCCGCGGCCACGCCTCGACCTCCGTCGGGGAGCGAGCGACCTCGAGCCGGGCGTCCGGCAGCAGCTCCAGCAGGTGCTCGGCCACCTCGAGCGGGTGGGAGGCGTCCTGCGGCCACGCCAGCAGCAGCACCGGCATCCGCAGCCGCCCGATCTGCTCCTCCGGCGGCAGGTCGGTCGCGGCCGCGCCCCGGAACGCAGCGGGCAGCCACTCGTCGCGCACGTCGGGGGCGGTGGGCGGCCGGTCGGGATCGATCGCGGGGGACGTCGGCGGCGTCCGCGTCAGCTCCGACCACCGCGCGCCGCCCCACCTGGCGACCTGCCGCGCGGCGAGGTCGTACAGGCGGGACTGCTCGCGGCGCCACCGCCACACCGTCGGCGGGATGCCGAGCGTGAGGGAGGCGAACCGGTCCGGCTCGGCCACCGCCGCGGTCAGCAGCGTCGCTGACCCCATCGACTGACCCACACCGTGGACTCGCTGGCCGGGGAACTCCTCGTCGAGCAGGGCGAGCAGATCGCGGGCCAGCGCCGGCCACGTGTAGTCGTCCGGGTCCGCGGTGCCCGGGGACTCACCGTGACCGCGGGCGTCGTAGCGCACGACCCGCAGGCCGTCGCGGCCCGCCGTGAGGTCGAGGCCGAACACCTCGTCGCGGCGCCGGCTCGAGCTGAGCCCGTGCAACTGCACCACCGGCAGCCCGTCCCCGCGTACGTCGCGGGCGAGCGCGGGCCCGTCCCCGCCGGGCCGGGCGTCGAGCCGTCTCGTCGTCGTCACACTTCGCGCCTTTCCCCGTAACACGCCGCCCCTACCGTCCGGGCCATGAGGCTCACCACCGTAACGCGGATGTCGCTCCCCGACGGCGTCGTGCACCGGTTTGCGACCGATGTCACCCCAGCTCACGGCGAGGATCGATCCCCCTCGTTCGACCAGGCGCGCCACGCCTCGCTCGGCCCCCGCCCGGGCTCGTGGATGGCCGTGGCGTTCACGCTGCCGTTCCCGGCCGACCGGGACGAGGTCGCGCGGGCGTGGCTCGCGGTGGTCGCGCGCCACGAGACGCTGCGCACGGTGCTCACCGGAGGCGGGCACGACCGCGACGAGCACGAGGGGAGGACCGACCGCGACGACCGCGACGACCGTGACGACGACAACGACGACGAGCTGCGCCTTCGGCCCGTGACCGTGCGGCCACTCGGGTGGCGGACCCCGCCCGCGGAGCCGGGGGAGGACCCGAGGGCCGTCCTGCGCCGGGTGTTCGACAAGGCGTGCTGCCCGTTCTCCCGGCCGGCGCACGCGCTGTGCCTGGTGGAGCCGCGGGACGAGCGGGAGCGGCCGGTCGTGGTGATCGGGCTCGACCACTGCCACGTCGACGCCTGGTCGCTGCTGGTGCTGATGCGCGACTTCTGCTCGTGCCTCGACGACCTGGCCTGCGGCCTCGAACCGGGCACCTGCCTGCCGCCGGCGACGGCGTTCGCCGCCCACACCGCCGAGCTCGCCGCCCGCCCGCCCGCGCCGGACGAGGTGCACCGACGCTGGGCCGCGATCCTGGCCCGCGGTGGCGGTGAGATGCCGGTATTCCCGCTCGACCTGGGCGACATCTCCACCCCGCGCGAGGAGGTGGTCGAGGTGCGCGACGTGCTCGACCCGGCCGGGGTCGCCGCCCTGGATGAGGCGGCCACCGCCGGCGGAGTACGCATGATCTCGCTGGCGATCTCCGAGATGACGGCCGTACTCCACCGCCGCGCCGGGGTGGGCCTGCGCGCGGTCCTGCCGGTGCACTCCCGCCACGATGTGCGCTCCGCCCGCTGGAACGACTCGGTGGGGTGGTTCATCACCAACTCCGTGATCGAGTGCGACGACCCCGACCCGGCCGCGTGCGCGGTGGCCGTGCGCGAGGCCGTCGACCTCGGTTCGCACGCACTGGGGCCGATACTCGCCCCGTACGGCGGGATGCCGCACACCCCGGGGATGTTCGCGATCTCGTGGCTCGACCACCGCCGCCTGCCGGTTGACGTGGACCTGAGCCTCAGCCCGCAGCACGTGTCGGCCGCGATCCGGACCGACGGGGTGATGGTGTGGTTCGTGGTCAGCGGTTCGGGGCTGCACGTGCGCTGCCGCTATCCGGGCACCGAAGCCGCCCGCGGGTCGGTGGGGGGTTGGCTCGACGAGCTGTGCGCCGGGCTGGTCCGCCGCGCCACCCCGGCCGCCGGTCGCACCGGGCCGGGCGGGCAGGTCGAGGCAGACCTCGGGCAGGTCAGTGGGGCGGCGCGCCGGACTCCGGTCCCAGGTCGGCCTGCAGCCACCCCACGTCGAGCCACCGCCCGTGCTTGAACCCGATCCGTTCCAGCCGGCCCGCCTCGCGGAACCCCATGGCCAGGTGTAGAGCCACACTCGGCTCGTTGGGAAGGGTCACGATCGCCAGCAGTCGGCGGAATCCGGCCGCCTCGAGCCGGGCGAACAGCTCCCGGTACAGCGACCGCCCCAACCCGAGGCCGTGCGCGCCCGGATCGACGTAGACGCTCACCTCGCATGACCAGCGGTAAGCCGCGCGGTCCTTGACCGGCCCGGCGTAGGCGTACCCGACGATCCGGCCGTCGAGCTCGGCCACCAGCCAGTCGTACCCCGCCAGTGCCCGGTCGATCCGCGCCGCGAACTCGTCGACCGGCGGCACCTCGGTCTCGAACGTCGCCGTGGTCTCGCGGACGTACGGCGCGTACACGTCCAGACAACCGGCGGCGTCGGCCACGGTGGCGCGGCGGATCGCCCTCACACCTCCGGCCCTCCCGGGTTGCACCCCTCGGCCAGCATGCGCTCGGGCGAGACCACCGGCCGCCACGGCTCGAGATTCCAGGTGGGCTTGTCCGGCTCGAGCAGTCGCGCCCAGGTCCAGTGGCAGTCGAACTGCTCCCACATCCCCGGGCTGTCGGCCTCGGGGACGAGCCGGACGACCTCCCGCCAGGCCGTTCGCGAATCGTCGTCCCCCCACGCCTGGCGGCCGGCGGTGGACGGGGCGACCTCGAGCGTCACCCCGTAGTCGGAGTCGCCCCAGGTCGCGGCCTCGATGAACGGCGGGACGGGCGAGGGCGAGCCCCACTCCGAGGGGACGGGACTGTCGGTGGCGGGGGACGACGACCGCGCCGGGGGCGGGGACTCCCGCGGCGCGGCCGTCGGCACCCGCGCCGCGGAGGTGGACACGGACGTCGTCGCCCCCGCATCCCCGGGCGCGGGCTCCCGCGGGTCCGACGAGCACCCACCCAGCGCGATGGCCGCCAACAGCACGGCGCCGAGTGCGGCGGCAGTGGATCCGGTGGGCGGGCGGTGGGACATCGCTCGCAGTCTGCCACGGGCAAAGGGTTGCGTCCGAGCACGTGTGCAGAGGATCCTGTCTGCGGAAGGGAACCCGGCGCAGGCGGAGAGCCCGCACGCCACCCCTCCCACAGAAGGAGCGTGACCGATGCCCCCGTTCGACCTCTCCCAGCTGCAGGCCATGTGGGACGGGATCTTCCCCGCGATCTTCGGGCCCCTCGCTGCCTTCGTCGACACGATCGGCGCGTCCGTCCAAGGGCCCTGACGCGTCTCAGCCCACCGCGAGGATCTTGTGTAGCGTCCGGAGGTTCCTGCTCGTCAGGTGACGGTCATGCGCTCGGTTGCCGGAGGCCTTGCCGGCGGCCGAGTTCAGCGTCGCCCCCTTGGGAACCCGCCAGTACACGCACCCTGATCCCGCTGTCACGACCTCGGTGCCGCCGGGCTCGATCGCCGCGCCCATCGCCTCGGCGACCGCCCGGGTGACCGCCGGGTCATCGGAGAACACGACGTAGTCGTGGTGCTCGTCGAGCGACTCGAACGGGTACGCCGCCACCGCCTCCTCGACCGCATCGCGGGTGAGGACCTGCACCACCGCGTCGTATCCGAACCTGTCGGCGTAGGCGGCTTCGAGCACCGCCCGGAGTTCGTCCTCGGTGCGTGGGTCGGTGAGCACGACGTTCCCGGTGGCGAGGACGGTTCTCACCTCCGTGCAGCCCGACTCCTCGGTGCAGGCCCGCAGGTCCGCCATCGCGATCCTGGCCGACCTGCCCACGTTGATCCCCCGCAGCAACGCGACCTTGCGGTCTGCGCTCGACCCGCCGGGACCGGCTGCGGCGTTCATGGACCGATCCTCGCACCACGGGCGGGCCGCGAGGGTAACTTTGGCGACCATGGCAGTGTCAGTGCAGTCAGTGACCACGATCGAGGCCGGCATCCCGGAGATCATGGAGGTCCTCGCCGACGTCGAATCCCTCGTCGACTGGTCGGAGGCCCACCGCGAGGTCGAGATCCGCGAGGCCGACGACGAGGGGTGGCCGATCGTGGTGTGGGAGAAGATCGCGCAGTACGGCGTGACCGACGAGATGGTCGTGCGGTACGAGTGGTACGACGGCGAGGTGAGCTGGTCGCTCGTCGAGAGCAGCACCCAGAATGTGCAGAACGCGCGTTATGTGCTGACGGACAAGGGCGACGGCACCACCGAGGTGGTCTTCGACCTCGAGGTGGACCTCAAGATCAAATTTCCCGGAGTGATGCTCAAGAAGGCCCAGAAGCACATCGCGGACGTGGCCACCTCCGGCCTCCGCAAGGAGGTCCTGCGGCGCTACGGCTAACCCAGCAGATCGAGCGCGGCCCGCACCCCGGCCGCCGGCAACTGCCCCGGCGCCGAAGCCGCGCCCACGGTGGCGAAGGTGGCCGCCGATCCGAACGTGCCGCCGCCGATACGCGTCACCGCCCCGAGCGCGCCCATAGACATGGTGATCAGCGGGATACCGGCGACGCGGTGGCGACTCTCGGTGGCCGCGATCAGCGTCACCACGTCGGCCGCCGTGCGAGGCATCACGGCGATCTTGGCCACGTCCGCCCCGGCGGCTTCCATGGCCTCCAGTCGAGCGACGATCTCCGCGGCCGGTGGGGTGGCATCGAAGTCGTGGTTCGACGCCACCACCGAGGTGCCGTGCGCGTGGGCCGCCTCGATCGCCCGTGCCGCCCGCGGGTGCCTGTGCTCGACGTCCACCGCCGCCACCAGGCCGGTCGCCGCGAGAGATGCGACCAGCGCGATGTAGGCGTCGTCGGTGATCCCGGCACTACCGCCCTCGGCCGTGGTGCGGAACGTGGCCAGGATCGGGGTGTCCGGAAGCAGCCCGGCCAGGGCCTCGAGCGCTGCCACCGCCGGGCCGGGATCGGTCGACGTCCCGGCCTCGGCGGCGGCCGCCCCGGACCGGGCGGGGGCGGGCTCGTAGAGGTCGACCCGCCACTCGACGAGATCGACCACGGGATCGTCGGCCAACGCCGCGGCCTGCTGCTCCAGTTGCGTGAGGTCGCCGGCGGTGATCGGGACGATGATCGACGGCGAACGCGCATCCAGGTGCAGCTGGTGACGGGGCATGGTTAGACCCTACGACGACCCCCGCCGGGCCCGGACCGTCAGCTACACCCCTCGCAGGGGCACGGCCGGCGGGCCGGGATCAACTCCAGCGCGGCCAGGCCCCCGGTTCCGGAGGTGCGGTAGTACCTGCCCGCCCAGCGCAGGGTGCGGGACGGCCGGCGTACGGGGACCAGTTCCCAGGTCGGGCCGCCGGAGCCCTCGCACAGCAGGTGCCCGGCATCGAAGACCTGGCCGGCCAGGACGGTCTCGCCCCACCGGCCCAGCAGATCGGCGGTCTCCCGCGCCGACAGGCCCCGCACGAGCAACTCGGGGTGCCCCAGATCCGTCAGTCCGATGGTGTAGCCGAACCTGTCGTCCGGAGGAAGTGGTGTGGCGGCGCAGTCGCCGCAGTCGCAGCCCTCGCCGACGTGGACGACGTGCATCCCGGAGCGCTCGACGTTAGCGGCGACCCGCAGCATGTCGCGGTCGATGGTGGGGGCGTAGGCGGAGCCGGTACGGGGTGGGATGGCGGTGTGGGACATGGGATCTCCTCTGTGCGGGTGTATCGGGCCCGGTGCCCGGCGTCGAACAGGTGCTCGATGCGGTGTCGACGGTAGATCCCACCTACGACACGGACCGTGAAGATGAGGTCGTGTACCGGGACGGGACGGGTGCACACTGGGGGCGGACACGCGGGGGACGCGTGGTCGGACTCGACCGGAAGGGGCGCCTGTGAGGGTCGCGTTGGCACTGGGCTCGGGCGGGGCGCGTGGATACACGCACATCGGCGTGATCCGTGAGCTGCAGGCACGTGGACACGAGGTGGTCGGTGTCTCCGGGGCGTCGATGGGTGCCGTCGTGGGTGCTCTCTACGCGGCCGGCAAGCTCGACGACTTCGAGAAGTGGGTGCGGGGCCTGACCCAGCCCGCCGTCCTGCGGCTCCTCGACGTCTCCTTCGCGGGCGGCGGCGCCATCCGGGCGAACAGGATCATGGCGGTGATCGGGGCGATGTTGGACGACGTCCGCATCGAGGATCTCGAGATCCCGTTCACCGCCGTCGCCACCGATCTGCGGGCCCGCCGGGAGGTCTGGTTCACCCGCGGCCCCGCGGACGTGGCGGTGCGGGCGTCGTTCGCCATCCCCAGCGTCATCACCCCGGCGTTGGTCGGAGGGCGGTTGATCGTCGACGGTGGCGTGACCAACCCCGTCCCGCTGGAACCGTTGGCGCCCGTGAACAGCGACCTGCTGCTCGCGGTCTCGCTGACGGGTCGTCGGTCCGGGATCCGCGGGTCGACGTTCCAGGAGAGCTCGGACCCGGACGAGGTGTCCCCCGAGGCCGAGCCCAAAATCTCCCGGAGAGGCGTCCCGGCCGGGCCGGGGCCGGCGGGCAAGCTGACCGGTCGGATCCGGACCGCGGCGGCGGACGTCCGCGACGGCGACCTGGTGCGATTGATCGCCGCGCGATTCGGTCAGGATCCGGCTGTCCCGGAGGACGAGGACTCATCGGATGCCGGCGGTGACGTGGCCGACGACGCGGCCGACGACCCTGTCGACGGCGTCTACGACGGGACGGCCGGAGTCCGGGCGCCCGGTCAGCCGTCTGACGTGGTGGAAGAGGCGGTCGACGAGGGCGAGCAGGAGGTCGCCGCCGATGCCGAGGAATCCCTTCCCGGGTCCCTACGGATCTTCGACGTGGTCACCCACACCATCGAGGCGATGGAGAGCATCGTGACGGCTTACCGCATGGCCGGCAACCGCCCCGATGTGCTGGTGGAGGTCCCCTCGGACGCGTGTTCGACGTTCGACTTCCACCGGGCGGACGAGCTGATCGCGCTGGGCCGCCGCCTCACCGCCGAGGCGCTCGACCGCGCCGGGATCTGACGGGGTCGGTCCTAGGCGCCTCCGCCGTTCTCGCCACCGCCGTTCTCGCCTCCGTCGCCGACGAGTGGCAGGTGCTGCGAGCAGTACGCCTTGACCGCGGCCGTCACCACTGCCGGTGCCTCGGTCACGGGAGCATCGGGATGGGCGTCGTTGTACATCTGGAGCACGTCGATGTAGCCGGTCCCCTCGTCGAACGAGGTGCAGGCGTCGCGACCCCGGGTGATGTAGTCCTGCTCGTCCGGCGTGTCCACGCCGACCCGCCGGATGTCGTTCAGGAACTCCTCGTCCGGGTTCGGGCTCTCGCCCCCACCCTCCTCGGAGCCCTCGGGCTGCGGGCCGTTGCCGGTCGTGACGCCGCCCTCGCCGCCTTCCCCGCCGTCGTTCATCGCGTCACCGACCGCCGACGTCGCCTCGGCGGCGACGGAGCCCACCGCGCTGGTGGCCTCGCCGACGGCCTGCTGCGCCTCGCCCTCCTCTCCGCAGGCCCCCAGTACGAGGGCCAGAGCTGCAAGGCCGGATGCGGCGGCGAGGGGGCGGGAACGGGTGCGTGCGGACCGGGGTGTGACGGCCACGGTGGGTCCTCCTCTTCGAGTCGGTTGCGCAACACCGGCACTCGGGGCCGGTGCTGTCGCGAGGGTATTGCACCCGAGCGGCCGGGTCGGGCCTGATGTCCCGATTGTCTGTGAGTGGTGTCACAATCGAGATGTGAACGAGATGGGGTACTCCGAATCGCTGGGTCGCGCGCTCGGGGCCCTCGCGGATCCGTTGCACGAGCCGGTTCTGCTGGCACTTCCGGTGTTCATCGCGTTCGTCGCCATCGAGTGGATCTCGGCGCGGGTGCTCGAGGCCCGGGAGCCGGGTGGCTACCAGCCTCGGGACGCCGTCACCTCGCTCCTGATGGGCGCCGGTTCGCAGGCGTTCTGGCTGGTCGGGAAGCTGATCGGCCTGGTGATCTACGCCGCGGTGTGGGTCTACGTCGCGCCGTGGCATCTGCCGTCGGATGCCTGGTACACGTGGGTCCTCGCGATCGTCGGCAACGATTTCCTCTACTACTGGTACCACCGCGGCGCGCACCGGATCCGGCTCGTCTGGGCCACCCACCAGGCCCACCATTCGAGCGAGTACTACAACTTCGCGACCGCCCTGCGCCAGAAGTGGAACAACTCCGGCGAGATCGTCGCCTGGCTGCCTCTACCGCTGTTGGGGGTGCCGCCGTGGATGGTCTTCACCGGGTTCTCGATCTCGCTCGTCTACCAGTTCTTCGTGCACACCGAGCGCATCGGTCGGCTGCCCGGACCGGTCGAGTTCGTGTTCAACACCCCCTCTCACCACCGCGTGCACCACGGCAGCGACGCCGAATACCTGGACCGCAACTACGGCGGGATCCTCATCATCTGGGACCGCCTGTTCGGCACCTTCCGCCCCGAGACCCACCGGCCCATCTACGGGCTCACGACGCCGGTGACCTCGCACAACCCGTTCTGGCTCCAGACGCACGAGTACGTCGCCATCTGGCGGGACCTCCGCGGTGCCGCGAGCTGGCGCGAGCGGCTCGGCTACGCGTTCGGCCCACCGGGGTGGAGGCCCGCCCCGGTGCCGGCACCCATCCCCCGATCATGCGCCGGGGTCCCCGAGCCGCACTAGGGTGGGGCGCATGGGAACTGCCACCAGCCTCGCCGACCCACTCGTCGTGGGTACCGCCCGACATGACGAAGGCGTGCGGCGACTGGTCGAGAGCTTCCGGGCCGTGCCCGCAGGTGAACCGGTTCGGCTGGCCAAGCGGACGTCCAACCTGTTCCGGCCGCGCGCCTCGTCGTCGTCGCCCGGTCTCGACACCTCCGGTCTCACGCGCGTCATCTCCGTCGACCCCGGGGCGCGCACCGCCGACGTCCAGGGCATGTGCACCTACGAGGACCTGGTCGACGCGACGCTGCCGCACGGGCTGATGCCGTACGTGGTGCCGCAGCTCAAGACCATCACCCTCGGTGGCGCGGTCACCGGGCTGGGCATCGAGTCCTCCTCGTTCCGCCTGGGCCTACCGCACGAGTCCGTGCTCGAGATGGACGTGCTCACCGGCACCGGCGAGATCGTCACCGCCCGCCCCGACGGCACCGAGCGCGAACGCGCGCTCTTCCGTGGTTTCCCCAACTCCTACGGCTCGCTCGGGTACGCGGTGCGGCTGCGGATCGCGCTCGAACCGGTGGGGCGCTTCGTGGAACTGCGACACGTGCGATTCGACTCCCTCACCGCGCTCGAGTCGGCGTTGGCGCGGATCAGCGAGGACGAGCGATACGACGACGAGGAGGTCGACTTCCTGGACGGGGTCGTGTTCTCGGCCGACGAGTCGTACCTGTGCCTGGGTCGGCGGACCGACGAGCCGGGGCCCGTCTCGGACTACACCGGGGTGGCCGACAAGCAGGCGATCTTCTACCGCTCGATCCAACACGGCGGTCCCGCCGGCTCGGTGGAGCGCGACCGCCTGACCATCCGCGACTACCTCTGGCGTTGGGACACGGACTGGTTCTGGTGCTCCCGGGCGTTCGGTGTGCAGAATCCGCGCATCCGCAGGTTGTGGCCGCAACAGCTGCTGAGGAGCTCGGCGTACTGGAAGATCATCGGGTTGGACCACAAGTACGACCTGGGCAACAGGATCGGCGCGCTCAAGGGCGAGGGCCCGCGCGAGCGGGTGGTGCAGGACGTGGAGGTCACCATCGACCACACCGCCGACTTCCTCGGGTGGTTCCTGCGCGAGGTGCCCATCGAGCCGCTGTGGATCTGCCCGCTGCGCCTGCGCGAGTCCAGCCCCTCGCCCGGCGTGGGCGGCGGCCCCGGCTCCGACCGGCCCTGGCCGCTGTACCCGCTGGCCCCGGACACGACCTACGTCAACATCGGCTTCTGGTCGTCCGCGCCGATCGGACCCGGCATGGCCGAGGGGGCGTGGAACCGGCGCATCGAGGAGGAGGTCTCCAGGCTCGGCGGTCACAAGTCGCTGTACTCGGAGGTCTTCTACTCCCGCGAGGAGTTCGCCCAGCTCTACGGCGGTGACCACGCTGGCAGGCTCAAGACGGAATTCGATCCCGAGGGCCGGTTCGCGACCCTCTACGACAAGGCGGTGGGTGCACGGTGACCACGACGAGTGCGGGGACCGCTGGTGCCCCGGGGAAGATGACGATCGGCGAGATCATCGGCGCCTTCGCCGCCGGTGAACCGCCCCTGCGGATCGAGGCCTACGACGGGTCCTCGATCGGACCGGAGAACAGTGACCTGGTGCTGCGGCTGAAGAGCGAGAAGGCGCTGCAGTACTTCGTCACCGCCCCCGGTGACCTCGGGCTCGCGCGGGCCTACCTCATGGGTGAACTCGAGATGGACGGTGTCCACCCCGGGGCGCCCCACGACGTGTTCGGGGCGCTCGAGGTCTTCCGCAAACACATGACCCGCACCCCCGATGCCCGGACCCTCGCCCGGATCGCCCGGGCGGTGGGCACGGAGAACATCAGATTCCTCCCCACGCCGCCCATGGAGGTCAAGCCCGCGTGGAAGCGGGTGGTGTCGGGGATGCGCCGACACTCCAAGGAGCGGGACTCCGAGGTCGTCAGCTACCACTACGACGTGTCGAACCGCTTCTACGAGTGGATCCTCGGGGAATCCATGACGTACACGTGCGCCTGCTACACCGCCCCCGACACCTCCCTCGAGGAGGCGCAGGAGAACAAGTACCGGCTGGTGTTCGACAAGCTGGGTCTCCAGGCCGGCGACCGGCTGCTCGACGTGGGGTGCGGTTGGGGCGGCATGGTCCGCTACGCCGCCGCGCGGGGCGTGCGGGTGATCGGCGTGACCCTGTCCAAGGAGCAGGCCGAGTGGGGACAGGCCGCGATCGCGCGCGACGGGTTGGGCGACCTCGCGGAGGTCCGGTTGCAGGACTACCGGGACGTACCCGAACTCGACTTCGACGCCGTCAGCTCGATCGGCATCACCGAGCACATCGGCCGCAAGAACTACCACGACTACTTCACCCGGCTGCATAATTATCTGCGGCCCGGCGGGCGCCTGCTCAATCACTGCATCACCCGGCCGGACAACTCGCGCACGGTCAAGGCGGGGCAGTTCATCGACCGGTACATCTTCCCCGACGGTGAGCTCGCCGGCGCGGGGACCGTGCACCTGGAGGCCGAGAACGCGGGCTTCGAGGTGGTGCACGAGGAGAACCTGCGCCAGCACTACGCGTTCACCCTGCGGGACTGGTGCGCCAACCTGGTCGAGCACTGGGACGACGCCGTGGAGGAGGTCGGCGAGCCCATGGCCAAACTGTGGGGCCTCTACATGGGCGCGTGCCAGTACGGGTTCGAACACAACAAGATCCAGCTGCACCAGATCCTCGCGGTCCGGCTGGGCGACACCATGACCTGGGATGTGCCGCTGCGGCCGTGGTGGCAGGCCTGACGAACGCCTGAGCGAGAGGCCGCCCTCGTCGAGAAGACCGTTTCGCCCGCATCGACCGAGTGGCGATGTGCGAAACGCTCTTCTCGACGAGGCAGGCCGCCCGCGCGGGCATCGCCTGCGCAGCCGGACCGCCGGGTCAGTCGATATCGAGGGCCAGGAGGACCTGACCGGTCGGCGCCGGCGATCCACCCGCGGGCTCCTCGGTGATGCCGATCTGCTCGGAGTTCCGGATGCCGTCGATCTGCGCCGAGGGCGACGGCCCGACCTGGCCGGACTCCATGGTCCCCGCCGAGATGGGCTCGTGGTCACCCATCAACCAGAGCTGGTAGGCGCGGCCGGTGGCCGGCTCGGGGAGGTCGGTCATCGAGATGACCGCCATGTCCTCCGTCTTGGACGCCAGGACGGTGGCGGTACCGGTCGCGCCGACCTGGCCGCGGACCACCGCGAGGTCCTCCGCCGCCAGCAGCGAGGAGACCTTGCCGGGCATCGACGGCGGGGCCGCGACGGGCACCGAGCTGTCGCCCCCTGCGTTGTCGGTGATGCGACCGATGGTCACGCCACCGGCGACCAGCACCACGGCGGCCGCCGCGGCGGCGAGGAACGACAGCGGACCGGGCCGCCGGCGCTCGCGCTCCCCGCTCAGGTCGACCACGTCGGTGCCTCCGCCGGGCTGATCCCGGTCGGTGTCCCCGGCGTCGGCCGGCCGGGCCGGCCCGCGGGGGGTACCGGCAGCGGCCAACTCCAGGACGCGGTCCCGCAACTGCGGCGGGGGCGCGGTGTCGAGCCCGGCGTCGGCGACGATGCCGGCGACTACCTCACGCGTCGAGGCGATGTGCGCCAGCATGGACGACTTCTCCTCGGCCGATGCGCTGACCAGCGCCATCTCGACGGCTTCGGCCTCGTCATCGTCCAGGGCGTCCAGGGCGTAGAGGTCGAGGTCCTCGGGACGGACGCTGCCCAGGTCCGACGGATGATCGTGGTGCCGAATGCTCATGACAGCTCACCTCCCAGGCAGTTCTTCAGGCGACGGAGACCGTCGCGGATTCTCGATTTGATCGTGGGTAGCGCGGTGCCGAGACGGTCGGCGACCTCGCGGTACGTCTGGCCGGAGAAGTAGGCCATCTCGATGGACTCGCGCTGGTTGTCCGTGAGGGTCCCCAGGCATCTGCGGACCTCCGCGGCGTCCTCGTCACGGGAGAGCTGTTCGGTGACCTGCTCCGCGATGTCGCCGGACCGGGTGAAATCCGCCGCCGCGTCCATCTCGTCGCGCCGCGCGGCGGACGTCTCCGAACGAACCCGGTCCACCGCCCGACGGTGCGTGATGGTCAGCACCCAGGACTGCACCGATCCCAGACTCGGCCGGTAGTCGGCAGCCTGCTTCCAGACCTGGAGGAAGACCTCCTGCACGGTCTCCTCGGCGTACCCCGGGTCCCGCAGGACCCTCAGGGCCAGGCCGTAGACGCGCGGGGACATGAGGTCGTAGAAGCGACCGAAGGCCTGGAGGTCACCGGAGGCGGCGAGCTCGAGCAGGCGCCCCGGGTCGGTCAGTGGCGGGGCGACTGGCTCGGACACGATCCCCAGTCTAGGGCCAATCCGGTCCGGGTCGCGGGGCGGCCGTGTTCCCGGTGCGCGGATCTCTACGAGGGTCATGCCGTCGCCACCCGGAACGTCCGGTTGTGCCAACCCGTGGCGCCGCTCGGGACGGGATCCCGCCGCTCCTCGGGCTGTACCCGACCGGTCCCGTCCGTCGCGCGGACGTGCAGGGTGTGCAGGCCGGGCTCGGCGTTCCAGGTCCACGACCACATCCGCCAGGTGTCGACCGAGTACTCCTCGGACAGTTGCGCCTCGCGCCACGGGCCGTCGTCCACCCGGACCTCGACCCGTTCGATACCGCGACGCTGCGCCCAGGCGGTGCCCGCCACCACGACCGGCCCGGGCGGCACCTCGGCGAGCGGCGCGGGCCGGTCGATGCGGCTGGCCGTCCGGATCGGACCCCGCTCCGCCCACCCGCGATCCGTCCAGTACGCACTGGCCCGGTCGAATCGGGTGACCTCCCAGTCCACGACCCACTTGGTCGCCGAGACGTACCCGTAGAGCCCCGGCACCACCTGACGGACCGGGTACCCGTGCTCGAACGGCAGTGGTTCGCCGTTCATCCCCACGGCCAGCAGGGCGTCGCGGCCGTCGGTCAGTGCTTCGAGCGGGGTGCCGGCGGTCCAGCCGTCGACCGACGTCGACAGCAGCATGTCGGCGTCCGGCAGGGGCCCGGCCTCGGCGAGCAGGTCAGCGATGGAGAAGCCGGTCCAGCTCGCGGTGCCGACCAGGTCGCCACCGACCTCGTTGGACACGCAGGTCATGGTGATGATGCGCTCGCGGGTCTCCCTGTCGATCAGCGATTGCCAGTCGAGCTCGATCTCGCGCTCCACCATCCCGTGGATGCGCAGTCGCCAGTCGGCGGCCCTCAGCGAAGGGACCCGCAGAGCGGTGTCGATCCGATAGAACTCGTCGTTGTCGGTGAGGAACGGGGTCACGCCGGGCGCGTCCGGGACCACACCTGTCGGCACGGCAGGCGCCGCGTTCCGCGCGAGGACCCGGGGCAACCGCAACCCGGTGCGTTCGGCCACCCCCTCGGCGGCCCGGCGGGTCAGTGCCATTCCCGTGGCACCGGCCGCGGCGATGACGGCCGCGGCCGACCCGGCCAGGACCAGGAAGCGTCGACGGTCGGGATCCCGCCGCGTCGCGGTCCCCGCCGCGCCGGTGCCGGGCGAGGAGGCACTTTCCCCGGTGCCGGCGGAGGCGGACCCCTCCGGGCCTCCGGCGGCCGCGGCGACGGAAGACGCGGGGAACAGGGCGCCGATCATCGCCCGCAGGGCCACGATCGAGACGATCGCGCCGAGCACCGTCGGCAGTGCCCACAGCGGCCCCGCTGTCGGCCGGGTCACCGCCGCTGCGGTGCCGATGAGGCAGAAAAGGGCGAGCACGATCGTGCCGGCGGGGCGCCCGCGGCGCTCGATGAGGCCCACCACCACGCCCGTCACGACGAGGATGACCGCCAGCCCGGCCATCAGTGCCGGCTTGTCGGCGGTACCGAGTGCGTCGATCGTCACCTCGCGCACCGCGGAGGGGGCCCGGTCGACCACCGAGTCGGCCACGGCGAGGAAAGGCGACGACCCGGGGGCCACGACTCCGGCGACGGCATGACCCACCGCGACGGCGAGACCGGTGGCGAGGAGGCCCGCGCCGGCTCTGGCCGCGACGAGGGATCGGGTCTGTGGAGTGTTCACGTCCTTGATTCGGAGCCGGAGCCCGGTCGGACGGCCCGGTCGGCCTGCACGGCGGGCCTGCACGGCGGGCCTGCACGGCCGGCACACCCCGGCGACCCCGGGCCGGTGCCCCGGTGCCCCGGTGCCCCGGTGCCCGGCGTCACCGGGACACCTCCCCGACGACCCTCAGCCGGCATCCGCTCCCGCGCATGGCGCCCTGCTCGCGCGGATGGACGCGCCGGCGACCGCCGCCCCCGGGGAGGGCGTCTGGCCTGCGCATCTGTTCACGCGAGACGCCATCGTGACGGGCGGCGGCAGGCGGCTGCGGCCGGCGGCTCGAAAAAAAATCCGGGCCGGACCCATCCGGATCACGGGGGGCGGCGAAGCACTGGTGACCCACCGCACAGAGCCCCACACCACAGGGGCTCCACCGAAAGGACAGCACAATGGGCATCACGATCTCCCGCCGAGTCGCCTCGATCGCCGCAGCCGCCGCGGTCTCCGGACTCGTCCTCGCCGGCTGCTCGACCGACGACGGAAGCGACACCGAGACCACCGCCGAGGGCACCGCCAGCTCCATGATGAGCACCACCGCCTCCTCCGAGACCTCGTCCATGGAGGCCGAGCCGGCCGGCATGCTCGTCGGCCCCGGGTGCGCGGACTACGCCGAGGCCAACCCGGAGGGACCGGGCTCGGTCGACGGCATGGCGATGGAGCCGGTCGCCACGGCCGCCTCCAACAACCCGCTGCTGACGACCCTCACCGCCGCCCTGTCCGGCGGCGTCAACCCGGACGTCAACCTCGTCGACACCCTCAACAACGGCGAGTACACAGTCTTCGCCCCCGTCGATGACGCGTTCGCGCAGATCGATGACGCGACGATGGAGGCGCTCCAGACCGACGCCGACCTGCTCACCGGCATCCTCACCTACCACGTCGTGGAGGGCCAGATCACGCCCGACGAGATCTCCGGGATGCAGACCACGCTCAACGGCGCTGACGTCGATGTGACCGGTTCCGGCGACGAGCTCATGGTCAACGGTGCCAACGTGGTCTGCGGCGGCGTCGAGACCGCCAACGCCACTGTCTACCTCATCGACCAGGTCCTCATCCCCGAGGAGTGATCTGACCGAACACCGCGGACGGGTGCCCTGAACTCCCGCCCATCCGGTGAGGTCGACCAGACGAGACGAGGCCCGGGCCGACGCGAGAGCGCCGGCCCGGGCCGCGTCGTGTGCCGCCGCCGAGCGGTCGGCCGAACCGGGCGCGGTCCAGCACCGGACCCGGGTCAGAACCAGAGGTCAGAACCAGTCGTCGCGCATGTCCAGCGTCGTGCGGTCGCCCGCGGCGAGCAGGTCGAACTTGGCGTCGACGATCGGGAGCTCGCGGCGCAGGAAGTACTCCGCGGCCCTGAGCTTGCCCGCGGCGAAAGCGTCGTCCTCGTCGCCGGTGCGCGCGCCCAGTGCCATCACCTGTTCGACCCAGATCCAGGCGATCACCACATGCCCGGCGGCCTCGAGGTACTCGGTGGCGTCGGCCAGGAAGGCCTCCGGATCCGTGGCCCCCACCTCCGCCAGCGCGGTGGTGACCTCGATGAGGCGGGTGACGCGCGGGCGCAGCAGCGCGGCCATCTCGGCCGCGGACCCGCCCGCCTCGGCAGCCCGGTCACACGCCTGGGTGATCCGCCCGGTCAGCGCGGCCAACCCGGCCCCGCCACCGGCCATCACCTTGCGTCCCAGCAGGTCCTGGCCCTGGATACCGTGCGTGCCCTCGTGGATCGGGTTGAGACGGTTGTCGCGGTAGTGCTGCTCCACGTCGTAGTCGATGGTGTAGCCGGCCCCGCCCAGCACCTGCACCGCGAGCTCGTTGGCCTTGAGACACCACTGCGAGGGCCACGATTTGGCGATCGGGGTGAGGACGTCGAGCAGCATCTTCGCCGCCGCCGACTCCTCCGGGGATCCGGTCTTCTCGTCGTCGACCAGTCGCGCGCAGTACAGCCCCAGGGCGAGGGCGCCCTCCGCGTACGATTTCTGGGCCAGCAGCATGCGGCGCACGTCCGCGTGGCCGGTGAGCATGACCTGCGGCGATGACGGGTCCGCCCCGACCTTTCGGCCCTGGGGACGGTTCCGGGCGTAGTCCAGCGACTTGAGGTACCCGGTGTAGCCGACGGCGGTCGCGCCGAGGCCCACGCCGAGGCGGGCCTCGTTCATCATGGTGAACATCTTCTTGAGGCCGGTGTTCTCCTCTCCGACGAGGTACCCGATCGCGCCCGCCCGACCGCCGGGGGTGTGCATGCCCTGGCCCAGCGTGGGCATGGTGTTGACCGTGCCGCGGAAGCCCATCTTGTGGTTGAGGCCGGTGATGACGATGTCGTTGCGCTCGCCGATCGTGCCGTCGTCGGTGACCAGGAACTTCGGCACGACGAACAGGCTGATGCCGCGGGTGCCCGCCGGCGACCCGGGAACCTTCGCCAGCACCAGGTGCACGATGTTCTCGGCCATCTGGTGCTCGCCGCCGGAGATCCACATCTTCTGCCCGAACAGCCGGTACGTGCCGTCGGGCTGCGGCTCGGCACGGGTGGTGATGTCGGCGAGGTTCGACCCGGCCTGCGGCTCGGACAGGCACATCGTCCCCGTGAAGCGGCCCTCGATCATCGGCTTGACGTACCGCTCGATCTGCTCGTCGGAGCCGTGCTCGATGAGCAGGTTGGCGTTGCCGGTCGTGAGCAGCGGGTAGGCCGCGGTGGAGATGTTCGCGGCGTAGAACCAGGCCATGCACGCCAGGTAGGCGGTGTAGGGCAGCTGCATACCGCCGACCCGCTCGTCCATCGCCGCACCCACGAGGTCGGCCTCGGCGAACTTCGCGAGTGCCTCGCCGATCTCGGGGATGAGCTCCACGTCCTCGCCGACCAACCGGGGCTCGGTGAGGTCGGCCTTGCGGAAGTGGGGCGCGAAGTACTTCTCGGCGAGTTCGGCCGACAGGTCCACCACGGAGTCGATCGTCTCGCGCGAGTGCTCCGCGTACCGCTCCCGATCGCACAGCTCGGAGACATGGAGCCAGTCGTGCAGGAGGAAATCGAGGTCGGCGCGGGAGAGCAGGTGCGAAGGGGTCATGCCCCGCAGGGTACTAGCGCGCGGTACCAGCGCGCGCCGCCCCCGGTGCTCACGTGCCCGTTCCCCCGGCCTCGGCGCCCGACCCGCCCGTGGCCCGTGTCGCGGCCGCGAACTTCTGGCCCATGCCGAGCATGGTCCTGGCGTACGCGGAGGGGAGGAACCGCTTGGCGCGGTAGGACTTGCGGGCGTCGGGGTCGGGGAGGATGAGGAACTGCTTGGCGTCCAGGCCCGTCATCACCTCGGAGGCGATCTCGTCGGCGCCCCGCTCGGAGCGGTCGATGAGCTTGCTCGCGAACCCGCTGGCGGCGGGGTCGGAGGCGTTGAGACTGGAGGCGAGGTTGGTGCGGAAGAAGGACGGGCACAGCACCGACACGTCCACGCCGAACGGCTCGAGCTCCCACCGCAGGCTCTCGGAGATCGCCACGACCGCCGCCTTGACCGCCGTGTAGGAGGACATGGTGGGCGGGTGGACGAGGCCGGCGAGAGAAGCGGTGTTGACGAGGTGACCGCTGCCCTGCGCCTTGAGCATCGGGACGAAGGTGCGGCATCCGCGCGCGACGCCGAGCAGGTTGATGTCGACGATCTGCCGCCAGTCGTCCTCGGTGAGCATCTCGATGCGGCCGCCCTGGGCGATACCGGCGTTGTTGACGAGCACGTCCAGGCCGCCCCAGATCTGCTCGACCTCGGCGCGTGCGGCCTGCCACTCGTCCTCCGAGCGCACGTCGAGCCGGAGGTAGTGGGCGTCGGCGGGCACGGAGTCGGGGCGGTCGTCGGTGGGGGCGAGGTCGGCGATGATCACGCGGTCGCCGCGCTCGAGGAACGCCGTCGCCAGGGCCAGACCGAGGCCGGAGGCGCCGCCGGTCACCAGGACGCGGCGGTGGGTGTCGGTGGGGGAGGGGGCCGACGACGAGAACGGCAGCCGGTCGAGGCCGGGCAGCGGCAGATTCTGCAGGGACAGATCGGGCAGGGACAATTCGGGGAGCGAGACCTTGGGCAGGCGCATGTGCCGAAACTACCGAGCCGCCAGGGGAGCCGGTTGGCCGACACCCCCGAGGAAGTCGGCGGCCAGCTGCACCGCCGGGCCCGAGGAGTCCGCGCCCTCGAGGAGAACGGCCACCGCGATGTCCCCGGTGAAGCCCACGAACCAACCGTGCGCCGGCCCGCTGCCCACCTCGGCGGTGCCGGTCTTGCCGCCCAGCCCGGGCACGGACCTCGCGGCCGTCGCGGTGCCCGACTGCACGGTCTGCACCATGTAGCGGCGCAGGGTGTCGACCACGGCCGGGTCGAGCGGCTCAGCGGAGTCGTTGGCGACCGCGGGCATCCCGTCGATGAGCTGCGGCAGGATCATCCGGCCACCGTTCGCGAGTGACGCCGTCATCACGGCCATGCCGAACGGGCTGGCCAGCACCTCGCCCTGCCCGATCGCCGCCTCGACCCGGCCCGGGCCCCGCTCGGTGACGGGCACCTCCCCCGTGTAGGTGTTCAGCCCCGGGGTGAAGAACCCGACGCCGAGGCCCAGCTTCGCGGCGGTGTCCTTCATCGCCGCGGGTTCCAGGCGGTCGCTGATGACGGCCTGAGTGGTGTTGCACGACCGGGCGAACGCCGTCTCCAGGGGGACGGGGCCCAGCTCGAAGTCGTCGTCGTTGGGGATCGTCCGGCCCGAGACGGTGACCGACGCCGGGCACGGCACGATCTCGTCCGGGCCCACGACGCCGGCGGAGAGCGCGGCGGCGGTGGTGACCACCTTGAACGTCGACCCCGGCGGGAAGCGCCCCTGCAGGGAGACGGGCCCCTGCCGGTCGGCGGCGGAGTTCTGGGCCACGGCCAGCACCCCGCCGGTGGAGGGCTGGATCGCCACGATCGACGCGGCCAACCCGCTTCCGTCCACGGCCCGCTGGGCCTCACGCTGCATCGAGATCTGGACCATCGAGACCAGGTCGTCGACCTCCCCGGCCGGTGCGCCCCCGATCTCGATCGGTTCGGCGCCGGGGTTGACGATCTGCGCCGACCACCCGGCCTCGGACTGCAGCGCCTCCGTCCAGGCGTTCGGCAGGCCGTCGAGGGCGGGGGAATCCAGGTCCCGGTCGGTGCGGATGAGCTGGCCCTGCTCCGGCAGGCTCACGCCCGGGACCGCGGCGAGCTGATCGCGGATCGGGTCGATGTCCGCCGGGCGCAACGCCACGACCTGGTACGGCTGGTCGCCGGCCTCGGCCATCCCGTCGCGGATCGTCTGACCGGTGATCGTCGGTGCGGCCCCGCTGACCAGCGACGCGACCGCGTCCGCGGAGCCGGCGGCGTCGGGTGCGAGCGTCACCGCGGTGACCGGCGTCCACTGCATGAGCGGCTCGCCGGTCCGGTCGAGGATGTCGGTGTCCCAGTCGAGTTCCTCGGCGAACGTCAGCCGACCCCCCTCGGCCAGCCGGGTGTCGAGCACCGTCGGCGCCCACTGCACCTTCCACTGGTCGCCCACCTCGGTCGTCCGCACCTCGCCGCGGGTGGTCACGCTGCGCGTCCCGGCGCCGGCAGCCTCGTCCCCGCCGGCCGGGCCGGAGCCCGCCTCGTCGTCGTCACCAGAACCGTCGGCGCCGCCCTCGTTCTCGCCGCCTTCATCGTCGGCTCCGGCGGCGCCCATGTCCCACGTGATCTCCACCGTCACCGGGTCGCGGTCGGGGCGCCCGTCGTCGCCGGTGGTGGTCGCGGAGATCGCGGGCAACCCCATCCCCTCGACGCTCGCGATGATGGTCTCCTCCGCGGCGGCCGGGTCGGTGGTCAGCGCGGCCGCGCCCGTCACGTCGCCCCGATTGAGGGCGGCCAGGAACTGGTCCACCTCGTCGGCGCCCGTGTCGCCGGTCAGCGCGGCGCACCCCGACCCCACGAGCACGACGGCGAGGGCCGCCGCCACGAGGCCTCCGGCGCGACGATGCGGGTGCCGGGTCGCGCCGGGATCGCGGTGGGGCCGCAGCGGGCGGAGACTCGGCTGAGAGGCGGGCGTGGGCATCATCTCTCCACGAAACCAGATCCCGGGCCCGGGCGCACCGGGAGCGCGGACCGTAGGCTCGGGCCCGTGAACCCCGACCGTCCCGACCCCGCCCCGGCACCCGTCGACCGCACCGGTGTCTCCCCGGTCACCACCGGTCTCGCGCGCGTGCTCGACGACCTCGTCCGCATCCCCGGCACCCGCTATCGCGTCGGTCTGGATCCGGTGATCGGGCTGGTCCCGGTCGTCGGCGACGCGGTCGGCACCGTGTTCGCGGCCGCCGTGTTCGCCGAGGCGGTGCGCAACCGGGTGCCCGTGCGGATCCTGTTCCGGATGGGCTGGAACTACCTGGTGGACGCCGTGCTCGGGCTGATCCCGTTCGTCGGTGACGTCGCCGATGCCGCCCACAAGGCCACGTCCAAGAACCTGCGGCTGGTCGACCGCACCATCGCCGACGGCAGACGCGTCGACACCGACGCGCGCGGCTACCTGCTGAGGGCGATCGGCGCGGTCGGGCTCATGCTGCTGGTCCTGCTGGGGATAGCCGGGCTGGCGCTGTTCGGCGTGGTCTGGCTCATCAGCCGGATCTGACCCGCGCCGGTCCACCTGCGCCGATCTACCCCCCGCCTATCTACCCCGAGGTGACGGGCAGGAGGCGACGGACCACGTCGTCGAGGGTGAGGACGCCGCGGACCTCGGAGACGTGGGTGCCCGGGTGCCCGCCGGATTGTTCGACGACGACGAGGTGCGCCCGTGCGTCACGCATCCGGCGGAACGCCTCCGCGACGGTCAGGTCGTGCTCGAGGGACAGGCTCGACCGCATGAGCTCGCGGGCGGTGGCCGGCCCCTCGACGTCGATGGCGTCCCGCGCGTGCACCACGCCGACGGCGGTGTCATCCTCGAGGACCAGTAGCCGCAGGTGGCCGGTGCGGCGGGCGGTGTCGCGGATCTCGCCCGGGGTGGCGTCCGCGCCGACGGAGGACATCTCCTCCGGCGAGGCGGGCGTGTCGACCCCGCGCTCCCCGAGCAGGTCGCCCACGGTGAGCTCCTGCAGCTCGAGGGCGCTGAGCAGCTGGCGCTGATGGGTGTCGTCCAGAGTCCCCGCCTCACCGGAGTGCCGCACGAGCTCGCGCAGTGAATCGGCGTCCTGGCCCGCGGACACCTCGTCCCTCGACTCGACACCCAGCCGGTGCAGGATGTTGTTCGCCATGGCGTTGAGGGCGACCAGGAGCGGACGGGTGAGCCAGAGGAACGCCCGCATCGGAATAGCCAGCAGGGTGGCCGAGTACTCGGGATGCGTGATCGACCACGACTTGGGGGCCATCTCGCCCACCACGAGGTGCAGGAACGTCACGATGATCAGCGCGAGGATGAACGCGATGACGTCGGCGGTCCACAACGGCAGGCCCCAGCCGGAGAAGACCGGGGTGAGCCAGTGGTGCACGGCGGGCTTGGTGATCGACCCCAGCGCCAGCGCGCACAGCGTGATCCCCAGCTGCGCACCCGCCAGCAGGAGGGTGAGTTCGGAGGCGTTGCGCAGGGCCGCCCGGGCGGCCCTGCTGGTGGCGGCGGCGTCCTCGAGGCGGTGGCGCCGCGCGGAGATGAGGGAGAACTCGACGGCCACGAAGAACGCGGACGCCGCGATGAGCAGGACGGTCGCGGCCAGGACCACCCAGGGATTGCTCATGAGTCCGGACTGGGCCTCGGCGGCCATGAGGGTCGTGGTGGGGGTCATCGTGTGGCCTCCTCGACCACGATATGCAGCTCGGCGGGGACGCGACGCTCGAGACGACGGACCTCGGCCCGCAGGACGCGATCGGCGGAGACCTCCTCGAGGATGTCGGTGTCGGGCAGCGGGATGTCCACCCGGTCGCCGACGTCCGGCAGGTCACCGATCGTCTCGACGACGAGGCCGCCCAGCGTCTCGGCGTCGACCTCGGGCAGGGTGATGTCGAGCAGGCGCTCGACCTCGTCCAGGTGGGTGTCGCCCCCCAGGACCCAGCCCAACCCCTCACTGACCGGGGCGTCCCCGGCGGCCTGCGGGTCGTGCTCGTCGGCGATCTCCCCGACGATCTCCTCCGCCATGTCCTCCATCGTCACGACTCCGGCGAACCCGCCGTACTCGTCGACGACCACGGCCATCTCGGCCTTCTGTTCGCTCAGGCGCGCCGCCACCTCGGGCAACGGCAGGGAGGTGGGCACGACGATCGGGGCCCGCATGACCTCCGACACCAGGGTCAGGGAGGTGTCCCGCTCGTCGTCGCAGATCACCAGCAGGTCGTGCAGGTCGACGATGCCGATGACGTCGTCGGAGTCCTCACCGACCACGGGGTAGCGGGTGTGGCCGGTGGCCATCTTCGACAGCACGTCCGGGACCGCGTCCTCCCCGCGGACCACGTCGGTACGGGAGCGCGGGATCATCGCGTGCTCCGCCGGCTGGCCGGGGAAGTCGAGCATCCGGTCCAACAGGCGGCTGAGCTCGGGGGAGAGTTCGCCGGTCTCGCTGGACTCGTGGACGATGTGCTCGAGGTCGCGGGCGGTGGCGGAGTGCTCCTTGTCGTGCACCGGCTCGATGCCGACGGCCTTGAGCAGGGCCTCGGACGCCTTGTCGAACAGCCCGATGAGCCAGCCGAACAGCGCCAGGTAGATGGTGGTCGACCGCGCCAACCAGCGAGCGACGGGTTCAGGTTTGGCGATCGCCAGGTTCTTGGGCACGAGCTCGCCGAAGAGCATCTGCACGACGGTCGAGAACAGCAGGGCCAGGACCGTGCCCACACCGACGCCGATGGCCTGTGGAACGGAGGCCAGACCGAGTAGTTCGCCCAGGGCTCGCCCGATGAGTGGCTCGGCCACGTAGCCGACGACGAGGGTCGTGACGGTGATGCCCAGCTGCGCACCCGACAGCATGAACGAGGTCCGCCTGGTGACCCCGAGTACGCGGTCGGCGACGGGGTCGCCCTTTTCGGCGGCAGCCCCCATCCGCGAGCGATCAACGGCCATGAAGGCGAATTCCTGCGCCACGAAGTAGCCCGTGAGCGCGGTGATGGCCAGGACGACGACGACGCCGACCAGGAGTGAGAGCGCGATGCTCATCCGGTGTCCCCCCTTCGGTGAAGGGGGCTGATAGATCGGGCCGGGGTGTCGGCTCGGCTCACTGGAGGTGCTCCTGCGCTTCTCGATTACGCCCGGGGCAGATCGCCCGGGCTGATCGGTCCGATTCTCCCGTCTGGGGCACCGATTGTCGACTCCCACCCCTACGGGGCAGCTCGCGCGGCACCGGTTTTGTCCGGCTCGGGGAGCAGGAGTATCACTGACGTACATGACAACTCGGAATGCCGAGGTGGCTCTCGCCGATTCGGACCGCAGGTTCTTCGGCCACCCACTCGGATTGGCGAACCTGTCGGGGATCGAACTGTGGGAGCGGTTCAGTTTCTACGGCATGCAGGGTCTGCTGGCGTACTACATCTACTACGCGGTCGGCGACGGCGGACTCGGCTACTCCCAGGAGATCGCCGCCTCGATCGTCGGCGCGTACGGCGGTCTGGTGTACGCCTCCGCGATCCTGGGCGGCTGGGTCTCGGACCGCCTCCTCGGCGCCGAGAGGACGCTGTTCGGCGCAGCCGTGATGATCATGCTCGGCCACCTGTCCCTGGCGCTCGTACCCGGGGCGATCGGCCTGGGCATCGGCCTCGTGCTGGTCGGTGTCGGTGCGGGAACCCTCAAGGCCACCACCTCCACGGTGGTCGGCGACATGTACCGCCGGACCGACGACCGGCGGGACGCCGCGTTCTCGATCTACTACATGGCGGTCAACATCGGCGGTCTGACGGGCCCGCTGCTCACCGGGGTGCTGTGGGACAACTACGGCTTCCACTGGGGCTTCGGGGCGGCGGCCGCGGGTATGGCAATCGGGCTCATCCAATACGTCGCGATGCGCGGCGCCACCCTCAAGGGCGTCGGCGCTGTCGTCCCCGACCCGCTCCCGCGGCCACAGCGCGTCCGCTACCTGGGGATCGGCGCGGTCGTGGCGGTGCTCGTCGTCGCAGCCATCGCCACCGGCCTCGTGCCGCTGGAGTCACTGGCGGACATCGTCACCGCGATCGCCGTGGTCGGCGCCATCGCGCTGTTCGCCCTCCTCATCACCAGTGCCAAGACGGAGCCGGTCGAGCGCAGCCGGGTGGTCTCGTTCATCCCGATGTTCGTGGCCTCGGTGGCGTTCTGGGCCCTGTTCCAGCAGCAGTTCACGGTGATCGCGATCTATTCCGACCAGCGACTGGACCGCAACCTGGGCGGCTGGGAGATGCCGGCGAGCTGGGTGCAGTCCATCAACCCGCTGTTCATCATCATCTTCGCCGCCGTGTTCGCGACGCTCTGGGTCAAGCTCGGGAACCGTCAGCCCTCGAGCCCGATGAAGTTCGCCCTCGCGAACCTCATCATGGGTATCGCCTACCTGGTGTTCCTGTTCTTCGTGGGCAGTGTGGCGACGCCGCTGCTGGGCATCGTCGGGATCCTGTTCCTGTTCACGATGGCCGAGCTGCTGCTCTCACCGGTCGGGCAGTCCCTGTCCACCAAGCTCGCCCCGGAGGCGTTCAAGACGCAGATGGTCGCGCTGTTCTTCCTCAGCGTCTCGATCGGCAGCGCGTTGTCCGGCGTGCTCGCGGGGTACTACGACCCGACGGACGCCGGCGCCGAGCGCAACTACTTCCTCGTGCTGGGCGTCGCCTCGATCGTCCTGGCCGGGATCATGGCCGCGTTGTCGCCGTGGATCAGGAAGAACATGATGGGCGTGCGCTGACCTCGCACCCAGACACCACGAGATAAGAAGATCCGCTATCCGGATTCCGGATCGGCTACTCCATTCGGGAGCGCAGATCAGGAATCCGGATAGCGGATTTCGTAGGTCGCGTGGGCCGCGTGAGCCGTGTAGGTCGCGTGGGCCGCGTGGGGGACGTCAGTCGGCGGAGCCGGACTGCCAGACCTCCCACGGCACCGACCAGTCACCGTTCTGCCAGACCCCGAGTTCGGGTCCGCCCGTGCCTTTGACCTCCACGACATCGCCCGTCACGGCCTGGTCGAAGTACCACTTCGCGTCGGTGGGCGACAGGTTGAGGCAGCCGTGCGAGGTGTTGGTGTTCCCCTGTGCCCACATCGACGACTCGAGCGCGTGGAGGTAGATCCCGTCGTTGGTGAGGCGCACACCGTGGTCGACGGTCACCTTGTACCCGGCGGACAACGGCAGGCCGTAGGTCGAGGAGTCCATCACCACGGAACTGGCCTTGTCGAGCACCGTGTAGTTGCCCGGCTGGGTCCAGAAGTGCATCGTCACGTCGCCGTAGGTGGCCCATCCGCCCTTGCCCATGGAGGTCGGCATGACCCTCACGGGTTTCTGGTCGTGGTAGACGGTGACGGTCTTGGTCGCGTCGTCGGCGATCGCCACGCGACGCTCGCCGATGGTGAAGTCGGCTTCCGCGCTCGCCCCGCCCCACTGCCCGCCGCCGAGGCTGCGTCCCTCGACGTCCAGCGCGACCTGCACGCGCGTGCCGGGCTCGTAGTAGTCGCGGGGTCGCCAGCGCGCGGTCGAGTCGTTGAGCCAGAACCAGTTGCCCTCGACCTCGGGGGTCGTCGTGACCGTCATGTGCTTCTCGGCCTCGTCGCGATCGGCGATCGGCTGGTCGA
The DNA here is from genome assembly GCF_051994785.1 of Dietzia sp. MNB45. Classification (NCBI taxonomy): domain Bacteria; kingdom Bacillati; phylum Actinomycetota; class Actinomycetes; order Mycobacteriales; family Dietziaceae; genus Dietzia; species Dietzia sp. MNB45. The sequence continues at coordinate 3,374,681 of NZ_CP163397.1, read as the reverse complement.
ACCTGGCCGCGACGATGATCCCGACGCCGTACTCACGGTCGGACTCGAGGGCGGCCCCGCCCGTGGTGACGAGGCTGGGCGTGACGACGGCCAGCGGATCGGCCATGGTGAACGTGCGGGTGTCGCTCCGGCTCCCGCCGGCCGCGCCCTCGTACGTGATCTCGAGGGTGTAGGTGCGCCCGTATCCGAGGGTGACGGCCGGCTTCCACTGGGAACCGTCGCGTGAGAGTTCGCCCTCGATCTCCTTGCCGGCATCGTTGGTGAGCACGGCGTCCGTGATGGTCCCGTTCTCCACGGTGGCCCGGACACCGTCCACCACGGCGACCTCCGTGGCGCCGTCGGCCGGGGTCACCTCCAGCGTCGCCGGGGCGGGCGCCTCGGAGGTCGGAGTCGTGGGCGTCGTCTCCCCGGCGGAACCGACGGGCATCGGGATCGTGCACCCGGCGGTGACCAGGAGCAGGGCGAGGAGAGCGGCGAGCAGGCCGAGGGGACCCGGCACCGCCCGAGCAGAGTGGGTTCGAGACCTGGACAGGGACATGCGGTACTCCGAAAGAACGAACGCGGGGCCGCCGGTGAGTCCCGGCTTATGTCCACATGATGCACTCCGGGTCCGACACCGGGCCAATCGCCGGACCGACGGACGCCCGGTTGTTGTGGATTCGTGATCGAACCCGGGAGCCCCCGCTGACGAACACGGAGGCGTACAACGGAAGGATGAGCATCGACAAACCAGTGACCATCATCGGCGGCCACGGCAAGGTCGGCCTCCGCGCCGCCAAAATCCTGTCAGAGGCGGGTGCCGAGGTGTATTCGGTGATCCGCAATCCCGATCACGCCGACGACGTCCGCTCCGCGGGTGCGAACCCTGTCGTCGCGGACGTGGAGACGCTCGACGTCGATGGGCTCCGCGAGATCGTGCGCGGCAGCGGGGCGGTCGTCTGGACCGCCGGCGCCGGCGGCGGGAACCCCGACCGCACCTTCGCCGTGGACCGTGACGCCGCCATCCGCTCGATGGACGCGAGCGCTGCCGAGGAGGTGGGACGCTACGTCATGGTCTCCTACGACGGTGCGGGCCCCGACCACGGCGTCCCGGAGGACGACTCGTTCTTCCCGTACGCGGAGGCCAAGGGCGCCGCGGACGCGCACCTGCGCGACTCGGACCTGGGGTGGACGATCCTCGGGCCGGGGGCGCTGACCGACGAGCCCGGCGGCGAGACCATCGGGGTGGGCGACGACAAGCGCGAGGACCGGTCGACCAGCAGGGACGCGGTGGCCGCCGTCATCGCCGCCGTCCTGCGCCGACCGGACACCGCCGGTCGCACCATCGAATTCTCGGACGGCGACATCCCGATCGGTGAGGCGCTGACGAGGGAGTGACCGGCGGCGTTATTCTCTCCGCGTGAGGATCCTCGTGGGCGGTTCGTGGATCTCGGTGATCTGCGCGCTGCTCACGGCCCTGTGGAGTGTTCCGCAGTTCCTGTTCGAGGGCACGGTCACCCTCAGTTCCCACCCGCTGTTCGTGGTGCTGTTCCTGTTCCCGGCCCAGATCGGCGTCCCGGTGTGTCTGCTGGTGGCGCTCAACTCGCTGTTGATGGCGTTCCGTCGCCAGCTCACCACGAATCCGCGGCGGTTCCTGGCGGGCGGACAGCTCATCACGGTCGTCCTGCTGGGCATCTGCGCAGCCCTCCTGATCTCGCCGACGACGTTCGGCCGCGAGTTCATCGTCATGGCGCTGGCCTTCCAGATCGGCCAGGTGGTCGTGGCGGTGGGGCTGGCCCTGCACCTGCTCCGCCGGCAGCGGCACCAGCGCGAGGCGGACGGCGCACGCGCTCAGTGACGGGCTGACACTATGGACCGCATGCGTGCCATCCATATCTCCAGCCATGACGGACCCGCCGTCCTCGAGGTGGTCGACGTCCCCGAGCCCGACGCGGGTGCGGTGCTGATCGACGTCCACGCCGCCGGGGTGACCTTCCCCGAGGTGCTGCAGACGCGCGGCAAGTACCAGATCTCGCCGCCGCTGCCGTTCGTCCCCGGCTCGGAGGTGGCGGGCGTGGTGCGTTCCGCCCCCGACGGCTCGGGATTCGCCGCCGGGGACCGCGTGTGCGCGTTCCCGGGTCTGGGCGGGTTCGCCGAGGTGGTCTCGGCCGATCCCGGTCAGGTGTTCCGTCTCCCTGACAGCTTGTCGTTCACGCAGGGCGCCTCGATCCCGATGAACGTGCTCACCGTCCACTTCGCGTTGGCCCACCGCGGCCGGCTGCAGGCGGGGGAGACGGTGTTGGTCCACGGCGCTGGCGGCGGGATCGGGGTCGCGGCCACCCAGTTCGCGACCGCGATGGGTGCCCGCGTCATCGCCGTGGCCTCCACGGAGGAGAAGCGGGACCTGGCGCTGAAGGCCGGGGCGAGCGACGCGATCGCGCCCGAGGGCTTCAAGGACGCCGTGAAGGAGCTCACCGGTGGGAAGGGCGTCGACATCGTCGTCGACCCCGTGGGCGGGGACCGGTTCACCGACTCCATCCGGTCCCTCGGTCAGGAGGGGCGGATCCTCGTCATCGGGTTCACCGGCGGCGAGATCCCCACGGTCAAGGTCAACCGGCTGCTGCTGGGCAACAAGAGCGCCGTGGGCGTGGGCTGGGGCGAGTACTGGATGTCCAACCCCGGTTACCTGCAGAAGCAGTGGGTCGAGGTCGAGCCGCTCCTGGCCGCCGGCAAGCTCGACCCGCTGGTCGGCGCCGAGTTCCCCCTGGAGCAGGCCACGGAGGCGCTCGAGCTCATGGACGGCCGCGGCGCGGTGGGTAAGATCGTTCTCACCACCGGTCGCTGAGCTCCCTCTCGTCCCAGATCCCCATCGAGAAGAGCGTTTCGCGCACGTCTACTCGGTAGACGTGGGCGAAACGCTCTTCTCGACGAGGGGGGCGGGCCGGGAACGACACCGTAGCCCGCAGGGCCGGGATCGACGACGACGACGAGGTGCGCTCCCGGCCCGGCGGGCCGAACCGGAAGGCCCCGACCTAGAACGCGCCCTCGGGCATGTGCATGACGTCCACGTCGAGCGCCTCGATGGTGGCCCGCGCGGCGCCGACCTGCGGCAGGTGGGCGCGGGCGAAGAAGTTCGCCACCGTCACCTTGCCGGTGTAGAAGTCGTGGTCGTCGCCGGTCGCCTCCGGTAGCCGGTCCAGCGCCACGCCCGCCTCGCGCAGGAGCATCCAGCCCACCATGAGGTCGCCGACCGCCATGAGGAGGGGGACCGCGCCGAGCCCGATGAGGTAGAGCTTCTCGGGATCCTCCTGGGCGCCCATGAGGTGCTCGGTGAGGGTGCCGACCATCGACTCGACGTCGGCCAGGGCGCCGGCCACCCCGGCGCGCGCGGGTTCGAGCTCGGCGGGACCGGCCTCGTCCACGGTGCGGTGGATCTGCGCCGCGACGTGGCCCAGTGCGGTACCGCCGTCGCGGATGATCTTGCGGAAGAAGAAGTCCTGCGCCTGGATCGCGGTGGTGCCCTCGTAGAGGGAGTCGATCTTGGCGTCGCGGATGTACTGCTCGACGGGGTAGTCCTTGAGGTACCCGGAGCCGCCGAAGCACTGCAGCGACTCGGCGAGGCACTGGTAGGACCGCTCGGAGCCCACGCCCTTGACGATCGGCAGGAGCAGGTCGTTGACCGTGTGCGCGAGCTCGGGCCCGGCGCCGGAGACGACCTCCGCGGACACGATGTCCTGGTGGGCGGCGGCGTAGAGGTACACCGCGCGCAGCCCCTCGGCGTACGCCTTCTGCGTGAGCAGCGACCGCCGCACGTCGGGGTGGTGGATGACGGTGACCTTCGTGGCGTCCGGGTTGCCGGCGTCGGCCATGTCGTTGCCCTGGACCCGCTCGCGCGCGAACTCGAGAGCGTTCAGATAGCCCGTGGAGAGGGTGGAGATGGCCTTGGTGCCGACCATCATCCGGGCGGCCTCGATGGTCTTGAACATCTGCTTGATGCCCAGGTGGACGTCACCGGCCAGGAACCCCACGGCGGGTCGGCCGTGCGCGCCGAACGCCACCTCGCAGGTCGCGGAGGCGGCCAGGCCCATCTTCTTCTCGATGCCGGTGACGTAGACGCCGTTGCGCTCGCCCGGCGCGGCGGTCTCCGGGTCCGGCATGTACTTGGGCACGAGGAAGTAGCTCAGGCCCTTGGTGCCGGGGCCGGCGCCCTCGGGTCGGGCGAGCACCTGGTGCCAGATGTTCTCGAACAGGTCGCCGGTGTCGGCGCCGGTGATGAACCGCTTGGTGCCCTCGATGTGCCAAGTGCCGTCGGGCTGCTCGATCGCCTTGGTGCGCACGGCGCCCACGTCGGAGCCGACCTCGGCCTCGGTGAGCATCATGGACGACCCGTGGTTGCGCTCGATGATCCTGGTGGCCCACGTCTTCTGCTGCTCGTTGCCGATCGAGTGCATGATCCCGGCGAACAGCGGCCCGGACAGGTACATGAAGATCGACGGGTTGGCGCCCACGAGATACTCGGTGATCGCCCAGGTCACCAGGCGCGGCGCGGCCACGCCCCCGACGGCCGGGTCCACGCCGACGAGGCCCCAGCCGGCGTCCTGCCAGGCGCGGACGGAGGCCACGTAGTCGGGGTGGAGGGTGACCTCGTGGGTCTCGGGGTCGAAGGTGGGCGGGTTGCGGTCGGCGGTGGTGAACGACGCGGCGACCGGCCCCTCGGCCAGGGCTGCGGCCTCGCGCAGCATCGTCCGGACGGTCTCACCGTCGAGTTCGGTGGACTCGTCGCGCTCGAGGATCTCGTCGAGTCCGAACACGTCGAACAGGACGAACTCCAGGTCACGTGGGTTGCTGCGGTAGTGGGACACGCGGGGCCTTTCCGACGACGGTGGTCCGCGCCGGACGGCGCACCAGGTGCCCACGGTAGAGCACGGCGCCCCGCGGACGGCGCGATTACGGACCGTAGTCCGGAAGGTGGGTGGCGGTGCCGGACCGACTATTCCTGCAGGGCTCGCAACCGTCGCCCCGCCTCGTCGAGCACCTCGGGCCGTTTGCAGAACGCGAACCGCACCAGGTGGGACCACTCCGCCGAGAAGGCGTCGGTGAACGGGGCGAACGGCACCGCCGCCACGCCGATCCGCTCCGGTAACTCCAGGCACCAGGCCGCCGCGTCGGTCACCCCGAGGGGGCGCGGGTCCGCGGTGAGGAAGTACGTGCCCTGTGCGACGACGAGGTCGAACCCGACTCCCGAGAGCGTGTCCACCAGCTGGTCCCGCCGAACCTGCATGTCCTGCCGCAGCGTGGCGATCCACTCCTGCTCGTGGCGCAGTGCGTGCGCGACGCCCAGTTGCAGGGGCGAGGCGACGGTGAAGCTCATGTACTGCCGCGCGGTGCGGGCCCCCGCCACGAGGTCCGCGGGCCCGGTGAGCCATCCGATCTTCCACCCGGTGCAGTTGAGCAGCTTGCCGGCGCTCGAGATGCGCAGGGTCCGCTCGGCCATCCCGGGCAGCGTCGCGATCGACACGTGCTCCACCCCGTCGTAGGTGAGGTGGGCGTACACCTCGTCGGAGATGGCGATCGCGTCGAACTCGTGGCACAGCGCGGCGATCTGTTCGAGGTCCTCGCGCGGCAGGACGGCCCCGGTGGGATTGTGGGGCGAATTCACCAGCACGGCCCGCGTCCGCGGGGAGAACGCGTCCCGCAACGAGTCCACGTCGAGTCGGAATTCGCCGCCCGAGCGGACCATCCTCGCGGCGCGACGGGTGGCGCCGGCCATCGCCACCGTGGCCGCGTAGGAGTCGTAATACGGTTCGATCACGACCACCTCGTCGTCGTACTCCACCAGGCCCACCACCGCGGCGGCGATCGCCTCGGTCGCGCCGACCGTCACCAGCACCTCGGTGTCCGGGTCGTGCACCAGTCCGGTGTGGGCGGTCTCGTGGTCGGCGGCGGCCCGGCGCAGTTCCGGGGTGCCGATGCCCGGCGGGTACTGGTTGTGGCCCTCCCGCATGGCGCGTGCGGCCGCCTCGATCATCGACTCCGGTCCGTCCGTGTCGGGGAAGCCCTGGCCCAGGTTGATGGCGTCGAACCGCGTGGCCAGCTGCGAGACCTCGGAGAAGATCGTCGTGGCGTGGGGTCGGAGTCTGCGGACCGTCATACGGGCAGCCTAGGTGTTCGGCCCACGGTGTTCGGCACACGCAAGACGGGTGGCGCCGACCGATACCATGGGCGGCATGACCGAGCCCCTCGCCGCCACGTCCGCCTCGACCGGTGGAGCCGCCGCCGTCGGGCCGTGCACCCAGCGCCGCGCGGTGCTGGCCGCCCTGCCCGGGATCATCCTGCTGCCGGGCATCGCCTCGGCCTGTGGCATGACCGAGCCCGCGCAGCCCCCGTCGACGGTGCAGCAGACCACCACGGTCCCCGCGACCACCATCCCCGCCGCCGAGATCCCGCCGGGCACGGCCAAGCAGTTCAGGGCCGGCGAGGCCACGGTGATCGTCGCGCAGCCCGTCGAGGGCGAGTTCGTCGCCTACTCGGCGCGCTGCACCCACCAGGGCGGGGTGGTCCAGGTGATCGAGGGCATGACCCTGCGCTGCCCGCTCCACGGCGCCGAGTACGACGCCACCGACGGCCGCAACACCCTGCCCCCGGCCCCGCGCCCGCTCGACGCGATCCCGGTGACGGAGTCCGGCGGGCAGCTCACCCTCGGCTGACGCCCGCCGCCGCCCCACCTGCGCGTCCTCGTCGGCTTGCGCGTCCGGTCTGTACGGAAATCACCCGGGTGTGCGTCCTGTCTGGTCCATAGGCGGCGCGCACCTGGGAAAGGGGTGCGCGCTCGGCCCACCTCGGCCCGTCAGGCGACCCGCGTCCGACCGCCGGCTTGCGCGTCCTTTTCGGCTTGCGCGTCCGGTCTGTACGGAAAGCACCTGGGTGTGCGTCCTGTCTGGTCCATGGGCGGCGCACACCTGGGAAAGGGGTGCGCGCTCGGCCCACCGCCACCGCCCGAGCCCACCGCCACCGCCCGAGCCCGCCGGCGCCCGGGCCGCCGCACCCGCCAGCCCCAACGCCCCTCGGCTTGCGGCGCGGCCACGTTCAGGGGTAGAACGGGAACACGTTCTCAGGGCGGGGTGAAACTCCCCACCGGCGGTGATGTCACCGGCTCCATGGCCGGAGGCGAGCCCGCGAGCGCCCCGCACGCGCGGTGCGGCCACACGGCCACTCCACGCACGCGCGGGTCAGCAGACCCGGTGTGATCCCGGGGCCGACGGTCATAGTCCGGATGGAAGAGAACCGCGCGTCACCCGACGCGGTCCCGGTCGACGACGACCGTGGCCGGGCGGGCGTCGTGTCACAAGCCCTGGGCCGTCTGTGTAGAGCCCGTGAAAGGGGCACACGATGAGCCTTCTCGTGGAATTCCTCGACGCGCAGTTGATGATCGGTGGCGTTCCGATCCTGTGGCGCGAGATCGTCGGCAACGTCTTCGGCCTGGCCGCCGCCATCGGCGGTATGCGCCGGGTGGTGTGGGCGTGGCCGGTGGGGATCGTCGGCAACCTCACCCTTCTGACAGTCTTCCTCGGCGGCGTCTTCCACACCCCACAGGACGTGGACCTCTACGGTCAGGCCGGCCGGCAGGTCATGTTCTTGGCCGTGGGTGTCTACGGCTGGTGGCGGTGGTCGCAGTCCAGGCGTGCGAGCGCCGCCCTGCCCGGAGGCTCGGCCACCGGCGCGGTGGCCGTCCATCCGCACTGGGCGACCGGCCGGCAGCGGGCCGGTCTCGTCATCGGGATGGTGACCGGCACCCTGGTGTTCGGCTGGATCTTCGCCCAGCTCGGCTCGTGGGGGCCGTGGGCCGACGCGTGGATCTTCACCGGGTCGATCCTCGCGACCTACGGCATGGCCCGCGGGTGGACGGAGTTCTGGCTGCTGTGGATCGGCGTCGACATCGTGGGGGTGCCGCTGCTGCTCAAGGCTGGCTACTACCCGTCGGCGGCGCTGTACCTGGTGTACGGCGCGTTCGTGATCTGGGGTTTCCTGGTGTGGTGGCGCGTGGATCTGGCCGAACGCGCGGACGCCGCCGGTCCCGCCGGGCAGCCGCGGGAGCAGCTGCCGGTCGGCTGACCACGGCCTGTCCGACGCCAGCCGCCCGCCGGGCCCCGGGTCGTCAAACCGTCGACGCCGGGGCGACCGTCCGGCGCGCGGTCCGCGGCCGCACAGCCGCCACCACGACGAGCGACAGGGCGGCGAGCGTGAAGCCCAGCCCGCGGAAGTCGATCCACGCGAACACCAGGCCGGACAGCAGACCACCGGCCGCGCCGGACAGCGCCACTGCCACGTCGGCCTGCCCCTGGACGCTGGCACGCACGGTGGTCGGGACGGACGTCGTGAGGACGGTCGTGCCGGCGACCAGTCCCAGACTCCAGCCCAGCCCCAGCAGGATCAGCGCCAGCGCGACGAGCGCCGTCGACTGCGGCGGGGCCAGGGCGGCGAGCCCGCCGGAGGCCAACAGCACGAGGCCCGCGGACACCGCCACGGCGCGGGTGCCGAACTTGTCCACGAGCAGTCCGGACAGGGGCGCGGGCAGGAACATCGCGGCGACGTGCAGCGAGATCACGACGCCCACCACGGTCACGGTGTGGTCGTGGTCGCGCATGTGCACGGGGGTCATGGTCATGAGCCCGACCATGACGAACTGGGTCAGCGCCATCACCACGACACCGGTGATGACGTCGGCCGTCCAGATGCGGGTCGGTACGGGCGCCACGGCGTGCCGTTCGGAGTCGGCGGCGGTGGCCGCGGCCTCCGCGGCGGGGGAGGGGGACGACGACGACAGTGACGACGACGACGACGAGGTGAGCGCCGCCTCCGCTGCCGCGATCTCCATCCTGCGCGCCTCGAGCAGGGGGTCGGGCCGCAGCAGCAGGGAGATGACCAGCGCGGCACCGCCGTAGGCCGCGGCGGCGAGGAGGAACGGTCCCGCGAGCGGGGCCAGGCCCAGCGCCTCGGCGACGACGCCGGTAGGCCCCACGAGGTTGGGCCCGGCGACGGCGCCCGCGGTGGTGCCGAGCAGGACGTAGGACAGGGACCGGGCGCGGGTGGCGTCGGTGGCGAGGTCGGCGCCGGCGTAGCGGGCCTGCAGGTTGGTGGCCGTGCCGGCGCCGTAGATGACGAACGAGGCGAACAGCAGCGGCAGCGATTCGAGGGCGGTGGCCGCGACGATGCCGACCGCACCGAGTGCGCCGACCGCGAATCCGGCGGCCAGGCCCGGGCGGCGGCCGCGGGCCTGGGAGAGCTTGCCGACCGCGATCGCGGCGAGGGCCGAGCCACCGGTGAACAGTGCCGACGGCAGCCCGGACAGGCCGGGGCCACCGAGCAGGTCCTCGGCGAGCAGCGCACCCACGGTGATGCCCGCGGCGAGTCCGGCCCCGGCGAGCAGCTGGGCCAGGACGAGGACGGTGAGGATCCGTCGCTGCGCCGTCGCCCGGCCCGTCTCCGGTGCGGTGTGCGTGGCGTCGCCGGCGCGGGTCACGCCCCGCCCCAGGTGCGGGCGTGCAGGAGCACGTCGACGGCGGTGGCCTTGCCGGCAGGCCGCAGGTCGTGCCGCAGCGACACCACCTCGAGTCCCTCGGCGCCGCGGGCGAGGTCGGCGATGTCGGGGAGCACGGTGGGATCCTGCGGGCCGCCGACGCCGCGGCGGAGGTTCTCGGCGGCGTGGCCGAGGTAGACCAGGTGGCCGCCGGGGCGCAGCCAGGTGCCGGCGCTGCGCAGAACGGCGGTCAGTGCGGGGAGGTCGAGGTGGAGGAATCCGACGACGACGAGGTCGACGGCCTCGGACGGGGCCCAGGTGGTGGCGTCGCCGACGACCCAGTCGACGCTGCCGCTGCGTCCGTCGTCGGAGTCCTTGGCGCGGGCCTGCTCGATGGCGACCTCGGAGAAGTCGACCGCCTGCACCTGCCAGCCGTGCGCGGCGAGCCACCGCGCGTGCCGGCCGTCACCGCAGGCCAGGTCGACGGCGGTGCCCACGTCCAGCCCGGTGTCCTCGGCGGCCGTCACCTCGGCGACGATCCGGGCGGCGGGGGTCGTGCCCCAGACGTCGGGCTGCGCGAGGTAACGGGCGTTCCATTCGGAGGCGTCCACGGGCGGTGGTCCTTTCGGTGCGGAGGGCCGGTTCGCCGGCGACTGGTTCGGTGGTTCGGTGGTTCGGTCAGACAGGGCGGTCAGGGGTGGCGGAGCCACCGGAGGTGTTCGGTGTCTCCCTGCAGTTCCAGTCTCCTCCACAGCACGCTGCCCGGGACGGCCTGGCTGGGGTGGCATTCCACCGCGGCCAGCTGCGCGGCACGGTCGACGGTCAGGGCCAGGTCGATCTCATCGGCCGGGCGCCCGAGGAACCCGGCGTACCCCTCGCCCGCCAGTGTGGCGCAGAGGTCGTCGGGGAGGACCCACGCCAGCACCCCCAGGTCGTGGCGCTCGCCCGCGCGGACGGCCGCCGCGGTGGCGGCCACGTGGTCGGGGTGGCCGCTGATGCCGGTGGAGTCGAAGGCGACCAGCCCGTCAGGCCTCACCGCCTCGATCTCCTGCTCGACCGCGTCGTCGATCGCGTCCGCACCGAGCGCCGTCAGTCCACCGTCGGGGAGGTCCAGGAGGGTGACCCCCTGCGCGCCGAGCGCGTCGGCGGCGGCGCGTAGTTCGCGCTCGCGGATCACGGACAGCTCGCCCTCGATCTCCTCTCCACGGGCGCCGTGGAGGGTCGAGGCCTCGCCCCGGGTCAGGCAGAGGACGTGGACACGCGCGCCTGAGACCGCGAGGGTCGAGAGGATCGCGCCGAGGCCGAAGGACTCGTCGTCAGGGTGGGCGACCACGGCCAGAACCGTGTCCCAGTCCGGTAACCCGGTCGTCGTGCGCATCGCGGCGGACCTCCCTGTGTCGGTGAGAATAGCTGTGTCGGTGGGAATCGTTGGACCGGCACCGGGACCGGCGGATACCCGGTACCGTATCTTCGCATGAATAGGTCTCGCGAACGGCAGGATGCGTCACTCTTCGCCCGCGCGTGGGTGGTGGCCAGCCCGGTGCTGGAGCGGATCGGCCTGGCCGAGTCGCGACGGCGTCTGGTCGACGGCCTGTCGGGCACGGTGGTGGAGGTCGGCGCCGGCAGCGGGGTGACTTTCGAGCACTACCCGCCGGAGGTCACCCGGGTGGTGGCGGTCGAACCGGACCCGCACCTGCGCGCGTACGCCCGCCGGCACGCACAGCGGGCGGCGGTGGACGTCGAGGTGGTAAACACGGTGGCGGAGGCGCTCCCGCTCGCCGACGGTGAGGCTGACGCCGTGGTGTTCGGGCTCGTCCTGTGCACCGTCCCCGACGTCCCGGCCGCCCTGGCCGAGGCCCGGCGGGTGCTCGCCCCGCACGGCGAGCTGCGTCTGCTCGAACACGTCCGGGCCGACGGTCGGCTGGGTCGCGTCGCCGACCGGATCGAGCCCGTGTGGAGCCGACTCGGAGGCGGGTGTCACCCGAACCGCGACACCGCCCGGCACGTCGCGGAGGCGGGCTTCGACGTCTCCGGCCTGCAGGCCCGTCCGTTCCCGCCGGTGGTGCCGTTGACGCCGATGCTCAGCGGGTCCGCGCGGCGTCGGTAGCGCGGTCCCCGCTCCCGGTGGGCGGCATCCCGGTCATCGCGTTGTCCCTCGTGGTGGCCGTACTCCTCGCCCTCGTGGCCTGACCATGTACACCGACTTCCGCTGCCCGTTCTGCGCCAAGTTCTCCCGCGAGGTGGAGCCCGCCCTGGTCGAGGAATACGTCGGCAGCGGCGAGCTGCGGATCGAATGGCGGGACCTGCCGATCTTCGGCGAACAGTCGATGGCCGCCGCGCGAGCCGGCCACGCCGCCGCCGACCAGGGCAGGTTCTGGGAGTTCACCGAGGTGGTCTTCGCCGACTCCCCCGACCGCGGTCACCCGGACCTCAACGAGGAGAAGTTGGTCGGGTACGCCCGCGAGGCCGGCGTCGCCGACATCGAGCGCTTCCGCGAGGACATGACCAGCGACCGGTACGACGAGGCGATCCGGGCCGACTACGAGGCGGCCACCGCACTCGGTGCCACCTCGACCCCGACGTTCCTCATCAACGGCACGGGCATCATCGGCGCCCGCTCCACGGAGACGTTCCGCAACGTCATCGACAGCTCACTCGACGGGTGACGTGGGCCCGATGACCGAACAGATCGGACTGATCGGCGGATTCCTCGGCGGCGTCCTGAGCATCCTCAGCCCGTGCTCGGCCCTGCTGCTGCCCGCCTTCTTCGCCTACGCCTTCGGTACCCGCCGGGTGCTCCTCGCCCGGACCGGGCTGTTCCTGCTCGGCCTCGCCATCGTCCTGGTCCCGCTCGGCGCGGGGGTCGGGGCCATCGGTTCGCTGTTCACCGTCCACCGCGGGACCGTGACGTTGATCGGTGGCCTCGTCATCGTCGCCCTGGGCGTCTACACCGCCCTCGGGGGCGGATTCCGGCTCCCCGGACTCTCGGACGCCTCGTCCCGCGTCACCGGCAGCGGCCCCGTGGCCGTCCTCGCGCTGGGCGCCCTCTACGGCTTCGCGGGATTCTGCTCGGGCCCGCTGCTCGGCGGCGTGCTCACCCTGGCGATGGCCGGGGGTTCGCCCGCCTACGGGGCAGCGGTCATGGGCGCCTACGCGGTCGGCATGGTCGTCCCGCTCGCGGTGCTCGCCCTGGCGTGGGACCGGCTGGGGGTGTCGCGCCGGCGATGGATCCGCGGTCGCGACGTCACCCTGGGGCCGGTCCGCACGCACACCACCTCACTCATCGCCGGGGTGCTGTTCATCGCGGTGGGACTGCTGTTCATCCTCACCGACGGCACCGCGGCCCTCGGCTCGGTGATGGGCGTGGACGCCCAGTTCGACCTGCAGCTCGCCATCGAGCGCCGGGTCGCGGGGATCGACGACCTGTGGTTCGCCGTCGCCGCGCTGGCCGTGGCCGCCGTCGGCCTCGCGGTGTGGGTGCTACGCGACCGGCGCCGCGCGCGGGCGCGGCAGGAGCCGGACGCCCGCAGCCCCGAGGATCAGGAGCCCGCCCGCGGCTGAACCCTCACCCCGCAGCCCTCACCTCGCACATCGGAGGCCTGTCGCCGGTCTCGATGCGCGTGGTGGTGGGCGAGTAGGCGCCCGCCGGCGACCGGGTGAACGTGGTGAGCCGCTGATGCGGCTCGGCCGTCGTGGTGACGCGGCCCGCGCGGACGAGACGGTCGAGTGCGGTGAGCTGGATCTGCGCGGCCATCCGGGCCAGCGAGTCATCGGGGGAGTTGCGGTGACGCCGGGTGCCCAGGTCCACCTGCGCCATCGCGTCGAGTCCCACCAGTTCCCACACGTCCACCAGGAGCGCGAGCTCCACGCCGTAGCCCCGGGCGAACGGTATCTGCTCGAGGACCTCCCGGGTGGCCGCGTACTCCCCGGCGAGTGGCTGGACGAACCCCGCCAGCTCCGGCCACCAGGCGTCGATGAGCGGTCGGGCCACGAGTTCGGTCACCCGCCCGCCCCCCGAGGGCAGCACCGTGGCGCCGTCCGCGAGCGGCCGGTCGTAGCACCCCTTGACGAAACCCAGCGACGGATCCAGGACCAGCGGGGCCAGCAACCCCACGGCGAAGGTCGGGTCGAAGTCGCGCAGGTCGGCGTCGATGAACGCCACCACGTCCCCGGTCGTCACCGCGAGGGACTTCCACAGCGCCTCGCCCTTGCCCGGGACCGACCCCCACTCCGGCAGGATCTCGGACTGCGCGTGGACCTCGGCGCCGGCGGCGCGGGCGACCCGCGCCGTGTCGTCGGTGGAGTCGGAGTCGATCACCACGATCTCGTCGAGCAGCGGCACCGTCTCCACCAGGTGCTCGCGCAGTGCGGTGACGATGGCGCCGACCGTGGCCTCCTCGTCGCGGGCGGGCAGGACCACCGACAGGCGTCGGCCGGCTTTCGCCGCGGCCACCCGGGCGGCGTCGAAGTCCCGGGCGGTCAGGCTCCGGCGTCGGAACCAGCCCTCGGTGTCCGGCAGCATCGTCGGGCGTCTCGCTCTCGCTGTGACGACCCACCGGCCGGGCGGGTCGCGGAGGGGTTCTCCGTCTCGCCATTGTGGGTCACCCGACGGCGGGCTCGCGCGCGACCCCCGGCCTCGGCCCGCGCGTGGAGTCGCCGTGGAGTCAGGACCCGTTCCCCGCGCTGTGCCACGATGAACCCATGGACTTCTCCTCCTCGCCCCGCGCCGCTGAGCTCACCGCAGCCGTCCGCGAGTTCATCGACACCCACATCGCCCCGGTGGAGCCGGAGATCCACGCCGACATCGCCCGGCGTCGGCTGGCAGGGGAGGATCCGTGGGAGGTCGATCCGCGGGTCCCGGAACTCCAGGCCCGCGCCCGCGAGCAGGGACTGTGGAACCTCTTCCTCCCGGCCGGACACGAGGGGCCCTACGCCGAGCGCTACGGCACCCACGGCGGCACCGGCCTGAGCAACACCGACTACGCGCCGGTCGCCGAGGAGATGGGCCGCTCGTTCCTCGCCCCGCTGGTGTTCAACTGCAACGCCCCGGACACCGGGAACATGGAGGTCCTGCTCAAGTACGGCTCACAGGAGCAGAAGGACCGGTGGCTGGACCCGCTGCTCGACGGGAAGATCCGCAGCGCCTTCCTCATGACCGAGCCGGACGTGGCCTCCTCGGACGCCTCGAACATGGCCGCCACCGCCCGCATCGACGGTGACGAGGTCGTCCTCGACGGCCGCAAATGGTGGTCCACGGGCGTCGGTCACCCGGACTGCAAGGTGGGCATCTTCATGGGCGTGTCCGATCCGGACGCGCACCGCTACCTGCGCCACTCGATGGTCCTGGTGCCGATGGACGCTCCCGGGGTCCGCGTCGAGCGCATGCTCACCGCCCAGGGGGTCTACGACGAACCGCTCGGCCACGGCGAGGTGACGCTGGAGGGCGTGCGGCTCCCGGTGTCCAGCATCATCGCCGGACCGGGCAAGGCCGCGGAGATCGCGCAGGGCCGACTGGGCCCGGGGCGCGTCCACCACTGCATGCGGCTGATCGGCCTGTCGGAGATGGCGCTGGACCTGGCCTGCCGCCGTGCCTCGGGTCGCGTCGCCTTCGGCAAGCCCATCGTCAACCTCGGCGGCAACCGTGAGCGTCTCGCCGAGGCACGCATCGCGATCGACCAGGCGCGCCTGCTGGTCCAGCACGCAGCCTGGAAGCTCGACACAGAGGGACAGGCCGCAGTGGAGGTCAGCGCCATCAAGGCCGCCGTCCCGAAGATGGCGCAGCAGGTCATCGACATGGCCCTGCAGCTCCACGGTGGCGGCGGCATGAGCGACGATTTCCCCCTGGCCGGGGCGTACGCCACCGCGCGGTCGCTGCGACTGGCCGACGGCCCCGACGAGGTCCACCTCGGCGTCGTCGCCCGCGCCCTGCTCGCGCCCTACCGCGACGCCGCCACCACCGGTGGCACCGAGAAGACCGGGACGACCCGATGACCGCCCGAGACGGCGCGCCCGACCGCGACGCCGCCCTGCGCCGCCGCGTCCCCGGCACCGACGCGGTGCGCGGTGAGGACGCGTTCGACGTCGAGGCCGTGGCCGCGTGGCTGCGGTCGATCACGCCCGACGACCCGACCGTGCTGGCGGGGGTGGATCTGGGCGACGACGACGAGCCGGTCATCCCCGAGGTCCGGCAGTACACCGGTGGCGCGTCCAACCTCACCTACCTGCTGCGCTACCCGGGCGCGGACCTGGTCCTCCGCCGCCCGCCGGCCGGGACGAAGGCCCGCGGTGCCCACGACATGAAGCGCGAACACCGCGTCCAGTCGGCGCTGCGACCGGTGTACCCGCTGGTGCCGCGCATGGTGGGGTTCTGCGGCGACCACTCGGTGATCGGCTCGGACTTCTACGTGATGGAGCGGATGGAGGGCACCATCCTGCGCAAGGAGCTGCCCCGCGAACTGCTCATGGACCGGGTCACCACCCGCCGCCTCGCCGAGGCGGCCGTCGACGCGCTCGCCGACCTCCACTCGGTGGACGTCGGGGCCGCGGGCCTGGGCGACCTCGACCGCGGCGAGGGATACGTGCGCCGCCAGGTCGAGGGCTGGTCCGCCCGCTACCGTCGCGCCCGCACCCCCGACGTGCCCGACTTCGCCCCGGTGATGAAGTGGCTGCACGCCAACCAGCCCGACGACGTGGGCCACTGCCTGGTGCACAACGACTTCCGCTTCGACAACCTCGTGCTGGATCCCCGGGACGTCACCCACGTCATCGGCGTCCTGGACTGGGAGATGGCCACCGTCGGCGACCCGCTCATGGACCTCGGCGGGGCACTCGCCTACTGGGTGCAGGACGACGACGGCCCGCTGTTCAAGGCGTTCCGCCGCCAGCCCACCCACGCGCCCGGGATGCTCACCCGCAAGCAGGTCGTCGAGCGGTACGCCCGCCGGGCCGGACTGGACATCACCGCGGAGCAGTGGCGCTTCTACGAGGTGTTCGGTCTGTTCCGCCTGGCCGTGATCGCCCAGCAGATCAACCACCGCTACTTCCACGGGCAGACCACCAACCCGGCGTTCCGCGCCTTCCGCCCCGGAGTGGCGTTCCTCGAGCAGCGGTGCCTGCGCATCATCCGCACGGGCGACGGTCGTCTCACTCCGACCCGGGTCTCCCCGCGTGACGTGGTCCCGGAACTGCTCGGCGTCCCCCGGGTCGTGCTCCCGTTGCTCGCCGGGGGCGTCCACGACGTCCGGGGCAAGGTGACGGGTCTGCTCGGAGGCCTGCCGGTGATCGGCGATCTCCCCGTGATCGGCGGGCGACCCACCGGCACGTCGGGCGGTGGGCGCTGATGGGGTCCATCCACCTCGTACGCCACGGGCAGGCCTCGTTCGGCAGCGGCGACTACGACCGGTTGTCGGAGACCGGCCACCTGCAGGCGCGTCTGGCCGGCGAGGACATGGCCGGCCGCGGGCTGCGGCCCGACGTGATCATCCACGGCGGCCTGCGCCGGCAGCGCGAGACGGCGGAGGGCCTGCTCGCCGGGCTACGCGCCCACGACGACCGGGACGCCGCCGAGGACGTCGCGGTGGAGGTCGACGAGCGCTGGGCCGAGTACGACGCCGACGCGGTGCTGGAGGCCGCCCGCGTGGCCGGCCTGACCACGGAGCACGGGACTCTCGACTCCGCCGGTGCCTCCGACGAGGCCAAACAGGCGTTCCAGCGCCAACTCGACGCGGCCCTCGGACACTGGGCGGGCCTCGAGGCGTTCGCCGGATACCGGCGCGACGCCGACGACGCCCTGGCGGACGCCGCCGCGAGGTCCGGGACCGGCCGGACGACCGTCGTCGTCTCCTCCGCCGGCACGATCTCCCTGGCGGTCGCCGGCCTCCTCGCCGACCCCGAGGGCGTCGTGGGGCTGTGGACCCGGTTGCAGCGCGTGACGGTGAACACCGGGACCGCCCGGGTCGTGGTGGGTCGCGGTGGGATGACGTGTATCGCGGTCAACGAACACCAGCACCTCGAGCGGGCGGCCGGGCCCGACGACCCGCGCCGACTGGTCACCCTGAGGTGACGATGTCGGCCGACCGCAGGTCGGATCGGCTCGAGGCCGCCTCGCGCCCGGGCGGGCGTCGTATCGTACGACCGTAGAGGCCGTTCCAGGCGGCCGCGAGAGCACGTCAGGAGAACGCCACGATGCCCACCTTCCAGCGCGGTCACACGACGATCGCCTACACGGACACCGGCGCCCCCGCGGGGCGGGAGGACGCCCCGGTGGTGTTCTTCGCCCACGGCTTGCTGTTCTCGGGCTGGATGTTCCAGCACCAGATCGCCCGTCTGCGCGACAAGTACCGGTGCGTGACGATCGACTTCCGCGGGCAGGGCAACTCCCCGCGGGCCATGGGTGGCTACGACATGGACACCCTGACGGTGGACGTGTCCGAACTCCTGCGGCACCTGCAGATCCCGGTGGTGAACTTCGTGGGCCTGTCCATGGGCGGGTTCGTGGGGATGCGCCTGGCCGCCCGCAACCCGGAGATCGTGCACACCCTGACGCTCATGGACACCGCCGCCACCGCGGAGGAGCCGGCCAACCGCAGCAAGTACAAGACGCTGTCCAAGGTGTACCGCGTGGCCGGCATGAAGCCCCTGCGTGCGCGGGTGGCGCCGATCATGCTGGCCGAGGGCAACCTCGACGCCCCCTGGGTGCAGGAGTGGATGACCCAGCTCGAGCGCACCGATCGCGTGGGGCTGGTCAAGGCCATCGACTCCGTCGCCGACCGTGACCCGTGTGAGGACGAGGCCATCCGCATCATCGCCCCGACGCTGGTCATGGTGGGGGCCGAGGACGCGGCCACGCCCCCGGACAAGTCCCAGCGGATCACCGAGCTGATCGCGGGCTCCCGCTATCGCGAGATCCCCGGTGCGGGGCACTCGCCCAGCATGGAACGTCCCGACGAGGTCACCACCATCCTCGAGGAGTTCCTCTCCGAATACGACGTGTGAAGACAAGGGAACCGATGAGAGCTGAGCGGTCGGCTGCAGAGAAGCCAGGGTCGACGGGGCGGTCGGGGTCGGCCGACGGGTGGGTCGGCGTCGTCACGGGCAAGCTCTCCGCGTGGTTGATGCTCGTGGTCGTGCTCCTCGTGAGCGGCGCGGTGTTCGCCTTCGCCTCATCGGAGGGCTCGTCGCAGGGGCCACAGACGCTCCCGGACGACTCCGAGGCCGCCCTCGTCTCCGAGATCCAGCGCGAGTTCCCGGGTTCCGAGTCCGTCCCCGCGGTCCTCGTGGTGACCCGCGAGGACGGCGGCGAACT
This sequence comes from Dietzia sp. MNB45, assembly GCF_051994785.1. Lineage (NCBI taxonomy): Bacteria > Bacillati > Actinomycetota > Actinomycetes > Mycobacteriales > Dietziaceae > Dietzia > Dietzia sp. MNB45. The sequence continues at coordinate 3,355,881 of NZ_CP163397.1, read as the reverse complement.
GGGGCCCGAGGGCATCGCCGCGGCCGTCGGTGCCGGCGAGCGCATGGCCGAGGTCGTCGGTGCTCCCGCAGAGGGACCCATCCCGTCCGAGGACGGCGCCGCCGCCCTCATGCTGGTGCCGGTCGACGCCCAGTTCCTCTCCGGGGGCGCGGCCAGCGACCTGGTGTCGGAGATGAGGGACGCCGTCGCCGACGGTCTCGACGAGGGCATCAGCGCCCAGCTCACCGGCGGCCCGGGGTTCGCCGCCGACACCGCCGCCGCGTTCGAGGGCGCCGACTTCCGACTCCTGGCGGCCACGGCCCTGGTCGTCGCGGTACTGCTCATCGTCACCTACCGCTCACCGGTGCTGTGGCTCGTCCCGCTGATCATCATCGGTGTCGCCGACCGCGTCGCGGCGCTGCTCGTCGCCAAGGTCGGCGAAGCACTCGACTTCACCGTCGACGGGTCCACCTCCGGCATCGTCTCCGTCCTCGTCTTCGGTGCCGGAACCAACTACGCCCTGCTCCTGGTGTCCCGCTACCGCGAGGAACTCCGCAAGACCTCGGATCGTCGAACCGCCCTCCGCGACGCGTACCGGGGCGCGGTCCCGGCCATCATCGCCAGCAACGTCACGGTCGTGCTCGCCCTGCTCACCCTGCTCCTGGCGGCCCTGCCCAACTACCGATCGCTCGGCGCCTCCGCGGCGGTGGGCCTGCTCGTCGCCCTGGTCTACGCGCTCGTCGCGCTGCCCGCCGCCCTGGCCGTGTGTGGCCGCGGCCTGTTCTGGCCGTTCATCCCGCGCCCGCACGAGGGACCTGCCGGCACGCGAACCGACGACGGCGCCCCCGTGACCCCGCGGGACTTCGACGAGGACGTCCCGCCGGGCGTCTGGGGCCGCGTCGCCGCGCGCGTGGTCAAGCGCCCCGTGACGGTCCTCGTCTCCTGCGTCCTGCTCCTCGCCGTTTTGTCGCTCGGCCTGCTCGGTACGCGTATCGGCCTGAGCCAGACCGAGCAGTTCCGTACCCCCTCCGAGGCGGCCGCCGGGCTCGAGACCGCCGCCGAGCACTTCCCGGCCGGCGTCACCGACCCGGTCACCGTGCTCACCCGCACCGGCACCGAGGGCGAGATCACCGAGGTGGTCCGGGATGTGGAGGGTGTCGTGTCCGCCCGCCCGGCCGGCGAGTCCGGGACGGGATGGAGCCGCGTCACCGTGGTCCTCGACGCCGCGCCCGCGACCGACCGGTCGGAGGACAGCGTGATCGCGCTCCGCGAGGCCGTCGACACGGTCTCCGGTGCCGAGGCGCTGGTGGGCGGGTCGGTGGCCGAGGCCGTCGACACGTCCCAGGGCAACCTGCGTGACCTCACCCTGATCGCGCCGCTCATCCTGCTCGTGGTGTTCGTCGTCCTGGTTCTGGTCCTGCGGTCGGTCGTCGCGCCCCTGCTGGTCATGGCGGCGACCGTGCTGTCGTCGCTCGCCGCTCTCGGGCTCGGCACGTTCGTCACCACCCAGATCCTGGGCTTCCCCGGCCTGGACGTGTCGGTGCCGCTGTACAGTTTCCTGTTCCTGGTGGCCCTCGGCGTGGACTACTCGATCTTCCTCACCATCCGGGCCCGCCAGGAGGCCTCCACCCACGCCACCAGGGAGGCGATGGTCCGCGCCGTCGCGTTGACGGGCGGCGTCATCACCTCCGCCGGCATCGTGCTCGCCTCGGTGTTCGTGGTCCTCGGCGTCCTTCCGCTGATCGTGCTCACCCAGGTCGGCGTGATCGTCGCCCTCGGTGTCCTGCTCGACACCTTCGTCGTGCGCACCCTGGTCGTGCCCGCCCTGTTCACCCTCGTGGGGGACAAGGTGTGGTGGCCGGGTGACCCGCGAGGACAGACCCGCCGCGGCGCCACCGCAGGTTCCGCGTCCGACGACCCCGGCCGCCGCACCGGCGACCACGGCGCCGGCCCCACCACGACCGAGGAGATCCACGCATGAGCACCACCGCCCGCACCAGCACCGCCGCCCGCACCAGCACCAGCCCTCGCTCCGGCCCGTCCCGGTCCCGCCTGCGAGGCCTGGTGACGGCCCTGGCCGTCGCGCCGCTCCTCGCGGCGGGCCTGGGCACCGCCCCCGTGGCCAGCGCCCAGGACGTCACCGACGGCGGACGCCTCGGCGGCGGCTCCTCGCAGCTCCTGCCCGACGGTGTCGCCGTGGGCTCCCTCGGCGGACCCGAGCTCACCCAGGTCGACTCCGTCGACCTCGAGCGGTATCAGGGAGAGTGGTTCCAGGTCGCCGCCATCCCGCAGCCCTACACGCTGCAGTGCACCAACGACACCAGGGCCGAGTACGCGGTGACCGCGCCCGGCACGGTCTCCGTGCGCAACTCGTGCGGCTCGGCCATCAGCTCGGACTCGGTGATCGAGGGCGAGGCGAAGGTCCGCGACACCGACACCAACGCCTCGCTCCGGGTCAACTTCCCGATGGTCCCGTTCCAGGACGAGAACGGACCCGTCAACTACCGGATCACCTACCTGGCCGACGACTACTCGCTGGCCATCGTGGGCGACCCCACGCGGTCCTCCGGGTTCGTGCTCAGTCGCGAGCCGGTCCTCGACGCCGAGCAGTGGTCCACCGTCCGCGATGTGATCGAGGACCGCGGTTGGTGGTCATGCGCCTTCCTCACCGTTCCTATGGCGGGCGGCCGCGGCGACGTGACCCCACTGTGCCTACTGCCGTGATGAGCACCCGATGAGCATCGATCTCACCTGCACGGTTCCGGCCACCCCCGACGAGGCGTGGCGTTACTTCGCCTCGCCCGGCGCCTTCCGCCGGCTCTCGCCCCCGTTCATGCCGCTGCGACCGGTGAGTGAGGCCGATTCACTGCGGGACGGCGTGGCGGTCCTCGAACCGCGTACGGCGCTGCCGGGACCTCTCGGAGTCCGCTTCGGACCCCGCTGGCTCGCGCAGCACGATCCCGCCGGTTTCATCGAGGGTGAGCGGTTCGTCGACCGCTGCGTGTCCCAGCCGTACGCCGCGACGACCGGATGGGTCCACACGCATACGGTGACGGCCGGTCCGGACGGCACCGCCCTGCTCGGCGACAGGGTCGACGCCCGGGTGCCCGGCCGGATGCTCTCGCCGGTGTTCGCCTACCGGTACCGCCAGATGGCCGCCGACCTCGACAGCCTCGCCCGGTACGACAACCGCGCTCTGACCGTCGCCGTCACCGGCGCGTCGGGCCTCGTGGGCACCGCCCTCACCGCGCTGCTCGGGGTCGCCGGACACCGGGTCATCCGCCTCGTCCGCGGCGACGCCCGTGGCCCGGGGGAGCGCCACTGGGACACCGGCGATCCCGCCGCTGACCTCCTCGAGGGCGTCGACGTCCTGGTCCATCTCGCCGGTGCCCCCATCGCTGGGCGCTTCACGGACCGGCATCTCGAACTCGTCCGCGACAGTCGCGTGGGCCCCACCCGTCGTCTCGCCGGACTCGTCGCCGCCCGCGGCGGGTCCACCACCCTCGTGTCCGCGTCGGCGATCGGCTACTACGGCGCCGACCGCGGCGACGAGCGGCTCGTCGAGGACTCCGCTCCCGGCTCCGGTCCGGTCGCCGACATCGTCGTCGACTGGGAGCGCGACTGCGAGCCCGCACGTCTCGCCGGGGCCCGGGTGGTGAACGTGCGCACGGGCATCGTGCTGTCCGGTTCCGGGGGGATGCTCCCGCCGCTGGCCGCCATCACGCGCTCCGGGCTCGGCGGCCGCCTCGGCTCGGGACGGCAGTGGATGTCGTGGATCTCGCTGGACGACCTCACCGACATCTACCTGCGGGCGATCGTCGACCCTGCGGTGACGGGCCCGGTCAACGCCATAGCCCCCGAACCGGTCACCAATTCCGAGTTCACCCGGGTTCTCGGTTCGGTCCTGCGGCGCCCGACGGTCGTCCCGGTGCCCGGATGGGCCCCGGCGCTCGTCCTGGGCGGGCGGGGTTCGGACGAGCTCGCCCTGGCGAGTCAGCGGATCCTGCCGCAGGCGCTCGCCGGCGCGGACCACCGCTTCCGACACCCCCGGCTGGAGAGCGCGCTGGCCCACGAACTCGGCGCGGAGGAGCTCCCCGCGGGGCTGTAGAGAGATGCAGCGTTCAGCGCTGCAGGATCATCGGCACGAGCACGCGACGGGCCAGTGCCCGGATCTGCTCCTCCGTGTCGACCGCGGGCGGGCCGTCCGTCATCACGACCAGTGAATGGAGGAACCGGCCGACCACGCTGGCGACCTCGCGGGAGAGCTGCTCGCACTCCTCGTCGTCCATCTGGCGGGTGTGGACGTCCGCGTTCCACGTGCTTCGGACGAACTGGGCGAGGATCTCGGTGATCGCGTCCAGGACCGTGTCGGACTGGCCCGCGAGCAACGCCATGGCCTCGACCTTGTCGACCTCGATGAGCCGACGTAGCAGTTCGTTCTGCCGGATGTCGAAGACGGTCCCGACCAGCAGGTCCTCGATGTGCCTCACCGGGTCCCACTGCAGGGACTCGAAGGGCGTGTAGCGCGCGTTGACGGTCATCATCAGGCGCTGCGCCTCGTGGGCGTAGATGGCGCGGAGGATGTCGTCCCGCGGCCCCAGACGCCGGTACAGGGTCACGCGGGTGACACCGGCCGCCCGCGCGATGTCCTCGGTGCTCGTGCCCTTGATGCCACGCTCGGCGAACACCGCGGACGCCGTCTCGATCAACCGGACATCCTCGGCGTCAGGCGCGCGGCCACCACCCAGGCCAGTGTTACGAGTCACACCCCCATGTTACGACGCCCGGCCGAGGTGGCTGCGCGGAATGCCACCCGTCGGGGGTCACCGCCGGGGCTGGTCGCCACCATCGACGGGGTAGGCACCCTCGCCCGACCGCTGGTCAGCGGCCTGGTCGAACCCGGACGGCTGCCCCGGCCCGGGAGCCTGGGGCCCGCCGATCGCGGGGGTGTCCTGGCCTGCCGACTGCGAGGGGCTGTCGGGCGCCACGCCACCCTCCGACTCCGGGACCATGTCGAACACGCCGGGCTTGGGCTTGGGCCGGCTCGGCTGCTCGTCCATCACCGAGGTCGTACCCTTGGCCGCCGCCTCCGCGGCGGCCACGGACCGGGCGATCTCCGGGTCGGTGGAGGTGTCGAACCACTCGTCGGGCGCCGACGGCAGATCGGCATCGGAGTCGACGTCGGCCGGCTCGTAGCGGAACACCCCGTCGTCGTCCTTCCTGGCGACGGACTTGACGAAGTTCTCCAGCGAATCGCCGAACTGCGAGGGGATCATCCACATCGTGGCGGCCTCGCCCTTGGCCATCTCCGGAAGGTTCTGCACGTACTGGTAGGCCAGCATCTCCGGCGTGGGCTTGGAGGACTTGACCGCGGCGTTGACCCGGGCGATCGCGGCGGCCTGGCCCTCGGCCACGAGGTAGCGGGCTGCGCGCTCACCCTGGGCGCGCAGCATGCGGGACTGCCGGTCGGCCTCGGCGTTGAGGATCGAGGCCTGCTTGTTGCCCTCGGCGTCGAGGATGGCTGCCTGCTTGGCACCCTGCGCCGTGGTGATCGCGGCCTCGCGCTGTCCCTCGGCGGTGAGGATGGTGGCGCGCTTCTCGCGGTCGGCCTTCATCTGCTTCTCCATCGACTCCTGGATGGACATCGGCGGATCGATGGACCGCAGCTCGACCCGGGCCACGCGCAGGCCCCAGCGTCCGGTCTCGGAGTCGAGCACCCCGCGCAGCTGCTTGTTGATCATGTCGCGGCTGGTGAGCGTCTGCTCGAGGGTGAGCCCACCGACGACGTTGCGCAGGGTGGTGGTGGCCAGCTGTTCGACGGCCACGATGTAGTTGTTGATCTCGTAGACCGCAGCCTTGGGGTCGGTGACCTGGAAGAAGACCACCGTGTCGATGCTCAGTGTGAGGTTGTCCTCCGTGATCATCGACTGCGGCGGGAAGGTCACGACCCGCTCGCGCAGATCGACCTTGGCGCGCACCCGGTCGATGAAGGGGATGATGAGCGTGAGCTGGCCGCTCACGGTGCGTTGGTAACGGCCGAGCCGTTCGATGACCGCGGCCTCCGCCTGGGGGATGAGCTTGACCGAGCTCACCACCACCGAGGCGATGAGGATGACGATGACGGCGAGGAAGATCAAGCCTTCCATGGTTCCTCCGATGCTTCTCGTGCGTGTCCGCTGGCCGGAGACCAGCGCCTTCTAGATGCCACGCACGACGATCGCCGTGGCGCCCTCGATCTGGTGCACGAGGACCTTGTCCCCGGCCTCGAACGTCTCGCCCTCGAGGAGCGGACGCGCGGTCCAGGTGTCGCCCGCGATCTCGACCAGTCCGCCGCCCGCACCGATCGCCTCGACGACGGTGCCGTCCCGGCCGGTGAGCGCGGCGGTGTTGGTGTCGTGCTCGGGGAGTGCGGCGAGCAGGCGCCGCCGGACGAGGGGGCGGACCCCCAGGACGAGGACGAGGGAGACGAGGGCGAACGCCAGGGCCTGCCCCCAGACCGGCGCGCCCAGGAACGCCGCGGCCGAACCGCCGAGGGCGCCGCCGGCGAGCATGAGCATGAACAGCTCGCCCCCGGCCGCCTCTCCGGCGGCGAGCAACACCGCTGCTCCGAGCCAGGCCAGTCCCACATGCATGACACCGAGCCTACCGACAGCGGGCGACGGGCAGGAGGTCTCCTGCGTGCGGGACTAGGCTGCTGGGACGTGTCGACTCTGAAGAAGTCCGCGTGGCTGTCCGTGGCCACGGCGATCGTGACCATCGTGCTCAAGATCGCGGCCTGGTGGGTCACCGGTTCGGTCGGCCTGCTTTCCGACGCCGCGGAGTCCGTGGTCAACCTCGTGGCCGCGGCGATCGCGCTCGGCGCCATCACGGTCGCCGAGCGCCCGGCCGACGACGACCACCAGTACGGCCACTCCAAGGCCGAGTACTTCTCCGCGGGTGTCGAGGGCGCGATGATCTTCGTCGCCGCCGCGTTCATCCTGGTCGTCAGCGTCGAGCGGCTGATCAATCCGGAACCGCTGGAGGCACTCGGCATCGGTCTGGCGATCTCGGTGGGCGCCGCCGTGATCAACGGCGTGGTGGGTGTGGCGCTCGTGCGAGCGGGGACCCGTCACCGGTCACCGACCCTCAAGGCCGACGGGAAGCACCTCATCACCGATGTCATCACGTCTGTCGGCGTCGTCGCCGGGCTGGCACTGGCCTGGGCCACCGGCTGGGAGGTGCTCGACCCGATCGTCGCGATCGGCGTGGGACTGAACATCCTGTTCATCGGCTATCGACTGGTACACGAATCGGGGATGGGATTGATGGACGCCACGCTCCCCGGCGAGGACAACCGGGCGATCGAGGAGGTCCTCGAACGCCACCGCGAACCCGGCCGCGTCGACTTCCACGAACTGCGGACGAGGGAGTCGGGCAGGTGGCGCTTCGTCGAGTTCCACGCGTTGGTGCCCGGTCAGTGGAGCGTCGAACGCGGGCACGACCTCGTGGAGACCGTGGAGCAGGAGATCCACGCGGTCCTGCCGAGCTCGCACATCACCACACACCTCGAGCCGATCGAGGACGAGCGGGCCTACAACGACGTGCACCTGTGATGCGCCGCGCGCAGCCCGGCTACGCGACCTCGGCGGCGGTAGTAGCTCCTGCCCGCGACGTTCTGCTGGTGCCAGTACCCGCGTAGCAGCGGAGGCAGGTCGGGGATCCAGAACCGGTCCTCCAGCGGCGTGACGGGGTCCGTGGCTCCGAGGGGCACGTCCGCGTAGACGATCCCGGGCCCCTCGTCCGTGCGTCTGGTGGCCAGGACCGTGCCCGAGGCGTCGACGATCTGGGTGGCGCCCACGAACTCCGTGGCGTACGGCACCGATGCGTCGGAACCGGGCAACAAAAGGAAATCCGACCGCAGCGTCCCGCAGTGGGAGGCCTGCAGCACGGGCGCGCCCAGCCGCCGGGCGAACTCCGCCGGCGCGTTCTCCGACAGGTCACGGTTGTACCGCGCGAGCGAACCGAGCGCTCGCCCGGTCAGCCCGCCCCAGTTGTCCGGGACCGTCCACCAGTGGGTCCCGGTCATCGCCACCGCGACCCGCCCCCGGAGCCTGCGTACGGTCCCGGTGCGGATCAGCTCCCAGCAGCTCGCCACCCCCACCCCGCCGAGCCCGGTGACGAACGCCCCGTCGTCGCTGCCGTCCGCGTAGAAGCCGCCGCCGGAGTAGAAGCAGTTCTCCCACATCGTCGGCAGGTCCTTGTCATGGATGTGCACGCGTCCGTCGGGTTCGACCAGGTGATAGCGGTTGAACACCTCGTCGTCGTCGGCCACGAGCATCGACCCACCGACGGTGACGGAGTGGCGTGCGGCGAGGAGTCGGAACATCTCGACGGCCACGTTCTCGCGCGGCAGGACCGCGTCGTGGACCTGCCCGCGCATCGGCACCGGCGATGTGCAGAACTCCGGCACCGCGATCAGGCGCGCGCCCCGCCCGGCGGCCTCCACGATCATCTTTTCCAGTCGACCCAGTGTGAGGTCCACGTGCCCCGGCACGCCTTCCAGTTGCACTGCCGCGGCGTGCACCACCTGCGCGTCCATGAGGCCTCCCGTGTGCGATCGCGCGCGATCGAGCGCGCAGGTCAGCGCGCTGTCCTATGGTCGTGAAGCATACAAATCACGCACTGCTGTCAAGTGCACTTCGGAAGGATCCATGGAACTCGGCCTCGACACGCGCCTCACCCTGCTCGCCGCGGGTCTCCTCTTCCTGCTGGCGCTCGGCCTGGGGGTGTGGAAGTACCGGCAGATGGCCACCACCGCCGATCACCTCGCCCACCCGTACGTCGACATCGCGCACCGGGCCTCGCTGCTGTACTCGTTCGCGACGCTGCTCATCGCCGCGTTCGTCGAGCTGAGCAGCTGGCCGACCTGGGTGAACCTGACAGCGGCAGCAGTGGTGGTCTTCTTCTTCCTGGTGGCGATCGGCAGCTACATCCTCCACGGCGCGCGGAGGGACACGACCAACCAGTTCGAGCACCCCACAGCGATGCTGCACATCGGCATGGTGGCGCTCATCGTCGGCGAGATGGGCGGGTTCGCGGTGCTGCTGGCGGGGTTCGTCGCGGGGCAGTTCGGGGGCTGAGCCGGCCCGCGGCGGGTTTCGGCGACCGTTCGCCCGGGATGATGCGGTCGGCGGTCGTAGTCTCGGCCGTGTGGGTCATCCGATCATGTTCGACGCCGCGGATCCTCTGCTGACGCGTCTGCGGGAGGTGTGCCTCGCGCTGCCGGACGCCGGCGAGAAGATCTCGCACGGCCGGCCCACCTGGTACACGACCAAGGTGTTCGCGGTGTACGGCGGCTCGATCAAGGGGGATCACTCGGACCCCCTCCTGGCCCGGGCACTCCTGTTCCTGCCGGATCCGGGGGAGCGCGCGGCGCTGGCGCAGGACGAGCGATTCCACGTCCCGGCGTACTACGGGCCGGCCGGCTGGCTGGCATTGCCGCTGGACGGTGGAGTGGACGGTGGCGGCCGTGGACCGGACTGGGATGAGGTGGCTGAGCTCGTCGAATCCTCGTACCGGCAGACCGCCGGGGGCCGGCGGGTCGCTCATCTGGACGACCAGCGGGGACGCCCCGGCGACTAGGCTGCACTCATGCCGCTCCGCCCCCGCTCCGAGGCCGCCTCGCCACGCAGGCGCTCGTCCGACGGCATGGACCTGGGGACCCGGGCGCTGGTGCTGGGTGTCGGGGCCCTGGTGATCTCGTGGGTGCCGGTGCTCAACATCATCGCGTTCCTCGCGGGCCTGATGGCCGTCGCGTTCGGCCTGCTCGCCCGCTGGCCCACCGGCTGGCTCACCAACGACGATGCGAACCCACGTCGCGCACTGGCGGGCGTGGTCCTGGGCGTGATCGCCCTGGTGGTGTTCGTGGTGACCGCGGTGCGGTACTCGGCGCTCTAGCGCGCGTTCGACACGACCCAGCCGATCGCGGTGCGCATCCGGCGGGCGAACGTGCCGGGGTGGGTGGCACAGACTGCGTGGCCGGCGTGGATCGGGAACACGGCGCTGTGCGGCAGCAGATCGGCCATCTCGTCCTGGATCCACTGCGGGAACGCGAGGTCACGGGTGGTCTTGACCACCGCGACGGGCAGGGTGAGTTCGTGGAGCCAGGGTGTCGAGTTGAACCCGGCCACCTGGGCGATCACGGTGCGGTGCGTGGCGAGCGAGACCGACGACAACTCGCGCAGCGCCCACGCGTGCGGCCTGAGCGCCTCGTCGTCGACCTGTTCCTCCACCACCTCGCCGACCTCCTCCGGAACGGTGTTGAGCAGCGGCTGGGAGCGGGTGAACCCGCCGAGTGCGACCTTCTCGAGGGCATTGCGCTGTGCGCCCGTCCCGGTGGCGGCCAGCACGAGGCCGCCGAGCCGGGAGGGGTCGCGGCGGGCCGCCAGCTGGGCGACGATCCCGCCCATCGAGTAACCGCCCACCACCGGTGCCGCCAGGTCGAGGTGGTCGGCGACCCGCAGCACGTCCTCCGCGAGGGTCTCGAACCGGAAATCCCCGTGGAAGCCCTTGCCGTGCCAGCGTTGGTCGAACGTGATGAGCCGGTACTCGCCCCGCAGCCGTTCGAACGTCTGGTACCAGTTCAGCATCCCGGTGGCCGCCATCCCGTGCAGCAGGATCGCCGGTGCGAGGTGCTCCTCGCCGGTGTCGTGGACCTTCGTGGTGACGCCGTCGGCGAGCGTGACGATCCGCCCGGGTGGCAGATGCGCCAGGTCGGGGATCATCCGCGGTAGTCGCGCGGCCGTCCGCGGCAGCGAGACGATCGACCTCCTGGACACAGGGCACCTCCTGGTAGTGGTACCCGATTGTGTGTCAACGGGCGGGCGGGCGCATCCGGCCGCGCGGGGGCGCACCTGCGGTCAGTCCACCGAGACCAACCCCCGGTCCTCGAGGAAATCGCGTGCGACCAGCGCGGGATCCTCGCCGTCGACGTCGACACGCATGTTCATCTCCACCATCACCTCGTTGGTGAGGATGTCCACCAGCGGTGCGAGGACGTCCGCGATCTCCGGGTGTGCGTCGAGCATCTCACCGCGGACCACCGTCGCGAGGTTGTAGACGGGGAAGAAGCGCTGGTCGTCCTCCAACACCAGCAGGTCCAGGCCCTTGATCCGGCCGTCGGTGGTGTAGACCTCGCCGAACCGGCACTCCCGGCCGACCGAGGTCGCCTGGTAGATGATCCCCGGCTGCATGATCGGCGTGGGCACGGCGCCCGCGTCGAACCCGTAGGCCTCCGCCAGCCCGGGCCAGCCGTCGCGACGCACGGAGAACTCAGTCTCCATGCAGGTCAGGGCCGCCTGTGGATCGGTCCGGGCCAACTCGGCGTACTCGGAGAACGTGCGCACCCCGGTCTCCTCGGCGGTGGCCCGGTTCATCGCGAACGAGTAGGTGTTGTCCACGGTGGTGGGGGCCAGCCACCTCAGGTCGTGCTCGGCCAGGTCGGCGTCACGCACCGCCTCCCACTGCCCCTGCGGATCGCGGATGGGGTCGGAGTTGCCCAGGTAACTCATCCACGCGGTGCCGGTGTACTCCATGCCGATGTCGACCTGCCCGGACACCAACGCCTGGCGGAAACTGTTCGACCCGGCCAGTGACGACATGTCGGACACCTCCATCCCCGCGGCCGCCAGCAGGAACTCCACCAGGTAGCTGGCGATCACGCCCTCGGTGAAGTCCTTGCCGCCGACCGTGATGCGCACTCCCTCCAGCGCGGGGACGGTGCCCTCGGGGCCGGGGCCCACGGGCAGCGGGACGGAACCGCCGTTGTTGAGCCCACATCCCGTCGCCAGCATCACGGTGGCCAGGAGCGCGGCGACCAGGCGCCTTGTTCGTGTCAACCCTGCCCGCCTCATCCCGGCGCGCGCGGGGATCGTGCCGGTCATCGCAGCCCCTTCGGATTGAACAGGATCTCGCCGACCCCGCCGAGCCAGTCCACGAACAGCGCCAGGCACACCGCCAGCACCGAGCCGACCACGAGGGTGGTGTAGTCCTGCAGCCGGTATCCGGTGTCGATGAAGATCCCCAGCCCGCCGGCGTCGACGAGGAAGCTCAGCGTCGCCGTGCCCACCGCCAGCACGAGGGTGGTGCGCAGGCCGGCGAGGATGAACGGCACCGCGAGCGGCAATTCGACCGTGCGCAGGACCCGTCCGCTCGACATCCCCTGTCCGCGCGCCGCGTCGATGAGTGCGGGGTCGACGTTACGGATCCCCACGATGGTGTTCCGCAGCACCGGCAACAGGGAGTAGAACGCGACCGGCAGCACACCGATCCAGAACCCTGTCCGGTTGGTGGCCAGGAACAGGAGCACGATCAGGCCGATCGCGGGCGCCGCCTGGCCGATGTTGGCGAACCCCACCGCCACGGGTGCGAGGAACCGCGTGCGCCTGCGGGTGAGCAGGATCCCCAGCGGCACGCCGACCGCCACGACGATCGCCACGACCGTCACCGTGATCTGCACGTGCTCGAGCGTGCGCTGGGTGATGGAGGCGGCGTTGAGCGAGGCCTTCTGTGTCTCGTCCAGTTCGCTGGAGAACGCCCACCACAGCACGCCCACGGCCGCGGCCACGATGATCAGCGGCTGCACGATCAGCCGCGCGGAGTCCTGGAGGGCGGCCCCACGACCAGCGGAGCCCCCACGCGTCGCCGTGGCGGGGGCGCTCACGGCGCCACGTCCTGCTCGGCAAGGCCTTCGTCGTTGTGCCGGTGGTGGATCCGCCGCAGTTCGGCGACCAGGTCGTCGATCCCGATCGTGCCCCGGTAGGCCCCGTCGCGGTCCACGACCACCGTGGTGGCGCTCGCCGTGGACAGCAGTCCGTCCAGCGCCTCCTGCAGCGAGGAGTCGACCGTCACGGTGCCGGTGATCGGTAACCCGCCCGAGCCCAGGTCGGGCATCCGCGACACCCGGTCCCCGCGCACCCAGCGCAGGGGGCGGCCGGCGTCGTCGAGCACCACGGCCCACTCGTCGCTGGTTCCGCGCAACCGGGCCGCGAAGTCGGTCGGGCTCTCGGAGGCCCTCGCCGTCGTCGCCCCTTGCAGTTCCACGTCCCCCACGCGCCGGAGGGTCAGGGTCTTCAGCGCGGCGTCGTCGCCGATGAACCCGCTCACCGTCTCGTCGGCGGGGTTGGTGAGGATCGCCTCCGGGGTGTCGAACTGCAGCACCGACGATCCGGGGCCGAGCACCGCGATCCGGTCTCCGAGCTTGACCGCCTCCGAGAAGTCGTGGGTGACGAAGACGATGGTCTTGCGCAGTTCGTCCTGCAGTCGCACGAGCTCGTCCTGCAGTGACGCGCGCGTGATGGGGTCGACCGCGCCGAACGGCTCGTCCATGAGCAGCACCGGCGGGTCCGCGGCCAGCGCCCGGGCCACGCCGACGCGCTGCTGCTGACCACCGGAGAGCTGCGCGGGGTAGCGGTCGCGGTAGTCCGACGGGTCCAGGCCGACCAGTTCCAGCATCTGGTCCACCCGCTCACGGATGCGCGACTTCTTCCACTTGAGCAGCCGCGGGACGGTGCCGACGTTCTGCGCGACCGTCATGTGCGGGAACAGTCCGGAGGCCTGGATGGCGTAGCCGATGCTGCGGCGCAGGGTGTCGGCGTCGAGGGTCCGGTTGTCCTCGCCGTCGATCGTGATCGTGCCGGAGGTGGGCTCGATGAGGCGGTTGATCATCCGCATCGTGGTGGTCTTGCCGCAGCCGGACGGGCCCACGAACACGGTGGTCCGCCCGGCCGGCAGTTCGAGCGAGACGTGGTCCACCGCCGGGCGCTCCTGACCGGGGTAGACCTTGGTGACGTCGTCCAACACGATCGGCACGCCGGATACGGGTTCTGAGGTGCTCACTGGTTCCCCCTGATGGTGAGACGTCCGAGCAGGACGAGGAGCGCGTCGAGGACGAGCGCGAGGACGACGATGAGCACGGTCGCGGTGAGCGCCATCGGCAGCGCGGTGGGCGTGCCGACCCGGGACAGGGCCGCGAAGATGAGGTTGCCCAGCCCCGGGCCCTTGGCGTACGCGGCGATGGCGAGGATGCCCATCGACATCTGGGTGGAGATGCGGATCCCGGCGAGGATGGACGGCCACGCCAGCGGGATCTCGACCCGGCCCAGCACCCCGATCCGGCTCATCCCCACCCCTCGGGCGGCGTCGACGGTCGCCGCGGGCACGGCGTCCAGGCCGACGATGGTGTTGCGCAGGATCGGCAGCACCGCGTAGATCACCAGTGCGGTCATGGTGGGCAGGACGCCCAGTCCGAGGACCGGGATGAGCAGGCCGAGCAGCGCGAACGACGGGACGGTCAGGGCGGTGGCGGCCAGGCCGGTGGCGATCGCGGACCCCGACCGACTGCGGTAGACGGCCACCCCGAGCGCGACCGAGAGCAACGTCGCGATGAGCACCGCCTGCACGGTGGCGCTGATGTGCTGCAACGAGTCCGTCGCGAGCTGGAGGCGGCGGGTGGAGATGAAGTCCATCAGGGCGGTCATCGCATCTCGGCTCCATCCGTGGGTGGTGCGTTCCGTGTTCGGGTGCGCCCACGGTAGCCGTATCGGCGGGCGTAGAGGGGGCACATGCGCCGATCCGTCGGGACGGTGGCGGGGCGTGGTGCACCATGGGGGCATGACGTCACGGCCCGCACGCCCCCTGGACCACGACCTGACCGAGCGCCTCGACGAGCTCCTCGCCGCCAGTGGCCGCATCGCTCGCCGGCACTTCCACGGTGACCTCGAGTCGTTGGCCGCCGCGGACAAGAACGGCGTGGCAGGCGACGGCGGGAACGGCGACGGCCGGGCCGGGAACGGCGCGACGGACGGGCGCTACGACCCGGTGACCGAGGCCGACCGCGCGATCGAGGCGCTGCTGCGGGCGGGGATCTCGAACGTCTACCCGGGGGACCGGATCGTGGGGGAGGAGAACGGGGAGACCGGGCCGGCCGGCGCCGCCCGGACCTGGTACCTGGACCCGATCGACGGCACCAAGGCGTTCATGACGGGCATGGCCGGGTGGGGCACGCTCGTCGGTGTGGTGGAGGACGGCCGCGCCGTGGCCGGGTGGATGGACCAGCCGATCCTGGGCGAGACCTTCGCGGCCGTGCACGGCCGCGCCACCGTGCGGCGCCGCTCCGACGGTCCGGGCGCGATCGACCTGCGCGCGTCGGGGTGCACGGAGCTGTCCGAGGCGATCATGTACACCACCCACCCGTCGATGTTCGGTGACGACGGCGAGGTGCGCAGCCGCTACGACGAGCTCGGCCGCCGGGTCCGCCTGCAGCGCTTCGGCGGGGACTGCTACGCGTACTGCATGCTCGCCGCGGGGCGCGTCGATCTGGTGGTGGAGGCCGACCTGAACTCGTACGACATCGTGGCGCTGATCCCGATCATCGAGGCCGCGGGCGGCGTGATCACCGGCCCGGACGGCCGCCAGCCGCTCGAGGGCGGCACCGTCGTGGCGGCCGCGACCCCGGAGTTGGCCGAGCAGGCGTGGGCGGTGCTGGGCACGGACCTGGGGTGACCGAGCCGCTCTTCGGCGTCGACCGCGAGCCCACCATCCTGGGTCCCGGCGCCATGCACGTGCCCGACTGGCTGAGCCGCGAGCAGCAGGAGTTCCTCCTCCGGGCGTGCGTGGACTGGGCCGCGGTGCGCGTGCCGCGCTCGATCGTGCTGCCAGGCGGGGGCCGGATGTCGGTACGCACGTTCAGCCTGGGACGCCACTGGGTGCCGTACCGGTACGACGACGACGAGGTGGTCCCGCCGGTCCCGGACTGGCTGGTGCGGGCGGCGCGGAACGGGCTCGCGGCGGCAGCGGCGGTGGAGCCAGCGGTCACGGGCTCGGCCGGCCGGACCCCCGACCCCGTCCCCGCCTACACCCCGGACACCGCCCTGGTGAACCTCTACGGCCGTGGATCCACGATGGGCCTGCACCAGGACCGCGACGAGGCGAGCATGGCACCCGTCGTCTCGCTGAGCCTGGGTGATGCGTGCACGTTCCGCTTCGGGACCCCGGAGCATCGCGGGCGCCCGTACACCGACGTGCGCCTGGAGTCCGGCGACCTGGTGGTGTTCGGCGGGCCGTCGCGGATGGCCTTTCACGGCGTCCCGAAGGTCTTCGACGGCACCGCCCCCGCGTGGTGCCGCGAGATGCTGGGCGCGGAGCCGGGCAGGGTCAACATCACGCTGCGGGAAACCCGGCCGCCTACGCTGGGCGGATGACGTCAGGGCAGACCCCGTCCGCCGGCCGGAGCCGGACCGTTCTCGTGGTGGCGCTCGTCGCCGTCCTGGCGGTGGTCGCCGCGGTCGTGACGGTGGTCGTCTCGTCGGCGACCTACAGCCCCGGTGTCCGCACACTGTCTCCCAAGACCCAGGTGGCGGCGGGTTCCGATCACGTGGATCCCTACGCAGGCCTGGTGATCCGCGTCCCCGAGGGGTGGCGCGCGGAGTCGGGGGAGCTGGTCTTCGGCAGTACCGTCATGAGTCCGGTCGCGGCTGCCGATGATCCGAGCCGCTCGGACGGCGTCGTGTTGGTGGGGCAGCTCACCGAGGACCTGTTCGACCCGGAGAACCCGGACAACCGGCTCGCGGCGCTCGCACTGGCCAACGGGATGGGTCAGTTCCTGCTCCCCGTCCCGGGGCGGCCGGTCGAGGAGCGGATCGAACCGCTCTCCACGCGCGTCGGCGACGGCTGGTCGGTGTCGTTCCGGGTGCTCCCCACGGTCCCACAGGACATCATCGGCCCGGAGGGCGCGCTGGTGTACTCCGCGGTCGTCGGACAGGGCGCGCAGCGCTTCTGGCTCACCTACGTCAGTCGTCCGGGCGACGGCACCATGGCGTCGCCGCACGCGGAGTGGGCGGACGAGATCGTCGAGCGCCTGCGGCTGGCGGAGGGCTCGATCTGACCCCGGGTCCGACCCCGGCTCAGGGCCGCATGCGCCGAAAGCCCACCACCGGGTTCCCGTCCGCGAGTCCCTCACGCGACGCGCACACGGTCTCGACCTGCGCCCGCGCCTGGTCCCGCACCGGCGTCTCCGGGTCGAGCACCGACAGGTACTCGGAGTGCTCGGCCAGCGCGTCGACGGCCGGCTCGACGAAACCCTTCACGTCGACGTAGTGCGTCATCTCGGGTGAGGACTCGAACCACATCTGCGGACGCCCCTCCGCGGCGTCCACCCCGACCGCGGCGACCAGGTCGTCGTACGCGGCCCCCACGGCCGCGCCGAACTCCATGTGATCGCGCTGGTTGGGCATCCCCGGCCCGAACTCCTCACCGGAGTACAGGGAGATGACGACGTCCGGGCGATGGCGGCGGATCGCGTCGGCCACCGCGTCGCGCAGTTCGGCGTTGTTGACGATCCGACTGTCCGGGAAACCGAGGAACTCCACCTCGTCCACTCCGACGATCGCCGAGGACCTCCGCTGCTCCTCCTCGCGGATCGGCCCCGCGATCGCCGGTGCCATCCCCTCGATGCCGGCCTCGCCGCTGGAGGCCAGGACGTAGACGATGCTGCGGCCCTCGGCCGTCCACCGCGCCACCGCGGCGGACATCCCGTACTCGGGGTAGTCGGGGTGCGCGACCAGGACCAGCCCCCGGGTCCAGTCGGTGGGGAACGCCTCGGGCACGGAATGGCCCGAGGATGCCGGGGTGGTGGCCTTCTCGGGCTGGGCTGCGTTCTCTGGCCGGTCCGGGGAATCGTTCATGACCCGAGTATGGCCCTCCTCGGTGCTCGCGTGCCCGCCGTCGCCGGAACGGGCACACCTAAACTTGCCGCGAACCTCATCGTCGTCGTCGTCCCCTCATGGAGGCCCCCAGTGTCCGCACTCTTCCCCGACTACCGCCCCACCTGGGAGACCGACGACCACCGGCTGCTCCGCGAGCACGCCCGCGCGTTCTTCGCCAAGGAGATGACGCCCAACCAGGAGAAGTGGTCCACGCAGAAGCACGTGGACCGCGAGACCTGGCTGCGCACCGGCGAGGCCGGCCTGATCTGCCTCGACGTGCCCGAGGAGTTCGGCGGTCAGGGCGGCGACCCGGGCATGGAGTACCTCGTCACCGAGGAGCTCGTGTACTCCGGCGACACCGCCTTCGGGATGGGCGTCGGCTCCACCATCACCCCCCACTACGTGGCGAACTACGCCACGGAGGAGCAGAAGCGCGAGTGGCTGCCGAAGATCTGCTCGGGTGAGTGGATCTCCGCCATCGCCATGACCGAGCCCGGCGCCGGGTCCGACCTACAGGGCGTGCGCACCACCGCCAAGCGGGACGGCGACCACTACGTCATCAACGGCTCCAAGACCTTCATCTCCAACGGTGGCTCCGCCGACTTCGTGGTGGTGGTGGCCAAGACCGACCTCGACGCCGGCCACAAGGGCATGGCCCTGTTCGCCGTGGAGGCCTCGACGCCGGGCTTCGAGCGCGGCCGCGTCCTGGAGAAGATGGGCCGCCACGGCGCCGACACCGCCGAGCTGTTCTTCAACGACATGCGCGTGCCCGCGGCCAACCTCCTCGGCGGCGAGGAGGGGCAGGGCTTCTACCAGCTCATGAACCAGCTCCCGCGCGAGCGCCTGGCGATCGCCGTGGACGCGCTGGCCATGGCCGAGGCCGCCGTCATCGAGACGCTCGAGTACGTCCGCGAGCGGCAGGCGTTCGGCAAGCCGATCCTGGACTTCCAGAACACCCGCTTCGAGCTGGCGCACTGCAAGACCCAGGTCATGGCCACCCGCACGTTCGTCGACCACTGCATCTCCCGGGAGATCGCAGGGGAGCTCGACGCCGTCACCGCGTCGATGGCCAAGCTGCAGGCCACCGACATGCTCGACGACGTGGTGGACCGCTGCCTCCAGCTGTTCGGCGGCTACGGCTACATGATGGAGTACCCCATCGCGCAGAAGTTCGCCGGCGCCCGCGTCATGCGGATCTACGGTGGCACGAACGAGATCATGAAGGAGGTCATCGGTCGGGCGCTGTGACCGATAACCGTCGATAGGAACAGTTCAGGACCGTTCCGAAGGGGGTGGCGAGGTGTCGGACGCGGTCGTGCGCGATGTCGTGGTGATCGGCGGGGGCCAGGCGGGCCTCGCGGCCGGTTTCTACCTCCGCCGCGCCGACGCGAACTTCGAGATCCTCGACGCCTCGGACGGGCCCGGCGGCGCGTGGCCGCACACCTGGCCGTCCCTGCGGTTGTTCTCGCCCGCCGATTTCTCGTCCCTGCCGGGCCGCCGCATGCCCCGCACCGACGACGGCGCCAATCCCGACGCGGCCCACGTCGTGGACTACCTGCGCGGTTACGAGGAGTACTACGACCTCCCCGTGCGGCGCGGGGTGACGGTGGTCGCCGTGGAGCGGCCGGGGGCAGTGCGAGAGGGCGGCTACGCCACCAACGCCACCAACGGCGACGACGGCCACGACGACAACCACGACGACGACCAGGACCACGACGACAAGGTGTTCCTCATCCGGGCCGCTGACGGTCGCTCGTGGCGCGCACGGGCGGTCATCAGTGCGACCGGTACCTATCGACGCCCCTTCGTCCCCACCTATCCGGGAGCCGCCGACTTCCGTGGCCGGCAGCTGCACAGCGCCGCCTACCGGGGCCCGTCGGACTTCGAGGGCGGGCGCGTCGTGGTGGTGGGCGGCGCGAACTCGGGCGCCCAGATCGCCGCTGACCTCGCCCGGCCACTCGCCGACTCCGGCGGGTCGCTGACCTGGTGCACAACCGGCCCGCCCCGCTACCTGCCCGACGATGTCGACGGCCGCGAACTCTTCCGCGTCGCCAACGCGGCTATCCGGGGCGTGGGGGAGTCCGGCGGCGGCATCGCCGAGCTGGGCGACATCGTCGTGGTGCCGCCGGTCCGCGCGGCCCGTGACGCCGGCCTCCTGGAGGCGACGCCGATGTTCGAGCGGTTCACCGCGGCCGGTGTGGAGTGGTCGGACGGTCGACGCGAGCCGGTCGACGCGGTGATCTGGTGTACCGGCTTCCGGCCGGCGTTGGGTCACTTGCGGGGGTTGCTGCCGCGTCGCGACGGACGGGTCCTCACGAGTGGCGTCGAGGTGCCGGGCGTCCCGGGACTGTTCCTGCTCGGCTACGGCGACTGGTGCGGCGCGGCGTCGGCGACCCTCATCGGGGTGGGGCAGTGGGCGAAGGCGGCGGTGGCCGCGTCGCTGGGGTGAGCACGACGGTCCCGCGTGTTCTCGGCTGGGGCTATTTGATGATGTGTGACCCTTGCCTGTTCGAATGTGCGTGCGTATCATAGAACACAGGTTCGAGACCGTGCGCACGGTCAGGGGGTGGGGCACATGGGCGGGAACGCAGACGCTGCGGCCGGTGGCCCGTCCCCGTCCGGTGGTCCGTCCCCGTCCGGTGGCGGCTCTGGTTCCGCGGCGCCCTCTTCGTTGTCGGGGCTGCGGGCGGCGGCGCGTGAGGGGTGGATGGGGGAGAATCGTGCGGCGGCGCGCCGGTTCGTGGCCTGTTACGAGCTGGTTGTCGAATGCCAGCGCCGGGAGGAGTCCGGGGCGGGCGGCGGTGAGTGTCGGCCCGGGCATGCGGTGCTCGATCCGATCGATGTCGCGGCGGGGTACGTGGTGTCGGCGATGGCGATCTCGACGGGCCGGGCCGAACGGATGATCACCTTCGCCCTCGATCTGCACCTGCGGTATCCGGCGATCCTGTCCGCGATGGCGCAGGGGCGGCTGGATCTGCAGGCTGCGAATATCCTGGCCTCGCAGATGGCCACCGTCCACGTCGATGTGCTCGAGGCGGTGCAGCGGCAGGTCGTCGAGGAGTATCTCGCCGCGATCGAGGGCGGGGTGCGCATGGGTGAGAAAGCCATCCGCGGCAACGTCGATGCGATCATCTCCCGCTACGACGCGAACGGCATCCGCCTGCGCCGTCAGGAAGCGGCCCGCACCCGCGGGGTGCGACTGCACAAGGGCGTCGACGGCATGTCCAGCGTCTCGGCGATCCTGGCCACCGAGGAAGCCGCCGTCCTAGCCGAGGCCCTCGACCAACGCGTGAAAGACCACAAGTACGCCGACGCCCAAGCCGCCGCCAACACCCAAGCCGACACCGCCAACCCCGGCGCCAACCCCGCCGCCGGCGCCGGCGCCGGCGGCGCCGGCGAGGTCGAGGATTACTCGATCGCCGAGCGTCGCGCCGACGCCCTGATGTCTCTGGTGTGCGGCGACGCCGCCCCGGCCGGCACCCCTGCCCGCCCCGGCGGGACCGGTGGGGTGGCGTTGCGGCCGAAGGTCACCGTCATCGCCACCGGCAACCACGCCCGCGACGCTGGCGGCGCCCGAGTGGAGTTCACCCGCTCCGGCCAGGCCGCCCTGCAGGCCCTGCTGGACATGCTCGCCACCAGCGACGGAGCCACCTTCGAGCCCATCGATCCGCGGATCGGGGCCGCCGATGACGCCCGCGCCGCCCTGCAGTACCGGCCCAGCGCCGAACTCGCGCGCCGGATCCGGCTACGGGACGGCACCTGCCGCCACCCCGGCTGCGCGATCCCGGCCGAGGCCTGTGATCTGGATCATGTGGTGCCGTTCGATCACGCCGACCCCCAGCGGGGCGGGCACACCATCGAGGCCAACCTGGCCGCGATGTGCCGCCGCCATCACCGGTTCAAGACCTTCTCCGACTGGATCTACGACCTGCACCCCGACGGCACCCTGACCGTGCGCACCCCGGACGGTTCGACCATGCTCACCCGACCCTCCGGTCCGCTGGCCGAGTACCGGCGTGAACAGGCCCGCGCCGAAACCGAGGCGTGGACCCGGCAACAACGCCGCAGCCCCGGGCCCACCGGTGACGAGCAGGCCGACGCCGAGCCGACGTTCTGGTCGCGCCGCGCGGCCCGCCACCGCACCGAACGCCGCAACACCGAACGCCGCAAGGCCGAACGCGCCCGCACCTTTGACCCCGCCCCACCCGCCCCCGGGACCGGGACGGGCGCCTCCAGCTCCAGCACCGGCGCGGCCACCGACACCACGCCCGAGAAAGCCACCCCCGCCAGCGCCACCCCCGAGAGCGCCAGCCGCTGGTGGGCCCGCAACAAACCCCACCACAGCGACATCGAAAAAGGCATCCGCGCCCTACTCCACGAACGCCTCGACGAACTCATCGACCCACCACCGTTCTAGGCGGCTGGGTGGGCGCAGGTCAGGAGGGCGTGGGTCAGTAACCGGTGTAGCGCTCCGGCTCCTCGCCGAAGGTGAATCCGCGGCCGGAGATCTTCTCGGGCGTGATCTCGACGAAGTTGTACTTCAGGGTCGGGATCCAGGGTTTGAGCCCGAGCTCTTCCGCGCGGTTGATCTCCGCGAAGCTGTCGAGCCGTCGCGCCGTCCCGCGGACGACGATCGACCAGGCGTCGTCGCCCTCGATGTGGTCGACTTGGAACACGACATCCGGATGGACCGTGATCCCGGCGAGCTTGGAACCCTCCGCGGTGCGGAAGAAGAGCTTGCCCTCCGGGGAGAGCGCGTAGTTGACGGGGAAGATGTCGGCACGGCCCTCGGAGACGGTGACCAGGCGTCCCAAGGAGACCGTGCCCAGAAGTTGCAGACTTCGCGCCTCGTCGAATTCGGTGATCGGGTTGGCGTCCATGTCCTGATTCTCTCACCGCAGGGCCGGCGCCGGAACCGTTGTCGGAGACTGCCGCGTGACCGACCTCACTCCCCGGCGGCCACCTGCACACTCATCGTGTTTTCAGGTAACGAATTGGGGAAGGGTGATGCAACAACGTGGGGACGTCACTACGGTGGACACCGACTATGAACCCAGGAGAACGAGTAGTACCCCGTAACCCTGATTCGTCCGACGCGCTGTTCCGTGTGCCCACCGCGGCCGACGGAACCCGCATGTGGGAGATCGCCCGAGACAGCGGCGTTCTCGACCTCAACTCCTCCTATGCCTACGTGCTGTGGGGGGCGGAGTTCTCGGAGAGCTCCGTGGTGGTGGAGGTCGAGGGCCGGGTCGTCGGATTCGTCACCGGATTCATCCGCCCCTCGGAGCCGGACACGATCTTCGTGTGGCAGGTCGGCGTCGACGCCGACCAGCGCGGCAAGGGACTGGCGGCGCGACTGCTGCACAGCCTCATGGACCGGCTGGCCGAGCGCGGCGTGGTGCGCCTGCGCACCACCATCAGCCCGGACAACGAGGCGTCCCAGCGCACCTTCGGTGCCGTCGCGCGAGACCGCGGGATGACGCTGTCCGACGAGGACTACCTGAGCTCCGAACTCCTCGGCGAAGGTCACGAGCAAGAAGACCTGTACACGATTTCCTAGACGAGGGCGCGCGGGCCGCCCGGCCCGCCACCGTCGCCCGCCTCTTCACAAATGGAGTGATCTGAAGACCATGACCGAGTCCACGCACGACACCAGCACCAATACGGACATCTTCTCCGACCGCGAGTCTGAGGTCCGTAGCTACTCGCGCAACTGGCCGGTGGTATTCGACACCGCCAAGGGCACCACGCTCACGACCGTCGACGGAGACGAGTACCTCGACTTCTTCGGCGGTGCCGGCGCACTGAACTACGGCCACAACGACGACGACATGAAGAGCGCGCTGTTGGAGTACATCCAGCGCGACGGCGTCACCCACTCGCTTGACAAGTACACCGTCGCCAAGCGCGCGTTCCTGGAGACCTTCTCCTCGAAGATCCTCGAGCCGCGCGGGCTGGACTACAAGGTGATGTTCCCCGGGCCGACCGGCACCAACGCCGTGGAGTCGGCACTCAAGCTGGCCCGTAAGGTCACCGGCCGCGAGGCCATCATCAACTTCACGAACTCTTTCCACGGCATGACCCTCGGATCGCTGTCGGTGACCGGCAACTCGATGAAGCGCGCCGGTGCCGGCATCCCGCTGGTCCACGCCACGCCGATGCCGTACGACAACTACTTCGGTGGCGTCACCGAGGACTTCCAGTGGATGGAGCGCGTCCTCGTCGACTCCGGCTCGGGCATGAACCGCCCGGCGGCCGTGATCGTCGAGTGCGTCCAGGGCGAGGGAGGCATCAACGCTGCGCGCGCCGAGTGGCTGAAGGCCCTCGACGAGCTGTGCAAGCGCCACGACATCCTGCTGATCGTCGACGACGTCCAGATGGGCTGCGGTCGCACCGGCGAGTTCTTCTCGTTCGAGTTCGCGGGCATCAAGCCGGACATCGTCTGCCTGTCCAAGTCGATCGGTGGCTACGGCCTGCCACTGGCGGTCACCCTGTTCAACCGCGAGCTCGACGAGTGGACCCCGGGCGAGCACAACGGCACCTTCCGCGGCAACAACATGGCGTTCATCACCGCCGATGTGGCGCTGCGCAAGTACTGGTCCGACGACAAGCTGCAGAACCGCACGCTGGAGAACGGCCGTATCCTGCGCGAGCGCTTCTCCCCGCTGGTCTACAAGTACGAGGGCAAGCTCGAACTCCGCGGCCGCGGCATGGCGTTCGGTATCGCCTTCCTCGAGAAGCCGGAACTGGCCGGAGAGGTCATGGCCCGCTGCTTCGACAACAGGATGCTGGTCGAGACCGCCGGCCCGAGCGACGAGGTCGTCAAGTTCCTCGCCCCGCTCACCCTGACCGACGAAGAGCGCGATCGGGGCATCGAGATCTGCTACGAGGCCGTTGACCACGTCCTCGCCCAGCAGTACCTCTGAGCGCGCCCGACCACCCACCCTCGACCCACGACCTCGCCGAGGAGGCCCCGCATGATCGTTCGTACCACCGCAGAGATCACCGACACCGACCGCCACATCAAGGGCAACAACGGCAACTGGGAGTCCAAGCGCATCGTCCTGGCCGACGACCGCGTCGGGTTCTCGTTCCACGAGACCACCATCGCGGCCGGCACGACCAACGACTTCCACTACGCCAACCACATCGAGGCCGTGTGGCTGACCCGTGGCAAGGGCACCCTGCGTGACCTGACCAACGACAAGGAGTACCCGCTCGAGGCGGGCTCCATGTACCTGCTCGACGGCAACGAGAAGCACCAGGTGATCGTGGAGGAGGAGATGCAGATGCTCTGCGTCTTCAACCCCCCGGTCGTCGGCGACGAGAACCACGACGAGAACGGCATCTACCCGCTCCTGCGTCTGCAGGACGACGGCTCGGTCGTTCGCGAGAAGTAGACTCCGGGTCGCTTCCGGGCCCTCCCCGGTCGATTTCGTCCAGTGCGGACGAGACCGGCCGGGGATTCTCGCGTTCTGGGGCAGTATCTGTACCCGTGCCCATCTTTGACACCCGTCCAGTCGCCATCATCGGGGCCGGGCCCTCCGGCCTGGCCGCAGCCCGCAACCTCGACCGCAGGGCGTCGCCTGGGTGGGCTTCGATCTCGCCGGAGACGTCGGCGGGCGGTGGAACATCGACTCCCCGCGCAGCACGGTCTACGCGTCGGCCCACCTCATCTCCTCCGCCCGCACCACGGAGTTCGCCGAGTTCCCCATGCCGGCCGACACCCCCGACTACCCGGACCACCGCCGGCTGCTGGCCTACTTCCGCGACTTCGCCGACCACTTCGGCCTCCGCGACCGGTTCCGCTTCGGCACCGAGGTGGTCCGCGCGGAACCGGTGAGCGGCGAGCGCGACTCCGGATGGCGACTCACCGTGCGCGCGGTGGGTGGGGGCGAGGGGATTGACGACGACGACGAGGTGGGCCCCGGGCCCGGGGCTTACGCCGGGGAGTTCTCGGCGCTGGTGATCGCTAACGGCACCCTCTCCGAGCCCAAGATCCCGGAGTTCGCGGGGCACTTCAGTGGCGAGGTCCGCCACACCAGCCGCTACAAGTACCCGCGGGAGCTGGCCGGGAAGCGCGTCCTCGTGGTGGGCGGGGGCAACAGCGACTGCGACATCGCGGTCGACGCCGTCCACCACGCCGCGTCGGTCGACATCAGCGTGCGGCGCGGCTACCACTTCGTGCCCAAGTATCTCTTCGGCCGACCTGCCGACACCCTCGGGTCCGGCGGTCGCCCCCTGCCCCCGCGGATCAAGCAGTCCATCGACTCGCGGGTACTCAAGGCCTTCACCGGCGACCCGACCCGGTTCGGCTTCCCCGAGCCCGACCACAAGATCTACGAGTCCCACCCCGTCGTCAACAGTCTGATCCTGCAGCACGTGGGCCACGGCGACATCGGGGTCCGGGCGGACATCGACCGGTTCGACGGGCGGACCGTGCGTTTCGTCGACGGGACGTCTGGCGAGTACGACCTCGTCATGCTCGCCACCGGCTACGTGCTGAACTACCCGTTCATCGACCGCCGCCACCTCGACTGGGCCGAGAGCGCCCCCGCGCCGGACCTGCACGTCAACATCTTCCCGTCGGCCCGCGACGACCTCGCGGTACTCGGCATGCTCGAGGCCTCCGGCATCGGCTGGCAGGGCCGCTACGAACAGGCCGACCTCGTCGCCCGCTATCTCGCGGCACGCCGTGACGACTTCCCGGCCGGGCGTGCGGCCCTCGCCGTCGTCGACTCCTCCCGGCGCGGCCCCCGCCCGGACCTCACGGGGGGCTACAACTACCTCGGGCTGGACCGGATGGCCTACTACGTCAACAAGAGCGCCTACCGCGGCGCCGTGACCGGGCTGGTCGCGCGCATGGAGGCGGCGGGTTCGGACTCCGCGCAGACACCGGGGGCCGGCTCGTGAACGTCGACGACATCCGGATCGCGTTCGACTCCGGGTCCCTCACCACGCTGAAGATCGTCCTGGGACTGATCCTGTTCGGCATCGCCATGGACACGCGGCTCTCCGACTTCCGGCTGGCGCTGCGCAAGCCCAGGGCGTTCGCGGTGGCCGTGGCAGCACAGTTCGCGCTGCTGCCCGCGCTGACGTTCCTGCTGACGCTGCTGCTCGGCGTGCAGGGGTCGGTCGCGCTCGGCATGATCCTCGTGGCGTGCTGCCCGCCCGGCAACGTCTCCAACATCCTCACGCACCGGGCGCGTGGCGACGTTGCGCTGTCGGTGTCGATCACCGAGGACCACGCCGTCCGCGGCACCAGCGCGTTCGCCTACAGCCACCACAAGGCGCTCGTCGAGCACATGCTGGCCGACGCCCGCCGCGAGCACCCCCATCTCGACCAGGTCGTGTTGCGCATCGGCACGATCCTCGGCGACACCGTGGACAACCAGATCACCGCCCTGTTCCACCGTTGCTCGCCGTCCGGGGGTCGGACTCGCCGTTCGTCTTCATCTGGGACACCGACCTGGTGGCGATCATCGTGCGCGCCGTGGGCGACGGGCCGGCCGGTGTCTACAACGTCGCCGGCACGGGAACGCTCACCATCGACCAGATCGCTGCGCCGCTCGGCAAGCGCACCCTTGCGGTCCCCGAGCCGGTGCTCGACAACAGCCGGCTCCGTGAGGTCTTCGGCTACTCGCCCGAGCTCACCAGCGCCGAGGCGTTCGACCGCTGGCTCGCCGTCCACCCCGCCGCCCGCGCCTGAGCTGGCCGCCCCGCGCCGGGCGGTCGGGCAGGGCAGAATGTCCGGGTGTCGACCATCGTGTTCCTCCACGCCCATCCCGACGACGAAACCTCGCAGACCGCGGGGATGATGGCGCTCGCCTCCCGCGACGGGCACCGTGTGGTGACGGTGTTCGCCACCGACGGCGATCACGGCGAGCGTCCCGAGCACCTCGGACCCGACGGCGACCTGGTCGAGTACCGGCGAGGGGAGGCACGGGCGGCGGCGGCGGTACTGGGCGTGGCCCGGATCGACTGGCTGGGATACCGCGACTCGGGGATGACCGGGTGGGAACAGAACGATGACCCGCTGTGCCTGCACCGCGCCGACGTCGACGACGCCGCGGCGCGGGTGGCGCGGATCTGCGACCGCGAGGACGCCGACGTCCTGGTGGGGTACGACCATCACGGCAACTACGGGCACCCCGACCACATCGCGGTGCACCGGATCGCCCGCCGTGCGGTGGAACTGGCCGCGCGGCGCCCGCGCCTGCTCGAGGCCACGACCAACCGGGACGCCCAGCTGGCGATGCTCGACAGTCCCGAGGCGGCGGAGTTCATGCAGGCGCTGGCGTCCGGTGGGATGGACCTCGACGTGGACCGGATCCGGCAGGCGATCCTCACCGGGGACGACGGTCAACCGATCGGTGTCGCGGAGTCGGAGATCACGTGGGCGGTCGACCTGCCCGCGGACGTGATCGACCTCAAGCGCCGCGCGATGCAGTGCCACGCCAGTCAGACCAGTGACATCGGCATGATGCTGGCCTTCCCGCCGGACATCTACGCCGTGGCCTTCGGCACGGAGTACCTCATCGAGCCCGAGGTGGGTGGGGCCGGAACGGACGCGCCGATGCGGCGCGGGTGGCCGTTCGGCTAGCTCAGGGCATGTCGAGCGCGCGGACCCATTCACCGTGACCGTGCGCCGTGGCCAGGGGGCGACCGTTGACGGCGACGACGAAGATGCCCTTGTGTCGACGGATCGACTCCGGGACCTGCGCGGCGACGTCGGGCAGGAGGGTCACACCCTCGACCGAGATCCACACACAGTCCAGCTCGGCGACCCGGCGGACGAACTCGGCGCGGGCCGGCGGCTCGAGGTAACCGAGCACTGCGGTGTGGAACACCACCGGTGTCGACCCTGCGGGGCAGGCGGCGACGGAGGCCTCCAGCTCCTCGACCAGATCGCCCGCGATGATCTGCGGAGGGTCGGCGCCCGCGATGTCGAGCGCGGCGTCGAGGCGGGGACCGCGCTCGGCCTGCTGTCCGGGCCAGATGAGACTGTGCAGCCAGGCGCGGGAGTCGGCGTCGGCGGGATCGATGGGGGAGAGGTCGACGCCGCCCCGGTGGACGACCTCCGGCAACGCGCGGGGCAGCGGGACGCCGTCGCGCAGGTCGCAGTCCAGGACCGGGGGCGCCGCGGCAGAGTCGACGAATGCGGGCGTCAGCTCGCGGGTGACGCCGCCGTCGAGCGTGTACCGGTAGGCGTAGCGGTCCGGGTAGAGGCACAGGCCGGCGGAGGCGCCCATCTCCACCAGCGAGAGCGGTCCGGGCAGCAGGGACAGGAACGGCAGGAGCACCGCGCAGCGCTTGGCCTCGTTGGTCTGCGTGGAGTGGGTGAGGATGACCTGCTCGATCTCCGACCACCGGGCGTGGACGAAGTCGCGGAAGGCCGGGTAGTCCTCGGTCTCGGGTGCGCCGGCATGCCGGGCGGCGGCGAAGAACAGTGCCGGCTGACGCTTGATCCGGGGCAGAGAGGCGATGAGGTCGCTGGTGGCGGGGTCGTCCGCGATGCCCCGGGCCCAGGAGAGGTACACCGGGGTGCGTCCGCGGACCTCGAACTCGGCGAAGTCGGAGTAGCGGGCGGGGACGTCGTCGACGTGCGCGGAGTCCATGGTGCCCAGCGTCGCACACCCCTTGTGGGGAGGAGGGCTGGCCTGGCCACATTCCACCCGGTATGTTGGTGATGCATCAATGACCTCACGCCTACCTCTGGAGGCCCTCATGGCTGCCGATTCCGACTTCACGCCCGCCAGGAACGCCTCGACCGACGGCGAGTTCGTCCGCGACGCCACCTACATCAACGATCGCGTGGTGGCGGACGTACCGGCCGGGTCGGAACCGGTGGGGGACAGGGTGGGCGAGATGCGGTGGCCGGTGGAGCCCGGCCGGTATCGACTCATGGCCGCCCGCGCCTGCCCGTGGGCCAGTCGCACCATCATCGTGCGCAGACTCATGGGACTCGAGGGCGTCATCTCGATGGGTCTCGCGGGCCCCACGCACGATGTCAACTCCTGGGTCTTCGACCTCGACCCGGACGAGCGCGACCCGGAGACCGGCCTGCACCGCCTGCAGGAGGCCTACTTCAACCGGATCCCCGATTACCCGCGCGGCATCACGGTCCCCGCGCTGGTCGATCTGCCCACGAAGTCGGTGGTGACCAACGCCTATCAGAAGCTCAACTTCGATCTCCTCTCCGAGTGGACGGCCTTCCACCGCGAGGGTGCCCCGGACCTGTACCCGGCCGAGCACCGGGACGAGATCGACGAGCTGGACTCGTGGATCTACCCCACCGTGAACAACGGCGTGTACCGCTGCGGATTCGCGGCGGACCAGGACGCCTACGAGCAGGCGTACGACGAGCTGTGGGAATCGCTGGACCGGCTCGAGGAGCGGCTGTCCACGCGCCGTTACCTCGTCGGCGACACGATCACCGTCGCGGACATCCGGTTGTTCACCACACTGGTCCGCTTCGACGCGGTCTACCACGGCCACTTCAAGGCCAACCGCAACAAGATCTCCGAGATGCCCGCGCTGTGGGGCTACCTGCGGGACCTGTTCCAGACCCCCGGTTTCGGTGACACCTGCGACTTCCCGCAGATCAAGGAGCACTACTACGACGTCCACCGGGACGTGAACCCCACCGGTGTGGTCCCCAAGGGGCCGGACCTGTCCGGTCTGCTCACCCCGCACCACCGCGAGGAACTGGGCGGTCGACCGTTCGGCGACGGCACCGCACCCGGGCCCATCGAGGACCCGGCGGAACGCATCGCGGAAGGACACGGCGCGGCCTGAGAGGGCGGTGAACGCCTACACTCATCGCCTGTGACCCCAGCCCTCCCCGAACCCGGCCGCTACCGTCGTGGCGCCCGACAGTTCCTCATGTTCGGGATCGTGGGTGGCTCCGGCATGGTCGTGAACATGATCGTCACGGTCCTGATGAACAAGGCCAACGGCGGGACACAGAACGCCCAGGACATCCTCTTCCCGCTCGGGGGGACGGAGTTCAACTTCCGGTTCACCACGCTGGTGTGGATCGTGGCCTTCCTCGTGGCGAACGTCTACAACTTCCTGCTCAACCGGCACTGGACGTTCGGCAAGGGGCACAAGGCGCCGCCCTGGCAGGAGTTCTGGCCGTTCCTCGTGGTGGGGTCGGTGGCGGCGGCCGCGGGTATCTTCATCAAGCTCGCGTTCACCAACCCCACCAGCCCGTTCTACCTACCGGAGCCGCTGTTCCACGAGGACGCCGGGATCAACTCC
This sequence comes from Dietzia sp. MNB45, assembly GCF_051994785.1. NCBI lineage: Bacteria > Bacillati > Actinomycetota > Actinomycetes > Mycobacteriales > Dietziaceae > Dietzia > Dietzia sp. MNB45. The sequence goes on along the minus strand of NZ_CP163397.1, from coordinate 3,324,898 downwards.
CGTGAGTACTGGAGTCAGCTGCTGACGATCCTCATCACGATGCCGATCAACTTCATCGTCAACAAGCTCTGGACGTTCCGGGCGGTGCGCAACCGTCATCACGCGCGTTCCACCACGGATGCGTCGGACGCGGCCGACGCGGTGGTCTAGGCCCCGCCGTGGAGTCCTCGCCGCTGGTCCTGTGGTTCGACCTGATGGGTGTGTTCTTCTTCGCCCTGTCCGGGAACCTGCTGGCGGCGCGGAAGGACATCGACATCACCGGTGGCCTCGTGCTGGGGCTTCTCGCCGGTCTCGGTGGCGGCATCATCCGTGACGTCCTGCTGGGGGTCACCCCGCTCGCGCTGTCGGAGCCGATCTACCTGGTCGCGCCCGTGGTCGCGGCGGCGGTCGTGTACCTGCTCGGTTCGCTCATCCACCGCGTGCAGACCCTGATCGTCGCGTTCGACGCCGCGGGCCTAGGGCTGTTCTGCACCTTCGGCACCGCGCGGGCGCTGGATCACGGGATGCCGGTCGCGTCGGCGCTGCTGCTCGGGGTGGTCACGGCGGTGGGCGGCGGGTTGCTGCGGGACGTGGTCGCCAACGAGATCCCCGCGGTGTTCAGCGGCTCCAACCTGTATGTCATCCCGGCGGCGACCGGTGCCGCCCTGACGGCCCTCGCCGTGGCCACCGACACCTGGGGGCCGATCGCCGCGACCGTGTTGTCCTTCCTCGTGTTCGCGTTCCGCATGGTCGCGTGGTGGCGACAGTGGCGTGTCCCGGCACCGGTGCGGAGCTGGACCGTGCGGGACCTCGACGTGCTGCGGCGCCGCGAGCGGTCGGTGTTCGGCCGCCCGCGCCGGGAGGGGAGCTCTGCCGGCGAGCGGGACGACGGCGAGCGGGACGACGGCGAGCGGGACGACGGCGAGCGGGACGACAACGAGGGCCGCGACCGCGACGACGACGCTGATCCCGACGGCCTCCGAGACTTCCGGCCGGGCCGACGTCGGTAGGGTTGTCCGGTGCAGTACTACCTCAGCCTGCTGGGTTTCGCGGCGATCGATTCGCTCAACCTCCTGGCCTTCGCCGTCATCGCGGGCCTGTGGCTGACCTCTGCCGGACGCGGGGTCGCGTTCGCGCCGCGGGCCGCACGGTTCACCGGCGGCGCGTTCTGCGGCATCGTGTTGCTCTCGCTGATCTCGGTGTGGGTGATCGGCAACAACCAGGAGTTCGTCCGCAGCCTGTTCTACAACCTGTGGGCGATGGTCGCGCTCGGCGTGGTCGGCCTCGTCATCACGGTCATGGGGTTGCGGCAGCCCGCCGAGGCCAAGGAGGAGAGCGTCGAGGCGCCGCTGACGCAGAACATCCTGCAGAAGTTCGGGATCATGGCCACGGGTGTCGCCCTGGGCGTCATCCAGTCCGGGACGTCGGCGCCGTTCGCCGCGGGGATGGTGCTCATCTCCTTCGCCGAGACCCCGTGGTGGTCCAAGCTGCTGCAGATCCTGTACTTCGCGATCATCGCGATCCTGCCCAGTGCCGGGTTGATCGTCGCCCTGGCGCGGGTCCGGTCGGGCGGGATCACCGCGGCCACCCGCCGGATCGACCGGTTCCTGTCGTACGGCCGCGTGGCCGGGCGCGTGCTCACCCTCGTGGTGGGTGTGGCGCTGCTGGTCCTGGCTCTGGTGCGGATCGTCCAGCTCACGGGCGTGCTGTCGTAGCGCGGTCCTAGGGTGGCGGGCGACCGCCACACGGGTGGTCCGATGAACCCGGGAGACCCCATGCAGACCCAGCCCCAGACACAGATCCAGACCCAGAACCAGACCCAGAACCACGCCTCCGCCGCCGGCACGGTGCTCTGCGAGGACGGACTGAGGCGACCTCCCTGGGCGGCGCGGGACCCCCTGCTGCGGGAGTACTACGACACCGAGTGGGGCGTGCCCGTCCGCGACGAGGCCGGCCTGTTCGAGCGGCTGGTCCTCGAGGGATTCCAGTCCGGGCTCAGCTGGGTGACGATCCTGCGCAAGCGCCCGGCCTTCCGGGAGGCGTTCGCGGGGTTCTCCCCGGACGCTGTCGCCGCCTTCACCGAGGACGACGTGGCCCGGCTCATGTCCGACGAGCGGATCGTGCGCAACCGCCGGAAGATCGACGCCGCCATCGCCAACGCGCGTGCAGTGGTAGCCCTGCGGTCCGAGGGCGGGCTCGGGGAGCTGATCTGGTCGTACCGGCCGGAGACCACCCCGCAGCCGCGGACCGCGGACGAGGTACCCAGCCGCTCGCCGGAGTCGGAGGCGCTCGCGAAGGAGCTCAAACGACGGGGTTTCAGCTTCGTGGGACCGGTGACCGTCTTCGCGCTGATGGAGGCGATCGGGGTGGTCGACACCCACCTGGTGGATTCGCACCGTCGCGGATCCTCGGGCGTGTGGACCGGGGGCGCGGCGACTCCGGAGGGCGCGGGCTGACCGGTCAGCCGGGTGGCCCCGGCAGTGCGGGCAGTCCGGCGCGGGGGGCGAGGTCGGGGATCGGTGCGGACAGTGCGGCGGCGCCCTCGACCTGCCCGGTGGCGGGGCCGCCCACACAGCCGGGGATCCCGCGCAGTGCCGCCATGCGCATCAGGGAGCGGTCGAGGGCCTGTCTGCTCAGGGCGCCATTGGCCAGGGCCTGTTCGACGGCGTCCAAGGCCTCGCCGATCCCGGCCGTGGTGATCCACAGCGGGGAGTCCGCGCCGGCGATGAGCGACTCGGCGACCGCCCGGGGCAGCGGGAAGGCGTCGGTGACCGCGCGCATGCCGGACAGGTCGTCGGTGAAGATCGGTCCGTCGAACGGTTGCGCCCCGTAACCGTGGCCCTCCCGCAGGAGTCGGTACGCCGCCGGTGAGAGCGAGGCCGGACGGTCCACCCCGGTCAGTCCGGGCACCTGCTGGTGGCCCAGCATGATGCCGGCGCCGGGGGTCCCGGCGAGTTCGGCGAACGGGTGCAGGTCGTGGGGCACGAGCTGGTCCAGGGGTGGCACGGTCACCGACTGGTTGTGGCTGTCGCCGGAGGAGCGGCCGTGGCCGGGGAAGTGCTTGAAGACCGGGGCCACACCGGCGTCCTGCAGTCCGGTCGCGAACGCGCGGGCATAGCGCACCACGCGGGCCGGATCGGGGGAGAAGGAGCGGTCCCCGATCACGGCGCCGTCCGGTTGCGCGGACACGTCGACCGAGGGGGCGAAGTCGACGGTCACGCCCATCCCGCGCAGGAACTCGCCGCGCGCGCGGGCCGCCGACCGGACCTGCTCCGGACTCATGGTGGCCGCCATGACCCGGGCGGACGGCAGCGGGCCGGCGTAGGGGGCGATGCGGGACACGCGGCCGCCCTCCTCGTCGATCGCGACCAGCAGCGGGAGGGGAGAGTCCTGCTGGAGACGGGCGAGCGCGTCGCCCGAGACCACCTCGCCGACGACGCCGCCACCGAGGAAGATCCCCCCGATCTTGTGTTGCTCGACCGCCTGCCGGGCGTCTGCCATCGAACTCACGCCGACGGTGAACAGTTGCGCGATCCGCTCCCGCTGGCTCAGTGAATCCAGGGGCGACTCGCACGGCGGTGCAGGTGGCGGCGCCGGTGGCGCGGGCGGCGCAGCGCCAGCCGCTGTCGCTGCCGGGGTGGCCGCAGCGCTGACGGGGGCCGGGTCCACGGGTTCGTCGTCCGCGCACCCGCTCATCGCCAGTCCGGTGATGAGGACGGCAGCCGTCACGCGGAGCCGGCGGGTGAGGGACACGACCCCCAATGTATCCGGACCGGCGGGTGAGCCGAATTCGAGCGGGGGGCCGGGTGCCACGTTCATCTGCCGTCCACCCGGGTTTGTGATGGTGACACGGTGACGTCGACTCTGGAGCGCAGACTGGGCCTGTCCGATGCCGTCGTCGTGGGACTCGGCGCGATGGTGGGGGCCGGGGTGTTCGTGGCGTTCGCGCCCGCCGCGGCCCGCGCCGGCTCGCTGGTGTGGGTCTCGCTCGCGGTGGCCGCGGTGGTGGCCGTGTGCAACGCGTTGTCGTCGGCCCGGCTGGCGGCGCAGTTCCCCTCGGCGGGAGGGACGTACGTCTACGGGCGCGAACACCTCGGGCCGCTGCCGGGGTTCCTCGCCGGATGGGGTTTCGTGGTGGGCAAGACCGCATCCTGCGCGGCGATGGCCCTCACCGTCGGCCTGTACACCTGGCCCGGGCACGCCGACCTCGTCGCGGCCGCGGCGGTGCTCGCGCTGACGATCCTGTCGGTGCTCGGCGTGCAGCGCACGGCCGCCGCGTCGAAGGTGCTGGTCGGAATCGTGCTGGCGGTTCTGGCGGTGTTCGTCGCGATGGCGTGGGTCACGGGGCCCGCGAGTGCCGGCCCGGTGGCGCCACCGCCCGCCGTCGACGGTGAGGCGTGGCCCGCCCGGGTCCTCGGGGTCCTCGGGGGCGCGGGGTTCTGCTTCTTCGCCTTCGCCGGATACGCCCGCATCGCCACCCTCTCCGAGGAGGTGCGTGAGCCCGCCCGCACGATCCCCCGCGCGGTCGTCGTGGCGATCACCGTGGTCATCGGGGTCTACGCGGCGGTGTTGGCCGCCACGGTGCACGTGCTCGGGGTGGGGGGAGTGGCCGCGAGCGCCGCGCCGGTGCTCGACGCGGCCGCTCAGGTCGGCGGCGCGGCAGGCGGTGGCGCAGGAGACGGTGGCGAGTCAGGCGGTGGCGCGGTGCTCGCGTCGGTGGTCCGAATCGCCGCCGGGATCGCGGCCCTGGGGGCGTTGCTCGGTGGGGTGCTCGGCGTGTCCCGAACGGCGATGGCGATGGCGCGCGACCGGCACCTGCCCGCGCCGCTCGCGGCCGTGCATCCCATCACGCGAACGCCGTACGTCGCCGAGCTCTGCGTGGGCGTGCTGGTGGCCGCGATCGTGCTGGTCGCGGACGTCCGTCAGGCGATCGGGTTCTCCTCCTTCGCGGTGCTGATCTACTACCTCGTGGCGAACGCCGCCGCACTGCGCCTCGATCGGCGGCATCGGCGACTGCCGGCCTGGGTGCCGGTGCTGGGTGCGATCGGGTGCGTGGTGGTCGCCGGGAGTCTGCCCTGGCAGTCGGTGATCGGGGGCGTCGTCGTCTTCGTCGTCGGCGGCGCGGTCTATGCGGTGACCCGACGCCGGGCGGTACCGCCGGGCGTAGCGTCGGGGGCATGATCCACGACGACACCCGCCACGTCCGGCCCCGCCTCCTGCCGTCCCACCTGCGGCGTCCCGTGATCGGTGCGCCGATGGCGGGCGGACCCACAACGCCGGAGCTCATCGCCGCGGTCGGCGAGGCGGGCGGGCTCGCGATGATCGGTTCGGGGTACCTCGACGCCGCCGGCCTCCGCGCGGAGATCGCGCGTGTGCGTGAGCTGACGGACGCGCCGTTCGGGGTGAACGTCTTCCTCGTGGACCGGGACGACTCCGACGCCGCCCTGTCGGCGGCGGGTGGACGGGACGCGGTGGCGGGGTACGCGGCGGCGATCGGGCCGGTCGCACGACGGCTGGGGGTCACGCTCCCGGAGGAGCCGGAGTTCACCGACTTCGACCAGAACGCCAGCCTCGCGGCGCTGGTGGCGGACCCGGTCGCGGTGGTCTCCTTCACCTTCGGGATCCCGGATCCCGGCATGGTCCGGGCTCTGCAGGAGGCGGGGTCGGCCGTGGTCGTCACGGTGGCCGGGGTCGCCGACGCACGCCGGGCGGTCGAGGCGGGGGCGGACTGGCTGTCGGTGCAGAGCGCCGAGGCCGGAGGACACCGCTCCACCACGACGGTGGGGGAGGAGCCCGACGGCATCACCACAGTGGCGCTGGTGCGGGCGGTGCGTGAGGCGCTGCCGGAGACGCAGTTCGTCGCCGCCGGCGGGATCAGCACGCCGGAGGACGTGGTCGCCGTGCTCGACGCCGGGGCGGACGGTGTGCAGCTGGGCACCGTCCTGCTGCGCACCCCGGAGGCCGGCACGAGCGACCTGCACAGGAGCGCGCTGGCCGACCCCGGGTTCACGGAGTCCCGGCCGACCCGCTGCTACACCGGCCGCTACGCCCGGGCGCTCGTCAACGGTTTCGTGGAGGAGTTCGATGCGGTGGCGCCCCCGGCGTACCCGCATCTCCACCTGCTCACCGGGCCCATGCGCAAGGCCGCCGCGCAGGCCGGGGACTCCGAGGTGCCGCCGCTGTGGGCGGGGTCGCGCTGGCGGGCGGCCGACGCCTACGCCGATCGGCCGGCGTCGGAGGTCGTCGCGGACCTGTGGGACCGGGCGGTGGCGCTGCGGGGCTGATCGGCGCCCGGCCGGGTGCGGGTCACCCGGCCCGCCGCTCGGCCTCGGCGGCGATGTCCGCCAGGTCCTGCTCCATCGTCCTGCGGGTCGACCTCTCCGCGAACCGGCCCATCACGGACATCACGACCCGGGAGACCGCGGGGGCGTGAGCGGTGTGTGCACCGAACCGCATCCGAAGGGTCGAACCGCCGTCGGCGTCCGGGGTGATCGTGAAGACGGTCTTGTACTCGGTGCCGCCGCTCTCGGCGACGATGGTGGTGGAATGTGGCGGCTCGACGGCCAGCACCATCATCTCCTCGGTCGCCTTCATCCCGAACATCTTGCGCGTCTCACGCCAGCGCAGACCGGGCTGGTACGGGCCGGAGGTGAGGATCTCGACCGCCAGCACGCCACTGAGCGTGCGGTGCGCCTCGGGGATGTCGGTGAGCACGGCCCACACGGTGTCGGGGTCGGCGGCGACGTGGCGGGTCAGGTCGAGTTCCATGGCTCCACGGTACCGGCGCGTGTGGACGGAACGGGCCGCGACAGAACGGGTTGCGACCGAACGGGTTGCGGGAATGCGGAAACCGGCCCCCGCCGTAGCGGGGGCCGGTCTCACTCTGCGCTCGGGCCGACCGAAGCCGGGCCCGGGCGAGGCGCCGTCAGGCGCGTCGGCTCAGGAACCGAGGGCGTCGGTGACCGTGCCGACGAGGCCGGCGAAGAAGCCGAGGACGTTGGCGGCCAGGTCGGCACCGCCGTCGACGACCTGCGAGCCGGTGTTAACGGCGGCGGAGCCGGTGGCGAGGCCGGGGAGGAAAGTCTCGATGGAACCCATGAGATGGTCCTTTCGTCGGGGGATGCGACGCCTGGTGCGTCGCTCGGTTTAGCGGAGTCCTCGATGAGCACGAGGCCTGTCGGGAACTCACCTCCGGACGCTACGTACGGCTGCATCAGGAGTCACCCGGTTCAGTGTCGCGCGCGGGCGATTCACGGGGAATGCTCTTTACTTTCGCTGGTTGGCAGGCACTCGCGGTTTAATGTGATCTGCGCCACATTCATTGCCGAAAGGCGTGCCGGGCTTTCCCGGAAAAGTCCGGAAGGCGGGAGAAGAATGGGCTGATAAATGCACAACGCCGACATTCTCGAAAGAGAATGTCGGCGTTGAATGCGACTAGGACCTCGCGGGTCCAGCGTCACTCAGCTCAGAGCGAGCCCACGACGTTGCCGAGCGAGCCGGTGACGGTGCCGTAGACACCCTCGGCAGCGGTGGAGCCGGTGCTGACGAAGCCCTCGGCGGCGTCGGAGCCGGTGCTGATGAGGCTGTTGAAGAAGTTGAGGACGCCGGTGAAGATCTGCTCGATCATGTGATGATCCTTTCGTCTGCGGGCGGCGCGAGGGTGCGCCGCACTCGTGGTGCAGTCCTGCTTTCGGACTCGCGATGTACATCCCGAATCCGCTGGAGGACGTTACGCAGCGATCGCGGAATTACCACTTCTGGCAGGGGTCCGGGAAAGTGTGTGAATTGCTCATTTCTTTATCGACGCAGCATATCGCGTCGCACTTTTCTCTCTTGTTAGTGCGGTCACATTCGTGAAATTGTCGGGTGCCGACGCGCCCCGGCGGACCGCTCCGGCACACCGCTCCGGGTGGTCGCACACCGCCCGCGGACATCGGCGGGGGAGAATGGTCGGCATGACTCCGCCGAACGCCACCGTCGCCGCCCAGACGATCCCGCTCCCGCCGGGCTTCCGCGCCCACTCGGGTGCCGCGGGACTGCGTGAGCGCGGGGATGACGTCTTCGTCGTCGTCAACGACGGTCCCTCCCCGGCGTCGTCCGCAGTGTTCACCCGGTCCCTCTTCGCCGGACCGTCGGTCGTGCTCAGCCGCGCCAATGCTGCGAGCGGTCGGGCGCGCGGCGTGGTGGTCGTGGCCAAGAACGCCAACGTCGCCACCGGCGAACAGGGCATGGCCGACGCGCGCGAGGTGCTCGATCACGCGGCCGCCGCCGTGGGGGCGGCGCCGGAGGAGATGCTCATCGCCTCCACCGGCGTCATTGGCCGGCGGTACCCGATGGACCTGCTGCGCGCGCATCTCGACGGGCTGGCCGGCGCCGGGTTCGACGCCGACGCGGTCGCGCTGGCCACCGCGATGATGACTACGGACACCCATCCCAAGACGGCGCGGGTGGAGGTGACGACGACGACGGGCGGCACCGCCGAGATCGTGGGCATCGCCAAGGGCGTCGGAATGGTCGAACCGGACATGGCCACGATGATCGCGGTGCTGTTCACCGATGCCGCGGTGGAGCCGGGGGTGCTGGACTCCGCGTTCAGGGCCGCGGTGGACGAGACCTTCAACTGCCTGTCCGTCGACACCGACACCTCGACCTCGGACACCGCGATCGCCCTGGCCAGCGGCGCGGGCGACCCTGTCGGCGAGGTCGAACTGCGTGAGGCGTTCGAGGCGATCTGCCTCGACCTGACCCGCCAGCTCGCGCGCGACGGGGAGGGCGCCACCAAACTCCTCACGGTCGAGGTCACGGGCGCGCGGGACCGGGCCCAGGCCAAGCGGGTGGCCAAGGCGATCCTCAACTCCCCGCTGGTCAAGACCGCCGTCCACGGCGCCGACCCCAACTGGGGACGGGTCGCCATGGCGATCGGCAAGTGCCACGACGACACGGACATCGACCCCGAGCGGGTCCGCATCGTGTTCGGCGACCTCGAGACCTACCCGGCGTTCCCGGGCGAGGCCGAACTCGAGCGGCTCACCGAGATCATGCGGGCCGAGGAGGTCACCATCGCCGTCGACCTGGGTGTGGAGAGCGGCGCCGGCGTGGCCGACGGGGCCTGCACCGTCTACGGCTGCGACCTGAGTCGCGAATACATCTCGATCAACGCTGATTACACGACTTGAGCCGGCTGCACGACGGGAGCGCGGTGGAGGACCTCGAGGCGATCCGGGCGGTCTTCGCCCGGCGCCTGTACGTCATGGACACCAAACAGTGGGACGCCTACGGACCGTGCCACACCGAGGATGTGGTCAGCGAGTCGTGGGCGGCGAGCGGCGGCGCTGCCGAGGTGCGCGGGCGCGAGGCGCTCACCGCCGCGATCCGCGACACCCTCGACGGTCCGAACCCGGTGACGAGCGTCCATCACGGGCACACGCCGCTGCTGGAGCTGACGGGCCCGGACCCGACCACCGGTGAGCCCACGGCCACCGGCATCTGGGCGATGGAGGACCGGTTGTGGTGGTCGGTCGACGGCCGTGAACGGCGGCTCCACGGCTGGGGGCACTACCACGAGCGGTACCGGAAGGTGGACGGCCAGTGGCTGATCGCCTACCGGCGGCTCGAACGGATCCGCGTGGACACCGGCTGGAGCTAGCCCACCGGGTTGGGGTTGCGGCGGGCCATGGCCAGCAGCGTGTCGCGGGTGTCGTGCCACACGGTGCCGCTGATGTCGCCCCACGGGTCGTGCCCGCCGGGGACCAGCGAGACCCGGGCCGGGTCGCCGGCGCGGCGGGCCGCCCGGACATACGACTCGGACTGCTCGGGCAGGACCACCTTGTCGTCGCGGCCGTGGACGCACACCACCGGAATCCCGGCGGGAAGATGCGTGGCCGGGGACGCGTCGACGTAGCGCTGGCGGCGATCGTCCGGGCGGCCACCGAGGAGCCTGTGGACGTACCGGTCGCCGGTGCGCTCGGCCATGAGCAGGTCCGACACCCCGGCCAGGGAGACGCAGCCGGTGACCGGCACGACCGGCCGGGACCCGGGCAGCGAGGACGGTAGCCGCGCCCGCCCCGCGACCCACAGCGCGAGATGACCGCCGGAGGAGTGCCCGGCCACCACCACCCGGCGTAGATCCAACCGGCCGTCGAGCTGCGCGGAGACCTCGGCGAGGTGGTCGACGGCATCGCAGACGTCCGCCACGGTGGTGGGCCAGCCGCCGCCGGAGTCCACCCGCCGGTACTCGACGTTCCACACCGCCACGTCGAAGGACGCCAGGTCGCGGGCATGGTTCTCCATGTACGCCAGGCCGAGCGAGTCCTTCCACCCCCCGCCGTGGACCAGCACCACCACCGGCAACGCCGGGTTCGCGGAGTCGGGTAGGTACAGGTCGCCGAACGTCTGGCCGTCGGTGTCGCCCGGATCGGCGTAGTAGTGGCGGCGGGGCTCGGTCACCGGGACGGCTCCCTCGGGCGGCACGTACGGGCGCGGCCCCACCGAGTCCGCATCCTGGCCGGAACCGGACCCCTCGTCGTCGTCACCCGCCCCGATCATCGACGTCAGGGCCCACCCCGCCGCCCCGCCGAGGCCGGCCGAGAGGCCGATCAACAGCGAGCGGCGGGACAGGTCGGGCCGGGCGCGGCGCGACGTGCGGCGGCTGGGCATGCGACTACTGGGCATGCGGCGGCTGGACCTCCTGGTAGGGGGGCGCCGGCCGGGTCGGGCGGGGGGACTCAGACGGTGCCGGCGACGACGTCGTTCTCCGCGCCATCGTAGAACGGGACGTACCCGTTCTCCTTGGACAACACGTAGAGCGGGTCATCGAACTTCGAGGTGTCGAACGCCTGATCACGTAATTCGTTCTTGCGGCTCTTGTAGGTCGAGGTCTGCTCGAGTTCCTTGGACAGCCGGACGAACAGGGGCACCGCGTACGAGGGCAGCGAGTCGCGCAGGTGCTTCGCCATCGCCGCACCGTCGAAGTCGGACTTGTCGTGCAGACGCACCGCCGCCATTCCCGCCTTGCCGTCGGCGTCCGGGACGGCCACGCCGTAGACCACGGCCTGGTCCACCTCGGGAAGGGAGCTGACCGCGGCCTCGACCTCGGTGGTGGCCACGTTCTCGCCCTTCCAGCGGAAGGTGTCGCCCAGGCGGTCGACGAAGGACGCGTGCTTGAGTCCCTGGTCGAGCATGAGGTCGCCCGAGACGAACCAGGCGTCACCGTCGCTGAAGGCGTCGCGGACGATCTTCTTCTCCGTGGCCTCGGCGTCGGTGTAGCCGTCGAAGGGCTGGGAGTCGGAGATCCCGCTGATCAGCAGGCCGGTCTTGCCCTTGCCGACCTTCGTCAGACGGCCGTCGTCGCCCCGGCGGGGCTCACCCGTCTCGGGGTCGTAGTCGACGATCGCGAAGTCCATGGGGCAGTAGCCGGTGGTCCGTGGGACGTTGAAGGCGTTGACGAACGCGATGTTGCACTCGCTGGCCGCGTAGAACTCGCAGATTCGACCGATCCCGAACCGCTCCTGGAACTCGTGCCAGATCTCCGGGCGCAGGCCGTTGCCGGTCACGACGCGGATGGAGTGGTCGCGGTCGCCCGGGCCGGGATCCTGGTTGAGCAGGTACCGGCAGATCTCGCCGATGTAGATGGCCGCGGTCGCGCCGGCCGCGCGGGCCTGGTCCCAGAACTTCGACGCCGAGAAGTGCTCCTCGATCGCCATGCAGGCACCCGCGGCGAGCACGCAGCCGAGGCCCACCGTGAGGGCGTTGTTGTGGTACATCGGCAGCGGACAGAGCAGGACATCGTCCTTGCGCAGGCGCACGCCCGACAGGCCGAACCCGGCCATCGCCTTGTTCCAGCGGTAATGGGACATCGTCGAGGCCTTGGGCAGGCCCGTCGTGCCCGAGGTGAAGACGTAGTAGGCGGTCTCGTCCCCCACGGTGTCGTCGGCTTCCGGCGGGTTGATGTCACCCACGTCGTCGCCCAGTGCGTCGAGCTCGTCCTCCAGCCAGGTCAGGTCGGACAGCTCCTCCGGGCGGTGGTTCGCGCGGAACTCGCGGAAGGGCAGGTCGATCGGGGAGCTGACGGCGACGAGCTCGCCGACCCAGTTCTCCCGGGAGACGGACTGGACGGCCTCGGCGCACTCGGCGCCGACGAGCACGACCTTGGACTCGATGATCTTCTGCGAATGGTCGAGGACCTCGCCGCGCTGGTGGTGGTTGAGCAGGCCCACCGACGCGCCGACCTTGACCGCACCCAGGATCGCGAGCATGACCTCGGTGCGGTTGACCATGCAGATGCCGACGGTGTCGCCCCGCTGGACCCCGCGCGCCCTGAGCACCTCGGCGACGCGGTTGGCCCGCCGGTTGGCCTCCCCGTAGGTGATCTCGGTGCCGAGGAACTTCAGGAAGGGGGCGTCGGGCCGGTCGGCCGCGAGCTTCTGGAAGCGGCGGCCGATGGACACCTTGTGGCTGCTGCGCGAGGTGCGGACGATGCGGAGACCGTTGAGGACGGACGGCAGGTCGGCGACCAGGGAGGGCAGGCCCTTGGCGAGGTCGGCCGGGCTGAGGGTCCGGGCGGCCTCGGACCGGCGGGCGGTGGCGGTGGACGTGTCGGTCACGGCTTCTCCTCTGTGGCGGTGGTGAGTGACTTCGCTGGGTCGCCCGCGAGGCCACGCCAGGCGAGCTCGACGACGACCCCGGCGGCCACCGACGTGGGGATCGAGCGGTGCGCGACGCGGTCGGCGACCGCCTCGCCCGCCCCGACGAGGGCGGTCGCGACGACCTCGAGCACCTCGCGGCTGCGCTCGTCGACGGAGTTCTGCGCGAGGAGGTCGGTGGTCAGATCCACCAGGACCGACCGGGTCTTCTCGACCTCCTCACGGAACTGGGGTTCGGCGAATGCCTGACGGTAGACGACGTTCCACGAGTCCGTGTGCTGGTCGACGAACTCCAGGAACGCCTGGACGACGCCCTCGAGTCTCCGCCGTGGCCCGGCGCTGCCGGTCGCGGCGTCGGTGAGGTGGTCGATGAGCCGCCCGGACTCCCGGACCACGCACGCGGCGAACAGTTCCTCCTTGGAGCCGTAGTACAGGTACAGCATCGGCTTGGAGATGCTGGCGTGGCGGGCGATGGTGTCCATCGAGGCCGACCGGTAGCCGAGATCGGAGAACACGCTGATCGCGGAATCGAGCATCTGTTGCTCGCGGATCGCGCGTGGGATGCGTTTGGTCCCCGTCGTCACAGGTCTCCTCCCGGCGGGCGCTCTGCGGTGCGGTGTGGTGCGGTCTGGTGTGGCGCGGTGTCATGTGCCACACCCAACTTACCCGCCGGTAAGGACTTATGGGAGCCGCTCCACCGATCCGGCGGGCCGCGGGTGCTACTCTTCCGGCGTCGGTGTGCTCCACAGCACCCGCCGTAAGACATCGTCAGACATTGTCACGTGAACCGCAGGGAGAACCCGATGAGCTTCGGTACCGGAGCGCTCGCCAGCGCAGTCGGCGGAATCGTCCTCGGCGGCATCGTCGCCTTCGGGGTCAACACCGCCATGGCCGAGAACTCCATCCCCGAGGTCGCGCAGCCGCCGGCCGACCAGGCCCTGCTCGGCCAGGTCGAGTACGGCGCGCGCTGATCCCGCGCAGCCGTCAATCCCTCACGCCGGCGTAGGTGATCCGCGGGGCCCGATTCGGCGCCGGCGCGCGTGACGCGGTCGTCGCGTTCCTCGCTTTTCTCCTGCTGGCGTGCCTGCAGTCCCCGGGTCTGGTCGTCCCGGACACCAAGTACGACCTCGTCGTGGACCCCGGGCGCTTCCTCGCCCAGGCCACCCACCTGTGGACCGGGCTGTCCTTCTCCGGCCAGGTGCAGAACCAGGCGTACGGATACCTGTTCCCGCAGGGCCCGTTCTTCGCGGTCTTCGACCTGGTCGGGATGCCGGCCTGGCTGACCCAACGCCTGTGGTGGGCCGTCGTGCTGACCGTCGCCTTCGTCGGCGTGGTCCGCGTCGCCGCCGCGCTGCGCATCGGCACCCGCGTCACGCGCCCGGTCGCGGGCGTCCTCTACGCGCTCGCGCCGCGCATGCTCGGCGACCTGGGCTCGATCTCGTCGGAGATCTGGCCGGTCGCCCTCGCGCCCTGGGTGCTGCTGCCGGTCATCCGGGTACTGCAGGGGCGGATGTCGCCGCGCCGGGGCGGGGCAGGTGCCGCGCTGGCGTTGGCACTGATGGGTGCGGTCAACGCCGTCGCCACCGCGGCCGCCTGCCTGCCCGCGGTGCTGTGGTGGGCCCTGCACCGTCCGGACCGCACCTGGGCGCGGCTCGCCGCGTGGTGGCTGCCGCTGTCTGCGGCGGTGTGCGTGTGGTGGGCGGTGCCGTTGGTGCTGCTCGGCCGGGTCTCGCCCCCGTTCCTCGACTACATCGAGTCGGCTCAGGTCACCACCCGGTGGTCCTCGGTGACCGAGGTGCTGCGTGGCGCCTCGACGTGGGTCCCGTTCGTGTCGACCGACCGGACCGCCGGCGCGGACCTCACGAGCGAGCCGGTGTTCGTCCTGGCCACCGGGGTGCTCGCCGCGGCCGGCGTCGTGGGGTTGCTGTGGCGCGGGATGCCCGCACGGGGCCGGCTGCTGGTGATCGGCGCCGTCGGCCTGGTGGCGATGGCGGCGCCGTGGGTCGGGCCCGCCGGTGGCGGCCTCGCCGAGACCCTGCGCGCCGTCCTCGACGGCCCGGGCGCCGCGCTGCGCAACGTCCACAAGTTCGAGCCGCTACTGCGATTGCCTTTGGTACTGGGCGTCGCCCACCTGCTGTCCTGTCTGCTCGCGGGACTCGCCCGGGGCGGCGACGGGGCCGCCCGGGACGAGACCCCCCGCGTCCACGTGGTGGACGCGCTGGCGCACCCGGAGCGCCACCGGTCGGTGGCCGTGGCGATGGTGATCGTGCTGGCCGCGGGTGTGTCCGTGGCCCCGGCGTGGCTGGGCAGGCTCGCGCCAGTCGGCGCGCATGAGTCGCTGCCCGACCACTGGCCGGACGCGGCGCGGTGGCTGTCGGAGAACGCGCCGGTGGACCGGCCGGGTGCGGACGGGGAGGACGGGGAGGACGGGGAGGACGGGGAGGACGGGGAGTCCGACCCGGCCGGCACCACGCGTGCGCTCGTGGTCCCCGGCGCGTCGTTCGCCCGCCAGGTGTGGGGGGTCACCCGGGACGAACCCCTGCAGCCGTTGGCCCGGACGCCGTGGGCGGTCCGCGACTCCGTGCCGTTGCAGCCGGCCCCCGCGATCCGCGCCCTCGACGCCGTGCAGCAACGACTGGCCGACGGCCGCGCCGCGCCCGGGATGGCCGCCACACTGGCGTCGCTGGGCGTCGGTTTCCTCGTGGTGCGCAACGACCTGTCCGAGGACGCCGCCGCGCCGCGCCCGGCGCTGGTGCACCAGGCGATCGACGGCTCGCCCGGGTTGGTGAAGGTCGCCGAGTTCGGCGACCCCGTCGGGGGATCCCGGGTCGGTGACGACGGGGTTGGTGACGACGGGGTTGGTGACGACGGGGCCAGGAACGACGACGAGGTGGTCGTGGTGCCCGATTCCGGGCTGCAGCCGGCCTATCCGGCGATCGAGATCTACCGGGTCGACTCACGACTGGGATCGGATGCGGCGCCGCCCGGACCGCCCCGCTCGGCGACCGCGCCGTACACGGTGGAACTCCGCGACCTCCAGGTCGTCGCCGGAGGGCCCGAATCACTGTCCCGGTTGGACGACCTGCTGGCGTCTCAGGACACCGTCGGCTCGCCGTCCCGGGTCACGCGCCTGCTCGAGGCCGACGCGCTCGCCGCCGGCGTCGACCCGGCGTCCGATCCGTTCCCGCGGCCGCGGCCGCTGAACTCCACCGGCCCGGTCTTGACGGACTCCCCGGCGGATCGCGAGACCGACTTCGGCCGGGTCGACCACAACTCCTCGGCCGTCCGGGCCGAGGGCGACCCCCGCCGCAGCCGCGGCACGGTCCCCGACTACCCGGCGACCGTCGCCGAGGACGACCCGGCTCTCACGCGGGCCCGATGGTGGGACGCCCGGGTCACGGTGTCGTCCTCGGCGGCCGACTCGGCCCAGACCGGACCGGTGCGGCCGGCGCACTCCGTCGCCGCCGCCGTCGACGGTGATCCCGACACCGCCTGGCGATCCGGCGGGTACGGGTCCGCGTTCGGTGAATGGATCGAGATCGACCTGCCCGAGCCCCTCGACCGCGGCGTCCTGACGCTGACCGTCCCGGACCCCGCCGCCGGACCGCCCGTCAGCAGACTGG
Source organism: Dietzia sp. MNB45 (assembly GCF_051994785.1). Lineage (NCBI taxonomy): Bacteria > Bacillati > Actinomycetota > Actinomycetes > Mycobacteriales > Dietziaceae > Dietzia > Dietzia sp. MNB45. The sequence continues at coordinate 3,308,655 of NZ_CP163397.1, read as the reverse complement.
AGGTGCGCACCGACACCGGAACCACGACGGTGTTCCCCGCGGTGGGCGAACAGACCTCCGTGCCACTGCCGCCCGGCCCCACCGGGCGGGTCAGGGTGACGGCCACGGGCTTCGCCGACGGCGGCCGCGGCACCTACCTCGAGGTCTCCGAGATCGGGCTGACCGCCGGTGGCCAGGACATCCCACTGCTACGGACCATCGCCCTGCCCGGCCGGCCCGAGGACTCCCGCGCGCCGTCCGGCTGGCTGCTGCGCCAGGAACTGTCCGGCCGCTCGGACTGCGTCCACGCCGGCAGCCCGGTCGAGGGACTCGCCGGGGCCGAGGAGTCCACCGGCGCCGCCAGGTGCGCCCCCGGCCTGGCGATCGACCCCGAGGAACCGGGCCGCTTCGCCCGCCTGCTCGACGTCCCCGCCGCCACGACAGTGATCCCGCGACTGCTCGTGCGCCCACGTCCCGGCCCCGCCCTCGACGACGTCCTGCGCGGGGACCCGGCCACCCGCGCACGGCAGGTCCGCGCGACGGGCGAGTCGCTCGTGGACGACCCCGCGGGCAGGCCGTCGGCGGCCGTCGACGGCGACCGTTCCACCAGCTGGCACGCGCCGGACGTTCCCGCGCCGTCGCTCGCCCTGAGCCTGCCCGGTCGCCAGCTCGTCGGCTCGCTCCGCCTCTGGGCACCCCGCTCCGCGGCCCCCGCCGCGCCCGAGGTCATCACCGTCGACACCGGGGTCCAACGCACCCGCGTCGACCTGGCCACGCTCACCCCGGAGGAGGACGGCTCCGTCGTCGTCGACGTCCCCGCCGACCACACCGATCGGATCACCGTCCGCGTCGACGACACCCGGGACGTGCGCGGTCCCACCGGCGCGCGGCTGCCCACCGGCATCGCCGAGGTGTGGGTACAGGACCCCACCGGCGCCCGCATCGGCGCGCTGCCCGCCGCCGACGACGAGCCCGTCACCCTGACCTGCCGGGACGGGCCGAAGCTGCACCTCGGCGACCGGGTCGTCGGCACGCGGATCACCGCCAGCCGACGGGCGCTGCTCGAGGGCCGCGCGGTCACGGCCGAACTCTGCGACGACTCCGCCGTCCGGCTGGACGCGGGACCGCAGGAGGTCTCGGTGGACCCGGGTCAGGCGTTCTCCGTCGACACGGTGGGCCTCGTCGTCGTCGACCCGGGAACCGGGAGCCGCACGGGAGGCACCGGGGGCGGCCCCGCGCCGATCCTCGGTGGTGCCCCGCACCCCGCCCGGGCCGTCGCCACCGCGCTGTGGGACGACTCGCGGCGCGAACTGCGCGTGCCGTCCGCGCCGCGCGAACGCGTCCTGGTGATCCCCGAATCCGTCACGCCCGCGTGGCAGGCCCGGCTCGTCGCCGACGACGGCACCGACCTGGCCGACCCGCGTCCGGTCACCGTCGACGGGTGGAAGCAGGGCTGGGTGCTGCCCGCCACCACCACCGGCGCCACCCTCGTGCTCACCGTGCCGCTCGATGCGCCGTACCGCGCGGCGCTGCTCACCGGGCCGCTCGCGCTGCTGCTGGTCCTGCTGCTGTTCCTCGTCCGCGGTAGCCGTGACCGGGCGGGGGCCCGCGCCACGCCGTGGCGCGGGCGCGGACCGTTGACGGTCGCCGCGACCGCCGCGTTCGGGTTCGCGGTGGCCGGGCCGGTCGGGCTGGGGGTGACCGCCGGGCTGACCGTGGGTGCGCTGGTGGCGAGTCGGTACCTCGGAGCCGGGCGGGCCCGGCACCTGCTCGTCGTGGGGGCCGGGGCGGGGATCGTCGCCGGCGCCGCGGTGCTGTCCCGCGCCCCGTGGCCGGATCCGCTGGGCTACGCCGGTGACGGCTGGGGGCCTCAGGTCGCGACGGTGGCGGGGCTCGTCTGCGCCGGGCTGGCCGTCAGCTGGCCGTCCGCGGGCCGTCCGCGCGGCGCGCGCCGGGGTGCCAGCCAGCGTCCGGCCGGCACCTCGACCAACGCGTAGCCAGCCGCCGCGACCACCGTCGAGACCACCGCGGTCACCAGCCAGATCCGCAGCATCTGTCCGGAGAACATGGGCACCGCCGCGATCTGGAACGCGAAGTGAAGGACCAGGACGTGCCACAGGAACACGCCGTACGACCACCGACCCAGGGTCGTGAGGACGGTCGAGCCGAGAACGGCGAAGCGCAGCCCGCCGCCGTCCGCGGTGCCCGGGCCGGCGGGGGCGGTGGACGGCGCGCCGGCCGGGGCGAGCGCGGCCGGGGCCAGGAGGCAGAACGCCACCACGGCGCCGAGCGCGGTGCGGATCGCGAACTCCGGACCCGACGGGTGCACGAACCCCTCGGTGAACCACTGCGGCACCGTGCTCACCAGGAACGCCGCGGCCGCGACCGCCCACCACCCCCACCGTGCGTGGCGGTGGCGGGCCAGCGCCGCCGCCCGTCCGGGCGGGGCGCAGGCGAGTTCGGCCAGGATCATCCCCGCCGCGAACCACGACGCGAACGCCGGCGGCAGGATCTGGTCGTTGAGCCGGTCGTGCAGACCCAGCTCGTACCACGGCAGGAGCGCCCACCCCAGGCTCGCCACCCCCACGACCGCGATCGCCGGGATGCGCCACCGCGCCGCCCGCCCGCGCAGGCCCGCGAGCGCCCACCACAGCAACGGCAGCACCAGATAGAAGCTCATCTCCACGGACAGCGACCACGCGTGCGTGAGCCCCTCGACGAGGGAGTCCGGGACGTACACCTGGGTGAGTGTCAGGTTGGACGTCCACGTGCTGGCGGAGCTCCGTGCGTTCCGGGGGATCAGCAGGAACACCGCGGCCACCAGGACCAGATACGCGGGCATGATCCGCACCAGTCGGGAGCGCAGATAGTCGCGGGCGGACCGGGCGGTCCCCGTGCCTCCCCGGCGTGCGTGCAGAGCGTGCGCGCGCCACAGCAGGAAGCCCGACAGAGCGAAGAACACGGCCACGGACAGGTCGAATCGGCCCCAGACGCGGTTGAGGAACGACCCCGTCGAGGCCCCGGTCTGGAACGCGACATGGGTGGTGAGAACGCCGAACGCGGCGACCGCACGGAGCCCCTCGAGCGCCGGCACGAAGCCCGTCGCCGAGGGCAGTGTCCCGACTCGGTGGTCGGGGGTGCCAAATGCGTTCTTCATCACTGTTAATCTTCTCCTGATGATGGTCCGGTCTGGCAGCCGACCCGGGGACGTTACCCGGGCGTGACCACGGACCGAGGGCGCGACTCCAGGAGGACAACCGATGGCACGACAGAGCAGTTCCGCGGGACGGAGGTCGTCAGTGCCCGCGCTGGTCCTCGTCGGGCTCGGCGCATTCTTGATCACTATCGCACTGGCGCTCGTGTTCTTCGTGGTGCCGGCGCAGAAGAAGACCCCGCTGGACATCAACTCGACAACCGTCACCGAGGTCGCGCCGGGGGCGGTCCTCGTGGGCAGGGCACTGGCGGGCAACGCGCCCACCGAGCTCAACGCGGACCGGCCCGAGTGCCGTCCCGAGGACGGGGCCGAGGCCGCGGCCGGGGACGAGGGAGAGGGCGACGCGCCCGAGGGTGAGGCGGTCGAGACCCAGGACGGCGCCGAGGCCGACGACTCCGAGGTGCAGTTCCCCGTCTCGTGCTTCATCGACAACGACATCCCCCTGTACTCGCAGCGTCGGGTGATGGCCGTCGAGCCGTCGGACGCCGACGTCATCACCCTGCAGGCTGCCCAGTCGCTGCTGCGCGAGGACATCGCGGGCGGCGACGAGGTCGAGGCGCTGATCAACGCCACAATCGACCGCATCACGCTGGACCGCGTCACGGCGCAGCCGGTCGACGAGGCCACCAGCACCCTGCAGGTCGTCGCGGGCGGCGCCGACGACACCGCCCCCACGGGTTTCGTCCGCGAAGGGCTGCAGTACAAGTTCCCGTTCGACACCGAGCAGCGGGCCTACGACTACTTCGACGCCAGCACCTTCACCACCAACCCGATCGAGTTCGTCGGCGAGACGTCCGTCGGTGGGATCGAGGCCTACGAGTTCACCCAGGAGCTCGGCCCGATCGACATGTGGTCCTCGATCCGCGACCACTTCGCCTCGATCTCCGACGGCTACGACCCCGCCGTCGAGTCGATCCTCGCCAGCTACCGCCGCGAGGGCATGACCGCCGGCCAGTGGGGCCTCGAGGGTGACCCCGACCGCCCGGTCGACATGCGACGCTTCTACACCAACACCCGCACGGTGTACGTGAACCCGGCCACCGGCCAGATCATCAACGGCAAGGAGGACATCTTCCAGTTCTTCGCCGAGGACCAGGCCGAGGCCGACGCCTTCTTCTCCGACAAGGCCCGCCTGGAGGAGGAGAAAGCCGAGCCGACCCGCACGGCCGTCCGCTTCCAGTCCGGATGGAACGACGAGACCCAGGAGAGCACTCTGGCCGCGGCGCAGGACAGCGCGGACACGCTCAACACGTTCGGTCGTATCGTCCCGGCGGTGCTGGGCATCCTCGGCCTGCTCTCGCTGATCGGTGGCATCGTGCTGGGCCTGCGCGGGAGCCGCGGCGGCACCGGCGGACGGACCACCCGGACCCGCGCCTGACCTGTCAGACCCCGCGGCCGCTCGCCCTATCCGGAGCGGGGGCCGCACCCGGAGCATCGACAAGAGCGTTCCGCACACATCACCCGAGTGGGAGTGTGCGGAACGCTCTTCTCGTTGGGTGACGGACCCGCGACCGCCGCGCAGCCGCCGCGCAGCCGACCGCGACCGCGACCGCCGCGCGACCGTCGGGGACACCAGCCGCCCGGCTCCCGCGATCTGTCCCTCGGATCGGGCGCTGCGAACCCGCGGCCGGCCTCGACGATCCCGCTCCGCCAGCCGCTTCGCCAGCCGCTTCGCCTATCGGATCACGCGCCACCTAGCGGATCCGGTAGGTGAGTCGCCAACGGATAGGCGACGTGGCTCGGCTCGAGGGCGCGGCCCGCTCGGCGCCCTCGCCTCAGGCGGGGCGCACGCGCAGCGCCCGCCAGCCTGCGGCGACCGTGGTGAGGGCGACCGTGACGAGTGCGGCGCCCAGGACGCCCTCGACACCGCGGGGCGCGAGCCACACGGCGACGGCGGTGAGCACCAGCCCGCACCAGGCGATCGCGGCCTCCACCGTCCGGTCGGAGGCGATGCTCGCCAGCAGGAACGCCTGCAGCACGCTCAGTGTCACGCCCAGGGCGGCGAACGCCCACAGCAGTCCGGCCACGGGCCGGTAGGCCTCGCCGACGACCACCGGCACGAGCGGGGCGGCCGCGGCGGCACCGATCACCACGACGGCACCGATGCCCAGCAGGACGCCCACCGCGGAACGGACCGCGCCCCGGTGCCCGGCCGGATCGGCCATCCGCGGGTAGAGGACGGTGCCCACGGCCTGGGGCAGCCAGAACGCGGCCTTGGCGGCGACCGCCCCGAGCGCGTAGCGGCCGGCGTCCCCCGGGGACAGCAGGGCACGTGCGAGGAGCAGGTCGACGGAGGTCAGGGCCATCATCACGAGCTGCACCTGACCGGCCGCGAGCACCGCCGCGACGCCGGGTGAGGTCGAGGAGGTCCCGGTCGGCGGTCGCCACGCCCCTGGCCCGAGTGTCGAGATCCACCCCGCCACCAGCCAGGCCACCGTCACGCCGACGGCCCCGGCCGCGAGCGCGAGCCCCACGCCCCCGCCCGCGGCGAGGACCGCGACGGCCGGCACCACCTTGCCGGCGCCGGCCAGGGCGAGCACTCCTCCGAGGGCGCGGAACCGTTCGGCGCCCTGCAGCACGCCCTGCTCGGTGGTGAGCAGACAGAGCACCGGGCCGGGGGCCAGCGCGGCGGCGGTGGCCAGGACGGGGGTGTCCAGCAGCAGCGACACCGGGACGACCGCCAGTGCGGCGACCACCGCGACCAGGAGCGCGACCCGTCTGCCGAGCGAGCGCAGGACCCCGTCCGGTACTCCGCGCACGTGGTCGCGGGCAACGACCGCCTGCAACGCCAGTGACGGAACGGCGACCAGCAGCTGCGCGGACAGCAGGGCGGCGAAGGCGCCGTAGCCCTCGGGCCCCAGCCACCGGGAGGCCGGTAGATGCAGCAGGTAGGCGGCGATGTTGGCCAGCATCGACCCGGCCGTCACCGCCCCCGCGCCGGTCAGGAAGCGCCTGGTGGCGGTGCCGGGTGCCGCCTCGCGCGCCTGATGGTCCACACCGGGAATCGTAGGGGGCAGCCGCGGTGGCCCGGTGGCTGGCCGCCGGTGGCGCGGCCGCGCGGTGGCGGCCGGCCCCGCGCGCGGGCGTGGTGGAATGAGCGCATGTCGTCCGCTGTCGGTCCCCGTCGCGTGACCTTGCGATCCACCGGGAGGGACGCTGCGGTGGACGCGGCCGTGGGGGCGGTGGTGACCGCCCTGCTGCTGGCGGGGGTGGCGCGGCCCGGGTTCCCCCTGCTCAGGGACTGGGTGGCCACGCCGACACCGCCCCTGTCGGACGCCGCGCTCGGGCTGGGGGAGTCGGCGGCGCGGGCGGTGCCCCAGGACGTGGCGGTGGTGTGGGCGACCCGCGCGCTGCAGGCGGTGGGGTTGCCGGTGTGGCCGCTGACCGGCGTTCTCACCGCCGTGTTCTGCATCTGGTTGGCGGTGGCGGCGGGGGCGCTGGTGCGCCGGGTCCTGCCCGGCGACGCGGCCGCGGGGCTGTCCGGGCTCTGGCTGCGCCTGCCCGCCGTGGTGGGGGCGGTGTGGAACCCGTTCGTGGTGGAGCGGCTGCTGCAGGGGCACTGGTCCGTGCTGGCCGGGACGGCGGCGGTGATGTCGATGCCGGTGTTGTTGGCCTCCTCCGGCGCCCTCGGTGGCGCGCCCGGTCGGCGCCGGGTGGCGGCGGCGTGCGCGGCGCTGGCCGCGGCGGGGCTCACGCCGACGGGCTGGGTCCTCGCGGTCGTCGCCGCGGCGGTGTCCCTGGTCAGCGGCGGTGCGGGTGGCGGTGACAGTGCCGGTGATAGTGCGGGTCCCGCCGCGCGGCCGGGCCGGCGCGTCTGTGCAGCGCTGGCGTTGGTCGCCACGGCCGTGGTCACCGCGCTGCCGTGGCTGCTCGCGACCGCACTCGCCCCGGCCGGGACCGGCACCGCGCCGACCGCCGGCACGGGCGTGAGCGCGTTCGCCGCCCGCGCCGAGCCCGGCATCGGCACCTTCGGGTCCGTGGTCGCCCTGGGCGGAATCTGGAACTCGGAGGCGGTGCCGCCGTCGCGGTCAACGTGGTGGGCGGCCGTGGCGCTCGTGCTGCTGCTCGTCGTGTGGGCGGTGGCGGCGCGCGGGGTGTGGCGGGCGCGCCGCGATCCGGTGGTGCGGGCGACGGTACCGCTGGCGGTCGGGACGTGGCTGCTGGTGGCGGCTGCCGCGACGGGGCCGGGCCTGGCCGCGCTGGAGACCGTCGTCGCCGCGGTCCCCGGCGCGGGTCTGCTGCGCGACACCCAGAAGTTCGTCGCACTGGCGCTCCCGGCGACCGTGCTGGCGCTGGCCTTCGCCGCCCGCGAGCTGGCCGGGCGAATTCGACCGGCCGGGGCGGGCCTGCTGCTCACGGCGGTGGCCGTCGCCGCCGTCCCCGACGCCCCGCGCGCCCTGTGGGACCAGCTGCGGCCGGTCACCTACGGCCAGGACTGGGAGCAGGTGGCGCGGATCGTCGACGGGAGGCCCGGTGACCTGCTGGTCCTGCCGGCGGGGTCCTTCCGCTCGACGCCGTTGTGGGCGGGCGGCGCGGCGGTGCTCGATCCGGCGCCCCGACTGCTCGACACCCGCGTGCTGGTGCCCGGAGACCTGGTCGTCGGCGGGGCGGCCGGCGACGACGCGGCCGCGGTGCCGGGCGAGGGTGATCGCGCGAGGCGGGCCACCGCGGCGCTGCTGCGAGGGGACGACCCGAGCGTCCTGGCCGGACTGGGGGTGCGGTGGGTGCTCGACGAGCGCACGTCCGCCGGCCCGCGCGGGCGGGCGGCGCGGACGCTGGCCGGGACACCGCCGGAGTCGACGACGACGAGGTTCACCGGCTCCGAACTCGTCCTGCACGAGCTGGCCGCGCCGAACGGGCCGGGTGGGGCGGATGCCCGATGGGAGGCCACCGCCGAGCCCGCGGCTCCGGCGTCGGCCCGCGGATGGGTGCTGGCGGCGCACGCGCTGTGGCTGCTCACGCTCGCCCTCGCCGTGGCCGTTGCCAGCGTCTCCACCGCGACCACCACGGCGCGCCGGGACGCGTACGCCGCGGGAGGTCCGGTCAGCCGGCCCGGCCGCTGATCACACCGCTCACGCGCCGGCCCTCGGTGACCGCCCGGAGGACCTGCGCCATCGCCGCTCCGGTGGCGGGCCAGGACAGTCCCGCAGCCTTGCGGCGGGCGGCCTCACCCATGCGTCCCCGCAGGTCGGGGTCCGCCAGGAGGCGATCGGTGGCCAGGGTCATGGCCGCGACATCGTCCACGAGGAGGCCCGTCTCGCCGTCGTCGATCGAGTCCCGTAGTCCCGCGGCGTGGTGGTAGCCGACGGTGGGCACCCCGTGCTGCGCGGCCTCGGACACCGCCAGGCCCCAGCCCTCCTTGCGGGAGGGCATGAGGTGCAGTGTGGCCCCGGCGAGGATGCGGTGCTTGGTGGACTCGTCGACGTGCCCGTGGAACCGGACCGCGCCGGTGTCCGGGCTGTCCGGGTCGACGAGCCCGCGCTCGGCGGCGTACTCACGCAGTCGGTCGGACCACCAGCCGCTGCCGATGACGTCCAGCACCAGGCCGGGCCTGCTCGCGCGCAGGGTGGCGACCACGTCGAGGGCGTCCTCGACGTGCTTGTGCGGCACCAGCCGGGACAGCACGACCAGCCCCGGGGCGGCGGTGCCGGTGTCAGGGCTGGGTTCCTCGCGCGCGGCCGGCTCGCCCGGCTCGACGTCCTCCGGGAGCGGGTCGAGTCCGTTGCGCACCACGGCGATGCGCGCGGGGTCCACGCCGAGCCCGGCGAGCTCGTCCGCCGAGGGGAGCGACACGGTCACGTACTGACTGCGCGAGTGCACGCGCGGGGACAGCCACGACTCGATCCACCAGCCGATCCGCGCGACCAGCCACCCGGCCACCGGCCACTGCTCACGGTGGATGTGGTGGACCAGCACCACGACGGGCGCGGTGGTGGCCAGGCGGGAGAAGAAGGGGACGCCGTTCTGGGTGTCGACGACGACGTCGGGCTGCCTCAGGACACCGAGGGGCCCCAGCCCGATCCTGCCGAACAGGATCGCCAGCAGCGCGCGGGGATAGACGGTGAACCGGCCGCCGGCCCGGCTGAACCGCACCCCGGCCCCGGTGGTGGCGGAGCGGGCCGCACCCGGTGAGCGCGAGGTCCGGTAGACGACGGTGTGCCCGGCGCCGGCGAGGCCGTCCGCGACGTGCTCGAGGTAGCGTTCGCTGCCACCGCCCTGGGGATGGGTGCTGTCACGCCAGCACAGCAGCAGGATACGAGCCACGCGGACACTGTACGCGGGCGTCGGGACCGCCGACGGGGTGGTCAACGCTGCCGCCGGTATCGTCACCGCCGTGATCACCGATCCCGTCCACCGCTCGCCCGCCCTGCGCTCGGTGGCCCGCCGCGCCACCCTCGGTCGGTCGCTCGGATTGCTGCGTTCGTTCCCGCTCGAGCAGTCCGACCCGGACGTCTTCTACTCCGGTCTGGCCCGCGACACCGTCGAACTGGTGGCGGACCTGTGGGAGCGCGCCGGTGACCGGCCGGCCGGGCGGGGCCCCGGGTCCGACACCGGCCGCCTCCCGGGGCTGACGGTGCTGGACGTCGGCGGCGGGCCGGGTTACTTCTCCGACGCCTACGCCGCCGAGGGGGCGCGGTACGTGTCCGTCGAACCGGACGTGGGGGAGATGTCGGCGGCGGGCCTGGACCAGGCGGGCTCGATCCGCGGCAGCGGGATGTCGCTGCCGATCCGATCGGACTGCGTCGACGTGTGCATCTCCTCCAATGTGGCCGAACACGTCCCCGAGCCCTGGACGATGGCCGAGGAGATGTGCCGGGTCACGCGACCGGGCGGCCTCGTCGTCGTCTCCTACACGCTCTGGTACGGACCCTTCGGCGGCCACGAGATGGGACCCACCCACTACCTCGGTGGCGAGCGGGCGCGGCGGATGTACGAGCGTCGCCACGGCCGGCCGCCCAAGAACGTCTACGGCGAGTCCCTGTTCGAGGTGGGCTGCGCCGAGGGGCTCGACTGGGCACGCGACACCGGATCGGCCGAACTGGTCGCGGCGTTCCCGCGCTACCACCCACGGTGGGCGTGGTGGCTGGTGCGCGTGCCGCTGGTCAGGGAGGTCCTGGTGTCCAACCTCGTGCTGGTGATGCGGGCCGAGTAGCTGCCCCACGGGGCGCCGTGGACTCGCTACAGTGAGGTGGAACACGTTCTTGTTTTCTACCTCTCGGAGGTCCCCGTGGTCGTCGTCCATGACAAGCTCTTCTCCGGCACCCGCTGGACCGATCCCATCACCACCGGCGTCCTCGAGGTGACCTCGCCCGCCACCAATGCGGTCGTGGGTCGGGTCGCCGAGACCACCACCGAGGACCTGGACGAGATGATCAGCCAGGCGCGCGACTCGTTCGAGTCCGGCGTGTGGCGCTCCACCCCGCCCGCCGAGCGCGGCGCCCTGCTGGCCCGTGTGGCCGACATGCTCGAGGAGCGTCAGGCCGAGGTGTGCCAGATCCTCTCCGACGAGATGGGCACCCCGCCCGGCACCGCCGCCATGATCCAGGTGACGCCGACCCTGGGTGTGCTGCGGTACTACGCCCGCCTGGCCGAGACCTTCCCGTGGTCCGAGGTGCGGCACGGGGACTTCGGCGCGTCGGTCATCACCCGCCACCCCGTCGGCGTCGTCGCCGCCATCACCGCGTGGAACGTCCCGCTCTACCTCAACACCGCCAAGCTGGCGCCCGCGTTGCTGTCCGGCAGTTCGGTGATCCTCAAGCCGTCGTCGGCCACGCCGCTGTCCGCGCTGTGGCTGGCCGACCTGTTCCGTGAGGCCGGGCTGCCCGAGGGCGTGCTGTCCGTGGTGACCGGCCCCAGCTCCGTGGGCGACCACCTGGTCTCGCACGCGGACGTCGACAAGATCTCGTTCACCGGCTCCACCGGGGTCGGCAAGCACATCGCCGGGATCGCCGCCCAGAGCCTCACGCGCTGCTCGCTGGAGCTGGGGGGCAAGAGCGCCGCCATCGTGCTCGAGGACGCCGACATCGCCGCCCACGCCGGCACCATGGTCTTCTCCGCCCTGATGAACTCCGGGCAGGCGTGCGTGTCCCAGAACCGCATCCTCGCGCCGCGGTCGAGGTACGACGAGGTCGTCGAGGCGCTGGTGGAGAACGTCAAGGCCATGCCCGTGGGTGACCCGGCCGACGACGGCACCGCCTTCGGCCCGCTGGCCAACCACAAGCAGAAGGCGTCCGTCGAGGGCTACATCCGCAAGGGGGTCGAGGAGGGCGCGACCATCGCCTACGGGGGCGGCACGGTCGAGGGACTGCCCGAGGGTGTCGCCGAGGGCGCCTACGTGCAGCCGACCGTCTTCCGGGACGTCGACAACTCCATGACCATCGCCCAGGAGGAGATCTTCGGGCCGGTCCTGCAGGTCATCGCCTACGACACGGTCGACGAGGCAGTGCAGATCGCCAACGACTCCGAGTACGGCCTGGCCGGGGCCGTGTACTCCGCAGACCCGGACGCTGCGCTCGCCGTGGCCCAGCGGGTGCGCACCGGCACGATGGGCATCAACTGGTACGCCTTCGACCCGAGCGCGCCCTTCGGCGGGTTCAAGAACTCGGGCCTGGGTCGCGAGAACGGCCCCGAGGGGCTCGAGGCCTTCTGCGAGCTGCAGAGTGTGCTCATGCCGTTCGGGTGGGAGCCCGGCGAGGGCTGAGACCTCGACAGATGTGAAGACCCCCGGCCTCGGCCGGGGGTCTTCACACATCGGACGCGTCGGCGCGGCGCCGACCGGCCGGGCGTCACTCCACGCGGTAACCGACGCCGCGGACGGTCTGCACCTTGTTCTCGCCGATCTTGCGGCGCAGGGAACGGATGTAGACGTTGACGATGTTGGAGCCCGGGTCGAAGTCCATGCCCCACACGCTCTCGAGCAGCTGCTCGCGACTGATGGTCTCGCCCTTGTTGCGCAGCAGCATCTCGAGGAGCGAGTACTCGCGGTTGGTCAGCTCCTGGATCCGGCCGTCCACCTCGACGCGGCGGGTGCGGATGTCCAGGCGCATGCCCGCGTGCTCGAGGATGCCCGGGTCCTCGGTGGCCTCGTGCTCGCGCAGCCGCAGACGGATGCGGGCGAGCAACTCGGGCACGCGGAAGGGCTTGACCATGTAGTCGTTCGCGCCGGACTCCAGCCCCTCGACGGTGTTCGCCACACTGTCGCGGGCCGTGAGGATGATGACGGGTGCGGCGAACCCGCGGTCGCGGGCCTCGCGGAGGAGGGTCAGCCCGTCGGTGTCCGGCAGGCCGATGTCGAGCAACATCAGGTCGATGTCGGAGATCGTCGACAGGATCGCCTGGGCGCTCTCCCCGTCCACGGCCTCGAGTGCGGTGTACTCCGCGCCGCCGAGTGCCTTCACCAACACCGATCGGATGAGATCGTCATCCTCCACGACGAGAACATTCGTCATGCAACCCTCCTTCTCGAACCCGGAGTATCCCATGGGGAGACATCACTTTGACGCTGCCCGGTACCGTGTCCGCGGTTTCGTTCGAGGGGTGCGCAGGATCAGCGCGTACCGCTGTCCCCCGGCACGACCGGGCCGGCGTCCTCGTCGTCGCGGGGGCGCTTCTCCGGTGGTGGCGCGATGAGGGGGACGACGATGCAGAACACCGCGCCCCCGCCCACGGCGTTGAACGCGAACGCACGTCCCCCGTGCGCCTTGGCGATGGTGGAGACGATGGCCAGGCCGAGTCCGGTGCCGCCCCGGCCGTCGCGCAGTTGGCCGCGCGCGGTGTGGAAACGCTGGAAGATGCTCTCCTCTTCCCCGGGCGGGATCCCCGGTCCGCTGTCGCGGACCCACCACAGGAGCCGGCGGCGGTAGTCCTCCCGCTTGGGCGACGGGGCGACGGGCCCCGCCGCGAACCCGTCGGGCACGGTGGGGTCCCCCGGCTCGATGATGCGGCACCCGATCTCGATGGTGTCGCCGGGTCCGGTGAAGCGGACGGCATTGGAGCAGAACTGCATGAGGGCCTGCGTGATGCGGTGCTGGTCGAGTCGGGCCACGCCCTCGGCGTAGGGGAGCACCCGCCAGTCCCGGTCGGCGATCACGTCGATCTTCGCCTCGACGTCCAGCACGAGTTCGGCGACGTCGGTCGGAACCGTCCGGAGGAAGTCGGGACGGTCGGCCCTGGCGAGGGTGAGCAGGTCCTCCACGATGCGGGTCATCCGCGACAGCTCGTCCTGCATGAGGCGGGTGGCCTCGACACGCCCGTCGGGGTCGTCGGGCATGAGGTCGAGGTTGCCCTGCACGACGGTCAGGGGCGTCCGCAGCTCGTGCCCGGCATCGTCGAGGAACTCCCGCTGGGTCCGGTAGGCCTCCTCGACGCGTTCGAGCATGGCGTTGACCGTGTCGGCGAGTGAGACGATCTCATCGGGCCCGTCGGAGGGGACCCGCCTCGACAGGTCGGCGGCGGAGATGGTCTCGGCGGCTTCGCGGATACGGCGCACCGGCACGAGCATCCGCCCGGCGATCCACCACGCGAGCACCGCGCTGACGACCATGCCTCCGACGCTGGCCCAGCGCATGTAGAAGACCACGCGCCGTGTCTCCTGGTGAGTGCCCCGGTCATTGACGGCGACGACGATGTTGGCCAGTCCGGCGGGGCTCTCGACCGTGGTCTTGCGCCACCGCACCGAGCCGTCGAGGATCCCCGAACTCTCGGTGGAGACCAGGCCGATCCGTTGGATCTGTGAGCGTATCGCCGGAGGGAAGAGCTGGTCCTCCTCTGGCCCGTACCGCGAGAGCGTGAACTGGGTGCCCGACTCGGTGGCCGTCCCGACCAGCAGCAGCTCCGAGGACGGGTACTGCTGGGCGAGGTATGCCCGGATCAATTGCTCGACCGTGGGGTTCTCCGACTCGAAGGACGGCAGGATCCCGGCCGTCATGAAGGTCGTGAAGTCGGCGGCCTCCCGGTTGAGCCGCGAGTCCATCACCCGTTCGGTGCTGAGGTTCAGCAGTTGGAACGTGAACACCATCATCGCCGCGAACACGGCGGCGGTGATCAACGTGATGCCGAGGGTGATGCGGAGCCGGGCGGAGTGCCACCAACGGATCGGGGCCGACGTCGGTATCGAGGGGTTCACCTCGGCATCGGGTGGTCGTCGCCGGACACTCTCGGGCTGGACACCGTCGGGCTCGCCGCCGTCGGGCTGGACACTGTCGCGCCCGCCCCCTGCGAGGTCGTCACCGGCCCGCTCGCGGCACGGTCCCCCACGGGAGGTCGGCCGAGCACCGGAGCGCCGCCGGCGGGCGACCGACCCGCGTGTGGGGGAGGCCCGGTCTCGTCGGCATGGGCCGGTCGGCCGGTCTCTCCGGCATGGGGCGGGGGCCCGGGCAGCGGGCCACCTGCTGCGGGCGGTCCGGGAACGGACACGGGAGGCCGACCGGCATCGGGCGCCGGTACGGCGGGACGGCCGCCCGGTCCGCGGTCGTCAGGCGTGTCGCCTCGATCGGCCCCGCCCTCGGAGTGGGGTTCGAAGGTCACCGGCTGGTCGTCCGCCCCGGAGCCGGGACCGGGGCCCGTCGTGGGGTCGCGGGGCACGAGGTCGTCCCGGACCCGGTCCGGGCCCTGCCCGGCGCGCGGACCGACGGTGTCTGCGGGAGCAACCCGGCCGTCGGCCTGCGGGGGAAGCGGTGCCAGCGGCACGGAGGGCACCGTCAACAGCGAGAGGAACGACGGGATCGGCTCCGGTACGGGCAGGGCCGACCTGCCGTCGATCACCGTGAGGAACGGCTTGATCCCCTCGATGGCGGTGCCCGCGTACTCCTCGTCGACGGCCGGGGACGCGTCCGTCGACTCGCCGGTGATCCCGGCGGTGGCGGTCGGCCCGGCAGGAACGGACGTCGGGGCGGGGAGCCCGAAACCGGCCACGGCGGCTGCCGCCACGCCGCTCGCCACGATGGGAAGCGCGATGAGGCCGATCACGCTGGCTCTCATGCCCCTCCTTCCGGGCGGGAACGCTGTTGCCCGCACAGCCAGTAACTGTGACATCAACAAGGGCAGTAGTACAGGGCTTCGCCCAGATTGTAGAGGCGGACGGGCCACACCGGGGAATGGTGTGGCCCGTCCGCGTGGGTCTTTCCGTGCAGGTGCAGGTGTCAGCCGAGCCGCTCCTTGAGGGCGGCGAACTGCTCGTGGACCTCGGCCGGGACCTTGGGTCCGCAGAACTCGAGCCACTCGGTGATGAGCGGCAGCTCGCGGCGCCACTCCTCGGGGTCGACGGCCAGGGCGGCCTCGACGTCCTCGATCGGGGTGTCCAGGCCGGTCATGTCGATGTCCGCGGCGCGGGCGGTGATGCCGGCGGCGGTCTCGTCGCCCTCCACGCGACCCTCGATGCGGTCCACGACCCACTTGAGCACGCGGCTGTTCTCGCCGAAGCCGGGCCACACGAAGCGGCCGTCGGCGCCCTTGCGGAACCAGTTGACGAGGAAGATCTTGGGCATCTTGTCGCCGCCCCGGGCGCCCATGTCGACCCAGTGCTGGAAGTACTCGCCGACGTTGTAGCCCACGAACGGCAGCATGGCCATGGGGTCGCGACGCACCGCGCCGACCTGCCCCTCCGCGGCAGCGGTCTGCCCGGAGGACAGGGTCGCGCCGATGTACACGCCGTGGTTCCACGAGTAGGCCTCGCTGACCAGCGGGACCGTGTCGGCGCGGCGACCGCCGAAGAGGATGGCCGAGATCGGCACGCCCTCGGGCGAGTTGAACTCCGGCGCGGTGACCGGGCACTGGTTGATCGGGACGCAGTAGCGCGAGTTGGGGTGCGCGGCGTTGCCGGCCTTGCCGTCGCCCTCCGGGGTCCAGTCGTTGCCCAGCCAGTCGATGAGGTGGTCCGGGGTGCCCTCGAGGTCCTCCCACCACACGTCACCGTCGTCGGTCAGCGCCACGTTGGTGTAGATGGCGTTGCCCGGCTCCAGCGTCTTCATGGCGTTGGGGTTGGACGAGTAGTTGGTGCCCGGGGCGACGCCGAAGAAGCCGTACTCCGGGTTGACGGCGTAGAGCCGGCCGTCGGCGCCGAAGCGCATCCACGCGATGTCGTCACCCACGACCTCCGCGCGCCAGCCCTCGATGGTGGGCTGCAGCATCGCGAGGTTGGTCTTGCCGCAGGCGGACGGGAAGGCCGCGGCGATGAAGTGGACCTCGTCGGCGGGAGAGATGAGCTTGAGGATGAGCATGTGCTCGGCCATCCAGCCCTCGTCGCGGGCCATGGCGGAGGCGATGCGCAGCGCGAAGCACTTCTTGCCCAGCAGGGCGTTTCCGCCGTAGCCGGACCCGAACGACCAGATCTCGCGGGTCTCGGGGAAGTGGGTGATGTACTTCTCCTCGTTGCACGGCCAGGGCACGTCCTGCTCGCCCTCGGCGAGCGGGGCACCCACGGAGTGCAGGCCCTTGACGTACTCGCCGTCCGTGCCGATCTTCGCCAGGGCCGCCGAGCCCATGCGGGTCATGATCTTCATCGAGACCACCACGTACGCCGAGTCGGTCAGCTCGATGCCGAGCTTGGGGTCCTCCGCCTCCAGCGGGCCCATGCAGTACGGCACGACGTACATCGTGCGGCCCCGCATGCTGCCGCGGAACAGTCCGGTCATGTGCTCGCGCATCTCGGCCGGGTCGCGCCAGTTGTTGGTGGGGCCGGCGCCCTCCTCGGTCTCCGAGCAGATGAAGGTCCGCGACTCGACGCGGGCGACGTCCTTCGGGTCCGACTGGGCCAGGAAGGAGTTCGGCTTCTTCTCCTCGTTGAGCTTGACGAAGGTCCCGGCCTCCACCATCTCGGTCGTGAGGCGATCCCACTCAGCGTCGGAGCCGTCGGCGAAGACGACCCGGTCCGGCTGGGTGAGCTCGGCGACCTCGGCGATCCACGCGAGCAACTCCGCGTGATCGGTTGGTGCCTGACCCTCGAGGCCGGGAATGGTGGTGGTGGTCATCACAGCTCCTCGCGCGTGGTGCATGGTGTTAGTCACAGAGTATCGTCAAGCGTTGTCGACTGCTCAGTCGCAGCCCCCTTTGCACACCCGGACATGAGGGATTCCTCAGGTCGCCGGTCAGATGTGGCCGTGGTCGATGCGTTCCCACCGGGCGGGCGACGGGAAGTCGCCGGTCGTGTCCCCGCGAGCCTCGTTCGTGAATCCCCCGAAGGGCACGCCCTCCGCGGGGTTCGCCAGCCGCCACGAGTCGTAGCTGCCGTCGAACCGCACGGTCGAGACGTGGTCGACGGTGCCGTCGCCGTCGGCGTCGGTGTACACGGTCAGTCCCCGGTCGTCGCCGAGGGTGACCGCCTCCATGAAGCCGTCCCCGTCGAGGTCCGCCTCGGGGGAGCCGAGGTCGAGGACGTCCTCGCCCACGGGCACGTGCAGTCCCAGCGACGAGGGTTCGGCCAGCGGGGCGTCCTGGAGGCCGCACACGTCGGGCGCCGGGTGGTGATCGAAGGAGTCCGCACCGAACAGCGGATCGGTCATGAGGGACTCCCTGTCGTGGGGGCCGGCGGGGCGGTCTGTCCCGCGCGGGTGGCTCGGATGCGGCGTTCGAGGTCGGCGACCCGGGGGCCGGGATCGTGGGCGAAGCCGTCGGTGATGGTGGCCTCCGCGGCGAGGATCCTCGAGCCGAGTGACTGCTCGGCATCGGCCCGCAGCGCCGCGAGCCTGTCGGCCACGGCCGCGACGGTGTGGGTGCGCAGCGCCTGCGTGCGGCGGACGGTGACGGTGATCCACCCCAGCACCAGCCCGCACAGGAGGGCGAGCGGGATGACCACCGCCGCGACGCCGGGGATCTCGGCGAGCGGGGACAGCAGCATGCGTCCCACCCCGGTCCCGCCGGCGGCGCCCATGATCATGACGAGCAGTTCCTCGCCCGTGTTGCGCGGCGGTCGACCCGGGGCGATGCCGCTGGTGGGCGGGGGGATGCGGGGACCCGCCGGCGCGGCGGCGCCGAGATGCCGGGCCACGAGGGCGTCGGCGCGGAGGTCTGCGCGGGCGATGGTGCCCGCCACCGCGGAGTCGGCATCGGCGGCGAGCTGGTGGACCAGCGCGTCGACTCGGGAGCGGGGGGCCGCGGCGAGCTCCTCGCGCGCCCGCCCACCGAGGTCGCGCACCGATCGGTGGAGATCCTGGACGACCTGCATGCGCAGCGCCTGGACGTCCTGCCGCAGTGCCTGGGAACGGGTGGTGATGGCCTCGGTGCGACGGGCGAGGAGCCAGTCGACGGTCGCGACGGCCGGATCCGGTGGCGGCGCTCCGCCGGGGCCGGGGCGCGCGGTGGGCGGACGGCGGCCGCTGGAGACGAGGGCGGCGACGGCGGCGAGCAGGGCGGCCGGGGCCCCGGGGCGACTGGCGTCGACCACGTGGACGGGCGCCGTCACGCCCGCCTCGGCCAGTCGCCGGGTGGTGACGTCGACCGTCTCCGACAAGCCCTCGGCCGTGCACTGGTCGGCGCGCCCGGCCAGGGCGACCGCCATCGGCAGTCGGGAGGCGACGCCGCGCGCGACCTCGACGTCGTCGGGGCGCACCGGACAGACGGCGTCGACGACGAGGACAGCGGCGTCCGGACGGTCCTCGGGTGCCGCGTCGACGAGCACACGGATCCGGGCCCCGCCATCGACGGTCGGGCCCGCGGCCGAGGTCAGCGCCCGGGCGACGGCGGGCGCGGCGGAGTCCCGTGCGCCCAGGACCGCGATCGTCAGGTCACGGGGTGGGGAGTCGCGGGGCGGAGAGTCACGGAGCGGAGAGTCACGGAGCGGTGCGGGTGCGGCGGTCACGACGGGCCCGATCCCGCGAGGACGCAGAGGGCGGCCTCCGCGAGGTCGCCCACCTCGTCGTGGACCGCGAGGCGTTCCAGTTCCGCCTCGAGACGGGCCACCCGGACCGTCGCCAGGGCGTCCAGGGCGCGCTCGAGGAAGGACACGACGCCGTCAACTGACCGGTGCCCCGGCTCGCGCGCGTTCACGGCGGGCAGCCCACGGGCCCACCGCGGCGGGACCTCGTCGTCGTCGGATTCGCCGCCGTCGGTGCCACCGTCGGCGCCCCCGCCACCGACACCCGTGGCCACCACCAACAGGGCGTGCCGGCGCGGGCGCCGCACCCACGCCTCCTCGTGGCGGCAGGGGGCGGTGCGCAGGCACACGATCTCCACATCGGGCGTCGTCGTGGCCGGCGCGCCGGGAGCGGCGAGCACGTCGAGGTCGTCGACCTGCGCCCGCCACCCGCGCCGCGCCCGCAGCGCCGCGGCCAGGGTGCGGCGCCCCGACCCCAGGCCGCCGCGGATCCGGATGTCGACGGGCGCGTCGAAACGCGCGAGGGCCTCCTCCACCGGGCCGTACGCACCAGGGTCGTACACGACAGGGCCGACGGCGGGGTCGACCGACCGTCCGGAGCGTTCCCGGGCGGAGGAGAGCAGGCGTCGGACGCGCGCGGCGGGATCCGGGCTCTCGGGTCGCACCGGGGCCTGGGGCTCGGTGTCGTGGGTCACGGTCGGCACGCGATAATCGTGACGTGGGGACCTGCCCGCGGCAAGACCTTCCCCCAGGCAGGGTCACCCGCGCGGCGCGGCGAGCGGCCCTTCGGCACGGGCGGGGACGTCGGTCGGATTCGTAACCCGACCACGGATTACGGGATGATGGCCGGGTGAACCAGAGCGAGAACCCCGCCCCGGCGGCTGACGGGACCCCGGACGACGGTGCCACTCCGGACGACGGTGCCACTCCCGACGACAGCGCCCGCCTGTTCCCCCGGGTGACGGCCTACCGGTTCCGGCGCGGAACCCTGCGGCCGGGCCAGCAGCGCAACTGGGAGGAACACTGGCCCACCTACGGGCGCAACGTCTCCGACGAGATCGTGGACCCGGAGCAGATGTTCGGGCGCCGCGCACCGTTGATCGTGGAGATCGGGTCCGGGACCGGGACCTCGACCGCCGCGATGGCCGCCGCCGAGCCGGACGTCGACCTGATCGCCGTGGAGGTCTACCAGCCCGGACTGGCCCAGCTGCTGGGCATGGTCCTGCGCGAGGGGCTCGAGAACGTGCGCATGATCCGCGGCGACGGCGTGGACGTGCTCACCAACATGATCGCGCCGGCGAGCCTGACCGGCGTCCGCGTGTTCTTCCCCGACCCCTGGCCCAAGGCCCGCCACCACAAGCGGCGGCTGCTGCAGTCCGGCACCTTCGAGCTCATCGCCTCACGCCTGGCGCCCGGCGGCGTGTTGCACGTGGCCACGGACCACGCCGACTACGCCGAGTGGATCGGCGAGACCGGCGACGCCGAGCCCGCGCTGAGACGGCTGGACCCCGCGACCGACCTCGGGCACGTACCGTTCAGTCCTGACAGACCCGTGACGAAGTTCGAGGGCAAGGGGCTGCAGGAGGAGCGAGTGATCAACGAATTCCTCTGGCGTCGTACGAACTGACGCCCTTCTCCACAGCCCCCGAACGACGACGACCGAGGCGGACGCGATGACCCCACCTGACGAGATGCGCAACCACGACACGACGGACGTGGTCACGCCCGACGCCCCGGGAGTGGTGCTCCTGGTGTGGGACGCGCCCAACGTCGACATGGGGCTGGGGTCCATCCTGGGCGGCCGCCCCACCGCGATCTACCGGCCGCGCTTCGACGCGCTCGGCCGCTGGCTGCTCGGGTACACCGCCGACCTGTCCCTGCAGACCGAGGACACCCTCGAGGCCGAGGCGACGGTCTTCACCAACATCGTCCAGGGCACCTCGGACAACGTCCGGCCGTGGGTCGAGGCGCTGCGCAACGTCGGTTTCGCCGTGTTCGCCAAGCCCAAGACCAGCGACGACTCCGACGTCGACGAGGACATGCTCCAGCACATCGACCTGCGGGCCGGCTCCGGCCGCCTCGCGGGCGTGGTGGTGGCGTCGGCCGACGGTCAGGCGTTCCGCGAACCGCTGGAGGACCTCGCCCGCGACATCCCGGTCACGGTGATCGGGTTCCGCGAGCACGCCACCTGGGCCGTCCAGCACGACACCATCACGTTCCTCGACCTCGAGGACATCCCCGGTGTGTTCCGCGAGCCGCTGCCCCGGGTCAGCCTCGAGAACCTGCCCGACGAGGGTGCCTGGCTGCAGCCGCTGCGGCCGCTCACGGCCCTGCTCACCTCGCGCTAGGAGTCCTGCGGTGTTCAACTCACTCGGGCGGTTCGTCGCCCACCGCCGCGTGCTGGTCCTGGTGTGCTCGGTTCTCGTCATGGCGTTCATCAGCCTCGCCGGAACCGCGTTCGGCAACCCGTTCGGTCAGGGCGGGTTCGAGGACCCAGACAGCGGGTGGGCGACCGCCGAACGGCTCGAGCAGGAGGCGTACGGACGCGACGCGCTCGGCGACGTCGTGGTGTCGTACCACGCACCCGAGGGCACCTCGGTCGACGATCCCGCCTTCCAGGACCCGATCCGCGCCTCGCTCGAGTCGATCCGCAGCGAGCACCCCGACGAGGTCACCGGCGTCACCAGCTTCGTGTTCAACCAGTCCCCGGCCCTGGTCAACAGGGACGAGGGCATCGTCGTGGCCTCCATCCAGATCGCCGGCGAGGACGAGGAGATCCTCGAGAACTTCCGGGTGATCGAGGACGAGATCGCCATCGACGGAATCCAGACCGACGTCGCGGGTGTGCAGGCGGTCGCCGGTGCGCTGCAGGACGGGATGGACGCCGACCTGGTCCGCGCCGAGCTCATCGCGCTGCCGCTGGTGTTCCTGCTGCTGATCGTGGTGTTCGGCGGTGTCGTGGCCGCGTTCATGCCGGTCGCGGTGGGCGTGCTCACGATCCTCGGTTCGCTCGGGGCGCTGCACCTGCTGTCGCTGGTGACCCCGGTGAACTCCTTCGCCCAGAACGTGGTGACGCTGATCGGCCTCGGCCTGGCGATCGACTACGGCCTGTTCGTGGTGAGCCGGTTCCGGGAGGAGATGGCCGAGGGCTACCCACCGGACGCGGCGGTGCGCCGGGCGGTCGCCACCGCCGGACGGACCGTGGTGTTCTCCGCGGTCATGGTGGGCGTGACCCTGTCCGGGCTGCTCATCTTCCCGCAGGCGTTCCTCAAGTCCGTCGCCTACGGCGCGATCGCCGCCGTCATCCTCGCCGCCGCACTGTCGGTGACGCTCCTGCCGGCCGTGCTGATGCTGCTCGGTCACCGCATCGACATGCTGGGCATCAAGCGGCTGCAGCGTCACCGCTCGCGCGAGCAGGTGGAGAACGGCCTGTTCGGTCGCATCGCCGACTTCTCCATGAAGCGTCCGGTGGCCGTGGCCATCCCCGTCGTCGTGGTGCTGGTCGCGCTCATCATCCCGTTCTCCGGCGTGAAGTTCGGTGGCATCAACGAGACCTACCTCCCGCCGGACAACACCACGCGCGTCGCGCAGGAGCAGTACGACGAGAACTTCCCCGGCACCCGGACCGACCCGGTCAAGCTCGTGGTGATCGGCTCCGACGGCGGCACCCTGTCGCAGATCCGCTCGGCGGCCAACGAGGCGCCGGGTCTGACCGGTCCGTTCCAGTTCGCCCGCTCGGGCGAGCAGGACGCGCAGGGGCGCGACGTTGTGGTGTTGCAGACCGGCGTGATCGACCGGAACGACGCCGCCGAGACCGTCGAGTACCTGCAGTCGTTCCCGATCCCCGCGGACACCGAGGTGTACGTCGGCGGCAACCCGGCCATGGAGCGCGATTCGGTCGAGGCCCTGGTCGACGGTCTGCCGTGGTTCGTGCTGTACGTCCTACTGGCGACCACGCTCCTCATGTTCCTCGCGTTCGGGTCGCTGGTGCTGCCGATCAAGGCCGCGATCATGAACCTGCTCGGCCTCGGTGCCACCCTCGGCATCCTCACCTGGATCTTCGTCGACGGGCACCTGTCCGGGTTGCTCGGATTCACGGCCGGCCCGCTCACCTCGCCGGTCGTGGTGCTGCTCATGGCGATCATCTACGGGTTGTCCACGGACTACGAGGTGTTCCTGGTCTCTCGGATGGTCGAAGCGCGCTCGCGCGGCGCCCGCACCACGGAGGCCATCCGCAGCGGTGTGGCCAACACCGGCCGGATCATCACCTCGGCCGCGCTCATCCTCATCGTGGTGACCGGCGCGTTCGCGTTCTCCGAGATCGTGATGATGAAGTACATCGCGTTCGGCATGATCGCCGCGCTCATCATCGACGCCACCGTGATCCGCATGCTGCTCGTGCCGGCGGTCATGCAGATGCTCGGCACCGACAACTGGTGGGCGCCCGGGTGGATGAAGCGCGTCCAGGAACGGATCGGCCTCGGCGAGGCCGAGATCGACGACGAGCCCGAGCTGCTCACCGGCCGACCCGCCACCACCGGCGAGGCCGAGCCGGTCCCCGCCGCGGACTCCGGGATCTCCGCGGATTCCGCGGGCGCCGGACGGACAGAGGTCGCCGGACCCGCCACCGCCGTGGCCGTGCTCGACCGCGAGCCCGGGGCCGAGCGGGACCTCGAGCCGGAGGTGGAGTTCGAGCCGGTCCGTGACCCCGAGTACGACGAGGAACCCGACATCACCGAGGACGGGAAGATCCCCGCCTCCGACCTGATCGCCCGTCTGATGCGGGAACGTCAGCAGGGGCGCGACGCGTGACGCTCGCCAGGGCCCTGCGGTGTGGGTCCTGGGCCGGGTCGGATCCTTTGGTTATGGTGGATCGATGATGGGCACGCGGGGCGCCGAGGCGCGGCGTCGCATCCGGGTGGTCCTGGGCAATCCGTGGTTCAAGGCCATCGCGACCCTGACTGTCCTGGCCTTCATCCTCTACTGGCTCCGTGGCCAGATGCCGTTCTTCGCCGAGGGATTCGAGGCCGTCACCCGCCCGCACTGGGGTTGGGTCGCGGCCGCGCTGGTGTTCTCCTACCTGTCGATGTCGAGCTACGGCTCGGTGCAGAAACTGCTCCTGCAGTCCGCCGGTGTCAGGGTGGGCTACTGGGGCAGCGTCGGCCTGGTGTTCTCCGCCAACGCGTTCTCCACGAGCATCCCCGGCGGGCAGGTCTTCGGCACCACCCTGACCTACCGCAAGACCCGGCAGTGGGGAGCCACCCGCGTCGTCGCCTCGTGGCAACTCGTCATCTCCGGCGTGCTGTCGACCGTCGGCATCGTCCTACTGGCGCTGCTCGGCTTTTTCCTGGTGGGGACGGTGTCCAACCCGTTCCTGCTGGCGCTTTCTGCCATGGGCCTGGTGGGGATCGTGGTGGTGGTCCAGTGGGCCGCCCGGAACCCCGACAGGATCGAGGGGGCGCTCCTGGCCCTCCTCGAGTGGATCAACGCGCGGCGTCGCAAGCCCGCCGACCACGGTGCCGCCGCGGTGCGCAAGGTCGTAGAGCAGGCCGAGGCCGTCGAACTGACCAAGACGCAGTTGTCCAAGGCCTTCGCGTTCTCCCTGCTCAACTGGGTCGCCGACATCGGCTGCCTGTGGGCGGCGGCCAACGCCGTCGGTGCCCAGCACAGCATCGGCGGCCTGTGCATCGCTTACGTGACCGGCAAGATCGTGGCCAGCGCGCCCATCACGCCCGGCGGGCTGGGGACCGTGGAGTTCGCGCTCATCACGACCCTGACCGCGGGCGGGCTCGGTGCGCATCAGGCGTTCGCGACGGTGTTCGTCTACCGCATCGTCAGCTTCGTGCTGGTCGCCCTGGCCGGATGGGTGGTCTTCTTCCTCTTCTACCGGGGTGCCGTGGACCTCGACCCCGACGCCGACCCGGACGACGCCGACGACCCGGGGGAGAACACCTCGTCGTCGTCCCCCTCTCCGTCCCCCGCGGCGGCGTATACCGCCGCGTCGCGGCAGACCGTCGCGGCGGCCCCGCCGGCCGGGATTTCGGCGATGTGGCCGCTCAAGGGCACACCGTGGCGGCCCCACGTGCACCACGACTCGGGTCCCATCCCGCTACTGCGCGTGCGTGAGGACGGGGTCGTGGACGACGAGGCCGGCGATGCGTCCTGCTCGGTCAGCGCGAGCGAGCGACGGGAGGGGAAGAGACGGTGAGTCGTGTGGCCGTGCCGGTGATGATCGTGCTCGATGCGGTGTTGGTGGTGGTGTTCTCCACGTTCGGCCGGGGCGCGCACTCCGAGGGGCTCGGCGTGGCCCAGGTCTGGGGTACGGCGTGGCCGTTCCTCATCGGGCTGGCAGTGGGGTGGCTGATCCTGCTGACGACCCGCCGCCCGCCCGCCGCCGTCGGGTCGGGCGTACTGCTGTGGCTGGCCACGCTGGTGGTGGGCATGGTGATCCGCGGTCTCGGTGACGGGCGTGTGCCGCACTGGAGCTTCATGGTGGTGGCGGGCGTCGTCACCGCCGTCCTCCTCATCGGATGGCGTGCGATCCGCGCCGCCGTGGTGCGGCGACGCGAACCCGCACCGCGCTGACGTCCCCCGCGGTCAGCGCATTCCGGGTCAGCGCATTCCGGGCGGCAGCTGGGCCACGACCTCGCGGGGGATCTCGATGGTCTCCGGCAGGCGCACCCCGTCCGGGGCCGGCAGGTCGCGCGGTACGGGGATCGTGAACGGCTCGACCGGGACGGGTGCCTCCGGCGGGATCCCGGCGGGCGCCTCGACGATCTCGCGGTCCGACACGAGCTCTGGGGCGGGCGGGGGAGGCGGCGCCGGTGCGGGCTCCGGTGTGGATTCGGGTGCGGGTGCGGGTGCGGGCTCGACGTGGCCGAGCCAGGCGTGGAGGTCGTCGCGGGTTCCGGCGAAGACGTTGAGATCCACGGCGTCGGTGAAGCCGGGCACCTCACCGGTCTCGGAGCGCTGCCAGAACAGCCACTCGTTCCAGCCGCCGATCACGGGCAGGGTGGGCTCGGACACCCCGTACTCGGCGAGCCACAGCGGGAACTCGGCGAAGCGGTGGGTGTTGGCCATCCGATCGATCCAGAAGTAGCGGTAGGTGTAGAGGATCGGCGCGCGACCGGTCCGGTGGGCGAGAGTGTCGAGGAAGACCTGCGTCCAGTCGGCCAGCTCGGCGGGGTCGAGGCCCTCGTCCTTCTCCAGATCGAGCACCGGCGGGAGCTGCGGGCCGCCGACGGACTGCAGTCGGTCGGCGAACGCGTGGGCCTGCTGCGCGGGGTCCATGGCGGGGCGCGCCATGTGATAGCTGCCGACGAGCATGCCGGCGGCGCGCGCATCGGCGACGTCGGACTCGTAGTAGCGGTTGGCGGGTCCGGTGCCCTCGGTGGCCTTGATGAACGCGAAGGACTGCCCGGACGCGGCGGCCGCGTGCCAGTCGACGCCGGCACCGTGCGGGTGCTGCCAGCTCGCGGCGTCGACCCCCTGCGCGAGGCCGTGGTAGGCGGGCGCCAGGGGGACGCCGGCGTCGGCGCGCGGGGAGATGACGACGACGAGGAGGCCGAGAGAAAGGGCTGCTGCAGAGGCCACGGCGACGAGAAGGCGGGGAAGGGGGGCGCGTCGGGCCGACGGTCCGGCAGATGTCATGGGCTGAGTATGTTGCAACCCCTTCAGTCACACAAGCAACTCACGCAACATTTCTCACATCTGTCCAGTTCCGGCCCGGGCAGCAGTCGCGGTGAGGCGCCGGAGGGTGGCCGGAGAGTGACCGGATAGTGGCCAAGATCACGGGTTGATCACAACCTGTAACACGCTGCCACACGCGTTCGATGACCTGGTTTCCTCACCTACGATTAAGGCAATCCCACCGACCAGTCGGGAGTGCCCCTCAATGAACAATGCGATCGACCTGACCACCCCGCGTTACCGCCAAGACCTCGTGACCGAGGTCGATGGCCCGGGCGACGACCCCTTTCTGGAGGTGTCGGTCGCCGAGACCGTGATGCTGGACGAGCACGGGGCGGGGCGGGGGGTTCCGGAGTTGCGGCTGCAGACCGGGGCGGAGGGCATCACGCTCACCGATCGTGACCAGATCCTGCAGCTCCAGGCGATCATCAACCGCGCGGTGAACCAGTGGCGCGAGTCCGCCTCGCACCTGATTTGAGCTCTCCTCGAGCGACTCGACGCGCTGCGCCCTGAGGTCGGGGCGGTCGGATGTGTGCGGCCGGATGCGGGTGGCCGGTCAGTCGACCCGGATCCCCGCCTCGCCGATCAGCGCCAGGCCCACGCCCAGAACCTGTTCGGGCGAGATGAGGGCGCCCCGCAGTGCCGACGCCCCGCGGACATCCTCCAGGTCCGCGCCGCGCAGGTCCACGGCCGAGAGGGTGGCCCGGTCGAACGCGGCCCCACGCAGGTCGGAGCCCTCGGTGGTCAGATCGGCGATGCGCGCCTCGAGCAGGTCGGCCTGCCGGCACCGTGTCGAGGCGAGGCGGACCCGCTGCAGTCGGGCCATCCGTAGGTTGATCATGTCCGCGTGGCAGTCCTCGAATGTCACGTCGGTCAGTCGTGCGTCGGACAGCACGATCCCGGTCAGTCGGCAGCCCGCGAACCTCACGCGGGTGAGCGAGGCGCCGTCGGCCACCAGTCCCGACAGGTCGCAGCCGCTGATCACGACATCGGTCAGCCTCAGGCCGTCCGCGCGGGCGCCGCTCAACCGGAGGTTCTCGAGTGCGGATTCCCGGATCTCCATCCCGCCGATCTGCGCCGCGCCCTCCTCCGGGTCGGGCGCGTGTTCGGCGGCGGCCAGGACCCCGTCCCACAGGCCGTCCGTCTCGAGTTCGGTGCGCGGCGGCTCGAGCTGCTCCCGTCTCGGGATGACGGGGGCGGCGGGTGGACGGGGTGAGTTCGAGCGGCGACGCAGCGGTGGGGGCACGGCCGTCAGCGTAGAGGGGGCGCGATCAGGGGAGGTCGCAGAGTTGCCGGAACTGGTCCCACTCGGCCTCGAGTGCAGCCGGGGAGACGGTCGGCTGCACTGCGATGCCCGACAGTCGACTCGCCACCGCGGACAGGGCGTTGTCGGTAACCCCGTCGGAAAGGCGGCGGACCTCGGCGGAGACGGCCTCGCGGTCGGTGTCGGCGCCGTGGACGAGTCGGTGGACGGGTTCGGTCAGCGTCCCGCAGCCCGGGGTGGCCTCCGGCCCGGGCGTCGGGGGCGGCGACGTCGCGGTGGGGGCCGCCGCCCCCGGGGATGAGGTGGCCGTCGCGATGGTCGAGGTGGCCGTGGCCTGGACGGCGGGGTCCGCGGTCCCGGGGGTCTGGTCTCCGACGCTGACCTGGCCGCACCCGGACACCGCCAGCGCGAGGGACGCGGCCGCCGCGGCGACGGTGCCTGCCGCTGCTCTACCGGGGATCATGGGCCGACACTAGCGGCATCTGGGATTCCGCGGGGCGCGGGCGTACTCTGGTCCGCGAGGTAGACCGATCGGTCTATCGAAGTGTGTGAGGAGCGAGAACTGTGAGTCTGCGAGAAGCGTTCGCCTTCCCCGAGATCGTCAACGACTACGCCGCGCGGTGCACCGCCGCCCTCGTGGTGACGCTCGCGGTGATCACCCTCCTCGCTCCCGAGCCCGCCCGGACATGGCTGGCGGGAGCGCTGGTGGTGGGTTTCGTGCTCCGGGTTGCCGGCGGCCCGCGGTACTCGCCGTTCGGTCGCCTGTCGGTTCACGTGCTCGCGCCGCGGGTCAGCGACGAGCCCAAGATGGTCGCCGGCGCGCCCAAGCGATTCGCCCAGACGATCGGCCTGGTGATGTCCTCGATTGCATTCGGACTGTTCCTCGCCGGGTTCGCGGTGGCGGGCAGCGTCGTGCTCGGTGTGCTGGTCGCCGCCGCGCTCGCCGAGGCCGCGCTCGGCTTCTGCCTGGGCTGCTGGGTGTACGGGCAGCTCCAGCGGGTCGGCATCGTCTCGGAGGACGCGTGCGTGGAGTGCGCGGACATCTGGGCGCGGCGCGGGATGACGGCCCGCAATTAAGGGGCGGCCCGGGAGGACCTCCCGGCTACGCGCCCGCGATGGTCCATTCACGCAGCCCAACCCCTCGATGAGTGTGCAATCGGGCAGCGTAGGCCAGTGAGGACGTGCAGCCGGGGCCGCTTGTGGTGGCGGTGTGAGCGGTCTTCATCGCGGACGACCTGTCGTGGTGCCGCGATAGTGTGGATCCATGAGTACTCCCGCTGACGGCAACGCCTCCGACCGGCCCGACGACCCGTTCGGCGGTCGGGCGAACGAGCAGTGGCCCGGTCACGACGGCGGTCAGCAGTCCGGGGCCGGCGGCTACGGCGGTCAGCAGTACGGGAGCCCGCAGTACGGAACCCCGCCGTACGGGAGCCCGCAGGGCGGCGGTCAGTTCGACCCGGGTCAGTACGGCGCGCAGCCCTTCTACGGCGCCGAGTACGCCTACGGGGCGCAGCAGCCGTACGGGATGCAGTCCTATGGTCAGCGGTACGGGATGCAGTCCTACGGTCAGTTCCCGCCGGCGGCCCGCAAGGACCCGGCGCTGATGCTGGTGGCGTCCCTCCTCGTGCCCGGCCTGGGGACGATGCTGGTCGGCCGGGCCGGTAGGGGTGTGGGCATCCTCGCCGGCTACCTCGTGGGTGCTCTGCTCTCGGTCATCCTCATCGGACTGCCCATCATGTTCGGGTTCTGGATCTGGGGGATGGTCGACGCCTATCAGGGCGCCAAGGATCACAACGCCCGCCACGGCCTGCCCTGACCCGCGTCCGGCAGCCGCGCGCGGCATCCACGACCACCGGCCCGCCTCACCGGTTCGGCGCATCCCGTCGGCCCGCCTCGTCGTCGTCACGGAGGTGGCGACCTCCGACGTCGTGCCGACCGCCCACCCCGCGACCACTTACGTAACCTGGTCACATGACAGCGACCGAGATCCCCACCACCGACACGCCCCGTCCCTCGGGCCTCGACCTGCAGTACGTCGATCTGGACGTCCGGCCCCAGGACGACCTCTACCAGCACGTCAACGGCACCTGGATCCGTGAGCACGTGATCCCCGCCGACCGGCCGATCGACGGTGCGTTCCTCGCCCTGCGCGACCTGTCCGAGGAGCGGGTGCGCGACATCATCACCGACGCCCCGGTCGACTCGCAGATCGGCGCCTTCTACGCCTCCTTCATGGACACCGACGCCGTTGAGGCCGCCGGCGTGGCCGCGCTCGCGCCCGATCTGGCCGAGATCGACGGTGCGACCGACGCCGACTCGCTCGCGCTGGCCATGGCGCGCCTGGAGAAGGTGGGCGTCGGCGGCCTGATCGGCGCCTACGTCAACAACGACGCCAAGAACTCGAGCGAGTACATCCTCTACCTGGTGCAGTACGGCATCGGGCTGCCGGACGAGTCCTTCTATCGTGAGGACCAGTACGCCGAGATGCGCGAGCAGTACACCGACCACATCGCCCGGATGCTCGACCTCGCCGGGCTGGTCGACGACGTGGACGGGGAGACCGGGGCCCGCCGGACCGCCGAGCGGATCGTCGCGCTGGAGACCCGCATCGCCGCCGCCCACTGGGACGTGGTGGCCCGTCGCGACGCGGACAAGACCTACAACCCCGTCACCTGGGACGAGTTGCCGCAGCAGGCCCCCGGCTTCCCCTGGCATGAGTGGGCCCGCGAGCTCGGCGGCACCGAGGAGACGTTCGGCCGGCTCGTCGCGATGCAGCCCGACTTCCTCACCGCCGTGGCCGACCTGTGGGCCTCCGAGCCGCTGGAGACCTGGAAGCAGTGGCTGCGCTGGCGGACGGTCTCCGCGCGCGCGCCGTTCCTGACCTCGGACCTGGTGGACGAGAACTTCCGCTTCTACGGCACCGTCATGTCCGGCACCGAGGAGAACAAGGCCCGCTGGAAGCGTGGTGTCGGTGTGGTCGAGGCCGCCCTCGGCGAGGAGGTCGGCAAGGAGTACGTGGCCCGGCACTTCCCGCCCGGCCACAAGGCGCGCATGGTCGAGCTGGTGGAGAACCTCACCGACGCCTACCGCTACTCCATCAGCCGTCTGCCGTGGATGACCCCGGCCACCCGCGAGCGGGCGCTGGCCAAGCTCGAGGCGTTCGTTGCCAAGATCGGCTACCCCGAGAAGTGGCGCGACTACTCGGCGCTCGAGGTCCGCGCCGACGACCTGCTCGGCAACGTGCGCCGCTCCGCCGAGTTCGAGCACCACTACGAGCTGGGCAAGCTCGGCGGCCCGGTCGACCGCGGTGAGTGGCACATGACGCCGCAGACGGTCAACGCCTACTACAACCCGGTGATGAACGAGATCGTCTTCCCGGCCGCCATCCTGCAGCCGCCGTTCTTCGACGCCGACGCCGACGACGCCGCCAACTACGGGGCGATCGGTGCCGTGATCGGGCACGAGATCGGTCACGGGTTCGACGACCAGGGAGCGAAGTACGACGGCGACGGCAACCTGGTCGACTGGTGGACCGACGACGATCGCGAGGCGTTCGGAACCCGCGTGGAGGCGCTGATCGCCCAGTACGACGGCCTCACCCCCGACGGCCTGGACGCCACGAAGGACCACGTCAACGGGGCCTTCACGGTGGGGGAGAACATCGGCGACCTGGGCGGTCTCACCATCGCGCTGCTGGCCTACCGGCTGGCACAGGGTTCGAACGAGCAGGGTTCGAACGAGCAGGGCACCGACGGCGAACCCGCCGAGGGCACCGAGGTGGGCCCGGAGATCGACGGGATGACCGGCATCCAGCGGCTCATCATCTCGTGGGCGATCGTGTGGCGGACCAAGACCCGCGCCGAGGAGGCCGCCCGCCGGCTCGCCGTGGACCCGCACTCCCCGCCGGAGTTCCGCTGCAACCAGGTGGTCCGCAACCTCGACGATTTCCACGCCGCCTTCGACGTGACCGAGGGCGACGGACTGTGGCTCGCCCCCGAGGAGCGCGTCAGCATCTGGTGAGGGTGCTCAGGCGCCGGTGAGTCGGCGGTGGTCGAGGTCGAACTCCCGCCGCGCGACCCTCTCGACGGCCCCCGAGGCGATGAGGTCGTGTAGTCGACGGCTCAGCGTCTCGGGGGTCGTCCCCAGATGCGTGGCCAGGTCGGACTGGGACAGTGGCAGTCGCACCCGGATCCGCCCGTCCTGGCGGGGCGACCCGGGTAACGACACGAGGTAGGCGGACAGTCGCGTGAGCACGTCCTCCGAGGTGATCGACGCCAGGTGCTGTTCGCTCTCGACCACCTTCCACGCCAGTTCGCGGGTGATCGAGTCGTTGAGCACCGGGCACGCGGCGGCCGCTGACCGGAGCGCGCCGTGCGAGACGCTGGTCAGCGTGGTGGCCTCCGCGGCGACGACGGTGTGACGGGCAGGGCAGCCCAGTGCGAACTCCACCAGGCCGAGATGGCTCCCGGGGCCGAGGACCCGGACGTGACGCTGGTGCCCGGACCGGTCCTCCCTGACGACATGGAGGGCCCCGGCCGTGATCACCACCAGGCGGCCCACCGGTTCCCCGGTCACCTGCACCACCGCGCCTGGCCTCGCCGTACTCGTCCGCGACGAGGCGGCCAGGGCGGCCCCGCACCGGGGTGGCAGCGAGGCGAACAGGACCGAGCCCGCGAACAGCGCGGACCCGGTGACTCCGGAATCGTCCCCGTGCGCGGTCATGTCACCAGTGTGGCCCTGTGGGGCGCCCACGTGTGCATTTCCTCACACCGAGTTGACCTAGATCAATGCGGTTCCGAGGCTTCCGGCCTAGTTTCGGATGAACGAACGACAGGGGAGCGATATGTCGGAGACTCTTGTACCGCCCACGCGCCCGACGCGTGAGCTCGACCACCCGCCGGGCGTCCCGACGGGTGGAGGTCGGCCGGGCTCGTTCGTGTGGAAGATGCTGACGACGACCGACCACAAGTTGCTCGGCATCATGTACATCGTCACCTGCTTCATCTTCTTCTTCGCCGGCGGCCTCATGGCACTGCTCATCCGCGCCGAGCTCTTCCTTCCGGGGATGCAGTTCCTGTCGAATGAGCAGTTCAACCAGCTGTTCACCATGCACGGCACGGTGATGCTGCTGCTCTACGGAACCCCGATCGTCGTCGGGTTCGCGAACTACATCATTCCGCTGCAGATCGGCGCCCCCGACGTGGCGTTTCCCCGGCTCAACGCGTTCGGCTTCTGGCTGTTCGCCGCGGGCGGCACGATCATGCTCTCCGGCTTCCTGACCCCCGGTGGCGCGGCGTCCTTCGGCTGGACCATGTACATGCCGCTGGCGGACAAGATCCACTCGCCGAACGTCGGCGCGGACCTCTGGATCCTCGGCGTCGGCATCGGCGGCATCGGCACGATCCTCGGTGCCGTCAACTTCGTCACCACCATCATCTGCCTGCGCGCACCGGGTATGACCATGTTCCGGATGCCGATCTTCACGTGGAACATCCTCGTGGCGTCGGTCCTCATCCTCCTGATCTTCCCGCTGCTCACCGCGGCCGCACTCGGCGTCTTCTACGACCGCACCTTCGGTGGTCGCATCTTCGATCCGGGCAACGGTGGCGCCATCCTGTGGCAGCACCTGTTCTGGTTCTTCGGTCACCCCGAGGTGTACGTCCTCGCGCTGCCGTTCTTCGGCATCGTCTCCGAGGTCTTCCCGGTCTTCTCTCGCAAGCCGCTGTTCGGCTACGCCGGCCTGGTCTTCGCGACCCTCGCGATCGCCGCACTGTCGACGGCCGTGTGGGCGCACCACATGTACGTCACCGGCGCGGTGCTGCTGCCGTTCTTCTCCTTCATGACGTTCCTCATCGCGGTCCCGACCGGCGTGAAGTTCTTCAACTGGATCGGCACGATGTGGCGCGGCAAGATGACCTTCGAGACGCCGATGCTGTTCGCCCTCGGCTTCATCATCACCTTCCTCTTCGGCGGTCTGACCGGCGTGATGATGGCCTCGGCGCCGATCGACTTCCACATCTCGGACACGTACTTCATCGTGGCGCACTTCCACTACACGCTCTTCGGCACCATCGTGTTCGCCACGTTCGCCGGCGTGTACTTCTGGTTCCCCAAGATGACGGGCCGGATGTACGACGAGCGGCTCGGCAAGATCCACTTCTGGTTGATCTTCATCGGTTTCCACACGACGTTCCTGGTACAGCACTGGCTGGGCAACCAGGGCATGCCGCGCCGGTACGCCGACTACCTGGATTCGGACAACTTCACGGTCCTCAACCAGATCTCCACGGTCGGTTCGTTCATCCTCGGCATCGCGATGCTGCCGTTCATCTGGAACATCATCAAGAGCTGGCGCTACGGGGAGATCGTCACGGTCGACGACCCGTGGGGCGCGGGCAACTCCCTCGAGTGGGCGACCTCGTGCCCGCCTCCGCGCCACAACTTCGTGACGCTGCCCCGGATCCGCTCCGAGCGCCCCGCGTTCGAGCTGCACTACCCGCACATGAGCGAGCGGATGCGGGCGGAGGCCCACGTCGGGGGCCGTCGCAAGGCCCGGGACCCGGACACCGCGAAGGACGTCGGGGAGCGCGGGACCTCGCCCTACAGGAGCTGAACACCGAGGGCCGGATGCGTGGAAGCGGCAACCCCCGGGTCGGGGCGACGGATAGTGTCGGTGCCCATGACGATCCGGGTAGTGGAATGGTCGACGGGGTATCTGGGCCGGATGGCAGTCGAGGCGATCGCCGCCCGGCCCGAGCTGGAACTGGTGGGCCTGTACGTCTCCGACCCGGCCAAGGTCGGCGTGGACGCCGGGCGACTCGCCGGGGTGGACCGCGACCTGGGTATCGCGTCCACCGATGACACTGACGCGCTGCTCGCGCTGGACCCGGACGCGGTGGTCTACACCGCCGAGACCGAGACGCGGTTCGTGGACGCGATCTCCGACTTCTGCCGCTTCCTGCGCGCCGGTATCGACGTGGTGGCCTCCGGTCCGGTGCTGCTGCAGTACCCGCACGGCACCCTGCCCGAGGAGATGATCTCCGAGCTCGCCGCCGCCGGACGTGAAGGCGGCGCCACACTGCACGTCAACGGCATCGACCCCGGCTTCGCCAACGACGTCCTGCCGCTGGCCATGACCAGCTTGTCCCGGCGGATCGACCACATCCGCGTGGGCGAGATCGCCGACTACTCCGTGTACCACCAGGGCGAGACCATGCGGCGGCTGTTCGGCTTCGGCGCATCCATGGACACGCTTCCGCCACTGCTGCGACCGGGGATGCTCGCGGCGGGCTGGGGCTCGGTGGTGCGCCAAATCGCGGCCGCTCTCGAGGTCACCCTGGACGAACCACTGGTGGAGCGCCACGAGCGCCTGCCCGCGGACCGCGACCTGACCTTGTTGGCGTGTGAGGTCCCGGCGGGGACGCAGGCCGCGCTGCGGTTCGAGGTGGTGGGGCAGGTCGACGGCGAGGACCGCATCGTCCTGGAGCACGTCACTCGCACTGCCCACGACCAGGCCCCCGACTGGCCGCGCCCGGACCACGGCGACGGCTGCTACCGCATCGAGATCACCGGCGATCCCGCGATGCGGGTGGAGTTCGGACACCACGCCGAGCACGGCGATCACAACGTCTCCGGCATGCTCGTCACCGCGATGCGGCTGGTCAACTCGGTGGAGGCGGTCGTGGCGGCGGCGCCGGGACTCGTGTACGCGAAGGACCTCCCGATGATCACCGGGCGTGGCTTAATGAGCACATGAGAACCCTGCGGGCCGCCCTGGCCGTCACCGCCGCCGCCCTCCTCGCGGTGACGGGCGCGGGCGCCGCGAACGCCACCGACCCGTCGACACGGGCACCGCTGCCGGTGCCGTACTCCTTCTTCGCCGGGGCCGCCCAGGCGCTCACGGCCCCGGGGGCGGAGCTGCCGGGGGCCAACGACTGGTCGTGCCGCCCCACCGCCGACAAGCCGCGCCCGGTCGTGTTGGTCCACGGCACCTCCGGTGGCGCGGTCACCAACTGGGCCACCTACGGGCCGCTGCTGCACAACGAGGGCTACTGCGTCTACACGCTCACCTACGGGGCGTTGCCCGGTCAGCCGTGGCCGGTCAGTCTCCTGGGCGGCTTGTCGGACATCACGGAGGTATCGGTGCCGCAGGTCGGCGAGTTCGTCGACCGCGTCCTCGCCTCGACCGGGGCCGAGCAGGTGGACCTCATCGGGCACTCGCAGGGGACGCTCGTCTCCGGCCTGGTCGCCAAGGTCGGCCGACCCGGCAAGGTGAACACCGTCGCCGCGATAGCCCCGCTGTGGCACGGCTCCCGCGGGACCGGGTCCGGGGCGATCGGCACCGCCCTGGCCAGCGGGGACCGCGGACGTGCGGTCGAGATCGCTCCGTCCCTCGGCCAGATGGCCGCCGGGTCGGAGACGCTCGAACTCCTGTGGTCGGGTGGCACCCCCTATGCGCCGGGCGTGACCTACCTCAACCTCGTGACCCGGTACGACCAGCTGGTCCGGCCGTACACCTCCGGTGTGGTCGAGGGCCCGCGGGCCACCAACATCACCATCCAGGACGGGTGTGAGCAGAACCGGGCCGAGCACCTGGCCATCGCCTCGGATCCCCGGACCGTGGACTTCGTGCTCAACGCCCTCGACCCCGCCGACCCGCGTGAACCGCGGTGTGAGGCGGTCGCCCCGTACCTGGGCCCGATTCCCCCGCTGCCGGGATCGTGACCCGGACCGGGATCGCGGGACTGCTCGCGGCGGCGGCCCTCGTCGTCGTCGCCCCCGGCCCCGCGGCTCCCGCGCCCACGGCGGCGGCCGCTCCCACCCCCACCACGGACCAGGTCCCGTGGCGCTGGTGGGACGGCGCGGCGTACCAACTCACCCACGGCCTGGCCGATCCGCCCGGCATCAACCGGGACGACTGCCGGCCGACCGCGCAGCGCCCCGCGCCGGTGATCCTCGTGCACGGCACCGGGCTCAACGGCGGGAACTCGTGGGCCACCCTCGGCGCCGCACTGGCCGCCGAGGGCTACTGCGTGTGGGCGCCCACCGTCGGCGCCCCACCCGGGCCCGGCGGCGAGCCCGGATCCGTCGGCGGCGTCGACTCGCTCACCGGGGTCTCCGCGCCGCAGCTCGCCGCCGAGATCGACCGCGTGCGCGCGCTCACCGGGGCGGCCGAGGTCGACCTCGTGGGGCACTCACAAGGCGCGATCATCGCCTCGTTCGTCACCGCGACCGCCCGGGCGGACGCCGTGCGGACCGTCGTCACGCTGGGCGCCGACCCCGCGCGGTCGGGCGACGGGCCACCCGGGTTCGTCACCGACGTCCTCGGCGTGCTGTCGCCCGACACGGCGCGGCAGGACGCCGAGGCGACGCTGGCGTGGCTGGGCGAGGACGGCGTCCCGTTCGCGCGCGGCGTGCGCTACGTGGCGGTGTCCTCGGACTACGACGAGCTCACCGGGCCGGTCGTCGCACCGGAGGTTCCGGACTTCGTGGACCTCGACGTGGTGCGGCTGCAGGACGGCTGCGAGGTCGACCGCTCGGGTCACCTGACGGTGCTGGCCTCGCCGCGGGCGGTGGACCTGGTGATCGACGCCCTCGGCGGGCCGCGGGGTCCGGATGGTGGCGAGCCGACCGACCCTCCGCCGCGCTGTGTGCCCGCCGATCAGGTGCTGGGCGTGCTCGCGCCCGTTCCGCCCCGGTGACCAGGCGCGCCGGATCAGTTCAAGCGGAGGCCGGTCTCGGGGTCGAACGCGTGGACCTCGGAGTCGACGTGCCGGACGCGGAGGCGCTCGCCGACCGCGGTCCCGTGGGCCCGGTCCAGGCGCACGGCGATCCGGTCGCCGGCGTCGGTGTGGCCGTACGCGAAGGACTCCGCGCCCAGCTCCTCGACCAGGTCCACCACCAGATGCAGGCCGGGTTCGTCCTCGCCCACAACCCGCAGTGACTCCGGTCGGGCACCGAGGGTGACGCGTTCGCGGCCCTCGAGTGAGGCGGGGATGGCCACCTCGGCGTCACCGACGTGGGCCCGGGAGCCCTCGACCGCCACCTCGAGGAGGTTCATGGCCGGCGTGCCGATGAAGCCGGCGACGAACGCGTTGACCGGCCGGTCATACAGCTCGCGGGGGGCCGCGACCTGTTGGAGGACGCCGTCTCTGAGCACCGCGACGCGCGTACCCATCGTCATGGCCTCGACCTGGTCGTGGGTGACGTACACCGTGGTCACGCCCAGCCGTCGCTGCAGCCCGGCGATCTCCCCGCGGGTGGAGACCCGCAGCTTGGCGTCGAGGTTCGACAGTGGCTCGTCCATACAGAACACCTTGGGCCGACGAACGATCGCCCGACCCATGGCGACCCGCTGGCGCTGGCCGCCGGACAGTTGGGAGGGTTTGCGGTGGAGGAGGGGATCCAGCTGCAGGATCCGCGCGGCCTCCTCGACCTGCTTGCGGGTGTCGGACTTGTTGACGCCGGCGTTGCGCAGTGCGAACCCCATGTTCTGGGCGACCGTCATGTTGGGATACAGCGCGTAGTTCTGGAACACCATGGCCACGTCTCGGTCGCGGGGAGCGACGCCGGACACGTCGAGCTCGTCGATGAACACGCGGCCGGCGTCGACGGGTTCCAGACCTGCGAGCATCCTCAGGCTGGTGGACTTGCCGCAGCCGGAGGGGCCGACCAGGACGAGGAACTCGCCGTCGGTGATGTTGATGTCGAGGGCGTCGACGGCGGGCGCCGATCCCTTGTCGAACCGGCGGGTCGCGTGGTCGAAGCGGACGGTGGCCATCGGGTGGGGTGCTCCTCGTGTGTGAATGTTCGGGGGAGGTGACGCGGCTGTGGGGTCAGGGGTGGGGCCGGGGCCGCCGAACGACGCCGACGCCGGGGCCGGATACGAGGTGCCCGGCCCCGGGCGTAGGCGATCGCCGGCGGTGACCGGTCAGCCGTTGAGCTTCGGCTGGATCTGGGTCTCGATGATCTGCGCGGTCTCGTCCTGCACCTGCTGCATGGTCTCGCGGATGTCGGCGCCACCGAGGACACGGTCGAACGCGCCACCGATGCGCCTACCACCGTTGGGTACCAGGACACGGGCGTTGTCCTGAGGCCGGGTGTGCGCGAGCTGGTCGATCGCGGTGACCGCCTGCGGGGTCTCGGACAGGTAGGCCTTGATCTCCTGCGCCTCGCGGGCGGACTTACGGACCGGCATGTACCCGGTTCCCTGCGCGAAGGTCGCCGTCGACTGCGTGTTGGTGAGGAAGTCGATGAACTTCATGGCGTTGAGCTTGCGCTCGTCGGAGATACCGGCCGGGATCGCGACGCCCGCGCCGCCGGTCGGGCAGGAGTTCTTCTCGGCCGCCCCGGGCAGGAAGGCCGTGCCGAACTCGAAACCGGCGTTGGTCTCGGCGGTGGCGAGCGAGCCGGTGGAGGCCAGTGCACACGCGGCGAGACCGGATCCGAACTCGACGATCGAGTCGGCGGAGACCACCAGGAAACCGTCGTCGTCGAGCTTCTTGATGTACTCCATGCCGCGGATGGTGCCGTCGTCGGTGAAGGTCGGGGTCCAGTCGCGGGAGAAGGCGCCGTCGAAGTCCCAGATGATGTTCTGCCCGGTCCAGTCCATGTAGTTGGAGCCGTCGTACATCGCGATGGCGTGCTTGCCGTCCCCGATGGCGTCCTGTAGGCGGGGTGCCCACTCCGCGAACTCGGTCCAGTTCTCCGGGCCGCGGTCGGGCAGCCCGGCGGACCGCCACACCTCCTTGCTGTAGTAGAACAGCGGCGTCGACCGCGCGAAGGGCACGCCGAAGTTGTCGCCCTCGAGGACGTAGTCGCCCAGCAGGGCGTCGACGTAGTCAGCGGTATCGACGCCGGCCTCGGTGAACAGGTCGTTCAGCGGGGTGATCTGCCGGTTGAGCGCGAAGTTGAACCAGGTGACGTCGGAGACCACGACGACGTCGGGCAGCTCGCCGCCGGTGAGTGCCGCGTTGAACTTCTGGGCGACCTCCTCGTAGTTCTTCCCGCCGTCGACGAGGTTGACCTTGAGGCCCGGATTCTCCGACTCGAACGCCGCGATGATGTCGGTCTCGAGTGACTTGGAGTCACCGGGGTGGTTGGACCAGAACGTGATGGTGCCGGTGTCGCCGCCGGAGGCGGTTCCGCCCGACTCACCGGATGTGTCGCCGCCCGCGCCCGCGCAGGCGGTGAGGGTGGTGGCGGCCGCGGTGGCGCCGAGGACGCCGAGGAATCCGCGACGGTTCATGGGGTTCATTCGTGTCGGACCTTTCGTTGCTGCCGGACCGGTTCGGCCCGACGGGATTGGAGGTGGGATCGCGCGGAGTGGGTCATCCCTTCACCGCGCCGGAGGTCAGGCCCTTGATCATGTGGCGCTGGAGGATGAGGAACACGACGAGGATCGGGGTGATGGTGAGCACCGTGGCGGCCATGACCATCGGCCAGTCGGTGTAACCGCCGTCGGTGTTGACGAGGCGGGCCAGCCCGACCTGGAGCGGGGCGACGCGGTCGTCGGAGGCGATGAGGAATGGCCAGAGGTACTCGTTCCACTCGTTGACCACGGTGATGAGCGCGAAGGCGACCAGGGTGGGCCAACTCATCGGCAGTACGACCCGGAACAGCAGCTTGAGGTGCCCGCACCCGTCCATGCGCGCGGCCTCGATGATCTCGTACGGCAGGGTCAGGAAGTGGTTGCGCATGAGGAAGGTGCCGAACGCGACCCCCGCCAGCGGGATGATGATGCCCTGGAAGGTGTTGATCCACCCGAGCTGCGCCACCAGTGCGTAGTTGGAGATCACCGTGATCTGGTTGGGCACCATCAGGGCCGCGAGCACGACCATGAACAGGACGGACCGACCTGGGAAGCGAAGGAAGACGAACGCGTAGGCGCTGAGGACCCCCAGCGTGATCTTCACGATGCTGAGCAGGCCGGTGATGACCACCGAGTTGGTGAAGTACCGGAGGAACGGGACCTCGGAGAGCACCTGCGGGTACGCGTCACCGGTCAGCGGGGACGGCCACCACACCGGCGGCTGGACGTAGACCTGGTTGTCCGGTTTGAGGGAGGTGACGACCACCCAGAACAGCGGGAGGCCGATGACCAGCAGGACGAGGATCATCACCGCGTACCCGATGATCCTGGTCGGCGTGGAGCCTGCGCGGACCGTGCTCATCGGGCGTTCCTGTCCATGACGCGGACCTGGAGGTAGGTGATGACCAGCAGGATGAGGAACATGATCGTCGCGACCGTGGCCCCGTAGCCGGCCCGGAAGTTCTGGAAGGTCTCCTGATAGACCTGGAAGACCATGGTCGTGGTGGCGTTGCCCTGGGGCCCACCGCGGGTCATCACGTAGATGATGTCGAAGACCTGGAGCGAGTTGAGCATCACGGTGATCGACAAGAAGAACGTCGTGGGGCGCAGCATGGGCAGTGTCACCGAGCGGAAGGTGGTCCACCGGCCGGCGCCGTCGATCTCGGCGGCCTCGTAGAGCTCTGCGGGTTTGGCTTG
The DNA here is from genome assembly GCF_051994785.1 of Dietzia sp. MNB45. Classification (NCBI taxonomy): domain Bacteria; kingdom Bacillati; phylum Actinomycetota; class Actinomycetes; order Mycobacteriales; family Dietziaceae; genus Dietzia; species Dietzia sp. MNB45. The sequence continues at coordinate 3,267,194 of NZ_CP163397.1, read as the reverse complement.
GAGCGCCGCCAGATAGATGACGAACGAGTAGCCCAGGTTCTTCCAAATGTAGGTGATGGTGATCATCGCCAGCGCCCAGTCGGGGTCCTGGTAGAAGTCCGGCACCGGGAGTCCGACCATTGTGAGCAGTGCCGAGACCATGCCGAACCGGGGATCGAAGATGAACTGGAACGCCACGCCGATGGCCGCCCCGGCGATGACGAACGGCGCGAACACCGCCGAGCGCACGATGCCGCGACCGATGAGCTGCTGGTCGAGCAGCAGGGCCAGGGCCAGCCCGAGCACCATGGACCCCACGACGGCCGAGACGGTGAACACGCCGGTGTTTCGCAGGATCAGCCAGCTGTCGTCCCGCCCGAACCACTCGACATAGTTGGCGACCCCGACGAATGTCGAGGTGGGCGAGGAGATGTTCCAGTCGAAGAAGCTGAGCCGGAAGTTGTCCAGCAACGGTCGGTAGGTGAACACGCCGAGCAGTGCCAGGTTGGGCAGCACCAGGGCGACGAAGAGTGCCTTCTCGCGGAACAGTCCGCCCGCCCGGGCCCGGCGCCGGGCCGGGCCGCGCTCGGCGAGGTCAGGGGGAGCGGTCGCCGGGTGCCCGTCGACCGGGGAGGACAGAGTCTGCACGCTGTGCAGCCTGGCCGGGAGAGGTGAACGGGTCCTTTCCGGACGATTGACCGCCGGTGGCCCGGCGAGGTCTAACCGGTACAGGTGTTGAAAAGCATGATGTCCCCACGCTTTTCATTCCGGACGGCCGGGCCGCCGGCGAGCGGGCGTCAGTAGTTCCAGTCGCCCTGGCCGTCGAACGCGCCGAACGGGCGGCCGGGGCCGTTCTTGACGATGAACGGGTCGCCGTTGCGGCTGGTGTCGTAGTACCAGCGGGCGTCGGCGGGGCTGACGTTGATGCAGCCGTGGGAGACGTTCCGGACCCCCTGGTCGGCGACCGACCACGGTGCGGAGTGGATGTAGATGCCGTCGTAGGAGAGTCGGACGGCGTCGTTGATGATCGAATCGTACCCGCCGTCCTCGATGCGCAGACCGAACGTCTCGGAGTTCATGCGGACCTCACGGCCGCGCTGGCCGGTGTAGTAAGTGCCGTTGTAGGTCTCCCAGCCGGGCCGTCCGGCGGAGGCCCGCATGGTGCGGATGTGCTGGCCGTTGCGGGTGACGGTGACGAGCTTGGTGCGGTCGTCGAACTCGGCGATCACGGCGTCGCCGGTCCGGAACGACTGCTGGCGCTTGCCGCCGGCCCACACGGTGACCGAGGTGTTGACCGGCCAGAACTCGTGGGGCCGCCAGCGCACCTCGCGGTCGTTCACCCAGTAGAACTTGCCCGGGACCGCCGGCTCGGTGCGGATGCCGATCGTGGCCTCGGCCCGCGCCCGGTCGCGGATGGGGCGGTCGAAGAAGAACATGACCGGCTGCGCCACGCCCACGATCTCGTTCGGGGTGGGGAAGATGTCGACGTTGCCGTACTCGGGCGTCGGCCGCGCGGGCCCGATGACCGGGTAGGTCAGCACGGGCATCGCGGCGACGCCCGGGATGGTCGGGGTGTACAGGGGCGCGTTCTCGAGCTGCGGCACCCCGGGAGGGCTCAGCGGCATGACGGACTGGGCCTCGGCGGTCGGGGCGGTGCCCGCGCCGACCGACACCCCCATGAGGAGCGCGATCGCGGCGAGGACCGCGGCGGCCACCGAGGGGCGGGAGGAACGGGTCATGTGAGGGGCTCCTGAGGGCGGCGGGGGATTCTCTAAGCGTTACGACAGAGTTCTACGCGAGTATATCGTGCGTCACAACCGAAGTGTTTCCCACCGGCCGTCGGCGATCAGTAGTTCCAGTCGCCCTGCCCGTCGAAGGCACCGAACGGGCGGCCGGGACCGTTCACGACGATGAACGGGTCACCGTTGCGGGTGTTGTCGAAGTACCAGGCCGCGTCCTCGGGGCTGACGTTGATGCAACCGTGCGAGACGTTGCGGACGCCCTGGTCGGCGACCGACCACGGTGCCGAGTGGATGAAGATTCCGTCGTAGCTCAGTCGCACGCCGTTCTCGACGGTCGTGTCGTACCCGCCGGCGGTTCGGTCCAGGCCCCAGGTCGAGGAGTCCATGCGCACCTCGCGGGCGCGCCAGCCGTTGTAGTAGACGCCGTTGTGGGTCGCGTAGGCGTCGCGGCCGGCGGAAGCCTTCATGGTGCGCACCACCTGGCCGTTGCGGGTGACGGTGACGGTGTGGGTGGCGTCGTCATAGGTCGAGATCACCGCGTCGCCGGTGCGGAAGACGGTCTCACGCCCTCCGGCCCACACGGTGACGGAGGTGCCCGCGGGCCAGAACTCGTGTGGTCGCCAGCGCAGTTCCGAGTCGCCGACCCAGTAGAACTTGCCGTCCACGGCGGGCGCCGTGCGGATTCCCACCGACGCCTCGGCGCGGGCACGGTCGGCGACGGGCTGGTCGAACCGGATCATCACCGGTTGCGCGACGCCCACCGTCTCGCCCGAGGTGGGATAGACGGAGGCCACCCCGGTTTCCGCCGTGGTCCGTCCCACGGCGGGGACGGGCATGGTGAGCACGCCGGTCGATCCGCCGACCGCGGGCAGTGGTGCGGACTCGAGTCCGAGCGCACCGACCGAGCCGGTGGATCCGGTGGGGCCGAGGAGTGACTGCGCGGAGGCGGAGGGGGAGAGGCCGACGACGACGAGGCAGGCCGTGGCCAGAAGCGTTGCGAAGGACCGGGTGCGGCGCGACATCGTTCTCCTCGAAAGCGGGTGCCGCGGCGGGCGGCGACAGCGGGGGTCGCGTGAGGGCGGACAGCCAACCCCACGCATCACATAAGTAACATCAGTAACAGTACATATCAGGTGCCCGGCCTGTACATCTCCGAGCGCGGGCGGGGATCACGGTGGGTGCCCGCTCCGCCGGGGACGCGCACCGACCCGGCCGGGTACCTTTCCAATGTTCGTTGGTATCGCCGCGGGGAGAACCGCTGGTAGATCCATGCGGCTTCCGTCGTTGAGCGAAAGTCAGCGGAGAAACGCCTGATCATGGGCTTGATCGAACGGCAGCTGCAACATAGGGTCATCTCAGTCACCGCCGAGGGGTGGGTGGCGAAGTGAAGTGGTTGCTGAGGGGCTGCGACTTCACGTAACGAGGGGCCGGTCTTGCCGACCGGGGCACCTGGGGGGTGCCGACCCGCAGCCGAGAGGCAGCGTGGAGGCCGGATCGTACGCGATCTGCCAGATGGAGGGACGGCGTCGGATGCTGAGGGGCTCCGGCGCCGTTCCCGTCATTTCAGCCCACTTCTAGCCGACGATCTCCCGTGCCACGCGGTGCAGCCCGGCCAGCGCGACCGCCTCGGTCTGCGGTGATCTGGGCGTCTCGGGCCTGAGCATGGTGATGTGCCACAGTTCGTCGCCGGAGACCAGGATTGTGTGCACCTCGACGCCGCCGCCGGTGGGTGCCGCCACGCAGTCGATGTGCATCGTGTCGGGCCGGGGCCCGACCATGGCAGGTGCCCCGGGCGCGCCCGGGGCCGTCAGGCCGGCCTCCGCGGCGCCCGCTCCGCGGATCTCCGAGCAGGCGTACCTGGCGCCCAGCAGTGTGGCCTGACCCGCGAGCGCGGCCCGGGCACCGTCGCGGGGGGTGACGACCCCGGCGGCGACGGTGTCGGGGACGACGTCCGGATCGAAGGCCGGCGGGGTGGTCGTCGCCGTGGTCGCCGAGGTCGTCATCGACGCGTCGGTCGTGGCCCCCGCAGCCGTGGTCTCCGCACCTTCCGTGTCCGCCGATCCCGTATCCGAGACCTCGGCGGCGTCGGAGTCGGTGTCCGTCGCTTCGGCATCGGTCGTGCTGGTGCCGGCCAGCCCGGCTTCATGCCTCTCGGGTGACCCCGGGCCGCCGTAGGTGCACAGCAGCCCCAGGTCGCCGGAGCCGGTCGGATCGACCACCGGCATGTCGGCACCGGTGAGGTCGATGATCTCCTCGGTGGTCAGGTCGAGGAGTTCGCAGGCGTTGAGTCGCTCCTCGGGCGCGGGCCGACCCTCGACCATCGCGGCGGCGACGTCGTGCCGGGGATTCGGGGTGAGCCTCGGCGGGCCCGCGTCACCCGAACCGGGGCCCGTGGCAGTGCATCCGGCGACAGTCACCGTGGCCGCCAGGGCGACGAACCCTCCGGCGAGACGGCGTCCGCGCGCCGGACGGGGTCGCTGCGATCGCATGGCCCGATCCTACGGGTCGGCCCCACGGCCATGACCCCGACGTCCGGCGTTCACCGCGCGTGCGCGGCCCGCTCATCTCGCTCGGCGACACTGCCGGGTGTGGAAGCGAGACGCGGGCGGGACGCGCAGCCGCTGCCGGGGCCCGCACTCGGCTACCGGCGTTCGGACCTGCACGAACACGGGAGACCTCCCGGGGGGTGGAGGGAGGTCATCGCCCACGCCGTGCTCGGCGAGGGCGTCGCCCTGTTCGACGGGGCCGCGGACGATCTGCTGAGTCTGACCGCCCACGCCCGCGCGGGGATCAGGACGGCCCCGGCGGATCCGCCTCTGGCATCGGACCTCGTCGTGCTCGACGGGCCGATGCGTGGACCCTGCCGACTGGTCGACCTGATCGACGAGTCGCTCCGGCAGGGCGTCGTCGTCGGCACCCTCGAGGGCAACACCGCGGTGGCCGAGCACCGCTGCCACCTCGACCTGCACCCCGGGACGGACGAGGTCACCGTCACCGTCCGGACGGTGTGGCGGCCGCGCACCTTCTCGGTGCTTCCCGGCGCCGCGGGCCGCGAGGCGCGCGCCTACGAACGCATGGGCGACCGCCTGGTCCGGATGCTCGGCGGGGCTTTCTAACCGGGCACGGCGCCGTCGGGGGCAGCCGGGCCTCTGGCGACGTCGGTCGGCTCGGTCACCGAGCCCCGGATGGCATCGAACGATTCCCGGATGCGGTATTCGAGCAGGGATCCGGGCTCGTCGGTGCGCCACCGTTCCACGGCGATGCGGAGGATCGCGATCGACGCGGCCGCCACCGTCGCGGCCTCCACCGAGTCCGGTTCCCGCCCCTCCCGGCGCGCCACCAGGGACGCCAGCTCCTTCTCGTTGCCCGCCAGGATCTCGTAGACCTGGGTCCGGACGCTCGCCTCCCGGCGCCACATGTCGTGGAATCGGTCGAAGGCCCGGCTCTGCCGCCGTGCGTTGGACACCTGGTGCCACATGAGCCGTGAGAGGGCGGTCATGGTGGACACGCTGCGGTCGGTGAGGAACTCCCTCACCGCGTCGCGACCGGCGGGGGGAGTGTCGGGGATGCAGGCGGCGGCCTTCGACGGGAAGTAGTTGAAGAACGTCCGCCGCGACACGTTGGCGGCTCTGGCGATCTCGTCGACCGTCACCGCGTCGAGTCCCCGCTCGATGACCAGATCGACCGCGGCGGCGGAGATCGCACCGCGCAGGTCGCGGCGGCGGTCCTCCGCACGGTCGGCGCCCGGCGCGATGCCGGTGGAGTCGCTCATCTCCCACCTCCCGGTGCCGTCGCCGTGTCGGGCGGTCAGCCGCACCGCCACGGTCAACAGTACTGACCGACGCGGCATCTATCCTGGCGGTATGCGCACACCCGTCTCCCCAGCCCTCGTCGCGGTGTCGGCGGTCTTGCTCGGCGCTCTCGCCGGGTGCGGCGGCGGCTCCGGGCCGGCCCCTGAGATGGGTACCATCCGGACCGCCCCTCCCGAGACGACCGAGCCGGAACTGCCGCCGGTCGAACCGGTCTCGGATGCCGAGTGCCCGTACCTGTCCGCCGACGAGGTCACACGACTCAGCGGCCAGCCGGTCACCGACGTGCGGACTGACGACGGCGTGGAGCCCGCGGCCTGCTTCTTCTACGACTCGAGCGGCGAGGTGCAGCTCACGACCACCGTGTATTCGGTCGCGTCCCCGGAGCGGGCGGCGGAGCTGGTGGAGGAGTCGGCGCCCTCCGACGAGGCCGAACCCTCGCAGGCGGAGGGAGGCTGGAGCGGCGGCCGTACGGTGGGGCTGGGCGGTGCGCTGGTGGTCCTGTCCCGCGACGCCCGGGTGCTGGCCGTGCAGTCCACGCAGGACGACCCGACGACGGCCCAGCGGATCGCTGACGTCACCGCGCCGCGGGTGGCGGGCTGACCCGCCGCGCGGGGATCACGTGCAATGGGGATCACGTGCAGTGGGTATCACGTCGGGTCGGTGACCATCCCCAGGATGAGCTCGGCCATGCTGCGGGCGGTCATCGCGGTGGTCCGGACCTCGCCGAGCATCGCGGCGGTCACCGAGCCGTCGTGGAGGAGCGCCAACCGGTCTGCCAGGTCGGTGATGTTGTCCGGATCCTCGAGGCCCATGCCGGCGAGCTCGGAGCGCAGGGTCTCGGCGACCCACTGGCGCTGATCGACCACGGCGGCGCGGATGGCGCGCTCGCCGTCCGTCGCCGGGCTGGGGAACTCGATCGCCGCCGCGAGGTGGCAGGACCCGGGCATGGCGGGCTCGACCTGCTCGCGGACGATGTCGAACAGTGCCAGGATGCGGCCCCGGGCATCCGGGGCGAGGTCGGCGCGACGCCGCCACAGGTCACGGTCCCGTTCGGCGACCGACCGCAGGTAGGCCACGACGAGCTCGTCCTTGGACCCATAGGTGTTGTACAGGCTGGCCTTGGCCACCCCGGCCTCCCGCAGGATCCGGTCGATCCCGACCGCACGGATCCCGTCGGTGGAGAACAGACGGGTCGCCGTCGCCAGGAGCCGCTCCCGCGGCCCGGGCTTGGTCGACCGTGTGCTCGTCACGGGGTACACACTATCGGCAGTGACCGCCGACACCACGGGGCCGGCGCCGCGCGCGGCGGACACCGGCCCCATCGCCTGACGGTGCGGTCGATGACGGTCAGGCCGGGGGTCGACCGTCGGCCGGCGGGCGGCTGTGCTGCGACGGGTCCGGGTCCGGCGTCGGGGTGCCGTCCGGGGCGTCCGGGTTGTCGGGTGCGTCCGCGGTGCGACCGGTGAGGAATTCGCCGGCCTTCTGCTGTGCGGTGTCGGTGTGCTGGGCGTGCTTGCCGCCGGTGCGCTTGTCGAACGCGTCGCCCGCCTTCTGAAGCGCCGACTCCACCTTGTCCGGGTTCTTGCGGGCGAGGTCCTTGGCCTTGTCGAACAGTCCCATGTCGGACTCCTTCCATTCGGGGTGATGCAGACGGACGGCCCGGCCCCGACGAGGGGCCGGGCCGTCCGGATGATGCGGTGTCTCTGGTGCCTGGCGCCCGGGTCAGACCCTGGTGCGTCCGCGCCCCTTGACGGCGGAGACGATGAAGATGACCAGGATCGCGCCGATGATCGCGGCGACGAAGCCCCAGATGGAGAATGCCTCCGGCATGCCACCGCCACCGGTGACGAGCGAGACGAGGAGGCCGACGATGAAGGCGCCGATCACGCCGGCGAGAACGTTGGCGACGAGGCCCATCTGTGCGTTCTTGCCCATGATCATGGAGGCGATCCAGCCAGCGAGGCCACCGACGATGATCCAGGAGATGATGCTCCACAACATTGTGGTTGTCCTTTCCCGAGAGTCGTACTCGGCCCGGGACGGGCCGCTCTCTCAGGAGAACACGACACCGACACGAAAGCTTCCGGTAGGGCGCACGGTGGCGTTAAACGTCGCTCACTCGTTACCGGTCCGTGTCCGCCGGGCCACCCGCCCGCGGCCTCAGGCGATCTCCGCGGCCTCCGGGTGCTTCTGGATGTATCCCGCGACGAACGAACACGACGGACGCACCCGCAGTCCCTCCTCCCGGGTCACCTGCAGCGCCTCACCGACCAGCGTCCCGGCGAGACCGCGCCCACCGAATTCGGACGCGACCACCGTGTGGGGGAACTCCCGGACGCCGTCCGTGCCGTCGGAATAGTCGGCGAAACCCGCCACCACGTCGTCCACGAGGATCTCGAATCGCCCGGCGGCGGTGTCACGCCGAACCTGAACGTTGTCCTCGCTGCTCATGAGTGCGATTCCGGGCGGACGACCATCACCGGGCACGGGGCCGCCTGCAGGAGCGCCCGGGAGGTGGAGCCGAGGACCATGCCCGTGAACCCGCCCCGCCCGTGGGAGCCGACGACGACGAGCTGGGCGTTCTCGGCCTGCTCGACGAGCGCCCGGACCGCACGATCGCGCGTGACGAACCGCTGCACCTCGACATCGGGGTACCGATCCGAGAATCCCGCCAGCCGCTCCGACAGCGTCTGGAGCTGCTGCTGCTCGAGTTCCTTCCAGTCATCCTCGGTGAGGGAGATCCCGGCCGCCGCGGCCTGCACCTGCGGATCCATCCAGGTGTGCACGGCGACGAGGGGGGCGGACCGCGCGGAGGCCTCGGCGAACGCCCACTCGGTGGCCTTGGCGCTGACCTCGGAGCCGTCGATCCCCACGACGACCGGGCCGCTGCGGTTCAGGTCGTCCGTGTCCTCCCGGGTCACCACGACCGGGCAGAACGCGTGGCTGGCCACCGCCGCCGACACCGAGCCGAGCACCATGCCCTTGATCCCGCCCAGGCCGCGGGAACCCAGGACGATGAGCTTGGCCTTGCGCGAGTAGTCGATGAGCACCTGCGCGGGGTTGCCCTCGACGATCGCGTGCGACACCTCGATGCCGGGCGCCACCTTGGCCGCGGTCTCCCGGGCCTTCTCGATGATGGGCGTGCACTCCCGCTCCAGCTCGTCGTAGACGGGCTGCGGAGGGATCATCCCCTCGGCGAACATCGCGGCCGGCATCGTGTAGCTGGTCACGAGGAGCAGCGGGATGCGGCGGGTGGCGGCGGTGTTGGCGGCGTACGCGACTGCACCGGTGGAGGCGGCGGAGCCGTCGACGCCGACGACGACGGTGTTCTCGAGGGAAGCCATGGCCCCGACCCTACCGCCGGGATACGACACCGGATCGCGGTTTGGGAGTGGGCCGTCTAGAGCTGGTCCGGGAACGGGGCGTTGGCCGGGTAGGCCATGTTGAAACTCCCCTGGAACGCCGGGAGGACGACACGGCCCGGGCCGAAGAGGAAGAAGTCGACGACGACGTCGATCATGGGCGCTCCCGAGTGTTCAGAGTGGTGCAAGGGATAGATGGTGCTCGAGTGAGTGTAGCCCACCGACTAGGCTCGTGGACGTGTCCAGCTCGAGACGCCGTGGGCGGCCCCTCCCGTTGCGGAACGGTGTCGACCCGGTCCGGATCCGGCTGGCCGACCCCGGACAGGGGCCCCGCAGCATCCCCGAGGAGTTGCGCCGACGCTTCCCCGATCGGCTCGCCGAGCTCACCGTGGCCATCGAGGCGGGGCAGGTCGTCACCGCCGACGGGGCACCGGTCACCGCCGCCACCCGGCGGCACCGGGGGATGGACGTGTGGATGTACCGGACGCCGGAGCCGGAGATCCCGGTCCCGTTTGAGGTCGAGGTCCTGCACGCGGACGACCGCCTCGTCGTCGTCGACAAACCCCACTACCTCGCCACGACCCCCCGCGCGGGGCACGTCACCGAGACCGCGCTCGTCCGGCTCCGGCGCGATCTCGCGCTGGACGACCTCGCGCCCGCCCACCGCCTCGACCGGCTCACCGCCGGCGTCCTGGTCTTCACCGTCGATCCCGCGCACCGCGGCGCCTACCAGGAACTCTTCGCCGCCCGCCGGGTCACCAAGACCTACCTGGCGGTCGCGACCGCCCCCGACGGGGTTCCCGCCGAACGGCAGCGGTCCAGCCGGATCGTCAAGACCCGCGGCGTCCTGCAGGCGGCCGAGGTCGACGGCGAGCCCGACGCCCACACCCGCATCACCCTCCTGGGCACCCGGGGGGACGGGGCCGGGCGGATCGGGCTCTACCGGCTCGAACCCACCACCGGCCGCACCCACCAGTTGCGCGTGCACATGAACGCCCTCGGGACCCCGATACTCGGCGACGACCTCTACCCCCGTGTGCTCGACGTTGCCCCCGGCGACTTCTCGACACCACTGCAGTTGCTGGCCGAGTCGATCGCCTTCACCGACCCCGTCTCCGGTGAGAATCGCGAGTTCGCCACCCGGCGGACCCTCGACGCCTGGACCCGTGAGCAGGATCAGGGTGGACACCCGGGCAATCCCCCATCGGCTTCCGATCCGAATTCCTGCAAGCTTTAGATCGACCACCATGATCCGAGGGAGCACATGACCACCCAGGCCGAGACCCACCAACATGGCGGCGAGCCGCACTCCGCGGCCGCCGTCGCCACCGACCTCGTCATGACCTACGGGGAGGGCGAGACCGAGGTCCGTGCACTCGACCACGTCAGCGCGACCTTCGAACGCGGACGGTTCACGGCGATCATGGGCCCCTCCGGCTCGGGCAAGTCGACCCTCATGCACTGCATGGCGGGACTGGACCGGCCGACCTCCGGGTCGGTGCGGATCGGCGATACCGAGATCGTGGGGCTGGCGGACAAGGAACTGACGGCGCTGCGACGCGACCGCATCGGATTCGTGTTCCAGTCCTTCAACCTCGTCCCGACCCTGACGGCCGAGGAGAACATCACCCTGCCCCAGGACATCGCAGGCCACAGCATCGACCGGGCCTGGTTCGACGAGGTGATCGGCCGGCTGGGGATCGCCGACCGGCTCTCACACCGGCCGTCCGAACTGTCCGGCGGTCAGCAGCAGCGCGTGGCGTGCGCCCGCGCCCTCGTCGGCCGCCCGGACATCCTGTTCGGTGACGAGCCCACCGGCAACCTCGACTCCACCTCCTCGGCCGAGGTCCTGGCCATCCTGCGCAGCGCCGCAGACGACTTCGGTCAGACCGTCGTGATCGTCACCCACGACCCGCGCGCCGCCACCTACGCCGACCGCGTCCTGCTGCTCGCCGACGGCCGGGTCGTCCGCGAGCTCGCCCACCCCACCGCCGACGAGATCCTGGCGGCCATGGGCGCCCTCGAGGAGCGGTGATGGCGGCCAGGCACGCCTCCGGGCACGCCGGACCCGCCGGCGGGGGGCGACACGAGTCCGCCCACGCCCCGCGCCACACGCGCCCGATGCTGCGCGTGTCGCTGCGCAACATCGCCGCCCACAAACTCCGCCTGGTGCTGTCCGTGCTGGCGGTGGTCCTGGGCACCGCGTTCGTCACCGGCTCGCTGGTCTTCACGTCCACCCTCAAGAGCACCTTCGACGGGCTGCTCGACCAGGGCACCGCGGACCTCGCCGCGATGATCGAACCCGAGGACCCCCGCGGGGCGGGCGTGCCGTTCGAGGTGGCCGAGCAGGTGCTCGACCTGCCGGGCGTCGAGGCGGCCATGCCCGGCGTGTCCGGCACCGTGGTGCTGTTCAACGCCGACGGCACCCCGTACCAGTCCGGCGGCGCGCCGTCCGAGGGCCTGGCCTGGATCGATCCCGACGACGCGGTCGGCGAGAGCAGCTGGATCACGGACGGCCGCGCCCCCGCCGCCGACGACGAGGTCGTCCTCCCCGAGACCGTGCTCACCGCCGCCGGCCTCGCCGTCGGCGACTCCGCCGAGGTCTACACCACCGGGCAGGGCGTCCTCGACGTGACCGTCGTGGGTGCCTACGCCAACGAGACCGACATCGGCGGGTACGTGGGCGTCGGGTTCTCGGAGGAACGCGCCCGCGCCCTGTTCACCGACGGCGAGAACGCCTCCAACGTCTCCGTCCGCGCGGAACCGGGCGTGAGTCAGGAGGAGGTCCGCGACACGATCGCGGCCGAGTTCCCCGACTACGAGGTCCGGACCGGCGAGGAGATCAAGGAGCGACTGTCCGAGCAACTGTCGACCGTCCTCGACTTCATCAACTACTTCTTCGTCGCGTTCGGGCTGATCGCGCTGCTGGTCGGCACGTTCATCATCTACAACACCTTCTCCATGCTCGTCGCCCAGCGGCTGCGGGAGCTCGCCCTGCTGCGCGCGATCGGCGCCTCCCGCGGGCAGCTCACCCGATCGGTGATGGCCGAGGCCGCCGTCACCGGGCTCGTCGGCTCCGGGATCGGCGTGGTGGTGGGCTTCGGCCTGGCCCAGCTGATCTTCGTGGCGCTCGAGGCCTTCGACCTGGGCATCCCGTCCGGCGCCCTCTCGCTCACCCCGATGTCGGTCATCACGCCGCTCGTGCTGGGCTTCGTCGTCACCGTCTTCTCCGCCTGGGCGCCCGCCCGACGCGCCGGACGCGTCGCCCCGGTACAGGGCATGCGAGTCGGCTCGGCCACCACCGAGGCCGGCGGCGGATGGCGCACCTCCGTCGGCCTGTTCGCCGTGGTGAGTGGCCTCATGCTCGCGGTGATAGGTACCTGGCAGGAGACGACGCGGGACGGTGCGATCACGGTCGGTGTGGGTGCGGCCGCGCTGATCATCGGCAGTTTCCTGGTGATGCCCGCGCTCGCCAAACCGATCGCCGGTGGCATCGGCAGGGTGATCGGCGCACCGTTCGGCGCGGTCGGCAAGCTCGCCGCCACCAACGCCGGACGCAATACCCGCCGGACCGCCGCGACCGCGTTCGCGCTCACGCTGGGACTGACCCTGGTGGCGGCGTTCGGAACCCTCGGCGCCACCACGAAGGAGAGCGTCAGCGGCGTCATCGACCAGGACATCAACGCCGACGTCGTGGTCCAGGGCGTGGCGTCCCAGGGCCCGCCGACCCCGCTGCCCGGCGGCATCGAGCAGCAGATCGCCGACGTCGACGAGGTCGGTGACGTGGCCTGGCTGGCGTTCGCGTTCGCCCAGCTCGCCGGGGAACCGCAGGCGCTGTCCGCCGCCGGCGGGCCCGTCGGCGAGATGATCGACGCCACCGTGGTCGACGGTTCGCTCGACCCCGGCCCCGACTCGCTCGTCGTGTCCCGGACCGCCGCCAGGGACAAGGGGTGGACGATGGGCGCCTCCGTGCCGCTCGTCGCGCCCGACGGCAGTGAGAGCACCCTCCGGGTCACCGGGATCTACGAGGACTCCCAGATCCTCGGGCAGTTCTACACCGGGATGGACGTCTACGAACGCCTGGTGCCGGAGAACCTGCGGTCGACCTTCAACGTGCTCGTCGCGGCGGATGACGGGGTGAGCGAGGACGAGGTCCTCGCGGCGGTGACCGACGAGCTCACCGACATCCCGATCGCGATGGTCCAGAGCAAGCAGCAGTACATCGACACCCAGACCGGCGGGATCGACCAGCTGTTGACGATCATCTACGCGCTGCTGGGGCTGGCCCTGGTCATCGCGGTCCTGGGGATCGTCAACACCCTCGCCCTGTCGGTGATCGAGCGTCGCACCGAGATCGGGATGCTCCGCGCGGTGGGCATGCAGCGCTCGCAGGTCCGCCGCACGATCAACCTCGAGTCCACGCAGATCGCCGTGTTCGGCGCGTTGATCGGCGCGGCGGTGGGCGTCTACCTCGGCTGGGCGTTCGTCACCGTGCTCGCGGACAGCGGACTGACGGAGACGACGATCCCGTGGGGCAGCATCGGCGTCGTGCTGGCGGCCTCGGCGGTCGTCGGGGTCCTCGCGTCGTTGTGGCCCGCGCACCGGGCCGCCAAGACCGACCCGCTCGAGGCGATCTCGGACTAGCCGCGGGTGCCGCGCGCGGGTGACGCCCGCGAGGGTGGCGCCCGCGCTAGCGGCGGAGGCCGAAGAGGTTGCGGGGACCGCGGTGCTCGTGGCGGGCGAGCACCGCGCCCAGCACCTCGGCGTCATGCTTGTGGTCGACCTCGACGCCGGCCAGCCTGCCGACCGTGCGCTCCCACAGCAGGCCCTCGTACACGGTCAACAGGTCCAGGGCGGCGGTGGCCGGGTCGCGTAGCCCGGCGGCGTCGAGCGCGCCCACGAGGTCGCTCGGATCGAGCAGTGCGGCCACGAGGTCCGTGGTGTCCTCCTTGCCGGCGAGTTCGACGATCAACGCCGACCTGGCCGCCAGCTCACCGCGGTAGTCGGCCAACAGTCCGTCGACCATGCGCGTGAGCATCCCCAGCACGTCGTCGGCGTCGGAGGACGCCAGTTCCTGGATCCCCGAGACCTCGACGAACCCCCTCAGCAGCGAGGTGAGCCGGTCGACGGTGAGGGTGAGCAGCTGCGCGCGGGTGCGGCAGTAGTAGGAGGTGGAGCCCGAGGGCAATCCCGCCTCCGAGTCCACGGCGCGATGGGTGAGGGCACGGACCCCGTCCCTCGCCACGACCTCGATCGCGGAATCGGCGATGAGCATGCGCCGGTCCTCCATGGGGGCTCCCGTCGTCGTGTTCCACGGACATTCAGCTCGACCGGTGTAGTGCCGGACGTCGACGGGTCCCGCCGACTCGAGCGACAGCCTATCGCCGTACGGGGCCGTCGGCGTCGGAATCACGGACGCCCCGGCACCGGGCTCCGGTGCCGGGGCGTCCCTGGCGTCGATCCTGCGGCCGCTGGTCAGGCCACGGCGGCGACCTTGCGGGCCCGCCGCGTGGCGCGGTGGTGCTGCAGCGCGGTCTTCAGGCCCGCCCGCTGACCCTCCACGGCCGGCAGCGGCTTGGGCAGGTCGGCGAACATCCGCTCGGAGTGGGTCTCCGGCGCGTCATCGGTCGTGTCGCGCAGCATGTGGTTGGGCAGCGACAGCTTGGCGATGGTGCGCCAGGTCTTGAAGTACTGCACCGGCAGGGGACCGGCCACGTAGGGCAGGTCGTACTTGCGGCACACCTCACGTACCCGGATGGACGCCTCCGCGAGCCGGTTGGACGACATGTCCGGGTAGATGTGGTGCTCGATCTGGTACGACAGGTTGCCGGACATGAAGTCGACGACCGGACCGCCGGTGATGTTGGCGGAGCCGAGCATCTGCCGCAGGTACCACTCCGCCTGCGTCTCGTTCTCCACGTCCTTCTTGGTGAACTTCTCGGCACCGTCGGGGAAGTGGCCACAGAAGATCACCGCGTTGGTCCAGACGTTGCGGATCCCGTTGGCGACCAGGTTGGCGGTGGCGGTGGACTTCCACCCCTTGCCGGACAGCAGCGGGTAGAAGACGTAGTCCTTGGCGAGCTGACGGCCGGCCTTCTTGGCGAAGAGCGAGAGCTTGCTCATGGTCTCGCGACGGTCGTCACGACCCTTGGCGACCTTGCCCAGCTCGAGGTGCTGGATCCCCACGCCCCATTGGAACAGCAGCGCGAGGGCCGCGTTGTAGGCGATGTTCCCGTAGTAGAAGGGGTGCCAACGCTGGTCGCGGGTCACCCGGAGAACGCCGTACCCCACGTCGTCGTCCAGGCCGACGATGTTGGTGTACTTGTGGTGGATGTAGTTGTGGGTCTGCTTCCAGTGCTCGGCGGTGCCCACGATGTCCCACTCCCAGGTGGTGGAGTGGATCTCGGGGTCGTTCATCCAGTCCCACTGCCCGTGCATGATGTTGTGGCCGAGTTCCATGTTCTCGACGATCTTGGCGACACCGAGGGTGCCTGCGCCGATCGCCCAGGCCGTGCGGTTACGCGAGCCCACGAGGAGCAGTGCACGGGCCGCGATCTCGAGTCCCCGCTGGAAACGGATCGTATTGTGGATGTACGCGGCATCTCGCTCGCCGAGGGAGCCGATGATGTCCTGACGGATCTGCTCGAGCTCCGCGCCGAGGGCTTCGATGTCGGACTCGGAGAGGTGCGCGAATTCCGGGATGTCGGTGATGGCCATGAAGCTACGGTACCGTAACTTACGGTCGCGTAGGTGCGTTCGGTTGCGTGGGTCACAATTTCGGTGTGCGGTGAGCTGATCGATCACCGCCCAGTTGTGGTGTGGCCGAGGACTCTTTTCCGGCGCCGAAGCGTGCGTGGCCTGCGCGGGAGTTCGACGATGTCACGCCGGACATCACGGTTGTGTAACGTCGAGCGGGTTCGTGACGACATAGATGGCGTTACGTGGGGTACAGACACGACGCCCGATACCGCAGTACGACTCAGTACGCAGCAGTAAATACGAGGGGATACATCATGAGCAACGCCAACGACATCTTCCTGCAGGCCATCCAGCCGGTCATCGACATCTTCTGGTCGCTGGTGTGGACCGCCACCGGTTCGACCATCAGTGTTCCCCGTCCGACCGCTCCCGCGGGCACTCCCGAGTCGGTCTGATCCTTTCGAGCGCCGGGTTCATCGCCCGGTGATCTCCGCGGCAGCCCGCCCCTCGCTCGAGGGGCGGGCTGCCGCGTTTCATCCGGTCGGCCGGGTGGGTGGCGGTGGTGGCAGCGGCCGTGCCGCCGGCTCAGAGGCCGAACTTCTCGCTGCCACCCAGGTCGATCGGGATGGAGGCGCCGGTGATACCCGCGCCCGCGTCGCTGCACAGGTAGACGGCCATGGACGCGATCGCCGACGGCTCGACCCACGGCTGCGGCATCTGGTTCATGCCGCTGAAGGTCTCCGCGGTGTCCTCGAGCGTGGTGCCCTGCCCGCCCGACATCATGGCGATCATCGAGGGGTTCTCGATCATCGGCGTACGGACGTTGCCGGGGTGGATCGAGTTGCACCGGACGCCTGAGAACCCGAGCTCACCGGCGAGGGCCTTGGCGAGTCCGCGCACGGCCCACTTGGACGTCCCGTAACTGGCGGTGAAGGAGCCGCCCCGCAGTCCCACCATCGAGCTGATCAAGACCACTGAGCCGCCGCGCCCGGTCGTCAGGATGTGGGGGATCGCCACCGTCGTCGTCACCCACGTGCCCTTGAGATTGATGTCGAGCGTCGTGTCCCACTCCTCCTCGCTCCGCTCCCAGGACGCGGCGGGCTGGGGCGAGACCCCGGCATTGGCCACGACGAAGTCCAGGCCGCCCAGCTCGGCCACCGCGGCGTCGACGGCTGCACGCATGCCGGGAAGGTCCCGAACGTCGACCTCCCCGGTGATGCAGCGCCTGCCGAGCGCGCGAACGGACTCGGCGGTGGCCTCGAGGTCCTCCGGATTGGCCATCGGGTAGGGGACCGTCTCGATGTCCCGGCACAGGTCGAGAGCGATCACGTCACATCCGGCGGCGGCGAACGCCTCGCAGTGTGCGCGCCCCTGGCCGCGTGCGGCGCCGGTGACCAGCACGACCCTTCCGCTCAGATCGGCCTGGGTGGGGACGGCTTGCGACATCGGGGCTCCTGACGTGGTTCGGCAGCGGACCCTGCGGGGCCGCCCGCCCTGCGGCATGCTGGAAGTCAACGTAGACAATCAGAACAGGTAGTGATCATCATGCTTGAACGAACTCTGGTCCTCGTGGATACCTCGTATCTACTGGCTAGCTTTTACAACTCGTGGGAGGAGGGTGCGCGCGGCCAGTTGGAGATATCCCTGGCCACGGTCGTGCACCGTTTAGACCATGTAGCCCACGGTCTGGTGGACCAGCCGGTCCAGCGCCAGAACTGGTATGACGGCATCCCGGACTCCGGCCCGCACCGGTATCAGCGCACTCTCCGTGTGATCGAGGGCGTGCAGCTGCGCGCCGGCCAGTTGATCGAGTGGGGTGAGAGACGAACCCAGAAGGCGGTCGACACCCTCCTGGTCGCGGATATGATCCAGGCCGCCTACAAGGGTCAGTGTTCGGACATGGTCCTGGTCACCGGGGACGCCGACATGATCCCCGGCGTGCGGGTTGCCGTGGACGCCGGTGTCCGTATGCACCTCGTCGGTTTCGGCTGGGATTCGATCTCCTCTGCGCTGCGACACGCCTGCGACACCACGACCGTGCTCGATCCCCGCACCGACTTTCACGACGCCATGCAGATCAGGGTCCTCGAGGGCCCCATCCCCCCGAAGGTCAGGACCCCGACGGCGCCTCCGGTGCATCCGGGGGAGGACGCCCACGAGACCGAGGAGTCGGTGGGGATGGCCGACGTCGTCCTGCGCTCGGATCGCGCCTCGGCCACCTCGGTGGCCGACGAGACCCGCCTGACGGCCGCCGAGGAGGAGCGTGCGGCCGATGCGGAGGAGCTGGCGGCGGACGAGCAGGAGTGCGCGGCGAGGGCCGAGTCCGAGTCCCCCGCACCGGACGCTGGGGAGCCCGCGCAGAAACCAGCCGAATCGCCGACGGCCGGAAAGGTCCCCACGCCCGGCGCGCCGTCGAAGCCCGAGAGTGCACAGAACCCGGGGCCGTCGCCCGCGCAACTGGCCAAGCAGAGCGACAAGCCCGAGAAGGCAGAGAAGCGTGACAAGGTGGGCGAGCCCGAGCGGGCCAGCCGGACTGAGGCGTCCCCCGAGGCTTCCCCCGATGCCGCCGAGGCCCACCCGGGCACCCAGCCCCCGGCGCAGTCCTCCCGGGTCGCTCCCCAGTTCGCGGGCTCGGTCCAGAAGCCCTCGGACCCCGGTGCGGATTCCAACGGGTCGTCCCGGCCGAACCCCTCGATGATGGCTCCCCATCGTCGGCCATTGCGGTCGAAGTTCGTACCGCTCCCGGACGAGGTCTGGACCTCGTCCGGTGAGCAGACCCCCTTCGACGTGGGTCAGCAGTACGCAACGTGGTGGTACGAGCGGGCCGCCACGGAGAGTCAGCGGGACCAGGCGCATCTCCTCTCGGGCGGCGTGCTTCCCCCGGGGATCGACCGCCCGTTGTTGCAGTTCGCCTGCCAGATGCTCAACGAGTTCACTCTGACGGAAGCCCAGCGGGTTCGCCTGCGAGACGGGTTCCACGAGGGGATCCGGGCAGTCCTGCTCAAGCACCGCTGACTCCTTCCCGCCCGCCGCCCGCCGCCCGCCGGTCAGAAGGGCGGTGGGTCGGGGTCGTGGTGGTGGTCGGGTGGGGTGTCTGGTGGTGGGGCCATGGCGTTGGCTTTGCGTTCGGCGGCCAGGCGCAGAGCGCGTCGGTACCAGTGGGTGCTCTGGGGTCGGGGGTCGAGCCAGGGTCGGCGTGGGGGCGGGATGTCGCTGCCGCTGCCGGCCTTGGTGTCGGTCTCAGCCCCGGTGTCGCTCTCGCTGGTGTGGTGGCGCCAGCGGGCGAGGGGGCCGTCGGGGTGGGTGGTGAGGGTGTGTCCGGTGTCGGTGGTGACGGTCAAGGTGCCGTCGGGGGCGAGTGTGTAGTGCCAGCCGTGGAAGGTTTTGAAGCGGTGGTGGTTGCGACACAGGGCGGCGAGGTTGTTCTCGAGGGTCAGTCCGCCACTGGTGGGATCTGTGTGGTTGAAGGGGCGAATGTGGTCGATGTCGCAGGCGTCGGCGGGGACGGAGCAGCCGGGGTGGCGGCAGGTGCCGTCGCGTAGGCGGATGCGGTGGGCCAGTCGGTCGCTGATGCGGTAGCGGTGGGCGTGGTGGGGGTTGTCTGCGGCGCCGGGTGCGGTGTCGGGCACGGTGATGGTGGCGCCGGTGCTGCGGGTGAGTAGTTCGATGAGGGCGTCGATGGTGGCCGGGCCGCCTCGGGGGAGGTAGACCTCGGGTTCGCCGTCGGGGCCGGGGGGTGCGAGCACGGTGATGGTGGGGCGGATCTGGGTGGCCGGCGGGCGGTGACCCGCACCCGCACCCGCGCCCGCGCTCGTACCCGTGCCTTCGCCTGTGCTGCTGTCGGTGCCGGTGTCGGGGTGGCCGAGGATGGCGGTGACGAGGGCGTCGGCGCGCAGTTCGTCCATGCTGCGGATGGTGTCGGTGTCGAGGGTGTCGGCGCCGTGGCGGTGGGTGGTCTCGACGCGGGTGCGGGTGTCGCGGTGGCGTTGGTCGGTGGCCCTGGTCTGCAGCAGGGTGTGGATGGCGAAGGCTTCGGTGGCGGTGAGGTGGGCGGCGAGGTCGGCCATGCCGTCTGGGCCGCGGCGCAGGGTGATGCGGCGTTCGCGGACCGCGGCGGTGCGGCGCAGGCGTACGCCGTCGGGGTCGTGGGCGGCGATGATGCGGTCGGTGTGGGCCAGGATTGCGTCGCGTCCGGGGCGTCTGCCGGCGGCGAGGGCGGCCAGGAGCCAGTCGATGACCTCGCGGTGGACGTCGTCGCGGTGCAGGGAGTCCACGGTGCGCATGTGGCGTGCGAGCAGGGTGGCGGTGGCTTCGTCGAGGCGGCCGGTGTCCATGGCCTCGACGAGGGAGGGGAACTTGGTGACCAGGGTGATGGCCAGGGTGAGCAGGCTGCGGGCGCGGTTGTGGTGCACGCCGTAGGCGGCGACGATCTCACTTGTGGCGATGGTCAGTGGGTCGATGACGGCGTGTTCGGGGCGTTGGTCCAGGCCGGGGCCGTAGCCGGCGGCGATGTCGCGCAGTTCCTGTTCCTCGCGGCAGGTGGCCCACAGGTCGTGGCAGGCGCGCAGTCGGGCGGCGGCCGCGCGGTTCTCGGCGTTCAACGCGGCCAGGGCCGCGGAGCTGGCGGCGGTGACGGCGGGACTGCCGGCCACCGCTCCGGCATCATCCCCGGTGGTCGTCTCCCGCATGTGCACCCCCTTGCCGGCGGTTGCCCGCCACGACCCTGCTTCGCCTGTGTGTTCGATTGAGGAAACACTAGCAAGGGGGTCCGACATGAGTCTCTCACCTGCGAAAACAGGTGGAGGTCGCGCAATCGACGACCGCAGCGGCGGCCAACCGCCTCAGCCGCGCAGCAACGCCCGGTAGTGGTCGGCCAGGGCGGGGTGGTAGTCGGGGGAGAAGCGCAGGGCCTCCGGATCACGGCCCGCCTCGGCCTCGACCAACCGGTCCAGATAGAAGTCCCACCCGGGACCGATGTCGGACGCGGACTCGGCGTCCGCGATGTCCTGTTCCAGGGAAATGGTGACCTCGTCGTCGTCGCCCTCGATGCGCACGGTGACCACCCAGCCGTCCGGTCCGATCCTGACGACGACGAGGTTCGGTGCCTCACACCGCAGTACCTCAACGGTCTCTGCGGGTGAGCCCTCCTCGGCGCACATCGTCATCTCGACGGTGCCCGACGCCGGGTCGCCCGACCACGACCCGATCCAGCGTGCGGTGCGGGCCGGATCGGTGACGGCCGCCCACGCCTGGTCACGGGACATGGGCAGCCGGCGGGGGAACACCACGGCGCCCGACGAGGCGAGGTATCCGGAGGCCCGGGGTGTGGCGGTCATGGCGACTCCTTCGCCGATAGCCCGGGGCTACTCCCTGGTGTCCCGGGGGAGCGTGGGCCCGGAGAGGTCCTCGGGGCTCGGCTGGTCGGTCGCCTCGTCGGGATCCCTCGGCGCCTCCGGGTCCGCCTGGCCGGGCGCCCCGGCCTGGCCGGTGGACGACGCGGCCGGCGACCCCGCCGACGACCCGGACTGCCCCTCGCCTCCGGTGAGCTGGCGGTCGGCACCGGAGTCGGAGCCCGAGTCGAGCCCCATCGAGGCGCGGATCTGCTCGAGCTTGCTCTTGCCCTCGGATTCGCGCGTGAACGCGGCGGCGTCGAGCTGTGCGGTCGATGTTGCGCCGGTCGCCTCGGCGAGCTCCTGCTTGCCCAGTGCGGTGGTGTAGCGGCCCTCGATCTTGGCGCGGATCTCGTCGAAGGTCGGGGAGTTGCCGCCGCCGGCGCCCTGCAGGGAGCTCATGGACTCGGTGGTCCGGTGCTGCATCTCGGCCTGGGTGGCCTGCAGGAGCAGCTGATCCTCCTGCGCCAGTGTCTCGCGCAGCCGCTGTTCGGACTCCTTCACCGCCTGCTTGGCCTGCTCTGCGGCCTGCACGGCCTGGCCGTGCAGCTGCTTGGTGTGGTCGAGGTCCTGTTCCAGTGCCACCAGCCGCCCGGCGAGCTGCTCGGCCTGGGTGTCGAACTGCTGGGCGCGGGAGGTGTCGCCCTCCGCGCGCGCCTGCTCGGCCACCTGCAGGGTCTGTCGGATCTGTCCCTGCACCTCGTCGAGCTGCCGCGTCTTGGTGCCCATGGCGATCTCGAGCTGCTTGGCGTTGCCGATCACCGCGGCCGCCTGGTCGGACACCGACTTGTGCTGGTCGCGCGCGTGGTTCATCGCCTGGTGCACGAGGACCTTGGGGTCCGCGTTGTCGTCGACCGACTTGTCCAGCGAGGCCTTGAGGTAGTTCCAGCCCTTGGCGAAGGGGTTCGGCATGGCGGCGTCCTTAGATGTCTCGGTGTCAGGGGTCGGTGTCAGGTGTCCCGACGGCAGTTCGGTGCGTGCTCCTACCTCTTGACGGTACCGATCAGCGCGGCCACCGGCAGGGCGGTCCGTGGCAGGTACGGCTGACGCCACAATCCGCCGGATGCCGCTCCCGACGACTCGTGCTGCCATTGCACGTCCACCTGCGGCCGGCCCACGTTGAGGTCGTGGACCATCAGCGCGGCGAGCAGGGCGGCGGAGGTGTCGGGCGCGAAGATCTCGATGCCGAAGGCGTAGGCGCCCTTGTAGGTGGCGGCGAGGATCTTGTTCTTGGTCACCGAGTGGGTGTCGGTGGCAGGGGCGACGTTGACCGAGACGGTGTGTCCGTCGGCGAACGCGGTGGTGGCGCGCCAGCGCTGCACCCGCTTGGCCAGGGTGTAGTTAGGGCCCTGCTGGGGTACGAGGGCGTCGTGCACCGCCGGGCCGTGGCCGGCGGGGTAATTGCGGGCGAAGACCTTGCCGCGGGCGACGGAACCGACGAGTCGCTTGACGTCGGTGATCTTGCGCGACGCGAGTGCCGCGTTGGCGGCCTCCCGCACGTCCGCGGGGACGACGAAGGTGTCCATCGGGGTGGCGAGGTAGGCGAGCGCGTCGGCGGTGTTGTCGCGGAGGAGGTCGACGACGAGGGCGTCCGCCGCGGAGGAGAGCTGGACGTGGGTTCCGCCGTCCGCGTAGAAGTAGCTGCCCACGGTGAGCGGTGCGGGGGCCGCGGCCCTGGCCCATGCCGCGAGTTCGGGCAGCTGGGTGAGCAGGTCGATGCCGGGGCGGCCGTCCGGTCCGGTGGGGACGTGCAGGCGCCCGGCGAACGTCGAGGCCTCCCCGCGGAAGCGATCCCACGCGGGGCTCGACGGCAGGTCGACGCCCATCACGTCGGCGCCCCACTGCAGGAGACGTCGGGCGGGCCCCATCTCCGAGCCGAGGCCCAGGACGAGCATGGCGCGGCCGGGCAGGGAGAGCCACTGGGGATTGTCCTGCACGAGCTTCAGGGCGTCGGCGCAGCTGGGTTCGATCACGCCGGCCGCGACCCACTTGTCAAGCCGGGCGCGCAGGAGGTCCCCGGTCAGTTCCTCGCCGCGGAAGGGGATGGACAACTCGGTGACGGGGGCCGCAGTGCCCTGGATCGTGTCGGTGGTCGGCGTGGTGGTGGGGGCGACGACGGCGAGGTAGTCCGACATCGGGGTCTCAGCGGTCTCTCCGTCCACGTCATGGACGCCGCGCATGCGCGACTGCAGTGACTGGAGGGCGGACCTCGCGACGCCGTCCCAGGCCGCGGGGTCGGAGACGCCGACGCGCACGAGATCGGTGAAGGGTTCGATGTAGCCCTTGCGCCAGTCCTTGATGCGGTGGACCCGCTCGGCGGCGGCCGGGTCGACGGGGGAGAGTGCGTCGGCGACGACGTCCTTGGCCAGTCGCCCCGTCGAGCGGTTCCCGGAGGAATCGGTGGGGAAGAGGACTCCGGTGGTGCTAGATGCCATGACGCTCCTGATAAACGGGGATAATACGAGGTTAGCCTCAACTTCGGCCGGTGTGGTCCACCTTCGCGCACTCTCGCCCGGTTCGGCAGCGCCGCTGCCCGAGTATGTGATTAAACTCACCCAACGGCGAATTGCAAGCAATTGGTTAACGATGATTTATTTCTTAATATTTGCATATACCGAGGTCGTGGGGCGAGAACCGCTGTGGGGCCCACGATTCCGCGTCTAGCTGCGGGGTTGGCAAACTGCCCATCGTCGGCGAATTGCTGTGACTAATACGAACCTGGTGTAACAGCCCTGAAGATTGTCTCGATATGGTGATGACACGATCGAACGGCGGGTGGTCAACACCACATGCCGGGCCGGCGGGTAGGGGGAGATTCCGAATCGCCGCGTCGTCAACGACAACAGGAAGGCAATTCCTATGAAGAACTCGAAGCGGATGATGGCCGTCATCGCGGCCTCCGGACTCGTGCTCGGTGGCATGCCGGGTATCGCCAACGCCCAGAGCGCTGGCCTCAACCTCGACCTCGGCCTCGGCCTGGGTGACTCGCTCGGCCTGGGCGTGGACCTCGGCGCGGCGCTCGGCTCGTCCGGAGAGGGCTCTTCGGAGCTGCCCGCGCTGTCCTCCGATTCGCTGGGCACGGGTTCCGACACGGATTCGCTGGGCACGGGTTCCGACACTGATTCGCTCGACCCGGCCTCGCTGGGCACGGGTTCCGACACGGATTCGCTCGACCCGGCCTCGCTGGGCACGGGTTCTGACTCGGATTCGCTGGATGCGGGTTCGGACACGGATTCGCTGGCCACCGGCTCGGACACCGATTCGCTCGACCCGGCTTCACTCGGTACCGGTTCTGACACCGACTCGCTGGGTACCGGTTCTGACACCGACTCCCTTTCCGGTGGATCGCTCACCTCGATCATCACGGAGCTCCAGACGGCTTCCGCTGGTGGCTCGGAAGACCTCGGCTCGCTGACCGATTCGCTGGGCACGGGTTCTGACTCGGATTCGCTGGACACCGATTCGCTGGGCACGGGTTCTGACTCGGATTCGCTGGACACCGATTCGCTGGGCACGGGTTCTGACTCGGATTCGCTGGCAACCGGTTCCGACACCGACTCCCTTTCCGGTGGATCGCTCGAGGACATCCTCGGTGAGCTGACCGGCTCGGCCTCCGGTTCCGGTGACGGCGCCGGCTCCGACTTCGGTTCGGGTGACATCAACGTTCCCGGGTCGAGCACCGGATCTGACGCCGGCACGGTTCTGGCTGTCGGCTCGCTGGCCGCTGCCGGCATCGGCATCGGCCTCGCCGTCTCCGGTGGCGTCAACCTCCCGCCGCTGCCCGAGATCAACGTGGGCCTCGTCTGCAACCTCCCGCCGGAGGCCATTGACTTCCTGAAGAGCAACGGCTCCATGGAGCAGGATGAGTGCGAGCCCGAGGAGGAGCAGAACTGAGGTTCTGCCCCATCCACGCTGATTGAGTCAGCAACCGGATAGCACTCCGGCGATCCCCCGTCGACCACACGGTCGGCGGGGGATCCGCCATTTCGGGCCCCCGGATACGCTCTCGGACATGGCCACCCCCGACTTCGTCCTCGAACTCCGCAAGCACGTGGGCTCCGCCCCGCTGTGGCTGGCCGGAGCAACCGCGGTCATCCAGGACCCCGAGAGTGCCCGCGTGCTCCTGGTCCGGCGCAGCGACAACGGCTGGTGGACCCCCGTCACCGGCATCGTCGACCCCGGCGAACACCCCGCCGACGCCGCCGTACGCGAAGCCCGCGAGGAAGCCGCCGTGACCATCCGCGTCGACCGCGTCGCCTCCATCGGCGTCTCCCGCATGGTGACCTACGACAACGGCGACCAAGCCCAGTACATCGACCACACCTTCGCCTGCACCTACCTGAGCGGCGACCCGCACCCTGCTGACGGCGAGAACACCGACGTCCGCTGGTTCGACGTCGACGACCTGCCCGAGATGCGACCCCACATGCTCGCCCGGATCGACTCCGGGCTGGCCGACGAGGAACGCGCCCGCATCGTCACCACCACCGAGGGCGACACCACCGGGTGCTCCCCCGCCTGAACGGTCCCGGCGGATCTGTATCACTCCCGCCACCTCCGGATACTGGTCACACCCCCCCGGGGCATAGAATCGAGCCATGTCCGCCGACCGCCTCCGCGCCGAGGTCCCGCCCGCGATGACCGCGGCCGTCGGCATCGTGGTGGCACTGGTCAGCGGCATCTTCGGCATCAGCGCCCACGGACTGGCCGCCGGCGCGCTCGCGGGCCCGCCCACGACGGGCCAGACCCTCTCCGTCGCGGCCACGAGCGCGGGGATCGGAGTGGTGACCGCCGCCGTCGCCCGCCGCCGGGCCCCCGTCCTCACCGCCGCAGCAGGCCTGATCGCGGGACAGGGACTCGTCCACCTCGTGCTGGCCACCGGCCACACCCACGGCGCAGCCGGCACGGCCGGAGCGCTCGGTCACCACGCCACGGATCCGGAAGCGGTCCGGGCCGCGATGGACGCCGTCGGCGTCGCCCCCGCATCCTCCGCGGCAGCACTACTCACCCCGGGAATGCTGGGCGCCCACGTGGCAGCGATCGCCATCACGCTCGCGCTGGTCGCGATCCTCTCCGGGACACTGTCCTGGCTGGCGGCTCGGATACCGCCCATGGTGGCGACGGCCCACCTCGTCGTCGTCGCCCGACTCCTGGCCTCCTACGACGCCGACACCCCCCGCGGACGGTTCCTCCTGGCCCGCGGGGGAACCCGCGCGCCGCCCGTGTCTGTGTGACCACCCTTCGCACCGGTACGCGCCCCGCGCTGCCGGGCGATCACACACACCACACGAGGACTCCCACACCATGCGTACCCACACTCGTGCCGCCTTCGTCGCGGCCTCCGCACTCGCGCTCGCCCTCACCACCACCGCCTGCGCGACCGACGACATCGACACCACGACCGCCGCCACTCCCGCCGCCGCGGCCGACACCGCCCACACCGCCGACTCCGGCGCCTACACGACCGTGACCTTCGACGACGGCTGGGCCAAGGCCACCGGCACGGAGATGACCGGCGTCTTCGGCACCATCACCAACCCGGGCGACGCCGACCTGCACCTGATCGGCGTCGAGAGCGATCTCGGCGGCAGCGCCGAACTGCACGAGACCGTCCCCGGCGGCAGCGGGATGATGATGCAGGAACGCGAGGACGGCTTCGTGATCCCCGCCGGCGGCGAGCTCGCCCTGGCGCCCGGCGGCAACCACATCATGCTCATGGAGCTGGGGCGCCCCATCACCACCGGCCAGCAGATCACCCTCACCCTCGAGTTCGACGGCGCCGAGCAGGACGTCACCGTCTCCGCCCGCGACTTCCAGGGCGGGGAAGAGGAGTACGTCGGCGGCGGTCACGGCGAGATGAGCGGGGGCACGAGCCACGATGGCTGAGCAGGCCCGTCGCGGTCTGTCCCGGCGGTCGGTGCTCAGCGGCGGCGTCGCGGCGGTGGGTGCCGGCGTCGTCGGTGGCACCGTCGTCGGCGGTGCCGCGGGGTATGCGGGGCGAGGCGTTGTCGACGACGACGAGGTGATCCGAGACTGGAAGGCGGTCGCCGACTCACGAGTCGTCGGGACGGCCACCGAACCGTTCCACGGCCCGCACCAGGCCGGCATCACCACGCGCCCGCAATCGCATGCCGCGTTCGTGGCGTTCGACATCGTCCCGGGGGCGACCCGCACGGAGATCGACGGTGTCCTGAGGGCGTGGTCCCAGGACGCCGCCCGGCTCACCCGGGGGCGAGGCGGACTCGCGGACCTCGAACCCGAACTCGCCGAGGACCCGGCGCGGCTCACGGTGACCATCGGGTTCGGGCCCGGGCTGTTCGACGCGATCGGGATGCCGGACAAACGGCCCGCGTGGCTGGCACAGTTGCCGGCGTTCCCCCAGATCGACCAGCTCGAGGACCGGTGGTCCGAAGGGGACCTGCTGCTGCAGATCTGCGCCGACGACCCGCTGATCGTGTCCCACGCCGCGCGGGTGTTGGCCTCCGGCGTGCGGGGGGTCGCGCGGCAGAAGTGGGTGCAGCGGGGCTTCCGCAAGGCCGTCGGCACCGACCCGACCGGGCGGACCCAGCGCAACCTGTTCGGACAGGTCGACGGCACCGTCAACCCCACCGAGCAGGACGTGGACTTCGACCAGATCCTGTTCTCCGACGGCACCTCTTCTGACGGGCAGGTCCAGCGGTGGATGCGGGGTGGGTCCTCGCTCGTGCTGCGGCGGATCCGCATGACGATGGACACGTGGGAGGAGATCGACCGCACCTCACGCGAGCTGAGCGTCGGCCGGCGGCTCGACACCGGCGCGCCGTTGACCGGGGTGCACGAGCACGACCCGGCCGACTTCGAGGCGATCGACGAGGTGGGCCTGCCGGTGATCCCGGCGGAGTCCCACATCGCGCGGGCGAGGCAGCTCGAGCGGAGTGAGGCGATGCTGCGGCGGCCGTACAACTACGACGACCCGCCGGAGGGCGGCGAGATCAGCAACTCCGGGTTGCTGTTCACCGCCTATCAGGCCGACCCGGTGCGCACCTACGTGCCGGTTCAGCGGCGGCTCGCCGAGCAGGACGCGCTCAACACGTGGACCATCCCGATCGGGTCGGCTGTGTTCGCGCTGCCGCCCGGCGCGCCGGAGGGCGGGTACGTGGGGCAGGGGCTGTTCGAGGGCTGACGGGCGCCCCCCAACGACGCAGCCGCCCCCGGGCGTGGCGTCTGGCGCGCGCTTCGGTGCGCGCCAGACGCCCTCCCCAGGGGCGGCTGTGGTCGTACCGGGATGGCGGCGGTCAGATCGCCGCGGCGATCGCGTCGGCCATGGCCTGCTGGCCCAGGGCAGTGGGGTGGAAGGCGGCCGTGTTGTTCGCCGAACCATCCGCGAACACGACCCACCGCTCGTCCACCGGAGCGCAGCCGCTGCGGTCGGTGTCAGAGGAGGGCAGGACCGAGATGTGCCCGTTGCGCTCAGCGGCCTCGTCGACTGCGTCGTTGATGGCCTCGGTGACCTCACGGGCCCACTCGAGATTGTCGGCTCCGATCAGGGTGGTGAAGAGACACCCGTCCTCGTCGGACGCTGGCATGAGCGGCAGGTACTGGGCAGCGACAACGGTCGCGTCGGGCGACGCCGACTCGATGGCGGCGTAGACCTCGTCGACCGCTCCGCCCTCCCCGAAGATGTCGGCGATGTCCTGAGCGACGACCCCACCGAGCTCCTCGCGGCAGTCGATCGGCTGATCCGGCCCGGCGGGCTGCAGATGCGCGGTGATGCACCCGACGATCGTGCCGAAGCCCACGTCGTTGCCGCCGATGGACAGCGTCACCAGGTCGGTGTCCGCGTCGAGTGCCTCGATCTGCGGCGGGGCTTCAGGGTACTGCGTGTCGACGAGGATGTCCTCGGTCTGGGCGCCGCCGCACGTGGCGTCGGTGAGCTCGCCCACGGCGTGGTTGGCATCGAGCTGGTTCGGATAGTTCGCCAGGCTCTGGCCGCAGCCCTCGGGCCCACCGGCGGGCGTGGTGTTGTCACCGAGCGCGGCGTAGGAGTCGCCGAGCGCCACGTAGTCGGCGTAGGCCGGAGTCGAGAGCGAGCCGAGCGAACCCGACGCACTGACAGGGGTGCCGACGCTCGACCCCAGGGAGCCGAGGGCGATCGTGCCGTCCGCCTGGGTGGTGGACTGGGCACCAGCGACGGGTGCGGCCGTGAGGACGACGGACGCGGCCAGGGCGAGGGACGTGGTGAGGGTGCGGGAACCGGCGAAGCGGCGCCGATGAGAGGTGAGCATGTGCTCAGTGTTCTCTCATCGCCGCCGCGTCGGGAGCCATTCGGGCTAAATGGACACCCGTCAGATGGAGTGTCCGGTGTCAGCCGTCGAGCGCGGCCAGCACCCTGTCCGCGACGTGGGCGTGGCCGGCACTGGTCGGATGGACCGGCACCGCGCCCGTGTCCAGCCCGGTGAAGTCCACCCAGCGGTTCTCGGGCGGAGTGCACATCGAGTGGCCCGGTTCATCGGGGATCACGACGGTGGCGCCGTTGCGCTCGGCGGCGTCGCGGACGACGCGGTTGATGCTGTCCTGGAAGCCGCGGACCTTGGCCCGCTCCTCCCGGCTGATCGCCATGAACGGAGCGCAGGCCGGGGATTGCTCGATGATCCGGTCGTCCGCGGGCACCGCGGCCAGGTACCCGACCGTCACCACGCGGGCCTGTGGCGCACGCTCGGCGATCCCGGCGTACACCGCGTCCATGCGCTGGTCGAGAGTCTCGAGCGCGCGGGCGGCCTGGCGGTCGATGACGTCCGAACAGCCGGCGGTGGGATCGAAGCCCTTCGACAGGCTCGCCGTCGCGGCATCGACGATCGGCAGCAGCTCGGGCGCGGTGTTGGGCCGCAGCGCACACGCCACGATCACGGCGGCGAAGCCCACGTCATTGCCACCGATGGTCATGGTCACCAGATCGGTATCGGCGTCGAGGGCGTCGAACTGGGGCGGGGCCCCGGTCCGGCCGACCGCGAGGAAGTCATCGGCCACCGCGCCGCCGCAGCTGGCGTTGACGAACGTGCCCACCCCCAGCTCGCGGGCGACCACAGTGGGGTAGGCGTCGTCGGTGCGCACGCACGCGACCGGGCCGGCACCCCACGCGCCGGGCGCGATCCTGCCGACGGCGGCGTAGGAGTCGCCCAGCGCCACGTACTTGGACGGGCCGGTGCCCGCCCCCGACAGGACGGTCGGGCCCATCCCGGTGCCGGTGACCTGTCCGGCGATGGTGCCGCCCAGCGTCTGCGCGGATCCGCTGACGAGCTCGAGTGGGGAGGCCTGCGGCGCGACGGGTCCGGGGATGGCGGGCGCGGCCCCGGCGGGGGCCGCCAGCAGCAGGGACAGCAGGGCGGCGGTGGCCGCGACGGCACCGGAGACCAGGCGGCGCGTGACGCGCCGGGAAAGAGACATGTGCATGAGGTCACTTTCTCATGAACACATGTCTAGTTGGCGTCCCTCCCGAGGCCTTCCGGGGCACGCGGGGAGGCCTCGGGAGGCCCCGGGAGGGACGCCCGGGCCGTCAGTCGACGGGCGGGGCCGCGGGGAGTCGGACGACCTGGCCGGCGTAGGAGAGGCCGGCGCCGAACCCGATGCACAGTGCGACGTCGCCCTGCTTGGACTGGCCCTCGCGCAGCATGGTCTCCATGGCCAGCGGGATCGAGGCGGCCGAGGTGTTGCCGGTCTGCTCGATGTCGTTCGCGATCGCCACGGTGTCGGGCAGACCGAGGTGCTTGGCCATCGCCGAGTTGATACGACCGTTGGCCTGGTGCGGGACGAAGGCCTGGATCTGCTCCGCGGTCACCCCGGCCGTCTCCAGCGTCTCGGCGCACACCTTCGACACCTGCACGGCGGCCCAACGGAACACCTTGGACCCGTTCATGGTGAGGAAGGGCTGACGGACGTCCTCGGCGCCGGAGTCGACCTCGTCGACGTACGCCTTGAAGTCCTTGGTCTGGCTGATGGCGCTGCCCTGCTCGCCGTCGGAGCCCCAGACCACCGGGCTGATGTCGTTGGTCTCCGCCGGGCCCACCACGACCGCGCCGGCGCCGTCGCCGAAGATGAACGAGGTGTTCCGGTCGGTGAAGTCGATGCCGTCGCTCATCTTCTCCACACCGATCACCACGACGTACCGGGAAGCACCGCCACGGATCATGTTCGTCGCGACCGCGAGGCCGTACCCGAACCCGGCACAGCCGGCGGTGAGGTCGAACGCGGCGATGCCGTTGCGTCCGAGGTTCGTGGCCACCTGGGGCGCGGCGTGGGGCACCTGCGTCCAGTTGGTCGACGTGCACAGGATGACCGCGTCGACGAGCTCGGGTTCGATCCCCGCGGAGGCCACGGCCTTCCGGGCCGCCTCGGTCGACATCATGACGATCGACTCGTCTGCGCTCGCGAAACGACGGTTGAGAATCCCGGACCGCTCGTAGATCCACTCGCTGGTCGAGTCGATCGTCTCGCAGATCTCCTCGTTGCTGACGACGCGCTCCGGGCGGTACGCGCCGATACCCAGCAGGGTGGAGCCGGGCGCGCCCTCGCCGGTCGCGATGGTCACGGTCTCGTTGGAATCCGCCATACGGATGTAGCTCCTCGTCGGTGTGCGGTTCGCGATCGGGTCACGCTGGCGCGGACCGTCACGATACGTCCCCGCAACAGTACTGCGGTCGGTGAGAACATCGGCGCATACGACCGCGACGTTTCGCCCCCGGCAGCGATCACCCCCTCCGGTGCGCGGCTCAGCCGCGGGCGAGCCCCTCGAGCCACTCCCGCCAGCGCGGCGCGTCCCAGGTAGGCGGGACGTCCACCGCGGCGGCCCCGAGCGGTCGGCCGTCGCCACCGGGGGCGTCGACGTACTCGAACACCCGCACCGCCAGCGCGGCCCGGCCGACGGCGTCCTCGTGGGTCTCGCCGGCGGGGAAGGCGAACAGCTCGAGCATGCCGTCAGCCGGCGCCGAGAGGATGAGCGTCCGCGAGGCCTCGGACCCGGTCGCCACGATGCCGCCCACCTCACCGGACCTGGCGACCACGCCGCCGTCACCCGGGTTCCCGCCCACACCGGACGCCGGGGCGATGAGCGCCGCCGTGACCCGGGCCCACAGCTCCGGCACCGTGGCCTCGACCGGATCGGTGGCCGCGTCCACGGTCACCACCCCGTCGGCCGGGCGATGGGTCAGCCGGTGGGCCAGCACCGTCAGCGCCTGCACCCACCCGTCGAGACTGCCATCCACAGACTCCTCCGCCAGTTGCCCGCCGGAGCCGAACCCCGACCGCAGGGTGAGCACGCTGCCGCCCTCGCCGTCGTCGACCACCTCACACGACGTCTCCCACGGCGGAACCGGGACGCCCTCGCCCATCCAGTCCCGCTCGGCGTAGGAGAACAGTCCGGGCACACTCCCGGCGGGCGGCGTGTAGACGGTGATCTCGCCGACCGTCGCGGTGAGCATCGCCTCGGCCGCGGCCTCCGGGCCGGTCGTGGGATCGGGGGCGCCGGGGTCGGCGAACTGCACGATCCGGCCCCCGACCTGCGGTTCCATCGCGCACGGCACGAACCAGGAGGAGATCCCCTCGCCGGTGGCGACCGCGTCCCACACCACCGCGGGCGCCACGGGCAGCGGCACCCGGCACGCCACGCGCCGACCGCCGTCCTCGGTCTCGATCCCCGCCGTCACGTCGTACACGGGCGTACTCCCCTCACCGGTCCGCTGCTCTTGCCGCGTAACGCTACCGGCGCGCCGGCCGGACGTAGTGTGGCGGTCGTGAGTGCGACGACCCGGACCGGTACCACCCGCGGACCGATCGCAGCGACCGCCCTGCTCTTCGCCGCCAACGGTGCGATCTTCGGCGCCATCGTGCCCCGCCTGCCCGACCTGAAGAACGCGCTCGACCTGGGCCCGGCCGGATTCGGCCTGGCCATGGCCTGCTATCCGGCCGGCGCGCTCGTCGGTGGCCTGCTCACCCCCGCGTTGATGCGGCGGCGTTCGGACGGGGCGGTCGCCGTCGCGGCGATGGTCGTCGCGTCGGGCGTCGCGGCGCTCGTCGGCTTCTCGCCCGTCGTGGCCGTGTTCGCGGGATTGCTTCTGCTGTTCGGGCTGACCGACGCGATCACCGACGTGGCGATGAACGCCCACGGGATCCGCGTGCAGTCGCGTCACGGCAGGTCGCTGATCAACCGGTTCCACGCGGTGTGGTCGCTCGGTGCGGCGCTCGGCGCGGCCGGGGGATCGGTGGCCGCGGGCACCGGCACGCCGGTGGTGGGGCAGATGATCGTGGCGGGCGTCGTCTGCGCGCTCGCCGCGCTGGCCGCACTTCCCCTCCGACTGGGGCCGCCGGACGCCGAGGACGACTCCGGCCGCGACCTCGACACCACGCCCCCGTCCGCGGCGCCCCCTCCCGCCGACCGGGACGTCTCCCGCCGCGTACCGGTCGGTCGCGCGCTGCTGCTCCTGCTCGCGCTCGGGTTGCTCGCCGGCTGCGCCACCCTCGTCGAGGACTTCGCCCAGACCTGGTCCGCGCTCCACCTGCGCGAGGTCGCGGCAGCGGGCGCCGGCCTGGCGGGTCTCGGGTTCGTCGCGGTGCAGGGCACGCAGCTCGTCGGACGCGTCACCGGTGACCGCCTGGTCGAGGGGTTCGGCGCGGCGCACGTCGGCCGGATGGGCGGGGCGTGCGTGGTGCTGGGCTCGGGTGCCGCGCTGGTCGCGTCGTCACTGCTCGACGGCCCCGCCCTGCTGATGGTCCTGCTCGCGGGATTCGCGCTGGCCGGGTGGGGCATCGCCACCGTGATCCCGGGTGCGATGGTCGCCGCCGACTCCGTGCCCGGCCTGGCGCCCGGCGCGGGCCTGGCGGTGCTCAACTGGGTCCTGCGACTGGGCTTCCTGGCCTCCCCGCCGCTCGTCGGTCTCATCGCGGAGCATGTCGGGATGCGCTGGACGGTCGTGCCGATGCTGGTGGGCGGCGTGCTCATCGCCGCGCTCGCCGGGCCGCTGCTCGACCGCGACACGAGGGGAGATCGACGTGGATGACCGGGTGTTCGTCAAGAGGGGCTCCCGCCACGGCCCCGACTTCTTCCGCCACGAGGTCGCGGGTCTGGCCTGGCTCGCCGCGGCCCCCGGCGGGCCGAGGGTGGTCCGGGTGGAGGAGGTCGACGACGACGAGATCACCCTCGAGAGAATTCCCGCGGGTCGCGCGACGACGCGGGCGGCTCTGCGGTTCGGTCGGTCGCTGGCGGCGATGCACGATGCGGGCGCGGCCGCCTGGGGCGCACCCGCGGACGGCTGGGCGGGCCGGTGCTTCATCGGCAACCGGCCCCAGGAGTGTGCGCCCACCGAGTCGTGGGGCGAGTTCTACGCCGAGCAGCGGGTCCGGCCGTTCGTCCGGATCGCGGTGGACCTCGGTGTCCTCGGCGGCGCCGACCTGGCCGTGGTGGAGCGGGCCTGCGACCGCGTGGCGTCCGGCGAGCTCGACGACCCCGGCGACGTCCCCGCGCGCATCCACGGAGACCTGTGGGCCGGCAACGTGTTGTGGACCCCGGCGCGGGCCGGAGGGGAGGGCGGCGGGGAGAACGACGTCGAGGCCGTGCTCATCGACCCCGCCGCGCACGGCGGCCACCGCGAGACCGACCTCGCGATGCTCGCGCTGTTCGGAGCCCCGCACCTGGACGAGATCCTCCGCGGGTACGACGAGGCGCACCCGCTTCGTGAGGGATGGCGCGACAGGGTCCCGCTGCATCAACTGCACCCGCTGGCCACCCACTCCGCCGGGCACGGCGCCGGCTACGCGATCGCGCTGGCCGACGCCGCCCGGCAGGTGCTGCGGCTCTAGGTCACCCGAGCACCGGGCGTCCGGGTCTCAGGTGTCCGGGCCTCAGGCGTCCGCCGGGCTGACCCGGAAAACCTGGTCCCGGTTGTCGGCGTCGGAGGTCGTCACCAGCAGCGAGCCGTCGGGCTCGGGGGTCAAGGACCTCAGGCGACCGAACTCGCCCTCGAGCAGCACCGACCCATCGACGACCGAGCGACCGTCCTCGCCGAGCCGGAGCAGGACCAACTTCTGGGTCTTGAGGTTGGCCATCGCCAGCGCACCCTCCCATTCGCCCCACTCGGGTCCGAGGAACTCGATGTCGGCGGGCGCGAGGGTCGGGGCCCCGGAGGACCAGACCGCCTCGATCGCGTCCGGGAACTCCTCGGTATCGGTCATCGGCACATTCTGGTTGTACTGCCCCGCGACGTTCGGGTTCCAGCCGTAGTTCCCGCCGGACTGGAGGAGGTTGACCTCGTCGTCGACGTCCGGGCCGTGCTCGGCGGAGTAGAGGTTTCCGGTTCCGGGCTGGATCGCGAGCCCCTGGACGTTGCGGTGTCCGATGGTGTTGATCACCGAGTCGCCGGTGGCCGGGGTCCCGTCGGGGTTGATGTGCAGCGTCTTGCCGGCCAGGGAGTCGGTGGACTGCGGACCCGTGGCGTTGTACGTGTCCCCGGTGCCCACGTAGATCGACCCGTCGGGGGCGGCGAGCAGACGGCAGCCGCTGTGGATGCCCTCCGCGCCGAGGGGAATCCCGATGAGGGTGTCCCGGGCCTTGGTCATGGTGGTCCAGTTCTCGTCGACCGTGAACGTGGTGATCCGGTTGTCGCGCTCGCCGCCGGCCGATCGCGACCAGCACACGTGGATCTCGCGGTTCTGGTCGAAGCCCTCGTCGACGGCCATGCCCATCAGTCCGCTCTCGGACTGGCGGAACAGACCCGGCAGGTCGATCGACACGGTGCGCTGCTCCTCGCCTGGGCGCTGCACGAGCATCCGGCCACCGCGCTCGCCGGTGAGGAGGGTGCCGTCCGGGGCGCGGACCACGTCCCAGGGGATGTTGAGCCCGTTCATGACGACGGCGGTCTCGACGGCCGGGCCCTCGACGATCTCGACGTCCGGTCCGGCACCGATGCCGGGGGTCGGCGGGAACAGCAGGCCAGGCGGGACGGAACCCGTGTCCACCGAACCGGCCCCGACGGAGCCGAGCTGGGCGGATGCCACGGCAGGCAGCGCGAGAGTCACGGCGGTGGCCGCGGCGGCGAGACCGACAGCGGTTCGGGCGCGGGAACGGGCGGCTGCGCGGGGCGCGCGAGGAGTGGAGCTGTACGGCACGGAGATCTCCCTGGAGTGTGGCGTCAAATGTGGTGCGGCCCACAACCTAGGGGTGATGTGGCACCGGCGGTACCGGACCGGTACCGCTCCGGGGCCGGGGCCGGGGCCGGGGTGGGGTCTCAGCCTGCTGCGGGCCGGACGCGCAGGATCTCGTCCTCGCCCCCGCCGTTGGAGGTGGTGACGAGCAGCGACCCGCCGGGCTCGTGGGTGATGGATCGCAGGCGGCCGTGTTCTCCGCGCAGGATCGCCGCGGTCCGCGTGACGGTGGAGCCGTCCTCGGACAGCGTCATGAGGACGACCTGGCTGGACTTGAGCATGGCCACCGCCAGGGCCCCGTCCCACTCGCCCCACGCGGGGTCGTCGAGGAACGCGATCCCGCCCGGAGCGAGTGTGGGGGCCCCCGATCGCCACACCGCCTCCACAGCATCGGGGAAGTCGCCGGTGTCGGTCATCGGGACGTTCTGGTCGTACCGACCGCCGGAGTTCGGATCCCATCCGTAGTTGGACCCGGGGAGCACGAGGTTCACCTCGTCGTCGACGTCCGGACCATGCTCGGAGGCGACGATCTGACCGGAGTCCGGCCGCAGCGCCAGCCCCTGCACGTTGCGGTGGCCGTACGTCAGGACGGGGGAGTCGCCGATGGTGTCGCCGGCCGGCTCGCCGTCGCGGGTGATGTGCAGGATCTTGCCCGAGAACCTATCGAGGTCCTGGGACGCCGGGCCGGTGAACGCATCGCCGGTGCCGATGTACAGAGTGCCGTCCGGGTGGACCAGGATGCGGCAGCCCGAGTGCAACCCCCGCTCGGCCAGGAGAATGCCGTCCACCAGGACGCGAGGCGCCTCGAGGGTCGACCAGTCCTCGGCTGCGGT
This sequence comes from Dietzia sp. MNB45, assembly GCF_051994785.1. Classification (NCBI taxonomy): domain Bacteria; kingdom Bacillati; phylum Actinomycetota; class Actinomycetes; order Mycobacteriales; family Dietziaceae; genus Dietzia; species Dietzia sp. MNB45. The sequence continues at coordinate 3,230,209 of NZ_CP163397.1, read as the reverse complement.
CCACGCGGTGACCCGGTTGTCACTCTCCGCGGCGTCGGAGTGGCAGGTGTACACCTCGCGGCTGGTGGCGAAGTCGGCCGCCAGCGCCATTCCCATCAGGCCACTCTCGCCCCGGTCGTACAGATCGCCGACGCCCGCCTCGACAACGGTCCGCTCACCGTTCCCGCGGATCGCGTACAGGGTGCCCGAACCCCGCTCGCCGGTGACGATGACGCCCTCGGGGTCCCGGACCACGTCCCAGGGGATCGTCAGCCCGTCGGCGACCGTCTCCACCTCGACGGCAGGGCCTGCCGGGAGCGCTCGCCCGGGCGGCTGCGACCCGGGTCGGTCGGCGCCCGGGGCGCCACCGGAGCCGACGCCACCGGAGCCCACGCCACCGGAACCGCCGCCGTCCGGATCGCCGGTCGTCGAGCAGCCGGTGAGGGTGACGACCACGGCCACTGCCACGAGGGCGGCCAGCCGGGAGAGGAGACGGGGGAACTCGGTGCGGTGCACGGCTACTCCTGGGCCGGGATCAGGGGATGCGGTAGGGCTCCCCGTGCGGCCGAACCTATTCGACGCGCGGCCCGCGCGACACCGGATCTCGTCCCGGCGGTACCGGCTCGGAGGCTCCGGCCCGGAGGCTCCGGCCAGCCAACGAGAAGAGCGTCCCGCACACCTGCCTCTCGGGCGACGTGTGCGGGACGCTCTTCTCGACGCCGGGGCCCGGTCGGGCCGCGCGCCGGGTGGGGCCTAGAGCTCCTCGATGCTCGCGGTCGCGTGCACGGTGCCCAGCTTCTTGGGATTGCGCACGGTCAACGACCAGGCGGGATCACCCGCGCCGCCGCGACGGGCGTAGATGCCCAGCTTGGCCGGCAGGATCACGGGCTTGCCGAACTCCACCGAGTAGCGGGCCCGCTCGGGGATCCCGCCCTCGACCGTGCCGAGGAGCGTGGCGGCCGTCCACATGCCGTGGGCGATGACGTTCGGGAAGCCGAACGCCTTCGCGCCCACCTTGGACACGTGGATGGGATTGCGGTCCCCGGACACGGCCGCGTACTCCGCGATCTGCGCCTCGGACACCGATTTCACCACGGTGGGGTCGCCGATCTCGGCTGCGGTCGGCGGCTCGGGCCTCGGCGGGCGCGGGGCGTCCTTGGCCGGGGTCAGCGAGGTCCGCCGCTTCGAGAGCAGGCCCGACCGTTGCACCCAGGCGGGCTCGTCGTCGTCACCGGTTCGGATCTCGGTGACCACGTCCAGCAGCAACCCGGCGGGGTGCTCACGCAGGTTCTCGGCGTGCGCCCGGATGTTGAGCTCGTCGCCGACCCGCAGCGGGCGGCGCGATTCGATCTCGTTGGTCAGGTGCACCGACCCCATCGCCGGCACCGGGTAGTCCGGATCCAGCATGAGCTGCATGCTCAGCGGGAACGCGAGGGTGAACGGGTAGGTCAGCGGCAGTTCGTCCGTCAGTCGCAGGCCGCAGACGCGGGCGTAGGCGGCCAGGTTGGCCACGTCCACGCGCACGCCGGCGACCTCGACGCCCCTCGACGGCATGGACTTACCGTCGCGGGAGCCGCCCACGACGGGCATGGCTCCCACCGCGGCCTTGCCGTACTGGGCGAGCAGATTGGGGATGGCGGGAAGGCGGGTGTACTCCACGTCAGATCACGCACCCAGCAGGGACTGGCCGCACACGCGGATCACGTTGTTGGTGACCGTGGACGAGGCGGGGTTGGCGAAGTAGGCGATCGTCTCGGCCACGTCGACCGGCAGACCGCCCTGCTGCATGGAGTTCATGCGACGGCCGGCCTCGCGGGTGGCGAACGGGATGGCGGCCGTCATCTGCGTCTCGATGAAGCCCGGCGCCACGGCGTTGACGGTGACGTTCTTCGAGGCCAGCTCGGCCGAGGCGCCGTTGACGAACCCGATGACACCGGCCTTCGAGGCCGCGTAGTTGGTCTGGCCGCGGTTACCGGCGATGCCGGCCATCGAGGACACACCCACGACGCGCGAGCCCTCGCCCAGCACGCCCTTCTCGGCGAGCTCGGCGGTGATGCGCTCGGGGGCGATGAGGTTGACGGCCATGACGGAGTCCCAGCGGGCGCTGTCCATGCCGGCCAGCGTCTTGTCACGGGTGATGCCGGCGTTGTGGACGAGCACGTCGACGCGGCCGTCGTGACGCTCTGTCACGTGCTTGGCCAGGACCTCGGCGGCGTCGGCGGCGGTGACGTCCAGCGGCAGCGAGGTGCCGCCGACCTTGTTGGCGGTGGCGGACAGCGACTCGCCGGCGGCCGGGATGTCACAACAGATCACGTGCGCGCCGTCGCGGGAGAGCACGGCCGCGATCTCGGCGCCGATACCGCGGGCGGCGCCGGTGACGACGGCGAGCTTGCCCTCGAGCGGGCGGTCCCACGATGCCGGGGCGGTGGCCGAGCCGGCCCCCACGCGGAACACCTGCGCGTCGACGTACGCCGACTTGCCGGACAGGATGAACCGCAGGGTGGACTCGAGTCCGGAGGCTCCCGCGTCGGCGTCGGGGGAGACGTACACGAGCTGGACGGTGGAGCCGCGCTTCATCTCCTTGCCGAGCGAGCGGGTAAAGCCCTCGAGCGCGCGCTGGGCGATGCGCTCCTCGACCGAGCCCGTCTCCTCCGGGGTGGTGCCCAGTACGACGATGCGGCCGCTGGCGGCGACGTTGCGGACGACCGGGTTGAAGAACTCGAACAGGGCCTTGAGGTCCTCCGGGCGACGCAGCGAGGTGGCGTCGAAGACGAGACCGGCGAACTTGCCCTCGGCGCCCGCGGCGGCCAGCTCGTAGTCGCCGGCCAGCATCTCCCGGACGGGCTCGGCCAGGCGGCCCTCGCCGCCGATGAGGACGGGACCGTGCAGGGCGGGCTGCCCGGCCTCGTACCGGCGCAGCTGCTCCGGCTGCGGGAGGCCGACCTTGCCGGCGATGAACGACCCCGGGGCCGAGGTCACGAACTGTGAGTAGAGGTCGAGGTTGCCCTGTGCCATGGCGATCATCTCCTGGAGAGGTGCGGTACTACGGGTCGACAAATAACTTACTGCTGAGTAACAATACGTGCAGGGCCGCGTTTCGGGCCACCGGACACCGAGAACACAACGGGAGTGACACACGTGACCACCAGCCCCCGCAAGGTCGCCATCGTCGGCGGCAACCGAATTCCCTTCGCCCGCTCGAACGGCAAGTACGCGGACGCCTCCAACCAGGACATGCTCACCGCCGCGATCGACGGACTGGCCAGCCGCTACAACCTCCAGGGCAAGCGCGTCGGGTCGGTCGTCGCCGGCGCCGTGCTCAAGCACTCCCGCGACTTCAATCTCACCCGCGAGTCGGTGATCGGCTCGGTGCTCGACTCGGCCAGCCCGGCCTACGACGTCCAGCAGGCCTGCGGCACCGGCCTGGCCGCCGCGATCCAGGTGGCCGACGCGATCGCCCTCGGGCGTATCGAGTCCGGCATCGCCGGAGGCACCGACACCACCTCGGATGCGCCGCTCTCCGTAAACGACGACCTGCGCAAGACCCTCATCAAGGTCAGCTCCGCCAAGTCCACCGTCGACCGCCTGAAGCTCCTCGGTGAGATCCGCCCGCAGGGCCTCGTGCCCGAGCAGCCGCAGAACGCCGAGCCGCGTACCGGGCTGTCGATGGGTGAGCACGCCGCCATCACCGCCCGCGAGATGGGGGTGACGCGCGCAGACCAGGACGCGCTGGCCGTCGCCAGCCACCACAACCTCGCCGCCTCCTACGACTCCGGGTTCCAGGACGACCTGGTGACGCCGTACCTCGGCGTGGCCCGCGACGACAACATGCGGCCCGACTCCTCCGAAGAGAAGCTGGGCAAGCTCAAGCCGGTCTTCGGCAAGCGCGACGCCGAGGCCCACGGCACCGAGGCCACCATGACGGCCGGCAACTCCACCCCGCTGACCGACGGCGCCTCCACCGTGCTGCTGGCCAGCGAGGAGTGGGCGAAGGAGAACAAGCTGCCGGTCCGCGCCTACCTGGTGGACTCGGAGACCGCCTCGGTGGACTTCGTCCACGGCCACGACGGTCGCACGCCCGACGGGCTGCTCATGGCCCCCACCTATGCTGTGCCGCGGCTGCTGGCCCGCAACGGCCTGACCCTGCAGGACTTCGACTACTACGAGATCCACGAGGCGTTCGCCTCGCAGGTGCTGGCCACCCTGGCCGCGTGGGAGTCCGAGGAGTACTGCACCGAGCGTCTGGGCCTGGACAAGGCCCTGGGGTCGATCGACCGCTCCAAGCTCAACGTCAACGGCTCGTCGCTGGCGGCCGGTCACCCGTTCGCCGCCACCGGCGGCCGCATCCTGGCCGCCGCGGCCAAGCTGCTCGAGCAGAAGGGCTCCGGCCGGGCGCTCATCTCCGTCTGCGCCGCGGGCGGCCAGGGCGTCACCGCGATCGTGGAGCGCTGACCCCCGCACCTCGTCCACCTCGCCGCGGGCTCGTCCCGTGAGTCCGATGAGCGCAGCCCCCGCGTCCGGCGCGGGGGCTGCACTCATCGGTATCGGTCCGTCATAGTGGTGTTCACAGTGGTTCGGGCGGGGACGTCCCCGGCCGGCGGCCCGCGGGGTTCCGCCGTCCCCCGCTCGGGAGGAGGTGGATGACGCGTGGTCGAGTCCCACGATGACGACACCCCGGCACGCCCCGTCGCGATCGAGGGCGCGGGCCCGCACCCGGCTGCGTCCGACCGACATCGGTACCGGGTGCGGTCGCGGTGGATCTACACCGGTGTAGGCCTGTTCATGGCACTCGCGGTCCTGTACGGCTTCGATCTCGTGCACAGCATCGGCCGGGTCCCGCGCGGGACGGAGGTCGCCGGCATCCAGGTGGGCGGGATGCGGACCGCCGACGCCGAACGGCGACTGATCGCCGAGCTCGGACCGCGGGTCGACGACGAGGTGGATCTGCGCGCCGGGGCCGTGTCGACCACGCTGGACCCCGACTCGGTCGGCCTGTCGGTGGACTGGCAGGGCACGCTCGACCGGGGCGGTGAACAGCCTCTGAACCCGCTGAAGCGGCTGATCAGCGTGGTGTGGTCGACCGAGGTCGGTATCGCCAGCGTCATCCCGGACGCACGGCTGACCGATTTCCTCGAGCGCCTCGCCCTCCAGGCGGACTTCGAACCCCGCGAGGGCGCCATCTGGTTCGACCGGGATCAGGTCCGCTCGGCCATCCCGCTCGACGGGCAGCGCCTACAGATCGAGAACTCCCGCGACGCGGTGCTCGAGCACTGGCTCGACGACGACGGAGTGGACCTGCCCGTCGACTACACGCCCACCGAGACCGACGCCGAACAGGTGCGGGCGCTGATCCGGGACGTGGCCGAGCCCGCCGCCTCCCGGGACCTGACGCTGCTGGCGTCGCGGATGCGCGACGACGGCACCGAGCCGGCGACCACCACCGTCACCACCAGGCTCCCCGCCCCGCCACCGGGCCCCGGGCGCGAGCGGCCCGAGCCCCCCGAGCGGGAGATCGAGATGGTCGACCCGGGCGACCCGGGCGCGGTGCCGGTGCTGTTCCCCCGCGACCGGATCGGGGAGTACCTCAGCTTCGTCCGCGAGGGCGACGTGCTCGAGCCCCGCTTCGACGCCGACGCCGCCAAGGGGATCCTGGACCCGCTCCTGGAGGAGACCGAGCAGGTGGGCAGGGACGCGAGTTTCGAGTTCAGCGGGTCGAGCGCCACCATCGTGCCCGCGGTCCAGGGACGCACCGTCGAATGGGGCCCGCTGCTCGGTCGGCTGCCCGGGCAACTCACCGACGTCGACGGCCCGCGTGTGCTCCCCGTCGGCTACGTGGGCCGCGACCCCGAGCTGACCACCGCGGAGGCCGAGCAGGCCGGCATCCGCGAGCCCGTCGGCCAGTTCACCGTGGCCGTCGGCGCGAGCGGACAGGCCCAGTCGATGATCGCCTCGCTGGCCGGGCACTTCATCCCGGCAGGCGGGAGCTTCTCCATGGCGGAGGTCGCCGGCACGGTCTCCGGAGACGTGTCCGCCGACGCCGTCGCCACCGCCCTGTTCAACGCGGCGTTCGAATCCGGCGCACAGGACCTCGTCCGCAGCTCCCGCGGTGTCGACGGCGACGCGTTCCCGGCGGGCCGCGATGCCACCGCCTCGGCCGACGTCGGATTCCGAAACGCCCAGGACACCGGCCTGGTGATCGATGCCTCGGGTAGCGGCAACTCGGTGACGGTCCGGCTGTGGGGGACGCCCGAGTACACGGTGAGGGTCTCGACGGCCCCCCGGACCGACATCCGGCGGGCCCAGACCCGGGTCGTCGGCACGGCCGGGTGTACCCCGAGTCCGGGCGCGGACGGGTACACCGCCCGCGTGACCCGGGTCGTCCTGCGCGGCGGCGACACCGTGAGCACCGACACCGTCTCGTCGAGCTACGCGCCGCGAGACCGGATCGTGTGCCGGGCCGAGACTCCGGAGGACGACGATCCCACCTCGTCGCCGCCACCACCGCCGCCCCCGCTCCCCGGACCCGGTGACCCGATCCGGATCCCGGGCCTGCCGGAGTTCCGCATTCCCGGCGTACCCGGCAACTAGAGCGCCGAATCCGCTACCCGGATTCCGGATCCGCTACTCCCATAGGCATAGCGGATCCGGAATCCGGGTAGCGGATTCGTGGGGTGGGCTGCCCGCATCCGGCGAAACGAGTCGATCCGCCGCCCGGGCCGGGGCGGCGGATCGACGGTGGGGACCCGGAAGGGCCCGTCAGGTGGGGATCAGAACGCGGACTCGTCCAGCTCCATCAGCTCGTTGTCGAGGTCTGCGACGATCGCGCGGGTGGCGCTGATCAGGGGCAGCTCGTTCTTGGCGAACCACCGGGCGGCGGCGATCTTGCCGTTGTAGAAGTCCTTGTCGTCGTCGGACGCCCCGTCCAGCGCGCCGAGGGCGACCTCTGCGCCGACCAGGAGACGCCAGCCCATCATGAGGTCACCGAACGCCATGAGGACGCGCACCGAGGCGAACCCGACCGTGTACAGGCGCTTGGGGTCGTCCTGCGAACCCATGAGGTGATCGAAGCACGTGCCGATCATGGCCTCGACGTCCGCGAGAGCGGTCGCGAGCAGCTCCCGCTCGGCCGCCAGTCGGCCGCCGCACGCGTCGCTGTCCAGGAACTGCTTGATCTGCGCCGACACGTGGCCCACGGCGGTGCCGCGGTCACGGGCGATCTTGCGGAAGAAGAAGTCCTGTGCCTGGATCGCGGTGGTGCCCTCGTAGAGGGAGTCGATCTTGGCGTCGCGGATGTACTGCTCGATCGGGTAGTCCTGCAGGAAGCCCGACCCGCCGAACGTCTGAAGCGACTCGGTGAGCAGCTCGTAGGCGCGCTCGGAACCGACGCCCTTGACGATCGGCAGCAGCAGATCGTTGACCCGATGGGCCAGCTCGCCGTCGGCGCCGGAGACGCGCGCGGCGGTCTCGACGTCCTGGTGGGCCGCCGTGTACATGTACACCGCGCGCAGACCCTCGGCGAACGCCTTCTGGCGGATCAGCGCACGCCGCACGTCCGGGTGGTGGGTGATGGTGACGCGCGGGGCGGTCTTGTCGGCCATCTCGGTCATGTCGCCGCCCTGGACACGCTCCTTGGCGAATTCGAGCGCGTTGAGGTAGCCGGTCGACAGGGTGGAGATGGCCTTGGTGCCGACCATCATGCGCGCGTGCTCGATGACATCGAACATCTGACGGATGCCCTGGTTGAGCTCGTCGCCGCCGACCATCCAGCCCTTGGCGGGCACGCCGTGACCGCCGAAGGTCAGTTCGCAGGTCGTGGAGACCTTGAGGCCCATCTTGTGCTCGACGCCGGTGACGAACACCCCGTTGCGCTCGCCCATCTCGTTCTTCTCGAAGTCGAAGTGGAACTTCGGCACGAAGAACAGCGACAGGCCCTTGGTGCCGGGGCCGGCGCCCTCGGGGCGCGCCAGGACCAGGTGGAAGATGTTCTCGAACATGTCGTCGGAGTCGGCCGAGGTGATGAAGCGCTTGACGCCCTCGATGTGCCAGGAGCCGTCGTCCTGCTTGATCGCCTTCGTGCGGCCGGAACCGACATCGGAGCCGGCGTCGGGCTCGGTGAGGACCATGGTCGCTCCCCAGCCGCGCTCGACGCAGGTGGCGGCCCACTGCTTCTGCTCCTCGGTGCCGTTCTCGTAGAGGACGGCGGCGAAGGCGGGGCCGGCGCCGTACATGAACGCCGCCGGGTTGGCCCCGAGCATCATCTCGCCGGTGGCCCACACCATCGCGCGGGGGGCCGGCATCCCGCCGAGCTCCTCCGGCAGTCCCATCGACCAGTAGCCGGCGTCGTACCAGGCCTTGAAGGACTTCTTGAAGTCCTCCGGGATGGAGACCGAGTGGGTCTCGGGGTCGAACACCGGCGGGTTGCGGTCGGCGGAGGCGAAGGACTCCGCGACCGGGCCCTCAGTCAGGGTCGCGACCTCGGAGAGGATGCCCTTGGCGGTCTCGGTGTCCATGTCGCCGAACTCGCCGGCGTCGAGTGCCTCGTTCATACGCAGGACCTCGAACATGTTGAACTCGAGGTCGCGGACGTTGCTCTTGTAGTGACCCATTACGGTCTTCTCCGTTCGGAGTGCGGTGTCATGACTGTGTCGCGCCCGAGGAGTCGGTGCACGTAACCACTGGTACGCCGGAACCTACTCGCCGGTAACAAAACTGATGCTAGTGCGTTGTCAGCAAACAGTCCAAGGTGAGGGAAGGCTCTGATTTCGGCGCGGACCTGCGAGGGCGCGCCGCGCGGTCACTCGTGTCCCGGACGGGAGGCGGCCCGGGCGGCGTCGAGCAGGATCGTCCGCTCGGCCCGGGCGACGGTCCGCCGGGTCACCTCTGCGTAGTCCGGCGTGACGGAGACCGACGTGACCCCCTTCCGGACGAGGTGCTCGGCCATACGGGGATCGGTCGACGCCGCCTGTCCGCACAGGGACACGGTGAGGCCGGACTCGTGGCAGCGGTCGATGATCTGGTCGATGAACGCGAGCACCGCCGGGTCCATCGAGTCGAACAGGTCCGCACACACCTCCGAGTCGCGGTCGACCCCCAACGTCAACTGGGTGAGATCGTTGGAACCGATCGATACGCCGTCGATGCCCATGGCGGCGTACTCGGGGATCCAGTGCACCACCGAGGGCACCTCGGCCATGATCCAGCGCTTGAGCCCCGTGTCGCGACCGATCGGGTGGGCGTCGATGATGTCCAGACAGGCCCGCAGCTCCCACCCGGTCCGGACGAACGGGATCATCAGGTGCAGGTTCCGGTGCCGCCGCCGCACCCGCTTGAGCGCGTCCAGTTCCAACCGGAACAGGTCAGGCTCCCGGGTGTAGCGGAAGCAGCCCCGGTAGCCGATCATCGGATTGCGCTCCTCGGCCTCCACCTCCCCTCCGAGCAGCCCCCGGAACTCGTTGGACCGCAGGTCGGTGGCGCGGTACACCACGGGCCTCGGATCGAAGGCGGCGGCGATGGTGCTGATCCCCGAGGCCATCCGCTCCACGTACTCCTCCGTCCTGCCTTCCGCGATGTGCCGGCGCGGGTGCAACCCCTGCAGAGCGCTGGTGATGAGGAACTCCGCCCGCAGCAGGCCGACGCCGTCGACGTCCATCGCCGCGACCCGCGCCGCGGCGTCGGGCGTTGCGAGGTTGACGTAGACGGCGGTGGCGGTGACCTCGCGTGTGCGCACCTCGGGAGCCGCACCGGCATCGGCGGGAGCCTGCGGCGCCTCGGCCGCGCGCACCTCTCCCGGGTAGACGACGCCGGCGGTGCCGTCGACGGTGATGGTCTGCCCGTCGGCGATGTCGGCGGTCGCCGACCGCGTGCCCACGATCACGGGACGCCCCAGTTCGCGCCCCACGATGGCGGCGTGACAGGTCACGCCCCCCTCGTCGGTGACGATCGCGGCGGCGCGCTGGAGGATCGGCAGCCAGTCGGGGTCGGTCATCGTGGCCACCAGGATCTCGCCGGCGGCCAGGTTCACCCCGTCCGCCAGTTCGGTGAGGACGCGCGCTGTCCCGATCGCCGTGCCGGGCCCGGCGCCGAGTCCGGAGACGATCGGTTCCACCTCGCCCCCCGCGCCGACGGGATCGCCCGCACGCCCCGCCTCGGCGTCCAGAGTGGTGATCGGGCGGGTCTGCACGATGTACAGCTCACCGTCCTCGAAGGCGAACTCGGTGTCCTGTGGCACGCCGTAGTGCTGCTCGGACATCACGGCCAGGCGGGCGACCCGGCGCACCTGGTCGTCGTCGAGCACCCGGTCCAACTGCTCGGCCTCCGGAACGGGGACGAGCCCGTCGACCGTGCGGCCCGCGACGATCCGGGCGACCTTCCGGCCCACGTGCACGGTGAGGAGGTTCAGATCTGCCTTGGACACGACGTACGTGTCGGGTTCGACCTTGCCGCCCACCACCACCTCGCCGAGTCCGAACGCCGCCTCGATCACCACGCGGTCGACCTGGGAGGTGCGGGGGTCGGCGGTGAAGGCCACGCCCGACGTGTCGGAACGGACCATCTTCTGCACCACCACCGCGATCGACGGTTCGTCGTCGTACCCCGACACCGCCCGGTAGGTCATGGCGCGCGGCGTCCACAACGAGCACCAGCAGTCCTGAACCGCCTTGAGCACGGCCTCCTCGCCGACGACGTCCGTGTACGACTCGTGGATCCCCGCGAAGGAGGTGTCACCGGCGTCCTCCGCGGGCGCGGAACTACGCACCGCCACGGGGACGTCCGACCCCAGCGACCGGTAGTGCGCCACGATGTCCTCGCGCAGTCGCGGCGGCATCTCGACCCCGGCGACGGTGCCGCTGAACTCCGCCGCGAGGGACATCAGCTCCGCCTCGCTCATCCCGTCGGCAGGGACCCGGCCGTCGTAGAGGCGCGACCGGACACCGGCCGATTCCATCGCGGCGAGGTAGGCGGACTGGCCCACCGAGAAGCCCGGCGGCACCGGGAACCCCGCGCCCGTCATCTCCCCGAGATTCGCGGACTTCCCGCCGTACTCCGGTGCGTCCGCGAGCCGTAGCTCGGCGAAATCGGCGACCCATCGTGCGTCCATCGCTCGCTCCTTCGAGATCGCGGCCCGACCGGTCGGAACCGTTGCTGCCTCCATGGTGAGCGGACCGGCTGCCCGGGGTGGGCGGTTCAGGCACAATCAGCGCATGGCCGACATCCAGCTCCGTGTTCCCTCTGCCTCCTCCGTGGTGGGAACGGCGTTCCGGGTCGTGGAGTGGGAGCTGCGAATGGCCAGGGAGTTGCTCATGCTGCCCGCCCGGGTGCTCGTGCTGCTCGCGGACGTGGAGGACGTGGTCGTCCGGATCCAGGACCTGCTCGACGAGGTCAGTCGCACCGTGCGCCAGATCGACGGGATCGTGGCCACCGCCGTCGACACGGTCGACGGTGTCCGCACCACGGTGGCCAGGGCCAACCGGGTCGTCGACGAGGTCGCCGTCACGGTGTCCGCCGCCGAGGGGATCGTCGGGCGGGTGGGCTCGACCGTCGACTCGGCCGAGGGGGTGGTGCGTCGCGTGGACGGCACGATCGACTCCGCCGAGGGGGTGGTGCGTCGCGTGGGCGGCACGATCGACTCCGCGGAGGGGGTGGTGCGGCGCGTGGACGGCACGATCGATTCCGCCGAGGGTGTGGTCGTACGGGTGGGGAGCACCGTCGAGTCCGCCGAGGGCGTGGTGGCTCGAGTCCGGACGACGGTGGACACCGCCGACGATCTGGTCCTCGACGCAGGCGGGCTCATCGAACGGGTCGTCCCCCTCGTCGACTTCGCGGACTCCACCTTCGCGCAGGTCAAGCCGGTCGTCGAGGCACTGCTCGTGGACGCCGACCTGGACGTGGAGACCGCTCGTGTCGTGGCGACCCGGATGACCGAGGTCCTGGCGTGGGCGGACAAGACGATCCGACTGCTCGAGCCGATCGCCGACGACGTCCTCGAATCGGTCGACCCCGACGAGGTCAAGGCGGTCATCCAGTTCATCGACCACCTGCCGGCGCTGGGGGACACCCTTGAGAACGACGTCATGCCGGTCCTGGCCTCACTGGACACCGTTGCCCCCGAGGTCCATCAGATCCTCGAGGTGGCGCAACAGTGCCTCGAGGCGGTCGCCGGCATCCCCGGATTCCAACTCCTGCGCCGCCGCGGCGGGGACAACGGCAAGACCGAGTGATCTCCTGAATGACGAGAGGCCCTCCCGATCTGGGAAGGCCTCTCGTCTTGCGGAGCCGATGACGGGAATCGAACCCGCGCTGTCTGCTTGGGAAGCAGAAGTTCTACCATTGAACTACATCGGCAGTGCCTGCTGGAGGCGGCTTCAGATTAGCACGAGCCCCGGTGGCCGCAGGCGCGGTGGGGTCACTTCCGGGCGGACTTGCGCTTCGCGCCCGTGGTCATCGGCCGCTTGGGCTGGTTGAGCGACGCGCGGGGGACGAATCCGAACGCCACGCCCCCGATCACCGCCACCGCGATCGCGCCAATGATCCACGGCGTGACCGATCCGCCGCCGGTGATCCCCATCAGCACGATGAGTACGGCGACGCCGACACACACCCACGACCACTGGGTCCAGCGCCAGAAGTACCTCGAGGGCTCGTCCCTGATCTCGTCCATGCGCCTATTTCACCACGTCAGCGGGGGTCGGTGCATATCCGCCAGGCCCTCCAGGGGGTCGCCGGGCCGCGGGAGCGTCGGGATGTGGCAGGTCTCACGTGGTTTCGAGGGCCGGTTCGGGAACGAAACGGTCGCGCCATGCGCTGAACTGGAGGACAGTCCGATTTGTGCGACCGGGTGGCCGGTCCGCGGGCTCAGCCCTGCAGGAGGTGCGTGGTGGACGTGCACGAGGCCATGGAGCGGCCGATCGCCGAGCGGGTGCGGACGGTGCTCGCCCGCGGTGCGGCCGGAACCATCGAGGCCGGGATCCTCAGGCGGCCGCTGCGCTCGGCGCGCGTCCGGGACGACGGGGTGATCGTCCTGGTGGTCGACGTGGGAGGCATGTCGCGTGAGGCCGGTGACGTCGACCCGGTCGCGGCCGCCGGAGCCACCGCCACCGTCGAGATCGTCGACACCGTGTGTACCGGTCGGTGCCGGGGTTCCGCGCCGCGCCCGTCGTTCGCTCTCGACGGCCGCCCCGCGTCGTGTGGTGCGGGACGCCGAGGGTCCGGCGGTGGGGGGCGCGCTGCCGGGGGCGACGACGACGACTGCGCTGTCGCCCGGGGGGTTGTCACCCTCTCCGGGATCGTGACGGCCTCGTCCCCGGCGCGTCGGCGCAGGTTGGTCACCGCCGACGGGGGCGGGACGGGCCCGAACGCAGAGGGCGGGTCGCTCCGCCTGAGCGAGTTGCAGCCGCTCGAGATCACCTACCTCACCGCGGACGGCGTCCACGTGGTGCCCCGGGCGTCCCTCGCCGCCGCGGCGGTCGACCCGATCGGCGTCGACGAGCAGGTCTGGCTGCACCGCCTCGCCGCCGACACCGGGCTCGCCTCCCGTCTCGCGTTGCGTGCCGGGCGGCAGATCGCGGGCGCGGATCCGCGGATCGTCGCGATCGACCGGTACGGGGTCGACCTCCTCATCGGATCGACCGGTGGCGGGTTCCGCGACCTCGTCAGGCTCTCGTTCGCGCAGGTCTGCGCCGATTCCGACGACGTTCTCGGCCAACTCTCGTCGCTGAGTCGGTGAATCACTTCACAAGAATTCGCTGAAAGCCCTTGCCTTTACAGGTAAGCCTTACCTAAGTTAATCGCTGCGGGTAGTCACGTCCCCGCTCCGGTGTTTTCCGTTCCGGCGCCACTACCCCTGAGGCGCCGGAACGGAGAAGGCCGGGACCGCGATGACGAGAGGGCGAAGGCATGCGATCACTGGTGGGACCCGTTCCCGAGCCAGCCGAACGGGCGAGCTCGGCACTGCGGCGCTGCCCGAGGGCCACGCTGAGCCTCCCCGCTCCCACCGACGGCTCCCCCGGAGCCGCCGCCCCCGCGGTCGCGCTCGTGCACCGGGCTCCCGGCACGGCAGACCTCAGCCTGGTCATCCCGACGGCCGACGCCGCCGCCAGCCCCTCCGGGGGAGTGCACGCCCGTCTCGAGGTGCTCGACGAGATCCTCGGCGGGGCAGCCCGGGGCCGGTGTCGCCGCCTCGTCGTCGTCGACGGACTGGTCGAACAGATCGACACGCGCGCCCAACGCCACGCCGCCACCCGCATCGCGCGAGACCTGCCCGACTCGGCCCTGCTCGGGGTCGGATCCGAGTCGGCGCTCGTCCGGCTCCGGACGGAGCGGATCCTGCTCACCGACGACTCCGGCGTCACCGACATCGCCCTCGACGACCTCGCCACCTCTGGGCCCGACCCCTTCACCGACCTCGAGGGGCACTGGCTCGACCACCTCAACGATCCGCGCTGCCAGGTGGTGCCGCGGCTGGCCCTGCGTGTCTGCCGGTGCCTGCCCGCCGAGCGCCCCCTCCTGATCGGCATCGACCGCGCCGGCGTCGACCTCGAGCTGACGGACCGCGAGGGCCGCGCGCGGCGCGAACGGCTGCCGTTCGCCGAGGCCTGCACGGACGTCACCGAGCTGGGGACCCAGCTCCGGTTGCTCGCCGGGGGCGCGCGGTACCCTCAGGACCGTGCTGCTCTCCGACCGTGACCTCCGTACCGAGCTCGCCGACGGGCGGCTGGGCATCGACCCTCTCGACCCCGCGCTGATCCAGCCGTCGAGCATCGACGTCCGGCTCGACCGGATGTTCCGGGTCTTCAACAACTCGCGCTACACCCACATCGACCCCGCGCAGCAGCAGGACGAGCTCACCGAACTGGTCGAGCCCGCCGAGGGGGACCCGTTCGTCCTGCACCCCGGCGAGTTCGTCCTGGGGGCCACCCTCGAGCGACTCCGCCTGCCCGACGACCTGGCCGGCCGGCTCGAGGGCAAGTCGTCGCTCGGTCGACTCGGGCTGCTCACGCACTCCACCGCCGGCTTCATCGACCCCGGGTTCGACGGCCACATCACCCTCGAGCTGTCGAACGTGGCGAACCTGCCCATCACGCTGTGGCCCGGGATGAAGATCGGCCAGCTGTGCCTGTTCCGGCTCTCCAGTCCCGCCGAGACCCCGTACGGCAGTGCCTCCGTGGGCTCGAAGTACCAGGGCCAGCGCGGCCCCACCGCCTCCAAGGCGTACCTGAACTTCCGGTGACCCGGCGGACGGCGGCGGCCATCCGGCGCGCACTGCTCGCCCTCCGTTCACCAGCCCGTTCCCACCGCGCCGCGTCGACGGGGTAGAACAGCGCCATGCGTATGACCGTGTTCGGGACCGGGTACCTCGGTGCCACCCACGCCGCCTGCATGGCCGAGCTGGGCCACGAGGTGCTGGGGGTGGACGTCGACGAGGCCAAGATCGAGCGGCTGCGCCGGGGCGAGGTGCCGTTCTACGAGCCGGGGCTGCCGGAGATCCTGCTGCGGCACGTGGAGTCGGGGCGGTTGCGGTTCACCACCGACTACGCCGAGGCGGCCGCGTTCGCGGACCTGCACTTCATCGGGGTCGGGACCCCGCAGCGCAAGGGTGAGTTCGCTGCCGACACCTCGCACGTGGAGGACGTCGTGGCGCGACTGACGCCCCTGCTGTCCGCGGATGCGGCGCTGGTGGGCAAGTCGACGGTGCCGGTGGGCACGGCCGCGCGGCTGCAACAGATCGCCGACTCCCGCGCCCCGGACGGGGTGCGCGTCGAGGTGCTGTGGAACCCGGAGTTCCTCCGCGAGGGCTTCGCCGTGGCGGACACCCTGACGCCGGATCGGATCGTGATCGGCCTGGCCGGCGGTGAGTCGGCACTGGGGCTCGCGCGGGAGCTGGTTGAAGAGGCGTACGCGCCGATCCTGGAGGCCGATCCGTGCCCGGTGATCGTCACCGACCTGGCCACGGCCGAGCTGGTCAAGGTCAGCGCGAACGCCTTCCTGGCGACCAAGATCAGCTTCATCAACGCGGTGTCGGAGGTCTGCGAGGCCGCCGGCGCCGATGTGACGGTGTTGGCCGATGCGATCGGCATGGACAAGCGGATCGGGCGGCGCTTCCTCAATGCCGGCCTGGGCTTCGGCGGTGGGTGTCTGCCCAAGGACATCCGAGCCTTCATGGCCCGCGCCGGTGAGCTGGGCGCGGACGAGGCGATGACGTTCCTGCGGGAGGTCGACTCGATCAACATGCGCCGACGCGAGCGGATGGTGGACCTGGCCGTCGAGGCGTGCGGCGGGACGGTCATCGGCAAGACCGTCGCCGTGCTGGGGGCGGCGTTCAAGCCGAACTCCGATGACGTGCGGGACTCGCCGGCGCTGAACGTGGCGGGGATGCTCTCGCTCAAGGGCGCGAGCACCGTGGTGTACGACCCACAGGCCCTGGACAATGCCCGGGCCCTGTTTCCCACGCTGACGTACGTCGGGTCGGCGCTGGCCGCCTGTGAGGGTGCGGACGTGGTGCTGGTGGCCACCGAGTGGCCGGAGTTCGTCGAGCTGGACCCGGCCGCGGTCACCGGGGTGGCGCGCGGCCGGGTGCTGCTGGACGGACGCAACTGCATGCCCGCCGACCACTGGCGCGCCGCCGGCTGGACCTACCGAGCCCTCGGACGCGGGGTGCCGGTGCCGTCGGCGTCACCCGCCGGGCCGGGATCCACCGGGCCGTCGCCCGTGGCACGAACCCGGGCCTGACCCTCCCGCCGCTACTGCCGGTACGAGGCCAGGAAGTTGCCGATCCGCTCGATCGCCACACCCAGATCGCGAGAGGCGGGCAGGGTGACCACCCGGAAGTGGTCGGGGTCCGGCCAGTTGAAGCCCGTGCCCTGGGTGATGAGGATCCGTTCCTGCTCGAGCAGGTCAAGGGCGAACAGCCGGTCGTCGTGGATCTCGTGGACGTTCGGGTCCAGCTTGGGGAAGGCGTACAGCGCGCCCATGGGCTTGACACAGCTCACGCCCGGGATCGTGTTGAGCTTCTCCCACGCGATGCCCCGCTGCTCGTGCAGCCGGCCGCCGGGCTCGATGAGCTCGTTGATCGACTGATAGCCACCGAGCGCCACCTGGATGGCGTGCTGCGCGGGCACGTTGGGGCACAGGCGGGTGGACGCCAGTAGTTCCAACCCCTCGAGGAAGCCGGCCGCGTGCGCCTTGGGGCCCGTGATCGCCAGCCACCCCGCCCGGTAGCCCGCCACGCGGTAGGTCTTGGATAGTCCGTTGAAGGTCAGCACGAGCAGGTCGTGGGCGAGGGTGGCGATGGAGGTGTGCTCGGCCTCGTCGTAGACGATCCGGTCGTAGATCTCGTCGGCCAGGATGAGCAGGCTGTGCTCGCGGGCGAGATCGACGAT
Source organism: Dietzia sp. MNB45 (assembly GCF_051994785.1). Lineage (NCBI taxonomy): Bacteria > Bacillati > Actinomycetota > Actinomycetes > Mycobacteriales > Dietziaceae > Dietzia > Dietzia sp. MNB45. Next base: position 3,212,855 of record NZ_CP163397.1, on the reverse strand, counting down.
CCCCTGCAGGACCTCACGCGAGTAGACCGCGCCGGTGGGGTTGTTGGGGTTGATGACCACGATGGCCTTGGTGCGCGGGGTGATCTTGGAGGCGATGTCCTCGAGCGACGGGTTCCAGTCGTCGTCCTCGTCCGCGAGGTAGTGGACGGGCTTGCCGCCCGCGAGCGACGTCATGGCCGTCCACAGCGGGTAGTCGGGCGCCGGGATGAGGACCTCGTCGCCGTCGTCGAGCAGCGCCTGCATGGTCATCGTGATCAGCTCGGACACGCCGTTGCCGAGGTAGATGTCGTCGACGCTGAGACGAGGGAAGTCCGGGACCAGCTCGTAGCGCGTGAAGATCGCCCGGCGGGCCGACAGGATGCCCTTGGATTCCGAGTAGCCCTGCGCGTGGGGGAGCGCGGCGATCATGTCCCGCATGATCACGTCCGGCGCCTCGAACCCGAACGGCGCGGGGTTGCCGATGTTCAGCTTGAGGATGCGGTGACCCTCGGCCTCGAGCTGATGGGCTCTGGCCAGTACCGGCCCGCGGATCTCGTAGAGGACGTCCTTGAGCTTGGAGGACTGGTCGAGCGTGCGCAGCTGGTGGAGCGTTCGTCCCGTGGTCTCAGGCGTCATACCTTGCGATTGTGCCACCTCGGTCCGCGTGTCCGGTGTCACGGACCGGCCGGGAGGGGTGCGGGGTCAGATCCCGTACCGCAGGTCGACGATCGCCGGGATTTCCGAGTCCGGCAGGAGGTCATCAGGATGCTCGACGGACAAGTAGTCCACACACTGCCGCTCGTGCGCCGCCAGACAGTAGGGCTGCGATCCGATGCTCAGACCGGTGGCCTGGCGAAGTCTCCGGACCTCGCCCCTCACCGTGGTCGTGGCGGACCCGTCGTCATAGAGGGCCTCGGACAGGGCGCGCGCTGACCACGCCTCCCGCGAGGCCAGGAGCGCGAGGAGTTCTGCCCGCCTCGGGGTCAGGGCGACGGAGGTCCCGTCGGCACGGACCACCGCCGGCTTCCACCCGAGAAGACGGATCGAGGTCACGGGGGAGCGCGTCCCATCGGGTTCGGAATGTGGGTCGTGCGGGCCGGGGGTATCCGGCCCGGGGGCGACGGCGGGGGTCGCGGTGCCCCGGGCGGTCAACAGCGTCTCGGCGAGGCGGACACCGCACCGGACCAGCGAGACGGTCTCGGCGCACGAGAACCGGAGGGGATGCGAGACGTCGAGGACACCGAGGACCCGTCCGTGGGGGTCCCTGATGGGACTCGCCGTACACGTCCATCCGTGGTGGGCGCGCACGAAGTGCTCCCCCGCCGTGGCGTGCGTGAGCGTCCCTGCGTCCAGCGCCATCGAGATCCCGTTGGCGCCGATACCCCGCTCGGACCAGTCGGCCCCCTCGGCGAACGCGATCGAATCCGCCCGACGGAGCACCTGCGCACTGCCCGAGCGCCAGAGCACGCGACCACGGACATCGGAGATGACGACCACGTGTCGCCCGGCCGCGGAGGTGTCCGCCAGTGAGGAGACGACGTCGTCCGCGATGTGACGCAGCGGGGTGTCCGCTCGAGCGGTCACGAGTTCGTCGCCGGACAGCACGCTCGCCGGGAGTTCCTGGTCGGTGGAGACGCCGGCCTCCCCGCTGCGCCTCCATGCGCGCAGGAGCCGTGAGTCCAGATCGGGGGGGAGCCCACCGGCCAGGGCGGACTCGTGCGCCCTGATCGACTGCGCCGCGAACGCCCCCGGGTCGGAGAACCGCAACGTCGCGTGCAACGACATTGCCACCCCCTTGGGAAGAAAGTGTGATCTACGTCATCCCAGAAGCTACAGGAAGTGGAGGAGTGGACATGACCGAGACTCAGCAGGCACCGGCAGACCGCGGCCCCGGGGGTCCGGACGTCGACCGCGTTCAACCGGACACAGTGGTCGAACGGTGGTTGGCGGCCTTCGACGAGGCCTTGCGATCGGGGGACCCGGGCCGGGCGGCCGACCTGTTCGGCACCGACGGGTACTGGCGCGACTTCGTCGCCTTCACCTGGAACCTCAGAACACTCGAGGGCCGCGACCAGATCCGCGACATGCTGAGCCGCCAGCTCGCAGCCGTCGAACCGTCCGGGTGGGCCCTCGACGAACCCGCCACCGACAGCGACGGGGTGGTGGAGGCGTGGGTGCGTTTCGAGACGGCCACGGGCCGCGGGTGGGGCCACCTCCGACTGAGGGACGGGCGGGCATGGACTCTTCTGACGACCCTGCAGGAACTCAAGGGCCACGAGGAGAAGAAGCGCCACGGTCGCGACCAGGGTGTCGACCACGTCATCACCCGGGGCCGGAAGACCTGGCTCGAGCAGAAGATCGAGCGCCAGGAGACCCTCGGGTACACCGAGCAGCCCTACGCCGTCATCATCGGCGGCGGCCAGGGCGGTATCGGGCTCGCCGCTCGTCTCAAGCGCCTCGGGGTACCCACCATCGTCATCGAGAAGAACGAACGCGCGGGTGACTCATGGCGCAAGCGCTACAAGTCGCTCCATCTCCACGACCCGGTCTGGTACGACCACCTGCCGTACATCCCTTTCCCCGAAGACTGGCCGGTGTTCCCCGCGAAGGACAAGGTCGGTGACTGGCTCGAGCACTACACCGCCATCATGGACCTCGACTACTGGTCCGGAACGGAGTGTCTCAAGGCGGACTTCGACGAGGACTCGGGGACGTGGCGTGTCGAGGTCGACCGCCGCGGCGAGAAGGTCGTGCTGCGCCCGACCCAACTCGTGTTCGCGCTCGGGGTGTCGGGGTACCCGAACATCCCGCGGTTCGAGGGCTCGGAGGACTTCGCCGGCCGGCAGTGGCACTCGTCCGAGTTCACGGGCGAGGGCGACGTCGCGGGCAAACGGGCCGTGGTGATCGGGTCGAACAACTCGGCTCACGACATCTGCGCGGCTCTGTGGGATCACGGTGCGCACGTCACGATGGTGCAGCGCTCATCCACGCACATCTCCCGCAGTGAATCCCTGATGTCCCTCGCCCTGGGCCCCCTCTACTCGGAAGAGGCTCTCGACGCCGGTGTCACCACGGAGAAGGCGGACATGCTCTTCGCCTCATGGCCCTACCGACTGCTCCCGGGGGCGCAGATCCCGGTCTACGAGCAGATGGCGGAGAAGGACGCGGAGTTCTACCGACAGTTGCGCGAGGTGGGATTCGACCTCGACTTCGGGGAGGACGGTTCCGGTCTGTTCCTCAAGTACCTCAGGCGCGGGTCGGGTTACTACATCGACGTCGGTGCGAGTCAGCTGTTGATCGACGGCGAGGTCGCGCTCGAGAGCGGCCAGGTGTCACGCATCCTGCCCGACGGCGTCGAGCTCGACGGCAGCCGGGTGCTTCCGGCGGACATCATCGTGTACGCCACCGGGTACGGGTCGATGAACCAGTGGCTCGTGGACCTGGTGTCCCAGGAGGTCGCCGACCGGGTGGGGAAGGTGTGGGGCTACGGGTCGGACACGACACGCGACCCCGGCCCGTGGGAGGGCGAGCTGCGCAACATGTGGAAGCCGACCAACGTCGAGCAACTGTGGATCCACGGGGGCAACCTGCATCAGTCCCGCCACTACTCGAGGTACCTCGCGCTGCAGCTCAAGGCCCGGATGGAGGGTATCCCGACACCCGTCTACCAGGTTCAAGAAGTTCACCACCCCTGCTGACGCTGGACAACACGGAAATGAAACGACCGCGGCCCGTGATCAGGAGACCTGATCACGGGCCGCGGTGGCGTCCGGTGGGCGTCAGCCCAGAGAGAGGCCGTAACCTCCGGACTTCTTCGAGCGGGGGATCGTCCCGCCCGACGCGGGCTTCGCCGGGGCGTCGGTCGACGTCGACTCTGCCGCAGTTGACTCCGTCGCAGTTGACTCGGTCGCAGGTGACTCAGCCTCGGCCGTCTCGGCCTGGGCGGCGGAGTCGGCGGGCTCGGCCTTGTCCGGGGCCTCGGTCGCCGGGGCGGCGGCCGGGGCCTTCGGAGCACCGGGCGCCTTGGGCGCGCCGGGCGCCTTCGCTCCACCCTTGAGGCCCAGGCCGACGGCCGGCTTCGCGGGCGCGGCCGGTGCGGTGTCCGTGGCGGACCCGGCATCGGCGGTCTCGGTCTGCGCGGCGGCGGACTCGCCCGCGGACGGCTCGGACGCCGCTGCCTTGGCCGTGCCCGGGGCCTTCGCGCCGCCCGGAGCCTTGGCCCCGCCGGGCGCCTTGGCCCCGCCACCCAGGGTGAGCCCGCCGGACTTCGGCGCGCCGGCGCTCGGCTTGGGAGCGCCGGTGGTGGCCGGAGCGGAGCCCTGCGCGGCCTCGCGGGTCTCCTCCGTGCGCTCGGCGTCCTTCACCGCGGACTGGGCCTCGGTGGCGGACTCGCCGCTCCCGGCGGCGCCGGGGGCCTTCGGAGCGCCGGGGGCCTTGGGGCCGCCGGGGACCTTGCCGCCGCCACCGAGCTTGAGGCCACCCGACTTGGGTGCGCCCGTCGAATCGGCGGCCGACGGGCCGGCCTCGGCCGCGCTGGCCGCGCCACCGGTGCCGGCGGCGGCGACCTCCGCGCCCTCGCCCTCGTCGACGACGGCGTTGTCCGGCGCGGCCTCGGCCGGGGCAGCGGGGGCGGCGGCCGTGGCGGACTCCGCCTCGGCGGCGTCGCGCTCGGCCTGCTCGGCCTCCTTCTCCGCCTTCGTCTTCTCACGCGTGGGCTGCTCCAGCCACGCGGCCTCGCGAGGCTCGGGCAGGCCGCCGTCACGGGAGACGGACTCCAGGAGCAGCTGGGCGACGTCCACGACCTCGACCTGGCCCTCCTGCTCGGTGCCGTCGGTCTGGGCGGTGGCCCCGTCCGAGAGCATCACGCGACAGAACGGGCAGCCCGTGGCGATCTTCGTGGCCTTGGTCGACAGGGCCTCGTCGACACGGTCGATGTTGATCCGCTTGCCGACCGTCTCCTCCATCCACATGCGCGCGCCACCGGCGCCACAGCACATGGACCGCTGCCCGTGACGGGGCATCTCCGTGAGGGTCACGCCCGAGCCGTCCATGAGCTCACGCGGGGCCTCGTAGACCTGGTTGTGGCGGCCGAGGTAACACGGGTCGTGGTAGGTGACGCCACCGTCGATCGGGGCCACCGGCACGAGGCGCTTCTCGCGCACCAGACGGTTGAGCAGCTGCGTGTGGTGGACCACCTGGTAGTCGCCGCCGAAGTCGCCGTACTCGTTCTTCAGCGCGTTGAGGCAGTGGGCACACGTCACGACGACCTTGCGCTGCGCGGCGGGCACGCCGTCGAACGCGTCGTTCATGACCTCGATGTTCTGCTGGGCGAGCATCTGGAACAGAAACTCGTTGCCCGCGCGGCGGGCCGAGTCGCCGGTACAGGTCTCGCCCTGGCCCAGCACCGCGAACTTCACACCGGCGGTGTGCAGCAGCGAGGCCACGGCCTGGGTGGTCTTCTTGGCGCGGTCCTCGAAGGCGCCGGCACAGCCCACCCAGAACAGGTACTCGGTGTCGGCGAAGTCCTCGATGTCCTTGCCGATCACGGGGATCTCGAAGTCGAGGGAGTTCATCCACTCGTCGCGACCGGAGTTGTTCTGGCCCCAGGGGTTGCCCTTGTTCTCGAGGTTCTTGAACAGGCCCGCGAGCTCGGTCGGGAACTCGGACTCGATGAGGACCTGGTAGCGGCGCATGTCGATGAAGTGGTCGACGTGCTCGATGTCCACCGGGCACTGCTCGACGCAGGCGCCACACGTGGTGCAGGACCACAGGGCCTCGGGGTCGATGATGCCGGCGGCCATCGGGTCGTCGGAGAGGTCCGCGGTGGTGTGACCGACGAGGGGGCGCTGGGCCTCGAGGCGGGCCGCCTCCGGGATCTTGGCGAGCTTGGCCTCGTCGGGGTTGCCCTCGGCGTCGACCAGTCCGGTCTCCTCGCCCATCGTGGTCTGCCCACCGGCGAGCAGGTACGGGGCCTTCGCGGCGCCGTGGTCGCGCAGGGACATGATCATGAGCTTGGGGCTCAGCGGCTTGCCGGTGTTCCAGGCGGGGCACTGCTCCTGGCAGCGGCCGCACTCGGTGCAGGTGGAGAAGTCCAGCCAGCCCTTCCACGAGAAGTCCTCGATGGCGCCCGCGCCGAGCTTGGGCTCGAAGTCCTCGTCGGCCTCGGTGAGCTCCTCGACCTTCTCCATGGTCAGCGGGACGCCGTCCATGGTCATCGGCTTGAGCGGGCCGAGCGCGGTGCGGCCGTCGGCCTCGCGCTTGAAGTAGATGTTGAAGAACGCGGAGAAGCGGTGCCAGGCGACGCCCCACGTGATGTTGCGGCCCACGACGTACAGCCAGATCATGCCGGTGAGCAGCTTGATCAGCGCGAAGACCGAGACCATGAGCTCGTTGGCCGGCAGGATCGTCGACAGCGGGCCGGTGACCCAGTCCGTGGACCAGTGGAAGTCGTACCCGTCGGCGGCCTGCAGCGACAGCTTGCCGGCCTTGACGAAGATCATGCCCAGGCCCTCGAGGAGCACGACGGTCTCGACGAAGTAGGCGGCCTTGCGGTCCGAGCCGACGAAGCGGTTGAGGCCGCGACGCTGGTTGATCTGACGGATGATGATCAGCACGGTGATGCCGATGACGGTGCCCAGGCCCAGGAACTCGTCGACGGCGTGGTACCAGGCCTGGTCGGACAGCCAGGGCCAGCCGCCGCGGGGGTTGAACGTCTGGATATAGGCCTCGAACCAGACGATCGAGCCGAGCAGGAAGCCCACCATGACGAACCAGTGGAAGAAGCCCACCGAACGTTTGCGGGCCATCCGGGTGTGGGCGCCCACCTCGACGATGACGTTCTTCAATCGGGGCAGGATCGGCCGCAGCCGGTCGAATCCGTCCTTCTGTCCCAGGAACAGGCTGCGCACCATGCGCGTGACGCCGCCTATGAAGGAAGCCCAGCAGAACAGACTGAGCAGGACGCCGATCGTCCCGAGTGTGATGGTCACGCCTGACATGGTTCGCGGCCTTTCGTCGCACTTCTCGACGCACGAGCACTCATAGGACCCTGTGGGCGCCCGTCGACTGTGTCGAGGTCAAAGGTAAGCCACGCGGGCCCCGTCTGACGAGTTGAGGCTGCCCTTACCGGAGCAGACTCCACTCGCAGGCGGGGCCCGCGTGGAAGGGGAGGATCAGTTGGTCCGGAGCGTCAGCCCGGGGTGTGCGGCGAGGACGTCGGCGATCGGGACGGCCGACAGGCGCGGGGTGAACCCGGCCGTCCGGGCCACGGCATCGGCGTCGGCGCAGGTGACGGAGTCCGCGACGTTGGACGCGCTCGAGATACCCAGGGCCCGGTCGCCGGAGAAGACGACGCCGCCGCTGTCGCCGGGCAGGGCGCACAGGTCCACGGTGAAGGCGTTCGAGATGGTGCGCGTGCCCGCCACGTCGATTGTCGTGCCGACCTGCGAGATCGTGCCGCAGGAGAAGCCGGTCCGGAACCCCGTCTTGCAGGCCTTCTGGCCGACGACCGGGTCCGCGGTGCCGATGATCTCCTGGGTGCTGTCCGGCCCGTCTCCCACCAGGTTGGTGCGGAACCGGTCCGCCACGTCGTCGTCGACCGCGATGAGGGCGGTGTCGATGCCCTCCCGCTCGCTGCGGGTCATGGTGCCGAACTCCTCGCCGTCGGCGAGGGCCGCGCGGGTGCCGTCGGCGCCGGCACAGTGCGCGGCGGTGATGACGACGGGCTTGCCGTCCAGTTCACCGTTGAACCCGGTCGAGCACTCGAGGATTCCTCCCGGGACGCCCACCTGGTACCCGGTACCGCCCGTGACGGGCCCCGCCGGAGCGGGGACCGATTCGATGGCCCGCGGCTGGTCCTCGGGCACGGGGGTGCCGGGGTCGACCATGGTCTGGGCCATCATCCCGTCGATGATCGACCCGGTGCCGGGGGTCAGGCCGGCGAGGAGGTCGATGACCGTGCGCATGGGGCCCTCGGGGACGAGGCCGGCGTCATTGAGCAGGGCCAGGCTGCCGAGCGAGCCGGAGTCGCCGCCGCTACCGGGCGCCGCGCCGGTCCCGTCCGGGTCGTCCGCGCGGGTGGTGGCCGGCTCGATGCCGTCGACGGTCGGCTCGCCGTCGGACCCGGTGCCCCCCTCGCTGCCGAACGGGGCCGTGTCGAACGCCGGGTCAGGGGCCTCGATCATGTCGATCTCGGCGAGGTCCCGCAGTCGGGCGTCGAGGTTGCCGAGCTGCGCGGCCTCGCCGCCGCGGGTCGTGACGACGACCGCGTTGCGGGTGGGATCGACGCGGACGTCGGTGACGAGGTCCTGCATGTCCTCGGGGGTGCCCTCGATGATCTTGATGACCTGACGCTCGCGCGCCTCGAGTTCACTCGTGGTCAGCGCCACATCCTTGACCGTGAACCCGGACCGGGTGGCCTCGTCGCGCAGCTCGTCTCCGGCGGCGCCGGCCACCACGCCGACCAGGCCGGTGCCCTCCTCGTCCAGCCAGACGCCGCCGAACGACTGACGGAACTGCTGCTCCCACCGGGGACGGGCCTCGGCCAGACGTTCCCCGATGCCGGCCTGGGCGAGGAACTGCTCGGGAGTGAGTCCGAGATCACGTCGCAGTGCCTCGACGAGTGAGGTCAGCTCCGGACCGAGGGCATCGGCCAACGCCGGCAGGGGCTGGGCGACGGCGGGTCGGGAGGCGGACGGAGCCGGGTTACCGGGTGTGGGGGAGGGGGCCGCGCCGGCAGGGGTCGCGGTGACCACCAGTGCCGCGGCGGCGGCGACGGCGGCGAACTTCGAGGTGATACGCATGATGGCCTTCCGGAATGCACGGCTGGGCGACGGCGCGTCGACCGGCAGTGGATCGGGTTGTCGCGGCTCAGATTACGGAGATGTGATTAGTGAGTCCAGTGTGACACGTGTGATTAGTGGGATTCGATTGTCGATTGATGTGACGACGCTGAGTCGGAGAATCGCGGGCCCTGCCGCTAGGCTGCCTCTTCGGCAACGACGTACGCGTCATCACCAAAGACTTATTACCCGGAGGTCCCATGTCCGACGCTGACGCCGCACTTCACGACGCCCTTGACACCGTGGTGCGACGCAATCCCGGACAGCACCTCTTCCGGCAGGCTGTGCACGAGGTGCTGGAGTCGCTCGCACCCGTGGTCAAGCAGCACCCGGAATATGTCGAGGGCGGGATCCTCAAGCGGATCATCGAGCCCGAGCGCGTGGTGTCCTTCCGGGTGCCGTGGGTCGACGACACCGGCGCGGTCCAGGTCAACCGGGGCTTCCGTGTGCAGTTCAGCTCCGATCTCGGCCCGTATAAGGGCGGATTGCGCTTCCACAAGTCCGTGGACGAGGACACGTTGAAGTTCCTCGGGTTCGAGCAGGTCTTCAAGAACGCCCTCACCGGTCTCGGCCTGGGCGGCGGCAAGGGCGGTTCGGACTTCGACCCGCACGGCCGCAGCGACGCGGAAGTGATGCGCTTCTGCCAGTCCTTCATGTCCGAGCTCGCGCACCACATCGGTGCCGACCTCGACGTCCCGGCCGGTGACATCGGCGTGGGCGGGCGCGAGATCGGGTACCTGTACGGCCAGTACCGGAAGGTGACCGGCCGCAACGAGGCGGGCGTCATCACGGGCAAAGGCGTCGGCTACGGCGGCTCGTGGGCGCGCACCGAGGCGACCGGCTACGGGCTCGTCTACTTCGTCCGCGAGATGCTCCGCGACACCGAGTACAGCCTCGAGGGCTCCCGGGTGGTCGTCTCCGGCTCCGGCAACGTCGCGATCTACGCGGCCAAGAAGGCGGCCCAGCTCGGCGCGACCGTCGTGGCCTGCTCGGACAGTCAGGGCTACGTCCACGACGAGGACGGTCTCGACCTGGACCTGCTCCTGGACGTCAAGGAGGTCCGCCGCGAACGGCTGTCGGCCTACGCCCGGGAGCGGGGCAACTGTACCTACCTGGAGACCGGTTCCGTGTGGGACGTGGAGTGCGACATCGCGCTGCCCTGTGCCACCCAGAACGAGCTCGACGCCGAGGAGGCGCGCACGCTCGCCAAGAACGGGTGCCGCGTGATCGCCGAGGGCGCCAACATGCCGTGCACGGAGCAGGCGGTGGAGGTCATCCACCGGGCCGGCATCCTCTTCGGGCCCGCCAAGGCCGCCAACGCCGGCGGCGTGGCCACCAGCGGTCTCGAGATGCGGCAGAACGCCGGTCGGCTGCTGTGGGACTTCGAGCGGGTGGACTCCGAGCTCGACCGCATCATGACCTCCATCCACGCCACCGCGGCGGCGACCGCCGAGGAGTACGGCGCCCCGGGTGACCTGGTGGCCGGGGCGAACATCGCCGCGTTCCGCAAGGTCGCCGACGCCATGCTCGCGCAGGGTGTCATCTGATCTGATCCGGGTGACGGCGGACCTCGTCGTCGTACCTCCTTCTCCTTCCCGCACCTTCCCTTCCCATACGAAGAGCGCTCCGAGCCGCACCGCCGAGAGGCGGCGGCCGGGGCGCTCTTCCCATTGTTGAGCCCGGCGGGCTCAATCAATGGTGTGAGTTGCGCCACCGCCGGAATGGATTCGACAAAGTGGGGGTTATACGGGGCGACAAACCTCAGCGGGCCAGGCTCAACTCGGGTTGACGCGGGAGGCCACCGCCAGGCAGGGTGGAGCCATCGATCCGAGCCTTGAGCCGGGTCCGCTTAGAGAGAACCCGTACACGTCAGTAGAAGGAGAACATCATGGGACGTGCAGTAGGCATCGACCTCGGCACCACCAACTCGGCCGTCGCGGTCCTCGAGGGCGGCGACGCCACGGTCATCGCCAACGCCGAGGGCGCGCGCACGACCCCGTCGGTCGTCGCGTTCGCCAAGAACGGCGAGGTCCTCGTCGGTCAGCCGGCGAAGAACCAGGCGGTCACCAACGTCGACCGCACCATCCGCTCGGTCAAGCGCCACATCGGCACGGACTGGAAGTCGGACTCGATCGACGGCAAGACCTACACCCCGCAGGAGATCAGCGCCCGCACGCTGCAGAAGCTCAAGCGCGACGCCGAGTCCTACCTCGGTGAGGACGTCACCGACGCCGTCATCACCGTTCCGGCCTACTTCAATGACGCCCAGCGTCAGGCCACCAAGGACGCCGGTCAGATCGCGGGCCTCAACGTCCTGCGCATCGTCAACGAGCCCACCGCGGCAGCCCTGGCCTACGGCCTCGACAAGGGCGACAAGGAGCAGACCATCCTGGTCTTCGACCTCGGTGGCGGCACCTTCGACGTCTCCCTGCTCGACATCGGCGACGGCGTCGTGGAGGTCCGTGCGACCTCGGGCGACAACCACCTCGGTGGCGACGACTGGGACCAGCGGATCGTCAACTGGCTCGTCGACAAGTTCAAGGCGCAGAACGGCATCGACCTGACCAAGGACAAGATGGCCCTGCAGCGCCTGCGCGAGGCGGCCGAGAAGGCCAAGATCGAGCTGTCCAGCGGGCAGTCCACCTCGATCAACCTCCCGTACATCACCGTCGACGCGGACAAGAACCCGCTCTTCCTGGACGAGACGCTCTCGCGCGCCGAGTTCCAGAAGATCACGCAGGACCTGCTCGATCGCTGCCGCAACCCGTTCCAGGCCGTGATCAAGGACGCCGGCATCTCGGTCGGCTCCATCGACCACGTCGTGCTGGTCGGCGGTTCGACCCGTATGCCCGCCGTGACCGACCTGGTCAAGGAGCTCACCGGCGGCAAGGAGCCCAACAAGGGCGTCAACCCGGACGAGGTCGTGGCCGTGGGTGCCGCGCTGCAGGCCGGCGTGCTCCGCGGTGAGGTCAAGGACGTCCTGCTGCTCGACGTGACCCCGCTGTCGCTGGGCATCGAGACCAAGGGTGGCGTGATGACCAAGCTCATCGAGCGCAACACCACGATCCCGACCAAGCGTTCGGAGACCTTCACGACCGCCGACGACAACCAGCCGTCCGTGCAGATCCAGGTCTTCCAGGGCGAGCGCGAGATGGCGGCGCAGAACAAGCTGCTCGGTTCGTTCGAGCTCGCCGGTATCGCCCCCGCGCCGCGTGGCGTGCCGCAGATCGAGGTCACCTTTGACATCGACGCCAACGGCATCGTCCACGTGACCGCCAAGGACAAGGGCACCGGCAAGGAGAACACGATCATCATCCAGGACGGCTCCGGCCTGTCCAAGGAGGAGATCGACCAGATGATCAAGGACGCCGAGGAGCACGCCGCCGAGGACCACAAGCGTCGCGAGGAGGCGGACGCCCGCAACCAGGCCGAGTCCACGATCTACCAGACGGAGAAGTTCGTCTCGGAGAACGAGGACAAGATCCCGGCCGACAAGAAGGAGTCGCTCCAGGCCGCGATCGCCGAGGCCAAGACCGCCCTCGAGGGCTCGGACGTCGACGCCATCAAGTCCGCGGTCGAGAAGGTCAACACCGAGGCGCAGGCCGTCGGCCAGGCCATCTACGAGGCCTCCGCGGCCGAGGGTGCCGAGGCCGGCGACGCGTCGGGTGCGGGCTCGGCCGACGACGACGTGGTCGATGCCGAGGTGGTCGACGAGGACGAGTCGAAGGGTGAGTCCAAGTGACCCGCCCCGAGCAGACCGACGCCTCCGAGAAGGCGGCGTGGGCCGGCGCTGACGACGAGGCCGAGCAGGCCGCCGAGGCGGTCGAGGCCGAGATCGTCGACGACGAGGGCGCAGCGCCGGCGGCCGACGCCACCGCAGCCGACGCGGCGGACGCCCCGACCGGCGAGGTTCCGGCCGGCGATGCCCCGACCGGCGACGTCCGCGAGGACGATCCGGTGGCCGAGCTGCAGGCGCAGCTCGACGAGCGGACCGCCGACCTGCAGCGGGTGTCGGCGGAGTTCGCCAACTACCGGCGCCGCGTCGAACGTGACCGCCAATCGATCATCGACACCGCCAAGGGCTCGGTCCTCACCGAGCTGCTGGGTATCGTCGACGACCTCGACCGGGCCGAGGCGCACGGCGACCTCGCCGAGGGGCCGCTCAAGGTCTTCGCCGACAAGGTCCGCGCGCTACTGGCATCCCAGGGTGTCGAGTCCTTCGGAAACGAGGGCGATCCGTTCGACCCGGCCCTCCACGAGGCCGTGCAGGACGAATCCGAGGGATCCGAGCCCGTGCTGGGGACGGTCCTGCGCAAGGGCTACCGCCACGGTGAGCGGACCTTGCGGACGGCGATGGTCAGCGTCCGCTGAGCCCACCGGCTCATCACCCCGGATGTGCCGGGGAACTGAGAGAATTCGTAGACCCGACCTCTGCAATTAGAAGAAGAACTGCAACAAGAAGAAGGGAGGCGTCTGGTGAGTCAGCGCGAATGGGTCGAGAAGGACTACTACGCCGAACTGGGCGTCTCCAAGTCCGCCACCCAGGACGAGATCCGCAAGGCCTACCGCAAGCTCGCGCGGGAGAACCACCCGGACTCCAACCCGGGCAACGCGGCCGCGGAGGACAAGTTCAAGCGGATCAGCGAGGCCAACGACGTCATCGGCGATCCCGCCCGGCGCAAGGAGTACGACGCCTTCCGCGACCAGGTCACCTCCGGCGGGTTCAGCGGCTTCGCCCCGGGCGGCGGGGGCCGGTACACCGCCTCCGGCGGTGACTTCGACATCAACGACCTCTTCGGTGGCGGCGGGCCCGCCGGCGGTGCCGGGGGATTCTCGGACCTGTTCGGCGGCCTGTTCAACCAGGCCCGCCCGGGTGGCGGCGGGGCCGGCCGCGGCCGGGCACAGCGCCCGCGGGGCGGCCAGGACGTCGAGACCGCCCTGACCCTGTCCTTCCGTGAGGCCGCCCTCGGCGAGACGGTCCAGATCAAACTCTCCTCCGCCTCGCCGTGTCTGATCTGCCACGGCAGTGGCGCGAAGCCGGGGACCAGCCCCAAGGTGTGCGGCACCTGCCACGGTGCGGGCGTCACCCAGCGCACCCAGGGGGCCTTCGGCTTCGCCGAGCCCTGCACCGACTGCGGCGGCACCGGGTCCAAGATCGACGACCCGTGCACGGAGTGCGCGGGCAGCGGCGTCACGGACCGCACCCGCACCATCAACGTCAAGGTCCCGGCCGGCGTCTCCGACGGCCAGCGCATCCGGCTCTCCGGGCAGGGTGAGGCGGGCTTCCGCGGGGCACCGTCGGGCGACCTGTACGTGACGGTCACCGTCCAGAAGGACCAGGTGTTCGACCGCGACGGGGCCGACCTGCTCGTCGACCTGCCGGTGTCCTACCCGGAGTTGGTCCGCGGCGCCCAGGTGTCGGTACCCACGCTCACCGGGCGGGTGACCGTCAAGATCCCCGCAGGCTCCCGCGACGGACAGATCCTTCGGGTGCGCGGCCGGGGTATCGCACGCAAGTCCGGAACCGGTGACCTCAAGGTCACCCTCCGGGTGGCCACGCCCCCCGCCGGGATGGCCGAAGCCGAGCTCGCCGCCTATGACGACGCGTTGCGCGCCGCCGGCTTCGATCCGCGGTCGGGCTGGGCCGGGTCGGCATGAGCCCCCGGCGGGACGTCGGGGAGCTGGGGCCCGACGACAGCGTCCTGGTGATCTCGGTGGCCGCCGAACTGTCCGGGCTGCACGCCCAGACCCTGCGAACCTACGACCGCCTCGGGATCGTCACCCCCGAGCGCACCAGCGGCGGTGGGCGACGCTACTCGCTGCGGGACGTGGCACTGCTGCGCGAGGTCCAGCGCCTCAGCCAGGAGGAGGGCGTCAACCTCGCCGGCATCAAGCGGATCATCGAGCTGACCAATCAGGTCGACGCCCTGCGCAGCCGCGTGTCAGAACTGGTCGAGGAGGTCGCCGAACTCCGCCGCCGTTCCGGGTCCTCCGGCCGGGCGGGCGGTGAACTCGTCCACGTGCCCCGCTCGACGTCGGTGGTCGTGTGGCGGCCCCGTCACCAGCGGGAGACGGGCCGCCGCGACGGCTGATGACCGGATCCGCCCGACTTTCATAGCGAAGCCTCACCTAATATAGTTCGGCGCGTGACCGTCGCACGTACGCATCAGGGGCAGGCTCCGCCCGGCCTGTTCGACGAGTCCGCCGGGCGCGGCACCGCGGTCGCCGTGGTGACCGACGAGGCGGAGTACACCTACTCCGCGCTCTCCCGGATGAGCGCTGAGCGCGCCGCCGAGTACCCGCCCGTGACGACCGGTCGTCGCCTGATCGGCCTGGTGGCGACGAACACCATCGAGTTCCTCGTGGACTATCTCGCCGCCCACTCCGCCGGCCACGTCGTGCTCCTCCTGCCGCCGGACGGCGCGGCCACCGACAACCTCCTCGCGGCGTGGCACCCCGACGTTGTCGCGGGGGACGGCCGACCCCTCCCGGCCGGGGTGCTCACGGCGCCGCCGCGGCACGACCTGCATCCCGACCTCGCACTGCTCCTGAGCACCTCCGGGTCCACGGGCGCACCCAAGCTCGTCCGGCAGTCCCGGCGGGCGGTGCTGGCCAACGCGCGGTCGATCGTGGACTACCTGGGCATCGTGCCGGGGGACCGGGCGATCACCACCCTGCCGCCGCACTACTGCTACGGCCTGTCCGTCCTGCACAGTCACCTGCTGGCCGGCGCGTCCGTGGTGCTCAACTCCGACTCCGTCTCCGCACCGGCGTTCTGGGACCGGGCGGAGGCCGGGCAGGTGACGACGTTCGCCGCCGTCCCGCACACGGTCGAACTCCTCGAGCGCGTCGGTCTCGACCGGCTGGACCGCCTCACCCGCCTGCGCTACCTCACCCAGGCGGGCGGGCGCCTCGCGCCGGAGGCGGTGCGTCGCCTGGCCGCGCACCTGGAAGCACGCGGGGCAGAACTGGTCGTGATGTACGGCCAGACCGAGGCGACCGCGCGTATGGCGTACCTCCCCCCTCACCTCGCGCGGACCCGTGCGGGGGCCATCGGGATCGCGATCCCCGGCGGCTCCTTCCGCGTCGACCGTCCGCGGGGAACCGATCCGCACGCCCCCGGTGAGCTGGTGTACCGCGGCCCCAACGTGATGATGGGGTACGCCCGCACCTCGGCCGACCTCGCCCGCGGGCCCGAGCTCGACGAGCTGCGGACCGGGGACCTCGCCCGCATCGCCGACGACGGCCTCGTGGAGATCGTCGGGCGGATGGGGCGCGAGACCAAGATCTTCGGGCACCGGATCGACCTGGGTCGGGTGGAATCGACCCTGGCGGACGGCGGGTTCGACGCCTGGTGCGTCGGGGAGCCCGACCGGTTGGTCGTGGTCACCCGCGAGCGCTCGCAGGCCCTCGCCACCGCCGCCGCGACGGCCTCGGGACTGCCCACCTCGGCGGTCGAGCAGGTCGTCGTCGTCGACCCTCCCCGCACTCCCGCCGGCAAGGTCGACCAGGCCGCACTCCGTGCACTCGTCGCCGACCGCGCGCGGACGGGCGCCGGGGCGGACGCCGACGCGCCCAGTACGCTCGTGGCCCATGCGCTCGGCCTGGACTCCTGCCCGCCGGACGCCACGTTCGTCGACCTCGGCGGGGACTCCCTGACCTACGTGGTGCTCTCGACCCGGCTCGAGGAGCGGGTGCCCGGCCTACCCCGCGACTGGCACCTGCGCCCACTGGGGGAGCTCGACACCCGCGCGGCCGGACCGCGTCCCCCGGCGGCCTCCCGCTGGACCCCCTGGCGGGCGTGGGCCCGCGTCGACACCTCGGTGGTGCTGCGCGCCCTGTTCATCCTCACGATCGTGGGCGGGCACACCCGGGCGTTCGCGGTCTACGGCGGCGCCCACGTCCTGGTGGCTCTGACCGGCTACTCCCTCGCCCGCTTCCGGCTGCACTCCGCCAGCGCCCGCGAGCGGGCCCGGGGCGTGCTCACGACGGTCGGGAGGATCGCGGTCCCCGCCGTGGTGTGGCTGCTGCTCGTCACCCCGCTGACCAGCCGCTACCACTGGTACTCGCCGCTGCTGGCCACCCACTTCCTGGGTCCCCGCTCCTGGTCCGACGACCGCTGGTGGAATCCGTGGCAGATGTGGTTCGTCGAGGCGACGGTCTACCTGTTGCTCGGCGTGGCCGCGCTCATGGCCGTCCCCGCGGTCAGCAGGCTCGACCGGCGGTGGCCGTACGCGCTGCCGGCCACGCTGGTCGGGCTCGGATTGCTCGTGCGCTACGCCGTCATCGACCTCGGCGGCGGGCCCCTCGTGTGGTACTCGGCGCCGGCGGTGCTGTGGCTGTTCGCGCTCGGCTGGGCCGTGGCGCGGGCCGAACCCGGGGGGTCCGGACCGGGCGGATCGGGAGGGCACCGGGCAGCGCTCACCGCGATGTGGGCGCGGCTCGCCTGCTCCGCGGTCGCGCTCGTGTGCGTGCCGGGCTGGTTCGGCGACCCCGGGCGGGAGGTGGTGATCGTGGGAGGGATCCTCGCCCTGATCTGGATCCCCGCCGTCCGGCTGCCCCGCCCGGTGGTCCGGGTGGTGACCCCCCTAGCAGCGGCCTCGCTGTTCATCTATCTCACCCACTTCCTCGTGTATCCGCCGATCCGGGACGCGGGCCACCCGTGGCCGGCCCTGGTCGCCTCGCTCGCGGTGGGGGTGTGCGTGTGGTGGCTGTGGGAGCGCGGTGCCGGGATCGCGCGGCGGGTCGCCGCCCGGGGCGGGGACGCCGACCCCGCACGCGGGTAGCGTCGGGGGGAGACGCCCCAGCCGGCTGAGACGACAGCCCGCCGCCGACGAGGAGGACGACCCGTGCGCATCGCCGCCGCCCAGATCCTGACCGGACGCGACCCGCAGGACAACCTTCGGCTGGTCCGCGAGTCGGTCGCCGAGGCCGCCGCGCAGGGGGCCCGGATCGTGGTGTTCCCCGAGGCCACCATGCGGGCGTTCGGTGCGGGCCGGCTGGACGAGATCGCCGAACCCCTTGACGGCCCGTGGGCGACCTCGGTGGCTGAATCGGCTCGTGAGCACGGTGTCCTCATCGTCGTAGGCATGTTCACGCCCGGGCAGGGCGGCCGCGTCCGCAACACCCTCCTGGTGACCGGCCCGGCCGACGACGCCGGCGGCGGGCCGGACCGCGACCTCCACCTGGGCTACGACAAGATCCACCTGTTCGACGCGTTCGGGTTCGCCGAGTCCGACACCGTCGAGCCGGGCGACGCCACGCACGTGGTGACGGTCGACGGCGTGGGCGTGGGTCTGAGCGTCTGCTACGACATCCGCTTCCCGGGCCAGTACACGGCGCTCGCCACCGCCGGCGCCCGGATCACCCTGTGCAGCGCCTCGTGGGGTGCGGGCGAGGGGAAGGTCGACCAGTGGCGACTGCTCGCCCGCGCCCGCGCGCTCGACTCGACCGCGTTCCTGTTCGCCGTCGGGCAGGCCGACCCGGAGGTGGAGGGCGTGGAGGTCAAGCCCGGCGCCCCCACCGGCGTCGGTCACTCGCTGCTCGTCGGCCCGGACGGGACCGTGCGCGCCGAGGCCGGCGCCGGATCGGAGCTACTGGTGGTGGATGTCGACGACGACGAGGTCACCGGTATCCGGAAGGTGATCCCGGTGCTCGCCAACGGACGGGTCACGGAGCCCTCCGGCGGGCAGGTCCCGCGGTGACCGGGCCGGACGGCCCGGACCGGGGCGGCCGACCCGCTGATCCGGAGCAGCCGGGCGACGACGCCGTCACCGAGCCGAACCCGGCGGTCGAGCCGGGTGCCGACCCGCCGACGCAGCACCTCCCGCCCACCGACCCGCCGACCGAACACCTCCCGCCGGTCGGCTCGGGGGAGGGCAGCACGGCGTGGTCGCAGTACCCGGCGGACGGCGGAGCCGCGGCCGCCGGGGCCGGGGCGTTCGGCGCGGCAGAAGGTGCCGGGGCCTCCGGGGCCGGTCCCGGCACGTCCGGCTATCCGACCGCCGCGGGCGTCCCCGCCTCCGGCCACCCCGCCGGGGACGTGCCGCCTCCTGGGGACGTCCCGCCTCCGGACGACGGCGACGCCTGGGACGACGGTGGCGGTGACGGCGGGTCCACGCCGTGGATGATCGCCGCCATCCTGCTCGCGGTCGCATTGGTGGCGGCGCTGGTGGTGTGGCTGGTCTCCGCGACCGGCGGCGACGAGGACCCGGTCGCCACCCCCACCACGACGACGCAGACCACCACCTCGCAGAGCACGCGGACCACGCCGCCGACGACGCAGCCCACGACGACCGGCCCGCCGAGTCCGGCCGAACGCTGTAGCCCGGGTGTCGTGGCCGATGAGCTGGGCAGCGGCACGACCGTGCGGGAATGCGACGAGCGGTTCCTGCTGGTCACCCGCGACGACGGGGAGATCGAGCTGCTCTCGTGGCGCGACGACGACTGGGAGTTCCTGGCCGAGCCCACCTCGGACGTGTGCCGCGAGCAACTCGAGCAGCTGGGCGTCCCCGACCGGTTCCGCCGCGTGTTCCAGTCCTGCGAGACGACCAGCACCCGCACCAGCACCAGCAGCAACACCTCGCAGACCAGCCCGACGAGTCCCACCACCACGACGGGCACCTCCACCACTCCGCAGACCAGCGTCGCGACCCCGACCCCGCCGGCGGGCGACCCCCAGGCGGCCGGCGACGGCGAGGGAGAGGGCGAGGGCGCCGCCGCCGGCGTCGGCGGGGACGGCGCTACCGCTGATGGCGGCACGGCGGCAGACGACACGGAGACGGACGATACAGAGACCGAGGCGGACGAGACCGAGGCCTGAACCGTCGTCATCGTGGAGTCGCTGACTTACGCGTCGTCTTTGGTCCACAGAGGCAGCACAGCCTCGGGAAAAGCGTGCATTCCGCGTGCGCAATTCGATGAGGCCGTGCCGGCGGCGGCGGTGTGCTGCCTCTCTGCGCGCGGGGACTCGTCTCGACGTGGGTGGCCGCGCCGCTCAGGGGCGGTCGTAGCTGATGTTCTCCCGCGGGGTGCCCGCCGCGACGAGACCGCGGACCGTCGCGCGCAGCATCTCGGGTGAGCCCGAGACGATGACCTGCCGGTCGGCCCACGACCCCCACTGCGTGACCGCCCGGACCAGGGTGCCGGTCTGCCGACGGTGCAGGGTGCGGGGCAGGTCCTGCCGGGGGCCGGCCCACCAGGGGTCCTCGTCCTCCTCGGCGACGGGCTGGATCGTCAACCACGGGGCGGTGGCGGCGAGGTCGACCAACGTCGGCAGGTCGTAGAGATCGCCAGGGAAGCGGGCCCCGTAGAACAGGTGGACGCGCGGGTTGTCGGCGTGGCGCATCATGTCCAGCAGCAGACACCGCAGGGGCGCGATCCCGGTGCCGCCGGCGATCATGAGCACGTCCCGGGTCGGCTCGGACCGGTCCACTTCGAGCATCCCCAGGGGGCGGGCGAGCACCCAACGGTCACCGACGCCGACGCTGCGGACCAGTGAGCCGCTGAGCGCGCCGCCGGGCACGTCGCGGACGTGGAACTCGATCTGCCCGGCCGGGTTGGACGGGATCGACGGGCTGAGCCGCCGCCACACGCCGGGCGCGTAGGGCGTGAGCACGCTGAGGTACTGCCCCGGGTGGTAGTCGACCATCACGTCGCTGATGAGCCGCACCACCACCACATCGCGGGTGGGTCGCAGGATCTCCACCACGGTCGCGCCTACGCGTGCGGGGCCCTCGTCGACGGCGGCGCCCTGTTGCAGGGCGGTCGAGAGCACCCGGTAGGCGGTGCCCAGGGTGGTCTCCAGCCGGTCGTCCCAGGCGCGGCCGGCGAGGTGGCGCAGGGTGTGGGCCAGCGCCTCCCCGAAGCGCCGGTGATGCCCGGGCGTCAGTTCGAGTTTGCGGTGATCGGCGCCCAGGTGGCGGGCGAACTCGACGACCTCATCGACCTTGGCGCGGTCGCCGCGCGCGTACTCGGTGGTCTCGAACGCCCACCGCATCGCCCGCGCGAAGTCCCGGAGTACCGGCGTGGCGTCGCGGGGGAACAGTTCACGGAAGTCGGGGTCGGCCGCGCGCAGCGCCCGGGCGAACAGCTCCGGGAACCGCTCGTCGACCAAGAGGTCCCTCAGGACCAGCAGCGGCGGGGTCTGCGCCTCGACGGGCACAGGCTGCTCGAGCGGCTCAGCCAACGGGTCGACAGGCGTACCGAGGAACGGGTCGAGGTCGATGTCCTCCACGAGGCGCTCCACCTCGGAGGCGCGGAACGGTTCGTCACCATGGTCCGGTCCGGGGCCGTTGCTCACCGTTGCACGCCTCCCGTCTCGTCGTCGTCGCTGTCCCCACCCTATCCGCGCGCCCGGCACCCCCGCCGGGAGTGCGCGCGACCCCGGCCCGCCTTCGACCCCGGCCCGCCTTCGCGCTTGGCGCCCTCCCCGCCCGACGCTGCTCACCGACCGGGGCTGCTCACCGACCGGCCCGGCTCACCGACCGAGGGTGATGTCGACGCCCGCGCGCAGTTCGCCCTCGGTGTAGGTCAGCTGGCCGCGGCCGGGCAGCTCGACCATGTAGAACGAGCCGCCGGCGGGGACGTCGGGGAACTCGAAGGTGAAGGTGCACGAGGACAGGTCGCCGCCGGAGTAGACGAGCATGGCGGTGCCGATCTGCGCGGCGCCGCTGTCGATGAGCGTGATGGTGGTGCCCTCGCCGATGTCGGACAGGGTGATGGGCAGATCGCAGCCGGTGCGGTCGCCGGAGACCGGTTCCGCGGGGGTCGAGACGACGGTGAACGTGCCGTCGACCGTGAACGATCCGGACCCCGGTGCCCGCTCGGCCGGGGGGAGGACCTGCGGGAAGGGGCCGCGCGACGGGTCGGTACCGCGGCCGGGGTCGGATCCGGGGCCGAGGAAGACCACGCCCAGGACCACGACGACGACGAGGGCCGCCACCCCGATGATCGCCGCGGCCGCCGCGGTGCCGGGAGGGCGGCCCTCCGCGGGGGCCCAGGCGGGCGGTGGGCCGTCGCCGGGGCGGCCATCGGGGGCCGGGGGCGGGTACGCGGAGCCCGGATCAGGGGCAGGAGAGCTCGGATCCGGCCCGGGGACGGGGGAGGGCAACGGCTGCGGCGGGTCGCCGTACCGGTAGGTGCCGTCGGGCAGCGGGGGGTAGTGCATCGGCATGTCCCGACCTCCCACGCCGGCCCGGGGGCACGTCGCCGGATGACGTGCCGCTGGACTGTCGAGCCTAGTCATCCCCCCGCGCCCCGGGTGCGTCGCTTGGATCGAGGGGCGTGGTTCGGGGAAGCTGTAACGATGACTGCCGATTCGTCGAGGCCCTCCCGCGACCCCCACGGCCCGGCCGGGTCCGTCCACGATCCGGTCCGGTCCGTCCACGACCCGGTCGACGACGCCGATCTCGACCCCGGCACGCCGGTGCCGGTCCGGCCCGGACCGCTGGGGATGGCCGGCAACGTCGTCCGCGGCGCGCTCATCGGGATGGCCGAGCTCGTGCCCGGCGTCTCCGGCGGAACGGTGGCGCTGGTGACCGGCGTCTATCCGCGCCTGTTGGACTCCGGGGCGCACGTCGTGGACGGCCTGCGCTCGGCCGCCCTCGGGCCGGAGCGTCGGGCCCGCACCCGCGCGGCGTTCCGGCACGTCGACTGGTGGCTGCTGCTGCCGCTGGCGCTGGGCATGCTCGTCATGGTCTTCACCATGGCCGGTGTGCTCAAGGGCTTCGTCGAGGGCAGTCCCGAGATCGCCCGCGGGCTGTTCCTCGGCATGGTCGCCGCCAGCATCGCCGTGCCGCTGGGGATGGCGCGGTCCACCCCGGGTGGGCGCAACTGGGTGCTGGGCCTGATCTTCGTCCTCGGTGCCGCGTTCGCGTTCGTCCTGTCCGGGCTGCCGAGCGGCTCGATCAGTGACCCCTCCTACCTGCTGGTGTTCGTCGCGGCGGCGGTGGCGATCTGCGCCCTGGTCCTGCCCGGCGTCTCGGGGTCCTACCTGTTGCTGGCGATGGGGCTCTACGCCCCGACCCTCGGTGCCGTCGACGACCGGAACTTCGCCTACCTCGGCGTGTTCGCCCTGGGCGCGCTCGTCGGGATCTCCCTGTTCGTCAAGGTCCTCGACCGCCTGCTCGAGGACTTCCGCAAGCCCACCCTGGTGGCCATGGCCGGGCTCATGCTGGGGTCACTGCGCGCGCTTTGGCCGTGGCAGACCGAGGAGGCCGAGGTCCTGGCCCCCGGCGCAAACTGGCCGACGGTCCTGGCCGCCGTGGCCGCCGGCATCGTCGTGGTGCTGATCGTGCTGGCCGTCGAGCGGGTGTTCGCGGACAAGACCGCCACCACCGACCCCGACCCGCGGACCTCCGCACTCGAGGACCGCGGGTAGGCCGGAGCCGGTCGGGCGGCGGGCGGCGCGGCCGTGATCTGCGCAGCCGTGGTCAGGGGCTGGTCAGCACCTCCGCCTCCAGCCGGCGGTAGCCGGCCTCCATCCCGTCGACCATGCCGGTGCCGAGGATCGTCTCGCGCAGGTCGGCGCTGTCGTAGGTGATGACGAGCGTCATGAGGGTCCCGTCCTCGACGGCCGTGAGGGTCTGCTCGTTGTGTGTCGGCGGTGCGTCGACGCCCTCCATCGTCTCGGTGAAGACCTCCCGGCGGGGTGGGTCGGTCTCCAGGAGCTGCCCGGTGAGGGCGAACGCCTCGCCCTCGACCCCGTCGTCGGGGGCCCACTCGAAGCGGGTGGTCTCGCCGGGCGCCGGGGCGACCCGGCAGTCGACCAGCGCCCAGCCGTCGGGTCCGTGGAACCACCGGTTCAGCAGCTCCGGCTCGTGGTGGGCGTCCCAGACCTGCCGGGGCGTGCCGTGCAGGATCCGGGTGACGCGCACGGTCCGCTCGTCGAGGAGTTGCGACTGCGTGCCGGTGTCGGCGGCGAAGGTGGAGTCGTCGGTGACCACGGCCTCGATCTGGCACATCGCCTCGCGGGTGGGCAGGTCGGTGTTGGGCCGGCCGTCGTCGTGGCTGAAGCCGTCGAGCACCTCGAACGACCGGCACTCGTCCACCGACAGGTACTCCCAGTATCCGCACGCGCGGCTGCCGTCCGGTCCGGTCATGTAGTAGTCCGAGCGGCCGCCGGGGAACACGTCGTGCCGGGTGAAGGTGGCCGGCCACGTGGGCGGTCCCCAGAACTTCTCGAGCTGGCGCGGATCGACGTACGCGTCCCACAGCCGACGGACCGGCACCGGGAACTCCGCGGTGATGGTCAGGGTAAGCCGGTCGAGGTCTCTGTCTACTGATGTCACAGGCATGGCCTGCCTCTTTCCTCTTGTGTGTCCTGCGGTGACGGGTCAGTCCTCGGCGAGGAGGGCGTCGAGCCTGTCGACGCGTGCCCGCCAGATGTCCTCGTAGGCGTCGAGGAGCCGCTGGGCTCCCCGGATCGCCCGGAGGTCTCCCCGGATCCTGCGTTCTCGGCCGATCCGATGGCCGGTGATCAGTCCTGCCTCCTCCAGTACGTTGACGTGTTTGCGGACGGCAGCGAACGACATGTCGTAGCGGTCCGCGAGCTCGGAGACGGTGGATTCGCCGGCCAGGGTGCGCCGGAGGATGTCCCGCCTGGTCGCGTCGGCCAGGGCCCGGAAGATCCGGTCCACCGGCATCCGGTTCTCCACAGCCCGTTCCGCCTCCACAGGAGTGGGCTCACCGGCTCCGGTGTCCGGGTACCTCGTCGTCGTCGTCCTCTAGCCTGGCGGCGTGCTGACATCGACCGTCCGGGTTCCCGAGTCCGACGTCGAGTCCTTCGTGGGCTCGGCGGCGCTGGGGCGCGCCCGCGGCTACGCCAATGCGACGCGGATCCGCGACGTGGCGTACGACGCCGCCACCCACCGGCTCACCGCGAACATCAAGGGCAGCGGCGCCGCGGGCAGCGGGCGCTGGTACTCCACGGCCGTTCACCTCACCGTGCCGGCCGCGGACGGGTCCAGCCGCCCGCTGCGCAGCATGTGCTCGTGCCCCGTCGGGCTGAACTGCAAACACGCCGCCGCCCTCATGCTGTTCGTCAGCGAGCAGGCGAGCCAGGACGAGTCGATCCCCGCCTGGCGACGGCAGGCCGAGGACTCCCTGCGCGCGCTTGACACCCCGCGGTGGCAACCCGAGGCCCCGGTGGTGGGACTGCAATTCTCGGTGGTCCCGGACGAACTGGCGCCGGACGACGGCCCGGGCGGCCTACGTCCCGGATTGGGCAACCGCCTCAAGGCCCGGATCGTCGTCCCCGGCAGTGGCGGACGGTGGAAGTCGGCCGGGGTGGAGTGGGACCGCCTCCGCTACGGCTGGGACGGCGCGCTGTCGATGGCCCAGGCCGGGTGGCTGCGCGCCGTGGACTCCCTCGCCCGCAGCCACCGGCAGGCACGCGTGTGGCTGGACCTGTGCGACGCCGAGGTCCCCGCGCTGTGGCCGCTCATCGCGACCGCGGCCGAGGCGGAGATCGAGATCGTCCCCGGCGACGGCCTGCGCGAGGTCGTGCCCGGGCCACCCCGCCGTGTGGGATTGACCGCGTGGAGCCCCGACGGTTCGGAGCTGGTGCTGGTCGCCGCGGCCGAGGTGGAACCGGGACCGGACGGTACCCGGCCTCTATCCGACGACGACGAGGAGGTCGACCGCCCCCTGCCCGGCGCCCTCGTGGGGGAGCACGGGGACATGGTCGCGCTGGTCCGGGGCCGGGTGCTGGAGCTCTCCCCGGTCGGGCGGCTCGACCCCGGCGTGGCCCGGCGACTGCGCGACTGGCGGGCGCTCAGCGTCCCGGACGAGGCCGTCGCGGAGTTCTGCGCCGACTTCCTGCCCGACCTCGCCGACCGGTTCCCGGTGGTCGACCGCGTCGGGCGGCTCGAACTGCCCGAGTGGGACCGCGTCGAGCTCGAACTGACGATCCGCCCCCTCGCGGGAGCGGGAGCGGGAGCCGGTGCACGCGGCGGCTCGGGTGCCGGGTCTGCTGCCGGGTCTGCTGCCGGGCAGGGCCTGGAGTTGGTCCTGCAGTGGCGGCGCGTCGACGTGATGCGCATGTCCGACGGCACCGAGGCCGAGCGCCGCCGCCCGCTGACCGCGGAGGACCTGGGCCAGCGGGGGCCCGTCCACGGCGACCCGGACGTCGTGGCCCTGGCGGCCGCGGTCGCGGGGGCCGGCTGGCCCTGGATCATCGCGGACGGTTCTGTCCGGATCTCCGGCCGTGACGCCGGCCTGGTGCTCACCGACGGGATCGAGCAACTCGGCGCCCTCGACGGCATCCGCGTGACGGTCCTCGACGGCGTGCCGCAGATCCGCCGTGCGAGCGAGGGGCCGCGGATCCACGTCGCCACCGAGGACGACAGGTCCGGCATCGACTGGCTGGGCCTGACGGTCTCGGTGACGGTGGAGGGCCGCCCCGTCCCGTTCGCGGAGGTGTTCCGGGCTGTGGTCACCGGCCAGGAGGAGTTCATCACCGCCGACGGTCTGCTGGTCCCCGTGGACCTCGAGCGATTCGGGGAGCTGCGCGTACTGCTCGACGAGGCGATGGCGGCCTCCGCCGACCGCGTGGGCAGGGAGCCGGACTCCACGGGCGTGCGGATCGGCCTCGGGCAGGCGGGTCTCCTCGCCGACCTCGCCGAGTTGGCCGACGACCTGGCCCCGCCCTCCGGCCGCGCCAGAGCGCTGCTCGAACTGGCCTCCGACACGCCCGCACCCGTGCCCGTCCCCGCCATGCTCGACGCCGACCTGCGGCCCTATCAGCAGCACGGGTTGGACTGGCTCGCCATGCTGTGGCGCCACCGGATCGGCGGCATCCTCGCCGACGACATGGGCCTCGGCAAGACCGTGCAGGCGCTCGCCCTGATCGCCCACGCCCACGAGACGGCCGACACCGGGGAGGTCGGGCCGGGGGGCAACGCGGCGGGCCCCGGGGCGCCCGGCCCGTTCCTGGTGGTGGCACCGTCGTCGGTCGTCCCCAACTGGGAGGCCGAGGCCCGCCGGTTCGTGCCCTCGCTGCGCGTGGCGCGGCGGTCGGCGACCGAGGCCAAGTCCGGCACCACGGTCGCCGAGGACGCCGGTGCGCACGACATCGTGGTGACCTCGGCGACGGTCCTGCGGCTGGACGCCGAGTCCTACGCCGGCATCGAGTGGGCCGGCGTGATCCTCGACGAGGCCCAGCAGGCCAAGAACCCCACCTCCAAGCTCTTCGCAGCGCTGGCCGGGCTGCGGGCCGACTTCCTACTGGCGGTCACCGGCACACCGATGGAGAACAACCTCACCGAGCTGTGGGCGGTCGCGGCGCTGTCGTGCCGCGGTGTCCTGCCCGACGCCAAGGACTTCCGTGCCCAGTACCGCACGCCCATCGAGAAGAACGGTGACACGGCCGCGCTGGAACGGCTGCGGCGGCGTCTGCGGCCCTTCCTGCTCCGGCGGCGCAAGGAGCTCGTGGCCGGCGAGCTGCCCCCGCGCACGGACGCGGTGATGGAGATCGAACTCTCGGCCACGCACCGCCGGCTCTATGAGCGGGAACTGGCGCGGCAACGCGCGTCCCTGCTGGCGCTGCTCGACGACTTCGAGGCCAACCGCATCAGCATCCTCGCGGGGCTGACCGTGCTCCGGCGCCTCTGCCTGGACGCCTCGCTGATCGACCCGGCCCACGCCGGGGTCGCCTCGGCCAAGACCGACGAGCTCATCGCCGCGCTGCGGGAGGTGGTGGCCGAGGGGCACCGCGCGCTGGTGTTCAGCCAGTTCACCACCTACCTCGACACGGTCGTGGACCGCCTGCGCGCAGAGGGGATCACGGTGGCGCACCTCGACGGCCGGACCACCGACCGGGCGGGGGCCGTGGGTGAGTTCACCGAGGGCGGCGCGCAGGTGTTCTGCCTCAGCCTCAAGGCCGGCGGCGTCGGGCTGAACCTCGTGGGCGCCGACTACGTCTTCCTGCTGGACCCGTGGTGGAACCCGGCGACCGAGGCCCAGGCCGTCGACCGCGCGCACCGCATCGGCCAGACTCGACCGGTGCTGGTGTACCGGATGGTCGCCCGGGACACGATCGAGGAACGGGTGGTCGAGCTGCAGCGGCGCAAGGCCGAGCTGTTCGCGTCCGTCCTGGACAGCGGTGAGCACTTCTCGGCCGCGCTCACCGCCGACGACCTGCGGGGGCTGCTCGACTAGAACGTGCGGGCCGGGTGTCGGGGCCAGGCCACGAGCGTCGGCTCAGCGTCGCTCGGGGAAGGCCAGCCCCGCGGCGACGGCCGCCCCGAACAGCGCGGTGTCCCGCGACGGCGAGAAGACCACCCGAGGGGTGGACACCGAGATCGGCAGGGACTGGAGCTGTTCGGCGACCGGGCCGTGCAGGGCCTTGCCCAGACCGACCACGATGCCCCCCGTGAGCAGGACGGTCTGAGGGCGGAAGAGCTGGACGGCGTCCACGAGGAACGAGCCGAGCCGGTAGGCGTAGATCTCGGCGGCGCCGTCGCCGTGCTCGCGCTCGAGGTCGTACAGCCCGTGACCGCCGAGCCCCCACCAGGCCTCGGTGTTGGTGCCGTCGCCGACGATGCGCCAGTGCCCGAGGTCCCATCCGGTGTGGCCGCACGGGTGGATGAGCGCGCCGTGGTGATTGAGCGCACCGAACGCCAGGGAGGAGCCGAGCGAGATGGCGATCCCGCCGAACTCCACGTCGGGCAGTCGCGTCAGTGCCAGGGCATGGGCGTCACCGTCGCCGATGACGGAGACGGGCGCGTCGATCAGCGACACGAGTTCGGTACGCAGGTCGCCCTCCGCCCAGGCGGCGGCGCGCGAGGACACCACTCGTCCCCGGTCCGCGTCGACGTGTCCGTGGAGGGAGACGCCCACACCGGCGGGGGAGTCGTCGACGGCGAGGACCGCTGCGGCGAGGTCCTCGGCCGTCGCGACCTCGGCCCCGTGGACGCCCACCACGTGGCCGTCGACCACGGCGCCGATCCGCGTACCACTGCCGCCGATGTCGACGACGACGCCGTTCCTCATCGCTGCACCTCCGGTTCACCCGCCGCTATTCTCACCACTCATTCGTAGCGGTCGAGCAGCGGGCTGGGTGTCGACTCCGGTCGGGTGGGGGTACGGGGTGAGATGCTCAGGGGTCACCCGGTCTCGGCGTTGCGGATCGGATCGCTGGTCTGACCCACGGTGCTGCAGTAAAGCTTGGCCGCCTCCTGGTTGAGCGTGACCTCCATGCCGGCGGGATCGGACTGCCCCTTCTCGTCGAGGAAGGTGGTGATCACCTCGCGCTGGTCCTCGGGCGCCATCTCCATGTAGTCGCCACAGGTGGTGTCTCCTCCCTTGTTCGGGTCCATCGCACCGCAGCCGGTCAGCGCGGCGAGGGCGAGGGCGGTGGCGGCGGCCAGTGCCGCGGGGCGGGGACGGGTGGACATGGGAACCTCCGGGGATGGTGTCGTCAGATGAGGCGAGCGTAGGCCCGCGGGGTCGGCGGCATTCCTCGTTCGGGCGATGCCCGGGCTCAGTGGCACCCGACCATGTGCAGCGCGAACCGGTCGCCGTAGCCGAGGATCGTCTGGATCTCGCCGATCCGCTCCTCCGTCATGATCTCGGGACGGTGGGGTCCGGCGTGGTCGATCCCGACGGCGTGCATCAGTTCGTGCAGGGTCAGACTTCGGGACCAGGGGTCTCCGGGGACGGGACTGACCTGGCCGGGTTGGATCACGACGGTCCCCTGCAGGATGAGGCCCCGGGGCCAGACCGCGCCGCCGCCGACCCCCGCCGCGCCGTGGGTGTGGAACATCGGATGGTCGCCGTACGTCACCGACAGGGCACCCTCCACGTCCTTCTGGTCGGGAGCGCCCGGTCCGGTGTAGCGCAGCGGTAGCCCGCTGGAGAAGGCGAGCGTATCCACCGCCCAGGCCAGATCGGTCTCGCTCCCCGGTGGGGCATCGAAGGACCGCACCGGGATCTCGTGCTCACACGGCCAGTGGGCCAGGTACCCGTCGTCGGTGGTCTCGACGGCGTAGTCGACGCCCTCGACGAGCCCGGCCGGCGGCGGGAAATCCTCCGGGCGTCGCGGCGACCATTCCCCGCGCAGCGGCACCGGGGCACCGGGGATCGTGGTGTCGACGGCGCGGGCGTCGCCGGCGCGGAAGATCCCGCCGTTGCCACCGGAGAGCCGGACCGCGCCCTCTCCGATCGCCGCGACCGTGTTGCGGTGCCGTTCTGGGACCTTGTCCAGTAGGTACGGGGTCGTGCCGACCACCGCGAGGGCGATCACCACCGGGACGGTGACCGCCAGGACGTAGATGGCGATCCTGGTCGCGCGGGCCAGGGGACTGTAGTGATCCATGGCGCTACCGGTTGCTATCCGCAATCGACAGGACAGGGGAGGGGAAGGGCACGTCGGTCACGAGTTCTACCTGGGGGATTGAGGGGGCGACGGTCGAGGGGGGGGCCGCCAGAGGTCTAAGACTGTACTTATATAGTGACGGCGTTCACATCCGGGCGTTTTACTTGAGCGGAATAGACTCAAGGAGGCGGAGGTTGTACGAGGCGTCCGGCCGAAACGGAACCGGTATTGATTCCAGTACGCTCAACAATACGTCGAAGAAAGGACCGGTCGATGAGCCAGTTCAACCCCACGACCAAGACCCAGGCGGCTCTGTCGGCCGCAGTCCAAGCCGCCTCCGCGGCGGGTAACCCGGATGTGCGTCCGGGCCACCTGCTCGTGGCCCTGCTCGAACAACAGGACGGGATCGCGGGTCCCCTCCTCCAGGCCTGCGGGGTGGACCCGCAGCTCGCCCTGACCCAGGCGAAGGGCCTCGTCGGCGGCTACCCCAAGGCGTCCGGCTCGGGGCTCGCCGCCCCCAACTTCAACCGGGACGCCCTCGCCGTCATCAACTACTCCCAGACCCTCGCGGCGGAGATGGGCGACGACTACGTCTCCACCGAACACGTCCTCGTCGGGATCGCGGCCGGTCACACCGGTGGCGACGCGGCCAAGCTCCTCTCCGAGCTCGGTGCCACCGAGGACGCCCTCAAGGCGGCGTTCACGGCGGTCCGCGGGAACACGCGTGTGACCACGGAGAACCCCGAGGACCAGTACCAGGCTCTCGAGAAGTACGCCACGGACCTCACCGCCCGTGCCCGCGAGGGCAAGATCGACCCGGTGATCGGGCGTGACTCCGAGATCCGGCGAGTCGTCCAGGTCCTCTCGCGACGCACGAAGAACAACCCCGTGCTCATCGGGGAGCCCGGCGTCGGCAAGACCGCCATCGTCGAGGGGCTCGCCCGCCGCATCATCGCGGGTGACGTCCCCGAGTCCCTCAAGGGTAAGACCCTGCTCTCGCTCGACCTGGGCTCGATGGTCGCCGGCGCGAAGTACCGCGGCGAGTTCGAGGAGCGCCTCAAGGCGGTGCTCGACGAGATCACGGCGTCCGAGGGCCAGATCATCACCTTCATCGACGAGGTCCACACCATCGTCGGCGCCGGCGCGACCGGCGAGGGGTCGATGGACGCGGGCAACATGATCAAGCCCATGCTCGCCCGTGGCGAGCTGCGACTGGTCGGCGCCACCACGCTCGACGAGTACCGCAAGTACATCGAGAAGGACGCCGCGCTGGAGCGCCGCTTCCAGCAGGTCTACGTGGGGGAGCCGAGCGTCGAGGACACCGTCGGCATCCTGCGCGGACTCAAGGAGCGGTACGAGGTGCACCACGGCGTGCGCATCACCGACTCGGCGCTGGTCGCCGCGGCGACGCTCTCGGATCGGTACATCACCCAGCGGTTCCTGCCGGACAAGGCCATCGATCTGGTCGACGAGTCCGCGAGCCGGCTCAAGATGGAGATCGACTCGCGGCCCGAGGAGATCGACGCCGCCGAGCGGATCGTCCGTCGACTCGAGATCGAGGAGGTGGCGCTGCAGAAGGAGACCGACGCGGCGTCCAAGGATCGACTGGTGGCCCTGCAGGCCGAGTTGGCCGACGCCAAGGAGAAGCTCGCCGAGCTCACCGCCCGCTGGCAGAACGAGAAGACCGCCATCCAGGGTGTGCAGCTCATCAAGGAGGAGCTCGACGCCCTGCGCACCGAGTCCGAGAAGGCCGAGCGCGACGGCGACTACGCCCGGGTGGCCGAGATCCGCTATGGCCGGCTGCCGGAGCTGGAGAAGCAACTCGCAGACGCTGAAGAGTCCGAGGCCGCGGCCGGCGCGATGCTCAAGGAGGAGGTCGGTCCGGAGGACGTTGCCGAGGTCGTCTCCGCCTGGACCGGTATCCCCGTGGGCAAGATGCTCGAGGGCGAGACCGAGAAGCTGCTGCGCATGGAGGACGAGATCGGCCGCCGGGTCGTCGGCCAGGACGAGGCCGTCCGGGCCGTGTCCGACGCGGTCCGCCGGGCGCGCGCCGGGGTCGCCGATCCCGACCGGCCGACCGGGTCGTTCCTGTTCCTCGGCCCGACGGGCGTGGGCAAGACCGAGCTGGCCAAGGCGCTCGCGGAGTTCCTGTTCGACGACGAGCGGGCCATGGTCCGCATCGACATGAGCGAGTACTCCGAGAAGCACAGCGTCTCGCGGCTCGTCGGTGCCCCTCCGGGTTACGTCGGCTACGAGTCCGGCGGGCAGCTCACCGAGGCGGTGCGGCGCAGGCCGTACACGATCGTCCTGCTCGACGAGGTCGAGAAGGCGCACCCGGATGTCTTCGACATCCTCCTGCAGGTGCTCGACGACGGTCGCCTCACCGACGGGCAGGGGCGCACGGTCGACTTCCGCAACACGATCCTCGTACTCACCTCCAACCTGGGCGCGGGCGGATCGCGGGAGCAGATGATGGACGCGGTCAAACGCGCGTTCAAGCCGGAGTTCATCAACCGCCTCGACGACGTCGTGACCTTCGACGCACTCAGCGAGGAGCAGCTCGAGTCGATCGTCGACATCCAGATCGACGAGCTCGCGCGGCGCCTCAAGGGTCGGCGACTGGTCCTGGAGGTCGACGACGCCGCCAAGGGCTGGCTCGCCCGCCGGGGTTACGACCCGGCCTACGGCGCCCGCCCGCTACGCAGGCTGGTGCAGCAGGCGATCGGCGACAAGCTCGCCCGGGCGCTACTCGGGGGCGACATCCGCGACGGCGACACCGTCACGGTCTCGCTGGCAGAGGACGGCGAGTCGCTCAGCCTCAGCTGACGCGGCTGACGCGCTCGGCGCGGACGGGCCCGACCACCGGGGATGGTGGTCGGGCCCGTCTCTCGTCGTGTCAGGGCGTCCGCACGGTGTTGCCGCGCTGGTGTGATACATATCACATCCTCGTTTCGAGGGGTGGGCGGGCGGCGGCCGGGGTGCTCCGGGGGCGGCGCTCAGGCTCGGTCGAGGACGGTGATCGTGGCCCGGGGACGGGCTTCCGGGGCGGGTGGCCGAGGTCTGAGTATCTGCCGCGGGCCGTGGTGGCGGAGGCGGGCAGGCACATCGCCGCTGGTAGAAAATCTGCCGATTTATCGATTCGTCCGGACTTTTGCGCCGCACCACTTATTCGAACATTCCAGGGCCTTTCCGGTCCGGTAAGGGGCGGAGATCTATGGGGGACGGCGCAGTTTAAGTTCGATGTTTTCCTCGGTCTTTGCCGAACAAAATAGCACTTGACCTGCACTGTTCGGTGTGATCATCTTGTGGTCGACGGGCGCCCGGCCCGCCGACCCGAAGCCACAGGAGCCCTCGTGAACAACGACCACCATTCGAACATCGTGCCCTTCCTCCACACCCGCACCGAATCCGTCTCGGTGATCGTGGACGGATGGAATGTCCTACTCGGAGCCGCGGACGGCTTCGGCTACTCGCGACGCCCCCTCTCGACATTCACACTCGACATGCCCCGCCTCGCGGACGGCGTTGTCGCCCGGCGCCGACGGCCGGGCGGGGCGGTGCGGATCGGGATCATCCTGGGTAGGCACGAGAGAGCCGCCAACCCGGCGGCCCGCGCCGCCCAGGACGCCGCCGCGCGACAGTGGGCCCGCGACCCCCGGGTCACCCTGATCGACCCCGGGATGGTCTCGGTCAGGGCCGCGGCCGAGGAGGCCCGCGCGGGAGACCGGACGCCGCACGACACCGTGGTTCCGATCCGTCGACATCGCGAGGAGAACGGGGACGCGGCGGTCCAGGAGTTGCTGACGCAGTGGACGGATGACGGCCTCACCGACGCGGCGATCCTCGTCAGTGCGGACGCGGACCACGCCGACTGCGTCGCCGACATTCGCAGGAGGCGACGGACCCACGTGGAGGTCGCCCGCTGGGAGTGGCAGGCCTCGAGGCTCTGGCAACCCGGCCTCTGGGTGCACCACCTGGCTCCCGACCTCCTCGACTCCGTCACCACAGACCGCGACCCCCGAAAGGTGGCCTGAGATGACCGACCCCGACCCGACCGACCCCGACCCGACCGACCCCACCCCGCCCGCCCCGCCGCCCACGGTCGGGGGCCCGACCGACGGTGACCTGACGGGAGGGTCCCCGGTCCTGTACACGACTGCCCACCTGTGCAAGGAGCATGACCGGGGCATGGACTACACGCTCGACGTGGTGGAGTACCTCACCGTGGACCTGGCCACCTGGCTCACGGACATCGCCCCGGACGGTTCCGGCCGCGGTCAGGAGGCCTCTGAGCGGGCCCGCCACCTGGGCAGGATGGTGGACCAGCTCTGCACCATGAGCACGCTGGTCGAGCTGTCCTTGCGCCAGCGCCGCGAGCTGGGTGACCCCACCACCGCCTGGGTCCTACTCGAACAGGCCCGCCAGCAGCTCGGCTGGGCGGCCAGTACCGCCGGGGCTCTCGCCCGGTCGATCGCCCGGGCGGAGGGGGACGTCGCCCGCGGCCCGGCCGATGCCGACGCCGGCCTGCCCGACGACGCGCTGCCCGACGACGAGACGACGATGATCGACGACGTCCTCGAGTTCTTCCTCGAGCGGGACCTGGCCCCGCGGCCCGACCACGCGAGGGAGGTGGTGGACATGGGAGACGGCGTCGGGGTGATCCCCGACCCGCGGCCCCTGACCCCGCTCGAGCTGGTCCCTCTTCAGCTGCTCTCGGCGACCGCCATGCAGTGCGGATCGGTGATCGACGACCCGGCCCCCCGGACACTCGTGGACCGGATGGCCTACGGGACCTACGTGGCCAGGCTGCTCGACGAGGCCTCGGAACTCCTCCGCGAGTACGGCCCCGCGGCCGGCCAGCGCGAGCTGGAGCGTCTCGCCGACACGGCACAGGAGGCCGCAGACATCATGTGGCAGCTGACGCCGGGGCCGCTGGAGGTCTTCGCCCCGCGCAGCGACGGGCCTGCGGCCGCCTGAACCGCGGTTCCCTGTGGCGGCGGGGCCGCGCCGGGGCGCGCCGCCCACCGCCGGGTGTTCACGTGAGACCGCTCACGGCGGGTCGATCGGGACCCGCCACCTCGTCGGCGGAAGGACTACTCTTAACACGTGACCCCAGACCCCGCCACCGATACCCAGGTCAGCCCCCTCCTCGTCACGGCTCGTGAGCTGATCGAGGACGTCGTCACGCTGCCGCCCCCGGTGATCCTCGATGTGCGCTGGCAGCTCGGGGACGCGAACGGTCGGGAGCACTACTGGTCCGGCCACATCCCCGGCGCGCAGTACCTGGACCTGCCCGGCGACCTCGCGGGGCAACGCAATGTCCGCGAGGGGCGTCATCCGCTCCCGTCGCCCGAGGACTTCGAGGACGCGATGCGCCGGGTCGGGATCGACGACGACAGTCGCGTGGTGATCTACGACGACTGCGGCAACACGTCGGCCGCCCGCGCCTGGTGGCTCATGCGCTGGGCCGGCAAGAAGGACGTCTACCTGCTCGACGGTGGGCTCAAGGCGTGGATCGCGGAGGGTGAGGACCTCGCCGTGGGGCCCGGGAACCCGGTCTCGCGCGGCGACTTCACCTTCGATCTGGACCACATGCTCACCGTCGGGATCGAGGACACCGCGACGTGGCCCGAGCGGGGCGTGCTCATCGACGCCCGCACCCCGGAGCGCTACGAGGGCCGCACCGAGCCGATGGACTCGCGCGCCGGACACATCCCGGGCGCGGTGAACATGCCCACCGGGGACTTCCTCGACGAGCGCGGCCGCTTCCTGCCGGCCGACCAGATCCGCCGCATGTTCGCCGAGGTGGGCGTGACCAGTGGGTCCGACGCGGTCGTGTACTGCGGTTCGGGCATCCACGCCTGCCACGCGTTGGCGGCGATGGAGGTCGCCGGGATTGAGGCGGGTCGGTTGTTCCCGGGCTCGTGGTCAGCGTGGTCGGCGGACCGGAAGCGGCCGGTCTCGATCGGCGAGCAGCCCCGCTGACCGCCCTCGGCGCCTCGCCCACGCCCGTCTCTCATCCGGCCGCGCCCCCACGCGCCGCTGCGCCTGGCCGGGCACACCGCCGCCCCTGACTACCCTTGGGGGCATGGTCTGGATCTGGTTCCTCGTAGCCCTCGTGCTGCTCGCCGCGGCGCTCGTCCTGCTGCGCCTGGACGCCAAGCAGCGGGGAGGCGGCGCGGGTGGCGGCGCCCGTCGCGAGAGGCGGACGGCTGTCGACTCGCCGCCGGAGGGGGAGTCCCCGGACGACGAGGACGACGACGAGGTCCCGCTCCACGACTCGCCTGCGGATGAGGTGGGACAGGATCCCGGTTCGGCCGAGCGTGCGGGCGAGCCCCGTCTCGCGCCGTTCCAGCGGTCCGAGGCGTCCGACATCGAGCGCGAGGTGGCCGAGGGCGGCCCGGAGCCGGAGGTGGGCGCGCAGCCGGCGACGGGGGACGCGCCGCGCGATGTCGTGGAGACAACCGCGGCGGCGTATGGCGCCGACGGTTCGGACGCCGACGCCGAGGCAGGGCCGGACGCGGTGGCCGATTTCGGTGACCGCTCCGACGCGGACACGGACGCGAGCGCGGACGCCGTCGCCACGACGGGCCCCGTCGCCGACGATGGCCCCGCCGATCCCGCCCCGCTCGATCCGGCCGAGCCCACGGCGGAGTCGTCGCCGCGGCTGCTGGACCGGGTCCGGGCACTGCTGCCGGCGCGTCGGCAGCGTACGTCCGCGCTCGAGCCGGTCGAGGAGTCGCCCGCCGATCCGCTGGCGGATTCGCCGGTCGTGCGCTGGCTGGAGGACCGGGAGTTCGCCCCGACCCCCACTCCGGCGCCGGAGTTCATGCACGGGGACTTCTCTGGTGGACTCAGCGCACTGGGCACCGTGTCCCACGGGATCTTCCGTGGTCGCCGGGCGATCATGGGCGTCACCGGCGGACGCACCGTCCTCGCGCTGCGCCGCGGCACCGCCTCCGATGTGGTCCTCGACCTGAGCCGCCCGGACGTCGAGGCCGAGCCCGGCTTCCACGACGCCGGCGAGGTCGGCGTCCTGGAGGCCCGGACCTCGGACTACGGCCGTCTCGATCTCATCGACCGCGATCGGCTGGTCGACGCCGTTCGGGAGGTGCCCGCCGGGGTGCGTCGCATCTGGGCCGAGGGCGAGTGGGTGGCGGCGACGGTCGACGGCGTCGACGACCCCTCCACCTGGGATGACGTGGTGATGGCACTGCACGGGGCTGCCGATGTTCTGGCTCCGTTCCCGCCGATCGGGGGGCGGGCCCGCGCGTTGCCCTCCGAGATCGATCCCGGAGCGCCCGGCGCGGCGGCGGGCCCTGAGGCCGACCCCACCGTCGGGATGGACGGCGAGGTCGGCACCGGCACGAACGGCGCCCCGGCGACGGCGGCGCTGCCCGACCCGGAGGACTTCGC
Source organism: Dietzia sp. MNB45 (assembly GCF_051994785.1). Classification (NCBI taxonomy): domain Bacteria; kingdom Bacillati; phylum Actinomycetota; class Actinomycetes; order Mycobacteriales; family Dietziaceae; genus Dietzia; species Dietzia sp. MNB45. The sequence continues at coordinate 3,175,304 of NZ_CP163397.1, read as the reverse complement.
CGTCGTCGACGACGAGGACACCGACACGGACACCGACACGGACACGGACACGGACACGGACACCGGCCGGGTCGCCGGCGTGGCCACCGCCGTCACCCCCGATGAGGGCACGTCGCCTCCGGCGCCCGAGCCCCGGCGGGCCGGTCACCTCCGCCTGGTCCCCGACCGCAGGGGGGCGCGCGACCTGACCGACGTGCCCGTCGTGGCCGACCGGGGAGACCCCGCCGACGACACCGCGGACGACACCGAGCACGGCGCTGCGGGCGACCAGGCCGCAGATGAACCCGTCACCGCTGTCGCCGCCGAGCCAGCACAGACCGCGGAGCCCGCCGCCGAAGAACCCGACCCGTTCGCCGAGATCATGGAGCCGTCGGGGCCGATCCCGGCCCGCGGCGACGTGGCGGCCGACCACCTGGCGCCGAGGCCCCCGCTGTCACGTCCGACTCGCGGTGTCGGGCAGGCCTACCCCGAGGACGCGTCGGTCCCTCCGCTCGCCGCGGGCGCGGCGACCGGCGCCGCCGGCATCAAGCCGCTCGGCTCGGAGGACGACGAGGACGAGATCCGCGACGAGGTCGAGCGGTTCGACGCCGCCCGCATCGACGGTGGCTCCGACCTCGACCGCACGTCGGGTGGCCGGCACGGGGCCGAGACCACCGAGGAGGATCCGGAGGGCGAGTCGGGCCGGCTGACGGTCGCGGACCTCGCGGCCAAGGTGGGGGCGACGCCGTCGAGCGGGCGACGTCATCATCGGCGCGCGGAGCCGGACGCGGAGCCGGACGCGGAGTCCGATGAGCAGGCCGACGGGCGACCCAGCGACGAGGCCGGCGAGCAGGCGGACGATGCCTCCGGCCGCGAGCGTCCCGGCATCGACCCGGACGTGGAGCAGACCGCGAAGCTTCGGCTCCCGCCCGACATCAGGGACTGACCCGACGCCGCAGCGGGTCGGCGCTTTTCCGGGGCGGACTAGAGTCGGGGGCAGCCGTTCCGCCCACCGTGTCACCACAAACCGTGTCACCACACAACCGTGTCAATGAACACCGTGTCCCCGCGAGGAGTCCCATGACCGATCCCGTCACCGTCGGCGCCCAGGCCCGCACGCGACTGTCCGAGCTGGTCGCCGAGCTGGCCGTCGTCCACGGTCGCGTCACCCTCTCCTCGGGGCGCGAGGCCGACTACTACGTCGACCTGCGCCGCGCCACGCTGCACCACGAGGCCTCGCCGTTGATCGGGCGACTTCTGCGCGAGCTCACCGCGGACTGGGAATTCGACGCCGTCGGCGGGTTGACGCTGGGCGCCGATCCGGTGGCCACCGCGATCATGCACGCGCCCGGCCGGCCGATCGATGCGTTCGTGGTGCGCAAGGAGGCCAAGAAGCACGGGATGCAGCGCCGCATCGAGGGCCCCGACATCGTCGGTCGCCGTGTCCTGGTCGTCGAGGACACCACGACCACCGGGAACTCGCCGCTCACGGCCGTGGCCGCCCTGCGCGAGGCGGGCGCCGAGGTCGTGGGCGTGGCCACCGTGGTGGACCGCGCGACCGGCGCCGACGACGTGATCCGGGCCGAGGACGTGGAGTACCGCGCGTTGCTGGGCCTGACCGACCTAGGGCTGGAGTGACGAGGATGGGGACCACGACGACAACGACGACGACGAGGGCATTCCGCGATCGCCTGGTGCAGGCGCTGACGGAGCGGGTGGGCGCACTCGGCGACACGTCCCGCCCGGAGGGGCCCGCGTTCCTCGCGGCCGCGGTGGGGACGGAGATCGCCAAGGCCACCGGGGTCGGCGCGCTGGAGAAGCTGTGCAAGCCGGTGATCGTGCCGGCGGCGCTGGCGATCGCGCTGCGCGACGGTCGGCTCTCCGCGGTCGACACCGCGCTGCTGTCGGCCACCGGAGCGGCGTACACCGCCGGCGACGTGATCCTCATGCTCGGTGGCGGCCACGCGAGCCGGTCCAAGTCGAGGCTCGTCGCGGGTGCGGCGGCGTTCGGGGCGGGGCACCTGGCCCTGGGCGGACTCATGCTCCGGTCGGGGCTGCGGTTCAAGCCGGTGCAGTCCGCGGTGCACGGGGTCGTCGCCGGCGTCGCGGGCGCCGTGCTGCTCACGGAGGATAGGGGCAACGCCCCGCTCGCCGCGTACGGCGGGCTGCTCGCCACGCTGTCCGCGTTGGCCACGTCCGTCGACCGGTCGCACGGACCGGCGGCCTCGGTCCTGGCGGTCGCCGGGCCGGTCTTCCTGCTCAGCGACGCGTTGATCCTGGCCCGGCGTACGACCGCGGGCGGGACCGCACTCGCCCGGGCGCTGGACGTCGGAGTGATCGACACCTATGCCACCGCGGCGCTCCTGCTGCTCACCGGTACCGCCGCCGCGGCGCGTACCGCCGGGAGCACGTCGTGACCGCCGCGGGCGCACCGGGTCCCGGCACGCTGTCCACCGGCACCGTCCGCACGGTCCTCGTCACCGGCGCCGGCCGCGGGATCGGCGAGGCCACCGCGCGCCGGTTCGCCGACGCCGGCTACCTCGTGGGCGCGTACGACCTCCAGCCCTGTGCGTGGGCCGAGGGAGACGAGCGGATCGTCACCGGTTCGCTCGACGTCACCGATCCCGCCGCGTGGGAGGCCGCTCTCACCGAGCTCACCGCCCGTAGCGGTGGTGCGCTGGACGTGCTGGTCAACAACGCCGGCCTGCTCTACGGCACTCCGTTCATGGACGCGAGTTTCGAGCAGGACGCCGCGCTGGTGGACGTCAACGTCAAGGGGGTGCTCTACGGCTGTCGCGTCGCGTTCCCGTTCCTGGAGAAGTCCGCCACCCCGACCGTGGTGAACCTCTGCTCGGCGTCGGCGATCTACGGCCAGGCCGAGATGGCGACGTACTCGGCGACCAAGTTCGCGGTCCGCGGGATCACTGAGGCACTGGACCTGGAGTGGGCCCGCCACGGCATCCGGGTGTGCTCGGTGTGGCCGCTGTACGTGGGCACCGGAATGCTCGAGGGCGTGAACACCACCGGGATGCGCACGATGGGCGTGCGCCTCACGGAGGGCGACGTCGCCGGCGAGATCGTCGACCTGGCCGAGCAGACGGCGCGTGAGCCCTCCGGGGTGTTCGGCAGGATCCGCCGGGCGCTGGGCCGCGAGGTCCACCGGCCGGTCGGGAAGCAGGCCACCGCCATGTACCTGGCCTCGCAGGTCGCCCCCAGCCGACTCGTCAAGCTGTCCAATCAGCGCCTGACCTCGTGACGGCGGCGGGCCCGACCGAGTGGGGCGAGGGCGCGGTCGGCGTCGGCCCGTGGGAGACCGAGCATCCCGGGGAGCCGCGCCCGGTCGGCGACCGGTGGGATCCCGACCTCCTGGACGCCGGCGACCGCCGCAACGTGGTCGACCGCTACCGATACTGGCGCCGCGAGGCGATCGTCGCCGACCTCGACACCCGTCGGCACCCCTTTCACGTGGCCATCGAGAACTTCGGCCACGACGCCAACATCGGCACCGTCGTGCGCACCGCCAACGCCTTCCTGGCCGCCGAGGTGCACATCGTGGGCCGCCGCCGCTGGAACAGGCGCGGGGCCATGGTCACCGACCGCTACCAGCACCTGCGCCACCACGCCGACGTCGGCGCCCTCATGGAGTGGGCCCGCTCCGAGGGGCTGCCGGTCGTCGCCGTCGACAACCTCCCCGGTGCCGAGCCGCTCGAGTCCGCGAGCCTGCCGCGCGACTGCGTCCTGCTCTTCGGACAGGAGGGGCCCGGGGTGAGCGAGGGCGCGCGCCTGCGGTCCGCGAAGACCGTCTCGATCGCCCAGTTCGGCTCGACCCGCTCGATCAACGCCGGCGTGGCCGCCGGGATCGCCATGCACGCCTGGATCCGCGAACACGCCGCCCCGGCCTGATCGCCATCTCGCCCGCCCACCGCGCCCACCTGCCCGAAACTCACGCCTATTGATTTTCGATAGGTACAGGTCCATAGTCAGTACATGAAGATCGAAAAACGAGCGGTCCTGCCGCTGCGGGCGTGCCTGGTGGTGCTGTTCGCGATACTGGTCCTGCTGCAGACCATGTCCCTGCCCGGGCAGTTCGCGCACATGGCCGAGACGTCACCGGGCGACGCGCATCTGCGGTGGCCGCTGACGGCCGTATCCATCTACTGGGTGGTGTGCATCCAGGTCGTGGTGGTGGCCACCTGGAAGCTGCTCTCGATGGTCAGGGCCGACCGCATCTTCACGGACGGGTCCCTGGTCTGGGTCGATGTGATCCTGGGGGCGATCGTCGCCGCCTGGGCGATGCTCGTGGTGGTGCTCGTGCTGGTCGGCATCAACGCGACTGATCCCGGCCTGCCGCTACTGCTCTTCCTCGTCGTCGTCATCATCACGGTCGCCGCGCTGCTCATGGTCGTCATGCGCGCGCTCCTCCGGCAGGCGACCTCCCTGCGCTCCGAGATGGACATGGTGGTCTGATGCCGATCATCGTGCGGATCGACGTCGAACTCGCCAGGCGCAAGATGAGCGTCGGAGAGTTCGCGGAGCGGGTGGGATTGACGCCCGCCAATGTCTCGGTGCTGAAGAACGGTCGGGCCAAGGCCGTGCGGTTCAGCACGCTCGAGGCGATGTGCCGGGTGCTCGACTGCCAGCCCGGCGACCTGCTCGAATGGGTCGAGGAATGAAGCACCGGGTGCACTTCCTGCTGGTCCTGGCCGCAGTGCTGGCCATAATCGCGCTGGGGGCGACGGCGGTCGTCCTCGGTGAGGCCGACGACTCCCCGGGTCTGCAGGGGATCGGGGTGCTCGTGGTGATCGGTGCCGCGGTCGTCGCGCTGCGCTGGCGCGGGCCACGCTGATCGGCGCACGACCGGCCGCGTCCGCGATCGACGCCACTCCCGGCGCTACGGTGTGGTCGTGGCCCCCACCGACCTGCCGGACACCCTCCGCCTCAGCCTCCTGGACAGGTCCCGGACCCGCGTCGGCGAGTCCCATGCCGCCGCGATCGAGGGCACCCTGGCCCGCGCGGAGCGGGCCGACGCCCTGGGCTTCCACCGCTACTGGACGGCCGAGCACCACGCCGTGCCCGGGATCGCGAGCGGGAGCCCGCCGCTGCTGATCGCGGCCGCCGCCGCGCGCACCGACCGCATCCGCCTCGGCTCCGGGGGCGTGATGCTGCCCAACCACCGTCCGCTGATAGTCGCCGAGCAGTTCGCCATGCTCGAGGCGATGCACCCGGGCCGTATCGACCTCGGGGTGGGACGTTCGCTCGGGTTCACCGCACCGGTCCGTGCGGCGCTCGGCGTCGCCGAGTACGACACCGACGCGTTCGCCCGCGACATCACGGCGGTGCAGGACTTCCTCCACGGTCGGGGGCCCGTCACCGCGCTGCCGGTCCTCGAGGTCCCGCCCCCGTTGTTCGTGCTCGCGACCGGTCGGGGCCTGGAGGTCGCCGCACGGGCCGGACTGCCCGTCGTGGTCGGGGGACCGAGGCTGCTCGCCGACCCGTCGCCCCTGGATCGCTACCGCGAGACGTTCCGGCCGAGCGAGGCCACGCCGGAGCCCTACGTGGTGGTGAGCCTGGAGGTGATGGTCGCCGACTCGGTCGGGACCGCGCGACAGCTGCTCCTCCCGGAGGCGTGGGCGATGGCGGAATCCCGGGAGACCGGGGAGTTCGGCCCGCTGCGGTCCCCGGCGGAGATCCTGGACCGCAGATTCCGTCCGCAGCAGCTGCGCCGGGTGGAGGACTGGATGGCGGGGGCCGTCCAGGGGGACGCGGAGAAGGTCGCACGCGAACTCGCCGTGCTCGTCGAGCGGACCGGGGCCGACGAGATCATGGCGTCCACCTCGACTTTCGACCGCGACGACCTCGCCCGGGCCGACGCGGCGCTGGCCGAACTGCTCCCCGGCTGACCGGTACCGCACGGCTCGCGGGTGCGCGTCGTCACGCTGGCCTAGGCTGGAGGGTGTGCGCCCACCTCCACAGGGGTGCGGCGCCCCGAGATGCGCACGTCGCACAGCCGAGAACCCTGGAGGAGACCACATGCCCATCGCAACTCCCGAACAGTACAAGGACATGCTCGACCGGGCCCGTAACGAGGGCTTCGCCTACCCGGCGATCAACTGCACGTCCTCGGAGACCATCAACGCGGCCATCAAGGGCTTCGCCGATGCCGGGTCCGATGGCATCATCCAGTTCTCCACCGGCGGTTCCGAGTTCGGCTCCGGCCTGAACGTCAAGGACATGGTCACCGGCGCGGTCGCGCTCGCCGAGTTCGCGCACGTGGTGGCGGCGAAGTACGACGTCCTCGTCGCGCTGCACACCGACCACTGCCCCGAGGACAAGCTCGACGGCTTCGTGCGGCCGCTCATCGAGATCTCGCAGGAGCGCGTCGACCGCGGCGAGAATCCGCTCTTCCAGTCCCACATGTGGGACGGCTCGGCTACCCCGCTCGACCGCAACCTGGAGATCGCCAAGGAGCTGCTCGAGAAGACGGCAAACGCCAAGCAGATCCTCGAGATCGAGATCGGCGTCGTCGGCGGCGAGGAGGACGGTGTCGAGAACGAGATCAACGAGAAGCTCTACACCTCCCGTGAGGACTTCGAGGCCACCATCGACGCGCTCGGTGCCGGCAACACCGGGCAGCGCTACCTGCTGGCCGCGACCTTCGGCAACGTTCACGGCGTGTACAAGCCGGGCAACGTCAAGCTCAAGCCCGAGGTGCTGAAGATGGGCCAGGACGTCGCGGTCGAGAAGCTGCGCCTCAACGCCGGTGATCTGCCGTTCGACTTCGTCTTCCACGGCGGCTCGGGCTCGGCCAAGAGCGAGATCGAGGAGGCGCTGTCCTACGGCGTTATCAAGATGAACGTCGACACCGACACCCAGTACGCGTTCACCCGGCCGATCGCCGCGCACATGTTCGGCAACTACGACGGCGTCCTCAAGGTCGACGGCGAGGTCGGCAACAAGAAGGTCTACGACCCGCGTTCCTACCTGAAGAAGGCCGAGCAGGCCATGTCCGAGCGCGTCGTCGAGGCGTGCAACGACCTGAAGTCGGCCGGCAAGTCCAAGGGTGCCGCTGCTTGATCGAACGCTGTTTGAGTGAACGCTGCTTGAGTGAACGCTGCTTGATCGAATGGGCCTGACCGAGCACGGCCTGATCAGCCGGGCTGGTCAGCCTGCCTGACGGTCGGATCTCATCGCGGCCGGACACCGCCCCATCAGCGGCGCTCCTCCACCCGGAGGGGCGCCGCTGTCGTGTGTGGACCACTCGCCGCGGAATCGAACTCTTGTGCTACGCGGAGGGGACCGGTAAGATCGCCTGTATGTTCGAGTCGGGCGCGACGCTGAAGGGGGTGCGGTGGTGAGCGAGGAAACGGGGACGACGACGACGAGGTCGGCTTTCGCCGGGGCGCTCCGCGCGGTGCCGGAGCCCCTCGACACCCTGGGCGCCGAGGCCCTGAGCGAGGTGGCGCGCTCGGCGACGCTGGCGCAGAACCTGGCGGCGGCGACCCGGCTGCAGGCGGCCCACCTGTTGGTCCAGGCGATGGGGAGTGTCGACAGGGGCTCCCCGGGGCCAGCCGATACGCCGCCGTTCGGGGACTCCCGTCCCGCCTACTCCCGGCTCGAACCCACTGAGCGTGCGCGCAACCACCTGGCCGCGGCCATGTCGCTGACCGGGTGGCACGCTGCCCGCCTGGTCACTGCCGGTGTGCAGATCCACACTCGCCTGCCGCGTCTGCGCAAGGCTGTAGAACGCGGACTGTTCCCCGAACAGTTGGCGATCGACGCCGCCTGCCGTCTGGCAGAGGTGCCCGACACGATCATCGGCGCGGTGGAATCGGACGTCGTCGGCGCCCTGACCCGAGACCTCGACGGGGGCCACCGCCCCAGTCGCCCCGACCTGGACTCCGCGGTCGACGGGTCCCGGGAGCGTCATGACCCACAGGCCGCCGGCGACGCCGTGGACGCCGCGGTCGAGCAGCGAACAGTGCGGTTCCGCCCGGCACGCGACGGCATGACCAGCATGTGGGCCTCGCTGCCCAGCGGGGACGCCGAGAAGCTCCGCCGCCGGATCGACTCCGCCGCCCGCGCTGCCTCGGAGTCGGGCCACCCCCGCACGCGCGACCAACTGCGCGCCGACGCCCTGTGCGCACTCGGGGACCCCACGACCAACGACATCGGCACGAGCCTGTACGACGCGGAAGAGTCGGCGGGCGCGGGCGATGCCACTGCTGGCACCCGCGCCGGCGCAGGCGCCGACAGGCCCCCGCTGGGAGCGTCGTGGGGCACCGAACAGCCCATCCGGATCTCGATCATCGACAGCATCGCCCAGGGTCTGCCCAACCGCGTGCAGTTCGTGCACGGCGCCTATTCGAGCTTCGACTGGCTGTGTGAGGAGCTCCTGTCCGGCGGCGACTCCAGGGTCAGGTTCGAGATGCTCGACCCGCAGCCGGGTGTCCAGGACACACCGGACGCGGTGCTCAAGTACTTCATCACTCCGGCGCTGGCCGAGCGAATCCGGCTCCGCGACGGCACGTGCCGCCACCCGGGGTGTACGGTCGACGCCCACGACTGTGAGATCGACCATGTCATCGCCTTCGATCATCAGCGACCTGACCTGGGCGGACCCACCGCCGAGTGGAACCTCGTGTGCCTGTGTCGCAAGCACCATCGGGAGAAGACCTTCGGGCACTGTGCCTACCGGCCCGGACCGCTCGGCGAGCTGACCATCATCACCGAGACCGGTCACGAACACCGCACCACACCACACGGGCCGCTGGCCCAGGCGCGCGACCGGATTCTCGACCACCGATGGCGACAACACGTCGACCGTCTCATCGCCGACGACGGCCACCTCACCAATCCGCCCGGCATCGAGCGGGACTACCGCGCCGGCCGAGACGGTTCCCGGCCAGCCTGACTGCCAGCGGCAGACCCGGCCCGCCTGACCGTTGGCGGGTCGGGTCGCCCTCGACGGGTCGGGTCAGCCCGGCTGCTGGTCCTGCGGGACCGCGCCCATCCCGACTCCGGGCTGGCACATCTTCCAGGCGCCATCCTCGTCGCGCATGTGAATCTGCTCCGGGCCCGTCCCGTCGGACGCCGACTCCACGGTCGCGGTCGCCTCGGCGCCGTTGTCACTGATCTCGACCCCGAGCACCTCGAGATCCTGGGGGAACGAACCCGCGATCGATTCGCGGAACATCGAGTCGAGGTCCGAGCCCGTCGCCTCGCTCGACGCGGTGATGGTGTCGACGAGCTCCTGCGGCACGCGGTTCTCCGCGCACATGTGCCCGTTGAACTCGGCGAACGACTCCGCCGAACTCATGCTCTCCAGCGTCTGCTCGACGTCCCGCTCGGCCCGCGCGGACGACGACAGCGGGCCCGCGAGGAAAAGCCACGCGAGCGCGGCGATCACGAGGAGCGCCACGACGACGGCCGCCGCGACGGCCACACCGCCCCGCCAGCCGCGACCGCCTTCCCGGCCGCTGTCCGGACGTGCCCCACACTCCGGGCCCCCGCCCGGCTGTCCCGCGGGGTTCGGATCCCCGGCGGCCGGCTGCTGGCTCGTCGTCGTCATTTACTACTCCCGGTGCGCGTCGCCGGCCCCGGACGGGCCGCGTCGACCCGCCACCGTAGCGGACCGACCTGTGATTCCGGGGGTGCAGGGGCGCTGACTCCGGGGATGCGGGTGCGTTGCCGCCGCGACAGTCCGCCCGATCAGGGGAGCGGGCCCGCGGGCTCCAGGCGGTCGGTGCCGTGCCGGGCGCGCCAACTCGCCATCGGGTACGCACCACTGTTCGGGTCCTCGCGGGCCACGAGCGCCCAGTAGTCGGCGTGGGCGTAGTCGCTGGTGAACTCGACCACCGTGAAGCCGTGGCGGTCGAGATCGGCCCAGCGGACGTGCCGGTTCGCGGCGGTCAGGGCGCCCTGGGCGGCCTGTGAGAGCGGGTTGCCCTCGGGTAGTCCGCCCACCATGTCGTTGATGTTGTTGCTCGTGATGGACGGGGTGACGAACTCGACCGCCCCGGTGCCGGCCCCCGGGTAGTCGGCCGGGTCGAACGGCACCTCGTTGGCCCAGGACGTGTGGATGTCGCCGGTGAGGAAGACGTGGTTGCGGTTGCCGGTGGCGCGGATGACCTCGAACAGGCGGCGGCGCTCACCGGCGTACCCGTCCCACTGGTCCGAGTTGTAGGTGATGCCCTCCCGCGGGACCCCCAGGAGTTCGGTGAGCGCGCCGGTCGTGCGTGCGTCCAACGGCGGGATGAGCACGGGCGAGACCATGACCGAGTTGCCGATGACGTTCCAGCGGGCGGTCGACGACCGCAGCCCGCGGGCCAGCCAGTCGAACTGCTCGGCGCCGGTCATCGTGTTGGTCTGGTCGATCGCCAGGCCGTTGAACCGATCGGGGCTCTCGGAACGGTACGAGCGCAGGTCCAGCATGCTGATCTCGGCCAACGACCCCCAGCGCAGGCGCCGGTAGAGGTGCCCGCCGTCGCGCAGCGACTCCGGCCGGACCGGCATCCACTCGAAGTACGCCTGCGAGGACGCGGCCTTGCGGTCTGAGAACGGGCCCTCGTGCGGCTGGTGGTTCTCGGCACCGTGCTCCCACGAGTCGTTGGCCAGCTCGTGGTCGTCCCACGTGCAGATCCAGGGGACGTGCGCGTGCAGGGACTGCAGGTCGGGATCGGTGTGGTACTGCGCCAGCCGGATCCGATAGTCGGCCAGGGTGACGATCTCGTGCGGTGGTTCGTGCGGGCGTATCGCCCCGATGGCGGCGGTGTACTCGCCGCGGCCGTACTCGTAGATGTAGTCACCGAGCTCGATGATCGCGTCCAGGTCCCCGCGCGCCTCGAGGTGGCGGTAACCGGAGAAGAAGCCGGCCTCCCAGTTGGAACACGACACCACGCCGACGCGCCAGCGGCCGGTGGCGGGCATGGCGCCGTCGGCGGGAGCGGTGCGGGTGCGCCCGGTCCGCGAGACCTGACCGAGCGCGCGGAAGCGGTAGTGGTACCAGCGGTCCGGCGCCAGTCCGGTGCAGTCGAGCTTGACCGTGTGGTCGCGGCCGGAGTCGGTGACGACGGACCCCGTGCGGACGAGGGAGGTGAACCCCGGGTCGGTGGCGACCTCCCAGGCGACGACGACGGGGTCACCGATCCCGGAACCGGGGCTCGCCTGCGGGGTGGGCGTCACGCGCGTCCACAGGATGACGCGGTCCGCCATGGGGTCGCCCGAGGCGACGCCGTGCCGGAAGACGGCTCCGGCCGGGGCCCCGCCACCTCCTTTGCCCCCGGCAGCCGCGGCCCCGGCGACGGCGGTGCGTCCGGCCAGGGCACCGGTCCCGACGGCGGCACCGGCCAGCGCTCCGGCCCGGAGGAGGGAGCGCCGGCCGATGCCACCTGTGGGATGGGAATCGGCGATGCGGGCGGTTCCGGCGATGTGGGCCGACCCGGGAGACTCGGGCGAGGGGGCGGGAGACGCGGTCACGCGTTCAAGTCTGTCCCCTCGGGTGACGTCCGGGAGCGGATTCGCCCCAGACGTCACCGACGGTTCACTCGCCGGCGACCTGCGCGTCCTGTCCCGGCGTGGTGTCGGCGCCCACCACGAGCTCCTCGATCTCGGTCTTCTCCGGCGTCGAGAGGTACCGCTCGCGCGAATCGTCCAGCTCCTGGAGCCACGGGGTGTGGTGGACGGTCGCCATGGTGCCGGTGAGGACGGAGCGGTACGGCTTGTCCCGGTAGGTCAGGATGTTCTTCTTCTTGTCCTTCTTCCAGGCGAGGAAGATCTCGACCACCTCGTCGAGGTCGAACATCGGGTAGTCCGTGGCCTCGATGAGGTCGCGGACGTAGTCGGCCTGGAAGCGCACGTCGTCGGCGTCGCCCTCCAGCTCCTGGAACCGGTTCCGCCAGGCCCGCATGTGGGCGACCCGCTCCTCGGCGGACGGCAGCTTGGCCCGGCCCAGGATGAGGTCGCGGACATACCAGGCCTGGGCGTCGAACATGTTGAAGGTGAACCACTGGTCCTGGGCGCCGAGGTAGTAGACCTTGGGGTTCTTCTGCCACACCACGCCGCGGTAGAGGCCGGCGGGGTAGATGTTGTTGGGCGACTGCAGCGACAGGTCCGCCGGTAGGAACGGGTACTTGTGGAGGTAGCCGGTGCACAGGATCACGGCGTCGAACTCGCGGGTCTCGCCGCCGGTGAAGTGGACCGTCTCGCCGTCGAACCGCTGGACGAGCGGTAGTTCCTCCATCCCGTCCGGCCAGTCGTAGCCCATGGGGGCGGTGCGGTAGGAGATCGTCACCGACCGGGCGCCCATCTTGAAGGCCTGCACGCCGATGTCCTCCGCGGAGTAGGAGGCGCCGATCAGCAGGACGCGCTTGTCCGCCAGCTTCTCGGCCCCGCGGAAGTCGTGGGCATGGCGGACAGACCCGGGGAACGTCTCGATGCCCTTGAAGTCCGGGAGGTTGGGGTAGGAGAAGTGGCCGGTGGCGACGATGATCCGGTCGAACTCCGACGAGGTGGTCTTGCCGGACCTGAGGTTCTCCACGGTGACGGTGAAGGTGTCCAGATCGCGGTCGTACTCCACCCAACGGACGGCCGTGGAGAACTGCACCTTGTCCTTGACGTCGGACCCCTGGACCCGGCCGTCGATGTAGTCCCACAGGACCTCACGCGGCGGATACGACGAGATGGGCCTGCCGAAGTGCTCGTCGAACGTGTACTCGGCGAACTCGAGCGCCTCCTTGGGGCCGTTCGACCACAGGTTGCGGTACATGGAGGAGTGGACCGGCTCGCCGTACTTGTCGGTGCCGGACCGCCAGTTGTAGTTCCACTGGCCGCCCCAGTCGTCCTGCTTCTCGTAGGCCACGATCTCGGGGATCTTGGCCCCGGATCGCTGGGCCGATTCGAACGCCCTCAGGGCGGCCATTCCGCTCGGCCCGGCTCCGATGATCGCAATACGCTGTCTAGACACGCTTTTCCTTCCGGCCCACGTTCGGCCTGTTCGTTCGCTCCGACTGGTGCCGGTGGAAGCTCGTCCGACGCGGGGACTGGATGAGTCCGCGTAACGGGGCCTCGACACCGGGACCACGATCGCTCCGAAGGGGCGTGAAACCACTGCCCGCGACGAGCGCACGGCGCCACGTCCGGGGCGCCGCATGCCCCCGACCTTAACAAATGGGGGCAGGGGAGGCGATGCGGCGGATTAGTGGACAATGGGGGCATGACCCAGTTCGGAGATCTCCTCGGCCCCCCGCCCACCCGTCTCACCGGTGACCCGGAGGCGGAGGCCGCCGTCGCCGCGGGGGAGGATCCCCGTACCGTGGCGGCCTCCCACCCCACCGCCTCGATCGCGTGGGCCGAACTCGCGGAGCGCGCACTCGACTCCGGCGAGGTGATCAGCGCCTACGCCTTCGCCCGCACCGGGTATCACCGCGGACTGGACCAGCTGCGGCGCCACGGCTGGAAGGGCTTCGGGCCGGTGCCGTACGACCACGAACCCAACCGCGGCTTCCTCCGTTGCGTCGCCGCGCTGGCCCGCGCCGCGCAGTCGATCGGTGAGGAGGACGAGTACATCCGTTGTCTGGACCTGGTCAATGAGTCAGACCCGCACGCCGCCGCGTCTCTCGGCCTGGCGTGACCGACTGGACGCCCGCGCGCTGGGCGTCTACGCCGCGCTGCCGGGCCCGCTGAGGGCGCGCGCCCGGCGACTCGGTTACGCGTTCCTGCCGATCCTGCAGTGCGGTCTCGCCGCGGGACTGGCCTGGTTCCTCGCGCACGACGTGCTGCACCACTCGGCACCCTTCTTCGCTCCCATCGCGGCCGCCATCGCCCTCGGCACCGGTATGGGGCGTCGCGTCCGGAGGGGTGTCGAGCTGGTGCTCGGCGTCATCGTCGGCGTCGGGTTCGGTGACCTGCTGATCCGGGAGATCGGCTCCGGGGCGTGGCAGATCGCTCTGGTGGTGATCCTGGCGATGTCAGCGGCGGTGTTCGTCGACCGGGGGGCGATCACCGGCACCCAGGCGGCCTCCTCGGCGATCCTCGTGGCGACGATCCTGCCGCCGGGCAGCGCGGGCGGCTACGAGCGGATGCTCGACGCGGCGGTGGGTGGGGTGGTCGCGCTGGCCGCGATGGCACTCATGCCCGTCCATCCCCTGCGCCGCGCCCGCCGGGAGGCGGCGTCGCTGCTGGGCGTGGCGTCGTCGGTGCTCGCCGAGGTCGCGGACGGGTTGGAACGGCGCGACTCGGAACTCATCCGCTCCGCCCTGCAGGACGCCCGCGACACCCAGCCGGCCGTCGACGCGATCTCCGAGCAGCTCGCGGGGGCGCGGGAACTGGTGCGGATCTCCCCGTTCTACCGGCGGCGGCGTCCGGAGGAGATCGTCCTCACGGCGATGCTCAACCCGCTGGACAACGGCATCCGCAACATCCGTGTCCTCGCGCGCCGGGCGATCGTGGCGGCGGACGATCAGGTGGACGTACCGCCCGCGCTGAGTTCGTTGATCGCGGCGCTGGCCGGCGCTCTGGAGGTGCTCACACGGCGGGTGGCCGCGGACTCCGATGCACCCACGGACGCCGAGGTCCACCGCGAGTTGCGGGCGGTCGCGTCGCGCGCCAAGCGGGAGCTGATCACGGGGTCGGGCCTGACCGAGACCGTCATGCTGGCCCAGCTGCGCTCGATCCTCGTGGACATGATGCAGGTCGCGGGGCTGAGCAAGATCTCGGCCCTCGCCACGCTGCCGCCGACCGTCCGCAATCCCGCCGTCGAACCGGAACTGACGGAGGAGTGGCCGGACGCGCCGGACCGACCGGCGCCGGTGATGCCGCCGCTCAGGGCGACACGAGCCTCCATGGCTCGGTATGACGATAGAAAGTCGTCCTCTTGATGGCCCGCCGACCGGTGAGTCCGTCCCGGGTGAGCAGGCCGGCCTCGGTGCCCAGTTGCACCGCCCGGGCCGCCACCCACTGCCGGCGACGCAACCTGCGGGGCCGCGCGGCGGTGGCCCGGACACCGGGCAGCTCGGGTGTGGGCCGGACGGTGAGGGTGTCCGTCTCGCCGGAGAAGACCACGGTGTCGTCGGCGTAGGCCTCACCCACGAGTCGGTCGCCCTCGGGGCCGCGTACGAGGGCCTCGCCGACGAGGGCGGTCCCGGTCTCGTCGCGGACGAGCGGCACCTCACGCGACGTGCCCCGGATGCCGAGCTTGGCCGCCTCCGATCCTGTCGGTAGCCCGTACGCGCGGGTGGCGGGGGTGGGCTCGTCGGCGACGTAGGCGATCTCCGCGTCGAGGTTCTCGGTCCGCAGCAGGCGGGTGAGCACGGCGGCCAACGCGGCGTCGGTGCCGCAGAGGACCAGTCGACGCCCCGGGCCCACCTCGGCCAACGCGCGGTTGACCTCGTCCTTGGTCGGCACCTCGCTGACCTGGATGCGGGGGCGCTCAGCGAGAACCGTCGGGACCGGGGCCGAGCCGCAGCGGATGACGATCATGACCTCCATCATGACCGCAGCTGATGGCGGGGGCGAACCTGGGGCAGGATGGAAGCGTGGTTGGACAGGCGCGCAGGATCGATCTGAACTGCGACCTCGGCGAGGCCCGCCGGGGGACGCCGCGGTGGCCCGCGTCACTCGCGCCCGGCGCCGGGCCGGATCCCGACGACGCCGCGCTGTTGGACGTGGTGACATCCGCCAACGTCGCGTGCGGCTTCCACGCCGGCAACCGGCCCACCATGATCGCCACGGCCGTCGCGGCCGCCGAGCGCGGCGTCGCCCTGGGGGCCCACCCCTCGTACCGGGACGGCGCCAACTTCGGGCGTATCGAGCACGACCTCGACCGCGAGGAGGTCGCCCGTCTCGTGGAGTTCCAGCTCGTCGAGCTCGACATGGCCGCGCGACGGCACGGGACGCGGGTGCGGTACCTCAAGCCACACGGCGCGCTCTACAACCGTATCGTCCGCGATCCGGAGCAGGCCGCGGGTGTCGTGGACGCCGTGGTGCGGTACGCCGAACTCGCCTCGGAGGAGCCGGTGCCGATCCTCGGCCTGCCGGGTGCTGTGGTGCTGTCCCACGCCGCGGCCGTCGGCGTTCCCACGGTGACGGAGGCGTTCGCCGACCGCGGGTACCGGCCCGACGGCACGCTCGTGCCCCGCGGCGAGCCGGGTGCGGTGATCTCCGGTGTCGACGAGGTCGCCGAGCGCGTCGTGGCCATGGCGACGGGGGAGTCGATCACCACCGCCGAGGGAGCGCGGGTCGTGGTGGCCGCCGCCTCGGTGTGTGTGCACGGGGACACCCCCGGCGCCGTCGACCTGGCGCGCCGCGTGCGCGCCTCGCTCGAGGAGGCCGGCGTGGAGGTGGCGCCGTTCGCCGCGCCTCACGTCCCGCCGCGCGGCCCCGTGGCGCGCGGGACCGGGCGTGATGCGGTGGGGGACGGGCCGGCGGGGGAGTCCGGCCCGGGATGACGACGACGAGGATCCGCCGCTGCGGGGAGACCGCACTGTTGCTCGACTGTGCCGATCTGGCCGAGGCGGTCTCGTTGGCCGCGAGGATCGAGCAGTGGCGACCGGACGCCCTCGACGTGGTGGCGGCGGCCCGCACGGTGCTGGTGACCGTGCGCGACTCCTCTGCGTTACCCCGACTGCGGCGGCGACTGGAGGCCCTGCTCGCGGACCCCGCTGATCACCCCGTCGCTCCGCCGCCCTCCGGCAATCTGCCCTCCCGAAATCGGCCCTCCTCAAATCGGCCCTCCCGAGATCGGCTATCCGGATTCCGGATCGGCGCTTCTGATCCGAATAGCGGATCCGGAGGGGGAGTAGCGGATGTCGGGGATGCGGGCGCGAATGCGGGCGGGGACGCGGGCGCGGAGGCGGGTGCGGCGTCGATGGGCAGCTCGGGCGCGGGAGGGGGCGTCGTGACGATCGACGTCCGCTACGACGGGCCCGACCTTGCCGCGGTCGCCGACCTCGCCGGGATGTCCACCGAAGCGCTGGTCCGCACGCACTCCTCGATCACGTGGCGGGCCGCGTTCGGCGGGTTTGCGCCGGGCTTCTTCTACCTCGTCGACGCGCGGGAGCTGGACGCGGGCGGGGCGGATGCGGGCGGGGCGGATGCGGGCGGGGCGGGTGTGACCGAGGCGGCCCCAGGGCCGTCGGCGAAACCCGCTTTGCCTGCGGTGCCACGGCTGGACTCGCCGAGGGCGCGGGTCCGGGCCGGGTCTGTCGGCCTGGCGGACCGCTTCTGCGCCGTCTACCCCGGGGCCTCACCCGGCGGGTGGCAACTGCTCGGTACCACCGACGCCCGACTGTGGGACCTCGACCGGCCCGACCCGGCCCTGCTCTCCCCCGGGATGGCCGTCCGGTTCCGCGAGGTGGGCGGGCGCGGGTTCCGCGAGATGGGCGGACGGACGGCAGGCGGCGCCTCGAGCCCGGACGCAACCCGATGAGCCTGCTCGTGCTGCGGGCCGGACCGTCCGCGCTCGTGCAGGACCTCGGCCGCCCCGGCCACGCCTCGGTCGGGGTGACCGCCTCCGGGGCCGCCGACCGCGCCGCCGCGGCCACCGCCCTGCGGGCCGTCGGCACCGACCCGGCGGCCGCCGTGCTCGAGGTGTTGCTCGGCGGGCTGGCGGTCAGGACGGATGAGCCCGTGGTCGTGGCGGTCACGGGAGCGGAGGCCCTCGTCGTCGTCGTCGTCACCCCCGACGGTTCCCGACGCACCGTCGCCACCGGCGAGGTCCTCCGACTGGACGCCGGGTCGACGCTGGAGATCGGGCGGCCCGTCGCCGGGGTGCGCAGCTACGTTGGCGTGCGCGGGGGAATCGACGTCCCGGCGGTGCTGGGCAGTCGATCGCGCGACACCCTGGCAGGGCTGGGTCCACCGCCCGTCGTGGCCGGCGACGTGCTGGACGTCGGCGACGCCGTGGTGGGGCCGTGGGCAGACGGCTGGCAGGTCGCCGCCGGCCGGGGTGTGGTCGGCGGGGGCGCGGTCACCGGCGCCAGGGAATCCGTGGAGCTGGACGTCATCCCCGGGCCGCGCGACGACCTGTTCCCGCCCGCCGCGTGGGACGTGCTCGCCGCGACCGGGCACGTCAGCGGGCACGCCGACAGGGTGGGCGTCCGCATCGACCCCGCCCGGCCCGTCCCGCGCCTCGACACGCGCGAGATCCCCAGCGAGGGCATGGTGCGCGGCGCGGTGCAGATCCCCGCTGACGGCTCACCCGTCGTGTTCGGCCCCGACCACCCCGTCACCGGCGGCTACCCGGTGATCGGGGTGCTCACCGCCCGCTCGGCGGACAGGATCTCGCAGCTCCTGCCCGGAACGCCCGTGCGACTGCGCAGGCTGCGGGGGGTCGGCGACTAGGGTGAGAGCGCGGATGCGACTACTCTGGAGCGCTGGTGTGCGCGGAATCACGACAATGTGCCCGTCCCTCACCGTGTAGACGACTCTTTTCGAGGTGAAAGCGAACCATGCCAGCGATCGTTCTGATCGGCGCCCAGTGGGGCGACGAGGGCAAGGGTAAGGCCACCGACATCCTGGGCGGCCGCGTCGAGTACGTGGTCAAGCCCAACGGCGGGAACAACGCGGGCCACACCGTGGTGGTGAGAGGCGAGAAGTACGAGCTCAAGCTCCTGCCCGCCGGCATCCTGTCGCCCACGGCCACCCCGGTGATCGGCAACGGCGTGGTGGTCAACCTCGAGGCCCTGTTCGAGGAGATCGACGGCCTCGAGGCCCGCGGCGCCGACACCTCCCGGCTGCGCATCTCCGCCGACGCCCACCTCGTGGCCCCGTACCACCAGGCGCTGGACAAGGTCACCGAGCGATTCCTGGGCAAGAAGGCCATCGGCACCACGGGCCGCGGCATCGGCCCCACCTACGCGGACAAGGTCTCGCGGGTGGGCATCCGCGTGCAGGACATCTTCGACGAGTCGATCCTGCGCCAGAAGATCGAGGGCTCACTGCACCTCAAGAACCAGATCCTGGTGAAGATCTACAACCGTCGAGCGGTCGAGGTCGAGGAGATGGTCGAGTACTTCCTCGGCTACGCCGACCGGCTGCGGCCCATGGTCTGCGACTCCGCCCTGATGCTCAACCAGGCGCTGGACCGCGGCGAGTCCGTCCTCATGGAGGGCGGGCAGGCCACCATGCTCGATGTGGACCACGGCACCTATCCGTTCGTCACCTCGTCCAACCCCACTGCCGGCGGCGCCTGCGTGGGCGCGGGCGTCGGCCCCACCCGGATCACGCACTCGCTGGGCATCGTCAAGGCGTACACCACCCGCGTGGGCGCCGGGCCGTTCCCCACGGAACTGTTCGACAAGTGGGGCGAGTACCTGCAGGTCACCGGCGGTGAGGTGGGCGTCAACACCGGCCGCACCCGCCGCTGTGGCTGGTACGACGCCGTGATCGCCCGCTACGCAGCCCGCGTCAACGGTTTCACCGACTACTTCCTCACCAAGCTCGACGTCCTCACCGGCATCGGCGAGATCCCCATCTGCGTGGCCTACGACGTGGACGGCGTGCGGCACGACGAGATGCCCATGACGCAGACCGACTTCCACCACGCCACGCCGATCTACGAGACCATGCCCGGCTGGGACGAGGACATCACCGGGGCGCGCGAGTTCAGCGACCTGCCGCCCGCCGCCCGCGACTACGTGCTGCGGCTCGAGGAGCTCGCCGGTTGCCACATGTCGTACATCGGCGTGGGCCCGGGGCGCGACCAGAACGTGGTGCGGCGCGACATCCTGGGGTAGGGCGGGCACCGGTCCGCTCAGGCCGACCGCGTCCCCCGATCGCCCGCGCTGGGGCAGGTGAGGCTCATGTGGCTAGTGGGGGCGGACTTGGTGTGAACGTACGACACATGTCGTCAGAACGGGTGACAACGCGCCCCGGATCGCCGGGGTGAGATGGGAGGCGAGCGGCCGGAACCGGCCGACCCCCTCGAGAACGGAGCATCACATGCGTTCCTCCACCCGCCTCGGAGTCGTCGCCGCGGCTGCCGCCATTGCCTCGGTCACCGCCTTGTCGGGCGCGGCCAGTGCCCAGATCGGCGGAGACACGGGCAGTGTCGCTGCGGGCGACTTCACCACGAAGTCGCCTTCCATCCTGGTCTCCGACCGAACCGATGACGGGGTCGAGGTGACGTACACGAACAAGACCGACCGGTCCGTCGCATGCATGGGGTACTCCGCGCCGGCAGAGGTCATCAAGGCGTTCGACGCGCACGTCGATCGGTACGGGGTTAACAGCCTGACCGCGGACGCCAGCGAGGCGATGAGCGACACGCTCGAGAAGTACGAGACTGAAGAGATGGCCGCGCGGATCTTTGGGCTACTCTTCGACGGTACGGTCGTCGGTGCCACCGGCGGCGGAGTCGGCTTCGACCCTGAGCTCCCCGACGTGTTCATCGACCGCGATGAGTCCATGACGTGGGACGTGCCCGCCCCGACCGGCTACCAGGCCGAGGCGTTGGTCCTGTGTGTCGAACCCAACGAAGAGTTCGACTACGAGGCCGTCGAGGGGCAGGATGCGATGCCGTTCTCTTATGCTGAGTACGTCTCCACGACCCAGGGGCGGGGTATTCTCGGATCGCTCGACGTCGGGGGCTCGCTCGGTAGCCTGACCGGTTCGCTCGGGAGCTGACGAGCCCGGATCCACCTCACCCCCGGCGCCCGAGCTTCGCCGGGGGGTGAGGTCTGTATTCCGGGATCTGGTCGTGGATCAGGGCGGCGGGCCGGGAATCTGAGGCAGTTCGAAAGCGGTGCTGGCAACTCCAGCGAACCGCCGTCAGCGCTCCCGGAGCCCGGCGCGTCGCTGGGCTTCGGCGCACTGCGGTCGGCCACTTATCGGTGCCGGAGATCGGGACGGCGACCTGAGACGTCACGCAACACAGTCGTTGCCAGCGCCCCTCGATAAGGAAGGATTCAGATTTTTAAGGTGTCAAGGTGATTCACGCCATGTGTTAATGCGGTTAGCATCGGTCAGCGTGGCCGAGATTCGGCCGCTGTTTCGCAACGCAAGGGGGCCTAATCCATGCGTCTTACCACCAAGCTTGGTGCTTCCATCTCCACTGCGGCTCTCGGTGCCGCTGCAGTTCTGGGCGGTGCCGGGGTCGCCCAGGCCCAGTCGCTCGGTTCGCTGGGGTCGTCGGCGCCCGACGCTGTCACGCTGACAGTCGCGGGCGACACCGAGGTCGTGGGCGGTGAGATCACCAACAACACGGAGGCGGATCTCACCTGCGTTATCCGCGTCACTGACGCGGACGTTGTGTCGGACGTCGAGAACGCCATCGATGAGGACACGACCTTCACCGAGGCATGGGCCCAGTACGACGACGAGATCCAGGCCGCCAATGCCGAGGGCAAGAACGCCCTCGCCTCGGCGACCGTTGCGGCCGGCGCAAGCGTCGACTGGACCGGCGTCGGCAGCTACGATCCCGAGGCGGACTACCGCTCGGGCGCGGTCGCGACCTGCGGTGACGAGGTCGCCTTCGCCTACGAGCCCGGCGGGCTCTTCGGCTCGCTCGACATGGGTTCGCTCGGTAGCTGATAAGCGGAGCACCTGAGCGCGACGCCCCGCCACCACACGAGGTGGCGGGGCGTTTTGCGTTCACTTGCTGGAGTGGGCCGTCAGTCCAGGTTCTTGAACGCGTTGCGGACGGCCTCCAAGGCATCCTCGAGGCCGAAGCCGGCGCCCGACGAGCGCTCGACGAACTCCTCTGCCGCCCGCGTCAGCGCTGCGTTGGCCATGTCGGCGGCCGCCACGAACGTGCCCGAGCGACCGCGCCCCTCGAGCACGCCGGCCTCCTCGAGTTCGCGGTACACCTTGGCAGCGGTGGCGGTGGAGACACCCACCTCTTCGGCCAGCTTCCTCACAGCGGGCATGCGGGTTCCCGCCGTGAGTTTCCCGCGTGAGACCGCCTCGACGATTTGGCCCTTGAGCTGACGGAACGGCGGGTCGGACGATGCGGGATCGACGATCAGGACGACCCCGGCCACGCGGGAACCACCAGCCGGAGGGCTATCGTTCGCCGATCGAGGCGCGGCCCCCGGATCGGTCATGCTCAGGCCCACACCTGGTCGATCGCGGCGGCCTCGGTCGGGGGCGCGACCGGCACCGCGGGGGCCGGAGTGCGAGAGAAGCGCGGCGCGGGCGCGGGCCCGGCATCGCCGGCGACCTCGACGAAGGTCTCGCGCGCCACGTTGTGCGGATGGTCGAGCGCCTCGGTGTAGGTCAGCACCGGCGTGGTGCAGGCGTCGGTGCCGTAGAACAACTCGGCCCACTCGTCACGGGGCTTCTCGGCGAACTTCCCGGCGATGATCTCGCGCAGTTCCTCCCAACGGTCCATGTCGAACTGGCCGGGCATCCCCTCGCCGTTGATGCCCAACAGCCGGGCGAACTCGGCGTAGAACTGCGGCTCAAGGCAACCAACCGCCATGTACTTGCCGTCCGAGCAGGTGTAGACGTCGTAGAACGGGTACCCGGTGTCGAGCATGTTGGTCCCGGCGACGTCCGACCACTGGCCGCGGGCACGCATCGCCCACTGGAACTGGCCCAACACCGATGCGCCGTCAGTCATGGCGGCGTCGATGACCTGCCCCTGGCCGGAGGTGGCGCGCTCGATGATCGCGGCGAGGATGCCCTGGATGAGGAACATCGAGCCGCCGCCGAAGTCGCCGACGAGGTTGAGCGGCGGCACGGGGCGCTCGCCCTTACGGGCGATCGCATTGAGGTGGCCGGTGAGCGAGATGTAGTTGAGGTCGTGGCCGGCGGTGTGGGCGAGCGGGCCGTGCTGGCCCCAGCCGGTCATACGGGCGTAGACCAGGCGCGGATTAAACTCGAGGCACTCGTCGGGGCCCAGCCCCATGCGCTCGGTGACCCCGGGGCGGAATCCCTCGACCAGCACGTCGGCTCTGCCGATGAGGTCGCGAACCTGCGCCAGCCCCTCGTCGCTCTTGAGATTGGCCTCCACCACGGTCCGGCCGCGGCGGGTGATGTGCGCCCAGCCGCCGACCTGGGTGGCGAGCTCTCCGGGGCGCATGACCGTGACGACGTCGGCGCCCAGGTCCGCCAGCATCATGCAAGCGTGGGGGCCGGGGCCGATGCCATTGAGTTCGACGACGCGGATGCTGGCAAGGGGGCCGGAAGAGGAACTGGTCACAGGTGTGCCCTTTCGTGTGGCTTTGAACACACATTATCGCCTAACCGTCGAGCGGGTTAGAGGCAGGTGGCCGGTACTGCTGTTGCGCCTGTGGCCAGCGATGATAAGAAAATTAACATTTAGTTATAGAACCCTAAAGTTTGCGCCGCTTACGACCCCTGTCGGTGTGATCTATGCCACGCTCAACGTAGGCGTTCACCGGAGCGTCTGCGAGTGTCACCGCGGTCCTCGATGTGGTGACTTTCCCTCACTGCAAGGAGCATTCATGTTCGTTCGTAACCG
This sequence comes from Dietzia sp. MNB45, assembly GCF_051994785.1. Lineage (NCBI taxonomy): Bacteria > Bacillati > Actinomycetota > Actinomycetes > Mycobacteriales > Dietziaceae > Dietzia > Dietzia sp. MNB45. The sequence continues at coordinate 3,151,906 of NZ_CP163397.1, read as the reverse complement.
ATTCCTGGCCGGAGCATCGGCCGTCGCCCTCGCTGCCGGAACCACCTTCGCGGGTGCCGGCATCGCCTCCGCCCAGGATGACGAGTCGACGGGTTCGCTCGGCAGTAGCTCGATCAACCTCGGCGAGATCGCCGGGGATCTCGAGACCGCCGGCGAGGCTCTCAGCGGCCCCGTCACGGTCGCGCCGAATGAGGAGGGTGGCCCGACTGTCACCTATACCAACGAGTCGGATGCCGACCAGCGCTGCCTGGGGGCCACCGCCCCGTACTCGACGATCGAAGACAACAACCTCGAGACCGACTACCCGGAGGGCGACCTCGCGGCCGGGATCGCGCTCATCACTGCCATCGAGGCGGGCGGCGGACTGACCCACCTTCTCGCAGACGCGGAGGGAGCTCCGACCGTGGAGCTCGATGATCCCGTGGTCGAGAACAACGTCGTTCAGAACGTTTTCCCGTTCGTGTTCGGTCAGCCGGGCCGCTCTGTCCTGGTCGAGGCCGGGACGGATGTCACGTGGACCGCGCTGTCCCCGGAGACGCCGGCCGTCGGCATCGTCCTCTGTGTCCCCGTGAACGAGGACGGCACGCTGGGCGGTTTGATAACCAACTTCGGTATCGATCCGCAAGTGGTCGCGGACCAGATTAACGGTCGTGTCCCCGGCGGTTCCGTGGAGCCCGTCTCCGCGGGATCCATCTCCGGCGGCAGCGTCGAGATGGGCGCTAACGTCCTCGGTTCGCTCGCTGCGGCCAGCTCGGAGGACGGAGAGGGCGAGGGCAGCTCGTTCATGAGTTCCGGGTTCAGCGAGGCCGGCAGCGGTGGAGACGACACCGACGACCTCCCCCCGCTTGAACCGGCGGAGTGATCGCAACGCACCACAATGTTCGACCGGTCGGGCCCGGCACCTCACGGTGCCGGGCCCGATAGTCTGTTCAGCCGCACTTCGGCCGTCGTCGCAGGTCTACTAGCGTGGTCGACATGACCGACCCCCACGATCCCCTCGCCCCGCCCACCGTGGACCGCTTCGGCACGCCGGGCACGCCGACCGCGACCCGCGTGATGCTGCTCGGCTCGGGGGAGCTGGGCAAGGAGGTGACCATCGCGCTGCAGCGTCTGGGCGTCGAGGTCATCGCGGTCGACCGCTACGACGGTGCCCCGGCGCACCAGGTCGCGCACCGCTCGCACACCATCGACATGACCGACGCCGACGAGGTGCGCCGGGTCGTCGAGCTGGAGAAGCCCGAGGTGATCCTGCCGGAGATCGAGGCCATCGCCACCGCCTCGCTCGCGCAGATCGAACAGGACGGCCTCGCCCGCGTCGCGCCCACCGCCCGCGCCGTGCACCTGACGATGGACCGCGAGGGCATCCGCCGCCTCGCCGCCGAGGAGCTGGGCCTGCCCACGAGCCGCTTCGCGTTCGCGTCCTCACTGGAGGAACTGCAGGAGGCGTGCTCCCGGATCGGGTTCCCGTGCCTGGTCAAGCCCACCATGTCGTCGTCGGGCAAGGGACAGTCGTCCCTCCACGGTCCCGAGGACGTGGAAACGGCGTGGGACTACGCGCAGTCCGGCGCCCGCGTCGCGGGGGCGCGCGTAATCGTGGAGTCGTTCGTCGACTTCGAGTACGAGATCACCCTGCTCACCGTGCGGAGCGTCGACCCGGAGACGGGGCAGATCCGCACCGACTTCTGCGAGCCGATCGGCCACCGCCAGGAGCGCGGCGACTACGTGGAGTCGTGGCAACCGCAGGCCATGACCCAGGACGCCTACGACTCGGCGCGGTCGGTCGCGGCGCGGGTGACGGGCGCGCTCGGCGGGGTCGGCGTGTTCGGCGTGGAGCTGTTCGTCAAGGGCGTCGACGTCTACTTCTCCGAGGTCAGCCCCCGTCCCCACGACACCGGACTCGTGACGTTGCGCAGCCAGGTGCTCAGTGAGTTCGAGATGCACGCGCGCGCCGTCCTCGGTCTGCCGGTGGTCACCACCATGGCCAGTCCGGGCGCGTCCGCGGTGATCTACGGCGGCACGGGGATCGCGGAGGACGGCACCGAGGGCGACGGGACCGTCGAGGGCGTCGGCTTCGCCGGTGTCGCCCGCGCGCTCGCCGTGCCGGAGTCCGATGTCCGCCTGTTCGGCAAGCCGTCGGCCAGCGAGTTCCGCCGGATGGGCGTGGCCGTCGCGACCGGCGAGGATGTCGAGATCGCCCGTGAGCGCGCGCGTGAGGCCGCCTCGCGTGTGACGGTGGTGAGGTAGGTGCGGCCGGTGATCGTGGGTTGGGAGGGCGCCGCGAGATGACGACGACGAGGTCCGCGGCAGACGACGCACGCGATCTGCCGAAGGAGCCGACGGCGCCGTGGATCCTGACGCTGTCCGTGGCAGTGATCCTGGTGTGGCTCGGCGTGCTGGCCTGGCAGGTGGCCGTCCTGCCGGATCGGGTGCCGACGCACTTCGGCGCGGGCGGCGAGGCCGACGGTTGGTCGACCAGGAACGGCGCGTTGGCGTTCTCCGCGCTACTGCCGCTGTTGGTCGTCCTGCCGATGCCGCTCATGTCGAGGCTGGTGGTGTCGGCTCCCGAGTTCATCAACGCCCCCAACAAGCAGTGGTGGACTGCCTCCGGAGCCCGACTGCGCAGGTTCGAGAGGTTGCTGCGTGAGGACCTGTGGCTCATCACCGCGTTGACGCTCGCGCTGCTGGTGGCGGGACAGGTGGGCATCGTGATGGCTGCCCGGTCCGGGACCGATCAGATGCCGGGGTGGGCGCTTCCGGGTGCCCTGGTGGTCTTCATCGTCGGGCTGGGAGCGGTGCTCGCTCGCATGTTTGTCGGCGGGCGGTACGCCGAACAGCCCGACCTGCGCTGAGAGACGGACCGGCTCGCCCGGGCCTGTGAATGGTCGTCGACCTCATCCACAGGCCCCCGCTGGCGGGCCCTGTGCGTCGTACTCCGCCCATAGCGTGACCTCTCGAACGGCCCGGATGCCCGGGCCGGAGGGGAGTGGGGACGATGGCGGAGCAGGGGGAGCGAGCCGGTGGCGGGGTCGCCGCGCCGGGCGCCACGGCCGAGGCGGGCCCGCTGGGGGCCGTGCTCCTGGCGTTCGAGCAGACGGCGGTGACGGCCGAGGCGGCCCGGGTCCGCGACGCGGGCGTGGACACGGCCGCCAGTGCGGCGGATCTGGTCGCGGCGCTGGAGGAGGCGTCAGCGGCGGCTGCCGGCATGGCGGCCGGAGGTGCGGGGGCGCTGCTCACCGGTCCCGCGCTCGCCGAGTGCGCGGACCTGCTCGCCCGGCGGGCCCGGGAGCACGAGTCGCAGAGCCGGCGGATCGCGGAGGCGATGGCCCGGGCCGCCGGACTGCTGGCGGAGGCGGATGAGGAGGTGGCCCGCGGTGTCACCGGGACAGCGGGCTGAGGCGCTGGTGGTGGCGATCGACCACGCCGAATCGCGGGCGGCGGCGGTGGGTCGGCGGATCGCCGAGTCGGCCGAGGACCTCGACATGGTCGCCCGCCGACTGGGCGGCGCGGTGGCCGGTGACGGGATAGGCAGCGGCGCGGCGGTCGGTGGAATGGCCGACGAGGGCGGGTGGTCCGGCCACGCGGGGGCCCGGGCGCGCAGCCGCGCTGCTGACGCTGCCGCCGAGGCCAGGATGGTCTCCGGCAACTGCCTCTATGTGGCCGACGTCCTGCGGGCCGAGGGGGCGCGGCTGGCGCGGGCGGTGATCAGCTGGAGCGACGACGAACTCGCCGCGCCCGGCACCGGGGACACCATGGCGGTGGGGGAGGCGGATCGCGGCCTGGCGAAGCGGCTGCGCGAAGCTGCCGACCATCTCACCGGGCACACGGATCCGGCGACGCGCCCGTGCATCGACCTGTCGGGATCGACCGACGACGATCCCCGGGCGGTCGCCGAAGTGTGGCACGGGCTGGGGCCTGCCGACCGGGCCAGGCTGGCCCGAGACCACCCTGAGCTGGGCTCGGTGGACGGCCTGTCGTCGGTCACGCGGGATGCGATCAACCGGACCCGATTGCGCCGACTGCTCGACGCGGCCGATACCGGCGCCGGCGGAGACGGGCTCGACGGTGTCGCGCCGGCCCTGTCGGCGTTGGCCGCGCATCTCGAGGCCGACCCGCGACGGCATCTGCTCGACCTGCACCCGGACGGTCGCGCGGTGGTCGCGAGCGCCGATCCCGACACCGCCGACCGGGTGGTCACGCTCATCCCGGGAACGGGGTCGTCGCTGGAGACGCTCGCTCGTACCGCCGGCCGGGCGGAGGCGGTGTGCGAGGCGGCCGCCTCGGGCCTCGACGGGGCCGGCTCGAATCCCGGTGCCGCCGACTCCGCACCCGGTGCGGCTGTCGAGTCCTGCGTTGCGGTGTCGTGGCAGGGCTACGACGCGCCCGCCGACGTCACGGCCGCCGGCTCCTCGACGGCACCCGCGCGAGCGCATGTCGCGGACCTGCGGACGTTCGCGGCGGGCCTGGACGCGGTGGAGCGCGTGGACGGCGACGATGCCCCCCACGCCGCGGTGGGGTACAGCTACGGGTCCGTGGTCCTGGGGGTGACCGCCGCGGACCCGCTGGGGCTGGCAGCCGACCGGATGATCCACATCGGCAGTCCCGGCGCGGGTGTCGACTCGATCGCCGTGCAACGGGTCGACGAGGCCGGCGTCGCGCGTGGGGCGGGACAGGACGAGGTGGTGGGAGTCGCCTCGCGCTGGGATCCGGTGCCGTGGTGGTCGGTCACCGGCGTGCTCGGCGGACGGCCGGGCACCGGGGAGTTCGGCGGGCTCGCGGTGGACGTCACCGAGCCTGGCTCGGGCGCCGACTCTGTGCGCAGCGCGCACTCCCGCTACTTCGACCCGGGCACGGTGTCACTGGACGAGATCGGCCGGCTCGTCGCGGAGACGGACTGATCCCGGTAGCGATAGCGCCCCGCATCCCCAACACCGACAGCGCCCCGCATCCCCGACACCGACAGCGCCCCGCATCGACCGCCCCGGCCGGAAAAACCAACCCGGCACAATCCGCTACCCCGTTTCCGGATCCGCTACCCGGATTCGGGTAGCGGATCGGGAATCCGAGTAGCGGATTTCTCCGAGGCTGGCGGTGGAACGGGAGGCGCGAGCGACCTCCAGCATCTCCGCGCGGCCCGGCAGCTTGGTGCGTTCGCGGCCCGCCGCCTCGCCGAGCCCACGCTCGTGGGCGTCGATCTCCAGCCAGGCGTCGCCGTCGACGAGGTCCACGCCGCGGTCGGTGAGCAGGTCGCGCACGGCCTGCGGGTCCGGCTCGGCGGGCTCGGGTAGGACGCCGGACTCGAGCTCGGTGGCCAGCTGCCCCACGGTCTCCACCGCGCAGGAACGGTTGGTGCCGATCACCCCGGAGGGCCCGCGCTTGACCCAGCCCGCGGTGAACAGACCCGGCAGGTGCTCCCCGCCCGGCGAGTCGAGAATCCGGCCGGAGTCGTTGGGGATGGTCGCCGAGTCGTGGTCGAAGGGCACTCCCTCCAGGGCGGACGAGCGGTAGCCGACCGCGCGATAGACCGCCTCGACCTGCAGGTCCTCCGTCCGGCCGCTGCTGCGGACCCGCCCGCCGGCACCGGCCGGCTCGGTCACCGCCAGGCGCAGCCCGGACACCCGGCCGTCGGAACCCAGGATCTCGACCGGGGACCGGTGAAAGCGGAACCGCACCACCCGTTCGCCGGCCGCGAGGGCGGCGGCCTCGGCCTCATCCGCCGTCCCCAGACCGGCCTCACGCTGTGCCCCGGCCCATTTCTCGAGTTGCGTGCACACCTGCCCGACCCGGCGATCGCTGTCGCGGAGGGTGCGCGCCTCGTCGTCGTCGTACTCCAGGTCGGCCGGGTCCACCACGATCGTGACGCCCTCCACCTTGGCCATCTCCCGCAACTCCAGGGGCGTGAACTTGGCGTGGACGGGGCCGCGGCGGCCGATCACCGACACCACCCGGGTCGTGTTGGTGCCGAACCCGGCGCGGACGTGCTCGGGGATGTCGGTGGGCTCCAACTGCTCGGGGCTGCGCACCAGCATGCGTGCCACGTCCAGGGCGACGTTGCCGACGCCCACCACGGCCGCGCGCTCGGCGGTCAGCGCCCACTCGGGGTGCGCATCCGGGTGGCCGTCGTACCAGGTCACGAACTCGGCGGCCCCGTACGACCCCTCGAGGTCCTCGCCCGGGATGCCGAGCCGACGGTCCGCGAGCGCGCCGGTGGAGAAGACGACCGCGTGATAGAAGCGGTGCACGTCGTCCAGGGTGAGGTCGCGGCCGAACTCGACGTTGCCGAGGAACCGGATGCGCGGGTCGGCGGCGATCCCCTCCAGCGTGCGGGCGATGCCCTTGATGCGGGGGTGGTCGGGGGCCACGCCGTGCCGCAGCAGACCGTAGGGGACCGGGAGCCGGTCGATGAGGTCCACCACGATCCCGCGTCCGGAGGGATCCCGGTTGTCACTCCAGTCCAGCAGGGCCTCGCTGGCGTACACCCCCGCCGGGCCGGACCCCACTACGGCCACCCGGAACGGGGAATCTGTGACAGGCGTCATGTCCGCGATCGTCGCACAGAAAGGCGAGCGGGGTACCTCGACCCAGTCGATCTGCCGTCGGGGGAGCATAATCGACACCCATGAGCGACTACGCCGGGGACCTATCGCCCCGCCAGGCCTGGGATCTGCTCGCCTCCGATCCCGACGCGGTCCTGGTGGACGTCCGTACCAGCGCCGAGTGGCAGTGGGTCGGCGGCGCCGATCTGTCCGAGCTGGGCAAGCGCACCCTGGGCATCGAGTGGATGACCTCGGCGGGCCAGCCCAACGAGCGGTTCGTCGAGCACCTCGGCGAGGCCGGTGTCGCCGCGGAGACACCGGTGTTGTTCCTGTGCCGCAGTGGTGGCCGGTCCGCCGCCGCCGCGAGCCTGGCCACCGCCGCCGGATACCGCACCGCCTACAACGTGGCCGAGGGGTTCGAGGGCGACCCGGACGCCGCCGGACACCGCGGCACCGTCAACGGGTGGAAGGTCGCGGGCCTGGCCTGGCGCCAGTCCTGACCGGGCCACCACGGCCAGCCCGCCACGCCCGTACGCCCCTCGCCCCGCCGCATCACCCACGCACCACACACAAGAAAGCAGCGATGAGAAACAACGAGCTCCCCGACGGTCTCCACCCCGACACCCTGGGCGTGCGGGCCGGGCAGATGCGCACCGGCTTCGAGGAGACCACAGAGCCGATGTTCCTCAACTCCGGCTACGTCTACGAGTCCGCGGAGGCGGCCGAGGCGTCGTTCAACGGCGAGAAGCAGCGGTTCGTCTACTCCCGCTACGGCAACCCGACGGTCGCGATGTTCCAGGAGCGTCTGCGGCAGATCGAGGGCGCCGAGGCGTGCTTCGCGACCAGCTCCGGCATGTCCGCGGTGTTCGTGGCCCTGGCCGCGCTGTGCGGGAACGGGTCGCGCCTGGTGGCCTCGCGCGCGCTGTTCGGCTCCTGTTACGTGATCTGCGCGGAGATCCTGCCACGCTGGGGTGTGGAGACGGTGTTCGTCGACGGCGCCGACCTCGACCAGTGGCGCGAGGCGCTCAGCGAGCCCACCGACGCCGTCTTCTTCGAGACTCCCTCCAACCCCATGCAGGAGCTGGTCGACGTGCGCGCGGTGTGCGACCTCGCGCACGCCGCCGGCGCGCAGGTGGTGGTGGACAACGTCTTCGCCACCGTCCTGCACCAGAAGCCGCTCAAGCTGGGCGCGGACATCGTCGTGTATTCCACCACCAAGCACATCGACGGCCAGGGCCGCGTCCTGGGCGGCGCCGTGCTGGGCACCGAGGAGTACATCTCCGGCCCTGTGCAGAACCTCATGCGCCACGCCGGGTTCGGGATGAGCGCGTTCAACGCGTGGGTCCTGCTCAAGGGCCTGGAGACCATGAGCCTGCGCGTCGAGCGGATGAGTGCCAACGCGCTGGAGGTGGCGCGGTTCCTGGAGTCGCACCCGGCCGTGGAGCGGGTGACATACCCGATGCTCGAGTCGCACCCCCAGTACGAGTTGGCGCGGGCGCAGATGTCGGGCGGCGGGTCGGTGGTGACGTTCGGGTTGAAGTACGACGACGACGAGGGCGGCCGCGGGAAGAAGGAGTGCTTCTCTCTGCTGAACTCGTTGGAGGTCATCGACATCTCCAACAACCTCGGCGACGCCAAGACGCTGGTGACCCATCCCGCGACGACGACGCATGCGTCCATGGAGCCCGAGGCCCGCGCCGCGGTGGGCATCGGCGACAACGTGGTCCGCCTGTCCGTGGGGCTGGAACACGCGGGCGACCTCATAGAGGACCTGCGTCGCGGTCTGGGGTGACGGTCTAGATTGATCGTATGTCTGATCGGGGTGAACATTCCCGGGTCCGGGTGGCGGTGCTGCCGGCCGCCCATCCCGCGGTTCGCCGTATCACCGGCCTGGATGGCGCTGAGCACGTAGAGCTGGTGCCCGTCCGGCCCGGGGTGGTGAACGGGCAGACCCCGCCCGAGGCGGTGACTCCCGCGGAGTTCGATCCCGGCCACGAGGCGTCGGGCGAGATTCATCGCGACGGCGACCCGCTGCGCACTGTCGACCTGGCGCACGTGCACTTCGGTTACGACTACCTGGAGCCCGAGAGCGTGGACGGGGTGGTGGAGCACCTGTCGCGGGCCGAGGTGCCGATGGTTCTCACCGTCCACGACATCGTCTACCCGTCCCACGAAGACGAACTCCCGCACCGCGACCACACCGGCACACTGGTCGAGGCCGCCGCTGCCGTGGTCACGCTGACCGAGGTGGCGGCGCACGAACTGTGGGTGCGGTGGGGCGTCGAACCGGTGGTCGTGCCGCACCCGCGGCTGCTGGACGAGGACGAGGTCTCCTCCGCCATCCGCGCCGGCAAGCACCTGCGCGGTCCCGGCGATCCGGTGGTGGTGGGGGTGTTGCTGGAGCGGCTGGGCGAGAACATCGACGGCCCGGAGCTGCTGGACCAGCTGGCGCCCGTCGCCCACGGGCGGCGGGGCGCGCACCTGCGGATCGTCGTGGAGGCGCAGGCGTGGCGCGACGCGTGCGGCGAGGACCGCGAGGCCGGCGGGCACCATCTGGTGGCGGAGCTGGCGGCCGAGGGCGGCTGGGAGTCGGTGCGGTTGGTGCGGTACGAGTCGCTGGACCTGGCGCCGTTGCTGCCCGAGTTCGCCGCGCTCGACGTGTGTGTGTTGCCGTACCGCTTCGCCACCCATTCCACCTGGTTGGAGTTGTGCCGCGACCTGGGCGTGTCGCCGGTGTTCCCGGCGGTGGGGTGCCTGCGGGAGCAGTGGTTCGACCGTTGCGATCCGGGCGATCACTCCGGGGAGGTCTACGATCCCCGCGATCCGTCCGCGGTGGCGGTGGCGGTGCGGGCGGCGTTGGAGAATCCCCGGGCCGTCCCGCCGCGGGTCGAGGGCGCTGATCCGACGAGCGTCATCGCGGCTCATGCGCGGATCTACGACGAGGCCGCGGGGCGCCGCTGAGCGTCCGGGGTCGGGCCGGGGCGCGGTGGGGTGGTGGCTGCGCTCGGCCGGGCCGGGCTGGGGGCTGCGCCGGTCCGGCTAGGAGTCGGCGTCGCCGCGGGCGATGTCGACGGGCCAGGCCAGCGTGAGCATCGAGTCGGTGGCCGGGGCGGCCGCGTCCATACTGAGCTCGAGACACACGGTGACCGGGGATCCGGGCGTGGTGCGGGTGGCGCCGGGCAGGACCAGCGGTTCGTCGACGGTGGGCGCGTCGAGTGGCACCGGCCGGTCACTGTCGCCGGCGAGGATGCTCGGTGAGTCGAGGTCGAACGCCGGCGCGGCGCATGCTCCGCCGCGGGCCGAGACGGCCCGGACCCGTACATGGGACGCGGTCTCGGGGTCTCCATCGACGAGGGCGCCCTCGCCGATGTCGACGTGGGCGTCGGACCGGGAGTCGACGGTGGTGCGTAGTGTCAGGGGCTGGTAGGCGGAGCGGTTGCGCAGGCCGGCCGTGTCCACGCGGACGGGGAAGTGGCCGCCGTAGGAGGAGATGGGCGCGGTCCAGGTCGTACCGAAGTCGGTGGACGCCTGGACGGACCACGCCGAGCTGCGCAGTTCGGACTCGCGGGTCTGCTCTTCGCGGTCCTGGACGATCACCGTCGCGCCGAGTGCGCAGACGGAGGCGGCAGCGAGTGCGACCAGTGTGGTCGCCGCGTGCCGGATGCGCATGACTCCTCCGAGGGGCCGTCTGGTGGAGATCGGTCCAGAGGAGGGGGCTCTGGTGCGGGCGGGGCCGCAGTGATCGCCGTGTTCACCAAGGTTATTGGTTGATGACGTCGAGTCGTTACATTCGGCCCCGGCGCGTGGCGAATCTCACGGCGGCCATCGGCGTGTCGGGCGCCTTGTGGACCCGCCGGGCGGCCCGGGCGCATGTCAGCGGATGTAGACCACGGTCCCGGTCTCCTGGTTGATGGCGGCCCAGCGCCAGCCGTCCGCGTCGGGGTCGGTGGACGTGAACGTCGACCAGGTGTCGCCGGGGTCGCCGCCGTTCAGCCAGATCTCCAGTGCCGCCACGCCCTCCCGCGCGTCGGAGGGAACGGTGTCACCGGGGGTGACGACGACGAAGTCTTCCCCGTCCACGGTCGCGGTGCCCACGTCTTCGAGTCGGGCCGCAGACGAGAGTGGCGCGGGCTCGTCGGGGATAACGGTCGCGGGGGCGGCCGACGTCGAGGTGACCGTCTTCGTCGCCGGCGGGGTGGTGATGCTCGTGCGCGCGGTTGTCGACTCGTCCTCCCCGGACGGGAGGGGCGGCGCCGAGGTGGTGGTCTCGGACGCGGTCGAATTCTCGAGCGGTGAGGTCACGGTGGTGGTGGGGGGAAGGTAGCGTCCCGCTTGCGCACTTGTTTCTGATTCATTGAGTGCGGCGACTTTGTTGCCGTTGACTGTCGCTACGGGTGTGAATCTTCCGGTCTCCCCTCTATCGATCTGCCCGGGATAGAAGAATGGTTTTGTGAATCTCGGTTGGTCTTGAACTCTGCCGACCTGATCAATCCCGTTGTAGTAAAAATCTCGGGTGGGGACTCTTCCAATTCCACATTCGGAGCGCGACAGTACTACGTGAACACTGCCGACGAACTTGCCGCGCGAAAACCCCGCTGCTGAGTCGGAGTAGGTTTGTATTTCAACTGAAACCTCGCTTTTTGCATAGGCAGCGGGCGAGCTGGTCACGTAACGGTCTGCGGTAATTCGCATAATCCAGACCAGACGGCTGGACGAATCGCTTGTGCCGTCCATATTTTGGATATTCGCTCGGAACCACGGCCCCTGTCCGTCGTTCAAAATTCCTGGGTCATCGGCCATCGGTAGAGGAAGAAGGCGTTCGCTACCGTAAGAGTCTGGCAAGATCCCAAGTTCCTCTGCAACCGATACTCGTTCGCCGCTCTTGCCGGGAAGCGTGGTAGGTGCGGGAACAAAAGACTCAGCTTCAGGCTTCTGAGAACCGGGGTAGCAGCGCACACTGGTGCTGACCCCGTTTGCGTTAAGTCGACCGTTCTTAGCGCCCGCAGTGGAGATGGAGAGTGAGAAATTGGCCAGCTTCTGGGCCGATTCAATGAATGCGTTCGATGTGCCACCGACGCAGTTCGTAGCGAGTGGGCTGTATGAATTTGGGTCATCTATGCAATGTCGTGTGACTGCACGGCCGAACGTGTCTGTTCGGCCCATCCATATCCTTGAAGTGGTGCTCGCGTCCGACGAGGCGAGGGAATTGTCGGAGATGTATCCGGGGTCTAATTCGGTATTGGTCGTAAGTTTGAGCGGATTAGAAGGATTCCGCTGGTTCTCTGCGGAAATTCTTGCAAAAACGCCATATCCATCACCTGGTCCAAACGATTCCTGCGCCTCATATTTTGATCCATCGGACGCCCGTATAGTTCTGACGGACTCCCACGAGTTTCCGAGAGTCCTTGCAAACCACTGGGTCGGCCATGTCGCTTTGACCTCGGCTTGAGCGACCTCGGTGTCGTTCCACGCCGCTTCCGTCATCTCGGTGCCCGGAACAACCGCGCCGGACAGGGCCAAGACACCAGCGATAGCGAGTCCGCCGACGGACGCCGCAAGCCGGCGGAGACGTGTCGAGTGCGGAGGGGTGTTCATGTTCACTGCTTTCGAGGCCAGAAGGCCCACACGACAAGGAATGAGGCCGCGACTGTGATCCCGGCCATGTACTTCGGTTGACTGACCGCGGCCACCACGTAAGCGAGCCCGGGCACGTGCCAGAGCACCTTCTTGACCTCGGTTACCTCGTACGGCTGCGCGTCCGGGGAATCGTTGGCGTCGCCCTTCATCTCGATGGAGTAGGTGTCACCGCCCACTGGGGACACGGACACGATGCGGTGGGTCACAGGGAGTTGGCCTTCACCGCGTGAGACCGTCGTGACGTCGCCGACCTTGATGTCGGAGGCGGGGATCAGCCTGACGACGGCGAGGGAGCCGGTCGGGATGGTGGGCGACATCGACCCGGTCTTGAACATGATCAGGCTGATGTTGAGCGCGAACGCGGCTATGGTCGCGGCGATGCAGACCACGCCCAGCGTGGCGAAAACAGTGAGCAGACCGTCGACAAATCTGACACCGACGCTTGGGCGGCCAGGGGTGTGCCGGTCTTCCAGTTCAACAGAGTCAACTCTGGTCGTTGCTTTCGTCATGGCGTAGGTGAGATTCCGTTAAAGGTCCAAACAGGATAGACGGAGGCCCCATTCGTGCCGGCGGGGGCACTGGTGACGTTGCTCGCGAGAGTGAAACGAAAGCACACCATGTAGGTGGTTCCTGCCGCTGCGTTGAGGATGAAGGTGGAGGCTGTCGATGCGTAGAACGGGGAATTCGGCGGATAGAGCTGAGTACCTTGTGAGCCTGTCCAGACTGCGGCATTGCACGTGCTGGAGATCGTGGTCAGCACGGCTCGGGCGGCGTAGGTGATGAGACCCGGCGAGCTCGGCGGGGTGCCCCATAGCGCTGTGTTGCTAGTCCCCTTGGCTGGGGTCGAGATGCCGACTCTGGCGCTGCTCGTGGTGTTCGAAGTCGTGCGCAGGTATACGGGTGCGTACGACGTCGCCCCCGGGGTGAGTGCGATCGGCGTCGAAAACGCGACGGTGCCAGGGTTGGTTGATCCTGGAAGATTAGTTGGGCCGTCGCTGAATGGACCCTCGGCCGTGAGAGACGTCTGTAACCCGAACCTCCCGGTAAGAAACTGTCCGCCAGCGAACACATTGTCTGCGAATGAAGCGAGAGTCTCCGAGGGGACAGCGAGAGTCGTGGCGGCAATCACCGCAGTTCCCAACCCGAGCGCGGCAATGGCGCCCTTGGCCCTGACCCGGCGCAGGCTACCGGTTCCGGTCACGGTGTCACGTCCTTCTTGCAGAATGAATGTGCTGGCGCCACAGAGAACGGCTTCTCGCTACCTGGCTAGCCGCCTTTGTCAGGCATAAGTAAACTTCGCTGACGGGCGAGCGAAGGGAAACGACCACCGCTCGCCCGTCAGTGCAGCCGTTACGAACTAAGTACCGTTGACGGAAGTGCCAGTGAAGCGCCAGGTGATGGTGGTCGACGCGCCCTGGGGGAGGAGGGTTTGATCAGCCACTGCTGTGACCGTGATGCATAGGGGCACACTCGAGGGGGCTTGCGGCGCTGTGACCTGGTTGCCAGCCGAGATATCAGCAGCAGCCCCGTCGATGGAGTTTTTCGAGTACGCGATCTTTGCCGCGGCACTTGCCACACCGGCAGCATCACACGTGGGCGCGCCCGTGTAGATCTTGTAGCTGAGCTGGGTGTTCAGTGCGGGGGTTGTCCCGCTGACACTCGGAATGGTAATCAACGCGTCTTGGGTTCCATTGACCCGCAGCCAGAATGGTGCGTAGTTCACGTCGCCCGGGGCGATGTCTAGAGGCGCCATGGTGAAGGACAATGACGCAGTATCCGCGGGGGTGCCAGTTGGGCCGTCGTAATTCTTAAAGTCCCCTGCGTCCGCGGTGGTGGAACCCTGCAACTCAAACGAGCCAGTGGTGAACGTCCCGTTCGCAAACACGTCATCCGACCACGCGGCCAGCGTCACCGCTGCGCCGAGGCCGAGGACCACGCCGCCGGCGAGGATCGCCTTGCGCTTGCGGGCCCGGTCCTGCTTCCGCTGGGCTTCGGGATTGAGAGGAGTGGTGGCGTCCATGTGCGCCCTGCCTTTCCGAGGGGGACCACGCGACGATCCCGGGGGGTGGGATGTGTCGGCCTCGTACGGGGATGGGACTTGATCGACACCGGGACACTGCGGTGGCCCGCCGCACACATTACGAAATCGTTACCGATGATGCAACCATGAACGTGGGTTTATTCTCCCAGTGCAATGCACCGATCGGTCGCTCGGTGTGCGGTCGTTAGCTGTCATGAATATTAGGGTTGACTTGGATTTAGAGTGCACTCCGCCATTCGCGGAGGTGAGCGCGGTGCAAGGGGGAGCCGCTGTCAACCCGTGCACCCCTAACCTGGCTCGCTGGCATACTCGGCCCCGTGCCCCGCGCGCGCCAGAGGTGAATCTGGTCACATGCCTACCTGCAGGAGAAGCTGATGCCCGACACCCCGTCCCTGAAGCTCGGTTACAAGGCGTCGGCCGAGCAGTTCGGTCCGCGTGATCTGGTGGAGTTCGCCGTGATGGCGGAGCAGGCGGGGATGGATTCGGCCTCGGTGTCGGATCATTTCCAGCCGTGGCGCCACGACGGTGGTCATGCGCCGTTCTCGTTGGCGTGGATGACGGCGGTGGGCGAGCGCACCGAGAGGCTGCAGCTGGGCACCTCGGTGCTCACCCCGACGTTCCGCTACAACCCGGCGGTGTTGGCGCAGGCGTTCGCGACGATGGCGTGCCTGTACCCGGGCCGCATCTTCCTCGGTGTGGGCACGGGTGAGGCGCTCAATGAGATCGCCACCGGGCATCAGGGCCAGTGGCCGGAGTTCAAGGAGCGGTTCGCGCGCCTGCGTGAGTCGGTCCGGCTCATGCGCGAGCTGTGGACCGGCGAGACCACCAACTTCGAGGGTGACTACTACTCGACCAAGGACGCGTTCCTCTATGACGTGCCCGAGGGTGGGGTGCCTGTCTACGTCGCCGCGGGTGGTCCGGTGGTGGCCAAGTACGCCGGCCGGGTGGGCGATGGGTTCATCTGCACCTCCGGAAAGGGGATGGAGCTGTACACCGACAAGTTGCTCCCGGCCGTCGAGGAGGGCGCCGGAATCAACGAGCGCGATTCGGCGAAGATCGACCGGATGATCGAGATCAAGATCAGCTACGACCCCGACCCGGCCGCCGCGTTGGAGAACTGCCGCTTCTGGGCCCCGCTGTCGTTGACACCGGAGCAAAAGCACTCGGTGGACTCCCCGCGCGAGATGGAGCGCCTCGCGGATGAGTTGCCGATCGAGCAGGTCGCCAAGCGGTGGATCGTCGCCTCGGACCCCGATGAGGCCGTCGAGCAGGTCAAAAAATACGTCGACGCGGGCCTGAACCACCTGGTCTTCCACGCCCCCGGCCACGATCAGAAACGCTTCCTCGACCTCTTCAATTCCGACCTCGAACCGCGACTGCGAGCCCTTGCATGAGTAACGAGAACAACCTCCCCGGCCCGGACACGGCCGATCTCTCCGGCCTCGAGGGCATCCTCGGCCACAAGGAATCGGTCCGCGTCCTGCGCTATCCGCACGAGACCGAGCCGGATGAGGAGGGTCAGACAACGGAGTGGCATTGCGACATCGTCGTCGTCGACGACGTTCCCGCGCCCGGCTTCTCCACCTACGCCACCGTGGGCGCCCGCGAGCTCCCCACCAACGTCACCACGCCCGAGGGGCGACACATCCGCTCCGAGTTCGTCACCGTCGGCCGCACCGGTCACCGCGCCATGGCCGACGTCCTGGACGCGTGCGCGCTCGCGGTGGCCACCGGTTCCATCCACGTGGCGCCCGGCGCGGTGATCCCCAACGCGGTCGGGCTGGTCGATCCCGGCCGTACGTGCGAGCACCTGGTCCTCACGCCGCCGTTCCTGTGGCCGGACCTGCAGGTGGTCGACGAGACCGGCGGCCCCGACGGCACCGGCCCCCTGCTCACGCGCCTGCAGGCCGTGCCGATCACCACCGCGGAGATGTCCGCCATCGGACGCGACGGCGCCGACGCCCTGTTCGAGCGGCTCGACACCGCCGACGCCGACGTCACCAACCCGGACCGCCCGAGCGTGGTGTGAGTGAGGCTGGTGTGAGTGGGTCCCGTGTGAGCGCGCCTGCGCCCCGGACGCCCCGCGGTGTCACGCACGTACTCACCACCGCGGCCGGGCTGATGCTCGTCGAGGCCACCCCCGACGGCATCGCGCGCCTCGTCCAGGTGGACGCGGACCAGCTCGACGCAGACCAGCTCGACCACAGGGATGCCGCCGCGACCTGGTTCAACGTGAAACATCACGACGACGACGAGGGCCGCGATCCCGAGCCCGGCGCCGCGGCGGAGCACCTCGCCCGCCTGGCGGAACAGGTGGAGGACTACCTGGCCGGGAGGCTCCGCGGGTTCGACGTCCCGCTGGACTGGGCGGCGGCCGGGGTCCACGATGAATTCTCACGCGAGGTCTACCGCGAGATCCAGCACATCCCCTACGGCGAGACCTCCAGCTACGGCCAGGTCAGTATCGACGCCGGCCGACCACGCAACGCCCGTCGCGTCGGCCGGCTGTGCACGCTGGTGCCGGTGCCGTTCGTCATCCCCGTCCACCGGGTGATCCGCGCCGACGGCGGAATGGGCAATTGCCCCGAGTACAGGCTTCGGCTGCTCGAGCACGAGCGACGCAACATCGCCGCCGAGCGCGCAGGGAAGCCGGGCCTGCTCCCGTTCCGGTAGGCATCGCCGCCGTTCGTCCGGGCACTGCCGGATCGGTGGGACGGCGGCCACACCGTGGTTAGGGTGGCGGTCAGCGTCGGGGGCCGAGGGGTCCGCCGGCGCGGACCGCCTGCCGTCGACCACAACCCACGGGGGAAGCCATGACAGCCGGAACCGTCGCCACCACCGCCCGCGCCGAGAGCGTGGTCGAGAAGTTCCAGCAGGTCCGGGGGCTCACCGACCTGCTCGCGTCCCGGCTCAGCCCCGAGGACCAGATCCCCCAGTCGATGACCGCGGCCAGCCCCGCGGCGTGGCACCGGGCACACACCACGTGGTTCTTCGAGGAGTTCGTGCTGGGCCGGCTGCCGGGCTACACCTCGCCGGAGCCGGTGTTCCGCTTCCTGTTCAACTCGTATTACGAGGCGGTCGGCCCACGGCAGCCGCGGCCGCAGCGCGGGCTCATCACCCGCCCGTCGGTCGCGGAGATCGGGGACTTCCGCGCCCGCATCGACGAGGCCGTCGTCGACGCCCTCGAGGCGGGCCGGGTCGACGAGCGTGGCCTCGAACTGCTGGAGCTGGGCTGCCATCACGAGCAACAGCACCAGGAGTTGCTGCTCATGGACATCAAGCACCTCTTCTCGCACAACCCGACCGACCCGGTGTACGTCCACAGGGCGGCGGACCCGGCAGGAGCGGCGCCGGGGGAGACCGGTTGGCTCGCCGTCGCCGAGGGGGTCGCGCAGGTCGGCGCCCCGGCTCCCGGCGACTCTGACGTCGGGGACGACTCGGGCGCCACCGCCGCAAGCCCCGCCACCGCCGCAGGCCCCGCGTTCTCCTATGACAACGAGCGTCCCCGCCACCGGGTGTGGATCCCCGGCGGTGAGGTCGCCACCCGCCAGGTCACCGTCGGCGAGTGGAAGCAGTTCATGGCCGACGGCGGTTACTCCCGGCCCGAACTGTGGTTGTCCGACGGCTGGGCCACGGTCCAGGCCGAGGGCTGGGATGCGCCCGGGTACTGGCGGCGTGAGGACGACAGCCCGGTCGGCCGCGCCGCCGACACCGCGACCGCCGCTGGCCCCGCGACCGCCGCCGACGGTGAGTGGACCACCTTCACCCTGAGCGGCCGGCGGCCGGTCGTCGACGCCGAGCCCGTCATCCACGTGTCCTTCTACGAGGCCGACGCCTACGCCCGCTGGGCCGGCGCACGGCTGCCCACCGAGTTCGAGTGGGAGGTCGCCACCACCGGCTGGGAGATCCGCGACGAGCTCGACCCCGACCGCTGCCACCCGCGGCCCGCCGCGGAGCGGACGATCGGCGGCGTGTGGGAATGGACCGCCAGCGCCTACCTGCCGTATCCGGGGTTCGTCACCGAGGAGGGCGCGGCCGGCGAGTACAACGGCAAGTTCATGTCCGACCAGCATGTCCTCCGCGGTGGCAGCGCGTTCACGCCCGCCGGCCACACGCGGCACACCTACCGGAACTTCTATCCCGCCGCCTCGAGGTGGGCGGCCGCCGGACTGAGGCTCGCCCGGTGACCGGCGCGCGCGAGGTGGCCGCCCAGTCCGGTGCCGCCGGGCCCGACGGCCCCGGTGCAACAACAGCAAAGACAACGACGACGACAACGACGACGACAACGACAACGACGACGACGACGAGCACCGCCGATCCCGACACCGCCGCGCTCGAATCGGATCTGCGCGCCGGGTTCTTCGACGACCCGCCGACCGTGCCGCCCCGCTGGTTCTACGACGAGAAGGGCAGCCTGCTCTTCGACCGGATCACCCGGCTCGCGGAGTACTACCCTACCCGCGCGGAGGCGGAGATCCTGCGGTCGCGGGCTGTCGACATCGTCGGCGATGCCGCCACACTCGTCGAGCTCGGGGCCGGGACCTGCGAGAAGACGCGGGTCCTGCTCGACGTCCTCGCCTCCCGCCCGACCGGCGCCACTGATCCAGCCGGCCCACTGTTCGTTCCGGTCGACATCAGTACCGAGATGCTCTTCGGTTCCGCCCGTGCGCTCACGGCCGAGTACCCCGGACTGCGTGTCGTCCCGGTCGTCGGAGACCTCACCGCCCTCGACGGCCCGCTACCGGGCGAGCCGGGCGGGCGGCTGGTGCTCTTCCTCGGCGGCACGATCGGCAATTTCAGCGAGGCCCAGCGAGCAGAGTTCCTCGCGATGCTGCGCGGCGTCATGGACCCGGGCGACCGGTTGGCGCTCGGCTTCGACCTCGTTAAGAGCCCCGAGCGGCTGGTCGCGGCCTACGACGACGCCGACGGCGTCACCGCCGAATTCAACCTCAACATGCTCGACGTGATCGCCCGGACCGTCGAGTGCACCGGGCTGGACAGGCGCGATTTCCGCCACGAGGCCGTGTGGAACGCCGCCGAGAGCAGGATCGAGATGTGGTTGCGGGCGGTCCGCGACGTGCACGTCGACTTCCCGACGCTGGGGCGCTCGCGAACCCTCGCCGCGGGGGAGGGCATCCGCACCGAGATCGCTCGGAAGTTCGAGCCGGACGCACTCGCCGACGACCTCGCCGGCCACGGGTTCGTCGGCCCGACCGTGTGGACCGACGACGCCGGGGACTTCGGGCTGGTCCTCGTCGTCGTCGACTAGGGGTACACCGTGACCCCCCGGGGCGCCCCGGATCTCGCCGATCGGGCCCGCGGCCTTCTCGGGGAGGCCCGCGCGGCCGGGGCCGCCGTCGACTCGGCGGCGGCTGAACTGTTCCGGCTGGGCGGGGAGGTCGCGCGCGCCGGCACCCGGGCCGAGGCCGCCCGGAGCGGGGCGCACGTCGCGGCCGAGCGGGACCTGGTGAGCGGCTTGCTCGACGAGCTGGACGTGATCGCCCGGGTAGCGGATCGGCTCGTCGCCGAGCTCGACCGGGCCGACGGCGGCGGGCGAGGCGCCGCCGACGGCGGGGCCGGGCCGCGGGCGACCCTCGTCTCCGTTCGGCGGGTCATCGAGGCGGCGGACAGTCGGGGCCGCGAAGGTATGTGGTTGGGAGAGCTGGCGACGGACCGGGTACGGGATTTCGCCGAGTTCGAACTGCTGTACTCGCGCGCGTCGCAGCACCTCGACCGCCGCCGGTGGGACGCCGCCGACGCCGTCCTGCCCCGGCTCGTCGCACTGGATCGCGCGCTGGTGAGCACGGAGATCGGCGCGATGCTCGACGAGCTCAAGTTCCGCCTCATGACTTCGCGGGGATGACGCGGGCCGACCTGCGACGATGCGCTTCCGGACCGGTTCGTGTCGTACGTGTGTTCTATGCTTCGGGGTATGGAACAGGGAGTATGGGATGCGGAGGGGCGGGGCGGTGAGCGGGACGAGCCGGCCCCGCTGACCGACGTTCTCGCGTTCCTGGAGGCGTCGGTGGAGACGCTGTGCGCGGTCGACTGGGCCGAGCACGACGCGGACGCGCTCGCCCACGCGGTGGGTCGCGTGGAGGTCGTGGCCCGGCGGCTGGACGCCAGTGGCTCCCGGGCCACTGCGGAGTTGGCCGCGCTGCACCGTCAGAAGGGACGCACCGCCGGTGGCGTCGCCGCGCTCCTCGCCGAGAAGCTGGGACTGGCGAAGGGCACGGTGCACGGTCGGATCGACGCCGGAGGACGTCAGGCCACCCCGGCCGGGCGGGCGGCCGCGAACGGGGAGATCACCGGCGAGCACGAGCGGATCATCGCCCGAGCCGTCTCCGGTCTGCCCGGAACGATGGGCGGCGACGCCAAGGTGTGTTTCGCCGAGGAGCTCACGGAGTTCGCCCGCACGGCGGCGCCCGCCGACCTGCGGGCCGAGGCCGCCCGCCGGGTCGCCGCCCTGTGCCCGGACCGCGGACGGGACCGCGAGGAGCACCAGGAACGTCAGCGCTCGGCGCGGCTCGGCGCGATCCGGTCCGACGGCACCAGCACCCTGACGATGACCCTGACGGCCCGCGGCCGCGCCCTGGTCGAGAGGGCACTGTGCGACTTCGGCGGGCCCGGCGGCGCCGTGGAGTGTGAACCCGGGTCCGACGAGCGCACCCCCGAGCAGCGCGCCCACGACGCCCTGGTGCACCAGTGGGCCCTCGGTTCGACCGTCGACCCCGCCCGCCCCAAGGGCATCGCGACCATCGTCGTGCGGGTGACACCGGAGCAGCTCGAGGACCCCACGACGCTCGTGCAGGCCGACGCCGGCACCCAGCTCAGCGTGCGGCAGGCGGTCTCCATGGCCGGAACGATGCCGTGGTTCGTCTCCCTGCTGCGCGACGGCCGGGAGGAGCTGCACCGGATCGACGTGGACGCCCACCCCGATCGGCGCCTGGCGTCGTCGATCCAGCGGTTGGTCCTCTACGCCTCCCACGGAGGGTGCACCTTCCCCGGGTGCACCGCCCCGGCCAGGCGAAGTCAGTTCCACCATGTGAGGGAGTGGTCACGGGGCGGGTCGACGACGGTCGCCAACGGGGCACTCGGCTGTCCCGTCCATCACGGGTTCGTCGGCGACGGCCCCGGAGGGTGGACAACCGTGGTGAACCCCGCCTCGCCCGGCCTGTGCACGTGGCTGCCTCCCGGCGTCGACAGGCTCACCGATGTGTGACGACCCGCCCCGGACCGGGGTGGGGGATCGGGCCGTCGGGTGTGTACAAGGTGTGCTGCGCCGCCGGCGCTGTCACAATGCCCCCGTGCCCGAATCCCTTCCTCCCGATTCCGTAGCGTCCGACACCCTCGCGTCCGACACTCCAGCGTCCGAGACTCTCGCGTCCGACACTCCAGCGTCCGAGACTCTCGCGTCCGAACCCCGCGCCTCGGGGCCAGGCGATCCCACCGGGGCCGAGTTGTCCGACTCCGACGTCGCCGCACTCTCGATCCCGTCCCAGTCGGGCGGTGAGCCGCTCTCCTCGTCCGCGGTCTACGTCGTGGCCCCCGAGGGCGACACGGGCAAGTCGACCGTCGCGTTGGGGCTGCTGCGCATCCTGGCCGGGACCGTCCAGCGGGTCGGGGTGTTCCGCCCCGTCACGGTCGCGCCCCGCCCCGCCGGTCCCGGCGTCGAGGACGAGGAACCGGTACGCGACCGCATCGTGGAGATGCTGCTGCAGCACACCACCGTGGACCTCGACTACGAGGACTGCATCGGCGTGACCAACATCCGCGTGCACTCCGACCGCGACGCCGCCCTGAGCGAGATCGTGCACCGATATGAGGCGGTGGCCCGGCAGTGCGATGTCGTCGTGATCGTCGGCACCGACTACACCGGGGTGCCCAGCCCCACCGAGTTCGACTTCAACGCCACGATCGCCGTGAACCTCGGCGCCCCCGTCCTGCTGGTGCTCCGCGGATCCGACCGCACCCCGGCCGAGATTGCCACCAACGCCCGGCTCACCCTCGAGGAGCTGCGTGTCGAGCACGCCCACCCCGTGGGAGTCGTCGTGAACCGGTGCGATCCCGACGCGCTGGAGGAGATCCGGGCCGAGCTCGGATCGCTGGACGTGCCGGCCTGGACGCTGCCCTCCCAGTCGCTGCTCACCGCGCCCACGATGGGTGAGCTCATGGAGGCGGTCGACGGCGAGCTCTACTCCGGCGACCCGGCCCTGCTCGACCGCGAGGCGATGGCCGTGATGGTCGGCGGCATGACCGGTGACCGGATCCTGGAGCGACTGGTCGACGGGATGGTCGTCATCGTCCCCGCCGACCGCACCGACGCGGTCCTGGCGATCCTCGCCGCACACGCCGCCGAAGGCTTCCCCTCGCTGGCCGGGATGATCTGGAACGGCGGGGTCAGGCCGAACGCGGCGTTGGACAGGCTCGTCCGCGGGATGCGCTCCACCCTCCCGATCATCTGCACGGGTCACGGCACCTACGACACCGCCCGTCTGGCCGCCGAGACCCGCGGGCGCGTGTTCTCGGGCTCGGGGCGCAAGGTGGAGACCGCGCTCAGCCTGATGGAGAAGCACGTCGACACCGAGGAACTGCTCGCGCCGCTGCGGGTCGACGCGCCCGACGTGATGACGCCGCAGATGTTCGAGCACCAGCTCCTCGAGCGTGCCCGCGCCGACAAGCGCCACATCGTGCTCCCCGAGGGCGACGACGACCGCATCCTGCACGCCGCCGGCCGACTCCTGCGGCGCGACGTGGCCGACCTGACGATCCTCGGTGACCCCGAGGCGATCCGTCGGCGTGCCGACGAGCTGGGCATCGACCTGAGCGGCGCGACACTGCTGGACCCGCGGACGAGCGAGCACGCCGATCGGTTCGCCGATGAGTATGTCGAGCTGCGCAAGCACAAGGGCATGACCCCGGACGTGGCCCGTGACCGCATCCTCGACATCTCCTACTTCGCCACGATGATGGTGCACACCGGGCTCGCCGACGGCATGGTCTCCGGCGCAGCCCACACCACCGCGCACACCATCCGCCCCGCCCTGGAGATCATCCGGACCCGCCCCGGCGTGAAGACGGTCTCGAGCGTGTTCCTCATGTGCCTGGCCGACCACGTACTGGCGTTCGGGGACTGCGCGGTGGTGCCCGACCCCACCGCCCAGCAGCTCGCCGACATCGCGGTGTCGTCCGCCGAGACCGCCTCGCGGTTCGGGATCGACCCGCGTGTGGCACTGCTCTCCTATTCCACCGGGGACTCCGGCAGTGGGGCCGACGTCGACAAGGTGCGCGAGGCGACCGCACTCGTGCGGTCGCGGATCGCCGAGGCGACCGAGGGTGATCCGGCTGCCGGCCTCGTCGTGGACGGGCCCCTGCAGTTCGACGCCGCCGTCGACCCCACCGTCGCGACCAAGAAGATGCCCGACTCCCCGGTCGCCGGCCGGGCCACCGTCCTGGTGTTCCCCGACCTCAACACGGGCAACAACACCTACAAGGCCGTACAGCGGACCGCGGGCGCGGTCGCGATCGGCCCGGTCCTCCAGGGGCTGCGCAAGCCGATCAACGACCTGTCCCGCGGTGCGCTCGTGGAGGACATCGTCAACACGGTCGCCATCACCGCAGTCCAGGCGCAGGGCGTCGGAGACCTCCAGGGAAGCGACTCATGACCCGCGTGCTCGTCATCAACTCCGGCTCCTCCTCCCTGAAGCTGCAGATCCTCGACACCGCCGTCGAGGGTGAGTTGGCCTGGGCGCTGGTCGAGCGGATCGGTGAGCCCGTGGGCACGCTGACCGTTCGCCGCAGCGACCTGGCCGGTGCCGGTGCGGAAGAACGCACCGCGGAGGCGGAGTTCCCGGACCACACCGCCGCGCTCGGTCACGTACTGGAGTTGGCGAAGGAGCTGCACGTCCATCCCACCGACGTGGGGGTCGAGGCGATCGGCCACCGTGTGGTCCACGGCGGGCCGGCCTTCCACGAGCCGGTCGAGGTGACGCCGGAGGTGGAGGCCGACATCGAGAAGCTCGAGGTGCTCGCCCCTCTGCACAACCCGGCCAACCTGCGTGGCATCCGGGTGGCCCGCGACCTGCTGCCGGGGCTGCCGCACGTGGCCGTGTTCGACACCGGGTTCTTCCACACCCTGCCCGCCGCCGCCCACACCTATGCCATCGATCGCGAGACGGCACGCGGGTGGGACCTGCGCAGGTACGGCTTCCACGGCACGAGCCACGAGTTCGTCTCCCGCCGCACCGCCGACGTCCTGGGCCGCCCATACGGCGAGCTCAACCAGATCGTCCTGCACCTGGGCAACGGGGCGTCGGCGTCCGCTATCGAAGGTGGCCGCGCCATGGATACGTCCATGGGTCTGACGCCCCTCGAGGGACTGGTCATGGGTACACGACCCGGAGACCTCGACCCCGGCCTGATCATCCACCTCATCCGTGACCGCGGCATGTCGCCCGAGGACGTCTCCACCCTGCTCAACCGCCGGTCGGGGCTGGAGGGGCTGTCGGGGGCGCGCGACTTCCGCGAACTCCTGACGCGGGTCGACGATGGCGACGAGGACGCCACGCTGGCCTACGACGTGGTGATCCATCGCCTGCGTCGCTACATCGGCGGTTACTGGGCGGTCCTCGGCGACGTGGACGCGATCACGTTCACGGCAGGGGTGGGGGAGAACGTCGCACGCCTGCGGGCGGATGCGCTGTCGACCATGCGCGGCTGGGGAGTGGAGATCGAAACCGAGGCCAACGAGAACGGCGCCGGCGAGCGGGTCATCTCCACCCCCGACAGTCGCGTGACGGTGCTCGTGGTGCCCACCGACGAGGAACTGGCGATCGCGCGGGCGTGCGACGAGGTGCTGGGCCTGGGAGGATAACCCCGTCCACATTTGCTAAGAACAACTTTAGTTATAGAGTGCGGGGTGATCCCCGGCATCCGAGTCCGGGCTGGACGAAGTCGGACGATGCCCCACGCCTCACCCTCCTCCCCGGACGCCCGGCCCGAGCACGGGCCGCCTCCCGGCCCGACGCAGGGTTGGCCCAGGAGTCGCGGGATCGTGCCGCTCATCCTGGCGGCGGTCGCCACCCTGGTCCTGGGCGGGGCGTCCGTAGCTCAGGCGGTGACGGTGCCTGCCCTCGATGCCCACACCGATCTGGAGTTCTCTCGGGACGGTTCTACCTGGACGGACGCCCCGGATCTCGCTCTCGGTTCGTGGGGCTGCGACCCGGCCGGTGGGCCCGGGGGCTCCGCTCCGCCCGCAAGCCCCGCTCCGCCCGCAAGCCCCGCTCCGCCCGGGGCGAGCGCCAGCATCCCCGACGTGGACCCGTGCGCGATGCTCCCCGGCGAATCCGTCGACCGCACCTATCACGTCCGCAATGCGGCCGACTCCGGCCGCACCGGCCGGTATGCGGTCGGAGTCGGTGACTTCGTGGTGTCGGAGGGCGCCGAGTTCGCGGTGCGGTCGAGCATCACCGGCGCGACAGCCGCCGACTCGGGGACGGTGATGCTGTACGGCGCGGGTACCGGCCAGGCCGGGGACTCTCCGGCCCGCGGCGCCACGGTGGCCGCCCTCGAACTGGGGCCGGGGGAGTCGGCGCGAGTGGTGGACGAGGTCGCCGTTCCGCTCGGCGTTCCCAACAGTGCGCAGCGGCAGAGTGTCAGTCCGAGGATGTGGGTGTCGTTCTCCGACGTCGACGGCCTCGACCGCGACGGCGACGGACTGCCCGACACCACCGAGGACCAGATCGGCACCGATCCGTCCGACCCGCTCAACCGGCTGCCCGATATGACCGCGGGGCACGAGTACGGGCCCCGGCCGTTTCTCCCGACCCGGCCCGAGAGCACCGTGCTCGACGTGGTCACCGACACGCTCCCGCCCGGCATGCGACTCGAGGACGGGGCCCTGACCGGTACTCCCACCCGCGCCGGCACCTATGACATCGCGTTCTCGGTCACCATGCCCGGAGGGGCCACCTACACCTCTGTGCGGCGCGTGGTGGTCCACCCCGCCGCCGGCGGCGGTTCGGCGGACCTGCCGGACGTCGTCTGGCCGGTCATCGTCGGGGGCGTCATCGGTGTGGTGATCGGTGTCTTCGGCCCCGCCCTGGGCTCCCTCACCGGTTCGCTCGGCGGGTCGTCCGACTCGTCCGGTTCATCCGGTTCCGGTGGTTCGCGTGGTTCCGGTGGTCCCGGTGGTCCCGGTGGCCCCGCCGGTTCGGACTCGCTGGCGGGCACCACCGCCTCTGCCCCCACCGCCCCCGCGACCGCGGCCACCACGCCTGACGCGGACCCCGCCACCGACGAGGGCGACGCCACCGGTCGGGTCGCAGAGAGTGCGGTGACACCGCGCGAGGGGGCGCCGTCGGACGCGTGGATCCGCGCCAATTCGGAGGTCCGCGGGTCGTTGGCCACCACCGGCGTCAGCGGGGCCGAGCTCGTGCTGTGGGCGCTCACCGCGGCGGCGGCCGGCGCGACGCTCATCCTGTTCGCGAGGCGCCGCCGCCACGATGACCCGGCCCTCGCCACCGACCCCGCTCTCGACCCCGCTCTCGACCGCGAGGGCTGAGCCACCCGGCCCGAGGGGAGAACCCCTGAAGTCGGTGGAACCCCCGCGGACTCAGAACAGGGTGCGTGGACGGATGCTGTTGGCCTGGTCGACGAGCCGGAACCGCTGCTGACGGGTCTCCGTGGACCGCGCGAGGGTCCGCAGGACGGTCTCCGCGCCGGAGCGCAGCCCGAACTCGGTGAACGGCACGCCGCGCATGAGGGGGGACGGGGACGGCTCGTTGCCCGGCAGCTGCACCCAGGCGAGTGCGGTGGTGAGCACGGTGAGCCGGATCTGGAACGCGCGGTGTTCACCGGCGGACAGGTTGGTCACACGGCGGGCGGCCTCGCGGAGGTGGGACTCCTCGGTCTCGTCGAGCGGGCGGCCCTGGCACAGCAGGAGGATCGCGGTGAGGTTGGCCAGCGCCGAGTACCGGGAGTTGGGCGGGACGCGGTCGAGCTCCTCGATGGCGGACTTGACCTCGCCACGCCGCTGGAGTTGGCGCGCCAGCCCGAACGCGGAACTGATCACCGACCGGTCGACCGACCACACCGTGCGGTAGAAGTGTTCGCTCGAGCGTGCCCAGCGGGCCCGGTCGCTCTCGGGGCACACGTCGAGGATCAGTTCCGCCGTCGCCGCCAGGGCCAGCTTGGGGCCGTTCTCGCCGGGCATGGCCGAGAGCACCCTCTGGAACTTGGGATACGCCCCGACGGGGTCGCCCTTGAGCAGGTCGGTCACGCCGTCGTACCAGACCAGCCGCCATTCGGCGGGCATCCGGTACGCGTTCTCCTCCAGCAGCGCCTCGGCCGCGGCGAGATCGTCGCTCTCGAGGTAGGCGCGGGTGAGTGACATGATCACGCCGACGCTCTCGTGGGCCTCGGACTCGGTGTCGGAATACAGTTCGAGGAGGGTGTCGATCCGCTGCTCCACCGAGGTGTACGAGGTCGCGGCGAGAATGCGGCCGGCGGGGTCGGAGGCCTCCATGAGCGGCACCGGCAGGGCGTCGACCAGTTCGGACCCGGTGAGCGTCGTGTCGCGGGCGCGGCCATCGACGAGGAAGTCGGTCGGCTCAACGGTGAACAGCGTGCCGAAGGTCGATCGCTGGGGTGAGAACACCGAGGAGAACGCCGGGTGCGGGACCCCGGTGCGCAGCGCGAGTACCTCCCGCAGGACGCCCATGAGCTGGTTGGCCATCCCGTTGGCACTGCGGAACCGCGAGTCGGGTTCCTCGTGCGTCGAGCGCAGGAGGAACCGGTACAGCGAGTCGTACCGGCTGAACACCGGCTCCTCCATCGGGGAGGGGATGCCGTCGGCGTAGCGGCCGTCGACCACGGGGAGCCGCACGATGAGCGAGGCGAGGGTGCGGCCGACGGTGTACAGGTCGGAGGCGATGGTGGGCCCGGTCCGGGGGATCTCCGGGGCCTGGAAACCGGGGGTGCCGTAGATGTGCCCGTAGTCCCCGACGCCGGACACCGCGCCCATGTCGATCAGTTTGACGTGGTCCTCGGTGAGCATGATGTTCTCGGGTTTGAGGTCGTTGTAGACCAGTCCCACCGAGTGCAGGTAGGAGAGCGCCTGCAGGACCTCGAGCACGTAGGCGATGGCCTTCTCCACCGGCAGCACCCGCCCGGGTGCCGCTCGTCGGACGTCGCGCAAGCTGGGGCCGCCGACGTACTCCATGACGATGTACCCGCCATGGGTGGGCGACGTGGCCCAGTCGTCGTGGATGAAGTTGTAGATTCGCACGATCGACGGGTGGGACAGTTCGGCCAGGATCTCCCGCTCGGCGACGGCGACCTCCTGGGCCTCGGCCTGGTCGGCGTGGAGCAGGCCTTTGAGGACGACCCAGCGGTCGGACACGTTGTGGTCGACCGCCAGGTAGATCCAGCCCATCCCGCCGTGGGCGAGCGCACCGCGGACCTCGTACTGGTCGGCGACGATGTCTCCGGGCCACAGTTCGGGCCGCGGCAGCCTGCCGTCGGAGGCTGCGCACTCGGCCTCGATGTCCTCCGGCTCCAACATGGCCGATGTGGGGTCGACGGGGATGATGTACGGCAGATCGACCAGACCCTCGGCGGCCTGGCTCGGGCGGTCCTCCGGCTTGTCGGGGTGCCGTATGCGGAACGGTGCCGAGGTCGACCGGTCGCCGGTAATCACCTCGCCGGTCCGGGCGGAGGACCGCGCGCCGGGGACGGACTCGGTGCGGGACTCGGGATCATGACTCCGCCCCGCGCCCGCCGCGCGCGCCGGGCCCGCCCGGCCCGGGCTGCTGCCGCCACCAGGGTCGGTGTCGGCGAGGAACCCGGTCATCGACGCCGCGCCGGTGGCCTCGACCGCCCCGGTCTCCGCCATGCTTCCCGAATGGACGTGCGGGCCCGTGGCCTCGAGCTCCCCGGTCGCCCCCATCGCGCCCGTGGCCTCCATCGCGCCCGTGGCCTCCATCGCGCCCGTCGCCTCGGTCAGTCCGGTCGCCGTGGCGGCCTCCGTCACCGCCACCGCCTCGGTCCGCATCGTGGCCTGCGTACCGACGCTGGGTTCGCCCTCCTCGAGCGGGTCGTCCCACTTCCGGTAACTCATCGCTGCTCCTCCGGCACGTACCTGGGCACCGGCATCCCGGGGTTGGGCCCCAGCCCGGACAACCACGTCGAATACATGCGGTTCCACGTGCCGTCCGCCCTGATCCGTTCGAGCGTGGAGTTGACCTGACGGACCAGCCCGTCGGTGTTGTCGCCCGGCGTGGACTTGGCGATGCCCACCCCGTACGGTTCCGCGTCGAGCTGCGGCCCCACGATCTCCAGGTAAGGGTCCTGCGCGGTGATGCCCACGAGGATCGCGTCGTCGGTGGTGATCGCGTCCACCTGGTTCTGCTGGATGGCCACGAGGCAGTCCGCCCACGTGTTCACCGACAGCACCGTGATCCGATCCAACTCCTCCCACAACCGCGACGCCGACGTCGTCCCGGCGGCCACGCACACGCGCTTGCCCTCGAGGTGTTCGATCTCCGTGATCCCCGACCCGCGCACCGCCAGCACCCGCTGGTAGGCCTGGTAGTACGGCACCGAGAACGTCACCCGCTCGCGCCGTGCGCACGTGATGGACATCGACCGGATCACCACGTCCACCTGGTCGTTCTCCAGCGCCTCGAGCCGGTTCGACGACGTCAGCGACCGGAACTCCACCTGTCGCGGGTCGCCGAAGATGTCCGCGGCGATCTCGCGCGCCAGGTCCACGTCGAAGCCGGTGAGTTGGCCGCTGGCCGGGTCGCGGAAGGAGAACAGGTTGGAGCCCTGGTCCAGTCCCACGATCAGTCGACCCCGCTCGAGGATCCGCGGCACCCTCTCCGCGGGGGTGGCGTCGTTCGGCCGCAGACTGGGCAGGGGATCGCAGCTCTCGTCGTTCTCGTCGGGCAGGCCGGCGGGGACGTCCGTGCTGATGACCGCGCCGGCGGGAAGTGGCATCACCGCGTCGATCTGCGGGATCCCCGCCCCGGCGATCCCGGCCAACTCCGCGGTCGCGTCTCGTTCCGGCCCGCCCGCGCCGGGGCCGCCCTCGTCGTCGTCGACCCCACACGCCGCCCCGAACGCCAGGGCCGCCACCATCACGCCCCCGAGCGCGACCCGCCTCGCCCGGCGCCGCGCGCCGTGTCCCCGCGCGCCCGACCCGGTCCGCACCCCCGCCGTCACAGGTACTCCCTGATCCTCGGCGCGATCCCCACGACCACGGCGAACGCGGCCAGGGTGGACAACGCGATGATGAGATCGGGCCCGTTGGAGGAGGTGCGGCGGGCGTTGTCGATGCGCGTGCGCAGGGTGTCGCGGGCCTCCTCGATGGCGTCCTGCATGGACTCGTCGAACTCCTCGAACGCGGCCCCCGAGTCGCCCTCGCTCTGGCCGGAGGAGATGGTGATCGCGCCCTGGTAGTCGCCCTGTTGGTACAGGGAGTCGGCGCGGTTCTGGGCGGCCATCCAGGCGTCGAGCGCCTCGATCGCGTCCGTCACCGCGCCCTGCGAGTCGAGGTCGATGCGACCGGAGGAGTCCTCGTCCTCCTCGTCGTCGAGGTAGACGGTCAGGGTGTCACGCACGTTGCCCAGGGTGGTCGCCCGCTCGGCCGCCGACCCCTCGGGATCGGTACGCCGCACCAGGTTGAGCGTCTCCTGCGCGCGCACCTTCTGGGCGTTGATGCGCTGGCGGGTGAGCTCGTTCATCGGTGCCGCGCCCTCGGACAGGCCCTTGGCGTTGTCATTGGCCGCGAGGAACCCGGCGATCATCGTGAGCAGGAACGTCGCCACCATGAGCAGCGAGCCCAGGGCGAGCGCCGGGTTGAACCGCCGCCCGGTGAGTCGCCACAGCCACTGTTGCAACAGCAACAGCACCGCGATCGCCAGCCCCAGCAGGAAGAACGACCCCCATGGCGGCGACGACCACTCCCTGTCCGACTGTCCCACCGACGTGGACTGCCGGTCGTACAGGTCCGCGGCGGCGGGCAGGATCGTGTCCTGCATCAGCGTCGACGCCGACGCCAGATACGCCGAGCCGACCGGATTGGCCACGCGGTTGTTGGTGCGCGCCGTCTCCACCAGGCCGGTGTAGGTGGCCAGCTGGGCGTTGATTAGGGCGAGCTGTTCGATGGACTCGGTGTCGGTGCGGTCGAGGCCCTGGGAGGCGGCGATGATCGACGACGACGAGGTCGCGATCGCCTGGAGGTAGCGTTCGCGCAGTTCCGCAGGCTCGATACCGCCGGTGATGAACGCGGTGTTCGCCGCGGAGTCCGCGATCGTCAGGGAGCTGTACAACGTCTGCGAGGCGTTGGCGACGGGCTCGACCTCGGCCAGCAGCGTCTCGTGATAACTCTGCCGCTGGGTGATCGTCGAGGACGCCACGATCCCGCCCGTGAGCACCGTGATGATCGCGAGCAACGCGAAGACCGACATGCGGCCCGGCGTGGTGAGCACGTCGTTCCAGAAGCGGGCGGCGCGGCGACGGACCGGCCTGCGGGGTTGGAGGGTGGATGACGACTCGCCACCCGAGCCGGGCGTTGGTGTGAGCGTGGAGGCGGAGCCGGGCCGGGAGCCGGAGGCCGACGTGGAGGCGGAGCCGGACCGGGAGCCGGAGGCGGCACCTGATGCGGGTGCGGCGCCGGCCCGGGGAGCGGCGTCGGCCGAGGATGCCGGGGTGGACTGTGCGGAGCCTGACTGGGACGCGGAGCCTGACTGGGACGCGGACGCAGGCGTGGCCCCGGCGGCGGACGCCGCGGGCGTGGATGCCGACGTCGACCCGGCAGGGGCGCCGTCCACCGATGCGTCGCCGGGTGCGGGCGTGTCCGCGGCCGCACCGCGGGCGCGGCGGAGCGAGAAGGTTCGGGCGCGCATCTGCTCGCTCACCTCCCCGGTCTCCGCCCGCCGAGCCGACGATCCGACGGGAGTGTCTCCCAGGTTAGTGAAGTGGCGGCGCGGAGTCGGGCAGACTGGTCGACGAGGACTCAAGGTTCCGCCCGATCCGGGGGTGGACGGGTCCAGGGGAGGTGGACGACCGGTGGCGGCGAGCGAAGGTGACGGCAACGGCTGGGTGGTGTCCGACGAGGGCGATCGCCGGTGGGGTCGGTTCGGTGCCGCCGGGCTGCTCCTGCGGGCCGCCGACCCGTCCGATCCCGACACCCCGCTCGTGTTACTCCAGCACCGCGCCGTGTGGACGGCCTCGGGCGACACGTGGGCGCTGCCGGGTGGTGCGCGGGACTCGTACGAGGACGCGCCCGTGGCGGCGCTGCGCGAGACGGAGGAGGAGGCCGAGATCCGGCCCGCCGACGTGGTGGTCCGCGCGCAGGTCGTGACCTCCCGCATGCCCGGGACCGTGTGGCACCGGCCCGGACTCGACCTGCGGCACGCGGCCGAGCTGCTGGGCCGGCTGCGGCCCGACCAGCGCCACGACGAGCTGCCCGAGGACCCGTCGGGCTCCGCCCGCCCCCGCACCGTCCCGCCGCTGGTCCAGGAGTCGCCCGACGCGGTGGAGTGGACGTACACCACCGTCATCGCGGACGCCCCGCGCGCGCTGGAGACCGTGCCCAACAACGAGAGTCTCGAACTCCGCTGGGTGCCCGAGACGCTGGTGGCCGAGTTGCCGCTCATGCCCGCGTTCGCCCACGCCTGGGCGAACGGGCTGCGCACCGACCCCGTCGAGCTGGTGGTGGACGTGGCCAATGTGCTCGGCTCCCGCCCCGACGGCTGGTGGAAGGACCGGGCCGGCTCCACCTCGCGACTGCTCGACGACCTGGGCGCCGGGATGCCCCGCACCCTCGAACTGCCGGGGGGGTTCGGCTGGGTCGCCCGCGCGCACGCCGTCATCGAGGGCGTCGCCAAGGCCGCCGAGCACGAGGGCCCGCTCGTCGTCCACCGCGCGTCCGGGTCCGGCGACGACGCGATCGTCGATCTGGCCACCGAGCTGGATGGCGGGCCCCGCCGGGTGGTGGTGGTGACGGCCGACCGGGGACTGCGGGACAGGCTGCCGGGCGACGTCGTCGTCGTCGGACCCCGCGCCCTTCTCGGGTAGCACGCTCGCACGCCGGCCCGGTCCCACCCCGGTCCCGCCCCGGCCCCGCCCCGGTCCGACCCCGGCCCCGCCCCGGTCCCGGCCCGGTTCACCGGGTCCACCCGACCTGACGGGTCGGATCCGCGCGCCGCACCGCCCCGCGGGTGCACACTGGAACGCATGACCCTGCCCCCGGAGATCCTCGTCGGCCCGATGCTGCGCTACGTCGACAGCACCGACGCCACGGTGTGGGTGGAGGTGTCGGCGCCGTGCGCGGTGACCATCCGTGCCGGCGACGAGGTGGTCACCGAGCGTTCGTGGGGCGTGCACGGCCACCACTTCGCGGTACTGCACCTGTGCCGGCTGCCCGAGGGCGAGATGACGCCGTACGAGGTGTCGCTCGATGACCGGCTCGCCTGGCCCGTCGACCCGGGTCGGCCCAGCGTGATCCGCACGCCTCGCGCCGACGACACGGTGCGGCTGGCGTTCGGGTCGTGCCGGCGTGGGGAGAGCCAGACCCCGGTGGCGCTGCGCAGGATCGGTGCCGACGCACTGGTCGCCCTGGCGCACCGCATGGCGCACACCCCGCAGGAGGAGTGGCCGGACGCGATGCTCCTGCTCGGCGACCAGGTGTACGCCGACATCCCCAGCCGGGAGATCTCCGAGCGGCTGGCCGAGCGTCGGCGCGCGGGCGGTGGCCCGCAGTCGGTGCGGGACTCTGCCGGCGCCGGGGGAGACCGCGACGTCTCCGACGAGATCTGCGATTTCGAGGAGTACTCCTGGCTGTACCACGAGTCGTGGCGTGACGCGGATGTGCGCTGGTTGCTGTCGACGGTGCCGAGCTGCATGATCCTCGACGACCACGACCTGCGCGACGACTGGAACTCCTCCCACGCGTGGCGTCGCGAGATGACCGCCCAGCCGTGGTGGAGCGACCGGGTGATCGGCGCGTTCGGCAGCTACTTCGTCTACCAGCACCTGGGCAATCTCGCCCCCGACGAGCTGGAGCGAAACGAGATGTACCGGGCGTTGCGGTCCGCCGGTTCGGACGCGGAGAGGGAGTCGCTGCTGGACGACTTCGCGCTGTCCACCGATTCCGAGCGCCGCACCGAGCAGTGGAGCTTCAAGCGTGACTTCGGTCGGGTGCGGGTGGTGATGCTCGACGTGCGGGCGTCGCGGCATCTGGACCCGCAGGACCGGCGGGTCATGGACGCCAACGAATGGCAGTGGACGCGCGAGTCTTGCCTGGACGCCGACGTGGACCACCTGGTGATCGGCTCGTCCCTCCCGGCGTTCATGCTGCCTGCCCTGCACAACCTCGAGGGCTGGAACGAGGCGGTGTCCCGCGACCAGCCCGACAAGCCGGCCACCGCGCGGGTCGGCGAATGGATCCGCCTCACCGTGGACCTCGAGCACTGGGCGGCGTTCCGCAACAGCTTCGACGACTTGGTCGGCCTGCTCACCGAGGTGGCGGCGGGCGATCACGGGCCCGCGCCCGCCTCGATCCTCCTGCTGGGCGGCGACGTGCACTGCTCGTACCTCGAGGAGGTCGACCTCACCGCCGAGCGGGTGGTGGACTCAACCACCCGCGTCCATCAGCTGGTGATGTCGCCGTTCCGCAATCCTCTACAGAAGTCGATCCGGGCGGTGAACCGTCTGTCGGTCCGCGAGCCCGTGCCCGCCCTGACGCGCCGCCTGGCCCGGGCGGTGGGGGTGCGGGAGCCCGAGGCGCGGTGGCGGGTCACCGACGGACTCTGGTTCGACAACGGGGTGATGACCCTCGTACTGCGCGGCCGCCGCGCCTCGGTGCAGGTCGATCACGCCACCGTCGAGTGGCCCGCGCGCGGACTGGGCAAGGCCCTCACCCTGGTGCCGGGGCTGACGCCGGAGTCATGGGGACGACGACGGCGAGAGGGCGATTCGCTGGGCCGTAAGCCCCGGCAGGTGTTGCGCAGGACGCTGAGCAAGGAGTTGACCGGGGAGGGCCTGTCTCCGCGGGCAACGGCCGACCGGACGGACGCGGACCGGGACGGGGCTCTCCGGGGCGGGGCTGGTCAGAGTACGGCTGTCCGGACCGAGGCCGCGCGCTAGACCGACACCGCCGACCGGCTAGGCCAGGGCCGCGCGGAGTTCGCGGGCGGCGGCGGTGGGGTCGGCGGCGCCGGTGATCGCTCGGACCACCACCACCCGGGTCGCACCCGCTGCCAGCACCTCGGGCAGGTTCGTCGAATCGATCCCGCCGATGGCGAACCACGGCGTCCCGGCCGACCCCGCAGCCGACCCCGACCCCGCAGCCGACCCCGACCCCGCGGTGGTCCCTGCCGCGTGGCGCACGAGGTCCGGTCCCGGCGCCACGCGGCCCGGCTTGGTCGGCGTGGGCCACACGGGACCCGTGCAGAAGTAGTCGACCAGCGGGTTCGCCGCGGCCCTGTCGACCTCGTCCACCGCGTGGCAGGACAGGCCGAGCACCACGTCGTCTCCGACGATCCGGCGCGCCCACTCCACCGGCAGGTCGTCCTGCCCGACGTGCAGCACGTCCGCCCCGGACGCCACGGCGACGTCGGCGCGGTCGTTCACCGACAGCAGCGCCCCGTGGGAATCGCACACCTCGCGCATCACCGCCAGGGCCCGCAATTCGTGCCCGGCCTCGAGCGGCCCGAGGTCGCGTTCGCCGGCCGAGTGCTTGTCCCGCAGCTGCACGATGTCGACCCCGCCCGCCAGGGCCGCGGTGACGTCCCTGCGCAGCGCCGGGAAGTCGCCCGACCACCCCTGCTCGCGCGCCTGCTCGTCGAGGTGCCGACGCGCGTCGATGCAGAGGTAGAGACGGGCGTCGGCGAGGCGGGCACGGAGGCGGTCGGCGCGGGAGGTCATGGTCACAACCGTAGGCCAGGGCACCACTAGGCTGGCCGTCATGACCTCCCGTGCCGCCGCCGCCGACGACGGCCACCGTCCCGCCGCCGACGACGGCTTCCGCCCCGGTGCCGGTGCCGGTGCCGCTGCCGCCGCCGTGGCCCGGGAGGCCGCGGATAACGGTATCGCGCGTATCGGCGCCCGGCGGCTGGCCGTGATCGGCGGCTCGGTGATCGGCCTGGCCTGCGCGTGGTCGGCCGCCAGGACCAAGCTGGCCACGGAAGTGGTGATCTACGAGCCCGACGAGTCCGGCCCCGACGGTGTGCCCGCCGCGGCCGCGGCGTGGGTGGCCGGTGGCATGCTCGCCCCGTTCAGCGAGGCCTGGCCGGGAGAGGAGGCAGTGTTCGCGCTCGGAGTGGACTCCCTGCGGCGGTGGCCGGACATGCTGGACGCCCTCGAGCCGTACGTCCCTCCCGGCCCGCCGGTCCGCACCGGCACCCACACGCACATGCTGGCCGTGGACGAGGCCGACGCCCGTGACCTCGACATGGCCATGGAGTGGGCCGCCCGCCAGCCGGACTCCACCGACGCCGACCTGCGCCGGGTCACCCGGCGTGAGCTGCGCGAGGCCGAGCCGTCCCTGGCCCGCGTCGCCCGCGCCGCCTATCGCATGGACTCCGAGGGGGCCGTCGACAACCGCGTCCTGCTGGCCGCCCTGACCCGCGCCTGCCGCGCCGAGGGTGTGAGGTGGGTGCGCAGCGCGGTGACCTCGCTCGACGACGTCGACGCGGACCGCATCGTCCTGGCCGCAGGTTCCGGGTCCGCCGAACTGGCGGGGCTGCCGGTGCGCCCGGTCAAGGGCGAGGTGCTCCGGCTACGCGCCCGGCCCGGCTGCGAGGACGCGCCCCGGGGAGTGGTGCGGGCGTTCGTCCGCGGGCGACCGCTGTACCTGGTCCCGCGCGACGGTGGTCTGGTCGTGGGCGCCACGCAGTACGAACACGGCGACGACCGGCAGGTCACCGTCGCCGGGGTGCGCGACCTGCTCGCCGACGCCGAGACGATCTTCCCCGGGATCGGGGAGTACGAGTTGGCCGAGGCGATCGCCGGGCTCCGGCCGATGTCACCGGACAACCTGCCGTTCCTCGGCGCCGACCCGACGGACCCGCGCGTGATCCACGCCACCGGGCACGGCCGCAACGGCATCGCGCTCACCCCGGTGACCGTCGCGGCGGTCTGGGCGGCACTGCACGCGGTGCGCGGTCCGGCGGCGGCGCGTGCGGCCGCTCCCGACCGCTTCGCCCGCGGGTGAGCCCCGGGTGCCGGGCGCCGTGGGGCCCGGGTGCCGGTCGCTGTGGGCCCACCGCATCGACGTCGCCGGGGACCCCGCGCCGGCGACTACGGGCACCCCGCGCAGGCGACTACGGTGGAGACGTACAGCCGCGACCCGGAACTAGGAGGGCCCATGATCGTCACGGTGAACGGGGAGGACCGCACCCTGGCCGACGGCGCGACCGTCCGCGCACTCGTCACCGAGCTGGACCTGCCCGACGAGGGCGTCGCCATCGCCGTCGACGGCGTGGTGGTGCCCAGCTCGGGCTGGGACGACGCCCCGCTCGGTGCGGGCGCGGAGATCGACGTCCTCACGGCGGTCCAGGGTGGCTGACCCGACCGCGACCCCGGTTCACGGCGTCCCAGGGCCGTCCGCGTACCCGTCCGACGTTGCCGCGGTGCTGGACTCGCCACTGGTGATCGCGGGCGAGGAGATCTCCTCGCGGCTCATCACGGGCACCGGCGGCGCCGGCAACCAGGAGGTCCTGCGCGAGGCACTGATCGCCTCGGGCACCGCCCTGACCACCGTGTCGATCCGCAAGGTCGACCTGCGGCTGGGCTCAGACGGACTCGGGCTGCTCGGGCTGCTCGGGCTGCTGAAAGAGCTCGACATCCGCCCGCTGCCCAACACCGCCGGCTGCAGGTCCGCCACCGAGGCCGTCAAGACCGCCCGGCTCGCCCGCGAGGCGCTCGGCACCGACTGGGTGAAGCTCGAGGTGATCGCCGACGAGCGCACGCTCCTGCCCGACGGGGTGGAACTGGTAGAGGCCGCAGAAGACCTCGTCGACGACGGTTTCGTCGTCCTTCCCTACACCACCGACGACCCCGTCCTGGCCCGCCGCCTGGAGGACGTGGGCTGCGCCGCGGTCATGCCCCTGGGCGCACCGATCGGCACCGGGCTCGGGATCTGCAACCCGCACAACCTGGAGATGATCGTCGAGCGCGCCGGAGTGCCGGTGATCTGCGACGCGGGGATCGGCACCGCCTCCGACGCCGCACTTGCCATGGAACTCGGCTGCGACGGCGTCCTACTCGCCACCGCCGTCACCCGGGCGGAGAACCCGCCGCTCATGGCCGCCGCGATGCGCGAGGCCGTCCGGGCCGGGCACGCCGCCCGCCTCGCCGGCCGCATCCCGAAACGCTTCTGGGCGCAGGCGTCCAGCCCTCCGGTCGACTGAGGCCCTACCGGCCGCCCGACGGCATGCGCGCGACCTGTCCGCCAGCCCGCCGACGGTCAGTCCTCGGTGCGCGGCACCCGCCGCACGCCGATCCCACCCATGAGCGCCAGTCCCGTGACCCTGATGACCGGGGCTCCGGGCGGGGCCTGGCGGACCGGGCGCGGGTCCGGCTTCCAGTGCCCCGACTCCTCGCCGAATCCGCCCATCAGGCCGATCCCCTCGACCTCCACCCGCACGTCGTCGGGGACGTAGATGTCGATGCCGCCCATGATCGCGAACGCCCGGATCGTCGTCTCGTGGGACTGCAACGAGGCACCACGCAGGTCGATCTCGATGCCGCCCATCAGCGCGAACGCGGTGTGCACGGAGGGAAGGGTCCACGCCCCCGCCCGCTCGACGCCTCCCATGATCGCCAGCGAGGAGGCGGGCCCGCTGGCCCCGGTGACGCGACGCGCCGGGGCCCCGTGCGGCCGGGTCGCGGGCGTCGAGTCGTGCTCGTGGTGGGCGATCGGCAGGTCGTGCGTCAGCTCGATGAGCTCGGACCGGAAGCGTGCGGCGTACGCCCGCGAGGTCCGGTCATCGAATTCGGCGAGCGTGAGCCTCCCCTCCGAGAAGGACTCCTGGAGGAGCTTGGCGGTGGCGTCGCGCTCGGCGTCGGAGGCGCGGACCGACGGCAGATGGCGATCCGGCTCGGGAGTGGCGTCATCCATGGTCACGAGCCTAGTACTGCACTACCTGTACGCTGGCTGAGTAGGTGGACGCACGCTGCCCGCGCCCCGGCAGGCAGACTGGGGACCATGATCGAGGTACGGAATCTCACCAAGCGCTTCGGCGCCTCCACCGCCGTGGACGACCTCAGCTTCGAGGTCCGGCCCGGCGTCGTCACCGGATTCCTCGGCCCGAACGGCGCCGGCAAGTCCACGACGATGCGGATGATGGTCGGTCTCGACACCCCCACGTCCGGGCAGGCACTGATCAACGGCACCCCGTACCGCGAGTTGGATCGCCCCGCTCACAAGGTGGGCTGTCTGCTCGACGCGTCCTGGACCCACGCCAACCGTTCCGCCGGCGCGCACCTGAGGATGGTCGCCGCGGCGGGCGGGGTGGCCCCGGGCCGCGTCGACGAGGTGCTCGGCCTGGTCGGCCTCACCGACGTCGCCGGCCGCAAGGTCGGCGGATACTCGCTCGGCATGCGCCAGCGACTCGGTCTGGCCACCGCCATGCTCGGCGACCCCGAGGTCTTGCTGTTCGACGAGCCCGTCAACGGACTCGACCCCGAGGGGATCCTGTGGATCCGCCGTTTCATGCACGCGCGCGCCGCAGAGGGCCGCACCGTGCTCGTCTCCTCGCACCTGCTGTCGGAGATGGCGCAGACCGCCCAGGACCTCGTCGTGATCGGCCGCGGCAAGCTGCGCGCGCAGACCTCCGTCGAGGAGTTCCTGGACGCCGCCACATCCTCGGTGGTGTTGCGCACCCCGCACGTCGACGAGTTCACCGCCGCCGCGCGCGACGAGGGCATCGAGGCCACGTTCGACGCGGAACAGGGTGTCTTCCTCATCCAGAACCTCCGCGCGCCGCAGGTCGGCGATGTCGCCGCCAGCCTGGGGATCACCGTCCACGAACTGCACGAGAAGCGGGCGTCGCTGGAGGAGGCCTTCATGGCCCTCACCGACCAGGACGTCGAGTACCACGGTCAGGAGTCCACCCGATGAACCAGCTGAAGTCCGAGTGGATCAAGGTCACCACCACCAAGAGCGCCTACTGGCTGTACGCGATCGGCATCGGCCTGGCGGTGGTACTCGCAGTGGTCATCGGCCAGTTCGAGCAGCCCGCCACAGGGGACCCGATGGCCGGTGCGCCCGGCGGCGGCAGTGACCCGCTGTTCGCGATCCTCGGCGTCAGTGCGTTCACCGTTCTGCTGGCGTGGATCGCCGCGATCGTCGGTGTGACCGGCGAGTACCGCTATCACACGATCAAGGCGACGTTCCTGACGACGCCGTCGCGCTGGCCTGCCATCGTGGCCAAGACCGCCCTGTTCACGGTGCTCTCGATGGTGGTCACAGCCATCGCGGTGATCCTGGCGCTCCTCGTGGCCGGGGCGCTCTCCGGAAACGAGGGCTGGACCCCGTTCTCCGGAGACGGGCTGACCTACCTGTGGCGCTTCCCCGTCTACGCCGCACTGGGGACGATCGCGGTCACGGGCCTGGCGTACATCATGCGCAACGCCGCCGGCACGATCTCCCTGTTCCTCGTGTGGATACTGGCCCTCGAGGGCATGGTCTCGTTGATCCCGCGGGTCGGCGAGGACATCGCCGCCTGGATGCCGTTCGCCAACGGTGACTTCTGGACCCAGGGAGAGAGCGTCCGCGGGTACATCACGTGGGGCGAGTGGCCGGCGTTCGCCTGGTTCGCGGCCGTGTGCGTGGCCCTCTGGGTCGTCGGGGTGCTGATGACACTGCGCCGGGACGCCTGAGCTCGGTCGGCCGATCCGACCTACTGAGCACCGACGTCCCGGCCCGTCGGGCGCGGTGGGGACCGGCGCGGCCCTCGCCGCCGGTGAGAACTACGACTCGGTGATCGGCAGGTAGACGCGGCCACCGAGTTCGGAGAATTCGGCCGATTTCTCCGCCATCCCCGCCTCGATCGCCTCCACCGTTTCCATCCCGTGCTCCGCGGCGTAGTCGCGGATGTCCTGGGAGATGCGCATCGAGCAGAACTTCGGACCGCACATCGAGCAGAAGTGCGCGGTCTTCGCCGGCTCCGCGGGCAGCGTCGCGTCGTGGTACGCCAGGGCGGTGTCCGGGTCGAGGGCCAGGGCGAACTGGTCCCGCCACCGGAACTCGAACCGGGCGGTACTCAGCGCGTCATCGCGGGCCTGCGCGCCCGGGTGACCCTTCGCCAGATCGGCCGAGTGCGCGGCGATCTTGTACGTGATCACGCCGGTCTTGACGTCGTCCCGGTCGGGCAGGCCTAGGTGCTCTTTGGGCGTGACGTAACACAGCATCGCCGTGCCCGCCTCGGCGATGCGGGCTGCACCGATCGCGGACGTGATGTGGTCGTAGCCCGGCGCGATGTCCGTGGCGAGGGGGCCCAGCGTGTAGAACGGGGCCTCCTCGCACCACTCCTCCTCGAGGCGCACGTTCTCCACGATCTTGTCCATCGGCACGTGACCAGGACCCTCGATCATCACCTGCACGCCGTGGCTCTTGGCGATCCCGGTGAGCTCCCCGAGCGTGCGCAGTTCGGCGAACTGCGCCTCGTCGTTGGCATCGGCGATCGACCCCGGCCGCAGACCGTCGCCGAGGGAGAACGTCACGTCGTAGCGGGCGAGTATCTCGCACAGTTCCTCGAAGTGGGTGTAGAGGAACGACTCGCGGTGGTGCGCCAGACACCACGCCGCCATGATCGAACCGCCACGCGACACGATCCCGGTGACCCGCTTGGCCGCCAGCGGGACATAGCGCAGCAGCACTCCGGCATGGACGGTCATGTAGTCCACGCCCTGCTCGCACTGTTCGATGACGGTATCACGGTACAACTCCCAGGTCAGACGGGCCGGGTCGCCGCCCACCTTCTCCAGTGCCTGGTAGATGGGCACGGTGCCCACGGGGACGGGGGAGTTGCGCAGGATCCACTCCCGCGTCTCGTGGATGTCCCGGCCGGTGGACAGGTCCATGATGGTGTCCGCGCCCCACCGGGCCGCCCACACCATCTTCTCGACCTCTTCGGCGATCGTGCTGGTGACCGCCGAGTTGCCGATGTTGGCGTTGATCTTGGTGAGGAAGCGCTTGCCGATGATCATCGGCTCGCTCTCCGGATGACGATGGTTGGCCGGGATGACCGCCCGACCGGCGGCGACCTCCGAACGCACCACCTCGACATCGATTCCCTCGCGCACGGCGATGAACCGCATCTCCGGGGTGGTCAGCCCCGCCCGGGCCCAGGCCAACTGCGTCCGGACGGGAGTGGGGTTCTCCGGCGAGGCGGGGACGGCCCCGGGGTGGGGCCACTCGCGGCGGGTCGGCGGGAGTCCCGCGCCCAGGTCATGGCAGTCGGCCGCACTCGCGTAGGCGGTATACGGGCCGGAGGTGTCGTAGACGTCGAACGTCGTGCCATCGGTGAGCGCGATTCGGCGCACGGGCACGCGCTGGGCGTGACCCGATTCGCCGGGCACCTCGAGGTGGGCCTTGGTGCTGGAATGGATGGGGCCGCACGTCACGGCGTCGATCGGGGTGGAATCGGTGCCGTCGGTGAATAGAGCTGTGCCCATGGTGTTTCCTGATCTCCCTACGCCGGCATGATCCGGACAGGTTCTACGGTCGACGACCCGGCTGGTCGTCCTCTCAGCCCGCGCATCGAAGCGGACTCCCGTGTGGACGAGTATGTGATTGTGCCGGGGCGAGCGTAACCCGACGAGTAGCATCGCGGGTGGAACACGCCCTGCCGAAGGAGTTCTGATGTCCCCTGTAACGTCGCTCAAGCTGGTCCACAACACCGATAGAGACCGCTTCGAACTGTGGGACAGCGAGACTTTCATGGGTCTCGTCGGTTACGAGAAGGACGGCGACGTCTACATCCTGCTCCACACCGTGATCGAGGAGCGGTACGGACAGCAGGGGATCGCGCGATTGCTGGTCAGCCTGGTGCTCACCCGCATGCGGCTCGACGAGCTCAAGATCCGGCCGGTCTGCAGCTACGTGCGGCGGTTCCTTGTTCGCTTCCCGGAATATCAGCTCCTGGTCGCCCAGCCGTGACAGACGCGGGGCGGTGACCGTGGCCCGCGGTGACCATTGTCAGCCGGCCGACGAGCGGCTGAGAAGGGGCCGGGGGAGCGGGACGTAGTCTGACCCCAGACGACCAGCTACCCGGAGGACTCCCATGACCTACCCGCCCCAGGGGAACACTGCCGACGGCGACTCGACCGGTGGCGACGATGCGAGTCGGGGCTCCTACGGCCAGAACCCGTACGGGCAGGGCACCTACAGCCAGGGCACATACGGACAGGGCACATACGGACAAAGTC
Organism: Dietzia sp. MNB45; assembly: GCF_051994785.1. NCBI lineage: Bacteria > Bacillati > Actinomycetota > Actinomycetes > Mycobacteriales > Dietziaceae > Dietzia > Dietzia sp. MNB45. The sequence continues at coordinate 3,108,253 of NZ_CP163397.1, read as the reverse complement.
CGTACGGCCAGGGCTCGTACGGACAGACCGACTACGGCGCGCAGACCCCGACCGGCTACGGCGCGCAGACCCCGACCGGCTACGGCGCGCAGACCCCGACCGGCTACGGCGCGCAGACCCCGTCCTTTGCCGGGGCGGGCGGGTACGGGACCACCTCGGGAGCTCACCCCGGCCCGCCGTCGAACGTCGGCTGGGCGGTCGCGTCGATCCTGTTCTTCTGGCCGTTGTCGTTCGTCGCGATGACCCGCGCGCTGGACGTCTACCCGCTGTGGGCCGCCGGTCGCCACGCCGAAGCCGAGGCCGCCAGCGCAACCGCCAAGAAGCTCGGCATGATCTCACTGGGGATCGTGGCAGTCCTCATCGTGTTGTACTTCATCTTCATCTTCGCAATGGTGGGACTGGCCTCGAGCGGCTTCTAGACCCGGCCGGGTCCGCGGTTCAGGCCAGGCCCAGACGAGGGGCTTCGATCGCGGGGCACGCGTCCATCACCACGTCCAGCCCGGCATCCTTCGCGCGCTGCGCCGCAGCCTCGTCGACCACCCCCAGCTGCAACCAGACCGCCTTGGCTCCCTTGGCTATCGCATCGTCCACCACGCCGCCCGCGAGCTGCGAGTTGACGAACACGTCGACCACATCGATCTCACCGGGAACGGACGCGAGATCCGGATAGCCCTGCTGACCGTGCACGGTCTCGGCCTTGGGATGGACCGGTACGATCTCATGTCCCAGGTCGCGGACGTAGGCGGCGATCCCGTACGCGGTGCGCGCGGAGTTGGTGGACAGGCCGGCGACGGCCCAGCGGCCCTTCTCGGTGAGCAGGCGCGTGATGACGGCGTGGTCATTGGAATGGCTCATACCCAGTGCAAGGCCCGCCGTCGCCCAGACATTCCCGGCGCGGCTCCGCCAGGCCCGTCCTCGGGGACATCGCTCCGCTCGCTGGCGCTCCCTCCGCTAGTCCCCGACGGCGTCCTTGCCGCGGCGGACGATCTTCGGGTCCGGGTCGAACACCACCTGGGGGTCCTTGTCCGGGTAGTCGAACTGGTTCAGGAAGTAGCGCATCGCGTTGATGCGGGCCCGCTTCTTGTCGTTGGACTTGATGGTGATCCACGGCGCGTGGTCGGTGTCCGTGCGCCGGAACATCTCCTCCTTGGCGTCCGTGTACTCGTCCCACTTGCCGAGGGACTGCAGATCCATGGGCGAGAGTTTCCAGCGCCGCACCGGGTCGAGTTGGCGGATCGCGAACCGGGTCTTCTGCTCCTCCCGGGTGACGGAGAACCAGAACTTGGTCAGCCCGATCCCCGAGTCGACCAGCATCTTCTCGAAGTTGGGCGCCTGTTCCATGAACGTCTCGTATTGCGATTGCGTACAGAACCCCATCACCCGCTCCACGCCGGCGCGGTTGTACCAGGAGCGGTCGAACAGCACGAGCTCGCCGCGGCTGGGCAGATGAGCCACGTACCGCTGGAAGTACCACTGATACATCTCGGTCTCGGTGGGCTTGACCAGCGCGACGACCCGGGCCTGCCGGACGTTGATGTACTCGGTGAACCGCTTGATGGTCCCGCCCTTGCCGGCGGCGTCGCGGCCCTCGAACACGATCACCTGCCGGTGCCCGGTCTCGGCCTGCCAGTTCTGGAACTTCAGCAGTTCGATCTGCAGCAGGTACTTCTCGACCTCGTACTGGTTGCGGTCCATCCGCTCGTCGTACGGGTAGTTCTCCCGCCAGGTGTCGACGGCCCGGCCGTTGATGTCGATGAGGTCCGGGTCCTCACCGTGGTCGTCGCGGACCGTGAAACCCTCGGCGCGGAGCCGGTCGATGTAATGGCGTAGCTGGAACGTGGACATGGCTCAGTCGAGCTCCACGACGACGGGCGCGTGGTCCGAGGCGCCCTTTCCCTTGCGTTCCTCGCGGTCGATGAACGCCCCGCTCACCCGCGCGGCCAGCGCGGGGGAGTGCAGTTGGAAGTCGATGCGCATGCCCTTGCGCTTGGGAAAGCTGAGTCCGGTGTAGTCCCAGTAGGTGTAGACGCCGGGCCCGGGGGTGTGTTCGCGGGTGACCTCGCGGAAGCCGGCGCCGTCGAACGCGGCGAACGCGAGCCGCTCGGGTCCGGAGGTGTGGGTCTTGCCCTCGAAGACCTCCGGGTCCCACACGTCCTCGTCGAGCGGCGCGACGTTCCAGTCACCCACGAGGGCGATCTGGGCGGCGGAGTCGGCGGTCAGTTCGGCGGCGGCGTGGTCGCGCAGGCGGGCCAGCCACTCCAGCTTGTACGTGTAGTGCGGGTCGCCCAGCTCACGGCCGTTGGGGACGTAGAGGCTGTACACGCGGACGCCGTCGCAGACCGCCGAGATGGCGCGGGCCTCCGGGTCCTGCGAGACCTCGGGGTCCTTGTGGAAACCGGGCATGTCGTCGAAGCCCAGACGCACGTCCTCGAGCCCCACCCGGGAGGCCACGGCGACCCCGTTCCACTGGCTCAGCCCGTGGTGGGCGACCTCGTACCCGAGCTCACGGAACGCGTCTTCGGGGAACTGCTCGTCCTTGCACTTGGTCTCCTGCATCGCCAGGACGTCGACGTCGGACCGTTCGAGCCACGCGAGCACGCGGTCTCTCCGGGCGCGGATCGAGTTCACATTCCAGGTGGCCAGGCGCATGCGCCCGAGTGTATTGCCCTCCGCGCGGTGGTGTCACCGTGGGAGCGGAGCCGGTGTCAGTCGACGACGACGAGGTGGCGCAGCGAATGGTGCGGCTGCAGTCCGAGCTTGGCCCACAGGCCGCGCCCGGCGGAGTTGTCCGCGAACACGTGCAGGTGACATTCCTGCGCGCCGAGGCCCAGTCCCCACTCCACGAGCGAGCCGGTGACCACCTCGGCCAGGCCGCGGCGGCGGTGGGCGTCCGCGGTCTGCACGCAGGACACCGCGATCCGCGGGTGTCCGTCGGGTCCGGCGGTGACGGCGCCGCGGGCGATCGCGGCCAGGTCCCCGTCCTCCTCGAGCCGAGCGAACACCGCGTGGCCGCCGGGGCCGGGTTCGCCGGCGTCCGGTCCGGAGGCGACGAGCCCCGCGGTGGCGAGCATCGCCGGCCGGACTCGCTCGGGGTCGAGGTCGGCGGTGGCGTGGTAGAGCGCCAGCCAGTCGTCGTCGGGGCGCTCGGCCAGGGTGACCGCCGGCCGGGTGGGGGCGGGGAACGCCTCGTCGACCACCGCGAGCAGGTCGCGGCTGTCGGCGGTGCACAGCAGGAGGTCGCGGTCGGCATGGATCCGCGAGGCGTCCACCGGGGCGCCGTCGAGTTTCATTCGCTCGGATTTCACCAGCCGGTCCACGTCCACCAGGCGCAGCGGCAGGCCGCGGGCGGCGTACCAGTCGCGCACCCCGTCCAGGTCCTCACAGTTGGCCCACGGCAGGACGGGCACCGCGGAGTTCCCGCGGTAGGACCAATCGTCGCCGGCGCGGCAGAACCAGCCGTCGACCAACTCGTACTCCGGTCCGGGCCACGCCAGGGCGCCGGCGTACTCGTGCGCCCGGATGTCGCGGGCCCGTACCGGCCGCGGCGGGATCACCTTGAGCACCGCGATGTCGGCGTCCGCGATCCGCACCTGCTCACCGGACTCGCGTACCACGACCAGTTCCGGCTCGAGCTCCACCACGCGACCGATGACGTCCGTGTACAGATGCGAGGTCTGGCCCGCCTCCAAGTGGCGACGCACCACCACGCGATCGCCCACCGCCACCCGGCGGCCGGCGTTCCACCGGGACCGTTCCGACAGGCCCCGGTCCTGCTCAGCCATGGTCGGTGCCGACCTCGTCGTCGTAGTCATTGTCGTTGTCGTGGTCGTCATCGTCTTCATCGGCGAACGGGTCCGGGTCGGAGGCCGGATCCCAGCTCAGGCCGGGTACGCCCCACCCGGCGTCACGGATGTGGCGCTTTGCGGCCTTCCGGTTCCGTCCGATGAGGCCGTCGGTGTAGAGGAAGCCGTCGAGGTGGCCGACCTCGTGCTGCAGGCAGCGGGCGAACAGTCCGTACCCCTCCACCGAGACGGGCTCGCCGTGCTCGTCGGTGCCCGTCACCCGCGCCCACCAGGCGCGACCGCGCGGGAAGTTGACCGCCGGGACGGACAGGCAGCCCTCGAGGTCGTCCTCCGGATCCGGCATGGTCTCCGGGATCTCGGACGTCTCCAGGACCGGGTTGACCACGCATCCGCGCCGGTTCAGCCAGCCGCCGCGCGCCTCGACCTCCTCGCGGGTCACGCCCTCGCCGTCCTCGGTGTCCAGGTCGGGACAGTCGTAGACGAACAGCCGTTTGCGCACGCCGATCTGGTTGGCGGCCAGGCCCACCCCGTTGGCGGCGTCCATCGTGTCGTAGAGGTCCTGCACCAGCGCCGCGAGTTCCTCGGGGGACTCGGTGACGGGCTCGGTGGGGGCGTGGAGCGCGGGATCGCCGAGGATGACGATGGGACGGACGGCCATGGTGGTCGATTCTAGAGCGCCGGACATGGCGACGTGTCGGAGGCGTGTGGTTCACTACGGGGGAATCACAAGGGTGTATTTCACCCGCACAGTATTTCACTCGCACGGTATTTCACCCGCACGGTGATCCGGGTAGTGGTCATCAGAGGTCATCACGGTCAGGAGGCAGGCACATGGGTCGGTCAGCCACCGCGGCACGCGAGGTGCAGGGCGAGAAGGACCGCGCGCAGGGGGCGGCCGAGCTCCACGCCGCCGACCCCGTCCTGTCCGAACGAGACCGGACCATGCTCGAGTTCGAGCGGCAGTGGTGGAAGTTCGCCGGCTCCAAGGAGGAGGCGATCCGGCAGCAGTTCGACATGTCCGGTACGCGCTACTTCCAGATCCTCAACGATCTCATCGACCGCCCCGAAGCCCTGGCCGCGGATCCGCTCCTCGTCAAGCGGCTGCGCCGGATGCGTTCCAGCCGACAGAAGGCACGCGCGGCGCGCAACCTGGGAATGCGGCTCGACTGACCTAGACTCGGCGGCGTGAGCTCCCAGTCCGGAAACCCGCAGTACGACAGCCCGCAGCCCGGCGATGCCGAGTACGGCGATCCCGAATACGGCGGCCCGCACGGCGCCGACGACCCCTATGCGCCGGGCGACGGCCCGGCCATGGACGAGCCGACCGGCCCGCCGTACCGCGCCATCGCGATGGTGCTGCTGGCCGCGGTCGTGCTGGCGGTCGGCGTCGGACTGGTCCAGCTGTTCGGCGGTGACGAGGACGAGGCGACGCCCACCGCCGACGACACCACCTCCCAGGTCGAGCAGGACGCCTCGGCCGGACAGGGTGCCGATGGTCAGACCGGAACCGACGGCGCCGGCGCTGCCACTGCCCCGGGCGACGCCGGGGCCGGTCAGGACGGTGCCGGCGGCGCGGACGGTGAGTCCGGCGGAGGAACCGACGGGCAGGACCCGCAGTCGGGCGACCCCGCGGCGCCCGCCCCGGGCCAGCCCGCCGGGCAGGTCCCCGGCGGAGCGGTGCCGGACGTGACGTCCGTGCCCGTGCAGATCTTCAACAACAGCACCGTGACCGGGCTGGCCGGCCGCACCGGTGAGACGCTGCGCGAGAACGGGTACGCCGTGGGTGAGGTGGCCAACATGCCGTCCAACCGCGGCGTCGTGGCGGAGTCGACCGCCTTCTACGGCTCCGGCCCCGGCGAACAGCAGGCTGCACAGGCGATCGCCTCCCAGTTGGGCATCACCGCCAAGCCGCGGCCGGCGGATCTCGCGGACGAGGCGCCAGGGGTGATCGTGATCGTCACCCAGGATCTCGACCGCTGACCCCTGAGGATATGATGAGCCCACGCATTCCGTTCCGCGGGTTGCGTGCTCACTAGCGACTTGCAGCTTCCCGAGATCGAAGGAGCCCCCATGGCCCCGCGTCAGACCGCCCGCCGCCTCCTGGTCGCGGCTCCCGCACTCGCCCTCGCGTTCGCCGTGGCCGCGTGCAGCCCGCCCAACGAGCAGCCGGCCGAGGCCGACGCGCCGTACACGCTGCCCAGCTACACCGAGGACGCCGCGCCGACGAGCTCGATCCCGGAGACGCAGGAGACCGACGTGCCCGAGGGTGCCGGCGACTTCGAGCCCGGCGTGACGGAGACGGGCACTCCCGGTGGCGAGGGCGGCGACGAGGGCGGCGGCCAGGCCACCACAGATGACCGCATCGTCGTCCCGGGAACCGGACAACAGGCCGGCAACGCCCCGGCGCAGCCCGCCCCCTGAGCAGTCCGCCCCTGACCTGACGGGTCGGCACCACCCCCGGACGACGAGAAGAGCGTCCCGCACACGTTCCCCGAGAGGGACAGGTGCGGGACGCTCTCCTCGTTGAGCCGGCGGCCGGCCCCGGCCGCGCGACGGTTCAGTTGGCGGCGCTGCCGTCGAGGCCCGACCCGGTGAACTTCTCCAACACGGGGGCCTCGTGGGTGATGGTGCCGTCCTCGACGCTCTCCCGGTAGGCGAGGTTGCCCACGCGGTTCGCGATCACCGGCGCCGTGCACACGGCGACGATCGCGGCCAGCACGAGCATGCCCAGGTCGATGTCCGGGAAGATCCGGATCCCGGCGCCGAGCAGGATCAGCACGAGGCCGAGGACCTGCGGCTTGGCGGCCGGGTGCATGCGGCTGAGGGTGTCGCGGAAGCGGACGAGGCCGATCGCGCTGGCCAGTGTCAGCAGCGCGCCGGCGAGGACGAACAGTGCGGAGATGATCTCCACCAGGTCGTTGGTCATGGGAGGGCCTCCTCGGGCGATCCGACGGTGTCGTTCACGCGGAAACGGGCCACGGACACCGAGCCGAGGAACGCCACGAGGGCGAGCGCGACGAGCGCGGCGGCGGGGGTGGTGTCCTTGGACCAGGCGATGTAGACACCGATGCCACCCTGGGCGACCGCGACGAGCGCATCCAGGGAGATCAGGCGGTCGAGGGTGTTGGGGCCGCCGACGAGCCGGATCATCGTGGCGAACAGCGCGGCCGTCAGCGCGATGATGGCCAGACTCCACAGGATGAGCGAGATGATGTTCACCGGGGGGCCTCCTGTTCTGGGGTGGGGCCGTCCGCGTCGTCCGCGTGGTGTGCCGCGTGCTCGGCTGCGGCCTGCTCTGTTTCGGCCTGCTCTGCTTCGACTCGTGCAGCTCCGGGCTCGTCTGCGTCGGTGTGGTCTGCGGCGGCGTGAGCTGGCGCGGCGTGCACGGTGGCGTGGGGAGCGGATTCCGCCGAGTCCGCGGTGCCCCCGGTCGTCGGGGCGCTGTCGGCGGGTGCCGAGTAGTGCTCCGGGCTCGGCTTCCAGTCCTCGTCGCGTTCGAAGGCGCGCTGGTAGAGCGTCTCGATGTGCGCGGTCTGAGATCGGAAATGCTCCACGGCGTCGTCGGTTCCGGTGTTCAGCACGTGGATGTAGACGTAGCGGGCCGCGGGATCGACGCGGACGACGATGCCGCCCGGCATGAGGTTGAGGGTGTTGACGGCCAGGGCCAGGGTGAAGTCGGACTTCAGCCGCATCGGGGCGCGCAGCACGGCGGAGCGTGGGGGAGCCTGGGGCCGGACCGACAGCCAGGCGACGGCGAACGACGAGCGGACCAGGTAGTAGGCCACCACGAGCACCAGCCACACCATCGACACCGGCCGCAGCAGACCCTCGACGGGGACGCGGGGGAGCGGGAGGACGGCCATCACCACGGTCGCGACGATGAGTCCGGCGGCGATGGTGCCGATGTCGATGCTGCCCCACAGCAGGACCCAGGCGAATGCCAGCCACAGGGTCATGAACAGGCGGGCGCCGAGCACCCGCGGCTCCAACGTCATCTTCCGGGCCATGTCAGCGCACCCCCGTCACGGAGTCGACGAAGCGTTCGGGTGTGGCGTCGGTGGGGACGGTCACGAGGTACTCGACACGCTCCCGCAGACTCTCGGCGGCGCCGTCGGTGACCGCGAGCAGCGGGCCGGCGAAGACGGTCATGAGAAGCGAGACGACGATGAGCGCCCACGTCGGGGCCAGCATGCTCCACGGCATCCGCCCGACCTCGTCGCGCTCGTCGAACTCGACGTACTCGTCGGACGGCAGCAGTGCGAGCGGCTTGGCCAGCGCGATCGCGCCCTCGGGGGCGTCCGCCCGGGGCCGCCAGAACGCCTTGGACCACACGCGCACGACCACGTACAGCGTCAGCAGGCTGGTGACCATGGCGCCGGCGACGAGCACCCACATGAGGACCCCGCCGACCTCTGCGCCGGCCTGGACCACGGCGAGCTTGCCGACGAAGCCGGAGAACGGCGGGATCCCGCCCAGGTTGAGCGCCGGGATGAGGAACGTGACGGCGAGGACCGGGCTGACGACGCCGAGGGACCCCAACCGGCGGAGGGAGGACGACCCCGCCTGCCGTTCGATGAGGCCCACGACCAGGAACAGTGTGGTCTGCACGACGATGTGGTGGCCGACGTAGTAGATCGCGGCGCTCAGCCCGGACTCGGTGGACAGGGCGACCCCGAAGATCATGTAGCCGATGTGGCTGACCAGGGTGAACGACAATATCCGCTTGATGTCCGACTGGGCGATCGCACCGAGGATCCCCACGACCATCGTCAACAGGCCGGCCACCAGGAGGACGCCGTCCATGCTGCCCCCGGGGAACACCAGGGTGTGGAAGCGGATGATCGCGTAGACGCCGACCTTGGTGAGCAGACCGGCGAACACGGCGGTGACCGGGGCGGGCGCGGTCGGGTACGAGTCGGGCAGCCACGTGGACAGCGGGAACACGGCGGCCTTGATGCCGAACGCCACGAGGAACACGGCGAAGATGGTGTGCCGCAGGCCGTCCGGGACCTCGGCCATCCGGGTGGCGACCTGCGCCAGGTTGAGCGTTCCGACGGCAGAATAGGTCAGCGCGATGCCCAGCAGGAAGACCATCGAGGACACCATCGACACAACGGTGTACGACACGCCCGCGCGCACACGTTCCTGACTGGCACCCAGCGTGAGCAGCACGTACGACGCGGCCAGCAGCATCTCGAACCCGACGAACAGGTTGAACAGGTCGCCGGCGATGAACGCCGCGTTCAGGCCGGCGGCCAGCGCGAGGTAGGTGGGCAGGAAGACCGAGGTCGGCTGGTCGCCGTCACCGTCGCGGACACCCTGGCCGACGGCGTAGACGATGACCGTCAGCAGGATCACGGCGGATACGCACAGCATCAGCGCGCTGAGCCGGTCCGCGACCAGGGTGATGCCGACCGGGGCGTCCCAGCCTCCCACCTGGACGGTGTGCATCCCGTGTTGTTCGGTCAGCACCAGCAGGATGCCGGAGATGACCAACACCCCGGTCAGGGTGGCGATCGTGATGACGTTCTGCACCCGCGGTCGGCGGGAGACCACCAGACAGAGGGCGGCCGCCAGCATCGGGGCGAGGACGACCGACGGGATGAGGTAGCCGAAGAGTTCGGGGGAGATCACAGGTCCTCCTCCTTTCCGGCGTCCTTGTTGCGCTTCACGCGTCGATCGATACGTCGGGCCTCCGCCTCGGCGCGGGCCCGTGCCTCCGCGCGAGCGTCGGCCTCGGCTCTGGCCCGGGCCTCCGCTCGGGCTTCGGCGGCGGCCTCGGCTTCGGCCTCCTCGAGGTCCTCGTCGTCGTAGTCGACGTGGTCACCGAGTTCGGTGGGCTGACCGGTGGCGTGGTCGTCGGAGGCGTCACGGTCGGGAGCGGACCAGGCGTCGGTGGGGGAGCGTCGGGCGATCTTGGTGTCCTCGACGTCGTCCGCGACCTCGTCCACGGTGGTGAACTGGTACGAGCGGTAGGCCAGCGCGAGGATGAACGCCCCGACACCGGCGGTGATGACGATGGCGGTGAGGATCATCGCCTGGGCGAGCGGATCGGAGTCGGTGGCGTTGCCGCCCCAGGTCCGGTCGCGGATGGGCGGGTTCCCGGGCGCGCCGCCCGCCGCCAGCAGCAGCAGGTTGACGCCGTTGGACAGGATCATGATGCCCAGCAGGATCTTGATGATGGCCCGCTCGAGCAGCAGGTAGACGCCGGCGGCGCTGAGGATGCCCGCCAGGAGCAGCAGTGCGAAGTCGGCGGTCATGGCATCCCCCGGGAGGTCGTGCCCTGGTTCTCGGCGGCCTTCAGGCGTGCGGCGCGGCGGGCGGCCAGGTCGGACCGCGGTGCGGCGCCGTCGACGCCGGGGACGCGGCGCAGGGAGGCGGTGGACGGCGAGTCGGTGGCGTCGACGTAGACGGCGCGGAGTTCCTCGAGGTCCTCGGCGTCCAGGTCGAGTCGGGCGCCGAGGCTGCGGAGGATGTCGAGGACGAGACCGACGACGATGAGGTAGACCCCCGCGTCGAAGAACAGTGCCGTGACGAACTTGACGTCCCCGAACACGGGGAGCGTCCCCTCGAAGGTGGCGCTGGACAGGGGAGGCGCCCCGAAGAACATGGACGCGGTGGCCGTGCCGGCGGCCAGCAGGAGCCCGAATCCGAGGATCCGGCCGGCGTCGATCGGGATGGCCTCCCCGAGCTCGTAACGGCCGCCGGCGACGTACCGCAGTACGAGGGCCAGGCCCGCCACGAGACCGCCCGCGAAGCCGCCTCCGGGATTGTTGTGTCCCGCGAAGAAGAAGAACAGGCTCAGGATCATCATGGTGGGGAAGATGAGCCTGGTGGTGACCTCGAGGACGAGGGAGCGGGCGCGCGGATCGCGGACGGTCGCCCCGACCAGCCAGCGGCCGGGGGAGGCGCCGGGAGCCTCGACGACGATGCGGGCGGCCTCGATGCCCCGTCGGCCGGAGCGGGTCTTGCCGGCGTCGGCGAGGCGGGGCCCCGAGCCGTAGCGGCGGTTGCGGAAGACCAGGCTGGCCACACCGGTGGCGGCGACGAGCAGCACCGTGATCTCACCGAGGGTGTCCCAGGCGCGGATGTCGACCAGGGTGACGTTGACGGCGTTGGCACCGTTGCCGATGTCGTAGGCGAGGTCCGGGAAGACGGTGGACACGGCGGGCCGCTGGCGGGCGTTGATGGCGTAGGCGCCGACGATCACCACGAGCAGGCCCACCCCGATGCCGAGCCAGGCGCGGGTCCGGCGGAAGCCGTCCGACAACGGGACCTCGGCGGGCATCGTGCGCAGCACCAGGACGAACGCGACCATCAGCAGCGTCTCCACCAACACCTGGGTGAGGGCCAGGTCCGGGGCGCCGTGGAAGGCGAAGATGATGGCGACGCCGTAGCCGGTGACGGACATGCTGATCACCGCGGCGAGGCGGTTGCGCAGGACGGTGGCGGCGATCGCGGCGACGGTCATGGGGATCATGACGAACAGCACGACCGGGTTGCCCGCCAGCTCCATCCGCAGGCCCTCGCGGGTGCCGACCATGAGGGACGCGAACGGGAACAGCACGAGGGTGAACAGGATGATGCCGAGCGTCAGCGGGAGGGAGCCGCGCTGGATACTCGCGGTCAGGCGCAGTGACAAGAGGTCGAAGAAGCGCAGGACGGCGTCGTAGATGCGGTCGGCGTTACCCAGCGCGGGCGACTCGAACTGCATCCGCTCGACGGTCCGCTGGGCGACGTAGAGCATGGTTCCGAGCACGTACACGACCGCCGTGAGCGCCAGCGGGATACCGACGCCGTGCCACAGTCCCAGGTGGTAGGCCTCGTCCCCGCGCCACGGGCTGCCGGGCGGGAACGCGACATCGACGAACCGGACGAGGAGGTTCTCGACGGGCGCCGACCACAGGCCGAGCACCAGGCCGGCGACGGCGAGGACCGCGGGCACCGAGAGGAACATCGGGTTGACGGGCTTCGAGTCGGCGACCGCGGGGCTGATCCCGTCGGGGAAGGTCGGCTTGTCCCGGAATGCGCCCATGACCAGGCGGGCGGTGTACGAGAAGGTGAGCACCGAGCCCAGTACGAGGCCCGCGGTGACAACAATCGCGGGCATCCCGTGTAGTCGGCCCTCGGTCAGCACGGTGGCGAACGCGGACTCCTTGCCGATGAACCCGAGGAAGGGCGGGAGCCCGGCCATCGAGGCGGCGGCGAGGGTGAAGAACACCGCCAGTGCGGGCCGCGAGCGGCCGAGGCCCGACAGCTCGCGGATCTCACGGGTGCCGGTCGTCTTGTCGATCACGCCGACCGCCATGAACAGGGACGACTTGAACAGCGAGTGTGCGAGCAGCATGGTGAGCCCGGCGAGCATGGTGTCCCGGGAGCCGATGCCCACCAGCACGAGCAGGAAACCCAGCTGGGACACCGTGCCGAAGGCCAGCACCAGCTTGAGGTCCGTCTCGCGTAGCGCCCGCCACCCGGCCATGAGCAGGGAGACCAGGCCCAGGGCGATGAGTGGCAGCTGCCAGGTGGACGAGCCGGACAATCCGGGACTGAACGCCGCGACGAGGAAGACGCCGGCCTTGACCATGGCCGCGGAGTGCAGGTACGCGCTCACCGGGGTGGGGGCGGTCATCGCCCCCGGTAGCCAGAAGTGCAGGGGAGCGATGGCGGACTTGCTCGCCGCGCCGATGATGACCAGGGCGAGAGCCCAGTGGACGAGGGGCCCCGACGGTGGGGCCGCGATGATCTCGCTGAGCAGGTACGACCCGGCTTCCTGCGCCAGGATGATCATGCCGACGAGCATCGCCAGGCCGCCGAGGGTGGTCACCAGCAGTGCCTGGGTGGCGGCACGCCGGGACGAGGCCCGCTCGGCGTAGTGGCCGACCAGCAGGAAGCTCAGAACGGAGGTGATCTCCCAGAAGATGTACAGCAGGATCATGTTGTCGGCCACGACCAGGCCGAACATGACGCCCGCGAAGGCGACGAGCTCCGCGGCGAACAGGTGGAGTCGCGGTTCGGAGTCGTCGAAGTACCAGGTGCAGTAGAACAGCACCAACGCACCGACGCCCAGTGCGATGAGGGACATCAGCGCGGACAGGGCGTCCATCCGCAGGTCGAGCGCCAGGTGGATGCCGGGAGCCCACTGGATGGACTCCGTGGGTACCCGGTCGAGGTTCGCGGCCACCCAGACCGCGCCGGCGGCGGGGACCAACGCCAGGAGCGGGAAGGCGCGGCGTCCGAACCTGGACACCAACGGGATCGCGATCAGGGCGGCCACGGCATGGGCCGCGAGGATCACGATCACCGGCGGCTCCTTTCCTTGCGTCGAACGGACGACGACATGCGGACGTATCCGCCGCGAGGCGGCGGGGAGTCGGTGGTCGACCGGGGCGTGGTTCCTGTGATCACTTTACAGAACGGTGTTTCTGAGCCGACTTCACCGCAGGTGGAGACGGGTCGCGGCGCTGAGCAGCGCCGCGATCGAGGCCTCGGTGGAGGTCTGCCCGAACCCGAGCGCCCACGTCTCGCGGCGACCACAGCTGGCGCGCAGGATCGTGCACCACGATCCGGCCTCGCCGAAGGCGTGGCCGCCGTGCCGGTGGCCCTCGTACTGGTGGAACTGCTCGATCTCCGCACGCGCGCCGACCTGGCCCAGCATGTCGGACATCGCGGTGACGTCACCGCAGGACTCGGTGGTCAGGCGGCGGGCGGTGAACTCGCCGGGCGCGTCCCCTGCGGCACGGGTGGCCAGGATCGCCTCGTAGGCGGTGATGCCCCGACCCAGCGGGCGGCGGGAGAAATCGGCCAGATGAAAGCGGTCGGAGGACGGGGCGTAGGTGTCGAGCAGCGTGCGCCAGTCCAGGCCCGCGGCCTCGGAGGCGAACCCTCGTGGCAGCCGGCGGCCGAATCGATCCGCGAAGGGGCAGATGGGAGAGCCGGTGGTCGCGTGGGGTCCGCCGAACGTGGGATTCGCCGTGGGGGTCATGGAGTTCTCGCTTCTGGTGCGTCGGTGAGATGACCGACGTGAGAAGGAGCAACCACGCAACGGGGGTGCCGGTCTGTCAGGCCCCGTTACGTCCGGTTACTACGAGAATCTTCCGCATGGTCAGACACTCTAGGCCGCCGGCGTGAATCCCGGCAAGCCGGTGGCGCCCCGCCCCCGCGCGCGGCACCCTCGCGCTGCTCAGCTCTCGCGACGCTCGGCGTACTGCCGGAGGTCCTCCACCTGCACGGGGTCGAGAGAGGGTCTGACCGCGCGGCGGGCGCGCGCCACGTCCTCTGCGGTGACCTCGGCCGCGTCGATGTCGCGACGCATCGCGGTCAGCGCCGACTCCCGCAGCAGTGCGGCGCAGTCCGCGGCTGAGTACCCGTCCAGGTCGGTCGCGAGCTCGGTCAGGTCCACGTCGTCGGCCAGCGGGACGTCCCGGCCGGCGGCCCGGAGGATGTCCGCCCGGGCCTCGGCGTCCGGCGGGGGGACGAACACCAGGCGTTCGAGCCGACCCGGACGGAGCAGCGCGGGGTCGATGAGCTCGGGCCGGTTGGTGGCGCCGAGGATGACCACATCGCCCAGCGGCTCCGCACCGTCGAGTTCGGTGAGCAGGGCCGCCACCACCCGATCGCCGACGCCCGAGTCGCCCGACTGGCCCCGGCGCGGGGCGAGCGCGTCGATCTCGTCGAGGAACACCAACGACGGCGCCGAGTCACGCGCCTTGCGGAACAGGTCGCGGACGGCCTTCTCCGAGGACCCGACCCACTTGTCCATGAGCTCGGCACCCTTGACCATGTGCACCGTCAGCCGCCCGCTCGCGGCGAGGGCCCGCACGACGAACGTCTTGCCGCAGCCCGGGGGACCGTACAACAGCACGCCCCGTGGCGGCTGCACCCCCAGCCGTTCGAAGGAGTCGCGGTGCTGCAGCGGCCACAGCACCGTCTCGGTGAGCGCCTGCCGCACCTCCTCCATGTCCCCGACGTCGTCGAGGGTGATCGATCCCAGGCTCAGCTCCTCGGTGCCGGACCGGGACAGCGGCCGGATCACGCTGATCGCGCCCAGGAGGTCGTCCTGCTCCAGACGGGCGACGGGGTGGTCGGGCGCGGGGTGGTCGGGCGCGGGGTGGTCGGGCGCGGGGAGATTTGGCGCGGGGTCGCCGTGCGCGGGCCGGTCGGTGACGCCGTTGCCCGCGGCCCGCCCGGCCGCCCGCAGGGCCGCCTCCCGGGTCAGTGCCCTCATGTCGCCGGCGACGTACCCGGGGGTGCGCTCGGCGACGGCGCGCAGGTCCAGCGTCCCGGTGGGCACGTTTCTGAGCATGACCTCCAGCAGCGCGGCGCGGTCGGCCGCGTCGGGCAGGGGCAGGTCGAGGACGCGGTCGCAGAGGTCGGGCTCGCGAAGCCGGGCGTCGGCGTCCTCTGGGCGCACGCAGGTCGCCACCAGCACCGATCCTGGGGACGCCACCACCGACCGCAGTCGGTCGAGGACCAGCGTGGACACCGGCTCGGGCTGGGCGGGGAGCAGTGCGTCGACGTCGGTGACCAGCAGGATCCCGCCATTCTCGCGGGCCCGCTCGGCGGCGGCACGTACCGCCTCGAGTCGTGAGGCGGGGTCGAGCGCTCCGACCGAGGGCCCGTCGACCACCTCGAGCCGTCGGTGGCCGGCGACCGAGCGGACCAGCGTCGCCTTGCCGACGCCCGGAGGTCCCGCCACCAGCACCCCGAGGTGCGGCGACGCGCCCAGCGTCCGCAACAACTCCGAGCGGTCCAGCGCGAGGGAGAGCCATTGCTCCAGCACCTCGGCCCGGTCGGCGACCCCGACGAGGTCTTCCCTCGCGACGGCCGTGATGGCCGAACCCGGGCCGTGCACGCCGGTGACGGCAGGAGCCGGCGTGGTGCGGGGGCTCGTCGTCGTTCCCGTACTCGCGGCCCCCGTGCCCCCGGTGCCCACGCCGGTCACGATCGCCGTGGTGGGCTGCACGGAGACGGTCCCGCCGGGCACGGTCGCGATGACGGTGAGCAGTTCGGTGCTCCATGCCGCGCCCATGGTGTTGCGCAGGGTTCGGGTGGTGTCGGAGGTGGGGAAGTCGGGGCCGAGATCGCGCGGCATCAGCGTGACCGAGTCCCCGACCCGCACCACCTTGCCCAGCAGCGCCGACCGCAGTACACGCTCGGCGACACCGCGGCCCGCCGGCGGGAGGCCCTGGACCTCGACGGACTGCGCGCCCGTCACCTGCGCGGCCCGCACGGTCACCCGCGCGTCCTCGCCCAGGCCGCAGTTGGCGGCCACCACCTCGTCGACCACCAGCACGCCGCTCGGCGCGCCCGTGGCCGCGGCGGCGACCACGGCGCCCGTGGTGCGGGCGCCGATGATCTCGATGGCATCCCACTCGCGCATCCCCAGCGCGAGGATCACCTCCGGGTGTGCGCGGACGATCCCCCGTCGGGAATCGGCCGCGGACGCCGACAGACGCAGGGTCAGGTCAAGATCCGGGCGGGAGTTCACGGAGGTGAGCGTATCGCGGCGAGCGCGGGACCCCCTCCGGCCCCGGCGGGGTCACAGCGCGCCGCGGATGGCGTTCCAGGCGACGGGGATCTGACGCGAGTAGTAGGACCAGTTGTGCAGCCCGGTGGGCAGGTGGTCGATCGTCGCCGGGATGCGCAGTTCGCGCAGGCGGCGGTCCGCCGCGCGTGTGCACTGCCCGGTCGCCTGCTCCAGCGCCATGCCGGCGACGAAGTTGGCGGCGTCGTTGTTGTAGTCCTCCCAGTCGCCCGGGTTGGCCACGCCCGTGCCGGACGAGAGGTAGATCGCCTTTCCGCGCAACTCCTCCGCGTTGATCAGCGCGTCGTGGTCCGCCCACTGAGCGTTGCCCGGCTCGCCCCACATGTTGGTCAGCGTGGCGCCGCGGCTCTCCACGGTGTAGCGGGTGAGGATCTGACCGAGCGTGCCGGTGGAGTAGCAGCCCGAGACGCCGAAGACGGCCCGGTAGAGATCGGGGTGGCGGGTGGCGATGGTGACGGCCGCGCCAGCGCCCATCGAGATCCCGCCGATCGCGCGGCTGCGGCTGGTGCTGACCTCGGGTTCGACCAGGGCGGGCAGGTCGCGGGTGATGAAGGCCTCCCACTTGCTGATGCCCAGCACCGGGTCGGGCTCGTTCCAGTCCGCCCACATCGAACCCTGGCCACCGGTCGGGATGATGAGGTTGACGTTCTCGTCCGCGAACTGCTCTGCCGCGCCCCACTGCATGAAGCCGCTGGGGAGTTCGGAGCCGACACCGTCGAGGAGGTAGAGGAACGGCGCGTTCTGATTACCGTTGGGCGCGCGGTAGACCTCGACGGTGATCCCGCGCTTCATGTCGGCCGAGTCGATGAGCCACCGCTCGTAGCGTCCGTCGATCTCCTTGCTCACGACGCGCGTCTCGGTGATGTTCGGGTTGGGCTGGGGTGCCGGCGGCGGGGGTCCGGCGAACATGTTGGGGGAGAATCCGAGTCGGTTGGCGATGCCCATCATCGACGACCCGGACGAGCCCGGCAGGTTGCCGAAGTAGAGGAGCTGGCTGAGGCTCTCCGGCGAGATGGTGCCGAGAGCACCGTTGGCGATCTGCTCCGGGCTGATCGACCCCGGCAGTCCCTGCGCCTGCGCCGGGGCGGGGAGCAGTCCCACCGTCAGTGCGGCGGCGGCGGCGGTCGCGAGGAGGGCGCGGCCTGCACGGGTGACGCGGTGGGCGAGTGCGGGCACGGGCATGGCGGCTCCTTCTTCCGGGCAGCCGAGACCTGGTCGAACCGCCACTGGTGATAGTATCGGTCCACGGGCGTCACACCGTTACCGGTTCGCCGGGCCGGGGGCTCAGCGGTAGCGCTGCAGGAACGCCGCCTCCGCCAGTGCGATGCGCTCGATCTCCCGCGGGTCGACGCTCTCGTCGGGGGAGTGGATCGCGGCCGCGGGGTCCTCGACGCCGAACAGTGCGATGCTCGCGTCGGGATGCGCCCGCTGCAGCGCGGTGCACAGCGGGACCGATCCGCCGGAGCCGACCACGGCGACCTCCTCCGCACCGTAGGCCTGCACCAGGCACTGCGAGAGCAGGTCGTGGACGTGGTCCGAGCCGCCCGCCGGCACCGAGCGGAACGGGTGGCCGACGGCCTCGGGTTCCACGCTCACACGGGCGTTCCAGGGCCTGCGCCGCTCGATGTGCTCGGTGAGGAGCCGCTGCGCCTCCACCGGGTCGATCCCGGGTGGAATGCGCAGGTTGACCAGGGCGCGGGCTCGGGGTTGGACGGCGGCGATCGCCCCCTCGGCCGGCGGGCAGTCGATCCCCAGCACGGTCACCGCGGGCCGTGACCACACCAGGTCCGCGAGCGGGGCCGCCGTGGAGACCTCCACCCCGTCGAGGATCCCGGCGTCGGCGCGGAACGTCTCTTCGGGGTAGGCCTGCCCGTCCCACTCGCCGGTGAAGTCCAGGCCGTCGACGGTTGTGGCGCCGGTGGCGGGGTCGCGCAGCGAGGCGAGGATGGAGATGAGGGCGGCGAGCGCGTCGGGCGCCGCGCCCCCGAACTGTCCGGAGTGGACCCCGGCCTCCAGGGTGTCGACGACGACGACGAGGTTGGCGATCCCCCGGAGGCTGGTCGTGAGCGTGGGGGTGCCGACCGAGACGTTCCCGGAATCGGCGATGAGGATCGCCTCCGCCGCCACCAGGTCGGGCCGCGACGCCACGAGATCGTCCAGGCCCCCCTCCGCCGGTCTCCTCGGAGCCCTCCACGACGAGTCGGATCCCCAGGCCGTCCAGCGGGTCCGCCCCGGGGTCGCCGACCTCGTCGTCGTCACCCAGGGCGGCGAGGGCGCGCAGGGCGGTGAGGTGCACGACGAGGTTTCCCTTGCAGTCCGCGGCACCGCGGCCGTACCACCGGCCGTCGCGCTCGGTCAGTTCCCACGGCGAGGACGTCCACTCGCCCGGGTCCCCGGAGGGCTGGACGTCGTAGTGGCTGTAGAGCAGCACGGTGGGGCGGCCGGGTGCGGCCGGACGGTGGGCGAACACCGCGCGCGACCCGTCGGACGTCTCGATCACCTCGACCGAGTCCGGGCCCAGGCCCGGGATCGGCAGGTCCGTGAGCAGGCCGCGGACGAGGTCGCTGGCCTGTGCGCAGGCCTCCGGCTCGGCGTCGTGCACCGACGGCAGGGCGACGAGATCGGCGAGATCGGAGCGGGCCCGGTCGAGTTGGGCGGCGACCGCGGCCGCGAGCGGGGCGAGATCGGCGTGGGGGTCAGCGAACGCGGGGGAGTCGGCCATGCGCACAGAGTAGTTGCCCGCTCCGACTCGACTCGGCGACATGAACGGAAAGTGAACGCAGCATGAAGTATGGTGTGCACATGAGTAGCTTTGTGATCGTCGTCACCCCTGCTGAGAAGGAGCTCCGCGAGCTCACCTCCGTCGACGAGTTGCCCGCACACGTGCGGGCGGACCTCGAGGCGCTGTGCGACGAGGTGTCGGAGCGGTTCCCGGAGGCCGAGGCGATCGGCGAGACCGGCGCTCTGTGCTCGCGCCCGGAGATCGACGGCGTGGGCGTGGTCATCCGGCCCGAGGTGATCACCCGCCCACTCGTGGTCAACGCCGTCATGCGGTACGCCGCCCCGCGCCAGCTCCGCGTGACCTCGCCCGAGCTGGGACTGGCGGCCGACCCGCGCGAGCGCATCGATGTCGACGTCCACCGTCGGCCCACCATGGTGGGCGCAGGGATCGCCGACCACGCGGTGCGCGGTCGACCCCGCGGCACGCTGCCGTGGGTCACCCGTGAACTCCTGGGCCAGCTGATCGGCAAGCTCCTGATCGACGGCGACCGGTTGGAGCTGGAGGTCGACGGCGAACGCTGCTTCCGCTTCGAGCGGTCTGGCGACTGCCTGCTCATCCAGGCGAAGGACGGGCCGGACGTCCCCGTGCGCCGGCGGACCGTCCCGGTTGACGCGGCCGACGCCGCGGCGGACGCCGGCTGGGCGTGGGCCCGCTGCGACCAGGGGTGGGCGGAATTTTTGCCGCGTGACGCGCGGACGGAGGATGCGCGGACAGATGACGTGGTCGCGGAGCCCGCCGGGGGCGATCCCGCGACGGGCGGCCGCGACTCCGCCACCGCGGCCTGAACCGGGTGGCCGCGCCCGGGTGGCGTCACACCGAGATGTCGTAGCGCAGGGACGCCACCACGGCGTCGATCGTCTCCGTGGGCTGCACGCCGGCCTCGCCCTCGTCGGACATGAGGACGAACACCAGTGAGGCCGGCGCGCCGTCCGGGCCCCGCGTGGACACCGCGATGGTGTCGAAGCGGATGGTCGGCGGGGTGCAGTCGTTGCGCGGGGGACGCACCTCGCCGCGCAGCGAGACGTACCAGGCGGGCACCCCCGAGACCCCGATGCTGCGGGCATCGGGGACGGGGACGTCGGCACCGGCCTGGGTGAACCGTCGGTCGATCGAATCCGCCATGGCCCGGGACGCCGATTCGGCTTGTTCACGCGCCTCGCCCGGTAGTGCCGTCGCGCTGATGCCGACCAGGGTCCGGAAGCTCAGGCCCCCGAGCCGGCAGTAGCCACGGTCGGCGATGGCGTTGGCGGTGGTGACGTAGCCCGATCCCCAATCCGATCCGGGGTCGCCGGCGTCGTCGTCGACCCCGAACGGGTCCCCGACCTCCCACCCCGGCGGAACCGAGTACACGAGCCCGGTGGGGCTGCGGACGTCCTGCCAGTCCGCGGGCGGTGGGCCGGCGGCCAGGGTGGGCCCGGGCTGCTCACGGGTGGGCTCGTCGGTGTCGTCGCCGCCGCCCGACCACAGGGCGCAGCCGGAGAGCGACGCGACGAGCGAGCCCGCGATGAGGGCCGCGGCGGCCCGGGCCATGCCGGCCTCAGCCCCGCTCGGCGAGCGCCTTGATCCGCTGCAGGGAGGTGGACACGCCCCGGTCCAGCTCGCTGGTGAACGACTTCTGACCGCCGAACACCTTGTCCGTGAGGAATCGGGAGATGAAGGTCAGCCCGTCCGGGACCTCCCTGCGCTCGGTGAGGAGCGTGCCGCCGGCGGGGGTCGGCTCGAGGTCGAAGACCCAGATGGTGGTGTTCTCGGTGATGCGGTTCGCGAACCGGCGGCCGGGCTCGAACTCCACCACACGGCTGGTCGTGGGCCACAGGAGCGGCCCGCGCTTGTTGAGGTTCAGCGCCCACGTGCCCTTGGCGGTGCGGCCGCCGAGGGGGAAGATCTTCCAGGCCTGGCTGCTCCACTGGGGGGCGTTGCGGACCTCGGAGATGACCTCCCAGACCCGGGCCGGCGGGGCGTCGATCTCGATGGAGCTCTCGATGGCGCCTGCTGCGGCGGGTTCGGTGGGCATTGACGAGCCTTTCGAGCGAACGGGTGGGACGGCGTCTCGATGGTAGGGCAGGGCCGGGCGACGTGAGGGTCGTTCGCCGAGCGCGAATCAGCCGTCCGGGCCTTTGCACTCGTCGGGGGCGAGTGCTAGAAAAGCGATTGGCACTCGGCTACCCTGAGTGCCAGCAAGATCTGAGAACCGAGGTCGCAAGGTGAGGCGCGGATCCGACACGGTCCGCACCGTCCGTCGCGGGCACCGACGCTGACCACACGCGTGTCACCCCATACCCGGAGGATGATTCACCCCATGGCAAAGATGATCGCGTTCGACGAAGAGGCCCGGCGCGGCCTGGAGAGCGGTCTCAACCAGCTCGCCGACGCCGTCAAGGTCACGCTCGGCCCCAAGGGCCGCAACGTCGTGCTGGAGAAGAAGTGGGGCGCCCCCACGATCACCAACGACGGCGTCTCCATCGCCAAGGAGATCGAGCTCGAGGAGCCGTACGAGAAGATCGGCGCCGAGCTGGTCAAGGAGGTCGCCAAGAAGACCGACGACGTCGCCGGCGACGGAACCACCACCGCCACCGTTCTCGCCCAGGCGCTCGTGCGCGAGGGCCTGCGCAACGTCGCCGCCGGTGCCAACCCCATGGGCATCAAGCGCGGCATCGAGAAGGCCGTCGAGGCCGTCACCAAGCACCTGATCGACTCCGCCACGGAGATCGAGACCAAGGAGCAGATCGCCGCCACCGCGGGGATCTCCGCCGGCGACCCGGCCATCGGCGAGCTCATCGCCCAGGCCATGGACAAGGTCGGCAAGGAGGGCGTGATCACGGTCGAGGAGTCCCAGACCTTCGGTCTGGACCTCGAGCTCACCGAGGGCATGCGCTTCGACAAGGGCTACATCTCGCAGTACTTCCAGACGGATCCGGAGCGCCAGGAGGCGGTCATGGAGGATCCGTACGTCCTGCTGGTCTCCGGCAAGGTCTCCACCGTCAAGGACCTGCTCCCGCTGCTGGAGAAGGTCATCGGCGAGAACAAGTCGCTGCTCATCATCGCCGAGGACGTCGAGGGCGAGGCCCTGTCGACCCTGGTCGTGAACAAGATCCGCGGCACCTTCAAGTCCGTCGCCGTCAAGGCCCCGGGCTTCGGAGACCGCCGCAAGGCCATGCTGCAGGACATCGCCATCCTCACCGGTGGCCAGGTCATCTCCGAGGAGGTCGGCCTCTCGCTCGAGACCGCCGACATCTCCATGCTCGGCAAGGCCCGCAAGGTCGTCGTGACCAAGGACGAGACCACCATCGTCGAGGGTGCCGGAGACCAGGGTCAGATCGAGGGTCGGGTCAACCAGATCCGCGCCGAGATCGAGAACTCGGACTCCGACTACGACCGCGAGAAGCTCCAGGAGCGTCTCGCCAAGCTCGCCGGCGGCGTCGCCGTCATCAAGGCGGGCGCGGCCACCGAGGTCGAGCTCAAGGAGCGCAAGCACCGCATCGAGGACGCCGTGCGCAACGCGAAGGCGGCCGTCGAGGAGGGCATCGTCGCCGGCGGCGGCGTCGCCCTGGTCAAGTCCGAGGTCGCCATCGATGGCCTGTCCCTCGAGGGCGAGGAGGCCACCGGCGCGAACATCGTCAAGTTCGCGCTCAGCGCCCCGCTCAAGCAGATCGCCCACAACGCCGGCCTCGAGCCGGGCGTCGTGGCCGAGAAGGTCCGCAACCTGCCGGGCGCCGAGGGACTGAACGCCGCCACCGGCGAGTACCAGGATCTCCTCGAGGCCGGCATCAACGACCCGGTCAAGGTGACCCGCTCGGCGCTGCAGAACGCCGCGTCGATCGCCGCGCTGTTCCTCACCACCGAGGCCGTCGTGGCCGACAAGCCCGAGCCCGCCGCGCCCGCCATGCCGGGTGGCGACGAGATGGGCGGCATGGGCTTCTGATGTAGCCCATCCCAGCACGCGGCCGTGGCCCGCACCGGAGATCCGGTGCGGGCCACGGCTCTTATCGGGCTCTCCTGGGGCATTGGGTCGCGTAACAGGATCGTCACGTGGGTCGTCACGCGTAAAACGTCTGTGACCTGCGGTTAAGGAACGGTTTCGTCTCTGGTGGCTGCTGAACGGCCGCCCTAATGTCTGTGTCAGGCGCCCCGGAGGGCGCCGATACACACTGAGAACGGAGACCTCCATGCCCAACTTCGGTCAACTGTCCGACCTCTTCGGCGGAATCACCGACATCCTCGGCGCCGTCGTCTTCTTCACCGGGTCCCTGGGTGGCGAGGGTGGGGTCAACGACTTCATCGGCGCGATCACGAGCATCAGCGCCGAATAGCCGTCACGACCCACCCACGACACACCAGAACACCTCTAGGAGCAGACGATGACCTTCCCCGAGTTCGGATCCCTTGCCGGCGTCAGTGGCGCACTGGGCTTTCTCAACGACTTCCTCGGCGCGTTCGGAGACATGTTCTCCGGGCTCGCGTACTTCACCGGAGGTGACTTCCAGGAGGCCCTGACGGGGGGCTTCCTGCAGTGACACGAGCCCCGTCCGGGGCGGCGACTGCCCCTGACGGTTCCGAATGCGGCCCGCGCGACTCTCCCTCGTGCGGGCCGCTTCGGCGTCTCCGGAGGGGTGCGCGCCGGGGTGACACCAGCACCCACGGTGATCCCCGAGGGTGAACAGGAAGTGACGTCGGAACGCAGCTCACCAGCGACAGACATCCCTCGGGTGACGTATGAAGGAATTTCTCTGAAAGCCGCCCGATTAATGAGTCTTCTTAAGCCTTGGTGGGTTACAGTGACCCAGGACACGGGCCCAGAGCAGGTGCCTGGCCAGCGTCAAGAGGCGAACCTGAGACGCGCGTCACGATTGACTTCAACGCGACTTAGGTTAACCTTGCCGAGGGCCCCACGAGTCGGGGCGACATCACAGCAAAAGGGAGAAACACATGCCTGACTTCACGGCGATCAGCGCCGCGCTCACCGCGGTCAAGAACCTTCTCGACGGCATCACCGGTATGACCGGTTCGCTCGCCGGCGACGGCCTGGACACCGTCCTGGGCAGCCTCGGCGAGTCCGTTCCCGAGTGACCTGAGGTCCCCTCCCGGAATCAGCTTCCGGGCCTGTGCCGCGACCGCGGGCCTGACAGCGGTCACCCCTTGCAGTTTCCCGAGTGACGGAACACCGCACTCGCCACGTACGTGAAGGAGAAAAACATGGGCAGCGAAGCATTTGGCGCCGACGGCAGCCTGGGCGGCATCCTCGGCAAGGAAGGCACCTTCGGTGTCGTCGCGGATATGCTCGGCTGGGTCAACAACCTGGTCAAGGGCATCGGCTACTTCGCCGGTGGCGACCTCCAGGAGGCTCTGGGTAAGGGCTTCATGGCCTGAGTCGTCCACCGACTAGCGGAAGGGCCCCGGACTGGCGTCCGGGGCCCTTCCTCGCACCCCTGCCGGTCGCCGGTACTTGCCCCGTGGGAGATCGGCGAATATAAGTTTGTTCATACCGGTAACGGGGCGCCGGTTACCGTCGATAATGTTGACGTGAGCCGCACTGGCCGGCTCCGCGGTTTCCCTCGGTTCACCTGACTGTGGGAGCCTCGGACCGTGTCCCACGGCTGCAATACTCATGTCGTGCGAGCGCATTGGTGGTACTAATGTGCCTAGCGGGACTTGTGTGACTACTGGGAATCGGGTTAGCGTTCCCGCAGGAATGCCCGGGTCCGTCTGTGAACAACGAGAATGTAAGGCGTCGAAATATGCGTTCAGTGAAGCGGTTCGGCACGAAGGTCGCGACAGCGGCCCTCGCTGCGGCCATGGTCCCCGTCGTCGCCACGGGCACGGCCCAGGCCCAGGGCGGAAGCATCCAGTACACCAAGGCCACGGCCGCGAACAAGGTCGTCGAGACCAAGCTGCCCGACGGCCGCTTGATCGTCTCGGTGTGGTCGGACAAAATGGCGATCGAGGTCCCCAACATCGTCCAGCCGCCGCGTAACGGTAACGCCGGGGCCCCGGTGCTGTACCTGATCAACGGCGCCGGCGGCGGCGAGGACTCGGCCACCTGGCAGGCGCAGTCCGACGTCAAGAAGTTCATGTCCGACAAGGACGCGTGGACCGTCACGCCGATCGGCGGTGCCTTCTCGTACTACACAGACTGGCAGCGGCACGATCCCAACGTCCAGACCCGCTTCGCTGATCTGCCGGACAACCGTCCGATGGCGTTCGAGACCTTCCTCGCCGAGGAGCTCCCGAACCTCTTCGAGGGTCGCTACGGTGGCAATTACGAGGGCCGCAAGCGCGGCCTCGCCGCGATCTCGATGACCGCCACCTCGGTCCTGACGATCGCGCAGAAGCACCCGGGCAGGTTCCAGGCCATCGGCTCGTACTCGGGCTGTGCCGAGACCTCCACGCCGATCGGCTACCAGTTCATCAACATCGTCACCGGTATGCGCGGCGGAGCGAACCTCGACAACATGTGGGGCCCCTTCCCGGGCGAGCCCCGCACGGGGACCAACAACTGGTTCGACAACGACCCGGTCTGGGGTGCCTTCCGCTTCCAGGAGCAGATGAAGAACAACCAGCTCCCCGCGATGTTCATCTCGACCGGCAACGGCCTGCCCGGGCCGCACGAGTCGCTCGAGAACTGGCGTCTGCGCAACAGCATCCCGGCGCTCGCCAACCAGGCGATCGTCGGCGGCGTCATCGAGGCGGCCACCCAGTACTGCACGGCCAACCTCGCCCGCCGCTTCGGTGAGCTGGGCATCCCGGCCGAGTTCGACTTCGCGCCCAACGGCACGCACTCGTGGGGCTACTGGGAGGATGACCTCAAGCAGTCCTGGCCGATGATGGGCCGCGCCATGGGCGCCAGCTGGGGCTGAGCCTGATCCCCTGAGGCAGGGCGTCGCACGCGTCGCCCGCACCACCACGATCCCCGCACCGCCGACGACCGGTGGCGCGGGGTTCGTCGTATCCAGGGGCGGCCGGGCAGACCGGAGTGCAGTCCGGCATCCTGTACACATGACCACAATGGAGGACCCGCAGCGGGTGGAGCTGCAGCACTCGGACGGCAGCACGAGTCCGCTGCTGATCGTCGAGACGGCTCGGCGGGACGTGAGCCGGCCCGCGATCCTGGTGCTGCCGGGCATCGCCGTCGGCGCTCGTTACTACCTCCCCCTCGCCCGCGCGTTGGCGGCCGAGGGCGTCGACGTCGCGATCACCGAGCTCCGCGGTCAGGGTGAGAGCACCTACCGCATCGGGCGCCGCAGCGGCCCGGCCGGCTACCACGAGAGCGCCGCCGAGGACGTCCCGCTCGCGTTGGACGCGATGGAACAGCGTCTCGGCACCCGATCCGTGGTGCTACTCGGCCACAGCATGGGCGCGCAGATCGGCGTCTACCACCTCGCCCGCCACGACCCGCGGGTCGTTGGCCTGATCGCCGTGGCCGCACAGTCGCCGTTCCACCGGGGGTTCCCGGGCTCCTTCGGGCACAAGCTGCGCGCCGCGTCGGTCATCCTCCCGACGCTGGCCTGGCTGTCCGGGCACGTGCCAGGCCAGTTCTTCGGCGCACAGGGGAGGATCCCGGCCGACCGCGTCCGCGACTGGTCCAGGCTCGCCGGACGCGGCGTCATGCAGCCGGCACGGGCGGACCTCGACTACCCGGCGGGCCTCGCGCGCGTCACCGTGCCGGCGCTGGCGGTGGCGATCGCCGACGACCCTCTGGCCCCGGCCCGCGCGGCGCGGAACCTCCTGGCCATGCTTCCCTCGGCGCGGACGACGGTGGAGCTGGAGCCGGAGGCGCTGGGCCACAACGCGTGGGCCCGCCGCCCCGCCGAGGTGGTCGCCCGGGTGCTGTCGTGGATCGACCGCGAGCTGGGTGCCGTCACCCCTGGTGGGGACGACGACGAGGTAGGCGACGTCTGAAGAACTCGTAGGTGAGGACCGCCTTGCGGGCCTCCTGGGAGTTGTCGGCGGCGCCGGCGTGCCCGCCCTCGATGTTCTCGTAGTACTGGACCTCGTGTCCCGCGTCCTCCAGGCCGGCGGTCATCTTGCGGGCGTGGCCCGGATGGACGCGATCGTCCCGGGTCGAGGTGGTCATGAGGACCGGCGGGTAGCGGACCTCCGAGGCGGGCCGGATGTGCTGGTAGGGGGAGTAGGCACCCAGGAAGTCGTCCCAGTCGGCGGAGTCCGGGTCCCCGTACTCGGCCATCCACGACGCTCCGGCCAGGAGCAGGTGGTAGCGCTTCATGTCCAGCAGGGGCACAGCGATCGCGAGGGCACCGAAGAGCTCCGGATAGCGGGTGAGCATGACGCCCATGAGCAGGCCGCCGTTGGACCCGCCGGTCGCCCCGAGCTGATCGCGGGTCGTCACGCCCTCCTCGACGAGGGCGCGGGCCACGGACGCGAAGTCCTCGAAAGCCCGGGGACGCTTGTCCCGTACGGCGGCGCGGTGCCACGACGGCCCGTACTCGCCGCCGCCGCGGATCCCCGCCACCACGTACACCCCGCCCCCCTCGAGCCAGAGCGCGCCGCGGAGGGCGGCGTAGGCGGGGCGCATGGACACCTCGAACCCGCCGTAGCCGTAGAGGATGGTCGGACGTGGTCCGGCGGGGCCGGGCCCGCGCATGACCGTGTAGGGCACCTCGGTGCCGTCGTCACTCACGGCGGTGTGGCGGGTGACCTCGATCCCGGAGGAGTCGAACCGGTGGGGCGTCGAGCCGAGGGTGGTGGTGCTGCCGTCCGCCCGGAGCAGGACCAGCGACGGCGGGACGACCGGCCCGGAGACCGCGAGCACCGCGTCGTCGGGGTGTGGGCACTCGCCAGCGTAGGCGGGTGCGGCTGAACCGGGTGCGGTTCCTGACGCCGGGTCGTCGTCCATCCCGGAGAGTCGGTCGCAGGACAGCACGTCGACCGAGACGTGCTCCGGCAGGCCCTCGACGGGCATCGGGGACCAGTCGCCGTCGGCGGTGTCGGGGAGGGAGAACGCGTCGATCCGCGACTCGGTGTCGTCGAGGACGGTGAGCAGGATCCGGCCGCGGCCCCAGGTTACGTCCTCGACGGTCGTGGACGGGGTGGGGGAGAACAGCACGACCGGCTCCGGCAGCCGACCCGGCTCGGCGTCGACGGCGGCCCACGGCACCACGAGCACCGACCCGCCGGGGTGGGAGCGGCCGGCGATCTCCAGATCGGTGCGGGGGCGCAGCATGAGCCAGTCGCCGCACGAGGTGACGTCACAGTCCTCGGGCACGGGCACCGCGAGCGGGGTGGTGGAGGCGGGGTCGGTGCCCGGGGTCCAGAACACCTCCTGCGAGGTGTGGAAGTCGGGCGCCCGGCTGGCCAGGAACCGCCCGGTGACGGGGTCGTGCGAGGCGCCCACCGCGACGTCGTCACGGCGGCCCTCGAAGATCACCGGGGCCTGGGCGGGATCGGTCCCGCGACGCCAGAGCCGCACCACACGCGCGTACCCCGAGTCGGTGGCGGAGCCGTCCGGGTCCAGCGGCGCGGTGAGGAGCACGGTGTCGCGGTCCACCCAGGACACCGAGCACTTGGCCTCGGGCAGGTGGAACGCCCCCTCCCCGGTGGTGACGAAGCGGCGCTCGGTCAGGTCGAACTCCCGGACCTCCACGGCGTCCGCGCCCCCGCGGGACAACCGCAGGAGCGCCCGGTCGTCGACGGGACGACGCACGACCGTGCCGGAGTACACCCAGTTGACGCCCTCCTCGTCGGCGAGGGCCCCGACGTCCACGAGCGTCTCCCAGTCCGGGTGGTCCACCCCCGGCGCCCCGTCGGCCAGCACGGTCCACGGCACCCGGCGCCACAGCCCGCGGGGGTGGTCACCGTCCTTCCACAGCGTGTAGGCGTACCGGCCGCGCAGGACCGGCCACGCGATCCGGTCGGTCGCGTCGAGGATCTCCAGGGCGCGGGAATGCGCGGCTTCGGCATGATCGCCGGCGGCGAGATCGGCGACCGTCCGATCGCTGCGCTCGCGCACCCATCCGAGCGCCTCGGGAGAGTCGACGGCCTCGAGGTGGAGGAACGGGTCGGAGATCGCGGTGTCGGTCATGCCCTCGATGATGCACGTGATCAAGCGAACAGACCGAAACCCACCTCGGATGTTCACAGGCTCTTGTTACGCGTTCGTGAGGTCAGTAGCATCTTCCGTAGCCGCGGGTCGACTGACCCGGCCATTCCCGATCAGGTCGGGAGTGCATTTCAATAAACGGAGATACACACAATGGGTTCCATCACCGACCTCCTCAGCGCCGGTTCCGGCGAGTCCGGCTCCCTCAGCGGCGGCAGCGCCACCGGCAACATCACCGACACGATCGCCGAGACCATCGGCGAGCTGGTCGCCACCGCCCTCAAGTCGGTCCTGGGCAACCTGTCCTGATCCTCGCTCACGCGAGCGCCCGCGCCGCCTTCTCCACACGGAGGGGGCGGCGTCGGTCATTTCGGGTGCACTTCCGGCCCGCTCCGCCGTTCAGGTGCGCCCGGGAGCGCTACCCTGAGTGTCGTGGCTGACACTCATTACGATCTCATCGTCCTCGGCGCGGGCCCCGGTGGCTACGTCGCCGCCATCCGCGCCTCGCAGCTCGGCCTCAAGGTGGCCGTCGTCGAGGAGAAGTACTGGGGCGGCGTATGCCTCAACGTGGGATGTATCCCCTCCAAGGCCCTCCTGCGCAACGCGGAGCTGGCCAACACCGTCCAGCGCGACGGCAAGCTCTTCGGCATCTCCGGGGACGTGAGCTTCGACTACGGCGCCGCGTTCGACCGCAGCCGTAAGGTCTCGGACAGCATCGTCAAGGGCGTCCACTTCCTCATGAAGAAGAACAAGATCACGGAGATCGACGGCTTCGGGAAGTTCACCGACGCCAAGACGATCGAGGTCGACGGCACGGAGTACACCTTCGACAACTGCATCATCGCGACTGGTTCCGTGGTCAAGACGCTTCCCGGGATCGAGTTCAGCGAGAACGTGGTGGGCTACGAGGAACAGATCCTCACGCGCGACCTGCCCGACTCGATCGTCGTCGTCGGCGCGGGGGCGATCGGCATGGAGTTCGCGTACGTGATGAACGCCTACGGCGTCGACGTCACGATCGTCGAGTTCATGGATCGGCTGCTGCCGAACGAGGACGAGGAGGTCTCCAAGGAGATCGCCAAGCACTACAAGAAGCTCGGCATCACGCTCCTCACCGGCCACAAGACCACCTCGATCAGCGACAACGGCGATTCGGTCGAGGTGGAGATCGAGTCCAAGGACGGTGAGGACACCCGGACCGTCACCGTCGACAAGGTGCTCATGGCCGTCGGGTTCGCCCCGCGCGTCGAGGGCTTCGGGCTGGAGAACACCGGCGTCGAGCTGACCGACCGCGGCGCGATCGACATCGACGACAACATGCGGACCAACGTCGACGGCATCTACGCGCTCGGCGACGTCACCGCCAAGCTGCAGCTGGCGCACGTCGCCGAGGCCCAGGGCGTGGTGGCGGCCGAGACCATGGCCGGCGCCGAGACCCAGACGCTGGGCGACTACCGCATGATGCCGCGCGCCACCTTCTGCCAGCCGCAGGTCGCCTCGTTCGGGCTGACCGAGGCCCAGGCGAAGGACGAGGGCTACGACGTCAAGGTCGGCAAGTTCCCGTTCTCGGCCAACGGCAAGGCCCACGGGCTCGGTCACGCGACCGGGTTCGTCAAGGTCGTCGCCGACGGCACGCACGGCGAGCTGCTGGGCGCCCACCTCATCGGCCCCGACGTCTCCGAACTGCTGCCCGAGCTGACCCTGGCGCAGATGTGGGACCTCACCGCCGAGGATATCGCCCGCAACGTGCACACGCACCCGACCCTGTCCGAGGCCATGAAGGAGGCCGTCGAGGGCATCGGCGGCCACATGATCAACCTCTGACAGCCTGCGGCGGGCCCGGCACCGGGTCCGCCGGCGTCTGGCGCTCCGCCCGGCCCCCGGCCCCGGGCCCGTCCCCGCAACGAGAAGACCGTTTCCGCACACCTCCCTCTCGGGGGACGTGCGCGGAAACGGTCTTCTCGTCGGGGGCCCGCCGCAGTGTGCCGGGCGACTACTCGGCGTTGAGGATCTTCTCCATCTGCGCGACGTAGATCGCGTCCAGGGCGCCGGCCGCGGTCGGCAGGACGGGGTCCGCCGCCGGGTCGTCGCCGCGGGCCGCGTACTCGACACTCACGGTGGTGTCGCGGGCGAAGCCGTGGATGGCGATGGCCCGGCTCAGTGCGCGCGTGCCGTCCGGCCGCGTCGTGATGAAGTCGCTGGTGACCCGGAAGCCCTCGGTGCCGTCGATGGCCGGGGCGTCGGTGACGGTCATGTTCAGCTCGACGTTCGGGTTGGCGACGCTGCGCGAGGTGGTGCACGCCTCGTAGAGGGAGCGGTCCATGAACTCGTCGAGCCGCTCGCCCACCATGCCGATGCCGAAGCGGTGCTCGGTCTCGTCCTCCTCCGACTGCTTGTAGCGGACGGCGGCGGTCACCCCATCGGTGGTGGCGTGGTTGGAGACGGTCTCCAGGCGCGAGACCTTGTCGCACGCCGGGTCCTCCATGAGCTGGCGGCCCTGGTCGGCGACGAGCTTGTCCACCGCCTCCTGCAGCAGCTGACGGTCGACGACCTGGACGACGCCACCACCGGGCGCCTCGCCCTCCGACAGGACGAGTTCCTCCACGGGCGCCTGCGGCGCGGACTGAGCCACGGTCTCCGAGTTCTGGGTCTCGCTCGTGGGCTCGCCGCCCCGGGGGTCCTCCTCGTCCGACGAACAGGCCGTGAGAGCAGCCGCGGTGGCCAGCGCGAGGCCGGCGATCGCGACGCGGCGGGGGGTGCTGGTGCGGAGGCGCATCTCTCTCCTTTGTCTTTCGGTTACCCCTCATAGTGCCACCGGGTCGGTCGGTTCTGTGCATCAAGTCCGCGCGCGCCGCCGCCCGGTGATCGACGCCGACCGCCCCGGGGGGCCCGAAGTCGGGGGCGGCGCCCGGGCGGGAGGAAGCAGTGGAAATCGCCGGGTGGGACTAGCCTTGGTCCGTCACCGGACGAGCCCGATCGGCACCCGGACGACCACCCCGACCCGGAAACCTACCCGGAAATAGGACAACGCTATGGACCATGACGGTGTGGACGCCGTGCTCTTCGACCTCGACGGGGTCATCACCCCGACGGCCGAGAAGCACATGCAGGCGTGGAATCGGATGTTCACCACCTACTTCGACGCCCGGGGGATCGACCCGTACTCGGATGAGGACTACTTCCGTTACATAGACGGCAAGCCGCGGGTGGAGGGCATCGCGTCGATGCTCGCCGCGCGGGGCCTCACCCTGCCCGAGGGCGACGACGACGACGAGGCCGGTCCCGACGCGGACACGGTCCACGGGCTCGGTCTGCGCAAGAACGTGATCTTCCGTGAGCTGCTCGACGAGGGCATCGAGGCCTACCCCGGGTCGGTGGCCTACCTCGACGCCCTCGACGCCGCCGGCATCGCCTCCTGCGTGGTCTCCAGTTCCAAGAACGCCGAGGCCGTGCTCACCGCGGCCGGACTGCGGGACCGTTTCGAGGTGATCGTCGACGGACTGGTCGCCGCCGCCGATTCGATCCCCGGCAAGCCCCGCCCCGACACGTACCTGCGGGGTGCCGAGCTGCTCGGTGTGCCCGCGGACCGCTGCGTGGTGATCGAGGACGCCGTCTCCGGAGTGCAGGCCGGCGCCGCCGGCGGGTTCGCGCGCGTGGTCGGTGTGGACCGCGGAGCCGGGCGTGAGACCCTGCTCGCGGAGGGCGCCGACCTCGTCGTCGTCGACCTGGCCGAGCTCATCCCCGGACTGACGGAGGCGAACCGGTGACCCGTATCCCCTTCTCCCGAGGACCGGTCCACGACACCGTCGGCCAGTCCGTGCCCGGCAACATCCGCACCACCTACGGCGTGAACCTCCGGAGCCACCTCGAGGTCCCCGAGATCAACCGCTCCACCCACCCCGCCGACCCGTGGCGTTGGGTCGAGACCCGTCCGAACGCGTCGCCGCTCGGGGTGTCCGAGACGCAGTTCGCGGTGGCGA
Source organism: Dietzia sp. MNB45 (assembly GCF_051994785.1). NCBI lineage: Bacteria > Bacillati > Actinomycetota > Actinomycetes > Mycobacteriales > Dietziaceae > Dietzia > Dietzia sp. MNB45. The sequence continues at coordinate 3,075,090 of NZ_CP163397.1, read as the reverse complement.
ACGGCTACCTGGGCATGCGTGGCAACCCGGAGGAGGGGCGCGACTCCGCCCAGCACGGCACCTTCGTCAACGGCTTCCACGAGACGTGGAACATCCAGCACGCCGAGGACGCCTACGGGCTCGCCCGCGAGGGCCAGACGATGATCCAGGCCCCCGACACCAAGACCATCCGCATCTACGTCGACGACGAACCGCTCCGGCTATCCGTGGCCCACCTCGAACACTACGAGCGCAGCATCGACTTCCGGGACGGGGTGCTCCGTCGGGAGATCGTGTGGCGCACCCCCGCCGGGAAGAAGGTCGTCATCCGCACCAGCCGGATGGTGTCGATGGTGGAGAAGCACCTCGCGGTGATGACGTACGAGATCGAGCTCCCGGACGAGCCCGCCCCCGTGGTGATCTCCTCGCAGGTCCTCAATCGGCAGGACGGCGAGGACGAATACCATTCCTCGGCGCAGGACGCCCCGGCAGAGGGCTTCGACCCCCGCCGCGCCGAGGGACTCGAGCACCGGGTGCTCGAGCCCCAGGTCACCGAGGACCATGGCGGGTACCACGTGCACGGGTACCGGTGCACCAACTCGGGCATGACGATCGCCGTCGCCGTGGACCACCTGCTCGAGACCGAGGACGACGTGGCCATGAGCCACGAGATCGACGACGACTCCTCGAAGATCGTCTACCACGCCCACGTCACGCCGGGACGGGTACTCAGGCTGACCAAACTGGCCGCGTACCACACCTCCGAGGTGGTTCCCGCGAGCGAGCTGGCGGACCGGTGCTCGCGCACCCTGGGACGGGCCCGCGTGCGTGGGGTCGAGGACCTGCACCGCACCCAGCGGGACTGGTACGACCACTTCTGGGATCGTGCCGACGTCGAGGTGGAGGGCCCCGCGGAGACGCAGCAGGCCATCCGGTTCAACCTCTTCCAGCTGGCCCAGGCCTCGGCACGGGCCGAGTACAACGGCATCGCCGCCAAAGGCGTCACCGGTAGTGGCTACTCCGGCCACTACTTCTGGGACACCGAGACGTACGTCCTGCCGTTCCTGACGTACACCATGCCGCGGTTCGCCCGGAACGCCCTCCGCTTCCGCTACAACATGCTCGACAAGGCGCGGAACAGGGCCAAGTACCTCTCCGTGAACGGCGCCCTCTACCCGTGGCGGACCATCAACGGTGAGGAGGCGTCGGCCTACTACGAGGCCGGCACCGCCCAGTACCACATCAACGCCGACATCGCGCACGCCATGGTCAAGTACATGTGGGCCACCGAGGACCAGGACTTCATGATCCGCGAGGGCGTGGACGTGCTGGTCGAGACCGCGCGGATGTGGGTCTCGCTCGGCTTCTTCGACGGCGACGGAATGTTCCACATCCACGGTGTGACCGGGCCGGACGAGTACACCACGGTCGTGGACAACAACCTGTTCACCAACGCCATGGCCCGGTTCAACCTCGTCGCCGCCGCGATCGCCTGCAAGCGGATCTCGGAATTGGGCGACGGCCAGTGGGAGGCGGTCTGCCGGCGGCTCAAGCTGCGCGACGACGAGACCAGCGAATGGCGGCGTGCCGCCGAGAACATGGTCATCGCGTTCGACGAGGAGCTGAAGGTCCATCCACAGGACCAGGACTTCCTCGCGAAGGAGGTCTGGGACCAGGACCTCGAGGATCCCCGCCGGCCGCTGCTCCTGCACTTCCACCCGCTGGTGATCTACCGGCACCAGGTCCTCAAGCAGGCGGACGTGGTGCTGGCGATGTTCCTGCGCGGCGACGAGTTCACCGAGGAGGAGAAGCGGGCGAACTTCGAGTACTACGACCCGTTGACCACCGGCGACTCGACGCTGTCCGCCGTGGTCCAGTCGATCATCGCCGCCGAGATCGGCTACTGCGACGAGGCCTTCGAGCACTTCTCCAAGGCGCTCGTGGTGGATCTGGCCGACGTGCACGGCAACGCCGCCGACGGCATCCACGTGGCCTCCACAGGCGGGGTGTGGTCGGCCCTCGTCAGCGGGTTCGGCGGGATGCGCGACTACCGGGGTGAGATCTCGTTCGACCCGCGGGTGCCCGCGGAGTGGACGGGACTGACCTTCCGGCTGACGGTGCGGGGTACGCACGTGCGGGTGCGGTGCACGCACACGGAGATCACCATCGAGAACCTCAACGGCGCCGATTTCGCGTGCTCGGTCCAGGGCCAGCCGGTGACCGTGCCGGCGGGGCGGACGATGTCGATGGAGCTCGATGCCCGGGCCCGCGTCTGCCTGCCCTGCGTCGACGCGGGCTGAGCGCCGCCCCCGCCGATGCCCACCTACGCGCCCCCTTCGGCTTGCGCGTTCGGAATGCCCGACCTGAGGCCGGGTGCGCGCCTGGAAGGGTCCATGGGGGACGCGTAAGTCGGGGCGCGGGGCCTGCCCGGGACTGTCGGGGCCGCGGGGCATGTCCGGCCGGGACTGTCGGGGCCGCGGGGCGCGGGGCCTCATGCCGCCGAACCGGCGGCCCGCCGCGCATAGGCTTCCCGCACCTGGTCGAGGATCTCCTCGCGCCGGTGTCGGAACAGTCTCCGGTCGAGCACTATGACGATCCAGCCGGCTGCCTGCAGGCGATTGCGTCGGTAACGGTCCTTGGACTGTTGGACGGGATCGTCGTGGTGGGCCCCGTCGTACTCGACGGCGATCCGCGCCACCGGGTCGGCCAGGTCGAGCCGGCTCCCGAGCCCCGGCACCTCCACCTGGGGCTCGAAAGACGTGAATCCGGCGGCACGCAGGAACAGGCGGGTCTCCGTTTCCCTGGGAGACTCGCTGCGGGGATGCGCGTCGGCGAGCACACGCCTGGCCCGAGCGACCCCCCACGCGCCGGCGCCCGCAGCGACGTCTTCCTCCAGTTCGCGCTGTGCGTATCCCCGTCGATAGAACGCTTCGACTGCGAGCACACCGCTCAGGTGGTCGCTGAATCTCGCCAGGTCGAAAGCGGTCCTGCGACGGGACGTGACGCGGACTCCCCGCCGGACCTCGATCGCCGACGGGGGAATGGTGTAGCGACGGATCCGGAGGCCACTGCGGGTCCGGCCGACGGGGCCGACGCAGAGCTCCGGTACGGCGTCGTCTGGCGGGGCGATGCCGTGCATGACCGCGGCAGACCAGCCGGTGAGCACGGCATCCGGGTACAGCCGGGAGTAGGCGACCGATAGGGTCTCGAAGTTGATCGGGTGGCTGGTCGGCAGCCAGAGTTCGTCCGCGATCTTGACGAAGTCGCGTTCGCGGCGCCGCCGGGGGAGGTCGGACAGTTCGCTGCTGAGGCGCGCCCGGGTGAGTACGGGGTGCACCGGGCCTCGGTGTGGAGTCATGGACCGCAGCATGCCAAGCGAGCAGGTGCGCGGTGGCCGTCGACGGGTGCCGGAGGCGCTGGCCTGTGGAGAGGGCTGCGGGTGTGGAATCCGGGCTCAGGGCGGGAGAGCTTCTCGGGAGTGGCCGCACGCCAGGGCCGGTTGATCGGGCGGCCTCCGGCGGGTGCGCGTGGGGAATGGACCGATCCGGGCGCGCACCGGGGCCGATTGCGGGCAGAGAGAGCGCGTAAGCCGAAGGGGGCGCGCAAGCGCAGGGCGGGTGAGCGGCAGGAATCGCCAAGGTCGCAGGCTTCCGGGGACGCGTTGGGCGGGTGCGCGTGGGGAATGGACCGATCCGGGCGCGCACCGGGGCCGATTGCGGGCAGAGAGGGCGCGTAAGCCGGAGGGGACGCGTGAGTCGGCCGAGCCGAAGGGGGCGCGTGAGTCGGCCGAGCCGACGGGGGCGCGTGAGTCGGCCGAGCCGAAGGCGCGGACCGGCGGGGTCAGGCGCGGCGGGTCAGCGGGGGCGGTCCGGCTGGACCCGGAGGGCGTGCAGCGACGTGGCCAACCCGTCGTACTGCGCCACCAACTGAACCAGCCCCACCAGTTCGGACGAGCCGAGGTGCGACGAGAGCCCGGCCCACGTGTCGGCGGAGATGTCCTTGGTCTGCACCAGCTCGTCGACGGCGGTCAACAGCACACGCAGCCGGTTCGGCCACCCCGCGGTGGCGGGGTCGGCTGTCGTGCGGGTGATCTCGTCGTCGTCGAGACCCACGCCCGCGCCGATCCGCTCGTGGTGGGCCCGCTCATACGCGCTGCCCCGCAGGTGCGCGACGCGCAGGATGACCAGCTCGGTGGTGCGGCGGTCCAACACGCCGAACGGCATCATCATCCCGGAGTAGGCGAGCCACGCGGGGAAGAGCCGGCGGGCGTGGCCGAGGGTGGCGAAGAGGTTCACGTCGCGCGAGCCGGTGACGCGTGCACCGAGCCGGTTGACGGCCCAGCCGAACGGGCCGAGCTCCCGGAAGCCGCCGGGCCGGATGCGGGGGACCTGCGCGGCGGTGCCGTCGTGGCTGTCGCTGCTCTCGTGGGGCTGGCTCATGGCCGTCAGGGTAGGCCAGCGGTCCCGCCGGGGGCGGACGGTTGGTCGAGGAGATACGGCGAGAGCGAGGACCGGTGGGCGTCCACCCGCAGCGCGTGGTTGAGCGGCGGGAAGGCCCGCTGCGGGCACGCGGGGCGGTCGCACATGCGGCAGCCGGAGCCGATCTTGGTGGCGGCGTCGACGTCGTCGAGGTCGAGGCCCTGCGCGTACACGGTCCGGTGGGCGTGGCGGGCCTCGCAGCCCAGGCCGATGGCGAACGTCTTGCGCGGCTGACCGAAACGCATCGGACGGGTGGTGACGGTGCGCGAGACCCACAGGTGGAGGCGGCCGTCGGGCATCTGCGCGACCTGCCGCATGATCTTGCCGGGGAACGAGAACGACTCGTAGATGTTCCACAGCGGGCACGTGCCACCGGAGGTCGTGAAGTGGAACCCGGTCGCGGACTGCCGCTTGGACATGTTGCCGGCGCGGTCGACGCGCACGAAGCTGAACGGCACCCCGGCCGCGCCCGGTCGCTGCAGGGTCGACAGGCGGTGACACACCGTCTCGTAGCCGGTGGCGTGGAAGGCCATGAGCCGCTCCACGTCGTAGCGGAAGTCCTCGGCGGTGTCGAGGAAGCGCTGGTAGGGCATGAGCACGGCGGCGGCGAAGTAGCTGGCCAGGCCGCGCAGCGCGAGCGCGACGGCGGCGGGGGAGCCGAACGAGCCCTCCTCGACGAGGCTGTCGAGCAGGTCGCGGTGCTCGAGGAAGGCCAGCTCGGAGGCCACGCGGAACGCCTGCTGGCCGGGCGTGAGGTGGGCGGACAGGTCGAGACGGCGGTCCGCGGTGGAGTAGCGGTGCCACAGCCCGTCGGGCAGGTCGACGCGGCGGGCGATGCGGACCCCGTGGGCCTCGGCCAGGCGGTGTTCGAGCTCGGCGCGGACGTCGCCACGGTTGAGCCGGATGCGGGTGGTGAGATCCTCGGCGGCGGTGTCGAGGGAGTCGATGTAGTTCTGTCGTTGGTAGAAGTAGTCCCGCACCTCCTCGTGCGGCATGGACAGCACCGAGCGGTCGACCGAGGTGTCCGGGACGTTGCGGGTTTCGGTCAGCGCGGCGAGCAGGTCCGCGGAGTTGCGGTAGCGCTGGTGCAGGAGCATGAAGGCACGGGCGAGCGCGGGGTGCGCGCGGACGAGGTCGACCACCTCGGCGGCCGGGACCTCGGCGGAGAGCTGCGTGTCGGTGAGCGCCTCGGTGACCGCCGCGATGAGCCGGGTGTCCGAATCCGAGGCGAAGAACGCGGAGTCCACGCCGTAGACCTCGGAGATCTTCACCAGGACCCGGGAGGTGACGGGGCGGGCGTCCTTCTCGAGTTGGTTGAGGTACGACGACGACAAGCCGAGCGACTGCGCGAAGGCGGCCTGGGTCAGGCCGTTCTCCTCGCGCAGTCGGCGGAGTCGCGATCCCATATGTGAGGCCGTCATCGGCTTTCCCTCCGAGGTCCGTGGCGAGCCCCACAATCTTCGCAAACTTTGCAAAGAAGGCAAAGAAACTCGCCACATTCGCACTTGTCGCAGGTAGACGCGCTGCCCGCCATGTGGCATTGTGTCTCCCGTAAGGGGCCGTAACTCGCAAGAGTGCGAATCCGGACCCGCCCCCGAGACAGAAAAGAGTCGCGATGTCGAACATCGGCAAGGCACGTACCGCTGAAGAGATCCAGCAGGACTGGGACACCAACCCCCGCTGGAAGGGCATCACCCGCAACTACACGGCCGAGCAGGTCGCGGAGCTGCAGGGCACCGTCGTCGAGGAGCACACCCTCGCCCGTCGTGGCGCGGAGATCCTCTGGGACAAGGTCAACAACAAGGACTTCGTCAACTCCCTCGGCGCCCTGACGGGTAACCAGGCCGTCCAGCAGATCCGTGCCGGCCTCGAGGCCGTGTACCTCTCCGGCTGGCAGGTCGCCGGCGACGCCAACCTCTCGGGCCACACCTACCCGGACCAGTCGCTGTACCCGGCCAACTCGGTCCCGACCGTCGTCCGCCGCATCAACAACGCACTGCTGCGTGCCGACGAGATCGCCCGCATCGAGGGCGACACCTCGGTCGAGAACTGGCTCGCCCCGATCGTGGCCGACGCCGAGGCCGGCTTCGGTGGCGCCCTGAACGCCTACGAGCTGCAGAAGGCCATGATCAACGCCGGTGCCGCCGGTGTGCACTGGGAGGACCAGCTCGCGTCGGAGAAGAAGTGCGGCCACCTCGGTGGCAAGGTGCTGATCCCGACCAACCAGCACATCCGCACCCTGACCTCGGCCCGCCTCGCCTCGGACGTCGCCAACGTGCCGTCCGTGATCATCGCGCGCACCGACGCCGAGGCCGCGACCCTCATCACCTCCGATGTGGACGAGCGTGACCGCCCGTTCATCACCGGTGAGCGCACCGCCGAGGGCTTCTACCACGTCAAGAACGGCATCGAGCCGTGCATCGAGCGCGCGAAGGCCTACGCCCCGTTCGCCGACATGATCTGGATGGAGACCGGCACCCCGGATCTCGAGTACGCCAAGAAGTTCGCCGAGGGCGTCAAGGCCGAGTTCCCGGACCAGCTCCTGGCCTACAACTGCTCGCCCTCCTTCAACTGGAAGGCGAACCTGGACGACGAGACCATCGCCAAGTTCCAGAAGGAGCTCGGCGCGATGGGCTTCAAGTTCCAGTTCATCACCCTGGCCGGTTTCCACTCGCTCAACTACGGCATGTTCGATCTGGCCCACGGCTACGCCCGCAACCAGATGACGGCGTTCGTCGAGCTGCAGCAGCGCGAGTTCAAGGCCGCCGAGGAGCGTGGCTTCACCGCCGTCAAGCACCAGCGCGAGGTCGGCGCCGGTTACTTCGACCGCATCGCCACCACGGTCGACCCCAACACGTCCACCGCGGCGCTGAAGGGCTCCACCGAGGAGGGTCAGTTCCACTGACCACCGGTCGACCCACACGGTCGACGCAGTAGCAGCGTGAACACACCGGGGGCCGCGGCCGTCTCGACGAGGCGGCCCGGCCCCCGGTGGTGTCTCCACCCTCAAGTTCCCTCCTCCCGAAGGACCCTGGACAGATGAACAGCTCCCGCGACGGCGCCGACCCGGGGCGGATCACCCGCGTCGGCGTGGTGGGCGCCGGACAGATGGGCGCCGGCGTCGCCGAGGTGTGCGCCCGCGCGCATCTCGACGTCCTCGTCTGGGAGTCCACCCGGGAGCTGACCACCAGCGGCCGCGCCCGCATCCTCGACTCCCTGGACCGGGGAGTGTCCTCCGGCAAGATCACCGCCCGCGAACGTGAGCAGGCCGCCCTGCGGTTGCGTTTCACCACCGACCTCGGCGACTTCGTCGACCGGCAGCTGGTCATCGAGGCGATCGTCGAGGACACCGACGCCAAGACCGCCGTGTTCCGCGAACTCGACGCGGTCGTCACCGACCCCGACGCCGTCCTGGCCTCCAACACCTCGTCGATCCCCATCATGAAGCTCGGCACGTGTACCGCCCGGCCCGAGCGCGTGATCGGTATGCACTTCTTCAACCCGGTTCCCGTGCTCCCGCTCGTCGAGCTGGTGAGCACCCTCGAGACCGGGGCCGCGGCCCGGGACAGGGCACAGGCGTTCGCCGAGCAGGTCCTGGGCAAACAGGTCGTCCACTCCGCCGACCGCGCCGGGGCCGTGGTCAACGCCCTGCTCGTGCCATACCTGCTCTCCGCCATCCGGATGGCCGAGTCCGGGTTCGCCACCCCGGAGGACATCGACAAGGCCATGGTCCTGGGCTGCGCCCACCCCATGGGGCCGCTCACCCTGGCAGACCTCGTCGGCCTGGACACCATCAAGGCGATCGCCGACTCGATGTACACCGAGTTCGCCGAGCCGCTGTACTCGCCGCCGCCGCTGTTGTTGCGGATGGTCGAGGCGGGCAGGCTCGGCAAGAAGAGCGGCCACGGTTTCTACCGCTATGACGCGCCGCGGGCGATGGCACGCGCCGCGCGCTGAGATCATGTCGTCGTCGTCGTCGTCGTCGTCACAGCCACCGTCGTCGCCCACGCCGCCGCACCTCGAACCCGCCCGCGCCTCGTCCGTCCTCGGGTACCCGCGCATCGGCCCGCGCCGCGAGCTCAAACGCGCCCTCGAACGGTACTGGCACGGTGACGGGACCCGGGCCGAGCTGCTCGCGACCGGCCGCAGACTCCGCGACGCCACGTGGCACGACCTGCGCGCTGCGGGCATCACGCAGATCCCCGGCAACACCTTCTCCTTCTACGACCACATCCTCGACGACGCCCTGCTCATGGGCGCGGTCCCCGCGCGGTTCCGCGAGCTCGTCCGCGACCTCGGCCCCGTCGACACCGTCTTCGCGCTCGCCCGCGGCCGCGCCGACGTGCCGCCGCTCGAACTCGTCCCGCTGCAGGGCACCTCCTACCTGTACCGCCAGCCGGAGTTCGACGAGTCCTCCGAGCTGGGGCTGCGGCCGGACGAGCTGCTCGCGGAGGTGGCGCGGGCGCGCGAGCAGGGGTTCGAGATCAGGCCCGTCGTCACCGGCCCGGTCTCGCTGCTGCTGCTGAGCAAGGCGGCGCCCGACGCCGCGCCGGGATTCGCGCCGATCGACCTGCTCGACCGCCTGCTCACGGAGTACGAGGCGCTGCTGGGCGTCCTGGCCGGAGCCGGCGTGACGTGCGTGCAGTTCGACGAGCCGTGCATGACGATGGAACGCACCGCCGACGAGATCACGGCGTTGCGCCGTGCCTACGACCGGCTGGCGGCCGTGACGACGCGACCGCGCATCCTGGTGACGGGGCAGTACGGCGACCTGGGGGAGGCGCTGTCGGCGCTGGCCGCGACCGGCATCGAGGCGATCGGCCTGGACCTCGTGTACGGGCGGCGGTCGGCGGCGGACCTCGCGGCCGTGCCGGCGCTGCGCGGCAAGCGTCTCTACGCCGGTGTCGTGGACGGCCAGAACGTGTGGCGCACCGACAAGTTCGCCACCCTGGACTACCTGCGTGACCTGCGGGCCGTCTTCCCGGACGTGGTGGTGTCGACCTCGTGCACGCTGCTGCACGTGCCGTACGACGTGGCCGCCGAGACCGACCTGCCCGCCGAGCTCGCGGACTCACTGGCGTTCGCCGAGCAGAAGGTCGCCGAGGTGGTCTCGCTCGCGCACGCCCTGGTCGACGGCCCCACACCGCGCTGGCGCCGGTTGCCGGTACTGCCCAGCGCGCGCCGCGACGACGTGCGGGCGAGGACCGCCCGGGTCGACGACGACGACAAGGTCCGCGTCCCCTACGCCGAGCGGGCTGCCCGGCAGGCCGACCGGCTCGGACTGCCCACGCTGCCGACAGCGACGCTGGGCTCGTTCCCGCAGACGCGGGAGATCCGGCGTGCCCGCAGGGACCTGGCGGACGGGCGGATCGACTACGACAGGTACTGCGACTACCTGCGCGCCGAGATCGCCTCGGTGATCCGGCTGCAGGAGGACATCGGGCTGGACGTGCTGGTGCATGGCGAGGTCGAGCGCAACGACATGGTGCAGTACTTCGCCGAACTGCTCGACGGGTTCGCCGCCACCCGCAGCGGCTGGGTGCAGTCCTACGGCTCGCGCTGTGTGCGGCCGCCGATCCTGTACGGCGACGTGGCCCGACCCGCGCCGATGACCGTGGAGTGGACCGGGTACGCGCAGTCGCTGACCGACCGGCCGGTGAAGGGGATGGTCACCGGCCCGGTGACGATGCTCGCGCGGTCCTTCTGCCGCACGGACCTGGCACTGCCCGAGGTCGCCACGCAGCTCGCGCTGGTGGTGCGCGACGAGGTGGCGGACCTGGAGGCGGCGGGGACGGCGATCATCCAGATCGACGAACCCGCCATCCGGGAACTACTGCCGCGCCGCGGCGCGGACCGACGCGCGTACCTCGACTGGGCGGTGGGCACCTTCCGCCTGGCCTCGGCCGGGGCGCGACCGGACACCCAGATCCACACGCACCTCACCTACTCGTCTTTGCGGGAGATGAAGGCGGCGATCGAGGGACTCGACGCCGACGTCACCGCGATCGTCGCGACGCGGTCGATCGAGTGGGTACTGGAGGCCCTGGAGGATCACACACTGACCCGTCAGGTCGCGCCCGGGGTGTACGAGTCACGGTCGGGGTTCGTCCCGGACATCGACCTGCTGCACTCGAGGCTGCTCCGGGCGGTGGACGCGGTCGGGGTGGACCGCGTGTGGGCGGTGCCGGACGGGGGGCTCAAGAGCCGTTACACCTGGCAGTTGGAGCCGAGCCTGCGCAATCTGGTCGCCGCCGCGCGGCGGATCCGACGGGCGGTTGCCCCGGATCCCCGGGGTTCCAATAAGATCGGACACAGAACAAGTCTCGGGTCACGGGCCCGGGATCGGTAGTTGAGAGAAGAGGACGACATCATGGCCGGTCAGACGCTCGAGCACACTGGTGCCGCCATCGTCGAGGAGTACTACCCGTCGTACGCGACGGAGGTCGCCCCCACGTACCCGCTGTACTCGACTACGATCTACCTGGGTTCGGTGATCATCCTGCTGAGCATGAGCATGCTGGGCCTGCCCATCACCGCCATCGGGTACTACACGGAGAACGCCGGGGTCTCCCTGGGGCTGGTCATCGCGGCGGTCGTGGCGACCACCGCCGTCTTCCTCCTCGGGCTGTTCATCTGTATGTACGGCTTCCGTAAGCACGGCCGCGAGGACGCACACTGACGGTCGACCCGGTCGTGGGTGCCGGCGCGCCCGCTCTCAGGGCGGGCGACCCGGCGACCGACGCCGAGCGGAGGTCAGCCCTCCGTCGTATGAAGATGGTCGCGACGGGGTTCCTCGTCGTGGCCGGACTGGTCTATCTGGTCGCGGAGTACGCGCTACACAACGGCGCCGACCCCTGGGTGGGTTACGTCCGCGCCGCCGCCGAGGCGGGGATGGTCGGCGGGCTGGCCGACTGGTTCGCCGTCACCGCCCTGTTCAAGCACCCGCTGGGGATCCCCATCCCGCACACCGCGCTCATCCGCAAGAAGAAGGACCAGCTGGGCACCTCCCTCGGCGGGTTCGTGGGGGAGAACTTCCTCGACCCCGAGATGGTGAGCGAGAAGGTCCGCGGCGCCCGCATCCCCGAACGCGCCGGTGAGTGGCTGGCCGAGGACGACCACCGCGCGATGGCCTCGGACCAGGCCGCCAAGGCCATCCGTGCCGTTCTGGCCGTGCTCCGTGACGACGACGCCGTCGCGATCATCGAACGCACCATCGTCTCCCGCATCGCCGAGCCGGAATGGGGGCCGCCGGCCGGTCGGATCCTCGCCGAGCTCCTCGACGAGGGACGCCACCTGCCCCTGATGGACCTCATGGCCGACCGCGCCCACGGCTGGGTGGAGGCCAACCCCGAGACCATCGACCGCTGGGTCCGCGAGAAGGCCCCCACGTGGGCGCCCCAGTTCGTCAACGAACTGCTCTCCGAGCGTGCCTACCGCGAGCTGCGCGAGTGGACCTGGCAGATCAAGGTCGACAAGCAGCATCCCGTTCGGGTGGCGCTGATCGGGTTCGTCGAGGACTTCGCCCGCGACCTCCAGCACGACCCGTCCACCATGGCCAAGCTCGAGACGTTCAAGCACGAGGTCATGGGCCGCGACGAGGTGCGCCGCGCCGCCGGATCGGCGTGGGCGGCCGCCAAGCGCATGATCGTCGAGGCCACCGAGGACTCCTCGTCCACGCTGCGGGTGAAGATCGACGATCTCCTGGGCCGCCTGGCCGACATGCTCGTCGGGGACGAGAAGATGCGGGCGCGCCTCGACGACTACATGACCCGCACCGCTCGCTACGTCGCGGAGAACTACGCCGGCGAGGTCACCTCGATCATCTCCGAGACCGTCGAACGGTGGGACGCCGACGAGGCCTCCGACAAGATCGAGTTGCTCGCGGGCAAGGACCTGCAGTTCATCCGCATCAACGGCACGGTCGTGGGGGCCCTGGCGGGGCTCGTCATCCACACCACCACCGAGCTCATCTTCTGAACCCGGCCCGAGTCTGATCCCGACCGGCCTGTGTGACCCATCGCACCGCATCGCCGTACACATAGCGCTTGCTGTAGCAAGCACTCGTTGCTAGCGTTGGGGTCAGGCGATGAGAGACGGACGCCGGAGGGAGGTGACTCCATGGCCGCACAGAGTGGACACACACACGACGAGGCTGCGGAGAGCACCGGAGCACAGGTCGATGAACCGACCGCCGCAACCCTCGCGCGTCGCAACAAGCCGACGGGTGAGGTGCCGCGTCACAGCGACCTCACCTCGCACGGTGAGGACGACAAGCGTTCGTCCGAGTCGCAGGACATCGGGTCGTTCATCCGCGCCCAGCGGGAGGCCGCCGAGGTGTCCATCCGGCAGCTCGCGGAGCGTGCCGGCGTCTCCAACCCGTATCTGAGCCAAATCGAACGCGGGCTGCGCAAGCCGTCCGCCGAGGTCCTGGGTCAGATCGCCCGAGGTCTGAGGTTGTCCGCCGAGGTGCTCTACGCCCGCGCGGGGATCCTCGAACTCAAGCAGGGGAGTCCGGTGAGGGATGCGATCCTCACCGCCCCGGACCTCACAGAGCGACAGAGGGAGGTGCTCGTGGAGATCTACGAGTCGTTCCGAGCGAACAACGCAACGGCAGCCGCCCAGGTCGTCAACGTTCCCTGAGGGAACTCCGGACGACGGCCCGCAGGGCCACGTGACACCGCACAAGAGAACACCCGCACGACACCACCGAGGAGTCAAAATGGCCGACAAGAAGCCCACTTCCAAGAAGAGCGCCGCCGAGGCCGCCGAGCAGCAGGCCAAGGGCGAGGCCGTCAAGGAGCAGGCCCTGGAGGGCCCGCTCGGTCAGGCCATCGCCGCCGTGCGCACCCCGGTCTACGCCTACGTCGGGGTCAACGACCTCGCCATCCAGGCCGTCTCCGGCATGGTCGCGGACCTGCGCCGTCGCGCCGAGGAGGCCGTCACCGAAGCGCAGTCCAAGGTCACCGAGCGCGTGGCCGAGGCGCAGAACCGCATCAACGAGCGCGTGGCCGGAGCGCAGACCCGCGTCACCGAGGTCCAGCACCGCGTGAACGAGGTTCCCGAGCGCGTCCAGGCACTGCCGGCCGAGGTCGAGGAGCTCGTCACCCGGTTCCGCCCGGAGGAGCTGCGCAAGGTCGCCGACGCGTACGTCCAGGTCGCGGCCGGGATCTACGGTGGCCTCGCCGCCCGCGGTGAGGACGTCGTGAGCCGGCTACGCGAGGAGAACCCGCAGCTCGAGGCCGGCCTGGCCCGAGTCAACGAGCAGGTGGCCCGCGCCGCCGGCGCCGTCGAGGAGCAGGTCGAACTGGGCGAGGACGCCCTCGGCACCGTCGCCCGCCAGACCCGCACGATCGGTGTGAAGGCGGCTGGCCGCGTCTCCAAGAGCGCCCGCCGGGCGGCCGAGACCGCCGGCGACGCCGCCGACTCGGCGGCCGAGCGGGTCGATGAGGTGGCCGAGCGCGTCGACAAGACGGCGGGCAAGGCCGCCGACAACGTCGACAAGGCCGCTGGCAAGGCCGCCGACCGCGTCGACGAGGCCGCCTCCAAGGCGTCCGCCGAGGTCGCTCGCGGCACCGCCGAGGTCGAGGCCCGCACGGCCAAGAAGGCACCGGCGAAGAAGGCTGCCGCCAAGAAGGCCCCGGCCAAGAAGGCGCCCGCCAAGAAGGCCGCCGCGAAGTCGACGACCACCAAGGCCACGGCCACCCCGTCGTCGACGGGTGCGGCGACCGCCGACAAGCCGGCCGCGACCAAGCCGGCCGCCGGTAAGCCCGCGGCGTCCAAGCCCGCCGCCACCAAGTCGACTGCTGCCAAGCCGGCCGCCGCATCGGCCGGGGGCGATTCGGACGCCCCCACGCCGATGGAGCTCGCGGACAACGATCCCGCGCTGACCACCGCGGACACCCCGTTGCCCCCCGCCGGCACCGACCGCGTCTGATACAGCGGCACCTGACGCCCCGGCCCTCCTTCTCCGGAGGGGCCGGGGCGTCGTGCGTTGCGGTCCGCCGCAGGGGCCGGGCCGGGATCTGGACGCCGTGAACATGGTCATACCGCGGTGACATGAGTGCCGACTACACTGGGCCGCGTGATTGACACTCTTCCCGGGACGTGGGGCATGGTCCAGCTGGCTATCCAGGGCGCGCTCGTCGTGTGGGCCCTGGCGGGACTGGTGCTGGCAGTCCTCCCGCCCGCGTCGGCGTACTCGATCGAGGGCAAGTGGCCCAAGCCCGCCTGGATCGGCATCTGCGCCGTGGCCGCCCTCATGTTCGCGATCCGGCCGTTCGGCTTCCTCAGCATCATCGCGATGGTGGCAGTGGGTGTGTTCTTCGCCGACGTCCGGCCCGCTGTCGGGGGACGGCGCAGGTGACACCACCGGAGGCCGACGGGTTCCAGCGGATCGAGGAGCTGGCCGAGGACTCCGGCACCACGGTGCGCAACATCCGCGTCTACCAGCAGCGGGGACTTCTCCCGGCCCCCGTCCGCAGGGGCCGCACCGCGTTCTACGGGCCCGGCCACAAGAACCGACTGAACCAGATCCTCCGGCTGCTCGACCGTGGCTACACGTTCGCCACCATCGAGGAGCTGTTCATCGCGGAGCGCCACGGCTTAACGCTCTCCGAGCTGCTGAACTCGGACGCCGTCCTACCGGAGCGACGCTCGAGCGGCACCCGCCGCCGCCTCCCTCGTGGCGGCGTGGAGGCCGTCGCGGGTTTCGAGTTCGCCGAGGAACTCCTCGACCAGGGATCGGCCATCGGCCTGGTCAGTGAGCCGAGTGCGGCCGACCATTTCTTCGCGGACCGCTACATGTACGAGCTGTTCCGCGAACTCATCGTCCTCGGGGTCGGTGAGGAGGGGATCGACAAGATCGGTCGCCTGTTCCTCAAGGGGCAGAGTACGTCGGCCGAGGCGCTCGACATCCTGGTGGAGACGATGCGCGACGCCGGGATGGACCAGTCCGTCATCATCAAGAGGGTCAGGGGGATCATGCCCCGGGCCGGCGCCGCCGCCCGCCTGATCTTCCTCTCGGCGGCCGAGACCCTGCTCAGCGAGCGGCACGGCTTCCCCAAGGGCTGACCTCCCCGGGAGCGGACCTCCCAGGGGAGCTGACTTCCCCGGGAGCGGACCTAGGTGAACACGACGGTGCGTCCGCCGTGGACCAGCACCCGGTCCTCGAGGTGCCAGCGCAGCCCCTTGGCCAGGACCAGCTTCTCGGCGTCGCGCCCCTGCCGGACCATGTCCTTCACCGTCGCCGTGTGGTCCACGCGGATGACGTCCTGCTCGATGATCGGCCCCTCGTCGAGGTCGGCGGTCACGTAGTGGCAGGTCGCCCCGATCAGTTTCACGCCGCGGACATGCGCTTGGTGGTAGGGGCGGGCGCCCACGAAGCTGGGCAGGAAGCTGTGGTGGATGTTGAGGGCACGCCCGGCCCACTTCGTGCAGAGCTCGTCCGGCAGGACCTGCATGAAGCGGGCCAGCACGATTCCGTGCGGGTCGATCTCGTCGACGATCGCGGCGACCTCCGCGAATGCCGGGCCCCGC
This sequence comes from Dietzia sp. MNB45, assembly GCF_051994785.1. NCBI lineage: Bacteria > Bacillati > Actinomycetota > Actinomycetes > Mycobacteriales > Dietziaceae > Dietzia > Dietzia sp. MNB45. The sequence continues at coordinate 3,059,098 of NZ_CP163397.1, read as the reverse complement.
TCGGCGGGGTCGGCCGGGAACGGCACGTGGTGGAAGGGCGCACCGTGCGACTCGGCCATGCCGCGCAGGTTTTCGTGGTTGCCGATCACGGCCCGGACCCGCGCAGGGTAGTCACCGCTCTCCACCCGACCCAGCAGGTCGTGGAGGCAGTGCCCCTCCTTCGAGACCAGGATGACGACGTCCTTCGGCTCGGAGGAGTCCGAGATGTGCCAGTCGGTCTCCGGGCCCAGTTCGGCTGCAACCCGCTCGAAGCGGCGCCGCAGTTCGTCGATCTCCATGCCGATCGACTCGGCGCTCACGGACTGGCGGGTGAAGAACCAGTTCGAGTCCTCGTCCGCGTGGTAGGCCGCCTCCGTGATCGTCCCGCCCAGCTCGGCGAGGAAGGTGGCGATCCGGGCGACGATACCGATGCGGTCCGGGCAACCCAGGGTGAGGACGAAGCGACGTGACATGAGTGCCCATTGTGCCAGCAGGGATGACGGGCGCCCCCGCTAGGCTGGCCGGCATGGACGCCACTGCGACGAACGAGCTGACCCGCGCCCGGGTCGCCGCCATGATCGACCACACCCTGCTCTCCCCCGACGCCTCCCGCGACGACGTCCGGGCCTGCGTCGACGAGGCCCGCGAGTTGGGAGTCAAGGCCGTGTGCGTGAGCCCGGCCATGCTCCCGGTGCGGGGTGAGGAGCTCGTCGTCGCCACGGTGGCCGGTTTCCCCTCCGGCAAGCACCACTCGCTGGTCAAGGCGATGGAGGGCAGGCTCGCGGTGGACCAGGGGGCCCGTGAGGTGGACATGGTGATCGATGTGGGCGCCGCCATCGCCGGACTGGTCGACGAGGTCATGGCCGATGTGCTGGCCATGCGGGATGCCGTGCCGCCGCCCGTGGTCATCAAGGTGATCGTCGAGACCGCGGCCATCCACAAGGCGCTGGGCGAGGAGGCGGGCGACGAGCGGATCGAGGCCCTCTGCCATGCCGTCGCCCGGGCGGGGGCCGATTTCGTCAAGACCTCCACCGGTTTCCACCCTGCCGGCGGCGCCAGCGTGCGCGCGGTCGAGGCCATGCACCGGGCGGTGGGCGGCCGGCTGGGCATCAAGGCCTCGGGCGGGATCCGTGACGCGGATGCCGCCCGCGCGATGATTGCCGCGGGCGCGACCCGCCTCGGGCTGTCGGGCTCCCGCGCGGTGCTGGAGGGCTTCCCCGAATAGCCGCGTCGCCCGTCGCCCGTCGCCCGACTGCCGACCGTCCGACTGCCGACCGTCCGACTGCCGACCGCCCGGGATCAGCCCGTGGTCAGCACCATCTTGCCGGCGGTCCGACCGGTCTGGCCGCGACGATGCGCCTCGGCGGCCTGCTCCAACGGGAAGACCTCGGCGATCGTCGCCCGGAGCGCACCCTGTTCGACGAGCTCGGTGATCGAGACCAGGTCGTGGCGCGAGGAATCCACGAGCATCCGGACCGCACGCACCCCCAGCTCCTCGGCCTCCCGGAAGAAGTCGCCGGACCCCACGGGCAGGATCGACACCACGATCCCGCCGGGGCGCAGCGTCCGCAGGGAGTCGAGGGACGTCTGACCGCCGATCGTGTCGAGCACGGCGTCCACGTCGCTGACCGCCTCGGCGATGTCGACGTCGTGGTAGTCGATCGCCTCGTCGACGCCGAGCTCGCGCAGGAAGTCGTGCTTGGCGGCGCTGGCGGTGCCGATCACGTATGCGCCGCGGGCCTTGGCGATCTGGACGGCCACGTGCCCGACCCCGCCGGCGGCGGCGTGGATGAGCACCCGCTGGCCCGGCTGGATGTCGGCGTACTCGACGAGCGCCTGCCATGCGGTCAGCGACACGAGCGGCAGGGCGGCGGCCTGCACGTGGTCGAGGGAGGCGGGCTTGGGGGCGAACCAGGCCGCGGGGGCGGCGACGTACTCGGCGTGGGCTCCGTGCCCGAACGGGTACGAGAGCATCCCGAACACCTCGTCGCCGGGGGAGAAGCGGGCGACGCCGATGCCCACCTCCTCGACCACACCGGACAGGTCCCACCCGAGCACGAAGGGGGGCTTGCCGAGGAAGCCGCCGTTCTCACGGTGCTTCCAGTCGGTGGGGTTGACGCTGGCGGCCTCGACGCGGACGAGGACCTCGTTGGTGCGCGGGGTGGGGCGGGGGAGGTCGACGACGGCGAGGACGTCCGGCTCCCCGAGGGTGTCCTGGTGCACGGCGCGCATGGTGGTGTCGTTGCTCATGGACCCAGGGTAGGCAGATTCCGCGGTCGCCGGTCGGGCGCAAAGCGGCGGGGCGACGTCAGAGCCGGTGCAGCTCGACGTCACCCAGCGCGCCGCCGTCGATGGTCGCGGTCATGTAGGTGCAGTGCGGTTGGCGACGCCGGTCGGTCGGGGAGCCCGGGTTGAGCAGCCGCAGGCCGCCCTGGCCGGACGCCCTCGGCGCGGTGGTGTCCCACGGGATGTGCGAGTGCCCGAACACCAGGACGTCGGTGTCCGGGTAGGCCTTGGCCATGCGTGTGTCGCGGCCCGCGGACGCGCCGGCTTCGTGCGTCACCACCAGGCGCACGCCGTCGATCGTCTCGCGGGCCACCTCGGGCAGGCGCTCGCGCAGGTCCGGGCCGTCGTTGTTGCCCCAGCAGGCGATGAGTCGAGCCGAGCGTTCCTCCAGCGAGTCGAGGAACCCCACGTCCATCCAGTCGCCCGCGTGGATCACGATGTCCGCGGCGTCGACCTCGTCCCACACCCGGTCGGGCAGGTCGCGGGCCCGCGTGGGGACGTGGGTGTCGGCGATGAGCAGCAGGCGGGTGCCGGCGTCACTGCCGCCGGTGTCCCTGCCGTTCGAGACCCTGCCGCTCGAGACCCTGCCGTCCGCGTGAGGCGCAGGGGTCACTCGGTCGCCTCGAGCACGACATCCTGCCCGGCGATGTCGACGGTCATGCCGCCCGGCACCACCCGGACGCCGGTCAACTGGACACCCTCCGGCAGTTCGGCCAGCGCCGAGTCCATCATCGAGACGGTCCCGCCGAGGAACTCGGAGGGCAGCGGGAAGCCGAGAATCGACGCCTGCTCCGGCTGCATCTCGAGGTCGCCACCGATGAGCCGCGGCGTCACGACCGCCTCGGCCAGGCCGCTGATCGAGACGCGCAGGGTGCCGGCGGCGGGGTCGGCGATGATCTCCTGGACCTGGATCAGCCCGCCGAGCAGGGTGTCGCCGGCCGCGCCCTCGGACTGGGCGGCGGCGGACATGGTCTGCTCGGAGACGAACGCGGTCCCGGTCAGCGAGTCCACGTAGGTCAGGTCGCCTTCGGTGCGCACGCCGTCGGCCCGGATGTCGATCTGCGGTGCCGGGCCGGTCGCGCCGTCGGCCGCCGAGCCGTCGGTGGTGATGCGAACGGAGCCGAGGTTGCCGTCGATGTAGGACAGGATCACCGGGCGCGCGCCGAGTTCGACCTGGGCGGGCGACCCCAGGCTGGCGGTCACCTCGTCGCTCATGCGGTTCTTGATGGCGTTGCGCATGCCGAACTCGAGACCGACCAGGGCCGCGACGAGGCCCACGGCGAGAAGCGCCGCGATGAGCGCGATCAGCGGCCCGCGTCCCCGCCGGCTCCCGCCGTCAGCGCCGGATCCGCCCGAGCCGGGCCCGCCCGGGCCGCGCTCGGCCGTCCAGGGTCCACCCGTGTCGGAGGCGCCGGGGCCCTGCGAGCCGGTTCCGGAGGCTGCGGCGAATTGCTGCGTCTCGGCGTGCTGGACGCCGGGCCGGTCGTAGGCGGGGAGTCGCTGGGTGTCGTGCGGCTGCTGCATTCGTCCGATTGTCACCGATCCGGGCCGGTCGTGCAGTGCCCACGTCCCCGCCGCAGGTCAGCGGGCGGCGGTCCAGCGGCGCAGGTGCTGGTACTCGGCCTCGAACAGTCGGTCTAGGTGCCCCACGACGAGCTTCTCGAGCTTGCCGCCGAGCAGCGGAACCGACACCTTGACCTGACCGGAGACGGATTCGTGGGCCGCCCCGTCCCGGTGGACGGCCTCGGCGCCGCCGTCGATCATCCCGAGCCCACCGGCGGCCTCGGCGCGGGCCGATCCGGTGAACCGCTCGCCGTCGAAGTCGCCGAAGGTGCTGGTCCGGACGATCACCAGCTGCCCGGGCAGGACCTTGCGCGCCAGGTCGGGGATGTCGGAGTCGGGGATGTGCTGGGTGACGGTCACGGTGATCGTGTCGCCGGTGGTGGAGAAGTCGTCGAGGGTGTCCTCGGGGCTACCGACGGCGGCGATGCGGTCGCGCCAGAAGGCCTCGTCGCCGTAGGAGGTGAACACGTTCTCGACGTGCGTGTCGATACGTGCCGTGTGGGAGAAACGGGTCGCCATGGGGTCAGACCCTACAAGCCGCCGGTTACCCTCGGTCGTGTGAACCCGTCGTCGCCCGACCCCGCCGGCACCGCGCCGCACCCCGCGGGCACCCATCCACACCGTGTCGGCAGCGCGCCGCACCCCGCCGACCCGGTCGTCGCCCAGCTGTCCCACATCAGCGGCATCGACGTGGCGCCCGGTGCCCGCCTCGCGGACCTGACCACCCTGCGCATCGGCGGCCGCCCCCGCGCGCTGCTGGAGTGTGCGACCCCGGACGCGGTCGTCGCGGCGGTCCGCGCCCTGGACGCCGCGGACGTGCCGGTGCTCGTGTTGGGGGGCGGTTCGAACCTGGTGGTGGCCGGCGGCGACCTCGACCTGGTGGCGGTGGCGGTGCGCAACCGGGAGATCGACTACCTCGCCGGCCCGACCGAGGACCAGCTCGTCGTCCGCGCGGGCGCGGGCCTGACCTGGGACGATCTGGTCGCCGACACGGTCGCGCGCGGGTACGGCGGCCTCGAGTGCCTGTCCGGCATCCCCGGATCCGTGGGCGCGACGCCCGTGCAGAACGTCGGCGCCTACGGGGTGGAGGTCGCCCAGATCCTGCACCGCGTGCGCTGGTTCGACCGCGCCACCGGCGTCGACGAATGGGTCACCCCCGACGCCCTCGGCCTCGAGTACCGCACGTCCATCCTGAAGAACACCGACCGCGCCGTGGTCCTCGAGGTGGAGTTCCGCCTCGATCCCGCCGGACGCAGCGAACCGATCCGCTACGCCGAACTCGCCGGCCGCCTCGGTGTCGCCCCTGGTGACCGGACCGACCCGGCCGTGGTGCGGCGCACGGTGCTCGACCTGCGCCGCGGCAAGGGGATGGTGCTCGACGACGACGACTCCGACACCTGGTCCGCGGGATCGTTCTTCACCAACCCGGTGATACCCCAGGACGAACTCCCCACGGTGCGATCCCGGGTGGCCGCCAGGCTCGGCACCGCGCAGTCCGAGCACATGCCCGCCTTCTCCGCACCCGGGGGCGTCAAACTCTCGGCGGGATGGCTCATCGAGCGGGCCGGTTTCTCCAAGGGGCATCCCTCGTCGTCGTCACCCGCTCGTCTCTCCACCAAACACACGCTGGCGCTGACCAACAGGGGTCAGGCCACCGCGGACGACGTGATCGCGCTGGCGCGCGAGGTACGTGACGGGGTGCGCGAGGCGTTCGGGGTGGAGCTGCACCCCGAGCCGGTGTGGGTGGGCTGCCACATCTGACCGCGCTCGGCGCAGCCGCGCGACCCTGATTCCCCCCGCAGGCGCCCACCCTGGCACGCTGGAGCCCGACCTTTGTGGTCTGTCCCGCCCCGTGCGCCCGATCCGGCGCCGCTCGTCGTTGGAGAAGCCCGTGGACCTGTTCGCGTATCCGGTGTCACTCGTCATGAAGTTCTGGCACTGGGCGTTGAGCTTCGTCGTGGACCCCGACTCCGGCATCGCATGGGTCGGCTCGGTGTTGCTGCTAGTGGTGACCGTGCGGCTGCTGCTCATGCGGTCCATGTGGCGGCAGCAGTACTCGATGCGCAAGATGGCGCAACTCGCTCCCAAGATGAAGGAGCTGCAGCTCAAGTACGCCGGCCGCAAGTCCCCCGAGGACCGCCAGGCGCAGGCCAAGGAGATGCAGGAGTTGTACTCCGGTGCCGGCGTCAACCCAGCGGCCGGGTGCCTGCCGCTGCTGGTGCAGATCCCGGTGTTCCTCGGCCTGTACTACGTGCTGCTCAACTTCTCGCCTCCCGGCAAGTCCATCGAGGAGGCCTCGACCATGACCAACGGGGCGTTCCAGCCCGAGCAGGTCGCGTCGTTCCTCAACGCCGAGATCTTCGGGGTGCCCCTGGCGTCCTACATCCGGATGCCGCAGGAGGTCATGGAATCGCTCCATCCGGGGCTGCAGCAGAGCGACATCCTCATGCTGGCCGTGCCGCTGTTCGTGCTGGCCGGCATCGCCACGTTCATCAACATGTGGAACTCCTTCCGCCGCCAGAAGGCAGCCAAGGCGGCCGAGCAGGCGGCGATCGCGCAGGTCGAGGCCGAGGACCGCGCCGGCGGGCCGTTCGTCGACGGCGAGGTGGTGGAGATCGACGGCGAGAAGCCCGCCACCGCGGCCGACGCCGAGTCGGAGGGCGGCTCCACTGCCGCCGACCGCCGCGATGGTACGGCCGGCACCCCGGGCACTCCCGCCACCGCGGGCGCTGCTGGTGCGGGCGCGGCGGGCAAGCCGCAGGACTTCCAGTCGATGGCCGAGTCCATGACCGAGTCGATGAATCAGTCGATGAAGATCATGATGTACCTGTTCCCGTTCTTCCCGATCGTGGGCGCGTACTTCTTCAACTTCCCCATCGCGATCGGCCTGTACTGGCTCACCAATAACATCTGGACCGCGGTGCAGTCGCACTTCTTCATGGAGCGGCTCGAGAAGGAACTGCCCATGAGCAGCCGCGAGGGCCTGCCGCCCAGCGCGTTCATGTAGCTCTCGCCGTCCCCCCTTCGCCGGCACACCCGCGCCGTCACACTCGCGCCGGCACACCCTCGCCGTCACACCCGCGCCGACACACTCGCGCCGTCACACCCTCGGCAGGAGTCCCGGCCGGGTCTACGCTGGAGCCGTGGAGACCGCCGCTCCCGAGGTGAGGTTCCGTCCGCCGACCCGCGACGACCTGCCGACGCTCGCGCGCTGGCTGGCCGAGCCGCTCGTCGCACGATGGTGGTCGGAGAACTCGCCGGACCGGGTCGAACAGGACTTCGGCCCCTACCTCGATGACGCACAGACGGAATGCCTGGTGGTCATCGTCGACGGCGAGGACGCCGGGATACTGATGAGGTACCCGATCGCGGCGGAGCCCTCGGGCGTGGACGAGCTCACGAGGGCCGGGATCGAGGTGCCCGACGGAGCGTGGAGCATGGACTACCTGATCGCCGAACCGGCGGCACGCGGCAGGGGCGCCGGTGCGGCGATGGCGGCCCGGGCGGTCTCCGAGATCTGGGCTCACCACCCCGGCGCGAGCTGCGTGATCGTGCCCGTGAACGTCGAGAACCCGCGATCCTGGGGTGCTCTGCTCCGTGCGGGGTTCCGGCGGTTGCCGGACGCGGAGCTCACGCCCGACAACCCCGGTGACACGCCCCTCCACGCGATCTGCCGCATCGACCGTCCCGCCCGCCGAGACGCCGGAACTCCGTGAACGGGCGCAGGGTCGTGGTGAGCGGGCGCGGGTTCGTGCAGAATCCGGCTCTTGCCGCCGCCGGGACCGCGGTGTAGCTTCAGCGTGAACGTCGGTAGGGCGCACGGCGCGACTCCGGGGAGACCCGGGGCCGCGAGGGGCGCGGAGCCGAGGGGACTGAGACGAGGAGATCGAAGGACAGTGCTGAACCACAGGTGAGTCCCGGCCACACGCCACCTCTCCTGGAGCACGCATGTCTTTCCTCGTCCTGTCGGACGTCGCGTACGCGTTTCCCGACGACACCCCACTCTTCGACGGGCTCGACCTCGCCGTCGGTCCCGGCCTGACCTCCCTCGTCGGTCGCAACGGCGCCGGCAAGAGCACCCTGCTCCGCCTCATCGCGGGCGAACGTCGGCCGACGCACGGTTCGATCACCGTCGACGGCGATTCGGCGGGCCCGCCCACCGTGGGATACCTGCCGCAACTGCTCGCCGACGCCCCGGCGGAGCGCACCCTCGCCGATGAGCTCGGCGTGGGCGGGCGACTGGAGGCGTTGGCGCGGATCGAGGCGGGGGAGGGCGACGACGACGACTTCGAGCTCGTCGGCGATGACTGGGCCGTGGCCGAGCGCACGGTCGCGCTGCTCGACGACCTGGGCCTGCCGACCGAGTTGGACCGACCCGTGGTGGCGCTGTCCGGCGGGGAGCGCACTCTGGCCGCGGTGGCGGGTCGGCTGCTCGGGCGGCCGCGGGTCCTCCTGCTGGACGAACCCACCAACAATCTCGACGGGCGGGCGCGGGAGCGGCTGTTCGCGGCGATCGGCGGGTTCGTGGGCGGCGGCGATCGCGTGGTCCTGGTGGTGAGCCACGATCTCGAATTGTTGGACCGTGCCGGCAGGACGGTCGAGCTGCGGGCCGGCCGGTGCCGGGTGTTCGGCGGGCCGTACGCGCACTATCGCGAGGTGATCGAGACCGAGCAGGCGGCCGCGGTGCAGTCGCTGGCCGGGGCGCGGAACGATCTGCGCGCCGAGAGGCGGGACAGGGTCGAGGGGGTCGAGAAGGCGAGCCGGCGGGTCGCGCAGGGGCGGCGGGTGCAGGCGGCGGGCGGAATGCCCAAGATCCTCATGAACGCCCGTCGCGCGTCGGCGCAGGAATCGGCCGGCAGGTTGCGCGCGGTCCACGACCAGGGCGTCGAGCAGGCGCGGGAGCGGATGCGCTCGGCCAATGCCGCGGTCCGGCGCGAGGAGCGGCTGCGGGTCGAGCTGCCCGACCCAGGGTTGCCGGCCGGCCGGGTAGTGCTGGACGTCGATGACCCCGTCGCCGGCCGGGTCCATCTCGCGGGGCCCGCGCGCGTGCGCCTGGCCGGGCCGAACGGCAGCGGCAAGACGACGCTGCTGCGACGCCTCCTCGGCGCTCGCTGTCCGGACCGCGCCGGCGGCGTCGACGAGGGGTTCGACGATGAGGGGTTCGTCGACGAGGGGTTCAACGACGAGGTGGTCCACGTCCCGTTTGCCCTGCTGCCGCAGGATCTGCGCGTCAAGCATCCGGAGTGGTCGGTCATCGACGCGATCCTGGGCGTCCGCCCCGCCGCGTCGGCGGAGGAGGCCCACGCCCACGCGGCGCGGCTGCTGTTCACCGGCCGGGCCGGGTTCCGCCGTCTCGGCGACCTGTCTGGTGGGGAGCGACTCCGTGCGGCGCTTGCGGCGCGGCTGTTCGCGCGCCCGGTCCCGCAGTTGCTGGTCCTGGACGAGCCGACCAACAACCTCGACCTCGACGGTGTAGAGGTGCTCGCCGACGCGCTCTCGCAGTGGCGCGGTGCGCTGCTGTTGGTCAGTCACGATGACGGCTTCTGCGATCGGGTGGGGGTGGACGACGTGATCATCCTCGGCTGACCCCGCTCCGGCGGGGTGGACGCACGCGAACACACCCATCCCCGATTGAGGACCCACCATGCGCAAACTCATCTACTACGTGGCCGTGAGCGTCGACGGTGTCATCGCCGACCCCAACGGCGGCGTCGACGCCTTCCCCGTCGAGGGCGACCACATGCCCTGGATCATCGAGCACTATCCGGAGACGATCCCCGGCCACCTGCGCGAGCCGCTCGGACTGGCGCAGACCCCGCACCGGGTGTTCGACACGGTGATCATGGGCCGCACCACCCATCAGGTGGCCGTGGACGAGGGACTGGCCAGCGGGTACCCGCACCTGCGCCAGTACGTGGTGACCCACCGGCCGGACGAGCTGCCGGCCGAGGAGGGGCTGACGGCGTCCGACGAGGACCCGGTGACGCTGGTCCGCCGGCTCAAGGCCGAGGACTCACCGCTGGATATCTGGCTGTGCGGGGGCGGGATGCTGGCCGGGCAGGTGGTCGACGAGATCGACGAGTTCCGCCTCAAGGTCAATCCCGTCGTCCGCGGTGCGGGGATCCCGCTGGTGGCGGGGGCGACGGGCGGGCCGGGCGCGGCGGGCGGGGCGCTCCCGCTGGCGCTGACCCGTCGGACGCGTCGAGACTTCGAGAGCGGGGTGAGCTACGTGGAGTACTCCCGCGGCTGACCGCAACGCCCGCCGCGCGGCCGCCTCCCCGCCGCCGCGCTCCCGCCTGCCTGCCACCCTGCCGCCGCGCCTCCCCGGACCGCCGTCGAGAAGAGTGTTTCGCGCGTATCTGTCGAGTAGAGGCGCGCGAAACACTCTTCTCGACGGCGCGGTGGGTAGGTGGCGCGGTGGCCAGGTGACGCGGTGGCGCCGACGGCGCGGTGGCGTGGGTCAGACGGCGCCGCCGGCCACGGAGGGCGGGGTGCCGGTGTTGGTGGAGGAGTCGGTCTCGCGGGCCAGGTACTCCTCGATGCGGAACCAGTCGTCGGCGGCGCGCTCGGCGATGGTCACCAGGGTGTTCATGTTGGCGACCTCCTCGACCTGCTCGCGGAGGAACCACAGCATGAACTGCTCGCCCAGCGGGTCGGACTCGGCGCGGGCGGCCTGGAACATCGCCTCGATCTGCCGGGTGACCTGCTTCTCCTGCTCCAGGGCGGCGCGCAGCGCATCGGCGGGACCGCGGAACTGGGCCTCCGGCGCGGGCACGGCCGGGATCGTCACGGCGATCTCCCGGTCGAGCATGTACTGGACCATCATCATCGCGTGGTTCCGCTCACCCAGGCTGTGCGAGTAGAAGCGCGACGCCAGCTGCGGTAGGTCCTGCGCGTCCGCCCACACAGCGATCGCGATGTACTGCTGACTGGCGGCGAACTCGTGACCGACCTGAGCGGAGAGGAGTTCGACGAATGAGTTTTTGTTCCTGGCCATGGAGGAGGCCCCTTTCGGTAGGGGGCCAGCCTATGTTCGCCGGCGACGTTCTGCCAGGTCAGTAAGCCTAACCTGGGTACACCTTGGCCAGCCTCACCTACCGGGTGCGGCTCCGGCGAGCGCGGCTGGAGCCCTGCCCCGGTGGCCCCGGTCAGCCCCGGTGGGCGCGCATCGCGGAGTGCTGGTCCCGCGGCTTCACCACGATCTGGTCCAGGTTGACGTGCGAGGGCCGGCTCGCCACGAACCCGACGATCTCCGCCACGTCCTCGGCCACCATCGGGGTGAGCCCACGGTAGACGGCGGCCGCCTTGTCCTCGTCGCCGTCGAACCTCACGCGGGAGAACTCGGTCTCGACCATGCCGGGCGCGATCTCGGTGAACCGCACCGGCTGGCCCAGGTGCTCCCCGCGCAACGTCCGGTGCAGGACCGCCTGAGCGTGCTTGGCCGAGGTGTAACCGGAGCCGTTGTCGTACGACTCGAGGGCAGCGATCGAGGTGATGGTGATGACCAGCCCGTCGCCCGTATCCACCAGCACCGGCATGAGACCGCGGACCATGCGCAGCGTGCCGATGACGTTGGTCTCCCACATCCAGCGCCACTGGTCCTCGTCGGCGTCCATCACACTGGTCGTGCCCTTGGCGCCGCCCGCATTGTTGACCAGCACGTTCAGCCGGGGGATGGCCGCGCAGAACGCCTCGCACGAGTCGGCGTCGGTGACGTCAAGGGGCAGGGCGGTGCCGCCGATGTCCGCCCCAAGCGCCTCCAGCCGGTCGACCCGCCGCGCCCCGACGACCACGTGGAACCCGAGGCCGGCCAGCTCGCGCGCGGACGCCTCACCGATCCCCGACGACGCCCCCGTCACCACCGCGATGCGGGTCTCGGCGGGCAGGGCGGCGAGCCGCTCACGGGCGGCGGAGTGGTCGATGCTCATGGCCTAGAGACTAGGCGGCGGGTCCGACACGGTCGATGGGGGAGGACGACGACGACGAGGTCAGCGACCCCGACCGGTGACCATCTCGACGAGTCCGCGCACCGCGCCCTTGGCCATGTCGGCCTTGGAGAAGTAGTCCTGCCAACCGCACACCCGGCCATCGCGGACCTCGAGGCGGCCGCACACCCAGAAGCCGACGCGGAACCGCCCCACCCCCAGGTAATCGGTGCGCTCGGTGAGCACCACGACGGGGGCCGCCGGGTCGGTCGGGTCCGCGGGCGCCGACACCGCGAGGTGGTGGATCTCCACGCCGAAGCGGATGCTGCGGTTCATCGAGGAGATCGCGCCGACGACCGCGCGCTTGCCCCGGATGGTCGGCAGGCCGATGTTGGCCCACCAGACGTCATCGCTGAGCAGGTCGGCGGCGGTGGCGGTGGAGCCGGTCATCAGGGCGTCGAAGAACGTGCGGACCACGACATCGGGGTCGGTCCGGGTGCTGGTGGCTGCCATTGCGCAACGGTAACCGCCGCGGGCGCGGTCTGGGGGTCGGATCGCGGCGATCGGCTCTGGCACCATGAGGTTCATGACCTCAGCCTCCCCCTCCGCCTCGCCAACCGACGCCCGTACCGACGCCCCCGCCGCCTCGACGCCCGCGCCCACCCTCCCTGCGCCCGCCCTCGCCTCGGCCGTTTCGTCCGACGGCACCGCGATCGCCTACCGCGTGCTCGGTGACCCCGCCGCCCGGCCGCTCGTGCTCATCCACGGTTGGGCGCAGTCGAGCGCGAGCTGGGGTCAGGACGTGCTGAACGGCCTGGCCCGGCGTTTCCGCGTGGTGGCGATCGATCTGCGCGGCCACGGGCATTCCGACGTCCCGGCCGACGGCTACGACTCGGCGCGGCAGTGGGCCGACGACGTCGAGGCCGTCCTGGACTCCGCGGGCATCGGCGAGGATGCGGGCGCGATCCTGCTGGGGTGGTCGTACGGCGGCGTGGTGGTCTCGGACTACCTGGCCGCCCGCGGCGAGGGCCGGGTCGACGGGATCGTGCTCTGCGGCGCGGTCACCTCGCTCTCCCGCTCGGCCGGCGGCGCGATCGGCCCCGCCATGAAGGAGGTGACCTCGGGCGGCGCGTTCGACGAGAAGCCCTCGGTCGCGCTGGCCGCGTTCACGAGCTTCGGTAAAGCCTTGATGCGCTCGGGATCGGGCGCCGACGGGCAGCGGATCCTGGGACTGTCCCTGTCCACGCCCCCGGCGGTCCGGCAGGCGCTGCTCACCCGCAAGGTGGACAACGACGACACCCTGCGCGGTCTGACGATCCCCGCGCTGGTCCTCCACGGTGCCCACGACGGGGTGGTGCTGCCCTCCGCCGGCCGGGCCAACGCCGAGATGATCCCCGGCGGCCGCTACGTCGAGTTCGCGGAGTCCGCGCACGCGCCGTTCCTCGAGGACACGCCCCGCTTCCTGGCCGAGCTCGACGACTTCGCCGCCTCCCTGTAGCGCCGCCGCGCGGGTTCGGCAGCCGACGCGACGGGCGGGCCCGGTCGGGGAGGCCCACCTCGTCGTCGTCACATCAGGGCGGCGGGGCACGGCCGACGTGCACCCCGGCGCGGGCAGGGGCACAATCGGACGGGTGACCGTAACCGACCTCGACCCCGGCGCCGCGCACCCCCTGCCCCGGCGCATCGCGGTCCTGTCCTTCCACACCTCGCCGCTGGCCCAGCCGGGCACGGGCGACGCGGGGGGACTCAACGTGTACGTCCTGCAGACCGCGCGCCGACTGGCCCGCCTCGGCGTGGAGGTCGAGATCTTCACCCGCGCCACCCACTCGTCGCAGCCGCCGGTCGAGCGGGCCGGCGACGGCGTCCTGGTCCGCAACATCGTGGCCGGGCCGTTCGAGGGACTGCGCAAGGAGGACCTGCCCACGCAGCTGTGCCCGTTCGTCGCCGGCGTGATGCGCGCGGAGGCCGGGCACGCGCCGGGCCACTACGACCTCATCCACTCCCACTACTGGCTCTCCGGACAGGCCGGGCTGGTCGCGTCCGAGCACTGGGGCGTGCCACTGGTCCACACCGCGCACACGCTGGCGGCGGTGAAGAACGCGGTCCTCGCCCAGGGGGACACCCCCGAGCCCGAGTCCCGGCGTATCGGTGAACAGCAGATCGTGGACGTCGCGGACCGGCTCGTCGTCAACACCACCGGTGAGCTGCGCGAACTCGTCGACTACTACGACGCCGACCCCGCCGACGTCGACGTCGTCTCGCCCGGCGCCGACCTGGAGCAGTACACCCCCGGCACCCGTCGCGGCACCGAGCAAGCCCGCCGCGCGCTGGGGCTGGGGCAGCACTCCGAGGTGATCGCCTTCGTCGGCCGGATCCAGCCGCTCAAGGCCCCCGACGTGATCGTGCGGGCGCTGGCCGAGATGGTGCGCGCCCAGCCCCGCCGCGACGTGCGTCTGATGGTCGTCGGCGGACCCAGTGGGTCGGGACTCACCAGGCCGCGCTCGTTGATGGACCTGGCCGAGGAGCTGGGCGTGGCCGATCGCGTGTGCTTCCTGGCGCCCCGGCCGCCGTCGGAGCTGGTGGACGTCTACCGGGCCGCGGACATCGTGGCGGTGCCGTCGTACTCGGAGTCGTTCGGGCTCGTGGCCCTCGAGGCGCAGGCGTGTGGGACCCCCGTCGTCGCGGCCGCGGTGGGCGGGCTCCCCACGGCCGTCGCCGACGGCCGGACCGGGATCACCGTGGACGGGCACGATCCGAGTGTCTGGGCGCGGGTGTTGTCCGGATTGTTGGACGACGACGAGCTGCGCTTGTCGATGTCGCGGGCCGCCCCGGTGCACGCCTCCGGGTTCTCCTGGGACGCCACGGCCGAGGGGCTCGTGTCCTCGTACGCGGGCACGATGGCCGCGTACCGGGCCCGGCGTGCCGACGCCACCGCGTCCTGATCTCCCGTCCGCCCGAGCGGCCGCGTCGAATCGCCTACGAGGCCCGGCCCACGACCCCCAAGGAGCCACGATGATCGACCCCACCGAGAGCAAGCGCATGGACGACGACGAGCCGGCCGCGAGCCGGGAGGACGTCGACGCCCCGACCGTCGAGCGGATCCGCACCTTCCTGGTGGAGCGGGAGATCGAGTCGACGCTGGCCGACGGACGCACCTTCGTCGTGATCCTGCCGGGGGAGAAGCGCCTCAAGACCGCGTGCCACCTGACGGTGAACCGGGAGAGCGTGCGCATCGAGGCGTTCGTGTGCCGCCGACCCGACGAGGACTTCGAGAAGGTCTACAACTACCTGCTGCGGCGCAACAGGCGGCTCTACCAGGTGGCCTACACGCTGGACAACAACAGCGACATCTACCTCGTCGGCCGGATGCCGCTGGTCGCGGTGACCGAGGAGGAACTCGACCGCGTGCTGGGGCAGGTGCTCGAGGCCGCCGACCACGATTTCAACGTCCTCATCGAGCTGGGCTTCCACACCTCGATCCGCCGCGAGTGGGAGTGGCGGGTGTCCCGGGGCGAGCCGCTGCGCAACCTCGACGCGTTCCGCCACCTCACCGAGGACCTGCCCCAGCCCGAGTAGCCCGGGGCCGGGACAGCGCGCAGGTCAGGCGTTGATCTGCTGTGCGACCTTCTTGCGCAGGACCTTGCCCATCGGGTTGGTGGGCAGTTCGTCCAGTTCGACGAAATCGCGCGGGACCTTGTACCCGGCCAGCGAGCCCTTGCAGTGCGCGCGCAGGGCGTCGGGGTCGAGTGCGGCGCCGGGCTCCAGTACGACCGCGGCGATGACCTTCTCGCCGCCGTCGGAACTCGGGCGGCCCACCACGGCACAGTCCGCGACGCCCGGGGCCGTGCGCAGCACCGCCTCGACCTCCGACGGGTAGACGTTGAACCCGCCGGTGACGATCATCTCCTTGATCCGGTCCACCACGTGCAGGAAGCCGTCGTCGTCCTGGACCACGACGTCACCGGTGCGGATCCAGCCGTCGTGGAAGGTCTCGGCGGTCGCCTTCTCGTTGCGCCAGTAGCCCGGGAACACCTGCGGCCCCTTGACCAACAGTTCACCGGGCTCGCCGGCCGGTGCGTCGACTGAGGGGTCGTCCTTGTCCGCGACACGGATATCGGTGTCCGGGAACGGGACGCCGATGGAGCCGGCTCGCCTCGCCGTCGACATGGGGTTGCCGACGGTGATGGGGGAGGTCTCGGTCATCCCGTAGCCCTCCACGAGCAGACCACCGGTGGCGGACTCCCACCTCTCGATGAGCTCGGCGGGCAAACTCATGGCGCCGGACAGCGAGTGCCGGATGCCGTGCAGCGGGATCTTCCGCTTCTCGGCCTCCTCCAGGATTCTGGTGTAGATCGGCGGGACGGCCGGGATGAAGGTCGGCAGGTCCTTCTTCAGGATCGGCATGATGAGGTCCATGTCCGGGGTCGGGACCAGCTGGAGCCGTGCGCCCTCGGCGATACCGAACACCACGCACAGCGTGACGCCGTAGGCGTGGAACATCGGCAGCGAGGCGAGGAACTTCTCTTCGCCCGGCGTGAGTTCGGGCACCCACGCCCGGCCCATCTTCGCGTTGGCCACCAGGTTGGCGTGGGAGAGGACGGCCCCCTTGGGGGTTCCGGTGGTGCCGGAGGTGTAGAGGATCAGCGCGGGATCCTCGGACGCCGGCCGCGGGTACGAGAAGTCCAGCTCGGCGCCCGTCTCGAGGTCCGCCCAGTCCAGCGTGCCGGGGGCCGGCCGGGAGAGCTTGTCCCGGGAGGTGCGCAGTGACGGCACCGGCAGGTGCTTGAGCGCCAGCCTCTTGGCGGCGGGGAGCTCGTCGAGCAGGTCGACCGAGATGATGTGCTCGATCGCGGTGCCGGGCCGGTCGGCGAGGTCCCGCACCACGGGCGCGACGACGTTCCAGGTCACGACCACCTTCGCCCCGTGGTCGGAGAAGGGTCCCTCGAGCTCGTCGGCGGTGTAGAGGGGGTTGTGCTCCACGACGATGGCGCCGATGCGCAGGGCCGCGTAGAACACCGCGACGCCCTGGGGGCAGTTGGGCAGCAGCACGGCGACACGGTCGCCGGGCGCTACACCCAGGCGGCGCAGGCCCTCGGCGGCGCGGCGCACGTGCCGGCCGAGGTCGGCGTAGGTCGTCAGGCGGCCGAAGAACTCGGTGGCGGGCCGGGACGAATAGGTGCTGACGGCGTCGTCGAACTGGTCGATCAGCGTGGTGGTGCCGTAGTCGAGGTTCTGCGTGGTCCCGGGCGTGTAGTGGACAGTCCACGGCCGCTCGGTCGATTCGGGGGTGTCTCCGGCGTGTGTGGTCATGTCTGCACCGTAGTCCTCCGCACGCGGGTCATAATGGCCGTATGGCTTACGGAACTCTCGTCCTCCTGCGTCACGGGCAGTCCACGTGGAACGCATCCAACCAGTTCACGGGCTGGGTCGACGTCGACCTCACCGATCTCGGGCGGGAGGAGGCGGTCCGCGGCGGAAAGCTCCTCGCCGAGGCGGGGATCCTGCCGGACATCCTGTACACCTCGCTGCTGCGTCGCGCGATCACCACCGCGAACATCGCGCTGGACGCCTGTGACCGCCACTGGGTCCCGGTGATCCGGCACTGGAAGCTCAACGAGCGTCACTACGGCAAGCTCCAGGGCCTGAACAAGGCGGAGATCAAGGACCAGTTCGGCGACGAGCAGTTCATGTTGTGGCGCCGCAGCTACGACACCCCGCCGCCGCCGATCGACCCGGCGGGCGAGTACTCGCAGACCTCCGACGTGCGCTACGCGGACCTGCCGGAGGTGCCGTTGACCGAGTGCCTCAAGGACGTCGTGGACCGGTTCATCCCGTACTACGCCGCCGAGATCGCCCCCAAGCTCGCGGAGGGCAAGACCGTGATGGTGGCCGCGCACGGCAACTCGCTGCGCGCCCTGGTCAAGCACCTCGACGGCATCTCCGATTCCGACATCGCGGGCCTCAACATCCCCACCGGGATCCCGCTGGTCTACCACTTCGACGAGACCGGCCTGGTCGCCAACCCGGGTGGTACCTACCTCGATCCGGAGGCCGCCGCCGCGGGTGCTGCCGCCGTGGCCAACCAGGGCGGCAAGTAGTAGATGAAGGCCCGGTGAACGGGTCGCGAACCCCCGGCAGCCTGCGAACTTCGCGCAGGTGGCCGGGGGTTTGGCGATTCGGGCGTCGAAACTCCACACCGTAGGATCGGGGTCGTGCAGGTCAGTCTGGGGATCTTCCTCGCGATCGTCGCCGGGATCATCGGCTTCCTCGTGGGCGGCTTCGTCGTCCCACTGCTCAACCGACGCGGTGAGCGTCGGCGCGCGGAGCAGACCGGACCCAGCCGGCTGGACGTCCTGCGGGGCGTCTACCACCAGGCGCCGTACGCACTGGCGGTCGTGGATCGCCACCAGGACGTGGTCCTCTACAACCGTCGTGCGGCGGAGTTGGGGATCGTCGACGACCGCTTGCTGGTGGAACCGGCCTGGCGCGCGGCCCTGTCGACGTTCACGGACGGCCACCCCACCCGGTTCGACCTGCCCGCCAAGATGGCCCCCGGCCGCCGCCGCATCCCGTCGGTGAGCGGGCGCGGGGAGATCCTCGAGGGCAACGGCGAGCAGTTCGTCGTGGTCTTCGCCGACGACGACTCCGAGCACCGTCGTATGGAGGCGGCCCGCCGCGACTTCGTCGCCAACGTCTCGCACGAGCTCAAGACCCCGGTCGGGGCGATGGCGGTGCTCGCCGAGGCGCTGCTGGAGTCCAAGGACGACCCGGACTCGGTCGAGTACTTCGGCGGACGCGTGGTGAGCGAGGCCCAGCGGCTCGGCAAGATGGTCTCCGAGCTCATCGAGCTCTCCCGACTGCAGGGCGCCGAACGGATCCGCGACCCGGAGCCGGTGGACGTGGACGACGTGGTGGCCGAGGCCCTGCGCCGGTCCGCGTCGGCGGCGGAGGCGGCCGGGATCGAGCTCATCACCGATGCGCCGTCCGGGCTGGAGGTCAAGGGGGACTGGACCCTCTTGGTCACGGCGGTGGCCAACCTCATCTCGAACGCCATCAACTACTCGCCCGACCACACCCCGGTGTCGATCACCCGGTCCGCGACCGGGGACACCGTGACGCTGCGGGTCACCGACCGCGGGATCGGCATCGCCCCGGAGCACCAGGCCCGCGTCTTCGAGCGGTTCTTCCGCGTCGACAAGGCCCGTTCCCGCGCCACCGGCGGGACCGGGCTGGGTCTGGCGATCGTCAAGCACGTCGCCCAGAACCACAACGGCGCCGTCAGCCTGTGGAGCCGCCCCGGTACGGGGTCGACCTTCACACTCGAACTTCCGGCTCATGTGGAGCCGGGTGGCGCCGGGGGGACCCCCGGCGCCGAGCACGCCGACCAAGGAGAGGACCAGGTGCCGTGACCAGGGTGCTGATCGTGGAGGACGAGGACTCGCTGGCGGATCCGCTGGCGTTCCTGCTCCGCAAGGAAGGCTTCGAGGTCACCGTCGCGGGGGACGGCCCGACCGCGCTGGAGAACTTCGAGTCCGAGGGCGCGGACATCGTGCTGCTGGACCTCATGCTCCCCGGGATGTCCGGCACCGATGTGTGCAAGCGACTGCGGACGACGTCGACCGTCCCGGTGATCATGGTGACCGCCCGCGACAGTGAGATCGACAAGGTCGTCGGCCTGGAGCTGGGCGCCGACGACTACGTGACCAAGCCGTACTCGGCCCGCGAACTCATCGCCCGCATCCGGGCGGTGCTGCGCCGCGGCGCCGAGGCCGAGGCGGAGCCGGTCAGCGACATCGGCGTCCTGGAGTCGGGGCCGGTGCGGATGGACATCGAGCGGCACACGGTGCTGGTCCGCGGCACGGCCGTCACGTTGCCGCTCAAGGAGTTCGACCTGCTGGAGTACCTGCTGCGCAACTCGGGCCGGGTCCTCACGCGCGGACAGCTCATCGACCGGGTGTGGGGGTCGGACTACGTCGGCGACACCAAGACCCTCGACGTCCACGTCAAGCGTCTGCGCTCGAAGATCGAGTCTAATCCCGGCAAGCCGGTGCACCTGGTGACCGTCCGCGGGCTGGGCTACAAGTTCGAGGGCTGACCGCCCCCGCTGGAGATTCGCTACCCTCCGTCCGGATTCGCTACCCCTCCACGGGTAGCGGATCCGGAGCCGGAGTAGCGGATTCTGGAGCGCCCCGCTCGGGACCCGCTCAGGAGCCGCCGGCCCGCTCGGTCGCCGGGTGCACGGCCACGATCCCGAGCTGCCGCCGACGCCGGCACGCCGCGGCGAGCACCTCGTAGCACTGCGCGCCCAGGAGCTCGACGAGTTCGTCGTGCAGGGAGATGTAGACGGGGTCGACGCCGACGTGAGCCTCGGGCGAGCCTGTGCAGTACCAGTCGAGGTCCAGCCCGCCCGGGCCCCAGCCGCGGCGGTCGTACTCGCCGACGCGGGTGTGGAGGATCTCCACCTCGTCGGGACGGGTCTCCCATTCGCGGGTCACGTGGATCGGCAGCTGCCAACAGACGTCCGGCTTGGACTCGGGCAGGGTCCGCCCCGTCCGCCCGGCCAAGTGGTGCAGGGCGCAGCCCGACCCGGTCGGCCATCCGACGTCGTTGAAGAATACGCACCTCCCGCCCAGGCGGCGCGTCCTGAGAGCGGGCTCCATCTCGCCGTCGTCGCCGGTCAGTTCGTCTTCCTCCAGCCACGCCTCCTGCGCGGCCCCCTCCGCCGCCGCAGCGGCGTGGGCGGCCTCGCGGTGCTGCCATTCCTCCGGACGCAGCAGGGCGACGTTGGCCTCGAGCCGCTGCCGGTCGGAGTCGTCGGAGAGGAAGGCGCCGTGCGTGCAGCAACCGGAGTCGGGCTGGTCGCGTTCGATGCCGTGGCAGGCCGGCGTGCCGAAGACGCACGTCCACGACGAGAGCAGCCAGGTCATGTCGGCGGAGATCAGATGTTCGTCATTCGCGGGGTCGGGGAACGTGTACCACTCCCGCGGGAAGTCGAGGGGGACCTCGGGCTGAGGGGCGCCCGGGGTCGGGGGGCGTTCGGTGGCGGTCACAACCTGCGACCGTAGACCGTTTAGGGTGGTCGTGTGAGATTAGGTGTCCTGGACGTGGGAAGTAACACGGTCCACTTCGTGGTGGTCGATGCCCACCGGGGTGGTCATCCCACGCCCATGAACGATTCCAAGACCCGGCTACGCCTGATCGAGTACCTGGACGACGACAACAACATCTCCAAGACCGGCATCGCCCGGCTCATCGACGCGGTCAACGAGGCCGCCGAGCTGGCCGAAGCCACCAAGTGCCGCGAGGTCATGGCGTTGGCCACCTCCGCCGTGCGCGACGCGGCCAACTCGGACGACGTGTTGGCCAAGGTGGAGAAGGAGACCGGCATCGAGCTGCGGGTGCTCTCCGGTGAGGACGAAGCGCGCATGACGTTCCTCGCCGCGCGTCGGTGGTACGGCTGGAGCGCGGGGCGGATCATCAACCTCGACATCGGTGGTGGGTCGTTGGAGATGACCCACGGGGAGGACGAGCTGCCCGAGCAGGCGTTCAGTCTGCAGCTGGGCGCCGGCCGGCTCACCCACGACTGGTTCAAGACCGACCCGCCGGAGCGCAAGCGCATCAACCAGCTGCGTGACTACATCGACGCCGAGCTCGACGGGCCCGCCCGGGAACTCCGGGCGGCCGGTGAGCCCGACCTCGCGTGCGCCACCTCCAAGACGTTCCGTATGTTGGCCCGGCTCACGGGTGCGGCGCCGTCGTCGGAGGGCCCGCGGGTGGACCGGGTGCTCACAGCCGCCGGTCTGCGGCAGGTGATCGCGTTTATCTCCCGCATGACGGCCGCCGACAGGGCAGAGTTGGAGGGCATCAGCTCCGACCGCTCGCATCAGGTGGTGGCGGGAGCGCTGGTGGCGGAGGCGTCCATGCGTGCGTTGGGTCTGGAAAGTGTGAAAATCTGTCCGTGGGCTCTGCGAGAGGGGCTCATCCTGCAGCGTCTCGACCGGGACGTGGGCGGCGACGGGAAGGGGAGCTGACGATGGCCGAGGATTCAGACGGTCAGCAGATCACCGTGGCGGAGCTGCTCAAGCGCATGGGCGCGGAGCAGCAGGACGCCCCGGCCGGGCGTCGGCGTCGCCGGGCCGATGAGGGCGGCGGACTCAGCGTTTCCGAGCTCACCGGTGAGATCCCCAAGATCACCGACGACACCGTGCTCAGTGGTCGCGCGGCGCGGCGTCGGGCGCGGGAGGCCGAGGAAGCAGCAGCCGCCGACCAGGGTGCGCAGCCGGGTGCCGACGGTGGTGCCCCGACGGGCGCCGGGGAGACCCCGGGGACGACGACGAGGTCGTCCACCTCTGAGGCCCCGCAGACCCCGCGGCCCTCGGGACGGCGGCGGGCCCCGGAGGCAGGGGCGCCCGCGTCCACGCCGGCCGGGTCGGCCGAGAAGTCGTCCGTCGCACCGACGCCCACCACCTCGCCGGCCCCGCAGCAGGCTCCGCCGTCGTCGACCCCGTCCACGCGGACCCCGTCTGCGCCGACCCCGTCGCGCTCCGCCTCCGATGACGCGGCCCAGCAGGGGAAGAAGGGCGGCCTGCGCGGGCTGTTCGGCCGCAAGCGCAAGGATGCGGAGCAGTCGGGGTCCGACGCTCCCGCCACCCGCCCGACGCCCGCAGATCGTGGGGGCGTGGGGCCCGCCGGCGCGGCGGCCGCAGGTGTCGCGGGCGCTGCCGCTGCGGGTGTCGCCGGCACCGCAGCCCCGGGCTCGGTCGACAAGACAGCTCCGTCCGCAGCGGCCGGAACCGCAGACAAGGCCGCGCCGGCCTCGTCGACCGCCCCGGCGGTCAAGCCCGCCACCGCCAAGCCCGCCACCGGCAAACCCGGCACCGGCACGTCCGCCGCGACCTCCGGTTCTGCCGAGGCCGGCAAGGCCTCCGGGGCCACCGACACGGCCGTCACAGCAGACGAGCGCACCACCGACAAGCCCGCCGGGACCCCCGCCGCTCCGGCGGCCGACAAGCCCGCCGGGACCCCCGCCGCTCCGGCGGCCGACAAGCCCGCCGGGACCCCCGCCGCTCCGGCGGTCGGCAAATCCCCTGCCGCAGGCAAGCCCGCGGCAGGGGCCGACGCCTCCGCATGGGGTGTGCCGTCGGGCAGTGGCTCGACCGCCCACCGCGCCCCCGAGGCGCCAGCCGGGCAGCCCGACGATTCCGACTCCGCCACGCGCGGGGGTGCCCTGGGTGCGGCGACCGCTGCCGCCGCCGGAGGTGCGGGAGTCGCGGGAATGGCCGCGGCAGTGGCCGGCGCGGGCACCGGCACCGAGCGGCCGAAGCTCGACGAGACGAAGTCCGGCGCGGCGAAGTCCGACGCGGCGCAGACCGAGGCGACGAAGGCCGGCGCAACGACGGCGGACCAGCAGCCGGTCGCCCGGCCCGGGGCCGACGCCCCCGTCGCCGACCGGACGAGCACAGGCCAGCCCGGCGCCGACCGGGCCGACGCTCCGACCCCCGCACACGCGTCGCAGCAGACCCCGGCGGAGCCGGACAGCTCGCAGTACCGCGACGTCGACGACGCCCCCGGCGGAGCCGAGCCCGAGCGGTCGCCGGCGTCGCAGTGGCTGATCCTCGTCGCGCAGGTGCTCGCCTCCGCGGTCGCGGGCGCGGCACTGTTCATCGGCTTCCAATTGCTCTGGCGCGACCTGCCGTGGGTGGCCTTTGCGCTGGCGATCGTCGTGATCGTCGGACTGGTGGCCATGGTCCGCGTCCTGCGCAGGAGCAACGACTCCGTCAGTATCGCCCTCGCCGTGATCGTCGGCCTGGGCGTGACGTGCGGGCCACTCCTGCTCAGGCTCATCTCCTAGCCGCATCCCGGCCACGACCCGCACCCCGCCCGCGCCTGCTCCAGGTGCGGGCGGGGCCGTTTCAGCCGCGGTGCGCGAGCGGGAACCGGCGCCGGGCAACCGAATCCTTCCCGCCGCCCATCCGATGTCGCTCCACCCACCGGATGCGATAGGTGGAGCGACATCGAATAGGCGGCGGTGGCGGCGGGCGCGATTCGATGGGTGGCGCGAGCGGGCGGCCCCGTTCGACCGCGGCCGGCGGGCGGCCGCGCACGCGTGTGGCACTGTAAAGGGCATGACGAGAATCGCAGTGGTCGGTGGCGGACGCATCGGCGAGGCCCTCATCGCGGGACTCCGTGAGGCCGGGACCGAGCCGTCGGACATCGTGGTGATCGAGGCCGTGGAGGCCCGCGCCGAGCAGTTGGCCAAGAAGTACAACATCCTGTCCACCAGCCTCGACATCGGCTGCGAGGGCGCCGACGTGATCGTGGTGGCCGTCAAGCCCCAGGACGTGCCGGCGGTGGTCGGCCGCATCGGCGACGCCATCTCCGACAGCGTCCACGAGTCGATCGTGGTCTCGCTCGCGGCCGGCGTGCCGACGACCGTGCTGGAGAACAAGCTCAGCGCCGGCTCGCCGGTCGTGCGGGTCATGCCCAACACGGCGATGCTCGTCGGGCACGGCGTCTCCGCGCTCTGCAAGGGCCGCTATGCGCGCGATGAGCATCTCGAGCAGGTGTCCACGATCATGGAGAGCGTGGGCCTCGTCGTCGTCGTCACCGAGGCCCAGATGGACGCGGTGACCGCGGTGTCCGGGTCCGGCCCCGCCTACTTCTTCCTCATGGCGGAGGCGATGGTCGACGCCGGCGTGGAGCGCGGGCTGCCGCGCGACGTGGCGCTGAAGCTGGCGGCCGGCACGGCGCTCGGCGCGGGCGCGATGCTCACCGGCGGCGGCGAGGGACCCGCCGAACTGCGCTACAACGTCAGCTCCCCGGGCGGCACCACCGCCGCGGCGATCCGCAGGCTCGAGGCCGGGGGACTGCGCTCGGCGGTGGCGGACGCGGTCGAGGCGGCGGCGTCGCGGTCGCGGGCGTTGGCACTGGCCTCCACCGATGGCGACGACGACGACGAGATCGACTGACCCGCCACCCGGGCCCGTCGCGGAGGCGACCGAACGGGCCGGGTGTGCGCGTACCGAACCGACCCGCCGGGTGAGATGTGACCCACCCGGCGGGTCGCTCGTTTAGCACAAGCCCAGTTCAGGGCGGGTGAGGCGCGGATCGGGCGGCGTGTCGTCGATGTAATTCGCCCACTCCCGTCGCATTGATCACACCATTCACGCTAGGCTCATACCCAGCACGTGCGTGTCCGTACCGCAGGAGGGGAAGCCTGCGGCACGACGCGTGCCACGAAGGGTTGTGACGATGGCGACTACCGACAAGACCGATAGCGGCGCACAGGCGGCGGGGGGCTCGCAGTTCCTCACCGTGGCCGAGGTCGCCGCGCTGATGCGCGTGTCCAAGATGACGGTCTACAGGCTCGTCCACTCGGGCGAACTGCCCGCCGTGCGGGTGGGGCGGTCGTTCCGGGTCCACTCCAAGGCCGTGCACGAGTACCTCGACACGTCGTACTTCTCCGCGGGCTGACGCACTGAACCGCCCCGGCGGGGCGGTGTTCGGCCCGTTTTCGTGGCAGCGGGGAGCGAGAGGTAGTCTGGACGGGTTCCGTCCCGGCTTTCGAGCTCGCTCTCAGGCGCCGGAGCGCAAGTCAAGGCCCTTCGCGGGCTGTAAGGCCCCAGACCAGTAGTCGACAGGTAGGTGACCCCGATATGGGTTCTGTGATCAAGAAGCGCCGCAAGCGTATGTCCAAGAAGAAGCACCGCAAGATGCTCCGCCGGACCCGCGTGCAGCGTCGCAAACTCGGTAAGTGAGTCCGGCGGCGCCTCGGTAGCGCCCGGACTCACGCCTGTAGCGGATGCCCGTCACCGACAGTGGTGGCGGGCATCGGTGTATTTCGGGGCGGGGTGTCGACTCGGGGTGGGGCGTCGACCCCGGGGCGGGGCGGGTCAGGGCGGGTCAGGGCGTTGTCCGGATCGCGCGGGCTGTGAGGTCCGCGCACATGGGCAGGGGGGTCCGCAGTTAGACTCGGGCGGGTGGACACCGAACTGCCCGACCGTAGCCCGGCTCGTGCCGTCGCGGTCGTGGGCGGCAGCCGGTATCTCGGCACCCACCTGGTCGGCATGCTGCTGCGCAACGACTCCGTCGAGCGCGTCCTGGCCATCGACTCGGTCAAGCCGTCGCCGCAGCACCGCCGACGGATGCGCGATGCCGAGTTCGTGCGCCTCGACCCGCAGTCCCCGCGCCTGCAGGGGATTCTGCGTGAGGCGGGCATCGACACGGTCGTGCACGCCGGGCTGCACCACACCGATTTCGCCCCCGGCGGCCGCGCGGCCGTCAAGGAGGCCAACATCATGGGCTCCATGCACGTGATCGCCGCGTGCGGACGGGCCGCGACGGTCAAGCGGTTCGTGCTCATCTCGTCGACCTCGGTGTACGGCTCCTCGGGGGTCGACCCGGCGATGTTCACCGAGGACATGGCCGCCCGGCGTCAGCCCGGTGGCGGCATCCCGCTCGACCACCTGTCGGTTGAGGGGTACGTGCGTGGGATGTCCCGCAAGCGTCCGGACATCGACGTGACGATCCTGCGCATCCCGGCCATCCTCGGGCTGCCCGAGCCCACGGTGGTCGGCGAGCTGCTGCTGCCGTCCGTCGCACCGGTCCTGGCCGGATACGACCCGCGCATCCAGCTGCTGCACCCGCAGGACGCACTCGATGCGCTGCTGCACGCCGCGACGGGGGCGCCCCCCGGGACGTACAACATCGCGGCCGACGGCATCCTCACCCTGACGCAGGCCATCCGCCGCGCCGGCCACATCCCGCTGCCGGTGATGCCGCAGACGTTCAAACTCGCGGCGCGGTTGCTCTCCAGCCAGGGACTGCGCGACATCGGGCCCTCGCAGCTGCGCTACCTGCGGTACGGCCGCACCATGGACACCACCCGGATGCGCACCAGGTTCGGGTTCACGCCCCGGTACACCACCGAGGAGGCGCTGCACGCCTACCTCGTCGACTCGGGGGCCGAGCCCCTCGTCACGCGCGCCGCACTCGAGCGCAAGACCGCCAAGATCGCCAGCAGACTGCCCGGCCCGGTGGCCAGCCGACTGCGCGCGGGCGTGAACTCGACCATCGGCGAGCTCGAGTCGATAGGGGCCCTGCCGGAGCCGATCGAGCCCGACCCGAACCGGCCGGAGACGAACGAGCCCGACCCGATCGAGGAGGGGGCGCCGTGAAGGGCCCGGAATTCGACCTGTCCCAACCACTCGGCGGCCCCCGCTGGGGAGAGGGCCGACGCGACGCCCCCGGTTACCGAACCGTCGGCGAGGGCTTCGTAGGGGAGACCACCAACAGCGATGCCGCGGCCACCGAGCTCGGCAGGATCGTCGACAGGTTCCTCACCTCCCTGCGCAGCTCGATCGGTCAGGTGGTCGACGCACTGCCCCTCGATGCCGAGGTGCTGGCGCCCGTCCGCGAACTGACCCGCGGTGTCGACACGATGCTCGCGACCGGCGACATCAGCGCCCTGTCCACCCTGGCGGACGCCGTCAACGCCGCCGGCGAGCTCCTGGCCTCCCGTGTCACCGGCGGGTACGAGGTCGACGAGTTCGGGTTCGACGAGCACTTCCACACCAACGTGTGGTTGCCCCTGTGGCGGCCGCTGTTCGAGCACTGGTTCCGGGTCGAGGTGATCGGTGCCGAGAACATCCCCGCCGACGGCGCCGGCCTGATCGTCTCCAACCACGCGGGCGTCCTGCCGCTCGACGGGATGATGACCACCGTCGCCGTCCACGACCACGCCGGACGCGCCCTGCGTCTGCTCGCCGCCGACCTGGCCATGTCGCTGCCGGTGTCCGCGCCGCTGGCCCGCCGGGCGGGGGCGACCCTGGCCTGTGCCGCCGACGCCGAGCGCCTGCTGGAGAGCGGTCACGTGGTGGCCGTGTGGCCGGAGGGCTTCAAGGGGCTCGGCAAGCCGTTCGCCGACCGCTACCGCCTGCAGCGTTTCGGCCGCGGCGGGTTCGTGGCCACCGCCCTGGCCGCTGGCGCGCCGATCATCCCGTGCTCGGTGGTCGGCTCCGAGGAGATCTACCCCAAGATCGGTGAGGTCCCGGCGCTCGCGCGGCTGCTCGGCCTGCCGTACATGCCCGTCACGCCCGCGTTCCCGCTCCTCGGCGCGCTCGGCGGCATCCCGCTGCCCACCAAGTGGACGATGGAGTTCGGCGAGCCGATCGAGACCTCGCACCTGGGGCCCGACGCCGCAGAGGACCCGATGGTGGTCTTCGAGATCACCGACCAGGTCCGGGAGACCATCCAGAACACGCTGTTCCGCAACCTCGCCCGCCGCGGCAGCGTCTTCTTCGGCTGAGCCGGCGGCGGGGGAGCGCCCCGGCGCGGACCCGCGTCAGAAGATGCGGCGCGCCCGGTCCATCGCGCGGCTGCCGTAGTAAGAGCGCGCGGCCGCCCGGGCGCCCGCGAGCCCGCCGACGGCGAGAACACCCGGCATCGCCTTCTTCGCGGCCTTGCGGACGGTGCGGAAGTCCTTGATGTTCCAGCCGTTCTCCGAGGCGTACTTGCGCAGCTTCGAATCCGGGTTGATGGCGACCGGGTTGCCCACCATCGTGAGCATCGGCATGTCGTTGAAACTGTCCGAGTACGCGTAGCACTTGGCCAGGTCGAAGCCCTCGGCCTCGGCGAGCTTGGCGATCGCGTGCGCCTTGCCGGGCCCGTGCAGGATGTCGCCCACGAGCCGGCCGGTGTAGACGCCGTACTCCTCCTCCGCGACCGTGCCCAGCGCCCCCGACAATCCCAGCCGGGTGGCGATGACGCGCGCCAGCATCACCGGCGTCGCTGTGACCAGCCAGACCTGCTGCCCGGCGTCCAGGTGCATCTGCACCAGCGAGCGCGTGCCCGGCCAGACGCGGTCGAGCATGGAGGTGTCCACGACCTCCTCGCTCAGTTCGGTCAGCTCGGCGACGGTGCGGCCTTTGACGAAGCTCAGGGCCTTGTCGCGGCCGGCGGCGACGTCCTCGGCGTTCTCCTCCCCGGAGATCCGGAACTTGGCCTGCGACCACGCCAACCCGGCGACGTCGCGCGCGGTGAAGAAGCGATGCTTGGCCAGCCCGCGGGCCAGCAGGATGATCGACGCGCCCTGGATGAGGGTGTTGTCCACGTCGAAGAACGCCGCGACCCGCGGGTCCGGCACAAACGGCTCGAGCGACTCGTCGGTCTCGGCGGCGGCACGGTCGGTTGCCGCACGCTCTGCGACGGCGTCCGCGGGGCGGTCGGCGACGGCGGTCCCGGCACCCGCGCCCGCGCCGGGCCCCTCGCCCTCGCCCTCGGCGGGGTCGTAGTCGGCCAGCGGCGGGCCGGGCTCGGCACCGGGCTCGAGTTTGACGGCGTGCTGGGCAGAGGCCTCACCGGCGCGCCGCTGGATCCGCGCGTCGCGGCGCCGCCACAGCAGCCGACCCAGAGCCGAGCCGAGATCGGCACGACCGGGAAGCCGCGGGCCGGACCGGGAGCGGTGGGACTCCACCGGTTCGGCGGCGTCCTCGGAGGCCTCGCCGCCGGGGGTGGGCGCGTTGTCGTCGTCGTTGTCGTCGGCGTCGTCGTTCACCGGGCGGGAGTCGTTCACCGGGCGGGACCTCCTGAAGGGCGCGGGGACCCCATCCTAGGGCAGCCCCGAGGGTGTGGTGCACTATCGAGCCATGGTGCACACGGTGACCCTGTTGACCCGCGAGGGCTGCGGCAGCTGCGTCCGCGTCCACGGCCAGTTGATCCCACTGTGCGAGGGTGCGGGCGCCCGGCTCGAGGTGACCGACGTCGACCACGCCGCGGACCGCGAACTCGCCGCCGAATACGGCGACCGCCTGCCGGTGGTGTTGGTCGACGGCGCGGAGCACTCGTGTTGGGAGGTCGACGACGACGAGCTGCTGGCCACCCTCGCCGGGGCCGGCCCGTTCCCGGGATGGGACTGAACCGGCCGACGGGCGCGGGCGGTGCCGGGGGGTGCGCGCGGCGGTGGCCGCGACGGTGGGCGGTCACTCCTCCCGCGGCGCGTCGCGCAGGTCCCGCAGGATGGTCGCGTGCCTGAGCAGGAACGCGCCCTCGTCGAGCTTCTTGCGCCGCAGCCACCTGGTGACCTCGCTGTTGTGCTTGCTCGCGTTGCACGACGCGCAGGCCGGGACCACGTTCTCCAGGGTGTAGCGCCCGCCGCGTGAGATGGGCTGGACGCAGTCCTTCTGCAGCGCGGGTCCGGTCGCGGAGCAGTAGGCGCAGGCTTTCCACGCGTCGAGGATCCGGGCCCACTGCGGGTCGGTGAGGTTGTTGTCGACGCGGGACAGACGCCGCTGACGACGCTTCGCGTATCGGGCGCGGGTCGCGGCGGACATGGTCGACGAGGACCTGCGGCGAGGGGGCACGGATGCCACCGTACTGCGGTCCGTGCTGTTCACGGTGCCCGCGGGAGGGCGGCCGGATATAGCATCCGCCCCTGTCACGGTTTTGTCCCGGGGTGTCAGGCGGGTTACGGTGGAGCCCGTTACGGGTCGTACGCAGGCTTGAGGCCACGGCCGTCCCGGCAGGGTGTTTCCGCCATGGGAGGGCCTTGTACGCAGCCGTGCACACCGACGGGAGACGACCGACTGTGGACCAGCGTTCCGCGAGTTCGTCCTGCGGGGCCCCGTCTGTTCTCCGGCCGTCTCCTCGCCGAGTTGACGAGTTGGCATCCATTCTGGCATGGGCCCCCGAGGCCCTGGCGTCCGGGGGTCGGTTGTGAGCATTCTCCTGGTGGGGCTGTCCCATCACAGTGCGCCGGTGTCACTGCTCGAGGCGGTCGCCGTCTCCGAGTCCGAGCGCGACGGGCTCACCGAGGAACTCATCGCCGGCGAGAACGTCGACGAGGCGATGATCGTCACCACCTGCAACCGCGTCGAGGTCTACTCCGCCGTGGACGCGTTCCACCCGGCGCTCGACGACGTCGTGACCCTGCTCTCGCGCCACTCCGGCCTGGGCGCCGACGAACTGAGCCGCCACCTGTACGTGCGCTACTCGGAGTCCGCCGCCGAGCACCTGTTCTCCGTGGCCTCGGGACTGGACTCGATGGTCGTGGGCGAGCAGCAGATCATCGGCCAGATCCGCACCGCCTACCAGTCGGCGTCCGAGATCGGCGCGGCCGGCACCACCCTGCACCGGCTCGCCCAGCAGGCGCTGCACGTGGGCAAGCGCGTGCACACCGAGACCGGCATCGACTCGGCCGGCGCGTCGGTCGTGTCCGTCGCGCTGGACCGCGCGGCCGAGATCCTCTCGGACGGCGCCAGCCGCAGTCTCGACGGACGCCGGGCGGTCGTGCTCGGGGCCGGCGCGATGGGCGGCCTGGCCGTCGCCCACCTCGGCCGCGGCGGGATCTCCCACATCGAGATCACCAACCGCACCCCGGAGCGCGCCGACCGGTTGGCCGAGATCGCCGGCGACTCCGGCACCCCGGCCACGGCGTTCCCCCTCGCGGGGCTCGCCGAGGCCGTCGCCCGCGCCGACATCCTCTTCACCTGCACCGGGGCCGTCGGCACCGTCGTCACCCTGGGCGACGTGCACACCGCGCTGGCCCGCCGCGTCGACCGCGGCCCGCTCGTCATCTGCGACCTCGGCATGCCGCGCGACGTCGACCCCGCCGTCGCCGGCCTGCCCGGCGTGACCGTCCTGGGAATCGAGGCGCTCAAGGCCGACCCCGCCACCTCCGCCGCCGCCGCGGACGCCGACGCCGCCCGCACGATCGTCGACGCCGAGCTCACCGCGTACACGCAGGCCGAGCGCATGGCCGGCGTCGGGCCGCTCATCGGGCAGCTGCGCGGGCGCGGCGGGCAGGTCGTCGCGGCCGAGATGCGCCGGCTCGAGTCCCGACTGCCCGACATGG
Organism: Dietzia sp. MNB45; assembly: GCF_051994785.1. Lineage (NCBI taxonomy): Bacteria > Bacillati > Actinomycetota > Actinomycetes > Mycobacteriales > Dietziaceae > Dietzia > Dietzia sp. MNB45. The sequence goes on along the minus strand of NZ_CP163397.1, from coordinate 3,027,496 downwards.
ACGAGAAGGTCCGCGACGAGGTCGCCAACACCGTCCGCCGGGTCGTCGACAAGCTTCTGCACCCGCCCACGGTGCGGTTCCGGGAACTCGCCGCCCAACCGGACGGCGAGAACTACGCGGCGGTCGTACGCACACTGTTCGACCTGGACACCACCGTGGACGGTAGAAGCGAGGAGGCGTCATGAGCAGGACCCTGAAGGTGGGCACGCGGGGCAGCACCCTGGCCACCACCCAGGCCGGGCACGTCCGCGACGCCCTCATCGCCGCCGGGTACCCGGCCGAACTGGTGATCGTGCGGACCCGCGGCGACGTGGTGATGGCCCCGGTCGAGCGCATCGGCGTGGGCGTGTTCACCCTCGAACTGCGCGCCGCCCTCGAGCGCGGGGACTGCGACATCGCCGTCCACTCGTACAAGGACCTGCCGACCGCGCCCGACGACCGGTTCGCCCCCATCGCCGTGCCGCCGCGCGTCGACCCGTCCGACGTGCTCATCGCGCGCGACGGGCTCACCATGGCCACGCTGCCCGAGGGCGCCCGGGTCGGGACCTCCGCCCCGCGCCGGCGCTCCCAGCTCGCGGCCCTGCGCCCCGACCTCGACCTGCACCCCCTGCGCGGGAACATCGACACGCGGATGGGATACGTCACCAGTGGCGACCTCGACGCGGTCGTCCTGGCGGCGGCCGGCCTCGACCGCACCGGTGTGGGAGAGCGTGCCACCCACCGGTTCGGCATCGACGAGATGCTCCCCGCCCCCGCGCAGGGCGCCCTCGCCGTCGAATGTCGCGCCGACGACACCGAGGCCGCCGAGGCCCTCACCGTCGTCGACCACCTGCCCTCGCGGGTCCGGATCACCGCCGAGCGCAGGCTCCTGCGCGACCTCGAGGCCGGTTGCACCGCCCCGGTCGGCGCGCGCGCCGAACTCGACGGCGCCGGACTCGACAGCGGTGGCGAACTGACGCTGCACGCGGTGGCGGCCGCCCACGACGGCTCCACCGTCCTGCGCACCCACGGCACCACCGCCACCGCAGACCACCCGGACGGACCGATCGCCGCCGCCGACGAGCTGGGCCGCCGACTCGCGGCCGAACTGCTCGACCGCGGCGCCCGTGACCTCATGGCCGGGGAATCGCCCGAGCAACGCGCCCCACTCGTACCGAGGGAATCCACGACGGCGCCACCGACCGTCACCGATCCCTGATCCCCGAACTCCCATCTCGCGCGCAGCCAGCGCGCGGCACCCACCCCACGGAGAGACGAACAATGACTCGAGCACGCACCACCCGCCCCGGAACCGTCCGCTTCGTCGGCGGCGGTCCAGGCAACGCGGGGATGCTCACCTGCCGGGCCCAAGAGGTCCTCACCGGCAACCCGCTGGTGTTCGCCGACGCCGACGTCTCGGCCGACGTGCTGGCGTTGGTCGCCACCGAGGTCCCGGTGCCGCAGGAACTGCTCGACGCGCGCCGCGCCGAGATGGACGCCGCCGTGGCCGCCGAGGACAAGGCCGAGATCAAGCGTCTCAAGGCCCTGCCCGCGCCCACCGCCGCCGACGTCCGCCCCGTGCTCGGTGAGCCCGCCGCCGTGGCCAAGCAGCTCGTCGCCGAGGCCAAGAAGGGCCGCGACGTCGTCCGTCTCGTCACCGGCGACCCCATGACCACCGACGCCACCGTCACCGAGATCGCCGCCGTCGGCCGCACCGTCGTGCCGTTCGAGGTCGTCCCCGGCGTCGCCGAGGCCACCGCCGTGCCCGCCTTCGCCGGCATCGCGCTCGGTTCCGGCTACGTGTTCGCCGACGGCCGCGGCAAGGTCGACTGGGCCGCCCTCGTCGGCTCGCCCGGCCCGATCGTCCTGCGCACCACCGGCCGGCACCTCGCCGAGGCCGCCTCCAGCCTCGCCGAGCAGGGACTCGCCGCCGGCACGCCGGTGACCGTCACCTGCTCCGGTTCGCTCTGCGCCCAGAAGTCCGCCGACGGTACCCTGGCCACCATGGCCGAGGTCGGTCGCGACATGGACGGGGACCTGGTGGTCACCATCGGCAAGTCCGCCGGTGAGCGTCACCGCCACCAGTGGTGGGAATCGCGCGCCATGTTCGGCTGGAACGTGCTCGTGCCCCGCACCAAGGCGCAGTCCGCCGAGATGAGCGACCGCATCGCCGAGCACGGCGCCGTGCCCGTCGAGGTGCCCACCATCGCCGTCGAGCCGCCCCGCAGCCCCGCCCAGATGGAGCGCGCCGTCAAGGGCCTCGTCGACGGCCGCTACCAGTGGGTCGTGTTCACCTCCTCCAACGCCGTGCGCGCCGTGTGGGAGAAGTTCGTCGAGTTCGGCCTCGACGCCCGCGCCTTCTCCGGCGTGAAGATCGCCTGCGTCGGCGAGGGCACCGCCGCCCGCGTCCGCGAACTGGGCATCCAGCCCGAGCTGCTGCCCAGCGGCGAGCAGTCCAGCCTCGGCCTGCTCGAGGTGTTCCCGCCGTACGACGACGTGCTCGACCCCGTCAACCGGGTCCTGTTGCCGCGCGCCGACATCGCCACCGAGACCCTCGCCGAGGGCCTCACGGGCCGCGGCTGGGAGATCGAGGACGTCACCGCGTACCGCACCGTCCGCGCCGCCCCGCCGGCCGCCGAGATCCGCGAGATGATCAAGACCGGCGGGTTCGACGCGGTCTGCTTCACCAGCTCCTCGACCGTCCGCAACCTGGTCGGCATCGCCGGTAAGCCGCACGCGCGCACGCTCATCGCCTGCATCGGGCCGCGCACCGCGGAGACCGCCGCCGAGTTCGGCCTGCGCGTGGACGTCCAGCCCGAGAACGCGTCCGTCCTCGACCTGGTCGACGCCCTCGCCGCGCACGCCGACCACCTTCGCGCGGCCGGCGAACTGCCGCCCCCGCGCCGCCGCGCCCGGCGCCGCTGAGCCGCAGCCCCGCCGCCCGCACCGCCAGCACCGCCTGCCCCGCCCGGCCGACCAGCCGCGCGGGGCAGGCGCGTGTTCAGGGGTCGACGAGCCCGCGTCCCGGTGCAGCGCGGGTGCGCGCCGCGCCCGACCACCGGCGACTTTCGTACAGTGGGGGTCGTGACGACACCGCCTGACGAGACCACGTCCGTTCCCGCGCCGCTGGTGCGCCCGCGTCGACTCCGCTCGACGCCGGCCATGCGCAGGCTCGTCGCCGAGACCACGCTCGCCCCGCGACAGCTGGTGCTGCCGGCGTTCGTGGCCGACGGGATCGACACACCGCGCGACATCTCGTCGCTGCCCGGCGTCGTCCAGCACACCGTCGATTCGCTGCGGCGCGAGGCCGTCGCCGCCGCCGAGGCGGGCCTGGGCGGCATCATGCTGTTCGGCGTGCCCCTCGACGCGGACAAGGACGCCACCGGCAGCTGCGGCGCCGACCCCGACGGCATCCTCAACCGCGCGCTGGCAGCCGTCCGCGCCGAGGTCGGCGACGACCTCGTGATCATGGCCGACACCTGCCTCGACGAGTTCACCGACCACGGCCACTGCGGTGTGCTCGGCACCGACCCGCGCGGCGAGCAGATCGTCGACAACGACGCCACGCTCGCCGCCTACAACGACCTCGCCGTCGCCCAGGCCGCCGCCGGAGCCCACGTCGTGGGGCCCAGCGGGATGATGGACGGCCAGATCGCCGCCATCCGCGAAGCCCTCGACCGCGAGGGCTATCAGGACGTCGCGGTGTTGGCCTACAGCGCCAAGTACGCCAGCGCCTTCTACGGCCCGTTCCGCGAGGCCGTCGGTTCGTCCCTGCGCGGCGACCGGCGCACCTACCAGCAGGACCCGGCCAACCTGCGCGAGTCGCTGCGCGAGGTGCAGCTCGACCTCGAGGAGGGCGCCGACATGGTGATGGTCAAGCCCGCCATGTCCTACCTCGACGTCCTGCGCCAGACCGCCGAGATCTCTGACGTGCCGGTGGCCGCCTACCAGGTCTCGGGCGAGTACGCGATGATCTCCGCCGCCGCCGAGCGAGGCTGGATCGACCACGACCCGGCCGTCATGGAATCGCTGACCTCCATCCGCCGCGCGGGCGCGGACATCGTCCTGACCTACTGGGCCCTGCACGCCGCGCGTCTCCTCGCCGACGGGTGGGGGTCCCGGTGACCCGCGGCAGCGGGCCGTGGCGCCCGCCCGCCCGGACCGGACCGGGCCCCGATGCGGGAGGCGCCACGGGGGGGAGCCCCGCGCCCGGCGAGCCGCCCACCGACCCCGGCATCGCCCCGCCCGCCGAGCCGGCCGGTCCGCCGCCGGAGGAGATCCACACCGCGTGGGTGCTGTGGCTGGCCGCCGCCGCGTTCGGACTGCTCGGCATGCTGATCAACTCCGCGACCGCCAGCTTCGGGGACCTGCCCACCGCCACGCGGGACGCCTTCCGCGACGCGGTCGCCAACACCGGGTCCGCCGACGTCTCCGTCGAGAGCATGTTCTCCATCGCCCTCGCGGCCGGGGCGGTGCTGGCGCTCATCGTCGCCGCCGTCACCGTGTGGCTGGCCTTCCGGCTGCGAGCGGGCAAGGGGTGGGCCCGCACGATGCTCGACATCGTCGCCATCTTCCTCGTCGTCGACGCCGTGTCCGTGGTGATCGGTGTGTTCGGCGGAGTCGCGACTGCGGGGGAGCGGGGAGACGTCATCAGCTTCGTCGTCATCGCCCTCCAGATCCTCGCCGGACTGTGCGCCGCAGCCGCCGTGTGGCGCCAGCACAAGGCCGAGGCCATCCAGTACACGACCCCGGGAGGCGGCGCGCGTGCCGGCAAGTGAACCCACCGCCGCCCGGCCGGGAATCGAACCCGAGGGGCCGATCCTGTACGCCGAGGACGGCTGGAGCTGGGCCTGGATCCTCGCGGCGCCCGCGTTCTGCGCCGCCGCGGCAGGGTTCGAGCTCGCCACCGGCGCCCCGGTGCACTGGCTGATGCTCACCGTCTGCGCGATCGCGACCGCCCTCTGCCACGGCGTGATGATCGCCGCCACCCGCGTCCACGGTCGTGTCCGCCTGACCCCCGACGTGTACCTCCAGGGCACCGAGGAGCTCGAACTGCGCCGGATCGAGGAGGTGCTGCCCCTCCCCGCCGCCGACGACTCCGAAGCTTCGTGGGAGACGGCCCGACTCCTCGGCGAGCTGCGGGAGATGCCCCGCCGGCGGGCGGCTGTGGGTCTGCGACTCGACACCGGGGGCGAGGTCCGCGCCTGGTCCCGCAACCCCGCGGCCCTGCACGCCGCCCTGGCCGGCGCTGTCGACGGTCTCCCGCGCGAGCCGGGACCCGAGTGAACTCGCGTCGCTTCGGCGTGGCCGCGGTCGCCTGCGCTGTACTCGCCGTGGTGCTGTGGTGGTTCGCCAGGGACATCGTGACGGGCGCGCCGCCGGTCATCGACCCGCCCGTCGAGGGCAGCATCGAACGCATCCACACCGATCCCCGGCTGCTCCTGGCCGCGACCGTCCTGGCGGGGCTGACGATGGTCCTGACCACCCTCGCAGTCCTCCGACGCGCCCCCCGGGCCGAATCCTGACAGATCTACTTCTGCCAGGGCTTTTGCGGGCGCAGCGAACGCCGCGGTAACGATCGGATGACGGTTTTCTGAGTGTGCCCGGGGCGGTGTGTCGTGGCGTCGGCCACAGGCTACATTTGGGGCGGTTCGGACGCATGTGACGCTCGTGAAATTGAGTAGTCGATGCGTCCGATTCGCCGGAGTGACGCCTACAGCACAGGGAAACGGGGATCGGTGCAGCCTTCCAGCACTTTCGTTGGCACCACCGCGGTCGTGGGAGCGATCGCACTTCTGGGATCGGGAGTGGCCTCGGCCGCCCAGGTCGAATGGCAGGACTGTACCGAGATGCTCGGCATCGAGGCCGAGTACGTCCCCGCCGGTCTCGAGTGCGGAACCGTCGAGGTCCCCGTGGACTACACCGCGCCCGACGCCGCCAAGACCCAGATCGCGCTCACCCGCATCAAGGCCTCGTCCGGCCAGGCGCGCTCCACCGTGTTCGGCAACCCCGGCGGGCCCGGCAACTACGCCCTGAACTTCTGGAGCCCGGCCCTCGACGGCGCCAACCCGGCCGGCCTGTACGAGAACCACGACCTCGTGGCCGTCCAGCCCCGCGGGCTGTACGGCTCCAACCCCATGGTCTGCAACGTGGACTACGTGGGCCCGAACACGGTCAACCCGCTCCACGACGCGTGCTACGGGACCGACCCCGAGTACATGAAGTCCATGACCACCGAGAATGCCGCCCGCGACATGAACGCGGTCCGCGAGGCGCTCGAGCTGGCAGAGGTCGACTACGTGGGCGTGTCCTACGGCACCGCGATCGGCACCGACTTCGCCACCCTGTTCCCCGAGGCCACCGGCCGTATGGTGCTGGACTCCAACACCCACCCCGACTGGCGTTGGAACACACAGGCAGAGCAGGGCGCGCTCGCCCAGGAGCAGCGGGTCAACGACATCTTCGCCTGGATCGCCGAGCGCGACGACTACTACGGCCTCGGGGACACCCCGCTGAAGGTCTTCCACTCCTGGAAGTGGGTCACCGACCAGGAGGTGGGCGGCCCCGCCAACCTCACCCCGCCGCCGGCGCAGACCGGCGACCTGCCCGTGGAGCTCCGCGGCAGCGCCGTCGAGAAGCCCGCGCTCGACGTGATCAACGGGACCGCCCCCGCCCGCGCACGCGTCGAGGGATTCGCCCGCGCCGCGGCGCTGCAGGGGCTGACGAACAACGCCACCACCGGGCTCTACGACGCCACGGTCGGCGCCACCTACTCCGAGCAGGCCTGGCCGATGCTCGCCCACATCCTCAAGTACTACAACGACGGCGGCACCATCGCGCGTGCCGACTACGAGACCGTGGCCCTGATGCTGGCCGCGCAGGAGAACCGCTCGCCGGTGTACCGCACCGACATCGAGATGAACTCGATCATCACCTGCAACGAGACCGCTGCCCCGGCCGACCAGCTGGGAGTCATCGCGGCCAAGGCCGACAAGTACACCGGCGGCAACCGCCTCACCGCCCGCGCCGCCGTCGAGGCCGCCGGCGACGACTGCGTGGGCTGGCAGCCGGTCGCCAAGACCATCAGCCCCAACGGTGACGCCCTCGACGAGAAGCCGCTGGTGCTGCACTCCGAGGACGACGCCATCACCCCCATCGCCGGCGCGCACCGCGTGGCCGAGGCCATGGGTGGCGCACTGGTCACCGTCGGTGGCGGCGACCACGGCACCTTCCGCATGGGCAACGAGGCCGTCGACAAGCTCGTGATGGAGTTCCTGGAGACCGGGATCGCCGAGCCCGGCCACGTCGCGGGCAAGCCGTCGCCGGAGCCCCTGCCGAAGTGGGGCCAGGCCGAGCGCACTGCCGCCGCCCAGCAGGGCATGTCCGCTCCCGTCGACGGTGCTGACGACTGGTACGGCACCCACCGCGACGCCGGTACCGGCGCCGTGAACGCGGCCGGCACCGGTTCCGTCGGCGCCCCGGCGGTCGGCTCCGCGGCCGCGCCCGCCCCTGCCTCGGGGTCCGTCGCCACGCCGACGCCCGCATCCGTGCCGCTGCCCACGCCGCAGGAGCTGCAGCAGCAGGCGGAGACGGCCGTCGCCGACGCGGAGAAGGCCGTGCACGACCTCGCCGGACAGGTCGACGCCGCCGCGAAGTCGCTGTTCGCCCCCCTCGCCCCGCCGGCTCCGCCGCAGGGCTGAGACCGCGAGGGGGTGCTCGCGGCCGGACTTTGAGACACTGGTCCGGTGACCTCTTCGAGTGATGCCTTCAAGACCCCGTCCGGCATGTCCGGCACCACCCGATCGGCCGAGCTCTTCGCCGAGGCCCGCGAGCTGATCCCCGGCGGAGTCAACTCCCCGGTCCGCGCCTTCAACTCCGTCGGCGGAACCCCGCGTTTCATGCGTGAAGCGCGGGGTTCCCGCATGACGGACGTCGACGGCAACACCTACATCGACCTCGTCTGCTCGTGGGGCCCCATGATCCACGGGCACGCCCACCCCGAGATCGTCGACGCCGTCCGCGACGCCGCCACCCGCGGACTGAGCTTCGGCACCCCGACCGAGGGTGAGGTCGACCTCGCCCGCGAGATCGTCGCCCGCACCTCCGTCGACGAGGTGCGCCTGGTCAACTCCGGCACCGAGGCCACCATGAGCGCCGTGCGCCTGGCCCGCGGATTCACCGGCCGCTCCAAGATCGTCAAGTTCTCCGGGTGCTACCACGGACACGTCGACGCACTGCTCGCCGACGCCGGGTCGGGCCTGGCCACGTTCGCGCTGCCGGACTCGCCCGGCGTCACCGGCGCGACCGCCCACGACACGATCGTGCTGCCGTACAACGACATCGACGCCGTCAGGGTGGCCTTCGCCAACCACGGCGACGAGATCGCCTGCGTGATCACTGAGGCCGCCGCCGGCAACATGGGCACCGTCCCGCCGCTGCCCGGCTTCAACGAGGAACTGCGCACCCTGTGCTCCGACAACGGGGCACTGCTCGTGATGGACGAGGTCATGACCGGATTCCGTGCCGGGGACCGCGGCTGGTGGGGGATCGACGGTGTCGCCGGCGACCTGACCACATTCGGCAAGGTCATGTCCGGAGGGCTGCCCGCCGCCGCGTTCGGAGGTCGCGCCGACGTCATGGCCGCCCTCGCCCCCGCCGGCCCCGTCTACCAGGCCGGCACCCTGTCCGGGAACCCCGTCGCCGTGGCGGCGGGACTGACCTCCCTGCGGCTGGCCGACCACTCCTGCTACTACACGCTGCAGACCAACGCCGACCGGCTCGAGGCGCTGATCAGCAACGCTCTGCAGGCCGCGGGTGTCGCGCACACCATCCAGCGGGCGGGCACCATGCTCAGCGTGTTCTTCTCCGAGGATCAGGTCACCGACTACGCCGGGGCCAAGGCCGCCGAGACCTTCCGCTACGCGCCGTTCTTCAACACGCTGCTCGACCGCGGCATCTACGCTCCGCCCAGCGCGTTCGAGACCTGGTTCGTCTCCACCGCGCTCACCGACGACGACTTCCAGCACATCTCCGACGCGCTGCCGGTGGCCGCGGAAGCTGCCGCCGCGGCGTCCGCCCCGGAGACGGGCCGATGAGCAGCAGCGGACGAGGACTGCGCGGGCGGCTCGCCGTCCCGTCGACGGGACCCACCTCACTGCCGATCCCCCTCCGGGGAGATCATCCCGCCCCCGCCGTGGCGCCGCCGTCGCTGGGCGGGTCCGGGGCCACCGCGACCCCGGCTGAGCCTCCCCTCGAGTCGCAGCCGGAGGGGTCCGCGGCCTACGGGGCCGAGCCGGGGACGATCGCCGCTCCGGGGCAGCCGGTCTCGTCGTCGTCGACCCCTCGTGACACCTCGGCTCGCGCCGGCGAGACGCAGACGATCGTGCACCTGGTGCGTCACGGTGAGGTCCACAATCCCGAGGGCATCCTCTACGGGCGACTGCCCGAGTTCCGACTGTCCGAGCTGGGGCGGAGCCAGGCCGAGACCGTCGGCCGGGTGCTGGGGCAGGGGCACGACATCGTGTCGATCGTCGCCTCGCCGCTGCAGCGTGCACAGGAGACTGCGGCCCCCCTCGCCGAGGCCCTGGGACTCCCGGTGGGGATCGACGCCGACATCATCGAAGCCGACAACCGCTTCGAGGGGCGCAAGGTGGGCGGCCCCGGCGGCGCCCTGCGCGACCCGCAGTACTGGCCGATCCTGCTCAACCCGATGCGGCCGTCGTGGGGTGAGCCCTACCTGCAGATCGCGCACCGCATGATCGGCGCCGTGTACTCCACCCTCGACACCGCCCGCGGGCACGAAGCCGTGCTGGTGAGCCACCAGCTGCCGGTCTACACCACACGCCGCTTCCTCGAGGGGCGGCGCCTGTGGCACGACCCGCGCAAGCGGCAGTGCTCGCTGGCCTCGATCACCTCGCTGGTGTTCGAGGGCACGACACTGCGCGACATCGTCTATTCGGAACCGGCGGGGGCATCCGACCCGTCGCAGACTGGAGCCTGAATCATGCGCAAGCCCAAGGCCGCCCTCGGCGCGCTGCTGGTGACCGGCGCCCTCGTCGGCGGCTGTGCGACCGGCGACGACGCCGTGGTGGTGGGCCCGGAGACGTTCGAGTTCGTCAGCCCCGACGGGCAGATCGAGATCCACTACGACCCCCCGGCCGAGCGCAAGCCCGTCGCGACGCTCACCGGTCCCGACCTGCTCGACCCGGACCGCACACTCACCGTGCAGGAGGACTTCGCCGGCGAGGTGGTGATCCTCAACTTGTGGGGCCAGTGGTGTGGACCGTGCCGGGCCGAGTCCGACGACCTGCAGCGCCTGCAGGAGGAATTCGAGCCCCAGGGTGCCACCGTGTTCGGCATCAACCTGCGCGACCCCAACCGGCAGAAGCCGGTGGACTTCGTCAAGGACAACGGCATCACGTTCCCCTCGATCTGGGATCCCAGTAACGCCGCGGTCGCCGCGCTGCGGGGCTTCCCGACGTCCGTGGTGCCGGCGACGATCATCCTCGACAAGCAGCACCGGGTGGCCGCCGTGTACCTGGCCGAGATCACCGACGACGAGCTGCGCGAGACCGTCAGCGAGCTCCTCGCCGAGGAGGTCGACCAGACGTGAACCCGGAGACGATCCTGCTCGCACAGAGTGTGGGGGAGACGTTCCAGCAGACCGTGGCCAGCGGCCCGATCCTGCTCGCATTGGGCGCGTGCATCCTGGCAGGCCTCGTGTCGTTCGCCTCGCCGTGCGTCATCCCGCTGGTGCCCGGTTATCTGGCGTACCTCGCCAGCGTCGTGGGCGCCGCTCGTCCGCCGGCTACCGCTGCCGCCGCCGAACGCCAGCGGGCCGCCACCGCCACGTTGACGATGGAGGAGCGCCGCACCCGACGGTCCTCGCGCGCCCGTGTGGTGGGCGCGTCGCTGCTGTTCGTTGGCGGATTCACCGTGGTCTTCGTGATGCTCAGCGCCATGGTGCTGGGCACCGTGCAGTACCTGGCACCCCAGCAAGAGCTGCTGCAGCGTCTCGGGGGCGTGGTGACGATCCTCATGGGGCTCGTCTTCATCGGCCTCGTCCCCACCCTGCAGCGGGACACCCGCATGCAACCCAAGTCGCTGTCCACCTGGATCGGCGCCCCGATGCTCGGCGCCGTGTTCGCCCTGGGCTGGACCCCGTGTCTGGGGCCGACCCTGGCTGCCGCGCTCTCGGTCGCCGCGGGCACCGGGGTCGACGCGGCGCGTGGAGTGCTGCTGATCGTGGCTTACTGTCTCGGTCTGGGTCTGCCTTTCGTCGTCGTGGCGTTCGGTTCCACCTGGGCGATGCGGACCGTCGGCTGGCTGCAGAAGCACACCCGGACCATCCAGGTGTTCGGCGGAGTCATGCTCATCATCGTGGGTCTGCTGCTGTTGTCCGGCGGGTGGGCGCTGTTCATCGACTGGCTGCGCGACTTCGCCATCTCGGACACCACGCTGCCCATCTGACCCACCCACGCCGGGCGTCATCACGCCGCCTCCCGGACTGCGTCGTGGCGTTGCGTGATTGCGGCGTCGAAGTCGTGGAGGAGCGCGAACGGAAGTATCGGCGCTTCGAGTGGTGACGGTGGTGGTGGTCCGGGTTTGGGCCGTGGCGGGTCGGCCGCGCGGGGGGTTCCAGCGGGTGGGATCCACCTGACGCCCTGGGGCGCGCGCGGGTCGGGGATGGTGGACCAGCCGGTGTCGTGGATCATCGCGTGGCAGTCGCCGCTGGCCAGGGCGAGTTCGTCGATATTGGTGAGGCCTCCGGCGGCCCAGGGTCTGCCCGCGTGGTGGGCTTCGCAGTGTCGGGCGTCCTGGTCGCAGTCGGGGTGTGTGCAGCCTCCGTAGGCGGCGAACAGGGCCAGGCGTTGGTAGCGGGAGGCGGTGCGGCGACTGCGGAACAGTCGCAGGTCGATCTCCTTGTCGCACAGGGCCAGGAACCAGTGGTTGCCGCGGGCCATGGCCAGCGCCTGGGGCACGGGTACGCGGATCCCGCCGTCGGTCTCGCCGCAGCCGGCGAGCGTGGCCAGCTGGTCGAGGTCCACGCGGACCACGATCGCCGCCGGTGCCCCGGTCTTGGCGGCATCTGCGGACAGGGCCAGTTGAAGGGCGTGGACCATCGCGTCGTGCATGCGTTGACCGTCGGTGCGGGTGTCCTTCTCCTCGGGGTCGGGCCACAGGCGGCCGGGCTGGCCCCATCGGGCGTGGACTTCGCGCATCAGCGCGGCCAGTTGCGGGTCCATGGTCATCGCCGCGCGGGCCATCAGGTCCAGTCCCTGGCCGCCGCACGTGACCGAGCGGCGGCGGGCCCGCTCTGCTGCGCCGCGCTCGGTGCGCCCCGGATCGACAGCGTCCAGGAGTCGGTGCGCGTGTTCCTGGAGGCGGCGGGTCGTGCATTGGTCGGCGGCCAGGGCGATCAGCTGCGCTTCCAGGTGTGCGCGCGCCTCGTCGTCGTAGTCGTCGGGCAGGGCTGCCAGGGCGGCGTTGATGATCTTGAGGTGCCCGGCGGACAGGGTGCCCTCGGCAGTGGCGCGCATGCGGGCGGAGTCGGCGATGGCGGAGTCGTCGAGTCGGCCGCGCGCCTCCCCGGGGGCCAGGCCCAGGCCGCCGGTGAGCATCTGTCGCTCGTTGACGAATCCCATCTGCCGTGCGGTACCCGAGGTGCGGGCGGTGGCCAAGACGCGGGCCTGGGAGGCGCGGATGCGGCGTTGGGCCTGTTCGAGGGCGACCAGTTCGGCGTGCAGTTCGGCCGGTGACACATCCGCCCAGTCGCGCTCAAGGTGGGCATCGAGCGCGGACAGCGCGGCGGTCAGCTCCCTGCTGGCCGTGGCTCGCATCTCGGTGTCGCTCATGTGTTCGATTAGATCACCTAGGTACGACACGAACGGGTCGTCCCAGTTCGGGTCAGTGAAAGAGGAACGCCGGTGCCATCACCGCCGCGTGCTCGCGGACTACTCGCCCGATTGCGCCCAGACTCAGCTGGCCTTGCGGGGGACTGCGCGAACTGGTTTGTGTAATAGGCCTCCCACCACGATGACGGTGTCAATACTGATCACATGAACGTGGCCGCGGAGCGAGTGAGTGTGACCGGTGTGCTGACGGCAGTGCTCATCGTCGTGTCCGGGTGCGGCGACTTCGGAAGAGGTGCTGATGATGCGCCGGGGCCGGCGCCCACCTCCGCCACTTCGTCGGCATTTACTGTGACCACAGCCGAAAAGGCCACTTCGCAGGAGATCGCAACACCGACCTCCACAACGCTCTACGAGACACCCCACAGTCCTGCCGCGCCGACCCCGGCGATCGTGGCCGAGGGTGCTGAGTGCGGGCCCCGCGGTGCGTTGGCCGTCTTCGCTGACGGCGTGACCGCCTTCTGCGCCCGTTTGCAGTACACCGACGGTGCCGCGTGGTCGCGTGACCCGCAGTTGGCGCCGAATCCGGCAGTCGAGGAGGCGATGCGGCAGGCGGGGCCACGCCTCGGTGCGGAGTGCATGGGAGCGGATATCGGCCGCAGGGCGGTCGACGCCAGTGGCGTTGCGATCCTGTGCGACAACTACGTGTGGCGTCAGGATGTCGGACAGGAACCGCGGCATCCCTGGGTTGACGACCAGGTTCGGTGGATGGAGTGCCTCGAGCAATCGACCGAAGCTCGCGGCATCCCTGGGTTGACGACCAGGTTCGGTGGATGGAGTGCCTCGAGCAATCGACCGAAGAGGAATGCAGAGATCTTCTCGACGAGTGATACGAGCCTGCGCCGCTGGCCCCCAGTCAGGCGAAGAACTCGCCCCAGATGATCACCCCGCCGATAACCGCCAGACCTCCGAAAATTCGAACGACGACCGAGGGGTCGTTAGCCACTATTAGGCGGATGTTGTGAGTGAATGCAACCCAGGTCGGCGGCCTTAGCCATATCCAGCGAATTTTGTGGTTGAGGGAAGGTTTGTCGTCGTCCATTCGGTTCCTCCTAGTCACGGGGTGAAGTATCGGTCGAACACCGCACTTCCCCCCTTCTTTCCCAAGTAGCTGCCGACCGCTGCGCCGACGCCAGCGCCGAGGATCGCGCCAAGTGGGCCGACAGCACTGCCCGTCATGGCCCCGAGCGCCGCACCGCTTGTGGCGCCACCGGCGAGAGCGCTTACTGTCTCCAGTGACGCTTCAGCAGCCGAGGTCTCGCCCCTTGCGTATCCCTCGACGCCGTCGTAGATGGTGACGGCTGCGCCGGCAGGGCCGGCCGCTCTGCCGAGGCCGCGTAGGACGCCAGCCCACGCCTTTCCGGGGGCGTCCGCAACAGGGTTGAGCTTGTGTTTTCCACGAGTTTCGGGGTCCAGCTCGTCGGCCGCTATGGGGAACCCGTAGCCGGCCGCGCCGGTCACGGCGTCGACTGCGCCAAACCAACCGTTTCGTGACCCTCCCGGTATCGGTCGCCGGTCGACTTCTGGCGGGATCGCATCGTGGAGCTGGGTGGCCACGAGGTCGATCTCGCGGCCGTAGTGCTCGTCGAGCGACCGCACGGTGTCCAGGGCCATGCGGATCGCCTCGGCGTGAACGTTCACGGTGTCCTGGGTGATGTCGTCGCGGCCGGGCCCGGGGCCGATGGAGTCTTGGCCGACGACCAGTCCGGCACTGACGGCGTCCCGGACTCGGTCGCGTACCGATTGGACTGCGGGTTGCAGCGCCGCTTCGGCTCGGGCCAGGGCATCGGTGAGGTCTTCGAGCCCGTCTGCGAGCTTGGTGACGTGCGACTTCTCGGTTTCGGCGGCGTCGATGACCGCGTCTGCGGCGACGCCGGACCAGTCCTCGGCGAGTGTGTCCCGCCCGTCGGCCAAGGATGTCCGTAACCCTGGTGCGGTGGCACGACGGGTGGCAATGGCGTCCCCGGCGGCGGTCAGCGCGGTGGTGTCCCAGCGACTGATCGGCCCGATCGTGTAGCTCACGCCTCGCCCTTCCTGCACCTTGTCCGTCACCAGGTACGACGTCGCGAGCCCACCGTCCGGTTCCACACCCGGCACAGAAATCTGTGGGCCCGGAACTTGATGACCCACCCGTCGGCCGGTGACGACTGGGATGATCTCTGATCGTGAGCGCCTACCGACCTGACGACGCCCCTTCCGACCTGCGCCGACGCGATTTGGCGCCGCGGACCTCAGGTCGGGGGAACCGTTCGGCGGCTAGGCCCGTCGTACAGGTTGTGGGGAAAAGTAGAGCGTTCGTAGCCGCGTTGGTGGCCGCCGTTGTGGTGCTGTCCGGGTGCGCGTCGGCTGACGGGGGAGAGGAGACGTCGACGACGACGAGCCCAGCCGCTGCCGAGGAGCCGGGCAATCCCTGGGATCTGCCGATCGAGCAGCGGCCCGCCCTGTTCGACCCGTGTGCCGAGATCCCGATCGAGGCCATCGAGGAAGGGGTTGGCTCGCCAGTTCGCCAGGACGAACAGTTGCGGATTAATGAGCCCGGAGATTTGCTTGCCTGCGGTTGGAAGAACGGCGAAGTCATTTTCGGAGTGCTGTCGACGTGGAAGTCGCGAGGAGATTATCTGGGAGATGATTCCTTGGTCGCTAGCGAGTCGAAAGTTTCAGGTCGCCCGAGTTTACGACTCCTCAGTAAGGCGGATATGGGGGAAAACGGTTGCCAGCAATCATTTTTCACACCGGAGGGCACCCTTATAGTAAGTGTGGACCTCATTCACGGTCTATTTGCGTTCAGGGGCGAGAACTTCGCGGATCCATGTTCAGTTTTGGATGAGTCGATTCTTTCAGTCATGCCATATCTGTCAGAAGGGGACTTCCAGTAATGGTTCACCTTGATCCAAGTGTTGCTGACGCTTGCGTCAGTGCGTGCGGGCGGTTCATCGAGCAGGTCTCGTCGGCATCTAGGTTCCGCTGGTGGCAGTCGCAATCCATCGGAACCGATTCTTTTGATACTGCCCGCCAGATCGGAACCGTGTACTCGCTGTTTGCCGTTGACGACTTGTCGACATTGCTTAATGGGTTTACAGACCAAGCCCGAGCAATGTCGCTCTTGTTCGCCGCCGCCGGGGGGCTCATCGAGGCGCAGGATGAGGCGTTGGCGGGGGCGTTGTCGAAGGCGGCTGAGGAGCCGGCAGGGTTGCAGAGCCTCGGCTTGATACATGCAAGCGAATCGGACGTCTTCGCACTCCAGGACATGTGCGTCATGGGCGCCTACGGGCGAGTGGGGCCGGAGGATGTGTCGGATTCGCCGCTGGAGCGCATCGCACAATGTGCCGAAGAGCTGCAGCCGAGCCAGTTCAGCGACATCGATGAGCGGGCCACCAGAGTCTCGGAGGCGCTGAACTCAGCTGCGGAACAGCTCAACAGCGACCTCAACAACATCCTCGGTAGCAGCTGGCAGGGGGAGTTCGCGTCGAGTGCGCAGGATTCGGTGACGGGCCTGGTGAACTCGGCGCTCGCCCTGTCGGGGGAGTTGGAGCAGGTCGCAGCCAAGGCCAGGCGCGCGCACGACGGGTTCGTCACCACCCGCACCAACGTCGCCGATCAGGCAGCGCAGGCCAAAATCGCGCAGCTCTCCGGTCGGGAGCACGGACCTGCGGGGCTGACTGCCGCTGCGGAGTCGCGGGCCCGAATGGCGGCGGCGGAGGAGCAGGCCAGGGCGATCGTCAACACCGAGTACAGCCCCGCGGTCATGGACGCCAACCTGGACGACCTCGACTTCACCGCCGCGTACCGGGTGGTGTCGACCTCGGCGCTGGGCGGGCCCAACGGCATCGACATGGCGCGCGTCTGGAACACCGAGGGCATACCGCGGCCCGCCCAGCCGGCGGCGCCGAATGCTGCCGCAATCGCCGCCCTCGCGGGTGGTGCGAGCGGAGCGGGCAACGAGGCGCAGGTGGCCGCCGGGACCGCGGGCGGCGCAGCGCCGGGGATGACGACGACGAGCACTCCCACCGCAGCCGTGGATGCCGCCACTGAGCAAGCTCTCCTGGCTGCGAGGGCAGGCGCCGCCGACGGGGGAGGAGCGGCAGCGCCGTCAGCGGGACAGGCAGGGGCGGGAAGTGGTGTCAACGCCACGACGACCGCAGCGGGGGCGCCGTTCGCGCCGATACCGGGCGCACACGGTCAGCAGACCGGCGCTGGCGCCGGAGCCGGCGGCGCGGCCGGGATCCGTGGGATCCGAGGCGGAACCGTCGGCGACAGCAACCGCAATCGGGATCGCGGGTTCGGCTCGACAGCCGGGCTGGTCGGCGGCGGCGGGGCTGCGGCCGCAGGTGCAGGAGCCTCACGCATGGGTGGCGCCGGCACCCTGGCCGGATTCGGTGGCGGCGGCCCGGCCGCAGGAGCTCCCGGGGCCGGTTCGGCAGGCGCAGGTGCCGCGGGACCGGGTGCAGGGGCGTTTTCGTCGTCGTCACCAAGTGCGGCACACGCCGGGCGAGCTGGGGCAATGCCGATGGGTGGAGTGATGGGCGCGGCAGGGGCCGGGCAGAACAACGACCGCCGCGGCCACACCCCCGCGAGCTACCTGACCAACGCCACCAACACCACGGCGATCATCGGCGATCCGGTCAAGGTCGCGCCCGCGGTGCTGGGCCGCGCACTCGTGGAAGACCCCACTGCTGCCGGGCAGTCGGACCAGCCCGAACCGTTCCGGGGGCGCGTGATCGGCCGCGACTACACCGGCGGGGGTGCGGACCGGCACTAAGCAACGCGAGCGGCAGGCGAGGATGCGACCCAAGGCGCCGACCTGGGAACACCGGCGCTGCCGGCCCGCGTGTCCGCCCGAGCGGCGCCGGCCTCACGGGCGATCCCCCGCGCGGTGAGCAAAGGGTAACCAGCCCGCACAGTGGGGTCACCAACCAGACACACAGACCTCCCAGACTTGGCGCGGTACGACCACCACCGCCGCACAGCTGGAGGCACCCGTGTCCTACGTCCAACCCCAGGACTTCACCCGCGCGATGATCGACGCCGGGGCGAAGAAGGTCCACATGTCCACCCGCGACACACTCATCCGCGGATTCATGGCCGGCGCGATCCTCGCGCTCGCGGCGGCATTCGCCGTCACCGTCACCGTCCAGACCGGCAGTGCACTCCTCGGAGCAGTGCTGTTCCCGGTCGGCTTCATCCTCCTGTACCTGCTGGGCTTCGACCTGCTCACAGGCGTGTTCACCCTCGTGCCACTGGCCCTGCTCGACAAGCGCCGCGGCGTCACGGTCGGGGGCATGCTGCGCAACTGGGGACTGGTCTTCGTCGGCAACTTCGCCGGCGCGCTGACCGTGGCGTTCCTCATCGCGTTCATCACCACCTACGGGTTCAACGTCGCCCCGGACGAGGTGGGCCAGCGGCTCGGCGAGATCGGTGAATCCCGGACGCTGGGCTACGCCGAACACGGTGCAGCCGGGATGCTGACACTGTTCTTCCGCGGCGTGCTGTGCAACTGGATGGTCTCCACCGGCGTGGTCGCCGCCATGATGTCCACCAGCGTCAGCGGCAAGGCACTGACCATGTGGATGCCGGTGATGCTGTTCTTCTACATGGGCTTCGAGCACTCCGTGGTCAACATGTTCCTGTTCCCGACCGGACTGATGCTGGGCGGCGACTTCTCCCTCGGCGACTACCTCGTGTGGAACGAGATCCCGACCGTCGCCGGCAACCTCGTGGGCGGGCTGCTGTTCGTGGGACTGACCCTCTACGTCACCCACGCGCGCACCAAGGCCCGGCGGACGTCGTCCCCTGACACGGACAGCGAGCCCGCCACAACCGAGCCCGCCGCCACCGAGCGAGCCGCCACCGAGCGCGCGACGACCGAGCGAGCCGCCACCGCGAGAGCCACCACAGAGCGCGCGACCACCGAGCCCGCCGCAGTCTGACCCCCGCACGCGCGCGAGCCCACCTGCCGATTCGCCCACCCGCCAGCCCACCCGCCCACCGAGAGGATCCGTTCGATGACCCCCATCATGTCCAGGCACGAGGCCGCGGCGCTCGTGGACTCCGCCCGCATCCGACAGGGCCGCACCTGGGCCGACCTGGCCGAACATCTGGCGACCCCGCTGGTGTGGACCACCGCGGCGCTACTCGGCCAGCACCCGCTGTCGACCGAGCAGGCGCGGTCGGTGTGCGACCTCCTCGGCCTCGACGACACCGTGGCGGAGAGCCTCGCCCTGCAGCCGAGCCGCGGCACACCGGCGGAGGTGATGGCCGATCCGACGATCTATCGGTTGACCGAGGCGGTGTCGGTGTACGGGCCGGCGCTCAAGGCACTGATCCACGAGGAGTTCGGAGACGGGATCATGAGCGCGATCAACTTCACTGTCGACATCAACCGTCGCGCCGACCCGGACGGCGACCGGGTGGTGATCACGTTGGACGGGAAATTCCTCGACTATCGGTGGTGACGGCCGCAGTCGTTGAGGGCGCAGTCGGTGACGGCCGCGTCCGGGTATCGGTGGTGCTGGCCGCGGTGGGGCGGAGATCCCCGCCACACCTGTGCCGGACGTCCACACCCTGCCAGGATTCGCTCAGGTTCGCCCCACTAGCCTGGGTGCGACCGGCGCCGAGCCACGCCCCGAGCCGCCTCGGCGCGCCGCGACCCGCAGATGGACCCCATGCCCAGAACCGCTGCCGTCACCGCGTTCCTCCGCAACGCGTGGCGCACCCTCACCGCCATGCGCACGGCGCTGATCCTGCTGTTCCTGTTGGCCGTCGCCGCCATCCCGGGCGCGCTCCTGCCACAGCGCAGCCTCAACGAGGGCAACGTCAACGAGTACATCGCCGAGAACGGGTGGCTGGGCGAGACCTACGACAAGCTCCAACTGTTCGACGTCTTCAGCAGCTGGTGGTTCACCGCCATCTACGTCCTGCTGTTCGTCTCGCTGGTCGGCTGCCTCACCCCGCGCTGCTTCGAGCTGGTCCGCCAGCTGCGCACGCCCCCGCCGCTGACCCCGCGCAACCTGTCCCGCCTGCCGCACCACGCCGCATACCGGACCACGGCCACGCCGGAGCAGGCCGCGGACCAGATCCGTCGCGAGCTCAAGGGCCGGGTCCGCCGCAACGACGGCGACGGCCGCGTCCCCGGCACCATCGAACTGTCCACCGAGCGCGGCTACTCGCGGGAGGTCGGCAACATCGTCTTCCACTTCGGCCTGCTCGCGCTGCTCGTCATGTTCGCGGCCGGCAAGTTCGTCTACGCCGAGGGCATGCGCGTCATCGTCGCCAATGAGGAGTCCCCGGCGTTCTGCAACACCACGCCCAGCGCGTACGACTCGTTCCGCGCCGGCCTGCTGGTGGACGGCACGGACCTCGAACAGTTCTGCATCAAGATCGAGGACTTCCGCGCCGACTACCTGCCCAACGGTCAGGCCGAGATGTTCACCTCCAACGTGCGCTACACGGAAGAGGTCACCACCACCGACCCCGACACGTGGCAGCCGTACGAGATGCGGGTCAACCACCCGCTGCGCATCGGCTCCACCCGCGTCTACCTGCAGGGACACGGCTTCGCGCCGACGTTCACGGTGACGTACCCCAACGGCGAGACCCGCACCGACACCCAGCACTGGTCACCGACCGAGCTGCAGACGTTCCTGTCCTCGGGCATCATGCGCTTCGACCCGCCCGCTGGCATGTACCCTGATCTGGCCGAGCGGCGCACGCAGCAGATCGCCATCCAGGGCCTGTTCGCGCCGACCGCGCAGTTCGACGGCACCCTGCTGAGCTCGCGGTTCCCGCGCATGGACGACCCGGCGGTGGCGATCGACGTCTACCGCGGGGACGCCGGCCTGGACACGGGCCGCCCGCAGTCGGTCTTCTCGCTCGAGCCGGACCTCATCGAGTCCGGCGCGCTCAACCGCGAGGCCCGCGTCAACCTCAAGCCCGGCGAATCCACGACCCTCCCCGACGGCACCGAGGTCCGCTTCGACGGCGCCGAGGAGTTCGTCAACATCCAGGTCTCCTCCGACCCCACGCAGATCTGGGTGGGGGTGTCGGCCGCCGTGATGATGGCGGGGTTGGTGCTCAGCCTGATGGTGCGGCGCCGGAGGATCTGGGCGCGAGTGAGTGTCGACGACGACGAGGTCACCCGTGTCGATCTGGGTGGCCTGGCCAAGACGGACCGATCGGGCTGGGGGAGCGAGTTCGACGAGCTCCGGGACCGGCTGGTCTCGGCGGCGGCTGTCACACCCGTGTTGCCGGGTGAGGCCGACACGGGCCACACTTCAACTAGTCGCGGTACCGCCGCCGACGCTGCGCGGAAGGACGACACCCGGTGATCACTTCGACCCTCGCACAGGGCCTGCCCATCGACGAGACGCTGGCCACCTACTCGGACCTGGCGTTCCGGACGGCCTTCGGGATCTATGCACTGGCGCTGATCGCGTCGCTGATCTACTACGCGGGCTTCCGCGTGGCCAAGGTCTCGGAGAAGGAACTGGTCACGGCCGGTGGGACCGGGCTGACGGAGTCGCGGTCCCTCACCGACACCGGCGACGAGGAGCGGGCCTCGGCCGGCAACGTGCGCTGGGCGCGGATCGCGCAGCTGTTCGTGGTGCTCGGGTTCGTGTTCCACGCCGCGTCCCTCGTCCTGCGGGGGCTGTCCACGGAGCGGTTCCCGTGGGGCAACATGTACGAGTTCATCCTGGGTAGCACCCTGTTGGCGGTGGCGGCGGGGCTGATCTGGCTGCGCAAGCCCGCGCTGCAGGTGGTGTGGCCGTATCTGCTGGTGCCGATCCTGGTGCTGCTGTTCTTCGGCGGGACCCACCTGTACTCGGATGCCGCTCCCGTGGTCCCGGCGCTGCGCTCGTACTGGCTGCCGATCCACGTGTCGATCATCGCGTTGGGCTCGGGCATCCTGCTCATCCCCGGTGTCGTGTCGATCATGTACCTCATCCGCGTGTGGCAGCCGCAGGGGCAGGAGCACGGGTGGGGCGCCCGCCTGGCCCGTCCACTGCCGGCAGCCGAGACCCTCGACCGCCTCGCGTACCGCACCACGGTCATCGGCTTCCCGGTCTTCGGCGTGGGCATCCTGCTCGGCGCCGTGTGGGCCGAGAGCGCGTGGGGCCGCTTCTGGGGCTGGGACCCCAAGGAGACGGTGTCGTTCATCTCGTGGGTGCTCTACGCGGGCTACCTGCACGCCCGTGCGACCAGCGGCTGGGGCCCCAAGAAGGCGGCGTGGATCAACATCGCCGGCTTCGCTGTGCTGGTGTTCAACCTGTTCTTCATCAACATCGTGGTCTCGGGCCTGCACTCCTACGCCGGGCTGAACTAGCTCCCGGCGGCGTCGCCCATCGTGTGGACGACGTCGGCCCAGTCGGCCGCGAGCTGCTGATCATGGGTGATCGCGAGGACGCCGAGCCCCCCGTCGGCGCGGGCCCGCAGGACGCCCGCGATCGCGTTCGTGCTTTCGGGGTCCAGATGCGCGGTGGCCTCGTCGGCGATCAGGTAACGCGGCCGCTGGGCCAGCGCCCGGGCGAGGCAGGCGCGGTGGAGTTGTCCGCCGGAGACCTGTTCGGGCCGTCGGTCGAGTAGGCCGGGGTCCAGTCCGACCTCCCGGGCGAGCGCGTCCACGTCCACCGGGTTCCCGCGCAGCCGTCCGGGGAGCGCGATCATCCGGCGGAGCGTCATCCGGGGGTCCGCCGACGCCATCGGGTCCTGGTCCAGCAGCGCCGTGTGCCCGGGCAGTCGGCCGCGCCGGCGCCGCACCTCCCGCACACCCGGGCCGTCGGTCGGCGTCCCGGGTTCGTCCGTCACCGTCACCGTCCCGGCGGTGGGGGCCAGCAGCCCGGCGAGCAGGTGCGCGAGGGTGGTCTTTCCGCTTCCGGAGGGACCCACCAGCGCGGTGATCCGGCCCCCGCGCACGGTCAGGTCGGTCGGGGGCAACGCGAATCCGTCGGGTCCGGCGTGCCGGAAGGCGACCCCGCGCGCGGCCAGCGTCATGCCGAGACCACCTCCGCGACCGACCGGAGCCGCCCGCCTCGCATCTCGAGGACCTCATCGGCGACGCCGCTCGCCGCGAGCGCGGCATGGTCGTGGGTCGTGAGGAGAATCGCGAGTCCTGCGTCGTCGGCCAGTCGGCGCAGCGTCGTCAGGACGGTCCGGGCCAGGTCGGCGTCCAGGCCGGTGGTGGGTTCGTCGGCGAGCAGGACGGTGGGGTTGGTACTCAGCGCGGCCGCGATCGCCATCCGGCGCAGTTGCCCGCCGGAGAGCTGGTGCGGGTACCGGTCGGCCAGGGCGGGATCGATCCCCACGAGCCGACAGAGGGCGTCGGCATCGAGGCCCTCGCGGTCGCCCGGGCCACCGCGGGCGCCACGGCCCCGGCGCCCAACGGCGAGTCCTTCCTCGAGCTGCCCCCGCAGGTGCCGGGTCGGGGTGAACGCGGCCGCGGCGGACTGGGGGACGTGACCGGTCGACCCGCCGGAGCCCAGCGCCACCCGGCCTGCGGTGATCGCGCCCGCAGGGGTCATCCCGGCGCAGGCGTCGAGCAGGCTGGACTTGCCGGCGCCCGACGGCCCGATGATCGCCACGACCCGGCCCGTCTCGATCCGCAGGGATGCCCCGTCGACCGCCCGCACCGAGCCCGGGCCCCGGTGCGCCACCACGAGATCGTCCACCGTCAGGCTCGCCCGGCTGGAGCCCACCTCGTCGTCGTCGTCGCGGTGGTGGTCGCCGGGGTTGTGGTCACCCACGGGGGCCCTGCATCGCACCGATCCGCGCCGCACCCACCCGCGCCCCGGCGTCCCGGGCCCCAGCAGCGCCACCGCCACGGTCACCGCGATGAGCGCGACGGTGGGGAAGGCCAACGGCCACCACCGGCCGAGCAGGAGTCCGGACTGGGACAGCGCGACCAGTGTGCCGAGGCTGGGCCGTTCGGGCGGCATCCCGATGCCGAGGAACGACAGGGTCGACTCGTGCCACACGGCGTGCGGGATCATGAGCACCATCGCGAGGCCGGCCTGTCCGACCACGGCCGGCAGGACGTGCCACCGCGCGAGCTGCAGCGGGGACGCCCCGGCGACGCGGGAGGCGGCGACGTACTGCGACGCCATGATCTGCTGCGCCTCGGCCCGCACCACCCGCGCGACGGCCGGCCAGTGCGTCAGCGCCAGGGCCACCACGATGGCGGCGAGCGAGCCCCGGAACAGCGCCACCACCACGACCGTGGCGAGCAGGTGCGGCACGGCGGCGACGGCGTCGGCGCACCGCATGAGTGCCGCGTCGACCCGGCCACCGCACGCCGCCGCTCCGGCGCCCACCGCCACCCCGAGCACTCCGGCGAGCACCGCGGCGCCCGCGGCGACCGCGAGCGACACCCGCAGCGCCTGCGCCACCCGGACGGACAGGTCGTGCCCCAGCCCGTCGGTGCCCATCGGGTGCGCCCACGTCGGCGGCAGGTCGGCTGACAGGTACCCGGACGACGCCATATCGGCGGGCGCGATCGCGGGCCACACCAGGGCGAACGCCACCACGGCCACGAGCATCACCCCGCCCGCCGCCCGCAGGCCAGCCACCCGCCCCCCCGCCCGATCACGCATCGATCCGCACCCTCGGGTCGGCGACGAGCAGCAGGCAGTCGGCGAGCCACGTGCCGACCAGGACGGTGAGCGACGCCGCCACCGTCACCGCGGCGAGCAGCGCGAAGTCGGCCCCGAGCGCGGCGTCGACGGTCGCAGCCGCCACCCCGGGCCACGCGAAGACGGTCTCCACGACCAGCGATCCGACCATCACCTCGGGCACCCGCGAGCCCAGCAGCGCGATGAGCGGCGCCCACGCGACGGGTGCGACGTGCCTGCTCAGAACGGTCCATTCGCCCAGTCCACGGGCCCGCGCCTCGGCGACGGCCGGCGACGCCTCCGCGTCGAGCACCGCCCGCCGGAACGCGAGCAGCATCCACGGCACCTGCCCGGCGGCCAGCACGAGCGCGGGCAGCATGCCGTAGCGCACTACGCCGCCCACCGTGGCCGCCTGGCCGGGCGGGGCCGCGCCGGAGACGGGCATCCACCCCAGCGCCACCGAGAACACCGCCACCGAGCCCAGGGCCAGCGCGAACGTCGGGATCGAACTCAGCGTGACCGCCGCCCCGGCGAGCGCCCGGTCGATCGCGCCGTAGGGGCGCGCTGCCGCGATGAGGCCGGAGAGGACGACGACGACGAGGGCGATCCCCAGCCCCACCGCAGACAGTCCCACGGTCCACGGAAGTCGCTCGGTGAGTACGTCGAGCACCGGTTGGCGGTAGGTGGGGGAGTAGCCGGCGTCGCCGGTCGCCAGTCCCGCGATCCACTGTGTCCAGGCCTGCCACCAGGGCCGATCGGTGCCGAGGGCGGTGGCGGCGGCCGAGCGTTCGGCGTCGGTCAGGCGTTCGTAGCCGTCGCCGAGGTGGGCGGCCAGCGGGTCGAGTGGTGAGGCGTCGGCCATGACGAACGCCGCCAGCGTCACGGCGAGTACGACGATCGGCGCGGCGAGCGCCCGGCGGACCGTGACGCGTGCGAGGTCGGCCCGCCGTTCACGCAGTCGCCGGATCACGGGCGGGCCGGTCACTCTGCCGTCCGCTCCGACGACCAGCGCGCGATCGCCCACCACGGTCCCCAGGTCGCGCCGTGGGAGTGCGGTTCGAGGATCGGGGCGGGGCCGGTGTGGCCTGTGTCGCGGACGAGATAGGTGTGTTTGAGCGTCACGAGGAACAGGTGCCCGGGGTCGCGGTAGTAGGCCTGCTGGGCCTGCCGGTAGAGGCGGGTCCGTTCGGCCGGGTCGGCGGCGCGGCGGGCGGCGTCGAGGGCGCGGTCGACGTCCGCGTCGCCGTAGCCGCCGGGGTTGTCCAGCGGTCCGGACAGCGGGGTCCGCGAATGCAGGGTGCGGTAGGCCTGGGTGTCGACGGTGTACGGGTTGTCGCCGCCGCCGAGCAGGACCGCCACCTCCCCGGCGCGGGCCTCGATCTCGTCCCACGTCCCGCCCCACAGTTCCACGGCCACGCCCACCTCGCGCAGCTGGTCGGCCACCGCCGAGGCGAGTTCGCGGCGCAGCGAGTCGGCGACGGGATAGGC
The DNA here is from genome assembly GCF_051994785.1 of Dietzia sp. MNB45. Classification (NCBI taxonomy): domain Bacteria; kingdom Bacillati; phylum Actinomycetota; class Actinomycetes; order Mycobacteriales; family Dietziaceae; genus Dietzia; species Dietzia sp. MNB45. Next base: position 3,001,518 of record NZ_CP163397.1, on the reverse strand, counting down.
CAGCACGAACTCGGCCCTGTCGGCGGAGCCCCCGCGGACCAGCACCCCGTCCGGCCCGGGCCGCCACCCGGCCTCGGCGAGCCGTCCCCGCGCGACGGCCCGGCGCGCGGCCGGGTCCGCATCGGGCTGCTCGCCGGCTACGCCCACCGGTTCGAACTCCGGGTAGGCGTCGGTGATCGGCGAGGTGGCGGGCCGACCGTGCCCGGCCAGGACGTGCTCGACCAGCGACTCGCGGTCCACAGCCAGCGACAACGCGCGCCGGACCGCCGGGTCGCCGGTGAACGGGTGCGCGGTGGGCAAGGCCACGGCCCGCCAGTCCGCGCTGCCCACCGACACCAGCTCCAGCCCGTCGCGGTCGGCCAGCCCGGCAGCCAGTGCGGGTGGCAGGACGGTGCCGTCGACCTCGCCGGTGACGATCATCTGGGCGCGGGCGTTCTCGTCGGGCACCGATCGCAAGACGAGGGTGTCGACGTCGGGGGCGCCGTCGCGGTGGTCGGGATCGCCCACCAGCACGGCCTCGCCGGGGGAGAGGCGCTGGAGCCGGTAGGGGCCGGTGCCGACGGGCGCGGTGTTGAGCGGGGACTCCGCGGCCGGCCCCGGCGCGAGCAGTTCGGACGGGGCGATGCCGAGCAGCAGTCGCGCGGGCATCCCCGGGTCCGGTGCGTCGAGTCCGAACTCCACGGTGAGCGGGTCCGGCGTGCCGATCCGGGCGATCGACGTGTAGTCCGACGCGATCGGCGAGCCCGACACCGGATCGGCCACCGCCCGGTAGGTCGCCGCGACGTCCCCGGAATCGAGCGCGGTGCCGTCGTGGAACCGCACGCCCTCGCGCAGCCGGACGGTCCACGTGAGCCCGTCGTCGCTGACCACCGGGTCGGCCGCGGCCAGGGCGGGCACCAGGTCGGGCAGCGTCTTGTCGTCCTCGGCCGCCGGGCGCAGCAGCCCCTCGTACAGCGGCGAGACGCCGGTGGACCCGTACCCGGCGACCGGGTTGAACTCGCCCAACGGCGCGGAGTCGGCCAGCACGACCCGGCTGCCGACGTTCCCGCCGCCGCTGCCACCACCCTCCCCGCCGTCACCAGCGGCGGACGGCATCGCGCATCCCGACGCGGCCAGGGCCACTGCGAGGCCCACGCTGGCCACGGCGTAGAACGGTCTCAAGTGCGTCCCCTACCCACGGGAGATACGTGTCCGGTCGGACACCTAGTGCGCCCGAGCGTAGAGGCGGAATGTGTCGCGGCTGTTACGGAGGAACCGATGGACGTGAACGGATGGACGTGAACGACTGGGCCGCGCGCTTCGACCTGCTCGCCGACCCCACCCGCCTCGGTCTCCTGGCGCACATGCACCACGCCGGGCCGGGCGTCGCGACGGTCTCCGACCTGGCCGACGCCGTCGGCATCACCCGCAACGCGGCGTCCCAGGCGCTGCGGATCCTGCGCGACCAGGGCTGGGTCAGCGCGACGCGCGACGACGCCGACGGCCGCATCGTGCGCTACACCCTCGTCGACGACACCGTGCACCGGATCCTGCACCTCATGGGCGCGCGCCACGACTGAATCCCGGCGGTAACACCTCGGCAATGTGACCTCGCCATCCTGAGCGCATGGACATCCCCGTCGCCGAGACCCTGGCCCGCTGGCGCGCCGCCGGCGTCGCGTGTGCGCTGGCCCGGGTCGTCGCGACGGGCGGGTCGGCGCCGCTGGCCCCGGGCACCGCGATGGCGGTCTCCGCGACCGGCGAGGTGGTCGGCGGCGTCTCCGGCGGTTGCGTGGACGCGGCGGTGTACACCCTGTGCGAGCAGGTCATCGCCGACGGCCACCCCGCCCTCGCGCGCTTCGGCCCCGACGGCGACGAACTCCCCGACCAGCTCCTCGACGTGGGCCCGACCTGCGGCGGATCGCTCGAGGTGTTCGTCGAACCCCTCGCCCCCGCGGCACCGCCGGGCCCCGCGCCACCGCCGGGCCCCGCGCACCCCGTTGACCGACTGCTCGCCGCCGCGCGCGAGGGCCACGCCGTGGTCGCGGCCACCGTTCTGGACGGCCGGTGCGCCGGGCAGTGGATGGTGGCGGGGGGAGACGGCGGCACAGGGGTCGACGACGACGAGGCCCCGCCCTGGGCCGGCGGGCCGGTGGCCGCGGCGATCGCCGAGGGGCGCGGAACCGGCGTCGTCTTCGCCGCCCCTGCCGCCGACAGCGCTGCAGACGGCGCCGCCCTGCCGGCCCGCGTCTTCCTGCACCGGCTCGACCCGCCGCGGTTGCTGGTGTTCGGCGCGACCGCGTTCGCCGAGGCCCTCGTACCGATGGGTGCGCAGCTCGGGTACCGGGTGACGGTGTGCGATGCCCGACCGGTGTTCGCCGCCGCCGAGCGCTTCCCGGCGGCCGCCGAGGTGGTGCGGCGGTGGCCGCACCAGTACCTCGCCGGGACCCGCGTCGACGCCTCCACCGCGATCTGCGTCCTCACCCACGATCCCAGGTTCGACATCCCGCTGCTGGTCGAGGCGCTGCGGACCCGCGCCGGGTACATCGGCGCGATGGGCAGCCGGCGCACCCACACCCAGCGGATGACCGACCTGCGCGCGGAGGGGGTCCCCGAGTCGGGGCTGCAGCGCCTGCACTCGCCGATCGGGCTGGACCTCGGCGCGCGGACGGCCGCGGAGACCGCGCTGTCGATCGCGGCCGAACTCGTCGCCCATCGCCGGGGCGGGACCGGGGCGCCGCTGGTGGGGATGGACGCCGCGATCCACCGGTGAGCGCGGTCTCGTGCATCCATTCGCGGCGTAACACGGGGGACACGCGTGGGTGACCATGGCGGAACCGTGCGTCGATAGACAGGTGTAGCGGGCGGGTCGCGCCCACCCCCTCGTTCCCAGGAGTACGCGTGAACCCACTCCCCACACCGGACCCGGTCGTCGGCCCGGACCCGGTCGTCGGCCCGGACCCGGACGTCGTCCTCGCCGGCGTCGACGCCCGCCTCGCGGCCCACGACGCCGAGCAAGCCGAGCTGTTCCCCGGGCCGCCCACCGGTCGCCAACCCGTCCACACCCTGTACCTGCCCGCGGATCGCGTGCACGCCGGGATTGTCAGCGAAGTGGGCGCGGTCGCTCTCGCCGCGTTCGACGAACACCTGCCGGACCCCGCCGCCCTGCAGAGGGTGTTCAGGGCAGCCCAGGTCAGCGGTGATTCCGGCGGCGGCGATCTGGTGGCCCCGGCGGACGCCCCCGCGATCCACGCGTTGGTCCGGGCCAAGCTGGAGGTTGAACCGGTCGAGGACCTGCGCATCGACTTCGAGGACGGCTTCACCCAGCGGGATGTGCCCCCCGGGAGGCGGGACCACGACGAGGACGGGCACGTGGACCGGGTGCTGGCCGAGGTGATCACCCGCTGGTCAGGGCGGTCGTCGTCGCCGCCGTTCTGGGGCGTGCGGTTCGGGTCCCTCGACCCGGCCACCCGCCGCCGGGGTGTCCTCACGTTCACCCGCGTGGTCGCCGGGCTGGCCGCCGCACCGGATCGCGACGCGCTGTTGGCGGGGTTCCGGCCCACCCTGCCCAAGGTGACGTCCGTCGACCAGGTGCGCGCGATGGTCGGGATCTGCCGCGACCTCGAAGCGGCGTGCAGCCTGCCGGAGCGCGCCTTGCGGTTCGAGATCCAGATCGAGACCCCGCAGTCGATCTGCGCCCCCGACGGTTCGGCACTGGTCGCCCGGCTGATCCACGCCGCCGACGGGCGCTGCATCGGTGTGCACTACGGCACCTACGATTACTCGGCCGCCTGCGGGATCGCCGCCGAGTACCAGGCCATGGACCACCCGGCGGCCGACCACGCCAAAGCCGTCATGCAGGTCGCCGCCGCCGGCACCGGGGTGGCGCTGTCCGACGGCTCCACCAACCGGCTACCCGTCGGCGACGCGGAGGCGGTGCGTGCGGGGTGGCGTCTACACGCGCGGCTGATCGACCGATCACTGCGCAGGGGCTTCTACCAGGGCTGGGACCTGCATCCCGCGCAGCTGGTGTCCCGGTACGTGGCCACCTACGCCTTCTACCGGCGTTCGGTGCCGGCCGCGTGCGCGAGGATCGCCGCCTACCTCGGCACGGGCCCGGACGCCGGATACCTCGACGAACCCGCCACCGCCCGCGCCCTGGCCGACTTCTGCGTCCGCGCACTGGACTGCGGGGCCGTCACCGCGGACGAGATCACCACCCGCGCCGGCGTCGATCGCGCCGACCTGGCCGCGCTGACACGCCCGGGAACCGACCATGAGGAGAGCAGATGACCCACCCCGACCTGGTGATCCGGGCCCACCGGGCGATCGTCGACGGTGCCGAGCGGGAGGCCCTCGTCGTCGTCGCCGACGGCACCATCACCACCGTCGACGTGGCCCCGGGCGCACTCGACCGGGCACCCACCGGCGCCCACACGGTGACCCTGGCCCGCGACGTGGTCCTGCTGCCCGGCCTGGTCGACACCCACGTGCACGTCAACGAACCCGGACGCACCGACTGGGAGGGCTTCGCCAGCGCCACCCGTGCCGCGGCCCGCGGCGGCGTGACGACCCTGCTCGACATGCCCCTCAACTCCAGTCCCGTCACCACCAGCCCCGCCGCGCTCGACGCCAAACTCGCCAGCACGGTGGGCAAACTGCACGTCGACACCGGCTTCTGGGGCGGCGCGGTGCCGGAGAACCTCGGCCGCCTGCGTGAACTGTGGGACGGCGGCGTGTTCGGGTTCAAGTGCTTCCTGCTGCACTCCGGGATCGACGAGTTCCCGCCGCTGGACCCGGCGCAGATGCTCGCGGCCATGGCGGAGATCGCGTCGTTCGACGGCCTGTTGATCGTCCACGCCGAGGACGCCGGGACCATCGACGCCCAGACCCCGCCCGACGGGCCGGCATACACCGGGTTCCTCGACTCGCGGCCCGTGACGGCGGAGGTCCGCGCGGTGGCGCAGGTGATCGACGGCGTCCGGCGCACCGGGTGCCGCGCGCACATCCTGCACCTGTCCGCCGCCGACGCACTGCCGCTGATCCGCGCCGCCAAGGCCGAGGGGTTGCCGATCACCGTGGAGACGTGCCCGCACTACCTGTCGCTCTTCGCCGAGGAGATCCAACCCGGTGCAACCCACTACAAGTGTTGCCCGCCGATCCGGGAGGCCGGCAACCGCGAGGGACTGTGGGAGGGGCTGCGCGACGGGACGATCGACCTGGTGGTCTCCGACCACTCCCCGTGCGTGCCCGAGCTCAAGCGGTTCGACACCGGCGACTTCGGAGAGGCGTGGGGTGGGATCGCCTCCGTCCAACTGGGCCTGCCGGTCATGTGGTCCGAGGCCCGGCGCCGGGGGATGGGGCTGCCCGACGTGGTGCGGTGGATGGCCTCCGGGCCCGCCGCGTTCGTCGGCCTTCCCGACCGGGGGGCTATCCGTCCCGGCGCCCGCGCGGACCTGGTGGTCCTGGCCCCCGACGACGCCTTCGTGGTCCTGCCCGAGCGGCTGGAGCACAAGAACCCCGTGACCGCCTACGCCGAACGGGCCCTGGCCGGCGTCGTGCGCGAGGTCTACCTCGCCGGCCACCGCGTGGACCTGGACCGCCCGGCTGCGGGCCACCCGGTGCTCCGCCCCATCCCTTCCCTGGCCTCGTCCAGAATGGAGACCCCCGCATGACCGCGACCCCGTCCACCACGCCTGACTTCCTCACACTGCCGGATCTGGCCTCCCGCACCCTCGCGGGCGCGGTCGTCCACGCCGACGACGAGTTCTTCGCCGAGAAGGAGAATCTGCTCCTGCCCGGCGAGCCGGTCTTCGACCCGACCCTGTTCGGGCACAAGGGCAAGGTCTACGACGGTTGGGAGAGCCGTCGCCGTCGAACGCCGGGCGAGGACGCGGCGATCATCCGGCTCGGGGTGCCGGGCGTGGTCCGCGGCGTCGTGGTGGACACCGCCTTCTTCCGCGGCAACTACCCGCCGCAGGTCGCCCTCGACGGTGCGTGGGTCGAGGGCTACCCGGACGCCGAGCAGCTCGCCGCGGCATCGTGGCGGCCGCTGGTCCCGCCGTCCCCCGCGCAGGGCGACACCCGCAACGCCTACGCGGTGGCCGACGAGACGCCCGTGACCCACGTGCGGCTGCGGATGATCCCCGACGGGGGCATCGCCAGGCTGCGGGTGCACGGCGAACCCGCGCCGGACCCCCGGTTCCTGGCGGGCACAGTCGACCTGGCGGCGGCGGAGAACGGCGGGCGGATCGTCGACTGCTCCGACCTGTTCTACTCGTCACCGGCCAACATCATCGCCCCCGGCCGCTCCCGCCACATGGGCGAGGGCTGGGAGAACGCCCGCCGCCGCGACGACGGCAACGACCACGTCACCATTGCCCTGGCCGGCCCGGGCACGGTCGATCACGTGGAGATCGACACCTCCTATTACGTCGGCAACGCCCCCGGATCGGCGTCCCTGCACGGCATCCGCAGGGCCGAGGACCTCGACCGCCCCGAGACCTGGGTCGAGTTGGTGCCCCGCACCCCGCTGCAGCCCGATTGCCGCCACCGGTTCCTCGTCGGGGCCCCCGCCGGCCCCGACACTCCCGGCACAGACCCCGACCCCGTCCGGTTCGTCCGCATCGACGTCTTCCCCGACGGCGGCATCGCGCGACTCCGGGTGCACGGGCGGCTCACGGCGGACGCGCTCGAGGCGATGGCCGCCCGGCTCCCGCGGAGCTGACCGTTAATGCGGTGGTCACACGCGGGTGACAGCGGCGGAACCCGCCCTCGGTAGACATGGTCGTGCACCGGCCCCCACCCCGCGTGGTGGGCGCCGCGGCCCGGCACACCGGCCCCCGTCACCTCGGCCGGCCACTCCGCCACAGGAGAAGCTCATGACCACTGATCACCCCGGTTTCCACGTCCCCACGGTGGACCTGTCTCCCTACGTCGTCGGCGGGTCCTCCGACGACCGCGTGCGGGTCGCCCGCGAGATCGACGAGGCCTGCTCGACCGTCGGGTTCATGCAGATCGTCGGACACGGCGTGGCACCCGCGGTCATCGACGGTCTGGCCGGCGCGATCGACGACTTCTTCGCACTGCCCCTCGAGGCCAAGAAGGCCTACCGCGTGGCCGATGCGAACCGCGGGTACAGCCCGCCCAAGAGTGAGTCGCTCAGTCTGAGCCTCGGGGTGGAGTCCGCCGGGCGGATGAACGACTTCTTCGAGGCGTTCAACGTGGGGGTCGAGGCACGCTCGTTCGTCGGTCTGGACCTGTCGGAGGACGACTACGGGATCAACGTGTGGCCCGATCTCCCCGGTGGCCGGCGGCCCGGTTTCCGCGAGCGCGTCGACGCCTACTTCGCCGAGGCATCCCGTGTCGCGCGCACGCTCACCCGCGTCTTCGCCGACGCCCTCGGCCAGCCCGCGGGGTACTTCGAGCAGCTCACCGACCACTCGATCGACGTTCTCCGGATGGTCAACTACGCCCTCGACGAGGGGCCCGTCTCGCTCGACGGCGAACTCAGGGGCATGGGCGAGCACACCGACTTCGGTCTGGTCACGGTCCTGTGGGCCGACCGGGTCGCCGGCCTGCAGGTGCTCGGCACCGACGGCGTCTGGCACGACGTACAACCCGTGGAGGGCGGCCTGCTGGTCAACCTGGGCGACCTCACCGCGCGGCTGACCAACGACCGGTGGATGTCGACCCTGCACCGGGTCGCGCCCCCGATCGTCGACGGCCGCATCGTCCGCCGCCGCTCGGCCGCGTTCTTCCACGACGGGAACGTCGACGCCGTGGTGGCCACCCTGCCCGAGTTCGTCGGCACCGACGGCGACGCCTACGAGCCCGTCACGGTCCGCGAACACATCGCCGCCAAGCTCGCCGGGTCCCGGCACGGCAAGGCCAACACCGCGGCGGTTCGCGAGGCGGCCCGCGTCCTGGCGGCGTCGGCGCAGTGACGGAGGGCGACACCGTGATGGACGTGGTGTTGGTCCACGGTGCGTGGGCCGGCGGCTGGGTGTGGGACACCGTGACCGGTCCGCTGCGTGCGGCCGGCCTGCGCCCCCACGTGGTCGAGCTACCGGGTGTGGGTGGCGACGACGACGAGGTGGTCGACCTCGACACCCTGGCCGACCATGTCTCAGCACTCGTGCAGCTCCTCGAACGACCTGCCGTGCTCGTGGGCCACTCCGGTGGCGGGGTCGTGGTGACCAGGGTTGCCGAGCTGATCCCGGACCGTGTCGCCGCGGTCGCCTTCGTCGCCGGGATGATGCTGCCCTCGGGGGTGGACTTCGCGCAGCTCTGCGCGAGGATCGGCCTGCCTCCGGAGGTGGGGATCTCCCGGTGGCTCGAGTCGAGTGCGGACGGCCGCGAGACGTCGGTCCCGCCGGAGGCCGCGGCGGCGGTGTTCTTCCACGACGCCCCGGCGGGGGAGGCGATCGCCGCTGCGCGCCGGTTGCGGCCGCAGCGGGAGAGCGCCCGGCTGATCTCCGCCGCCTGGACCCCTGCGCGCTTCGGCGCCCTGCCGCGGTTGTACGTCGAAGCCACCGGGGATCGCACCGTGCCGATCATCGCGCAGCGACGCATGCAGCAGCTCACCCCTGGTGCCCGGGTGGTCACGCTCCACACGGGCCACGTCCCGCAGCTGTCCGCACCGGGCCCACTGTGCGCGGCACTGGCGAGCTTCACGCGGGACATCGCCGCCGGCGGCGCGGACCCGGCGGCGCGCCACACCGCTCTCACGTCGGCGTAACACGGCGGAAAAGCGCTGGTGTCAGACTCGGAGGCGACACCGCGACGGTGCGGTCGGCCCAGCCGACCCGGCCGCCGGGCGACCGACGCCCCGGCGGCCGAGTCATCAGTCAGGCAGCGGCGCGGTGTCCGCCCGGGCACAGGACCCGGGTCCCGATGCCGCAGGAGACGTCCATGACCTCCGTGATGCCCGACGCGCCCACGCTCCCCACCCCGGGCGAGACCAGCCCCCGCCGCCTGGCAGACGCCGACGCCAGGCTGGCCGCGCTGACCGCGCGCGTCCGCGAGGACATCGCCACCACGAGCCATGCTCGCGACTGGATCCCGCGCGAACCCGGATTCGCGCAACTCGATGTGCTGGTCATCGGAGGCGGTCAGGCCGGACTCGGCGCCGCCTTCGCCCTCGGACGTCAACGGATCGACCGGGTCCTGGTGGTGGATGACGGGCCCGCCGACCGGGTGGGCTGCTGGGACCGCTACGCACGCATGCACACCCTGCGCAGCCCCAAACACATGCGCGGCATCGAGTTCGACGTCCCGTCGCTGCACGTGCGCCGCTGGTTCGAGGCGGTCTACGGCGAGCAGGCGTGGCAGGAGATCGACCTCGTTCCGCGCCTGGACTGGAACGACTACCTGCGCTGGTATCGCGAGGCAGCGGGGATCGAGGTCCGCCACGAGACGCAGGTGACCGCCGTGCACCGCCCCGCCACGGCGGATGGCCCGTTCGTCGTGGAGGTGGCCGCCGCCGGCGGTGCCACCCAGACCGTGACCGCCCGGCGGATCGTGTTCGCCCTCGGCCTCAGCGGCGGCGGCGGACAGCGGGTGCCGGAGATGGTCCGTGCGCTGCCGCGCGAGCGCTGGTTCCACACCGAGGACCCGATCGACTTCGAGGCCCTGCGCGGCCGGCGGGTCGCCGTCCTGGGCGGCGGAGCCTCCGGGTTCGACAACGCCGCCACCGCGCTCGACCACGGCGCCGCGCGAGCGGAGGTGTTCATGCGGCGGGACACCGTCCCGGACTCCAACCCGCTGCGGTGGATGGAGTTCCCCGGCATGCAGGAACGCTTCTACGACCTCGACGATCGCGCGAAGTGGGACTTCACCCTCCTCAGCGGGGGCTTGCCGCAGCCGCCGACCCAGCACACGGTGTGGCGGTGCTTCGCCCATCCCGACTTCGCACTGCGCACAGGCTGTGCCTGGGACTCGGTCGCGGTGGTCGACGACGGCGCGGGCGGGACCGAGCTCGCCATCGTCACCCCCGCCGACCGGTTCCACGCCGATGTGGTGATCGCCGCGACCGGGTACGAGGTCGACCTGCGACTGCGCCCGGAGCTCGCGGAGTTCGTCGACGACATCGCCCTGTGGGCCGACGTGCACGACTTCGCCGCCGGCCACCCGGCAGGACGCAACCCCTACCTCGGACCGGGTTTCGAGTTCACCGAACGCCGACCGGGCTCCGCGCCCTGGGTGACCAGGCTGCACCACTTCTCGACCGGCGCGCGTACGTCCATGGGCGTCACCGGAAACCAGCTGTCCGGCATCTACGGAGGTGTCGGTCGCATCGCGGGGGCGGTCACCACCGCGATCACTCGCGAGAACTGGGACCGCCTCGCGGACGACTTCGCGGGCTTCGAGTTCCGCGAGGTCCGGTCGATCGGCCCGCACCGCCCCGACGACGGCTGGTACCCGACGAGACCCCGCTACTGACGGCCCCGCCATCAGAACGGCGGCTCATCATCGAACGCCGAGGACCGCGGCTGGTCCTGCTGGGGCCGGTCATCCTGCGGGGGAGCCGAGCGCGGCGGGCGCCCTGACCGGGGTTCCTGTTGACGATGGTGCGCCTGGGCCCGCAGCCTGCTGCGCTCCGCCGCGCGGCGGTGACGCAGGTGGGGGCGCCTCCTCGACGCCGGTGAGCCGCTGCCGGTCCTGCCGGCTTCGGCCGCGTCCTGCTGCCGTCGGTTGGACTCCGGATGCCGCGGCGGGGCGAGCGCGGCCAGCGGTCCACCGGGGGCCGTCGTGATGCGCGTTCCCGGATCGGCCTCCGGGTGATTGGGGCCGTGGAGCCAGACGTAGGTTCCGTCGATGTCCCGGTAGTAGGCCCAGATTCCCTCGGTCTTGAGTCGGTGGTGGAAGCGGCAGAGGGAGCCGAGATCATCGGACGTGGTGTGCCCGCCGCACTCCGGGTTGTCATGGTCGAACGGGATGATGTGGTCGAGGTCGGTCTTCTCGGCTGGCGTCTGGCACCCGGGGAAGACACAGGTGCCGTCGCGGCCCTTGCAGAAGCGTGCCAACGCCTCGGAGGGCGTGTACCGCCGGGCCGCGTAGCAGTCGGGGTCCGCGAGATCTGCCAGTGAGTCGATCCGGCGACGAGCGCTGCGCTCCAGCTGGTCGGCGGTGTGACCGGTGATCGGCCCGTAGCCGGCCAGCGTGAGGCCACGGTTGTCCGGACTGCCGTCGTCGTAGGCGTAGATGGTCACCCGCCGAGCGGCCGCCTGTCCGTCCGGGTCACCGGGGTGTTCGCCGTCGACGTCGGGCAGGCAGGCCCACCCGCGACTCAGCGCCAGTAGGCCCGCGGCACGCAACTCACCGAGAGAACGCGGGTCGTCCTCGGAGGCGGTGCTCGCGAGGGCCTCGATACGGTCGGCGATCTCCACGGCGGTCTCCGCGGTGAGGTGCGCTGTGATCAGGGCCCTGTCGTCGGCCAGCGGCACCCTCTCGACGTCCTGGTCCCGCCGCGCCTCCCTCGCCCTGGCGTCGGCCCCGACCGGGTCGCACGCCGAGACGGTCTTGGTGAGCATCTTTCGTAGCGGGCCGAGTCTCGGCGGGTGTGTGCGGCGCCTGGTGGGAGCCAGTGCCTCACTGATCCGCCTGTCGAGTTGGGGCATGAGCTCATCGGAGACCATCGCGGTCTCCTCGGCGATCGTGTGGGCGGCGAGGATGCCGATCCATCCGGTCGCGAGCAGGGCCGCGGTACGGGGGAGCCGCTCGGTCAACTCGACCGCGGTGGTGACCAGACGCGAGGCGCCGTGCCGGGACAACGCCATCGAGGCGCTGACGATCGAGGCGGCGGTCTCCCACGGGTCCCGGTGGCGGTCGCGCTGCCCCGCGACCCGGACGCAATCGTAGGCGAAGGCGACGGTGCGTCCCTCGGCCGCGTTGATCAGGCGTTGGGCGAGATATCCGCGCTGTTGATGTGGATCCCACCGGGCGTAGGCCTCCGGGACGATCACGTCGACGGCGGGACCGGTCGCTGTAGTGAACCCCTTAGGCGGCACGAACGGGTCGGGGGCATCGGGGACGATCGCCGCATGGGAGGCGGAATCATGGGCGTCGGACTTGGAGGTGCTCGTCATGGTTCGACCATATGTTCTAGGTCTGACATCGTGGGCAGGGAGACTGGATCGAACACGCGAGCGAGTGCCATCTCATTACGGGGAGATGCCCGGCCTCGTCGTCGTCGCTGATCACCGCGGCGCCCGCTGACCTGGGGTGCCCTGCGCACCCTCCGCAGGGCACTGCAGGTAGAGGGCATGCGTGGTGCGGGCGGTCTCGGGGGAGTGGTGGGTCCGGGTCCGGGTCTTGGTTCGGTGAAGGGTGTGGCGCTGTGGGCGGTGCACGGTCTTGGGCGTTCTGACCTGGGGTGCCCTGCTCGGCCCCCGCAGGGCGCCCCGGGTCGGCGCGCGAGGGAGGGGGCCGGGGCGGGGATGTCCCAGGGTAGCTGAGGTGGGTGGTCGTGGTGGTCGTGCTGGTCAGGCGCAGGTCGGGCGGCCCGGTCGCGGTCAACCCGGTCGGGCGACGATGAGGCACGCCTCGCCGCCGTCGGGGACGTACCACCGGTGGGGGAGGGTGCCGTTGTACCTCGCGACGTCGCCCGCCTCGAGTCGGGTGAGCGAATCGCCGACCTCGAGCAGGACGGTGCCCCGGGTGATGTAGAGCCATTCCTGGCCGGGGTGTTCGAAGAACCGGCCCGGGACGTGATTGGTCTCCACGAACTCGAGGAACTGCGTGCCCCCCGGGCCTCCGGGCAGGAGTCGGGTGTGACCGCCGACCGTGCGCTCCGCCCGGGTCAGGGTGGCGCCCTCGGTGGAGCGCTGGACGTCGACCCGGTCGGAATGGGCCCGGTCCCGGCCGGAGTCTCCGGGTCCGCCGGTGTCGGAGGCCCCGCCGGCGGTGACCGCGTCGAGGAGGTGGGCCTGGGTGGTGCCGAGGGCGTGGGCGAGACCCTCGAGCGTGGACATGCTGGGCGCCGCCTTGCCACGCTCGATCTGACTGAGGAAGGGCTGCGAGATCCCGGCCTGGTCGGCCACCTCGACGAGCGTCAGTCCGAGTTGGCGGCGGTGGTGCCGGATGCGCGCGCCGAGACGGTCCAGCGAGTCGCCTCGTGCGGTGGTCATGGGGCCTCCCTTGCGGTCGGGGCGGGTCGGGGTCTGGCGGGGCGGGATCTGGTGGGACGCGGTCTGCCGGGGTCGGTATTCGTGCAGGTAGTCGCGTTGGCGCGGAATCGGCGGACACCGGAACCGCGCCGGAACAGCGGGGTAATGCCGCCGAAACACGGGGCCACCACACTGATCAGTATTGATCCGATCAATACCCGGCAACTATCCCGCTCCGGGGTCGGAAGCACAAGTGCCGCGCCGGGCGCGACCAGACCGGTGGGCCGGGCCTGCCAGCGCCGGGTCAGAGAGCAAGCGCCGGGCGTGAGGGAAGAGGAGGGGAACGATGGAACCACGACGAGCGGCACAGCGCGATGCACAGCGCGGAGCCGGGGCCGAGCGAGTCGCGCCGCGGCACGTGGACCGGATCGCGGGGGCCCGGCTGCAGGGCGGCCGGGTGGTCGACGTGGACATCGTCGACGGGGTGGTCGTGGCCGTGACGGATGCGGGGACCACCCCGACGCGCGGTGGTCCTACCGGGGGCGAATCGGTGATCGACGCCCGCGGCTACATGGTGCTCACCGCGCCCGCGGAGCCGCACGCCCACCTCGACAAGGCCCTGAGCTGGGGCGCCACGCGGCCGCCGGGCTGCGACCTGGGGGCGGCGATCGACGCGTGGCGGGCCTACGCCGCGACGGTCGACGAGGACGAGATCCACGCCCGCGCCCTCGCCGCAGCGCGCAAGCTCGTGGCCAACGGGACGACCGCGGTGCGCAGCCACGTGGACCTGCACGACGACCACGACCCGCTGCGCGGCGTCCGCGCTCTCGTCCGCGTCCGCGACGAGCTCGCCGGCGTGATGGACCTGCAGATCTCGGTGATGGTCAACGAGGTCGACCCGTCGGACCGGGCCCGCGCCGCGATCGCGGCCGGTGCCGACCTCATCGGCGGGGCCCCACACATCTCGACCGACCCGGTCGCCGAGACAAACCGACTGGTGGACCTCGCCGAGGAGCTGGGCACCGGCATAGACCTGCACGTGGACGAGTTCCTCGACGGCGACCACGCCATGCTCGAGGTGTTCACCGACCGCGTCGCGACCTGGCCGGCGGGGCAGATCCGCACTGCCGGGCACTGCTGCCGCATCGGCTCGCTCGACGGGGCGGGCCAATCCCGCGCCGCCGGCGCGCTGAGCAGGGCGGACGTCGGGGTGGTGACCCTGCCGATCACCAACCTGTACCTGCAGGGCCGAGCCGGCTGCACCTCGGTCCCGCGCGGCCTGCCCCCGGTCCGGGCCCTGCTCGAGACCGACGTGACCGTCGCCGCCGGCGCCGACAACGTGCGCGACCCGTTCAACCCGGTCGGCCGCTCCGACGCCACCGAGACGGCGATGTTGCTGATCGTGGCCGCCCACCTCGACATGGACACCGCCTGGCAACTCGTCACGGGCGGCGCCCGCGAGGTCATGGGTCTGCCGCCCGCCGGCCCCTCACCCGGCCTGCGGGCCGACCTGCTGCTGGTCCGGGCGGGCGGGCTCGATGACGTGATCGCCGACGCGCCACCCGACCGGATCGTGTTGCGGGCGGGCTGCGTGGTGGCGGCGAGGGAGGTCCTCGTCGTCGTCGACCCCGGTGTCGCGCTGCTCGACGACCAAGCCGCCACCTCCCACCCACGGACACCCACCTACGAGGAGACCCGATGACCACACCCACCGACATGCGGGCGGCGCAGGCCGCCCGGCCCGGCAGCGAGATCCTCGGATTCGACGGCGTCGGAGTGACCTACCCCAACGGCACCCGCGCGCTCGACGGCGTGGACCTGCGGATCCGCGCCGGAGAGTTCGTCAGCGTCGTGGGCCCGTCCGGCTGCGGCAAGTCCACGCTACTCAGCCTCGCGTCCGGGCTCGCCACCCACACCGACGGCTACATGCAGACCGGCACCGACCGCATCGGCTACGTCTTCCAGGACGCGACCCTGCTGCCGTGGCGGACGGTCGAGCAGAACGTGGAGATGCTCGCCGAGCTCGACGGCATCGGCCGCACCGAACGCCGTGACCGCGCGGCGGCGGCGATCGAACTGGTGGGCCTGGCCGGGTTCGAGACGTCGCTGCCGCGGGAGCTATCGGGCGGCATGAAGATGCGTGTCTCGCTGGCCCGCTCGCTGACCCTCGACCCGGAGTTGTTCCTGTTCGACGAGCCGTTCGGCGCGCTCGACGAGATCACCCGGCAGCGCCTCGGCGACGAGCTGCTGGGGCTGTTCGCGGCCAAGCGGTTCGCAGGTCTGTTCATCACGCACTCGGTCGCGGAGGCGGTGTACCTGTCCACGCGCGTGGTGGTGATGTCCGGTCGGCCGGGGCGGATCACCCATTCGGTGGACGTGCCGTTCGGGCCGGAGCGCGACCCCGAGATCCGCTACACGGCGGACTACATGAACCTCGTCGGCGAGGTATCCCAGGCACTCGAGGAGGCGCACTGATGAGAGGCACACTGATGAACGGAATCACCGCCCGCGCGACCGTGAAGAACGACGACGACGACGAGGTCACCGCCGCCGACGTGGGCCCCGGCCCCGTGGCCGAACCGGCCGGGGGAGCCCCCGCCGCCGGACCCGCCCGCCCCCGGTTCCGCCTCTCGGCCGACGGGCCCGTGGTCCGCTACGGCGGCCCGTTGGCAGTCCTGGCCGCAGTGCTGGGCCTGTGGTACTTCGTGAGCTACGGGGTGCTCGAGCCGTCGCGGCGGTTCCTGCTTCCGGCGCCGCACGTGGTGGTCACCGACGGGCTGTTCGGGCCCAGCGTCTCGGGCATGCTCGAGGCGCTCGGCCGGACCGCGACCGTCGCGCTGACGGGGTTGGCGATCGCGTTCGTGATCGGCGTCGTGTGGGCGATCATCATGAGCCAGGAGAAGTGGGCCGAGCGCTCGCTGTTCCCCTACGCGGTGGTACTGCAGTGCATCCCGATCCTCGCGCTGGTGCCGCTGATCGGCTTCTGGTTCGGCTTCGGGTTCACCGCCCGCGTGTTCGTGTGCGTGCTGATCGCACTGTTCCCGATCGTCTCCAACACCCTGTTCGGGCTGAAGTCCGTCGACCCGGGCCTGCGCCGGCTCTTTACGCTGCACCACGCCGGGCGGCTCACAGTGCTGCGCAAGCTCGAGGCCCCTGCCGCCCTGCCGGCGCTGTTCGAGGGCCTGCGCGTGGCGGCCGGCCTGTCGGTGGTCGGTGCGATCGTCGGCGACTTCTTCTTCAAGCAGGGCGACCCGGGCATCGGCATCCTCATCGACACCTTCCGCGCCCGCCTGCAGTCGCCGGAACTGTTCGCCTCCATCATCCTGGCCTCCCTGCTCGGCGTGGCCGTGTTCCTGTTCTTCGGCTTGCTGTCCCGTCGGGTCGTGGGGCGCTGGTACAACCCGGACGCCGACCGCTAGTCGTAACCCCCGGCGACCAGCCGTAACGACTCCCGACCGAACCCGCAACACCACTGAAACACGGCAGCGGTTCACTCTTCTTTATTGATCACATCAATACAGCACTCGCTTCCATCTCGTCGTTCCGTCACCCACACCCAGGAGTTCCCATGCGACGCACCACCGCCCCCCGTACCGCCGTCTCCGTGGCCGCGCTCTGCACGCTCGGCGCCGTCACGCTCACCGCCTGCGGCGGCTCCGAGTCCGCGGAGGCCTCCTCCGGGTACACCGGCGAGATCGGCGCGGTCGACCTCAGCGAGGTGTGCCCCGAGAAGGTCGTGGTCCAGACGGACTGGAACCCCGAGGCCGAGCACGGCCACCTCTACGAACTCCTCGGACCGGAGCCGACCATCGACGCCGGCGCCAAGTCGGTCTCCGGGCCGCTGTTCGCCTCCGGTGAGTACACCGGTGTGGACGTGGAGGTCCGGGCCGGCGGCCCCGCGATCGGCTTCCAGCAGGTCACGGCGCAGATGTACCAGGACACCGACATCATGCTCGGCTACGTGGACGCCGACCAGGCGGTCCAGAACTCGCTGAACAACCCCACCATCGGCGTCTTCGCACCGCTGGACATCAACCCGCAGATGATCATGTGGGACCCCGAGACCTACCCGGACGTCGAGACCGTCAGCGACCTCAAGGACGAGAACACGCGGGTCCTGTACTTCGAGGGCAACGCCTACATGGACTACCTCCTCGGCGAGGGCATCCTCGACCCCGCCCAGGTCGACGGCAGCTACGACGGTTCGCCCTCGAACTTCGTCGCCTCCGGCGGTGCGGTCGCCCAGCAGGGCTTCGCCAGCGCCGAGCCGTTCATCTACGAGAACGAGGTCGCCGAATGGGGCAAGCCGGTGAAGTACCAGCTGCTCCACGACCTGGGCTACCCGATCTACAAGTCGATGATGGCCGTGCGCAGCGCCGAGCTCGAGGACAGCGCGGCGTGCCTGGAGAAGCTGGTGCCCGTACTGCAGCAGGCCGAGGTCGAGTACTTCGAGGATCCGGCCCGCACCAACGCCGTGATCGTGGACGCCGTCGAGCAGTTCAACACCGGCTGGGTCTACAGCGCTGAGCTGGCCGACTTCGCCGTCGAGGCCATGCTCGAGCGCGAACTGGTGGGCAACGGACCCAACGCCACGATCGGTGACTTCGACGACGAGCGCCTCGCCGACATGGTGGCCAAAGTCAAGGGTGTCTACGAGGCCGCCGACGTCGCGATCGCCGAGGACGTCTCGCCCGGGACCGTCGCCACCAACCAGTTCATCGACCCGGCCATCGGGATGAACTGATCCGGCTCCTCTGCCCGGTTCACCCCTTCAGTTCCCGCCGCCCCCGCACCCGATCGGAGCCCCTCGTGACCGCGACCTCCACCGCACCCGCCACTCCCACCGGCTCGACAGACTCGGCCGCAGACGTCGCCGGCCTGGTCGACGACCTGCTCGACCTGCTCGGTCCCGATGCCGTGCACACCGACGACCGCTCCCTGGACAAGGCATCGGTGGACGGGTCCTACCTCAGCCCGATCCTGCGGGCGCAGTGGCCGATCGGCCGGCCCGAGGTGGTGTGCCGGCCGACGGACGTGGAGCAGGTGCCCGCCGTGGTCCGCGCGGCCGTCCGCCGACGGGTGCCCATCACCTCCCGGGGCAAGGGCACCGGCAACTACGGCCAGGTGGTCCCGCTGCACGGCGGGCTGGTCCTGGACCTGACCGCGCTGCGAGGCGTCGACCACGTGGACACGGAGGCGGGCGTGGTCACCGCCGAGGCCGGGGTCCGCATGCTGACCCTCGAGAAGCGGCTGGCCTCCCACCACGGCAGCCAGCTGTGGATGTACCCGTCCACCGTGCAGTCGACCCTCGGCGGGTTCCTCGCCGGCGGGTCGGCGGGCACCGGCACGATCGTGCACGGCCGCAACCACCAGGGGTTCGTCGAGGCGCTCGACGTGGTCTTCGCCCACGAGGACGCCGAGATCGTGCACCTGGAGGGTGCCGACGCCCAGCCGTTCGTCCACACCTACGGGGTCGCCGGGATCATCGTGCGCGCCACGGTGCGGATCGAACCGCTGCAGGACTGGCGGTGCGTGTACGCCAGTTTCGACGACCACCACGACGCGTTCGCCGCGGTACGGCGGGTCCACCTCGTCGAGCCCGCGCCGCGCCTGTGCTCGGCGGACGGCGCCCACGTCTCCTCGTGCCTGCCCGCCGACGAGGCCATCCCCGCCGGCCGGGCGAGCCTGCGGGCGATCGTCGACGCCGCCGCGGTGGACGAGGTCCGGGCGATCATCGATGGTGCGGGGGGAGTGGTCGAGGCGGTCCGCACGGGCGTCAACGAGACGATCAAGGTCTCGACCCTGTCCTACAACCACCCCACCCACTGGCTGCAGAAGGCCGAGCCGGACACCTGGTTCCACATGGAGTGCCAGGGTGACGCCCTGGTGGAACGCCTCGACGAGGTGGAGGCCGTCTACCCGGGCGGGACCCTGCACCTGGAGGCGGGACACGGGCGGATGTTCGGGATGCTCAACGGTCACTACACCTCGCCCGAGGCCGCGTACGCGGGTGTGCCGGTGCTGGAGGAGCTGGGGGTGCGCGTGCACTCGCCGCATCAGTACCGCGTGGACCACGGCACCGAGGCCGTCCGCGCGCTGGCGGCCCGCACCGACCCGTTCGGCCTGCTCAACCCCGGGCGGTGGGAGGCGTGATCGGGCCGCAGCGGCGCTACGCCGAACTCACGACCGTCGAGGCGGGCCGGGTCGGATCCGGTGACCCCGTCGCCGTCATCCCGGCCGGGGCGATCGAACCCCACGGTCCGCATCTGCCGCTGGCCACCGACCTCCTCGTGGCCGAGCACGTGGCCGCCCACGCGGTGGCCGCCGCGGCGGAAGCGGGCGTCGACGCCTGGCTCATGCCGGCGCTGGGATATACGAAGAGCGACGAACACGCCAACCTCACCGGGGCGCTGTGGATCTCCGGGGAGACGCTGATGCGCGAGGTGGTCGAGCTCGGCTCGGCACTGCGGGCCAGCGGGTTCACCCGGGTGCTGTTCGTCAACTGCCACGGCGGCAACTCGGCGCTGCTCGAGGTGGCGCTGCGCGAACTGCGCCGCCGCTTCGGGCTGCGCACTTTCCTCTACGCCGGGCGTGCGGTCCCGGGTCCCACCGAGCTGGGCATGGGAATCCACGCCGGGTGGGCGGAGACGTCAATGATGCTGCACCTGCACCCCGAGCTCGTCGACATGTCGGCGGCCGAGGCGAGGGTCCCGGCCGGGATCGCGGAGTGTCAGCACATCGGGTTCACCGGCCCCGTGAGGTTCGGCTGGCTGGCCGACGACCTGTCCGACACCGGGGTGATCGGAGACCCCACCGGGGCCGACCCCGAGACCGGGCGGCGGTTGGTGGCCGATCACGCGGACGCCGTGGCCGGGGCGCTGGCCGAGATCGCCGAGTTCGACCCGGCGCGCGGGGTGTCCGCCGCGGCCACCGTCACCGCCGCGGCCACCGTGACGGGAGGTGCACTGTGACCGCCGTCGAGATGCCCGTGGTCACCATGCCCGGCTCCACCGACGATCCACTGGAGGCGATGGTCGCGTGGTTGGCGATCGACCCGGCGGATCCGCCGCTGGGGGTCCTGGCGACGGTCGGCCCGGACGGGACCCCGCACTGTCGGCACCTGCTGGTCTCCGGGGCCACCACCGACGGGCCCACGTTCCACACGGATTCGCGGTCCCAGAAGGCCCTGGACCTGGCCACCGACCCGCGCGCGACGCTGGTCGTGGTGTCCGCCGACCGGACGCGGCAACTCACGGTCACCGGGGTGGCCGAGCCGACCGATCGGGACGAGCACCTGACGAGCTATCACTCCCGCAGCGAGTACCTCAAGCTCCTGGCCTGGACCAACGACCAAGCGACGGCGGAACTCGCCCCGCCGGGCAGACGCCGGGTGTGGGCCGCGGCGGTGGAGCGGTTCGGCCCGTCGCCGGCGCAGCCGCCCGAGACGTGGCTGGGCATGCGACTGCGGCCCGGGTCCGTGACCTTCTGGGCCGCCGGACGCGACGAGCCCTCCCATCGGCGCCGCTTCGTGACGGACGGGCAGCGGTGGCGGGCCGAGGAACTTCCGGGCTGACACACGAGAGAACGAGAGAACCCATGATCACCTTCACCGACGCGCTGGTCCTGCCAGTGTCCGCGGACCCGGCCGCGCCCGCCTGGTTCCACGGCTGGGTCCACGTGGACGAGGCCGGCATCATCGCCGGACTCGGGCCCGGCGACCCGCCGCTCGGCCTGCCGGGCGAAGTCCACGACCTCGGCGGCGCCATCCTCGCCCCCGGGTTCGTCTCCGCGCACAGCCACCTGTTCACCGCCGGGATGCGCGGCACCGCCCCCGACGACACGCTCTACGGCTGGGTGTCGACGCTGGGCGAGATGATAGTCGGGGCGGAGGCCGAGGATCTGTACTGGTTCACCCTCGCCGGCTGCCTGGACTTCCTGCGCAACGGTGTGACCAGCGCCTACAACTTCACCCAGAGCCGGGTCGTGGCGGTGTTCGACCACGCCTCCTCGACCCTGGTCGCCGAGCGGGTCCACGACATCGACTTCCTCACCCGGCAGATCGACGCCCAGGCCGACTCCGGGCTCCGCTGCGTCACCTCCACCCGCCTCGACGACGAGCAGCTCCCCGAGGCCGAGTGCTTCGACGCGTTCGCCCACGTCACCGAGCACCGACTGCGCACCGTTCCCCGCGAGCTGGACCTGGGCGGGTCGGTGTTCGGATCCGTGCAGTGGTCGTCCTCGCCGGCCACGGCCGAGCGCGAGCGCCACGCCATGCACACCCACGGCGTGGGCAACCAGGCCCACTTCGTGGAGACCGCCGAGCACCTCGAGGTACAGCGGGCCAAGTTCGACTGGTACGACCGCGCCGGGGTCCTGGGCCCCGACTTCGCGTTCGGCCACTTCGTCCACCCCACCGACCACATGGTCCGCCGGGTCGCGGAGACCGACTCCGCCGTGATCTGGCAGGCCACCTCCAACGGCCGGCTGGGCTCGGGCATCGCCGACATCACCCGGTACCGGGACGCGGGCATCCGCGTGGGGATGGGCCTGGACGACCAGTCCTGCACCGACGTGTCCGACCCGTTCCAGAACATGCGGATCGGCCTGTACACCCAGCGCGCCGTCCACTCCGACGCCGCGGTGCTGGCCGCCCGCGAGGTCCTGCACATGCACACCCTGGGGGCCGCGGAAGCCCTCGGCCTGTCCGACCGGGTGGGCAGCGTGGAGGTGGGAAAGCACGCGGACCTCGTCGTCGTCGACCCCACCAGGCCTGCGACCGGACCGATCTGGGACCCCGTCGCCACGTACGTCCTGGCGTGCTCGCTGCGCAATCTCACCCACGTCTACGTGGGCGGACGCCTTGTCGCGGAGGGCGCGCGCAGCCTGCACCCGCTCGCCGACGAGGCCGACGCCCAGCTCACCGAGCGCATGATCCGCTCGGCCCGGGCGCGGGGGTTCACCCCGGCGTTCACGCCGGGCCTGGTGCGGGCATGACCTCCGGAGCCGCGGCGGTGCTCATCGAGAACTGCGCGGTCGCGACCATGGGCGGGGCCGGGGCCGGGAACGGCGCCGAGTACACCGCCGGCCACGTGCTGCTCGAAGGCGGCCGGATCACCGCGGTGGGGGAGGGGCCGTGCGATCCGGCGCTCGTTCCGGACGGCGCGGAACGTGTCGACGGCACGGGTTGTCTGGCCACCCCGGGCCTGATCAACACCCATCACCACCTGTACCAGTGGCTCACCCGGGGGCTCGCGGCCGACGCGACGCTCTTCGAGTGGCTCACCGCCTCGTACCCGGTGTGGGCGGGCATCGACGCCGACGACGTCCGCACCGCCGCCCTCGGTGGGCTCGCGCACCTGGCCCTCGGCGGCTGCACCACCACCACGGACCACCACTACGTGGTGCCCGCCGACGCCGGGGACGTGTTCGCCGCCGAGATCGACGCGGCCGCGACGGTGGGGCTGCGCTTCCACCCCAGCCGCGGGTCGATGGATCTGGGCCGCAGCTCGGGCGGGCTGCCGCCGGACTCGGTGGTCGAGGGCATCGACGCGATCCTCGCCGGCACCGCCG
This sequence comes from Dietzia sp. MNB45, assembly GCF_051994785.1. NCBI lineage: Bacteria > Bacillati > Actinomycetota > Actinomycetes > Mycobacteriales > Dietziaceae > Dietzia > Dietzia sp. MNB45. The sequence continues at coordinate 2,978,860 of NZ_CP163397.1, read as the reverse complement.
ACGTGATCGACCGCTTCCACGACGCGGGCCCCGACTCGATGTGCCGCATCGCCGTGGCACCGTGCTCACCGTTCTCCGTGACCGGCGACCTGCTGCGCACCAGCGCCGAGCTCGCCCGCGAGCGGGGCGTGCGCCTGCACACCCATCTGGCCGAGACCGACGACGAAGAGGAATTCTGCCGCGAACGCTTCGGCAGCACGCCGATGGAGTACATGGAGTCGGTGGGCTGGGTGGGCCCGGACGTATGGTTCGCCCACACCGTGCACCTCGACGACCCGGCGATCGCCGCGATGGCCGCCGGCGGGATGGCGGCCGCGCACTGCCCCGTCTCCAACGGCCGCCTGGGCGCCGGCATCGCCCGCGTCCCGGACATGCTCGCCGCGGGGATCCCGGTGGGGCTGGGCGTGGACGGCTCGGCGAGCAACGAGTCGGGCGTGCTGTGGGAAGAGATGCACACCGCGCTCCTGCTCGCCCGCGCCACCCGCGGGCCCCGGGCGATGGACGTGCGGACGGCGCTGCGGATGGCCACCGTGGACGGTGCCCGCGCGCTCGGGCGGGAGGGTGAGATCGGGCGGCTGGCCGTCGGATACCAGGCCGATGTCGCACTGTGGCGCCTGGACACCCCGGCCCACGCGGGGATCGACGACCCGGTGGCCGCGCTCGTCCTGGGGTCCCGCCCGCCGATGGCCGGGGTGTGGGTGCAGGGCCGCCGGGTGGTGGCAAACGGGCGCGTGCTCACCGTCGACACCGACGCCGTGGCCCGCGACGTGGTGGCCGCCCGCCGGCGGCTGCTGGCCCGGGCGGGGTGAGGGCGGTGGACCTGGTCAGCGTCACCGCACTCCACCGACCGCGCAGCCGGGGCGAGGCGCACGCGGCCCTGCTCGCCGGCGCCACGGCCCTGGCCGGCGGGACCGCCCTGCACGGGGAGGCGCACCTGCACCCGGCCGGCGCCGCGGCCCCGCCGGGGGAGACCACCCCGCTCACCGCGCTCGTGGACCTGCTCGACCTGCGCTGGCCCGACGTCGAACCGCTGCCCGACGGCGGACTGCGGGTCGCCGCTACCGCCACGCTGCGGACCGTGCTCGACCACCCGCTCACCGCGCCCCTGCGCCCGTTCCTCCACGACGCGTTCTCCTGCCTGCTCGCCTCGTGGAAGATCTGGGGCCGCGGCACCTGGGGAGGCAACCTCTGCGCAGCCCTGCCGGCCGGCGCCGGGACGGCCGCGGCCTGCACGCTCGACGCGACCACCGAGATCTGGACCCCCGACGGCGGCACCCGCACCGTCCCCGCCGCCGAGGTGGTGGTGGGTCCGGGTCGCACCTGCCTGGCCCCGGGCGAGATCCTGCGCGCGCTCGTCATCCCCGCGGCGGCGAGCCGGGCGCGCTACGCGGTCCGGCGGCACTCGCTGGTGCCCAGCGGCCGCTCCGGCTCGCTGGTCACCGGGCGACTGGACCCCGGCGGCCGTTGCACGCTCGTCGTGACCGCCGCCGTGCCCGCCCCGGAGGTGCTCACCTGGGACCGGCCCCCCACGCCCGACGAGGCCGAGGCCGCCGTGCGCGACCTGCCCCGCTGGCACGACGACCCCCAGGGCGACCCGGGCTGGCGGCGTCACGTGGCGGGAATCGCGGCCCTCGCCGTCGTCGCCGAACTCACCCACCCCATCTACCGGGAGGCACCATGCTGATCACCGTCGACGGACGCGCGCTGGAGACCGACCCGCGCCCCGGGCAGTGCCTGCGGACGCTGCTGCGCGAGTCGGGGGTGCACGCGGTGAAGAAGGGCTGCGACACCGGCGACTGCGGTGCGTGTTCCGTGCTGGTCGACGGCGTGCCCACCCATTCCTGTGTGCTGCCCGCGCACCGCGCCGAGGGCGCCGACGTCCGCACCGCCGCCGGGGTGCCCGACGAGGTGCCGGCCGCGTTCGCCCGCGCCGCCGGGTTCCAGTGCGGGTTCTGCACGGCGGGGATGGTCACCACGGTCACCGGGCTGGGGCACGCGCCGTGCGCCCGGGACGGCGGGCCGGCGCCGAGGATCGCCGCCATGAAGGGCAACCTGTGCCGTTGCACGGGCTACCGGGCGGTCGAGGACGCCCTCGACGGCGCCCGGAATGCGTGCGCCGCCGGGGGGATCGGGAGCCCGGTCGCCGCCCCGGCCACCGAGCGCGTGGTGCGCGGCGCCGAACCCTTCACCCTGGACACCGACCTGACGGGCTGCGCGCATCTCGCGGTGCTCCGCTCCCCGCACGCGCACGCCCGCATCGTGTCGATCGACGCCTCCCGCGCCCTCGCGATGGACGGCGTGGTCGCCGTGCTCACCCACCACGACGACCCCGACGTCCTGTTCTCCACCGCCCGCCACCAGCGGCGTACCGACGATCCCGACGACACCCGCGTGCTCGACCCGATCGTGCGCTACCACGGTCAGCGCGTGGCGGCGGTGGTGGCCGAGTCGGAGGCACTCGCCCGGCGGGCCTGCCAGCTGATCGAGGTGCGCTACGAGGTGTTGCCGTCGGTCCTCGATCCCGAGGCCGCGCGTGCCCCCGGAGCGCCAGCGATCCACGGCGACAAGGGTCCGGAGTCCCGGATCGCCGACCCCGCGCGCAACGTGGTGGCCGACTGGTTCGGCGAGGTGGGCGACGTCGACGCCGGGATCGCCCGCGCGGCGCACACGGTGACCGGCACGTGGAGCACCTCGCGGGTCCAGCACACGCACCTGGAGACCCACGCGGTGATCGTGCGGCACGTCGACGGCGGGCCCCGGGTCGGCGGGTCGCTCGACATCCGCTCCTCCACCCAGGTGCCGTTTCTCGTGCGCGACGAGTTGGCGTGGATCTTCGGCCTCGACCGCGATGAGCTGCGCGTCCACGCCGCGCGGGTGGGCGGCGGGTTCGGCGCCAAGCAGGAGATGATCGTCGAGGACCTGGCCGTGCTCGCGGCCCTGCGCACCGGCCGCGACGTGGTGTGGGAGTACTCGCGCGCGGAGCAGTTCACCTCCGCCACCGTGCGCCACCCGTACCGCACCACCGTCACCGTGGCCTGCGACGACGACGGCCGGCTCACCGCTCTCGAGCTGGACGTGCTGTCCGACGCCGGCGCCTACGGGGGCCACTCCGCGGGCGTGATGTTCCACTCCATCACCGAGTCCGTGGAGCTGTACCGCTGCCCGGCCAAGCGGGTGACCGCCGAGGCCGTCTACACGACCACCGTGCCGTCGGGGGCCTTCCGCGGGTACGGGCTGGGGGAGGTGGGGTTCGCCCTGGAGAGCGCGCTGGACGAACTCGCCGACGCCGCCGGGCTGGACCCCGTGGAGCTGCGGCGGCGCAACGTGGTGCGCCCGGGTGACGCGTTGGTGAGCTCCGCGGGCGACGACGACGAGCTGGCCCTGTCCTCCTACGGACTCGACCACTGCCTGGACCTGGTGGCAGGTGCCCTGGCCTCCGGTCGCGGGGAGACCGCGCCGCCCGGGTGGGCGGAGGGGACCGGGATCGCGCTGTGCATGATCGCCACCAATCCGCCCGGGGGGCACCACGGTTCGGCCCGCGTCGAGATCACCGCCGACGGCACCGTGCACGCCTACGTGGGCACGGCCGAATTCGGCAACGGCACAGCGACCGTGCACACCCAGATCGTCGCCGAGGCGCTGGGCGTGCCGTCCGACTCGGTGGTCCTGCACGCGTCCGACACCGCCCTGCTCACCCACGACACGGGTGCGTTCGGCTCCGCCGGCACCGTGGTCGGTGGGCGCGCCCTGCACCGCGCGGCGACCCGGGTCGCCGAGCTGCTCCGCGCCGGAGCCCACCTGCCGGCGTCCGCCGAGGGGTGCGCCGACGGGCTGGGTCGGCAGGCCGCGTTCACCGTGCAGGGCGTGCGGGTGGCCGTGTGCCCCGACACCGGGACGGTGAAGGTCCTGCACAGCGTCCACGCCGTCGACGCCGGGCGGGTCCTCAACCCGCAGCAACTGCGGGGACAGGTGGAGGGCGGCGTCGCCCAGGCCCTCGGGGCGGCGCTGTACGAGCAGGTGATGCTCGACGAGACCGGCGCGGTCACCAACGCGACCCTGCGGCACTACCACCCACCCCGCATGGGCGACGTCCCGCGCACCGAGGTGTTCTTCGCCGACACCGTCGAGCCAGAGGGCGTCCTGGGCGCCAAGTCCATGTCCGAGGCCCCGTACTGCCCGGTCGCCGCGGCCGTGGGGATCGCGGTCCGGCGGGCCACCGGAGTCCGGCAGGACCTCATCCCTCTGACCCCGGACCTGGTGTGGATGAGGTCGTTCGCGCCGCGCGACGGCGGGTCTCCCGCGGCGACGGGCCGGGCGTGAGCGCGCGGGTGTTGCGGGTGACCGGTGCCTCGGCGGTCTGGTCGCCGGGGCTCGAGTCGGCGGACGTCTCCACGGTGGAGTGCGTGGACGGGCGGATCGCCGCCGCGCCGGACGATGCTGCCGCCGCGCCCGACGGCGCTGCCGTGGTCGAGACCCTCGACGCCGACGGCGGCGTCGTCACCCCGGGCCTGGTCAACGCCCACCATCACCTGCTGCAGAGCGCGTTCCGCACCCTGCCCGGGACCCGCGGGGTGGAGATGGCCGTGTGGCTGGCCCGGATGCGCGAGGCCTACGTCGCCGCGCGGGTCGACGATGAGCTGGTCGAACTGTCCGCCCGCGTGGCGCTGGCCGAGTCACTGCTGTCCGGCGTCACGACCGTGGCCGATCACCACCTCACCTGGCCGGCGGGCCCGGATCCCGTGCAGATCGCCGGTGCTGCGTACGCCGGTGCGCAGGCGCTGGGATCGCGACTGGCCTTCGTTCGCGGCACCGCCGGGGACGACCCGGATGCCGCAGTGGCGTCGGTCGAGGCGATCCACGCTGCGCACCTGCCCGGCGCGACCGGCGGGGTCACCGGCGACGGTATGCGCCAGTTGGCCGTGGGGCCGTCGGGAGTGCACGCGGACGGGCCCGCCACCTTCGCCGCCATGGGGGAGGTCGCGCGCCGGCTCGGTCTGCGGCGGCGCACCCAGGCCAATGAGCAGGTCGACGTGGCCCGGGCCGCCGAACTGTACGGACGTCGCCCCCTGGACCTGCTGGAGGAGTGGGGTTGGCTCGCCCCCGACGTCACCCTCGCCCACCTCTGCGACATCACCGACCCCGAGATCGCGTCGATCGCCGGGAGCGGGGTCACCGCGACCCATGCCCCGGCCTGCGATCTTCCGATGGGGTGGGGCGTGGCGCCGGTGGCCCGACTACGCGACGCCGGGGTGACAGTGGGACTCGGGACCTCGGGCGGTGGCAGCAACGACGCCGGACACCTCCTGGCCGACGCGCGACTGGCGATGCAGGTCGCCCCGCTCGCCGGGCGGCCACTGGACGCGCTCGAGGTGCTGGAGATGATCACCGCCGGCGGCGCCGACGGGCTGGGCCGCCCCGAACTGGGTCGGCTCACGCCGGGGTCGGGGGCGGATCTGGTGGTGTGGGACGTCAGCGGGGTCGCGGACGCCGGCGTCGCGGATCCGATCCGAGGACTGTTGTGGGCCGCACCCGGGCGCCGGCCCCGCCACGTGGTGGTGGGCGGCCGCGTGGTGGTGCGGGACTTCGAACTCGTCACCGCCGACGAGCAGACCCTGGCCGCGGAGTTGCGCGAGCAGTGCGCCCGGCGGGGCATCGGACGCTGACCGGCGCTGACCTGGGGTGCCCTGCTGGGCCGGTGCAGGGCACCCCAGGTCAGAGCGTCGGGAAGGCCCGCGGTTCAGGATCCGCGGTAGGTGCTGTACCCGAACGGCGACAGGATCAGCGGCACGTGGTGGTGCGCGGCCGGGTCCGTCACCTCGAAGCACACCACCGCCTCCGGGTAGAAGCCGGGCACTCCGGCGGCCCGGTGGTAGCCGCCGGTGTCGAAGGCCAGTCGGTACACCCCGGCCACGACCTCGACCCGAGCCAGATCGGGGCCCCGGCCGTCGGCGTCGGTGACCCCGGACGCCAGTTCCGCGCCGGCGGAGTCGGTGAGCCGGTAGCCCAGGCCGACCGCCGGGGTGCCGGTGGCGGTGTCCAGGGCGTGGGTGCTCAGCGACATCAGAGGGTTCCGGTCTCGAGCAGTCGCTCCAGCCGCAGGGCGTTGATGCCGGCCAGGTTCTCGCGGGTGGTCGCGAGTTCCTCCGCGGCGGTGAGGTCGATCCGCCGGTCGAGTTCGGCCACGATGTCCTGGGCGGTCAACCCGGTCGCGCACACGAGGAACGCGTGGCCGAAGTGCTCGGCGTGCCGACGTTGCCCCTCGGCGAGTCGGCGCGCGAGCTCGGCGTCCGCGGTGGCGGCTGCGCTCTGCTCCCGCGCCGAGGCCTGACCGACCTCCCGGGGCGCGCCCGTGTCTGCGCCGCCGCCCGCGCCGCCCGAGCCCGCGCCGATCGGCGGGTGCGCGTCGACCGCGGCCAGTACCTCGGCGTCGCTCTGCTCGGCGAGCACTCGCCGGGCCCGTGCGTGCAGCGCGTCGCGGGAACGGTACGGCCGCCCCTCCAGCACCGCGCGGGCCCAGGCCTGCGACCCGGAGAGTTCGGTCAGGACCGGCATCAGTTCCTCTGCGCGCGCGGCATCGAATCCGCCCACGGCGGGATCGACGGTCTCGGAGGAACCAGAGGAACCAGAGGAAACGGGGGGTGTGGTGGTCTCGGGCACGCGCTCATCATCGCAGCGGCAGGGGCCCGGAACACCGCCGACGCGGCAGTCGTAACACGGCGTAACAATCGGCCCCGGCCCCCTGACCTGCGGTGCCCTGCACGCCGCCCGCAGGGCACCGCAGGTCAGGGCCTCGCGCAGAGAGGGCGTGGCGAGAGGAAGGTCCGGACCGGAGGTAAGTAACACTGCCGACACACAACGTCGCTAGCGTTCAGAAACGTCGACGCGCACGTAGCGCCGCCGCCCGAGCACGAGAGGACCCCAGGATGAAGCTCACCCCCCGCGAGTTGGACAAGCTCACCCTGTTCACCGCGGCCGAGGTCGCGCGCCGCAGGCTCGAGCGCGGGGTGCTGCTCAACGTCCCCGAGGCCACCGCGCTCATCTCGTGGGAGATCGTCGAGCACGCCCGCGACGGCCGCACCGTCGCCGAGTGCATGCACCTGGGCCGGCAGGTGCTCGACGCCGGCGAGGTGATGGACGGGGTGGTCGAGCGGCTGGCGATGATCCAGGTCGAGGCCACGTTCCCCGACGGGACCAAGCTCGTCACCGTGCACGACCCCATCGGGCCGGTGGAGCAGAGCGCGTGAGCGGCCACGCGAACGGGCACGCTCACGCGCACGGCCACGGGCACACCGACCCGGCGACCGCCCGGGTCGTCCTCGCGTTGGGCCCGGAGTCCGAGCAGATGCCGGACCTGGGCATCCCCGCTGCTCGGCCGGGCCGCGATCTCGCCGACCTGGTGGAAGCGCAGGCGCGAAGGCCCGGGGGACCGGATGCGGCGGGGGAGGGTGCCGGTGTCGTCGTCGTCCCCATGACGTTCGGCCGCGCGCCCGCGATGGTCGCCGACTGCTCCCGGACGTTACGCGACGTCCGGGGCAGCACCGACCGCGTGCGGCTCGCCCCGGGCAGCGTGGCGTTGGCCGCACCGCTCGGCGACGCGACGATGCTCATCACCCGGTTGCGCGCGGTGATCCGGCGGCACGGGGCGGTGTGCTCGGCGCTCGTGGTGAGCCGCGCGATCGACCCGTTCGCCGACGCCGAGCTGTACCGCCTCGCCCGGCTCGCGCGGCAGTACGGGCAGCCCGGGCTGGTCGAGGTGGCGTTCCACGGTGGCGACGAACCCGACCCCGATCTCCCCGAGGGGCTCGAGCGCGTCCGCGCCCTCGGTGGCCGACGGCCGGTGGTGGTCTCGGCGACCCTCGCCCCCGCGCCGGTCACCGGTCTCGACCTGCCCGGCGAGGGCGAGTACCTGTTCGGCCCGGCCGTGCTGCGCAGCGTGATCGACACCCGCGTCCGCGAGGCCGTGCACCGGCTCGACCACGGCGACGACGGCATCGACGCCGCCCTCGACGCCGAGGACGGCCACGGCTACGCCCACTCGCACGTCGCCGCCGACGGCACCGTCTACACCCACTCCCACTAGCCACCCCAGCCACTACACCCCGACCTCACCCCACCCCGACGACCCCAGGAGCCACACATGTCCGGTTCGGTGCACTACCTCTACGGCGACGGGGACATCGAGCTGGGCGCCGGTCGCGCGACCATCGAGGTGCGCGTGACCAACACCGGCGACCGCGCCGTCCAGGTGGGTTCGCACTATCACTTCTTCGAGGCCAACCGGGAGCTGCGGTTCAACCGGCTCGCGGCGTACGGGCGGCACCTGGCGATCGGCGCGGGACTGGCGGTGCGCTTCGAGCCCGGCCAGACGCGGACGGTGCGGCTGGTCGACTTCGCCGGCGAGCGCGTGTGCCACGGGTTCTCCGGGCTGGTCGACGGCCCGCTCGACGACCCGGCCGTGCGCGAACAAGCGCTGGAGCGGATGGTCGCCGGGGGGTTCCTGCACAGCGGCGGTGACGACGACAGCCCCGACAACAACGACGACGACAACGACGAGGTCGCGCCCGCCCCGGACGCTGTGCCCGCAGCCGAGGGCCCGCCGACCGTGCTCCCGCGCGCCACTTATACCGATATCTACGGACCCACGGTCGGCGACCGACTTCAGTTGGCCGACACCGACCTGGTGATCGAGATCGCCACCGATCACAACGCGGTGACCACCGACGGCAGCAGCGGCTACGGCGACGAGGCCGTCTACGGCGGCGGCAAGGCGATCCGCGACGGCATGGCCCAGGACCCGGCGGGCACCCGCGCCTCGGGCGCGCTGGACATGGTGATCACGGGCGCGATCATCGTCGACGCGGTGCTCGGTGTGGTCAAGGGCGACATCGGTGTGCGCGACGGGCGGATCGTGGCCGTGGGCAAGGCAGGCAACCCGCACCTGCAGGACGGGGTGCATCCGGAGCTGGTGATCGGGCCCGGCACCGAGGTGGTGGCGGGTGAGCACAAGATCGTCACCGCCGGCGGCGTGGACACCCACATCCACTACATCGCGCCGCAGCAGGTCGCCGAGGCGCTGAGCAATGGCGTGACCACGCTCTTCGGCGGCGGCACCGGCCCGGCCGAGGGCACCAAGGGCACCACCTGCACGCCCGGCGCGTGGAACATCGGGCGGATGCTGCAGGCCGCCGATGGGCTGCCGGTGAACATCGGGGTGCTGGGCAAGGGCAACACCTCGCAGCCGGAGTCGGCGATCGAGCAGATCGTCGCCGGAGCGGCGGGGTTGAAGATCCACGAGGACTGGGGCACCACGCCCGCGGCGATCCGCTGCGTGCAGCAGGTGGCCGACGACTACGACGTACAGGTCGCGATCCACACCGACACCCTCAACGAGTCGGGTTTCTACGAGGACACCCGCGCGGCGTTCGGCGACTCCACCATCCACACCTTCCACTCCGAGGGCGCCGGCGGCGGCCACGCCCCCGACATCCTGCGGGTGTGCGGCGAGCCCAACGTCCTGCCCGCCTCGACAAACCCGACGCTGCCGTACACCGTGAACTCGGTGGACGAACTGCTGGACATGGTCATGGTGTGCCACCACCTGTCGCACGACATCCCGGAGGACGTGAGCTTCGCCGACTCCCGCGTGCGCGCCGAGACGATCGCCGCCGAGACCGTCCTGCACGACGAGGGGATCATCTCGATCTTCTCCTCGGACTCGCAGGCCATGGGCCGGATCGGGGAGTCGTGGCAGCGCGCGTTCCAGACCGCCCACCACTGCCGCGTCGAGCGGGGCCCGCTGCCGGAGGACGTGGAGGCCTCGCCCGATGGCGACGGAGGCGCGCGCAACGACAACGAGCGCGCCCTGCGCTACGTCGCCAAGATGACCATCAACCCCGCCATCGCCGCGGGCATCGCCGACCACCTCGGCTCGATCGAACCCGGCAAGCTCGCCGATCTCGTGTTGTGGCCGGTCGACTCGTTTGCCGCCAAGCCGTCGTTGATCATCAAGGGCGGGATGATCGTGTGGGCGCCGATGGGCGATCCCAACGCGTCGCTGCCCACGCCGCAGCCGGTGATCTACCGCCCGATGTTCGGCGCGTACGGCGGAGCGCTGCAGTCCACGCGGGTGACGTTCCTGTCCGCCGCCGCGATCGAGGCCGGCGTGCCCGAGGAGCTGGGCCTGACCTCGCCGTGCCTGCCCGTGCGTGGCTGCCGGGGGATCGGCAAGAAGGACATGGTCCGCAACGACCGCTGCCCGACGATCGAGGTGGATCCCGAGACCTACGTGGTGACCGTCGACGGCGAGCCCGCCACCATCGCCCCCGCCACCACGTTGCCGCTGGCCCAGCTGCACTACCTCGCGTGATGCGCGACCACCGCGACCACGACGACCACGACGACGAGGGCCGCCGCGTCCCGGATGGTGTGCCGGATGCGGGTCGTGCCGAACTGGCGACTCTGCTGTTAGCGCTGCAGTTCACCGACTCCTCGTTCCCCTCGGGCATGTACACGCTCTCGCACGGGCTCGAGGGGCTCCGGCAGTTGGGCGCTGTCGAGGCTGCATCCTCTGGCCGGGCGGGTACTGCAGGGCCTCCGGCCTATGGCGCGCACTCCGTGGCCGAGGCCGTGCACGGGATCCTGCGCCACTCGGCCGGCCCGGCCGAGGCGACCGCACTGGCCCTCGCCTGGGCGGCCACCCACGAGCACGCCCCGCCGCCGGCCGCCGATCCTGCTTGCACTAACTCTGCCGCTCTGCTCGCCGCGCTGACCCGCATCGACCGGCGGCTGCACGCCACCCGACTGACCCGCGAGTTCCGCGACGGCGCCACCCGCACCGGCAAGCAGGTCCTCGACCTGGCCGCCGAACTCCTCGACGACCCGGTGGTGTCCGCGTGGAACGACCACGTCCGGGCCCGCCGGTCGCCGGGATCGCAGTCGGTCGTCATGGGCGTGGTCTACGCCCGCGGCGGGCTGAGCCAGCGCGAAGCCGTGGCCGCGGACCTCACCGCGTTGGTCATCAGCCTGTCGGGGGCCGCGCTGCGGCTGCGACTGGCCGATCACCGCACCGCGCAGGCGCTGGTGCGCGGGGCGGCCCCGGTGATCGCCAAGGTCGCCGACGCCGCGGTGGGCCGGTCGCTGGAGGAACTCGGCGGGTTCGCGCCAGTGCTGGACCTGGCGTCCTGCCACCACGAACGCGCCGACGCCCGGCTGTTCGCCTCGTGACCCGGCCTCCACCCTCCTGACCGGAGTACCTGCGTACGAGGTAGCGCTCTGACCTGGGGTGCCCTGAAAGACGGGTGCAGGGCATCGCAGGTCAGGGCCGTGCCGGCCGGGGTGGGGCAGTTGCCGCCGCCGCCGCCGTCGCCGTCGCTGCCGCCGCCGTCGCCGTCGCTGCCGCCGACGCCGCCGCGGCAGCACTGCACGGGCTTCCTGCTGGTGATGCTCCGATTCATGGGCCCGGTCCTGCAATTGCCCGCTGACCTGCGGTGCCCTGAACGTGCGCTGCAGGGCACCCCAGGTCAGGGCGGATCCCGCCGAGGGCAGGGCCGCGCTGCGTACGCCGCGCAACACTGCCGAAACACGGCTGCACTAGCGTTCGTTGCATGGCAGAGGCACAGCAGGTGTTGCGGATCGGGATCGGTGGGCCGGTGGGCTCGGGCAAGACCGCTCTCATCGAGGCGCTGGTCCCGGAGTTGATCGCCCGGGGACGCACCCCGGCCGTCATCACCAACGACATCTACACGCAGGAAGACGCCGAGCACGTCCGCCGCACCCTGGCCGGAGTCCTGGATCCCGCCCGGGTGGTGGGCGTGGAGACAGGCTCGTGCCCGCACACCGCCGTGCGCGACGACCCCACCATGAACCTCGCGGTGGGGGCGGAGATGCTCGAGGACCACCCGGACGTCGACACCCTCATCTACGAGTCCGGCGGCGACAATCTCACCCTGACGTTCTCGCCGGCGCTGGTCGACCTGTTCGTCTTCGTCCTGGACACCGCCGAAGGCGAGAAGATGCCCCGCAAGCGCGGGCCCGGCATCACCGAGTGCGACCTGCTGGTGATCAACAAGATCGACATCGCCCAGTACGTGCGCTGCGATCTGGGAATCATGTCCTCGGACGCTGACCGCGTCCGATCGGGCAAGCCCGTCGCGCTCACCGACTGCCTCTCCGGGACCGGCATCGCCGAGGTGCTCGACTACTTCGAGTCCCGCCGGGTGGAACTGCTGCCCGCACGGTGAGCGACCGGCTGACCCGGGCCGCCGACCCGGGGTTCGTGTGGCCCGCCGTCGCCGCCGGACCGCAGTCCGGGCCCGGCGCGCTGCCCGTCGGCTCGCCCGGCAAGGTCGGCGTGCTGGACCTGGCCTTCCGCCGGGACGGCCGCGGCCGCACGGTACTGGCCGAACGGTTCCAGAAGTCGCCGCTGCAGGTGATGCGGCCGCTGCACATCGACCCGGTCCTCCGCGAGATGCCGACGGTGTACGTGATGTCGACCGGCGGCGGGATCGTCGGCGGCGACCGGCTGGACATGGAGGTCCGTCTGGCCGAGGGCGCGCACGCACTGGTCACCACCCAGGCCGCGAACCGCGTGCACCGGATGGACGTCGGCTACGCCACGCAGGACGTCTCCCTGACGCTGGGCGCCGGCGCGGTGTGCGAGTGGCTGCCGGACCCGCTCATCCCGTACGGCGGCAGCCGGTTCCAGCAGCGGCTGCGGGCTGAGGTGCCCGACGACGCCGTGCTCATCGCTGCCGACGTCCTCACCGCCGGACGCGTGGCCCGCGGGGAGCGCTGGGACGTGGACGCCTACGTCTCGGCGGTGGAGATTTCCCGCCCCGACGGCACCCTGCTCGCCGTGGACACCACCCACATCACCCGCGACGAGGCCGGCCATCCGCTGGTCACCGGCGACGCCGACGCGATCGGGGCCCTGTTCGTCGTGGCGCCCGGCCCGGCGGAGGAACTCGCGGCGGTCATGCGCGACGCGGCCGAGGCGATCGGGTCCGCGACCCCGAACTCGGATGGCCTTGATGCGGCGGTGTGGTGCGGGGTGAGCACCCTGCCCGACGGCTGCGGCGCCTGGCTGCGGGTGCTCGGCCGCGGGCAGGAGAACGTGGAGGCAGCGGTGCGCGCGGTGTGGTCCGCCGCGCGAGTCCATCTCCTCGGTGCGCCGGCGCCGGACCTGCGCAAGAGCTGAGAGCCGGGCCGGCCCCGAGAGACGACGGCCACCGCCCAGCCCGCCGACGCCCAGGTATGCGCCCTCTATGGACCGTTCCGCCAGCACATCCCGCGCGTACGCGTACATAGAGGCATCACAAGCCGAAGGGGACGCGTAACCCCGCGCAGGAGCGGCGTGCGGGCTCAGCCGGCCGCGCCCGCGCACTTGTATCGCGGGGTGGACGAGAAACACAGCGTTCACACAACGCCGGTAGAGGCAACGGTGGCGAAACACCGGCGACTCAGCTGACTCACATCATGTCCTTACCTTTATCCACATCGCGCTTCGAGCCCCGCAGCCCGCGGGAGCACTCGACAGCCGGTCAGTGAAGGTCAGGTCAACCACGTGAACTCCACCTCCATCTCCTCTGGGAAGACAGCTCGCGCGAGCCAGACGCCGCGCTCGATCCGCACCCGGCGTGCACTGGCCACCGCCGGCCTCGTGATCCTGGGCGCGGGTGCGCTCACCGCCTGCGGCAGCCGGACCGGCGACACCGCCGCGGCCGCCGCCGAGTCCTGCGTGGACACGTCCGGCGACACCATCAAGGTCGGCTCGTTGCACTCGCTGTCCGGGACGATGGCCATCTCCGAGAAGACCGTACGTGACTCGGTGGCGCTGGCGATCGAGCAGATCAACGCCGAGGGCGGGGTGCTGGGCAAGCAGATCGAACCCGTGGTGGAGGACGGCGCCTCCGACCCGGCCGTGTTCGCGGAGAAGGCGCAGAAGCTCATCACCAGCGACTGCGTGGCCGCGATCTTCGGCGGCTGGACGTCGTCCTCCCGCAAGGCGATGCTGCCCGTGGTCGAGGACGCCAACGCGCTGCTCTATTACCCGGTGCAGTACGAGGGCCTCGAGGCGTCGGAGAACATCTTCTACACCGGCGCCACCACCAACCAGCAGATCGTCCCCGCCCTGGAGTACCTCAAGGAGCAGGGCGTGGAGTCCATGTACCTCGTGGGCTCGGACTACGTCTTCCCGCAGACCGCCAATCGCGTCATCAAGGCGTGGGCCGAGGCCAACGAGGTCGAGATCCTCGGCGAGGACTACACCCCGCTCGGCTCGACCGACTTCTCGACCATCGTCAACAAGGTGCGCACCGCCAACCCGGACGCCGTGTTCAACACGCTCAACGGCGACTCCAACGTGGCGTTCTTCCGCGAGTACTCCAACGCCGGCCTGTCCGCCGAGGACACCCCGGTGGTGAGCGTGTCGATCGCCGAGGAGGAGGTCCAGGGCATCGGCGCCGCGAATATTGACGGCCAGCTGACCTCGTGGAACTACTACCAGACGATCGATTCGCCGGAGAACACCGCGTTCGTCGACGCGTTCAAGGCGAAGTACGGCGCGAACCGCGTCACCTCCGATCCGATGGAAGCCGCGTACACGTCGGTCTACCTGTGGAAGAACACGGTCGAGAAGGCGGACTCCTTCGCCGTCGACGCCATCCAGGACGCCGCCGACGGCGTCAGCTTCGACGCCCCCGAGGGCACCGTCACCATCAACGGCGAGAACAACCACATCTCCAAGACCGCGATCGTCGGCGAGATCCGCCCCGACGGCCTGATCTACGAGGTGTGGAGCTCCGGCGAGGCGATCGAGCCCGACCCGTTCCTCGAGTCCTACGACTGGGCCGGCGACCTGTCCGGGAACTGACGCCCGACCGTCAGCCCGGATCACCCAGCCCCGCCCACCCCGCCCGACCCACCCCGCTCCCGGCCCGTCAGTCGGGAGCGGGGGAGGGGGAGGGCGGGACCCGGAGAAAGGAGCCGATGTGGACATCCTCATCGGACAACTCGCGACCGGATTGAGCATCGGCTCCATCCTCCTGCTCGCCGCCCTCGGCCTGAGCCTGACGTTCGGCCAGATGGGCGTCATCAACATGGCCCACGGCGAGTTCATCATGGCCGGCTGCTACACCGCCTACGTCGTCCAGCAGATCACCGCCGCCTCTGGGATGAGCCTGCTGTTGTCCCTGGCCCTGGGTTTCGTCGTCGGCGGCCTACTCGGCGTACTGCTCGAGGTGACACTCATCAGACGCCTCTACGCCCGTCCACTCGACACCCTGCTCGTGACGTTCGGTGTGGGCCTGGTCCTGCAGCAGATCGCCCGCGACATCTGGGGCGCCCCGGCCGTCAACGTGGCGGTGCCGGAGTTCCTGCGCGGCAGCGTCGAACTGCTCGGCGCGTCGGTGCCGCTGACCCGCGTGTTCATCTTCGTCCTGGCGATCACCTGCGTCGCCGCGGTCATGGCCGCGATGAAGTTCACGCCCATGGGCCGGCGAATCCGGGCCGTCACGCTCAACCGTGACCTCGCCGAGTCGTCGGGTATCAGCTCCCGCCGCACCGACATCACCACGTTCTTCATCGGCTCCGGCCTGGCCGGCGTCGCCGGGGTGGCGCTCACGCTCATAGGCTCAACGAGCCCGACGATCGGCCAGTCGTATCTCATCGACGCGTTCCTCGTGGTGGTCGTGGGCGGCCTCGGCCAGCTGCGGGGCGCCGTGATCGCGGCGTTCGCCCTCGGGGTCCTGCACTCGTTCTTCGAGTACTCCACCACCGCGTCGGTGGCCAAGGTGCTCGTGTTTGTCGCCATCATCATCTTCCTGCAGGTGCGCCCGCAGGGCCTGTTCGCCGTCAAGACCAGGAGCCTGGCATGACCAAGACCATCTCCGTCACCCGAGCGGCTGGCGGCGCCGACTCCGCCGACTCCGCTGCCACCACCGCCCCCGATCCCGCCGCCGCGCCACCTCGGCGCACCCGCGCCCGGCGCCTGCTGACCGGCGACGCCGAGCGGCCCCGGTGGATGTTCTGGGCTGCGCTCGCGGTGGCCGCGCTGATCATCTTCGGCCTCGCGCCCGCGCTGCTCAGCGGCTTCCGGCTGAGCCTGCTGGCCAAGTTCTTCTGCTACGCGATCGTCGCCAGTGGCATCGGTCTGGCGTGGGGGCGCGGCGGCATGCTGACCCTCGGCCAGGGCGTGTACTTCGGCGTGGGCGCCTACGCGATGGCGATGTTCCTCAAGATCTCCGACGCCCGCGACCGCGGAGGCGCCGACGCGCTGCCCGACTTCATGCAGATCGCCGGGATGCGCGAGATGCCCGGCTACTGGGTGCCGTTCGCCTCGCCCGGGTTCACGCTCGCGGTGATCCTGCTGGTCCCGCCGCTCCTGGCGTTCGGGTTCGGTTACCTGGTGTTCAACCGCAAGGTCAAGGGCGCCTACTTCGCGATCCTCTCGCAGGCCCTGGCCGCCGCCGCCGCGATCTTCCTCGTGAGCCGGCCGGAGCTGGGCGGGTCCAACGGGCTCAACCGCTTCACCGGGTTCTTCGGTTTCGCACTGTCCGACCCGGCCAACCGGCGGATGCTGTACTTCCTCGCCGGCGGCGCGCTGCTTCTCGTGGTGCTGCTGGTGCGCCAGCTCATGAACTCCCGCTTCGGCGAGCTGCTCGTGGCCGTCCGTGACCAGGAGGAGCGCGTGCGGTTCCTCGGCTACGACCCGGCGATGGTCAAGTCGTTCGCCTACGCCGTGGCCGCGTTCGCCGCGGGGCTCGCCGGTGCGCTGTTCGTGCCGATCGTGGGGATCATCTCGCCGTCGGCGATCGGCATCGCTCCCTCGATCGCGTTCCTCATCGGCGTCGCGATCGGCGGCCGCGCCACGCTGCTCGGCCCGGTGCTCGGCGCGATCGGTGTGGCCTGGGCGCAGACCGCGTTCTCCGAGGCCTACCCGTCGCAGTGGACCTACCTGCAGGGCATCTTGTTCATCGTGGTGGTGGGGTTCCTGCCCGGCGGCCTGGCGTCGCTGTTCGTGATGCGGCGTCGGCGGGCGAAGGGCCAGGAGCCGACCGCGCCGACCACGACGACCACGACGACGACGACGAACTCCGCCACCTCCGACCGGCCCGCCACCGCCGAACCTGATCCCGATGCGCCGGCGTCAGGCGCCGCTTCCCCCGAGGAGTCCCGATGACCCCGTCCACCGCCTTCGGCATCGGTGCCGCCCTCTCGGCAGGCACCCTGACCGGCGCCGAGATCGGCCTGCCCGGCTCCGGCGCCCGCAAGAACGCCCGCACCCGCTCCGGTGAGGGAGGCGCCGGCACCTACCTCGAGGTCCGCGACCTGACGGTGACGTTCGACGGATTCAAGGCCGTGGACGGTGTCGACCTCACCCTGATCCAGGGCGACCTGCGGTTCCTCATCGGACCCAATGGCGCCGGCAAGACAACCGTGGTCGACGCGATCACCGGGCTCGTGCCCGCCACCGGCACCGTCGACAAGTCCGGTCAGCCGGTGCTGGGGCTCAAGACGCACAAGATCGCCAAGATGGGCATCGGCCGCACGTTCCAGACGGCGTCGGTGTTCGAGGACCTCACCGTGGAGCAGAACCTCGACATCGCCGCCGGCGCCCGCCGCGGCCCGCTCACCCTGCTGCGGCGCCGCCACGGCCGGGAGGACAGGGTCGCCGATGCGCTCGAGACCATCGGGCTCGGGCACCTCGCCGGCACCAAGGCAGGGGTGCTGGCGCACGGGCAGAAACAGTGGCTGGAGATCGGCATGCTGCTGGTGCAGGACTCCGACGTCATGCTGCTCGACGAGCCCGTCGCCGGCATGGGCGCCGAGGAGCGGCAGGCCACCGGGGAACTGCTGCAGCGGATCGCCGCCGACCGCACCGTCGTGGTGGTGGAACACGACATGGACTTCATGCGGGCCTTCGCCACCACCGTCACCGTCCTGGCCGCGGGCAAGGTGCTCGCCGAGGGCACCGTCGCCGAGATCCAGGCCGACCCCAAGGTGCAGCAGGTCTACCTGGGCACCGCCGCCGCGACCGAGGAGACCCCACGATGACCGCACTGCTCAAGATGACCGGCGTCCGCGCGGGCTACGGCGGCTCTGAGGTCGTCCACGGTGTCGACCTCGAGGTTCCGGCCGGCGGAGTGGCCGCGATCCTCGGTCACAACGGCGCCGGCAAGACGACGCTGCTGCGGACCGCGGTGGGGCTATTGCCATGCAAGGGCGGCACGATCGAGTTCGACGGCGAGGACATCACCTCCCTTCGTCCACACGCGCGGGTGGCCCGCGGGATCGGCTACGTCCCGCAGGGACAGCAGTCGTTCACCCAGCTCACCACGGCCGAGAACCTGCAGCTCGTCGCCGATGGGCGCAAGCGCGGCAAGGCGCTGATCGACGAGTCGCTGGACCTCTTCCCGGCGCTGAAGGAGCTGCTCGACCGCAAAGCCGGACTGCTCTCCGGCGGCCAGCGGCAGCAGTTGGCGATCGCCCGGACGCTCATCACCGAACCGCGGATGCTGGTGCTGGACGAGCCCACCGAGGGCATCCAGCCCAACGTCGTCGCCGAGATCGAGCGCATCATCGTGGACCTGGCCTCCCGCGGCGACCTGTCGGTCCTGCTCGTCGAACAGCACGTGGGTTTCTCGCTGCGGGCCTCGGACGTCTATTACGTCATGGAGTCCGGGCGGATCTCGCACTCAGGCGCCTCTGATGCGACCGCCGCCCACGAGGTGTCGGCGGCGCTGGCGATCTGAGTCCGCGCCGACCGACCGCGCCGCCCGACAGCGCCTCCGCCTGCACCCGGGCCGCCGCCCGCCGACACCGCCGCTGACCTGGGGTGCCCTGGACGACCCGTGCAGGGCGCCCCAGGTCAGAGGGGTCGGACCGGCCACGCCGCGGGCGCGCGTCCCACACCGAATTGTCGACACCGTTAACCGCTCGGGGCAAAGACTGCTTGTTCTCTTCTCGGCGCCGAGACTCCCTCCCCGGCGCCGCGGGCTCACTGATCGGCCGCAGTGAGAGCGAACCGTTCCCTCCGGCCTGTGCGAAAGGCGCCCCCTCATGGCGATTGCCCAACCCAAGCGTGTCAAGGAGATCACCAAGTCGATCTCCGAAGGCGATATGGAATCGGCGGCCACGTCGACCATCAACTTCATCCTCGATTCGGGAGTGAACGGCTTCGGGCCAGTCAAGGGTGCGGAGACCATCGCCGACGAGGCGCTCAAGCACTCCGGTGGCGACGCCGAAAAAGCCATCGAGCGGATCATTGCCACGCACACCAGGGTCGTGGGCGCGTCGGGGTTCGTATCCAGACTCGGTGGTCTGGCCACGATGGCGGTGGCCATTCCCACGGATGTCACCGTCTTCTACACGCGAGCCACCCGCATGATCGCGGCGGTCGCACACCTGCCTGGCTATGACGTCCACAGCGAAGAGGTCCGCAGTGTCATCGCGGTGTCGCTGATCGGATCCGCCGGTGTCGAGGCGATGTCCAAGGCCGGAGTCGAGATCGGTACCAAGACGGCGATTGCGGCCCTGAAGAAGGTGCCGGGCACCGTCCTGACCAAGATCAACAAGGCGGTGGGCTTCCGTCTGGTCACCAAGTTCGGCACCACGGGGTTCATCAATCTGGTCAAGGTCGTGCCGGTGGCGGGCGCGGCCGTCGGCGGGACGATCAACATCGCGGGCATCCGATCGATCGCCGGCTACGCGAAGAGCAACTTCCCGGCAGTTGACCCGGTGGTCGTTCCGGGCACTGTGGTCTGAGCCTGCCGTCTGACAGTCGGCCCCCTGTCGCGTTGCGTCGAAACCCCCGCTGAACTGCGATGCCCTGCAGGGCCCGTTCAGGGCATTGCAGGTCAGCGCCTCCAGGAGAGCGGGGCCCGCGTCTCCAATCGGGTCGCTGGTTGTCCACTGGGGGTCGGCGGCGCAGGGCCATGAGGCCACCTCGGCGTGTCAGTATGCCGATGCCCCGACGCCTACTCAGAGTGCCGCATATCTCTCCGCGCATTTGGGACAGAGGGGCAGCGAGTGATGGTCTTGCCGCGGGACGAAAAAAGGGCCGCAGAGTGCGCGTACGGCTTCCCCGTTAATCGTCTTGCCCGCAAGGTGCTCACGATGGGTGTAGTGGCTCATCGACCCCGGCTCAGAGAGAGCCAGGTCGCCCGCTGCCACCAAGGTCGCCAGAGCCTCCCGTCGCTTCGCCCAAGCCCCCGGGTCCGCGATGTTGGAGTAGATGTCCCCGTAGCGATCCCAGCCCTGCTCTGGCGGATCAATCGAGATCAAAATTCGAATCGTCAATTGCCATAAGAGATCACTCGCAGCGAAGCGTGGCTCAGGCGTGATCTCCACGGTGATTTCGTCCGCTCGATAGTCATCTTCGCGCACGGCCTCCACGCTGAAGTTCACGTGAGCGAGATCGCCTACTCCGGGGATCGGATGGTGGACTCGGGCTCGGTACTCCCCACCGGAGTGAACACTGCGCAGTGCGTCAAGAACTGTTCGCTGGGCCTCCAGTTCCCACTCGGTACGGAGGCGTGCTGCAGTCTCCTGCTTGAGAAGTCGCACATCAGCGTCGTTCGGAAGCAAGTGATCGACGGACCCGCGCTTGTCAGCCCGCGCGACCTGCTTGTAAAAGTCGTCGCGGTCCTCATGGTTGCCTTTCGCGAGTCCAGCAACCAGAAGCCAGCAGACGCCTGTCTCGCTGTCTATCCAGACCCCGCCCCGCCACTGCGATTGTTTGATCTCCAGGAGCGGCAACCGTGTCGAGCCTCCTATGGGCCCGACGTAGTTGTCGTTGTCGTTGTCGGGGCCGAAGGACTCCATCGCCTTCGCAACGATCGGATGCGGAAGTTCACTGAGTGGATGTAGGTCGGACAACCGCTCATCAGCCAGGGCTCGCCGCGGGAGTGCCGAATCCCAATCTGACGTCAGGTCCTCGCGGAGCACGCGGAGGGTTGGCCGAGCGCGACGATTGTGCACGCCGTCCATATTGCACGACGCCTAAGACACTCAGGGCGAGGTCTTCGTCAGAGCAGGTCGGCGATTTCGTCCTCGACAGAGGCGGTGGTCTTCTGCTGGTGCGCGAAGCGCTCGGCGAGCTCGCGCTGATCGCGGTTATGGCGTGACTGGAATTCGAGAAGGTCGCGCACGCGAATGCGTCGGTCGCGGCCCACTCGATGGAAGAGGATCTCCCCGCGGTCCAGCAGCTTGTAGAGGTGGGAGCGGCTCATCCCGAGTCGCTCGGCCGCCTGGTTCGGGGTGAGCGTGGAATCAGCGTCAATTGTGATGACTTCATCGCCGTCACGCACTCGGCGGGTCAGGTCGAGGAGAAGGTCGCGCAGTTCAGGGCCAGCGTCGGATCGCGCGAAATCTTCGAGGGCGTCGAGTTGATCGACGGGAACGTTCTCGGTCGCGAGAGCATGCATTAGAGGTCACTCCTGCTCGCCGCTGACAAGGCGGGATTTCGTTGAATGCAGATGTTGCACGTGTCGTATATGTCGCAGATGACGCAAGCGTACGGCAGGCGAGCGCCCATGCCAAGACCATCCGTCGCTCGTGAGGGGGCGGGTGCGTGGATCACTGGGAGCCGGCCGCGGCGTTAACACCCCGCGTCTCACGCCCCCCGGCAACTCCGCCAATCGCAGCGCCAGCCGCAGCTCCAGCGCCCGGTCGCCGCGGCGCCAGCCGGTGCCCAGTACGGAATCGAGCCGGTCGAGCCGCTGGTACACCGTGTTGACGTGCACGAACAGTCGCTCGGCGGTGGCGGAGGGGCTGCCGTCGGCGCCGAACCACGCCCCGAGGGTGTCGAGTAGCGCGGTGCCGCGGGTGCGGTCGAAGTCGCGCACCGGGCCGAGGTTGCGCTCGATGAACTGCGTGACGAACTCGCGGTCGACCTCACTGAACAGCAGCGCGTAGCCATCGGGGGAGTACGACGACGACAACGGCCGCCACCGCCGCCCCCGCACGCAGTCGCTCGCTCCGGCCGAACCGGCCGGGTGGTCAGCTGAGCTGCGCCAACAGCTCCTTCCACACCGGCCGCCAGTAGTCGATCGCCTCGGCCGAGTCGAGCTTGGTGTGGGTCAGCCCGACCGAGGCTCTTCCGCCGGCTTTGTCGCTGATATTCACCGCGACCCGTGTGCCGTCGGCCAGCGGGACGCGCCAGTAGCGCCACTTCTCCGACCGAGTCACCGACGCCTCGCCGTCCACCGGGATCCCGCCGAACTCCTCGCGCCCGGCGACGAGCTCCCCCCACGCCTGCAGCGCCGAGTCCTTGTCCCCCGCGACCGTCCGCGAGGTGGAGAGCTGGAAGTCACCGTCGCAGGACTGACCCGGAACGCGCAGGCCGGCGTGCTGCTCGTAGGCGATGGCGGTGCCCTGCGCCCACCATTCGGCCCGTTCCACCGACTCCGGCATGTGCTCGAGCGTCAGCCGCGCGATCGCGGTGTGGGCCATCTCCCGAGCCCCGGCCTGCTCGAGCAAGTCGACCCATTCGTCCCACGGGCGGCCGGTAGCGGAGGCGATGGCGGTGGTGTTGGACGGCGTGACCATGACCCCATGCTGCCGCAGAAACAGACTCGCGGTTGCCGATCCACGCCGCTGTGGCGGCGTCGCACAAACGGCACCCGCACTGACCTGGGGTGCCCTGCAGACCCCGTTCAGGGCACCGCAGGTCAGGGGACTGTTGTGGCGACGACGAGGTCCGCCTCCGCCACGGTGAGCCGATGGGGTGAGCCGATGCGGGCTGCGCCGAACCGGCGGGGTTTGCCGCGGATGCACGGGAAGCTCCGCGCTACCGCGCCGACCGGACGATCATCGAGGACACGCGGAGGAGGGAGGGGGAGCGGCATGGACACCGAAGGCGCCGGGGAACGCGACGAGGCGGGACGCCACGAGATCGACTACAACGAGGCGGAACGCCACGAAACCGAGGCGCAGCGCATCGACCGCAACTGGATCGAGCTGCTCCAGGAGCTGCGCATCGTGCAGACCGGCGGCCAGGTGCTCACCGGCTTCCTGCTGGTGTTGCCGTTCCAGGACCGGTTCGCGGAGATCGGCGGCGGCGCTCGTGCGCTCTATCTGGCGGTCCTGTCCCTCGCGCTGGCTTCGACGGTGTTCCTGCTGGCCCCGGTGATGATCCACCGCGCGGTGTTCCGCTCCCATCGCAAGGACCGGGTGCTCCGGCTCTCGGCGACGCTCGCGCGCATCGGGTTGGCGATCCTTGCCATTGCGCTGGTGGGCCTGGTGGCGTTGGTGTTCCCGCTGGTGCTGGGGACCGCGTGGGGCCTCGCCGCGGCGGCGGTGATGGCCGCCTTCGTGGTGGTGATGTGGTTCGCGGTCCCGGCCCGCGTCCGCCGCCATACAGCGACGAATCCGTACGTCGCGGACTGACCCCCTCTCCGCTCCGCGGCGGGAAACACCGGTCTTGACCAGCGGTGCCCTGCAAGGCCGGTCCAGGGCACCGGCCAACAATGTATGGGCGTTTTCTTCGTCTCGGGGCAGCGGGTGAAGTAGGAGATCCTCGCACTCTCCTCCCTGACTCTCAGCCCACCGCAGGGGCGATTCCCAGGGTGCCGGTCCACACTTGACCCAGCGGGCCGGAGGCCGTCTGGCTCACCGAGCAGGAGGTAGGGCCATGTCCGAGATGGTGTTCTGGTGGTGGGATCGGGTGCTCTGGGAGTTCAGTAGGTTCGTGCGCGGTTCGCTCGGGTATCCCGAGTCGGGCTCGGTGGGTCCCCGCGTCATCACCCTCTGATGTGAAGCGCGCCGGTTCCGCACGCGGGTGGGACTGACAGAGACTGTGACGACGACGAGGTCAGCTCCAGCTACCGCCAGCGTCCCACCCGGTGTGCGGAACCGGCGGGCACGAGCGGGCCCGACCACGATCCCCCGTGGCCGGGGCCGCTTCCCGCGCGACGGGTCCTACGCCTCGGCGACGTCGGTGGTCGTCAGCTCGGTGCCGGTGCCGGTACTCATGCCGGGGGCCTGCTCGGTGGTGGGGGCCGCGGCGGCCGACGGGCTGGTCGTCGCCGTCACTCGAGGCAACGCGGGTAGGTCGAAGATCCACCCGGCGGTGCCGCCGGGCCGGAGCATGGCCTGCTGCGCGGAGTCGTCGAGTTGGAAGGCGATGACGAACTCGTAGTCCCGTCCCGGTGACAGGGGAGTGGTCGTCGAATTGGCGGCCTGCTCGCAGTCCGAGTTGAGCGTGGTGGCCTCGCGAGTGGACCCGCCGGCGCGGACCTCGGCGAAGTCGTCCGGGGCGACGGACGTCCACCTGTCGGGGCCCGCTTCGGCGGAGGTGGTGATGCTCAGCGTGAGCTCCACTCCGCAGCCGGGCGTCCGCACGATGTCCTCGACCTTCGCGGTGCCCAGTTCGACGCCGTTGCGGTTCACGACTGCGAACTCCCGCCCCACGCGCACCGACTCGGGATCCTGTAGTCCCTCGGCCACGGCGGTCTGCTCGGTGGGCTCTGTGGTCTCGCCGCTGTCTGTAGCTCGCGGCTTGGTCGTGGAGATGTCTCCAGCAGCCGGCGGTTCAGTGGCGCCAGTAGGAGTCACTCCGGGGGTCGCCGGCACATCTGAGGCTGGGGCCGACGTCGTCGTGGGGAGGACGGTCGCGTCGCCGTCGTCCAGCGGCGGAAGCGAGGTCTCCTCGCCGTCTTCTTCCTCGCTGTTCCGGGAGTCTCTGACCGTTGAGTTCTCACCTGCGGTGTTCTGGACCGGAAGGCCAAGGTCGACGTCGGCGGCGGGCGGAGCCATCGGGTGGGAAGCTGTGCGAGCGTTCTGCGCAAGCACCTGCGGGATCCCCGTTTGTGTGATGGGCCGGGTGGGGACGGTGCTGGCCGACCGATCTAAGCCGCATTCTGCGCTGGCGAGGTCGATGACGAGATGCCATTGCTCGCTTCCGCCGATCGACGCTCCGGCTCGGAGATCGAGGTAGAGATCTGATTTGGCGTATCCGTCTCCCACATTTCTGATATGGGTGATGGTCGCTGTGTAGTAGAAGGCCCCGAAAGAGCCTCGGCGGTTTCCGGTGCTTGAGGCGCGCTCGGCGTTTCCAGTTGCTTCAGGGATGGCGATAGTGGTCGATCCGAGGCCTGCATCGAGGGTGAAGTTACCGTCCTTGATGATGGACGTCTGGCCCACCTGGCCCGGAGTGCATGTGGCAGTGGTGCCCAAGGTCCCCGGGTAACGGGCGAGTGGGAAGACTGTAGTGCGAACAGCAAGCCCGGTGGCGGTGGCACTTGCAAAACTGGCAGCCCCGCTAGGTATCGCAGGGGAGCCCCCGGGGCATGCGCTGAGGGGCCCAGTAGCCGTGCGAGCGCAAGTCGCGCCGCTGATCGTCATGTTCAGCAAGTTCAGGATGCCGCGGTCAGCGAACGAGAGTGTACGTGAGTCGAAAGGCGCCGGCGTCGGGCTGGTCCGCGACGTATCGAATTCGTGGGCAGGGCCGATATTCTCCGAGCCAGAGGGAATGCTGAAGACTCCGAACGTGGATAGCGCGCGGGCGTAATGGTTCCCGACGTTCTCGCCTACGCCGAAGGTT
Organism: Dietzia sp. MNB45; assembly: GCF_051994785.1. Classification (NCBI taxonomy): domain Bacteria; kingdom Bacillati; phylum Actinomycetota; class Actinomycetes; order Mycobacteriales; family Dietziaceae; genus Dietzia; species Dietzia sp. MNB45. The sequence continues at coordinate 2,953,320 of NZ_CP163397.1, read as the reverse complement.
GATGATCCATAAGCGGTGTCTTGCCATGTCGCCTCGGTCGGACGGACGGTCGCGGTGCCGAAGGCGATAGTGGCAAACATGACCATGACGCCGGCAAAGGCCAGGACTTTGCGCGGCTGCGTGAACGACTTACGCATCTTCACGCACCGCCTCGACCTCGTCCTCGTCCCGGGGCCAGAACGCCCAGAGGACACCGAGCGAGGCGAGCGCCGTTATGCCGCCCAGGACTACCGGCTGGCCTGCCCAGACGATGAGATTCGCCAATTCGGGCACGGACCACAGCACCTTGCGCACGGTCTCGACCCGGTACATTCCCCCATCGGGGTTCGGGTTAGCGTCGCCCTTCATTCGGATGAGCGCCTCACCGGGCACCTGCGGTTGGACTTCGATGACGCGGTGGGTGACGGGCAGTCGACCGGGACGGTCGACGGTGACGACATCGCCCACGCGGATCTCGTCGGCGCTGATCTTCCGGACCACTGCGACGGACCCCGTGGGAATGGTCGGGGACATGGATCCTGTCTTGAACATGATGAGCGAGATGTTCATTGTCGCGGCGGCGATCACGAGTCCCACCGCCAGGACCCCGCCAGCTGCGAGAAGGTTGGCAAGGCCGCCGAGGAGGTAGGAAGCAACGGACCGGCGCGGTGCGCGGTGCGAGACCATGGTGTGGTCGGAGTCGGCGTTTCGGGACTGCACGGTTGTCGTCACCATGGTCTTCACCTCGTGTTCTGTGTTCGTTCGGTGTGGGTCCGGTGCTCTCCCGGGCGGGGCGAATATTCAGGTCGGCTTCGGCAGCTGGCGATTGTCAGCCGCCGAAGCCGTTTCGCCGTTAGGCGGCGTCGTCGCTCACGGCGTCGAAGCTCCAAAACACGGGAACGGTCGGGATCCCGGCTGAATCGAGCCCAGCGGTGTCCGTGAGCTCTGCACGGAAGCACAGCCACTGGTATGAGCCTTCCTCGACGCGGGTGGTGCTTTCCTCGGGAGAGGCCAGCGTGCCGGCGGGCTCGAAGGTCATGCCGGTGCCGGTAGCGGAGCAGTTGGAGGGCACGTCCGCGTCTGTGCCGAGCTCGGCGATCGAAACGGAGACCTTGCTCGTCAGATTGTTGGAGTCGATCGGCTGCTGGGTGATGGTGATATCCGCGCCCATGTTGCCCTTCTCCTCGTGAAGGCCCACCAGCTGGAAGACGGGCTGGCCCGGGACGAGAGCAGTCGAGGCGGGGCCGAACTGCATGGTGCCGGCTTCCTCCTGAGTGAGGAACTCGTCCCAGCCCTCGTCAGCATTGAAATACGCCTGGACGTTGAAGTCGCTGCCCTCGGTGCCGAACTGGGACTCGCCCCACGCGGTGTCCGACCAGGCGGCCAGGGTCACCGCGGCGCCGACGCCCAGCACGAGACCGGAAGCCATGACGGCGCGGACCTTCTTGCGGCGGTTCTGGTTCTTGGCGGCGGGCTGGGGGGTCTGCGGCGCGGTGCTCATGCGGGGAGCCTTTCGGTGAAGGGGGATCGTCAACACCAGTCTGTTGACGTGACCCATTTATGATTACTTATCTACCCGCCAGTAGCAACCGAAAAACCGCGCTTTGTCTGAAAGGTCACATCTCGGCGATTCCGCTGAAAAATCACTTCCACCTACAGATATGAGCCCAGTCTCTGGTTCTCAATGAAGGGCGAGTGGTGCAGAGCGTCCCCAACTGGACGGTCGACCGTCACCGATCGATCGCTCGGTGGAGGGTGCGCAAAGAAGGGTCAATCAGCGCGAATCCAAGGTGTTTCTCAGTGGGCGGACGGCGTATCCCGCCGGAACGGCTGTGATGACGTCGGCATCGGGGCCGCGTCGCCCCTACAGATCCCCCGGCAGCTTGTCGCGGCGGATGTCGCGCCAGGAGGACTGGCGCATGTGACCATCCTCGGTGAAGCCCTGGTGGCGAACCTCCACGACGAGCTTGGGCAGCACCCAGATGGCGTCGCGGCGGGCATCGGCGGGCAGTTGCTCGACGAACGGGCTGGTCTTACGCGTGAGCGGCTCGAGCTCGTCGAGCAGTGCCCGCGCCTGCTTATCGGTGAAGCCGGTGCCCACGCGGCCGATGTAGGTCAGCCCGGTCTCAGCAGGTAGGCCCAGCAGCAGCGAGCCCAGTGAGCCGGAGCGCCCGCCCTTGCCCGGCCGCCAGCCGCCCACCACGGCCTCGGTGGTGGTGAGCAGCTTCTCCTTGAGCCACGCCTTGGACCGCCGCCCCGACTCGTAGCGGGAGTCCCGGCGTTTGGCGACGATGCCCTCCCAGCCGAACTCCTCCGCCTCGGCCAGCGCGCGGTCGCCGGGGCCGTCAAGCACCTCCGGGACGTGCACCCGATCCACGCCGGTCAGCGCCGGGGTGAGCAGGTCCAGCACCTCCCGTCGTCGCTCCCACGCCTGCGTCCGCAGGTCCACGCCGTCGACCTCCAGCACGTCAAAGACGAACAGCTCGACGGCGGGCAGCGACGAGTCCTGCCCTTCCGCCGCGGCCTGTTTGGCGAGCGACGCGAAGTCCGGGACGCCGTCGGAGCCCAGGATCACCAGCTCGGCGTCGATCACCGCGGGCCGCTCGAGCGCGTCGGCCAGCCCGGGGAAGCCGTCGGTCAGCCAGTCCATCGAGTTGCCGTTGCGGCTGACCAGGCGTGCCTGCCCGCCGGCGCCGCTGGTCGCGATGGTTACCCGGTAGCCGTCCCACTTGCCCTCGAACGCCCACTTGTCGTCGGGCAGCTCGGTCACCGTGGCGGCGGTGGGGATCATCGGCAGCGGGGGAGCGTCGGGGCGGTCGGCCGTGTCCGAGTCGCGGGACGACGTCTTGTCCGAGTCGCGGGACGACGCCTTGCCCGAGCCGCGGGACGAGCCGCCCGAGCTGCGAGCCCGCTTATCGCCCTCCGGATACGACGACTTCGGGTTGTCGCGCCCGCCGTAGAAGGAGTCCGGCGACTGGTCCTTCATGTACTGCACGATCCACTGGTTCTTCTCCGCGCTGGTGCGCACGAGCACGTAGCGGCCGGAGACCTTGTCGCCGTGCAGCCACACGATGATCTCGTCCTCGCGCCATTTCTCGCACTCGTACCAGCCGCGGTCCCAGATGGTCATGTGGCCGGCGCCGTATTCGCCCTTGGGGATGGTGCCCTCGAACGTCTCGTAGCCGAGCGGGTGGTCCTCGGTGCTGACGGCCAGCCGCCGGTCCTTGGGCTCGGTCGGCAGGTTCTTGGGCACGGCCCACGACGCCAGCACCCCGTGGTGCTCGAGCCGCAGGTCGAAGTGCAGGCGGCGGGCGTGGTGCTCCTGGATCACGAAGATCGGCCCGTCGACGTCGTCGCGATCGGTCTCGACCTCACCCTCGAACGGCTCCGGCGTACTCCGACGATCCCGCTTGCGCCGGTACTCGGCCAGGCTGGTGACCACCGCGTCCTCACCGGCGGGTTCGGCGTCGCAGCCCTCGGCCTCCGCCGCGCGGGTGGCGGCGTCGGAGTCCTCGCCGTCGGTGGAGTCGGAGTCGGCGGGCTCGGGGTCCTCGTCATCTGACGACGACGACGAGCTCTTCTTGCTGCCACCCGATTTCTTCGCCCGCGATGCCGAACCGGTGGAGGAGGTCGACTTCTTCTTGGTGGCCTTCTTCTGGGCTGTGCCTTCGAGCCCGTCGAGGAGGTCGCCGTCGGAGTCCAGCCGCTTGAGGACGTCGTCCCAGTGCAGGTGCGCGAGTCCGCCGTCGCCGAGCTCCTCCCACGAGCGCGGGGCGGCGACCCACGGTTCGGCCCGCCCGCGCAAGGAGTAGGGGGCGACGGTGGTCTTGGCGCCGCTGTTCTGGCTCCAGTCGACGAACACCTTGCCCTCGCGGATGGAGCGCTTCATGGTGGCGGTGACAAGGTCGGGGGTCTGTTTGGCGAGCGACTGCGCGATCTGTTTGGCGACCTTGGAGGCGCTGGCGGCGGTCACGGCCTTGTCCAGGCGGGCGTAGAGGTGGATTCCCTTGGACCCGGAGGTCACCGGGAAGGAGTCGAGTCCCGCCTCGGACAGCAGGTCGCGGACGCGGAGGGCCACCTTCGCCGTCGTATCCAGATCTACGTCCTGGCCCGGATCGAGGTCGATCACTATCCGTCGTGTCCGCCCCGGCTCGTCATTCTCCAGGGTCCACTGCGGCACGTGCAGCTCGAGCGCGGCCTGCTGGGCGAACCACGCGAGCGTGGCGGGGGAGTCCAGCACCGGGTAGCGGACGGTGCGCGAGGAATGCTCGATCGCCACGCGCGGCACCCAGTCCGGGGCGTGGGAGGGGAGGTTCTTCTCGAAGAACGAGTCGGCGTCGGTGCCGTCGGGCCAACGCTTGCGTGTCACCGGCCGCCGCCCCGCGTACGTCATGAGCAACGGGGCGACGGCCAGGTAGTACTCCAGCACATCGGCCTTGGTGGTGCCGGTGGCCTCGTAGAGCACCTTGTCGGGGTGGGTGAACCGGATGGTGCGCCCGTCGACCTCAACCGACTCCTTGGTCCCCTTGCTTGCCATGGGTCCACTCTGGCACTTGTGTCGGACACTGGCGACCGGCTCGCGCGGACGCAATCCGGCGAACCGGCCCTCCGGATCGAGGGTGCTCTAAGTTGGTTCCGGAGCTGACCGGAGGGGACGGGTGACCGCAAGATGTAGCGCTTGGGGTTACGGAAACTTAGCGCGATACGGGGAAGGTGTGCGAGGCGTCCGAGGAAGGCCTCGACGGGTCCGTTGGAGGCGCTCACTTTGAAGTAGGCGAGGATCTCGTTGTGCCGCTTCCACAGCGACCGGCCCGGCTGCGGGATCGGGCATTTCCCTGGGCACTGCAGGTGGAACCGAGCGCAGGGATTGAGCAATCCCGTAAATTCAGCACTGGGCGAGTTTCTGTGTGATATTTGAAGGACTGTTGACCTAAGGATGGTCCCCGTGGCGGAGCAAATCGCGTTCGACGAAGAAGCTCGGCGCGGCCTGGAGAGCGGTCTCAACCAGCTCGCCGACGCCGTCAAGGTCACGCTCGGCCCCAAGGGCCGCAACGTCGTGCTGGAGAAGAAGTGGGGCGCCCCCACGATCACCAACGACGGGTACTCCATCGCCAAGGAGATCGAGCTCGAGGAGCCGTACGAGAAACTGGGTGCGGAGCTGGTCAAGGAGGTCGCCAAGAAGACGGACGACGTCGCCGGCGACGGAACCACCACCGCCACCGTCCTCGCCCAGGCGCTCGTGCGCGAGGGCCTGCGCAACGTCGCCGCCGGTGCCAACCCCATGGGCATCAAGCGCGGCATCGAGAAGGCCGTCGAGGCCGTCACCAAGCACCTGATCGACTCCGCCACGGAGATCGAGACCAAGGAGCAGATCGCCGCCACCGCGGGGATCTCCGCCGGTGACCCGGCCATCGGCGAGCTCATCGCCCAGGCCATGGACAAGGTCGGCAAGGAGGGCGTGATCACGGTCGAGGAGTCCCAGACCTTCGGTCTGGACCTCGAGCTCACGACGGGCATGCGCTTCGACAAGGGCTACATCTCGCAGTACTTCCAGACGGATCCGGAGCGCCAGGAGGCGGTCATGGAGGATCCGTACGTCCTGCTGGTCTCCGGCAAGGTCTCCACCGTCAAGGACCTGCTCCCGCTGCTGGAGAAGGTCATCGGCGAGAACAAGTCGCTGCTCATCATCGCCGAGGACGTCGAGGGCGAGGCCCTGTCGACTCTGGTCGTGAACAAGATCCGCGGCACCTTCAAGTCCGTCGCCGTCAAGGCCCCGGGCTTCGGTGACCGCCGCAAGGCCATGCTGCAGGACATCGCCATCCTCACCGGTGGCCAGGTCATCTCCGAGGAGGTCGGCCTCTCGCTCGAGACCGCCGACATCTCCATGCTCGGCAAGGCCCGCAAGGTCGTCGTGACCAAGGACGAGACCACCATCGTCGAGGGTGCCGGGGACCAGGGTCAGATCGAGGGTCGGGTCAACCAGATCCGCGCCGAGATCGAGAACTCGGACTCCGACTACGACCGCGAGAAGCTCCAGGAGCGCCTCGCCAAGCTCGCCGGCGGCGTCGCCGTCATCAAGGCGGGCGCGGCCACCGAGGTCGAGCTCAAGGAGCGCAAGCACCGCATCGAGGACGCCGTGCGCAACGCGAAGGCGGCCGTCGAGGAGGGCATCGTCGCCGGCGGCGGCGTCGCCCTGGTCAAGTCCGAGGTCGCCATCGATGGTCTGTCCCTCGAGGGCGAGGAGGCCACCGGCGCGAACATCGTCAAGTTCGCGCTCAGCGCCCCGCTCAAGCAGATCGCCCACAACGCCGGCCTCGAGCCGGGCGTCGTGGCCGAGAAGGTCCGCAACCTGCCGGGCGCCGAGGGCCTGAACGCCGCCACCGGCGGCTACGAGGACCTGCTCAAGGCCGGCATCAACGACCCGGTCAAGGTGACCCGCTCGGCGCTGCAGAACGCCGCGTCGATCGCCGCGCTGTTCCTCACCACCGAAAGCATTGCGCCTGCCCCGGATAGAGTTGATTTGGAAACTCATAATCCGCGTCAGACGTTAAATTTGCACGGAAGCACACTTCACATAAAGGCCTCGGAATCGCCCTCAACCGGTTATGTCTGGAGGGTTCAACCGAATGAGGCAGTAGCTCAAATCAGAGAGCGATACACGAATCCGTCAGATGAGGACGAGTACGGCGGCGAAATCGATCACGAGTTCTCGGTATTGTTCCAGAAAAATTCAGGTAATGCCGATCTCGCTGTCGATTTAGTGATGGAATTGGCTCGGCCTTGGGAAAGAGACGGAGTAAAGGAAGCGGTACCGGTCCGAGTGGTCGTGGCAGAACCGAGCATCGCGTCTCATGGGATTCAGCGAATTGGAGGTGCGTTTTGAGCGGGCCGTTTACTGGGCGCCAGGGGGAAGTGAACCTTAGTTTAAGTAATTGGCCGGCCAGGGACCAAGATGATAGTAAGAACTGTGTGGCGTTCGCTTTTACGGCTGTGCACGAAATAATGCGTGAATCCTCTGGTTTGAGTGAGGATTCGTTGGTCTACGCTGCGGGCTTAGATTACGGTCGCCGACGGACCTTGGCAAACGTCTCAACTGCGTTGTTGGACAAAGGGCAAGTCAACCATCCCACCTGGGCGCATGTCGAAAAACATGTGCTCCATCTGAACTCAGGATGGAATCAGTTGCGAAAACTGGATTGGCGACGCGCCTACTTTGTCAAGTCTCCCGCGCTTTTCGACGATTTAGCTGCCGCAGTCAATGGTGGAAAACCTGCCATTCTGGGAGTTCGACCAACCGATGACTTCTTGGCTCCAGGCGAAGGTGCAGTGATAGGTGCAGGCCGAGAAATCATGGTCAGGCATGCAGTAGCGGTGGTAGGACTCCATCGCGACAACGAACACCTCTTAATTCGCAATTCATGGGGTCCTTCGTGGGGAAATAATGGGCACGCATACTTGTCTCGGGCATTCGTTCGCGCACACGCTCAAGAAGCCTATGTCGCGGGCAACATTGTAGATTAGATTGGAGTTGTCATGACGGCGTATGGCTTGGGGCGATACGTGGGCCAACAAACGGGTGAGTACGAGTATGAATCTATTCATTCGAGTTCGTCACCGAGTCGGTCGGGCAGCATCGACTACTTCATTGGTAAATTGCTGATGTACATACCGGGCGACATCGTTGCCGGGTATACAGTAGTATTTGCGCTCGCTCCTACCGATTCGTTGACAGCGAAGTGGATCATTGCCAGCGTATTCTTCTGCCTTGCGCCGCTCGTTGTGCTTGCTGGTGCGCTGTCTGCTAGTGAGGACACGCGAGGGGGCATGATGACCGATATGGCGATCTACCCCATGGTCGCTGCCCCCGTAGCTTTTGCAGCTTGGGTGGTCGCCTTACCGGGAAGTCCCATTGACGCGTACTACTATTCGGGTTGGATGAAGGCTCTAATTCTTGTTTCAGTGACCATCGCGCTGGGTGTCGGGTCGCGGTTGTTCGAGACGCGTGCTTGGCCTCTCTAAGCCGCCGTGTGTCGCTAGCCGCCGCCGACCACTGCAGGAACGACCCAGACTTAGCGGTATCCAGTCCGAGCTGTGCGATTCTGGTGTCCTGCGCGCGACCTTAGGCATTCGCCTGCGCGACGATCGACACTGGGACGCGCAGGCCCAAGAGTCCGCGAGACTACTTCGAGGTCAGCTCCTTGACTGAACCGCAGTATGCCGCGTGAGCAGATGCCAGACCCGACAAGCGATGGGCGGACCGATGGGCCGAGGGGATTAGGGCCGCTGCTCAGAGTGCTCATTCACTAGGCATTCGATGAAAGCACCACTAGCACGATCAACATCGGTGTCAGTTACCGCGGTCGACCGAATCCAGGCATGAACCGGGTGGTGATTACCCTCGGTGGCAAGTTCTGCGTCTGCCTGTGGTTGTGCGCCGTGTCCGGGTTGAGGCGAGTGTGAGAGCACCGATGGGGACGACGACTCGGCAGCGCATCGCCGAGGCGACCACCGCGCCGCGCCCCACCATCACCGCCTGAAGTCAATCACCAACCGCCCCCGCGTCCCGCCGGCCTCGAGCCGCTCGTGGGCCCGCCACGCGTCCTCGGGCGCGTAGCTGTCCGCAACACGGAGGGTGACAACGCCGTCTTCCGCCAACTGCCGCAGCTCGTCGAGCTTGCCCTGCTCCTTGGCCATATCCGCAACGCTCACGGCATGGACCTTGAGGTCGCGGCTGCCGTCGCCCTGGTACCACCGGACCGTCGCGACTCCGCCGCCGGTCTTGACCGCGGGGAGTACGGCGGCGTCCTGCACGGCTCCGTCAAAGAGGCCGTCGACACCGTCGGGGTAGAGCTCGAGAATGCGGTCGGCGACGCCCTCGCCGCGCCGGACGATCTGGTCGGCACCGAGCGACCGGACGAGCTCTTCGTCGGCCTCGGACGCATCGGCAACAACGACGAGGCCGGCATGCTTGGCCAGCTGCACCACATACCCACCGGTCGATCCGGCCGCCCCGGTGACCGCAAGCACCTCACCGGGCTTCAACCCCAGCAGGTCGAGAGCGCGCCGGGCGGTGAGCCCGTTCATCGGAAGCGTCGACGCGGCGATGTCGTCGGCATCGCGGGGCGCGGCGGCGATCGACTTCGCGGGCAGGACGATGTCCTCGCGGTACGCGCCGTGCTCGTCGCGGGGCACCACGATCCCCATGACCCGGTCGCCGACCGAGAGGGAGGTCTGCGCGTTCTCGCCGATCTCGACGAGCTCTCCGGCAATGTCCATCCCCGGGACGTCCGCAGCCCCGCGCGGGGTTCCGGTCTTCGAGCGGGAACCGTTGCGCGTGTAGGTGTCGGTGGGGTTGACGGTCGCGGCCGTGACGCGGACGCGAACGTCGGTCGGCCCGAGTTTCTGGGCGGGGACGTCGACGACCTGCAGGGCGTCGGGGCCCCCGTAGGTCGTCACTCCGACGGCGCGGACGGTGCTGGTTGAGACGGTCATTGTTCCTCTTTCCCGCGGGACCCGGAAGTCCGGACAGCTCCGCTGGATTGGTGGTACGAGTGACTGCTTCCCCGCCGAGTAACCACGCGCCCATCGAGAACATTCCGGCCAACCCCCGAGGTCTCAGCAGTAGCGCCAACTGATCGGGGCGGTAGCGCCGCCTGGCACGCCGGCGTGGGGTGGTGTGGCTATGTGACGACGACGACGAGCCGCGCCCTCTGCAGGCTGACTTCTCGGGGCAGGTGTGGCGCAAGGACCGCGAACGACTCTTGGCCGAGTGTCAGCGAGCGCTCTCGGCGCCCTGACACAGGGCGGGCATTTATGGGACATTGGTGGGACAGGAGAAGCGCGTCATCTTAGTGGGGAGCTACGGAAATGGCCACGGACACCAATGCAGGCGCTCGGTCGAGCGCGGCGCACCGCAGCGCTGTGACAGGGTCGACTCAGGACATCGCCCGCTTCCTGATCGATCACCTCGGCTCTGCGCTGACAGCGCACATCGCCGGTGTCGACCGGCGCACCGTCAACCGCTGGGCTGAGGGGGCTGCAGCTCGCGCATCAGGAGAGGCGAATCTGCGAGTCGCGTTCCAGGTTTTTCAGCTGATTCACACTGTCGATGCACCGCAAACGGTGCGCGCGTGGTTCATGGGTATGAACCCGCAGCTCGACGACGTCTCACCGGCGGAGGCGCTCGCAGAAGGTCAGCACCGCGAGGTCATGGCCGCGGCCCGAGCGTTCGTGGCCGGTGGTTGAGAGCGGGCGCCCCGAGGGTGACGACGACGACGGCAACCCGTCGCGCGACCGTCACCGACACCCGCGTGGCCACCCCGCCCGTCAGGCGTGACTACTAATCAGGTCGTCCATCGACTCCCCGGACTGCTTCGACCACAGGCTGAACGCCGCGCTGGTCATGGCCGCGGCCGCGTAGAGGGCGGAGGCCAGCCCGTGCTCGCCGATCGCGGTGCGCATGCCGGAGGTTGCGTCGCAGTCGAGCAGGACCGCATCGCACAGCCCGGCCATGCCGTCCGGGGCATCGGGAAGCCGTGCGCTGTCGCGGACCGTGGCGATGACGGCGGCGGGCAGCTCCGGCGCCACCGACTGGGCGAGCTGCGCGAAGCGGGAGGCCACGGTCAGGGCGTCAGGGATCGGCGGGGGAGAGGCGTCGGCGGTCAGCTCCAGGGCCTCGAGGAGCTCGCCGGCGGCAGAGGTGTCGCCTCGTTCGTGGGCGTAGAGAACGGCCCGGACCTGCGCGACGGCGGCTTTGTGGCGCTGCTGCGCGCGTTCCATGCCGGCCTGGAGGTCGGCGACGGTCGCGGTCTGTAGGTCGACGCCTTCTCGGACCAGGAGCGGGGCGAATCGTTCGTACTGTGCGCGCTGTTCCGGGGATGCCATGGCCCCATTGTGTCCCCTCGGCGCGAACAGGCCCGCGGCGCGTCGGCCGTCACGGCCAGGTCCGCCCCCCGTTCAGAGGACCCCGGCCAACGCCCCGATCCCTCGCCCGAGGAGGGTGAGAGCCCCGAGGGTGACGACGACGACGGCGACCCGTCGCCCCACCGTCGCGGACACCCGCGTGGCCACCATGCCGCCCAGGAGAATGCCGATCGGAACCATCGCCACGACGAGCCCGATCACGCCGATCGGCGGCAATCCGGAGATCGGCGCGGCGCCGAGGCCGACCTTGGTGATGACGGAGGTCGCGCCCATGGTGAAGAAGATTGGCTGCAGGGTGGCGGCGAAGGACCGTTGGTTCCATCCGGTCGCCTGCGCGTAGACCAGCATCGCGGGCGCGGCCACGCCCACTGCGGTGTTGAGGAATCCTCCGGCCGTCCCGGCGACCGCAGCCGGCCACCGGCCGCCCACCTGCGGGACGCGGACAAGAGCGGTGAAGAAGAGCGTGCCCAGTAGAACAGCGCCGATCACCACCTCGAGCCAGCTGCGGTCGGCAGCACCGACCAGGAGGGCGCCGGGCACAGACCCCACGACGATCAGCGGCGCCAGGTGGAGGTAGCGGCGCCAGTCGATGTCACGCCACAGCGTGATCGCGATGAGGGCCGCAGAGACGGTGGTCGTGATGTTGGTCAGCAGCACTCCGGCGACGGGCCCCAGCAGCAGCGCCAACGTCGGCGAGACCACCAGCCCGACGCCCATCCCGCTGACCCGCTGTAGGACCGTGCCCAGGATGACGGACGCCGCCGCAACGAGTAGGAGGAGAGGACCGACGTCGGCGGGCATGGACCACAGCATTCCAGGTGCGTCCGCCTGCGACCGGCGGCGCCACACGCCCCGATATCGCATACTCCCTATATGCGATCCATCTGGAAGGGCGAGGTCTCGTTCGGTCTGGTCAACGTGCCGGTCAAGGTGTACGCGGCGACGGAGGACCATGACCTGCACGCGCGGCAGGTGGACAAGAAGGACGGCGTGCGCATCCGCTACAAGAAGGTGCGGGACGACAACGGCGAGGAGGTCGAGTTCTCCGATATCGCCAAGGCGTACGAGTCCGAAGAGGGCGAGATGGTCATCCTCACCAAGGAGGACCTCGCCAGCCTGCCGGTGGAGCAGTCCCACGAGATCGAGGTGACGGAGTTCGTCCCGGCGGATCAGGTGGACCCGGTGGCGTTCGACAACGCGTATTTCCTCGAGCCGGCGTCGCGCTCCAATCGGGCGTACGTGCTCATGCGCGAGGCTCTGCAACAGACGGATCGCCTCGCCATCTGCACGTTCACGCTGCGCAACCGCACTCGCCTCTGCGCCCTGCGGGTGTACAAGGACGTGCTCATGCTGCAGACGCTGCTGTGGCCCGACGAGATCCGCCCGGCGATCCTCGAGGGGCTGGACAAGGAGGCGAAGGTCCGGCCGCAGGAGGTCAAGATGGCGGCGTCGCTCATCGAGACCATGGCGGCGGACTTCGAGCCGGAGAAGTACGAGGACGATTACCAGAATCAGCTCAAGGAGTTGATCGAGGCCAAGGCGGCCGGCGGTGAGGCGTTCACGGTGGAGGAGAAGGACACCTCGGGCGACGATGACGGCGACGATGAGGTGGCCGATCTGCTCGCGGCGCTGCGGGCGAGTGTGAAGGACCGGGGCGGTAAGGCGGACGCCGCCGACGACCAGGACGACGACGAGGACGACGACGACGAGGACTCCGGCTCCGCCAAGAAGACCGCCAGCAAGAAGAGCGGAAGTGGCTCGGCAAAGAAGGCCCCGGCCAAGAAGACTGCGGCGAAGAAGGCACCCGCCAAAAAGGCCGCGGCCAAGAAGTCGACTGCCAAGAAGTCAACATCCTCCAAGTCGGACTCCGGCAGCTCCGGCTCGAGCACCGCTAAGAAGTCGACAGCCTCAAAGTCCACGGCCAAAAAGGCTCCGGCGAAGAAGTCGACGGCCCGCAAGACGCCGGCCAAGAAGTCAGCCTGACCGCGCCCGTCGCGCAGCGACTGCTTCGGTGCGGCCTCTGTCTCGGTCGAGCTCGACGCCCCGTGGCAGCCAGACCGAAGCCCGTGCTGTGGCCGTCAGCGGGGAGTAGTCGCGAGCCTCGTGTGAGCTTCCGCGATGGCAGGCCCGACGGTTTCCCAAAGCTCTAACAGTCGCCTGACGCAGTCCCGGGCGTACTCGTCGAGATCAGTTATCGACTTCTCGGGTGCCAGGGAGGCTCTCCAGATCCACCACCGGTTGGGGTCGAGCGCCATGCCTCGAGAAGCAGCGATCGCCTGGGTGGCTTGCTGCACCTCCTGTCGACATTTGGCTCCGGCGTCTGGATGACTGCAGATGATCAACTGTGGCCATTCGAACTTCAGCCCCGGGCGAAGCAGGTCGCGCGGGCGCCACTGGAGTTCTACGAATCCTCCGACTAACCCGTCAGGACCCGGCACCTTTAACTGCAGAAGGGGGACACTGCCCTCCAATGACTCCCAGACACCGAAGCGCTCGGAAGGTTGCACCTTTACGGGCTGAAGATGCTTGCGTATCGACGTGGATAGTTGGTGCACGGCCTGACCATGTAAGTCAGACCATTCCAGAATCTGCTCCCGGTGATTCAAGTAGAAGTCCAACTTGGAGTCGTCCACTGTCCCTGGCCCTTCTACGCTCATCTCAAGCGTTTCGATAAGGTCTCGAGCCCCCGGGGCGATGGTCTCTGGACCAACGCGATTCATGAGATCCCGGCCAATTGCACCCAGGTTCTGCCACCTCAGCGTTGTCCACTGGTCGACACTATCCACGGCTGTGACCGGGATGCCTCCGTCCGAGGTCAAGAAGACCAAAGACGCGCTCTCGGGGCTCCACCCCTCGGCAAGTCGGTCAGCTTGTCTTGCGCCCTCCGGAGCCGAGATCTTTGCTTCGATCAGCACCGTCGCCGCTGGAGTGCGCACAACGATGTCTGCGCGGGTATCCCCGCGAGTTTCCTCTGTGGTGACGGACGCCTGCTCTGCGCCCTCGACCGGCAAGGCGAGCAACTCGAGAAAGGCAGAGAGATACTCGGAGCCCAGCCCATGCCAACCGTCTGGCGTTAACAGCCACGCCAGTCCGCGGCACATGTAGACCTCGAGATGATCTAACCCGAGTTCGCGCATGAGGGTCCGATGACCTGAGCGCCACGCCCGTTCATTCTTTTGCTGACGGGTCAGCTCGGCCATCTGCCTGAACGCTGTATCCCATTCGTCGACCACGTCCGGCCCCGTGGAGCGAGGCCGATCGCCGTCAACCATTGAGGACGAGATGCGCGATGAGGTGGTCGAGCTTCCGAATGTCGACGCCCCGGTTCAGGTTGATCTTGATGTGGCCGGCTCGGGTCCACAACTCGAGTTCGGAATTGAAGTCGAGCATTCGTCCCGCGTTCTCAGACGACCACATATTGATTGCGTTGTACGGCAGGGAGTAGATCTCCACCTTCTTGCCCGTGAGCCCCTGCGCGTCCCGCACGATGAGTCGCTTGGTGGTGAAGATCGCAGAGTCGCGGAACGTCTTATATGCGGCGATCGGCTGCTCGCCTTGGACAAGCAATGGCCCAATATCGTCTGGAATCGGGCATTCGGCGACGAACGTCCACGCGGCAATGTTGGCGACAGCAGAGGTCAAAGTAGATCCGATCTATTGGCGGCAGTCGTGCACGAATAGAGATGTTGCTCGGGATCGTAAGCGCCGCTCCGCCGATGTGACCCGCTATTCGGGGGAACCGACCGAGTAATAGCGACGGGGACGGCGACCGGTGCACCTCGGCGCTCGCGAGGAGCAAGCTGGGGCCATGGCCTCCATCCCGAACCCCGCGGCCTTTGAAACCGCTGTCTCCGAACACCTCCCGTGGCTCCGAGACCTCTACCGCCACTTCCACCGCCACCCTGAACTGAGCATGGCCGAGCACGCGACGGCGGACCGGATCGAGCAGGAGCTCACCGCGCTGGGCCTGGAGCCCCAGCGCATCGGCGGGACGGGCGTCGTGGCGGTCATCAGCAACTCGGGCCCCGCCGGGGCCGGGACCAGCGGCGAAGCCCCCACCGTCCTCGCCCGCGCCGACATCGACGCGCTGCCCCTCCAGGAGGACACCGGCCTGGAGTACGCCTCCGAGACCCCGGGCGTCATGCACGGGTGCGGCCACGATGCGCACGCGACCGCGCTGCTGGGCGCCACCCGCATCCTGGCCGAGAACCGCGACGCCTGGTCCGGCACCTACATCGCGGTGTTCCAACCGGGGGAGGAGACGGCCGCCGGCGCCCGCGCGATGGTCGACGACGGCCTGCTCGAGCGGGTCCCGCGGCCGGACGTGGCGCTGAGCCAGCACGTCATGCCCACGGCGGCGGGCACGATCGGCACGGTGGCGGGCCCGGTCCTCTCGGCCGGCGACTCGCTGAAGATCACGATCCACGGCCGGGGCGCGCACGGGTCGATGCCGAACACGGCGGTGGACCCGGTGGTGTTGGCGTCGTCGATCGTCTTGCGCCTGCAGACCGTCGTCTCGCGCGAGGTGGAGCCGGGGCAGTTCGCGGTGCTGACGGTCGGCTCGCTCACGGCGGGCGCCAAGGCCAACATCATCCCGGACTCGGCGGAGCTGCTGCTCAACATCCGCACCTACGACCCGGCGGTGCGCGAGCAGGTCATCGCGGCGATCGAGCGCATCGTCCGCGGCGAGTGCGCGGCCGCGGGCGCCCCGGCCGACCCGGAGTTCGACTACTACGACCAGTACCCGCTCACCCGCAACGATCCGGGCGTCACGACCACGGTCACCGCGGCGTTCGTCGAGCACTTCGGCCCGCGCGCGGTGTACGAGGCCAGCCGGGTGACGGCGTCGGAGGACTTCTCGCTGATCCCGGACGCGTTCGGGGTGCCGTACACGTACTGGACTGTCGGCTCGGTCGATCCCGCCCGCTACCAGGACGCGGTCGCCCGCGGCGCGGTGAGCCAGGAGATCCCGGCCAACCACTCGCCGCACTTCGCCCCCGAGGAGGCGCCGACGCTACTCACGGCGACGCGCGCCCAGGTGGTGGCGGCGCTGGCCTACCTAGGCGCCGAGCGCCGGGCGGTGTAGGTAACGACGACGACGACGAGGTTCCGCCACGCCCCCGCGGTCACCGCGGTGGCGAACTTGTCGAAGTGCATCAATGGCGCACGAAATTGCGCGCACAGCGTAAACTTCCCCTCGTCCTGACGGAAAGGTCCACAGATGAGACTGGTCATTGCTACCGCAGCAGCCGCGGTTATCACGCTCGGTGTCTCCGGCTGCGGATCCGACAGCGGTGACCCTGTGGAGGCCGGCTCGCTGACAACGAGCACCACCACGAGTGCCAGCACCAGCAGCACAAACTCGACAATGACCAGCAGCGCGCCCAGCTCGTCTACTACGGAAGCGGAGAGCGCGGCACCCGCGACTAGTGAGACCCCAGCTGTCGCGCCCGCGCCACCGGCAGCGGCAGCGCCGACCCGACCCGTGTTCATGCGGCCGGAGGACTTCGATCCGTATGGCCCTCCGCGGTTCGTCCAGTGCTGGGAGCGAAACGCCGCGGTGATGTCGGACGGGTCCATCGTCACCGACACCGTCAATTGCGCGCCGCCGCTCTCGGAGCCGGAGCCAGCTCCGTACACCGACCCGCCGCGGGCCGACGGGTGCGTCGGACCTGCCGCCACGTGCGGCTACTACGACGAGGACGGCAATCCGATCTGGTTCGACAAGGAAACGGGAGAGACCTCGCCGCGCTACTTCGATGAAGACGGCAATCCGACCATGGACCCGAACTAGGGCTCCCGCTTCAGCCGCTCAGGCGTGAGCGCTGATGAGCTCGTCCATGGAGACGCCGGTGTGCGCGGCCCACAGGCTGAAGACCGCGGCAGTCATGGCCGCGGCGGCGTAGAGCGCGGACGCCGGCCCGTGTTCGCGGACTACGGCGCGGATGCCGGTGGCGGCGTCGCAGTCGAGCAGCACCACATCGCACAGGTCGGCCATGCCCTCCGGAGAGTCATCGAGACGCGCCCTGCCTCGGACCGCGCCGATGACGTCCGCCGGTAGCTGCGGCGCCAGCGTCTGGGCGAGCTGGGCGAAGCGCGTCGCCACGGTCAGCGCGTCGGGGATCGGCGGGGGAGTGGTCTCGGCGGTCAGCTCCAGCTCCTCGAGGAGCGCGCCGGCGGCGGAAATGTCGTCGCGGGCGTGGGCGTCCAGGACAGCGCGGACCCGGGCGACCGCTGCGGCGTGGCGCTGCTTGGCGCGTTCCATCCCGGCGTCGAGGTCGGCGACGGTCGCGGTCCACACGTCGACGCCCTCGCGGGCGAGGAGAGGGGCGAGGAGCTCGAACTGTGCGCGCTGTTCCGGGGATGCCATGCACCCATTGTCTCCGGCGCCCCTGCCGGCGCCCTCGCCGGTGCGCGCGCGGCCGCCCCCGCCTCGCGCTCGGCTGCCGGTGCGCGCGGTCGTCACGCCGGCGCGCGGGGTGGCCGCCTCGCCCGGCCGCCCCGCGAAACCCGCCGGTGCGTCCCCGACGACCCGGCTACTCCGCCTCGCGCCGCCTCACAGTGGCGAGAACCCGGGCCACGCCGGCCAGGAAGTCCCGGCTGCGCCGCGCGGCCTGCTGCTCGAGGAGCAGCAGATCCAGCGCCCGGATTACCGCGGCCAGATCGGCGCCGGCGCCCAACCGATCCAGAGCCACCGCCGCCGCGACCGCCTGCCCCTCATGGAACGCCAGATCCGGCAGCACCGCCTCGACGGCCCGGGACAGCTCGCCCGCGGGCCGATCGTCGAACGCCGCGCTCAGGGAGACGCGGTACTGCTCGAACCGGTCCCGGGCGGCGTCGAGCTCCTGGCGTAGGTTCGCGGTCGCAGACATGGTCGTCAAGCCTACGACGACGACGAGGTCACCCCGCCCTCACGGTCCCGCGGTCACCGCGACTGCGCGCGCGGTCACACCCCGAATGCCGCGGGATAGCGGATGACGCCCTCCGGGACGGCAGGGGAGTCGTCGAGGGGCAGGGCCATCAACGCCTCGTCGGGGACGTCGAACGACGCGCGGATACCGAAGCCGGAGGCGCGGCGGAAGCCGAACCGTGGGTAGTAGCCGGCATGGCCCAGCACCACGACGAGCGACTCGCCCATCGCCCGAGCGCGGCGGAGGCCAAGCGGAGCTGCTCCGGGTCCCCTTCGGCGACGGGCCTTGAGTCGTTAGGCATGCATACAAACTTGACAGTTGTGTAGTAGCCACTCTGCGGATATTGTCGCTGGCAGTCGGTGGCGTAGCCTTATCCCCCCTCGAGGTGTCGCCGGCTCCGCAACGGTGCGGACTACGCTGACCTCGTTTGGTCGCGATCCTTCATCGTGCGCGACAGAGTCGCCGGCGGCTGCGGGCTCCCCCTCCGCGGCCCCGGCGACTCAATCGTCTTGAGCTCATTAGACACTCGGTGCCTACCCGGTGGCGTTTGATAATCGGCTGGGAAACCAGCGCCCACGGAGGCATGCCACCTTTCAGCCTTCTGCCGCGCGCGCCGTCGGTCCACCACTCCCGGCGGCGTCGTACCGCGACGCACGCACTCTCAACAGGCCGGCGTGATGAACGCCTTGAGGTAGCCACCCGTCTCGTGCAGCAGGGCGTCCTTTCTCGATTTGGATAACGGCCGGGGCGTGTCGGTCACGTAGACGGGCCCGTTGAAGCACTGCTCAAAGTACATCCGCACACGCGACACGTGACCCCAGTAGGTGACCACCAGTAGTGAGCTGTACTCGCGCTCGTGGGCGATGCGGGCGGCGGCGGTGGTTTCACCCTCGGTGGTGTCCACGTCGGGGGCAAAGCACTCCACGTCGATTTGCCGACCGTCGCGAGCGAGCACCGGGGTGGAGGCGCAGTAGGAGTCGATTGCGTCGGCGTAGCGGCCGGTCCCGCTCGGCGGAGCGGAGACGAGGATGTGGTCCGCCACGCCCTCTTCGGCGAGGCTGCGGGCGTAGACGTAGCGATCGTCCTCGGCGCCGGCGACCACCACAATCGCGTCGACGCGCTCCGGTGAGTCGACCTGCGGAAACAGCACGGCCCGCGCCGCGGTCAGACCCGTGACGGGCAGACCCACTACCAGGGCAAGGGCGAGCACCACGATGATGCTGCGGCGTCGGGAGCGTGGTCTCACAGATACAGGCTACGGAGGCCTTCTGAACCGGGGGCACCGGAGTCCGGCTGCCCGAACCCTCGTCTGTCGCGTACTCATCCCACGCGACAAGGCGTACGAGTCCGAGGACGGCGAGATGGTCATCCTCACCAAGGAGGATCTGGCGAGCCTGCCGGTGGAGCAGTCCCACGAGATCGAGGTGACGGAGTTCGTCCCGGCGGACCAGGTGGATCCGGTGGCCTTCGACAGCGCTTATTTCCTGGAGCCGGCGTCGCGCTCGAACCGGGCGTACGTGCTGATGCGCGAGGCGCTGGAGTCGACGGACCGGCTGGCGATCTGCACGTTCACGCTGCGTAGCCGGACCCGTCTGTGCGCGCTGCGGGTGTACAAAGACATCCTCATGCTGCAGACGTTGCTGTGGCCGGATGAGGCCGCCCCGGCAGGGCAAGCCAGATCAGATGTCACCTACTCGTGCACCAGCCCCTCTCGCCATGCCGACCGGAGACACAACCTCCGTGGTCAGTACACCTAGCCCGTGCCGGTCGCGATGTAGCGGTACGGCCGCCACTGTAACGCGTTTTCCGCGGCGCGGGGACGCCACGTCTGCGCAGTTCAAGAGGCATTTACGTCAGGGGGCTAACGGTTAGTGCACGCAACCGTCCGCGGGCGGTGCGGATCGACAAATTCTGCGCGAGAGTCCACTTGACACTTGTGGAATGGCGGCGGTGCCCCTATACCGATGGCCGGTCGGCGCAAAACATGAATCCCCCCTCATGTTGCGTCGGCTCCGCCGAGGCGCGGTGGACTGCAGGCCTCCCCAGGTCGCGGCACCAGTGCTCAGCGACGAGGGTCGCCGGCGGCCGTGAGTCCCCCCTCAGCGGCCGCCGGCGGCCCCACCTCCCCGCCCCGTGCGGGCTGCTCAGCAGGCGGGGGAGAGATAGGCCTTCACGTACCCGCCCGTCTCGTGCAGCAGGGCGTCCGCGCGAGACTTGGAGAGCGGCCGCGGGGTGTCGGTGACGTTGACGTCGCCGTCGAAGCACTGCTCGAAGTACTGGCGGACGCGCGAGACGTGGCCCCAGTAGGTGACGACGAGGAGGGACTCCCACCCCCGCTCGTGGGCGATCCGCGTGGCCGCGGTCGTCTCGCCCTCGGTGGTGTCGGAGTCGGGGGTGAAGCAGCCGACGTCGATCCGCCGTCCGTCCCGCGCCTGGAGTGTGCCGGTCGCGCACTGCGCGCCGATGGTCCAGGAGTAGGGCGGCCGGGTGGCCGTGCCGCTGGTCGGTGCCGACACGATCACCGAGTCGGCCATCCCCTCCTCGGCGAGGTGGCGGGCGTAGGTGTAGCGGTCGTCGTCGGCACCGGCCACCACCACGATCCCGTCGACGCGCGCGGGGGAGTCGATGGTGGGGTCGAGGACCGCCTTCGAGGTGACCGCCAGGCCGGCGACCAGGACGAGTGCCAGGAGCGCGCAGAGCAGGAGCACGGCGATCCGCCGGCGGGTGCGCGGTCGCCGACGGGTGGGGCGCGCGCGTCCGGTCATGTCCGCGAGGATAGGCAGCGGCGCCGGGCGGGGGTGATCGGTGCACCCCGCTTGTGAGGTCGGGCACCGCGTGTGACGGATAGGAGCTGAAGAGGCTCCGCAGACGTGTGGACGGTTGTTAAGGTTGGCGATCGGCGGGCGCCCTGGTCCGCCGGATGCGATCAGCACAGATGGAGCCCCTCATGTTCAAGACCGGTGAACCGACCGCCAACGACGGCGGAGAGATCAACAACGGCCGTCTGGCCGTGATCGGTCTCGGCTACATCGGTCTGCCCACCGCCGTCGTCTTCGCCCTCCGTGGCTGGCACGTGATCGGCGTGGACGTCTCGGACCGGACCATCGACATGGTGTCCCGCGGCGAGTTGCCCTTCGTCGAGGAGGGCCTCGACGTCGCGCTCAAGCGGGCCGTCGACTCCGGGAGTCTGACGGTGTCCAAGGAGACGCCGGAAGCCGACGTCTTCGTGGTGGCCGTCCCGACGCCCTTCGCCGAGGACTACTCGATGGACCCCAAGTACATCGACGCGGCGACGGATGCGCTGATCCCCAAGCTCAAGGCGGGCGACCTGGTGATCCTCGAGTCGACCTCGCCCCCCGGGACCACGGAGTACATGGCCGAGCGGATCTTCGCCGCCCGCCCGGACCTGGCGATCGATCCCGACGAGCGGCAGGGGCGCCTCGACGTCTCCCACGCACCCGAGCGAGTCCTCCCGGGCCGGATCATCGCCGAGCTGGCCTCGAACGACCGGATCGTCGGCGGGCTCACGCAGGCCGCCACCGAGCGGACGCGGGACGTGTACGCCACGTTCTGCACGGGCACGATCCACATGACGGACGCCCGGACCGCCGAGATGTCCAAGCTCACGGAGAACAGCTTCCGCGACGTGAACATCGCCTTTGCCAACGAGCTCTCCGTGATCTGCGACAAGCTGGACATCGACGTCTGGGAGCTCATCAGCCTGGCCAACCGGCATCCCCGCGTGAACATCCTCAAGCCCGGCCCCGGCGTGGGGGGACACTGCATCGCCGTGGACCCGTGGTTCATCGTCTCCACGGACCGCGACAACTCCCAGCTCATCAAGATGGCGCGGGACGTCAACGACGCCAAGCCGGACTGGGTCATGGAGAAGGTCGAGGAGAAGCTGGCCGACGTCGCGGCGGACGCGCCGATCACCTGCCTCGGCCTGGCCTTCAAGCCGGACATCGACGACCTCCGCGAGTCGCCGGCCGCGCGCATCACGGCGCGTCTGGCCGAGGCGAATCCGGGCCGGCGGGTCCTGGCCGTGGAGCCCAACATCACCGAGCTTCCGGCGTCGCTGGGCAACTTCCGGAACGTGGAGCTCGTGGACATCCAGGAGGCCCTCGAGGGCGCCGGCGTGGTGATCGTCCTGGTGGCTCACCGCGAGTTCCGCGACATCGCGGTGAGCCTCATCGCCGACGACCGCGTGGTGGACACCTGCGGAATCCACACCGGGTAGGGGTCAGACGAGCTCGATTCGCGGTGGTTCATACGCTTCGGACACCTCGTCGATCAAGCGTTGTGCCTCGTCGAACTCTTTAGCCACCGTGTGATTCGACCACCTCTGGTATGTGAGGGCGACCTCGCGGGACTCGCCGTCCATGATCGGGCGACCCTGGTACATCCAGATCGCGCGCTCACACATCTTGACCACGGCCGACGGAACGTGGGAGACGAAGAAGATGGTGCCGGCGTTGGAGATGATGTTGTCTATCGCGGCCTCTGAGCGATCCTGGAATGCAGCGTCCCCGGTCCCCAGCGCCTCGTCGATGAGCAGGATGTCAGTGTTCGGGTTGACCGCGGCGATAGCGAACCTCAGGCGGGACCCCATTCCGGACGAATAGGTATTGATGGGGTCGTCCAGCTCACGGCCGAGGTCGGCGAGGTCCGCGACTCGGTGGACCGTGTCGGCAACCGCTGACGGGCTGAGTCCCATGGCGAGGAGTCCCAGTTCGATGTTCTCGTTCCCGGTGCGCTCTGGAATGAGCGCAGGACTCACGGAAAGGAGAACAGGCTGGGACCTGGCCAAAACGGTTCCTGACGATATCCTCTCCAACCCGGCCATGGCGCGAAGAATGGTCGACTTTCCCGAGCCGTTCCTACCGACGAGCCCAATCTTCTCTCCCTCGTAAGCGACTATGGACACATTCTCAACCCCGAACTTGGTCGATCTCGAAGGAATCAAACGTATGTTCTGCAGTCGCCCAGCGCCGCGCTTCGATGAACTCAATTTCTCATATTTTACCGAGACGTCGATAGCGGCCAATGCAATCTGCCCACGATCCCGCGAAAGGCCGTCTTTAGCGCTCATTGTTATAAGCCTCCTCACGCGACCAGAAAAGAAGAATTCCGAAACACAGGGCCGCCAATGACCAACCGACCAATTGGAACCAAAGGGAAAGTCTGGGAACGGTGCCATCCATCAATATTTCGCGTGCCATGGTGAGGATCACAGCAGCGGGATTCGCGTGAAGGATAAGCGACATCGTAGGATCTTTTACGTACATCGCAAGTGGGAAGATAACGCCGGACGCGTAGAACCAGAAGCGGGTTGCGATCGACCACAGATGCCTGATGTCAGGAATGATTGACGAAATCCAGGCGGTGAGTAACATGATTCCAGTCACGAATATATGAGATACCACCAAGAGTGGAATGAGTAGAAACCAGGACCACTGTGGGTTTTCGTGGGGCGGGACAACCCAGATGAAGACCAATAGAACAAGCGCATCTGGGATAGCATCGTAAGCGCTTCGAAGCGAATCTGAAATGAGCAGAGTTATCCTGGGAAACGCAAATCCCTTTACAAGTGATCGATGCCGATTGAGTACGGTTGAACCGGACGTGAGGGCAGCGGCAAGCGGACTAAAAATCGTGACTCCGATAGCGAGAAACGCAATGAAGTTATCGATGCCACGCGATACGTTCAGCAATAGGCCAAAGATCACGTAGTACATTCCGACTCGGAGTAATGGTTCAACCAATAGCCATATTTGCCCAAGGTACGTGCCGCGGCCGGTCGTGAAGGCGCGATAGCGAGCTTGGGAAAGTATAAAATACCTTAGGCGCCAAGTGCTTGAAAGATATCTATCAAGAGAAGGTCTGCGGCCAATTGTAAGAAAAGCTGACTTATTTACTTTCACAGACTCTAAAGCTTCACAGCGGATCTGGTGCGTCACTTGACGCCTCCTAGGATTGACGCGTAGACGGACGCGTAAACGTTGGCTGCGGCATCCCAAGTTGAAGCCTCGGCAGCTCGCCTGCCGGCAGCGGCGCATTGAACATAGAGAGCTCGGTCTTCCATTAGTCTGCGAACCCCTTCGCTCAGCGCAATTGGATCGTCCGGCGTTACGGCGAGGCCCGCTCCGAGGCCGGATGTAATTTCAGTCAGAGCCTCGAGATCCGAAACAACGAGTGGACGATAGCGAGCCATGGCTTGGAGTGGTTTGATAGGTGTGACGGACCTTGTCACATCGGTATCTCGCCGAGGAATGCAAAAGACATCTATCGCGTCATACCACAGCGTTGATTCCGAAGGCGAGACTCGACCTGGAAAATAAACACGATCCGCAATTCCCAACTCAGCAGAAAGCGACTGCAACTCCGGCCGAGAAGCTCCATCTCCGACGATGGCGCCTCTAATATTCAAACCGCTGCGAGAGAGTATAGCTATGGCGCGAAGCAAGGTATCGATGCCTTCGTACCCCACTAGCGATGACACAGTGCCAACAGTGAACGCTTGGGGTATGCCAACGGCGCTCCGCGCGTTCTGCGAAGTTCTGTCGGAAAGACCTAGAATAGCAGAGTCAATCGAGTTCCTAACAACATGAATCTTTTGAGGGTCGATTCCCCGCGAAACGTGAGACGCCCTCTGCACATCGGAGAGCGCGATCACTGAATCTGCGCACTTCATCATTCGTGCCTCTAACGATCGGACCCCGAGGTAGAACTCCGAATGTGCTGCACGATCGTATAACTCAGTTGGTATCCGCGAGAGCCAAGTCTGTTCCATTTCACCCCGGGTTTCGTATACCCACGGCAAACCAGTTAGGCTCGCCACCTTGGCCGTCACCAGTGCGTTCTCATAATTGGTAGTGGTGTGCAAGATGTCAGGAGAGTAAGCGTGGACTATTTCGAGAAGTTTATCTACATGCCGTGAAAGTCTGCGATCAATCTCGGCCGGGAGCGAATGATCATACAACCTAGCGTAAGTAATCTCGTCAACCACATCAAATACAGCACCTGACGAGATGCCGATCGACTCGGGGTATCCGAGTCGGGTCACTGCAGCCACGACCATGCCCGCCGAGTCCTGTGACCTGAGAATTGCATGGGACCGAATTGAGTAGCCAGATTCAGTATGTGGGAATGAGTTCGTGAGGACGTGAAGTACTCGGATCGGGGCGGAGGATTCCGGTCGCGCCTCGGATCGAAGTTGTGACATGTGTTTGAGTAGCGTAGGGGATACGTCACGTGTCGAGTCGCCGGAGTGCTCGAGTTCGAATGAGGGGTCAAGAACGCGCAAGACAGAGGCCCAGCGAACTGCCGTCCTTGACCCAGGTCTCATCAACGAGATCGCCCGACTTATCTCTCCCACGTCCCAGGCCTGTCGTGCGAGTAGGTTTCTACGCTGAGTGGCGGTGCTTTTGTTGAGGTAAACGCCCAGATGTTCTCGGTGGCGACCTGGCCTCGCGCGTAAGTAGTGCTTCTCAGCGA
This sequence comes from Dietzia sp. MNB45, assembly GCF_051994785.1. Lineage (NCBI taxonomy): Bacteria > Bacillati > Actinomycetota > Actinomycetes > Mycobacteriales > Dietziaceae > Dietzia > Dietzia sp. MNB45. The sequence continues at coordinate 2,928,010 of NZ_CP163397.1, read as the reverse complement.
GGCTTCGTTCGTCTCCGATCACGTAGGCAATACCCTTTAGCGCGGGTGTGGGGAAGAAAGCTGCTGATATCTCGGTAACTTTCGAACGCGCCCTTGGAGGGAGTCGACGAGAAACCAGTGTCGCAAGATGGACTGGGTCGTCTCTACCGATCTCCAGTGCGTGTCTGGCTAGCCTGAAGTGCTGGAAGAACGATTCGTGCGGAACGCGCCTTTTTCTGTACTTTGAACGGGCTGCCGTACTTACGAGCGTGACAAAACGTTCGCCATTTCTGTGAGGGTCAGCGTTCTCGAGCAGCCACTTATGAACTTTTTCTGAGTCTGGCGATATTGGTCGGCCGCGTGACCAGTCGATTAGCAGTGAAGCCAAGGCGTCCGAATCCATCGCGGGTACAGCAACGCCAGCACCAGATGAGGAGACGATGTCTGCTGCCTCACCATTGGCTGCAACTATAACTGGAAGATTTCGCGCCATTGCGTCGATCAACTTGGTGGGTATTGTCCTTTCGAGTGGTTCCCAGTCGCGTAGATGGACTAGAACGGCATCGCACCATTCGTAATGCAGATCCATTTCCTTGACTGAGACTGGATCAAAAAATTCAACCGGCGCATCCAACTCTTCGGCCAAATTCCGCACTCGTTCAAGTTCAGCCCCTTGCCCGATTATTCGCATCGTCACATCCGCTCCCGCCTTCGCGGCCAGATTCATGGCAGTGACAGCGTTGCTGATTCCCTGAGCGCGGCCAACTGTCCCACCGTACAAGATGCGTCGGGGGCCTACTGAGCGACGGTTGACCCCAGCAAACTGGCGACGGATATGACCGTCGACAGAGACTGGCGAGTTACATATGGTTGTAGTTGTGCCCGCTCGAAGATAATCAAGACTCTGCTCAAGATACCTTGATGTGGTAATAACTAGTGTTGCTTCCTGGAGGCCACAACGGAACAATAAGCCACCAATTTCAGTTGCAAAGCGAACGAGCCCTAGTTTAGCTTTTGCCGCCCGCGAAGCTTTCGCCCGCCCTTCATGCGTCCAAGCCGGAGCCAATCTAAGCAAGTCCGGCCACGCATCTCGAAGGTCTATGATCAGCGGCGCCCTGTATAGCTTTGCAACCACAAGGGCAGAAAAGAGACTAGGTAGGGCGGGCACCGATACGACAACAGCGTCAGGCGACCCGGTTCGACAAGGTAGCAGAACCGACGTATAGATTGTCGAAGCCGCTACAACAGCTTGGTCAACAATTCTGGAAGCGAGATGATGCGAGTGCTCGCGGAACGATGTTCGATGTACTGTCAATCTAGACTCAGTGAAGTCAACTGCACCTGGTGCATGCAAGGGGTTAGAAGATGTAAGTGTTCCGGCGGGGTAGTGAGGGGGAGCAGACACAACGTCGACATCATGATCAGCCTCGATGAGTGCGTCGATGAAACGACGAAGCCGCCACTGGGGTGGTCCTTCGTCAGGCTCCCATGCTTGGGTGATAAAGAGGATTCGCAATCGGGAGCCTATCGCCGAGGTTCATCTGTTAGTGGAGCAAAGTCCTCTATACGGTTTCCTACCCCGAGCATTTCAGCGATAGCGGCGACGCTTCGGCTAGCCGCTTGGCCATCTCCGTAAGGATTGGCTGCACGAGCCATTAAAGCGTAATCCGCCGGAGAATCTTTGAGATTTGATACCTCAGAAACGATTCGATCTTCGGCAGTACCAATGAGTTTTACAGTGCCGGCTGCAACCGCTTCGGGCCGTTCGGTATTCTCTCTCATAACTAAAACCGGTTTACTGAGAGAGGGTGCTTCCTCTTGGACTCCGCCTGAATCAGTGAGGACAATGTGAGACGAGGCAAGTAGACGCGTGAACTCCGGATATGCGAGAGGTTCGGTTGTTATTACGTTCGTGCAGCCGTCCAATGCTGGAAGTATGGCCTCACGTACTATCGGATTTCGGTGAGCCGGCAGGATGATGATGTCCTCAGGGTAGGCGTCCGAAATGCGCCTTAGCGCGCGTCCGACACTCACCATCGCGCCGCCCCAGTTTTCACGGCGGTGCGTAGTAACGAGAAGTATCCTCCGCCCACTTTCCACTGCAGCACTGATGGCGCTATCGGTCCACTGCACTTCTTGTCGAACGGTGTGAATAAGCGCGTCAATCACCGTATTTCCCGTAACCACGATATCGCGCGGGTCGATGGCCTCGTCTATGAGGTTCTGACGGGAAATTGGAGTAGGGGAAAGATGGAGAGAGGCGATCTGCGAAACAATTTTCCGGTTCGCCTCTTCGGGGAACGGTGAAAAAAGATCATGTGAACGAAGGCCCGCTTCGACATGGACGACAGGGATCTGGTCGTAAAAAGCGGCTACCGCGGCGGCCATCACAGTCGTGGTATCGCCCTGCACTACGACTGCATCAGGCTCATACTTGCGATAGACGGGGTGTACTGACGCAAATATTCTCGCTGCTAGGTCGTTCAGGCCCTGGCCGGTCGAATGCAAATCGAGGTCCTCAAGGGGAGAAATTCCGAAGACTTTGTTGACTTGGTCCAGCATTTCTCGATGCTGGCCAGTAACGATGGCTGTCACTTCGAGGTTGTTCGCAGACTCAAGCTCCGCGATTATGGGTGCAACCTTGATTGCCTCGGGTCGGGTCCCGTAAACGACCATCACACGCTTGCATCGGTCTGCTGGCTGACGCACGGTGGGGTGTGTCATGGCGTGATCCTCTCGTTGCCTTCGTCCCGGTGATCCCGGACGCAGTTAGTCTAACGATGACGAGGAGGAGTCGAGCTATGTGGCACCGAACAGGGTCAGAAACTGGCGTGCGAGAGGAGTCTATACGACTTAAGCAGGCACTTGGGCAGAGAGTAGCAGGTCAGCCAGCAGAGTTTCGGCCAAAGGGAGGGCCTCCAGCGTGGCTGAGAGCCCGCCTGAGATGGACGTTGCTTGGTGAGCACCAGCTTGGTCGTCAGATGAATCCTGACACTAGTGTCGCGTACCGGCAGGCCCTGGGCGGCGGCTTCACGAGTAGCTCCACAGATGAAAGTGTGGTGGCGCTCCTCCTCGATCGCAGGGTCCAGCTAGCGCCACATCCGGAGTGGTCCCTACCGGGTGCGATTACGTGGCAGGAGGATCCCTTTGGCCAAGCGAACTGGAAGTTCCAGTTCCATACTCTGCGCTGGATTGACCCGCTACGACGCGTGGCTATATCTGGTCACGAACGAAGCGATGAAGCTCGGAGCTTGTGGCTGGAGATTGCTAGATCGTGGATAGATGAATGTCTGTTTTCCGAGCACGTCGTTGCATGGAAAGATATGGCAGTCGGAGTGCGCACTATCGAGTTAATCCTCGGGTTCCCTCTCGTGCCACCGGAAGAAAAAACCCGATTCGTTCTCTGTATAGAAATGCACGCCGCACATCTCGCGAACCCGAGGAACTACGCTCGAGGCAATCACCTCTTGCACCAACTTAAGGGCCTCTACGTGGCGTCCAGGTTCCTGCGCTCGAGAAACCTGGAAGCTCAAGCCTTACGGCAACTCAATGAACTTTTCCATAACTCATACGATGAGTTTGGAATCAATGCCGAGGGGTCCCTCGGTTATCACGATATGAATTATCAGTGGTGGAGGGGCATAGAAAGGAGAGTCGAAGCGGAGAACGGCGAGTTGCCCGATCTGCACGATCGGTTAACCCTGGCGCGGGAGGCAATAGTTCATGGTGTGCGACCGGACGGGTTTCTGGAAACAATAGGCGATACAGGCCCCGCCAAAGTTCCAACTAGCGATGGTAGTCAACAGACTGAGTTCGCACGGATGCGCGGCAAGAAAGGAACACCGCCAGAGGCGCTAGCTGTCTGCTACCCGTCGGGATACGCCTTTGGCAGAAGTGGCTGGGGGGCCGGTGAAAGGCAGTTTGAGCAAGAAATGTTCTATTCATTGCGTTTCGGTCCGGATAAACCTATGCACGGTCATCGAGATTCAACTTCGTTCACCATCTTTGGGCGCGGCTACGCTTGGATCGTAGATCCAGGCATGCATGGTTACGGCACGACAGAAATGCGCCGCTTCATGTGTTCACGATCAGCGCACAATGTAGTTATAGATAGCGAACGCCCGAATTACCCAAATCGAACGCCCGAACTTGTTAGCAGAGGAGACAGTGAAACTATTGACCTATTCAAGCTGCATTCTCGACCATCACCTCGGATAACAACTGATAGAATTTTTGGGTATCACCGAGGCGGAGACTTTTTCGTCGTAGTGGATTCCGTGCATGAGAGAACTCCAGTCGACCTGAACCAGATCCGTCAGCTATGGCATCTCGCGGCCGGCACGGAAGTGACACAGCTGAAGAATGGAGTACAACTTCAGCAGGGGAACGAGACTGCGTACCTGACATGGGTTTCGTTTCCGGGGATAGAAATAATAGAAGGAGCCGTTTCGCCGATACAGGGCTGGGTGACTATCAGTTACGGTAAATCGATACCCGCGCCGGTATTGTCAGTTCCGTTCGACTTCAGTAATGAACCAATGGGACACGTGGTAGTTACATTCGACGCGCCCCCAGACGAACTTGAGTTGCGGGTTTCCGCGGATTCATCCGTTCTACTTACGACGATCGGCGGATCGATCTATGAAGTCGAATTACCATAGTGTTCGACAGTTTAACCTGATCAGGTTCTTTAGCTAGCAACCTGAGCATCTTGCGAGAAGCCCAACTTTTTGCTACCTGCCCAGTGGACTTATTCATACGAGATAGATTAATAACCGTTGGGATCACTGTGTTAGCGTCAACTGCGCTCGTTCGGCGTCGACCAAGCAAGCCAAGTCGCGCTGGAAGGGCCGGTTGGTCCGAGAACGCCTTCGTGCGGTTCGCCTCCGCGTGAGAGGTCGGTCTCGACTGTTCACACTTTCAATAGCGTCAAATGGCTGCCTTGTAACCTGGGCAAGGATAGACTGTCAGAGTGTTGGGCCGCGCGGATCGTCCAGTGCGTGTGGGAAGAAAACTAGACGAAAGATGGATTGAATGAAGCGTGATCTAAACTCAGTTAAGTCCGGTGTTCGTCGGCGTATCGCTGCATACTCTGACGTGGAGCGTCGACTCCCGCGGAAGATTGATCTTGGCTCTGGGCCGGTCAAGGTTTTTCCCGTTCAGAATTCAAGCGCGCAGATTGAGGTTAATGAGGGTGACGTAGTGCGCGTGGCGGTCGAGTCGTTCAGTACTCGCGACCAAGCAGGGGCCGCGCTCCTTCAGATCGAATTCATGGACGAGAATTCTAACTACGTCCCAATTCCCAACTGGAAGAAGAAATCGCGTAGAGTCGGCGACTATTACTACTTGACCCCCGGCGACCAAAAAAGCCCGACTCTAGATGAGTTTGAACTAGTTGCCCCGCCATTGTCGAGGTCTTTGCGTATTAGTGGAAAACAATGGAAGATTGAAGTCCTTACTGGAGTGGTTGGAGAAATTTCTCTAGATATTCTTGGCAGTTCGTCCATTGCGACCGAGCTCGCAAGCGGTACGCCGCTCAAGTATTCTGCTACCAACTTGAATTTCTCAAGCACGGTGCCAATGGGTTCTGACGCTGTATCAGTCAGAGTGCGCCATGTGTCCGGCGACCAAGGTACGGTCTGTCCGTTGAGTGTTGAGTTCACGGGCGCCAACGGCAAGGCGCTCATGCCCTCCTCCGACTTGGCGCAGAACCCCGTTGTTGGGCCGAGTATCGTTCTTGAGGCAAAAGCTAACACCGAAGTAGTCCACGAAGTCTCGCTTAGTGTTCCGCGGGGAGCGAGCGAAATTCATCTACAGGGACATGACCGTGGATCAAAGACGGCAAACCTGATTGGGGCTATCCAGCTTGATTTTTCTTCGGTGTCAAACGACTCCGTTGGAAGGTTCTTTGATTCTCTGGGCGAGTACGACAACGTGTTCGTCATTGATACGACAGCGCCTCCACTCGGCCATCAATCTCTTGCATTGCGTCCAAACAATTTGAGCGCAGCCTATTCTAGGCAAGGTATCCCTGTAGTTTTCGTCCCCTTTGGATCACTTCAGGAGCACGATGCTTTCGTCAGCGATCAGCTCATTCAGGTAGGTCGAAATGAGTTCGACCTGATGCTGGACCGCGTGGCAGAAGTAGTGCGCCGAGGAGCGGGGACCTACATATGTAGCTCATTCCCGAGCCTCCAAGCGGTTGCGGCAGCAACGTACCTCAAGGCTCGGGGATGGAACGTCGTCTATGAGGTGAGAGACGATATGGAAGAATTCAACCGAGTTGGGTATTCGAAATGGTATTCCCCCGCTCTAGAGAGAGAGATGCTGCGGATCGCGGATCCTGTTATCTCTGTGAGCAAGGCATTGGACGACAAGCTTGCAGCGCTTATCCCCATCGCGGCGCCAAGGCATATAATACCGAATGCCGTCAACTCGGCAGTGATTGAGAATGGGAGAAGCCTACGTTCAGTTGAACTCCTCGGGGCTAGATCTACGAAGAATATAGTTGGATATGTCGGTCACCTTACTGCGGCGTGGTTCGACTGGCCAGCGGTTGTGGCTGCTGCGCACAGGATGCCAGAGGTCAAGTTCGAAATTGTTGGGCACGGTAAACCCGCTACGGTTGAGCTTCCCGATAATGTCAGCTATTTGGGGCCGAAATCCCACGATGAGCTTGTTGAAATCGTCGAACATTGGAAGGTTGGCCTAATCCCCTTCGTCGATCAACCACTTACTCATTCAGTTGATCCGAATAAGATCTATGAGTACTTTGCGTGGGGGCTGAGATGCGTTACTGCCCCAATGGGTATGGTGGACGAGTATCCTTCGACGTGGGTTTACCGAGGCATAGATTCGTTCTGTAACGCGATTAAGTCTGCCCTGGAAGAGCCGATGGATGAATCGGAGCTTGCTCGGCTCGAACAGTTTCTTCAAACTGCGACTTGGGATTATAGGGCTGCGCAAATGATTGATGCCATGGGTCTCGAGACTCAGGCGCTGGAAGGGGATGGGAATGCGTAAGCTGATCGTATATCCGAACTGTTCTAAGGGCGGCGTTTCGTCTGTCATTCGGGGCCGCGCTCGTGACGAGCCTAACGTTGAGTTTGATGCACTCTTCTTCAACGACAAGGGCGGATTGAACGCCTTCGACGATTTGGAGAATGTGACGGTTAGGATTATCCGCTCCGATCGGTCAACGAACTATCTAACCTATTTGACTTCAACAGTTCAGTACGCAGAAATTAGCGTGCTGAGCCATCCGGCGACGGCGAACTTGCTATCTGTCGAACTAGGCCATTCGGTCACGTACGAGTTTCATTCATCAGACTTGAGCGTGATTGAACGCGAGATTAACGCGCTTGAGGTGTTTCGTATTGCCAAGATTGTCGCCCCGTCAGGTTATATGGCGGGCCTCATCGAGGGCATGCTACCCGAATCCGTGAAGTCCAGGATTGAAATGCGGCCGAACCTGGTGGACCGGCATTGTTTTTCGCCCGATGGTCGAGCTGACTTCTTCGATGGAAGCAAATTCAAGGCTGATTCTTCTTCGATCCCGTTGGTTTGGGTTGGTAGATTCGATCTCGGTAAGGGGTATCAGTTCTTTGTCCGCACTCTGGCGCAGCTTCCAAACGAGTTTATCGGTCATGTGATTGTCAGTATTGAAGATGACCCCCATCGTGCGAACAGATTCCTGAGTGAGTGCTCCGAGCTTGGCGTCTCGGACAGAGTTCGTCTTTACCTGAATTTGCCACAATCTCGGATTGCCTCACTCTTCCGTTCGGCTCGTGATAAGGGAGGCATGCTAGTTTCGACTTCACTGAAGGAGTCGTTTGGCTACTCAATCGCTGAGGCTGCAGCCTGTTCGCTGCCGATTGCTGCTTTCGACCTTCCGGTCTTGGCGATGTTCGAGGATTCAGCCCAATTGGTCTCCGTTCCTACCGGCTCTGTTCAGGCGTTGGCCGCTGCGATTCTAGAGTCAGCTGGCCGAGAGAAGGTGGTTTGACATCGCTGTAGTTCGCGTGGTTACTGGTCGCCATTGGGTGGTTTAGCCCCGCTGGTGCATGAGGCGTCGCAGAGCCGATTCTCTAAGGACGTTGTGCCGGGCGGGTTGGCAGATAGGGCTTGCCGGTACCGCGAGTCCGGCGAGTTGGTACCGATGCTCCGGTGACCGGGAACCGGCCCGTGTATGAGGCGGGCCGGTTCCGTCGGGGGTTACTCCCAGTAGTCGGTGGTCGCTCGGGCTTGGTCGTCGCGTTGGCGGCGCATGTCGATCTCGCCGAGGTTGATCTCTCGGGCGTTGTTGGCCAGGCGGTTGACGATGGAGTCGGCGGCGACCCGGTCGGGTAGTGCTTCGAGCCAGTAGGCCGGCCGCGATTGGGAGGCGAGGGGCTGATGCACGGTTAGGTGACACGGGCAGTCACGCGGCCTGAAGGGCCTCGTCGGTCATGATAGTCTCGTATTCGATGGGGGTCAATTTGCCGAGGCGGTCCTGCCGTCTGCGGCGATGGTAGGTGCGTTCGATCCAGTGCACGATGGCGGTCCGGAGCTCGTCTCTGGTGGCCCAGGATCGGCGGTCGAGGACGTTGTTCTGCAGCAGGGAAAAGAGGCTCTCCTGACGCTTCCGTGGGTGGTTGAGCGCGCCTGAACGGGGGCACGCCGTTCTCTGTCTAGGTTCCTGGCTTGTTGAAGGTCCGGAACTGTAGAGCGGAGAACGGCGTGCGAAATGCCACTTTATGGCGTGCCCTGCTCGGGGTCGACAAGACGGTCGTCGAGAGCATCGAGTATGACGAGGTCGCTGGGGAGGTCGTCGCGTGCGTGCGACCCCAGCGACCTGGTTGAATATTCGTCTCACTGGGGTCCATCGGTATTGCCTCTGGGGGCCAGTGGCCGAGATTGCGAATATTGCGCTTGGGGGCCAGCAGTAGCGTCCGTGGGGGCCACCCGCTTCTAGGCTCCTTCCGCCGCGTGTATAGGGCACGCGGCGGAAGGAGCAATCCGTGACTGTACGGAAAATCAGGGCGAAGCTCGTGTTGCAGCTTCGCGCCGAAGGCTTGTCAGGCAGGGCGATCGCCGCCTCGCAGGGCATGTCCCGCAAGAGCATCGCGGCGGTGCTGGAGGCCGCCGATGCGACCGAGACGAGCTGGGACGACGTCGCCGAGCTCACCGATGAGCAGGTGTACGCCCGCCTGTTCCCGGGCCGCGGGGAACACGAGAGCGTGTTCGCCCAGCCCGACTGGGAACAGGTCCACCGCGAGATGGCCCGGGTCGGGGTCACACTCAAGCTGCTGCACGGCGAGTACACCGACCGCTGCGCCCACGCGAAAGCGCCGGCGATGGGCTATGACCGGTGGTGCAAGACCTACCAGCGACACGTGATGGTCACCGGCGCCGCCTCCCGCGTCGGGCACAAGGCCGGCCAGACGGTCGAGGTCGACTGGTCCGGCCCCACGATGGAGCTCACCGATCCGGTCACCGGAGCTACGCGGAAGGTGTACCTATTCGTGGCGTGCTTGCCGTTCAGCCGGTACGCGTTCGTCTGGCCATCGACCGACATGCAGCAGGACGCGTGGCTTCGGGCGCACGTGGCGATGTTCGACGCCTTCGGCGGGTCGGTGCCGCGGATCGTGTGCGACAACCTCAAAACCGGCGTGGTCTCCCATCCCCGCGACGGGGAGATCGTCCTCAACGACGCCTACAGGGAGATGGCCGCCCACTACTCAGCAGCGGTCCTACCAGGGCGGATACGGAGGCCCAAGGACAAATCTGGCGCCGAGAACACCGTGGCGCACGTGGCGACCTGGGTGATCGCCGGCCTGCGGGACCGGACGTTTCACACGGTGCCCGAACTGGCAGAGGCGATCGGTGAGCGGATGGACGCCTATAATCGCGAACCGTTCGGAGAAACGCCCCGGCTCGAGACTGAGCGTGTTCACCGCCGAGGAGCGCCCGCTGCTCACGCCGCTGCCCGAGGTGGCGTTCGAGATCAGCCGGTGGCTCTACGGTCGGCGGGTGGGCCGCAACGGGCACGTGGTGTTCGAGCGGAACTTCTACTCCGCCCCGCTGGCGCACATCGGCTCCAAGGTCGATGTGCGGATCACCGCCCGCACGCTGGAGATCTACCGCGGCACCGAGCGGATCTCCAGCCACCTTCTGCTTCCCGAGCAGGCTGCAGGTCAGTACCGCACCAACGATGCCGACCTGCCCGCCGGCCGCCAGTACCAGCAGTGGGATGCGCCCCGGGTAAGGGAGTGGGCCGAGCGGGTGGGGCCAGCGGCGGTGATCGTGGCGGGCCGGATCTTCGAATCCGTGCCCGTCGACGAACAGGGCCTGGACGCTGCCCTGGCGGTGCTGCGCCTTTCGCGGCGGTTCTCAGCAGAGCGCGTCGAAGCCGCCTGCGCCCTGGCGCTGACCGGGCCGGTGCGCTCACCCCGCTACGCGCATATCCACCCGATCCTGGCCACCGGCCAGGACAAGACCGCCGCCCTACAGCCACGCACGAAGCCCGAGCAGGCCGGCGGCTACGTCCGCGGCGCTGACTACTACGCCAGGAGTGCCCGAGGAGCAGCATCGATAGCGAGACCAAACGCAAGCTCCGCGAAATGGGCGCCCAGCCACTGCTCGAGGCGATCGAAGCGCAACACGACGACCACGTGGTCGGCATGAGTTTCGGCGAGCGCCTGCAGCTGGTCGTCGACCACGCCCACGAGAGCTTCAACCATTCCAAGATCGACGGACTCATCCGCCGGGCCAACCTGCGCTACCCAGCAGCCGATCTGCGGCGCGTTGACCTGGTCGAGGAGCGCGGCCTGGACCGGGCCATGCTCGCGCAGCTGGCCACCTGCTCGTTCATCCAGCGCCAACAGAACGTCGTCTTCCAGGGCCTCACCGGCTCGGGCAAGTCCTACCTCGGCTGCGCCCTGGCCAAGCAGGCCTGCCAGCACCGCTTCCGGGCGCACTACTTCCGGATGCCCGACCTCGAAGAAGCCTGGGCCCTGGCCAAAGACCGACCCCAGGGCCAGAACAAGTTCCTCAAGAAGTACGCCGCGTTCTCCCTGCTGGTGATCGACGAATGGCTCCTCGACCACCCCGACGAGACGATCAGCAGAATGCTCCTCGAGCTCCTTGAGCGGCGCTACGACACCGGGTCGACCGTCTTCTGCACCCAGTACCCCAAGAAAGACTGGCACCAGCGCCTGGGCTCCGGAGTGCACGCCGACGCCGTCATGGACCGCATCGTCCACAACACCCTCTGGATCGACACCGGCACCCACAACATGCGCGAACACGCCGCCGCGAGTCAGTAAGTAATCCCCGAGACGGGGCCGGTGGTCCCCACAGACGCGATCACCGGCCCCCAACGGCAATACTGCTGGCCCCCAAACGCAATATTCGGTGGCCCCCAAACCTCCAAATACTCACTGGTCGAGGCCGCTGCGGCGAGTGCGGCGCTCGCGCGCCTTGGTACGACCGTGGTGAGGGAAGACGGCGGTGGCGGACCCTGGACCTGGGCTCGATCCCTGTGTGGTTGGATTACATCCGTCAAGGACCTCAACGCCAAGATCCGCCAATTCATCACGGGCTGGAACGACCGCAAACACCCGTTCGTCTGGACCAAAGCCCCCGAGGAGATCCTCGCGAAAGCGAACCCTAAACCAACTTCAGAAACGCGACACTAGCCAAGCGCGTCAATAATTTGCGTAGCGAAAATCTCGGCAGAGGGAACAACATGCGCTGTTGGCCCTGAGTAGAAAACTGTGCTCAGTTCGGCGCCATTGCCTGCATTTACAGTTGAGTGGAGAAATGGCAAAAAGTGCTGCTCCAAGTGGAAGTCGTTGACATTCTGGACGTACACGACTCTGTTCTCCATTCGACGACTGTATCTTTGTACCGCTGAAAGTCGGTCTAGCATCGGCTCCGCCCAGCTAGGTATTTCTGAATCTTTCAGTCCATTGGGTACAAGATGCGGCATAACACGCTCGGCAAAGAAACGTTGAGGACCAAGCCCCGTTCCGTTGACAAAGTAGCCTGGTATGGAGGTTTGCGCGTTCATTGGTATGCAGATAGAGTCCGGCAGCAAGCTACTCACCATCAAACTCGCGAATCCTCCGCCGGACGAGCCCGCAATTATTAGTCTCTTTGCGCCGAAAGTTCTGCGAGCCTCGTCGATGCGGTTGGCGATGATTTCATGTACGTCAATGTCTTTCCAGCCGACGTACCAGGCAAGTTGAATCCTCTCATCGATTGATAGTACTGGGTCGGATACATACAGGACGCTCGCGTCCAGGTCGTTCGAGGTTAAGGTGTTAAACCACTCAAACCGGGGCATCTTGTACCTAGTGCGATCGGTCGCCCCATGAAATACGACGACCAAAGAATCGGCATGCTTTCGGTGTAAGAGTGATTCTAGGTGCGCACCGTTGGCTAGCTTCTCTGTGAATCGATAGATCCCAGGAGTGCAATTTGGAAATTGTTTCCCGGTCATGTCTATTGGGTCAAGCTGGGCTGCACCCCCTGCTGCATCGGCGATGCTATAGGGGGACGATATTGTAGCTCTGTTCACTTCATTCATTTTCGAGTTTCCTGTCCTGTCACGATCTCTCAAGTTCGAGAATGTCCGTGATTAACTCTAGTAGTGTTTGCTTCGAGGCGGTACCGAGAGAGCGTCCGAGCTGACGGGCGCAGAAGTCTGAACCGTCAACCGCCCCTTTCCAGTATCCCAACATCTGTTTGACGAATTTCTCTTTCCGCTGTCCCGAATGTACGATCATCGGCGCTGTTGACTGCTGGGATACGTCTTCAATGCTGACTCGATCGAGTGTGCTCCATAGCGCGAAGTGCTCTTCGTAGAGGCGTCGAATATCCAGCATAGTTCCAGAGTTGTTGTATACGGCTGTGCCGACGATAGCTTCGTCGTTTGGCACTTTGGTGCCTGGGTCGAGTTTTTCAGTAATTGAGCGCCTCAGTGATAGGGACCATTCAGCTGCCCTTCTGCTTATGCGGAGCAGCGGGAAAGCCATTGCGTGCACGGTGAGATCAGGGCGTATCTCTTTAAGGATGCCGGTGCCTAGCCAGCCGTCCCCGGCGATCCACATGTGCGTTGCTAATAGGTCATGGTCGAACACTTGAAGCCGTGAAAGAATGTCTTCTGCGCCGTTGAGGAAGTAAACGTCTGGCTCAATGACCCAAGCAAAGTCCCAGTCGAGCTCCAGTGCCTTGTATATTACGTAGTCCCCACACATCCATCCAGTCTTGTTTAGGTAGAAATGGAGGCCGGAACTTTTCACAAAGTCTGCATCGAGTTCAAGCATTTTGTCAGCATCGGACTCGATTGTATTCGGTTTGTTAGGCACGCGGTGTATGGTGTCTGTTACGGCTATTATGGGCCAATGAGGGTTTGCCGCCTTGATTTGTTTGATGAGTTCACGTTCGCGCGCGCCCAGTTCGACGCAACGAACGATCACTATCGTTTTAGGGGCTGATTTAATATTCATCAAGGCTGCCTGGTCTGCTAGAAGCGTCATGTCGTCGGCTGTGGGTGTTCTGGTTGTGGAAGATCGAGTTGCTCAACGTTAAAACCTGGGGCGATTGCTACATCCTATTCTGTTCTGGCTTCGTTTGCGATGGAGTTGTCGAGTGGTTCTCGATGGCTCCTTGAGCGTCGTCTTTCTTGGGGCCCGCCAACTGATCCAGTATGGGTATCGTTCCCCATCTGTGAGTCGGGCAGGATGGGCCGTCAATCGGCGGCTAAGGTTGCTGACGGTTGCTGATGCTATTGCTTGCGTTACAGCGCAAGAGATAGCTGTTGCCCAATGGGGGTATGGTCCGGCCGCCTGGATTCTCTGATAGACGTGCTCCCGGTGCGCGGCGGCGAGATTCTCCCCGCGCAGTGCACGGCGGAGGAGCGTCACCCCGGTGTCAGCGAAATAGACGAGCAGGGGAGCGTGTGCCGCGGCCACGCGTGACAAGCCCGGTGACCTCGGGTCGGTGAGGTCGGTGAGGTCGGTGAGGTCGGCGATGAGCGTGGCGCCCATCGCGGCCCCGAACAGGTAGCTCCCGGAGTCGCCGAGGAACAGCCGCGCCGAGGGGACGTTGAAGGGCAGGAATCCGAGCGCAGCCCCGGCGGCAGCAGCGGGCATCCCACCGCCGGTTAGGTAGGCGGGGGAGTTCGGGTGCCGAAGTCGGTGGTTGACCGCCCACGTGAGCACCGTGGCCCCGGTGATGCCGTTGATCCCGTCCATGAAGTTCGTCGCGTTTACGGTTGCCGGCATGACGGCCGACCCGATAAGCGCTCCACGGCGCCCGGCTACAGCGGTGCCGTAAAGCGCCCCGATGGCGATCTGAGAGGCGAGCCTCGGGGCAGGGGGCAGCCCGACCTTGTCGTCGGCCAGCCCGACGCCGGCCAGAGCGAACGTCGCGATCCTCGCCGCGATGCCCCCTCGGGTTCGAGGCGGGCGGACGATCGTGGCAGCGGCGACCCCGAGCGCACACGCGATACCCCCGGAGCGAGGGGTTTCGCGAGTGTGCGAGGACCGTTCATTCGGAGTGTCGATGATCCCCAGTCGCCTGGATGCCCGTTCGATCGGAGGGCAGGACGCTGCCGTCACCGCTGCGGCGACGCCGAACGGTATCAGTAGTGAGAATGCAGGGTGACCCATTGTTTGGCCGCCTCGGAGTCGGAGAGGTGTGCGAGGTGTTCGGTGTCGATGGCTAGCGGGGGGACGGTCACCACGGAGATCGCGTCGTGGCACTCGCTCGGCGTCGGGTCCTCGGAATCATCGAACAGGACCTCGACGAGTTTCTCGCTCTCTCGCAGGCCCGTGTAGGCGATCTCGATGTCCGTTCGTCCGGACTTGGCAATGAGGGTCTCGGCGACATCGGCTATCCGGATCGGCTCTCCCATGTCCAGGACGAGGGTCTGCCCGTTCCGTCCGATCGCCGCGGCCTGGAGTACGAGCTTGCACGCCTCCTGGATGGTCATGAAGTATCTGGCGACGTCGGGATCCGTGACCGTCACGGGCCCACCGGCGATGATCTGGTGCTCGAACGTGGTGAGCACGGAGCCTCTGGATCCCAGGACGTTGCCGAACCGCACCGAGACGATGCAGCGGTCCGGGTGGTCGCGAGCGAAGGCCGCGGTGATCCGCTCGGCGACCCGCTTCGACGAGCCGAGCACGGAGGTGGGGTTGGCAGCTTTGTCCGTGGAGATGTTGACCACGGTCTGAACTCCGGCGCTCATCGCGGCGGCGAGGACATTGTGTGTACCCAGGACGTTGGTCTTGACGGCCTCGAGCGGGAACCGCTCGAGGAGGGGGAGATGCTTGAGCGCGGCCGCATGGAAGATGATGTCGGGCGCGATGCGGGAGAATGCCTCGACCAGGGCGTCGGTATCGCGAATGGAAAGAAGGACGGTGTCTTCGCCGTCGAGCATCGCTTCGCGGTCGATCGTCAGCTTGACCCGGTGGAGCCCCGACTCGTCACGGTCGAGGAGGACCAGGTCGGAGGGGCGGAACCGGGAGATCTGGCGGGCGAGCTCGGACCCGATCGATCCGCCGGCACCTGTGATGAGGACCTTCTTGCCGCGAATGGAATCGGCGATCTGCGTGGAGTTGAGGTGCGCCGGCGGGCGCCCCAGCAGCTCGTCGACGTCGATGTGGGTCAGCTCGCCGGAGTCGGACCGGTTGCTCATGATCGAGCCGATCGCCGGCATCACGACGACCTCGAGCCCCAGGGCGGCAGCCTCGTCCTTGATCTCGCGAAGCTCCTTGTCGGGAATGCTCGGGGCTGCGATCAGCAGCGAGGTCGCCGACGTGCGTTTCGCCACGGCAGCGAGATGATGACGGTTGCCGACGACCTTGATGCCGTCTACCAGCATCCCGGTCTTCGCCCTGTCGTCGTCGAGAATCGCCACCGGAATATACGGCGTGGCCGACGAGCGACGGAGCAGGTTGACGAGCCAGTGCCCGCCCGATCCGGCGCCGAAGACGATCGCCTTGACGCCCTTCTCCTTGACACCGGCACCGAACAACTCGTTCCGGCGCACGAGGAAGCGGAGGATGAGCGCAGCGGTCGACGTGAAGGCGCAGGTGCTCAGAGGGATCGATTTCGGGACGCTGAACGGCGCACCGATCACTGCAATGGTGATGAAGCCGATCAGGGACGCGCCCATGAACACCGCGAGCAGCGTGGTGGTCTCGTGAATGCTCCCAGGGACGTAGCGCCCCCGATAGAGACCCGACCCCAAGCCCAGCGTCCAGACCAGAAGAATCAATCCAGCGATGGTGACGGACGCCGGTGCGCGGGGCAGCTCTTCGGCAGCCATCGTGAGGTCGAGGTCGAGGTCGAACCGGAGGAGGAACGCCACCGTCGCGCAGACGGTCAGGAGAACAGCATCGATCAGGATCCACGGGGAGATCCGATAGTGGAAATGCCCGCGAGCCCGGCGTCCGGGCTCCACACTTGCGCCGTTGCGCGGCGACCACTTCATAGCGGGCATCTCAGCAACTATATGGTGGCGGACCGGACTGGTCGCGCGCGGTCGGAAAACCCGTTCGGCGAATCGGCGAACATGGGGCGTCCAAGAGTCTCGGAGCAGTTGTGCATCACGGGGTTTGAGCTTTACGTCGTACCGACTCGGACTCGGAAGAGCGTCGCTTCGTCCTTGGTCGACAAGGTTGCCCGCCGGGTCGATGCGGGGAGCCATGTCGCGCTGCCTGCAGTGATGATGTCGTCACGCGTTCCATTGGACCTCACGACGGCTGCGCCCTGTGTGCACAGGAGTATCTCCGGGCCGTTCGGCGAGTACTCGATCGCTGGGGATGTGCCCGTGATGTCCAAGCGCGACAGTGCAAAATCTGGCGCCGGCGTCTGATAGGCCAGCTCGCCTGGGAGGGAGTTGGGGCTGATAGCAGTTCGGACAGTGGGATCCTCTAGGGCGTGTCTCCCAATCGGCGTAGCCAGGTGAGAATTGCACAGAGGGTGACGGCGGCGCGGTAGGTTATCGCGAGTTTGTCGTAGCGGGTGGCCAGCGCTCGCCATTGCTTGGCCAGAGCGAAGGAACGTTCAACGACGTTTCGGTCTTTGTAGAGGCCAGTGTCGAGTTTCGGGGGTCGGCCACCGCGGCTGCCGCGGCGTTCGCGAGCGGCGATGGTGTCGCTTTTCTCCGGGATGACAGCGGCGATACCGCGACTGCGGAGCTGGCGGCGGATCGTGCCGGACGAGTAGGCCTTGTCTGCGATCACCGCGTCGGGGCGGGTGCGGGGTCGGCCCTTGCCGTGGCGTGGGACGTGGATGTCGGCCAGGACTTCGGCCAGCATCGCGCCGTCGTTTCGTTGCCCACCGGTGATCACGTTCGCCAGCGGTCGGCCGCGGCCATCGACAGCACTGTGAATCTTGGTGGTCAGCCCTCCTCGCGAGCGACCGATGCCGTGACCTGCGGGTTCACAGTCCCGGAAGGGCCGGTTCTTGTGATTCGACCCTGCCCCCTGTGTCCTGCTCAGGGCGCGTTGTATTTGTGCTGTGCTGATGAGCGCGGCAGATGGTGGCGTCGTCCGAGACGTTCCAGTCGATCTTTCCGGCTGCGTCGGCATCGGCCAGGATCACGTGCAGGATGCGATCCCAGGTCCCGTCCCGGGCGTAGCGGGCGTGACGCTTCCACACGGTCTGCCACGCACCGAACTCCTCGCTGGGTAGGTCCCGCCAGGGAATACCTGCTCGGTAGCGGTAGATGATCCCCTCGACGACTTTGCGATTGTCGCGAAACCGATGCCCCTGCCGCCCTTCATTGGAGGGCAGCAGGGGCTCTATCCGCTCCCACTGCTCGTCGGTGAACTGGCGAAATCGTGACTTCGTCTGTCCCATACGGCCACGGTCTCGCGGGTCACCGCTCAGCTATGGGAGACACGCCCTAGTCTGACAGTTACCTTAGCGGCGTGTTAACGTCCAACACTGGAACCGTGGGGCCGCGTCTTAGGGGCGGCCCCACGCGTCCGCCGACCCGATCCGGGTGACTACTGCGGGGCGTCCCGACAGTTCATACCGCTAAACGAGGAGACCGACTCATGTCGTCCACAATTTCCCGAGTTGCCGCCGTTGCGGCTGCCTCCGCTCTTGCGCTTTCCGGCGGCACGGCTGTTGCCGGTGCCCAGTCCGCGGAGGATGAGGGCGGTACGCTCTCCTCAAGCATCCTCGGAAGCACGGGCAGTGCCGAGTCTACTCCGGGAAGCCTGGGTTCCTTGGGCGAGGACGGTTCTGTTCGTCCGCCGGC
This sequence comes from Dietzia sp. MNB45, assembly GCF_051994785.1. NCBI lineage: Bacteria > Bacillati > Actinomycetota > Actinomycetes > Mycobacteriales > Dietziaceae > Dietzia > Dietzia sp. MNB45. The sequence continues at coordinate 2,909,766 of NZ_CP163397.1, read as the reverse complement.
TAACGCTACCGGGCTCGGCTCGCTTGACACCGAGGGGTCATTGATCGGAGAGCCGACTACCGGTTCGCTCGCCTCGGTGGCCGATGCGTCCTCGGGCTCAGCCGACTTCTCCAATCCCGCACCGGGCACCGGTTCGGTCGACACAACCGGCTCTCTGATCGGTGAGCCGACCACGGGGTCGCTCGCCTCTACATATGCCCCGGTCGCGGGTTCACTCGGCATCGACGATGGTCTGACCACTATCCTTGGTTCGGCGGGCTCGTCACCCTCCGCGTCTGTCGGCGCGCTCCTGCCGGTTGTCGCCATTAGTGGCTCGGTCGCCGCGGCCGTCATCGGCGCCCCGATGATCTCCGACGCCCTCGCAAACATGGGCGTCGTCCTCCCGCCCCTGCCCGAACTTCCGCCCCTTCCCGAGCTCCCGGCCGGTTCGTCGATCCCGGGGATGCCCGCCGTCAATCAGGCAGCAGCCGCGCCCGGCCCCGACGCCAACAACGGCAGGGGCTGAGCGGAAGGCCCCACGACATACTCGAGGCCCGTCCCTGCTCGCAGGGGCGGGCCTCCGTCGTGCCCGCTAACCACTGTTCTGCTGCGTCGGCGAGTCATCGCGTAGCGCCATATCTCGCGGACGCCCGAAGCGAGACCGTAGGCGGACGGCGTGATCTACGTCGAGATCTCGGAGACCGGACACAAACTGCCGGTGGAGGCACCGGACGAGTTGGCCGACGAGATCGGCGCGGCGCCTGGCTCCGCGGCCTATCGGGCTGACCCGGCTGGTTCCGCGCAGCCCGGTGGGTGCGCGTCGATCCGGGCGTCGGCGGGCTTTGTCGTCGTCCCCGTTCCCAGCGCTACCGGTCCAGTTTGATGCCGTTCCCGATGCCCCACGTCACAGCCTGCGCGCGGGTGGACACGTCCATCTCCTGGCAGGCCGAGCTCACGTAGGTCTTGACGCTATTGGGCGAGAGGTAACACCTTTCGGCGACCTCCTCGTTGGACAGACCCTGCTCGATCATTCCGCTCATCTCGCCTTCCCGGGGTGATAGGCCAGCCTCCTTGGCGGGCCACGTCCACCGCGACCGAACGATTGGAGCCCTTTCCCTTCTCCGACTCTCCGCCTCCAGGGGTTCCGGCTGAATAGCCCTCTTGCCCCGGTTCCGCGCCACCCGGGGGCAGCGGGCCGGCCGGAAGGGAGTCAGGCCTCGTCGTCGTGCCGTTCCACACCTGCACCACCACGCGCGGGCGGGCCGGACCCCGGTGGGGAGCCCGGCCCGTCGTCTTCCCTCGTGCGCACCGAACCCGCGCGGACGCGGACCCGCTACTGCAGATCGCTTGCGACGATCGCGTCCATGTTGCGCTCCGCGAGCGCGGTGATGGTGACGAACGGGTTCACGCCCACGTTGCCCGGGACGAGGGAGCCGTCCACCACGTAGAGGCCGGGGTATTCGTGGAGGCGTCCGTGGTTGTCGGTGGCCTTGCCGAGCAGGCAGCCGCCCAGGGGGTGGTAGGTGAAGTCGTCGCCCCAGGTCTTGTACACACCGAACAGGTCGGTGCGGTAGATGGTGCCTTCCTTCTTGTTGATCTTGTCGAAGACTCTCTTGGCCATGGCGATGCCCGGCTGGTTCTGGGACACGCTCCAGGTCAGGTCGACCTTGCCCGTGGCGGAGTTGAACTGGAAGCGGGCCCGCTCGGGGTTGTTGGCGATCGCCAGGTACAGGCTCACGTAGGTCTCGAGCCCGGCCGGCAGGGGAGCGATCTCGGCGAAGATCGACGCGGTGGGGTCGGCCCAGTTGTCGATCCCGAGGGTGGGGATGGTCGACTGCTTGGAGCCGGTGGCATCCCACATGTGGTTCGCGCGCCCGACCATGACGTTGCCGTTGTTGCCCCAGCCCTCGCCCACCTGGCTGGACAGGTTGGGCAGGAGGCCCTGCGCCTTCATCGACACGAGCAGCTTGCTGGTCCCGATACTGCCGGCGGCGAAGAACACCTTGTCGGCAGTGACGTTCTTGGTGGCGATCACCGTGCCCTGCTCGTCGATCTGCTCGATCGTCACGCGGTAGCCGCCCCCGGTGGCCGGGGTGACGGCCGTGACCCGGTGCAGCGGCGAGATGGTGAGCCGGCCGGTGGCGGCGGCCTGGGCGAGGTAGGTCTTGTCCAGCGACTTCTTGCCGGCGTTGTTGCCGTAGATCACCTCACCGCCCAGCGCGGAAGCCTGCGCGGTACCCGCTGCCTCGCGCTTCATGTGGTCGAAGTCGTAGACGTTGGGCACGAAGGTCGTGGCGAACCCGGAGCGGTGCGCGGTCTTCCGGCCCACGCGGGCGAACTGGTACCAGGGGCTCGACTCGAACCACGCCTGGTCGATGTCGTTCACGCCGAGCGCGGCGTTCGCGCGGGGGAAGTAGGTGCCGTACATCTGGGCCGAGTCGACGTTCGGGAGGATGTGCTCGAAGTGGCTGCGCTTGGGCGTGATGGCCATGCCGCCGTTGACCAGCGAACCGCCGCCGACACCGCGGCCCTGGTAGACCTTGACCCCCGAGAACTCCTCGGCGTCGAGGACCCCGACGTAGCGCTCCACCTTCTTGTCGATCCCGAAGCCCATGAAATTGCTGACCGGCTGGCTGGTGGTGTCCGACAGCCAGGTGGAGCGCTTGTCCGGATTGAGCATCCCCGAGAAGATCTTGCCGTCTGGGCCCGGCGTGTCCCAGCTGCGGCCCATCTCCACGATGTGGGTCGCGATCCCCGCCTGCGTCAGGCGCAGCGCCGCCAGGTGCGGGTCGCTTCGGGCGGCGGCGGGCCCTCGTCGTCGTCGCCGATTCTCAGAGCGCACCGTGCAAGCGCTCCAGCTCCGGCCGCTGGGAGGAGCCTCGGTCCATGAATGCTTGAGGCGCCTGGAGTGCAGGTCGTAGCGCGGTGCCATGGCTGGGATCACCGCGCGGCGTGTGGTCGTCGCACTCGACTGCCCCGACGCTCGAGAGCTCGCCGAGTTCTACGCAGCGATGCTCGGCTGGCGGATTCGCGACGACGCCGAGTACTCGGACTGGGTCGACGTCGTGCCGCCGGAGGGCGAGCCGGGCGCGGTCGCCCTCGCGTGCCAGACCGTCCCCGCTTTCCGCGCCCCGACGTGGCCCGAGGGCCCGGTCCCCACGCAGGTGCACCTCGACTTCTACGTGGACTCGATCTCCGACTCCGAGCCGGCCGTCCCCGCGTTCCGCCCGCCGACACGAGCACCAGCCCAGCCCCGATGGGCGGTTCGTTGTGTACCTCGACCCGGTGGGGCATCCGTTCTGCCTGTGCGAGGAGTGAGGCAGGGCAGGTCAAGCGCCGCCCACCGATCATCGACTGTCCGGTCCACCTCTCGACTGCAGCCACCACACCAGCCCGCTCGTGGAGCTGAAGAACAGCGCCCGCGACTGCAGGCCCGTGGGGGCGCGGAAGCGGTCTTCGTGCACGTTGAACCGCAACAACCGGAACCGGTCGGTGTCCGGGCGGTTGATCCCCTCGATGGTGGTCACGGCGCTGGAGAAGCCGGCGGCGACGACCGTCGCGACCTCGCGGCCGCCGAAGTCGGTCGGCCCGCCGTTGGGGTACGCGAAGTGCCAGGGGCGGCCACCAAGTTCGGAGGCGATCCGGTCCCGAGAGCCGACGATCTCCGCCTCGGCCGTGGCGTCGTCGGCGTTGGCCAGGATGGGGTGGTGCACCGTGTGGGCCCCGATCTCCACCCCCCAGCGGTGCAGGCGCCGCACGTCATCCCAGCTCAGCATGTCCCCGACCCGCCCCGGCACGTCAGCGCCCAGCGCGGCCAGCACCTCGGCCAGGGCGGCGTCGAACCGGGCGAAGGGCACCGACTTGAGCACTGCGACGAGGCGCTCGAGCGCTTGCTGGCGAGCGGCGGGGGAGTCCAGCAGCACCGCCTCCGGACCGAGGAGCTCCACCACCACCGAGTCGTGGGGGCTGTGGGCGATCGCATCGGACAGGGCATACGGCCACAGGGTCGCGCCACCGATGTGGCCGGTGGTCACGTACAGCGTGGCGGGCACCGGCGCCCCCAAGGCCGCCAGTGCCTGGAGATTGTCGTGGTAGCCGTCGTCCACCGTGATCGCGTAGCGGGTGCCGGCGCGGCCCTCGTCCAGCGCACGCAGGCCGGAGTCCAGGTCCACCAGCAGCGCGCGGTCCCGGCACCACGCCGCCATCCTCCGGAACGTCCGCGGCGTGACGGTGATCGGGTGCGGGTCCGGCACCTCGCTGAACCGATGGAACATGAGCACCACCAGACCCGGGCCCTGCCGCCGCCGGACCAGTTCGTCCACGCCCAGGTAGTGGCCGCCCAGAGCGAGGAGGTAGACCACCCAGAGGCGCGGCCGCCGCCACTGCGCGTCCCGCGAGGGAAAGGCGTCGGCCGCAGGGCTGGGCTCCGTAGGCGCGGGCCCCGCAGGGGCGGCGGCCGGCGGGTCGACCCGGTCGAGGAGCCCGAGGAGCGCCGCCGCGCTGCGTCGGAGCTCGAACTGCTCCTCGACGAGCTCCCGACCGGCGCGGCTCATCCGCAGGGTCGCCCCCGGATCGGCCGCGAGTTTCTCCACGGCCCCGGCCAGGTCCGCCGGATCGCCCGGCTCGCACAGCAGCCCGGTGTGGCCGTCCACCACGATCTCGCCGATGCCGGACAGGCGGGTGGAGACGGTGGGCACCCCGCTCGCCAGCGATTCCATCAGGGCCACGGGTAGTCCCTCCATCTGGCCGTCCGCGGCCATCATGCTGGGCAGGACGAACAGGTCCGCCGCGGCCAGCGCCGCGGCGACCTCCGACTCCGGGCACGAGCCCCGGAACCGGACCCGGTCGGCGATGCCCAGCTCGCCGGCCAAGGCGCTCAATTCGCCGCGCAGGGGACCGTCCCCGATGAGGTCCAGCTCCAGGCGCGCGGTCGCCGGGCCCGCCACGGCCATCGCCTGGAGCAGGTGCCGGTGCCCCTTGTACTCCTGCAGGGACGCTACGCACAGGGCGCGGATCGGGCCGGTTGCGGGAAGCCGGCGCGGGCGGAACTCGTAGCCCGTGGTGTCGATGCCGCAGTGCACCAACTCGATCGGTGCGGCGGGGCCGAGCAAGTTGCGCAGCAAATCCTGATTGTGCCGGGAGATGGCCACCACGAACTGCGCCCCGGCGCAGCGCCGGGCGAGCCCGGAGGTGTCCACGTAGATGTCGTGCGCGTGGGTGGTGACGCTGTACGTAACTCCGGTCAGTCGGTGGCAGGCCCACGCGGCGAGCAGCGGGAAGGTCGCGTAGTGCGCGTGCACGTGGACGCCGCTCGTGCGCGAAAGGTCCCGGGCGTGCGCGGTGGCCACCACCAGGGCCGCGAGCGCGCGCACCAGTAGGGCGGGGGAGCGGCGGAAGTCCACCGCGACCTCGCCCAGCAGCCGGGCCAGGGGCCCGGGCCGGTGGCGTAGCGCCCACCCCAGGCCGGCGGCGACGTCGCGGGCGCCCGGCCGACACGCGCGGCCCGACCAGCGGGCCGCCACCGGGTGCACGGTGGTGTCGGGGGAGGCGAACAAGGACCGGATGGTGCCGATCGGGGCCCCGGCACCGGCACCGGCACCGGCACCGGCACCGGCACCGGCACTGGCGAGCGCGTCGATCTCGCGGACGATGAACGTCTCCGAGGTCCGCGGGAAGCGCGAGACCAGGTAGTCGATGCGGGTCGGGGTCATCGGGCGGCCTCGCAGTAGATCGCGACCAGCCGCGCAACCCACACCTGGGCGGAGAACGAGGACCGGATCCGCTCCGTGGCCGCCGCGCCCATCGCCTCCCGCAGCCGCGGGTCGCGGGCCAGGCGCAGGAGCTGCTCGGCCATCGCCTCCGGGTCGGCGGGCGGGCACAGCAGGCCGGTGACGCCGTCGTCCACGATCTCGCCGATGCCGCCCACCGTGGTGGCCACCACCGGGCGGCACGTCGCGCCGGCCTCGATGAGCACCGTCGGCAGGTTCTCCACCAGCGAGGGCAGCACCACCACGTCTGCGGCGCGGTACACCGCCGCCATGTCCGTGCGGACGCCGGCGAACATTACCGAGTCGTCCAGACCGTGCTCGCGCACCGCGGCCCGCAGCACGGGCTCCTCGTCGCCGCCGCCCACCAGCGCGAGCACCGCGCCCGGCTGCTCCGCGACCACGCACGACCATGCCGCGATCGCGTGCGGGATGCCCTTCTGCTCCCGGAACGCCGCGGGCAGCACGGCCAGAAACCCGTCGTGGCCGCCGCCCAGCTCCGCCCGCACTGCTGGGTCCGCCGGCCCGGGCTCGTAGCCGGAGACATCGATGCCGTTGTGCACCACCCGCCAGTTCCCCGGCGGTCGGCCCGCGTAGTGCAGGTCGGCGTAGGTGTCCAGGGAGGCGCGGGAGGCGAACAGCGCGGCGTCCGACCGGGAGGCGGTGAGGACCGCCAGCCGCTCCTTCAGCCGGGCGCGCCCCTCGAACACCGGGGCCAGGGTGTGGAAGGTGGTCACCACCGGCCGGCGGGCCAGGCGGGCGGCGGGCACACCGAGGGTGATCGCCGTCGCCAGGTGGGCGTGGACCACGTCGTACCCGCCGGCGCGGATGAACCGGACCAGGCGCGGGACCGCGTCCGGGCGCAGGAGGCGGCGCATCCCCACCGCGCGCGGCGTCAGGCCCGCGGCCCGGTACTGCTCCAGCAACCCGGGCGCGGCGTCCTCCATCGGGACGAGGCTCACCAGGTCCACCTCCACGCCGGCCTCGCGGGCGGCGGCGGCAAAGGGGATGAGCAGGGTCTCCGCGCCGCCGAGCCGGAACCCGTCTATCAGTACGAGCACCTTCATCGGGTCTCCCCCTCCAGCAGCTGCAGTCGGTCCCACGGGATCTGCTCGAGCCCGTCGTAGTCCCAGTCCAGGCCGGCCTGCCGGTACACGGCGCCCGGGTAGATACCGTCGGCGTCCGGCGCGAGCTCGAAGCTGATGCTCAGCGGCGACCCGCCCCGGTCCACCACGTACCCGCCGTACCGCTGCATCGCCCGCGCCACCGCAAGGTGCGCGGCGGGCAGGCCGAGCGCGTCCAGGTCGAGGGCCGGGTCCAGCCGGAGCCGCGAGCCCTGCGGTACGCAGTCCGGGCGGTCCGAGCGGCCGTCGGTCTTGATCGCCGGCGCCCGGTACATGCGGGCGCACGTGTTGTCCGACTGCAGGACCAGGGCGTGCTCGATCTCCCCGCGCTCGATCTCGGCCACCCGCACCACGCCTGCCAGCCGGGAGGCGCCCGCCCCGGTGGCCGCGCCACCCCACCCGCTGCCCGCCAGGGGGTTGATCGCGCCGAACGAGGTCACCCACCCCGGCACGGTCCGCGCGGCCTGCCAGAACTCGTACGACAGTTGCGCGCCCTCGTCCACCACGACCATCGCGCCGTCGGAGCCGGTGTGCGGCCGGGCCCCGTCCGGGATCGGCGTGTCCACCCCGTCGAAGGGGCAGGGCCCCCACTGGGTCCGCAGGCATTGCACGCGGTACCGCGGGGTGTCGGCGGTGGCGGTGTAGACGGGGATGCCGAACTCCACCAGCCCGGCGTAGACCCGCCCCTCGCCGGTGAGGTGGGCGGTCACCAGGTCGCTGGCGGGGTCGACGCGGGCGTCGGCGGGGACCGGGGTGCGGAACGGGCTGTCGGGGGCGAACGGCTCCGCCGCCGTCGCCCGGTGGGCAGGCTCGGAACCCGCCCACATCGCCGCGACCACCGCGAGCACCGCCACGAGCGCGAGTGCGACACCGGCCACAGCCACCCTGGCCGGCCACCGGGGCCTCGTCGTCGTCACCGGTCGCTCCCGGCGGTGACGCAGCGGTCCAGCGCCTCGGACACCAACCGCGCCGCGTCCTCACCGGTCCCGGCCAGCTCCTCCTGGCCCCGGGCGCCCAGGCGGGCGGCGAGGGCCGGGTCCAGCAGCAGGCGCTCCAGCGCCCCCGCCAGCGCCAACACCGCACCCGGGGGCACGAGCAGCCCGGTCTCGCCGTCGCGGACCGCCTCGGCGAGGTCGCCGACGTCGGTGCTCACCACGGGGCGGGCGTGCGTGTACGCCAGGTGGATCACCCCGCTCTGGCTGGCGCGCAGGTACGGGGTCACCACCACCCGCGCCGAGCGGATCATCCCGGCACGTCGGAGGCGTCCACATACCCGGGGCGCAGGTCCACCCCGCCCACCCGGTGGGCGAGCGCGGTCACGGCGGCGAGGTCCAGGTCGGCGCTCACCGCCCCCGCCACGACCAGCCGGGCGTCGGGGACGGTCCGGCGCACCTCGGCGAACGCTTCGAGCAACTGCTCGAGGCCCTTGTAGCGGGTCCAGGTGCCGAAGAACAGGATCTCCGGGCCGGTGGCGGCGGCGGGGGCACCGGGGTCGTGGTCGCCGAACGCCTCGACGGGCCCGTGCGGGATCACCACCACCTCGCCGCGGGGCCGCCAGTTCTCCAGCACCTCTCGGCGGGCGGAGGTGCCCAGGACGTACACGATGTCCATGCGTCGCCACGCGGCGGCGAACGCCGCGCGCAGGGCCCGGCCCTCGCGCGGGGTGCTCGTGTCGCGGGCGTCGGAGCGGGGGAGCGGCTCGTGGGCGACGATCCCGTAGGTCGACCGCGGCAGCAGGCGGGTGATGGCGACGACGAACAGGGGCTCGAATCCGAAGCGCCAGTTGGACCACAGCACCACGTCGGGCCGCAGGCGGGCCAGGGTGGCGGCCAGCACGACCCACGCGGCGACCAGCCGGGCCGCGCGGGTGCCGCGGCGCACGAGCGTCGCCGCCCTCGTGACAGCGGCGCGCGCCGACCCGGCCGTGCCGGACGACCCGGCCGTGCCGGGCGACCCGGGCGGCCCGGCCGTGTCGGGCGGCCCCTCGGCCGGATGCCAGGTGGGCAGCACCGAGCGGATCTCCAGGCCGGGGACGCTGGTGCGGATCTCGGGGTCGGGGCCGGTCAGCAGGATCACGTGCTCGCCGCGTTCGGCCAGCGAGGTGCCCAGGCGCACGGCGAACTGGAAGAGGCCCCCGGACGGTGAGAACTCCACCAGGACGATCGTTCGTGACGTCATGTAGTGCTCCTCGGCTGTGGGGGTGTGGGTGTGCGGCGACGCACGACGATCCAGCCCAGCGCGGCCACGCCCGCGCCGACCGCGGCGCAGGCGGCCAGCGCCGTGGGGGTGAGGTGACGCTCCGGGGTGACGGCCGGGTCGCCCAGGGCCACGACCTGGAACGTGGAGGTGAGGCCGAACTCCTCCAGCCGGGCGCGGGCGGAGCCCTCGGCGGCGACGAGCAGCGCGCGGGCGGCGTCGGGGTCGGCGGCGGTGGCGTCCACGGTCACCAGGCCGCGCACGGGGTCGCCGCGGTACCGGGTGTCGGGCGTGCCCGGGTCGACCAGGGCGGCGAGCGTGGGCATGACGATCTCGCGTGAGCGCACGTCCATCGGCCAGGCGGACAGCGTGCCGGGCGTGCTGCGCGGCGTCACCACCAGCTGCGTGGTCGCCCGCGCGCGGTCCGTGGCGAGCGCCGAGGCGGTCCCGGCGGCGGCGAGGACCGCCAGTGCCACCACGGCCCCGGCGCCCGCGAGCCGGCGCAGCGTGCGGGGTCCGTCGATCCGCTTCGGGTGGGGTTCGGGGCGGCAGCACAGGGCGGCCGCGAGGACCGCGAGCAGCCCGAACGTGCGGAAGTAGGCCAGGTGGAGGAACACGCTGGCGATCGACCAGGCCACGAGCCCGGCCAGCACGGCGGCGGCGAGGCGGCGCTGGTCGAGGTCGCGGGTGGTGAGCAGCCGGTGCAGGACGAGCCCGCCGATGCCGGTGACGAGCACCGCCCAACCGAGAAGGCCGAGCACGCCGGTCTCGGCGGCGAGCTCGGCGTAGAGGTTGTGGGTCGCATCGGTGGGGTCGGCCACGGGCGTGGGCACGCGGTCGGCGTATTCGGTGACGAGCCCGGCGTAGCTTCCCGCGCCGTAGCCGGTGAGGGGGCGTTCGGTGAACATCTGCCACGCGATCTCCAGCGCGGCCGACCGGCCGAGGACCGAGGGGTCCACCCCGGTGGTGGCGTCCGAGCCCAGGTCCTCCACGAGTGACAGGAAGCGTTCCCCGATCCCCGGCAGCAGGGCCACGCCGATCCCCACCGGCACGAGCCACAGTCCCCGCAGGCGCACGGCGCGGTCGGCCAGCACGAGGAACACCGCGATCCCCACCGCCGCCGCGAGGTACGTGCCGCGGGACTGGGTGAGGTACATCCCCGCCAGCAGGACGATCACCGCCGCGACCCAGCCGGCGGTGGCCGCCCGGTGCCGGTGCCGGTGGGCGCGCAGGGCCAGGGCGACCGCCAGCGGCAGCCCGATCACGAGGTGCCGGCCCCAGAAGTTGGAGTCGGGGAGGGGCCCGCCGAACCGCACCGTGGTGGTGAGCTCGCCGGAGGCCTGGGTGACCACCGAGAACCCGAGCATGTCCCACGTGCCGCCGGTCAGGGCGAGGTTGATCACCGTCAGCGCGGCGAGGACCGCCAGGGGCGCCGCGACGGCCGCCGCGACGCGCCACACGCTGTCGGTGGCGACGGTGAGGAGCAGGACGACGACGACGACGAGGACATCCACCGCCCGCCGGTCGACCGTCGTCACGGTGGCCGCGAGGTCTGTGGTGATCAGGAAGCTGAGCGCCTGGGAGGCGAGGTACACCAGTAGCAGGGCGGCGAACCACCAGGCGGGCCTGCTGATCCGCGCCCTGGCCTCCTCGTTTCGCAGGGCCGAGAGCAGCGCCACGGTCACCAGCAGGAGCAGGGCCTGGAAAACACCGGGCACGCCGAGCCCGGCCGCGACGCCGGGCAGGTTGACGACCTCGGCCACCACCGCCAGCACGAGCATCGCCACCGGCCGGGCGACCGCGCACCACACGGCCACCGCCGCGAAGGCTCCCACCGCTCCGGCGAGTGCCGGCGACAGGCCCAGCACGGCGAGCGCCGCGAATCCCGCCGCCCCGCCGCCCACCAGCGCGGCACCGGTCGCCACCCCCGTGGGCGTCGGCCCGGAGCGGGTGGGCCCTGAGCGGGTGGGCACTGGGCGGGTGGGCTCTGAACGGGTGGGCAACGAGCGCGTCTGGCCCGTGTGCGTCGGGCGCGCGCCGGCCGCGGTCACGGCGGGCTCATCCAGGCGGCGGGGCCCTGCCCCGCGGAATGTCGCCCCTCAGCGGACTCCCGGGTCGAGGCGTGGGCCAGATCGTCGGCGGGCCGCCACTGGTCGGGTCCGCGGCCGACCTCGTCGTCGTCGCCCCCGGTCCCGGGCGTCCCACGGTCTGCTCCCGGGGCCCCGACACCCTCGTCCGCGGCGGGCCCGTCGCCGCGCCCGCGCCGCCCGATCGCGCTGATCACCAGCCCGATGCCGGCCCCCACCAGTGCTCCGGCGACGGTCGCCACGCCGACCAGCTGCGCCGGCGAGGCCCCGCGCGCGGTCTCCGCCGGACGGACGGCGGCCTCGCTGATGACGAAGGGCGCCAGGATCGTCGACGCCGCCGTGCTCGCCGACCCCAGCACCGTCGCCAGCGCGGCGTCGGAGGTGGCTGCCGAATCGGTCTCCACGGTGACCTCGACGAGCGTCGTGTCCACGAGCGCGCTCGCCGACAGCACGACCTCCGAGGGCGGCACGTCCAGCGCCCGGGCCGCCTCGAGAGCCCACTGGTCGCTGCCGTAGATGGTCGCCGCGGTGCGGACCACCTGCTCCTCGCTGAGGACCTGCCAGAAGTCGGCCGCGAGGTCGTCGGGCAGGCCCGCCGCGGGGACGACCGCGACGGTGGCGGTCGATTCGTACCGGGCGGGGGCGTCCGCCAACGCGGTCCCCGCCCCGGCGCCGGTGAGCGCACCCAGCACCGTGGTGGCGGCGACGATCCAGGCGCGGCGTGTCCGTGACGTCATTTCGGGCTCCCTGTGGGTACGGCGCGCGTGCGGCCGGTCGTGGTGGTGCGGGCCCGCGACAGCAGCGCGGCCCCGGAGGAGAACAGATCGGGGGCGGTCAGGCGCACGAGCAGCGGGTAGACCACGGCTCCGGTGCCGACGAGGACGGCCAGCTCGGCCGCGGGGTGCAGGGTGCCGGTGACGAGTGACAGCGCCCAGACGACGCCCGCCATGACCCCGGCCGCGGCCAGCGGACGCAGGATCGACGCCAGCAGCGGGCCCGCCGCCGTGCCGGTGACCCGGGTGACCACCCACAGTCGCACGGCCGAACTCACCAGCTCGATCGCGACCAGCACGGCGGCCACCGCGACCGCGCCGTGGCCCGCCGCCCACCACACCGGCACGGCCATCACCGCGAGCTTGCCGGCGTTGAGCGCGGTGAGGATCCCCGGCCGCCCGAGGGCCTTGAAGACGTCGCCGGAGTGGAACGAGGTGGCGTAGACGAGCGCGAACAGGCTGATCAGGGCCAGCATCGGCGCCGCGTCGGCATATCGCTCGCCGTACAGCGTCCGGATGAGCGGGTCGGCCACCACCGCCAGCCCCAGGGCCACCGGCGCGGTCAGGCCCACCACCCAGGCGACCACGACGCGGTAGTGCCGGGTCAGCTCCTCGGCATCGTCCTGCAACCGGGACAGGGCGCTGAAGAGCACGTCGCTGACCACGATGCACAGGTTGAGCACGATGAGTTCCGGCACGCGGTAGGCCAGGGTGTACATCCCCAGCGCCTCGTCCCCGGCGCGCGCGCCGATCGCGAGGTAGTCGACGTTGTAGATCCCGTACGCGAGGAGCGTCACCGCCGACACCGGCAGCCCGAACCGCAGGAGTTCTGCGAAGACGCCGCGGTCGAAGCCGAACCGCAACCCGGCGCCCCCGGCCCGCCAGTACAGGGCCGTGGTCACCGCGACCCCCAGGATCTGGGCGTAGACCAGGCTCCAGACGCCCTGACCGGCGACCGCCAGGGAGATCGCGGTGACGGTCTTGACCGCGGCCCCGGCCGCCTCGGGGACGAGCCGCGCCCGGAAGTCCAGGCGGCGCCGCAGCGCGGACTGGGGGACCACCCCGAGCGCCGAGATGACCAGGGCGACCGCGAGAGCCCGGACCGGCGACGCGAGATCAGGCCTGTCGGCCACCTCGGCGAGGACGGGCGCGGCCACCACCAGCACGGCGGCGGCCAGGACCCCGGTCACGGTGGTGACGAGCAGACCGGTGGGGGCGATGACGGACCAGGGGCGGCGGGACTGCACCACCGAGGCGCCGAAGCCGAGGTCCTTGACGTAGTCGAAGAGGTTGACCACCAGCAGGGCGAAGGCGAACAGGCCGAACTCGGCGGGCTCGAGCAGCCGGGCCAGGACGACCATCATGATGAGGGTCGAGGACTTGCTCAGGGAGAACACGGCGTAGTTCCACGCGGACTGCCGCCCGGTGTCCGGGGTGGCGGTGGCGGCGGTGGACGGCTGATCCATGGGGCCTCCGGGGGGAAGAAAGTCGTCCTCGCCGGGCTCCTCTCGTACTTCGCGGAGCGATACGGCCCGGAGGCGGTCCACTACGTCCACGTGGGCGCCGACGACGGCTCGTTTCCCCCGCCCGACTGGCCCACGGCCGCGAGCGCGGTCCCCGCCCCGCGGACGCACGAGGCCGTGCGGCAGGTCCTCACCCGCACGACCACCGGTCGCTCCAGCCTCCAGGAGTCGCTCCTGCGTTCACCGCGGACCGGGGAGGGGATCCGCCGGGCGCTGGACCGGGTGCGTCCCGACACGGTGGTCTACGACACCGTCCGGATGGCGCAATACGCCGGGCAGAGCGGCGCGGCCCTGCAGATCTGCTACCTCGACGACCTGTTCTCGGAGCGGTACGCCACCATGCTGCGGACCGCACGGCTGCACCCCGACATCGACATCGCGCCGCTGGGCAACTTCGCCGGGTTCGTCCCGGCCCCCCTGCGACCGATCGCCGCACACCGGCGCGGATGGCAGTCCCTGTTGACCGTGGAACGGCATCTGATCCGGCGCGGCGAGGACCGCGTCGCCCACGACGTCGACCGGGCACTGCTCATCAGCGAGCCCGAGGCGGAGGTCCTGCGTGCCCGGACCGGGCTGGGGGAGGACCGGATCATGTCGGTCCCACCCCTGCTGGCCGAGCCCACCCGGCGGACCCGCCGGCCGTCGGGGCGCCCCGAGTACGTCTTCCTCGGTCAGCTGTCCCTCCCGCACAACGACGACGGTTTACGCTACTTCCTCGCCACCGTGTGGCCCCTGGTGCTCGCAGCCGAGCCGAGGGCGCGACTGCGGATCATCGGACGATCACCGCGCCCGGGGCTGACGGAGGCGGTGGCGGCCCACGCCGACTCGGTCGTCCTCGAGGGCTACGTCCCCGACCTCGCCGAGGCGCTGGCCACGGCCACCGCCATGGTCAACCACCTCCGCTTCGGCTCCGGCATCAAACTCAAGGTGATCGAGGCCCTCGGCCACGACCTCCCCGTGGTGTCCACCGGGATCAGGGCGCACGGGATAGACCTCTCCGGGACCTCCGGGGTGCTGGTGGCCGACTCACCGGAGGAGTTCGCCACCCACCTGCTGGACCTGGCGGACCCCGCCGCAAACGCCGCCCACTCGCAGGCCGCCGCCGGCCACTTCGCCCGCGCGTACTCCCGCGACGCGGCGCTGGGACGCTACGACCGCGCATTCGCGGGAAAGTAGGGCCGCAGTATGTCCCGCCACGTAGTCGTCGTCGTCATCCGGTTCGTCGCAACCGCCGCCGTGCTGGCCGTCGCGGCCGTCGGGGGGTTCCTCCTGCTGCACGACGGGGTGGGCAGGGACGTCGCCCGCGTCTCCGCCTTCCCCGCCGAGGACACGCGCCCGCCGGCCACGCCCTCGGAGGACCTGACACTCCTCCTGCTCGGCCAGGACTGGTCGCCCGAGGCTGAGCAGCACGGCCGCAGCGACGCCATCCTGCTCGTCCGGATCCCCTGGCACCGATCCACCGTGACCATCGTCTCGATCCCGCGGGACTCCTGGGTGACCCTGCCCGGATATGGCGAGGCCAAGATCAACTCGGCGCTTCCCCTGGGAGGACCCCCGTTGGCGGTGGCCACCGTGGAAGACCTCACCGGGATCCGCGTCGACCACGTCGCGATGATCGACGGCGACGGATTCCGTGCGCTCACCGACGCGCTCGGCGGGGTGACGGTCGAGATCCCGGAGACCGTCCACGACAGCGCACGCGGGGTCACGTGGACCGCCGGCACCCACCGGCTCGACGGCGCCGCGGCACTCGACTACGTCGGCCAGCGGTACGGACTCGACGGCGGTGACCTGGACCGGGTGCGTCGCCACCAGAACGTGCTGCGGGCGATGGCCACCGAGCTGCTCGGCCTCGACGCGCTCGCAGATCCGCGGACCGTCCACCGGCTGGTCGGCGCGGCCACCGACTCGATCGTCGTGGACGAGGAGTGGAGTGCCGACGAGATGAGGGAACTCGCACGGTCCCTGCAGTACCTGGGACAGTCGGGCCTGACGTTCACCACGGTCCCGGTCGCCGGCCTCGACCAGGTGGGCGGGCAGAGCGTGGTCCGGCTGGACCGGGCGCGCGCCGCCGAACTGTGGACGGCGATCCGGGAGGACTGGGGCCCGGAATGGGTGGAGCAGTCCGGTGTCGCCCTCGCCCCGAGCGTGCCCTGACCGGTGCCACGCGGCTCCGCGAGCAGCCGCACCTACGCGGCTCCGCGAGCAGCCGCACCTACGCGGCCGTGCCGCGCCGGTGGCGCACGATCTCGCGACCCACGATGGTCGCCAGGCCGAAACCGTTCGGCGGATCCTGAGGAAACTCCGCGCTCTCGTCGGCGACACCGGGTCGCCACCGGATGAGCGTGGAGGTCTGCATCACCACGCGGTCGCGGCCGAGGGACTTGGCCCGGTACACGCAGCGGTCGGCGGTCCGGGTGAGCTGGTCCATGATCTCCGAGGCGTTCGGGGGGCCCGAGTCGCTCGTCTCGATCGGGCCGAGGACCGCGCCCACGCTCACCGTCACCTCGCCCTCGGCGGCGACGGCTCCCCGGATGCGTGAGGCCGCCGCACTGATCTCCGCGACGCTGTCGACCGGGAACATCACCACGAACTCCTCGCCCCCGATCCTGCTCACCAGGCTGCCGGCCGGGGCGGCGGTGGTGATGACGCGCACCGCGTTGACGAGCACGATGTCCCCGGCGGTATGCCCGAACGTGTCGTTGACTTCCTTGAAGTGGTCGATGTCGATCAGCAGGAAACCGACCGGCCGGCGGTGATCGGCGCAGTGACCGAACACGCGGGCGTGGCGTCGGATCAGTCCCCGCCGGTTCAGCGCTCTGGTCAGCGGGTCGATCTCGCCGACGAGCGCGACCCTCTCCATCGCGAACTCGAGGGAACTCCGCAGCACCACCACCATGAAGACCGGGATGCAGACGGTGAGGATCGATGCGCCCGCCGCGACGAGCCCGCCGATGACCGAGGTGGACGACACGGCGGAGAAGGCCGAGGCGAGCAGGATGGCCGTCAGGCTGAACCCGATGGTCGCCCGGATCGTCGAGGCCATCGCGGCGATGGCGGGGGCCGTGGCCAGCAGGGCGACGATCGCCCGTGAGGCCGCCGGATCCGTCACGATGGTCGCCGAGAACGCGATGCAGACCATCGCGCCCACCCCCACGACCGCGAACTGGCGATCCGTGAGGCGACCGACGCGGGCGGTGAACAGCAGCAGCGCGACCCCGATCACCCAGATGGCGATGAACGCCGGCATCATTCCCGGGCGGACGAACGTGGGACTGCCGAGGGCGAGCACCGGGAGGACCGCCCCGCACCCGCTGCTGACGAGGATCGCGGCCGACCTGGCGTCGAATCTCTCCCAGAAGCGGGCGGGCACGCTCATGAACCCGTGCCGGCAACTACCGCCCTGACGGTGAGCAGGAGGATCTTGATGTCGAGCCACACCGACCAGTTCTGGATGTAGAAGTTGTCGTACAGTGCCCGGTCGTCGATGCTCGTGTCGCCGCGCAGGCCGTGGACCGCGGACCACCCCGTCAGTCCCACCGTGGCCCGGTGTCGGTCCACGTAGGACGGGACACTGCGGGCGAACTGCTCGACGAAGTGCGGCCGTTCGGGTCTCGGGCCGACGAGCGACATGTCCCCGCGCACGACGTTCCACAGCTGGGGCAACTCGTCGATCGAGGAAGCCCGCAGGATCCGCCCCAGCGGACCGATCCGGTCCTCCGGATGCCAGTCGGTGTCCGACGCCCCGGGATCCACGGGCCGCATGGAGCGGAACTTGTAGAGCACGAACTCGCGTCCGCCGCGACCGACGCGCACCTGGCGGAACAGGATCGGCGCACCCCGGTCGGACAGCGCCACCGCCGCGGCGGTGAGGGCCAGCAGCGGCGACAACAGGACCAGCGCGCTCCCGGCGACCACCACGTCGAACACCCGCTTGGCCTGCCAGTACCACGTGCGATGGATGTGGCGCCGGACCCTGATCAGCGGAATGGTGTGGATCCGGTCCATGTCCGCGTTGAGGTGCACGAACTCGAACAACCGGGGCACCAGGAAGATCTCACAGTCCAGGGTGTCGCACTGCCGCAGTGGAGAGATGAGGGAGGAGTCCGGGCGGTGCTGGAACGCCACGATCACGGTCTCGACGTCCAGCTCCACCACCGCCTCGTGCAACGGGCGATCGAGGACGGGGACCGGGAGCCGGCCCGCGCCCAGCAGCGGGTCGCAGTCGATCACCGCCACGGGTTTCAGGCCCAACTCGGGGAACTCGTCCATGCTGTCGAGAAGCTCACCGGCGACCACACCGCCCCCGACGATGATCGTGCGTCGACGGGCGGCGGGATTGCGGCGCCGCCGGCGGCGCACGATCGCGTAATAGATCACGCGTGTGAGGACGAGGGCGCCGAAGATTGCCGCGATCATCACGAGCAGATCCCGGATGGAGTCGTGCCCGCCCCGGGCGAACTCCACGACCAGGGCTGCGACGATGGAAGCCGCGGCCAGACGTGGGGCGTCGTTGAGCGCCGACAGCGTGAGGAGGGAGCGATAGTTCCCGGAGAACTCCACCGCCAGCACCACGAGAATCGCGGCCACCACGGCACCTGCCGGGGAGTCGACGAGCGCGGAGATCACCGCGGTCTGGACGACCGCGTCGAGCCCGGCCAGGAAATGGTCGGACCGGTGCCGCGGCATCCGACGTCGGGTCTTCTGGCCTACAGCGACTTCCCGAACTGTCACGACGCGATGCTCTCGATGTGGTGTGCAGTGCCGAAGCCGAACAAGGCTGGTGGGGTGCCCTGCTGATGCGTCCTGGAGAAGGTGGCGAGGAACTCGTCCGTGGTCACACCCGCGGCCGCCTGCGCGTGCACGCCCGCGTCCATGCCGGCGGCGGTGTAGGCGCGCAGGAGCTCGGCGATTCCCTCGGCGAGCCCGCGACGGGCCTCGAAGCCGACAGCCCGCAGGATCTCCCCGGAGTCCACTCGGCGCGGCTCGCGCGCACTCCCGGAGTGGTGGGCGACTCCGATGGATGTTCCCGGCACGGCCTCGGCCACCATGCGGGCGAGTTCGGTCTTCGTCACCGAGTCCGGATGGCCGCCGACATTGAACGACGCTGCGCGCACGGTCTCCGCCGGCGCCTCCAGGCACCGCACGAAGGCGTCCGCGACGTCCCTCACGTGGATCGATGGCCCCAGGGTGGCGGTGGCTCCCGTCGGCACGACCCGGCCGTCGAAGGCCGCGGTGGCCACCATGCGGTTGACCGGCAGATCCGAGCGCAGCCGCGGGGAGACCCCGAACGCCGTAGCCAATCGGAGGGATGCCGGGCTGAAACCGCTGTCGGCTAGCGCCGCGATGTCCTCCTCGACCCGCAGCTTGGACGCCGCCCACGGGGTGGTCGGATGCAGGGGGCTGGACTCGGTCGCCGGGTCCCCGTCCCCGGGCGCGTACACCGCGCATGTCGAGGCGAAGAGGAATCGACTCACCCCCGCAGCCCTGGCCTCCCGCGCCAGGCGAACCGAGACGAGGTGGTCGGACTCGCCGACGGATCGTTGGAGGGTTCCGAGGCCACCCCCGTCCGGCGCGGCGGCGAGATGGACCACGGCGTCGAATCCCACGAGATCCTTTGCCGAGACCTCACGCAGATCCGCGCAGAGGGTGGGCGGATCGTGTGGGATCGGCCCCAGGACACGGGCGGCGTACACCCCTGTATCGAGCCCGGTGACCTCATGGCCGGCGGCCGAGATCTCGTCTGCCACCACGGTCCCCAGGTACCCCTGATTACCCGTGACCAGGACCCTCAAAGATCCCGTCCCCCTGGCGAACGTCGACTCGGTGCCGGGCCTGCTGATGACTGTCCTGTCCATAAGAGTGCTCCGCTACCTCAGTCGCCGGAGCGGGTCCCCTAGTGCCCGCCTCGACGCGTTCATGATAAGCGTAGCTTGATTAACGAGATGTGCAAGTTTTTAACTTCCCTAGAGCGTCCGGACCTCGGCGCTTCGCCGAAGGAATCCTTTTAGCTTTTATTAAGGAATACGGATCTGGGATGCGGGCGCCGGACGGCCGTAGAAGTATCCCTGCGCATGCGTGAAGCCCAGGTCTCGTAGGACGGGAATCTGGCCCTCGTCCTCCACGCCCTCGGCGACGGACGCTATCCCGAGCGTCTGGGAGATGTCGCAGACGGCGCCGATGATCTTGCGGATGGAGGGGTCCGAGACCGAGCGCACCAGGGAGCGGTCCACCTTGACCACGCTCACCGGGAGGTCGGCGAGGTAGCGCAGTGCCGCGAACCCCGTCCCCAGGTCATCGACGCAGATGACGCAGCCCATCTCCGCCAACCCCTCGATAGTCCGCATCGCCGGGGAGGCGACATCGATGAGGGCCTGCTCCGTGATCTCGATCCAGACGTCGGACGCGCTCAGCGACAACTCGTCCAGGGTTCGTCGTACGTACGGCAGGAGCCGCGAATCCGCGAGCTGTCGTGCGGAGTAGTTGACGGACATGAACAGCGGCGTGGTCACACTATGGGGACTCCACCGGGCGAGCTGCTCCAGCGCGGAACGCGTCCCTGCTCTACCGATCGGCAGGATGAGCGAGGTCTCCTCGGCGGCGGGGAGGAACGCCGGCGGGGTGAGTAGGTCATCGCCTCTCCGCCACCGGATCAAGGACTCGTAGCCGAGCACGCGGGCGTCGGCCAGGTCGACGATGGGCTGGTAGTGCATCTCGAAATCCGAGGAGGCAGCGCGCGCCATCGCAGTCCTCAGCTCTGAGGCGTTGGCGAGTTCCTCGAGCATGGACTGCGTGGCCGCGTGCAGATGCGACCCGGTCTCCATGGCGAGATGCGCGGCCGCGAACGCCGCCCGCATCAGGAGGTCCGGGTCGTCTGTACCCACCGACGCCGCAGTGGCGGAACCGACCTGTGACTGCACGAAGTGCTCCCGGTCGGCGAGGAGGAGCGGGTGGGAGAGGTGTTCCTTCAGCTCGGCGGTGAGGTCGTCCACGGAGTGGGTGCCCGCGTCGAACCGGATCACCACGGTGCGGTCGACGGGTCCGGGCTCGACGATGGCATGGCCCCCCAGGGCGGCGCGAATAGATGACTGTGCAGCGGTCGTGATCAGGGCCGAGGTGGCGAAACCGTGTGCTGCCAGGAAGCCGCCGGAGAGATCCAGTCCCACGACGATGACGCCTGCAGAACTCGGTCCCTGCGCCCGACCCGGAGCGCCTGCCTCGATCCTCTCCTCGGGGTCTGCGTCCGAGAGTCCGTTCGCCGGGCAGACATCATCGGCACGGGAGCCGGGCGCCCCGGCCTCCTGCGGCAGTCTCGACAGACGTAACACCATCGGAATGACCATACAGCCGAAACTGGCCGTTCGATCAGCTATTTTCCGTCCGACACGCAGCGCTGCCGGGCGTGGCGTACCCCGGGGTGAGGTCGATCGACTCGGTGCCGAGTGCCGGATGGGTAGCCTCGCGGCCATGACCGACTTCGTCCTCCTCCCCGGCCTCCACGGTGACGCACAGACGTGGGCGCCGGTCATGCGCGCGCTGCCGGACGGCGTCCACGCCACGCCGCTGGATCTTCCGGCCGTGGCCGACCTCGATGCACTCGTCGACGAGGTGGCGGGCCGGGTTGCGCCCGGCAGCGTCGTTGTGGGGCATTCGCTCGGCGGCGTGGTGGCGATGCATCTGGCCGAGCGGCACCCGTCGCTGCTGGCCGGGCTCGTCCTGGTCACCGCCCCGGTGGGTGCCGAAAATCCGGAGTCGGCGAAGGCGCGGGCGGACCGCGCCGCGGGACTGAGCCCGGAGGCGTACGAGGAGATTGCGCTCGACGGTATGGAGGCGGTGTACTACGGCGACCGCGGCCACGATCCGCAGGTCCGGGCCGAGCGGCTGCGCGCGGCGCGGGTGTACGGGCCGGAGCGGTTCGCTGCCCATTCGGTGGCGATCGGCGGCCGGCCGGATCGCGGCGAGTTTCCCGCGCAGGCTGGTGTCCCGGTGCTGATCGTGGGGGCGTCGGACGACCAGGTGGTGCCTACCGAGGAGCAGCGGCGGTGGGCTGAGGTGAATGGTGCCGGGGATGGTCGCGTCACCTACGTCGAGATCCCGGAGACCGGACACATGCTGCCGGTGGAGGCCCCGGACGAGCTGGCCGGCGCGATCGTCGACTGGCTCCGCGGACTCTCGGGCTGACCCGGCCGGTTCCGCGCCACCCGGCAGCCGCGGGCCCGGCGGGTGGAGGTGGGCCTCGTCGTCGTCATCGTCGTCGTCGCGATCTTCCACCCGCACCACGTCGCCCAGTGGCATGCCCGCCTGGCGGTCTCCGGTGACTGGACGCGCGGCGCCGCCACTGACCGCTCGCGCGCGTACCGTCGATTCATGACCGAGCAGCAGCCCTACGAGGTGCTCGAGCATCACCCGGAGTTCGAGCTGCGGCGGTACCCCTCCCACGCCGCGGCGGAGGTGTCCGTTCGCGGGTCCTTCGGCAGTGCCGGCAACCAGGCGTTCAGGGCTCTCTTCAGGTACATCACCGGTCACAATAAGTCCGCCGGGTCCATCGCCATGACGGCACCGGTCGTCCAGGAGGCCTCCGGCTCCGAGAAGGTCGCCATGACCGCGCCCGTGGTCCAGACCGAGGCCGACGGCGGCGAGCACGTGGTCGCCTTTGTCCTGCCCGCCTCGCTCACCGCCGCGACCGCGCCGGTGCCCGCCGATCCTCGGGTGCGGGTCAGGCAGGTGCCCGGCCGTGTTGCGGCAGCGGTGCGCTACTCCGGACGGTGGAGCGAGTTGGCCTATCGACGTCACCTGGCCGACCTCGAGGCCGCGATCGCCCGGGCCGGGCTGGTCGCCACCGGGCCGCCCAGGTACGCCAGATTCGACCCGCCCTTCACGCCGTGGTTTCTACGGCGCAACGAGGTGGTGCAGGACGTGGTGTGGCCCGAAGGCGGCTGACTCGCGTCGCGCTGGCGGTGTTCGGCAAATTGTCCGCTTCCGTTGGCTGCGGAACGGCGCTATTATCCGAACATGATAAACGGCAAGACGATAGATT
Organism: Dietzia sp. MNB45; assembly: GCF_051994785.1. NCBI lineage: Bacteria > Bacillati > Actinomycetota > Actinomycetes > Mycobacteriales > Dietziaceae > Dietzia > Dietzia sp. MNB45. Next base: position 2,887,282 of record NZ_CP163397.1, on the reverse strand, counting down.
CGAGACCCCCTTCGGAGGCGGAACTCGTCGATGCCGCGTCCCAGGCACTTCGCGAGAGACTCCCGCCGGAGTGGAAGATCGATACCAGGCAGGGCGCTACATCGTCGACATCTGGCGGCGCAGATTCTCTGATGATCGCCGAGGCTCCCGATGGTAGTGCCGCAACATTCTGTGTCACCGTCAAGAGCGCCGTCGTAGCTCGCGACATACCTGCGCTTCGGAAGAGGTGCGGCGACACTATGGCCCAGGTGCCGGACAGTGGGTGCCTGGTCTTGACTCGCTATCTCGCGCCCGCCGACCGTGCGCGGCTCGACGCGGCTGGCATTTCATATATCGATGCGACCGGCAATATGAGGGTTTCATCCCCCGTTCCCGCACTCTTCGTCTCGGATCGTGGTGCCGAAAGAGATCCCTGGCGGGGGCCAGGGCGCCCGAGGGGCACCCTCAAGGGAGAACCCGCAGCGAAGGTAGTCAGAGCGCTACTCGATCTTCCCGGGCCATGGCGTGTGCGGGAACTCGCCGACGTCGCCAATGCCTCGGTGGGGTCGGTATACCGTGTGATGCAGTTTCTCGAAGATCAGGAACTTGCGCAGCGGCTGCCTGACCGGCGATTCCTGGTGTCCGATTGGGCAGCTCTTCTGCGCAGATGGAGCGACGACTATCAGTTACTCCGGTCCAATGCCGTGTCCCATTGGATCGCTCCCCGGGGCCTGTCGGACCTTCTCGATGCGGTGCGCGAGGAAGAGGACGTCGACTACGCGCTGACCGGGTCCGTCGCAGCAGCAGCGTGGGCTGCCTACGCACCAGCCAGGTCGGCGATGGTGTACGTCCGAAACGTCGAACGTGCAGCGGCGAACTGGGGCTTGCGCGCGACCGAAGCGGGAGCGAACGTGCTGCTGATCGAACCCACTTACCCCGTCGTCATGGAACGCGCCATGACCGCGTTGGAAGGGCTCACGGTCGCCCGCCCGGCCCAGGTGGCTGTGGACCTCATGACCGGGCCGGGCCGGGCACCCGCAGAGGCGAACGAGTTGATCGAATGGATGAGGGCACATGAACAGTCCTGGAGGGGGTAGTGGCGATCTGCTCGTCAGTGCCCGGTCTGCGCTTCTGGACGCGGCCGAGGCGTTGTCCGAGCACCGGGAGTCTCTCGTCCTGATCGGGGCGCAAGCGGTCTACCTTCGAACCGGCGGTCTCCGGGTGGCACTCGCGGAGGCAACGAAAGACAGTGACGTCGCGCTCGACCCTCGCACGGTCGCAGACGAGCCGCTCATCGACGACGCCATGACGCGAGCGGGCTTCTACCGCTCCGATCAACCGGGATCCTGGCTCAATCGAGAAGGGATACCGGTTGACCTCATGGTCCCAGAAGAGCTTGCCGGTGGAGGCGGTCGCGGTGCGCGAGGTGCTCGGATACCGCCGCATTCGAAGCACGCAGCCCGCCGGGCACGAAGACTGGAGGCATGCTTAGTCGACAACGAACAAATGGATGTACCTGCGCTCGATCCGCGAGACAAGCGTCGGGCCCGCCTCCGGGTAGCTGGACCTGCAGCATTGCCGGTTGCCAAACTACATAAGATCGCCGAGCGTGTTGATGCCCCGCACCGACTGAACGACAAAGACGCGCACGACGCCTACCGGCTCCTCCAGGCGTTCGGTACACATGAGTTGGCCATAGTGTTCTCGCAGCTCCGAACCCATGAACTCAGCGCGGCCGCAACAGAAGACGCCCTCGGGTTCCTCGATGAATTGTTCGCTCATAGCCCGGAGGCTCTCGGATCGGCAATGGCGGGGCGCGCCGAGGAGGGGATTGGGGAACCTGAACAAGTCGCAGTTGCTGCATACTTCCTCGCTCGGGACCTGCTACTCGAATTGGGTGAGCGACCGACATCCGACCCGTAACTTTCGATAGCGGGTGGACCGGCAATTTCGCGACGCCTGCGCTGGGCACGTGAGCTCACGCAAGAAGACGTCGCGCACAAGCTGCACGTTGGGCAGAACCGGGTATCGGATATCGAACGTGGAGAACGTGATCGGGTGAAGCTCGATACGCTCCGGAGGCTCTCCGAGACGGGCCGCCCGTGGCGTTGGTTGACCTCCTCGTCGTCGTCATGGCTTCCGCGCCGACACGTGCTCGACCTCGACGGACACCGGCCGCCACGAGATCCCGGGGATCGAACGCAGGGGAGCGAACAAGTCGGCAGCGCGCTGCCACGCGACGGAAAGACTGCTCGCGATAAGGACGGCGTCGGCGGGGTGGGCTCGCGTGGCGACGCGACGCAGGAGCTGGACGTCGGTGAGCTTGACCGTGACCGTCCACGTGATCGTGCCCCGGTCGTAGGTCTCGGTGGTTACAGCGCTCTCAACATCGAGAACCCGGAACGCGCCCTCTTCGAGGAGTTCCTCCACACCGCCCGTAGGCCAGATCAGCCAGTTCAGTTGAGGCAGCGGCGGCAGGGTGGGATCGGGCCCCGCCTCCTCACTCGCCGGGTCCTCGATCACCGCACCGGAGAACGCATCGACCACCACCGTGTCCTCACGGTACTGAGCCAGTGCCGCCGTCACCGCCGCCGCATCGACGATGGCGACCTCCGCGGACACAGTGCAGGACCATGTCTCGCGGTTCCTGCCGGGACGGGGCCGCGCAGGCGAGGGTTGCGAGGTGGGCTCAGGCTCGGGCTTGAGCTCAGGTAGGTCGAACAGCCCGGGCTCGTCGGTGTCCATGGCGGCTGAGCCTACTTTCCCGAACGGGGGCGTCCCAGCACGCCACTCGCATCTCGTATCGTCGGTGAGGTGACGCCTTCGATAGATCGCCCCTACGGACCAGGCGACCTCACCGCAGACGAGTTGAAGCACGCGGTTCTCGACGCATTGGCGAGCGCGGGAGTCCCGCAGACCGAGTTGATGGCCTCATTGGCGGCCGGGGCTGCCTACCAGTCCCCGTGGGAGCGCCCGGCCGTCAACCGGCGGCACCCGAGGCGCGAGGCGCCGGTGATCTACCGCGTCAAGGTCGAGCTGCTGGACTCGTCCCCGCCCATCTGGCGGCGCCTGGACCTGCGCAGCGACCTGGAGTTGCCGCGCCTGCACCTGATCCTGCAGGAAGCCATGGGCTGGACGAACAGCCACTTGCACGAGTTCGTCCACGCATCCTCGCGCCGAGACCGCGACGCCGAGCGCTTCGCCTCCATGGACTACCCCGACGCCGGGGAGATGGGCGAGCTCGACGAGGCTGACGTACGGCTCGACGAGCTGGCGCACAGTGCGGGCGACAGATTTCTCTACCTGTACGACTTCGGTGACAGTTGGTGGCATCGCGTCACCGTGGAGAAGGTCCTGGAGCCCGACGACGACGACGGCGAGTCCCCGGATGCAACCGTGGTGGCCGGCCGCCGGGCATGCCCACCGGAGGACTGCGGAGGGATCTGGTCATACAACGAGTGGATAGCCGGGGACGCCGACCCGGACGGCTGGGACCCGCACACCCTCGAGTTCTGGGCGGGGTGGGACGCGGAAGCGTTCGACCTCGACGATGCGCAACAGCGCGTGGTAGAGATCGCTGACATGCCCGCCACCCTCCGGGAAGTCCAGCAGGATGAGGCGTCCAAGCTGCAGATCCTGCTGGAGCGGATCGGGGACGGCGTCAAGCTCACCTCGGCCGGGTACCTGCCGCCGGCGATGGTCGAGCAACTGATGATCGACACCGGCTGGGACCGCCAGTGGATCGGGAAGAACAACCGCGAGGACCTCACGTTCCCGATCTGGCAGCTGCGGGACTGGGCCCGGGCGCTGGGGCTGGTGCGCAAGTACAAGGGCGAGCTGCGGCCGACCCGCCGGGGCGCGGCGCTGATGAACGACCGCGAGGCTCTCGCCGACCTCATCGCCCGCAGCATCCCGCACGACCGGCTCTACGGCACACCGCTCGACTGGTTCTGAGGTACTGGAGGGTGACCCGCCCGTATGGGGGGCGTGGCCAGCTGCCATTCGGTGCAGTCGGCAACGACGTATAAAGTGGAGTCTAGTCCGCTTTGGAGATCGCCGCGTACGCAACGAAGCGCGCGGCCGCGGCCACCGGTCGCTCCCGCCAACAATGAAGACCTCACCCACCCGGGACGTCACCATGACCACTGCACGCGAGAACCCCGACAACGCTGAGCCCGCCGAAAGCGCTGAGCCACCTGAAGTCCCGGAACCAGCGGTGCTGGCTCGCGGCCTCGGGCTGGTGGGCGACCACGGCCGGGTCTTCGGCCCCCTGGATCTGGATATCGACCGCGGCGGAATCACCGTCCTGCGCGGCCACCCCGGCAACGGACGCACATGCCTCCTGCTCACCCTGGCCGGTCGAATGGCGCCCACCGAGGGACGGCTCGAGGTACTCGGTCACACCGGCAAACGCGAGATCTTCACCCGGTCGGCGATCGCCGGATTCTCGGGCATCGACGAGCTGGACCCGGCGGTCACGGTCCGCACGGTCGTGGCGGAGCAGCGCGCGTGGATGAGCCCGTGGTGGCGCCCGCGTGGCCGCACCGGCCCAGCCCAACTCGAGGAGCTCCTCGGCCCGGTGTACGGGGACCTCCGCCTGCCCGGGCTGCGCACCTACGTCGGCGACCTCACCGAACTGGATCGCCTGCTGCTGCGCATAGCGCTGGCCCGCTACGAGGGCACGCCGATACTGGTGGTGGACGACATCGAACAGGTCCGCGTCCCCGCGGAACGCGCACGAGCGCTGCAGCGCCTGGCCGAGATCGCCGACGCCGACCAGAGCACCGTCATCCTGTCCTCCGTGGATTCCCTGCCCGCGGGTTCGCCCGAGCACCACATGGTCACCGTCCCCGCCACCAAGGAAGGCCTTGCATGATCTCCGGACTGTCCATCGGCAGTGAGCTCAAACGCTTCGGCCGCGGACGGCTACCGCGCGTGGCGATAGTCGTGCTGGTGCTCATGCCCCTGCTCTACAGCGCCCTGTACCTCGCCGCCTTCTGGGACCCGTTCGGCCGGACCTCCCAGTTGCCGGTCGCGTTGGTCAACGACGACACCGGGACGCAGGTCGACGGCGAACCACTGCGCGCCGGCGACCAGGTGGTGGACGAACTCCTGCAGAACGACCAGCTCGACTGGCGGTTGGTCGACGCCGCCGAGGCCGAAGCCGGGCTGTCCGATCACGAGTACAACTTCGTGGTTCGGCTGACCCCGGAGTTCAGCGAATCCGTCGCCTCACCCACCGGGGACGACCCGCGGCAGGCCGCGATCACCGTCACCTACGACCAATCCGGTAACTACCTGTCCAGCCTCATCGGGCGCAGCGCCACAGCCGAACTGCACAACGCGGTGGGCTCGGCCATCTCAGCGCAGGCCGTCGACAAAGTCCTCGTGGGTGTTCAGGATGCCGGCGCCGGGCTGCGCGAGGCCGCCGACGGTGCCGCGCAGCTCGACGACGGCGCGGGCACACTCGACGACGGCATCACCGAGCTGAGCGAAAAGTCCGCCGAACTCGACGCCGGCGCCCGCACCCTCGACCAGGGCGCCGCCAGGCTCGCGGACGGCAACCACCAGCTGGCCACCAAGATCCACGAGGCCCGCTCCGGGGTCGACCAGTTGGCCGGCGGGATCGGCACTGCCGCCGACGGCGCGACGCAGCTCAACGAGGGCGTCCAGCGCCTCGACGGCGGAGTGCAGCGGCTCGGGAACGGGGCCGCGCAGGTCAGCGGCGGAGTCGACCAGCTCGCCGGTGTCCTGGATCAGCTCTCGCAGGCACCGAACGCCGCGATCGCCCCGCTGCGGCAGGCCGCCGCGCAGATGAGGCAGGTCGAGGCCACCACCGGCCTGGCCACCGGTCAGGGGTCCGCGGGATCGGGGAGCTCCGCCGGATCGGCCGGGGTACCGGTCTCCGTGCAGTTGGAGACGCTGGCCGACCAACTCGAATCGCAGGGCCTCGGCGCCGGCTCCTCGCAGCTGTCGGACCTGCACCGGCTGCGCGACGGCGCCCGCGAGTTGTCGTCGGCACTCAACGATCCCTCGGGCGAGTTCCTCACCGGGATCAACGCCCTGGGCGCCGGCGCGGCGCAGCTCGACAACGGGTTGCAGCGACTCGGCACGGGCGCCACCACACTGGTCGACGGCGTGCGCCAGCTCGACGAGGGCGCCGCGCGCTTGGACGAGGGCGCGGCCACCCTGGCCGAGGGCACCGGCGACCTCACAGACGGCACCGGCCGCCTGGTGGAGGGCACGAACCGGCTCGCCGACGGCTCGCACACCCTCAAAGACGGCACCGGCCGGTTGTCGAGCGAACTGGCCGCCGGCGCCGACCGGGTGCCGGAGTGGAGTGACCAGCACCGCGAGGACATGTCGCGCACGATCGGCGACCCGATCACGCTCACGTCGATGTACGACAACCCGGCGGAGACGTTCGGCTACGGGTTCGCCCCGTTCTTCGTACCGCTGGCACTGTTCGTGGGCGGCATCATGATCTGGCTGCTGCTCACGCCACTCCAGCCGCGCGCCGTGGCCACCCGGCTGCACCCGCTGCGGGTCGTGATGGCCTCGCTGCAGCCGGCGCTGCTGTTGGCGCTCGGGCAGGCGGTGGTGATCCTGCTGGTGCTGCGCTTCGGCCTGGGCATGATGCCGGTTCACCCGATGGGCGCACTGGCCATCATGGCGCTGTCGGCGGTGGCGTTCATCTCACTCATCCAGATGCTCAACGTGGTGTTCGGCCCGTCGGTCGGCAGAGTGCTGTCCATGGCACTGCTGATGCTGCAGCTGACCTCAGCGGACGGCATCTATCCGACCGAGGTGGAGCCCGCGTTCTTCCGCTGGATCCACCCGTTCAACCCCATGACCTACACCGTGCAGGGGCTACGGCAGACCATCATGGGTGGGAGCCCCTCGCAGATGTGGATTCCGGTGTTGGTGCTGACGTTGGTGACGGTGGGCGCGATCGGCATCAGTACGTGGGCGGCGCACCGCAATCGAGTGTGGACCCTGGAGCGGTTGCACCCGCCGGTGGCCGTGTAGCGCGGAGTTACTCCTCCGTCGTGATGAACTGGGCGAGCGACTCGGGGCCTATAGCGGCCCGCCGAGGCGCCAGTAGCCGGTGAACTGGACGCGGTCGGGCTCCTGGCCGCGGGCGAGGAGATGCCGGCGGACGGCCGTGACCATCCCGGACTCGCCGGCCACCCACGCGAACCCGGCGGGGAGCTCGACCGCGGCCATCGCGTTGATGAGCTCATCCGCCGAGCCGGGCGCCGCCGCCACCACCCGGACCCGGACGCGGTCGGCGTCGGCGGGGGAGACCGCGGGCAGAACCGTGCGGGGGAGGGCGGACGGGTCGGGCACCGCGGCCAGCGCGTCGAGCGCCAACGTCGGCGGTCGCTCCTCGATCAGCCGCGCCAGCGCGGGCAGGGCGGTGGCGTCCCCGACGGCGAGCATGCGGTCCACCGCGGGGAGCGCGCGGCTCACGCGCGGGCCGACGATCGTCAGCGCGTCACCCGGCCGGACCGTCTCGAGCCAGCGCACGCCCGCGCCCGAGGCGTGGCGGACCAGGTCCACGGCGAGGGCGCCGTCTCGCAAGGACCGCACGGTGTACTCCCGCACCAGCGCGGCGCTGCCCGGTGGGTGGCCCAGCCCGCCACCCGGCGCGGGAACGGGGAGGGTGACCTCGCCCGTCACGGGATCGGGCAGGCAGAAGACCACGACGTCGTCGAAGGACGGGCTGCGCACGGCGGGCACGAGGCCGGTGTCGCCGGCCGCGGCGGAGGCGGTGGCGCATGCGGAGCTGGCGGCGGCGAACTCCCCGAGCTCGTCGCCCTCGAGCGTCACGCGCACCAGCTCGGGAGCGAGGGGTTCGACGGCGCGTACTCGGACCCGGCGCAGTGCAGTCGGCTGCCGGCTCTCCGCCCGGTGGGGGTTGCGCGGGCGCCGGACCGCCTGCTCAGGCACGACGCCCCTCCTGCCACAGCAGGCCCAGGAAGAACAGCCCGCCGAGCACCACCGTCACCACACCCACCGGGAGCGGCAGGGCGAATGCGCGCTGGGCCACCAGGTCCGAGGCCAGGAGCAGCACCCCGCCCAGCAGCGCCGCCGGCAGGACGCGATCACTGCGGGTGAGCAGCCGCGACAGGTGCGGAGCCACCAGCGCCACGAACGAGATCGGCCCGGCCGTCGCCACCGCCGCCCCGGCCAGGACGGTGGCCGCCGCCACCAGGACCAACCGCGTGCTCCGCAGTCGCACGCCCAGGGCCACCGCGACGTCGTCGCCCAGCGCGAGCGCGCGCATGGCCCGGGACCGACTCGCGATGACCACCGACGCCACAAGCAGCACCCACGCCAGCGGCCAGAGCTCGGACCAGCCGCGACCCTGCAGCGAGCCGGTGAGCCAGATCTGGGCGGTGACCGCGCTCGCCACGAAGCCGCGGGAGAGCAGGTGCGCCACGTACGCCATCGCCAGGGCGCCCAGGGCCACGCCGAGCAGGACCAGGCGGGCGCCGCTGAGCCCGCGCCACCACGTCAGGGCCAGGATGAACCCGGTGGTGAGCGCCGCGCCCGCGAGTGCGCCCGTGGCGACCTGCGCCATTCCGCCGCCCAGCACGAGGATCACCGTCGCGCCGCCCGCCGACGCGCCCTGGGTGATGCCGATGATGTCCGGGCTGGCCAGCGGAACCCGAGACGTTCTCCGGCTCGATCCTGTCCCAGATGGGCTTCGACCTGGGCGAGCGCGAGTGGAACGAGTACTCCATGGCCGAGCTCTCCCCGGAGCTGTACGAGCAGATCACCGGCGACATCGTGTTCTTCACCAACCCCGGCGGCGACCCGTCGGCGACGACCATGGCGACCGTGACCGGGCTCTGGGGCGACCTGCCCGCCGTGAAGTCCGGCCAGACCTACGAGGTCGAGGACGAGACCTGGATGGTCGGCATCGGCGTCCTGGGCGCCGGCGAGATCCTCGACGACGTCCAGGAGATCCTGGGCTGATGCGCCGCACCTCCCTCGACCGTGATGCCCGCGCCGGCGCCCAGTTCGAGCGCGGGCGCGGGTTCACGGTGGAGGGGGCGCGGCTCGCCTACGAACGGCGGGTCGTGGCCACCGACCTCGACCTGGAACTGCCCGAGGACGCGTTCACGGTGATCGTCGGCCCCAACGCCTGCGGCAAGTCCACGCTGCTCAAGGCGCTGGCGCGCGTGATCGCCCCCGGCGAGGGGCGGATCCTGCTGGACGGCCACGACCTGCACAAGCTGCGGACCAAGGCGGTCGCCCGCCGGATCGGGCTCCTGCCGCAGGGCGCCGTCACTCCGGAGGGGATCCGGGTCGACGACCTGGTGGCGCGTGGCCGGCACCCGCACCACAGCTCACTACGCCAGTGGAGCCGCGCCGACGACACCGCCGTGACCGCCGCGATGGCCTCCACCGGGGTGTCCGATCTGGCGACCCGGTTCGTCGACGAACTCTCCGGCGGCCAGCGGCAACGCGTGTGGGTCGCCATGCTGCTGGCCCAGGAGACACCGATCCTCCTGCTGGACGAGCCCACCACGTACCTCGACATCGCGCACCAGTACGACGTGCTGGACCTGCTCCGAGACCAGCACGAGGCCGGGCGCGCGGTGATCGCCGTGCTCCACGATCTCAACCAGGCCGCCCGCTACGCGACGCACCTGGTCGTGATGAAGGACGGGCGGGTGGTGGCCACCGGCGCCCCGGCCGAGGTCCTCACCGCAGATCTTGTGGAGGAGGTCTTCGGACTCCCGTGCCTGATCACGGCCGACCCGGTGACGGGCACGCCCACCGTGGTCCCGCTCGATCGGCGTGGCCGGAGCTGAATCCGGAGCCGCGGTGTTACCAATTCTTGGTATCGTTGCCGCATGGGTCAGAACACCTCCATCAGCTTGGACCAACACTTCATCGACTTCCTCGCTCGCGAGGTCGATTCCGGGCGCTACCGTTCAGCCAGCGAGGTCGTCCGAGCAGGGCTCCGGCTCCTCGAGGACCACGAAACCCAGCTCGCCGCGCTGCGCCGCGCGCTCATTGCCGGCGAGGAGAGCGGTGCACCGGAGGAATTCGACTTCGACGCGTTCATCGCGACCAAGCGGGCATGAAGAGCTATCGGCTCACCCCCGCAGCCCAGAGCGACTTGTCCGAGATCTGGGATTTCACCCGGGAACGCTGGGATATCCAGCAAGCCGAGACGTACATATCGGAGATACGAGCGGCAATCGAACGCGTCGCCGAGGAGCCGGCGCGTGGACGCGACTGCGACGAGATCCGCCCCGGGTACCGTCGCTACGCGATCGGCAGCCACGTCGTGTTCTATGTGGAGACGGAAGGCACTGTGGATGTCATCCGGCTCCTCCACCAGCGAATGGATCCGTCCCGTCACGTGTGAGATAGACGGCTCCGGCGCCCGACCCGGCATCTGCGTCGGTGGGGCGGGCAGGTGACCTTGTCGTCGTCGTCGTTCTTGTCGTCGTCCTCGCCCCCAGTCTTACCGGTCCGGCTTGAGGCCGTTCTCGATGCCCCACGCGACCGCCTGAGCCCGGGTGGTCACGTCCATCTTGCGGTAGGCCGAACGCACGTAGGTCTTGACCGTGTTGAGCGAGAGGTAGCACTGCTCGGCGATCTGATCATTGGACAGCCCCTGCACGATCAGGCTGACCACCTCGGCCTCACGGTGTGAGAGGCCGGCCTCCTTGGCAGGCCACTTGTCGGGACCCATGATCGGCAGGCCCGTTCCCGTCAGGGTGACGCGGTTCCCGGCGGCGATCTGCTCGATGCCGCTCACCAGCTCAGGAGCGGTCAGGGACTTGGACAGGAACCCGTGGGCGCCCGCGTCGAGGCTGTCTCGGACCGCGGCCGGGTCCGATGTGAACGAGTAGACGGCGACCGCCCCGATGGTCGGATCCTGCAGGAGGTTCTCGAGGCGGTCGTCCTTGCCCAGGGATGAGGCGAAGGAGTCGTACAGGGCCACGTCCACCGTGGCCGATCCGCTGGAGACCATCTCCTTCTCCACCATCTCGATCCGGTCGGAGTAGGGGGCCAGGAAGGCGTTCACCCCAGCGACGACGACGAGGTAGTCATTGACCACTGTGACCCTGATCGGCATGGGCAGAGCCTAGCAACGGACGACAACCGGCCGCGCCAGCGATTACACCCCTAAGGGTGAGGCGCGCCCGGGTGGTCCCGGGAGACACTTCGTCGTTGATCTTCCGCCTTCCGCGACAGGAGTACGAGTGCCACGGTTCAGGAATCTGAAACCCACATCGGAGTACTGGGCTTGGAGGGACGACGGAGCGTGCATCGGGGACCCCGACCTCTTCTACAGCGCCGAGGACGAGCCCAAGGGTGTGCGCCGTCGCAAGGAGGACGCAGCCAAGGCGATCTGCGCCACCTGCCCGGTGCTCAAGACCTGCCGGCAGTTCGCGATCGAGGCGGGCGAGCTCTACGGCGTCTGGGGCGGGATGAGTGAACTCGACCGGCACAAGCTGGCGGGGCGGCAGCGGACTGGGTAGGTCTCGGGGGCGCTCGGCGGTCCCCGGCCGCTTTCGTGATTGTTCCTTCACTCTGAGTCCGACCTGCGTTAGCGTGGAGCCGAGCCTGTGAGTCGAGACCGTCCGAGCGGACGCGGGGGAGTGACCATGACGCGCCCATCGATCCGAGGCGGCGTCGCACTCGCCGTCGCAGTACCCGTGCTGGCGACGGCCGCGTGCAGCCCGCAATCGACCGAGCCTCCTGTAGTGGAGCGGGATACCATCCGCGCCCTGGACATCGTCGAAGGCAAGCAGGACGAACCCATCGAGCTGGCTGTGGACGGCGGCGCCGACGGGGTGACGGTGACGCACCGCAGTATCACCCTCGCGCCCGGGGTCGGCACCGGCCCGCATTGCCACCACGGGCAACTCGTCGTGGTGGTGGAGCAGGGCGAGCTCACCCACTACGCCGACGCCCACCCCGGCGGCGTCCGCGTCTACCGCGCCGGCGATTCGGTCGTCGAAGACTCTCGGTACGTGCACGAGACCGTCAATGAGGGGTCAGAGGACCTGGTAGTGATGGTCACGCACTTCACCCCGGAGGGAATGTCGACGGAGGAGACGGATCTCGCGAAATGTGAGCAGTAGGCAGCCGGTGTGACCAGCGGCCCTCGTTGCCCAGGTTACGCGTAGACCGGCGCCCACGCCGGGTCGGGGGACCGGACCTCGAGGTACGCGGTGGCGGAATCGGTGTACGCCAGGACGAACGCCACCAGGTGGGCCCCGAGCAGCACCCACGCCGACCACAGGGTGATATCCCAGAGCGCGGTGACCAGCGTGAGGCCCGCCGCGATCGTCAGCAGCGCCCGCGCCCACCGCTCGCCTTCGCGCAGTTTCACCGCCGACACCACCTGCAGGGCTATCGCCGACACCACGCCCATCGCGATGAGAGCGCCGATCCATGCGGCCCCCGGGGCGGTGGTCGACGCGTCCTCGGTGCCGCCGAGCGGCACGACGAACGCGAGCAGGTCGGTCGCCGCCAGCACGCCTGTGATGGTGAGCGTGCTGAACAGGCCGCAGAACAGCCAGATCCACGACGCGGCGGTGACGGTCGACGGGCGGGTCATGCGGTTACCTCTCCACGAGAACGGAACAGATTGCCTATAGCGTGTACCGCCGCAGACAGGTGTCGATAGAGTGCGTCACACCTGATTTTTCCGGCGCAGCTAGGAGGGCCCCGTGCCCGCGTGGAACACGACCCGTGCGGCGGTGCGGTCCGACACCGTGGCACGCGCGACCGCACGATGCGTCGACACGCGGCGGGGCGTGCTCGTGGTGGGGCCTCCGGGCGCAGGCGCCAGCCGGTGCGCGGCCGACATCGCCGCAGGTCTCCGCGCCGCCGGGGTCCCCGTGGTGGTGTGGGACGACCTGGATCGCCTGAGTGCGCCGCCCCGCAAGGTCCCCGATGGTGCGGTCCTGGTGGCTTCGGCCAGGGTGGGTGCGGCACTGCCTCCCGGATACGACGACGAGGTGAGCACCCGCACCACCCGGCTTCCACTACGCCTGCTGACACGCGGCGAATCGGAGAAGGTGGTCTCGGCGGCCGTCGGGATGCCCGTGTCGGCGCGGCTGGTCGAGGCACTGTGGGCGTCCTCGCACGGCAATCTCACGGCGCTGCGCGCCACCTACGACGACCTGGCCGCCCGCCGGCTGACCCGCCGCACCCGCGACCGGCTGGAGTTGGTCGAGGATCCCGCCACCGCGATCGCCGGCGTCGCCGTCGACCCGCACCTGTGGATCGACCCCCGCACCGCCGCCGCGGACCTCGGCCCCCTCACCACCGCGGCCCTCGCCCGACGTATCCCGCTCGACGACCTGGCTCGGCTGCACGATGACGACGTGGTGAGCGATCTCCTCGCCCGTGGGCTGCTGTTCGAGCGGCACGAGGGCGGCGTCGAGGTGCTGTCGGTGCAGCCGCCGGTCCTGGCCAGGACGCTGCGGGCCGGCGCCGATCACCGGCGGCGCCGCGAGGTCTACGCGGCCGTGCTCGCTCGCGCTGCATGCCGTGACGCAGGCCGGGCCAGCGAGCGGGCCGACGACCGGGCCGGCGGGCGGGCGTCAGGCGAGATCACCGGCATGGCGGCTCCCTTCCAGCCGGACCCGCGAATCGTCCTGTGGGCGCTGGTCAACGCCCGCCCCGTCGACGCGGGATGTGTGGTGGCCGCCGCGCGCGCCGCCCTCGACGGCCACGACTACCGCACCGGGGTGGAGCTCCACGACGCCGCCCAGCGCTCCGCGCTCACCACAGCGTCGCTGCAGCAGGCCGAGCTGTCGCTGATCGCGGGCTCGTGCCTGCGCCTGCTCGACCGGCTGCCCGACGCCTCCGCGATGTTCGACCGCTCGCTGGCCTGCCTGCAGGACGATCCCGGCGGGGCCGACCACACCCGGGTGCTCATCGAGAACGTCACGGCCCGGGCGGACCTCGCGCACTACCGGGACCGGGGTCCCGAGCAGTCGCTGCCGCTGATCGCCTCAGCGCATCAGTGGCTCCCCGCCGGCCACCCGGGGCACGCGGTGCTCGACGCGCTGGCCGTGGTGCACCTGAGCTACTCGGGCCGTTACCGCGAGGCGGCCCGCGCCTACGGCGAGCTCACCGCTGATCTTCCGGCCGAGTGGGCGCGCCGCCTGGAGCCGATCCACGCCCTCGCGCTGGACGCCATGGGGCAGTCCGATGCGGCCCTGGCGGTCATCCGACGCGTGGCCCGCCGGTCCCGCTCGATGGGCAACCAGACGTGGGCGTCGGAGGAGTTCCTGGCGGCGCTGGTGTCGGTGATGCTGCACGGCTTCGGGATCACTGCGCTGCTCGCCGAGCTCGCGCCCGTCATCGCGGTCGAGCAGGATGACCACGTGCGCGTCGATCACGGCGTGCGGCGGCTGGTCGACGCCGAGATCGCGCTCGCCGCCGGGGACCTCCCGGCCGCGGTGGGGGCGGCATCCGACGCGGTCGCGATCATCGAGGTGGACGGTCCCGAGGACTTCCACTCCCGTGCGCTGTCCTTGTACGCACTGGCCGCCGCGATGTCCGGACAGGCCGCCACCGCGGAGGAGTACCTGCAGCGGATGCGCGCCATCCCGGGGTACACCAACTCGCCGGTGGGTCCGGAGATCCGCGGCGTGGAGGCGGGCGTCTTGATCTGCCTGGGTCGCCCTGGTGAGGCGGGCGAGGTCGTCCGGTCGCTGATCGACGAGGGTCTGAACGGCGCAGCCACCCGCGCCGCCATGGCCGGGGTCCTCACCGCGGACCCGGAGATCTGTCGGGCGCTGACCGAGGTGGACGTCACCGGCGACGTGCCGGTGCTGGTCCGCGACCTGGCGGTGGCGATGTCTGCCCGCAACCCCCGGCTGTTGCTGGACGCGGCCCGCCGGGCCCGGACGTACGGGCTGCACATGGTGGCGGCGGTCGCCGCGGACCGTGCCCGCGACGCGGCGTCGCCGGGATCGAAGTTCCACTCCCAGGCCGAGCGGATGCTCGCGACCACAGAGCTGGGCGGGCCACTGGCTGGCCTCACCCGCGTCGGTGCCCCGACCGTCTCGGTCCCGGCCGGGGTCTCGCTGACCCGCCGCGAATCCCAGATCGCCGACCTGGTCGGCCAGGGGCTGACCAACGCCGAGATCGCCGCCGAGCTGCACCTGTCCAAGCGGACGGTCGAGGGGCACCTCAACCGGATCTACACCAAGACGGGCACCCGACTGCGAGGCTGAGACCGGCGACGGATTCGAGGTGTGCGCGTGCAGCAGTCAGAGAGCGACCGGCAAGCCCCGGGCGATCGGGCGACCTTCTGTGAGGCCCCGGCGGCCTACATCGTGGAGACGTACTTCGTGCTCCGGATGGTGATCGCCGGCGCCGCCATCGGCCTTCCCGTGGCACTTCTGGTGTGGGTCACCCTCGACCCCGATTTTCCGATGATGGACTCACTGAGCTCCTTCTACTACACGCCGGCCCGCGGGCTGTTCGTGGGCACGCTGGTGGCGATCGGGGTCGCTCTGGTGGCGTACCGCGGCTACACGCGCGGTGAGAACTGGCTGCTCAACGCCGCCGGGACGCTCGTGATCGTCGTCGCCCTCTTCCCGACGGAGGACCCGGCCCTGCCCGGGCTGAACGCGGTGAGCGTCACCCACGCGGTGGCGGCCACGTCCTTCTTCGTGCTGGCGGCACTGTCGATCTTCTTCTACGGGCAGGAGACGATCGCCTCCATCCCGAACGCGCAGCTGCAGCGTAGCTATCGCCTGGGTTATTGGATTCTCGTGGTGCTGGTCCTGCTCTTCCCGGCCGTCGCGCTGCTCATCGCCTGGCTGATGGAGTCCACCCTGTGGCTGTTCCTGGTCGAGACCGCCGCGCTCTACGCCTTCGCGACGTTCTGGATCGTCAAGACCTACGAACTCTCGCGGTCGCATTCCCGGCGCATGCTCGTGTGATGCGTCCGCGCGAAACGGTCAGCGACGTGAACATGACTCGGTTAATCTGAGCTCACTATTCAACGCCACTCCCATGGCCTTCCCCCTCGAGGTTCTCACCATGATCCGTCGTTCCCTCACCGCTCTCGGCCTGGCGACTCTCGTCGCGCTCGGCGCCGCCCCCTCCGCCGTCGCCGCCGAGATCCCCGTCGGATCGGGGGTCATCGCTGTGCCGGACATCGCGCCTATCGTCGTGCCGGTCCCGATGGGATTCGACGCCAACGCCCTGCCGCTCCTGCCGTTCCCGCTGGTCTGGGCCCCGCAGTTCATGCCCGCGCCGGTCGAGAGTGCGCCCGCGACCACGCCGGCCCGGCGTCTTTCGGGGTGCCGCGAGGCGTGGGACCTCGGAGTGGCCCCCATCCACCGCGGCAGCGAGTACTACGACCCGTCGATGGACGGCGACAACGACGGCATCGCCTGCGAGCGGGACAACCGCTAGGGCCGGCTGGCTCCTTCGGCGGGGTGGGCGTGGTCGCCTCGCGGGGCTACGTGTCGTGCGGCGCGATCACCGCCCGCCCGCTGATCTGGCCGTCGACGAGCTGCTGGTAGGCCTCCAGGGCCCGGTCGAGCGGGTACACGTGGACCTCCGGTGAGATCCTGCCCGCCCGGTACAACTCCACCACCTCGTGGAGGTCCTCGAGCGTGCCCCAGTAGGTGGAGGAGAAGTCGACCTCGTAGGGCAGCTTGAAGACGTTCCAAGCGAAGTCGTCGCCGGCCAGGCCCACCACCGTCAGCGAGCCCTGCTGGGCCACGCAGGCCGCGGCGAGTTCGAGGGTCGGGGCGGCGCCGACGAAGTCGAACACCGCGTTGACGCCGAGCCCGCCGGTGAGCTCCCTGACCTTCTCGGCGGCGCCGTCGGTCGGGACACCGATCGCGCCATCGGCCTCCGCGGCGGCGATCGCGTCGGGCTTGGTGTCGGTGGCGTAGACGGTGGCCCCGGTGAGCGCCCTGATGATCTGCACCCCGACCAGGCCCAGACCGCCGAGGCCGATGCACAGCGCGGTCGCCCCGGGCGTGGTCAGGTGGGGCATCGCGCGTTTGATGGCGTGGTACGGGGTCAGGCCGGCGTCGGCGAGTGGGGCCGCGGCCACGGGGTCGGCGTCGCCGAGGGGGACGAGGTTGCGGGCGTAGGTGGTCATGTACTCGGCCATCCCGCCGTCGCGCCCCAAGCCGGTGGCCAGGTATCCGACCGACGGCACGTCCTGGCAGTAGGTGTCCTGTCCGCGCGAACACGGCTTGCACCGGCCGCAGCCGATCGGTCCGTAGACCAGGTAGGCATCGCCCTTCATCAGTCCTGTGACGCCCGGGCCCAGCTCCTCCACCCATCCCGAGACCTCGTGGCCCAGGGTGAACGGCGGGGTGAGAAAGCCCGTGGGATCGCCGGGATAGTCGTGGAACAGGCCCACGTCGGAATGGCACGCACCGGAACCGGCCACCTTGAGCAGAACCTCACCGGGGCCCGGGGAGGGCCGATCGACGTCCTTGAGTACGGGAAAGGTCTTGAAACCCTCGAACACGATTGCCTTCATGGCTGCGCACCTCGCTGAATCGCCGGAGGACGCACCGTACGAGTGACGCCCATCACAAGTATCCCCCGGCTGTCCAGAGGCGCCGGCTGTCCAGAGACGCCAGCGGGCCGGACCCCGGGGAGGGGTCCGGCCCGACGGCTCAGCGCGTGCCCCGGCTCAGGCGGAGGCGTCCCTGGCGGCGGCCTTCTCCGAGGCGTCGTCTGCGGTGGGCAGGCTGCCGGCGGCGTTCTCGAGGTGCGCGCGCACGAACCACTGGAACTTCTCGAGCTCCGCGGTCTGGCCGATGAGGATGTCCTCGGTGACCGGGTCGACGTCGCCGGCCACCGAGATGGCCTTGCGGTGGTCGGAGATCATGCCGTCGTAGACCTTGTCGAGCGCTCCGAGGTGGGCCTGCGCGGTGTCCCGGCCGAGGGAGTAGTCATCCCACGAGCGGTGATCGGCGTTCGCGCCCATCGTGCCCACCGGCGAACCGCCCAGCGTGGCGATGCGCTCGGCCAGCACGTCCGCGAAGCCGCGCACCAGCTCGACCTGCGGGTCCAGCATCTCGTGCACCGAGATGAAGTTGGGACCCACGACGTTCCAGTGCACGTGCTTGAGCGTGAGGTGCAGGTCGTTGCACGCCGTCAGGCGCTTCTGCAGCGTCTCGGCGAGCGTGGCGGAGTCGGCGCTGGACAATCCTGGAACAGTGAATTGAGGCATGGCTCGACCGTAGCGGCGGCGGCTGCCGGTTGCGACCGATCGCCGCTACGGTGCGGCCCGGCGGCCGACCGGCGCGGCCGCGCTGCTCGTCGCCTCCGGGCTCGCCGCGGGAACCGGGGCCGGCGTCGCCGGTGCCGAGCCCGTCACCGCAGAGCCCACCGCCACAGAGTGCGCGACCTCGCAGACCGTGACGTTCAACGACGCCTCCACCCTGTGGACCGACTACCACCTCACCAAGGAGGTCGTGGGCGACGGCACCGCCGCCCCCGGCGGGACCGTGACGTTCCGGACCACCGTCAGCGGCGCGGGGGCCCTGGTCGGCCGGATCGACGACTTCCACCCGGCCGGGTTCGAGCTGGTCCGGGCGCGGGAGAGCGTCTGGTACCTGGTCGGCGGCCAGACGTGGTCGACGGTCACCGACGACGTGATCCGCGATTCCGCCACCAACTCCGTCCGCCACTCCGGGGCCGGATGGACCACCGCCGGCAACGCCAAGGCCACCCTCGAGACCACCTACCGCGTGCCCGACGACGCGACCCCCGGCGACGTGCTCAACACCGGCGCCGCCACCACCCTCGTCCTGGCCAGCGGCCGCAAGGTGGCCAACCCCATCAACACCTGCGTCACCATCCGCGAGCCCAACCCCGCCGAAGCCGTCACCGGCAGCCTCGAGGGACTGGGTCTGGGGTCGCTGACCTCCGGCTCGAGCGCGCTGGGCGACATCGGCGCCGACCCCGCCGTGTTCTCCGCCGACCTCATCAACAACATCGACGTCGGGCAGCTGATCGGCGCCGTCGCCGGGAGCTGAGCCCTGGAGCACCGAGGGCCGCGGCAGGATCGGACTCTGCCGCGGCCCTCGTCGTCGTCACCCCAGTCCGAACATCCTCCCGACGAGCCCGAAGACCATCACCAGCACCACCAGGACGACGATCGCCAGCAGCACCACGATGCCGACCCTGGAGTTCGACTTGGTCGGGCTCTGGCCCGTGCGAGCGCTGTCCGAGGCGAGGGAGGTGGAATCCGAGTCCGGCGTCATGGGGCCCACGGGGGAGCCGCCTGCGTCGAGGTCGGGGGAGTCGCTGGGATCCGGATCCGGGGGCGTAGTCGTCATAGCCCGTGTGTACACGATTCGCCGCGGGCGCGATCGCCGCGAGCGGGTCACCGCGGTCGGCGCCGCACCCCGCCGTAGATCCTCTGGCGGGTGATGAGGCGCTGGAGCACGACGTCGTTGACCCGCGCCGGCACGCGCACGCCTCGGCCGGTGGGCGTGAACACGATCAGGCCGTCACGGAGCGGGCCGAGCACCGAGCCCCATCGGCGCGGCGGCGGGCGGTAGGCGCGTAGTGGGTCGCCGGCGAGATGCGCCCGGATGTTGCGCGCGAGCAGGACGTGTCCGCGGTTGCGGGCGGAGGTGCGCAGCGGGTCGGTGGCCGCGACGTCCCCGACCGCGAACACCCCTGGATAGCTGGTGACCTGCAGCGACGGCTCCACGGCGACGAATCCGCTCTCGTCGAGCATCCCGCCGGGCAGCCACGCGGTGTTGGGGGTGACGCGGCCGATCGCCCAGAGCACCACGTCGGCGTCGGCCGGCGGCTGCCCCGTGGTCCAGGAGACGGGCCCGCCGGTGAGGTGGCGGGTGTCGTGGTCGGGCGGCAGGTCCGCGCGGTGCCCGGGGTGCAGGCCCACGCCGAGGCGCTCGAGGCGGGACCGCACGCGCAGCCAGACGCGGTGGTGGTGATGGGGCAGCGCGCGCTCGCCGGGGAAGTAGAGGCCCACGGCCGTGGCCGGCCACCGCTCGGCCACCTGCGCGGCCGCGCTCACCGCCGCCGCACCGCCGCCGATCACCGCCACCGACCCGGCCGCCGCGAGGCGCTGGTGCGGCGAGGCAAGGTCGGCGTCGACGTCCGCCGCGTCCCGGAGGGTGGGGTGGCGCCAGAAGCCGTTGGTCACCCCGGTGGCGACGACGACGACGTCGTACGGTTCCTCGGCCACTGTGCTGTCGCCCCCTGTGCCGTCCGCGAGGGTGACACGCACGAGCCGCTCGCGGGTGTCCAGGCCGGTCGCGGTGCCGTGCACGATGCGCGTGCGGTCGAGGCCGCGGAACCGGCGGTAGGCGATGCGGTAGTCCCGCTCCCACGCCTGCGGCCGGGCCAGGCGCAGGCCGAGCTCCTGGCCGCTGACGAACTCCGGCGTGGCGGTGATTCCCACGACGTCGGCATACCGGTGCAGCGCGATGACGGTGAGGACGCCCGTGTCGCCGAGGCCGACGATCACGACGCGGGGGCGGGTCACGCGCGGGGCCGGGTCATATGCGGCGCCGCGTCATACGCGGGCGGTGGCCTTCCTGGGCGGTCGCGGGAGGAACCGGGACACGCGCTGCATGACGTCGTCGTACTCGGGGCGGCGTTCGAGGCTGCGGCGTTCCATCATCGGGATGCTCACGCCCAGGAACATCGCGAGCATCGCGGCGGCGCCGACGAACACCCACCATGCGCCGGGCCAGGCGGCCAGGCCGAACAGGGCCATCGACAGCCAGATGCCGCACTCGCCGACGTAGTTCGGGTGTCGCGACCACGACCACACCCCGGTCTGCATGACCTGGCCCGGCGTACGGGTGGCGAGGAAGCGGTGCATCTGCAGGTCGGCGATCGTCTCCAGGGCCAGTGCGGCGATACCGACGGCGAACGCGACGATGTCCAACCAGCCGAGCGGCTGCCCCGCGCGCGTAGCCACCACGTAGACGGGGATGAGGCCGGCGAACACCACCAGGGTCGGGAAGACGTGGATCCCCATGAGGTCGGCGACGAGGCCGAACTTCCCGGCCCGCTCGCGGACCAGCGGGTAGCGCCAGTCCTCGTGATGCATCCCGGGGAAGGTGCGGACCCAGTTGGCGGTGAGGCGGATCGCCCACGCCACCAGCACCGCCATCATGAGCCACCAGCGGACGTCGTTCACGCCGGCATCGGCGGCGACCCACCAGTAGAACGCCAGGAGCGGCGGGATGACCGACCAGTAGGCGTCATACGTGCTGGAGTTCCCGAAGATGCGGCTGGCCGCAAAGATCACGAGTGTCGCCACGAGGTCGGCGATCAGCCCGTCCAGCCACAACTGCCCGGTGCCCGGACCCCACACCAGCCACGCCAATCCGGCGGCGATGGCGATGACGTACGCGAGGGTGATTCGCAGGAGGGACGCGCCTCTACTCATGTCAGGAGGGTAGAGCGGCGTCCGGCTGTTGGTTGAGGAAACAGCGAATGCCATGTGGTTCACGAGAGCGGATGACGAGATTCGAACTCGCGACCCTCACCTTGGCAAGGTGATGCGCTACCAGCTGCGCCACATCCGCATCGCTCCGCAGGCTCGCGCTCGCTCACCGCGTTGCGAGAAAGAACTCTAGACCATGCCTCCGGGCTGCCGTCGGGGAGGTACCCCTCGGGCGCCCGCGTCGGCCGCCGGCCCTGTCACGGGCCGGCCGTCCTGTCACCTGTCGGGGTTGGTGGCCGCCCCGTCCAGCCACAGCGGGTCGGAGGCGTCGGAGTGGGAGCCCCCCGACCCCACGTGCTTCGGGTCGATCGTCGGACCCTTGGTGATGACGTGGCCCAGCGCCATCCCGTGTCCACGGCCCAGGTCGTAGTCCTCCTTGAGCCACGCGAGGATCGGGCCCGCCTTGGTTCCGGGGCCGAAGCCCTTCTCGGTGGCGGCGTCGACCAGTTGCCGGGGAGTGAGTCCGGTCTTGGTCTCGATCGTGTCGAGGTAGGCCTGGAATGACATGGGGTTCTCCTTGCTGGTGGGTGATGTGCGTGTGGGTGCTGGGTGGGCCGGTCAGGCGGCCGGGGTGTCCGGGCGGACGGAGTAGGTGGCGACGATGTTGCCCGCCGGGGTCTGGGTGGAGCTCCGCAGTTGCAGCCGCGTGGTGGGGACGGAGTCGTCGAAGAGCCTGCGACCGTCGCCGGTGATCACCGGGTGGATGGTCAGGGTGAGTTCGTCGACCAGGCCGGCCAGGACCAGTCTTCGGGTCGTCTCGATCCCGCCGCCCACGGCGATGCCGCCGCCGGGCCGCGTGCGCAGCTCCTCGAGGTACTCCGCCGGGTCGCCGGAGACGATCGTGCTGTTCCACGGCAGGTCGCCGGTCAGCGTCGAGGTGAGCACGTGCTTGCGGACCGGGTTGACCCACTGGGCGAACGGGTCGTCGGCGTAGGTGGGCCAGAACCCGGACCATTCCTGCCAGAGCGTGCGGCCCAGCACCAGGTCCGTGGTGGTGGTGGTCATCTGCTGCATGGACTGCATCTCGTCGGGGCCGAACGCGTCGAACTGCCAGCGCTCCGCGTGCTCGGACACGCCGTTGAGCGTGGAGAACATGTGCGCGGTGATCCTGCGGCTCATGATGATCCCTCCTGCGGGGTTTCGGGGGCCGGTCGAGCGGGTGCCCGTGGCCCGGGGGAGTTGCCTTCACAGGGGTAGACGGGACGGGGCGGCGGAAATGATCGGTGCCGCGGGAAATTCTTCGGCGCGCCGGTCGGCCAGCACGCCGGCGGGGTCGGGGGCACAGGGGCTCCGCGACTACGGCAACTGTGCGGGGAGGCCGAACTCGGCGAAGTGGTGCGCGCCGATGAAGTGGGTGATGGCCGAGATGCGGCCGGCGGCGGAGTCGAGGACGTGGATCGCGAACGGCTCCCAGCGCTGGTCGCCGGCCTGGTGGTAGACCGCGACGGCTGGCCGGCCGTTGGCGGAGGTGACGATCGTGCGCGCGTTCCGGCAGACCTCGCCCGGACCACGCCACCACCGTTCGATCTCCTCCGCTCCGCGCAGCCAGAGTTCGAACGGCGGCATGGTGAACTCGGCGTCGTCGGTGAGCAGGGCGACCAGGCGGTCGACGTCGTAGGCCTCGAACGCCGCGACGTACTGCTCGAGCAGGCCCGCGTCGACGTCGTGTCCGGGAGGCGCGATCTCGTGCCGGGACAGGGTCTTCCGGGCACGGGCGAGTGCGGAGTTGACGGACGGGAGGGTCATGCCGAGCAGGCCGGCGCACTCCGCGGCCGAGTGGTCGAGGACGTCGCGCAGGAGCAGGACGACCCGCTGCCGGGGTGGCAGGTACTGGAGGGCGGCGACGAAGGCGAGTCGGACGGACTCACGCTCGATCGCGGTCGCAGAGGGGTCGATCCCCAGGTGTGCGTCGCTCGCCGGGCCGATCCAGGTGGTCTCGGGCAGGGTGGTCAGCGTCGTGGGGTCGTCGGGCACGCGGCCGGGTCCGGTGAGGTCCGCGGGCAGGGCCCTGCGCTGCGGAGCCCGGGTCATGTCCAGGCAGACGTGGGTTGCGATCGAGTACAGCCACGTGCGCAGGGACGACCGGCCCTGGAACCCGGCGCCGTCCCGGGCCCTCCACGCGCGGAGCATGGTCTCCTGCGTCGCGTCCTCGGCGAAGCAGCCGAAGTAGCGGTAGCAGTAGCCGAGGATCTCGCGCCGGTAGTCCTCTGCCTCGATCGTGTGCACGGAAAACAGTGTCCGCCGAGGCGCGACGGCCGTGGGGTGGTTTGCGCGTCGACTGAGTGGTCAGCCTGCCGGGCGGTCAGCGGCAGCAGTTCGGGTCGAGCACCCCGCGCAGGGCGTCGAGCGACTCTGCGCGGGCCCGGTGGTAGACGTTCATGCCGCGGCGCTGCGAGTCGACCATGCCGGCCTTGCGCAACTGCCCGAGGTGGTAGCTGACGGTGGATTCGGCCAGGTCGACACCCGTGGCGAGGTCGCAGGTGCACACGCCGTCGCCGCTGTCGGTGAGCAGGATCGACACGAGCTTGAGGCGAACCGGGTCGGCGAGGGCCTTGAGGCGCAGCGCCAGTTCGAGGGCAGCGGCATCGCTCATGGGGGCGGCCGACACGGGCTCGCAACAGATGGGTCCGCTGACGTCGATCACCGGGAGCGCTCTGGGCATGAGCCGATTCTAGCAACCCTCTTGACATATATCGAAGACCAAGAGCACTCTGGCAGGAGCAATCCGATTCGATATACATCACACAGGTGGAGGCCGCCATGTCCCGCGCCCAACTCGCCCTCAACGTCGACGACCTCGACGAGGCGGTGACGTTCTACTCGAAGCTCTTCGGCGTCCAGCCCGCCAAGCTCAAGCCGGGCTACGCGAACTTCGCGATCGCCGAGCCGCCGCTCAAGCTCGTCCTGCTCGAGAACCCCGGCAAGGGTGGCTCCATCAACCACCTCGGGGTGGAGGTCGAGTCGTCGGAGAAGGTGCACGCCGAGATCGCCCGTCTGACCGACGAGGGGCTGTTCACCGACGAGGAGATCGGCACCACCTGCTGCTTCGCCACCCAGGACAAGGTGTGGGTCACCGGGCCGGCGGGGGAGAAGTGGGAGGTCTACACCGTCCTCGCCGACACCGAGACCTTCGGCACGAGCCCACAGCACCTCGACGACCCGGCCGACTCGACCCGTTCCGAGGGGGCCGCGACCGCGGGCTCGTCCTGCTGCTGAAGGCCCTCGTCGTCGTCGTTCCTCAGTCCACCGACGGCGCCCACTGCACACCGTTGATGTGCGCCCCACCGTCGACGAACAGGGTGTTGCCGGTGAGGTAGCGGCTGGCGTCGCCCGCGAGGAACGCCGCCACCGGGCCGATGTCGGCGAGCGGGTCGCCGACGCGGCCCATCGGATTGGCCGCCGCCATGCCCGCCGCCATCTCCGGATCGGCCTCCGCCACCCGCCGATAGGCCTCGCTCTGCGCGCCGGGGCAGATGACGTTGCAGCACACCTGACGCGGCGCCCACTCCCGGGCGGCCGTGCGGGTGAGGGTCCGCAGCGCTTCCTTGGCCGCGTTGTACTGCACCGAGTACATGTGCGCGTTGACGCCGTTGAGCGAGCACAGGTTGATGACCCGGCCGGTCCCGCGCTTCTCCAGCTCCGGCAGGGCCGCCTGCATCGCCCAGAACGCGGCCATCACGGCCATGTCGAAGCCGGCGCGCAGCTTGTCGTCGGTCATGTTCTCCAGGCGGGCGAACCCCGATCCCCGCCAGGCGTTGTTGACCAGGATGTCCAGGCGGCCGAAGCGGTCGGTGGCGGCGTCCACCATGGCCTGGACCTGCTCCTTGTCGGTGACATCGGTGCGCACGAACTCGGCCTGCGCGCCCCACTCGTCCCGCAGCCACTGCGCGGTGTCCGTGCCGGCGGCCTCGTCGATCTCGGCCACCACCACCGAGGCGCCCTCGCGGGCCAGCGCCCCGGCGATCCCCCGGCCGATGCCCATCCCGGCGCCGGTCACCACGGCCACCCGTCCGTCCAGAGTTCCCATGCCCATCCCTAAGTCGGTTTCTTAAATTGATTACTGGAACAAGTTCTACTAGAAACTCTGCGCCCGGCGCGGCGGATCGGCGACGGCTCGGGCCATGGCGGTGGGCGGCGGCCCCGATGTCGAGAACCCGCGACCTGTTCCGTCTCCCCGGTGAAGCGACCACACTGGGTCGCACAGCACGAGGAGGTTCTGTCATGGCCAAGTATTTGATGCTCAAGCACTACCGCGGCTCCGCTCCGGAGGAGCCCACCTATCCGCCGCTGGGCGAATGGGACCCCGACGACGTCGCCGCCCACTTCCAGTACATGGAGGACTTCGCGGACCGGTTGCGGGACTCCGGGGAGTACGTGGACTCCCACGCACTGTCGGAGTCGGGGACGTGGGTGCGGTACGACGGCGAGGGCCGCCCGCCGCTGACCGACGGCCCCTTCGCCGAGACCAAGGACCTGATCGCCGGCTGGATGATCATCGATGTGGCCGACTACGACCGGGCCCTGGCGCTGGCGTCCGAACTGTCCGCGGCCCCGGGGCCGGGCGGCGAACCGATTCGTGAGTGGCTCGAACTGCGGCCGCTGCTCACCGCTCCGACCGAGATCGAGGATTGACCGCGGCCGGTCCGCCTCAGTCGGCCCAGCGCAGGCCGAGCAATTCCATCGCGCGGTTGAGGTCCGCGTCACCCGTTCCGAGACCCGCGTTGTCGAAGCGCGGCGCCAGGATGGCTGACACGTCCCCATCTCGGGAGCGTTCGAAGATCGCCCACAAGGTGAGGTCGTCCCCGTGTCGGGAGGCGAATTCGATTCCGTCGAGTGGGACGTCGTCTACGTCTGTGACCCCGTGGAGCCAGGAGGCGATTCTGGAGCCTCCGGGGTCGTCCCACCGTCCATCGAATCGGCCGTCCTCTGCGTAAGCCCAATCGGCCCACTGCCACGGTGTGGGAGCGAATCCCACGCGGTGAACTGTTATGGCGGTGTGTCTCCGGACGACTATGTTGCCGGCGTCGGTACGGACTACCGTCTCGCGGCTCATCCGACCGATACGAATTGACGCGCGGCGGCGAGCACCATCGGGCCGGTTTCTCCGACGTCACCATCGCGGAGCAGCAGAGCCGGGGCCCTGTCATCGAGAAGCGGATTGAGTCCTTGCATCCACGCCTGGGCGACCGCCGGGGAATCGCGCTCGCAGATCATTCGAGCGATCCGGTAGGCGATTCGAAGCCGTTCCACGGTTTCCGGCCCGGCGATCTGTCGGGTGCCGTCGGCCCATCCCCGTACCGCACGGGTTTCTTTGACTTGCCCCAAGTAGGCGACCAACCGATCACCCAGGAGTGGCCGGAGTGCACCGACGAGCTCGGCGTTCGTCATCCGGTTCGCCTCTTCGTACGCGGCGAGATCCGGCCGCCGATGAAGTATCGCCATCGTGATGCTCCCTGACGTGTGGGCTGTCACTGCTGAATCCCACCTTGTTTCCCACATCGTATCCCCAGCAGGTCCCAGTGACCATCCCCATTTTGGTGTCGGGCACCCCGCACTGGCCGGTGGTTCGATCGGGAGCCCGGGCGTACCGTGCGGGCATGACCAACCCGGACGCGACCACCCCGATGCCCGACGAGAACCAGAACCGCGCAGAGGAGACCCTCGGTTCGCCCGTCCCCGAGGGCCGGACCACCGACGGCAGCTCGGTGCAGCGTGACCCCGACGACTGGGTCACCGGCGACGAGCCCATGACGGAGGCGCAGAAGAGCTACCTCGATACCCTCGCCCGCGAGGCCGGCGAGGAACTCCCGGCGACGCTGACGAAGGCCGAGGCCTCCGAGCACATCGACCGCCTGCAGAAGAACAGCCCGCGCACCGGCCACGCCTAGACGAGCCGGTGCCATGACCGCCCCCGACCTCCGGACGCTGACGCCGCAGGTCATCGGCATCCTCATCCGCCGCGGCGCCGACTTCGCCACGGCCGAGGACGCCGTCCAGGAGGCGCTCATCGAGGCACTGCGCGTCTGGCCTGACGACCCACCGCGCGACCCCTGCGCCTGGCTGACGGCCGTGGCCTGGCGCAGATTCCTCGACATCGTCCGTTCCGAGGGCGCCCGTCGGCGCCGGGAGCAGCGGGCGGCGGAGGAACAGGGGCTGGGCTCGTCGTCGCTGTCGTCGTCGTTGCTCGTGCCTCCGGACCCCACCGACGACACCCTCTGGCTCTACTTCCTGTGCGCCCACCCGTCGCTGCCGATGCCGTCGGCGATCGCGCTGACCCTCCGCGCGGTGGGTGGGCTGACCACCCGCCAGATCGCGCGGGCGTTCCTCGTGCCCGAGGCGACCATGGCGCAGCGAATCAGCCGCGCCAAACGCACCATCGCCGGCGAGCGCCTCGACCGGCCCGGCGACGTGGCCACCGTGCTGCGGGTGCTGTACCTGGTGTTCAACGAGGGCTACACCGGCGAGGTCGACCTGGCCGCCGAGGCCCTGCGCCTGACCCGGCAGCTGTCGGCGGCCATCGACCACCCCGAGGTGCGGGGCCTGCTCGCGTTGATGCTGCTGCACCACGCGCGCCGCGCCGCGCGGTTCAGGAGCGGCGGGGCCGGGGGTGACGCCGGTGCTGGCGAGGACGCCGACGACGGCGACGACGACGAGCTGATCCCCCTCGCCGAGCAGGACCGCACCCGATGGGACGCGCGGGCGATCGCGGAAGGTGTCGCGATCCTGCAGGCAGCGCTCGCACGCGACCAGCTGGGGGAGTACCAGGCGCAGGCCGCGATCGCCGCTCTGCACGCCGACGCCGCGCGCACCGCCGAGACCGACTGGGTCCAGATCGTCGAGTGGTACGACGAGCTACTCGCCCTGCGCGACAACCCCGTGGCGCGGCTCGGGCGGGCCGTCGCGGTGGGCCACGCCGTCGGCCCGCACGCCGGCCTGGCGGCGCTGGTCGACCTGCCGGAGTCGCTGCCCCGGCGCACCACCGCGCAGGCGTACCTCCACGAACTGGCGGGGGACACCGGCGGGGCCGCCGGGCTGTACGGCCGCGCCGCCACCGAGGCGACGTCGGTGGCCGAGCGCCGGTACCTGGCCCGCAAGGCAGCCGAGCTGCGGCGGGCGGAGTCCTGAGACCCGTACCGGCGGCCACGTTTCCAGCATGTTTCGAGTCGGCCCAGCCCCTCGCTGCGGGCGACCGCGCGGCCTAGAATTCGCTGGAGAAGGCGAGGTGCCCGCGATGACTCTTCAGAACCGGACGGCGTCACGGAGATCCGTGTCCGAGGACACCGCGGAGCGTGCCCTGCGGGATCTCGACGACCGACACTTCACCGAGGTCATGCTGCGGGAATTGAGGCGGCGCAGGACGTTCGCCAGGGTGGCCGACCAGGTCGACGGAGCCCTCCGGGCAGCGCGCTTCCCGATTGGGGATCCGTTCCGGCCGCCCGCCGACCCCGCCGCTGCCGCCCGTCGGGCGATGATCGCCTCCGCAGTGCACAGCGCCGTGCTGCAGGTACCCCACGCCTGCTCCACCGAGGCATGCGAGATCCTCATCGAGCGGGGCGTGGTCCCCGGCTCCACACCCGCAGATGCGCTGCGGACCTTCGCGAGGGACGGCCGGCTCATCGTGCTCCGCGGCGACCGACGCTGGGTCTACCCGCGGTTCCAGCTCGACCACTTCGACCCGCGCGACCCGGACAACATCGTCGCCATGATCAACCGGATGCTCGACGCCGGCCACTACCCCGAGGCCGCCACCGCGTGGTGGACAGCGCCGGCCGACTCGCTGCCGGACCGCCGCTCACCCATGGGGTTGCTCGGACAGGACCACGCCACCCTGCGGGAACTCGCAGCGGTATACGCGGTCGCGGCTGAGCTCTGATCGGTCGGGCCGCGCGGGCACACGTCCGCGGCGGAGGTGGCTCCGAATCCCTTCTGATCGCCGGCCTGGCCACTCGCCTGACCCCCGGCGGTCAGGCGGCAGCGCCCGCGGCCGCCGCGTACGTTGGGCCACACCTGCACGCCCCCGACCGAGGAGATCTCTGAATGTCCGATGCGCTCTACACCGTCGAAGCCCTCTCCACCGGCGGAGGCCGGGACGGGCACGTCGCCACCGCCGACAAGGCCGTGGACCTGGAGATGGCCCCGCCGAAGGAACTCGGCGGCTCGGGCGAGGGCAACAATCCCGAGCAGCTGTTCGCCGCCGGGTTCGCCGCCTGCTTCCACTCCGCCCTGCAGAGCGCGGCGCGGGCGAAGAAGGTCACGATCAACGGCTCGTCCGTGGGCGCGCGGGTGTCACTGGTGCGCTCGGGCGAGGAGAGCATCGACATCGCCGTGGACCTCGAGGTCATCATCCCCGACGTCGAGGCCGAGCAGGCCGACGAACTCGCGAAGCTGGCCCACGAGCTGTGCCCGTACTCCCGGGCCACGCGGGGCAACATCGAGGTGACCGTCTCGGTCGGCGAGGACTGAGGCCCGGCCCCGTCAGTGGGCCGCTCGGGGCGTGGATTAGGTGAACGGGCTACGAGAGCGTGCGATCCGTCAGCCACCAGGTCACGGCGCGGTTCACCGGCTCGCGCGTGGACCCGTCGCCCAGGCGGGGCACGTCGAACCACACCCGTAGGGGCGGCCCACCGATCACGGGCACGTCCGCGAACTCCAGGGAACGCTGCCCCGACGAGAAGTCCCACCTGTTGATGGTCGAACACGAGATGACCGGCACGAAACCCGTCGCACAGATCACCTCGGCGCGCGGCTCGAGCGGAGTCAGGACCCTCGTCCCCGGGATCGCCGGGTTCCAGAACGCCGGGTCCTCCGGCCCGAGCACGTCGCTGACGACCTGCGGCATCCCGCGGGGCACCGGAGGCGCCGCGGCGGGCAGTCCCGCGGCGTCCGGATCGGCGGCAGCGGTGGCGGTGCCGAGCGCGCTCACCGCGCCGGCCAGGGCGACCGCGAGGCCGAGACGACGACACGCGAAATGGGGCAGGGGCACGGCAACTCCTGGGTGGGTGAGAGAGGCCCCACGCTAGCAGCGGGGTCGCGCGACCGGTTCGGCCTTCCGCGAGGCGGCGGCGCTTCGATGAGGGGCTGCCCTCGTCGTCGTCCCCGTCGTCGTCCCGTTGTCGTCGTCCCTCCACAGGGCGGCATGGTCAGCGCCGCGCCGGACACACACGGCAGAAGAACGATGGAGCGCCGAATCTCGATGCCGTTCGCTGATAACGTTCAGGTAGCCGACCGGAGCCCCCTTCGGTCCGAGCAGACTCAGGGATCAGTAGGTATGCCCCACAGACTGACCAGATCGTCCATCTCGGTACTCGCCGGTGTCTGCGTCCTCGCCACGGCCGCGTGCAGTCCCGACGACCCGACGGCGGAGACGCCCGAGGTGAGGACCGTGAACCCGACCGAGCCGCTCCCGCCCGCCTCGACGATCGCGGGGTCGCAGCCCTTCCTGGCCGTCGACATCGTGCAGGGCCGACAGTCCCGCCCCGTCGACCTCCGGGTGGACGGCGGCGACGACGGCGTCTCGGTGACCTTCCGCGAGATCACGATCGAGCCCGGGGCGAGCACCGGCGAACACTGCCACCACGGATCCCTGATCGCGGTCGTCAAGCAAGGCGAACTCACGCACTACTCCGATGGCCACCCCGGCGGCTCCCGCATCTACCGCGTCGGGGACTCGAACATCGAGGAAGCGGGCTCGATCTATGAAAGCCGGAATCACGGTACGGAGGACGTGGTTCTGATGGCGACCTACGTGACCCCGGTCGGCAAGGAGCTCCTCGAGACGGACCTGACGAAGTGTGAGGCGTGAGCGGCCTGCTCGTCGGCTGAGGGGTCAGCGGGGGTCAGCGGGGGAGCTGCCCGTCGTCGATCTTGATGACGGTCCCGGTGACCGCCTCCGACGCGTCGGACACCAGGTAGAGCAGCGTCGAATCGATCTGCTCGGGCTGGCCGAGGCGCTGACGGGGGAGCCCGGGCGCGATGTCGCCCACGCGGGAGAGCATGCCGTCGGTCATCTCCGAGGCGAAGACCCCCGGGGCGATCGCATTGACGTTGATGAACCTGCGCGACCACTCCACGGCGAGGGTCTCCGTCATCCGACTGACCGCTGCCTTGGTGGTCGAGTAGAGCGCCGCGCCGTTGCCGTCGTACTGGTAGGCGCTCATCGACGTGATGTTGACGATCCGGCCCGGCACCCCGGCCTCGATCAGGCGGCGCGCCACACCGGTCGCCATGAGCCACGGGCCACAGACATTGGTGTCCAGCACGGCGTCGACCAGCTCCAACGACATCTTGTGCGCACGCTGCGCGTCCGGGATGCCGGCGTTGTTGACGAGGATCTGCGGGAGGCCGATCTGCTCTGTGACGTCGGTGAGGCAATCCTCGATCGAGGCGGGATCGGTGACGTCGAGCCGGACGCCGTGTGCCTTGCCCCCGCTCCGGCCGATGGACTCGACGACCTCCCGGATCCGCTCGGCCCGCCGCCCGGTGACGACCACAGTCGCGCCCGCGCCTGCGAGTACGTGCGCGAACCTGGCACCGAGTCCGGCCGTCGATCCGGTGACGATCGCGACGCGACCCGTGAGGTCATCAGCAGTCATGGTGGGGTCCTATCGGTTGTGGGCCCGAGAGCGGCCGGGGTCAGGAGAAGAGGTCGGGCAGCCCGTCGGACACGCGGTCCGGGAACTCCGGCTCCTTCTTGGCGAGGAACGCGGTGACGCCGGCGCGCACATCGGCGGACTTGCCGCGGGTGTAGACGCCGATCGACTCGGCGCGGTGGGCCACCTCGGGATCGGGTGCACCGAGCATGCGCCACATCAGCTGGCGGGTCAGTGCGGCCGACACCGGCGACGTGCCCCGCGTCATCTCGCGCGCGACCTCGATGGCGCGCGGGAGGACCTCGTCGGCCGGGAGCACCTCGCTCACCAGCCCTCGCTCCAGGGCCTCGGCGGCGAGGATCGTCTTGCCGCCCACAGCCCACTCGATCGCGGTGGAGATGCCCACGATGCGGGGCAGGAACCACGTCGAGCACGCCTCCGGGACCAGACCCCGGCGTGTGAACACGAACCCGAACTTGGCGGTGTCCGCGGCGATGCGTACGTCCGTCGGCAGGGTCATGGTCACCCCGACCCCCGCGGCCGACCCGTTGATCGCCGAGATGACCGGCTTGGTCATGCGGAAGATGCGCAGCGCGACCTGACCGCCGGTGTCCGGCGGGGCCCCGCCGGTGTCGACATCGGGATCAGCCGCGAACGTGTCGCCCCCGCCCGAGATATCGGCCCCCGCGCAGAACGCCCGGCCCGTGCCGGTGAGGACCACGGCACGCACATCGTCGTCCGCATCGCAGTTGTCCAACGCGGTGATGATGTCCGTCAGGTTCTCGTACGTCGCCGCGTTGAGCTTGGTCGGACGATTGAGCCGGATCACGGCGATCTCGCCGTGGCGATCAAGGATGACCTCGGGCTGGTCGGGCGGGTTCTCGGAAGCCTGATCCGGCGAGGGCTGCATGGTGTCGGACGTTACCTGCGTCGAGCAGCGGCGCTGGCCGGATCGCGTGCTTCGCATACCAAGAACCGAGGGACACTGACTGCCTCACCGTTCACAATGTTGCTGTCGTAGACGTGTGCGAAGGTGGCCGCATGAATCAAGGACAGAATCACCTGGTCGCCACCATCGCGGATATGCGGACTGGGCCCTTCGTGCCCGGGCGCAACGCGGCAGCGGAGGCGCTGGCGGAGAAGAAGCGCCATCTGCGTGCTCCGCACGTCGCGGCTCTGAACGCAGTGGCGGATTCGGTAGCGGATGCAGAAGGGCTCCAGCATGGACTGGTGCCGTACGTCGATCCGCAGCTCGGGGGCGTTGACGCCCGGGTGTTGGTACTACTCGACAATCCGTCGACCAAAGCGGAAGCGGGAACTGGTTCTGGCCTGCTCAGTCTGGAGAACGATGATCGCTCCGCGAAGAATTGTGCAACCTTCTACAACGACGTCGAGCTGGGTCCAGAGTTGTTCGTCCATTGGAATGCCGCGCCGGCTCCGATCGCAGGCGAGAAGAACGGTGCGTCGTCGCCGGCTGAACGCGAACGGGGCGCGGGGTGGCTCAGGGAGATTGTCGCACTGCTGCCCAATCTCGAGGTCGTTCTTCTCATGGGTGACCACGCGCGGGATGGGTGGCAGCGGGCGGGTCTCGATCTTCCGAACGTTCACGTTCCCGAGGACGTTCCGCATCCATCGCAACGCGGGCTCAACAACCGCGACGGCAGGACGCGACTCCGGCGAGCGCTGCTCGAGACGAAGGACGTGCTCGAGGGGCGAAAAAAGATCATCACCAAGGCGTCTGCCCCCTCGTCCCAGACACCGGCGCCAAGGGCCGGAGCGTTAGCGCCTGTGTCCGGAACGTGGGCCTGGTGGCCCACATTCGAGCACTACTGTGCACCGGGTTCCGCCCCGCGGGGCGTCTCGGCGGACTTCAAGAAGATCGAGCGCACAATTGACCAGGCCGACATTCCGAACGGCAAATGGGGAGTCATAGCGCGACGAGCCGGGTCGGATTGGACCATTGTGTCCCGACGGAAAGACGGACGGACAGTGGACCTCGCCGACTACCAGGCGGTCAAATACGACGGGGCGCGTCAAGGCGGTTCGCGAGGAAACCTCGGTCCGGTGCCGCCGGGTCACCAGCTCAGCATGCGCACGCGGGACCTCGACGCCTGACCGAATACTCGTCACGTTCGGCTCTCGCCGCAACTGCGGGTCGTCGGCGGTCGCCCACCTCGTCGTCGTCGTCTTTGTCGTCGAGACTTCCGGTGCCGGGGCGGCCCCAACGCTCTTCGCGTCGGTGGGCTTGGGGCGTGGGGCTGGGTCGCGGGGCGTGGGGTGGGGCGTGGGGTCAGAGCATCTGCCGGAGCATGTACGGCAAAATGCCGCCGTGCTCGTAGTACGCCTCCTCCGCCGGGGTGTCGATGCGGACCTTGGCCGTGAACTCGACCGCCGAGTCGCCCTCCCCGGCGCGGACCGTCACCTCCTCCGGAACGCTGTCCCGGCCCTCGAGCCCGGTGATTGAGAACAACTCGTCGCCCTTGAGGCCGAGACTCTCGGCGGACTCGCCCTCGGGGAACTGCAGGGGCAGGACGCCCATCCCGATGAGGTTCGAGCGGTGGATCCGCTCGTACGACTGCGCGATCACCGCCCGTACCCCCAGCAGGGACGTACCCTTGGCCGCCCAGTCCCGCGACGATCCGGACCCGTACTCGGCCCCGGCGATCACCACCAACGGCACGCCCTCCTCGGCGTAGCGGTTCGAGGCGTCATAGATGCTGGTCTGCTCACCACTGGGGAAGTGGGTGGTGACCCCGCCCTCGGTGCCGGGCGCCAACAGATTCCGCAGCCGGACGTTGGCGAACGTGCCACGGATCATCACCTCATGGTTGCCGCGCCTCGACCCGTACGAATTGAAGTCCGCCGGCTCGACCCCCTGCTGCTGGAGGTACTCGCCCGCGGGCGAACTGGGCTTGATCGCCCCGGCCGGTGAGATGTGGTCCGTGGTCACGGAATCGCCCAGCAGCGCCAGGACGCGGGCGTCGGTGATGTCCCGCATCGGCTCGGGCTCGACCGCCATGCCGTCGAAGTACGGCGGACGGCGGATGTAGGTGGAGTCCTCGGTCCAGTCGAACTTGTCACCCCCCGGCACGTCCATGCCGCGCCAGTTGTCGTCCCCGTCGAAGACGTCGGCGTAGCCCTTGGTGAACATGTCTGCCTCAAGATTGGCGTCCACGACCTCCTTGATCTCCGCCGAGCTGGGCCACACATCACGGAGGTAGACCGGCTCGCCATCAGAGCCCGTTCCGAGCGGGTCCTCAAGAAGGTTCTTGCGCATCGTCCCGGCCAGCGCATAAGCGATGACCAGCGGCGGGGACGCCAGGAAGTTCATCTTGACCTCGGGGTGGATGCGGCCCTCGAAGTTGCGGTTGCCCGACAGGACCGCGGCGACGTTGAGGTCCTTGTCATTGACCGCCTTGCTCACCGCCGGGGTCAGCGGCCCGGAGTTGCCGATACACGTCGTGCAGCCGTAGCCGACCAGATCGAACCCGAGCTCCTCCAGGTACGGGGTGAGGCCGGACCGGTCGTAGTAGTCGGTGACGACCCGAGACCCGGGGGCCAACGTCGTCTTGACCCACGGCTTGGGCTTCAGACCACGCTCCACGGCCTTCTTGGCCAGCAGCGCCGCTCCGATCATCACCGAGGGGTTGGACGTGTTGGTGCACGAGGTGATCGCCGCGATGACCACGTCCGCGTGGTCGAAGATCACCGGCGACTCGTCGCCGCCGATCATGATCTCCGCCGGATCGCTCGGCCACCCGAGCTCGGCGTTGGCGGTCAGCTGCTCCTCGGAGTAGTGGCGGGGAGGCTCGTTCTTCGCCGTAGTGGAACCGGGGGAGACCGGGTCGCTGGCGGGGAAGGAGTCCGCCGAGGCGTCATCCAGACTCCCGTCGTCCTTCTCCGACCGGTTCTTCTCCTCGTCGAGATTGCCCAGCACCACCGCCGGCGCATCACCCAGCGCGATGCGGTCCTGCGGCCGCTTGGGTCCGGCGATCGAGGGCACCACCGTCCCCAGGTCCAGCTCGATGACCTCGCTGTACTCGGCAGGGTTGTCCGGGTCGTGCCACAGGCCCTGCTCCTTGGCGTAGACCTCGACCAGCTCGATCTGCTGTTCCGACCGACCGGTCAGCCGCAGGTAGTCCAGCGTCTCGTCGTCCACGGGGAAGATGGCGCAGGTCGAACCGAACTCGGGGCTCATGTTGCCCAGCGTGGCCCGGTTGGCCAGCGGGACCGCCGCGACGCCCGGGCCGAAGAACTCCACGAACTTGCCCACCACGCCGGTCTGGCGCAGCAGCTCCGCGACGGTGAGGACGAGATCGGTGGCCGTGGTGCCCTCCCGCAACTCGCCGGTCAGCTTGAGCCCGATGACTTGCGGGATCAGCATGCTCATCGGCTGGCCGAGCAACGCGGCCTCCGCCTCGATGCCGCCGACGCCCCAGCCCAGCACGCCGAGACCGTTGACCATCGGCGTGTGGGAGTCGGTACCGACGAGCGTGTCCGGGTAGGCCTGGGTCATACCGTCGGTCCCCTCGCGCGTGAAGACGACCCGGGACAGGTACTCGAGGTTGACCTGGTGGCAGATGCCGGTGTTCGGCGGGACCACCACGAAGTCGGCGAACGACTCCTGCGCCCACCGGAGCAGCTGGTAGCGCTCCTGGTTGCGGCCGAACTCCAGCTCGGCATTGACCTCGAACGCATCCGGGCGGCCGAATACGTCCGCGATGATCGAGTGGTCGATCACGAGCTCGCCGGGGATGAGCGGATTGATCTTCTTGGGGTCGCCGCCGAGGTCGGTGATGGCATCGCGCATCGCGACCAGATCCACCACGCACGGAACCCCGGTGAAGTCCTGCATCAGCACCCGGGCGGGCGTGTACTGGATCTCCCGCTCCGGCGGGGACTGGGGAGTCCACTCCCGCAGTGCCTCGACCTGCTCGGCCGTCACCACTCGGCCGTCCTCGTTGCGCAGAAGATTCTCCAGCAGGACCTTGAGGCTGTAGGGGAGCGGGACCGCGGTGGAGACCTGATCGAGTCGGTAGACCTCGTAGTCCACGCCCCCGACTGCCAGCGAATCCCTCGAACCGAAACTGTTGACACTCATGACCGGCCCTTTCGTAGAGGTGCCGGTGCGGCCCGTGCTAGTGACGAGGATCACCGGCGTTGTTGCCGACCCTACTCCCGAAAACCGGAAGTTATAAGGCGTCACGCGTACCCGGGCCGGGGCTCGAGAGAGTCCCGCGCACCCGCTTCTCGCGGGGTGTGCGCGGGACGCTCTTCGGCAACGGTCAGCGTGGTGTCGCGGCGGGGGAGTCCTCTGACACGCCGCGCGTCCGCCCGCGACGGAACAGCGGCTCGAGCTGCGCGTCCTCCTCGGCGGTGGCGATGCGGAACGGAGGCTCGGCCGGTGTCGGCAGGCTCTGGCGCTCGTGACCACGCGTGGCCCACAGGCTCGCCACGACCGACACGGTGAGGATGGTCGCGATCACGGCCAGCGAGATGGGGGTCGGAATGTAGAAGACGTCGATCTTGAGCAGCATCTTCGCGCCGACCCACATCAGCACCAGTGCCAGCCCGATCTTGAGGTAGACGAACCGGTGGACCAGATCCGCCAGCAGGAAGTACATCGCGCGCAGGCCCAGGATCGCGAACGCGTTGGCCGTGAAAACCAGGAACACCTCGTCGGTGACCGCGAAGATGGCGGGAATGGAGTCGACGGCGAAGACCACATCGGTCGTCTCGACCAGTACCAGCACAGCCAACAGGGGAGTGGCCATGATCAGCCCGCCCTTACGGACCAGCAGCCGCTGACCGTGGAACGTGTCCGTCATGGGCACCAGCCGGCGGAAGGCCGCGAGAATGCGGGACTGGTCCGGGTTGAGGTGCTCGTCGCGCTGGCGGATCATGCGAAAGCCCGTGTACAGCAGGAATGCGGCGAAAATGTACAGGATCCAGGAGAAGTTCTGGATGAGCAGCGCGCCGCCCGCGATGAAGATGCCGCGGAATACCAGCGCGCCCAGGACGCCGAGGAACAGGACCCGGTGCTGGAACTGGGCGGGCACCGCGAAGTGGGCGAAGATGATCGCCCAGACGAAGACATTGTCCACTGCCAGGGACTTCTCTATGAGATACCCGGCGAAGTACTGCTGGCCTAAGTCCGCGCCCCAGACCGCCCAGACGATCGCGCCGAAGCCGACGCCGAGGGCGATCCAGACGGCAGACCACACCGCGGCTTCCCTGACGCCGATGACA
Source organism: Dietzia sp. MNB45 (assembly GCF_051994785.1). Taxonomy (NCBI): domain Bacteria; kingdom Bacillati; phylum Actinomycetota; class Actinomycetes; order Mycobacteriales; family Dietziaceae; genus Dietzia; species Dietzia sp. MNB45. Next base: position 2,848,987 of record NZ_CP163397.1, on the reverse strand, counting down.
TGTGCTTTGCGGTGGGCGACGAGGTCGATGGCCAGCATCACGACGATGAAGGCGATGACCGCGAGCCAGAGCCAGAGAGGGGTGTGCATTATCGGGGACCTTTCGATCAGTGGGTGATCGAAGGTCTCTCCCGGCCTGGTCGGCCCGCGCCGCCGGGCCCGAGGGCCGGAATGACGACGACGCGTGTGAGGGATACTCCCCTTCTGGTGCTGCAAGGTTAGCGGCACCGGCAGGGCGGCGCAACGGCGGATTCGTCACCCTGGCTGCACCCCTTGCCGGTTCGGCACGCTCCGCGCCCGGCTCAGGCGCGGAGCGCAGGGTCAGGCGACCTCGTCGTCGTCACCCACCGCTTCGCCGTCGCCGTCGTCGGCGGGGAGCTCGATGGCCTGCTCGGCAACGTCGGCCGGATTTGCCTCGCGGAAGGGGTCCTCGACGGTCACCTCGGGCTCGTACTCCTCGGGTGCGGTGACTGAATCCGGGCCCGGGGTGTACTCGTCCGGGTCGATACGGTCCTCGGCGATCATCTCGTCCTCCTCCTGGCGCAGGGGCGTGTGCCTCCACCTCTAGCAGCCTCCCGCGAGCGGCGCCAGGGGCGGCGGCAACGAAAGATCGTCTCGCTGGCATCGTCCCGGGTCGAAAGCCTGTTGTGGTCGATGCTTCGGGGGGATCTTGCGGCGTGGAGGGCGCCTGTTGCGACGAGTCCACCTTGCTGGTTGAGGGCTTCTGCGCCAGTCAAGAGGGCTGGGCCTCGGGTGGCGAAATGTCCTGATTCAACCCTTGCGTACTGGAATGTGCGTGCGAATTGTAGAACACAGATTCGATACCGGGTAGGCGGCGCACGGGCAGGGGGTGGGGCACATGGGCGGGAACGAAGACGCCGCGGCCGGTGGCCCGTCCCCATCCCCGTCCGGTGGCTCGCCCTCGTTTGGTGGCGGCGCCGGTTCCGCGGCGCCCTCTTCGTTGTCGGGGTTGCGGGCGGCGGCGCGTGAGGGGTGGATGGGCGAGAATCGTGCGGCGGCACGCCGGTTCGTGGCCTGTTACGAGTTGTTTGTCGAATGCCAGCGCCGGGAGGAGTCCGGGGCGGGCGCGGGTGAGTGCCGGCCCGGTCATGCGGTACTCGATCCGATCGATGTCGCGGCCGGGTACGTGGTGTCGGCGATGGCGATCTCGACGGGCCGGGCCGAACGGATGATCACCTTCGCCCTCGATCTGCACCTGCGGTATCCGGCGATCCTGTCCGCGATGGCGCAGGGGCGGCTGGATCTGCAGGCCGCGAAGATCCTGGCCTCGCAGATGGCCACCGTCCACGTCGATGTGCTCGAGGCGGTGCAGCGGCAGGTCGTCGAGGAGTATCTCGCCGCGATCGAGGGCGGGGTGCGCATGGGCGAGAAAGCCATCCGCGGCAACGTCGATGCGATCATCGCCCGCTACGACGCCAACGGGATCCGCCTGCGCCGTCAGGAAGCGGCCCGCACCCGCGGGGTGCGGTTCCACAAGGGCGTCGACGGCATGTCCAGCGTCTCGGCGATCCTGGCCACCGAGGAAGCCGCCGTCCTGGCCGAGGCCCTCGACCACCGGGTGAAAGACCACAAGTACGCCGACGCCCAAGCCGCCGCCAACACCCAAGCCGACACCGCCGACCCCGGCGGCGGCGCCGGCGCTGGCGGCTCTGGCGGCTCTGGCGGCTCTGGCGAGGTCGAGGATTACTCGATCGCCGAGCGTCGCGCCGACGCCCTGATGTCTCTGGTGTGCGGCGACGCCGCCCCGGCCGGCACCGCGGCCCGCCCCGGCCGCCCCGGCGGGACCGGTGGGGTGGCGTTGCGGCCGAAGGTCACCGTCATCGCCACCGGCAACCACGCCCGCGACGCTGGCGGTGCCCGGGTGGAGTTCACCCGCTCCGGCCAGGCCGCCCTGCAGGCCCTGCTGGACATGCTCGCCACCAGCGACGGAGCCACTTTCGAGCCCATCGACCCGCGCATCGGCGTCGCCGATGACGCCCGCGCCGCCCTGCAGTACCGGCCCAGCGCCGAACTCGCGCGCCGGATCCGGCTACGGGACGGCACCTGTCGCCACCCCGGCTGCGCGATCCCGGCCGAGGCCTGTGATCTGGATCATGTGGTGCCGTTCGATCACGCCGACCCCCAGCGGGGCGGACACACCGTCGAGGGCAACCTCGCCGCGATGTGCCGACGCCATCACCGGTTCAAGACCTTCTCCGACTGGATCTACGACCTGCAGCCCGACGGCACCCTGCTGGTGCGCACCCCGGACGGCACCACCATGCTCACCCGACCCTCCGGCCCACTGGCCGAGTACCGGCGTGAACAGGCGCGCGCCGAAACCGAGGCGTGGACCCGGCAACAACGCCGCAGCCCCGGGCCCACCGGTGACGAGCAGGCCGACGCCGAGCCGACGTTCTGGTCGCGCCGCGCCGCGCGCCACCGCACCGAACGCCGCAACACCGAACGCCGCAAGGCCGAACGCGCCCGCACCTTTGACCCCGCCCCACCCGCCCCCGGGACCGGGACGGGCACCGGGAACGGCACGAGCACAGGCGGCGCCGGTTCCAGCGCCGGCGCGGCCGAGAAAGCCACCCCCGAGAGCGCCAGCCGCTGGTGGGCCCGCAACAAACCCCACCACAGCGACATCGAAAAAGGCATCCGCGCCCTACTCCACGAACGCCTCGACGAACTCATCGACCCACCACCCTTCTGACCTGACCGCGCAGTTTGCGGCGCAGTAGCTGGGTGCCGGGCCCTCACCCCTCCAGTCGAGTCACCACGCCGCGGTCGCCGTCCACTCGTACGCGGTCGCCGGTGCGCAGCGTTCGGGTGGCATCGATGGTGTTGACCACGCATGGCAGGCCGTACTCGCGGGCGACCACCGCGCCGTGAGAGACAGAACTGCCGATATCAGTGACCAGCGCCGCGATCACCGTGAAATACGGAGTCCAGCCCACGTCCGTCACGGGCGCGACCAGGATCTCACCGGGTTGCACCTCCCGGGCATCGACGATCGACCGGGCCACCCGCACCACGCCTTCCACCGTTCCGCGGCTCGCCGGACGGCCCACGATCTCGCCGCCCGCAGCCTCGCGGGGCGGCCGGGCGATCAACGCAGTCGGCCGACCCACCGACACGTCCGGGAACTCGAGCGCGTCCTGGAACGCCAGCGCCTTCCGACGCTCGACAGCCTGCGCGACCAGCTCCTCCGGGGAGGCCGACACGCTGCCGTCCGGGCCGTGGCTCCCGAGTCCGCCGGTCACCGGGCCCGGCGCGCCGACGATCCGCGCCAGCTCGGGCCGGTCGAAGAAGAACACCAGATCCGCATCGGGCAGCCGCCCGGACGCCGAGAGCACCTCGCCCAGATGCCGATAATCGCGCTTCAAGGAGTGCGCCATCAGCGCCATCTTGGACTTGGTCTCCTCGCGGCCCCGCGCACCGGCCCGGGCCCACTGCGCAAGCTGGCGGATCATGGGTGACTCCGGCTCCGGGACCTCCGCGGTCTCGGAGGCCCGCCCATCCCGCTCGAGCGTGGACCGCACCATGACCTGCATGATCGCGCCCAACCCCTCGGGATCGTCGGCCCACGACGCGTCTCGCATGCACAGCTCGCGATACCCGCGATGGCCATGGCGTGACAGGAACCGCCGCAGCGCGACGCCCCACCCGTCAGCCGAGGCGAGCACCGCCTCCACTGCCGCGCCGGGATCCGCTCCGAGAAACCGCTCGGTAGCGGCGGAGTCGGCGGCCAACGCCCGCACCACCGACTCGAGCTCGGCCAGCATGAGCGCACTCTCCACATCTGCGGCGCCGGCCATGAGCCGGGAGGCCTCGGCGCGGCCGTTGTCCTCGGTGCCGCCCGCGGCGACGGCCTGCCGCATGAGCACGCTCTCCAGCACGTTGGCCGCGACCGCCGCGCGAGATGACGACCGCACGTGCGTCAATGTGACCTCGCAGTACAGCCGCATCCCGTCCTCGAGTTGGCGCCACACCTGTAGTGGGTCGCGGCCGGTGGGGACCTCGAACTCGCCGATCTGCTCGCCCAGACCCCGCACGGCCGGGCCCGCGGTGAGGGCGAACGTCGACAGGCGCACCGTGTTACCGAGTCGCCGCGGGAACGGCTGCGGCGGTGTGGGCACGAGCTCGTCGACCACCCGCCCGCAGATCGACGTGGAGAACTGCTCCAGCGAATTGCCCAGCAGTCCCGAGCTCAGCGCGGTGCCCTCGGTGAGGTTGAGGAACATGTGCCCGGAGAAGTAGCCCACCTGCAACCACGGTTGCTCGTAACTCGGCTGCGCGCGGGCGACCACCTGGATCATCTGCATGGCGTGGTCGATCGCGTACCCCGACACCGACGCGGTGAGCGGGCAATACGCCCCCGGCATCATCTCGCCGATGTTGCAGCGTGTGTACACGTGGTCGGCGCCGGCGAGCGTCGAATCCATCCCGCCCAGGTCCGCGGGCAGCGTCGTGATGGGCCGCGCCTGCAGCCACCACAGCCGCCCCTGCCGGTCGATCGCCCACTCCAGATCCATCGGCCGGTCCCAGTGCCGCTCGGCGGTCAGTGCGCCGGAGCGGATCACCGCGATGTCCTCGGCGAGGAGCACCGGGCGCTCGCCGACCTCGCTCACCGCCACGGTGCCGGCGGCGTCGAGGACCAGGTGGTCGGGGGAGGCGGTGCCGTCGACCAGGGACTCGCCCAGCCCGGCGACGGCGTCGATCACCATGAGGTCGCGCCGCCCCGTGGCGGGGTCGGCGGTGAACACCACGCCGGCCGCGCGGGCGTCGACCGTCTGCTGGACCACCAGGTGCATGGTGGCGGGGGAGTCGGTGGCGGGGAGGCCGGTGGCAGGGGAGTCGGGCCCGGCGCCGCGGTAGGCCGTCGCGCGCCCCGATGCCGCCGACGCCACGCACGTCCGCACCGCCTCGGCCAGCGCCTCGGCCGAGTCCACGCCCAGCACGGTGTCGTACTGCCCGGCGAAGGACTGTTGCGCGCCGTCCTCCCCGGCCGCCGAGGACCGCACCGCGACCGGGATCGCGCCCGCCTCGGCCATGCGGCGGTACCACCGGGCGGTGGTGTCGGCTGGGACGGTGGTGTGGGCTGGGACGGTGGTGTCGGACTGAGTGTCGACGACGACGAGGTCGGCCCCCGCGTCGGCGATGACGAACCCCGGCGGTACGTCCAGGCCCAGTCGGATGAGCTCGGCCAGACCTGCGGCTTTACCGCCGTAGCTGTCGTCGGTGACCTGCTCGAACTCGACGGTGTTCATGGCCGGCCCGCCAACTCGTCGACGATCTGCGCGAGCGCATCGGTGGCGATCGGCCCGGTCTGGTACAGGCACACGCGGTCGCCGACGCCGTTCACGCGGTCGCGGACGTGGGCGCCGACCTCGGCCGGGGAACCGCACGCGGCGATCGTGTGCAGGATCTCGTCGCTGATGAGCGAGGTCATCTCCTGCCACCGCCCCTGCTTGCTCATGGCGTTCAGCTCGGGCTGCAGATCGCCCCAGCCGTGGGCGTCCAACACGGGTCGGTAGGCGGGCGTCGAGCCGTAGAACGCCAACAGGCGGCGGGTGGACATGTGCTCGTCGTCGTTCTGTCCGTCTGTCACCGACACGATCACCTCGGGCACCACCTCGAACTCCTCCTCGCTACGCCCGGCGGCCGCCAGGCCCGCCCGAACCCTTGGCATCGTGTGCTCGTGGAGGAACCGGGTGGTGCCGAACGGCATCACGAGCAGCCCGTCGGCGACCTCGGCGGCCGCGCGCGTCAGTCGCGGGCCGAGCGCACCGAGGTAGATGGGCGGCGGGCCGTACGGGGTGGGCGGCGGCACGAACGTGGGGGTCATGAGGGTGTGGCGGTAGAACTCGCCGCGGAAGTCCAGTCGCTCGCCCGTGGCCCATGTATGGAAGATCGCCCGCAGGGCGCCCACGAGGTCCTTCATCCGCTCGACGGGCCGGTCGAATTCGGTGCCGTAGCGCTTCTCGATCTGCGCCCGGATCTGCGTGCCCAGGCCCAGGACGAACCGTCCTTCGCCGAGCGTCTGCAGGTCGTGCGCCTGGTGCGCGAGCTGGATGGGGTTGCGGGGAAAGGCGATCGCCACGTTGGACATCAGGTCCAGGCCGCCGACCTGCGAGGCCAGCACGAGGGGGGTGAACACGTCGTGCGGGCCCTCGAAGGTGAACACCCCGGACGCCCCGGCCTCCTTGAGTTCCTCGGCCCGCCGGACCGCGTCGGTCGGGCTGAACAGGGCGGTCATGACCTTCATGCGCGCGCCCCCGCGTCCGCGCCGTCGGTCCAGTCCGAGAACCCCGACGGGTGATGTGGGCCGATCACCCCGTGCTCGAACAGACCCGCGCCCTCGCGTCGGGTGCCATCGGCCTCGGTGCACACGGCGTGGCCCACGTGGTCGATGAGGCTGAACGCCGCCCCGGCCATCACCTGCGGGTCCGTCAGATCGAAGGTCACGCGGTCGGTGAAGTTCTCGCCCTTCCAGCTGCCGTGCGCCCACGTGGAGTCGCCGCCGTAGCCGGAGCCGAACGCGATCGGGGCGTACAGCCGGGACTCCACCTCGAGCCGGATCTGGTCGCCCGCGCGGTTCATGAACTCCACCCGCACGCCGGTCGGGATGCGGGTGCCGGGGGTGTACTCGACCGCCACGCGCACGCCGTCGAGCTGCTCGACCCGGCCGTCGGCCCAGCGGCGGGTGCAGTCGTAGAGGCTGCGGTGGCCGTCCGGGTCCTCCTGCAGGATGAGGAACAGCTGGAAATCGTCGAACGCCAGCGGGAGATACAGCCACCACATGCCCCGGAACGCCGTGTCGGGCCTGCCGGCCGGTTCGGCCTCGCCCACCGGGCGGATACCCCACGAGCGGTCCCGGGCGGCGACCGACGAGGAGTGGGTGACCTCCATCTTGTCGTCGTCGACCTCGATCCACCCCTCCCACGAGCCGACCTGCGCGAACCGGCTGGCCTGGAGCGTCACCCGCCGGTCGGTGAGCATGGAGTGCGGGTCCTCCAGCGCGGCGGGGAACAGGCCGCGCCACGTGAGGTCCGCGGCGATGCCCTCCGTTCGCTCGAGGGTCAGCCGGATCTCCCGCAGTGGCTCGATCACCTCCAGCCGGTACCCGCCGACGTGGGGGTTGAGGCGGTCTTCGTCGATGGCGTCGCTCATCCGCACCGCGGTCTGCGTGTCGCCGCGGCGGGCCACGAAGTACGCGTCCTTCACGCCTAGGCGCGGGTAGTAGCCGATCCCGGTGAGCACCATGAAGCGGCCCTCGCGGTCCAGCACGTTGAAGTAGGAGCGGTCGTAGAAGTTGCGGTCCGAGGTGGCCGGCCACGTCAGCGGCGCGGGCGTCTGGTGGATGGGGAACTCGTCGAGCGGGCTCAGATGCACGGGGCTCTCCCTGGGGTGCTGGGTGGCGGGGTCCCGCGCCGGCGGCGGTAATACGATGTGCGGCGTATCGGAACTATGGTGAGACCATGACAGCAGACGGCGACACCGCGCGCGGCGGATCAGCGAAGTCCGCGCCGGGGCGGCCGCGCGACGGCCGGATCGACGCCGCGATCATCACCGCCACCCGCGAGCTCATCCTCGAGACGGGCTACCCGGCGCTGACGCTGTCCGCCATCGCGGCGCGCGCCGGCACGACCACCGCCGCGTTGTATCGCCGCTGGTCGAGCAAGGCGCAGCTCGTCCACGAGGCGGTGCTCGAGGCGGAGGTGATCCCGGCGTTCGAGCCACCCGACGGCGCGGGCGGCGGGGCGAGCAGCGCCGGCGGGGCTGGTGCCGCTGTCGGGGATCCGCAGGCCGACATCCGCGCGCTGGTGGAGACCGTCCGCGTGCTGTTCGACCGGCCCGAGGTACGCGTGGCCCTGCCCGGCCTCATCGCCGACACCGTGGCCGATCCCGACCTGCACGCCCGGATGATCGCCCGGCTCGCCGGCGACCTGCCCGCGTTCGAATCGCGCTTCGGTCGGGCTCGCCGGAGCGACAACCACCTGCCCGTGCTGGCGGAGGTCGTCGCGGGTGCGGCGATCTTCCGGCTGCTGGTGAGCCCTGCCGCCGCCCTGGACGACGAGTGGGTCGAGGAGCTGACCGCGCTCATCATCGGGCGGTGGCAGGCCGGCCGCTGAGGCGGGAGCCGGTCAGGAACCCGCGATCGCCAGGATGATCCAGACCGGTAGCCACAACCCGAAGGTCAGCAGCGTGAGGATCAGGTGCAGGGCGTGGTTGACGCGCCTGACCTGCCCGCCGTGCACGTACACCGTCTGCTGCATGGGCGGGTAGCCGAACTGCGGCGGGTAGGGGCCCTGCGGGAACTGGTGCGGCGCCACGTGCAGGTGCTGCGGGATGAATTGATCGGCGTACCCGAACTGCTGGCCGGGGCCATACGGGGCGGTCGGACCGTAGGGCGCGGCGGGCGCCATGCCGTACGGGAACCCACCCTCGTGGGCCAGCGGCTCGGGCGGTCGCGCGTACGGCTGGGCCGGCTGGTGCGGGTGGGCGAAGCGCTGGAGTTCGTAGCGCTGGGGCTCATGCTGCTCGGCGGGCGGGAACTGCGCCGTGGGGAACTGCTCGGTGGGGAATCGCTCGGTGGGGAACTGCTCGGTGGGGTTGGCCTGCCCCGGCGTCTCGGACCGGTCGAGCCAGTCCTCGGACCACGGCCCGTCCGGTCGCCGCGCGTGCTGCTCGTTCATGCTGGCTCGATTCGAGGGGTCGCTGGCGGGATGGGACGCCCTCCAACATAACCCCCGACACCGCCCCGTTGACACCGGTCAGGGCCGATCTCAGGGTCGAATCCGGGTCACCCTGAGGGGCCGCGGTGCGGATCCGGGGGGCGGCAGTGTGAATCTCGGGAACATTCCGGTCCGCCACCCATCCGGAATGCGGGGGCCTCCGAATCCTGTGTAGACGCCCAGACAGGAGATCCATCATGAGCACGGTCCCCGTACGTCGCCGCAGCACGATCACGACGGTCGCCCTCGTCGGCCTCGGCCTCACCGCCGCGACCCTCGCGTTGGGGACGGGACTGCTGACGATCGGGTCGTCGTTGAACGCCACCGTCGCATCCGCCGAACTCGCCGCCGGAGCCGCACTGATGTCCCGCACCACCTGGATGCTGCCCGCCCTGTTCACCGTCATGGTGTTCGCGGGAATGGTCGTCGCCGTTCACCTGATCGGCGGTCGCAGACGCCCGCAAACCACCGAGGCCCGGGTGCGCACCCGCGACAACGAGCCCCACCCCGCCATCCCGTTCGAACTCCGTGCTCCGGACCGGGCCGTCGCCGAGGCCACCCGCGGACTGTTCCGCCACATCGACTCCTGAATCGGATCCCGGGGCGGGGTGACCTCGTCGTCGTCGTACCTTTGTCCGGCACACCCCGCCGGTGCCACGATGGGCGCATGGCGAAAAAGGACAAGCGGTTCGAGAAGATCCACTCCGAGTCGATGGGGTTCGGCGGGACCGCGGAGATCCTGCGCGACACCCGCACCGGCGTCTGCTACCTGTGGCGCTCGGCCGGTGGGAGCGGGGGCGGGCTCACCGTGCTCGTCGACGCCCAGGGCAAGCCGCTGATCGAGTACGGGCTCTAGTTCGCCGCAGCCGGGGAGACTCTGCAGCCGGGGGCGACGCTGCAGGTCAGCCCGCGCACGCCCCGCCGGTGCCGTCGCCGGTGCCGGAGGTTGAGCCGAGATCCGCACCCAGCTTCTCCGCGAGCCTCGGCGCGAGCCCGGTCGGGGTGGGCTGCGGACACGTCGGCACGGTCGCGGGCGCGGTCGCGGACGTCAGCGAGGACCCGCCCGGCGGCGCGGCGGAATGCGCCGTGGTGGTCGCCGAGACGGCCCCGGGTTCAGGGGTCGGGCCGGCGTCGGGGACCCGGATGATCACGGACGCCGAATCGTCGCTGTCGCCGTCGCCGACGCCACCCCGGTCGTCTCCGGTGGCGCGGGCGCCCTTCGGGTCGCGCTCGGCCTCGGAGTCACCGGCGTTCGGGCCCGGATCGGCGACGGTCGACGACAGGACCCAGGTCTGCGGCCCGGGAGTCTGCGGGACGGGGTCGGCGGATGTGGTCGGAACCACCGCAGCCGATCGTTCCAGGCCCAGCGGCACCAGGAAGAACAGGCCGAGGAGGAGCGCCACACCCAGGACGGCCCAGCCGAGCCCCGGAGGGGAGGCCGGGCGCGGAGCGCCTTTTGTGATGCCGTGAGCCGGGGAAGGGGCCTGCCGGGTGGCGGCGTCGTCTCCGACAGGGCGGCGATCTCCGTGTCTGGACCGCCTGAAGCCGACCATCGTGTCTCCCTCGGCAAGGCACCGCCGCGGATCGGCTCTGTGCGACTGCGGGAGACACTCACCACCCCTTCTCCCAGCAGTACCATCGCCAAGAGTTTGGTAAGCGTTACTTCATGCGCCTCGGTGAGGTGGGCCGTGGACTGGCGGAACGGAAGTGACTGCCGGTCCAGACGGCTCGCCCGGCTGCCACCGGGGGGGCGCTGTTGATCGTGAGCTCAGCCGATCGCGGCGAGCAGGTCGGCGCAGGCCTTCTCGCAGCGGCGGCAGGCCCGGGCGCAGTGCTTGCAGTGCTCGTGCATCTCGGCGTGCTGCTCGCAGTCGTCGGCGCAGGCGGCGCAGGCCGTCCGGCACGCCGTCAGCTGCGCCTTGACGACCTCGAGGTTGCTGCCGGTCCGGCGGCTGAGCAGGGCGGCGGTGGCGGCGCAGACATCCGCGCAGTCGAGGTCGGTGCCGATGCAGTCGCGCAGGTCGGCGACGGACTCCTCGGCGAGGCACGCGTCGGCGCACGACGTGCAGGTGGTGGCGCAGGACGCGGCCGCGTCGATGGCCTCGGCGAGCAGGTCCACGTCGAGGCCGTCGGTCGGATTCGGATGGGACGTGATCATCTCGGAAGTGCTCATACCCCCACGCTACTGATCCCGCCCGGTGGCGCAAGGTCTGAGATCAAGACGATATAACGCCTGGTGGGGGGCTCGGAGGTGTCCTTCAGCGGCGGGGCGCAGGCCGCGCGAGCCCTCGCGCGAACCCGTCGATCAGGTCCGCCACATAGGTGCCGTGCGGGGGACCGACCTCCGGGGGATCGCAGGCCCGCGCCGCGAGTTCGGCGGTGAGCATGACGATGAACTGCCGGACCCGGTGGCGGGCCAGGTCCGGGCCGCACGCCGCCGTCGAGGCCGCGACCAGCATCTCCAGCTGATCCTGCAGTGCGGTGTCCGCGACCGGACCGGTGCTGACCGTCCGGCCCACCTCCGCGAGCGCTCCCAGCTGGCCGATCACCCGGAGCGTCCAGCGGCCCTCGTCGTCGTCCAACAGGTCCGCCAACGGGGACACCACCGCCCGCACGATCTCGGCGAGGTCGGGAGGCGACGACACCCACGTTCGCAGGTCTGCGCGTCGCTCGGCCTCCATCCGCAGGACGCCGCGGTCCAGGACCTCCCGGAGCAGTCCCGCGCGGCCGCCGAAGTGGTAGTTGATCGCGGAGTCGTTGCCCTGGCCGGCATCGGCGACGATGTCGCGGACCCGTGCCGTCCGCCAGCCGTCCGAGGCGAAGCGGCGCAGCCCGGCGAGGTAGAGGGCGTCCCGGGTGGCGGTGGCGCGGGGTGTGGTGGGGCGGGGCACGCGCTCGAGTCTAGAGGGGCCCTTCCCATTGTTTAACAGTCCGTGTTAAATGGCGCGATGACCCAGCCCGCCATGACCCAGCAGCCGGCGACGGCCCCCACGTTCAACCCGTTCGACCCCGCGCACCTCGCCGACCCCTACCCGGGCTACCGGCTGCTGCGCGAGACCGATCCGGTGCACCATCACCGCGGCGACGGCACCACCGCCCACCCCGACTTCTGGGCGCTGTCCCGCTACGCCGACGTCGACGCCGCCGTGTGCGATCCCGGGACGTTCTCCTCCGCCAGCGGGCTGACCTTCTACCGCGACGAGATCGAGAAGCTGGGGCTGGCCCCGACCATTGTCATGATGGACCCGCCCGAGCACTCCGGGAAGCGGCGGCTGCTGGCCAAGGCGTTCTCCCCGAAGCGCGTCGCCGCCACCGAGCCGCGGATCCGCGACTTCGTCCGTGGGCGGCTGGCGGAGATGGCCGAGAGGTACGACGACGACGAGGTGGTCGATCTCCACCGCGACTTCAGTGCGCAGATCCCGACATTCGTGCTGGCCCACCTGTTCGACCTGCCGACAGCGGACCGCCCGCTGTTCGGCCCGTGGGTCAGTGCGCTGACGACCCTGCAGGAGGAGGGATTCCGCCCGGCCGGTCTCGAGGGCGGGGCGGTGGACGCGGTGGCGGAGATGTTCGCCTACTTCGGTGAACTCATCGCCGAGCGGAGGGCCCACCCGGGTGACGACCTCATCTCCGCTCTGGCTCAGGCCGAGATCGAGGGCGAGCGGCTGGACGACTGGGACATCCTCGGGTTCTGCTTCGTCATCGTCGCCGGCGGCAACGACACCACCGGCAACCTCATCTCGCACACCGTCGCGCTGCTCGGCTCCCATCCGCGGCAGCGGGAGATGCTCGCGGCCGACCCCGGGCTGATCCCCGGCGCGCTCTCGGAGTGCCTGCGCTTCGAGTCGAGCGTGCAGGCGCTCGCGCGGACGACCACCCGCGAGGTGACCGTCGGCGGGACGACGATCCCGGCGGGGGAGAAGGTGATGATGCTCTACGGCTCGGCCAACCGCGACGAGCGCGAGTTCGGTCCGACCGCCGGGCAGCTCGACATCACGCGCGAGATCAGCGGGCACCTCGGGTTCGCCCGCGGCCCGCACTTCTGCATCGGCTCGCACTTCGCGCGGCTGCAGGCCCGAATCGCGGTGGAGGAACTCTACGCCGCGCACCCGACGGTCGGGGTCGACCGGGACTCGGCGGTACGGGCGCTCTCGCCGTTCACCCGAGGGTTCGTCTCTCTACCCGCGACGGGCCTGGCCTGACCTGACCTAACCTACGGCTGGGCATCAGTCGTGTTCGGGGCGCCTCCGATTGCGCTTGATCTCGGCCCGGCGGCGTTCATGCTGGACACGTCGCCGCTGCGAACCGCGGGTGGGTCGGGTCGCACGCCTGGCGGCCGGCGGCGCCACCGCGTCTCGCAACAGCTCTCCGAGGCGCTGGCGTGCCGTCGCCCGGTTGCGCCGCTGCGACCTGTTCTCCTCGACGCTGACGGTGAGGACCGTGCCGGACAGTTTCGGGGCGAGGGTGCGCAGGGCCCGTTCGCGCTGGACCTCGTCCAACGCCGTCGTGGTGCCCAGGTCGATGCTCAGCTGCACGCGCGAATCGGCGGTGTTGACGTGCTGGCCGCCGGGGCCCGACGACCTCGAGAAGCGCTCGACCAGGTCTCCCGCCGGCACCGTGAGGCCACGGGGCGCGCCGGGCCCCGGAGTCACGCGCAGGCCGTCCATGGAGCCAGTATCCCGCACCGACGAGCGCGGCCGGGAACCCGACAGCAGTCCGGACGTCAGTCGAGCTGCTCCTGCGGCAACTCGGCATCCGTGCCCGCCGCCCGGCGCTCGTCGACCAGACGGGGCTCGACCCGCTTTGAGGGATGGAACCCGGCCTTGTCCGCGTAGAAGGCACGGATCCTGTCCATGTCCGCGGCCACGTCGCCGGTCAGATCGATCGTCGGGCCCAGCCCGGTCGTCATGGTGCTGCGATCGACGTAGCCCAGCGTCACCGGCATGCCGGTCTCGCGGGCGATCCGGTAGAAACCCGACTTCCAGTGCGTGTGCCCGCCGCGGGTGCCGTCCGGGGCGACGACCAGGCCGAACGTCTCACCCGCGTGGACCTGCCCGACCACGTCCTCGACGACCCTGGCGGGGTTCGCCCGATCGACCGGAACCCCACCGAGCGCCCGCATGATCGGCCCACGCCACCCGGTGAAGAGGCTGGCCTTGCCGAGCCAGTGCATGTCGATCCCCAGTCGCCAGGCGATACCGAGCATGAACACGAAATCCCAGTTGGACGTGTGCGGTGCGCCCAAGAGCACCGTGGGTCGATCCGGAGCCGGCCGGGTCGACAACTCCCAACGACTGAAGAACCAGAAGGCGCGGGAGATGAGGCGGCGGATCACCCCGTCACCCTAGGCCACCGCCGGGTGCGGCGGAGGGGGTCGAGGCCGGACGGGAAATCGACACACAATCGACGCAGTTACACTGCGAATATAACGATATAGTCATCTTTACAACGGCATCGTCGATCCAGACGAGTGTCGTGACACCTACTCCTGAGGAACCGCTATGGGTGCTCCGCAACCCGCTCCGTCCCACTCCGATCCGAACCCCGGCTCGACGGCCCCGCCCAGATCCGGGCAGGGGACCCGTCCACTCAACTGGTTCATGCTCGTCGCCGGCGTGCTGCTCACGGCGCTGGGCCTGACGCTGAGTGCTGCGGGCATCTTTCTCGCCGTCGCCGAGGCCTCGCAGCGGGACGGGCGGTACGCGTACACCCAGACCGAGCAGCTCCGCTCGGTCGGCAACGCGATCATCACGGCCCCGTTCACCCTCAACCTGGACGAGGACCAGGCTGCCTCCTCGGGTGCGTTCGATCTCGAGGACCTGATCAGCGTCCGGGTCCGCGCCACCCCCGTCGTCCAGGGACAACGGGTGTTCCTCGGCATGGCGCCCGCCGATGCCGTCGACGAGTATCTCCGGGACGTGCCCCACGCCGTGTTCGGCACCGACCCGTGGGCCGACGGTTACGGCATGGACGCGACGGACTGGTCGACCCGCTCCGATGAGAACGGCGATGTCGACGAGGTCCCCGGGACGCGGGTGCCGGGCCCTCCCGCCGACGAGCGGTTCTGGGAGCGTTCCGTCACCGGCTCCACTCAGCAGACCCTCAATGTGGACCTCCGGTCCGGGAACTGGGTGATCGTCGTGATGAACAGCGACGGCAGCCGCCCGGTGTGGGTGGACGTGCAGGCGGGGGCCCACACCGAATTGTTCGGATTCGCGAACCCGGCCACGCTGATCGCTGGGATCGTCGGCCTGGTGCTGGGGATCCCGCTGATCCTGCTCGGCGCCGCCGGGCTGGGGCGCGACGTCGAACACCGAACCGCGGGCGTCCCGCCCGTCTCGGCCGTCTCGGGCGTCTCGGGCGCTGATGTCACGGGCCGGTTGACCGGCCCCGATCCGCTGCGGCTGACCGGCCATCTGGATCCGGGCGTCTCCCGCGCACTGTGGCTGATCAAGTGGGCGCTGGCCATTCCGCACTACATCGTGCTGGCGGTCCTGGGCTTCGCCGCGGTCGTGGTCACGGTGGCCGCGGGCCTGGCGATCCTGTTCACCGGCCGCTACCCGCGCTCGTGGTTCTCCTTCATCGTGGGCGCGATGCGGTGGCACTGGCGGGTCGGCTTCTACGCCTACGCCGCCCTGGGCACCGACCGGTACCCGCCCTTCGCGCTGGGCCGGGCGGACTATCCCGCCGATCTGGACGTCGTCTACCCCGAACGTCTGTCGAGGGGTCTCGTGCTGGTCAAGTGGTGGCTACTGGTGATCCCGCACCTGCTGATCGTCGGCATCATCACCGGCAGTGGCGCGGCGGCGGTCGACGCCTCGACCGACAACGACGGCATCAGCGTCGGCTTCACCCTGCTGGGACTCCTGGTGCTGATCGCCGCGATCGGCCTGCTGTTCACCGGGCGCTACCTGCCGGGCCTGTTCGCACTGAACGTCGGCCTCAACCGCTGGGTCTACCGGGTCGCGTCGTACGTTCTGCTGCTGCGCGACGAGTACCCGCCGTTCCGCCTCGACCAGGGGCCGACCGAACCGGCACCCGCCGCCGAGCACGCCACACCCGCCGAGTACGCCACACCCGACGGGCCTGCCGACCGCTGAGGGGCCGGGCGGGGGCCTCAGCGGTCGCCGGTGATGACGCGGGCCAGTAGATCCGCCAGCCGCTCGTCGATGCCCTCGCGATCGGCCTCGGGGATGTCCAGCGCGTCGAGCAGCGCGCCCCGGAGAACGGGCCAGGCGTACACGGCGGTGAAGACCAGCAGCAGCTCGACGTCGCCGGCGGGCGGGGGAGAGGTCATCCGCCGCAACGCGGCCGCCGGACGCTGCGACGGGTCGAGCATCGGCGGGAACGCCGCCTCGCGGTCCAGGGCCAGCCACGCGAGCAGCCGGCTGATCTCCGGGTGCGACGAGGCTCCGAGCAGCATCCCGCGCGCGGCCTCACCGGCGTCGTCGAGGTCCTCCAGGCGGGCGGCACCGTAACGCACCGCATCCTGCATCACCTCGGTGAGCAGCGCGTCCTTGCGCCCGATGTGCCGGTGGATCAGGCCGAGATTGACCTGCGCCGCGTCGGCGATATCGCGCAGCGGGACGTTCGGACCGCGATCGGACAGCAACCTGCGGGCCTCCCGCATGACCGCCGAGCGGACCTCGTCGCGGCCGGTCGGGCGTGTGGGGGACGGGCTGCCCGCGTTGTCGTCGTCGCCACGGCTGCCGTCCCCGTTCGGGGCGCCTGGCGCGCCTCCGACGGCATTCTTCCCGGTTTCCATTCCCGAACTGTACACAATTGACTACAGTCGCTGCTGTGCGCGCGACACGCGCGCCCCGACCCCCTGCGAAAGGCCCGCGATGAGCACTCCCGACCGCCGCGACGACATCGACGCCATCAAGTCACTCAAGTACCGCTACCTCCGCTGCGTCGACCTGCGGCTGTGGGACGAGCTCGCCCAGACGCTCGCGCCCGATGTCACCGCGTCCTACGGTAAGCGCCTGTCCTACACCGGCCGCGACGAGGTGGTCTCCGGACTGCAGGGTCAGATGACGGACGACGTCATCACCGAGCACCAGGCCCACCACCCGGAGATCGAGGTCGACGGCGACACCGCCACCGGCCGCTGGTACCTGCAGGACCGGGTGATCGTGCCCGCCTTCGACACGATGATCTTCGGCAGCGCGTTCTACTCCGACACCTACGCCCGCATCGACGGGCGCTGGATGATCACGAAGACCGGCTACAAGCGCACCTACGAGGCGATGATCAACCTCAAGGACGTGCCCAGCTTCCAGCTCAACGACAACCACCTCGCATCGTCGAGCGCCGACTAGCAGCACCGGGCACCGGTAGGAGGTCGGACGGACCGTCATGGAGTTGATCTGGGTCGCGGCAGTGTGCGTGGCAGTGGCCTCGGTCATAGGAGGGATGACCGGATTCGGCACGTCGCTCATGGCGACCCCGTTCATGCTCATGGCGGGAATCGGCCTGACCGAGACGGTCGTGGTCAATCTCGTGGTGGCGTTGGTGACGAGGGTGGGCGTCACCTACCAACTCCGCCAGCACATCGAGTGGCGACGCGTCGCCATCCTCGGCGGGGCGAGCCTCCCGGGTGCCTGGCTGGGCGTGCAGACCGTGAGCATGCTGCCCGAAGAGCACCTCAAACCGGCGGCGGGGGTCATCACCATCCTGTGTGGGCTGGCCATGGCACTTCCGACCGCACGCGTCGCGCGCCCGCCGTCGGCCCGGCTCACCGCGGTCACAGGCGCTATCGGCGGCTACTTCTCCACCACCACCTCACTCAACGGGCCGCCCGTGGTGCTGCTGCTCAGCCGCGCCAGGCTGCCCCCACTGAGCTTCATCGCCGACCTCGCCGGTTACTTCGTCGTCACCAGCATCGTGTCCCTGGCGCTGTTGTGGGCGGGCACGGACGTCGACCTGCGGGAACTGACGCCCATGCTCGCGGCCTGCGTCGTCGTCGGGGTGGCGTTCAACCAGCTCGGCATCGCGATCGCCACACGCCTGCCGACCCACGTGTTCCGCTCGTCGGTGATCGCCCTCGTGGTGGTCGCCGGCCTCGTCACCATCATCACCGCATGAACGAACACGACCGACATCCCGATCAACCACGGAGGACCCCATGACCGAGAACACCCAGAGCACGCCCGGGGCGGGCAGCGACCAGCCGGGCGCGGCCGCACAGTCCGGCGCCGACCGCGACAACCGCCTGGCCGGCAAGGCCGCGATCGTCACCGGCGGAGGACAGGGCGTCGGCCGCGGCATCTCGCTCGGCCTCGCCGAATCAGGCGCGGCGGTCCTGCTGGTCGGTCGCAGGATGCACAAGCTCGAACGCGTCGCCGAGGAGATCCGCTCCGCCGGCGGCACCGCCGAGTGCCTCGCCGCCGACATCGTCACCGACGGTGCACCGGAACAGATCATCGCCACAGCCGTAGAGCGCCTCGGCGGGGTGGACATCCTCGTCAACAACGCCAACATGGCCATGCCCCTGCCGCTGTCCGACTACCCCGACGACGACTTCCGCAAGGCCTTCGAGGGCGGCCCCCGCGTCTCGCTGACCCTGATGAAGCTCGCTCGGCCCGAGATGGCCAAGCGCGGAGGCGGCACGGTCATCAACCTCGTCACCTCCGCCGCCGTGCGCTGGGACGCCGCCAACTACGGCATCTATTCCGCAGTGAAGGAAGCCGTCCGCGCCCTCACCCGCGCCGCCGCCTACGAGTGGGCCGCCGAGGGGATCCGCGCGCTCAACGTGGCCCCGCACGCCCACAGCCCCGGGCTCGACTGGTGGATGGAGAACAACCCGGAGGAGGCCGCCGAGTTCGTCGCCGGCATCCCCGCCGGCCGGGTAGGCGACCCCCTCGCCGACATCGGCCGCCCCGTCGCCTGGCTGTGCTCCGGCGAGGCCTCGTATCTGAGCGGTGCGACCATCCCGTTGGACGGCGGCCAGTCCCGCTGGGGCTGACCTCGTCGTCGTCGTCGCCGTCGTCGCCGTCGTCGTCGTCCCCGTCGTCACCATCATCACCGTCGTCCCCCCCATCCCCACGCCCACGAGAGGCCACCCCGTGACCGACACCCCCACCCCGACCCGCGACGCGCTCGCCCTGGCCGCCGACATCCGCGCCGGTGCCACCAGCGCCGCCGAGGTGCTCGAGACCGCGATCGCCCGTATCGAGCGGCTCGACCCCGAGCTCAACGCGATGGTCTCCACCCGGTTCGACGTCGCGCGCGCCGAGGTGGAGGCCGGCCTGCCCGACGGCCCGCTGCGCGGGGTACCTATCGTCATCAAGGCGCTCGGCACCGACGTCGCCGGGCTGCCCGCCGCCGACGGCTCCCGGCTGCTCGCCGACGTCGTGGCGACCGTGGACAGCACCGTCGTACAGCGCTACAAGGCGGCCGGGATGGTGGTACTCGGCACGACCAACGTGCCCGAGATGGGCAAGTCCACCACCACCGAGTCGCTGCTGCACGGCCCGTGCCGCAACCCCTGGGACACCGGGTACTCGACGGGCGGGTCGAGCGGCGGATCGGCGGCGGCCGTCGCCTCGGGCATGGTGCCGGTCGCGCACGGCACAGACGGCGGCGGCTCCATCCGCATTCCCGCCGCGATGTGCGGACTGGTGGGCCTCAAGCCCAGCCGCGGGCGCGTACCGACGTGGCCGCACCCCGACGCCCTCTCGTCGCCGCTGTCCTACCACCACGCCCTGACCACCACCGTCCGCGACAGCGCCGCGCTGCTCGATGCCGTCGCCGGCCACCGCCCCGGCGACTCCTACGGTGCGCCCACCCCGCCGCGCCCGTTCCTCGAGGAGGTCGGCGTCGATCCCGGCCGCCTGCGCATCGGGCTGCTGCGCGTCGCGCCCGGACCGTTCCCCACCGACCCCGCCTGCAGTGCCGCGGTCGATCACACCGCCGAGCTGCTCGCCGGGCTCGGCCACGACGTGCGCGAGGTGGAGTTGGACGTCGATGTGCTCGAGGGGATGTCGGCCGTCGGCGCCATCATGGGCGCCCAGCTGCGGGCGACCATCGACGCGCGCCTCGCCGCACTGGGAAGAGACCTCGACGACGACGACATCGAGCCCTGGACCCGGGTGATCCTCGACAACGCCATGACCCACTCGGCCCCCGACGTCGCGCGGGCCCTGCAGACCGCCACCCGGACCGGCTGGCGCGTGGCGGAACTGTTCGGGCCAGGTGGTGTGGACGTGCTGATGCTGCCGACGCTGCCCTCCACCACCCCGGAGCTGGGTTACCTCGACCCGACCGACCCGGAGGCGATGTGGACGCGGTCCTCGGCGTTCTCGGTGTGCACGAGCATGTTCAACCTCTCCGGGCAGCCGGCCATCTCGCTGCCGCTGGCCGCGGACGACCGCGGGTTGCCCGTGGGCCTGCAGCTGGTCGCCGACTACGGCCGCGAGGACGTGCTGCTGCGGCTGTCGGGGCAGCTCGAGGCGGCCGCGCCGTGGGCCACCGTGGCGCCGGGGTACGACGGGTGGTGACGGGCCCGGCCAGACGAGTGGCCTGAGCTGGCCCGCGTCCGGGCCTCCTGGGTTCCTGGGCTCCCGGCACGCTTGGCATCTGCTCCCGCGCCTGGCGTCTCGCGGTCGGTGTTGGCTGCCCGCGCTCGGTGTTGGCTTCTCGCGTTCGCCGAAGTGCGCCCATTTCGGCGCAGCCGCCCCCTGGCATGGCGTCTCGCTCCCGGAAATGCACGGGATCTCACCAGCCGCTCCTGGCCGTGGCGTCTCGCCCACCCCGCGGTGCGCGCGAGACGCCACGTTGGGGCGCGGCTGTGAGCGGCGCGGCTGTGAGCGGCGAGGCTGCTGTCCGCCTGGCCCGCCCGCCCCACCCCGCCTCGCGCCACCCCGGACAGCCGACGGCCCCGGATCCCGTGGAGATGTCTCCGGGATCCGGGGCCGTCGGTGTTCGAGAGGCGGGCGGGCCGCGCGGTTACTCCTGGACGAACGCCCCGTCGAAGAACATCGTGGAGTACAGGCTCGGCGAGACGCCCTTGACGGAGTCGTCGACCACCACGTACTCCTGCGCATTGGCCATCACGGCGAACGGCACGACCCGGTTGTAGACCTCCTGCAGGTCGGTCGCCGCGGCCTTCTGCGCCTCGAGGTCGCCGGCGGCCTTGAACGCGGTCACGGCCTTCGTGAGCTCGGGGTCGTCGACGCCCGGGATGTTGAGTGAGCCACCGGGGGTCATGGCGCTGGCGAAGGTGGAGGCCGGGTCGGCGTCCGAGGGGGACAGCCCGCCGATGACGGCCTCGTAGTCGCCGGTGAACTGGCGGGCCACGACCTGCGCGACCGGCTGGCTCTGGATGGTGACGTTGAAGCCCGCCGCGTCGAGCAGCGCCTTCACCGCCACGCCGGACTCCATGTTCTCCGGGCTGTCCGCCACGAGCAGGGTGAGCTCGCCGTTCCAGTCCGGACGGTCGGCCTTGACCTCGTCGATGAGGGCGGTGGCCTGCTCGACGTCGAACTCGGGGCCCTGCTGCCCGTCGTAGAAGCGTGAGGACTCCGCGATGATGGCGGACGTGGGCTGGCCGAGACCGCCGGTGAGGCGCTGATCGATGAGCTCCCGGTCGAGCGCCATGGCGAACGCCTGACGGGCCCGCTCGTCGGTGAGGACGCCGTCGTATCCGGCGTTACCGGCGTTGAGGTTGACGATGGAGCCGGCGCTGGTGATGGTCTCGAAGCCCCGGTCGCCGGCGTCCTGGGCGGCGGTGACGGTCTTGGCGCCACGCAGGAACCCGACCTGGACCTCGCCGGTCTGGAACGCCTCGTAGGTGCCCTGGGAGCCGGGGATGCGGATGAACTCGAGGGTGGGGCAGACGGGACCGCCGTAGTAGTCCGGGTTGGGCTCCAGCACCAGCTCCTGGTCCGGGATGTACTCGGAGACCGTGAACGCGCCGGCACCGATCGGGTTGCGGGCCCACTGGGCGGGGTCCGCGGCCTCGTAGGCGTCCTTGGGGATCACCTCGCCCGCGGTCCCGGCCAGGAGGATCGGGAAGCCGGCCCACGGCTCGGTGAGCGTGAACTCGACGGTCAGCGGGTCCACCACGCGGGCCTGCTCGACCTGCATCGCGTCGGTCATCGCGTTGGAGACGGTCTTCGGGTCCTTGTGGAGGTCGATCGTGAACGCGACGTCCTCGGCGGTGAGCGGATCGCCGTTGGAGAAGGTGACGCCGTCGCGGAGCGTGAGCGTCCACACGGTGTTGTCGTCATTCGCCTCGAGCGACTCGGCCAGCTTGGGCTCGAACTCGGCGGCCTCGGGGTTCCACCGCATGAGGCGGTCGTAGACGGCCGAGGACTCGGTGGCCCCGCGGACACCGAACTGGCCCTGGCCGGGCGCGAACGAGGGGAGCATCGCGTACTCGCCCATGGTGATGGTGCCGCCGACGCGGTCGACGGTGCAGCGCTCGGACTGGTCCGGGGCGGTGGCGCCGGAGGCCGAGGCGGTGGGATCAGCTCCGCCGCCTCCGCATGCGGTGAGCGCGAGGGTGGTCGCGGCGAGGACGGCCAGGGCGCTGGTGGCGCGGGTCATCTGTTCTCCTGATCGTGAGGGGCGGCGGGCCGGTCGGCTCGCCGTGGGTGTTTCCGGCACAGAGATGCCCCGGGCTCTCACCGGTGGGCGGGAGCCCGGGGCACGTCTGTGTGGTTCGGGCGCGGCCCGTCAGGACCGCGGGGGAGTGATCACTCCTTCACGAACGCCCCGTCGTACAGGACGGTCGAGGACAGGGTCGGGGTGAGTCCGCCGACCGTGTCGGAGACGGCCACGTACTGCTCGGCGTTGGCCATCACGGTGAACGGCTGCACCTCGTTGAAGACCTCCTGCAGACGGGTCATCGCCTCCTTCTGGGCGTCGAGGTCCGCGGCGGCCTTGAGCTCGTTGACCGCGGCGGTGAGCTCGGGGTCGTCGATGCCCGTGAGGTTGGTCGCGCCGGTCGGGGTGAACGCGCTGGCGAACGTGGACGCCGGGTCGGCGTCCGAGGTGGCCAGGCCGCCGATCACGATCTCGTAGTCGCCGGTGAACTGACGCGCGGTGACCTGGGAGACCGGGGCGTTCTCGATCTGGACGTTGAACCCGGCCGCGTCCAGCAGCGCCTTGGCGACCACGCCGGCCTCGATGTTCTCGGGGCCGTCGGAGATGAGCATCCGCAGGGAGCCGTCCCAGTCGGGGCGGTCGGCCTTGAGCTCCTCCACGAGCGACTTCGCACGCTCGACGTCGTACGTCGGGCCCTCCTGGCCGTCGAACAGGCGGGAGGACTCGGCGACCAGGGCGGAGGTCGGCTGACCCTCGCCGTCGTACAGGCGCTGGTTCCACAGATCGCGGTCCATGGCGGCGGCGACGGCCTGGCGGGCGCGGACATCGGTGAGGATGCCGTCGTAGCCGGCCTTGCCGGAGTTCATGTTGATGACCGAGCCGGAGCTGATGAACTCCTCGAAGCCGCGGACCTCGTCGGCCGTGGCCATGTTGACGAACTTGGCGCCGCGCAGGAAGCCCACCTGGAGCTCACCGGTCTGGAACGCGTCGTAGGTGCCCTGGGAGCCGGGGATGCGGATGAACTTCAGGGTCGGGCAGACGGGGCCGCCGTAGTAGTCCGGGTTGGGCTCGAGGACGGTCTCCTGGTCGGGGATGTAGTTGCCGACCGTGAAGGCGCCGGCGCCGATCGGGTTGCGGGCCCAGTCCTGCGGGTCGGCGGCCTCGTAGGCGTCCTGCGGGATGACCTCGCCGATGGTGCCGGCGAGCGCGACGGGGAAACCGGCCCACGGCCGGGCGAGCGTGAACTCGACGGTGAGGGGGTCGACCACGCGGGTCTCGGAGATCTCCATCGCGTCGGTCATGGCGACCGAGCGGGTGGCGGGGTCCTTGTGCAGGCCGACGGTGAACGCGACGTCCTCCGCGGTGAGCGGGTCGCCGTTGGAGAAGGTGACGCCGTCACGCAGGGTGAGGGTCCACACGGTGTTGTCGTCGTTGGCCTCGAGGGACTCGGCGAGCTTGGGCTCGAACTCCTCGGCCTCGGGGTTCCACACCATGAGCCGGTCGTAGACGGCCGCCGACTGCGCGCCGCCGCGGACACCGTACTGGCCCTGGCCGGGCGCGAAGGACGGGAGCATGGAGAACTCGCCCACGGTGATCTCGCCGCCGACCCGGTCCTCGGTGCACCGCTCGGACTGGTCGGGGGCCTGGCCCTCGGCGCCGCCGGAGGCGGAGGTGGACTCCTCCCCGCCGCCGCAGGCGGACAGGGTCAGGGCGGCGGCCGCGAGGACGGCCATGGCGCTGGTGATGCGCTTCATCGATTCTCCTGGAGAGGGTGGTGGCACGCGACCTGGTGGCCGGGTGCGATGTCGACCAACGGGGGGCGTTCGGTGGCGCAGATGTCGGTGGCCAGTGGGCACCGGGTTCGGAATCTGCATCCGGATGGGGGGTTCAGGGGCGAGGGCAGCTCGGAGCTGGTCGCGGTGATGGAGTCCTCGCCGAGCGTGTCGGCGAGCGTGCCGCCGAGCGTGGGCGCGGACGAGATGAGCAGCATCGTGTACGGGTGGGCCGGGGCCCGGTACAGCGACTCGGTGTCGGCGACCTCGCAGACGGTGCCGAGGTACATCACCGCCACGCGGTCGGCGATGTTGTGCACCACCGACAGGTCGTGGGAGATGAAGATCATCGTCAGGCGGTAGCGCTCCTTCATCTCCTCGAGGAGGTTGAGGATCTGTGCCTGCACGGAGACGTCGAGGGCCGAGACCGGCTCGTCGCACACCAGCACCTCGGGCTCCAGGACGAGTGCGCGGGCCAGGGCGATGCGCTGGCACTGCCCGCCGGAGAACTCCGACGGGCGGCGGCCGCCGGCGTGCTCGGGGTCGAGTCCGACGGCCTCGAGGGCGGAGTCGACGCAGCGACGGATCTCCTCGCGTCCACCGCCTGAGCCCTGGATCTCGAGGCCCTCGGCCACGATGTCGCGGACCCTGCGGCGCGGGTTGAGGGAGGACACGGGGTCCTGGAAGACCATCTGGATCATCTTGCGGGCCCGCGTCAGGGCCGCCCCGGACAGCGAGCACAGGTCCGTGTCATCGACCATCACGCGCCCGGAGTTCGGGCGGGGCAGCTGCAGCATCGCCCGGCCGAGGCTGGACTTTCCACAGCCGGATTCGCCGACCAGGGCGAGGGTGGAGCCGCGGGGGACCGTGAGGGAGACGTCCGAGACGGCGTGGACCGTGCCCTTGCGGGTGTGGTACTCGACGGTCACGTGGTCGACGACGAGTTTGTCGGCCCCGTGCTCGTCGACGACGACGTCGGCATCGGCCGGAGGGCGCGCGTTCTCCGGCTCGGCCGAACCGGTGAGGTGAGGGGAGGGGACGGTCATGATGCCTCGCTGGTGGTGCTGGAAGTGGCGGGGACGAGCGGGTGATGGCACGCGGCGCGATGGATTTCAGCGATGGGGACACCGAACCGCGGTGTCTCGTCGGGTGCCGTCGCCAGGTCCTCGAGCGGCGGGTCCACGGCGAGGCAGTCGTCGGCCACACGCGGGCAGCGGGGTGCGAACCGGCAGCCGGCGGGCATCTCCCGTAGGTTCGGCGGGCGTCCCTCGATCACGGTGAGCCGGGTGTGCGGCGGCAGGTCGGGACGCGGGATCGAGTCCAGCAGCGCCCCGGTGTACGGGTGTGCGGGCTCGTCGAGCAGGGCCCGGGTGTCGCCCACTTCGAGAAACCGTCCGGCGTACATGACCCCGATCCTGTCGGTGTGCTGCGAGACCACCGCGAGGTCGTGGCTGACGAGGATCATCGCCATGTTCGAATCGGCCTGCAGCCCGTGCAGCAGGTCGAGGATCTCGTGCTGCACCGTCACGTCGAGCGCGGTCGTGGGCTCGTCGGCGATGAGGAGCTTGGGCGAGCAGGACAGGGCGATCGCGATGCCGACCCGCTGGCGCATGCCGCCGGAGAGCTGGTGCGGGTACTCGGAGAGCCGGGCGCGCGGTGAGGGGATGCGCACCCGGGTCAGCAGCTCGACCGCGTGGTCGGTGGCCTCGCGGCGGCTCACTCCCAGGTGGTGGCGCAGTGGGTCGGTGATCTGGCGCCCGATGGTCCGGATCGGGTTGAGCGAGGTCAACGGGTCCTGGAACACCATGGCGATCTCGCGGCCCCAGAACTTCTGCGCCTCGCGCTGGGACAGGGACAGGACGTCCCGGCCGTCGAAGCGGACCGTGGAGCCCTGATCGACGCGGGCGGTGGTCGGCGCGATGCCCATGATCGACCGCACGAGCATCGACTTGCCCGAGCCGGACTCGCCCACGATGCCGATCGTCTCGCCCCGGCGCAGGGAGATGTTCACCCCGTCGACGGGCGTGATGCGACCGTCGGGGGTGTCGATGTGGGTGCGCAGGTCGCGTACCTCGAGCAGCAGGTCGGGGTCCGAAGGCCCGTGTCCGCTGGGTGCTGCGGCGGCGATGGCTGCCTCCTGGGGTTGGTGTCTCGGACGGGGATCTAAGACAACTGCTTAGAACGTGTTGCTGTGATGAGTATCACGGCATAGGGTGTCCACGTCAAGGTGATTAAGAAGCCGCCTCAGGCGGTGACTCAAACGAAGGGGTCTCCCCACGTGCTCAGGTTCATTGGCGAACGCGCTCTGCACGCGGTCGTCGTCGTCGTACTCGCGACCATCGGCGCGTTCTTCCTGATGGAGGCCGTTCCCGGCGACTCCGCGGCATCCGCCGTGGGGCCGGGCGCGACCGCGGAGCAATACCAGGCAGCCCGGGAGGAGCTGGGTCTCGACGACCCGGTCACCACCCGGTTCGCGGAATGGGTCGGCAGCATGGCCTCGGCCGACCTGGGCAACTCGCTCATCCCGCCCAACCAGCCGGTCACCGAGATGATCGGCAACGCGCTGCCGGTCACCATCCAGCTGGCGTTCCTGTCGATCATCCTGTCGCTGGCGATCGCGGTCCCGGTGGCGGTGTGGTCGGCCTACCGCCGTGGTGGGGTGTTCGACCAGGTCGCCTCGGTCGTCGCGTTCGCGTTCATCTCGGTGCCCAGCTTCGTGGCCGGCCTGCTGCTGATCTACCTGCTGGTCTTCAACCACTCCTTCGCGCAGCAGCTCATCCTCGGCGCGGCCGTCGTGATCGGGCTGGTGGTGGCGCTGTCGCCGCTGGGCCGTCGGGGCGGGCGCGGGGCACCCGGCGTCACCTGGGGCCGGTCCCTCATCGCCGGTCTGGCGGTGGGCGGGGTGATCGCCGTGATCGCGCTGTTCCTGCCCGAGTTCCCCCGCCAGGGCTACGCGCCGCTGGCCGAGGGGCTGGGGGAGAACCTGCGCAGCATCATGCTGCCCGCGCTCACCCTCGCGCTGATGGAGGTCGCGATCTTCACCCGCGTCCTGCGGACCGACATGATCTCGACCCTGCAGCAGGATTTCGTCCTGTCCTCGCGCGCGAAGGGCATGCCGACCGGCCACGTCCTGGTCAAGGAGGCCCTGCGGCCGTCGACGGTCTCGATCATCACCCTCGCCGGCATCAGCCTCGGTCGCCTCATCGGCGGGACGGTGGTCGTCGAGCGGCTGTTCAACCTGCCCGGTATGGGCAGCATGATCGTCGACGCCGTTCAGAACGACAATCTGCCCGTGGTGCTCGGCGGCGTGATCGTCATCGCCGTCTTCTACGTCGTGGTCAACATGACCGTCGACGTCACCTATGCACTCATCGACCCGAGGATCCGCCGTGGCTGACAACGACCCCACCCGTTCCACCGTCGCCTCGACCGCGACCGCGACCATCGCCGCGGAGGCGCCCGCCCGGCGCAAGCTGCGCCTGCAGAAGCTCTCCGCGGTCGGCACCCTGCTCGCCCTCGGGTGGACCGCCCTCATCGTTCTCGGCGCGTTGATCGTCGACTTCCTGCCGCTGGCCGAGGCGCGCGACCCGCAGTTCGCGCTGACGACCCGGTCCCTGCTGCCGCCGGATCTGCTCACGGCGCATCCCCTGGGCACCGACCGTCAGGGCCTCGACATCCTCGGCGGCCTGCTCTACGGCGCCCGGGTCTCCATCGTGGTGGGCATCGGCGGTGTCGTCATCGGCGCCCTCATCGGCGGCGCGCTGGGCCTGGTGGCCGGCTACAAGGGCGGCTGGGCCGACCGGATCGTCTCCATCATCAGCGACGTCCTGCTGGCGTTCCCGTCGCTCATCCTGCTCATCGCGATCGTCACGGTCCTCGACCCGACCCTGCTCAACGTCACCCTGGCGCTGGGGATCATGGTGGTGCCGTCGTACGCACGGCTCGTCCGCGCCAACGCGATGAGCTTCGCCGGCCGCGAGTTCGTCACCGCCGCCCGGTCGCTCGGTGCGGGCGAGACCCGCATCATGCTGCGCGAGGTGGCCCCCAACATCGTGGCGCCGGTGCTGTCCTACAGTTTCATGCTCGTGGCGGTGCTGATCGTCGCGGAGGCCTCGCTGAGCTACCTGGGGCTGAGCATTCCTCGGCCCGAACCGACGTGGGGCAACATGATCAGCGCCGGTCAGTCCGATTTCGAGAGGTACCCCGGACTGGTGGGGATTCCCGCCATCGTCCTGTTCCTCACGGTGTTGAGCTTCAACCAGCTGGGCGAGGCCGCCGGCCGCAAGTGGAGCCCCGGAGCGGCGAAGATCTGATCGACGCCGACCGGCCCGGTCCGGCGGCGGTATGGGCACTGTTCAATCAAGGCGGAGGAAAGGGGCCCGATGGACCCGACGAATGAACCCTCGGTCGAGGGAGCCGCCCAGGCGAGGGACGCCAAGACCGCGATGCTCGAGATCGCCGAGCAACTGATCAGCGAGCGCGGTCTGGACCGTGTCTCGATGCGCGACGTCGCCACCGCCGCCGGGCAACGCAACAACTCCGCGGTGCAGTACCACTTCGGCAGCCGCGACGGTCTCATCCTGCAGGTGCTGCGGCGCCGGCTGACCGCCCTCGACGTCGATCGCCGGCAGCGGTTGGCGGAGATCGACGAGCAGGGCCTGGGCACCGACCTCGCGGCTCTCGTGCGGGTGCTGTTCGAGCCGATCGTCGACCTGCTGCGGGCCCAACCCGAGTCCACCTACTATGCGAGGTTCCTGCAGCGGGTCGGGCCGGTCATGGCCCCCGGGATCCCGGAGGCGCAGCTGCGCACCGCGACCAACGACGTGGTGGTGCGCCTCATCGATGTGCTCTCCCACCTTCCGCGACGGGTGGCGTTCGAGCGCATCGACCTCGCCGTCCAGATGTTCACCGGCGCGCTCGCGGTCTACGAGGACCGCCGGGACGCGCGGAACGCCGTGGTCAACGCCGACTTCGACAAGGTCGTCGCCCATCTCTACGACATGGTCGAGGCCGCGCTTCGGGCCGGTGTCGGACCAGGGGAGTCACACGTCGCGGACGCACCGGAAGCCGAGGTTGGCGGTCGCTGAACCGGCGGTGTTCGTCGATCGGGCCGCCACCCGGTAGCGGTAACAGTACGACTCGTGGCACAGGTAGGAACCTCCCCGCATCACGCGCCACGTCTCGTCGCCCGGGCTCCCGTCCGGGCGCGGACCGCGGGGATCCTCTCGGGGCGAGACCGCGTAGTAGCCGGGGTCGAACACGTCGGCGCACCATTCCCACACGTTGCCGACCATCTGGTGCAGGCCGTATCCGTTCGGCCGGAACGCGCGTACCGGGGCTGTCGTCAGGTGGCCGTCGTCGAGCGTGTTGTGGGAGGGGAACCGTCCCTGCCACACATTGAGACCCCACCGACCACGCGGGGTCAGCTCGTCGCCCCACGGGAAGCGGGCCCCGGCGAGGCCGCCCCGTGCCGCGTACTCCCACTCCGCCTCGGTGGGCAGGCGGGCCCCCGCCCATTCGCAGTAGGCCGTCGCGTCGTTCCAGGACACGTGCACGACCGGGTGGTTCTGCACAGCGGTGATCGAGGACCGGCGCCCGCCGGGGTGGCGCCAGTCGGCTCCCCGCACGGCCACCCACCACGGCGTGGAATCCAGGTGGTGGAGGACGTCGGCCGGGTCGGCCTCCACGGCGAGATGGAACACCGGCGAGACGCCGAGGTCCTCCGCGTCGGTCACGTACCCGGTGTCCTTGCAGAACCTGGCGAACTGGGCGTTGGTGACGGCGCACTCGTCCATCCGGAACGAGCGCAGGCTCACCTCGTGCAGGGGTAGCTCCCCGTCGTCGGGGTACCCCTCGTCGAAGTGGTCGCCCATCACCGATGTCCCGCCGGGAATCAGGACCTGCCGGCGGGGACGGTCGGCTCCACGGCCCGGGGACCGCGGGCCCCGCAGGTTCGGCCCGTCGGGAGGGGGCGGGGCGCCCGGTGCGCAGCAGGCCCTCGTCGTCGTCATCGTCCTTCCCCGGCTCCCAGGCCCGTGACCACCTCGGACAGGAGTTCCGCCATCCGCGTGTCGACGCCCTGGCGGTCGGCGGCTCCGACGTCCAGGACGTCGAGGATCTGGTCGCGCAGAACCGGCCAGGCATAGATCACCGTGAGGGCGAGCGCGAGATGCAGTTCGCCGGCCGGCGGGGGATCGGTCATGCGGGACACCGCGCCGGCGGGCCGGACCGAGGCGTCGATCAGCGGCCGCGACACGGCGTCCGGATCCAGGGACAGCCACACCAACAGGCGGCTGAAATCCGGGTTCTCGACGGCTCCGGTGAGCATGGAGTACACGGCCCGGCCGGCATCGTCGTGGTCTCCCACCCGGGCGGTGCCGTGCCGCAGGCCGTCCTCGAGTACCGCCGACAACAGGTCGTCCTTGTTCCCGATGTGTCGGTGGATGAGACCGAGGTTCACCCCCGCGGCCTCGGCCACCAGGCGCAGGGGCGCCCGTGGCCCGCGGGCCGCGAAGATCCGGCGGGCGGTGCCGAGAACGGCGCGGCGTACTGCGTCTCGTCCGACGGGGCGATCCGATTCGAGGAGATCCATGGACGCCACTGTAGACGATCGTCTACAGTCACGGTTGAGCACGCTGTAGACAGATGTCTACGCCTCGCGCGTCGTCCCCTCGACCAGGCCCACCGGCCACGGAAGGAACCCCCATGCAGGTCACGATCGGCGATCACGACATCGAGTTCGGCCCCAAGCGGATGCGGCTGACGGCCGACGATGCCCCGCCCGCCACCTACCACCACATCGGCGTGCGGCCCGTCACCCCGTTCATCGGAGCGGATGTCGAGGGCGTCGACCTCGCCGCCCCGTCACCCGAGCAGATCTCCGAACTCAAGACCGCGCTGCTCGAGAGGAAGGTGCTCTTCTTCCGGGACCAACAGCACGTCACCGCCCACCAGCACCGCGACTTCGCCGCCCACTGGGGCGACCTGGAGGTCCACCCGCTCCTCGACCAGGGGGAGATCCCCGAGGTCGTGAGGTTCGACCGCGGACAGGACAACCCGGGCATGGAGAACATCTGGCACGTGGACGTCACCTGGCAGGACCGGCCCCCCATGGGGTCGGTGCTGCGGGCGATCCGGGTCCCCGATGCCGGCGGCGACACCCTGTGGTCGGACATGGGCAACGCCTACGACGCGCTGCCGGACGAGATCAAGGAGCGGATCGACGGGCTGACGGCCACACACGACTTCACGCCGTCGTTCGGCCGGAGCATGTCCCCCGACAAGCTCGCCGAGATGCAGAAGCGCTACCCGCCGCAGCACCATCCGGTGGTCCGCACGCACCCCGAGACCGGCCGCAGACTCCTGTTCGTCAACAGCCTGTTCACCACCGGTATCGACGGCATGGACCCGGTCGAGGGCAGGGAGTTGTTACGGCGCCTGCTCGACCAGGTCAAGATGCCCGACTTCCAGGCACGCCTGCGTTGGGCCCCGGGCACGGTGGCGTTCTGGGACAACCGGGCCACCCAGCACTACGCGTGCAGTGACTACTTCCCCCATCGTCGGGTCATGGAGCGCGTCGCCATCGTCGGGGACGTGCCGGCATGAGCCCGTCAGACGACGCGTTTCCCGAGGCCGGTCTCGACCGTCACGTCCTGCCCGTGCGGCGGCTCGCCGGTCGGGTGCCCGCTGAGATGGACCGCCGCGATCAGCAGGACGGGTTCCCGGGCGTCGAGCAGATCCGCCCACCGCAGGGGGCGCCCAACGTCCTGCTGGTGATGCTCGACGACGTGGGGTTCGGCACGTCCTCGGCGTTCGGGGGCCCCTGCCGCACCCCGACCATCGAGCGCCTCAACCACGACGGGGCGGGGTACACGCGGTTCCACACCACCGCGCTGTGCTCGCCGACCCGCGCCGCGACCCTCACCGGGCGCAACCACCACAGCGTGGGGATGGGCGTGATCGCCGAGATGAGCACCCGCGCACCCGGATACACGGGCATGCGGCCCGACTCGGCGGCCACCATCGCCCGGGTGCTGCGCGGCAACGGCTACGCCACCGGCGCGTTCGGCAAGATGCACCAGACCCCGCCGTGGGAGACCACGGCCGCCGGGCCGTTCGACCGCTGGCCCACCGAGGAGGGGTTCGACACGTTCTACGGGTTCCTGGGCGCCGAGGCGGACCACTTCACCCCGGTCCTCTACGACGGGCGTCGACAGGTGGACCCGCCCCGGACGCCGGAGGAGGGATACCACCTCACCGAGGACCTGGTGGACCACGCCGTCCAGTGGGTCGAGAACGTCTCCGCCGTGGCCCCCGACATGCCGTGGTTCTGCTACCTGCCGCTGGGCGCGGTCCACGCGCCGCTGCACGTCCCCGAGTCCTATCGCGACCGGTACGTCGGCGAGTTCGACGACGGCTGGGACGCCCTGCGTGAGCGGACCCTGGCGCGCCAGAAGGAACTGGGAGTGGTCCCCGAGGACACCGAGCTCGGACCATGGGCGCCCGGTCTGCCGCACTGGGACGAGCTCGACGACGACGAGAAGAAGGTCGCCGCCCGACTCATGGAGCTGTACGCCGGGTTCCTCGAGCACACCGATGACCAGGTGGGGCGCCTCATCGACCATCTCGACTCGACGGGTGCGCTGGAGAACACCCTGGTCCTGTACATGGTCGGGGACAACGGCGCCTCCACGGAGGGCGGCCGGCTGGGCGCGTTCAACTACCTCGCCGGACTCAACGGGCTGCCCTCGACCACCGAGGAACTGCTGGCCAAGTGGGACGATCTCGGCGGCCCCGACTCGTACCCGCACTTCCCGTCGTCCTGGGCGCTGGCGCTGAACACCCCCTACCAGTGGGCCAAACAGGTCGCCTCCCACTACGGCGGGACCCGGAACGCCCTCGTCGCGCACTGGCCGGGCCGGATCGCCGAGCCGGGCAGGTTGCGCCACCAGTGGCACCACTGCGTGGACATCGCCCCCACCATCCTCGAGGCCGCGGGCCTGCCGATGCCGCACACCGTGGACGGCGTGGCGCAGAAGCCGTTGGAGGGGGTGGGCATGACCTACACCTTCGACCAGCCCGACGCCCCGGACCGGCACACCACCCAGTACTTCGAGATCTTCGGCAACCGCGGGATCTACGACCACGGGTGGACCGCCGTGACCGCGCAACGGGCGCCCTGGCTGATGGCCACCTCCGGCGTCGACCTCACGCCGCTGGCGGACAGTACATGGGAGCTCTACGACACCCGCGCGGACTGGTCGCAGTCCCGTGACCTCGCCGCCGAGCACCCCGAGATCCTCGAGCGGTTGACGATGAAGTTCATCGCCGAGGCCGCGCGGTACGACGTCCTGCCGCTGGACGACAGCACCGTGGGACGCCAGGCCGGCGTCGACAACCGCCCACCCCACCCCATGGGCGGCCGCTCGTCGATCACCCTGTACCCGCACATGGACGGGCTCAACGAGAAGGCCGCGCCCAAGCTGCTCAACCGTGCGTTCCGTCTCACGGCGGCGCTGGAGGTCCACGGAGGCGATTCCCCCGCGGCCGGGTCCTGCGAGGGTGTGCTGCTCAGCCTGGGCGGCCGCTTCGGTGGCATGACGCTGTACATCGTCGACGGGGTGCCCGTCTTCGAGTACAACTTCTTCGGTCGCCACCACGGCCGGGCAGCCGGCAGCGAACCGCTCGCCGCGGGTGCGCGCACCGTCGAGCTCGAGTTCGCCTACGACGGAGGGATCGCGGCGGGCGCGGACCTGCGCCTGCTCATCGACGGTGAGCAGGTGGGGCAGGGGCGCATCGCCGTGACGGCCCCCGCGATGTTCAGCATGAACGAGACCCTCGACATCGGGCGCAGCCGGGGGAGCGCGGTGAGCACCGCGTACGAGGGATCGTTCCCGGTCCGCGGCGCCACGCTCCACCACGTGCAGGTGGATCTCGGTCGCGGCAGTGAACTCCCGCAGGCGCGACGGGACGAGATCGAACTGGCCACCCACTGACCTCGGCGACGGACCGGTCGCCGGGTCAGACCCGGCCGCGCAGGAGCTTGCGGAAGTACACGACGGGCTGGACGAACCGGTCGAACGCGTACGTCATCCGTCGCGGGGCGGAGAGGTCGATCCCCGGCACCGACGGGGCCGGCCGGCCGTCCCGGTCGTGCTCGTCGAGCACCAGTCGGCCCCTGCTCACGGCCACGGGGATGACCGTGTAGCCGTCGTACTCCTTCAGCGGCCCACCGTCGCGGGCGGCGCGCAGGTTGTCGGCCACCACCGCGACCTGGTCGCGCAACGCGCCACCGGACGGGCGGGTGTCCACGGTCGCGGCGTCCCCCAGTCCCCACACCGTCTCGTGGCGCGTGTGGCGCAGGGTGCGGGGGTCCACCTCGACGAGCGTGGCGGCGTCGCCCGTCGCCAGGCCCGAGTCGGCGACGAATCGCGGTGCGCGGCTGTCCGGGGTGACGTAGGCGAGGTTGACGTGCTCGAGGGTCACCGGGGCGGGGCCGTCGAGCGAGACGGTCCGGGCGGCGTGGTCCACGGCGGTCACCCGTGTGTCGGCGTGCACCGTGATGCCGTAGTCCTCGATGAACGGCTGCAATCGGGAGTCGATCTTCTCCAGTCCGAGCAGTCCGCCGAACGGGGTCACCAGGTGCACGTCGATCCGGTCGAGCACCTCGGCCCGCCGCCACCGGTCGCACGCCAGGAACATCGCCTTGAGCACCGTCCCGCCGCAGGATGCCGGCTCGGGCGGAACCGAGAACACCACGGTGCCCTCACGTTCACGCACGAGGGCGGCACATGCCCGACCGGCGTACTCGGGCACGTGGGCGGACACCGCCCAGCCGTCGACGTAGGCCTCCTGCAGTCCCGGAATCTCCTCCCAGTGCGGGGTGAGGCCGGGGCACAACACCAGGTCGCGGTAGCTGACGGACGCCCCGCTGTCGAGGGTGACGGTCCGGGCGTCGGGATCGACGCGGGTGGCCGCGTGCGGCACGAGTTCGACCCCGTCCGGGACCACTGTCGCCATGGCCCGCTCGTAGCGGGACATGCGTGCCTGCCCGGCCGCGGCGTAGTTCAGCATCGGCCGGTAGCGGTGCACCGGGCTGGGGTCGATGAGCGCGATGCCGCTCACGCCATCGCGCCTGAGGCGGGCCGCCAGGGAGACCCCGGCATTGCCTGCCCCGACGATCACGGTGTCGAACGCGGCGGGCATGGCTCTAGAACACCTCGAACGCGTAGCCGACGAGGCCGACCACCAGGAGGAGGACGACGATGGCGATGACCACTATCCACACGACGGGACTCGTGCGTCCCGGCTGAGGAGTCGGGCTCTGCCGCTCCGTGGGGGCCTGCTTCCTGGCCGCACTGTCCGACTGCAACGACGTCGAGTCGGAGTCCGGGGTCACCCCGGCAGGGGCGGAACCGGTGTCATCCACGTCCGGGCTCTGGGCGGGATCCGGGTCTGACGGTCGGGCGTTGGTCATAGTCGCACCTCTCGTTGACTGGGACCCACACGCTAGGGGCTCGGCGGTCGAGCTTCCACCGGTCGGCCTGTCACCGGCCGGTCTATCACCTCGCGACGCGCCCCGCGGCCCGGGTCCTGACTGAGAACCACCACGCCCGGCCCCGCCCCGGCCGCGAGACAGGAGAGGACCTCCGCAACCGACCACGCGGTGATCGCCGACGTGCGACCGCCGGAGTCCGGGTCCACGGAGTTCTCGAACTGCAGCTCGTAGCGGCCCATCGGCGAGACCCACTCCACGACGTGGCGGGTGCGCTGAACCTGGGGGTCGGCGACCACGACCACCTCGGTCCGATCCAGCCCCAACGTGGCCAGCGCGAGTGCGACCGACGCGTTGGAGGTGAGCGGGAACGCCAGCGCCGCCTCACGGGCCGACCCGCGGAACACCTCACGACCCTCGGTCAGCTGCTCCTCGACGTCCAGCGCGGCCGGGCTTTTGATGGTGAAGTGCCGCAGCTGGGCGTCGTCAGCGCCCGCGCGTGCCGCAGCCGAGAGGATGTCGAGCCCGCCCACGGCCCCGGCGGGGACGAGTACGCGACCGGAGCCGGGCCCGCGGGCGAGGAGCTCGCGCGGGTCCTCGTGACGGGCGAACACCCCGCAGGAGCACACGATCATGTCCTTGCCGGCGGCCGTCACTCGCGGGATGAACTCGTCGGCCGCCTCGACGCTCCCGGCCTCGACCACCACATCGGCCGCCTCGATGGCGCCGGTGATCTCCTCGTCCGTGCTGCGGGAACGCAGCACATCACCGAGCCGGGCACCGGGGACGTCGCCCCGTTCCAGCGCCTCGATGACTGCGCCGCCGATCGCTCCGGCACCGATCACGGCGACCACCAGCGGCCGGGTGCGCGCAGCCTGATCGGCCGCGGCGGACGCGTGAGCCTCGCCGGTCGCGGGTCCGGGCGCCGGCTCGGGTGAGGGGGAGCGGGACGGGGTCATGATTAGGCCACCGTACCCACTGTGGGGAGCCGAGACCGGCCGGTGCAGGACTTCTGCGCGACCGATCAGCGACTCCCCGCCGAGGCGATCGAGGGCCGTCGCAGGCGTGTCCCGAAGGGCGAGGTCCAGCGGCAGGTCATCCTGGACGGGTTCGAGGGACTGCTCGAGCAGATGCCGGCATCGGACATCTCGGTCAAGGACATCACCGAGGCCGCGGGGATCAATCGGCCGAACTTCTACTTCTACTTCGAGTCCAAGAACGAGGTGCTGGGGGAGCTGGTCGGGCGGGCCTGGGACGCCTGGATCGACACCGTCGGGAGCTACCGCCGGCGGGCCGGGGAATCGCACTCCGACTACTTCGACCGGCTCTTCGGCCAGTCCTACGCCGCGTGGGTGGAACACGACCAGGTGATGGTGGCCGGAGTACAGGCGACCGGATACGACGACGAGGTGAGGTCCCGCTGGACCGAGTTGGTGACGGGGTTGAACACTCACCTCGCGGAGCAGATGGGGCAGGACGCGGAGGCCGGGCTGATCGCCCCGTTGTCCGATGACCACGGGGCGATCGTCGACAGGCTGACGGACATGATCGTCATGGCCTTCTACCAGGACCGGTCGCTCAAGCCCGCCGAAGTCGAGTCGGCCCGGATGCTGGCGTCCATCAAGGCGATCTGGTTGGGGGCGTGGGGAGTGGCGGACGTCCGGTGAGGCTGTGTGCCGGCGCTGCCGACTACTCGGTGCTGCCGACGAGAATGGTCGGGGTGACGCCGAGGTTGGCGCCGTCCGCCGCCAGGGCCCGGCCCTCCTCGGTGGACATCGCGGCACCCATCGCCTCGGCGTCCGCGAAGAACAGCTGGGCCATGAGGTGGAACTCGGGTGCGGATCCGTCCGGGCCGGGCAGGAAGCGCGTGACCTTGGCGTCCTCGAGGCCGGGCACCTTGAGGGCGAGGGGAATGTGCGTCCCGGTGTAGTACTCGTCGAACTTCTCCACGTCGTCGGGGGTGCCGTACAGGACGGTGAGAGTGATCAAGGGGGATCCTTTCGAGGGGCGCCCGGCCCGATGGCCGACCGTGGGGTGTCGTAGCGGTGATGATGCCCCAGACCGCGGCGCCACGGGCCCGGTCCGTCAGGCGAGTCCGCATTGATCCGTTGATCCCGTCCCGGGCTGGTTCTAGCGTGGACCCATGAGGTCACACGCGGCAGGACCGCTGGTCGGGCTGGGACTCCTCTACGGGGCCGGGGTGGGCACGGTCCTCGGAGTCGTGATCGCCAGCGCCCCGAACCTGGCCACCTGGATGGCGATGGGCGCAGGCATCGGTGTGGTCGTGAGGAGCGTCGCCGAACTGTGGCGTGACGTGGCACGACGAACCGCACACTGACACTCGCGGTACCGGCCGGGGCCCTATCGTGATGTGATCCGATCCCGAGAACTCCGGAAGGACCGATCTGCCATGACCGCCATCACCACCGTCGACCGCGGCCCCCGCGTCGTCGCCCGCAGCGTCACCGTCAACGCCCCCGCCGAGGAACTGTTCGCCCTCGTCACCGACCCCCGCAAGCACGGACTCGTCGACGGGTCGGGAACCGTGAAGAGCAACGTCAAGGGCCCGTCGACCCTGTCCGAGGGCGCCAAGTTCACCACCTCGATGCGCATGTACGGCGTCCCGTACCGCATCACCAGCACGGTCACCGAGTACGTCGACTCCCCTGACCGGAAGGTCATCGAGTGGGCGCACCCCGCGGGCCATCGCTGGCGCTGGGAGTTCACCCCGACCGCGGACGGGCGCACCGAGGTCACCGAGAGCTTCGACCCCCGACCCTCGAAGATCGGCGCGATCTTCGAGAAGATCGGCGTGGCCGACCAGAACGCCTCCGGCATCACCGAGACGCTCTCGCGCCTGGCCGCGAAGTACGAGACCGCGGGCTAACCTCTCGTCGCCGACCGATCCCGGCCGCGTGCACCCCGATAGCGGGAGATGAGGGTCGCTGTCGAGGAATCCAGTTCGATCCCGGAGGTGTCGCCGGAGGCGAGTGCCGGGTAGAGGTCGCGGGCCTGCTTCTTCCCCAGTTCGACCCCCCACTGGTCGAAGGCGTTGATGTTCCAGATCGCCCCCTGGACAAAAACGACGTGTTCGTACAGGGCGATGAGCTGCCCGAGGACGCCGGGGGACAGCGAGGGCGCGAGGATCGTCGTCGAGGGACGGTTTCCGGGCATCACCCGGTGAGGGAGGAGAGCGGCCTCGATGCCGTCGGCGCGAAGTTCGGCGTCGGTCCGGCCGAAAGCCAGTACCCGGGACTGGGCGAACATGTTGCTCACGAGCAGGTCGTGCATGGCCACACGGTCGTCGGCCGCCATCGTTCCGTCCGAGGGGCGGGCGATGCCGATGAAGTCGACGGGGACGAGGTGGGTGCCCTGGTGCAGGAGTTGGAAGAACGCGTGCTGGCCGTTCGTCCCCGGCTCACCCCAGTAGATCTCCCCGGTGGGGTGGTCCACCGGGGAGCCGTCGAGCCGGACCGATTTGCCCAACGATTCCATGGTCAACTGCTGGAGGTACGCGGGGAAGCGGGCGAGATCGTGCGCGTAGGGGATGACGGCCTTGGACTGGGCCCCCAGGAAACTCGTGTACCAGACGCCGAGCAGCCCCATGAGCAGGGGCGCGTTGCGGTCATCCGCCGCGGTGGCGAAGTGCTCGTCCATCTAGTTCATGCCCTCCAGGAACTCGGTGAAGACCCCGGGCCCGAGGGTGATCATGCAGCTGAGCCCGATCGCGGACCCCACGGAGAAACGGCCACCGACCCAGTCCCAGAAGCCGAACACCGCCTCCTCGGCGATGCCGAACGCGGCCACCTCGTCGGAGGCTGTCGAGACCGCGACGAAGTGAGCGGCCACGGCGTCCTCCGCGCCGAGGCGATCGAGAAACCATCGACGGGCGGCGTGGGCGTTCGCGAGGGTCTCCTGGGTGGTGAACGTCTTGGAGGCGACGATCACCAGGGTGGTCTCGGGGTCGATCCCGGCCAGGGTGGAGTCGAGGTCGCGGGGGTCGACGTTCGACACGTAGTGGGCGGTGATCCCGCCGGTCTGCAGGGGGCGTAGGGCCCGGTCGACCATCGCGGGCCCGAGATCCGATCCGCCGATGCCGATGTTGAGGACGGTGGTGATCTTCTTGCCGGTGTACCCGGTCCATTCCCCGCTCCGGACCCGCTCGGCGAAGGCGGTCATCGTCCGGAGGGTCTCGTGGACGTCGACGACCACGTCGCGACCATCCAGGGTCAGCGTGTCATCGGCATCTCGTCGTAGGGCCGTGTGCAGGACGGCACGGTCCTCCGTGGTGTTGATGCGGTCGCCGCGGAACATGGCTGCTCGGCGGACCGGCAGGTCCGCGACGCGAGCGAGGCCGAGGAGCGCGGAGACGACCTCATCGGTGACCAGGTTCTTGGACAGGTCGATGTAGAGATCGCCTGCCGTCACGCCCAGTCGGCTCCCGCGGTCGGGGTCTCGGTCGAACAACTCACGCAGGGTGGTCTCACCCGTCGAGGCGGCCAGCGCCTCGACCGCTCGCCACTCATCGGTGGTGCTGATGTCCATGTCGATGCGGTTCACGGGCAAGCCTTCGGTGTGGTGGCGGAGGGGGGCGAGGCTGACGATACCGTGGTGTACACAGATGACTACAGTTTCCGTACACAGGTGACTACAGTGGCGGTGGCGGGTCGACGCACCCGCCCGGCTGCACCGACGTGAAAGGCCTCGATGACCACCACGAGCACGACGATGATCCCAGCCCGTGCTGCGGCCCGCCTGTCCGGCAAGGTGGCCGTCGTGACCGGCGCCGGTCAGGGGGTGGGCCGGGGCATAGCCCTCGCGCTGGCCGAATCCGGAGCCGCGGTGGTGCTGGTCGGCCGGACACTGCGCACGCTCGAATCGGTGGCCGAGGAGATCCGCGCGACCGGTGGCACGGCGGACTCCCTGGTTATCGACATCACCGACGAGACCGCCGTGGAGTCGATTATCGCGACCGCGGTCATGTGGCTGGGCTCGGTGGACATCCTGGTCAACAACGCGAACCTCGCGGAACCGATGCCGCTGGACGAGTACTCGGACGCCGCGTTCCGCACGGCATTCGAGGCCGGACCCCGGGCCTCGCTGAGCCTTATGAAGCAGGCCCGCCCGTACATGGTCGCGCGGGGTGGCGGGGTGGTGATCAATCTCGTCTCCTCGGCCGCGGTCCGGTGGGACGCGGCGGACCACGGTGTCTACGCGGCGGTGAAGGAGGCGATCCGGTCGCTCACCCGGGCGGCAGCCTGTGAATGGGGTCCTGACGGGATCCGAGCCCTCACTGTCGCCCCCCACGCCCACAGCCCCGGACTCGACTGGTGGATGCGTCACCACCCGGAGGAGGCCGAGCGGTTCATCGCCCGCATACCCGCCGGGCGGGTGGGCGACCCCGTGGCAGACATCGGCCGGCCCGTGGCGTGGCTGTGCACGGCGGAGGCATCCTACCTCACCGGCGTGACCATTCCGCTCGACGGCGGTCAGTCCCGGTGGGGCTGATCACCACATCCACATTTCTCCGACAGAAGAGGTCACATCATGCAGTTCTCCGTTCCGGTCGCGTTCAGCCCGATCGACCAACTTCTCGGCCTGGCCCGCGCGGCCGAGGACGCGGGCTTCGCCCGCGTCACGCTTCCCGATTCGCTGTTCCTGCCCCACCGGCAGGACACCGACTACCCGTACACGCCCGACGGGGCGCGGATGTGGGACGAGCACACCCCGTGGGTCGAACCCCTGACCGCGATCGCCGCGATGGGTGTGGCCACCTCGACCATCAGGTTCTGCCCGCAGGTCCTCAAGCTCGGACCCCGTCAGCCCCTGCTGCTGGCGCGGCAGTTGTCCACGGTCTCCCACCTGACCGGTGGACGCATCGACCTGGGGGTGGGGATCGGATGGGACCCCAACGAGTTCGCGTGGTGTGGAGTCCCCTACCCGGGGCGTGGCAAGAGGGTCGACGAGATGCTCGAGATCATCCGGCTGGCCGGTGACGGCGGGTGGTTCGAGTACCACGGTGAGCACTTTGACTTCGACCGCCTCACACTGGACCCGCCGCCCGTGGCCCAGGTGCCGTTCTACGTGGGCGGACACACCGCTCCGGCGCTCCGCCGAGCCGTCCGGATCGGCCAGGGGTGGACCTCGGCGATGATGGGATTCGACGAGATCGCCGCCACCATCACCCGCCTCGGAGAACTGCTCGAGGCCGACGGCCGCTCCCTCGCCGACCGCGGGGACGGCCGGCCGTTCGAGATTCAGGTGGCCTGTACCGACCGGTACGGCAGCCGCGGTTTCGCCCAACTCGAGGACGCGGGCGTCACCGATGTCATCGTCATCCCGTGGCTGATCGAGGGCCACGGATACGACGCCCCGCTGGACGCCAAGCGCGAGTCGATCGCCCGGTTCGGCGAGAAGTACATCAGCGCATGACCGCGACACACATCAATCACACCGCTACGACCCCAAGGAGCCCCACATGCCCGACACCCCGTCCCTGAAGCTCGGTTACAAGGCGTCGGCCGAGCAGTTCGGTCCGCGTGATCTGGTGGAGTTCGCCGTGATGGCGGAGCAGGCGGGGATGGATTCGGCGACGGTGTCGGATCATTTCCAGCCGTGGCGTCACGACGGTGGTCATGCGCCGTTCTCGTTGGCGTGGATGACGGCGGTGGGCGAGCGCACCGAGAGGCTGCAGCTGGGCACCTCGGTGCTCACCCCGACGTTCCGCTACAACCCGGCGGTGTTGGCGCAGGCGTTCGCGACGATGGCGTGCCTGTACCCGGGCCGCATCTTCCTCGGTGTGGGTACGGGTGAGGCGCTCAACGAGATCGCCACCGGGCATCAGGGCCAGTGGCCGGAGTTCAAGGAGCGGTTCGCGCGCTTGCGTGAGTCGGTCCGTCTCATGCGCGCACTGTGGACGGGCGAGACCACCAGCTTCGAGGGCGATTTCTACAGCACCAAGGATGCGTTCCTCTATGACGTGCCCGAGGGTGGGGTGCCGGTGTACGTGGCGGCGGGTGGTCCGGTTGTGGCCAAGTACGCGGGCCGGGTGGGCGACGGGTTCATCTGCACCTCCGGCAAGGGGATGGAGCTCTACACCGACAAGTTGCTCCCGGCCGTCGAGGAGGGCGCCGGAATCAACGAGCGCGATTCGGCGAAGATCGACCGGATGATCGAGATCAAGATCAGCTACGACCCCGACCCGGCCGCCGCGTTGGAGAACTGCCGGTTCTGGGCGCCGCTGTCGTTGACGCCGGAGCAGAAGCACTCGGTGGATTCTCCGCGCGAGATGGAGCGTCTGGCCGACGAGTTGCCCATCGAGCAGGTGGCCAAGCGGTGGATCGTCGCCTCGGACCCCGACGACGCGGTCGAGCAGGTCCGCCAGTACGTCGACGCGGGCCTGAACCACCTGGTCTTCCACGCCCCCGGCCACGATCAGAAACGCTTCCTCGAGCTCTTCAGAACCGACCTCGAACCGCGACTGCGTCGCCTCGCCTAGGCGCCGCGGGCGGGCCTGTGACCCACCCGGCCGCTCACCCCGGGCTCAGGCCCGGGTGAGCAGCAGCGGCGCCGCCGCGAACCGCGACCAGGGCCCGCCCGCGAAGGTCAGGCCGATCAGGCGCCGGTCGTCGAGCCGCCGGAACTCGTCGCGCACCCAGCGCCACGGCACCGGGCTCGAGGCGCCGTACGAGCAGACAATCACCTGACCGCCGTCGAACCACGAGGATTCCAGCGTCACCCGCATCGGCCGGATCTCCCGTGGCGGGCGGCCCTCGTCGTCGTCGACCAGGTTCATCGCGCCGCCCCCGGGGGCGAAACGCTTGCCCTGCCAGCCCGGCATCCCGCCGAGGGCGATCGCGCGCGGCGCCACCGCCCTCAGCGGTGCCGGGCCGACGAACGTGACGAGGTAGTCGCCCGGGGCGGGCAGATCGGTCGGCGGCGTCGCCTGCGAGAACAGGGCGCGCAATCGGCCGAGCGAGGTCGGCAGGGCGACGGTCACGGGGCTCCGATCGTCGGGGGCGTTCGCCGATCCTAGGACGGTTGTCCAGCCACGCGGGACAGATCGGCAGTGTGGCTTCGCGTTCAGCCGGCCGCGGGTGGCCTAGGCTCGCACTCGACACGGGGTGCCGCCCATCCGGGCGGCTGAGAACACACCCGTCGAACCTGAACTGGGTAGTTCCAGCGGAGGAATGTCGTGCAAGTCGCCCCGGGCGGCGTCGCCTGGCAGTCGTGCGGTCATCGTGCGGCGGGCAGGTGGGCATCGCGCTCCCCGTGAGGAACCACCGGGAAGCGAGTGGAATGCGTATCAACGAGCAGGTCGTCCTGGTCACCGGCGGAGCCCGCGGACTCGGCGTGGAGATCATCCGCGCCTTCTCCCGCGAGGGCGCCCTCGTCGTCGTCAACTACCGACGCAGCGAGGCCGCCGCCGCCGACCTCGTCCGTGAGCTCGGCGAGGACCGCGCCGTCGCACTACGCGCTGACGTGACTGACGACGACGAGGTACGCGCCCTCGTCGACGCGGCCCGCACCCACTTCGGTCGGCCGATCAGCACGGTGGTCAACAA
The DNA here is from genome assembly GCF_051994785.1 of Dietzia sp. MNB45. Lineage (NCBI taxonomy): Bacteria > Bacillati > Actinomycetota > Actinomycetes > Mycobacteriales > Dietziaceae > Dietzia > Dietzia sp. MNB45. Next base: position 2,804,866 of record NZ_CP163397.1, on the reverse strand, counting down.
CGCCCTGGTCGACTTCCAGTTCAACGGCGACGCCAGGCCGCGGCCGGAGACCCTCACCTGGGAGGACTTCGACTCGCAGCTGCGTGGCGCGGTCAAGGGCACCCTCGCCACCACCCAGGCCGCGCTCCCGGGGATGCGGGAAGCCGGGTTCGGGCGGATCGTCACCATCGGCACCAACCTGTTCCAGCACCCGGTGGTGCCGTACCACGACTACACCGCCGCCAAGGCCGCCGCGCTCTCGCTGACCCGCACCCTGGCCACCGACCTCGGGCCGGACGGCATCACGGTCAACATGGTCTCCGGTGGCCTGCTGCGCACCACCGACGCCAGCGCCGCTACACCTGAAGAAGTGTTCGACGTCATCGCCTCCGGGACGCCGCTACGGCGCGCGATCACCCCCGCCGAACTCGCCGACGCGGTGCTGTTCTTCGCCTCCCCGTGGGCACGGGCCGTGACCGGGCAGAACCTCATCGTGGACGGCGGGTTGGTCAAGGGCTGACGGCGCGGCGGTCACCCTTGCCCGGGCGAGCTCGGGTGGGGGAAGCTGGAGTAATGGAACTGCCCTCGGTCACCGCCTCGCGAACGGCCGAGGGCCGGCGGATCGAGGCGGCCGAGGCGGCGGTGGCCGAACTCGACCAGCGACTGACCGAGTGGGACGACCAGCGTGCCCTTGTCGCCGCAGCCGAGCTCGGCGACGACCCCCACGCCCACGTGCCCGCGACCTGGCCGACCGTCGCGGAGGCGCGGGCGTCCGCGGCCGGTCGGCTCGCGGCGCCGCTGTCACCGGCCGCCGTCGAGGCGGAATGCTCGGAGCTCCGCTGGGCGGGCCTGGGGAAACTGATCGGGGCCGGCATCTCGGCGGCGGTACTGCTGTCCGTGCCGCTGACGCTCGTCCTGCACGCACTGGTGGGATCATGACGGCCCCGGGGTCGGTGCTGCGGTCGGGGCCTGGGGCTCGGCGGCTCGGCGCATCGGCCGTGGGGCGGTGACGGTATGCCCCTGATCCTTGCGTTGGTGCTGCTCACGGTGATCGCCGGGCTCGCCGCCTGGGTCGCGGCGACCGGCTGGCTCGCGCGGTCCGGGCTGGAGGATCTGTCCCGCCGCCGGCGACTACGGCGGGGTTCCGACCCGGTCCAGCTCACCGCCGAGCGCGCGGTGGATTCAGCCCGACGTTCCTACTTCCTGGCGCTGGAGGCGCTGACCGAGACCCTCGATCGGTGGTACGCGCTCCGGCCCACGCTCGGGATCGGTACCCCGCTCGAGGGCACCTATCCCGACGTCAGGGACCGCACCGACTCCGATCCGGAGTTCGCCGCGCTGCTGGAGCGGGCGAACACCGCCTGCCTCGACAACCGCTCCGGCCACCCTGATGCGGTCCCGGACCTGCTCGAGGAGACCGCACGCATGGACTCACTGATGCTCGCCCTCCGCGAACGCGTCCACCGCGCGGGTCGGCCGAAATGACCGACTCCGCCTCGCCCCACCCACGCGTGGCGGGTGACGGGCAGGCGGAGTAGCGGTGTCCGCGGGGTGGGCTCAGGCGATGCCGGTGCCCTCGTCGGCCGCGGGGGAGGTGTTGGTGCCACCGTCGTTGATCTCGAATCGCGTCCACTTGCCGTCCATGTCGACCTCCATGGCGTAGCCGAGCGAGTCTTCCGGGACCTCGACCGTCTTGAACCAGTCGTAGGCCTTGGTGTCGTCGGCGAACTCCTTCTCGTCGATCACGTTCTGCTCGGGGTCAATCACGCGGTAACGGGGCATGCGTGCTCCTTCGTCTCGAGGGAAGTTGAGTGCTCTTCCGCAGTGTGGGGGATTCGGCGCCGACTCGCATCCGGACGGGCGGCCGCCCGTGGCGCGTACCGTCGATGCAGCTACACGACCCAGGAGGCCCGCCAGTGAGCACCGACCCCACCTTCACACCCTCCGACCAGCCCGACGCCGTCCAGCCCGACGACGCGGTGTTGATCGACCCCACCTCCAAGTACGAGGTGGAGATACCGATGCAGTCGCAGCCCGTCCCCGGGCTGGCGTCCGAGCTCGACCCGCCCGCCGACCACGGCGAGACGTCCTACGTCGGCCACGGTCGGCTCACCGGCCGGCGGGCGCTCATCACCGGCGGTGACTCGGGAATCGGTCGGGCCGTCGCGATCGCCTACGCCCGCGAGGGTGCCGATGTCGCGATCGGCTACCTGCCGTCCGAGCAGTCCGACGCCGACGAGGTCGCGCGACTGGTCCGCGAGGCCGGGCGGACATGCGTGCTGCTGCCCGGCGATGTGGGCGATGAGGAGGTCGCCCGGTCGATCGTCCGCGACGCCGTCGCCGGGCTCGGTGGGGTCGACGTGCTGGTGCTGGGCGCCGCCCGGCAGACCTACGTGGAGAACCTTGAGGACCTCACCTCTGAGCAGTGGGCCGAGACGATGAACGTCAACATCTCGGCGCCGTTCTGGATGATGCAGGAGGCGCTGGGGCACCTCCAGCCCGGATCGAGTGTCATCTTCACCTCGTCGGTGCAGGCCTACACCCCGTCACCGGGCCTCGTGGACTACGCGACCTCCCGCGCGGCCGTGAACACCATGTCCAAGGCGCTGGCCCAGCAGCTCGCGCCCCGGGGGATCCGCGTCAACGCCGTGGCGCCCGGGCCGTTCTGGACCGCGCTGCAGGTCTCCGGCGGGCAGAAGCCGGAGAAGCTGCCGTACTTCGGTCAGAAGAACCCGCTGGGCCGGCCCGGTCAGCCGGTCGAGATGGCCGGCGCCTACGTCTACCTGGCATCCGAGGAGTCGTCGTACACGACCGGCAACACGCTGTCGGTGACGGGCGGTGCGCCCACGCCCTGAGCCGGCTCAGCGAAGCCGCCCGCCGGGATGGCGTCTCGCGTGAACCGCGGTGCGGGCGAGACGCCGTGCCCGCGGGCGGCTGTGTCCCGACCGGTCAGGCGCTCGCGCGAGACGCCATCCGCAGGAGCGTCTGCCGGCCATGACCGGGCCAACGGCAGCACGCGCCGCCCCGGAATATCGGGACGGCGCGCGCCGCCAGGCCTCGCCGGCCGGGATCAGTTGTCGTGGATGATTACCCCGCGCATGATCTTGCCGTCCTGCAGGTCCTGGTAGCCCTCGTTCACCTGGTCGAGCGTGTAGGTCGTGGTGATGAGTTCGTCCAGCTTGAGCTTGCCCTCGTCGTACAGGCGCAGGAGCTTGACGATGTCGTACTGCGGGTTGGCGGAACCGAACAGGGTGCCTGTGATGGTCTTCCCGAAGAGGGCCATCATGGTGCCGCTGACCTGGACGGTCTTGTCGGTCATGTTGCCCAGGCCGGTGATCACCACGGTGCCGCCCTTGCCGATCACGTCGAACGCGCTCGAGACGACCTGCTCGTCGACGGTGCCCACCAGGATGAGCGCCTGGTCCGCCATCTGGCCCCAGGTCAGTTTCTCCACCTCGGCGTGGGCCTCGGCGGCGTCGGCGAAGGCGTGGGTGGCGCCGAACTTCAACGCCTCGTCGCGCTTGAACTGAACGGGATCCACCACGACCACGTGGCGGGCACCGGAGTGGACGGCGCCCTGGACGGCGTTGATGCCCAGGCCGCCGATTCCGTAGATCACCACGGTGTCGCCCTGGCGCACGTTGCCGGCGTAGGTGGCGGTGCCCCAGCCCGACGGCACGCCGCAGCCCACCAGGACGGCCTTGTCGAGCGGCAGCCAGTCGTCGACCTTGACCACCGAGTGCTGCGAGATCACCGAGCGCTCGGAGAACGTACCGAGCATGCACATCGCACCGAAGTCCTTGCCGTCCGAGTGGAAGCGGAAGGTCCCGTCGGGCATATGGCCCTCGAGGATCGTCGCTCCCATGTCGCAGAGGTTCTGCCGCCCGGTCGAGCAGTAGCGGCAGGTCCCGCAGTTGGGGATGAACGAGCACACCACGTGGTCGCCCGGCTTGACCTTGGTGACGCCCACGCCCACGGCTTCGATGACGCCGGCTCCCTCGTGCCCGCCGACGATCGGGAAGCGCGGCGGGAGTGAGCCGTCGGACAGGTGCAGGTCGGAGTGGCACAGGCCCGCGGCCGTGTACTTGATCAACACCTCACCGGGGCCGGGATCGTCCAGGTCGAGCTCGATGATCTCGAACGGCTTGTGGAGGTCGAACAGTACTGCTGCTTTGGTCTTCACGGCGTGTTCCTTTCAGGTAGTGCAGGGTGGGAAGAGAGGGGAGTCGCCGACGTCCCCGGAGGGGGCACGGGGACGCCGGGTCCCGGTTCGTGGAGCTCGATCACTCAGAGCTGGATGTTGACCGACCTGGTCTGGGTGTAGAGGTCCAGCGCACCCTGGCCCAGTTCGCGGCCCCATCCGGACTGCTTGAACCCGCCGAACGGCATGGCGGTGTCGAAGCCGTTGTACTGGTTGACCCAGACCGAGCCGGCGTGCAGACGGCTGGCGACCTTGTGGGCCTTGGAGATGTCCTTCGTCCAGACGCCCGCGGCGAGGCCGTAGATCGAGTCGTTGGCCTGCCGGACCGCGTCGTCGATGTCGGTGAACCGCAGGGCCGAGACGACGGGGCCGAAGATCTCGTCCGTGACCACCCGGTGGTCGGGTTCGACGTCCACGAAGACGGTCGGTTGGACGAAGAAGCCGGTGTCACCGTGTCGGCCGCCACCGGTCAGAGCGCGTCCGCCGTCCTCGATCCCGGCTCGTAGGTAGTAGGAGACCTTGTCGAACTGGTCCTGGTCGACGAGCGGGCCGAGTTCGGTGGCGGGGTCCAGGCCGTGCCCGATGGTGGCCTGGGCGGCGGCGTCGGCGACGGCCTGCGTGAACTCCTCGTAGATGGAGTCCTCGACGTACAGGCGGGTGCCGGCGGTGCAGGCCTGCCCGTGGTTGAACATCCACGCGGCCACGGACCCGGCGACGGCGGCCTCGAAGTCGCAGTCGGCGAAGACGATGTTGGCGCTCTTGCCGCCCAGCTCGAGGGAGACCTTTTTGAGGTTGCCCTTGGCGGCGTCGACGATCAGCTTCCCGACCTCGGTGGAGCCGGTGAAGGCCACCTTGTCCACGTCGTCGTGGGCCGAGATGGCCGCGCCGGCGTCGCCGAAGCCGGTGACGATGTTGACCACGCCGTCGGGAACCCCGGCCTCGGCGATGACCTCGCCCAGCAGCAACGCGGTCAGCGGCGTCTGCTCGGCCGGCTTGAGGACCAGCGTGTTGCCGGTGGCCAGGGCGGGGGCGAGCTTCCACGCCGCCATGAGCAGGGGGAAGTTCCAGGGGATGATCTGCCCGCACACGCCCACGGGGACGCGCTGGGTGTAGGCGTGGAACTGCTTGTCGCCGGCGAACGGCATCGACACGTTGACGGTGGAGCCCTCGATCTTGGTGGACCAGCCGGCGTAGTAGCGGAACACGTCCGCAGCCCATGCCACGTCGACGGCGGTCGCGATCGCCACGGACTTGCCGTTGTCCAGCGCCTCGATCTGGCCGAACAGCTCGGCCTTGGCGTCCAGCAGGTCGCCGATGCGCCAGAGGATCTGCTCGCGCTGGTTGGGCTTCATCGTGGCCCAGGCGCCGTCGTCGAATGCGCGGCGTGCGGCGGCCACGGCCCGGTTGACGTCCTCGGGCCCGCCGTGGGCGACCTGGGTGATCTCGGCGCCGGTGGCGGGGTCGTAGGTGCCGAAGGTGCGGCCGTCGGCGGCGTCGACCCACTGCCCGTCGATGAAGAGCTGGTGCGGGCGGCCGAGGAAGTCGCGGGCCTCGGTGCCGAGCCGCTCGTCGACCTGGGTGGTGGCGCCGGTGTCCCGGGAGAGTGTGCCGGTCATTGTGTCCTCCAAGAATTCCGACCGGCTCAGGTGTGAGGCAGGTCACAACCCATCATGGGGTCGGTCCGGCCCGGCAGAGTGTTCAGATTCTGGACAACATGCACAACACCGACAGCATCGACGACGCCGGGCAGAGGCCGGGTCGACGCCGCCCGTCAGGACAAGCCGAACTCGCGCATCCGGGCGTACAGGGTGGTCCTGCTGATGCCCAGCCGTTTGGCGGCGCGTGACCGGACGCCGTCGCATTCGGCCAGGGCGGCGACGATCGCGTCGTACTCGCCTCTCGCCAGCTCCCCGGCCCGGGGCGGGCGTCCGGTGCGGGCGCGGGACGGCAGTGAGTCCACGTCGAGGGTCGTCGATCCCCTGTGCCCGGATTCGGTGAGGCATTCGCTCAGGATCGACCGCAGGGAGATCAGTCCGTTGGGCAGGTCCAGGGCGCAGACGGCGTCCGTGAAGCGCGCTGTGGGCACGGTCGGGCCGAGCCCCTTCTCGGCGGTCAGTTCCGTCACCATCCGGGCGACGATCTCGGCGCTCTCGGCCCCCCGTTCGTGCAACGGCCGCAGGACGGTCCGCGCCCCGCACGCGTCCAGTGCCTCCGTCACCGCCGCGCGGGGGTCCTCGCGACTGGTGACGACGACGAGGGCGGCCCCCGCCGACCGTAGGCGTGCTGCCAGGCGGCGCAGGTCGGCGTCGTCGAGGAGGTCGATGTCGTCCAGTACCAGCGGCCTGCCCTGATCGCCCTGGTCACGTAGGGCGGGCACCACGAGCCCGATCCACGCGGCGTCCGCGCTGTCGGCTTCCGCGAGACGGACGTGCAGGGCGCCCGGGCCGGCGATGTCCCGCGCCGTCGTCGATCGTCCCGACCCGGAGGGGCCGACCACGGCGTGGGCCCGCCCGGTGGCCCCGCTGGAAGAGCCGGGCCCGGACGCGGCGGGCATCGCCGACCTCCCCGGGGTGGACGCGGCCATGGCGGCAGTGGAGGCAGGCCGGGTGCTGCCCGGGACGGGCACGGCCGGGTGCTGTTGGTCCGGGAACACCAGGTCGAGCAGGTGCCCACGGCGGCCGACACGGCTCGAGAGCACCCCGACCGTACCCACCGACAGCTCCACGGAGTCGCCCAGCTCGTCCCGGTCGACCAGGCGCCGGAGCCTGCCGAGGTCGCGGGAGTCCAGCCGTTCCAGGCTCGAGTGCGAGGCCAGTACGACCTCGTCGCCGAACGCGCAGGTCGCGGTGTCGGAGGTGCGGGTGCGTTCGACGAAGCGGTGCCACAGTTCGCGGTCGTCGGCACGGGCGGTGTCGACGTAGCGGGCCTCGATGTCCGCGACGATCTTCCGTACGAACGGCGCGAACATGCGGGAGGCGTCGGCGCTCATACCCGTCAGATCCACCGCGCCGACCAGGCGTCGCGTGAGCGGGTCGATGATCGGGTGCCCGTAACAGGCGAAGTCGCGCAGGACCTCGGCGAAGTGTTGCTCGCCGTGGATGAACACCCCGGCGCGGGTCTCGAGGGCCGTGCCGATTCCGTTGTTGCCCACCGCGTCCTCGGTCAGCGTCGCCCCGTCGTCGACCCCTCGCCGCAGCAGCATGCGGGAGATCCGGGCGTTGTCGCGTACCGAGCGGATGACCCGACCCTCGCGGTCGGCGAGCAGGAGCATCGCCCCGGTGTCCTTGAGGACCTCGTCCAGGTCGTCCATCACCGGTCGGGCGGCTTCGGCGAGCCGGTGGGAGCGCGATGCGCGTGGGTCGGGGGCTCCGGGCCGGGCGCTCTTCGGGGTGAGTCCGCACGATGCGGATCTGCGCCAGGACAGATCGATGTGGTCCTCACCGGGGGCAGGGGAGGAGGGGCGGACGGTCTGGGTCACAGGGCGCCTCCGGCCGGTCGGGGGGTGTGTGATCTACACCATACGGACGCGGCGGCGTGCGTGATGCCCCCGGTAGTGGGCGGTTGGTCGGGAGGTCGTCGCGCCCGCGAGGGTCGGGCGGGGTCGGGCGGGTGTGGGGGCGGCGGTAGGCGGGTCCGGGCTCAGGGGTGGCGCGCCGCGTGCGCCGGGTGGACGAGGTGCGGGGGCAGGCCGACGGCGGGGGCGCGGCCCGGGCGCGAGGCCAGCCGGGCGGAGACCGAGTCGGCGCACGCGCTGACCGCCCGGGTGGCACGGGCGACGGCCCGACCGGTCATGCGTCGGCCCGGGGCGACGGCCACCGAGCCGATCGCGCGGCCGTCCGCACGCAGGACCGGTGCCGCGATCGAGGCCACCGCCAGGTCCGCGGCGGCGTCGAGCTCCGCGTTGGTCACGTCGAGTTCCGACAGCTCCACGAACAGTTCGGACACGCGGTCACGGACCAGGGCACCGATCCCGGACGCCTCGAGGGAGTCGGCCATCCGGAGTAGTTCGCGTCGTGCGGGGGTCAGTCGCTCGATCGACCACCCGCGTCGCGCGATCTGCGGCAGGACAGTCTCGAGTCGATCCCGTGCGGCGGGGGTGAGCCCCGCGGAGTCGGCGAGCCAGCGGCGCTGCTCGACCACGGGGAGGCGGGCCGCCAGTTCGCGGGCGAAGGGCGCACGCACCGGGACCACATGACCGACGGGCATGGCCTCCCGGGAGGCGGTGCGCATGCCGGCACCGACCGAGTCCACGACCTCGGCCATCCCGTCGCGGAGCTCAAAGACCACAGCGGCGATGCCGGTGGCGTCGGCCAGGGTCTCGAGGGGCTCGCGGGCCGCCCGGACGAGATCGACCTCGGCGGCCAGCGCCGTGCCCACCTCGCGCAGTCTCGGCCCGGCACGCCACCCGCCGCCGACCTTCTCCGCCCAGGCCTGGGACTCCATCTCGGAGAGCACCGCGTGGAGGGTCGACCGGCTGGCGCCGGCGACGCGCGCGAGCTCGGCCAGGGGCAGGGGAGGGCCGTCGTTCGCGAGGGCCTCGATCACCGAGAGCGCCCGATGGGTCGGTTCGTGTCGCATAATCGACAGGGTATGCCTGTTATTCGACAGGGGCACGCCAACTTCCCTCGCCGAGATGCAGATCCAGGCTCGGCGGGCGCACGATGGTGCGGATACCCGATGGCAGACAGATCTGTCTGCCGTCAGCCGCCCGGTACCCCGGACGGTCCACGACACTGGAGGTCGCATGACGACGAGGTCGGCGGTGACGCTCTCGCATCTCGACGCGCTCGAGGCGGAGTCCGTCCACATCTTCCGCGAGGTAGCCGCACAGTTCGAACGCCCGGGGATGCTCTTCTCCGGAGGCAAGGACTCGGTGGTGATGTTCCACCTCGCCCGCAAGGCCTTCTGGCCCGCGCCGATGCCGTTCCCGCTCATGCATGTGGACACGGGACACAACTTCGACGAGGTCATCGAGTACCGCGACCGGGTCGTGGCCGAGACCGGCGTCCAGCTGCTCGTCTCCCACGTCCAGGACGACATCGACGCCGGCCGCGTGGTCGAGGACACCGGGGTCGGTGCCAGCCGTAACCGCCTCCAGACCACCGCGCTCCTGCGGGGCATCCAGGAGAACCGCTTCGACGCGGTCTTCGGCGGTGCCCGCCGCGACGAGGAGAAGGCCCGCGCCAAGGAGCGCGTCTTCTCGTTCCGTGACGCGTTCGGCGCCTGGGACCCCCGCGCGCAGCGCCCGGAGCTGTGGAAGCTCTACAACGGCAACCACCGCAAGGGCGAGCACATCCGCGTCTTCCCGCTGTCCAACTGGACGGAGCTGGACATCTGGCAGTACATCGAGCGCGAGGAAATCGACCTGCCGCCGATCTACTACGCCCACGAGCGTGAGGTCATCGAGCGCGACGGCATGCTCCTGGCCAACACCCGGTTCCTCGAGACGCTGCCCGGCGAGGAGGCCCGCACCGAACTGGTCCGCTTCCGCACCGTCGGCGACGCCACCTGCACCGGCTGCGTCGAGTCCGACGCCGCCGACAACGCCGCCGTCGTCGCCGAGGTCGCGGGCACCCGCGTCACCGAGCGCGGCGCGACCCGCGCCGACGACCGGATCTCCGAGGCCGGCATGGAAGACCGCAAGAAGGAGGGCTACTTCTGATGAGCACCCCGACCACCGCCGGTTCGGCCCCCACCACCGCGGTCCCGAACCCCGAGGCCGCCACCGTGGAGACCGGCCACACCATGTCCGACCAGGCCCAGTTGCTGCGCATCGCCACCGCCGGCTCCGTCGACGACGGCAAGTCGACCCTCATCGGTCGGCTGCTGTTCGACTCCAAGGGCATCTTCGAGGACCAGCTCGCCTCCATCGAGGCCACCTCCGCCAAGCGGGGCGACGAGTACACCGACCTCGCGCTGCTCACCGACGGGCTGCGGTCCGAGCGGGAGCAGGGCATCACGATCGACGTGGCGTACCGCTACTTCTCGACCCCGCGGCGCAAGTTCATCATCGCGGACACCCCGGGCCACGTGCAGTACACGCGCAACATGGTCACCGGCGCCTCGACGGCCGACGTGGCGATCATCCTCGTCGACGCCCGCAAGGGTGTCCTCGAGCAGACGCGCCGCCACGCCTTCCTCTCCGCACTGCTGGGCATCCCGCGCCTGGTCGTGGCCGTGAACAAGATGGACCTGGTGGACTACGACGAGGCCACATTCGAGGCCATCCGGACCGAGTTCACCGACTTCGCCGCCAAGCTCGAGGTCCACGACGTCACGTTCGTGCCGCTGTCCGCGCTCAAGGGCGACAATGTGGTCAACAGGGCCGTCGATTCGATTGATTCCATGCCTTGGTACACCGGGCCGGCGCTGCTGGACCACCTCGAGAACGTGCACATCGCCTCGGACCGCAACCTCACCGACGTCCGGTTCCCGGTCCAGTACGTGATCCGTCCCCAGCGCGCCGACGGCCTGGATCACCGCTCGTTCGCCGGCACCGTCGCGGGCGGCATCATCAAGGTCGACGACGACGTGGTGGTCATGCCGTCCGGTCGGCAGTCCACGGTCAAGGCGATCTGGGGCCCGGGCGGGGCGGAGCTGGACGAGGCCGCCGCGCCCGCCGCCGTGACGATCGCACTGAACGACGAGATCGACATCGTCCGCGGCGAGATGATCGCCCGTCCGGGCAACCGTCCGCACCAGGGCACCGAACTCGAGGCGATGGTCTGCTGGTTCGACGACGCCACCACGCTGCAGCAGAACAAGCGCTACGTCATCAAGCACACCACCCGAGACACCAAGGCGATCGTCACGGGGATGGAGTACCGGCTCGACGTCAACACCCTGCACCGCGACCCGGATTCCACTGAGCTCGACCTCAACGAGATCGGCCGCATCGGACTGCGCACGCAGACCCCGCTGATGTACGACCCGTACCGGCGCAACCGCGACACCGGTGCGTTCATCATGGTCGACGAGATCACCGGCAACACCGTGGGCGCGGGCATGATCATCGGGCCCGCCACCACGGGGTCCAACGTGGTCTGGCACGCCGGGGCCGTCCAGCGCGGGGACCGGGGACAGGGCCGCACACTGTGGCTCACCGGCCTGTCGGGCTCGGGCAAGTCCACGATCGCGTCCGAGGTGGAGCGACTGCTCATCGAGTCCGGGCACCCCGCCTACATCCTCGACGGCGACAACCTGCGGCACGGCCTCAACGCCGACCTCGGGTTCTCGGCCGAGGATCGCGCCGAGAACATCCGCCGCACCGCGGAGGTCGCGGCGCTGTTCGCGGACGCCGGCGTCGTCGTCGTCTGTTCCCTCATCTCGCCCATGCGCGCCGACCGCGACGCGGCGCGCGAGGTCCACGCAAAGGCCGACCTGCCGTTCACCGAGGTCTTCGTGGACACCCCGCTGGCCGAGTGCGAGGCCCGTGACCCCAAGGGCCTGTACGCCAAGGCCCGGTCCGGCGAGATCCGGGAGTTCACCGGGGTGTCGGCTCCGTACGAGCCGCCGCTGACCCCCGACCTGCACATCCGCCCCGAGGACGGGACCGCGGAAGAGGTCGCGCAGCGGATCCTCAGCTCCATCCTGGGAATCTGAGCCGGTGCCCGAGGCCCTCTGGACCTACGATTCGCTGGGGCTGCTGGTCGTCAGCGCCGTCATCGGCGTGGTGATCGGTCTGACGGGGATGGGCGGCGGCGCCCTGATGACGCCGGCGCTCATCCTCGTGGGCATCCCGCCGACGGCGGCGGTCGCCAACGACCTGGTGGTCAACGCGGTCAACAAGGTCATCGGCGCGGGCGTGCACTGGCGGCACGGGAAACCCAACCTCAAGATCGCGTTCTGGCTCATCCTGGGATCCGTGCCGACGGCCTACCTGGGGGCGTGGCTCGTCCACGCCATCGGCGCCGACGACGTACAGGGGCTGCTGAAGAAGGCCATCGGTGCGACGCTGATCGTGGCGTCCACCGCCTACTTCCTACGGGCGTTCTTCGAGATGTCCGGGCGCATCCGCACCGGCGATGACCCCGACCCGCCGGTCAAGCCGCTGATCACCCTGCTGGTCGGCGTGATCGGCGGCCTGATGGTCGGCATCACGTCGGTCGGCTCGGGCACCGTCATCATGATGTGCATCATGCTGCTCTACCCGACCCTGGCGGCGTTGCGGCTGGTGGGCACCGACCTGGTGCAGGCGGTCCCACTGGTGATCGCGGCGGCGATCGGGCACGTCCTGGTCACCGGCGTCGACTGGAACCTGCTGGTCCCGTTGTTGATCGGTGGGGCGGTCGGCACGTTCTTCGGCTCGAAGTTCGCCAGCCGCGTCCCGCAGGGGCTCATCCGCCGGGGCATCACGATCGTGCTGGCCGTGACCGCCTCGGCAATGCTGGGCGCCCCGCCGGCGCTGATCGGCGTGATCACGCTGGTGCTCGTGGTGGGCGGGCCGCTGGTGTGGCGGGTGCTGGTGAGCAGGTATTCCGCGCGCGCCGACCAACCGGCCGTCTCCCGCGCCTGACGGGTTCCCGACCGGTTCGGTGGCGCCGCGGCACCAGGAGCGCCCACACTTTCGTTCGTGACGAACACCGACCTCATCTACGCGGTCGTCGGCGCGGCGCTGCTCCTCGGCTCGCTCCTTCCGCGACTGCTCCGGGAGCGCATCCTGTCCGCCCCGATCATCGTGGTGGGTGTCGGCATGCTCATCGGCTGGCTCATGCCCAACGAGTCCCAGCTAGTGGACGTGATCGAACACGCGGAACTCGCCGAACGGATGGCCGAGATCACGGTGATCGTGGCGCTCTTCGGCGTCGGACTGGCCCTCGACCGCCCCCTGTCCTTCCGTGGCTGGACCACCACGTGGCGGCTGCTCGCCATCGGGATGCCGCTGTCCATCGCCGGCGTCGCGCTCCTGGGGTGGTGGGTACTGGGGGTGACCCCCGCTGTCGCTGTCCTGCTCGGCGCCGTGCTCGCCCCCACCGACCCGGTCCTCGCCTCCGATGTGCAGGTGGCGGGCCCCGGGACGGGCGAGGCCGCCGACGACGAGAACGATGAGGCGCGTTTCGCCCTCACCTCCGAGGCCGGCCTGAACGACGCGTTCGCGTTCCCCTTCGTCTACCTCGCCATCTACCTGGCCACCAAGGGCGGGCCGGGGGGCTGGCTGTGGGGTTGGCTGGTCTGGGATCTCGTGGGCAAGACGGTCATCGGCGCCGTGGCGGGGTGGGTGATCGGCCGGCTGATCGCCACTGTGCTCTACCGACACCGCGTCGGGGGATACCAGCTCATCGGCTACGCCGAACCCGCGGCCGCGGTGGCCACGCTGCTGTTCGCCTACGGGGTCGGCGAACTCGTGGGTGGCTGGGGCTTCCTCGCCGTGTTCTTCGCCGCCCTCGGTGCGCGGTCGGCTGAGCGCGAGGACGAGCGGCACGCCCACTTCCACGAGTTCATCGAGTACACCGAACACCTGCTCACCCTGCTGGTCCTGCTCGTGATCGGGGCGTCATTCATCTCCGACGCGGTCTTCCGGCTCGAGTGGTCGCACGCCGTCGTCGCGGCCGGGGTGCTGTTCGTGATCAGGCCCCTCACCGCCTGGATCGCGCTGATCGGCGACGGCAGACTGCGATCCCCGGAGCGCCTGTTCGTCTCGGCGTTCGGGGTGCGTGGCGTGGGGTCGTTGTTCTACCTCTGCTACGCCATGGGGTACTTCTCCAAGGAGGACGGCTGGTCGCTGTGGCCCGCGGTGTCGCTGGTCATCGTCGCGTCCATCGTCCTGCACGGCGCGGCGTCGTCCCCGGCCGTGACCTGGCTCGACCGCCACCGCGGGCGCGAGCAGGCGACCTGAGACCGGCGGGAGCGGACCGGGTGGCGGGACCGGCCTCCGGTCAGCGGGGCTCCCACGCGTCGGTGTCGAGGGTCAGCTCGTGGACCTCGCCCGGCAGGTGCCCGGCGGCCAGGTCGGCGATCGTCACGGCGTCCATCACCCGGCGCAGGGCCGCGCGCGAGGCGATCCACACGTGCTGCAGGATCGCGGCACGGTCGTTGTAGACCACCGACTCCGGGCGGACGTCGTAGACGCTCACCAAGGGGCCGTCGACCGCCCGCAGGACATCGGCGACCGAGATGTCCCGCGCCTCCCGGCCGAGGAACCATCCGCCCGTCTTGCCCCGGCGACTGGTCACGATCCCGGCCCGCCGCAGGTCCGACAGGATCGCCTGGAGGAACCCGTGCGGGATGTCCTGCCGCCGCCCCAGTTCTTCGGCGCTCAGCGGATTGTCGCGGGGATCGTCGTCGGGGCTGGCGAGCTGTGCCGCCGCGAGTTCGACGAGTGCGCGCAACGCATAGTCGGACTTGGCGGTGACCCTCATGCCGACAGTGTCCCAGAGGGTCCACCTCACCGGGCGTCCGCCCGGATCAGTCCTGCGCCGGGGCGGATGCGGCGGCCGCGGCAGGGGCGGGACCGACCGGGTCGATGCCGGCCTCGTCGTCGTCGCCGCCGGAGGCCCTCCGCTCGGCGAGCACGGCCCACGTGACCAGGCCGATCCACACGGTGACCAGGGACAGCAGGATCGGGGTGGTCGCCGACGCGGGAACCTCGGCCCACACCAGCAGGGTGCGGGAGTTGGTGACGACGATCAGGCCGCCGGCCGCCGTGCCGAGCACCCGGGCGGGCAGGTGCTTGACGAGCCACGCCGCGAGCGGTGCGACGAGCACACCTCCCACCAGCAGCGCCAGCGCGTAACCCCAGTTGATGCCGGCGGCGCCCAGGCCCACGAGGAAGCCGAGCGATCCGCCGACGGCCACGACGAACTCGGAGGTGTCGATGGAGCCCACGACCTTGCGCGGCTCGACCCGGCCCGAGGACAGCAGCGAGGTGGTGCCGACCGGGCCCCAGCCACCGCCGCCGAGGGAGTCGAGGGTGCCGCCGACCAGTCCGAGCGGGACGAGGAACCCGGTGCGGACCCGCCCGCGGAACTCGGGGCGACGGCCGCCGAGTGCGAGGAACCGGTACAGGACGTACAGGCCCAGGCTGAGCAGGATCGCCCCCACGACGGGCTTGGCGACGTCGGCGGGGAGGCTGGACAGCAGGGTGGCACCGGCGAACGCCCCGATCGCGCCCGGCACCGCGAGGATGCGCACGATCCGCCAGTCGACGTTGCCGAGTCGGTGGTGGGAGACGCCGGAGGCGAGGGTGGTGCCGATCTCCGCGAAGTGCACGGACGCCGATGCGGCGGCGGGCGCGATACCGGCCGCGACCAGCAGCGTCGTGGACGTGACGCCGTAGGCCATGCCCAGAGAGCCGTCGATGAGTTGGGCGATGGCGCCGACGACGCCGAGCACGATGAGTGTCTTCACGAGCATCCCTAGAATAGTGAATCGATTATGTCGATCAGTACAGTAGACATAACGAAGGGACACTGTCTAGACCGACCTGTCTGGTGAGTGTTGGGCGCAATTCAGTCGGCTGTCCAGGACGGGATTGGGCACTGCGGGGGTGGGGCACCGGGCGCAGTGACGTTTTCGCTGTCCAGTAATAAAAATTTATGACAAAATAGCGATCTATGTGCCGGCTGGAGGTTGGCGCAGTTTCTCCCGGGGGGAACGATGAACGAGGTCGGACAGTGGCAGTGCTACGTCGAGGAGACGGCCGACGGCGCGGTCTGGGGCTGTCACCGCTGCGACGCCCGCAGCGGTGTCCTGCCGTCCCGGGGCGCGGCCCGGGTCGCGGCCGACGCGCACCGGTGTCCGGACGAGCCCGCCCGCGTCGTCCGCCAGTACGGGAGTGGCCGGCGCCGGGGGCTGCGGTCGCGCCGTCGGTAGGCGTCCCGCGCCGCGCCCGGAGTGCGCCTCCTAGGCTGGGGGCATGACCGCCGCCACACGTACCCCGGACCAGCAACTCGCCGTCGACCTCGCCATCGAGGCCGGGAGACTGCTGGTGGACCTGCGCTCCTCCGGCCCCACCGGACGGGAGCTCGGCGACATCGGCGACCGCCGCGCCAACACGCTGCTCCTCGAACGGCTCGCCGCCGCTCGCCCGGACGACGCGGTCCTGTCGGAGGAGTCCGCCGACGATCTCGCCCGGGTGGACGCCGACCGCGTGTGGATCATCGACCCCGTCGACGGCACCCGCGAGTACGGCCTCGGCGACCGGCCGGACTGGGCCGTCCACGTCGCCCTGTGGGAGCGCGCGGGGGACCCGGCGTTGTCGCGACTCACCGCCGCGGCGGTCGGGCTCCCGGCGCTCGGAGTGGTGTCGGGGGTCGACGACGACGAGGTCTACGCCGCACCCGTGGGCAACGGCGGGGTCGACGGGGGTGGCCTTCTTCCCCCGCGAACGGGCTCCCGACCGCGGATCGTCCTCTCGGCCTCCCGTCCGCCTCGATTCGCGGATGCGGTCGCCGAGGCGGTGGGCGGGGATCTCGTGCCGCTGGGGTCGGCCGGGGCCAAGACGGCGGCCGTCGTCCGCGGTGAGGCGGACGCCTACATCCACGCCGGCGGGCAATACCAATGGGACTCCGCGGCGCCGGCCGGGGTGGCGTTGACCCGTGGGTTCGTCGCGGTGCGGATCGACGGCACCCCGCTGGAGTACAACGTGTCCGACACCTACCTGCCGGACCTCGTCGTGTGCCGCGCCGACCTGGCGGACGCGATCCTCGGCGCGATCGCGGACGAGGGCGCGGCGAACAGGTAGCCACGACGCGGCGGGCCTGCGCGGACGGTCGTCTACGGCGGGCCCGCGTCTGTCAGGGGAGGCGCCTGACGTCGACCGGGCCGCCGCGGCGGAGCGAGGCCAGCGCGTCCCGCAGGGTCCGCGGGCGCAGGGGCGGGGACGTCCCGGCCCGTCCGGCGGCGATCGCGTCGACCACTTCGCGCAGGGCCTCGTCGGCGGCGACGGTGGGATGCCAGCCGAGCTCCGCGCGGGCCCGGGTGGTGTGCATGAGCGGGACGCCGAACGCGAGGTCCACCCAGCCGATGCTGAGCGGCTGGAGGCGGAGCAGCCAGCTGACGTGCACCAACCTCCGCAGGATCCCTAACGGGAGCCCGACCGGAACGGCCCCGAGCTCGCGGGCGATCATGTCGCGCGTGACGGGCGGTTCGGCCGCGATGTTGAACGCGCCCTGCGCGCCGGTCGTGGCCGCGGCGGCGAGTGCCGAGGCCATGTCGTCGCCGTGGACCAGGGGGACGGTGAGGCGACGGTCCACGGGCAGGACCGGCAGGGCCCGGATCAGCCGGACCGGTGCGAAGGCGGGGCTGAAGTAGCGCACCAGGCCCGAGGCGGCCTCGCCGTGGACGATGAACGCGGCCCGCATGCGGGCGATCGTCGGGGTTCCCGGATGTTCGCGCTCATGCTGGTCGAGCAGGTGCTCGGCGGCGGTCTTGTGGTGGTTGTAGGCGGCGGTCGGAACGCCACCCAGCTCGGCGCCCTCACTGACGCGGGTGTCCACGGACACCCCGGGGCCGCCGTCGGACACCGGGGCGTAGGCGCCCACGGAGGACTGGTGCACGAGATGCGGCACTCCCGCCAGACGGCAGGCGTTGACGACCGCGGCGGTCCCCCCGACGCCCAGTCGGCGGTGGTGGTCGACGTCGCGGGTCGGTTGGAAGCCCCAGGCCAGGTGGATCACCGCGTCCGCGCCGCGGAAGACCTCCACCAGGTCCTCCGCGCGGGCGTACGACAGGTCCACCCGATGCCACCGCGCGCCGTCGTAGGGCGGCGTGGCCGGGGGGATCCGGCGGCACAGTCCCACCACGTCGTGCCCGTCGGAGAGCAGACGCCGCACGAGCGGGGTGCCGACGTTGCCGCTGGCACCGGTGACGACTATCCGCATCCGGCGGGCCGGGGTATCGGATTCCGGGTTCTGCGTCATCGCACCATGGTCGGCGACCCGCGTGGGCCGCGCATCCGGTCCGGGGTGCGTGTGGCAGGTGTCCGCGCATGTGCCGGGAACGCGCGTGTGCCGGGAACGGGCGACGGCCCGGGCCCGCGTGGTGCGGGTCCGGGCCGTCGCGTCGTGAGGCAGGGCGCCGTGGGGCTCGTGCCCGCCGGCGGGGGAGGCTACCGGTCGGTGACCAGCGCGCCGGCGATGGCGGCCATGAACGCGTCCTTGGCCAGGGACATGCCCTCCTGGCTGGGGCGGATGCCGTCGGCCTCGGTCATGGTGGGGTTGCGGAAGTACATCGCGAGCAGGCCGGCGGAGAAGACGCCGAGGGCGGCGCCGGCGATCTGGCGGGGCACGACCGGGGTGAGGAGGGCGGCGCCGATGCCGATCTCGGAGTAGGCGACGAACTTGCCGAACGAATCGGGATCCATGTTGTTCACGGCGGGCACGCCCGTCGCGGCGAAGCCCTGCAGGCCCTGGGCGGCCTCGGTCGGCATGCCGCGCTTGCTCAGGCCGGAGTTGAGGACGAAGGCCCCGGTGACTCCACGGAGGATGGCGTTGGACAGACTCACTGTGTTTCTCCCTCTGGTGCGGTGACGGTCGGCGATATCGAGGTTGTTGATGCGACACTTTGGTGACGTGACATCAAAGAGGGTAACGCACAGACCGGCGTCCGCAATCCCGCGGGGGGACGGCCGGGCCGGATGCGGGGGAGGCCCGGTGGTGGGAAGGTGCTTGGTATGAATACGAGCAGCCGCGACATCACCGACAAGCCCCACACGGATGCCGACCCCGACACCGGCAAGCCCGAGTCACCCACCAAGCTCACCGGCGGAGCCTGGAAAGTCGGCCTCAAACGCGCCGCAGGGGAGTTCTCCAAGGACAACTGCACCGACCTCGCGGCGTCGCTCACGTACTTCGCCGTGCTGTCGTTGTTCCCGGCGCTTCTCGCCGTGGTCTCGCTGCTCGGTGTGTTCGGCCAGGGGCAGGCCACCGTCGACGCGGTGATGGGCCTCGTCGAGGGCTCGGTACCGGAGCAGACCCTCAACGAGCTCCGCGGGCCGATCGAGGGACTGGTCAACACTCCGGCCGCAGGGATCGCCCTGATCACCGGTATTCTCGGCGCGCTCTGGACGGCCTCCGGGTACGTGGGCGCCTTCGGTCGCGCCATGAACCGCATCTACGAGGTCGAGGAGGGGCGCCCCTTCTGGAAGCTCAAGCCCCTGATGATCCTGCTCACCGCTGTGCTGCTGATCCTGGTCGCCCTGGCCGGCGTGATGTTGGTCGTCAGCGGGCCGATCGCCGAGTGGGTGGGGGATCTCATCGGTCTCGGCTCGACGGCGGTCACCGTCTGGGGCATCGCCAAGTGGCCGGCGCTGGTCCTCGTCGTCGTCGTCATCCTCGCGGTCCTCTACGGGTTCGCCCCCAACGTGAAGCAGCCCAAGTTCCGCTGGATCTCGCTCGGCGCGGTGGTCGCGCTGGTGGTGTGGGGCCTCGCGACCGTCGGCTTCTTCTTCTACGTGTCCAACTTCGGCAGCTACAACGCGACCTACGGTTCGCTGGCCGGCGTCATCGTCTTCCTGTTGTGGCTGTGGATCACCAACAACGCCTTCCTGTTCGGTGCCGAGGTGGACGCCGAGATGGAGCGCGCCCGCGAACTCCAGGCGGGCATGCACGCCGAGGAGACCATCCAGCTCCCGCCGCGCGACACCACCGCCAGCGACAAGGCGGCCGAGAAGCAGCAGAAGGCCATCGACGAGGCTGCAGACGTCCGACGCGAGGCCCAGGTCGACCAGGCCCGCCGCCGCGACTGACCCCCGCCCGGCCCGACTGGCCTTCGGCCCGGCTAGCCCGGTTTCAGGGGGCAGGGACGGTGACATCCCGGTGGTAAACCACGCCCAGTGCGAGTTCTTGGTAGCGGTGGACGATCTCCTCGACCGCCAGGTCGCCGTCCGGCTCGTACCAGTGGGCGATCGCGTTGCACATGCCCAGGATGGACCGGTAGGAGTCCTCGGGGAACCGGGTGCAGAACTCGCCGCTCGCGACGCCGTCGGCGACCGCCTGTCGCAGCGGCTCACTGGACTGCCGCTGTCGCTCCCGATAGGCCGCGAGGTGCTTCGGCTCGAGGTTACGGGTTTCGGTCTGGACCAGCTGGGACTGTTCCTGCTCGAGCGTGCGGAACCGGACCAGTGAGGCGACGAAGCCCAGGAGCCGGCCGGTGGGGGTCGAGTCCTTGGCCTCGAACTCCTCGGTCACGCGCCCCTCGAAGGAGTCCATCCCCGCGTTGAGCATGGCCGCCAGCAGCTCCTGCTTACTGGCGTAGTGGTAATACATCGCCGACAGGCTCACCCCGGTCTTCTGTGCGATCGACCGGATCGATGCGCCCCCGTAGCCGTGTTCCACGAACTCCCGGCGGGCGACCGCCAGGAGGTCGTGCTGCACCGTGCCACTGGTCATCGTGTCGGTCCTCTCAGGTCGCCGTCCACCGTGGAGCCCGCTTCTCCTTGAAGGCGAGCGCCCCTTCGCGGGCGTCGTTCGACGACCGGACCGGGAGGTAGATATCTCTCATCTTGTCGAATTCCTCCTCGGAGTTCCACTCGCGCGACCGGGCCATGATCTCTTTGGATGCCCGCACGGCAAGCGGGGCGTTCGCGGCGATCGCTTTGGCCAATTCCACGGCGGCGGCGGTCGCCTCACCCGCCGGGACGAGCCGGTTGACCAGGCCGGCGCCCCGGGCGGTCTCGGCGTCGATCGGTTGGCCGGTCAGGGCGGCTTCCATCGCCAGCTGATACGGAATGCGTCGGGGGAGCCGGAGCAGGCCGCCCGCGCCCGCCAGGAGACCACGCCTGACCTCGGGGAGGCCGAAGGAGGCGTTCTCCGACGCCACGACCAGATCGCAGGACAGGACGATCTCGAAACCGCCGCCCAGCGCCGGACCGTCGACCGCCGCGATGAGCGGTTTTGCCGGGGGCTTCTCCACCAGGCCCGCGAAGCCGAGCTCGGGTAGTGAGACGTCCTCCCCGGCGATGAAGGCCTTCAGGTCCATCCCGGCACAGAAGACGGATCCCGCGCCGGCGATCACTCCGGCGGTGAGGTCGTCACGCCGGTCCAGCTCGGCCATCGCCGCAGCGATCGCCTCCGAGGTGGCCCGGTTGATGGAGTTACGCGCGTGCTGGCGGTCGATGGTCACCACCAGGACGCCGTCGGTCTCCTCGACGTGAACCCGGTCCACCACGGTCGCGCTCACCTGCGGGCCGCTCACTTGGGGGCCATCCGGATCGCGCCGTCGATGCGGATGGTCTCGCCGTTGATCATGGCGTTGTCCACCACGTGCAGGGCGAGCTTGGCGTACTCGTCGGGCTTGCCGAGACGCGAGGGGTGCGGGATCTGCGCGGCCAGACCCTCGACGAGCTCCGCGGGATGGCGGTCGAAGATCGGGGTCTCGAAGATGCCGGGGGCGATCGTGTTGACGCGGATCTGGCGGCGGGCGAGGTCGCGGGCGGCGACGATCGTCATCCCGACGATGCCGGCCTTGGACGCCGAGTAGGGCATCTGCCCGATCTGGCCCTCCCATGCGGCCACGGAGGCGGTCATCACGATCACGCCGCGCTCGCCGTCGGTCGGTTCGTTCTTCGTCATCTCCGCCGCGGCGATCCGCAGGACGTTGAACGAGCCCAGGAGGTTCACGCGGACGACGAGCTCGAAGTCCTCCAGCGAACCCGGCTCGCCCTCGCGGTCCACCACCCGGACGGTCCGGCCGATGCCCGCGCAGTGCACGACCGCGCGCAGGGGGGCGCGCTCGGCTGCACTCCGGACAGCCGCGGTGACCTGCTCGGGATCGGCGACGTCGGCGGGGGCGAACGTGACGAGGTCACCGAACCCGTCGGCCACCTGCTGCCCGTCGGAAGACGGCAGGTCCACCAGGATGGTGGGGACGCCGGCGTCGACGAGACGGGCGACGGTGGCCCGGCCGAGGCCGGAGGCCCCGCCGGTCACCAGGGCGCTCGCATTGGTCAGATTCATCGGTCTTACCTCTCTCTACAAGAAAAGGGGGTCACAAGGAGAAGGCGGTCAGAGCGCTTCGACGACGGTGGCGTTGGCCATGCCGCCGGCCTCGCACATCGTCTGGAGCCCGTAGCGTCCGCCGGTGCGACGCAGGTGGTGGATCATCGTGGTCATGATGCGGATCCCGGAGGCTCCCAGCGGGTGCCCGAGCGCCACCGCGCCGCCGACGGGGTTGAGCTTGGCGTCGTCGGCTCCGAACTCGTACCGCCAGGCCAGGGGTACCGAGGCGAACGCCTCGTTGACCTCGTAGGTGTCGAGGTCGGCGACGGTCATCCCGGCGCGGTCGAGAGCTTTGTGGGTGGCGGGGATCGGGCCGGTCAGCATGAGGACGGGGTCATCGGCGACGACGGCGGAGGCCACGATCCTCGCGATCGGGGTCAGTCCCAGGGACTTCGCGACGTCCTCGTTCATGATGAGCATCGCGGCTGCGCCGTCAGTGATCTGGGAGGAGTTACCGGCCGTGACCTTCCAGTCCACGTCGGGCCGCTCGGCTCGAGCGCTCTCGGAATCGAATGCCGTGCGCAAGCCGGCCAACTTCTCGGAGGTGGTGCCCGGTCGGATCGACTCGTCGGTGTCCACGACTCCCGCCGGCGTGGTCACGGGCACGATCTCGTCGTCGAACCATCCGCCTGACCGCGCGGCGTCCGCGCGCTCATGGGAGCGGGCCGAGTAGTCGTCCAGCTGCTCACGGGACAGCCCCCACTTCCCGGCCACGAGTTCGGCGGCCACGCCCTGATTGGTCAGGCCCGGGTACCGCTCGTGGACGACCGGACCGTAGGGGTCCTTGTCGAGCTTGTTGACCCCCATGGGGACGCGGCTCATCGATTCCAGTCCGGCGGCGATCACCACGTCATAGGCGCCGGCGACCACACCCTGGACGGCGAAGTCCACGGCCTGCTGGCTCGAGCCGCACTTGCGCTCGACGGTGACGCCGGGGACGTGCTCGGGGAAGCCCGCGGCGAGGGCGGCCTGACGTCCGACGGTGCCGGACTGCTCACCGACCTGGCTGACGACGCCCACGATGACGTCCTCGA
Source organism: Dietzia sp. MNB45 (assembly GCF_051994785.1). Taxonomy (NCBI): domain Bacteria; kingdom Bacillati; phylum Actinomycetota; class Actinomycetes; order Mycobacteriales; family Dietziaceae; genus Dietzia; species Dietzia sp. MNB45. The sequence goes on along the minus strand of NZ_CP163397.1, from coordinate 2,781,716 downwards.
CGAGTGCGGTGTCGAGGCCGGTGCGTTCGGCGAGCCCGGAGAGGATCTGGGCGAGGAGATCGACAGGGTGCAGATCGGCGAGGGCGCCGCCGGCCTTGCCGCGGCCCATGGGGGAGCGGACGGCGTCGATGATGACTGCGTTCGGCACGGAATCTCCGATTCGGATGAGGGTGAGGGTGGGGCGGGCAGGTCAGACGGAGGCGTCGAGGCGCCCCTTGACCAACTTCCCGGTCTGGGTGCGGGGGATGACCTCGGTGAACGCCACCGTGCGAGGGCACTTGTAGCGGGCGATCCGGTCGAGGCAGTGCTGTTTGATGGCGTCGGCCGTCGCATCGGTCGGTTCAACACCCGGGGCGAGCTGGACCACGGCCTTGACGGTCTGTCCCATCACCTCGTCCGGAACGCCGATCACTGCGACGTCGATGACGTCCGGGTGCACGGCGATGCAGTTCTCGATCTCCTGCGGGTAGATGTTGACCCCGCCCGAGATGATGGTGAACTTGGCGCGGTCGGTGAGGTAGAGGAAGCCCTCGTCGTCGACGTGTCCGATGTCGCCGAGGGTGGTCCACTCGGGGTGGTCGGGGTGCCGCGTCTCGGCGGTCTTCTCGGGATCGTTGTGGTATTCGAAGGCGTAGTCGTGCCGTTCGAAGTAGATCCAGCCGGTCTCCCCGGCAGGCAGTTCGCGGCCCAGTTCGTCGCAGACGTGGAGGATGGCGGGGGACCCCTTGCCCACGCGGCCGACGCTGCCGGGCTTACGCCGCCACTCCTCGGGGGCGATCGTGGTGGTGCCGTTGGACTCGGTGGAGGAGTAGTACTCGTAGACCACCGGGCCCCACCAGTCCAGCATGGCCTCCTTGACCTCGATCGGGCACGGGGCCGCGGCATGGATGGCCACCTCGAGTGACGAGACATCGTAGGCCTCGCGCACTTCCTCGGGGAGGCGGAGCATGCGGATGAAGTGGGTGGGCACCCACTGGCTGTGGGTGACGCCGTACTTCTCGATGGCGGCCAGGCAGTTCTCGGGGTCGAAGCGGTCCATGAGGATTACGGTGCCGCCGTGTGCCTGGGTTCCGGTGGCGTAGCGCAGCGGGGCCGCGTGGTAGACGGGCGCTGGCGAGAGGTACACCGTGTCCGGGTTGAAGTCGTAGTTGATCTTCATCCGGGCGATGACGTTGGGGCCGGGCTCGTCGCCCACCTGTGCGCCGTCGAGGGCCGGCTTGATGCCCTTGGGGCGTCCGGTTGTGCCCGAGGAGTAGAGCATGTCCGCGCCGCGCGGTTGATCTGCCGGCGGGGTGCTGGGCATGCTTCCCACGGCCGCCTCGTAGTCGAGGTGGCCGGGGATCTCGCCGCCGAAGGCCAGCCGGTGCTCCACGTGGGGCGACTGTTCGACGATCGCCTCGCCGAGCTCGGCCAGTGGTGCGGACACCACGAGGACCCGGGCGCCGCTGTCGCCGACGATGTAGGCGACCTCGTCGGTGGCCAGGTGGGTGTTGACCATCGTGAAGTACAGGCCGCAACGCATCGCGCCCCAGTAGAGCTCAAACACGGTGGCGTCGTTGACCGAGAGCGCGGCGATGTGATCGCCCGGCTTGAGCCCCTGTGCCAGGAGCCAGTTAACGAATCGGGCCGATCGTTCCTCGAGCTGGGCGTAGGTCATCACCCGACCGGTGGCGTCCTCGATGACTGCGGGCTTGTCCGGAGTGGACGCGGCCCATTTTCCTGGATACATAGATGTCCTCCTGTGGTGTCCGCGCGGAGCGTCAGAGCCCGAGGCTCTTGGCGATGATGGTCTTCATGACCTCGCTGGTTCCGCCGTAGATCCGGGAGACGCGGGTGTCCGTGTAGAGGCGGGCGATGGGGTACTCGGTGATGTAGCCGTACCCGCCGTGCAGCTGCAGGCACCGGTCGATCACACGCGCGGCCATCTCGGTGGCGTGGAGCTTGGCCTTGGCGGCGTCCGCCACGGTGAGCTCGCCCCGGTCGAGCAACTCCAGGCAGTGATCCACGTAGACGCGGGCCACCTCGACCTCGGTTGCGCACTCCGCCAGCACGAACTTGGTGTTCTGGAAGCTCGAGACGGGTTTGCCGAAGACGTTGCGTTCACGCGTGTAGTCGGTGGCCAGCCGCAGCGCGGCCTCGGACTGGGAGACCGCGTTGAGCGCGATGCTCAGGCGTTCCTGCGGGAGGTTGTGGGTGAGGTAGGAGAACGCCGCGTCCTTCTCGCCGAGGAGGTTCTCGACCGGCACCTTGACGTCGTTGTACGACAGCTCCGCGGTGTCCTGCTGGCGCAGACCGATCTTGTCGAGCTTGCGGCCCACGGCGAAGCCCTCGGAGTCGGTGGGGACGCAGAGGATGGACAGGCCGTGACGGCGGTTGTCCGGGTCGAACGGTGAGGTACGGCAGACCGTGAGGATCATGTCCGCGGTCACGCCGCCGGTGATGAACGTCTTGGAACCGTTGACGACGTAGTGGGTGCCGTCGGCACTGAGCTTGGCGGTGGTGGAGATGTTCGCCAGGTCCGACCCGGTACCGGGCTCGGTCATGGCGATGGCGGTCATCAGCTCGCCGGAGGCGAAGGCCGGCAGCCACCGCTGCAGCTGCTCGGGCGTCCCGTACTCCATGAGGTACGGCAGGATCAGGCAGCAGTGCACGGTGTATGAGCCGAAGGACACTCCCGCTCGGGCGACCTCCTCGAACACGATCGCGCTGTACTTGAAGCTCGTCTCGCCGCCGCCCCCGAACTCCTCGGGGACCTGGACGCCTAGGATGCCGAGCTCGCCGAGCTTGTGGAAGAACTCGCGCGGGGGCCTGCCGAGCTCGTCCCACTCCTCGCGGTGGGGGGCGACCTCCTTGGCGATGAAGTCACGCACCAATTGGCGGAACTCGTCCTGCTCTCGGGTGAAGATCGTCCGCTGCATGTGTACTCCTGAGGTTCGTGTTGCTGGTGTCTGGTGGTGTCTGGTCGTGGCGTGTGGCGATGACCCGGTCACTCCGCGGCGGAGGAATTGGGCAGCCAGAGGGCGATGTCGGGGAAGAAGATCAGGGCGAGGAGGATCACGGCGCTGGTGGCCACGAACCAGGCCACTCCCTTGAACACGTCGGACAGTCGCACGGTCACCCCCAGGTTGACCTCGGGGTTCGACGCGATCCGGTGAACGATGTAACTGAGCATGCCGATCGGAGGGGTGACCAGCGCGAGCTCGACGAGGATCACCATGAACACGCCGAACCACAGGAGGCTGATGTCGTAGGTGTCGAGCACCGGCATGAGGATCGGGACCGTGAGCAGGATCATCGCCAGGCCGTCCATGAACATGCCCAGGATGAGGAACACGAAGATCAGTCCGACGAGGAACAGGGTCCGGCTCAGTCCCAGCGAGGTGATCGTGTCGGTGAGCCAGTTGGCGACCCCGGACAAGGCCACCACGCGGGTGAGCACGTGCACGCCCATGAGGAGCAGGAAGATCGAGGCGACGCCGGCCGCGGTCTCGCGGAGCGAGGTCAGCACCGTCCGCACGAGGTGTCCGACGGAACGGTCGTCACCGAACAGCCAACCCAGCAGGATTGCCGCGATCGCACCGAAGGCCCCGGCCTCGGTGGGCGTGAAGATTCCGGTGTACATGCCACCGATGATGAGGATGAGGATCAACGCGACCGGGGTGATGTCCCCGAGGGACCGGATCCGCTGGCCCCAGGTGTAGTGGGTGGTCGACCGGGGCGCGAGGGTCGGGTCGATGGTGCACCTGACGACGATGAGGGTCGCGTACGCCATCGCCGTGATCAGTCCCGGGATGAGCGCGGCGAGCAACTGCGGGCCGACGGGCGTCTCGGCGACACCGGCGTAGATCACCAGCACCACACTCGGCGGGATGAGCATTCCCAAGGTGCCGGACATGGCGACCACGCCGGTCGCCAGGGACGGCTTGTATCCGGCACGGAGCATCTCGGGGATGGTCGTGCGGCCCAGGGCGTAGGAGATCGCGATCGAGCTACCGCTCGAGGCCGCCAGTCCGGCGCCGGCGAAGTTGGTCGAGACCGCCAGTCCACCGGGCAGCCGGCCGAGCCAGGCCTGGGCCGAGGTGAACAGTTTTCCGGTCAGGTTGAACCGGCCCATCGCCACGCCCATGAGGATGAACAGCGGGATGACGGACAGGCTCCAGCTGGCGGCGGAGGTGAAGGGGACGTCCTCGAACGTGACTGCGACGGCGCTTGTGCCCGCTAGCTTCCACAGGCCGACCGCACCGGCGCCCATGATCGCGATCCCCACGTGGATACCGGCGACCATGGCGACGATCGACAGCACGATCGTCAGGAGGCCGACCATGAGGTCTGGCAGGTTCGGTGTGAACAGGATGACCGCGGCGATGATCAGCGAGAAGCCGAAGTTGCCCCAGTAGGCCCGGATGAGGTTGCGGTTCGGTTCCGGGGCGCCGAGGTCGTCGTCCGGTTCTAGGCCGGTGTAGTCGGTGGCGAGGGTGGTGTCAGACATGGGACTTCCTCGGACGGTCGTTGGTCAACAGGCTGATGATCGACACCAGGAGCTGGAGGGCGAACAGGGCGAATCCGATTGCGAGGACGATCTTGACCGGCCAGATCGGGATGGTGATCGCCCCGAGGGCGACCTGCTGGACCTCGACGGCGAAGACCGCCGCGGTGATCGAGTAGTAGGTCAGTGCACAGACGAACAGGAACATCAGACCCTTGACGACCAGGTCCGACCACCAACGCGAGACGGGGTCGAGGTACTGGGTGAGGATGGTGGCGTTGATGTGCTCGCCGATCTGCTCCGCGTACCCCATAGCGAGCATCACGATGAGGACCATCGACCAGTTTTGGGTGATTTCGAGCGTGCCGGACAGGGGGGCGCCCGTCAGGTTGCGGGAGCTGACGTCCGCGGCGATGTGCAGCGCCAGGACCAAGGTGGCGATCCCCGCGATCACGGCACACGCGTACAGCACCCGGGAGAGGGCCCGCTGTCCCGGAACGAGTCGCTCCGCAACGGTGGTGGTGGTGTCCATCATGTTCTCCAACCGGTCTGAGGGGGTCACGGTGCGGTGCGGTCGAAGATCTCCGACCGAACCGTCTGCATGTAGGGGTCCAGGTCGATCTCCACGGTTTCGGGATCGTCCGGGATCTCGGCGAGGGCCGGGTCGTCGTATCCCATGTCCTCCAGCCGGGTCTTCCAGTCGGCCATGATCTGGCGGTACCGCTCGACAGTTCCCTCGGGATCCTCTAGGCCCTCTGGTGCGCGGTCCGGCAGGGAACGCAGCGACTCCTCCTGGTAGGCCTCGAGGGTGTCCTGGAGTCCGGGGGCGACGTCGTAGAAGTTCACGCCCATGTCCGCGCCCTCGGCCAGCAGGCGCTGTTGAAGGATGATCCCCTCTTCGCGGAGGTAGCCCTCGAACCACGTCTCCCGGGCCTCGTCGATGACCTGACGGGCGTCCTCGGGGAGCTTGTCCCAGACGTTCTTGTTCATGATCACGTACTGCGTGTAGCTCGAGAACGGGATGTCGACGTAGTGTTTTGCGACCTCCCACAGGCCGAGGGCGATCATGATCTTGCCGTTAGCCAGGGAGCAGTCGATCACCCCGCGCTGCAGGCCCTCGTAGATCTCGCCGGTCGGAAGGGTCACCGGGACCATTCCGAGCGCTTCGATCTCGCCGTAGTTGAAGGCGCCGCCGCTGCGAACCCGCTTGCCGCGGGCCTCCTCGAGGCTGTTGACGGGCTCTTTGCACACGAGGTGGTAGTTGGTCGACGGGGTCCAGGTGAACAGCAGCTTGATGTCCTGGTCCGAGAACTGCTTCTCGATCAGCGGATTGGTGAGCGCGAACTCGCTGCCGCCGGCGAAGGCCTGCATCATGCCGAGCGGGTACTCCGGCTCGACGACGCTGGCCATCTGGGAGGTCCAGTCGGTCATGGGGAACTCTGACGGGTAGTAACTCGGGGTGAACATGCCCATGTCCACGATCCCGCCGCGGACCCCCTGCGCCATGTCGGCGCCCTTGACCAGGCTGCCGCCCCAGTACTCGTCGAAGGTGATCTTCCCGCCGGTCTCTTCCTCGACCTGCGCGGCGAAGTCGCGGAAGGGGCCAGCCGAGGAGACGGTCGTGTAGTCGCCGTAGCGCAGTGTGATCGGCTCCATCGTCTCGATGCTGTCGCCGGTGATGCGGTGGCCGCCGGCGCAGCCCGTGGCGACGAGCGATCCGATCATCGTCAGGGCGAGCGCTGCGCGTCGGGCCACGCGGCTTCGGGTGCTGGGGGGCATCGGGGATCCTTCTGGTTCCGGGCCGGGCGCTCGAAGGGGCGTCCGGGGTCCTGATGGATGGCCTGAGGGGGCGGGTCGAACTGGTCGATCAGCTGCGAAAGCGATGTAATCCGCGTCACGTTTCGAACGTTCGTTAAGTTAATCGGGCGTTGACGTCTTGTCAAGACAATCATTGTCATGGATTGCGCATTGCAACACGCAGCACCAGGCACTCGGATGCCTAGGCGGATGGTCGTGGTGGGCGCGGCGTGTGGCGCGCCCACGCGGGATGAGCGCCGACAGCAGTCACAATCGGGACATGACGACATCCGGAGGGCCCGCGGCGACTGCCCGCAGAGGATTGCGGACCGTCCGAATGGTACTCGTGCGGTCCGTGGGGGAGTTCCTGCGCGACCGCGGCCCCGATCTCGCGGGCTCGCTCACCTTCTACGGCGTGCTCTCGCTCTTCCCGGCGATCCTGGTGGTGATCTCGCTGCTCGGCGTGTTCGGCCAGGGGAACCGGACCGTCGACGCCGTCATGGACATGCTCTCCGACGTCGCGCCGCCCGACGTGCTCGACCCGGTCCGCGGGCCGATCGAGGCGTTGGTGACCACGCCGGCCGCCGGGACAGCACTCCTCGTGGGCACGGTCGTGGCGCTGTGGTCGGCCTCACGCTATGTGTGGGCGCTGGGCCGCGCGATGAACGCCGTGTACGGGGTCGAGGAGGGGCGGCCCATCTGGCGGCTGATGCCCGCCGGGGCGCTGCTTACGGCATTGCTCATCGCGTTGGTGGTCGTCGGCGGTCTGGCCCTGGTGTTCACCGGCCCCGTCGCAGAGACGGTCGGCGGGTGGATCGGCCTCGGTGACACCGCACTGGCCGTATGGGAGATCGCCAAGTGGCCGGCCGGGATGGTGTCGGCGGTTCTCGCGCTGGCGATCCTCTACCGGTTCGCCCCCAATGTGTCGGGACGCAGGTTCAGCTGGGTGTCCCTCGGAGCGGCGGCGGCGCTGGTGATCATCGGCGTGGCCACCGCCGGATTCGACTTCTTCGTCTCTAGGTTCGGAAACTTCAACGAGGTGTACGGATCTCTCGCGGGGGTGATCGTCTTCCTGCTGTGGCTGTGGTTGGTGAACATGGCGGTGGTCTACGGCGTCCGGCTGGATGCGGAGGTGCTGCGTGTGCGGCAGTTGCGCGCGGGGATCTCCGCGGAGGAGGCGGTACTGGTGACCCCGCGGGTGACGGCCGCGAGCGAGCGCCAGGCCCGGCGACGGGAGGAGATGCTCGCCGCCTATCGGGAGCTGCTCCGGGTGCCCGACGACCACACACTCGATGACCGCGCACTCGGCTCCTCGGACCACTCGGCAGCGGGCATCACCGGGGAGGCGGCCGAGGCGGATCGTTCGCGGCGGTAGGGTTGGGTGCATGCGCCTCGTCGTCACCGGTGGAGCCGGGTTCATCGGCGCCAACTTCATCCGCACCGTGGTCCGTGAGCACCCCGATGCCCACGTCACGGTGCTGGATTCCATGACGTACGCCGCCAACCGCGCCAATCTGGACGGACTGCCCGACGAGCGGGTGGAGTTGGTCGAGGCGGACTGCGCGGACCCGGCGGTCACCGACCGGCTGGTCTACGAGCTGACGGGGCCGGACGATGCCGTGGTGCACTTCGCCGCGGAGAGCCACAACGACAATTCGCTGGCCACCCCGTGGCCCTTCCTGCACTCCAACATCGTCGGCACCTACGCCGTGCTCGAGGCGTGTCGGCGGCATGACGTGCGGCTGCACCACGTGTCGACGGACGAGGTCTACGGGGACCTGCAGCTCGACGATCCGGCCAAGTTCACCCCGGACACTGCGTACAACCCGTCGAGCCCGTATTCGGCCACCAAGGCCGGGGCCGACATGCTCGTGCGCGCGTGGGTCCGCAGTTTCGGGGTGCGGGCCACCATCAGCAACTGCTCGAACAACTACGGGCCGTTCCAGCACGTCGAGAAGTTCATCCCGCGTCAGATCACCAACATCCTCGACGGTCGCCGGCCCCGCCTCTACGGCAGTGGGGCCAATGTGCGGGACTGGATCCATGTCGCCGACCACAACGCGGCGGTCCTGCGCATCCTGGCCGCGGGCGAGCCCGGCCGGACGTACCTCATCGGCGCGGACGGCGAGCATTCGAACCTGCAGGTGATGCAGATGATCTGCGAACTCATGGGGGTCGCCGGCAGCGGCGGGGGACGTGGGGCCGGCACGGGGGGAGACCCCGGTTTCGACCACGTCACCGACCGGCCGGGCCACGACCTGCGCTACGCCATCGACGCCACCGCCACCCGGGAGGAACTGGGCTGGGAGCCGCGGCACACCGACCTGCGCGAGGGCTTGCGGCAGACGATCGAGTGGTATGCCACCCATCGCGACTGGTGGGAGCCGGTCAAGGAGCGCGTGGAAGCGAAGTACGCGCGGACGGAGACGGTGCTGTGAAGGGCATCGTCCTGGCCGGCGGCAGCGGCACCCGGTTGAGCCCGCTCACCCTGGCGACGAGCAAGCAGTTGATGCCGGTGTACGACAAGCCGATGATCTACTACCCGCTGTCCACGCTCATGCTGGCGGGGATCCGGGAGATCCTCATCATCACGACCCCCCAGGACGCTCCGCAGTTCCGCCGGCTGCTGGGCGACGGCAGCCAGTTCGGCATCGCCCTGAGCTATGTGGAGCAGGCGGCGCCGGAGGGGCTGGCGCAGGCGTTCGTGCTGGGTGCCGAGCACATCGGCGACGAGTCGGTGGCGTTGATCCTGGGCGACAACATTTTCTACGGACCGGGCATGGGCACGCAGCTGCGGCGCTTCGTCGAGCCCGAGGGTGGCGCCGTGTTCGCCTACCGCGTCTCCAATCCGAGCGAGTACGGGGTGATCGACTTCGACGCCGACGGCCGCGCGATCAGCCTGGAGGAGAAGCCAGAGGACCCGTCCTCCGATTTCGCCGTCCCCGGCCTCTACTTCTATAGCGCCGACGTGGTGGACGTGGCGCGCGGGCTCGGCAGGTCCGCGCGCGGCGAGTACGAAATCACCGACATCAACCGGCACTACCTGCGCGAGGGCCGACTGCAGGTGGAGGTGCTGCCACGGGGCACGGCGTGGCTGGACACGGGTACGCACGACTCCCTACTCGACGCGGGCAACTACGTCCGCACGATCGAGGACCGGCAGGGCCTGAAGATCGGCTGCCCGGAGGAGGTGGCATGGCGGATGGGATATATCGACGACGACGAGCTCACCGTCCACGCCCACGACCTGCGCAAATCGGGGTACGGCCTGTACCTTCTGGACATTCTGCGCCGCGAGAAGGGGCGCAGCCTGTGACCGCCGGCCGGTGGCCGCGGATCCTCGCGACGGGCGGTCGCGGACAGCTCGGGCACTACCTGGACAGGCAATCGAGGCGTCAGCTCGGCGGTGGCGCGGTCGCGGTGGGCCGCGACGAGCTCGACCTCACCGCCCCGGCCTCGATCGCCTCCGCCCTGGACCGTCACGCGCCGGAGGTCGTGATCAACGCGGCCGCGTACACCGACGTCGATGGCGCGGAGGCCGACGAGGTCACTGCGCACGCGGTCAACGCCGACGGCGTGGAATCGCTGGCCGTGGCGTGCCGCGACCGCGGGATCCGGCTGGTCCACATCAGCACCGACTACGTCTTCTCGGGCGAGGTCCCCGGCGGGGGAGACCCGGCCACCGCTCCGGCGCTCGAGCCGCACGACCCGACCGCGCCGGTGACCGCGTACGGGCGCACCAAACTCGCGGGGGAACGGGCGGCGCTGGCGGTGTACCCCGAGACGACGATCGTCCGCACCGCGTGGGTGTACACCGGCCCCGTGCGCCACGGGCAGGGGCTGCGCGGCTCGGACTTCGTCGACACCATGGTCCGCCTCGAGCGCGAGCGGGACACCCTCTCGGTGGTGGACGACCAGTGGGGTTCGCCCACCTACACGGCGCCGCTGGCCGATCAACTGCTCGGCCTCGTCGGCGGGGAGGCCTGGGGCGAGTTCGACGCGCGGGGCCTGACCCTGCACCTGGCAGGGGGAGGCCGCGCGACGTGGTTCGACCTCGCCCGGGCGGCGTTCACGTGGTTCGGCGCGGATCCCGAGCGGGTGCGACCCTGCACCACCGAGGAGTACCCACGCCCCGCCCCGAGGCCGGCCTTCTCCGTGCTCTCCGATGCCTCGTGGCGTGCCGTCGGGCTGGAGCCGATGGACGACTGGACGCAGGATCTCGTCCGCGCGATCGCCCACGAGGGCTGGATCGCCCAGCGACAGCGGGAGCGGGGCAGCCTCCCCGGGCCCGGGTCGTGAACCGGACCCGCCGCACAGTGCTCGCGGCCGGGAGCGCCGCGGTGGCGGCCGCCGCCGTCGCCGCGCTCGCCCTCACCGCGTGGGGCGCGTTCCTGCTGCAGCCGCGCGCCGACGAGCCCGTCCGCGCCGACGCCGTGGTGATGCTCGCCGGCGCCGACGACGGTCGCCACCTGTACGCCCGGGACCTCGTGGAGGCCGGGTACGCCGACACGCTGCTCGTGAGCAACCCCGGCGGCAACTCCGAGACGGTGGCCCGGCGACTGTGCACCGGAATCGCGCGACCCTCGGGCGCAGAAGTTGTGTGCTTCTCGCCCGACCCGCGCACCACCTGGGGCGAGGCGCAGGCGGTCGCCTCGATCGCGCGGGCGCGCGGGTGGGACCGGATCCTGGTGGTGACCAACCGGCCCCACACCCTCCGGGCGGGGACATGGATGCGCAGCGCCACCGGGCTGGACGTGCGGATGGTGCCCGTCGAGCGGCTCGACCGCGGGATGCTGCCGGTTCATCTGGTGTGGGAGGCCGCCGGATGGATCAAGGGCCGCGTCAACGGCCACTGGTGACCCCGGGCGGCCGGGGTGTTCCGCGCGAGGCGGGGCTCAGGCGGTCCGGGCCCGCATCGCCGACGGGGCCGCGATGGGCGCCCGGGTCGTGAGCCGCGGCGAGGACAGGCCCTGGTGCGCTCTGGTGATCCTCCCGAACACGGCCGCGCGGTCCATCGGACGGTGCGGGAGATCCAGCGCGCGGCGCACCTCCGACGGCACCAGGCTCGCCGCGGCGTCCACGACCGTCGTGCACGACCGGTGCGCGATCACCGAGTTCTCCGTGACCCCGGGGCAGGCGCGGGCGTCCTCCCGGAGCTTCCTCGCGGCGCGGCGACCGGCATCAGTGGGCCGGGCGCGGCCGCGGGACCTGCGCAGGAGCTGCTCGAGTTCGCGGACGGTCGAGGGGAAACTGCGGGCACCGTGGAGCCGCGCGAGGCCCGCCCACTGGTAGACATACCGGTCGGATTCGGCGGGGGACAGGGGACGCCCCGAGAAGCGCTGGAAGGCGACGAGCAGGGCCCACGTCATGGCGGCCTGCGACCACTCGATCAGCCCGGGGTCGGAGCCGTAGAAGTAGTCGCCGTATTCGGTGGTGCCGGAGAACGAATTGTGGTCACGGCGGGCGTGCTCGATGGTCACCATGGCGTCGTCGACCGTGCCGAACGTCGAGATCTCCACGAGGTCGTGCAGGTAGTCGTCCATCGTCCACGGCTCGGCGTCCGCACCGCACGCGACCATCACGGCGGAGTAGGCGGGGTCGGCGGCGAGCATGAGCAGACCGGTCGTGATGCCGATCGGGGTGGACACGTCGCCGTGGACCCGCCAGATGGGATCGCTCGCCGTGAACCACCGCGGGCCCGGGATATCGAGGATCGAGCACACGGGTGAGTCCGCGCCAGCGCGTGGAATTAGTGGTGACATGCACACACCCCGGGGTAGTGGAGCCGCCCGAGGGGGCGGCCGGATGGGACCTGTCACGAACTCTAGCGCCCGGCGGCGCCGTAGTGAAAAAAAGCCGGAGGGTCCGCTGAGGAGATGCCGTGAGGCCCCGGCGCGGCCTGGCACACCGACATGGCCTCTAGGCTGGGCGACGCACGCCAGACGCATTCCGACCCTCGCAAGGAGACGGCCGTGACCGCTACCCCCCTGCCCGCCCCCCGGACCGGCCCCGTCGTCCCGGACCGCTTCGCCGGCCGCACCGCGCTCGTCACCGGCGCGAGCCGCGGGATCGGCCTGGGCATCGCCCGTCGCCTGCTCGCGGAAGGCGCGTCGGTGGTCATCACGGCGCGCGGCCAGGAGGGGCTCGACGACGCCGTCGCCGATCTCGGCACACCGGAGCGGGTGCTGGCGGTGGCGGGCAAGAGCGACGACGAGGACCACCAGCGTGAGGTCGTGGCCCGGGCCGAAGAGTCGTTCGGGCCCATCGACCTGCTGGTCAACAACACCGGGATCAACCCGGCATTCGGCCGCACGGTGGACATCGACCTCGCCGCGGCCCGCAAGATCACTGAGGTCAACGCCCTCGGCACCCTGTCCTGGACGCAGAAGGTCTACCACTCGGGCCTCGGCGAGCGCGGCGGCGCCGTCGTCAACATCGCCTCCATCGCCGGCCTGGCACCGTCGCCGGGGATCGGCTGGTACGGCGCCACCAAGGCGTTGGTCATGCGGCTGACCCAGGAGCTCGCCGTAGAGGTCGGACCCGCCGTGCGCGTCAACGCCGTCGCCCCGGGCGTGGTCAAGACCAGGTTCGCCGAGGCGCTGTATTCCGGCCGCGAGGAGGCCATGTCCGCGGCGCTGCCGGCCGGGCGACTGGGGGTGCCCGACGACATCGCCGGTCCCGTGGCTTTCCTGCTGTCCGATGACGCGCACTGGATGACCGGGCAGACCCTCGTCGTCGACGGTGGCGCGCACATCATCGGCGCGGGACTACAGGGCTGACGGGGCGCGGGGACCCGGACATGACCTCTATCCAGGAGTACTGCGCGTCGACCGGTCGCATTCTCGAGGCGAGCCCACCGATGGCCGTGGCCGCACAGCCGCTGACCTGGGTGGACAGCCCGCCGTGGCAGCGCATCGAATCGCCCGAGCCGTCCGCGGTGATCTACGTGGACCCGGGTGCGCACCGTGAAGGGTTCTCACCCAACGCGGTGGCCACCTGCGCCCGTGTCGCGCCCGCGATGGACACCGAGCAGGCGGTCGAGATGATCGTCGCCACCGCCGACGCACTGCCCGACTGGACTCTGCTCGAGCAGGTCGCCGGTGAAGGGGACGAGTCCGCTGGCGCCGTCCGCAGCGTCTACCGCTACCTGCGGGGCATGTACACGGCCGAGCCGGGCCGGATGGCGACCTCGAGTCTGATCGTGGGATGGAGCGACGACGAGGCCACCTACATCTTCCAGTTCGTCGTCACCGGCTGGGACGAGGACGCCTCCGTCCACGACGACGCCATGGGCTGCCTGCTGATCGGCGAGTGGACGGCAGCGCAGATCGTGGACGCCATGCGCGGCTAGGGTGGTCGTCACCCGGGCGCCGGGGGCGACCGGGATCGATAGACAACGGGAAGGCGGGACCGGAGTGCAGCGACGCGAGCTCAGCGTGTCGGGGGCGTGGGAGATCACCCCCCGGCAGATCTCTGACGACCGCGGGGTGTTCCACGAGGCGTTCACCGACGAGACCTTCCGTCGGATGACCGGCCACCGTTTCGATCTCGCGCAGGTCAACGTGTCGGTCTCGGGGGAGGGGGTCCTGCGCGGCCTGCACTTCGCCGAGGTCCCGCCCGGTCAGGCCAAGTACGTGCTGTGCCCGTCCGGCACGGTGTTCGACGTGGTCGTGGACGTCCGCGTGGGCTCGCCGACCTTCGGTGAGTGGGCCGGGGTCATCCTGGACTCCGTGGAGCAGCGGGCGATCTACATCCCCGAGGGCGTGGCGCACGGCTTTCTGGCCCTCGAGCCGCAATCCACGGTGATGTACTTCTGTTCGGAGGGCTGGCGGCCCGGGGCCGAGCACGTCATCGACGCCTTCGATCCCAAGATCGCGATCGACTGGCCCGGATCGGCCCTCGACGGCACCTCGATCGAGCACGTCATGAGCGAGCGCGACCGCGACGCCCCGAGCCTGCTCGACGTCGCCGCCGCGGGCCGGCTCCCGCAGTGGGAGGAGTGCCGGGCCCACGTCGAACGACTCCGTGAGGCCACACCCAGGGTCGACGCCGAGTGGCGGCCGGACGAGAACTGACATACCCTTACGGGTATACCCCCTAGGGTATGATGTCGGATCTGAGGAGATTCTTATGTGTTACCCCGTCACCTGCCCCGTCTGCGGCAAGACCACGTGGGACGGCTGCGGTCAGCATGTCGACCAGGTCAAGGACACCGTCCCCGCCGAGCAGTGGTGCGACGGCACGCACGAGGCCGCCGCGAACTGACCCGGTCCGGTCCGAGCCGGGCCCGGCCCGGGGCCCGGGGTGACCAGAGGGGAGCGCCACGCCCCTCGCCACGCCCCGGTGGGGGCGCCCCGGCCCCGTCCCGGCCCGTCGACGGGCGCCGCGGGGTAGAACCAGGGGAGGCTAGCCCCTCATCCCCTCCGGAGGCCCCATGAGCACCCCCTTCGTCCTCGTCGAGCGCAGCGGCCCGAGCGCCCGCGTCACACTCGATCGGCCCGAGCGTCGCAACCCGCTCTCCCTGCAGATGATGCGGGAGGCGACGGCGGCGATCCGCGACCTCGGTGACGACCCGGACTGTGGGGTCGTCGTGCTCACCGGGTCCGGCCCCGCACTGTCCGCCGGGCACGAGATCAGTGAAATGGTCGACCGCACCCTCACGCAGGAGCGCGAGGTCTTCACCACGTGCGTGCAGCTCATGGAGACCATCCAGGCGATCCGGCAGCCGGTCATCGCCGAGGTGCAGGGCCACGCGATCGCCGCCGGCTGTCAGCTCGTCGCCACCTGCGATCTGGCCGTGGCGGTCGACACCGCGCGTTTCGGCACCCCGGGCGTGAAGATCGGCCTGTTCTGCTCGACCCCCATGGTGGCGGTCTCCCGCTCCATCGGCCGTAAGCGGGCCATGCAGATGCTGTTGACCGGTGAGACGATCGACGCCGCCACCGCGGTGGACTGGGGGCTGGTCAACGAGGCGGTGCCCGAGGGCCACCTGCGTTTTCGGGTCGATGAGCTGGCGCTGCAGATCGCCGACTCCAGCCCGCTGACGTTGGAGATCGGCAAGCAGGCCTTCTACAGGCAGATCGATCTGCCCCAGGACGAGGCGTACCGCGAGATGGCCGAGACCATGGCCACCAACGCCGTCACCTGCGACGCCCAGGAGGGCATGTCCGCGTTCCTCGAGAAGCGCGCCCCGCAGTGGCGCGGGGAGTGACGCGCAGCGCGCACTAGGATCGTCGCCATGGCGATCTCGGTGATGACGGTGTGTACGGGCAACATGTGTCGGTCGCCGCTGGCCGAGCGTCTGTTGGCCGCGCGAACCGCGGCAGCCGGACTCGATGTGTCGGTCGACTCCGCGGGGACGCGGGCGGCCAATGGCGTCGAGATCCACCGCGAGACCCTGCGGGTGCTGCAGGGGTACGGGGGAGACGGCGGGGGCTTCGCGTCGCGACTGCTCACAGCCCGGCTGCTGACAGGACGCGACCTCGTCCTCACCGCGACCCGGGCGCACCGCGATGCCGTGCAGGAACTGGCGCCGTTGCTGTGGAAGAAGACCTACACGATCCTGGAGGCCGCCCGGCTCGCCGACTCCGACGAGTCCGTCACGCTCGCGGGTCTGTCGCGGGCGAGGTTGGGTATCGACACCGACGATCCCGCGCTCGACGTGGAGGATCCGATCGGCCGGGAGCCGGAGGTGTTCGACCGCACGGGGGCGCAGATCAGCGACGCCGTGGACTCCATCGTCCGCCTGCTGTCACGCAGCTGACCCGGCCGACGAGACCTGTCCGGGCAGGGCTGCATCGGGCAGGGCTGCGCCGGGACCCGTGCGCTGCCGACGTCAGGGGTCCAGCGGTTTGCGACGGTCCAGATCCCGTAGGAAATCAGGGTCGTCGTCCGGGGCGATCACCCGTGGGGGAGCCGGCCGTGACCCGGGCCCGAAGGCCCGCCACAGCAGGATCGCCACGGTCACCACTCCGATGAGTGCGAACAGCCAGATCACTCGAACCTCCTTCCCGCCACGATACGTATCCTGGGGACCATGAGCGAGCGAGACGAGACAACACACCCCGCGGAGGGGACGGCCAGCCCGGCGGCCACACCGGAGGGGTCCGCGCCCGGCGCGCGACTGGCCCGCAACATGGTCGTCTACACCGTCGTCCGACTTCTGCTGGTGGTGGCGTTGACGCTGCTCATCATCGGGATCGGCAGCCTGGCGGGTGTGCAGGTCCCCGTGCTCGTCGCCGCGATCATCTCTGTGTTGATCGCGTTGCCCCTGTCGATGGTGCTGTTCAGCCGGATGCGCGCGCAGATCAACTCCGATATCGCGGCGGTCGACGCCGGACGACGGGAAAAGCGCGAGGACCTGCGCCGTCGGATGAACGAGGCCTGACGCTCGTCGCACCAGACCGGCGCGCGGTGTCCGGCCGGAGTTCACGCCCGGCCGGAGTTCATGCCCGGCCCGAGTTCACACCCGGTCGGAGGGCATGCCCTCGGAAGGTCAGCCCTGCGGGCCGCCCGGCCAGAACGACCCGGGCCAGCGGAATGCGGGGAGCCCCACTGACGTCCCCGACTCGGTGGGGGTCTGCGACCCGGTGGGGCCGACCGACCCCGACGGGGCGGCGGACATCACGGATGTCAGCGGGCCCGGCTGCGGTTCCTGCGGCGCCTCGGTCACGGTGGGCACCGTCGTCGGCTGCTCGGACGAGCCGGTCCCCGTGGGGGTGGTGTCGCCGGGTTCGGTGGTGCCGGGAGTGCTGGTCCCGGGAGTGGTCGGATCCGTCACGACGGGCTCGGTACCGCCCGGCTCGGTCGTGGGCGGCGTCGTGGGCGAGGTGGGCGACGTCCCGTCGGTCGGGCTCGTCGGGGTATCCGGATCGTCCGTGTCGGGATCCTCGGTGCCCGGCTCATCCGGATTCTCGGTCCTCTCCCCGTCGCCGAGGAGCTCCTGATCATCCTCGAACCCGATATCGGTTCGCGGCTGGGCGGGCGTCCACTGTGCGCCCGTCGTCTCGACGGGTGCGGTCTCGCTGGGAGGCGCGTAGGTACCGGCCTCCTCGTCGGGTACGTACAGTGCCCCGGGAGCGGGCTGGACCCCGATGTAGTACCTGCTCAGGCAGTGATCGGTGACGTTCTGCGATCCGTCGGTGAAGATGGTGAGGCCGGGCGTCCCGCCGTCGGCCTCGGTCGCACATCGCGCGATGAACTTCCCGGGCTGCTCGTCACGCTCGGTGGTGGTCGGCGACGTGATCTCCGTCGCGGACGCAGAGCGCGGAGCCTCGGAGAGCACCTGTGGCTCCGGCTGCGCGCAGGACGCGGCCACCAGCGCTGTTGCGCCGGCGGCGAGGAGCACCCGAGTTCTCATAACGATAGTGTCTCAGTTCTGTCAAAGGATGGCTACCGGACGGACGGGGTGGAATCTTTTTCACCCCGGAGGACGGTCGGGAAGCGCGAGCATCTAGTCCGACGCGACCCGGGATCGGACCGCCCCGACGGAGGCGACGGCGGCGGCGAGGACAGCCGCGAGGACGCCCCCGAACCCCACCTTCACCAGATCGGCCACGGGTACACCATCGTTACCGACCCCACCGAGGTCACTGAAGATGCCTCCCGCGCCGGAACCGGTCCCCGTGAGCGCGGCCGCCCCGGCCGTGCCGAAGGCCGCCCCCAGCAGCACGCCCAGGGCTGCGGCGCAGGCGGCCACCAACGCGGTCTCGAGGACAAGCATGAGCCACACGCCGAAGCGGGTGACCCCGACTCCTCTGAGCAGGGTGATCTCCCGGGTCCGTTCCCGGACCGCCAGCGTGAGCGTGTTGGCGACCCCCACCAGGGCCAGTGCGACCGCCACCGCCAGCAACAACGAGCTGGAGGTGAGGACGGTCCGGACAGAGGTGGCGATCTGCTCGCGGGAGGCGAAGCTCTCGGTCACGGCCGCATCGGGCGCGGCGTCCACGACGGCGGAACGCACGCCCTGCAGTGCCGACTCGAGTTGCTGACCGGCCAGGGAGTCATCCATGCGCAGCCAGACCTCGGTGCGTGGGACGAACTGGGTGGGCACCTCCACGCCCTCCGGCCACGGGGACCCGTCGGGCAACTGCGCCACGGGCCAGGCGGGCACGCTCCCGGGCGCGGCCAGGGCCCACTGATCGCTCGTCCGACGCACGACCAGGTCGCGACCGTCGTCGTCGGAGAAGAAGGTGAACCGGACGGTCTCGCCGTCGCGGGCACCGGCGGCCACGGGGGAGGACTCCGGGAGCACGATCTCCCCGGGCCCGGGCAATACGACGTCGCGGCGCATCACGTCGCCGACCCGCTCCGGGTCGGCGACCCTGAGGACCGTGCGCTTTCCCCCGGGGCCCTCCGCGTACATGTCGGTCACGACCAGGGACTCGTCCACGCCCGGGAGCTCCGCCAGCGTCCCCGGCAGTCCCTCGGGCAGGGTGTCGCCGCTCGATGCGGTCACGGCGATGTCCAGCGGGACGCGGTCGACGAGCCGTGCCTGGATGGCCGGTCCGAGCAGGGCGATGCCGGTCACCATCGTCGCGGTGAGAGTCACGCCCACCAGTACGGCCGCCGAGGTGGCGGCGGTGCGGCGCGGACTGCGGGCGATGTTCCGTGCGCCGAGCAGACCCACCGGGCCGAGCAGCACTCCCACCACGCTGCCGAGCGCCCCGAGCAGGGTGGGCAGGGCACCGGCGACCACGGCCAGGATCCCCAGGAACGCGAGAACGCCCCACGCGCCGGCCTCGACGACGGCCCCCGCCTCGACGGCCGCCGACATCGAGTGCCAGCCGAAGGCGCCCACCACGGCACCCACCGCGACCATAGCCAGCCGCCGCCACCATGGGTCGGGCCGTACATCGGCCGGGCGCAGCGCCTCCAGTGGGCTGCCGGAGGTGGCGCGCCACAGGGGCGGGAGAGCGGTGACGAGGGTGACGCCCACGCCCACCGCGGCGGCGAGCAGATAGGCGGATCCGGGGACGCTGACCTCCTGCAGGGGAATCGTCACGCCGAGTCGGGGGGCCTCCCGGGCCGCGAGTGAGACCGCGAACCGACCCAACGCCAACCCCGCGGCGGTCGCCACGGCGCCGACGACCAGGGCTTCGGCCATCCCGGACAGTCGCAACTGCAGCCGCGAGGCGCCCAGGCAGCGCAACAGTGCCGTCTCCCGGACGCGCGCGGCGAACACCACCGCGAAGGTCGTGCCGATGACCAGGGCGGCCACCGCGACGGCCAGCACGGTGAAGGCCAGCAGGGCCCGGGTGTAGACGTCGCGGCTGCCGATGAAGGACTCCGCGAGAGCGTCCGCCTCGGCCGCGCCGGTGGACACCTCGACGGCGGACGTGCCCGGGATCCGGTCCAGGCGCTGCTCGATCTCCGCCGCCAGCGCCTCGTCCGACACCGTGCCGTCGCCGGCCACACGGATATCGCCCCCGGCCCCGTTCGGCGCCCATTGCTGTACCTGCTCGTCGACGGTGTAGAGGGGGAACGCCGAGTTCATGTCCGGTTGCCCTGCAAGGTCGAACAGTCCCACCACCGTGACGGGGACGGGATCACCGGCGCCGCTCGGCAGCACCTCGAACGTGGCGCCCAGCGGGAGGTCCGCGTCACTGCGGATCGCCACCTCACCGGGAGCGGCGGGGAGCCGCCCGTCGGCCAGCGGTTGCCAGCGCAGACCGTCGTCGGTGGCGAGCGCCGTCGTCGTCGTCACCTGTTGGGCGCGTCCCTCGGCGCGGACCCGCACGTAGGTCTGGGCGTCCACGGTGACGGCCCGCACCCCGGGGGTGGCGGCGATGGCCCCCAGGCCGAGCCGCTGGGCCTCGGCCGCTTCCTCGCGCGCGGCGTCGGTGCCGGCGGAGGTGCGGTCGCCGAGGTTCTGCACGAGCACGGCGGTGCCCGAGTAGCGCATCCCGAAGGTCGCGTCGGCGCTGGCGGTCATCGTGCGGAGCACGCCCACGGAGGCCAGGACGAAGCCGACGGCCACGGCGATCGCCAGGACGGTGCCCAGGTAGCGGCCCGCGTGCGCGCGGAGCTGTCCCAGGACCAGATGGGGGCTCACGCGGTGGCCGGCTGGCGGCCGGTGAGTGCACGCATGGCGGTGTGGACTGACTCGGGGGTGGGGGAGGGGACCTGGTCGGCGATCCGTCCGTCCGCGAGCATCAGCACGGTGTCGGTGTGTGCGGCGGCGTGCGCGTCGTGGGTGACCATGACGACGGTCTGGCCGGCCTCGCGGACACACGCGCCGAGCAGGCCGAGCACCGATTCGCCGGACTCGGAGTCGAGGTTGCCGGTCGGCTCGTCGGCGAACACCACGTCCGGGCGCGGCAGCAGGGCGCGGGCGATGGCCACCCGCTGCTGCTGGCCTCCGGACAACTCGTGTGGACGCCGCTTCAGCAGGTCGCCGATCCCCAGCTCGCCGACCAGCGAGTCGAGGCGCGACCGATCCGGACGACGGAACGCCATCCGTACGGGGAGCACGATGTTCTCGCGCACCGAGAGCGCCGGTACGAGATTGAAGGACTGGAACACGAAGCCGACGCGGGTGCGCCGCAGCCGGGTCCGCCCCGCGTCACCCAGGCGGGTGATCTCGGTCGATCCGATCGATACCGTGCCGTGGTCGGGCGTGTCCAGGCCGGCCAGGCAGTGCATGAGGGTGGATTTGCCGCTGCCGGACGGGCCCATGACCGCGGTCCAGCGCCCCTTGTCGATCGCCACGTCCACTCCGTCCAGTGCGCGTACCTTCACCCGCCCGTGGGAATAGGTCTTGCGCAGGCCGTGGGCCCGGATCGCGATCTCGGGGGGTGGGGTCACGTGTGTCCTTCCGTCGCGGCGTGCGTCCGGAGGTGAGTGTAGGGATCCCGGTTGTGGAGACCCCGTCCGACACGGCGTCCGGCCTGTGGCCCATGTGACTAATGTGACGTATGGTACGTGTGTGACTGGGCCGGACCCGGTCGTGCCCAGCTCCCGGACGACAAGGTGACCTCATGTTCCAGCGACGCATCCACCGCACCGCCCCCCGTTCCCGCTCCCTCGCCCTCGGTGGCGCCCTGGCCGCGCTCGCCGCGGTCGGCGGCGGCACCGTCGCGGCGGTGGGCGCGCCCGCCGCCGTCGAGGCCGGCGACATCCAGCTCACGCAGAACGCGACCGGCCAGGCCGCGGCGCAGGAGCTCCCGCTCGGTACGGCCGTCAACCTCGACCTCGAGCCCGTCGTCGCCCAGGCTGCCGGCGGAACCATCCCGCCCGGGACGACGGTGCAGGTCACCGGCCTGCCTGACGGTCTGTCCCAGGACGGCTGGGTCATCTCCGGCACGCCCACCCGTGCCGGTGAGTACGAGGTTCTCGTCACCGTCTCCAACTCCGGGATCTCGCAGTCGGAGAAGGTCGCCATCACCGTCACCGACGGCGCGGACGAGACGGGGGAGGGGGCGACGGCGAGCCCGGCCATCACGAGCCCGGCCGCAACCACGGCGACCACCACGGACGAGACAGCGACGACCGAGACCACGACGACCGCCACGCAGTCCGACCCCACGCTCTCGGCGGTCCCCGGTGATCCGACCGCCGAGGACGACACCCTCGCCGGCGATGAGGGTGACGGAACGGGCGACGGTGACGGCACCGGTGAGGGCGCCGACGAGGCGACCGGGGACGACGACGACGAGGTCGGCACCACCCCGGACCTGTGCGCGGTCATCGGGGACGGGCAGATGGACGGTGCCTCGCTGGCGCAGCTGCTGCCGCTGGTGACCGGCGGCGACGACGCCGAATCGGCCGGACTCGTGATGGTTCTGCTCAACACGGTCGTCAACCTGCTCCCGTCCGTGCTCGGCGAGGGCGGCTCGGTCGAGAGCCTCGGCTCGGTGGGTCAGATCCTCTGCACGATCTCCCCGTCACTCCTGGGCGGCGAGGCCTCCGGCGCCGCCACCACGGGTGTGGACGCCACCGCCGGTGGGGCGGCCACCGGTGCCGCAGCGCTCGACGGCGGCCCCGCCGCCCTGCTGGGCCTGCTCACCACCGGCGCGGGCAGCCTCGGGCAGTGATCCTCCCCGCGCCCCGGGGCAATGTCCCCACGGGGCGCGGGTCGGGGCGATAGAGTCCCCCTGTCGACCTCGGGCGGCCCGGTGGGGCGCAGTGGCTCGATTACGTCCGTCGCCGTCGAAGAGGGTCCATCACACATGTTCACCCGCAAGGTCGTCACCGCCTCCGCCGCTGCACTCGCGCTGGTCGCCCTGTCCGTCCCCGTCGTCAACGCGCAGGACGGCGACACCCTCCCCGACGAGGCCGCGTCCGGCAGCATCTCGCTCGGCAGTCTCGAGGGGGGCGACCCCGACGCGTCGAGCCTCGCCGGAGGGTCCGAGGGCTCATCGGACGACATCTCGGGCGAGGACGGGGCCGGCGGCGAGAATGCCGACTCGGGCTCACTCGGTGGCGGTTCGCTGGGCAGTCTCGAGTCCGCCAGCCTCGACTCCGCCAGTGGAGACGACACGAGCGTCGGTGACCTGGTGCCCGAGACCGATGCGGTCTGCGAGTTGCCCGCCCTGGGCGGTTCGGTCGCCAAGTTCTACCCGCTGCTGGGGATCGACGGGGTTCCCACCGGCGTCATCGATCTGATCACCACTGCGCTGGACTCCTTCCCGAACCTGCTCGACGTGGTCGCGGGGGAGGGGCGCGGGTCAGCGCTCGTCGGCGAGGCCGGCTCGCTCAGTGAGGGACTGTGCACGCTGGTCTTCGGCGGCGAGATGGTCCCGCCGCCGGTCACGGTGATCGTCGACGATGACGGCAATCCGGTCACCACGGTCACCGGCACGGCCACCACCAGCCCCGGCACCTCCTCCCCGGCCACCACCACGGCCGCCGCCTCCGGCGCTGCGGGCACGGACGGTGTGGATCTCGCCGGGGCGGACTCGGACGGTGTCGCCGCGGACGATGCGGACGCCGGCGAGGCGGCGCTCGCGACCTCGGTCCCGGTTCCCGGCGCCTGACCCCGGCTTTCGGTCTCCCGCGGCCCGGCCCCGATACAGGGGCCGGGCCGCCGTGATTTTCGACGAGGTCGTGCACGAGCGCGTCGGATACGGTTCCAGGCCCAACGGGATACCCGGGAGGGTGTGTTACTAGTGTGGCTTATGAGAACTAAGTGACTTATGTGACGAGAGTAGACAGTTGGTGTGCATGTGGTTAGAGTGGCACTCGTAATGGTCTGCTCTCCCGTTCCGCGGAGTGAGCGATCTGAACCCCTCCGGAAGGAACCAGCCGATGCGTGCTCGCCTCGCCCGTCCTCGTCGTATCGTCCGGGGTCGCCTTGCCGCCCCCGTCGCAGCCGCAGCAGCGGTCGCGCTCGTGGGCGGAATGGTCATCGCCGCTCCCGATGCGCCCACCGTCCGTGACGACATCCAGACCGTCGCCGTGGCCGCCCCCTCGTTCGACGCCGGGGCGGAGTTCTCCTTCAACGCAGGAGCGCTCGTCCAGGCCACTCAGTCGGCCGGGTTCGTCGTGGAGGACGTCACCGGGCTTCCGGAAGGGCTGGAGTACGACGGCAACGGTGGCATCTCGGGCACTGTGACCACTCCGGGCGTGTACACCATCCAGGTGACCGGGCGTGGTATTGGCGGAGTCGTCACGATTCCCGTCACCCTGACGATCAACAACGCCGACGGCTCCGCGCCGACCGGCGTCTCAGGTGAGGGAACGGCCGCCGTGGACGGCAGCCTCGGCGGCGAGGCGCAGGCCGGTGGCCAGATCACCACGGGCTCCGACGGCACGGACGCGATCCTCGGCGCCGTGGCGGGCATCGTCTCGTCCCTCGGCGGCGACGCCGGTTCGGTCGCCGAGCTCGCCGCCGGTTCGACGGGACAGGGCGGGGTCACCCCGGAGAACCCTGATGCCCCGGATGCGCCGACCGGCCCGCTCGGCAGCGCGGCCAACGGTGAGCTCGGCCTCGGCAGCCTGTCGAACGGCGCGCCGGAGACCCCGGACGCGCCGGACGCCGACGGTCCCGGAACCGACGCCCCGGCCAACGGCTCGCTCGGCATGCCGGGTTCCACCGCCGAGGGCGAGGTGAGCGGCGATGCCACCGGCGGCCTGGACACCCAGAGCCTGGGACCGCTGGCCCCGCTCGGCTCCCTGATCGACTCGGACGCCCAGACCGGCTCGACCGCCGACGGCGACACCGAGACCACCGGCTCCACGATCCCCGGCTCCACCACCACCGGCGGAACCCAGACCGGTACCGAGATCGTCACCGGCGGGGACCTGACCGGCGGCGGCGAGATCACCGTCCCGGGATCGTCCTTCCCCGCGGACACCGGTTCCCTCGGGGCCCTGGCCCCGGGGCTGGCGCTGACGGGCGCAGCGCTCCTCGGCATCGCCGGGCTGAGCCTGGCGCTGGGCGGCGGCTCCTCAATCCCGGGCTCGACCGCGATCCTGCCGGCCCTGCCCGGGTCGACCACCGCGGGTGGCACCACCACCGGCGGATCGAGCGACACCGGAAACGGTGGCTCCTCCGGGTCGGTCGCCCCGACCGTGGCCGCCGGTGCGCCGACCGTGGCCGCCGGCGCCCCGAACAGGGTCCAGGCCCCTGGCCCGACGGTCGCCAACGGTCGCGGCTGACCGACAGACTCCCGGCGGCCGGGTAGGTCGCCGGTGACCACCTCCACCCCGGGGTCGTCTCACTTCGTGAGATGGCCCCGGGGTGTGGTGCGTTCCTGGGTTACCGTGGGGCGGTCGCGATCTCGCGGCGGTAACCACCGAAAGGCGTGTATGCGTATCTCCCTTCCTGTCGTCGCCTCCTCCCTCGCACTCGCCGCCATGGCCGCGGTCGGGGTCGCGTCCGGCCAGACGGAGGCGCCCGACCATGCGCCCCTGGTCGTCGAGGCCACCGACGTGGCACCCGCGGCCCTGCCGTCCCTGACGCTGCGCGTCGGCGAGTACATGGAACGGCGGGTCAGCGACTACGTCACCCCGCCCCCCGGCGCCTCGATCCAGTTCCGAGGCCTGCCGCCCGGGCTGTCCTACGATCCGGCCACCACCGCGATCAGGGGCACCCCCACCGTCGCCGGTGTGTACGAGCCCGTGGCGACCGCCTTCATCTTCGGGGTCCCGGTACGCACCGAGACGACCACGGTCACCGTCACCGGCGGTGCGGGCGGGACCACCGGCGGTACCGGTGGCGGCGGCGCCCCGGCACCGCGTCCCGCCCCGGCCCCGGCTCCGGCGCCCGTGGCCGCGCCGGTGGCCCCTCC
The DNA here is from genome assembly GCF_051994785.1 of Dietzia sp. MNB45. Classification (NCBI taxonomy): domain Bacteria; kingdom Bacillati; phylum Actinomycetota; class Actinomycetes; order Mycobacteriales; family Dietziaceae; genus Dietzia; species Dietzia sp. MNB45. Next base: position 2,756,201 of record NZ_CP163397.1, on the reverse strand, counting down.
GGCCCCCGGCACGATCACCATCGCCGATATCGACACGCTGCCGGTGCCCGAGCAGGTCAAGGACGCCCTCCGCGGTGCCGCCCTGGCCCTCAACAACGGGATCCAGTCCGCCTGGAACGCCGTGCCCGAGGGCTCACTCGGCAAGTAGCCACCCGGCGCTCAGCACATTCGGCACTCAGTACATCCGGCAGGTAGTCCGCACGTACATCGACGGCGGCCGGTCCCCGAGGTGGGGGCCGGCCGCCGTCGTCTGTACCGCGCCGGGCGCGGGGGGCTCGTCGCCGGGCCTCCGCGGACCGCCGGGGTGAACGCGCACCGCCGTGTCACAGCGAGGCGATCACGAACCCGGCGCTGACCAGCACGCTCCACGCGAGCATTGCCATCCCGGCCATCGTCAGCGCGGGGATGAGTCCGGCACCCGTCGCCCGTGCGCGCACCGGCGCGTTGGCCTTCCACGCCACCGGCAACGCCAGCAGCCCCAGCAGCGCCCAGGGCGTCGCCGGGATCAGTGCGAGCGTCGCCAACAGCGGCACCAGCAGTTCCAGGACCGCGTGCAGGCCGCGGGTCCGCGAGTCGCCCAGGCGCACGGCGAGCGTGATCTTGCCGGACTCGGCGTCCGAGGGGATGTCCCGCAGGTTGTTGGTGAGGTTCACCGCGCACGAGAAGCTCCCCACCGCCACGGCCGCGACCACCGCGTACCAGGTGACCGACCCGAGCTGCGTGAACTGCGTACCGATCACGGCGACCAGGCCGAAGAACACGAACACCGCGACCTCGCCGAACCCGCGGTACCCGTACGGGGTCCTGCCGCCCGTGTAGAACCAGGCCGCCAGGATGCAGGCCACCCCGACCAGGATCAGCCACGGTGCCGACGTCGCACTGAGCACCAGCCCGGCGAGCCCGCCCAGTCCGAGGAACCCGAACGCGGCGCGCTTGACCGTCGCCGGCCGGGCCAGTCCCGAGCCCACCAGTCGCAGCGGGCCCACGCGGTCGTCGTCGGTGCCGCGGATGCCGTCCGAGTAGTCGTTGGCGTAGTTGACCCCCACGATGAACGACCACGCCACCACGAGCGCCAGGAGCGCCTGCCACCACACGAACCCGCCCGCGAGCGCCGCGGCCGCCGAACCGACGAGCACCGGGGCGAACGCGTTGGGCCAGGTGCGGGGGCGGGCGCCCTCGAGCCAGTGGGAGAGCGTGGCGCCCCCGGGCTCGGTGAGGGCGGCGTCGGTGGCGGGAGTGGTCTCGCGGTGGGTGACGGGATCGGTCTCGCGGCTCATGCCCCGATTGTCCCATCGATGACGCCCGCCGCGACGCCGCGTCGGTCCACCTTGCCGCCCGGCAGCGTCGGCAACGCCTCCAGCACGGCGACGACCGCCGGCGCCGAATGCGCCCCCAGCGACGCGGCCACGTGGGCGCGCAGGGCGTCCGGGGACGCGGGGGAGCGGAGCGTGACCGCCGCGACGGGCCTGGTCCCGAGCCGGTCGTCCGGGATCCCGACGACGACGACGTCGACCACCGCAGGATGAGTGCGGAGCGCATCCTCCACGGTCTGCGGGAGGAGAGTGAGCCCACCCACGCTCAACGCCTCGTCGAGCCTGCCGAGGATCCGGAGCCTGCCCCCGGGGTCGAGCGTCCCGGCATCGTCGGTGCGGAACCATCCCGCCCGGGCGAACGCGGGGTGATCCGGTGCGTTCCTGTACCCCGACGCGAGCTGCGGGCCGGCCAGCCAGACGCGGCCCTCGTCGTCGTCGACCTCCACCGTCACCCCGGGGAGCGGGGCGCCGTCGTACACACATCCGCCCGCGGTCTCGCTCATGCCGTAGGTCCGGACCACCCGGATGCCGACGTCGGCGGCGCGGGCGAGCAACTCCGGTGCGGCCGCGGCCCCGCCGAGCAGGACCGCGTCGAGCTCGGCGAGCGCGGCCACGGCGTCGGGCGGGCCGTCGTCGAGGACCTTGGCCAGCTGGCCCGGGACGAGCGAGGTGTACGCGCGCGGGCTGCCGGCCCCGGCCACGGACTCTCCGGTCCCGGACCCGGACCCGGACCCGGCGCCGCCCCCGGCCGTAGTGCTTGACCGGCACGCGGCCACCGCGTCGGGCAGCGCGGCGGGGTCGAACCCGCGGGTCACGTCCATCACGACCGGCTCGTGCCCGGCGCGCAGCGACCGCAGGATCACCTGCAACCCGGCGATGTGATGCGCGGGCAGCGCGAGCAGCCACCGGCCGGGCCCGCCGAGCACGGTGTCGGTCGATTCGGCGGAGGCGGCGAGCGCGGCGGCCGAGAGCATTGCCCCCTTGGGCGTGCCCGTCGACCCGGACGTGCTCACCACCAGCGCGGTGCGGTCGTCGATCGGGTCACCGGGGCGCTGGCTGTCGACGAGGATCCGGGTGCGCGTCGGGTCGTCGGCCGGCACCGGCAGCAGCGCCGGTCCGTGGTCGTCGAGCATCTGCGCCAGCGCAGGGAACACCTCGGCGACCGCCGCGCCGCCGGGGACGGGCAGGGTGCGCAGTTCGCGGGTCTCGGCCATCACCGGGCAGCCCCGATCGTCAGTAGTAGTACGGGTAGTCGTCCCAGTTGGGCTCTCGCTTCTCCAGGAACGCGTCCCGGCCCTCCACCGCCTCGTCGGTCATGTACGCCAGCCGCGTGGCCTCACCGGCGAACACCTGCTGGCCCATGAGTCCGTCGTCGGTGAGGTTGAACGCGAACTTGAGCATCCGCTGCGCGGTGGGCGACTTGCCGTTGATCTGCCGCGCCCACTCGATGGCGGTGTTCTCCAGCTCGGCGTGGTCCACCACCCGGTTGACGGCACCCATGTGGAACATCTCCTCGGCCGTGTACGCCTGGCCGAGGAAGAAGATCTCGCGCGCGAACTTCTGGCCCACCTGCTTGGCCAGGTAGGCGCTGCCGTAGCCGGCGTCGAAGGAGCCCACGTCGGCGTCGGTCTGCTTGAACCGGGCGTGCTCGCGGGAGGCCAGGGTCAGGTCGCTCACCACGTGCAGCGAGTGCCCACCGCCGGCCGCCCACCCGTTGACCAGGCAGATCACGACCTTCGGCATGGTGCGGATGAGCCGCTGAACCTCGAGGATGTGCAGCCGCCCGCCCTCGGCCTTGACGCGCGCCTCGTCGACTTTGTCGGCCGTGGCGCCGGCGACGTCCGAGTCGTGCTCGGTCGAGTACTGGTATCCGGACCGGCCACGGATCCGTTGGTCGCCACCCGAGCAGAACGCCCACCCGCCGTCGCGAGTGCTGGGCCCGTTGCCGGTGAACAGGATGGTGCCGACGTCGGGGGAGCGGCGCGCGTGGTCGAAGACGCGGTACAGCTCGTCCACGGTGTGCGGGCGGAACGCGTTGCGCACGTCGGGGCGGTCGAACGCGATCCGCACGATCCCGTTGACACGGCCCTCGCCCACGTGGCGGTGGTAGGTCAGGTCGGTCAGGTCCTCCCCGTTCCGGAAGCCCTCGACCTCCCGCCACTGCGACGGGTCGAACGGGTTTCCGGTGGCCTGGTCCTGCGGTGCGCTGCTCTCGGTCATGGGTTCGACGTTAGCGTGGAGCCATGACATCCGTACCGGGCCCCGAGTCGATCGACGATCTGCTCGCCCGCGTGCACGTGGTGGCCCTGCCGATGAGGGTGCGGTTCCGCGGCGTCACCGAACGTGAGGTCGCGCTGATCGAGGGCCCCGCCGGGTGGGGCGAATTCGGTCCGTTCGGAGAGTACGACGATCTCGAGTCCACCCACTGGCTGGCCTCCGCGCTGGAGATGGCGTGGCAGGGCCCGCCGCCGGCGCTGCGTTCCCGGGTCCCGGTCAACGCCACGGTCCCGGCGGTCGCGGCCGGGGACGTCGCGGCGATCCTCGACCGCTTCCCGGGCTGTATGACGGTCAAGGTCAAGGTGGCCGAGTCCGGGCAGCAGCTCGTCGACGACGTCGCCCGCGTCGCCGCCGTCCTCCAGGCCCGCCCCGGCGCGCGCGTCCGGGTGGACACCAACGGGGCGTGGTCGGTCGCCGAGGCCGCCCACGCGATCCGGGTGCTGGACCAGGCGGTGCGTGCGGACGACGTCGCGCGGGCCCCCGGCACCGGCCCGGTCTCACTGGACGGGCCGGGCCTGGAGTACGCCGAGCAGCCCTGCGCCACCGTCGAGGAGCTGGTGCGACTGCGGGAGCGTCTCGCCGCCGACGGGGTGCACGTGGACGTCGCCGCCGACGAGTCCATCCGCCGCGCCGAGGACCCGCTGCGGGTGGTGCGCGCGGGCGGCGCCGACCGGGCGGTGGTCAAGGTAGCGCCGCTGGGCGGGCCTCGTCGTCTGCTCGCCGTGGCCGCCGAGCTCGGGGTGCCGGTCACCGTGTCCAGCGCCCTCGACTCGGCGGTGGGGGTCGCCGCGGGAGTCGCCGCCGCAGCGGCGCTGCCCGGTGGTGCCGGGCGTGGCCGTCCCGGACCCGACGACGACAACGTGATCCCCGCCGCCGGACTGGGCACCGGCGGGTTCTTCGTCGAGGACGTGGTCGAACCGGGCACGTTCACCCTCGAGGACGGCTGTCTCCCGGTCCGCCCGGTGGCGCCGGACCCGGCCCGGCTGGAGGGCCTGCGCGTGGGCGGTGAGGTCCGCGACTGGTGGCTGGACCGGATCCGCCGCTGCTACGAACTCCTCTGAGCGGCCCCGCCGCAGCCGCCCCGCCGCTCCGCCGCAGCCGCCCCGCCGCAGCCGCGCCTGGCCATGGCGTCTCGCACGCACCGCGGGGAGGGCGAGACGCCATGGCCAGGCGCGGGGACGCCCATCGCGGACAACAGCAGGAGCACGACGCCAGGTTGAGGCGCGGCTGGCGGGGGATTTCGACGCCGCGCCGGGCGCGAGACGCCAGGTCCGGAAGCGAGACGCCATGCCCGGGCGCAAGACGCCATAAGCGGGGGCGGGGGCGCCGGGCGCTGGCCCGAGGTCACGCTGCGCGGCCCGGGCCCCGTCCGAGGGAATTCTGGATCCTCATCGCCTCGCAGATGATGGGCACGATCCTGCCGCGAAGATAGTCCTCCCACTGCCAACGCCGGAAGATGTTGCCCAGTGCTTCGATGTTGTTCTGCCGCTTCTTCTCGTCGCGCAGCTTCTGGCGGACGGACCCCTCGCCGTCGTCGATCCCGTACTTCCCCGACCCGTCGGCCTCGCCGACGAGCCCCCATGCTTCCCAGTACATGTCCACGAAGGTCGAGGTCCCGTCCGGGAGGACGAATTCCCGCTGGAGTTGCGGCATCGGCAGACCGGCGCGGCTGATGGTGACCCTGCTGACCGATTCGAGGACAGACTGGGCGCCCGGGTCGGCGAACGCCACCACGGCCCGGGCCCTCGCGACGCCGACCCTGCCGGCAGCGGCCTCGAGCTCGAACGCCAGATCGCCCGGGCTGCACAGCTTACGACGCAACGCCTCGTCCGCCGCACACACCGCGCCGGTGAAGGGACTCGACCGCGCGACGTCGACGATCGTCCGCGCCGGGGTCGTCACCGGGATCCCGTCCACCTCGGTCACGACGTCGGCGAGATCGAGATTGTGGCAGATCGAGCTCTTCCTGCGCCTGCTCCCGCTCCCGGGGCGGTGCCTGGTGGTGGTGACCCGCCGGGTATCCATTCCGTGGACGGGGAGGCCGTGCAACACGAGGGCTGACGTGTGGGACATCGCAGTCCCCGGGCTGATGCTCCCCGCCGCGGCCCGCGAGCGCATCTCGAGGATCGCCTCGGCCTGGTCGGGTCCGGTGGGGACGTCCGATGCGAGCGCGTAGACGCCGTGGCGAACGCGGTGGAGCTGACCCGTTCGTTCGGCGTGTTCTCGTGCTCGGCGGCTGTACCCGCGCGCGAGGAGTTCGGCTGCGGACATGACGACTGGGCGGGAGTGATCTGTGCTCATGTCAAGGCAGTATTGCGCTGGGGGAGGCGGGGATCGCCGTAGCGGGGGCCGCTTCCGGCTCGGCCTGTGGAGACGGCCGGGGTTGTGGATTCCGGGGCACGGGCGGTCGTGTGCAGGCGCGTCGGAAAGAGTTCGACGGACTGTCGTCTACTTGACGGACTGCCGGGTACTTGACCGGCTATGCACCGCCCGCGCCCCAGCCGCGCGGCCCAGCCGCGTGCCACCATGGCCTCCCGCCCACACCGCGGTGCACGCGAGACGCCATGGTCAGGGGCGGCTGCAACAGGGGCAGCTGCGGCAGAGCTACTGCGACAGAGCTACTGCGACAGGGCTAGTGCGACTGGGGCGGGTGCTGCAAGGGCGGCCGACGCACGGGCTGCTGCTGGAGGCGCGGCCGGACGCGGGGCCGGTCACCTCCGGGACCCACTCACCTCCTCGGCCGGGGCAGTTCGCGCGTGCGCGGGGCGTATCCCCACTGGTGGCGGCCCAACCGCGACGGCGGCAGCAGTGATCCGAAGTCGGGCAGACCGTCGTCGGCGAGCATCTCGTCGTCGATGGTCACGCTCACCACGCGTCCGAGCAGCATCGCGCTGGTGCCCAGGTCGATCACGTCATGGCGCACGCACTCGAACGCGATCGGCGCCTCGGCGACCCGTGGCGGCGCGACGACGTCCGAGGGGTCGGCGGTCAGCCCCTGCATCTCGAACTCGTCGACCTCCGGGCCGACGGGCGCCGAGGTGGCGTTCATGACCTCCATCAGCGACTCGGTGCCGATGTTCACCACGAACTCGCCCGTCCCCACGACGTTGCGATAGGTGTCCTTTCGCCCGATTGAGGTCACGGACAGGATCGCCGGGTCGGCGCAGGCGACGGTGAAGAACGAATACGGCGCGAGGTTGGGCACCCCGTCGGCCGAGATCGTCGACACCCACGCGATCGGGCGCGGTGTGATCGACGCGGTGAGCAGGGCGTACATGCCCTTGGCCGGGGGATCATCCGGGGTGTGAACGATGCGCATCCGCCCATTGTGCCGCCGTCTGCGTTGCCGTTTCGGTCATAGCCCGGTGGGGCATGTCGACGCTGCTCTAGCGTGGGGACGAATCGACGGGTGCAAGAGTGAGCGGTCGGCGGTGAGCGGTCGGCGTTGACTGGTCGGCGAGCGAGAGGAGCCGAGGCTATGGCGGCGAACGACGGGATCCGGATCCCCCTGCGCGACCAGCTGTGGCTGCTCATGGACCGCCCGGACAACCTCATGTACATCAACTGTCTGGTGTGGTTCGCCGAGATCCCCGACTGGGACGAGGTCACCCGGGCCATCCAGACGCGGATGGTCGAGGCCCACCCGGTGTTCCACCGCACCCCGGTCCGCCGGGGCCGCCGCTGGTATTGGGTCGACGACCCCGACTACGACATCTCCAACCACCTCGTGCGCAGCAGGCTTCCCGAGCCGGGCGGTCGCGCCGAGGCCGAGGCCTACATCGCCGAGCAGATGGCGGTGCAGCTGCCGAAGGGGCAACCTCTGTGGCGGGCCGAGTACATCGAGGGCTACCACGGGCACGAGGGCGAGCAGGAGGGGGCGCTGATCCTGTTCCGCGTCCAGCACGGCGTCGTCGACGGGATCCGGCTCACCCAGCTCGTGCTGGGTCTGTGCGACCACGAGGACGACTCGTCCCTGCCCAGCGTCGGCCGGGATCTCGCGCCCTCCGGCGGCGGCATCCTCGGGGCGGTCACCGGCGCGGGTGCCGGACTGGCCAAGGACTCGTGGGGTATCGCCCGGGGGCTGACCGGCGCCACACTCCGGTTCCCGCTGACGCTGGCCCGCCTGGCGCGGGACGTCGCGGCACCCGGTCGGTCACTGACGCGGGTCCCGACGCGCGTCGTGGAGTCGTTGACGGACAACATCAACGCGGAGAACCGGACCGCCAACACCTACCGGAACGTCTTCCGTCTGCTGTTCGAGCCGCGATCCCCCGAACTGTCCTGGAGTGGCAAGGCGCACGCGGAGAAGAAGGTCTCCTGGATCGCGGGGCTCGACCTGGCGGCGGTCAAGCGGGTGGCGAAGGTGCACGACACGACCGTCACCACCGTGATGCTGGCCGCCGTGTCCAAGGCGCTCACCGAGTACCTCGACACCCAGGGCGACCGGCGGGTCTCCGACATCAATCTCATGGTGCCGATGGCGGTCTCCCCGGTCGTTGACGAGTTGCCGGAGGAACTGGGTAACCACATCACGCTCATCCTCATGAGACTCCCGTTGTGGGTCGACGACACCGACGAGCTCATCGAGGCGATCACCACGTCGATGACGCGGGTGCGCTATTCCCTCGAGCCGCATGTCAACTTCGCCACCATGCTCACGGTGGCCGTCACGCCCGGCCCTGTGGCGCACGCGGTGATCGACCTGTTCGCCAACAAGACCGTCGGCCAGCTGACCTCGGTGCCCGGGCCCGTCTCCACCGTCTCGCTGGCCGGCACGCCGGTGTCGGGGATGCTCGGGTGGGTGCCGATGAGCGGCGACCAGGCGCTGGGGATCTGCATCTTCAGCTACGACGGCACGGTCTCCGTGGGGATCGCCACCGACGCCGAACTCATCCCCGAACCGGGAGCGGTCGCCGGGATGATCGAGGGCCAGTTCACCACGTTCGACGGCTGGCACGACGAGGACTGAGCCCGCCGCCGGCCACCGAGGGCCGGCCACCCCGGCGCCCCCACTCCCGCCGGTCACCACTGCGGGGCCGGCACCTCCGGGTGCGCGGCGAACCAGGCTCCGATGTAGGACATGTCGATGCCCTGGTCCTCGGCGATCAGCTCGTACATCGTCCGGCTGTCGATCGCCTCGCGCAGGATGTCGGCGTGTCCGGAGTGGCGGGCGATCTCGTTCAGCGCGTGCATCGCCGCCCAGCGTCCGTTGAACGACGGCTGGCCGGGCGGGAACCACGGCATCTCGGCGGGTACCGGCACCGGGGCGTCGAGGTCGCACGTCCGGAGGTTGTCGAGGGCGGCGGAGTGCCGCCGGTCGAATTCGGCGAGGATCTCCTCGGCGGTGGCGTCGGGGTCGACCCGGTTGACGGTCTCGGCCCAGGCGAACGCCTCCGGCAGCGACCGCCCGGTCGCGGGCGCGTCGGGCGCGGCGGCGGCGCGGGCCGTCCAGCTCTCGGCGACCTCGCCGATGTGCAGGATGAGCCAGCCCAGCGTCAGCTCGCTGGTGGGCAGGGGGCAGACGCGCAGCTGGTCGCCGGTGAGGCCGTGGACGATCGACCGGGCGTTGACCAGTTCGGCGTCGATCCATTCGAGCAGGTTCTCTCGCTCGGTGTCGCGGGTGGCGGGGAACAGGGGCATGACGACTCCTCGTGTGTCGGGTGTTCGTGGCGGGCAGCAGGACGACGGCGTCGGTCGGGGACGACGGCGGCGCCGCCGTGTCAGTGGGTGTGGGCGTACAAGTCGCGGAGCAGGCACATCTCGGCGCCGTGGTGGATGACCTCACGGTTGATGTGCAGGACCAGGGCGGCCATGGAGTACTCGGTCCACGGGCCCTCGGCCTCGCCCACGGGGGCGGCCAGGGCCTCGGCGTCGAGCGCCCGCACGCCCTCCATCCAGCCCGCGTAGGTGCGATCGAGTTGGGCGAGTCCGCCCGCGGCATCGCCGGCGTAGGTGTGGGTCATGTAGTCGTGGGGCGGTCCGCCGAAGTGGGAGTGCCACCGGGCGCCGAGGACGCCGACGACGACGTGGCCGATCCGCCACGCGATGGTCGTCAGCGGGGCGGGCACCGGCTCCGGGAACTCGAAGTCGATGGTGTGCTCGCCCTCGCCGCCCTGCATGGGCGCGGTGCCGGTCCCGCGGGGTCGGACGTCCCAGGTGCGCTCGTCGGCGGCGGGAGAGAAGTGGTATTCGTCGTCGGTCATGCCCTCCAGGCGAGGCCGCAGTTGGCCGTTCCAGTGGAAGTCGAGTTGGTCGACGAGCTGGGCTGTCCAGTCGATGGGGCGGGTCGTGGTGGTCACGGTGGTCTCCTGACGGTGGTGGTGTCCGCCCAGCGTGTCAGCCCATCCGGACAGGATCGGTCCGCTGAGGGTGGGACACTGCTGGCATGACCGAGGACAGGATGCCCACCACCCAGCGCGTGCTGGGCCTGCTCGACCTGCTGCAGCGGCGATCGGTGTGGACGGGCGACGAGCTGGCGGCCGAGCTGGGGGTGACCACGCGGTCCATCCGCCGTGATGTCGACCGGCTCCGTGACCTGGGGTACCCGGTGGAATCCGAGCGGGGCGCGGGTGGCGGGTACAGGTTGGGCTCGGGCCGACGACTGCCGCCGCTGTTGCTCGACGACCGCGAGGCCGTGGCGGTGGCGATCGCCCTGCGGCTGGCCGCGGGCGGCGCCGTGGCGGGCGTCGGCGAACACGCGCTGCGCGCCCTGACCAAACTGGACCAGGTCATGCCCGGCCGGTTGCGCGAGCGGGTCGCCGACGTCACCGAGTCGATGGTCGCGGTCCCCGGCTCGGACACCCCGGTGGAGCCGGAGCTGCTCATCGACCTGGGCCACGCGGTCCGCGGCACCGAGCAGGTGCGACTGGAGTACCGCGACCGCGCGGGCCGCGACACCGAGCGTCGGGTGGAGCCGTACCGGATCGTCGTGCTGGGCCGGCGCTGGTACCTGCTGTCCTACGACCTGGACCGCGCGGACTGGCGCACCTTCCGGCTCGATCGCATCCGGGCCGTCCACCGCAGCCGCTGGCGCTTCACCCCCCGCCCCGACGTGCCCGATCCGGCCGCGCACGTGCAGCACGCGGTGACCGCGGCGCCGTACCAACACCTGGCGCGGGTGGTGGTGTTCGCACCCGCTGCGGAGGTGGTCGAGCAGTTCCCGCCCACCTACGGGACGGTCACCGAGCTGCGCGCCGAGGACCATCCGGACGGCCCGGCCTGCCGGCTAGAGACCGGGGCCGCCGACCTCGACGTGCTGGCCTGGTACCTCGCGCGGTTACCGGGCCCGTTCGCCGTGGAGTCGCCGGACGGGCTGCGGGAGCGGCTGGCGGGGTTGGCCGGGCGGCTCGCGCATGCGGCCGACCCGGGCACCTCCCCCGACTAGGCTGGGGGGCGATGAACCCCACCGTGAGCAACCCGAGCACCGCACAGGCCCGTGTCCTCGTCGACGAGTTGATCCGCCACGGGATCACCGACGTGGTCCTGTGCCCGGGATCGCGTAGCGCCCCGTTGGCCCTGGCGTTGGCCGCCGCCGAGCGGTCCGGCCGGCTCGCCCTGCACGTGCGGATCGACGAGCGCGGCGCCGGGTTCACCGCGCTGGGGCTCGCGCTGGGCTCGAGGCGGCCGGTCCCCGTCGTCGTCACCTCCGGCACCGCGGTGGCCAACCTCCACCCGGCGATGGTGGAGGCGGCCCACTCGGGCGTACCGATCCTCGCGCTCACGGCCAACCGGCCGCCCGAGCTGCGCGGTACCGGCGCCAATCAGACCATCGACCAGGTGGGATTGTTCGGCCCGCACGCGCGCGCGGTCGTCGAGCTCGGCGCGGCCGGGGACCCCGAGTCCGAGCACCGGCACTGGCGCAGCGCGATCGGCCGGGCCATCCTCACCGCCACCGCGGCGGCCGACCCGGGTCCGGTGCAGGTCGACATCGCGTTCCGCGAGCCGCTCGTGCCGGGCGAGGGTGACGAGGATTTCGCCCTCGGGGGAGACTCACCGGAGTACGACGACGACGAGGTCGGCGGCGGCCCGGAGGCATGTCGTCTGCCGGAGGGGCGTGCGGACGGTCGTCCGTGGGTGCAGCGGGCGGGGGCGGGGGTCGACTCGGCGCCCGCCGATTCGGCCGTGGCGGTGGATCTCACGCGCCCCACGTTGGTCGTCTCGGGGGTCGGGGCGGCACCGGTGTCGGGGCTGGCGGCGGTGCCGACGGTGGCCGAGCCCGGCGCCCCCGTCCCGCTGCACCCGGTGCACCCGCTGGCGATCCCGGCGCTGCGGCCCGAGCAGGTGGTGGTCACCGGGCGGCCGACGCTGCACCGCGCCGTCACGCGCCTGCTGGCGGACCCGGACGTCGACCTCGTGATCCTCGACGCCGGCCCGCGCTCGCCCAACCCGACCGGTAGCGCCGCCGAGCTCGCCGACTCCGTCCTCACCGGGTGGGGCGTGGACCCCGAGTGGACCGAGACCACGGCCCGCGCCGACGCCCGTGCCCGCGCCGCCGTGGACCGGCTGCTGGACCGGCATCTCGAGACCGGTGCGCCGACGGGACTGCACGTGGCGCGTGCCGTGGCCCGCGGCGTCCGGGCCGGGGACAACCTCGTGGTGGGCGCCTCCAATGCGGTGCGGGACCTGTCGTTCGTGGGCCCGCTCGATCCGGATGTGGCGATGTTCGCCAACCGCGGGGCGTCGGGGATCGACGGCACGGTCTCCACTGCGATCGGGGTCGCGTTGTCGGCGCCGGGGCGGACCGTCGCGCTGCTGGGTGACCTGACCTTCCTGCACGACGTGTCCGGCTTGCTGCTCGGCCCGCGGGAGCGGCACCCCGACGACCTGACGATCGTCGTGGCCGACGACGACGGTGGTGGCATCTTCTCCCTGCTCGAACAGGGGGACCCCCGCCTGGCCGCCGACTTCGAGCGCGTCTTCGGCACCCCGCACGGCGCTGACCTGGGCGCCCTGTGTGCGGGCGCCGGGGTGCCCTTCACCGACACCGACCCGGCCGGACTCGAGGCCCTGCTCGCGCAGCCCGCGTTCCCGAACGGGCACCGCGACATCGTGCCCGAGGGCCTTCGGGTGGTGCGCGTCGCGACCGACCGGCAGGGATTGCGCGACCTCCACGCGGCCCTGCGCTCGGAAGCCGTGGCGGACGGGTGACCGCGACGGCCCCGGTCTCTGCCCGGCAGATCCGTCGCGCTCGCCGTATCCGGTGGGGCGTGCGGGTGGTGGCCGTGACCGCGGGAGTGTTCTCACTGCTCACAGCCGTGCTCCTCGTGCTGGCGTGCTTCATCAACGACCAGCGGATCGACCGGGACATGGGCAGCGCCACCGCGTTCGTCACCGAGGTCACCGATCGGCGGGCCGCCGTGGAGTTCGATGCCGGTGGCGGCCGGACCGTCCGACCGGTGACCGGCGTGTTCTACCCGACCGGGCTCGTCGAGGGGCAGCGGGTGCAGGTCGAGTTCCGGCGCGCGAACCCCGATCTGGTGCGGGTCTCGGGACGCAGCTGGACCGTCGCCGTCGTGCCCGCCCTGTCCGTGCCCGCGGTGGTCGTCCCGTTGGCGGCGCTCGCCTACGCCGCCGCGTCACCGAGGGTTCACCGGGCGGCACCACGAGTTCGACGCACCGTTTCTCGCTGATCACCGGCCCGTGTCCCGGCCCGGCGACAGTGGGGTCGTGCGCGTAGCCATCGTCACCGAATCGTTCCTGCCGAACGTCAACGGCGTCACCAATTCCGTCCTGCGCGTGCTGGAGTACGCGCGTCGGCACGGGCACGACTGTCTGGTGGTGGCACCCTCCGGGCAGGTCGGCTTCTGGCAGGGCGCCGCCGGTGCCGTCCGGGCGCACCCGCTGGTCAGTGCGGTCGCACCACTGCTCGGCGGGTACGGGGCAGACGCGAGCGGCCCCGACCACCACCTGGGCTATCCCGTCCACCGGGTCACCGCGGTGAGGGTGCCGGTGGTGTCCTCCCTGCCGGTCGGCGCACCCAGCCCGAGCGTGTTCGGCGCCCTGCGCGACTTCGGCCCCGACGTGGTGCACCTGGCGTCGCCGTTCGTGCTCGGTGCCGCCGGTGCCGCCGCGGCCCGCGCCCTGGACGTGCCCTCGGTGGCCGTTTACCAGACCGACGTGGCCGGGTTCGCCGACGCCTACGGGATCGGTGTCGTCGCCGATGCGGCCTGGACCTGGACCCGGGCCATCCACGCGAGCTGCGACCGCACCCTCGCCCCGTCGACCGCCGCGATGGAGGATCTCGCGGCCCACGGGATCCCGCGCCTGTACCGGTGGGGGCGGGGCGTCGACACCGAGCGCTTCTCGCCCTCCCGGCGCAGTGCGGCCCTGCACGCGCTGTGGTCCCCGCAGGGGCGGCCCGTCGTGGGATTCGTCGGCAGGCTCGCCCCGGAAAAGCACGTCGAGCGCCTTCAGTCGCTGGCCGACCGGTCGGGCCCGGGGGGAGACCTCCACCTCGTCGTCGTCGGAGACGGCCCCGACCGCCCCGCACTCCAGGCCGCCATGCCCCACGCGATCTTCACCGGCGAACTCCACGGCGACCGGCTCGGGCAGGCCTACGCCACGATGGACGTGTTCTGCCACCCCGGTGAGTTCGAGACGTTCTGCCAGTCCATCCAGGAGGCGCAGGCGTCCGGCGTGCCCGTCGTCGGCCCGGACCAGGGCGGGCCCCGCGACCTCGTGCAGACCGGGGTCAACGGCGTCCTGCTCGACCCGCGCCGGTACGCCGCCGAGGTGTCGGGGGCCGTGGACGCGGTGCTCGCCGACCACGAGCGACTGGCCGCCGGCGCCCGCGCCACCGTCCTCGGTCGGACCTGGGACGCGATCTGCGCCCAGCTCTTCGACCACTACGCGGCGGCGGGCGCCCGGTCCGATTCGGGCAGGGTCGGCGTGGGCAGGGGTGGCATGGGCAGGGGTGGCAAGGTCGGCGTGGGCAGGAGTGGCGCGCGCACGATCGGGGTCGACCGGACCAACGCGCGTGGTGTGGGCGGGAGCCGGGCCCCACGTGTGGTGGCCTGATCGGCCACGCGCCCCGGGGGCGGGTAGCGTCGACGGCGTGTCCCGCGCCAATCTCGACAAGCAGCCCCGTGACGTCGCGTCGATGTTCGACGGTGTCGCCAAGCGCTACGACCTGACCAACACCATCCTCTCCGGGGGAATGGACCACGTGTGGCGGCGGCGGGCCCGCTCGCTGCTCGCGCCGCGGCCCGGGGAGCGGATCCTCGACCTGGCCGCCGGCACCGCCGTGTCGACCGTCGAGCTCGCCAAGTCCGGCGCGTGGTGCGTGGCCGCGGACTTCTCGCTGGGGATGCTGCGGGCGGGCTCCGGCCGGGACGTGCCCAAGGTCGCGGGCGACGCCATGAAGCTGCCGTTCGCCGACGACTCCTTCGACGCCGCCACCATCAGTTTCGGGCTGCGCAACGTGCAGGACACCGCCGCCGGACTGCGGGAGATGGCCCGCGTCGTCAGGCCCGGAGGGAGGCTGGCCGTGGTGGAGTTCTCGACGCCCGTGTTCCCGCCCTTCCGCGCCCTGTACATGAACTACCTCATGCGGGCGCTGCCGAAGATCGCCACCAGCGTCTCGTCCAACCCGGACGCGTACGTCTACCTGGCCGAGTCCATCCGCGACTGGCCGAACCAGCAGGCACTGCTCCAGATCATCGAGGCCAGCGGCTGGGAGCGCGGCAGCGTCACCAACCTCACCGGCGGCATCGCGGCCATCCACCTGGCGCGCCGCCCCGCCTGACCCCGGCTCCGCCTGACACCGGCGCGGCGCCACCCCGGGCGCGCTGCGCCGTCCTCCCGGGGTGCGCGCCGTCTTTTTACGTTTTCCGGCCGCTTGCGCTGCCGCTCTGGTCCATTCCCGACGCGTAACCCGGGCGGGGCGGAGGCCCTACGCGTAATCCGGGCGGGACGGAGGCCCGGGGCGGAGGCCCGGCGCGTCAGTCGGCGAAGAGGGGCCGGCGGTCCAGCCTGCGGGCGATCGACCCCGCCGCCCGCCAGCCGCGTGCCACCACATCGCGGTCCGAATCGGCGACCGTGTTGGACATGCACCGCACCGCCGCGGTCATCAGCGCCTGCGAACGCATCCCGACCGGTCCCGCCAGCGGCAGGAACTTCGGATAGGTGAGCAGGCGCGCGGCGTCCCGGGCGATCGCGAACGACTCGCCGTAGGTCTCGCGGAGCACCGCGGGCCACGCATGCGTCAGGTCACCGGCAGTGGTGCGCGAGTGCGAACCGGCCGCGCCCACTCTCGAGCCCGGGCCTCCTCGGCCGACACCCGCTCCCGCCAGGATCAACTCCGCGAGCAGGCGGCCGCCCTCGAGCGCGTAGTCGATCCCCTCGCCGTTGAGCGGGTTCACGCACGCCGCGGCGTCGCCGACCGCCGCCCAGTTGGGACCGGCCACCGTCGAGACCGCCCCGCCCATCGGCAACAACGCGGACGTCACCGCCCTCGGCTCGCCGGCCAGGCCCCAGTCGCCGCGGACGCTATGGGCGTAGTGCTGCAGTAGCTCCTTGACCGCGACGTTCGCCGGCCGCGCCGAGGTCGCCAGCGCACCCACCCCGAGGTTGACCTCGCCGTCGCCGAGCGGGAACACCCAGCCGTAGCCGGGCTGGATGGCGCCCGCCTCGTCGCGGAGCTCGAGATCGGAGCCGATCCACGGATGATCATGACGCCCGGACCGGACATAGGATCGCGCCGCCACGGCGTACACCGTGTCGCGATGCCAGGTCCGGCCGAGCAGACGACCCACCGGCGACCGCACGCCATCGGCCACCACGAGGGTTCGGCACTCCACGCGGCCGCCCTCGGTCCGGACGGCGGTCACCTCGCCGTCGTCGCCTCTCTCCACGTCGGTCACGCGCACGCCGTCATGCACCACGGCGCCCGCCTCCACGGCCGCCTGCCGTAGCCGGTCATCGAACACCGTCCGTCGCACCGCCGACCCGGTCCCACCGTGCTCACCGGCTGGCCACGGCACCCGCCGGGAGTGGCCGAAGCCCCGCAGCTCGAGCCCGCGGATGGTGATGCGGTCCCGCGCCCACCCGCCGAGACCCAGCCGGTCGACCTCCAACATCGCCCGCGGCGTGAGCCCGTCGCCGCAGGTCTTGTCGCGCGGGAACCGCGCCGCGTCGAGCACGGTGACCTCGCGACCGGCACGCGCCAACCACGTCGCGGTCGCCGAACCGGCCGGGCCGCAGCCCACCACGAGGACGTCCGTCGACGCGGGCAGACCCATACCTGACTCCATGCGCTCCATGGTGGCAGGTCGGCGGGTGCGGCGGTCGCCGGGACCTCGGGCGGGGTGGGGTGCCACCGCCCGCGACGCGGGACCGTAGTCTGTCGGGAAGGGCGGGCCACGCCGACCCTTCACCAGGCGACGAGGACGAGTGGGGATGTCGAGCGATTCAGTGACCGGCACCGCGGAGACGGCGACCGACCACACGGTGGCGGGCGTGGACGTCGGCGACGCCGACCTCGCAGCCGACCTGCGCGAACGGCTCGACGAGGTCGAGAAGCTGCTCGTCAGCCGACTCCAGACCGGCGAGGACTTCCTCTCCGAGGTCGCCCTGCACCTCGTCACCGCCGGCGGCAAACGGTTCCGGCCCGTCGTCACCCTGCTCTCGGGCTCGCTGGGCCCCGCGCCCGACCGCGAGCGGCTGGTCAAGGCCGCGGTGGTGTGCGAGATGATCCACCTGGCCACGCTGTACCACGACGACGTCATGGACGAGGCCGCCATGCGCCGCGGTGTCGAGTCGGCCAACAGCCGCTGGGACAACTCCACCGCGATACTCGCCGGAGACTTCCTCTTCGCGCACTCCTCGATGCTCCTGGCCGACCTCGGACCCGAGGCCGTGCAGCTCATCGCCCAGACGTTCGCCGAACTGGTCACCGGGCAGATGCGCGAGACCGTCGGCCCGGGCGTCGGCAGTCGTGACGAGGGTGCCGCCGAGCACTACCTGCGGGTGATCTGGGAGAAGACCGGCTCACTCATCGCCGCGGCCGCCCAGTTCGGCGGCGAGTACTCGGGGGCGACCGCCGAGCAGATCGGGAGCCTGCGCCGCCTCGGTGACGCCGTGGGGATCGCGTTCCAGATCGCCGACGACATCATCGACATCGCCTCGCCGTCCACCGAGTCGGGCAAGACGCCCGGTACGGACTTGCGCGAGGGCGTCCACACCCTGCCGATGATCTACGCCATGGAGGCGGGTTCGTCGGACAGCGCGCGGCTGCGCGACCTGCTCGCCGAGCCGCTGACCGACGACGCCGAGGTGGCGGAAGCCCTCGAGTTGCTGCGCGCGTCCGACGGTATGCGGCGCGCGCGGGCCACGCTCGAGAAGTACGTCGATGACGCCATGACCGAGCTCGACGTGCTGCCCGCCGGCCCGGCGAACGAGGCGCTGCGTCGGCTCGTGCGCTTCACCGTCGACCGCGTCGGCTGACCTTCCCCCAACGGCCCGGCAGCCGCCCCCGGGCCTGGCCTCTCGCTCCCGCGCCTGCCAGTCCCCATCACAGCCGCTCGCTGCCATGGCGTCTGGCGTGCTCTTCGGTGACGGCGAGACGCCGTCGCGAGGAGCGGCTGTGGCCGAGGGGCGGCTGTGGCCGAGGGCAGACAGCGGGTCAGCGGCGCGGGATTCAGTGACGCCGGGGTCAGCGGCGCGGGTACAGCGCGACCTGCGCAGCCTTGACCACGAGGGTCACGGGCGAACCCGGGGCCAGCGCGAGTTCGGCGACCGAGCGGCTGGTGATCTCGGCATCGACGCGCTGACCGTCCCGTAGCTCGGCCGTCACCCGCGTCAACGCCCCCGCGGGGACGAGCGAGACCACCCGCGCGGGCCAGGAGTTCCGCGGGCTCGTCGCAGGCGCGTGCGCGGATGGCTGCGTGGGGCTCGTGGGAGCCGGAGCCGAAGTCGGGGCCTGAGTGGAGCCGGTGGGTGCGGGGTCGGTGTGGACGGCCACCGCCCGCGGGTCGACGGTCGCCACCGCCCGCGCCCCCGGCCGCCATCCCGCCGCCGCGCTCGTGCGGACCCCCGAGACGAGGTCGCCGCCGGGGGTGCGCAGGTCGTCGTCGTCGTCGACGATCCCCTCGACCAGTGAGACGCCGGCCAGGCGCGCGGCGAAGTCGGACGCGGGGCGGGCCAGGACCTCCTCGACCGTGCCGGACTGGGTGACGCGGCCGGAGGCGACGACGACGACATCGTCGGCCAGCGCCCACAGGTCCAGCGGATCATGGGTCACCAGGACCACGGCCCGTCCGGTGAGCCGATCAGCGAGGAGACGCCGGATCGCGGGGGCGACCTCCACGTCGAGGGCGGCCAGGGGCTCATCGAGCAGGACGAGCTCCGGATCCACGGCGAGGGCCCGGGCCAGGGCGACGCGCTGCGCCTGTCCGCCGGACAACTCGTGCGGCCTGCGGTCGGCGAGGTCGCCGCACCCCACGGCCTCGAGCTCGGTGCGGGCGCGGTCGAGCGCGGCCCGCCTGCGGACGCCGCGGGCGCGTGGGCCGTACGCGACGTTGTCCACGGCCGACAGGTGGGGCAGCAGCCCGGGACGCTGCTCGAGCGACACCACGCGGCGGCGGTGGGCGGGCAGGTGGGTGCGGGGCGAGCCGACGACGCGGCCGTGGAGCCGGACCTCGCCCGAGTCGGGCCGCAGGTGCCCGGCGAGCAGCGACAGCGCCGTGGACTTGCCCGCGCCGTTGGGTCCGACGATCGCGAGTCGTCGGCCCGCGGGGACGCTGACGTGGAGGTCGACGTCGCGGGCGGCGACCCGGCAGTCCAGCTCGGCGGCGGGACGCGACGCTGCGGGATGCGACGCGGCGGGACGCGACGCGTCGGGGTGGTCAGCCACGGCCCACCACCGCCCTGCGGGCGACGAGCGCGGAGACCGCCATGAGCGCGGCGGCCACCGCGATGAGCACCACGGCCAGGGCGAGGGCGGTCTCGGTGTCCGCCTCCCGGCTGAGGTAGATCTCCAGCGGCAGGGTGCGCGTGGTGCCCTGCAGGGAGCCGGCGAAGGTCAGGGTGGCGCCGAACTCCCCGAGAGCGCGGGCGAACGACATGGTCGCGCCGGCGACGAGGGCCGGCAGGACGAGCGGCAGCGTCACGGTCGTGAGGACCCGGGTCGGGGAGGCGCCCAGCGAGGCGGCGGTCCGCTCGAGGCCGGAGTCCACCGAGCGCAGCGCACCCTCGAGCGCCACCACCAGGAACGGCATCGCCACGAACGTCTGCGCGATCACCACGGCCGCGGTCGTGAACCCGATCTCGATGCCCAGCACGGACAGGTGCTGTCCCACAAC
The DNA here is from genome assembly GCF_051994785.1 of Dietzia sp. MNB45. Taxonomy (NCBI): domain Bacteria; kingdom Bacillati; phylum Actinomycetota; class Actinomycetes; order Mycobacteriales; family Dietziaceae; genus Dietzia; species Dietzia sp. MNB45. Next base: position 2,736,313 of record NZ_CP163397.1, on the reverse strand, counting down.
GCCGGTGCGCCCGAGCGTGATGAGCAGGGCCAGGCCGGCCACGACCGGGGGCAGGACCATCGGTAGCGCGGTGACCGTCCGGGCCAGTGCCGCCAGCGGCCCACTGCTGCGGGACAGCACCACCGCCAGCGGGGTGCCGAGCAGGATGCACAGGACCGTGGAGAGCGCGCACGTGCGCAGGCTCAGCAGCAGGGCGTCGCGGGCGGCCTCCGAGGCGAGGAGTTCGGGAACCCGCGCCCACGGGACACGCGCGGCCATGCCCGCCAGGGGCAGGGCCGCCAGCAGGACGGCGAGCACCGCGGCCGCGAGCAGCCAGCGGGGGAGCGGGGGCCGGGTCACGGCGGGCCGAAACCGTGCTCGGCGAGGATCGCACGCCCCTCGGGGCCGGTGACGGTGTCGACGAAGCGGCGGGCCATCTCGGAGTCCGCGGCGCGCTCGAGGACGGCCACCGGGTAGACGTTCGGCACCGCGTCGGCACCGGCGATCGGCACCTGCTCGACCCGGTCGGCGACGGCGCGGGCGTCGGTCGCGTAGACGATCCCGGCGTCGGCCTCGCCGGAGGTGACCTTGCCGCGGACGTCGGTGACGGTGGATTCCTCGCTCACCGGGGCCAGGTCGATCCCGGCGGCGTCCGCCAGCGTGCGGGCCGCCGCACCACACGGCACGACGGACGCGCACACCACGAGTCGTGCGCCGTCCAGCGAGTCGTCGAGACCGGTGATCCCCGCCGGATTGCCGGGCGGGGTGATGAGGGTGAGCACGTTGGTGGCCAGCGGCGTCGGCTCGCCGGCGACCAGCCCCTCGGCGACGGCGCGGTCCATCGTCCGGACGTCGGCGGAGGCGAACACGTCCGCCGGGGCACCGCCGACCAGCTGGTCCACCAGACCGGAGGAGCCGTCGAAACCCAGCCGGATCGACACCCCGGGATGCGTCGCCTCGAAGTCCTCGGCGATCTCGGTGAACGCCCCGCTGAGCGACGCGGCGGCGAAGACGGTCAGCTGCTGCGCGACCTCGTCGTCGTCGCCCCCGGACGCACACCCCACCAGCGAGGACAGGCCCACGGCGGCGACCAGCGCGGCGGCGCGGAGCCGACGCCCACCCCCGCCTATGCGGAACGGCACTGTCGGCGGGTCAGCGGTAGTTGGTGAACTGCAGCGCGACCTCGAAGTCGGCACCCTTGAGCAGCGAAATGCACTCCTGCAGGTCGTCGCGCTTCTTGGACGACACACGGATCTCCTCGCCCTGGATCTGCGCCTTGACGCCCTTGGGGCCCTCGTCGCGCAGCAGCTTGGTGATCTTCTTGGCGTTCTCCTTGTCGATGCCCTGCTTGAGCGAGCCGACCAGGCGGAACGACTTGCCCGACGGCATCGGGTCGCCCACCTCGAGCGCCTTCATGCTCAGCCCGCGGCGCACCAACTTCTCCACGAAGACGTCCTTGGCGGCCAGCACCCGGTCCTCGGAGTTCGCGACGATCTCCACCGCGTCCTCGCCCTTCCACTCGATGCTCGCATCGGTCCCGCGGAAGTCGTAGCGGGTGCCCAGCTCCTTGGCGGCCTGGTTCAGGGCGTTGTCCACCTCCTGGCGGTCGAACTCCGAGACGATGTCGAACGAGGACTCCGAGGCCATGGACGTACTCCTGTCGTTGGGGGATGTCCCGGTCAGGCTACCCGCCACGGCCAGGGCCCGAGGCCGCCACGGCCAGGGCCCGAGGCCGCCACGGGCGGGGCCGGGAGTCGCCGCCGCACCACCCCTGAGTGCCCCGATTTGGCACCAGGGGTCACAGCCGTTGTATCGTGTCGTAGCGCCCTTGAGGTGCACGCCAGATTGCCCGAGCGGCCAAAGGGAGCGGATTGTAAATCCGTCGGCTTAGCCTACGTTGGTTCGAATCCATCATCTGGCACGCGAGACCCCTGCCACAAGCGGGGGTCTTCGTGCATTTCGGGACCTGTCGCCCGGGAATCCGTGAAAATGTGAATACGCGCGGTCTCCAGTGTCACGGCCTCACGACCTGTCACGCCGCATCTCGTCGAGAAGAATCGAGGTGAGACGTATCCACGACGGCCCCGGCTCCGAACCACCGGACATGACACTTCTTTCGATGACCGCCGCACATCGGATGACGACCGGCGATCTGCCGGCGGGCCTGGGTTCCGCAGTGGACGAGTGGGCCGATGACCTCGGGCGGACCACCCGCTCCGGCAAGGGGATGCGCTCCGCGCTCTTCGACGCCGTGTACACCACCTCCGGGGGCACCGACGAGGCCGTGCGGGCCGCCGCGGGCCAGGCACTGGAGTTGCTGCACGAGGCGTTTCTCGTCCACGACGACCTGGCGGACGGGGACGACCAGCGCCGCGGCCAGCCCAACCTGCAGGGCCGCACCACCGCGCGGGCCACCGCCGGGGGGATCGGGACCGAGGCCGCCGGGCACCTCGGACAGGTCGGCGGGCTGCTCGGCGGCGACCTGCTGCTCGTGGCCGCGATGGCCGACTTCGCCCGCCTGCCCGTGCCGGCGCCACTGCTGCACCGTGTGCTCGACGAGGTGCAGAGCGCGGTCGTGGCCTCGATCGCCGGGGAGTACGCGGACGTCCACGGCTGTGTCGAGCGCGAGCCCGCCGACCGGGAGCGCGCGCTGGCGATCGGCGCGGCCAAGACCGCCGCCTACTCCGTGTGCCTGCCCCTCGTGCTGGGCGCGATGCTCGGCGGCGCGCCCGACGAGGTCATCCCCCCGCTGCGTGAGGCCGGCCGCCACCTGGGGACCGCCTACCAGGTGATCGACGACGTGCTGGGCGTGTTCGGGGATCCGGCCGTGACCGGCAAGTCCAACGAGGGCGACCTGCTCCGGCGCGCGCCGACCGTCCTGCTGGCCCACGCCGCCACCACCGAGGCCTGGCCGCGGATCGACGCCGCCCTCGGGCGCCCGGCCGCCGACCCCGCGACGAGGAACGGCCACTCGCCCGACCCCGACACCGCGCGCGAGCTGCTGCGGGAGTGCGGCGCGCGCGAGCACGCGGTGGGCATCGCCGGGGACCTCATCACCGCCGCCCGCGCCGCGCTGGACTTCCCGGCCGTGCCGCACGACGTCCGGGCCGCGCTCGGCCCCCACCTGGCCACCGCCCTGGAGAGGACCCGATGACCCAGCAGAGCCCCCACGCGGAGTTCACCGACGCCGCCCGCCGGTGCAGCGAGGTGATCCTGCGCCGGTACTCCACGTCGTTCGCACTGGCCTGCCGAGTGCTCGCGCCCGCCACCCGCCCGCACGTCGCCGCGATCTACGCGTGGGCGCGGGTCGGGGACGAGGTCGTCGACGGCGCGATGGACGACCCGGTCGCCGCGCGCGAGCTCATCGCCGAGGCGCGCCGCCGGACACACCGCGCGATCGAGCGTGGCCTGGACCCCGATCCGGTGACGCACGCCTTCGCCGACACCGCGCGTCGGTTCGGGATCGACGCGCGCCTGGTGGATCCGTTCTACGACTCGATGGAGGCCGATATCGACGTCACCGAGCACACCGAGGAGTCGCTGCGCCGGTACATCCACGGGTCGGCGGAGGTCATCGGGGAGATGTGTCTGCGGACGTTCGCCGGTGGGGGACTGGGTGACGACGACGAGATGGCCGCCGGAGCGCGCGCACTCGGAGCGGCGTTCCAGAAGGTGAATTTCCTCCGGGACATCCGGGAGGACTTCACGGACCTCGGTCGCAACTACCTGCCGGGCCGTGACCCGCGGGCACTGACGGAGAAGGACGTACGCGAGTTGGCCGATGACGTGGACGCGGACCTGCGCATCGCGCGGGCGGCGATCAACCGGATCCCGGGCCGCGACCGCCTGGCGGTGGCCGCAGCCCACGACCTGTTCGCCGAACTCAACGATCGCCTACGGGTGGCCGGGGCATCCGGGGTGAGCGCGGGCCGGGTGCGGGTGCCCGATCCGGTGAAGCTCGCGGTGATCGGCCGCGCTGCAGCCGGGCGCGGCCGGTCCGGTGCCCGCCCCAGTGCCGCGCGCGGTGGGGCGGTGGCCCGATGAGCCGCCGGCACGCACCGGACGGGCCCGTCGTCGTGGTGGGCGGCGGCATCGCCGGCCTGGCGACCGCCGCGCTCTTGGCCCACGAGGGGCGCGACGTCACGCTCGTCGAGGCCACCGACTCCGTCGGCGGGCGCGCGGGCAGCTGGTCGGCGGGCGGGTTCCGCTTCGACACCGGCCCCTCCTGGTACCTCATGCCGGAAGTGTTCGACCACTTCTTCCGCCTCTGCGGTACCTCCGCCGACGAGCAGCTGGACCTGGTGCGCCTGGACCCCGGGTACCGCGTGTACTTCGAGAACCGCCCCGAGTCGGTCGACATCCGCTCGGATCGCGCGGCCTCGACCGCCTTGTTCGAGTCACTCGAGCCGGGCGCCGGTCGCGTGCTGGGCAGGTACCTCGATTCGGCGCGGACCACCTACGACCTCGCGCTCAAGCGGTTCCTCTACACCAACTTCACCTCGTACCCGGCCCTAGTGCGCCCCGACGTGGTGGCCCGGGCCGGTTCGCTGGTGGCCCGCCTCGTCCAGCCGCTGCACTCGTTCGTGGCCCGCCGGTTCAGCGACCGCCGCATCCAGCAGATCCTCGGCTACCCCGCGGTGTTCCTCGGGTCCTCGCCGTACCTGGCGCCGTCGATCTACCACCTCATGAGCCACCTCGACCTCACTGACGGTGTCCTCTACCCGCGCGGAGGGTTCACCGAGGTGATCGCCGCGGTCCGCAGGGTCGCCGAGCAGCAGGGTGTGGTCATCCACACGGGCACCGAGGCGATCGAACTTGTCACCACATCCGAGGGCGCCCGCGCGCGCGGGTCCCGCCGGTCGAAGGCGCAGCTCAGGGGCGTCCGGGTGCGCGACCGGGCCGGGGCGGAGCGGACGCTGCCGGCCGGCCTCGTCGTCGGGGCCGCGGACCTCCACCACCTCGAGACCCGGTGGCTCCCCGAGCGGCTCCGCACCTACCCGCAGTCCTACTGGGACTCCAAGACCCCCGGGCCCGGAGCACTGCTCATGCTGCTCGGGGTGCGTGGTGAGCTGCCGCAGCTGGCCCATCACACGCTGCTGTTCACCGACCGGTGGGAGGAGGGGTTCGACGCCATCTTCGGCGAGCAGCCGCACATCCCCGACCCGGCGTCGCTCTACGTCTGTCGCCCCAGTGCCACCGATACCGACCCGGACGCGGGCATCGCGCCGGAGGGGCACGAGAACCTCTTCGTCCTGGTGCCCATCCCCGCCGACCCCTCGCTGGGCCACGGCGGCGTCGACGGTGCGGGGGACGCCACGATCGAGGCGGCCGCCGACCAGGCCATCGCCCAGATCGCCGACTGGACCGGGATCGACGACCTGGCCGACCGGATCGTCGTGCGGCGCACCATCGCTCCCGCCGACCTCCAGGACGACCTCGGCGCGTGGCGCGGCACCGCCCTCGGGCCCGCGCACACCCTGGCGCAGAGCGCGTTCTTCCGCACCCGCAACGTCAGCACGCACGTCGACGGGTTGTACTACGCCGGCGCCTCGACCATCCCCGGGATCGGGCTGCCGATGTGCCTCATCAGCGCCGAGCTGATCCTCAAGCACGTGCGCGGCGACACGGGTACCGCGCCCGTGGCCGAGCCCGGCGGGGGCACGGTGTTCGACAGGCCCGCGTCCGGCGGACCCGCCGGCGGCGACCCGGTGTCGGCGAGGTGATCGGGCTGGCTTACCTGGCGGTCCAGGTCATCTCGTTCGCCGGCATCCTCGTCATCGACCACCGCTGGAAGCTCGCGGCGTTCCGCGCCCCGGCCGCGACTGCACTCTCCGTGACCGCGGCGGTGGCGCTGCTGCTCACGTGGGACGTCCTCGGGGTGCGCAGCGGGGTGTTCTTCCGCGGCCAGACCGACTTCATGACCGGCCTGCAGGTCGCGCCGGAGATCCCGCTCGAGGAGGTCGTGTTCCTCGCGTTCCTGTCGCACCTCGCACTGGTGTGCGCGACGGGCGTGGTCACGGCCGTCGAGCACGTCTCGAAGCGGCGTGGCGCGCGGTCCGGCGCACGGTCCGGCGGCGCACAGAACGGCGGCGCCCAGAACGACGGCGCGCAGAACGGCGGGGCCCAGAACGACGGCGCGCAGAACGGCGGGGCCCAGAACGGCGGCGCCCAGAACGACGGGGCGGGGGCGCGGCCGTGAGCATCTACTCGACCATCAACGCCACCATGGCCATCCCCGTCATCGCGGCCGCCCTCATCGCGCTGTGGCGCCTGCGGGGGGCCGACCGCCGACGATGGTTGATCGGGGTCGGCGGCTCGCTCGTGGTACTGCTCGTCCTCACGGCGATCTTCGACAACATCATGATCTCCGCCGGACTCGTGGCCTACGACGACGCGCTGACCAGCGGCATCCGCCTGGGCGTGGCCCCCATCGAGGACTTCGCCTACGCCGTGGCCGTGGCCGTGTTCATGCCCTCGGTGTGGTTCGTGCTCACCGCCCGGCCGCGGGCCGGTGCCGTGGTGGGCAGCCCGACGGTGTCGGGTCGGGGGGACGTCGCGCTGGCGGGCACCCCGGAACCGGGGGAGGACGACGACGACAAGGTCCGCACCCCCGAGCGGCCGGCGACACCGGGTCTACTCACCACCCTCTTCTGGTCGTCCCGCCCGGTCTCGTGGGTGAACACCGCCGCCCCGTTCGCGCTGGCGTACTTCCTGGCCACGGGCGGGTTCGACCTGCTGGGCGTGATCGGCACGCTCTTCTTCCTGGTGCCGTACAACCTCGCGATGTACGGGATCAACGACGTCTTCGACTACGAGTCGGACCTGCGCAACCCCCGCAAGGGCGGCGTGGAGGGCTCGGTCCTCGAGCGGTCGCGCCACACGGCGACGCTCGTGGCCTCGGCCGTGACGACCGTGCCGTTCCTGGTCTACCTCGTGGTGGTCGGGACGCTCGAGTCGTCGCTGTGGCTGGCGGCCAGTGCGTTCGCGGTGATCGCCTACAGCGCCAAGGGGCTGCGGTTCAAGGAGACCCCGTTCCTGGACTCCGTCACCTCGGCGTTCCACTTCGTCTCACCGGCGATCGTCGGGTGGACCATCGCCGGCGCGGGCCTCGGCGGCGGGGTGTGGGCGTGTCTCATCGCGTTCATGCTGTGGGGCGCGGCGTCCCAGGCGTTCGGCGCCGTGCAGGACGTGCGCTTCGACCGCGAGGCCGGCCTGAAATCGGTCGCCACCGTGCTCGGAGCCCGGGCAGCCGTGTGGTTCGCGCTGGCCTGCTACGCCGCGGCGGTCCTGGTACTGCTGATCGCCGCGCCGTGGCCGGCGTCGGGGGCGGCGTTCGCGATCCTGCCGTACCTCGCCACGGTGGCCGCCTACACGCGGGTCACCGACGCCACCGCCGAGGCGACCAACGAGGGCTGGAAGCGCTTCCTGGTGCTCAACATGCTGGCCGGCTTCTGCGTCACGCAGCTCATCCTCTGGTCGGTGCTCGTCTGGGCGTGAGCCGGCGCCGCCTCGCCCCACCTCAGGACTTGTGCGTCCTCTTTGGTCCCGGGCGGGCGCGCAGCCCAACGCTGAGCGTGCATTCCGGACGCGTAGGTCGAAGAGGGCGCGCTAGCCGATGTGGAGGCCCGTTGGGTGCCGGGGAGGCGGGCATTGGGGCTCGCAGATGCCGGGGTCAGCGCTGGACGCGCTCCATCCAGCGCCGCGACGGCGGGCTCGACCGCCAGTTGCGGAAGATCGTCCGGAACGCCCGCGAGAAGCGTCGCCGCATGGCCGCAGGGTCGTCGAAGGGTCGGGCCGAGATCCCCACGGTCAGGGAACGGTCGACCAACAGGCGGTCGTCGGCGCCGAACTGGAACGACAGGTCGATGTCGTCGTGCAGTTCCGGGTCGGTGCGGTTGACCCCGTCGCGCACCCGCTCCCAGGCGCTGCGGCGCATCGCCAGGTTCGAGCCGAACAGGACGGGGTGGGCCATGGCGGCGCCGACGGAGACGAAGAACGCGTCCATGTAGAGCAGCTTCGCGGCGCGGGCCCGCCACCCCTCGAGTCCGATGAACTCGCCCGGGCCGGAGACGGCCACGAGTTCGGGATCGGCGGTGAACGCAACCTCGATCCGCGCGAGCCACTCGGGTCCGGGCCGGGAGTCGGCGTCGAGTCGGGCGATGATGTCGCCCGTCGCGGAGTCGTAGCCTGCCGCGGCCGCTGCGGGGATGCCCCGCACGGGCTCGACGACCACCCGGACCCCGATCCGCGCGTCCGCCGCCAACGCCACCGCGACGCTGGCGTCCGAGCACCCGTTGTCCACCACCACGACCTCGTCGGGCGACCGCGTCTGTGTGGCGAGGGAGGCCAGGGCGCCCTCGAGTTCGCGGGCGTCGTCGAGGACGGGGATCACCACGGAGATGCGCACCCGGCCATCCTGCCAGCGGGCCCGGCGGGACAGCGCCCCACCGGGCGATTTGTGCCGCGTTCGGCCGTGTGTGTAATCTGCTAAAGGCTTACGCGCCAAGCGGTTGGGTGACCAACAGCGAAGCGCGGCCCGCCCCCTTAGCTCAGTCGGCAGAGCGTTTCCATGGTAAGGAAAAGGTCGTCGGTTCGATTCCGACAGGGGGCTCGCACTGTGCGGGGCGGCTCGATCGTCCGACTGGCAGGGCATGCCGGTGTAGCTCAGCTGGTTAGAGCGCACGACTCATAATCGTGAGGTCGGGGGATCGAGTCCCCCCACCGGTACTCTCAACACGAAGGCCGCCCGCTCGCCGCGGGCGGCCTTCGTCGTCTTCTCGACTCCTACGGCATCAGGGTCTGATCACACCCGGCTCACGTCCCGTGCTCCGGTCCCGAGGACGAGGTCCCCCGCGTGTCCCGGGATCCCGGTTCCATCCTTCTCGAGGGTCGGCCGCAGGAGGAGCATCGCGATCGCGATCACCGCGAGAACGGACACCTCGTGGACCAGCATCCCGATCGACATGGTCACGCCCCCGAGGAACAGCCCGGCAAGAAGCGCGGCAACGGTCACCAGGGCGATGGCGATGTTGAGTCGCATGGTGCGGACGGTCCGCTTGGCCAGGGAGAGCGCGTACGGCAGCCGCGGGAGCCTGTCCGCCATCAACGCGATGTCGGCGGTTTCGATCGCGGCCGGCGAGCCGGCGGCTCCCATCGCCACCCCGATGTCGGCCAGTGCCAACGCAGGGGTGTCGTTGACCCCGTCACCGACCATGGCCACGGTGTGGCCGCGGGACTGCAGCTCGCGCACGATCTCGACCTTGTCCTCCGGCATGAGCTCGGCACGGATCTCGTCGACCCCGAGTTCGGCGCCGACATTGCGGGCCACCCGCTGGGCATCGCCGGTCGCCATGACGACCCTGATCCCAGCGTCGTGCAGTGCCCTGACCGCTGCCGGGGCGTCGTCACGGATGGTGTCGGCGACGGCGACGATCCCGACCGCCCGTCCGTCGACCCCGACGAACATCGCGGTCCTGCCCTGGTCGTTGAGTTCGAGGATCCGTGCGTTGTCAGGCCGGTGGTCGAGTAGATCCGCGGAGCCCACCGCGACCACTCGGCCATCCACCTCGGCGCGGATGCCCTTGCCGGCGACGGGCTCGGCCGCTTCGACCAGGTCGATCTCCAGTCCCGCCTCCCGGGCACCCGAGATGATCGCCTCGGCGAGCGGATGCTCGGACGCGGTCTCGGCTAGGGCGGCCAGCCTCAGGACGTCCTCACGCGAATAGTCGTCGTCGAGCACGTCCACGTCGGTCAGGACCGGCCGACCGTTGGTGAGGGTGCCGGTCTTGTCGACGACGACCGCGTCGACCCGGGCCGCACTCTCGAGGTACTCGCCGCCCTTGATGAGAACACCGTCCTTGGCGGAGCGGCCGATCCCGGCGACGATCGACACGGGGATCGAGATCACCAGGGCGCCGGGGCAGCCGATCACCAGGAGGGTGAGCGCGAGCTCGATGTTGCCCATGGTGGCGACCAACGACCAGGGGATCAGGGCCACCACCAGCGCCGAGATCATCACGGCGGGGGTGTACCAGGTCGAGAACCGTTCCATGAAGGTCTGGGTGCGGGCCTTGTCGTCCTGGGCGTCCTCCACCCGGTGGACGATCCGGGCGAGGGTGGTGTCGGCACCGATGCCGACGGCCTCGATACGCAGGACTCCCGACCGTAGCCAGGTGCCGGCGAACACCTCGGAGCCCTCGGACTTCTCGGCCGGGACGGACTCGCCGGTGATGGTGGCCTCGTCCACGCCGCCGTTGCCGGAGAGCACCCGGCCGTCGACGGGGACCTGCTCCCCGTTGCGCACCAGCACGAGGTCGCCGGGTTCGAGTTCCCAGACCTCGACGGTCTCCGGCTCGCCGTCACGAAGGATGGTGGCGGTCTCGGGCGCCGAGTCGACGAGGTCGGACAGGGCCCGGCGAGTGCGGTTGAGAGTCGCCTTCTCCAGGGCCTTGCCGAGGGCGAAGAGGAAAGTGACCGCCGCAGACTCCCAGTAGTTGTCGATGAACATGGCCCCGACCGCGGCGACCACGACCAACAGGTCGATCGAGATCATCCGGATCCGCAGGGCCTGGACCGCCGAGACGGCGATCCGGTAGCCGGCCACCAGGGCGGCGGCGACCATGAGGCCGTCCGCCGCCGCGTCGGCCGAGGTGAGTCGGCCGACGAGCCACGAGGCGACGATGAGCAGGCCGGAGGCCGCCACCACGCCCCAGGTCTTCCATGATTTCAGCATTGTCCTGTCTCCTTCGGTCGCCGTCGTGCGGTCGGTGTCGTCGCGTCAGAACGCCGACGGCTTGACCGCGTAGCCGACCTCGGCGACCGCTGCGACGAGATCACGTACCGAGACCTTCGCGGGGTCGTAGTCGACCAGTACTCGTCCGGAGGCGAACTTGACCTCCGCGGACTCGACACCGTCCAGACCGTTCAACTTGTTCTCGATCTTCGCGATGCACGACGGGCACGAGAATTCATCCGAACGCAGAACGATGCTCTTGACCTGTTCGCGGACACTCATGGTGATCCCAGCTCCTCTACGGTTGCTGTTCCTCGGGGGAACGGTGCACGTTCCTTACGTGCATCTCCGAACCTAGGAGCAACCGGAGAAGACTTCCTTGACGCCAATCAATCAACGGGAAAGCGGCGCCGACCAGTTAATCGCCCGCGATCAGCCTCTCGAGTGCGGCGCGGTCGAGGACCGAGACCCATTCGCGGCCGGAGTCGATGACGCCCGCCTTCTTCATCCGCGCCATCGCGCGCGAGGCGGATTCCACTGTGGTGCCGGCCATCCCCGCAATGTCGTCGCGGCGCAGTCGGACCTGGAGGAGACTCGAGCCGTCCCGCTGGAGGCTTCCGAGCTTGCGGTCGAGGTGCCGCAGCGTCGAGCCGACCCGCTGCTCCACCGACTGCGTGGTGTGCCCGATCTCCTGTTCCCGGGCCTGCGCGAGCCGATCCTGTTGCATTCGGATCAGGCCCAGGGCGAGGCTCGGGTGGTCGCCGACCACCTCCGCCAGCGCGTGAGCGGGCAGGAAGAGCGCACAGGTCGTCTCCATCGCCCAGGCGGACTCGGTCGCGACGGCAGCCTCCGTGTGCAACGGCCCCAGGGTGTCTCCGGGGGCGGCGATGTCCACGGTGAGCTCCCGGCCATCGGCGGTGTCCCGGGTAACCCGCGCACGGCCGGAGACGACGAGATACGAACCGGGGATTTCATCCCCGGCGAGCACCATCGGATCGCCCTCGGCCCAGGACCAGGCGGTCAGGTGCCCGTTGAGGTCGCGCCGGTCATCAGGTGAGAGCTCCCGGGTCAGTGGGGCATCGGCTAGTACCCGCAGCCGGGTCTCGTCCGAGCAGGAGTGCGGGTGTGCGCAGTTGCGCCGGACCGGGTTTCGGGACATCGGTGCAGCGATTCAGTTCGAGGAGTGCAGATGGGTAGAGACCACCCGGAAGTCTCCCGCGCGGGCGAGGGCCTTCTCGATGATCGCCGGGTCCGGGCGGACCGTGTCCGGGTGTTTGACGTACAGCTGCGCGTGTTCGGCCCCGGTGAGTTCGAAGGTCGCCTGGCCCAGTCCGTGCTCGGCGAAGATGTCGTAGAGCGCCTGGAGGGCCTTCTTGACGTCCCTGTCGTTCCGGACGCCGCTGACCTCGAAGCGGCACGAGACGATGTGGGACACGTCAGATCCTTCCGTTGAACGCCTGCAGCGCGGAATCCTCGCGGGTCCCGCCTCGGCCGTCACCGTACTCCGCGTAGTCGGCTATCCACCGGATCGAGCGGACCCACTTGACGTGCTTGTAGCCGTGGTTTGACTCCACCCGCAGGCGGGCGGGGGCGCCGAGGTGCGTCTCGAGAGGGGTTCCGTTGCGCTCGTAGGCCAGAATCGTGTCGTCCTCGTAGACCGTGTCGAGGTCGAGTACCGCGTAGAACGGCTCCCGCGGCCGGTTGTCATACATCTTCTGGGCCAGACCGTAGGAGTCGATCAGCACGTAGTGGGCTCCCTCCGGCTGGGGGCCGAGGACCTCGAGCAGATCCCGCAGTCGTACGCCGGTCCACCGGGACGTGGCGGACCAGCCCTGCATGCAGGTGTGCACCGCTACATAAGAGGTGCGCGGCAGCTCCGTGAGCTCGTCCAGGGCCAGGGTCTTCTCGGCGCCCGAGAGGTCGTCGCCGATGGTCAAGGAATAGCCGCGCCAGGCATCGTCGCGAGCCTCGACCCACTCCGGCGACTCGTCCTCGGTGGGCGGCAGGCCGTTGGTCCAGTGGAACTCGGAGATGTCGTCGTCGGTGTAGGTGTTCTGCCGCCCCATCCGCGGTCGCATCCGGTTGAGGAAGAGGCGGCGGCCGATCTCGGACACCCCGGCGGTGAACCGCTGCGCCCGGGCGCGGTCGGCCAGCGACCAGTAACTCAGGGCGATCCAGAACAGGACCACGGCCACGACGGTGGCGATCGTGATGGTGAAGGCCTGGGCGGATCGTGCCGTGTCGGTGGTGCCGAACACCATGTGCACGACGTTGTGCTCGGCGTGCACCAGGAACACCAGCCCGACATGCATGACGATGAACGCGGAGATGAGCACCATGAGGATGAAGTGCAGCGACCGGGCGCCCTGGTGGCCGCCCCAGAGCTTGACGTACCAGGGGAACCGCGAGCGCACCGCCGGCGCCATGGCCACGCCGGTGAGGATGAGCAGCGGAGCGAGGACGAAGATGACGGCGGTGTAGGCCAGCATCTGTGCGGCGTCATACGGGTCGAAGTGTTCGATCGCCGGAGCCCGGAACCCGAGGTACATCCGGATCGACTCCCACGCCTCGCCGAACACGCTCCACGAGGTGGGGATGATGCGGCGCCACAGTCCGGTCGCGAACAGCAGCACCACGTACACCAGGCCGTTGAGCACCCACAGCATCACCGAGATCCCGTGCCAGTGCCGGCCCAGCCCGATGTTCTCCCGACCCGGTAGGCCGATCAACGGTGACAGGGATTTCTCGTCCATCAGGGAGGTGTACACGCCCTCCTCCCGTGGCAGTTTCCGGCGGGTGAAGCGCAACCACTCGGTCCCGGGCTTGCAGTCGTTGCGCCACCACAGTCGCGGCATCGAGGACAGGATCTCCCAGCCCGAGCGGAGCAACATGCCGATCAGGATGAAGTTGATCAGGTGGGAGGCCCGTAGCCACAGCGGGAAATCAGGGTTGATCACGTCAGTTCAGACTCCAAATGTCGAGCGGGGATACATGGCCTCTACATCGGTTATCACGTTCACCAGGTACGGCACGCCGCTGGCGAACGCCCGGTCCAGCGCCGGGCCGATCTGCGCGGGATCGGTGACCATCTCGCCGGCCCCGCCGAGGGCCTTCACCACCTCGTCGTAGTGGGTCCGCGGCGCGAGGTCGGCGATCACGTCGTAGCCGTAGAGCATCTGCATGGGCCCCTTCTCCAGGCCCCACGCCCCGTTGTTGCCCATCACCATCACCACGGGCAGCTTGTGCCGCACGAGGGTGTCCACGTCGATGAGGGAGAACCCCGCGGCGCCGTCGCCCAGCAGCAGCACCACCTGGCTGGACGGCCGGGCGATGCGGGCCGCGATCGCCGCGCCCAGCCCCGCACCCAGGCACCCGAACGGACCGGGGTCCAGCCAGTTGCCCGGCCGGGCGGGTTCGATGAATTTGCCGGCGTAGGACACGAAGTCGCCGCCGTCGCCGATCACCACGGCGTCCTCGGCCAGCCGTGGAAGGAGCTCGCCGTAGATCCGGGCGGGATGGACGGGGTCGGCCGAGGCGCCCAGGAGCTGCAGATCGGCGGCATGGGTGGCGTCGGCCTTCTCCCGCAGCGTGGTCGCCCAGGTCGACCAGTCCGGGCGCGCCGCCCCCGATCGGCGCTGTACGGCCTCGACGACCGCGTCCAGCACGAGCCCCAGGTCGCCCGCGGTGGCCACGGCCGGTGACGCGTGGTGGCCGAGTTGCCCGGGGGAGTCCGCGATGTGCACCACTTTCGCCGGCGTCGCGCCCTCCTTGCCGCCGAACACCCCGTAGCCGAGCCGGAAGTCCAGGGGCGTGCCCACGACGAGCACCACGTCGGCCGCGCCGAACGCCGTCCCGCGCGCCTTGGTCACCAGTAGGCGGTGCCCGGCCGGGACGATCCCGCGGCCCATGCCGTTGAGGATGACGGGCAGGCCCAGCGACTCGACGCACCGCAGCGCCGCGTCCTCGCCCCGGTCGGCCCACACGTCGGAGCCCAGGACCAGGACGGGACGCTCGGCGCCGACGAGCAGGTCGGCGATCCGGTCGACGGCGTCGGTGTCGGGGGAGCGGTCCGGCGCGGCGGCGGGGGAGCCGTCGCCGGCCCGCCCCGGTCCGGGCCGGACGGAGTCGCACCGGTCGAAGAAGTGGTCCATGTGCACGTCGAGGAACGCCGGCCCGCGGTGCGCGGTGCGGGCGGCGGTGAACGCGCGGTGGGTGGCGGCGGCGATATCGGCCGTGTCGCGGGCGGTCTCGGCGGACACGGTCACCGACCGCACCATCGGGACGTGGTCGAACTCCTGCAGGCTGCCGGTGCCCCAGCGGCCGGCCGGCGCGCGCCCGCCGAGGACCACCATCGGGGCGCCGGAGAACGAGGCCTGCGCCAGCGCGGACACGCCGTTGGTCACGCCCGGGCCGGCGGTGAGGACGGCCAGGCCGGGCGAGCGGGTGAGCTTGCCGGTGGCCTCGGCGGCGAACGCGGCCGTCTGCTCGTGCCGCACGTCGAGCAGTGCCACGCCGTGGTCCTCCTTCTCCGCGGCGTCGTACATGGGGAACACGTGCGCCCCGGAGAGGGTGAACATCGTCCGCACGCCGTGCGCGGCGGCGACGGCCGTGGCGTGGGATCCGCCGTGCCCCTCCACCGGTGTGGGGGCGTCTCCGCCGGGCCCGCCCGGCGATCGCCCAGCTTTCTCGTGCCCGGCCCGCGGGGCCGGCTCGTCGTGGCTCACATCGCACTCCCTGCTCGACTGCCCCCACCGTAGGAGGCGCGGACGGGTCGTATCAGCGGTTCGGCGGACTCGCCCTCGGGTAGCGTCGGCGCCTGTGAGCACAGACAACGCTGATGACCTCGTCGTCGTCGTCAGGGATCCGGTCACGGTCACCGACGCGGTGGTGGCGCGCTTCGCCGAGGCGGTGGGCGCGCCGACCGGCCAGGTCCCCGCCACCCTCGCGGCCGCGCTGACCGCCCCGGTCCAACGCGCGGTGATGGAGCACCCCGCCCTGCGCATCGACCTGGCGCGGACCCTCCACACCGCGCAGTCCAGCGAGCACCACCGGCCGATCCGTGTCGGCGACGTCCTCACCGCCACCGCCACGGTCACCGGGGTGCGGTCGGCGCGCGGCGGGCGGATGATCGGGTTCGACACCGTGCTGCGCGACGCCGCCGGCGAGCCCGTCCAGACTCTGACCAGTGCGTTGCTCACCGCGGAGGTGGAGGCATGACCGACCGGGGCGACGACGTGCGGGGGACGACGACGAGGACCGCGGTCGCCGGGGAGGTCCTGCCGTCGCGGACCCTGCCGATCTCGCGGGACGACCTGCGCCGCTACGCCGAGGCGTCGGGGGACCACAACCCCATCCACCTGGACGATGACGCGGCGCAGGCGCTCGGGCTGCCCGGGGTGGTGGCGCACGGGATGCTCACCTCCGCGCTGGCGATCGGGGTCGTGGCCGAGTGGGCCGGGGGCGCCGACCGCGTGCTGGCGACCTCGTTCCGGTTCGCCGGGCCCGTGGTCGTCCCGGTCGGTGCGCCGGCGCGGCTCGAGGTGGGGGGGACGGTGAAGAAGGTGGCCGACGACGGGTCGACCGCCGACGTCGCCCTCGCGGTGACCTGCGACGGGGCGAAGGTGTTCGGCAAGGCGATCGTCACGGTCTCGCTCGCGGGGTGACGCCGCGCGATTTCGGGCCACCGGCCGCCTGTCGTACACTGGGACGCCCGACCGAACGCGGTCGCGGACCGCGCTGCCGCCAGGCAGTCGCCGACACTGTAGAGTCGAGGCGTTCGTGCGGCCCGCAGGCGCGGGAGGGCACGGGTGGCCGGGAGACCGGCCGAAGGGGCGTAGCTCAATTGGCAGAGCAGCGGTCTCCAAAACCGCAGGTTGCAGGTTCAAGTCCTGTCGCCCCTGCACTTACCGCACACCAGACGACCCGGAGGTAGCCGCGTGAGCCAGGATCGCGACGACGACGTCGACGTCAACGGCGTCCGCGATTCCGACGCCGCTGCCGCCGTCCCCACCGGCAAGGCGGGGCGCGGCGACACCGCCGTGGCCGGACGGGTCCGTACGGACGCGGACAAGCCGGAGGACACGCGGAGCGCCCGCACGAATCCGTTCCAGTACATCGGGCAGGTCGTCGAGGAGCTGCGCAAGGTCATCTGGCCCACGCGCAACCAGATGGTCACCTACACCATCGTGGTGTTCCTGTTCCTCATCTTCATGACCGCGCTGGTCTCGGGCGTCGACTTCGGCGCGGGCAAGCTCGTCGAGCTCGTCTTCGACCGCTAGAGACCTGCCGCTGGGGTCCGGGGCGAGATCCGGACCGCCGAACTTCGAGAGGACCGCATTTCCGTGAGCGACATCGATCAGAGCCCCGAGGCCGAGGGCGCCGAGCAGGCCGCGACCGAGGCGGACGCGGTGCTCGGTGACACGGCTGCGGATCCCGCCGACACCATCGACGCCGACACCATCGACGCCGACGCCGAGGCTGACGCCGCCGACACCGTCGCGGCTGGCGCCGAGCTGGACCAGGACGCCGCCACCGACGCGGTCGAGACCGAGCTCGACGAGGATGTCGAGGGTGAGACCGTCCCCGAGGGCGACGAGACCGTTGCGGAGGACGAGCTCGCCGAGTCGGCGCTCGAGACTTCCGGCGAGGCGCCCGAGGGGGCTCCGGCCGACGGGGCTCCGGCCGAGGAGGCGGCCGCGCCCGCGATCGACCCGATCATCGCCTTCAAGCGTCAGCTGCGCAAGCTTCCCGGCGACTGGTTCGTCATCCACTCCTACGCCGGGTACGAGAACAAGGTGAAGGCCAACCTCGAGACCCGCGCCGTGACCCTCGGCGCCGAGGACAAGATCTTCCAGGTCGAGGTCCCGGTCGAGGAGTTCACCGAGGTCAAGAACGGCCAGAAGAAGGTCGCCAACCGCAAGGTCCTGCCCGGCTACGTGCTGGTGCGGATGGAACTCGACGACGAGTCGTGGGGCGTCGTGCGCAACACCCCGGGCGTGACCGGGTTCGTCAGCGCGACCGGTGGCGCCGCCGGCAAGCCCACCCCGCTCTCGCTGAGCGACGTGGCCAAGTTCCTGGCCCCCAAGCCGGAGAAGAAGTCCGCCGCCGCGGGCACCGCCGACGACCAGGGCTTCGCCCCGCAGGCCGTCGAGGTGGAGTTCGAGGTCGGCGAGTCGGTCACCGTCATGGACGGCCCGTTCGCGACGCTCCCCGCGTCCATCTCCGAGGTCGATCCGGCCGCGCAGAAGCTCAAGGTCCTCGTGTCGATCTTCGGTCGTGAGACCCCGGTCGAGCTCGGCTTCACGCAGGTCGAGAAGATCGACTGACCCGAGAAACTCCCACGACGACCCGTCCCGCGCCCGGCGTGGGGCGGGTCGCTCGTCTGTGGGTGGGGCCCGCGTCCGCGATTAGGGTTCCGACCGGCCGCGCGCGTAGACTCTGCAAGGTTGCGCCTGTGTTCCCGCCTGCCCTCCAGGGGTCGCGTCGGGAGGCGGGTGCACACGACAGTCGGCCCCCCGCGTGTACAGCGCGGAGCCGAGATCCAGTCGAACCAGGAAGACTGAGGAAGACGATGCCTCCGAAGAAGAAGAAGGTCTCAGGGCTCATCAAGCTCCAGATCCAGGCCGGCGCTGCCAACCCGGCCCCGCCGGTCGGTCCGGCTCTGGGTGCCCATGGTGTCAACATCATGGAGTTCTGCAAGGCCTACAACGCCGCCACCGAGAACCAGCGCGGGAACGTCGTGCCGGTCGAGATCACGGTCTACGAGGACCGGTCGTTCGACTTCAAGCTGAAGACGCCGCCGGCCGCCAAGCTCCTGCTCAAGGCCGCCGGCCTGCAGAAGGGCTCCGGCACCCCGCACTCCGCCAAGGTCGGCAAGGTCTCCATGGACCAGGTCCGCGAGATCGCGCAGACCAAGATGGAGGACCTCAACGCCGGCGACATCGACCAGGCCGCGAAGATCATCGCCGGCACCGCCCGTTCCATGGGCATCACGGTCGAGGGCTGACCTCCACTTCCCAGAAACACCTGTGGGAGGGCAGCTCAGGCCCGGACCACACCCGACCGCCGCGTGGATGACGCGGCAGGAATGGAACTGACATGAGCAAGAACAGCAAGGCCTTCAAGGCCGCCGCTGAAAAGGTCGACCGCACCAAGCTGTACTCGCCTCTGGACGCCCTGGCCCTGGCCAAGGAGACCGGCTCGACGAAGATGGATGCCACCGTCGAGGTCGCCATGCGACTTGGCGTCGACTCCCGCAAGGCGGACCAGATGGTCCGTGGCACCGTGAACCTTCCGCACGGTACCGGTAAGACCGCCCGCGTCATCGTCTTCGCCGCGGGCGAGAAGGCCACCGAGGCCGAGGCCGCCGGCGCCGACGTCGTTGGCTCCGACGACCTCATCGAGCGCATCCAGGGCGGCTGGCTCGACTTCGACGCCGCGATCGCCACCCCGGACCAGATGGCCAAGGTCGGCCGTGTGGCCCGCGTGCTCGGTCCGCGTGGCCTCATGCCCAACCCCAAGACGGGCACCGTCACGATGGACGTGACCAAGGCCGTGGGCGACATCAAGGGCGGCAAGATCACCTTCCGCACCGACAAGGCCAACAACCTGCACTTCATCGTGGGCAAGGCCTCCTTCTCCACGGAGCAGCTCACGGAGAACTACCAGGCCGCGGTCGACGAGGTCATGCGCCTCAAGCCGTCCTCCTCCAAGGGCCGCTACATGCAGAAGGTCACCATCTCCACGACGACCGGTCCCGGCATCCCGGTCGATCCGTCGGCGATCTCCAAGCTCCTCGAGGCGGGTTCCGACTCCGAAGCGAGCTGATCTGCTCGGCTGAGACGCCACCAGCTCGGCTGAAGGCCCCGCGACCGGTTATCCGGACGCGGGGCCTTCCCGCATTTCCCGGCATGCCGTGAGCGGCCGGCCGCCGGCCGACCGGTCCGCAGCCGCTTCTCCCGATGGCGTCTCGCGTGCCGGCATGCCCGCCCCCACGCAGCCGCTCCTCGCGATGGCGTCTCGCCGTCGCTTCGGGGCGTGCGAGACGCCATGTTCGGGCGCGGCTGTGGGGGAGATGGGGCTGCGGCGAGGGCGAGACGCCATCGCAACGAGCGGCCGCGGGCACGGATTCCCTCGCGTTCGCACGCGCGGTACGGCAGCCCGGAGCACACTGTGACCTATCCCACCCGCACGACAATACCCCTGGGTATGGTTGGGTCACGCGGTCGCCGTCGGCACGCCCGCCCCGCTACCGGAGGGGGCCACGATCGGGGTCGACCGGACCACCCGCGGTGGCCGCCGCGGACGAGGTGTTCGACGATCGCGGTGACGACGTCCGCGACACGGTCCGTCAGCTCAGCGCGGCGCTGCAGACCGTCTCCGACGGCGGCGACGACCTCTTCGCCACCGTCCGCAACCCCGAGGCCTTCACCGCCGCAGCGGCGGCAGCGGCTCGTCGAGGCCACCCGCGCGGTGGACACCGTCACCGCGACCGCGGGCCGTGTCGTCGAGGCCTCCGGCGGTGGCCTCCGTGCCGGTCTGGAGTCCCTCGACCCCGTCCTGCAGGGACTGGCGGATTCGGGGGCTCGCTCACCGAGTCACTGCGCTACCTGGCCACCTTCCCGTTCCCGCTGGACACCTACCGCAACGCGGTGCGCGGGGACTACGCCAACGGCACGGTCATCCTCGACCTTCGGCTGCCGGTCCTGGACACCGCGCTGCTCATCGGCACACCGTTCGAGGGGTCGCTGGCGTTGCTCGACACCATCCTGGGCGTACCCGCCCCACCCCGTTGACCAGTCCGACGTCGCCCACCGCCCCGCCTTCCCAATGGCCTTCCGGGACGATCGGGGTGGAGCGCATGGACGCCGCGCCGTCGGGGCGGACGACCTTCTCCTGCAGGACTAGCGGGATCTCGAACTCGCCGGCGGGCAGTCCCAACGGATTGTCGGGACGTCCGGTGTCGAACTGGTCGCGTAGGAGGTAGCCGCCCGCGAGACCGCCGTAGACGTTGAGGCGGGTGATGGCCATGGCGTGGTCGTGGTACCAGAGCCCGGCCGCCTCCTGCCGGTTGTCGAAGTGGTGGACGTGGCCCTGCCCGGGGAAGGACGACTGCTCCGGGTGGCCATCGCTGGCGGGCTCGGTGACCCCGCCGTGCAGGTGTAGCGACGTGGGTACCCGGGTACGCACCGACTCCGACAGTCCGTGCAGGCTCGTGTCGATGTCCGCGGCGTGTGCACCCACCGCTGGAACAGTCCCCGCCCGGCACGGAGGTGCGGGTCGTCCGGCCGTTCGCGGGCGGCCGGCCCGTGTGGCACTGCGAACCCGGGCGCGACCCGGACTCGCGCGCTCTGGTCATGGAGGCCCTCGGTCCGACGTAGGGTGACGACGATGACGACACGACACGGTGCCGCGGGCCGATGACCCGGGGGTCGACATGGTCCGCCCGGCCGAGCGGTCCGCGCACGGGGCGCCTCTCGGCGGAGGACTGGGCCCGCGCCGGGCTGGACCTGCTCATGACCGAGGGCAGGTCCGCGGTCAAGATCAGCAGACTCTGCGCCGACTTCGGCGTCACGAAGGGCAGCTTCTACTGGCATTTCGCCGACTTCGACGCGCTCATGGCCGCCATCGCCAGGCTCTACTTCTCGCAGGAGATGGACGCCGCCCGTGGTCTGGTCACCATGGAGGAGATGCCACCCGACGCACGGCTGGAGACCATGAGCGCGATGCTCGTGGAATCCCGCGCCTGGGAGGGGGAGGCCGCGATCCGCGAATGGGCCAGGGCGGACGAGACCGTCGCCGCGGCGGTTGCCGAACTGGACCAACGCATCCTGCGGGTGGTCCACGACGCGTTCGTCGAACTCGGGTTCTCCGAACGGGGGGCGAGGATCCGCGCCGGCGTCTTGGTGTACGCCGGCATCGGGTTCGTCTACGGGCGCTCAGCGCTGCCCGTGCCCACCGTGGAGGAGATCCACGACGTGCTGGCGCTGCTGGTGAAGCCCGAGACCTGACCTCCGGGGCCAGGTCGGGGAGCGCGGGTCAGACCGCCACCCGGACCGTGAGCCCCCTCCGCTTGATCCGCGCCGAGAACTCGGTCACGGTGCCGCAGTCCTCGCCGTCGATCTGGAACGCGGCCGGTTTCTCCAACACGCGGGCGGTGATCCCCACGCCCTGGCGGAAATCCAGTGGCCGGGTCCGATGCTCTTCTTTCCCGCTCTCCGGGGTGGAGTTCCTCCGCAGTATCGGCTTGAGCCGGTGCTGGAACGTGTGATGGGCCAGCACCGCACCCGCCTGCGCCCACCCGAGAGGGCCCTTGGCGCGCAGAGCGAGAACGTCCAGGAGCCCGTCGTCGATGACGGCGTCGGGCAACAGCACCATCCCCGCCTGCAGCATCCCGCAGTTGGCCACCAGGAGGGTGCGCGCGCGGGTCTGGATCGGCGATCCGTCGTCGAGGGCGTACTCGACCCGGATCCGGTGGCCGCGCAACAGCGTGTTGGCGAACGCGCCGACGTACGCGAGCCAGCCCACCCGTGCCTTCAGTTTGTCGTCGGTGCCCGCGATCATGTCGGCGTCCATCCCGGCGCCGAGCATCACGAGGAACACGTCATCGTGGGACACGCCGTCGCCGTCGGAGTAGTGGACCTCGCCGAGGTCGATCGCGCGGCTCCGACCGCTCATGGCGACACGCAACGCACGGTCGACATCGTCCAACGGGACGTCGAGGTTGCGGGCGAGCAGGTTCCCGGTTCCCAGGGGGACGACTCCCATCGGCACCGAGGTGCCGAGCAGGCCCTGCGCCACCGACCGTACGGTGCCGTCGCCGCCGCACGCGATCACCAGTCCGACACCGTCGGCGGCCGCCCGTGCCGCCTGACCGGTGCCCGGGTCCTCCTCGGTGGTCTCGTAGAAGACGGGATCCGTCCACCCGTGCCTGGACGCCCGCTCCTCGGCGAGGCGGCGGACCTCGTCGATTCCGACCTTGGTGGGGTTGTAGACGACGGCGAGGCGAGACGGGGCTGGGGACACCGCACCAATGTGTCAGAAAGCCGACCGGCCCGCCATTCGTCGACCCCGGGCGGATTTGGTATGCGACGGCGGCCGCCTATATCCTTGGGTCCGAAGTTTGAACGCCTGGGAGCTCTGCTCTCGGGCACCTGATCAAGTTTCACCGAAGACCGCAGGTCGCCGCTCCCGCCGGGGGTGGTCGAAGGGTCCGGGAGCGCCCGGACGGCCCGCGCAGGAGAACACCGGTCAGCGTCGGATGTGCCGTGGGTCCCCAGGGGCCCGTGCCAGCTCCTCCACGCCCCGTGCCACCTGCGCACGGGGCGTTCGTGTTTTCTCGGGCGAGATGATGCAGAAAGGAGGCGAAACATGGCAAAGCCCGCAAAGGTCCAGGCCGTCGAGGAGATCAAGCAGCACTTCCAGAACTCCACGACCGCCGTGGTCACCGAGTACCGCGGACTCTCCGTCCCGCAGGTCACCGAACTGCGCAAGACGCTGGGTGACGCGGCCACGTACACCGTGGCCAAGAACACCCTGGTCAAGCGTGCGGCTGAGGAAGCCGGAGTCGAGGGTCTCGATGACCTCCTGTCCGGTCCCACCGCCATCGCGTTCGTCACCGGTGAGGTCGTGGACGCCGCCAAGGCGCTCAAGAACTTCGCCAAGGACAACAAGGCGCTCGTCATCAAGGGCGGTGTCATGGACGGCTCACCGCTGTCCGCCACCGAACTCGACAAGATCGCCGATCTCGAGTCCCGCGAGGTCCTGCTCGCGAAGATGGCCGGTGCCCTCAAGGGTAACCAGACCAAGGCCGCCGGCCTGTTCAACGCGCCCGCTTCGCAGCTGGCACGTCTGTTCGCGGCGCTCGAGGACAAGAAGAACTGATAACCCCACATGCTTCCGGGCCGTCTGACGGCACCGGGACCAACAGAAAGGACGCCACCATGGCGAAGCTCAGCAACGACGAGCTGCTCGAGGCCTTCAAGGAGATGACTCTTCTGGAGCTCTCCGAGTTCGTGAAGCTCTTCGAGGACACCTTCGAGGTCACCGCGGCCGCTCCGGTCGCCGTCGCCGCTGCCGGCGCCCCGGCTGCCGGTGGCGAGGCCGCCGCCGAGCAGGACGAGTTCGATGTCGTCCTCGAGTCGGCCGGCGACAAGAAGATCGGCGTCATCAAGGTCGTGCGCGAGCTCGTGTCGGGCCTGGGCCTCAAGGAGGCCAAGGATCTCGTCGAGTCCGCCCCCAAGGCGATCGTCGAGAAGGTCGACAAGGAGGCCGCCGAGGCCGCCAAGACCAAGCTCGAGGAGGCCGGCGCGACGGTCACCCTCAAGTGATCTGACGCACCACCGCTTCACCAGGGACGGCCCGGCGATATCGCCGGGCCGTCCCTGTCCCATTTGCGTTCCACTCGCGCAATTTCCCCACGCCCGCCTGCTCTCCGGCTGCGGTAACGGAACACTTTTGGTCGGGATGTAACAAAGCACGCCTCCGGAGCGGTAGTTTACAGTGACCGTGGCCACAGATCAGGGCCGAAGTGAGGAGTGGTTGACGTGGGTGTCGAGGTTTCCGTCGAGGGTCTGACCAAGTCCTTCGGTTCGCAGAAGATCTGGGAGGACGTCACGTTCACCCTTCCCGAGGGCGAGGTCAGTGCGCTGCTCGGTCCGTCGGGTACCGGTAAGTCGGTGTTCCTCAAGTCCCTGATCGGGCTGCTGCGCCCGGAGCGCGGCAAGATCATCATCGACGGCACTGACATCCTGCAGTGCACAGCCAAGGAGCTCTACGAGATCCGCAAGCTGTTCGGCGTCCTGTTCCAGGACGGTGCACTGTTCGGGTCCATGGACCTCTACGACAACGTCGCGTTCCCGCTGCGGGAGCACACGAAGAAGTCGGAGAGTGAGATCCGTGACATCGTCATGGAGAAGCTCGAGCTCACCGGCCTCACCGGGGCGGAGGGCAAACTGCCCGGCGAGATCTCCGGCGGTATGCGTAAGCGCGCAGGCCTGGCCCGCGCCCTGGTGCTGGACCCGGAGATCATCCTCGTCGACGAGCCCGACTCGGGCCTCGACCCGGTCCGCACCACCTACCTGGCTCAGCTGCTCATCGACATCAACGCCCAGATCGACGCGACGATCCTCATCGTCACGCACAACATCAATCTGGCCCGCACAGTGCCGGACAACCTCGGAATGCTCTACCGCAAGAAGCTGGTGATGTTCGGTCCCCGCGAGGTGCTGCTCACCAGCGAGGAACCGTCCGTCCGCCAGTTCCTGCGCGGCTCCAAGCTCGGTCCCATCGGTATGTCCGAGGAGAAGGACGACGCGCAGATGCGCGAGGAGATGAAGCAGGCGGAGGAGGGGCACAACGACGGATCCCCGGGCGAGGACGAGCTCAAGGGGGTGCCGCCGCAGATGCAGCCGACCCCGGGCGCCCCCGAGCGCAAGGGTGAGATCCGGCGTGAGGAGAGGGTGGCAGAGATGCTCGACACGCTGCCGGAGGGTGCGCAGCAGGCCATCCGCGAGGAATGGGCCTCTCGCGGCCACGGCAACGGTAAGGTCGCCGCGTCGGCGCCTGCAGGGGCCACCTCGTCGCAGTCGGACGCGGGCTCCAACTCGTCCGGAGTGGACGAGCACTACGGGTCCGACGAGAACTGACGCGTCGACCGAGCCGGGGGGATTTGATGGCGGAGGGTACGACCCAGCATCCAGAAGGACGGGCCGGTATGTCACCGGCCGATGTCGGAGGAGGCTTCCGGACCGCGGTGGGCGGGGCCGGCGAGGTATTCCGACTGTTCCTCGACGTGCTACGAGGGGTCTTCAGGCGACCGTTCCAGTTCCGTGAGTTCATAGAGCAGTCCTGGTTCATCGCCTCGGTGACGATCCTCCCGTCGGCACTGGTGGCGATCCCGTTCGGGGCCGTCGTGGCGATGCAGACCGGGTCGCTCGTCCAGCAGCTCGGCGCCGAGGCCTACACGGGGGCCACCGGCGTCCTCGCCGTCGTCCAACAGGGTGCGCCGCTGGTGACCTCACTGCTGATCGCGGGCGCCGCCGGTTCGGCGGTGGCCGCCGACCTCGGTGCCCGGACCATCCGCGAGGAGCTCGACGCGATGCGCGTCCTGGGGATCGACCCCATCCAGAGGCTCGTCGTCCCCCGGGTGCTCGGCATGATGCTCGTCGCGGTGCTCCTGAACGGACTCGTCTCCATCGTCGGGATCTCCGGCGGTTACGTGTTCAACATCATGCTGCAGGGCGGCACACCGGGCGCCTACCTGATGTCGTTCGGTGCCCTCGCCCAGCTGCCCGACTTCATCATGTCCTCGATCAAGGCCCTGATCTTCGGACTCATCGCCGGCGTGGTCGCCTCGTACTGCGGGATGAACCCCAAGGGCGGACCCAAGGGGGTCGGCGACGCCGTCAACCTGGGCGTGGTCCTCACATTCCTCCTGCTGTTCTTCGCCAACCTCATCCTCACGGCGATGTACCTGCAGATCGTTCCCCCGAAGGGGTCGTAATGGCGATCCATACCGATGTCGGACCCACGCGGGCCCGGCTGAGGGCCCTCGTCCGTGGCCCGGTCAACTCGTTCGACTCCCTGGGTGACCAGCTCGCCTTCCACCTGAGGGCTATCCGCTGGATTCCCCAGACGATCGTCCACTACCGGCACGAGGTGTTGCGTCTGATCGCGGAAGTGACCTTCGGCGTCGGCACCCTGGCGGTGCTCGGTGGAACCATCGGCGTCATCGTCATGATGAGCGGGTTCACCGGGGTCGTCGTCGGCCTGCAGGGGTACGCAGCCCTCGACCAGATCGGTAGCTCGGTCCTCACCGGGTTCCTGTCCGCCTACGTCAACACCCGCGAGGTCGCCCCCATCGTGGCGTCACTCGCCCTGTCCGCCACCGTCGGTTGCGGCTTCACGGCCCAACTCGGCGCGATGCGGATCTCCGAGGAGATCGACGCCCTGGAGGTCATGGCGATCCCGAGCGTGCCCTATCTGGTCACCACCCGGGTGATCGCCGGATTCATCGCGGTCATCCCGCTGTACGTCGTCGGCCTGCTGTCCTCGTACCTCGCCACGAGGGGCGTCAACACCATCGTGCAGGGCCAGTCCACCGGCTCGTTCGACCACTACTTCCACCTGTTCCTGCCACCGGAAGACGTGATCTACTCGTTCGTCAAGGTGATCATCTTCGCGTTCGTGCTGGTGATGATCCACTGCTTCTACGGCTTCACCGCCACCGGCGGTCCGGCCGGCGTCGGCGTGGCTGTGGGGCGGGCCGTCCGCACCACGATCGTCGTGGTGGCGATCCTCAACTTCTTCGTCGGACTCGCCCTCTGGGGCACGACCACGACTGTGCGGGTGGCGGGATGAACGAACTCTCGGCGCTCTCGAAGCGGCTGCTGGCCGCCCTGTTCATCGTCATCGTGCTGGCCTTCGTCGGCACGACCATCGCGATCTACAACCGCGCGTTCACCGCGTCGGACACCGTCACCCTGAACACCGACCAGCTGGCCTACGCGCTGCCGAACGACGCCGACGTCAAGGCCCGGGGCGTGCTCGTCGGCCGGGTCTCCGGGGTCGAGCCCGACGGGGACCGGGTGCGGGTGAACATGGAGTTCGACCCGGCCTACATGGACCAGTTGCCGGCCAACGTCAGCGGTCGACTGCTCCCCAAGACGCTCTTCGGTGAGCGGTTCGTCGACCTGGGTTTCCCCGACCAGCCCGTGGGCACCCTGGAGCCCGGCGCGAGCATCCAGCAGGACACCCGTGGCAACGCGATCGAGCTCGGCCGTGTCCTGGACGGACTGCTCCCCGTACTCGAGGCGGTCCCGCCGGAGAAGCTGGCGGGCACTCTCGGCGCCCTGAACCAGGCGCTGTCGGGTAGGGGCGACGAGCTCGGTGCCAGCCTCGTGGAGATCGGAAGGGTCTTCGAGGGGATCAACCAGGAGCTTCCCGCGCTGGAAGCCGGAATCGAGGATCTGGCGACCTTCTCGCAGACCTACTCCGAGGCCCTCCCGGATCTCATCCACGCACTCGACGCCCTCCGCACGACCGGGGACACGGTGGTCCAGCGCCGCCCCGACATCGCGGACGGGTTGCGTCGGATCAGCGAGTCGTCCGAGGTCCTCACAGGCTTCCTCGCGAACAACCGCGATGACCTCATCGCTCTGGCGGCGGACTCCCGCACGTCGCTGGAGTACCTGGCGGAGTACTCACCGGCGCTACCGTGCACGGTGGAGCATTTCATGACCGCGCTGGACCGCTCGGACGCGATCCTCGGTGTGGGGAGCGAACACCCCGGCATCCGGGTGACCATCGAAGTCGTCAATCCCAAGGGGCGTTACGTGCCCAATCAGGACGAGCCGCGACTCTTCGACACCCGCGGCCCCCGTTGTTACGAGCCGACAGAGGAGCCGTTCATCTTCGGCGGTGCGCCCGGTGGGGCGATCGCGGACGGGGCCTACCAACCCCCCACCCGCAATCCGGGGCCGGAGTACATCCCGACCCTGCCGAACCCGCTTCTCGAGGACGGACCGGTTCCGACGATGCGCACCCGCGGTTCCGTTCCCCCGGCCCCGGGTCGGGCGGTGCCCGAGCAGCCGAACATGCCGTTCCCCTCGACCGTCACCGCGGGCCGGGACGCCGAGGTCATGGCGATGGCCTACGCGGGCTCACCGTTGGAGACGGATACCGTCCGCACGGTGCTGGGGGTGGCCACCTCGCGTGACTCCGAGGAGATCCCGGCCTGGATCGGCGGGATCGGCGCACCCGCACTGCGTGGAACGGAGGTGAGCTTCCGATGAACGCCAAGGTCAAGGCTCTCTTCCGCGGCGGCCTACTGGGCTCGTTCGTCAAGCTGGCGATCTTCATCGTCGTCACGGCGATCGTCAGCACGATCCTCGCCGTCACCATCCGCGGCGGAACCCGGGCCGAGGGCACGGAGTACTCGGCGATCTTCTCCGACGTGACGATGCTGGAGGAGGGCGACGATGTCCGGATCGCCGGCGTCGTGGTGGGGAACATCACCGGGATGGAGATCCACGAGCGGGACCGGGCCAAGGTGGACTTCACGCTCTCCGGGGACCGCACGCTGCCCGCGAACGTGCATCTGGCCCTGCGATTCCGCAACATGATCGGCCAGCGGTACCTGAACATCTCCCGCGAGCCGGGGCCGGTCCAGCCGACCCTGCCGGAGGGTACGACGATAGGTATCGAGAAGACCTCTCCCGCGGTCGATCTCACCGCACTGTTCAACGGCTTCCGTCCGCTGTTCACCACGCTGCGGCCCGAGGACGTCAACGCGCTCGCGGACTCGCTGGTCCGTGTCCTGCAGGGGGAGGGTGGAACCGTCGCCAGTCTCGTCCGTCAGACGGGCCAGCTGACCAACCACCTGGCCGACCGGGACCAGGTGATCGGAGAGGTGATCGACAATCTCACCGGCGTCCTGCAGACCATCAACGAACGGGACGTGCAGTTCCAGCAACTGGTGGTGACCACCCGTCAACTGGTGGAGGGGTTGGACCAGGAGCGTGACGCGATCGGCAGTTCGTTGGACTCCCTCGCCGACCTCACGTCGTCGGCCGAGAACGTCGTCAGCGCCACCCGACCCAGCGTCACCGAATCCCTCGACCACCTCAAGCTGGTCACCGACGACCTCACCGCCAACCGCGACACCATGAGCGAGGTCCTCAACAACCTCCCGCGCAACAGCGACAACCTGATCCGGATGGGGTCGTTCGGGTCCTGGTTCCAGTTCTATCTCTGTGGCCTCGACGTGGTGCACGGACCGGGCACCGATGTGCCCAACCTGCTCCCGAGCGGCGGGCCCACGGTCAATCATCCGGTGTACACCAACGTCGCGCCCCGGTGCCACGCAGGGGGGATCCCATGAGCAAGCGCAAGCCGAACGAGCCGCGGTTCAGCAACGCCACCATCGGGGTGATCGGGGTCGTCGTGATCCTCGCCCTCACCGCCATCTCGTTCAGGCTCGACGCGCTGCCGATCGTGGGGGCGGGGCCCAAGTACACCGCCTACTTCTCCGAGGCGGCCGGGCTGACCAACGGCAGCGAGGTCCGCGTGGCCGGCGTCAAGGTGGGCGTCGTGACCGATGTGGCGCTCGACGGAGACAAGGTGTCCGTGGGCTTCCGGGCCAAGGACGCCTGGCTCGGCGACGACACCCGGGCGAGCATCCAGCTCAAGACAGTGCTCGGGCAGAAGTACCTCGCGCTGAGCCCGGCGGGGACAGGGGATCTCGAACCCTCGCAGCCGATTCCGCTGGAGCGCACCGCGGCGCCGTACGACGTGGTCGAGGCGTTCTCCTCGGCCGCCGAGACGCTCGGGGAGGTGGACGACGGCAAACTCGCAGAGAGCCTGAATACCCTCACCGCCGCCATGCAGGCGTCACCCGAGGAATTCCGCGGGGCGGTCGACGGTATGGCCCGTCTGTCACAGACGATCTCCAGCCGGGACGCGGAACTCCGCGAACTGCTCGAGGCGACGCGCACGAGTTCGAGAATCCTGGCCGAGCGTAACGACGACTTCCGTCGCCTGATCATCGGTTCCGGGCAGCTGCTGGGTGAACTCAACGAGCGCTCACAGAGCCTCGAGCTGGTCCTGGCGTCCACCCGCGGTCTGTCCGTCGAACTCCGGCGGTTCGTCGCAGAGAACGAGGCGGAGTTCAAGCCGACCCTGGACAGCCTCGACTCCGCGTTGGCGGTACTGACCGACCACGAAGAGCAGCTGAAGAAGTCCATCCACAACCTCGCGCCCTTCTACCGGCTCTACGCCAACATGCTGGGAACGGGCAGATGGTTCGACTCGGTGGTCACCAACCTGATCCCGCCGGGTATCCCGGAACCGCCCTTCTACCCCGGTGCCCGCGCACCCGCCCGACAGAGTGGGATCAACTGATGCACAAGAAGCTGCCGTACTGGTTGGTGGCGCTGCTCCTCGTCGTCGTCGTGGCGATAGTGGCAGTGGTCTACCTCGCCTACACCAGGCTCGGGCGCACCACCATCACCGCGACGTTCCCGACGGCCGTCGGCATCTCCGAGGGTTCCGACGTGCGGATCCTGGGCGTGACGGTGGGTTCCGTGGACGAGGTGACCCCGATGGGGGAGACCGTGGAGGTCAGGCTCCACGTCCAGCGGGGCGTGGACGTCCCGGCAGATGCGAGGGCGGTCCAGGTGACGCCGTCGGTCATCCCCGACCGCAACGTCCAGCTGCTCCCGGCCTACTCGGGCGGACCCAAGATGGAGTCGGGCGCACACATCCCACTGGAGCGGACCGCGACCCCCGTCGAGGTCGACGAACTCTACGAATCGGTCAGGGACCTCACCGAGGCCCTCGGTCCGGAGGGCGCCAACAAGGACGGCGCGCTCGACCGGTTCGTCACCACCTCCGCCGAGACCCTCGGTGGCAACGGCGCGGCGCTGGGACGGTCGATCGACGAGCTGTCCCAGGCCGCCACGACGTTGGCGGACTCCAGCCAGGACATCAGCGAGACCGTGGTCAACCTGCAGTCGTTCGTCACGATGCTCGCGCAGAACGACGCCCAGGTGCGGCAGTTCAACTCCCAGATGGCGACCTTCAACCAGACCGTCGCCGGACAGCGCGAGAACCTCCAGGGAGCTCTGGCCGAACTGAGCTACGCGCTGGCTGACGTGGCGCGCCTGGTGCGGGACAACCAGGACGTCATCCGCAGCAACGCGGATCGTCTCGTCACCCTGAGTCAGATCACCGCCGACCAGCGCGACGACGTCGAGGAGATCCTCAAGACGGCTCCACTGGCCCTGTCCAACCTCATCGGTGCCTACGACGCGGAATCCGGGACGCTGTCGATGCGTCCGAACATCCCGGAGAAGCAGGATCCCGCCGGCATCCTGTGCCAGCTCATGACATTGGGCCGACTCAACCCCGGAGACCAGATGCTCGCCGAGCTCGACAACCTGCGGCGCGCGGACATCGAGGCCTGTGAGGCGCTCGCCCCGCAGCGAAACGCCGAACTCCGCGCCTCCAACCCGGACCTGCCGTTGGGCATCCTCGCGGGCGAGATGAAGCAGTCCATCCCGGTTCCCGGGACGGTCCAGGGCAACCGCGGGTGGCCGATGACGCCCGCCTCGGAAGGGGGGCGGGGATGAGCCGGCCGACAATACCCGCGCTGGGTCGCACCGCCCGCGCGGTCGGCGCCAGCGCACTGGTGGCCGCCCTCGCGGCCGGGTGTTCGCTGAACCTGGAGGACTACACCCTGCCCGGCGGCGCCGACGTGGGGGAGGACCCCATGCAGGTGGCCGTCCGGTTCGACGATGTCCTGGATCTGGTCCTGCAGTCCTCGGTCAAGGTCAACGGACTGGACGCCGGCCGCGTGGCCGGCATCTCCCTGGCGGATGACGGGTGGACCGCGGAGGTCGACATCGTCCTGCGTGACGACCTGGGTCTGCCCGAGAACGTCGAGGCGTCGATCCAGCAGACCAACCTCCTGGGCGAGAAGTTCGTCCAGCTGACCCCGCCGGATGACGAGCCCCCCACCGGCGAATTGTCCGATGGTGACGTAATAACGACCTCGAACTCGCGCACGGCCACCGACATCGAACAGGTCCTCGGGGCACTGTCGCTCCTGCTCAACGGAGGGGGCGTGGACCAGCTGCAGCCGATCGTCGCCGAACTGCGCAAGGTGACCGACGGTCGCGAGGAGGAGCTCACCCAGACCCTGCGATCGGCGGACGAGCTCATCGGGGGACTCAACCGGCAGCGCGACAGCATCACCGACGCCCTCGAGGGCGTCAACCTGATGACGACCCGCGCGAACGACCAGCGCGAGCAGATCCAGGCGGCGCTCGACGAGCTGCCCGCCGGTGTGGCGGTACTCGAGGAGCAGCGGCCCCAGTTCGTGGAGATGCTGCGCCGGGTGGACGCACTGGGCCAGGTCGGATCGGACATCCTGCTCACCAGCCGCGAGGACCTCATCGCCGACCTCCGGGCACTGCGTCCGGTTCTCCAGTACCTGGGGCAGTCGACGCCGGACCTGATCGAGCTGACCGGATTCGTCCCCACGTTCCCGTTCCCCGACTCGTCCATCCAGTCCACGATCGGTGGCTCGGCCAACGTGTTCCTCTCCGTGGACGCGACGATCTCCGAGACGCTCCGGAACCTCGGCGCCAACCAGGGCGACCCGGTGGTCCCCATCCCGAACACCACGAGCGGGCCCTACGTCGTGGACCCGGAGAACCCGTGGGTCGGCGACAACGGCCCCGACAGGCGGACGACGATAGTGCTGCCGCTCCTGCCCGTCCCGCCGATCATGGACCGGGCAGTGGTGCCCAAGCCCGCACCGGGTACCTCGGAATTCTCCGAGACGTACCTGCCCGAACCAGGGGAGCCCGGATACCGATGAGCAAGACACTGAAGACCCAGCTCATCGCCTTCTGTGTGATCGCGGCTGTCGGGATCACCTACGTGGGCGGCAACTACGTGCGCCTGCCGTCCCTGTTCGGCATCGGCCAGTACCAGGTCTATCTGGACCTGCCCGAGACCGGCGGGGTGTTCACCAACGCGGCCGTCAGCTACCGGGGCACGGCGATCGGACGGGTGGGGGAGCTCTCGCTCACCGACGACGGTGTGCGGGTCGAACTCGACCTCGACTCGAGCGCGCCGGAGATCCCCGCGGACACCGAGGCCGTGGTCGCCAACCGCTCGGCCATCGGCGAGCAGTACGTGGACCTGCGGCCCAACAGCAACTCCGAGCCGTACCTCGAGGACGGGGACGTGATCTCCGCGAGCCGCGAGGCGCTCCCGGTCCCCGTGGAGAACCTCCTGGCCTCCGTCGACGACCTGTCCCGCTCCGTCCCGTTGGACGATCTCGAGGTGACGGTCGACGAGCTCGGCAAGGCCGTCGAGGGCAGGGGGCCCCAGCTGCAGCAGCTGTCGGACTCCCTCATCCGGATCTCCGAGTCCGGGATCCGCACCATGCCGCAGCTGCAGGCACTGATCCGGGACGGTGCGACGGTCCTCGACACCCAGGCCGACCAGTCCGGTGAGATCGTCAGCTTCTCCCGCGATCTGCGCACGGTCACGGAGGCGTTGCGGGACTCCGACTCGGACCTGGAGCGTCTGATCACCACGGCTCCCGAGTTCGCGGACGAGACCCGTCACCTCGTGGAGAACTCCGGCGAGCCGCTCTCGCGGGCCGTCGGAAACCTGTCGACCACGATGAAGACGGTCGATCCGTTGGCCCCGTCGTTCAAGGTGCTGCTGCAGTTGCTGCCGGCGCTGGCCGCCGGCGGCCTGTCCGTGGCGCCGGGCGACGGCACCATCCACTTCGGGCTCGTGCTCGAGATGGACAACCCCACCCCCTGTACACAGGGATACGAAGGCACCTGGGCGATCATCGACCAGATGAAGGAGCAGGACCCGTCCTTCGACTGGCAGGAGCAGAACTTCCCGCCGAACTACGATGCGCAGTGCACCGTGCCCTTCGGTAGCCCCACCGCGGTCCGTGGTGCGGACAGGGTGGAGTACGCGCACCCGGACGTGCCGCAGCCGTGGGACACCAAGCCCAAGATCGACCCCGACAGGCTCAACCTGTCGGTGGCTGCGGAGCAGCTCGCGGTCCTGCAGGGACTGATTCCCCGGTGACCGCGCGGCCGGGCGGCGACCCGGCGGACGGCGGGTCCGGTAGCGTCGCCGCCATGAGTTCGCAGGGAACGGAGGGGGGCGCGCGCCGCCCCGCGGGGACTGGGACCGTGCCGAGATGGCTGGTGGTCCTCGCGGCGATCATCCTCGTGGCGGGGCTGGCGATGTTGGGGGTGTTCGGGGTGCGGTACGCCCAGGCGCGGTCGGCACAGGAGGTGGCGTCCGAGCGCGAGGCGGCCGCCGACGTCGCCGCCCAGGTGATCATCAACGCGTTCAGCTTCGACCACCGGAACGTCGACGATTCGCTGGAGCAGCTGGCAGAGGCCTCGACCGGCGAGTTCCTCACCGAGCAGGAGCAATGGGCCGACGATGTGCGGACGCGCGTGGTGGAGCAGAAGGCGGTCACCACGGCCACGGTCTCGCACACCGCTGTCGAGACCCTGGACCTCGAGGCCGGCGACGCCGCCGTCCTGGTGGTGTTCACCGCCCACTCCGAGCGGGAGGGCCAGGATGACATCACCGGCCGTCAGGCGATGCGCGTGGACCTGACGCGAGAGGACGGCACCTGGAAGGCCGATGCGGTCAACCAGGTGGGCGTGACGGTCCCGGTGGGCGGGTCCAGCCGGTCCGTGCAGGAGCTCAACACGCCGGAGGAGCAGGACGCCCCGGCCACCGAGGAGGAGTCGACCCCCGCGCCGACCACCTCCGCCGGACGATGACGAAGGACGACAGTCGCTGATGCCACCGATCAAGAGGACACAGAAGTCGGTCACTCCGGCGCCGCGTCGACGGCTGGCCGGCCACGCCGGGCAGACCCGACCCGAGGGCGGGAACGCCGCGGGCCCCACGACGTGGGACGAACGAGACGACGACGACGAGGTGGGCGGCACCGGAACCGGGGCGGGTCGCGGGGAGCGGCGCGCCGGCCGTCGGCCCGGTGGTCGGACGATCGCGTACTCCGCCATCGCGGTGGGGCTGGTCGCCGGAGCCGTCGGCGTGTTCCTTGCGACGGAACCCGGCGTCGACGTGGACAACCGGGCGTTCGTCGACCGAGGGGCCACCGAGGAGGTCCTCTCGGCAGCGACGACCAACGTCCAGCGGCTCGTGGCGATCGATCACGAGACCCTCGACGAGTATCACGACTCCCTGGGGGAATTCCTCACCCCGAAGCTCGTCAACGAGTTGGACGAGAACTGGCCCGCGTTGCGTGACAGCTACGAGCAGTCCGCGACGAGCGTCGACGCAGAGGTCCGCGAGGCCGGTCTCGCCTACCTGCAGGGCGACAAGGCCGAGGTGTTGCTGGTCCAGGATGTGTCGATGACCAGGGACGGCGCGGCTGCGGGAAGTACCAGCGGCACCTATCTCGTCGGTCTGGACAGGATCGACGGCGTGTGGAAACTGTCGAGGATCCCGGATCTGCCCTCCTGACGAGGACTGGTCGGGAACCGATCCGGCAACCGACCGTGCCAGATCCTTGACGAAAGTGCTTTCACCCGTCACCCTTTAGGGGCATCGGGCGAGTGCCGTAGAGGTCGAGTGCGACACGGTCCGGGTGCGACGTCCCGACCGGGGGCCGATGAGGCGAGAGCCACGAGGGCAACCAGCGCAGAGACGGACGCCGCACCACGCATGTGACCAGCCTCCGGGGGACACTCCGTTGAAGGCTGGACTTTGTCGCCGCCTTCCGCTAGATTAGGTCGTTGCGCTGGCTGCTATTTACCCTCCCGTCCGTCCGTGACGGCTCACTCCCGGTTCCGCCGGGTGCTTTCCGAGCCCTCGATATAGCGGCGGACCTGGGTGGATACCCGTCGGCGGACCGCTCGCAGATACATCTGTGGTCACCGCCCGTGGTGATCACGTGAGGTGCTGGAAGGACCCATCTTGGCAGTCTCCCGCCAGACCACGTCAGTCTCCACCGTTCCCGGTGCGCCCCGGAGGGTTTCGTTCGCGAAACTCTCCGAGCCGTTGCCGGTCCCGGGGCTGCTCGACCTCCAGACGGAGTCGTTCGAGTGGTTCATCGGCTCGGAGGAGTGGCAAGAGAGGGCCGCCTCGCGCGGTACCACGAACCTCGAGGGAGGCCTGGAGTCCATCCTCAAGGAGATCTCCCCGATCGAGGACTTCTCCGGATCGATGTCGCTCTCGTTCTCGGAGCCCTACTTCGAAGAGGTCAAGGCGTCCCTCGAGGACTGCCGCGAAAAGGATCGCACCTACGAGGCGCCCCTGTTCGTCACGGCCGAGTTCGAGAACACCGAGACCGGTGAGATCAAGTCCCAGACGGTCTTCATGGGTGATTTCCCCATGATGACCGACAAGGGCACGTTCATCATCAACGGCACCGAGCGGGTCGTCGTCTCCCAGCTCGTCCGGTCGCCGGGCGTGTACTTCGATCGCTCGCGAGACAAGTCCACGGAGAGGGACGTCCACTCCGTCAAGGTCATCCCGTCGCGTGGCGCGTGGCTCGAGTTCGACGTCGACAAGCGCGACACCGTCGGCGTCCGCATCGACCGCAAGCGTCGCCAGTCGGTCACCGTCCTGCTCAAGGCCCTCGGGTGGACGACCACCGAGATCAAGGAGCGTTACGGCTTCTCCGAGATCATGATGTCCACGCTCGAGAAGGACACGGTCGAGGACACCGACCAGGCCCTGCTCGAGATCTACCGCAAGCTGCGCCCGGGCGAGCCGCCGACCCGCGAGTCCGCGGAGGCGCTCCTGGAGAACCTGTTCTTCAAGGAGAAGCGTTACGACCTGGCCCGCGTCGGTCGTTACAAGGTCAACCGCAAGCTCGGTCTGCCCGACCCCGAGGGTGACGCCACCACGACGCTCACCCGCGAGGACATCGCCGCCACCATCGAGTACCTCGTGCGCCTCCACGCGGGCGACGACTCGATGCAGGTGGAGGGTGGCCGCGAGGTGCCGGTCGAGGTCGACGACATCGACCACTTCGGCAACCGTCGTCTGCGTACCGTCGGTGAGCTCATCCAGAACCAGGTCCGCGTCGGCCTGTCCCGCATGGAGCGTGTCGTCCGCGAGCGCATGACCACGCAGGACTCCGAGGCGATCACCCCGCAGTCGCTGATCAACATCCGGCCCATCACGGCGGCGCTCAAGGAGTTCTTCGGAACCTCCCAGATGTCGCAGTTCATGGACCAGAACAACCCGTTGTCGGGTCTGACCCACAAGCGTCGTCTGTCCGCGCTGGGCCCCGGTGGTCTGTCGCGTGAGCGCGCCGGGCTCGAGGTCCGTGACGTGCACGCCTCGCACTACGGCCGCATGTGCCCGATCGAGACCCCCGAGGGTCCGAACATCGGTCTGATCGGTTCGCTCTCGGTGTACGCGCGGGTCAACCCGTTCGGCTTCATCGAGACCCCGTACCGCCGCGTCTACGAGGGCGTCGTCACCGATCAGGTGGACTACCTCACCGCCGACGAGGAGGACCGCTACGTCGTCGCGCAGGCCAACTCGGAGATCGACGCCGACGGCCGCTTCGTCGAGGACCGCATCCTCGTGCGCAAGAAGCACGGTGATGTCGAGATGGTCGAGCCGGGCGACGTCGACTACATGGACGTCTCGCCGCGGCAGATGGTCTCCGTGGCCACCGCGATGATCCCGTTCCTCGAGCACGACGACGCCAACCGTGCGCTGATGGGCGCGAACATGCAGCGGCAGTCCGTGCCGCTCGTGCGTTCCGAGGCGCCGCTCGTCGGCACCGGCATGGAGCTGCGCGCGGCCGTGGACGCCGGCGACGTGGTCGTCAACACCGCCCCGGGCATGGTGGAGGAGGTCTCGGCCGACTTCATCACCGTGATGGACGACGACGGCGGGCGTCAGACCTACCGCCTGTCGAAGTTCGCGCGCTCGAACCAGGGCACCTGCTCCAACCAGCGTCCGATCGTCGACGAGGGTGACCGCGTCGAGGTCGGCCAGGTCCTGGCCGACGGCCCCTGCACCGAGAACGGCGAGATGGCGCTGGGCAAGAACCTGCTCGTCGCGATCATGCCGTGGGAGGGCCACAACTACGAGGACGCGATCATCCTCTCGCAGCGCCTGGTGGAGGAGGACGTGCTCACGTCCATCCACATCGAGGAGCACGAGATCGACGCCCGCGACACCAAGCTGGGCGCCGAGGAGATCACGCGGGACATCCCCAACGTCTCCGACGAGGTCCTGGCGGACCTCGACGACCGCGGCATCGTGCGCATCGGCGCCGAGGTCCGTGACGGTGACGTCCTCGTCGGCAAGGTCACGCCGAAGGGTGAGACCGAGCTGACCCCGGAGGAGCGCCTGCTGCGCGCCATCTTCGGTGAGAAGGCGCGCGAGGTGCGCGACACCTCGCTCAAGGTGCCCCACGGTGAGTCCGGCAAGGTCATCGGCGTCCGCGTCTTCTCGCGGGACGACGACGACGATCTGCCCCCCGGTGTCAACGAGCTGGTGCGCGTCTACGTCGCGCAGAAGCGCAAGATCCAGGACGGCGACAAGCTCGCCGGCCGCCACGGCAACAAGGGCGTCATCGGTAAGATCCTCCCCGCCGAGGACATGCCGTTCATGCCCGACGGCACGCCGGTGGACATCATCCTCAACACACACGGCGTCCCGCGTCGTATGAACATCGGTCAGATCATGGAGACCCACCTCGGCTGGCTGGCCAAGGCCGGCTGGGAGGTCCCGCGTGAGGCGGACGGCTCCCTGCCCGACTGGGCGACCAAGCTGCCGGAGGAGATCCACAGCGTCGAGGCCGGCACCAACACGGCCACGCCCGTCTTCGACGGCGCGGCGGACACGGAGATCACCGGTCTGCTCGGCTGCACCCTGCCGAACCGTGACGGCGAGCGCATGGTGCAGGCCGACGGCAAGGCGACCCTCTTCGATGGTCGCTCCGGCGAGCCCTTCCCGTACCCGGTGTCCGTGGGCTACATGTACATCCTCAAGTTGCACCACCTCGTGGATGACAAGATCCACGCGCGTTCGACCGGTCCGTACTCGATGATCACCCAGCAGCCGCTCGGCGGTAAGGCCCAGTTCGGTGGCCAGCGATTCGGTGAGATGGAGTGCTGGGCGATGCAGGCCTACGGCGCGGCGTACACGCTGCAGGAGCTGCTGACGATCAAGTCCGACGACGTCGTGGGCCGCGTGAAGGTCTACGAGGCGATCGTCAAGGGCGAGAACATCCCGGAGCCGGGTATCCCGGAGTCCTTCAAGGTGCTTCTCAAGGAGCTGCAGTCGCTGTGCCTCAACGTGGAGGTGCTCTCCAGCGACGGCCAGGCCGTCTCCCTGGGTGAGGGCGACGACGACGATCTCGACCGCACCGCCGCGAACCTGGGGATCAACCTCTCGCGCGACGAGTCCTCGGCGGCCGACGAGCTGGCGCAGTAAGTAGGCGGGCGGGCGGCAGCCCTGTCGCCCGCCCCGCACCCGAAGAATTCAGTTCCACCACGGCGGGCCCCCGGCCCCACCCCGCGAGGGCCCGCCATCATCCCACCCGGGAAAGGACGCCTACGTGCAGGACGTCAACTACTTCGACGAGCTGGTCATCAGCCTCGCGACGGCCGAGGACATCCGTAACTGGTCCTACGGCGAGGTCAAGAAGCCGGAGACCATCAACTACCGCACCCTCAAGCCGGAGAAGGAGGGCCTGTTCTGCGAGAAGATCTTCGGCCCCACCCGGGACTGGGAGTGCTACTGCGGCAAGTACAAGCGCGTGCGCTTCAAGGGGATCATCTGTGAGCGCTGCGGCGTCGAGGTGACCCGTGCCAAGGTCCGCCGCGAGCGCATGGGCCACATCGAGCTGGCCGCGCCCGTCACCCACATCTGGTACTTCAAGGGCGTCCCGTCGCGCCTGGGTTACCTGCTGGACCTGGCGCCCAAGGACCTCGACAAGATCATCTACTTCGCCGCCTACGTCATCACCGGCGTCGACACCGAGCTGCGTCACAACGAGCTCAGCACCCTCGAGGCCCAGGTCCTCGAGGAGCGCAAGATCATCGAGGACGAGCGGGACTCCGACATCGAGGCCCGCGCGCGGAAGCTCGAAGCCGATCTCGCCGAGCTCGAGGCCGAGGGTGCCAAGGCCGACCAGCGCCGCAAGGTGAAGGACGGCGGCGAGAAGGAGATGAAGAAGATCCGCGAGTCGGCCCAGCGCGAGCTGGACCGTCTCGACGAGATCTGGACCACCTTCACCAAGCTCGACGTCAACCAGATCATCGTCGACGAGGGCATCTACCGCGAGCTCGAGGACCGCTTCGGCGAGTACTTCGAGGGCGGCATGGGCGCCGAGGCGATCCAGGCGCTGCTGCTGAACTTCGACCTGGCCGCCGAGGCCGAGTCGCTGCGGGAGATCATCCGCAACGGCAAGGGTCAGAAGAAGATCCGCGCCCTGAAGCGCCTCAAGGTCGTCTCCGCGTTCCTGCAGTCGGGCAACCACCCGGCCGCGATGGTCCTCGGGGCTGTCCCGGTGATCCCACCGGAGCTGCGTCCGATGGTCCAGCTCGACGGTGGCCGCTTCGCCACCTCGGACCTCAACGACCTCTACCGTCGTGTGATCAACCGCAACAACCGCCTCAAGCGGCTGATGGATCTCGGCGCCCCCGAGATCATCGTCAACAACGAGAAGCGGATGCTGCAGGAGTCCGTCGACGCGCTGTTCGACAACGGCCGGCGTGGCCGGCCCGTCACGGGCCCGGGCAACCGCCCGCTCAAGTCGCTCTCGGATCTGCTCAAGGGCAAGCAGGGCCGGTTCCGTCAGAACCTGCTCGGCAAGCGCGTCGACTACTCCGGTCGTTCCGTGATCGTCGTGGGCCCACAGCTGCAGCTGCACCAGTGTGGTCTGCCCAAGCTGATGGCGCTCGAGCTGTTCAAGCCCTTCGTCATGAAGCGTCTGGTGGACCTCAACCACGCGCAGAACATCAAGTCCGCCAAGCGCATGGTCGAGCGTCAGCGCGACCAGGTGTGGGACGTGCTCGAAGAGGTCATCGCCGAACACCCGGTGATGCTCAACCGTGCGCCCACGCTGCACCGCCTCGGCATCCAGGCGTTCGAGCCGCAGCTCGTCGAGGGCAAGGCCATCCAGCTGCACCCGCTCGTGTGTGAGGCCTTCAACGCCGACTTCGACGGTGACCAGATGGCCGTGCACCTCCCGCTGTCCGCGGAGGCGCAGGCCGAGGCTCGCATCCTCATGCTCGCCTCGAACAACATCCTGTCGCCGGCGTCGGGTCGTCCGCTCGCCATGCCGCGTCTGGACATGGTGACCGGCCTGTACTACCTCACCCGTCTCGACGAGGGTGCGACCGGCTCGTACGTCCCGGCCTCCGAGGACACCCCCGCCGTGGGCGTGTACTCGACGCCGTCGGAGGCCATCATGGCCGTCGACCTCGGCGTGCTGGACATCCACGCCCCGATCCAGGTCCGACTGACGCACCAGCGTCCGTCGGCCGACGTCGAGGCCGAGCAGTTCCCCGAGGGCTGGACGCAGGGCCAGGAGTGGCTGACCGTGACCACCCTCGGTCGCGTGATGTTCAACGAACTGCTCCCGGCGGACTACCCGTTCGTCAACGAGCAGATGCCCAAGAAGCGTCAGGCCGTCATCATCAACGACCTGGCCGAGCGCTACCCGATGATCGTCGTGGCGCAGACGGTGGACAAGCTCAAGGACACCGGTTTCTACTGGGCCACCCGCTCGGGTGTCACCATCGCCATGTCCGACGTGCTGGTCCCGCCGGCCAAAAAGGAGATCCTCGCCTCGTACGACGCGAAGGCCGCGCGCCTGGAGTCGCAGTACGACCTCGGCAAGATCACCGACGAGGAGCGCAAGTCGGACCTGGTCAAGCTCTGGCAGGAGGCCACCGACGAGATCGGTCAGGCCATGGAGGAGAACTACCCGGACTCCAACCCGATCCCGACGATCGTGAAGTCGGGCGCGGCGGGCAACATGACCCAGATCCGCTCGCTCGCGGGCATGAAGGGTCTGGTGACGCGTCCGAACGGCGAGTTCATCCCGCAGCCGATCAAGTCCTCGTTCCGCGAGGGCCTGACCGTGCTCGAGTACTTCATGAACACGCACGGCGCCCGTAAGGGTCTGGCCGACACCGCCCTGCGTACCGCCGACTCGGGTTACCTCACCCGTCGTCTCGTCGACGTCTCGCAGGACGTCATCGTGCGCGAGACCGACTGTGGGACGTCGAAGGGTGTCGAGACGACCATCGCCCGCCCGGTGATGGACGTCCACGGCAGCCCGACCGGGTCCCTCGAGCGCGACGAGCACGTCGAGACCTCGACGTTCGCCCGGACGCTCGCGGAGGACGCGCTCGACGCCGACGGCAACGTGATCGTCGCCGCGGGCACCGACCTCGGTGACCCGAACATCGAGGCGCTGATCGTCGCCGGTATCGAGAAGGTCAAGGTCCGGTCGGTCCTCACCTGCACCACCGGTACCGGCGTC
Source organism: Dietzia sp. MNB45 (assembly GCF_051994785.1). NCBI lineage: Bacteria > Bacillati > Actinomycetota > Actinomycetes > Mycobacteriales > Dietziaceae > Dietzia > Dietzia sp. MNB45. The sequence goes on along the minus strand of NZ_CP163397.1, from coordinate 2,693,552 downwards.
TGTGCGACCTGCTACGGCCGCTCGATGGCCACCGGTCTCCTGGTGGACATCGGCGAGGCCGTCGGCATCGTCGCCGCCCAGTCGATCGGTGAGCCGGGCACCCAGCTGACGATGCGTACCTTCCACCAGGGTGGCGTCGGTGACGACATCACCGGCGGTCTCCCGCGCGTGCAGGAGCTCTTCGAGGCTCGTGTTCCGAAGGGCAAGGCGCCGATCGCCGAGGAGGCGGGCCGGATCCGTCTCGAGGAGGAGGAGCGCTTCTACACGATCACGATCGTGCCGGACAACGGTGCGGACGAGATCGTCTACGAGAAGCTGTCGAAGCGCCAAGGCCTGGCCCATATCGAGCTGGAGGACGGCTCCTCCCGCCCGATCGCGGACGGCGATCACCTCGAGCGCGGGCAGGCCCTCCTCGAGGGCCCGGCCGATCCGCACGAGGTGCTGGCCATCCTCGGCCCCAACGGTGTCCAGAAGTTCCTCGTCGACGAGGTGCAGAAGGTCTACCGTGCGCAGGGTGTGTCGATCCACGACAAGCACCTCGAGGTCATCGTCCGTCAGATGATGCGTCGAGTCGCGATCAACGACTCGAACAGCACCGAGTTCCTGCCCGGTGCGCTCGTGGAGCGTGTCGAGCTCACGGCGGAGAACCGCCGCGTGCTCACCGAGGGCGGCTCGCCGGCCTCGGCGCGTCCGGTCCTCATGGGCATCACCAAGGCCTCGCTGGCCACGGACTCGTGGCTCTCGGCTGCCTCCTTCCAGGAGACCACCCGCGTGCTCACCGACGCCGCCATCAACAAGCGGTCGGACAAGCTCGTGGGCCTCAAGGAGAACGTCATCATCGGTAAGCTCATCCCGGCGGGTACCGGTATCAACCGCTACCGGAACTCGACGGTCGAGCCCACCGAGGAGGCCCGCGCCGCCGCGTACTCCATCCCGGACTACGGCGATGGTTTCTACGGTCCCGAGGACGGGTTCGGGGACGCCACCGGCGCCTCGGTCCGCCTGGACGACCTGGGCTACTGAGCAGGCCCCACGGCGACGAACCGACCGTGGAGTGACACCGACACCGGACCCCCGAGCGCCTCTCGCGCCGGGGGTCCGGTGCGTTCGTCCGGCCGTGTGTGGGACCGGGGCGAACGTGTTCTAGACTTTCCCGATGTGCCCGTCGCGGCCCGCGACACTCGCCGACGGCGGGCCGACGACCATGAAGGAGGCGATCGACGGTGCGGATCGCGCTGCTCTCGTACCGGAGCAAGCCGCACGGCGGGGGCCAGGGCGTCTACGTCCGTCACCTCAGCCGCGAGTTGGCGGCACTCGGACACACGGTCGAGGTGTTCTCCGGTCAGCCCTACCCGGAACTCGACCCGGGCCCCACGCTCACCGAGGTCCCGAGTCTGGACCTCTACAACGACGCGAACCCGTTCCGTACCCCGCACCCGCGGGAGATCCGCGACCTCATCGACGTGCTCGAGGTGGTCACCATGTGGACCGCCGGGTTCCCGGAGCCGCGGACGTTCAGCATGCGGGCCGCGCGCACACTCCGGGAGCGTCTGGACGACTTCGACGTGGTGCACGACAACCAGTGCCTGGGATCCGGCCTGCTGGACCTGGAGAAGGCGGGTTTCCCCGTCGTGGCCACGGTGCACCACCCCATCACGCGGGATCGCGCGCTGGCCATGAAGGAGGCCCCGCTGCGCAAGAAGATCACCACGTGGCGCTGGTTCGGGTTCCTGGGCATGCAGATGCGGGTCTCCCGCAAGCTGCAGGAGATCATCACGGTCTCCAGCAACTCCGCCGATGACATCGCCACCGACTTCGGCGTGGACCCGGACCGCATCGTCACGATCCCGCTGGGCGTGGACACCGACCGGTTCCACCATCGTCGCGTGCGCGAGCCCGGCCGCCTGGTCTGCGTGGCCAGTGCCGATCAGCCGCTCAAGGGCGTGCCGGTCCTGTTGCGCGCGCTGGCCAGGGTCCGCGAGGAGCACCCGGGCGTGCGCCTGACGCTGGTGTCCAAGCTCAAGCGCAAGGGTGAGGCCGCGAGGCTGCTCGACAAGCTGGGCCTGCGGGACGCGGTGGACCTGGTGTCCGGGGTCGACGACGACGAGCTCGCCGATCTCGTCGGGTCGGCCGAGATCGCGGTCGTTCCGAGCATGTACGAGGGTTTCTCCCTGCCGGCGGTGGAGGCCATGTCCAGCGGCTGCGCTCTCGTCGCGACGCGTGCCGGCGCGCTGCCGGAGGTCGTCGGCACGGACGACTCGGCGGCCCGACTGGTCGAGCCGGGCGACGTCGACGCGTTGGCCCGTGAGATCAGTGCGCTGCTGTCCGACCCGGCCGAGCGGCAACGCCTCTCTCAGGGCGGCCGTGCACGGGTCATGGAGCGTTACAGCTGGGCCGCCGTCGCCCGCCGGACCGTCGAGGTCTACGAGGCCGCTATCGCCCGGGTCCGCGGCGACGCGCTGCCGGACCTGACGGCCGGGCCGGTCCTCGGGCCGGATCAGACCGAGATCGACGAGCACGTCACCGATGACGTGCCCGAGGTGCTCCCGGAGTCCGGTGAGTACACCATCCGTGAGCAGGAGGACGCCGCATGCTGACCGCTGATTTCGACCGTCTCGGGGTCACCCCCGGTATGCGAGCCATCGACGTGGGGGCCGGCCTCGGTCGTCACACCTTCGAGCTCTACCGGCGTGGCGCGGACGTCACGGCGTTCGACCAGAACGCCGACGAGATGCAGCAGGTCTCCGACATGCTCGCCGCCATGGAGGCCGAGGGCGAGGGGCTGCCCACCTCGAAGGGGGAGGCCGTCACCGGGGACGCGCTCAACATGCCGTACGAGGACGCGACCTTCGATCTGGTGCTCATCTCCGAGGTGCTCGAGCACGTCCCGGAGGACACCAAGGCCATCGCCGAACTGGTGCGGATCCTCAAGCCGGGCGGCGTCGCCGCGGTGACCGTGCCGCGTGAGTGGCCGGAGAAGCTCTGCTGGAAGCTGTCCGACGCCTACCACTCCAACCCGGGTGGGCACTGCCGGATCTACACCACCGAGGAGTTGGGGTTCAAGCTCCGCGCGGCGGGCCTGGAGGTCACCGGCACCGGGTTCGCCCACGCGCTGCACGCCCCGTACTGGTGGCTCAAGTGCGCGGTGGGCACGGAGAACGACGACCACCCGTTGCCGAAGGCGTACCACAAGCTGCTCGTATGGGACCTGATGAAGGGGCCCTGGATCACCCGCACCGCCGAGAAGGTGCTCAACCCGGTGATGGGCAAGTCCATCGTGTTCTACCTGCGTAAGCCCGTGGAGGCCTGATCGTCCGTGCAGACGCCCAACACCGGAGTCACCAGCCATCGTCCGGTCCCCACCGTGCCCGGGGTCCTCGACGCCGACGCGGTCCGCGCCACCGGCGAGTGGCTCGCCTCCGTCCAGAAGCCCAGCGGTGAGATCCCGTGGTTCACCGGCGGTCACACCGACCCCTGGGATCATGTGGAGTCGGCGATGGGCCTGTCCGTCGCCGGCCAGTGGGAGGCCGCCGAGAGGGCGTACGGGTTCCTCCGGGACACCCAGCGGGGCGACGGGTCGTGGCCGATGAAGTGGCAGGACGACCACGTCGCCGACGGCGACGTCGACTCCAACTTCTGCGCGTACGTCGCGGTGGGCGTGTGGCACCACCACCTGGTGAGCGGCAGGCCCGGCTTCCTCGAGTCGATGTGGCCGACGGTGCGCCGGGCACTCGACCTGGTGTTGACGTTCCAGGGGCCCGAGGGGCAGATGTGGTGGGGCGCCGGTCCCGAGGGCTTCTGCGAGGAGGCGCTGGTCACCGGCTCGTCCAGCATCCACCACGCGCTGCGCTGCGGCGTCGCGATCGCCGAGGAGCTCGGCGGGAGCGCGCCGGACTGGGACGCCGCCGCCGACCGGTTGGGCCATGCGCTGCGCGCCCACCCCGAGCTCTTCACGCCCAAGGACGAGTTCTCCATGGACTGGTACTACCCGGTCCTGGCCGGCGTGATGGTGGGGGAGCAGGCGCAGGCGCGGCTCGACTCCCGGTGGGACGACTTCGTGGTGGACGGACTGGGCATCCGCTGCGTCGACCACCGGCCGTGGGTCACCGGGGCCGAGACGTGCGAGCTGGTGCTCGCCCTGGAGGCGGCCGGGCGACACGATGAGGCGCTCGCGCAGTTCACCAACATGCAGCACCTGCGGGACACCGACGGTTCCTACTGGACCGGACTCGTCTTCGCCGACGGCAAGCGGTGGCCGGTCGAGCTGAGCACATGGACAGCGGCCGTCATGCTGCTGGCGGCGGACGCCCTCTCGCGCACCACCCCGGGCAACGAGATCTTCCGCTCTGTCTCGCACCACACCATGCAGCGTCTGCAGTCCCAGCCGGGCGATCCGGCCGATTGCGTGGCGGGCGAGGTCTGCCCACCCGCCGCCGTCGTGCGCTAGTCTGTGGCGACACCGCCGCTGGACACCTGTCTGATCAGGTGTCGGGCGGCGGGTCGACGCAGCGCACGAGGGAGAACGCATGGAATTCGGACTGACCCTGTTCACCAGTGACCGGGGCATCCGGCCGACCACGGCCGCCGTGGCCGCCGAGCGCGCCGGGTTCTCCGCGTTCTACGTTCCCGAGCACACGCACATCCCGGTGCGGCGCGAGGCCGCGCACCCGGGTACCGGCGGCGCCGAGCTCCCCGACGAGCGGTACAGCCGCACCCTGGACCCGTGGGTCGCCCTCGGCGCCGCCGCGGCGGTCACGTCGACCATCCGTCTCGGGACCGCCGTGTCCATCCCGGTGGAGAGCGACCCCCTCACGCTGGCCAAGACCATCGCCTCGGTCGACCACCTCTCCGACGGGCGCACCGTGCTCGGCGTGGGGTACGGCTGGAATCTGGACGAGATGGCCGACCACAACGTGCCGCCGCAGCGTCGGCGCACCATGCTCCGCGAGTACCTCGAGGCCATGCGGGAGCTGTGGACGCACGACGAGGCCGAGTACCACGGAGAGTTCGTCGACTTCGGTCCCAGCTGGGCCTGGCCCAAGACCGCCCGCACGCCCGGCCCGCTCACCCTCGTGGGAGCGGCCGGCACGGAGAAGAACCTCAAGTGGATCTGCCGCAGCGCCGACGGCTGGATGACCACCCCGATCTCCCAGGACATCGCCGGCAGCGTACGGACGCTGCGGGAACTGTGGGCGGAGGCCGGACGGGAGGGCGAGCCCTACATCGTGGTCCTCGACGGGAAACCGGATCACGAGAAGATCGACGCCTACCGCGAGCTCGGCGTCCACGAGCTCGTCTACGGCACCCCGGATCGGACCGAGGACGAGGTCCTGGCCTACATCGACCGCCTCGCCGGCAAACTCGGTCTCGACGCCCTGGTCTGAGGCGGGCGGGGCCACCTGGACAGCCCCACCGGGACTCCGCACGCCGGTACCGTCAGGGTATGGACACCAGCGCGCCCGCCGCCCCCGTCGTCGTCGTCACCGGAGCCGGGGGCGGCCTCGGGGCCGCCACCACCGCGCTCTACGCCTCCCGGGGCTGGCACGTCGTGGCCGTCGACCTCCAGGCGCCGCCCGGCGGTGACCGAATCACGCCCCTCGCCGCCGACGTCACCGACTCCGCCTCGCTCACCGCCCTGGCCGACCGGGTCCGACGCGAGCACGGCCGCCTCGACGCGCTCGTCACGTTCGCGGGCGTCCTCGGGATCGGGCCGCTGGCCGAGACCGATCCGGACCGGGTGCAGCAGGTCCTGGACGTCAACGTCATGGGCACCGTGCGCACCGTCCACGCCCTGTGGGACCTCCTCCGGGAGACCCGCGGGAGGGTGGTGCTCATCAGCTCCGAGACCGGCCCCCAGCACGGCATGCCGATGAACGGCGCCTACGCCATGAGCAAGCACGCGATCGAGGCCTACGGTGACGCGCTGCGGCGCGAGCTGATGTTCCTCGGCCTGGACGTCGTGCTCGTCCAACCGGGTCCGTTCCGCACCGGGATGACCGCCTCGATCCGGCGACGCTTCCAGGAATCGACCGCCTCCGGTTCGCCGTTCGCCGCGATGGCCGCGGTGATGGGGGAGATGGCCGCCGGTGAGGACGACAAGGCCACCGACCCGTCCGTCCTCGCCGAGGCGGTGTGGACCGCCGGTACCACCGCGCGCCCCCGCCGCCGCTACGCCGTGCGATGGGACCTCGGCCGACGTCTCCTCGACCACCTGCCGGTGGCGGTCGTGGACAAGGCGCTCGTCCTGGCGCTGGGCGGGAAGATCAACGCCAAGAAGCTGGAGCTGCGCCGCGAGGCCGTCGACGCCCGCGCCGAGATGAGCGAGGTCGTCGAATGAGCAACCTCGACCCCGACCCGCCCGAGATCGAGTGCGAGGCCGGCGGTGCGCCGGGCGGGCCCCGTTCGGCAGAGGCGCAGCCCGGCGGGGCCGTCGTGGAGATCATCACCTCCCGCGAGGTGCCCCTGGGCGGGCCGCGGGCGATGACGGTCCGCCGGACGCTGCCGCAGCGCCAGCGCTCGCTCATCGGCGCCTTCTGCTTTGTCGACCACTACGGACCGGATGACGTCTCGGCCACCGGCGGCATGGACGTGCCCTCGCATCCGCACACCGGCCTGCAGACCGTGAGCTGGCTCTTCGAGGGCAGCGTCACCCATCACGACTCCGGGGACAACCATGCGGTGGTGCGCCCGGGGGAGGTCAACCTCATGACCTCCGGCGCCGGCATCTGCCACACCGAGGTCTCGACCCAGGACACCACCGTCCTGCACGGCGTGCAGCTGTGGACCGTGCTACCCGAGGAACACCGCGAGAGCAGCGGCCGCAGGTTCGACCACCACGTGCCCGACCCCGTCGGATTCGCCGGGGGATCGGCGCGGGTCTTCATGGGGTCGCTGCTGGGCTCGTCGTCGTCGGTCACCACCTACACCCCCCTCGTCGCCGCGGAGATCCGGCTCGACCCCGGCGCCGAACTGCGACTGGACGTCGACCCGGCCTTCGAGCACGGGCTTCTCGTCGACTCCGGTGATCTGACCCTCGAGGGCGTCGACGTGGAGGTCAGCCACCTCGCGTACACCGGCGTCGGCGAGACCACCCTGACGATCCGCAACACCGGCACCACCGCCGGGCGGGCGGTCCTCATCGGTGGCACCCCGTTCGAGGAGGACATCATCATGTGGTGGAACTTCATCGGCCGGACCCACGACGAGATCGCGGGCTACCGCGAGCAGTGGGAGGCCGGATCGGAGCGCTTCGGACGCGTGGACGGGTACATCGGCCACGACCCGCGGGGGCTGACCCGGCTCCCCGCGCCCACCCTGCCCACCACCGCCCTCAAACCGCGGGTCAACCCGGACCCGCGCGCGCAGTCGACCCCGATGTGAGAGGACACCGCAGATGACCGAGTACACCGACAAGACCGGCGCGACCGTGACCGTGGACCGAGCCGACTCCACCGAGGCGTTCGAGGTCCGGGACGCCTCCGGCGAGGTCGCCGGCCACGCCGATTTCCGCGACCACGCCGGCGAGCGCGTCTTCCACCACACCGTGGTCGACGAGCAGTTCGGTGGCCGGGGCATCGGCACCGCACTCGTGCGCGGCGCGGTGGAGGCCACGCGCGAGGAGGGGATCACCATCGTGCCGGTGTGTTCGATGGTGGAGGGTTTCCTCGGCAAGAACGCGGACGAGTTCGCCGGCGCGTACCGGGAGGCCACGGACGCCGACCGGGCGCGATTCGGCGGGGAGGACGGCTGACATGGGGGTCCCGCAGTTGGACCGTGCCCAACGCGAGGTCTACAAGCGGTTCGTCCGCACCGCCGTCGCCTCGCGGGAGGCCTCCGGCGAGGCCGGGCTGGAGGAGTCGCTGCTCGAACTGGTCAACGTGCGCGTCTCGCAGCTCAACGGCTGCGCGGCCTGCCTGGCCACTCACGTGCCGGCGGCCCGCAAGGCCGGGGTCTCCCAGGATCGGCTCGACCTGCTGCCCGCGTGGCGGGAGATCGACGCCTTCGGTGACCCGGAGAGGGCGGCACTACGACTGGCCGAGGCACTGACCCGGCTGGACGACGCCGAGGAACGTGCCGCCGCGATCGCAGCCGCCGCCGACCACTTCTCCGACGAGCAGCTCTCGGCGCTCGAGTGGACGATCGTGCTGATCAACGCCTTCAACCGGGTGTCGATCGCCAGCCACCACCAGCCGACGCTCGAGGACTGACCCGGCCCGGCCGCGGTGCGGGGGTGCGTGCTCAGCTGGTGGCGACCGGGCGGTCAGCGGGTGGCGACCGGCACCATCGCCGCCCGGTCGGAGCGGACGATCTCCTTGCCGAACGGGAAGCACGTGACCGGGATGAGCTTGAGATTGGCCCACGCCAGGGGCAGGCCGATGATCGTCACCGCCTGCGCTACGGCGGTGGCGACGTGGCCGATCGCCAGCCACAGTCCGGCCACCAGGAACCAGATGACGTTGGCGACCGTGCTCACCCCGCCGGGACGGCCCCGGTCGACGACCTCCCGGCCGAACGGCCACAGCACGTAGGCGGCGATCCGGAAACTCGCGACCCCGAACGGGATCGTGATGATGAGGATGCAGGCGAGGATCCCGGCCAGCACGTAGCCGAGGAACAGCCAGATGCCCGCGGTCAACAGCCAGATGATGTTGAGGACGAGGGTCAGCACTGCACGCATGGTGCCCACCCTATGCCGGAAGCGGAAGTGGCATCGCAGGGCTACGGTGGGCGGTGTGAGCGATAAGCCGAACGTCAAGACTCTCGGCGAGCTGCGCGCCGCCGGATACACCAGCCGCACTCTCCGGGAGGAGCTGCGCGAGAACCTGCTCGCGGCCCTGGCCGCCGGACGCGATCCGTGGCCCGGCATGCACGGCTTCGACACGACGGTGATCCCTCAGGTCGAGCGGGCGATCATCGCCGGCCACGACATCGTCCTCCTCGGCGAACGGGGGCAGGGCAAGACCCGTCTGCTTCGCACGCTCGTCGGGTTGCTGGACGAGTGGTCGCCCGTCGTGGCCGGGTCCGAGCTGGGCGAGGACCCGTTCGCGCCGATCACCGGACCCACGCGCGAGCGGATCGCCCGTGAGGGCGATGCGCTGCCCGTGCAGTGGCGCCACCGTGACGAGCGCTACGTGGAGAAGCTGTCCACCCCGGACACCTCCGTCGCCGACATGATCGGCGACGTGGATCCCATGAGGGTGGCCGAGGGCCGCCGACTGGGTGACCCGGAGACCATCCACTACGGGTTGGTGCCGCGCGCGAACCGCGGGATCGTGGCCCTCAACGAGCTGCCCGACCTGGCCGAGCGGATCCAGGTGGCGCTGCTCAACGTCATGGAGGAGCGGGACGTCCAGATCCGCGGCTATGTCCTGCGCCTCCCTCTGGACGTGCTGGTGGTGGCCTCGGCCAACCCGGAGGACTACACCAACCGCGGTCGGATCATCACTCCGCTCAAGGACCGGTTCGGCGCCGAGATCCGGACCCACTACCCGCTCGACCTGGCCGACGAGATCGAGGTCGTGCGGCAGGAAGCCGAGCTGACCGCCGAGGTGCCGGACCCGCTGATGGAACTGCTCGCCCGGTTCACGCGGGAGCTGCGCACCTCCGACTCGATCAACCAGGCCTCCGGCGTCTCCGCCCGCTTCGCCATCGCCGGCGCGGAGACCGTCGCGGCGGCGGCCCGTCGGCGGGCGGCCGTGCGGGGCGCCGACGACCCGGGTGAGTCCGTGGCACGGCTCGTCGACGTGGACGCCGCCGTCGAAGTCCTGCGCGGCAAGATCGAGTTCGAGCCCGGCGAGGAGGGGCGCGAGACCGAGATCCTGCGGTACCTGCTGCGCATCGCCACGGTGGACGTCGTCCGCGGACTGTTCCGGGGGATCGACATGACCCCGCTGGTCGACGCGTTCGACGGGTCGGTGACCCTCACGACCGGCGCGAGCGTCACCGCCGCCGAATTCCTCGCAGCCCTGCCCGAGCTGTCCGAACCGGGGCTCTACGACGAGATCGCCGACAGGGTCGGGGCGTCCAACGTCGGCCAGCGGGCCGGCGGGATCGAACTGGCGCTGGAGGGGCTCTACCTCTCACGGCGTCTGTCCAAGGAGACCGGGGACGGCGCCGCCGTCTACGGCTGACACCATCGGCGGCTGCCGTGCGCCGCCGGAGCAGGAGGTGCGCGATGTCGCGACCAGAGCCCCGCGCCCGCTACGGGCGCTACATCGGCGGGCCGGACCCCCTCGCGCCCCCGCTCGACCTGTCCGAGGCGCTCGACGCGGTCTCCGAGGGCGTCATGGCCGGGTACTCCCCGGAGCAGTCCATGCGGGAGTTCCTCCGCACCGGCGGCCGCGACCAGACAGGCCTCGACGAGCTGGCCGGACGCATCCAGCGTCGACGCCGCGAACTGCTGCAACGGAACCACCTGGGCGGCACCCTCGAGGAGGTCTCCCGGCTGCTCGACGAGGCGCTGCTCGCCGAGCGGGGACAGCTCGCCCGCGACACCGCCATGGATCCGATGGACCGCACCCTGCGGGAGATGACCATCGAGAACCTGCCCGACTCGCCGGCCGCCGCGGTCGGGGAACTCAAGGACTACGACTGGGCCTCGACCGACGCCCGCGAGGCGTACCGCCGCATCCAGGACCTCATGGGCACCGAGGTGCTCGACGCCCGATTCGCCGGGATGAAACAGGCGCTGGAGAACGCGACCGACGCCGACCGGGCGGCGGTGTCGGAGATGCTGTCGGACCTGACCGAACTGCTCGACAAGCACGCCCGCGGAGAGGACACCCCCGAGGACTTCCGTGAGTTCATGGACAAGCACTCCGACGCGTTCCCGGAGCAGCCGAAGGACGTCGAGGAGTTGATCGACACCCTCGCCGCGCGGGCGGCCGCGGCCCAGCGGATGATGCGCTCGATGACGCCGGAGCAGCGGGAGGAGCTCATGGCCCTGTCGCAGCAGGCGTTCGGTTCGCCCGAGTTGATGGAGCAGCTGGGCCGGTTGGACGGGCTGCTGCAGTCCCTGCGTCCGGGCGAGGACTGGGACGGCTCGGAGGACTTCGAGGGCTCCGAGGGGTTGGGGATGTCCGAGGGGACCGCGGCCATGGCCGAACTCGGGGACCTCGACCGGCTGGCCGAACAGCTCTCCCGGAGCGACAGGTCCCCGCTGTCCGAACTCGACCTGGAGGCGGTGGCCCGCCATCTCGGTCGCGAGGCGGCGGTGTCCGTGCAGACGCTGTCGCGGCTCGAACAGCAGATGCGCGAGTCCGGTTACCTCAGTCGCCGACCGGACGGGGACCTCCGACTCTCCCCGGCCGCGCTGCGCAAACTCGGGAGGTCACTGCTCCGCGACGCCGCGCAGCGGTTGTCCGGCCGGACCGGCGCGCGCGAGACCAGGCTGTCGGGGGCCGCGGGGGAGCAGACGGGGTCGAGCCGGGTCTGGGAGTTCGGTGACGTCGAGTCCTGGGACGTGCCGAGGACCGTGGGCAATGCGATCTCCCGGATCGCCGCGGAGGGGGGCGAGACGGGTGCGGGGATCCGGCTCCTGCCCGAGGACATCGAGGTCAGGGAGACCGAGGCGCGGACCCAGGCCGCAGTGGCGCTGCTGGTGGACACGTCGTTCTCCATGGCCATGGAGGGGCGGTGGGTCCCGATGAAGCGTACGGCCCTGGCCCTCCACCACCTGGTGAGCACCCGTTTCCGGCAGGACCGGCTGCAGCTCATCTCGTTCGGCCGCTTCGCCCAGACCCGGACCGTGGAGGACCTGCTCTCCCTGGACGCGCAGTACGAGGCCGGCACGAACCTGCATCATGCGCTCCTGCTCGCCGGGCGGTACTTCCGTGAGCACCCGACGATGCAGCCGGTGTTGCTCATCGTCACCGACGGCGAACCCACCGCCCACCTGCTCAGCGGAGGGGAGCCGTGGTTCGCCTACCCGCCGGACCCCGACACCATCCGGATCACTGTCGACGAGTTGGACCGGGTCGCCCGCACCGGGGCTCAGACGACCTTCTTCCGGCTGGGCGACGACCCGGGTCTGTCCCGGTTCCTCGACGCGCTGGCCCGGAGGGTCCACGGCACGGTGGTGGCGCCGGACGTCGACGACCTGGGCGCGGCCGTGGTCGGGCGGTTCCTGCACTCGCGGCGCGGCCGACCCTCGCCCGGCGACCCGTGGAGCGCCGGCGGTCGCTGGGCGGTGTGACCCACCCCGCCGCTGCCCCGACCGCCAGACTCGGGCACCCCGCAACCGCGAGATCCGCTACTCCGAATCCGGATCCGCTACTCGAATCGGGGTAGCGGATCCGGATTCCGGGTAGCGGATCCTTGGAGGTGCGGGTCAAGGGGCGTGCGGGGCTCAGGGCATCGGCGCGCCGACCTCGCCGGAGTCGCGGCGCAGCACGCGCAGCGAGTCCACGGCCCGGACCTCGGTGAACTGGCCCGACTCGAGCGCGCGGCAGTAGATCTCGTACGGGGGACGGCCGCCGTCCTCCGGGTTCGGGAACACGTCGTGGATCAGCAGCGCCCCGCCGATCTCGACCCATGGTGCCCAGCCCTCATAGTCGGCCTGCGCCGCCTCGGAGGAGTGGCCTCCGTCGATGAAGACGAACGACGCGGGCTTGCCCCAGACGCGGGCCACCTGGGTCGACGTGCCCACCGCGGCGGTCACCACGTCATCGAGTCGGGCGTCCCACATGGTGTGGCGGAACGCGCCGAGGGTCTCCAGGCGGCCGGTGTGCGGGTCCACCAGCGAGGTGTCGTGGTATTCCCAGCCGGGCTGGTGCTCCTCGGAGCCCCGATGGTGGTCGACGGTGACGATGCTGCCGCCGGTCACGCGGGCGGCCGCGCCGAGGAACACTGTAGAGCGGCCACAGTAGGTGCCGATCTCCACTCCCACACCGTCGCCCAGGAACTCGCAGGCGATGTCGTACAAGGTAATGCCCTCCTCCAGCGGCATGAAGCCGGGGGCGGCGAGCGCTACGGCGAGCAGCGCGGGTTCGATCTCGGGTGCGGTCATGGGTTTCAACCTAGCGCCCGCCCCTCAGCTCTTGGCGCGGCGGGCGGCCTTGCGGGCACGCGCCACGTGCGGGCCCACCACGTTGCCGAGTTTGGTCCCGTTGGGCCAGCCCGCGTAGTAGCAGAGGAACACCACGATCTCCTCCAGTTCCTCGGGCGTCAGCTCGTCATTCCCCAACGCCGCCCCCACCTGGATGTCCGCGATGTCGGTGTTGCCCTGGGCCGTCAGCGCCCCCAGGAGCAGCAACCGGCGATCGCGGTGACTCAGGCCCGGGCGGGACCAGATCCTGCCGAACAGGTGGTCTGCGGTCTCGGCGAAATAATCACCCGGCCCGTCGGACATCTCGAAGCCGTACACCTCGGTCATCATGGCCAGACCGTGCTCGCGCTCCGGGCTCATCCCGGCGTCCGCGGCGTCGCTCATCGGTTCTCCTCGTCGTCGTGGTCTCGTCCGGTCCCGCCCGCATCGCCGGACACGCCGTCGGACGCGCGGACGTCCGCGCGGCGGGCCAGGTCACCCGGCCCGACACCGAACCCGGTGCCCAGGTCGCGCAGCGCGATGGTGCCCAGGGGCAGGTCCACGCCCAGCCGGTCGGCCAGGCCCAGGGCGAGGGACAGGTCCTTCTCGCCCAGGCCGCGGACGTGGGTGAACACGCCGTGCCAGAAGTCGTCGGTGGCGATCGGCGCGGTGGTGTCCCGCAGCATCACGGCCCCGGCGCCGCCGGTGATGGCGTCGGTGTGGCGGACCACCCGGCCCAGTTTCGCGATGTCGATGCCCGCGGCCTCGGCCAGCCGGGAGGCCTCGGCGGTGGCGGTGAACGAGATGAAGTGCAGGAGGTTGCGGGCCAGCTTCATCCGCGTGCCCGCACCCACCTCCCCGGCGTGCACGGGCATGCCCGCCCACAGCGCGAACACCGGCTTGCACGCCTCGTAGACCTCGCGCGGCGCACCGACCATCACGGCGAGCTGACCCGATTCCGCCCCCTGGGCGCCACCCGACACCGGCGCGTCCACCAGGTGGACGCCGGCCGCCGCACACACCTCGGCCAGCTCAACAGCCGTCGAGTCGGCGATGGTGGAGTGGACCGCGATCACGGTCCCCGGTGCGGCGGTGCGCAGGATCCCCTCGGGTCCGTCGACGACGTCACGCACCTGGGCGTCGTCCAGCACCGTCACCGACACCAGGCGCGCCGTGCGGGCGACCTCGGCACCGGTGGCGGCGGCGGTGGCGCCCTCGGCGACGAACGGCTCGGTCGCCTCCGGGCGCACGTCGCACACCACGAGCCCGCCCGGCCAGGCCAGGAGGCGATTCGCGATCGGCGCACCCATGTTGCCCAGGCCGATGAACCCGACCGGCGCGGGGGAGTCGCCGGGACCGCCGGGGCCGATCCCGGGTGCGGGGTCCCGTTCGGGGGCCGGGGCCGGGTCGCTCGTGATCGGATGCCCGCTCATGACCGGATGATCTGTCCGCCGTCGACGTTGAAGATCTGCCCGGTGACCCACGACGCCTCGTCCGACAGCAGGAACAGCAGCATCCCCACCAGGTCCTCCGGCTGACCCATGCGCTTGATGGGCAGCTTGTCGACCATCTCCTTGACGATCGACTGCGGGGTCGAGGAGCGGTTGGCCTCGGTGTCGATCGGCCCGGGAGCGATGGCGTTGATGCGGATGTTCGAGCCGCCCAGCTCGGTGGCGAGCTGCTGGGTGAGGCCGTTGACGCCGACCTTGGCCAGGCCGTAGAAGCCCGAGTACAGCCACGCCGCGGTGGAGGACTGGTTGACGATCGCGCCACCGCCGGCGGCGGCCATCTTCTCCCAGCAGGCGCGGACCATGAGCAGCTGACCGTTGAGGTTCACCGACATGAACTTCTCGTAGTAGTCCCACGGCACGGTGATGAGGAAGTCGAGCTTCATGCCGCCGAAGATCGCGGCGTTGTTGACCAGGATGTCCAGGCGGCCGAACTCCTCGACCGCGGCCTCGGCGCAGGCGTTGGCCGAGTCGGGGTCGGAGACGTCCGTGTGCTGGAAGACCGCCCGGCCGCCCGCGGCGACGATGTCCGCGGCGACGCGCTCCCCGTTCTCGGTCGACACGTCGGCGACCACCACGTTCGCGCCCTCGGCCGCGAGGGCCTTGGCGTACTCCTCGCCGATGCCGCCGGCGGCTCCGGTCACGATGGCGGTCCTACCGTCGAAACGTCCCATGTCGTGTGTCTCTTCCTGTCGGCGTGGTGATGCTGGATGGGGTGGTGCTGGTGAGTGGTGCTGGTGAGTGGTGTGGGGCCAGGTGCCGGGCCAGTGGTGCCGGGTGCCCGGGCTCTCCGGTGCTGTCCGGGGTTGTCCGGGGCCTCAGGCCGGGGTGGCCACGGACTTGATCTCGAGGTACTCCTCGAAGCCCTCGCGGCCCATCTCGCGGCCGATGCCGGACTGCTTGTACCCGCCGAAGGGCACGTCGGCGCCGTACCACTGGCCGCCGTTGACGCCGAGGGTGCCGGTGCGAATGCCGGCCACGACCTTCTCGATCCGCTCGGGGTCGGTGCCCCACACGGCTCCGGACAGGCCGTACGGGGAGTCGTTGGCGATCCGGATCGCATCGTCGTCCCCGTCGTGGGGGATCACCACGAGCACGGGGCCGAAGATCTCCTCCTGCGCGACCCGTGCCGAGTTGTCGAGACCGGAGATGAGGGTCGGTTCCACCCAGAACCCGCGCTCCATGCCCTCGCCGGTGGGGCGACCGCCGCCGATCTCGATGGTCCCGCCCTCCTGGCGCGCCAGGGCGATGTAGCCCTCGATGCGCTCGCGCTGGACGGCGGAGATCACCGGGCCGCAGAAGGCACCCGGGTCGTTGGGGTCTTTCGGGGCGAACGCCGCCATGGCGCCCTTGGCCGACTCGACCGCCTCGTCGTACCTCTCGCGGGGCACGACGAGGCGGGTGGTCAGCGCACAACCCTGGCCGGCGTGCGTACACGCGTTGAGGGCGGTCATGAAGCACGCCGAGTTCAGGTCGGCGTCGTCCAGCACGACCGCGGCGGACTTGCCGCCGAGCTCGAGGAAGACCTTCTTCAGCGTCTCGGCGGCGGCGGCCATGATCTTCTTGCCGGTCGCGGTGGATCCGGTGAAGGAGACCAGGTCGACGCGAGGATCGGTGGTCAGCTGTTCGCCGAGGCCGTGGTCGGACGACGACACCACGTTGAGTACGCCGGCGGGGATGTCCGTCTCCTCGGCGGCGATCCGGGCCACGGCCGCGGCGATGAGCGGGGTGTCGGGGGCGGGCTTGAGCACCACTGTGCAGCCGGCGGCCAGCGCGGGGCCGATCTTGGCGAAGTTGATCTGGTTGGGGAAGTTCCACGGGGTGATGGCCCCGACGACGCCGATCGCCTCGCGCCGGGTCGAGCGGTTGGAGCGCACGCCCATGATCTCGGACTCCCCGAGCTCGGTGACCCACTCGTAGGCCTCCACCAGGTCGGCGAGCCAGCCCAGGTCCGCGACGGGCCCCTCCAGCTGGGGGCCGGTCGTGAACATGTGGGGCGCGCCGACCTCGGCGATGGTCAGTGCCCGCAGCTCCTCGATGTGTCCCTGCAGTGCGTCGCGGAGCTGGCGCAGGCACCGCGCACGGAACGCGTGGTCCCAGGACCAGTCGGTGGTGTCGAACGCGGTGCGCGCGGCGGCGATGGCCGCGTCCATGTCCTCGCGCCCGGCGTCGGCGGCCCGGCCGATGACCTCCTCGGTGGCGGGGTTGAGGACGTCGAACGTGGCGCCCCCGGTGGCGGGTCGCAGCTCACCGCCGATCAGCAGGGGGGCGGTGTCGGTGATGCTCGTCGTCACTTCGGAGCCTTCCGTCGTGGTGGGTCGATTCAGGGGTGGATCGATACAGAGGTGGATCGATCCAGAGTGGGCGGACAGCTGTCTAGACGATAGTCCGGGCGGTGGTGTACTGTCCAGACACATGTCCAGTGATCTTCGGTTCGAATCGA
Source organism: Dietzia sp. MNB45 (assembly GCF_051994785.1). Classification (NCBI taxonomy): domain Bacteria; kingdom Bacillati; phylum Actinomycetota; class Actinomycetes; order Mycobacteriales; family Dietziaceae; genus Dietzia; species Dietzia sp. MNB45. The sequence continues at coordinate 2,676,577 of NZ_CP163397.1, read as the reverse complement.
CGCGGCGCAGGCTCAACGGCCAGCAGGCCGAGACCGTCGACCGCCTGACCAGCGCGGCGGTCGAGGTGCTGCGGGAGAAGGGTCCGGGAGGCCTGGCCGTCCGTGCCGTGGCCGCCAGGGCCGGCGTCGCACCGGCGACCGCCTACACGTACTTCTCCTCCAAGGGCCACCTCATCGCGGAGGTGTTCTGGCGGCGTCTGGACGACCACGTGACCGAGGCCGCCGACGGTGGCTCCACCGCCGACCGGGTGGTCGCCGTGTTGCGCGACGTCGCGCTCCTCCTCGCCGACGAGCCCGAACTGTCGTCGGCCGTCACCGCCGCCCTGTTGGGTGACGACCCCGAGGTATCCCACCTCCGGGTCCGGATCGGCGCCGACATCCGACGTCGCCTCGTGGCGGCGTTGGGGGAGCGGAACGACGACGAGGTGGTCCAGGCGCTGGAGATGGTCTACGCCGGGGCACTCGTCCGGGCGGGCATGGGCTACGGCTCCTACTCGGACATGGCAGACGCGATCGAATCCGCGGCACGACTGATCCTGAGGTGACACCCGAGATGACCACCGCGACGCCCGCTCCGCTCGTGTTCAGCCCGTACGACTACGCGGTGCACGAGGATCCCTACCCGTTCTACGCCCGTCTCCGCGCGGAGGCGCCCGTCTACCACAACCCGGACCTCGACTTCTGGGCGCTGAGCAGGCACGCGGACGTCCGCGAGGCGTTCCGCGCGCCGGACGTGTTCTCCAACGCCATGGGGGTCTCGCTGGACCCCGCCGCGTACGGTCCGCACGCCTACAAGACGATGTCCTTCCTCGCGATGGACGATCCCCGCCACGCCCGCCTGCGCAAGCTGGTGAGCAAGGGGTTCACCTCCAGGCGCGTGGACGCCCTGTCCGAGGGGATCTCGAGGATCTCGCGGCAGTACTGGGACGAGTGCCTGGCCCGGTCCCGCGACGGGGAGACCGTCGACTTCGTCGACGACTACGCGGGCAAGCTGCCCATGGACGTCATCTCGGATCTCATGGGCGTACCGGAGGTCGACCGGGCCGAACTGCGTCGGCTGGCCGACCTCGTCATGCACCGCGAGGAGGGCGTGCAGGACGTGCCGGAGGACTCCATGGTGGCCGCGCTCGACCTCATCACCTACTACCAGGGGATGGTCGCCGAGCGTCGCACCGCCCGGACCGGGGACCTCACCTCCGCACTACTCGACGCCGAGATCGACGGTGAGAAGCTGGACGACGACGAGATCCTGTCCTTCCTGTTCCTCATGGTGGTGGCCGGCAACGAGACCACGACCAAGCTGCTGGCCAACGCCCTGTTCTGGGGCCACGAGTACCCCGGGCAGTCGCGGGCCGTGCTCGACGATCCCGCCCTGGCGCCGGCATGGGTGGAGGAGACGCTGCGTTTCGACACCTCCAGCCAGATGGTCCTGCGCACCACCACGCAGGCCGCCACGGTCCGGGGCGTCACCATCCCCGCCGACCAGAAGGTCCTGTTGCTCATCGGGTCCGCGAACCGCGACGCGGAGGTCTTCGACAACGGGGACACGTTCGATCTCGCGCGGGACACCACGGCGAGCCTGAGTTTCGGTCAGGGACCCCACTTCTGCCTCGGCGCGCACCTCGCCCGGCTCGAGGGCCGCATCGCGCTGGACATGATCGCCCGCACGATCACCGGCTACGAACTGCTCCCCGGGACCGAGCGCGTCCATTCCTCCAACGTCCGCGGCTTCGCCCATCTGCCCATGCGGGTCGAGGTGGCGCGCTGATGAGCCTGCGGTTCCCGTCCCACCCGGACGCCTCCGAACGTCCCGCCCTGGTCACCGGCGCCTCCTCGGGCATCGGCCGCGCGAGTGCCGAGTCGCTCGCGGCACTCGGGCACCCGGTCGTCGTGGGCGCGCGCCGCGCGGATCGGCTCGACGACCTGGTGCGCACCATCCGCGAGTCCGGAGGCGAGGCCACGGCCCGGGCGGTCGACGTCACCGACGCCGACTCCGTCGCCGGGTTCGTCGCCGCGGCCGCCGATGCATACGGCCCCGCAGAGGTGCTCATCTCCAGCGCGGGGAGCCTGAAGATGGCGCGGGTCTGGGAAATGGACCCGGACGACTTCGCCGCCCAGCTCGACATCCACCTGCTCGCCGTCCACCGCCTGTTGCACGCGGTTCTGCCCGGCATGATCGACCGCCGCCGCGGGGACGTCGTGCTCATCGGCTCCGACGTGGCCTACACGGCCCGGCCGCGCTCTGGCGCGTACGTGGCGGCCAAGGCCGGACTGGAGACCATGGCCAAGCAGGCCCGCCGGGAGCTCGAGGGCACAGGAGTGCGGCTCGGCGTGGTCCGGCCCGGTCCGGTGATGACCGAGATGGGTACGGACTTCGACCAGGACACGGCCGAGGCCGTCATCAACGAATGGGTCAGGCACGGATTCGGTCGTCATCCCCGGATGTGCAAACCTGCCGACCTCGCGCGCGGGGTCACCGCCATGGTGTCCATGCCCCGCGGCGCCCAGATCACCGAGCTGGAGATCCAGCCGGAGGCCCCCATCGAGGAGGACTACTCGTGACCAGCATCGACAGTTCCACCGACGAGCCCACCGACTTCTCGGGGCTAAACGAGCCGCAGTGCGTGTCCGGCGGAGAGGGCGGACTCGGCCACATGGACGAGTTGCGCACCGACCCGATCAGCCTGTTCTGGCGGGTCCGGGAGGAGTGCGGCGACCTGGGCGTGTTCCGGATCGCCGACCGCGACATCTGCCTGGCCTCCGGCGCGGCCGCGAACGAGGCGTTCTTCCGGGCGCCCGACGAGGCGCTGGACCAGGCGGCCGCCTACCCGTTCATGACCCCGGTGTTCGGTGAGGGCGTCGTCTTCGACGCCAGCCCCGAGCGCCGCTCGGAGATGCTGCACAACACCGCCCTGCGCGGTGACCACATGCGCCAGCACGCCGTCACCATCCCGCACGAGGTCCAGCGCATGGTGGCCGAGTGGGGCGACGAGGGCGAGATCGACCTGCTCGAGTGGTTCTCCGAACTCACCATCTACACCTCGTCGGCGTGCCTCATCGGCCCCAAGTTCCGCGAGCAGCTCGATTCCCGGTTCGCCCACCTGTACCACGACCTGGAACAGGGGACCGACCCCCACGCCTACATCGACGCCTACGCCGACATCCCCGCGTTCCGCAAGCGTGACGAGGCCCGCGCCGGGCTGGTCGAGCTCGTCTCAGCGATCATGGACGACCGCGTCGCCAACCCGCCCGCCGACAAGGAGGACCGGGACCTGCTCGACGTGCTGGTCTCGGTGAAGAACGACGACGGCACGCACCGGTTCACCCCGGACGAGGTCACCGGCATCTTCATCTCGATGATGTTCGCCGGGCACCACACGACCTCGGGGACGAGCGCCTGGCTGCTCATCGAACTGCTCAAGCATCCCGAGTACCTCTCGCAGGTCGTGGCGGAACTCGACGAGGTCTACGCGGACGGTGCCGAGTACAGCTTCGGCGCGCTGCGGCAGATGCCCAAGGTGGAGAACGCCCTCAAGGAGACGCTGCGGCTGCACCCGCCGCTCATCATCCTCATGCGTGTCGCCCAGGAGGACGTGCGGATCGGGGACTACGTCGTCCACGCCGGCCAGACCGTCGCCGCCTCGCCGGCGGTGTCCAACCGGCTGCCGGTGGACTTCCCCGACGCGGATGCGTTCGACCCGGACCGGTACGCGGAACCGCGGCAGGAGGACATCGTCAACCGCTGGACCTGGATCCCCTTCGGCGCCGGCCGGCACCGCTGCGTGGGCGCGGCGTTCGCCCAGCTGCAGATCAAGGCCATCTTCTCGGTCCTGTTGCGGGAGTTCGAGTTCGAGCTCGCCCAGCCGGCGGAGAGCTACCACAACGACCACTCGAAGATGGTCGTCCAGCTGGCCCAGCCGTGCACCGTCCGCTACCGGAGGAGGCGGCGCTGATGAGCGGGGAGTCGCCGATGCGGGTCGAGGTCGACTTCGACCTGTGCCAGGCCCACGCCGAGTGCCAGGCCGAGGCGCCCGAGTGGTTCACGGTGCCCAAGGGGCCCGAGGCGAAGGTACGGGCGAAGCGGGGCCGGATCCCCGACGATCAACTCGAGGCCGTCAAGGCCGCCGTCAAGTACTGCCCGACACAGGCACTGCGCCTGGTCGACACCCCAGCCCCGACGCAGGAAAGCCCCAGGAGTGAGTGACGTGACCCGATACGACCGCGCCGAGATCGCCGAGTTCGTACAGCGCTGGATCGAGGCCAACGCGGTGTGTGAGCGCAACAAGGACTGGACGCCGCTGGCCGACTTCTACGCCGAGGACGCCACCTACGGGTGGAACTACGGCACCAAGGACGACTTCATGGCGGTCGGCCGCGACGAGATCCGCGACATCGCGCTCGGGCAGGAGATGGCCGGACTCGACGGTTGGGAGTACCCGTACATCCGCACGATCATCGACCCGGAGACCGGGGACGTGTTGTGCCTGTGGAAGCAGATCGCGCGCGACACGGTGGACCCGAAGACGGGCGAGCCGTACGAGGTCCACGGGTTGGGCGGATCCTGGTTCCTCTACAACGGGAACCAGCAGTGGGCGTGGCACCGCGACTTCTTCGACTTCGGCAACGTCGTCGACCTGTTCATGCGCATGTACGAGGCGGACGCCTTGACCGACTCCATGAAGCAGCGGTTCGAGGCGGCCGGAGACAAGCCGGCGGGCTGGTACCGCATCGAGGACAGCCCGGCACCGCTGTGGCCCGTCTCCTCCCCGGACGAGGTCTGAGTCCCGTGAGCAACTCCTCGCCGCGCGATCCCCTCGAGGCCCGCGACCACGCCACCCTGGCCCGGCTGCTCCCCGACCTGCTGCTCATCGGTCAGCTCATCGACCGCGCGGGGATGCCCGCGCTCCTCGGCGAGTTCGGCGTCGACGGGATGCGCGACGTGGCGATCGAGGAGTGGCAGGCCGCCAGCCCGCACTACACCCGCCGCATGAAGGCGGCCCTGGCGATCGAGGGCGACGGCGTCGCCGAGATCTTCAAGGGCTTCCAGCTGGACGTGGGCGCCCCGCCGGAGTTCATGGACTTCCGCTACTCGGTGGCCGATCACGACCACGGCGAGTTCTGGCTGGACCACTGCGGCGCCCTCATGGACGTCGAGCCGATGGGGGACCGGCTGGTGACCACGATGTGTCACGACATCGAGGACCCCACGTTCCCGGCCACGGCGCTGGCCACCAACCCGCGCGCCGTGGTCGAACCGATCCACCGCCCGCCGCGCAGCCCCGAAGGCCGTAGCCCGCACTGCCACTGGACGGTGCGGATCGACCCGGACGCGGAGCCGGCCACGCTGCCTGAGCCGGCGGTCGAGGCGGCCTCCAGCCGGCTGATCGACTTCACCTTCCCCGCCCCGGCGCCGCGGGACACCACCGGTCAGGGAGACCTCGACGACTACGCCGGGCCGCTCCTGACCGACCTGGTCTTCTCCGGGTTCACCTCGGCCGCGCTCGTCCGGATCACCCGCGAGGTCTATCTCCAGATGCACCTGCTCGCCGTCGGTTTCCACCAGTCGGTGCGGCGTCGGTCGGACACCGAGACGGCGGACCGGCTCCTCGCCTACCAGGCCACCGGCATCGCCGGTGTCGCGGCGGGACGGATCCGCGAGGTCCTGGGCGTGGGCCCCGACGCGCTCGGCCTCGCCGCGGTACTCGACGTGCACCCTCTCGCCGGGCCCACCGCTTACACCGGCTTCTCGTCGGAGGTGTCCGCGGACGGTACCGAGCTGACGGTCCGCTGGGACACCGCCGCCGACGGGTTCGCCGACGACACCTGGCTCCCGCTGCTCGCCCGGGACGGGCTCCGGCCCCTCGCCGCCGCCGCGCAGGCGGTCGACCCGCACTGGACCGTGGAGCGAGTCCCGACGGACGGCTCGCACGTGGAGGCGGTCCTGCGGTTGGGCGACGAGCCGGCCACGGAGGGCGAGGAGGTCGCCGTCACCCGCATCAGCACCGGCGCGGCGTTCACCTTCGGACCCACCCGCACCCCGCTCCCCATCACCCCCGTCTGAACCGACCCCACCCGACGAGTCCGCTCCACCCGAGTAGCCCGCCCCGGAGGACCCCGCAATGGCACACACCCTGGCAGATCTCTTCGAGCACGCGGTCGACGCGTACGGACGCGACCGGCTCGCGGTGGTGGAGGACGACCGCCGGCTCACGTACGCGGACCTGGAGGCCGAGGCCAATCGGTGGGCGGACGGGCTGGCCTCCCGGGGGGTGGGTCCCGGCGATCACGTGGCGATCCACCTGCGCAACGGGGTGGACTGCATCGCGCTGTTCCTCGGCGTCCTCAAACTCCGCGCCGTGCCCGTCAGCATCAACTACCGCTACGCGGGATCCGAGCTGGGGTACCTGTACGACTACTCCGACTCCTGCGCCCTGGTCTTCCACCGCGAGTTCACCCCGGCTGTGGCGGGTGCGGTCGGGGACGCGGAGCGGCTGCGTCACCTCATCGTGCTCGAGGACGGATCCGGGGCGGGGGAGCTGCCGGCCGGCACGCTCGACGCCCGGGAGCTCCTCGCCGCGGCCTCGCCGGACCGGGCGCCGGTGGAACGCAGCGCGGACGACCTCTTCCTCGTCTTCACGGGCGGTACCACCGGCAAGCCGAAGGGCGTGATGTGGCGCCAGGAGGACCTGTGGCGCAGTCTCGGCGGGGGCAGCGACTACTACACCGGGGAGCCGGTGCCCGACGAGTACCACCAATCCCGTGCCGGCCTGGGCGGGGACCCCGCGCGCTACCTCGTGCTGCTCCCTCTCATCCACACCTCCGGGCTCATGCCCTCGTTCACCGCGCTGTTCTCCGGGGGTACGTGCCACTACCTGCCGCACTTCCGGGCGGACGACGTGCTCGAGGAGATCGAGAGCGAGAAGATCCAGATCGTCGTCCTCGCCGGCGACGCCATGGTGCGGCCGATGCTCGAACGGATGCGCGGCACCGGTGCGGACACCTCGAGCGTGTTCATGGTCAGCTCCGGCGCCGCCCTGTTCTCGCCGGCGGTCAAGGCCGAGCTCTTCGAGCTGCGCCCCGATCTCATGATCATGGACGCGTTCGGGTCCTCCGAGAGCGGCTTCGGCGGACTGGGGGTCGTGACGAAGGCGAACGTCGACGACGGATCGCTGTTCACCGACCACGGCCCCCGCATCCCACGCGGTAGCGGCCTGCAACTGGTCGACGACTTCGACGAGCCGCTGCCCGACGACTCCACCGAGATCGGCTGGATCGTCAAGGCGGGTTACCAGCCCAGTGGCTACTACAAGGACGCCGCCAAGTCGGCCGAGACGTTCCGCGAGATCGCAGGGACCCGGCGGGTGTTCACCGGCGACCGCGGCAGGTACGACGGCCCGGACACGATCATCATGCTCGGCCGGGGCAGCCAGGTGATCAACTCCGGTGGCGAGAAGATCTTCGCCGAGGAGGTCGAGTCGGCGCTCAAGGCCGCCGAGGGCGTGCAGGACGCCGTGGCGCTGGGCGTGCCCGACGAGCGGTTCGGCCACCGGGTCGGGGCGGTGCTCCAGTGGGATGACGGCCACACCGGGGACTTCGCAGCCCTGGAGGAGGCGCTGCGCGCGACCCTGGCAGGGTTCAAGATCCCGGTCGCGTTCTGGGTCGTCGACAAGGTGGAGCGGCACCCCAGCAGCAAGACGGACTACGGGTGGGCCAAGCGGACCCTCGCCGCCCGTGGACCCGACCACGACCGCCGGCAGTGACCGCGCTCCACCTGGGCGGGCGGGCGTACGCCGTCACCGGATCCTCTCGCGGGATCGGGGCCGCGGTGGCCGAGGACCTGGCGGCCCGGGGTGCGGACGTCGTGCTCAACGGCCGGGATCCACGGGCGCTGGCCGAGCAGGTCGACGACCTCGCGGCACGGTCGGCCGGCCGGATCCGCGGCGTCGCCGGGTCGGCGCACGAGCCCGCCGTCGCCGAGGAGCTGCTCGCCCGGGCGAGGGAGGGGGACTCGGTCGTGGGCGGGCTCATCACGTGCGCCGGGGTGCCCGAACCGGCGGGGTCGTCGATCCTCAGGGTGTCCCACGCCGACTTCGCCGACCTCATCGACGCCCACCTGGGCACGGTGTTCGCCCCCTGTCGCGTCTTCGCGCCACACCTGGTGGAGGCGGGAACTGGTGCGATCGTCACCACGTCGTCGTTCGCCTGGAAGGGCGACTACGGAGGGACCGGCTACCCGGCGGGCAAGGGCGCCGTCACCTCACTCACCATGGCGATCGCGGCGGAACTGGCCGAGCACGGGGTCCGGGCGAACGTCGTGTGCCCCGGCGCGCGCACCCGTCTGTCCAGTGGTGAGGCCTACGAGGAGCAGATCCGGGACCTGGGGCGCCGGGGAATGCTCGACGAGCTGAGTGTGGCCGGGGCACTGGACCCGGCGGGCCCGGAGTACGTCGCACCCCTCTACACCTATCTCGTCTCCGACCTCTCCGCGGGGATCACCGGGGGCGTCTTCGCCGGATCGGGCGGCTTCGTCGGACGATTCCCCACGCCGGAGGCGCAGATCCTGGCGTACCGCGATTTCCACTCGCATGCGCCGTGGACGCCCGAGGAGATCGACGGCCTCCTCCGGACGTGAGCCGCCTCGGGACCCGCGTCGCGTGGCGGCCGCCCGCGGACCGCGCACCGGACGGGGACGACCACCTCGTCGTCGTCGCCCGTCCTCGCACGCCCCGGACGGCGTCCACCGTCAGCGCAGTGCGTCCTCGCGGAACTCACCGGGGAAGTCCACCGACGGACCGTTGTCGACCTCGCCGCGGCGCAGCTCCACCCGCCTGATCTTGCCGGAGATTGTCTTGGGCAGGTCGGTGAACTGCAGGCGCCGGACCCGCTTGTAGCCGGCCAGGTGGGTGCGCGAGTACTCGAAGATCTCGCGCGCCGTGGCCTCGGTGGGCTCCCAGCCGCCGGCCAGGACGACGAAGGCCTTGGGCACGCTCAGCCGCACCGGGTCAGGGGAGGGGACGACGGCGGCCTCGGCGACGGCCGGGTGCTCGAGCAGCACCGATTCCAGCTCGAACGGCGAGATCCGGTAGTCGGAGGACTTGAACACGTCGTCGGTGCGCCCGACGTAGGTGATGTAGCCCTCCGCGTCGCGGGACCCCACGTCGCCGGTGTGGTAGAAGCCGTCCGCGTAGGCGGCGTCGGTGCGCTCGGCATCACCGTGGTAACCGACCATCAGTCCAAGCGGGCGGGGATCGAGGCGCAGGCAGATCTCGCCCTCCGCGCCGTCGCCGGCGAGCTCCCGACCGGTGGCCGGGTCGACCAGCACCACGTCGAAGCCGGGGCACGGGCGGCCCATCGAGCCGTCCTTGATGGGCTGGCCCGGGGTGTTGGCGATCTGCACGGTGGTCTCGGTCTGGCCGAACCCGTCGCGGATCGTCACCCCCCACGCGTCCCGGACCCGACCGATGACCTCGGGGTTGAGCGGCTCGCCGGCGCCCACCGCCAGGCGGGGCGGGACCTGCAGCTGGGTCAGGTCGGCCTGGATGAGCATTCGCCACACGGTCGGGGGGCAGCACAGGCTCGTCACGCCGCAGCGGTCCATCTCGCGCATCATCGCCGCGGCGTCGAAGCGCGAGTAGTTGTAGATGAACACGCACGACCCGGCGATCCACGGGGTGAAGACGTTCGACCAGGCGTGCTTGGCCCAGCCGGGGGAGGAGACGTTGAGGTGGACGTCGCCGGGCTGGAGGCCGATCCAGTACATGGTCGACAGGTGGCCCGCCGGGTAGGAGGCGTGCGTGTGCTCGACGAGCTTGGGCTTGCTGGTGGTGCCGGAGGTGAAGTACAGCAGCAGGGTGTCGTCGGCGTGGGTGGTGTGGGTCGGTTCGAAGTCGGGGGAGGCGTCCATCGCTCCGGCCAGGTCGGTCCAGCCCTCCGGCGCGCCACCCCGCTCGTCCCCGCCGACGGAGATGCGCTGGTAGTCACCGGAGATGTCGGCGAAGCGCTCGGCCAGCTCGCCGCGCGCGATGACGTGCTTGATGCCGCCGCGCGCGATGCGGTCCCGCAGGTCGCCCTCGGCGAGCAGCGTGGTGGCGGGGATGACCACGGCACCGAGCTTGATCACCGCCAGCATGACGTCCCACAGCTCCACCTGGTTGGCCAGCATGAGCAGGATGCGGTCGCCGGGCTCGACGCCCCGCTCACGCAGCCAGTTGGCCGTCCGGTCGGACCGGACCCGCATCTCCTCGAACGAGTACTTGGCCTCGGTGGGGGCGCCGCCGCCGTCGTTCTCCTCGACGATCCACAGGGCGGGGTCGTCGTTCCCCTCGGCCTGGACGTCGAACCAGTTCAGTGCCCAGTTCCACTCGTCGAGCTCGGGCCAGGCGAATCCGTCCCGCGCGGCGTCGTAGTCCAGCGCGTGTGCCTGGAGGAAGTCGCGGGCGGCGCGGAACCGGACGGTGGCCTCGGTGGGCAGCGGGGGCATGGATGCTCCTGTCGACGGAACGTATGAGTGAGTCAGCTCACAGTAGGGCTGCCGCGAGGGCTGGCGGTACACCCGAAAGGGGAGGGTCCGGGGTCGACCGGGGCCCGGCTATGGATTACTAGGAGTTGCAAGTATATGGTGATGGGCATCACGGGACAGGGGTGAGCGGGCGAGAACAGCGCGCCGCCCCACTGAGGAAGGGACGTCCATGTCGGATCTCAGGCAGGTCGAGCACTACATCAACGGCGCGCGGGTCGCGGCCACCGGGGGGCGGAGCCAGGAGGTGCTCAACCCCAGCACGGGCAAGGCGCAGGCGGTCGTACCACTGGCCACCACGGCCGAGGTCGACGACGTCATCGCCAAGGCAGCCGCCGCGCAGAAGGCGTGGGCCGCGCAGAACCCGCAGAAGCGCGCCCGCGTGCTCATGCGGTTCGTGGACCTGGTCAACCAGAACATGGACGAGCTCGCCGAGCTGCTCGCGATCGAGCACGGCAAGACCACGCCGGACGCCAAGGGCGACATTCAGCGCGGCCTCGAGGTCGTCGAGTTCGCGATCGGCATCCCGCACCTGCTCAAGGGCGAGTTCACCGAGAACGCGGGCACCGGCGTGGACGTCTACTCCATGCGCCAGCCGCTGGGCGTCGTCGCCGGCATCACCCCGTTCAACTTTCCGGCCATGATCCCGCTGTGGAAGGCCGGCCCGGCCATCGCCTGTGGCAACGCGTTCGTCCTCAAGCCCTCCGAGCGGGATCCCTCCGTGCCGGTGCGCCTGGCCGAGCTGTTCACCGAGGCGGGCCTGCCGGACGGCATCTTCCAGGTCGTGCACGGCGACAAGGAGGCCGTGGACGCGATCCTCAACAACGACACGATCCAGGCGGTCGGCTTCGTCGGCTCCACCCCGATCGCGCAGTACATCTACTCCAGCGCCGCCCGCACCGGCAAGCGCGCCCAGTGCTTCGGCGGCGCCAAGAACCACGCGATCATCATGCCGGACGCCGACATGGACCAGGTCGCGGACGCCCTGGTCGGAGCCGGTTTCGGTTCGGCCGGCGAGCGCTGCATGGCCATCTCCGTGGCCGTCCCCGTCGGCGAGGGCACGGCCGAGGCGCTCCTCGAGAAGCTGCTGCCCAAGGTCAAGGACCTCAAGGTCGGCCACAGCCACGATCCGCAGTCCGACTACGGCCCGCTGGTGACCCCCGAGTCCAAGGCCCGGGTCCTCGACTACATCGATCAGGGCGAGAAGGCCGGCGCCGAGCTCCTCGTCGACGGTCGCGGTGTGGGTGCCTACACCGGCGAGTTCAACGGTGAGGACATCTCCGAGGGCTACTACGTCGGCCCGACGCTCATGGACAAGGTGACCCCGGACATGAGCGTCTACACCGACGAGATCTTCGGCCCCGTCCTCGTGGTGGTCCACGCCAAGGACTTCGAGGAGGCCCTCGCCCTGCCCAACGACCACGAGTACGGCAACGGCGTGGCGATCTTCACCCGCGACGGCGACGCCGCCCGTGAGTTCGTCTCCCGCGTCGAGGTCGGCATGGTCGGCGTCAACGTGCCGATCCCGGTCCCGATCGCGTACCACACCTTCGGTGGCTGGAAGAAGTCCGGATTCGGCGACCTCAACCAGCACGGCCCGGAGTCGATCAAGTTCTACTCCAAGGTCAAGACCGTCACGCAGCGCTGGCCGTCGGGCATCAAGGACGGGGCCGACTTCAACATCCCCACGATGGACTGACCGGCTCGCCCCAGGAGAGGAACACCCATGTTCACCCTTGATGACGACGACAAGGTCATCGTCGACGCCGCACGCGACTTCTCGGACAAGCGGATCGGTCCCAAGGCGCAGGAGTGGGACGAGACCCACCACTTCCCCAAGGACGTCCTCCGCGAGGCCGCCGGGATGGGCATGGGCGCGATCTATGTCTCCGAGGAGGTCGGGGGCAGCGGGATGCGTCGACTGGACGGCGTGCGGATCTTCGAGCAGCTCGCGCGCGGGTGCCCGTCGGTGGCGGCGTACCTGTCCATCCACAACATGTGCGTGTGGATGGTCGACGAGTTCGGCACCGACGAACAGCGCCGGCAGTGGATCCCCGAGCTGGCCTCGCTCGAGAAGTTCGCCAGCTACTGCCTCACCGAGCCGGGCGCCGGGTCGGACGCGGCGGCGCTGCGCACCAAGGCGGTCCGCGACGGTGACCACTACGTGCTCACCGGCACCAAGCAGTTCATCTCCGGCGGCGGCCAGTCGGACGTCTACCTGGTGATGGCGCGGACCGGGGACGCCGGGGCCAAGGGCATCTCGGCGTTCCTGGTCCCGGCCGACTCGGACGGGCTGAGCTTCGGCCCCGACGAGCGGAAGATGGGCTGGAACGCCCAGCCGACGGCGCAGGTGATCATGGAGGGCGTCCGGGTTCCGGCCGCGAACCTCATCGGCGGCGCGGACTCCGGCGGGGAGGGGCTCGGCTTCACCATCGCGATGCGCGGACTTAACGGTGGGCGCATCAACATCGCCGCCTGCTCGCTGGGTGGAGCCCAGGAGGCGTACTCGCGGGCCGTGGCCCACGTGCGGGACCGCGAGGCGTTCGGGGGTGCGCTCATCGACGAGCCGACCATCCGGTTCACCCTGGCCGAGCTGGCCACCGAGCTGGAGGCCAGTCGGCTCCTGCTGTGGCGCGCCGCCGCGGCGCTGGACGCCAAGGAGCCCGACCACGTCGAGCTGTGCGCCATGGCGAAACTCTTCGTCACCGACAGGTGCTTCGACATCGCGGACCGGTCGCTGCAGTTGTTCGGCGGCTACGGGTATCTATCCGAATACGGAATCGAGAAGATCGTGCGGGATCTGCGGGTGCACCGCATCCTTGAGGGCACGAACGAGATCATGCGTGTCGTCGTCGGCCGGGCCGTCGCCGCACGCGGACTGGGAGCGTAGGAATGTCCAACGAACTGCCGACCGTCGCCTTTCTCGGACTGGGCAACATGGGCGGTCCCATGGCCGCCAACCTGGCAGGCGCCGGCCACGAGGTCCGCGGTTTCGACCCGGTCTCCGCGGCGCAGGAGGCCGCGCGTTCGGCCGGTGTGACCGTCTGCGAGACGCCGGCCGAGGCGGTCCGCGGGGCCGGGGTCGTCATCACGATGCTCCCCAACGGCGCGCTGGTCACCTCCACCTACGAGGACGTCCTGGGGGAGGCGGAGCGGGGAACCCTGTTCATCGACTCGTCCACCATCTCGGTCGACGACGCCCGGGCGGTGCACGCCAAGGCCGTCGAGGCGGGGATGCTCCAGGTGGACGCCCCGGTCTCCGGCGGTGTCAAGGGCGCGACCGCGGGGACGCTGGCGTTCATGGTGGGCGGCGAGGACGAGGCGTTCGCCGCCGCGCAGCCGGTGCTCGAGCCCATGGCGGGCAAGGTCATCCACTGCGGCGCGGCGGGGGCCGGTCAGGCCGCCAAGGTCTGCAACAACATGGTGCTGGCCGTGCACCAGATCGCGATCGGCGAGGCGTTCGTGCTCGCCGAGCGGTTGGGGCTCGAGCACCAGGCCCTGTACGACGTCGTCACGGGGGCGACCGGCAACAGCTGGGCGCTGCACACCAACTGCCCCGTGCCCGGCCCGGTGCCGACCTCCCCGGCGAACAACGACTTCACGCCCGGCTTCGCCACGGCCCTGATGAACAAGGACCTGGGACTGGCCCTGGCGGCGTTGGAGAGCACCGGTACGGTCGCGCCGCTCGGCGCGGCGGCCGCGGCCCTGTACGACGAGTTCGCACAGGACAACGGTGGCAAGGACTTCAGTGCCATCATCACCAGCATCCGCGATTCCGCGCGGAGCTGACCGCCTCCACTCTCGGGAGCTGACCATGACCACCCTTCGACCCAGTGATTCGGACGCCGTGCTCGGCGCCCTGCGCCGCGCGCGGCAGGAGTCCGGTCTGCCGATCGTGTTCGCCGGGCAGGCCGACGGCGAGACCGCGAAGCTCACCCGCTTCATCGGGGTCCGCACGAACTCCATGCAGGGTCTGGCCGTGGCCAAGGGCCGGGGGCTCGGGGGGCACGTCATGGCGTCCGGACGACCCGCGACGGTCCGCGACTACGAGGACTGCTCCAGCATCACCCGTGACTACGCCGATGCAGTGGAGCAGGAGGGCCTGCGGGCCATCATCTCGGTGCCGGTGATGGTCTCCGGTGTCGCGCGGACGATCCTGTACGGGTCGGCGCGGGTGGCCACGCAACTCGGCGATCAGGTCGCCAGGACGTTCAACTCGGTCGCCTCCGAGCTGGCCTCGGAATTCCAGATCAGGGACGAGGTCGACCGCCGGCTGCGGATGGCGGACCTCGCCGCCGCCGAGCACTCTGTCGGCCTGGAGACCACGGACCGCGAACAACTGCGGATCCTGCACGGCGAGCTGCGGGCGATCGCCGCGGAGCTGGGCGACCCCGCACTGCGCGACCGGCTCCTGGCAGCCGGCTCCGCCCTCGCGGGCGTGGGACGGACGCCCGATGCCGGGGACATCCCGGTGCCCGCCAAGTCCGTGCTCTCGCCTCGCGAGATCGACGTGCTGGCCCAGGTGGCGCTCGGCTGCTCGAATGCCGAGGTGGGCGCCCGATTGTCGCTCTCCCCGGAGACCATCAAGGCCTACCTGCGCAACATCGGTACCAAGCTCGGCACGCGGTCGCGGATGGAGTCCGTCGCGCGCGCCCGGCTCCTCGGCGTTCTGCCCTAAGGCGCCCCGGCGGGCCGGCAGCCCGGAACGGTGGTCCACACCGGTAGGTCACCCTGTCGCGGACTCCGGGTCCTGCCACGTCACCCGTACCCCTGTCGCGGGACGGGTGAGCATCTGCGTCCACGGGAAGGTGAGGTCGTCGGGATCCCGGCTGATGCGCACCTCCGGATGCCACAGCGCGGCAACCGCGGCGGACAGGGCGGCCACCGCGATCTTCTCACCAGGGCACCGGTGCCCGGTGCGTACCCCCGCCCCGCCCTGCGGAACGAACGCCTCGAGTTGCTCGACGTCATCGACCCCCATGAACCTGCCGGGGTCGAACGTCGTGGGGTCGTCCCAGTGATGGGGGTCGGTATCGGTGCCGAGGAGGTCCAACAGGACCCGTTCGCCTCTGTGCACCGGGCATCCGTGCACTTCGAAGTCCGAGGTGGCCATCGCCGGCAGCATCGGTACGAACGGGTAGACTCGCCGGACCTCATGGGCGAACGCGACGGCCTCCGGGATGTCGGAGAGGCGACCCGCGGCCGACGAGGCCTCGCGGATCCGGTCGGCCCACCCCGGGTTCTCCGTCAGTGCCACAGCCGCGAACGCGGCGAACCGCGCCACCGCCACCGTCGGGCGGGTGAGGTTCTGCAGCTCGACGGCGGCGGTGCGGTCGTCGACCAGAGCTCCGTCGGTGCCCCGTAGGTCGGCCATGGCCGCCAGCACGGAGCCGGGCTCGGCGCGCACCCGGCCGGACCGTACGGCGCGGATGAGGCCGGTGGCCCAGCGGTCCAGTCGGAGGCGCTCGAACTCGGCGACCGGGTTGGTAGCGACCTTCCCGAACGTGTCGAGCAGCCTGCTCATCTGTCGGGCCCGGCGATCGGCTTCCGACGGCGTGAGCGGCAGGCCCGCCCAGCGGAACGCCGCCCGGCCGAACGCCGTCGAGGTGTCGCCGTACACCGTGCCGGTCCCGCTGCGCGCCCAGTCGCCGAGCATCCCCTCGAGCTCATCGGCGACCAGCTCGGAGAACCGTGCGGCGCGCTCGTCGTCGTAGGCCAAGTCGGCGAGTGCGTTCTTGCGTACCTCGTGCGCGCGGCCGTCGAGTCCGTGGACGGCGCCTGGTCCGAAGAGGGGGAACCGGATGAACCCGGGCATGGCGCCGTCGCGCTCGACCTTGTAGCCGTTGTAGAAGCTCGAGAGCCCTCCGCACCCCGCAGCAGGTCCGCGGCATCCCACGAGCCGCAGTCGGACCGGGGCCTACGAACCGAGGGAGACCCCGCTCGTTGTCGTACCCGCGAGGCGGAGAGCTATACGGACTGGTGGGAAGTCGAGGGCTGGTCGCTGAGCACTCGTGGGGGGAGGGGGCCGGAGCATCGGGCGCGCTTCTTCGGGCTGGTTGTCGGCGTCTCGCTCGTCTTCCGAGGGACATTCGCGGCGGTGCGCTTCCGGTCCCGCGGTGCCTGGGTCGCCCGGCCACTACGTGATCCGGATCACCGACCATCCACTTTCGGGTGTATCGGGTGTGGCGCCAGTCACATACCTTTTCCTCAATCGACGTTCACTCGTCGGGGAACACGTCCCGCGCCAGGGCCCCCCACCCGGCGCCCCACGAGACTTGGAGTTGTCTTGACAGTCACGAACCTCCCCGCTGGGGGTACGGCGCCACAGTCGCCGAACCCGTCAGCGGAGCCCAAGAAGACCTCGCTCACGAAGGTGGCGGCGGCCTCCTCGATCGGAACGACGATCGAGTGGTACGACTTCTTCATCTACGGCACCGCCGCGGCGCTGGTCTTCCCGACTCTGTTCTTCCCAGGCCAGGATGCGGCGGCGGCGACGCTCTCGTCGTTCGCGACCTTCGCGGTCGCCTTCTTCGCGCGCCCGGTCGGCGCCGCGCTCTTCGGCCACTTCGGCGACCGCATCGGTCGTAAGCGCACGCTGGTGTGGACGCTGATGATCATGGGCGTCGCCACCGTGTTCATCGGGCTGCTGCCCGGGTACGGCACCGGCGCGTTCGGAATGTTCGAGGGCGGTATCGGCATCTGGGCCCCGACCCTCCTCGTGGTCTGCCGGTTCTTCCAGGGCTTCGCGGTCGGCGGCGAGTGGGCGGGCGCGACGTTGCTCACCGCGGAGTACGCACCCCAGGGCAAGCGCGGGATGATGGGCATGTGGCCCCAGCTCGGTGTGGCCTTCGCGTTCTTCCTCTCTTCGGGGACGTTCCTCCTCTTCTCCCTGATCGCCGGCGACGGCGCCGACGTCGACAGCCCGTTCATGCAGTACGGCTGGCGCATCCCGTTCCTGCTCTCCGCCGTCCTCGTCCTGATCGGGCTGTGGATCCGCATCTCGATCGAGGAGACCCCGGTCTTCCGTCAGACGCAGGAGCGTCAGGCCAGGGAGGCCGCCGCGACCGAGGCCGCCGACAAGGCCGCGAACCGGGCCCCGGCCCCCAAGACGCTGCCGTTCGCCGACGCGATCCGCCACCAGTGGAAGGAGATCCTCATCGCCGGTGGCGCGCTCACCTCGCTGTTCTCCCTCTTCTACATGGGCACCTCGTTCCTCACGAACTACGCCACCAAGAACCTCGAGCACACGCGGCCCTTCGTCCTCGGCATGGGCATGCTCGCCGCCCTGATCTTCGGTGCCGCCATCGCACTGTCCGCCATGTACTCGGACCGGATCGGCCGCAAGAAGGTCATCGGCACCTCGGTGGCGCTGGCCGTGGTCTGGACGCTGTTCGTCTTCCCCATCCTCGACACCGGGTCGCCGATCGCGTTCGCAGTGGTCCTCTTCGTCACGCTGATCATCTTCGGTATCGCCTACGGTCCGGCCGGCGCGCTCCTGCCCGAGTTGTTCCAGGCCCGCTACCGCTACACCGGTGCCGGCCTCGGGTACAACCTCGCCGGCATCCTCGGTGGCGCACTGCCCCCGCTGGCTGCCGCCGCCATGGTCGCCGCGGGCAACACGCTCGGTGTCGGAATCATGCTCTCGCTGCTGTCCGCCATGTCCATGCTCTGCGTGGTGGCCATGACCGAGTCAAGCAAGAATGAGATGCACGCGGATTCCGAGATCACCGAGGACCGCGTCCTCGCCACCGAGGTGCCCTGACCCGCACCTGACGGGACCGGGGGCTCACAGCCCCGAGCGGATCCGTCCCACGAACAGCCGCGCCCGGCCCCACCCGAGAGGGGCCGGGCGCGGTGTCGTGTCCGGGGTCCGGCGATCGCCACGGGCACACCGACCGGCGGTGGCGGGGAGCGGCCCTCCCGGCCGGGCCGGGTCGGTCAGAAGTCGCCGGCGGACCGGCGCAGCGCGGCGATGGCCTCGATGAGCGCCACCTGATCGTCCTCGTCCATCCCCGGGTCGGCGAACACGCCGGAGTTCAGCGCCGCGGTCGCCTCGGCCACCACCTGTCTGCCCTCGGCCGTGATCTCCACGAGGGTCGTCCGCCCGTCCGTCGGATGCGGCCGTCGCTCCACGAGGCCCGCGTCGAGGAGGCGCTTCATGGCGCTGGTGACGCTGGTGACGTGCACCTGGAGGCGCTCTGAGGCCTTGGTGATGGGCAGCGCCCCGGAGCGGGAGAAGGCCAGCAGTCGGAGGAGTTCGTAGCGGGGGAACGACAGGTTCCACGGACGCAGGGTGTCTTCGACCCGGGCCAACAGGATCTGGTGGGCCCGCATCACCGAGGTCACGACCGTCATCCCCTGGGCAGCGTCCGCCCACCCCTCGCGCTCCCAGTTGGCGCGCGCCTGGTCGATGCGGTCGGGGATCGGTGCGGTCCTGGGGGACAAGGGTTCACTCCTGGCGGACGCGGCGGGGTTGAACGGCCGAGTCTATCCGCCCGGACCCCGTCCGACCGGAGACCTGCGGAGATCGGAGCGGCACCGAGTGGGGGTGATCACGTCTTCGTAGAAAATGGAATTTCCGACACCGGCGATAGGCTCCGCGTATGAGCACCTCCGTCCAGCAGCGGGGCACCGCGTACGACCCCTCACGCATCCGCCATCCCCACTTCCGGGGACTGGTCACCGACGCGGCCTCCGCTGTGGATCAGATCGCCGATGGTGACACGGTGGCGATCAGCGGGTTCGCCAGCGCGGGCACGCCCAAGGCCTTCGCGCCGGCCCTGGCCGAGCGCATCCGTTCGGTACGGGCGGCAGGTGGCAGGCTCTCCGTCAACCTGCTCACCGGTGCATCGGTGGCCAGCGAGGCCGAGGCGATGCTCGCCGAGGTCGACGGGATCGCGCTGCGGATGCCGTATCAGAGCGAGCCCACGGCCCGCGGCAAGATCAACTCGGGCGAGATGGACTACGTGGACGTCCATCTGTCGCACGTGGCACAGCAGGTGTGGCAGGGCCACTACGGTGACGTGGACGTCGCGGTGGTGGAGGTCGCCGCGATCACCGAGGACGGCAAGCTCGTCCCCGCGATGTCGGTGGGCAACAACAAGACCTGGCTCGACGTGGCGGACAAGGTGATCCTCGAGGTGAACTCGTGGATCCCGGACGGCGTCGAGGGCATGCACGACATCTACTACGGCACGGCGCTCCCGCCGCAGCGCAGGCCGATCATGCTGTCGCGGGCCGACGACCGGATCGGCCAGCCGCTGCTCGAGGTGGACCCGGCCAAGGTCGTCGCCGTGGTGCCCACCGACCAGCGGGACTCCGCGAGCGCCCTGACCAAGCCGGACGCGGTGAGCGAGGCCATCGCGGGCCACGTCCTGGAGTTCTTCCACCACGAGGTCGCCGGCGGCCGGATGCCGGCGGGCAGTCTCCTCCCGCTGCAGGCGGGGATCGGCAACGTGGCCAACGCCGTCCTCGCCGGGCTGGCGGCGGGGTCGTTCTCCGATCTGACCTGCTACTCGGAGGTCATCCAGGACTCGATGCTCCAGCTCATCCGGCAGGGCACGGTCGCCCACGCCTCGGCGACCGCGTTGGCCCTGTCCGAGGACGGGCTGACCGAGTTGGTGGACAACTTCGAGCTGTACCGCGACCACATCACGCTGCGGCCGCAGGAGATCAGCAACCACCCGGAGATCGTCCGGCGACTGGGGATCGTCGGGATGAACGGCATGCTCGAGGCCGACGTCTACGGCAACGTCAACTCCACCCATGTGGGCGGGACCCGCATCATGAACGGAATCGGCGGGTCCGGCGACTTCACCCGCAACGGGTACGTGTCGATGTTCCTGAGCCCGTCCACGGCCAAGAACGGGGCCGTGTCGGCGATCGTCCCGATGGTCCCGCACGTCGACCACACGGAGCATGACGTCCAGGTGATCGTCACCGAGCACGGTCTCGCCGACCTGCGGGCGCTGAGCCCGCGCAAGCGGTCGCGCCTCGTCGTGGACCGGTGCGCCGACCCGGCCTTCCGGCCCCTCCTGCACGAGTACCTCGATCGGGCCGAGGCCCGTCCCGACGCGGGCAACACGCCGCATATCCTCGAGGACGCCTTCTCGTTCCACGCCCGCCTCGCCGCCACGGGGAGCATGCTGGGGTAGGCGCCCACCGCTGATCGACAAGGAGTCCGAGGATCGATGACGAGTACCCGAAGTCCCCTGCGCATCGGCAACGTCTCGGCGTCGCGGGCCGATCGCGCCACGGCGACGGCCGAGTTCCTCACGGCCGCGACCCTGGACGTCCTCGCGCTCGACATGCTCTCGGACGAGGCGATGCTCGAACTCGCCGGGCAGCGCGCGACGGGCGGCCCGGGTTACGAGGCGGCGGCGCTGGTCCAGATCGGCGAGTGTCTCGAGCGGCTCGGAGCCGGGGGAGTGCGGATCGTCACCAACGCCGGCGCTCTGGACCCGGAGGGGCTCGCATCCGCGCTGCGTGACCTGGCCCGCGAGGCGGGGGTCGAGCTCGCTGTGGCCAGCGTCGACTCCGGGGACGTGACGGACCGGGCGGTCGATCTGGGTCTCGGTCAGGTCGACGTCGCGACGGTGCGCCATGGGGCGTTCGGCATCTCGAGGGCGCTCGCCGCCGGTGCCGTCGTCGTCGTCACCGGGCGCGTCAGTCGCGAGGCGCTCGTCGTCGGCGCCGCGGCGGCCCACCACGGCTGGACCCCGTCCGCCCTGGACGCCCTGGCCGGATCGGTCGCGGTCGGGCACGTGCTCTCCGGTGGCCCCGGCGCGACCGGGGTCGTCGACTCCACCACCGACGTCACCCGCACCACCGATCCGGTCACCGGTGGGTATCCCATCGCCGAGATCGCCGACGACGGCTGCGCGGTCGTCACGCGCCATCCCTCGGCCTTCGGGTCGGTCACCGTCGGGACCGTCACCGACCAGCTCCTCGACGGCGTGGCCGGGGCCCGCTACGCGGCTCCCGACGTGGTGTTGCGGCTCGATTCGCTCCGCCTGGCGCAGGAGGGCACGGACCGGGTCCGTATCAGCGGGGCGCGCGGGGAGCCGGCCGCGGAGGTCGTGGCGGTGGTCGCCATGACCCGCGGGGCCCGGGAGGACCGGCGGCCCGTGCGGATCGCCCGCCCACTGGCGCAGGGGGAGTCGGGGCACTCGGTCGTCCTGCCCGACGGCGCCCGTGTCGCGGTCCCGGTGCCGGCCGAGACCGCGCCCATCGGGCCCGGGGAGTTGCCGACCCAGTGGTCCCCGGGCGCCGTCCCGGGCGGGGAACCCGTCTCCGCCGTCCTGGGCTCGGTCGCGAGCGTGCGCCGTGGCGTGGTCGGCCGCGGGGTCAACATCGCGGTGTGGACCTGGGACGACTCCGCGTTCGCCTGGCTGGCCGGGGAACTCACCGTCGAGCGGATCCGTGAGCTCATCCCGGGGCTCGACGGTATGGACATCCGGCGCTACCTGCTGCCCAATCTCCGGGCGGTCAATCTCGTCGCCCGCCCGCCACGGGGCGAGGTACTGCGGCCGGGGCTCGGAGCCGACCTCGCCGCCGCCCGCCTGGAGATCCCCGGCGAGCTCCTGGAGGTCGGCCCCTGACCCGGTGTCGACCCCTGACCGAGGTGATCGGGGGCCGACTCGGCCCTGTCAGCGCGCGGTGCGCAGTTCCACCTTCCGGATCTTTCCGGTCGCCGTGCGGGGGATGGCGTCGACCACCACGACGTCGCGCGGCCGGTGCGAGGGGGAGAGCCGCTCCGCGCCGAACTCCATGACCGAGGCCTTGAGATCGGCCTCGGCCGGCGTGCCCTCGGCGGGCACCACGACCGCGATCACGAGCTCGCCCCACTTGGGGTCCGGGCGACCGACGCAGGCGACCTCCGCGACGTGCGGGTGGTCCATGAGGACCCGCTCCACGTGCAGCGAGGAGACGTTCTCGCCGCCGGACTTGACGATGTCCTTGACGCGGTCGGCGAACCACACGACCCCCTCGGAGTCGATGCGTCCCAGGTCACCGGAGTGCAGGCGGCCGCCCACGAACGCCGCGGCGTTGGCCTCGGGGTTGTTCCAGTACCCCTCCATGACGGTCGGGCCGCGGTAGACGATCTCGCCGTCCTCGCCGACGGGCATGAGCTCGGCACCGCCCGGTTCGCTGATCCGGTTCTCCGCGATCGGGGTGGGGTAGCCCCAGGAGTCGGACTTGTCCGGGTTGAGCTCGGGCCACTGCATGACGGTGGCCGGGGTGCACTCGCTCATCCCCGAGGCCAGCACCATCCTGGCGTCCGGGAGCGCGGACTCCAGGCGTCGGCGCATCTCCTCCGACATCGGGGCCATGGCGTAGAGCAGGAACCGGATCGAGGAGAGGTCGAGGCCGCGGTCGGTGCCGTCGGCTAGGGCCTCGAGCATGAGGGGCAGGCCCACCAGGTGGGTGGCGCGGACCCGGGCGACGGTGTCGGCGTACTGGACCGGGTCGAAGCCCGGCAGGAGGTGGACGGTTGCGCCCATGGTGACGGCGGACAGCAAGACCCCGTTGAGGCCGGCGGTGTGGAAGAGGGGGAGCGGGCACACGGTGACCGAGCCCTCGGCGCCCCAGTTCAGACCGAAGAGGGCCCCGTTGCCGAGCGCGGCCATGGTCACCGCGAGGTGCGAGGTGAGGACGCCCTTGGGGCGTGAGGTGGTACCGGAGGAGTAGAGGCACTGCACGACCTGACGGTCGCCGATCACCGTGTCGGGACTGGTGTCGTCGTCGGCCAGGAGGTCGTCCCACCCGATCAGTGCGGGTCCGTCGGTCGTGGCCTCGAGTCCGTCCGGGACCCCGCCGACGACGACGAGGGTCTCGACGCCGGGAATGGCGGCGGTCGCTCCGAGAACGAGTTCCACGAGTGAGCCGTGGACGACGACGATGCGCGTCCCCGAGTCGGTCAGGGCGTGTGCGATGTTCTCGAGCCCGGAAAGCAGGTTGACGGGCAACGAGACCATCCCGGCCTTGGCGGTCCCGAAGTAGGTGGCGACGAACTCGCGGCAGTTCGTGGAGAGGATCGCGACAGGTTCGGACTCGCGGATGCCGTGGGCGGCCAGCCCGTGGGCGAACCGGTTGGCGGCGGACTCGAGCTCGAGGTACGTCCACGAATCGGTGTCGTCGGTGAGGGCGGTGCGGTGAGAGAACGTGGCGGCGGCGCGGGTGGGGATGTCCCCCACGGAGCAGCGGCGGGCGAGGGCGTGATCGGTCGGGTCGATGCCGGTGGGGTCGAGTCGCACAGTGTCTCCAGGGCTCGGGGGAGGGGTGAGGGAACGCGTGTTTGTGATGCATATCACCGTAGGCATAGGCTCGCAGAGGCCCGGCGTGAAAGCAAACAATCACGCTTGCTTTTTTTGCGGCGGGGTGTCATCGTGATCACATGACGAACCCCGAGACTTCTGTCACAGAGGACCCGCACGCGGCCCTCGCCGCGCTCAACACCCGACTCGACGAGCTCGTCGAGTCCGCGGGCGCCGACGGCTGGACCAACGACACCCCGGCCGCGGGCTGGGACATCGGCATGCAGATCGCCCACCTGGCCTGGACCGACGAGGTCTCGGTCACCGCCATCCGCGACGCGGACGCCTTCCGGTCGGTCGTCGAGAAGGCCGAGGCCGACCCGACCGGGTTCGTCGACGTCGGCGCCGCCGAGATCGCCGCCACCGGCCGCGACGAGGTCCTCGCGCGCTGGCGCCTGGCCCGCGGTGAACTCGCCGACGCCCTCAAGGCGGCGGACCCGGGGGAGAAGATCCCGTGGTTCGGGCCGCCTATGCGTCCCAGATCGATGACCACGGCGCGGATCATGGAGACCTGGGCCCACGCTGTCGATGTGGCCGACGCGCTCGGCGTCCCGGTCGACTCCGACCCGGCGTTCGTGGCAGCCCTCCCACACGTCGCCCGGTTGGGATGGAAGACCCGCGCTTTCGCGTACCTGATGAACGGCCTCGAGGCCCCGGCCTCCGAGGTGCACGTCGCGCTCACGCAGGCCGACGGCACCGTCGTCGAGTTCGGCCCGGCCGACGCCGAGCAGTGCGTCACCGGGCCGATCCTCGACTTCTGCCTGCTGGTCACCCAGCGCGTCCACCGCGGGGACACCGCTCTCGAGGCGGTCGGCGCCGAGGCCGAGGAGTGGCTGCGCATCGCCCAGGCCTTCGCCGGCCTCCCCGGCGGCGGCCGCGAGAAGGGAGCGAGGGCATGACCGGGTCCACTCCACCGGCGCCGCTCCGCGTCGGAAACATGTCCGGGTTCTACGGCGACCGCATCTCCGCGATGCGCGAGATGCTCGAGGGCGGCGAGCTCGACGTCCTCACCGGCGATTACCTGGCCGAGCTGACCATGCTCATCCTGGGCCGGGACCGGCTGAAGAGCGCCGAGCTCGGCTACGCCAAGACGTTCCTCCGCCAGCTCGAGGACTGCCTCGGGCTCGCGCTCGAGAAGAAGGTGAAGATCGTCGCCAACGCGGGCGGCCTCAATCCGGCCGGACTGGCCGACGCGATCCGGGAGCTGGGTACGCGCCTCGGACTGTCGCCGGTCGTCGCGCACGTCGAGGGCGACGATCTCATGTCCAGGGTCTCCGAGCTCGACATCCCGGCCGACGCCGGCGTCCCCGTCACCGCCAACGCCTACCTCGGTGCGTTCGGCATCGCGCGCTGCCTGGACGCGGGCGCGGACATCGTCGTCACCGGTCGCGTCACCGACGCCTCTGTCATCGTCGGGCCGGCCATCAGCCACTTCGGCTGGGGCCGCGACGACCTCGACGCGCTCGCCGGCGCCACGGCCGCCGGTCACGTCATCGAGTGCGGCACCCAGGCCACCGGCGGCAACTACGCGTTCTTCGACCGCGGCGAGATCGCCGACCTCACCCGACCAGGGTTCCCGATCGCCGAGATCTCCGCCGACGGCACTTCGATCATCACCAAGCACGCCGACACGGGCGGCGCCGTGACCGTCGGCACCGTCACCTCCCAGCTGCTGTACGAGGTCACCGGCGCGCGGTACGGCGGCCCCGACGTCGTCACCCGCCTGGACACCGCCGTGGTGGAGCAGGAGGGCACCGACCGCGTCCGCATCTCCGGAGTCCTCGGCGAGCCCGCCCCGCCCACCACGAAGGTCGCTGTGACGTGCCTCGGCGGTTTCCGCAACGCCGTGACCTTCCTCCTGACCGGCCTCGTGCCGGAAACGAAGGCGGCGGTGTTACGCGCACAGCTGTACGACGCCATGGACCGTAGTCCCGAGTCCATCGAACACCGCATGCACCGGACCGGGGGCGAGGACGCAGACACGCAGGCGGGCGCGACCTCGTTGGCAGAGGTCGTGGTGTGGGACCGTGACCCCGAGGTGGTGGGACGCGCGTTCTCCGACGCCGCCGTGGGTATCACCTTGGGTAGCTTCCCCGGCGCGACCCTCACCGCGCCGCCGGGACGCGGCACGCCCTACGGCGTGTACTTCCCCGCCTACGTCCCCCAGGCCTCCGTGCCGCACATAGCCGTGCTGCCCGACGGCACACGCGTCGATATCGAGCCCCCGTCACGGACCGAAGAGATGGGGGAGGGACACGTGTGGGACGTCACT
This sequence comes from Dietzia sp. MNB45, assembly GCF_051994785.1. Lineage (NCBI taxonomy): Bacteria > Bacillati > Actinomycetota > Actinomycetes > Mycobacteriales > Dietziaceae > Dietzia > Dietzia sp. MNB45. The sequence continues at coordinate 2,650,473 of NZ_CP163397.1, read as the reverse complement.
GACGTCGACGACGAGGTGACGGCCACTCACGAGACGCAGACGCGGCGTGTTCCGCTCGGAACGGTCTTCGGCGCGCGCTCCGGCGACAAGGGGGGCGACGCCAATGTCGGTGTCTGGGCCACGACCGACACCGGCTACCGCTGGCTGCGAGAGAACCTGACGGTCGAGAACCTGCGCCGCCTGCTCCCGGAAACGGAGCACCTGCCGGTGGAGCGATACGCATTCCCCCGGATCAGAGCGGTGAACTTCGTGATAACCGGATTCCTCGGGAAAGGCGTCGCGCACGGTGCCCGGTGGGATCCGCAGGCCAAGGGGCTGGCCGAATGGCTCCGGTCGCGGCATGTCGACCTTCCTGCGGACCTCGTGAAAACGGCACCGAGAGAGGGCGAGCCGGGGGACGGAACGGGGCCTGACTACGCCTGGGCGATGTACCCACCCGGAACCCCCCTGCCGAGCCCGCCCGCCGTGCCGACCCACGAGGAGGACGTATGACCATCCCACCGCACGTCCCCGGGGACCCCTGGTACACCGACGAACGTCTCGCCCTGCGCGAGACCACGACCCGCTTCGCCGAGCGTGAGATCCTGCTGCATCAGGATGAGTGGGAGGCCGCTGGAGCGATCCCCCGCGACCTGCACCGCGCGGCCGGCGAGCTGGGCCTGCTCGGGGTCTCCTTCCCCGAGGAGGTGGGCGGTGGTGGCGGCGACGCAATCGACTCCCTCGTGGTGTGCGAGGCGCTCCACGAGGCTGGCGTCTCCGGTGGCGTGTTCGCCTCCCTGTTCACCTGCGGCATCGCGGTGCCGCACCTGGCCCAGTCCGGACGGCCCGACCAGATCGAACGGTGGGTGACGCCCACGCTGGCCGGCGAGCTGATCGGCTCCCTGGCCATCACCGAGCCCGGCGGCGGCTCCGACGTCGGCCACCTCACCACCACCGCGCGACGGGAGGGTGACGACTATGTCGTCAACGGCGCCAAGACCTACATCACCTCCGCCACGCGTGCCGACTTCGTCGTCACCGCCGTCCGCACCGGAGGCGAGGAACTCGCGGGCGCCGCCGGGGTGAGCCTGCTGGTGATCCCGACGGACACCCCGGGATTCCACGTCTCGGCGCCGCTCGACAAGCTCGGCTGGCGCGCCTCGGACACCGCCGAACTCACGTTCACCGACTGCCGCGTACCGGTGGCCAATCTCGTGGGCGCGGAGAACGACGGCTTCGCCCAGATCGCGATCGGCTTCGTCAGTGAGCGCGCGGCCCTGGCCTGCCAGGGATACTCGCAGGCGCAGCGGTGCCTCGACCTGACCCTGGACTGGGTCCGCGAGCGGGAGACCTTCGGTCGACCGCTGCTGTCCCGGCAGGCCGTGCAGAACACCGTCACCGAGATGGCCCGCCGCATCGACCTCGCCCGCACCTACACCCACCACTGCGTGAACCTCGCGGTCTCGGGTCACGACGCCGTGGCCGAGGTCTGCTTCGCCAAGAACACCGCCGTCGAGTGCGCCGAATGGGTCGCGGGCCAGGCGGTGCAGCTCTTCGGAGGACTCGGATTCATGTCCGAGTCCGAGGTGAGCCGCCAGTACCGCGATGTCCGACTCCTCGGCATCGGCGGAGGCACCACCGAAATCCTCACCACCCTCGCCGGACGACGTTTGGGGTACACGGCATGACAATCCTCCGTTCCACACTGGACACCACCAGCGCCGAGTTCGGCGCCGCGAGGCAGGCCATGGAGGGCAAGCTCGACCAGCTCGCCACCGACCTCGAACCCGCGCTGGCCGGCGGTGGCGAGCGCAAGGTCGCCCGCCACCGCGAGCGCGGCAAGTTCACCGCCCGCGAGCGGATCGACATGATCCTCGACCGGGAGTCCCCGTTCCTCGAACTGTGCGCGCTCGCGGCGTGGGGCTCCGACTTCCAGACCGGCGCCTCCGTGGTGGCCGGGATCGGCGTGGTCGAGGGCGTCGAGTGCCTCCTCATCGCCAACGACCCCACGGTCAAGGGCGGCACGTCCAACCCCTGGACGCTGCGCAAGATCCTCCGCCTCAACGACGTCGCGCAGAAGAACCGACTCCCGGTCATCAGCCTCGTCGAGTCCGGCGGCGCCGACCTGCCCACGCAGAAAGAGGTGTTCGTCCCCGGTGGCGCCCTCTTCCGCGACCTCACGCGACTGTCCAAGGCCGGCATCCCCACCATCGCCGTGGTCTACGGCAACTCCACCGCCGGCGGCGCGTACGTGCCGGGCATGAGCGACCACGTCGTGATGATCGAGGAGCGCTCCAAGGTCTTCCTCGCCGGCCCGCCGCTGGTCAAAGCCGCGACCGGTGAGATCGCCGACGAGGAGACCCTCGGTGGCGCCGAGATGCACGCCCGCGTCTCCGGTCTCGCGGACCACTTCGCCCACGATGAGGCCGACGCCGCCCGCATCACGCGGGGCATCGTGCGCCGGCTCAACTGGTCCAAGCAGGGACGCACCCCGCGCGCGGAGGTCATCGAGCCGCTCTACAGCGGCGAGGACCTGCTCGGGATCGTCCCCGAGGACCTCAAGATCCCGTTCGACCCGCGTGAGATCATCGCCCGGGTCGTGGACGGCAGTGACTTCGACGAGTTCAAGCCGATGTACGGCGCGAGTCTCGTGACCGGCTGGGCGGAGATCCACGGCTACCCGGTGGGCATCATCGCCAACGCCCGCGGCGTCCTGTTCAGCGAGGAGGCCCAGAAGGCCACCCAGTTCATCGAGCTGGCCAACCGCTACGACACCCCGCTGCTGTTCATGCACAACACCACCGGGTACATGGTCGGCTCCGAGTACGAGCGCGGCGGCATCATCAAGCACGGCGCGATGATGATCAACGCGGTCTCCAACTCCGAGGTGCCGCACCTGTCACTCATCACGGCCGCCTCGTACGGCGCCGGCCACTACGGCATGTGCGGCCGCGCGTTCGATCCGCGGTTCCTCTACACCTGGCCCAGCGCCAAGTCCGCGGTCATGGGCGGGCAGCAGCTCGCCGACGTGGTCACCTCCGTCGCCGCGGCCGCGTCCGCCGCCCGTGGTCAGGAGATGGACCAGGAGACCATCGACGGTCTCAAGACCGCGATCGCCGACCAGATCGAGAAGGAGTCTCTGCCGGCGTTCCTGTCCGGGATGCTCTACGACGACGGCGTCATCGACCCCCGCGACACCCGGACGGTGCTGGGCCTCAGCCTGTCCGCGATCCACTCCGGAGAAGTCGCCGGAACCGACCGCTTCGGCGTCTTCCGGATGTGAGGAACGAAACCATGCAGAATTCACCGACCCCGACTCCAATCACGTCAGTCCTGGTGGCCAACCGCGGCGAGATCGCCCGACGCGTCCACCGCACCGCCCGCGCACTCGGCATGACCACGGTCGCCGTGTTCTCCGACGCCGATGCCGAGGCGCCCCACACCCGTGAGGCCGACGCCGCAGTCCGCCTCCCCGGGAACACCCCGGCCGAGACCTACCTGCGCGGTGACCTGGTCATCGCCGCCGCCAAGGCGGCCGGCGCCGACGCGATCCACCCGGGATACGGCTTCCTGTCCGAGAACGCCGGGTTCGCCCGCGACGTGATCGACGCCGGCCTGATCTGGGTCGGCCCGCCGGTCGCCGCCATCGAGGCCATGGGTTCCAAGATCGAGGCCAAGAAGATGATGGGCGAGGCCGGCGTGCCGATGCTCAGCGACCTCGAGCCCGCCGACGTCACCGAGGACATGCTCCCGGTGCTGGTCAAGGCCTCCGCCGGTGGCGGCGGTCGCGGCATGCGGATCGTCCGCACCCTCGACTCCCTGCACGATGAGATCGTAGGCGCGCAGCGCGAGGCCAAGTCCGCGTTCGGCGACGACGCCGTGTTCTGCGAGCGCTACCTCGAGCGTGGCCGCCACATCGAGGTCCAGATCGTGGCCGACTCGAACGGCACCGTCTGGGCGGTGGGGGAGCGCGAGTGCTCCATCCAGCGCCGCCACCAGAAGGTCATCGAGGAGGCCCCCAGTCCCCTCGTCGAGCGGACCCCGGGGATGCGGGAGGCGCTCTACACCGCGGCCCGCGACGCCGCCTCCGCGATCGGGTACACCGGCGCCGGAACGGTCGAGTTCCTCGCCACCGACGACGGCGAGTTCTTCTTCCTCGAGATGAACACCCGCCTCCAGGTGGAGCACCCGGTCACCGAGGCCACCACCGGTCTCGACCTGGTCGCCCTGCAACTCGACGTGGCCGCCGGACTGCCGCTGCCGTCCGCCGAGCCGCCGGCCGCCCACGGTTGGTCGCTGGAGGCCCGCCTGTACGCCGAGGACCCGGCGAACGACTACACGCCTGGGTCGGGGACCCTCTGGGCGCTCGACGTCCCCGGGGTCTCCTCGAGCTTCGAAGGGCCCCACCGCCCGGGCATCCGGGTGGACAGCGGTGTCGAGCCGGGCCCCGACGGCGCCCTCATCGGCGTCCACTACGACCCGATGCTCGCCAAGGTCATCTCTTACGGCCGCACCCGCGCGGAGGCCTGCGCCTCGCTCGCCGGCGCCCTGGCCCGGGCACAGGTCCACGGGCTGACCACCAACCGGGCCCAGCTCGTCCGCGTGCTGCGGCACCCGGAGTTCATCGCCGGGAACCTGTCGACGGCGTTCCTCGACGACCACGGTGCCGAGTCGCTCGCCGCGCCGCTCGCGGACGACGAGGCCGTCGCCATCTCGGCGCTGGCCGCGGCAGTGGTCTCCGGCACCGCCGACCACCTCGCCGGACCGGTGGCACTGGCCCAGGCCGGGTTCCGCAACGTCGGACGCACCCTGCAGAAGCGGACGTTCCGTCACGGCGAGGACGAGCTCGAGGTGGCCTACATTCGCGAGCGCTCCGGCGCCCGCCCCGACGGGGACCTGGCCGATGTCGTCACCGTCGAGGAGGTGGGCCCCGACTCCGCCGTGCTCGAGGTCAGGGGAGTGCGCCGCGTCTTCACCGTGGCCCGCTACGAGACCCCGGGCGCGGACACCGTGGTCGAGGTCGACTCGCCGCTCGGCCCCGTCTCGCTCATCGAGCCGCCCCGCTACACGGATCCCGCCGCAGAGGTCGCCGCCGGATCGCTGCTCGCGCCCATGCCCGGTGCGGTCATCCGCGTCGCGGTCTCCGTCGGTGACACCGTCACCGCCGGCCAGCCGCTGCTGTGGATGGAGGCCATGAAGATGGAACACACCATCTCAGCCGCCGTCGACGGCATCGTCACCGAGCTCCCCGTGGAGGTCGGCACACAGGTCGAGTCGGGGACGATCCTCGCCGTCGTCTCCGATTCCGACACCGACACCGACAGCACCGACACCACCAGCGTCCAGGAGTGACCACGATGACCGACATCTCACAGATCCCCAACCCCGTCATCGACACGGAGGAGCAGACGGCGCTGCGCAAGGTCGCGTTCGACCTGGGCTCGCGCTACGGCATCGAGTACATGCGGTCCAAGTCCGACGCCGGGGAGACCACCGACGAGCTGTGGAAGGAAGCGGGCCAGCTGGGACTGCTGGGCGTGAACCTGCCCGAGGAGTACGGCGGCGGCGGGGCCGGGATGACCGAGCTCGCGATCGTGGAGGAGGAACTCTCCGCCGCGGGCGCCGGCCTGCTCATGATGGTCGTCTCGCCGGCCATCAACGGCACGATCATCTCGCGATTCGGCACCGAGGAGCAGAAGAAGCGGTGGCTGCCGGGCATCGCCTCCGGTGAGACCATCACCTCTTTCGCGATCACCGAGCCCGACGCCGGGTCCAACTCGCACGCCATCACCACCACGGCGCGGCGCGACGGCTCCGACTTCCTGCTCAGTGGGCAGAAGACGTATATCTCCGGTGTCGACCAGGCCGATGCGATCCTCGTCGTCGCACGTCTCGAGGGCGCCACCAGCGGCAAGCTCCAGCCGGCCCTGTTCATGGTCCCCACCGACGCCCCGGGCCTCGCCAAGACGCACATCCCCACCGAGGTGCGGACCCCCGAGCGGCAGTTCCAGTTGTACTTCGACGACGTCCGGCTGCCTGCCGAGGCGCTCATCGGCGACGGCGACACGGCGCTGCTCATGCTGTTCGCCGGCCTCAACCCCGAGCGCATCATGGCCTCGGGCATGGCCGTGGGCACCGCCCGCTTCGCCATGGACCGGGCGACAAAGTACGCCAACGAGCGGCAGGTGTGGAAGACCCCGATCGGCGCCCACCAGGGCGTGTCACACCCGCTGGCGCAGTGCAAGATCGAACTCGAGCTGGCGCGGTTGATGATGCGCAAGGCCGCGGCCCTCGTGGACGCCGGCAGGGACGACCTGGCCGGCGAGGCCGCCAACATGGCGAAGTACGCCTCCGGTGAGGTCTCGGCCCGCACAGTGGACCAGGCCATCCAGACGCTCGGTGGCAACGGGCTGTCGGTCGAGTACGGACTGGCCGGAATGCTCGCCGCGTCGCGTCTGCCCCGCATCGCCCCGGTCAGCCGGGAGATGATCCTCAACTACGTGGCCCAGCACTCGCTCGGGCTGCCGAAGAGCTACTGAGGTGGCCGCGGTGAGTGATCAGACGGTAGGCGACCAGACCCTGGTGCACTACGAGGTCCGCAGAGGTGCCGCGCACCTCACCCTGGACTCGCAGCACAACCGCAACGCCATCTCGACCGCCCTGGTCGAGCAGCTCCATGCGGCGCTCGACCGGGCCGCCGGGGACGACGCCGCCCGCGTCGTCGTCCTCGGGCACGCCGGCGGCACGTTCTGCGCCGGGGCGGATCTGTCGGAGGCCTCCGCCACCCAGGGGAGCCCCGAGGAGCAGGCCGCCGAGCGGACCCGGATCTTCCTGGGCCTGCTCCGGGCGATCCTCTCCCACCCGAAGCCGGTGATCGCCGCGGTCGACGGCCATGTGCGCGCGGGCGGAATGGGCCTGGTGTCGGCGTGCGATTTCGCGATCGCCGGCCCGGCCTCGTCCTTCGCGCTGACCGAGGTGCGCCTCGGGCTGGCGGCGGCGATGATCTCCGTGCCGCTGGCCGCGCGCGTGGGTTCGAGGGACCTCGCGCGAGCCCTGCTGACGGGGGAGAAGTTCGACTCCGCGCACGCGCTGCGGATCGGGCTGCTCTCCGAGGCGGTCGAGGACGTCCGCGGCGCGGTCGACGAGCTCGTGGCCGCGTTCCGGCCCTGCTCACCCCAGGGACTCAGGGAGAACAAGGCGCTGCTCGCAGCGCCTGTGCTCGCCGAACTCGACGCGCGCGGAGAGGAGCTGGCGGGGGTCACCGCCCGCCTGTTCACCACCCCCGAGGTCGCCGAGGGGATGACCGCGTTCCTGGAACGCAGACAGCCCTCCTGGGCGACCGCCACCGAGTAGCGTGTGATGTGGCACTGGTCACGTGACCAGTGCCACATCACCCCCTTCGCACGAGGAGCACGCGCATGCGCACCAAGGCCGCCATCATCAGGGAGCCCAAGCAGGACGGCTGGGAGGTCGTCGAGATCGATCTGGGCGATCCCCGGGTCGGTGAGGTCCAGGTCAAGCTGGCCGCCTCCGGCCTCTGCCACTCGGACGAGCACCTGCTCACCGGTGACCTGCAGTTCGAGACCTACCCCATCATCGGCGGGCACGAGGGTGCCGGTGTCGTCACCAAGGTCGGGGAGGGCGTCACCGGAATCGAGGAGGGTGACCACGTCGTCCTGGCGTTCATCCCCGCCTGCGGCACCTGCCCGCCCTGCGCGGAGGGGCTCCAGAACCTCTGTGACAACGGTGCCGGCCTGCTGACCGGCCGCGCGATCAGCGACGACACCTACCGGGTCCACACCGCCGCAGGTGAGCCGGTCGCCTCGATGTGTGTCCTCGGGACGTTCTCGCCGTACGTGACCGTCCACCAGTCCTCCGTCGTCAAGATCGAGAAGGACATCCCGCTCGACAAGGCGGCCCTGCTGGGCTGCGGCGTCGCCACGGGCTGGGGATCGGCGACCGAGATCGGCGGCGCCAAGGAGGGCGACGTCGTCGTCGTCGTGGGCATCGGCGGGATCGGTATCAACTCGGTCCAGGGCGCCGCAGCCGCAGGAGCGCGCGCGATCGTCGCCGTCGACCCGGTCGAGTTCAAGCGCGAGAAGGCCATGGAGTTCGGGGCCACCCACACCTGCGCATCCATGGACGAGGCGATGGCACTGGTCGGGGAGATCAGCTGGGGTCGGATGGCCGATCTGGTCATCCTCACCATGGGCGTCGTCAACGGTAACGATCTCCTGCCCGGTCTCACCTTGACGGGCAAGGGGCGGCGGTGTGTGGTCGTGGGGCTCGGGGACATGATGGCCGTCGACGCCCAGATCTCCATCCTCGACCTGGCGATGCAGCAGAAGACCCTCCAGGGCGCCATCTTCGGGGGCACCGGCCCGCGCAAGCAGATCCCGCACCTGCTCCACCAGTACCGCGCCGGGAACCTCAAGCTCGACGAGCTCGTCACCAAGACGTACCGCCTCGAGGAGATCAATCAGGGGTACCAGGACATGCGCGACGGCAACAACATCCGCGGAGTGATCATCTACGACGAGCAGGACTGGTAACAGGAGGACACATGACGGCACCCGAGCAGCGCGCCCCCAAGCAGGACAGAAGCCGTATCACGCGGGAGCGTCTGCTCGGTGCCTCGATCGACCTCCTCGCGACGCAGGGCTGGGCGGCGACCACCGTGGGTGCGGTGGCCGCCGCCGCCGGCGTCTCACGGGGCGCCGCCCAGCACCACTTCCCGACGCGCGAGGACCTCATCACCGCCGCGCTCGGGCACATGATCGAACAGCGACTCGAGGACGTCCGGAGCGTGGGTCTCGACCTGCCCGAGCCCGGACCCGAGCGGACGGTCGCCGTGGTCCGGCTCATAGTCGGGCACTACACGTCCGACCTGTTCAAGGCCGCGCTCCACGTCTGGACCGCGGCGGCCTCCGATCCCGCCCTCAGGGACCGCGTGCTCCCGCTCGAGAACCACATGTCGCGTGAGGTCCTGTCCATCGCCGCCGCCGCCCTGGGGCGCGACCCAGGTGACGTCCGGATCCGGCGCGCACTCCAGACCACCCTGGACCTCGCCCGGGGCCTGGGGCTCGCGGACGTCCTGTCCGACGACTCGGCGCGGCGTGACAAGATCGTGCGATTCTGGGCCCACACGTTGGACATGGTCCTCGACGAGGCCGGCGCGCCGCCCGCGCGCGACGCCGCGAACGGCCCATTTTGACCACTGCATCCCCCGGCGGTTAGGCTTGACCATCGTGCTCGCAGTACGCGAGCTGGAGGATCGTGCCCGGTAGGCCAGCGAGAGCGGCTGACGTGGTCGGCTGTGCGCGGCGACAGGCGCGCGAGAGTCCGGATACGAACAACGTCCCAGTGACCGGTGGTCGCCCCCAGTGGAGGCCGCCAGCTAGAGAAAGTCGGTTCATGCCAACCATCAACCAGCTGGTCCGCAAGGGCCGCCAGGACAAGAAGTCGGCGACGTCGACGGCTGCCCTCAAGGGTTCGCCTCAGCGTCGCGGCGTGTGCACCCGCGTGTACACCACGACCCCCAAGAAGCCGAACTCCGCGCTCCGTAAGGTCGCCCGTGTGCGCCTGACCACCGGTATCGAGGTCTCCGCCTACATCCCCGGTGAGGGCCACAACCTGCAGGAGCACTCCATGGTGCTCGTGCGTGGCGGTCGTGTGAAGGACCTCCCGGGTGTGCGCTACAAGATCATCCGCGGCTCGCTCGACACCCAGGGTGTGAAGGACCGCAAGCAGGCCCGCTCCCGCTACGGCGCCAAGAAGGAGAAGTAATGCCTCGTAAGGGTCCCGCCCCCAAGCGCCAGCTGATCAACGACCCGGTCTACGGGTCGCCGCTGGTCACCCAGCTCGTGAACAAGATCCTCCTCGACGGCAAGAAGACGACCGCCGAGCGCATCGTCTACTCCGCGCTGGAGATCTGCCGCGAGAAGACCGGAACCGATCCGGTCATCACCCTCAAGAAGGCGCTCGACAACGTCAAGCCGGCTCTCGAGGTCCGCTCCCGTCGTGTCGGCGGCGCCACCTACCAGGTGCCCGTCGAGGTCCGCCCCGGTCGTTCGACGACCCTGGCGATGCGCTGGCTGGTGACGTTCTCCCGGCAGCGTCGTGAGAACACGATGGTCGAGCGTCTGGCCAACGAGATCCTGGACGCCTCCAACGGTCTGGGTGCCGCGGTCAAGCGCCGCGAGGACACCCACAAGATGGCCGAGGCAAACCGGGCGTTCGCTCACTACCGCTGGTGACGCGTCGGGACCCGGGCCGGGGCGTGGGTATCCACGTCCCCCCGGCCAGGGTCCCGTTGTCACCCGCCGGGTGGCATCATTGATCAAGGCCCGTACCTCACGCCCCGCGTGCAGGTACCGGCAGCACTACCGACCCGGTTCGGACGGTCGACAGCGACCGCACGGGCCACCGACGACTCACATTCGGGAGAATCCGTGGCACAGGACGTGCTGACCGACCTCAACAAGGTCCGCAACATCGGCATCATGGCGCACATCGACGCCGGTAAGACCACCGTCACCGAGCGCATCCTGTTCTACACGGGTGTCAACCGCAAGGCAGGCGAGACGCACGACGGTGCGTCGACCACCGACTGGATGGAGCAGGAGAAAGAGCGCGGCATCACGATCACGTCCGCCGCCGTCACCTGTTTCTGGTCCAACAACCAGATCAACATCATCGACACCCCGGGCCACGTCGACTTCACCGTCGAGGTGGAGCGGTCCCTGCGCGTCCTGGACGGCGCCGTCGCCGTCTTCGACGGCAAGGAGGGCGTCGAGCCCCAGTCCGAGCAGGTCTGGCGTCAGGCCGAGAAGTACGACGTGCCCCGCATCTGCTTCGTCAACAAGATGGACAAGATGGGCGCGGACTTCTTCTACACGGTCCAGACCATCGTCGACCGTCTCGGCGCGAAGCCGCTGGTCCTGCAGCTCCCGATCGGCGCCGAGGACGAGTTCGACGGTGTCGTCGACCTCGTCGAGATGAAGGCGCTCGTCTGGCCAGGCAAGACCGACATCGGCACCGAGGCGCAGGTGCAGGACATCCCGGCCGACCTGCAGGAGAAGGCCGAGGAGTACCGCGAGAAGCTCCTCGAGACCGTCGCCGAGAGCGACGAGGCGCTGATGGAGAAGTACTTCGGTGGCGAGGAGCTGACGAAGGACGAGATCCAGGCGGCGATCCGCAAGATGGTCGTCAACGCCGAGATCTACCCGGTGCTGTGTGGTTCGGCGTACAAGAACAAGGGCATCCAGCCGCTGCTCGACGCCGTCATCGCCTACCTCCCCAACCCGCTGGACGTCGGCGAGGTCCACGGCCACAAGGTCGGGGACGAGGAGACGGAGATCCTCCGCAAGCCGTCCAAGGACGAGCCGTTCGCGGCGCTCGCGTTCAAGATCGCCGTGCACCCGTTCTTCGGTGAGCTGACCTTCGTCCGTGTCTACTCGGGCCGCATCGACCCGAGCACCCAGGTGCAGAACGCGACCAAGGGGAAGAAGGAGCGCGTCGGCAAGCTCTTCCAGATGCACGCCAACAAGGAGATGCCCGTGGAGGAGGCCGTCGCCGGCCACATCTACGCGTTCATCGGGCTGAAGGACACCACGACGGGTGACACACTGTGTGACCTGAACAACCAGGTCATCCTCGAGTCCATGACCTTCCCGGACCCGGTCATCGACGTCTCCATCGAGCCCAAGACCAAGGCCGACCAGGAGAAGCTCGGCACGGCCATCCAGAAGCTGGCCCGTGAGGATCCGACGTTCTCCGTGCGGCTGGACGAGGAGACCGGACAGACCGTCATCGGCGGAATGGGCGAGCTCCACCTGGACGTGCTCGTCGACCGGATGAAGCGCGAGTTCAAGGTCGAGGCCAACGTCGGCAAGCCGCAGGTCGCGTACCGCGAGACCATCAAGGGCTCGATCGACAAGTTCGACTACACCCACAAGAAGCAGACCGGTGGTTCCGGTCAGTTCGCGAAGGTGCAGATCGCGCTCGGCCCGCTGGACCAGGAGGCCGTCGAAGCCGGCGAGACCTACGAGTTCAGCGACAAGGTCACCGGTGGCCGCGTGCCCAAGGAGTACATCCCCTCCGTGGACGCCGGCATCAAGGACGCCATGCAGTACGGCATCCTCGCCGGCTACCCGATGGTCAACGTCAAGGCGACGCTCGTCGACGGCGCGTACCACGAGGTCGACTCGTCCGAGATGGCGTTCAAGGTCGCGGGCTCCATGGCCTTCAAGGAGGCCGCCCGTAAGTGCCAGCCCGTGATCCTGGAGCCGCTGATGGCCGTGGAGGTCGTCACGCCCGAGGACTACATGGGTGACGTCATCGGCGACATCAACTCCCGCCGCGGCCAGATCCAGGCGATGGAGGAGCGCTCCGGCGCCCGCGTCGTCAAGGCCCACGTGCCGCTGTCCGAGATGTTCGGCTACGTCGGCGACCTCCGGTCGAAGACGCAGGGCCGGGCCAACTACTCGATGGTCTTCTCCCACTACGCCGAGGTTCCGGCGGGCGTGGCCAAGGAGATCATCGCCAAGGCGACCGGCGAGTAACCGGTACTGGTCCCGCTCCGCCGTCAGGCGGGGTGGGGCCGATGCCGGCGGCGCACGGTCGAACCTCCGGGTGGCCGCCGGTTCGTGCTCAACACGGCACGATGAGTAAGATCAGATCCCACACAAAGCAGTGCCCACCTCCAGGTGGGGACAGACCAGTCCAGGAGGACACCAAGTGGCGAAGGCGAAGTTCGAGCGGACCAAACCGCACGTAAACATCGGCACCATCGGTCACGTCGACCACGGCAAGACCACCACCACCGCGGCCATCACCAAGGTTCTGGCGGACACCTACCCCGACCTCAACGACGCGTTCGCGTTCGACGAGATCGACAAGGCGCCGGAGGAGAAGGCTCGTGGTATCACGATCAACATCTCCCACGTCGAGTACCAGACCGAGAAGCGCCACTACGCGCACGTCGACGCCCCCGGTCACGCCGACTACATCAAGAACATGATCACCGGTGCCGCCCAGATGGACGGCGCGATCCTCGTCGTGGCGGCCACCGACGGCCCCATGCCGCAGACCCGTGAGCACGTGCTGCTCGCCCGTCAGGTCGGTGTGCCCTACATCCTCGTCGCCCTGAACAAGTGCGACATGGTCGACGACGAGGAGATCCTCGAGCTCGTCGAGATGGAGGTCCGCGAGCTGCTGGCGTCGCAGGACTTCGACGAGGACGCTCCGGTCGTCCACATCTCGGCGCTCAAGGCGCTCGAGGGTGACCCGAAGTGGGTCCAGGCCATCGTCGACCTCATGCAGGCCTGCGACGACTCCGTCCCGGATCCCGAGCGTGAGACCGACAAGCCGTTCCTCATGCCCGTCGAGGATGTCTTCACGATCACCGGTCGTGGCACCGTCGTCACCGGTCGTATCGAGCGTGGCCAGATCAACGTGAACGAGGATGTCGAGCTCATCGGCATCAAGGAGAAGGCCACCAAGACCACCATCACGGGCATCGAGATGTTCCGTAAGCTGCTCGACTACGGCGAGGCCGGCGACAACGTCGGTCTGCTCGTCCGTGGTCTCAAGCGCGAGGACGTCGAGCGTGGCCAGGTCGTCATCAAGCCGGGCGCCTACACCCCGCACACCACGTTCGAGGGCCAGGCGTACATCCTGTCCAAGGACGAGGGCGGCCGTCACACGCCGTTCTTCAACAACTACCGCCCGCAGTTCTACTTCCGTACCACGGACGTGACCGGCGTCGTGACCCTCCCCGAGGGCACCGAGATGGTCATGCCGGGCGACAACACCGAGATGAGCGTCGAGCTCATCCAGCCGGTCGCCATGGATGAGGGCCTGCGCTTCGCGATCCGCGAGGGTGGCCGCACCGTCGGCGCCGGACAGGTCACCAAGATCATCAAGTGATCCACTGACCGCTCGGTCCGGGTGAATCCCCGGGTCGATCGAGGAAGGGCGCCCCACCGTCAGGTGGGGCGCCCTTCCCGCATTTCGCGGTGGTTCACGCGTGCCCGGGGGAGTGGACGACCGGTTTATCTGAGGCGACCGAGTTTCGTGCGACGAGCGAGCTACCTGCGGCGACCGAACTACCCGCGACGACCGAGGATGGTCATCGCGATCGACAACCCCACCGCGGCGACCCCGGCGAGCGCGGCCGCGGCGACGGCGGCGACCTGTTCGGCACTCGCGCCGTGCGCGTCGTACCCGGGACCGGATACCCCGTGCCGGCGGTCGACTTCCGCGAGTGCCCGGAAGAGTTCATCGGGATCGCCGCCCGCGTCCGGATGGTGGCGCAGGACCGCCTGCCGCCTGTCCCGTTTGTAGGCGGCGGGGTCCCGCGGCTCGCGTCTGCTGTTCACGATGTGGTCTCCTCCGAGTGTGGACTCTGGTCGTCCCGACGCTACCGAAGTACCCGGTCGTCGTGCCGGGGTCCGTGACGCACCCGAGGACGCCGGGACGTCCGGGATTTTGCCCTTCCGGCCGATGTACTGCATACTGGTCAAGTTGCCCGGACAAGGCGGCGATCCCGTATGGGCCCGATGGGCCCCGGGGAGAGTCGGGTTGGTCGGGCGAGCACGACCGGGGCGGGTGAGTGATCACCCGCCGGAAAAGCGGGAGGGCGACACGCCCGACCGCGTGGACGCGTCGTGACACGTCAACAGCGGCAGCGGATCGGTCCGCCGTCATCCTCGCCTCGCGCGAGCGATGTGGCACTCCGTCCTCTGGAGGTCTCGTAGTCGTGTCATGCCCGTGGGCGCGCGGCGGGGTCCTCCACGATGGAGCACCGATGCACGGGACCGGGTGGTAGACGGTCTGACGGTGTCACACATGACAAGCGAACACACAGTGTCCCCGCGCAGCGAGGGCGCTTACGACAGCCGCCCTCACGGGCGGGAGGAGAAGAGGACGAAGTGGCGGGACAAAAGATCCGCATCCGGCTCAAGGCCTACGACCATGAAGCTATCGACGCCTCGGCCCGCAAGATCGTCGAGACGGTGACCCGTACGGGTGCTCGTGTCGTCGGTCCCGTGCCGCTGCCCACCGAGAAGAACGTCTACTGCGTCATCCGCTCGCCGCACAAGTACAAGGATTCGCGTGAGCACTTCGAGATGCGTACCCACAAGCGGTTGATCGACATTCTCGACCCCACGCCGAAGACCGTGGACGCTCTCATGCGTATCGACCTGCCTGCCAGCGTCGACGTCAACATCCAGTGACCTCCGACCGCGTAGCGGTCAGCAAGCAACGTGCAGCGGAGACAGTGAACAGATGACTAACACCGAGATCAAGGGAATCCTGGGCGCCAAGCTCGGCATGACCCAGGTCTTCGACGAGAACAACCGGGTGGTTCCGGTTACCGTCGTCAAGGCCGGGCCGTGCGTCGTGACCGGGATCCGTACCCAAGAGACCGACGGCTACGACGCCGTCCAGATCGCGTTCGGCGCGATCGACCCCCGCAAGGTCACCAAGCCGGTGGCCGGCCAGTTCGATAAGGCCGGGGTCACCCCCCGTCGTCACCTCGCCGAGATCCGACTCGACAACGCCGAGCAGGCCGCCGGGTTCGAGATCGGCCAGGAGATCGGCGCCGACGTGTTCGAGGACGGCGCGTTCGTCGACGTCACCGGCACCTCCAAGGGCAAGGGCTTCGCCGGTACCATGAAGCGCCACGGCTTCGCCGGCCAGGGTGCCTCGCACGGTACGCAGGCCGTACACCGCAAGCCGGGTTCCATCGGCGGGGCATCGACCCCGGGCCGCGTCTTCAAAGGCAAGTCGATGGCCGGCCGCATGGGCAACGATCGCGTGACCACCATGAACCTCAAGGTCCACAAGGTGGACGCCGAGGCCGGCGTCCTCCTCATCAAGGGAGCCATCCCGGGTCGTAACGGCGGCCTCGTGATGGTCCGTTCCGCAGTGAAGGGCGGTGCGCGCGCATGACCACCACGGAGAACACCGTGAACCTCAAGCTGGACGTCCGTACCCCGGCGGGCAAGACCGACGGTTCGGTCGAGCTCCCCGCCGAGATCTTCGGCGTCGAGCCCAACCTGCCCCTGATGCACCAGGTCGTGGTGGCTCAGCTCGCCGCGGCGCGTCAGGGCACGCACTCGACCAAGACCCGTGGCGAGGTCCGCGGCGGCGGCCGCAAGCCGTTCCGCCAGAAGGGCACCGGCCGCGCCCGTCAGGGTTCGACCCGCGCCCCCGCCTACACCGGCGGCGGCACCGTCCACGGCCCGAAGCCGCGTGACTACTCGCAGCGCACCCCCAAGAAGATGAAGGCCGCCGCGCTCCGCGGTGCCCTCTCCGACCGGGTCTCGGCCGATCGCCTCCACGTGGTGACCGAGTTCGTCGAGGGACAGAAGCCGTCGACGGCCGGTGTCCGCGACTTCCTGGGCACCCTGTCCGACCGCAAGAAGATCCTGATCGTCGTCGGTCGTGAGGACGTCGCCGCATGGCGTTCCGTGGCCAACCTCGATCACGTCCATCCGATCGCTCCGGATCAGCTCAACACCTACGACGTGCTCCACGCTGACGACGTCGTGTTCTCGGTCGAGGCTCTGGACGCGTTCGTCACGCAGGCGAGCCGTGCGTTCGCCGGCAAGGCAGCGAAGGAGGCCGACAAGTGAGCACCGTCGCCGATCCCCGGGACGTGATCCTCGCCCCGGTCGTCTCCGAGAAGGCCTACGGCCTGCTCGAGCAGGGCGTGTACACGTTCCAGGTCGCCCCGGGCGCCAACAAGACGCAGATCAAGATCGCCATCCAGGAGATCTTCGGCGTCACCGTTGAGTCCGTGAACACCGCCAACCGTCAGGGCAAGCGCAAGCGCACCCGCACCGGGTACGGACAGCGCAAGAGCACCAAGCGCGCCATCGTGACCCTCGCGGCCGACAGCAAGCCCATCGAGATCCCGGGTCTGACCGCCTGACGGCGGGAAGAGTTAAGGACGAGAGAACCTCATGGCTATCCGCAAGTACAAGCCCACGACCCCCGGTCGTCGCGGCTCGAGCGTCTCGGACTTCGCCGAGATCACCCGCTCGACGCCCGAGAAGTCGCTGCTGCGCCCGCTGAGCAAGACCGGCGGCCGCAACGGTCACGGCCGTATCACCAGCCGCCACAAGGGCGGTGGCCACAAGCGCCAGTACCGCGTCATCGACTTCCGTCGTAATGACAAGGACGGCGTGCTCGCCACCGTCGCGCACATCGAGTACGACCCGAACCGCACCGCCAACATCGCCCTCCTGCACTACGCGGACGGCGAGAAGCGGTACATCCTCGCCCCGCGCAACCTGAAGCAGGGCATGAAGGTCGAGTCGGGTGCAGGCGCCGACATCAAGACCGGCAACAACCTCCCGCTCCGGAACATCCCCGCAGGCACCGTGGTGCACGCGGTGGAGCTCCGTCCGGGCGGCGGCGCCAAGATGGCCCGCGCCGCCGGCGCCGGCATCCAGCTGCTCGGTAAGGAGGGGACCTACGCCTCCCTCCGCATGCCCTCCGGTGAGATCCGCCGGGTCGACGTGCGGTGCCGCGCCACGATCGGCGAGGTCGGCAACGCCGAGCAGGCCAACATCAACTGGGGTAAGGCCGGCCGCATGCGGTGGAAGGGCGTTCGCCCGACCGTCCGTGGCGTGGTCATGAACCCTGTCGACCACCCGCATGGTGGTGGCGAGGGTAAGACGTCCGGTGGACGTCACCCCGTCAGCCCGTGGGGCCAGCCCGAGGGCCGGACCCGCAAGCCCAACAAGGCGAGTGACAGCATGATCGTCCGTCGCCGTCGCACCGGTAAGAAGCGTTAAGGAGGGAAACTAGGATGCCTCGTAGTCTCAAGAAGGGTCCGTTCGTCGACGAACACCTCCTCGCGAAGGTGGACGTGCAGAACGACAAGGGCACGCATCAGGTCATCAAGACCTGGTCGCGGCGCTCGACGATCCTGCCCGATTTCATCGGCCACACGTTCGCCGTCCATGACGGCCGCAAGCATGTGCCCGTGTTCGTGTCCGACTCGATGGTGGGTCACAAGCTCGGCGAGTTCGCGCCGACGCGCACGTTCAAGGGGCACATCAAGGACGATCGGAAGAGTAAGCGTCGATGAGCACTGATACGAAGAAGACCGACGACGGCACGGCGACGGCCGAGCAGAAGCTCTCCGCGCGTGCCACCGCCAAGTTCGTCCGCGTCACGCCCATGAAGGCGCGTCGTGTGATCGACCTCATCCGCGGCAAGGACGCCGCCGACGCGCTGAACACGCTGCGGTTCGCCCCGCAGGCCGCCAGCGAGCCGGTCGCCAAGGTCCTCGCCTCCGCGATGGCCAACGCCGAGAACAACCTCGACCTGGACCCCCGGACCCTCGTGGTCACGGCGGCCTACGCCGACGAGGGGCCGACCCTCAAGCGTTTCCGCCCGCGTGCCCAGGGTCGTGCGTTCCGCGTGCGTAAGCGTACGAGCCACATCACCATCGAGGTGACCAGCGTGCCCGAGAAGACCGGCTCCGGTCGGGCACGTCGCAACCAGGGAGGTGCCCGCTAAATGGGACAGAAGATCCAGCCGCACGGCTTCCGTCTCGGCATCACCTCGGACTGGACGTCCAAGTGGTTCGCCGACAAGCAGTACGCCGACTACGTCGCCGAGGACATCAAGATCCGTCAGCTCCTGTCGAAGGGCATGGAGCGGGCCGGTATCTCCGGGGTCGACATCTCGCGGACCCGTGACCGGGTCCACGTGGACATTCACACGGCCCGCCCGGGCATCGTGATCGGCCGTCGGGGCGCCGAGGCGGACCGTCTTCGCGGGGAGCTCGAGAAGCTCACCGCCAAGCAGGTCCACCTCAACATCCTCGAGATCAAGAACACCGAGGCCGACGCCCAGCTCGTCGCCCAGGGGATCGCCGAGCAGCTCTCGAATCGTGTGGCGTTCCGTCGCGCGATGCGCAAGGGCATCCAGTCGGCCATGCGTCAGCCCCAGGTCAAGGGCATCAAGGTGGTCTGTTCGGGTCGTCTCGGCGGTGCCGAGATGTCCCGTTCGGAGCGCTACCACGAGGGGCGCGTCCCCCTGCACACCCTGCGTGCCGAGATCGACTACGGCACCTACGAGGCCAAGACGACCTTCGGTCGTATCGGTGTCAAGGTGTGGATCTACAAGGGTGACGTGGTCGGCGGCCGTCGCGAGTCCGACCAGTACGCCCAGTCCAGCAACCGTGGCGGTGCCGACCGCGGTCCCCGCCGCGAGCGTGGCGCCGGTCGTCCGCGTCGCTCCGGGGCCCAGGGCACCACTGCGACCAGCACCGAGACCGGCCGCGCCGGTTCCGGCTCGGCCGCCGAGGCTCCTGCCGAGGCACCGCAGAACCAGACCAGGGAGGCGTGACAGTGCTTATCCCCAAGCGCGTCAAGCACCGCAAGCAGCACCACCCCGGCCGTAAGGGCGGGGCAAAGGGTGGTACCAAGGTGACCTTCGGTGACTACGGCATCCAGGCTCTCGAGCCGGCCTACGTCACCAACCGTCAGATCGAGTCCGCACGTATCGCCATCAACCGCCACATCAAGCGTGGTGGCAAGGTGTGGATCAACATCTATCCGGATCGTCCCCTGACCAAGAAGCCCGCCGAGGTGCGGATGGGTTCCGGTAAGGGCTCGGTCGAGTGGTGGGTGGCCAATGTCAAGCCGGGCCGCATCCTGTTCGAGATGTCGTACCCGAACGAGGAGACCGCTCGCGAGGCCCTTCGCCGCGCGCAGCACAAGCTCCCGTGCAAGACCCGCATCGTGACCCGGGAGGAGCAGTTCTGATGGCTAGTGGAACCACCGCCCCCGAGCTGCGTGAGCTCGATGCGGATGCGCTGACCGCGCGTCTGCGTGAGGCCAAGGAAGAGCTGTTCAACCTGCGCTTCCAGATGGCCACCGGTCAGCTGACCAACAACCGTCGCCTGCGTGTCGTCCGCCACGACATCGCTCGCATCTACACCGTCATTCGCGAGCGCGAGCTCGGTCTGTCGGCGGCGCCGGGTGATGCCAAGTGAGTGACAAGGAAGCAGTTGTGACTGAGTCCAACGAGAACACCGAGCGCAACAGCCGCAAGGTGCGCATCGGGTACGTCGTGTCCGACAAGATGGAGAAGACCATCATCGTCGAGCTCGAGGACCGCGTGAAGCACCCGCTGTACGGCAAGATCATGCGCCGTACCGAGCGGGTCAAGGCCCACGACGAGACCAACACCGCCGGAGTCGGCGACCGCGTGCGGATCATGGAGACCCGCCCGCTGTCCGCCTCCAAGCGGTATCGCCTCGTCGAGGTGCTCGAGCGGGCCAAGTAAGCCCCCACTCGATATATGCGAACGGCTCGGCCCCGGGACTTTGGGGCCGGGCCGTTTCGCGTTGCGGGGGCGCACGGGACGGCCGAATGTAACGGATCACCGTGGTGTAACGAATTTTGAGTAGTGTGTCAGCGTCCGACGCTGGCCGGGAGGACAGGATCGTCATATGGGGAACGAACCACATTTCGGCCGACGGGGGAGTGGGCGGGGCGATCGCCGTCGTGGTCTGAGTGCGCTCGCGATCGGCGCGGTCGTGATCACGACGACGGCCACGGGGCTTCCCGTCGCCGGCGCCCAGAGCACGGGCCCGGGGTCAGTCGATCCGGGATCCCTCGTTCCCAGCGTGGCGCCCGGGAGCCTGTTGGGCGCACCATCGCTCAGTATCGCCGCGTCGACCCAGCTCGGTGCCCCGATCCCGGTCACGTCCGTCCTCGGATCCGTCGGCGCCATCGGTTCCAGCGATTTCCCCCGTCCGGGAAGCTCCCAACCCCCGGCCGGGCCCCGCGCGACACGGGACGGGTCCATCGTGTCCTCCACCGTGCAGCGGATCGAGCCTCTCTTCCCGGCGTCGACGGAGGCGGTCGATCGTCGCGCCGAGGTGTGGACGGTGACGTCTGAATCCATGCAACGGACGGTCCGCGTCGAGGTCTACCGCGCCCCGGCGGGCGTCGACGCGCCCAACGTGTACTTCCTCGACGGCGTCGGTTCCGAGGTCCCGTCCGGGTGGAGCACGGGTATGGGCTGGGGCGATCCCGCGCTGCGCGACCGCGCGGTGAACGTGATCGTTCCGACGGGCGGCCCGGCGTCGATGTGGTCCGACTGGCAGGCGGACGATCCCGTCCTGGGCCCCAACAACTGGGAGACGTTCCTCACCGAGGAGCTGCCGCCGCTGCTCGAGGCCGGTTTACCCGGGACCGCGGGGCCGCTCGCCCACAACGGGAGCTGGGGGGTCATGGGCGTGTCGATGGGGGCGTCCGCGGCGCTTCATCTGGCCAACAGGAACGAGATGTTCGGAGGCGCCGCCGGTATCAGCGGCGCCTATTCGACCACCGACGAGCTCGGCTACCAGTACGCGCGACTCACCGTGGCCGCTCGCCACGGGGACGTCACCAACATGTGGGGGCCGCGCGGGTCCCAGGAGTGGGTGGAGCACGACACCGTGGCGGACCCCTCCGGGCTCGAGGGCAAGGCGGTCTACCTCAGCGCCGCGACCGGTCTCGTGGGTTCCAGCGAGCTCGGCCGCTTCGGCAGCAACGAACTCGTGCTCATCGACGGACATGTCCTCGAGAAGGGCTCCTACGAGAGCACCCGTGCACTCGAGGCCGCGCTCGCCTCAGTTCCCGGGGTTGACCTGAGGATGAACTACATCCCCTCCGGGATTCACAACTGGCCGGTCTTCGTCACCGAGATGCGGCCGGGGATGGATCACGTCCTCTCCGGACTGCCCGAAGCCGCGCCCAACGGGCGGAGGACGACGGGGGGAGTGGCGGACTCCGGGGCGAGCCCTGCCGGCTCATCGGGATCGAGCGGTTCGACGGGTTCCCTGCGTGGATCCGGATCGGCCGGTTCGAGCGGTAGCTGACCGGGATTTGGGTCCCGGTGCATGCGCACCCTACACTGGACCAGTTGCCCGACCTGGCACGTCTCGACGTGTCGACGGGTGGCATGACCGCGTGTGTCGGGTCGGTATCCGGCACACATTGAACAGACCTGGTCAGGAGAACCATGATCCAGCAGGAGTCGCGGCTGAAGGTCGCCGACAACACGGGTGCCAAGGAGATTCTCTGCATCCGCGTTCTCGGCGGTTCCAAGCGCCGCTACGCAGGCGTGGGCGACATCATCGTCGCCACCGTCAAGGACGCCATCCCCGGTGGCAACGTCAAGAAGGGTGAGGTCGTCAAGGCCGTCATCGTGCGCACCGCCAAGGAGCGCCGTCGCCCGGACGGCTCGTACATCAAGTTCGACGAGAACGCCGCCGTCATCATCAAGAACGACAACGATCCGCGCGGAACGCGCATCTTCGGGCCCGTCGGCCGCGAACTGCGCGACAAGAAGTTCATGCGGATCGTCTCGCTGGCTCCGGAGGTGCTCTGACATGAAGGTTCACAAGGGCGACACGGTGCTGGTGATCTCCGGTAAGGACAAGGGCGCCAAGGGCAAGGTCATCCAGGCTTTCCCGGCTCAGGAGAAGGTCCTCGTCGAGGGCGTCAACCGCATCAAGAAGCACACCTCCAACTCGGCTGCCGAGCGCGGCGCCTCCTCGGGCGGCATCGTCACCCAGGAGGCCCCGATCCACGTGTCCAACGTGATGGTCGTGGACGCCGACGGCACCCCGACCCGGGTCGGAATCCGCACCGACGAGAACGGCAAGCGCGTCCGTGTCTCGCGCAAGACCGGGAAGGACCTGTGACCATGACTGAGACCGCTCTTCCCTCCGGGTACACCCCTCGCCTCAAGGACAAGTACCGCAGCGAGATCCGGCCGGCACTCAACGAGACGTTCGAGTACGCCAACGTCATGCAGATCCCGGGCGTCGCGAAGGTCGTCGTCAACATGGGTGTCGGTGACGCCGCCCGCGACGCCAAGCTCATCAACGGCGCCATCAACGACCTCACGCTGATCACCGGCCAGAAGCCGGAGGTCCGTCGGGCCCGCAAGTCCATCGCACAGTTCAAGCTGCGCGAGGGCATGCCGATCGGCGCGCGCGTCACCCTGCGCGGCGACCGCATGTGGGAGTTCCTCGATCGCCTGACGACCGTCGCGCTCCCGCGTATCCGTGACTTCCGCGGACTCTCGGGCAAGCAGTTCGACGGCCACGGCAACTACACGTTCGGTCTCAACGAGCAGACGATGTTCTACGAGATCGATGTCGACAAGGTCGACCGCCCCCGGGGCATGGACATCACGGTCGTCACGACCGCAACGAACGACGAAGAGGGCCGGGCACTGCTCAAGCAGCTCGGATTCCCCTTCAAGGAGGACTGACCTCCTCCACCGGCCGGACCGGCCGTCCCCGCCGGGGCACCGCATCGCGGTTCCCCGGCGGCGGGCAGACGGCCCAGTCGTCTGGTCGCGCCCCGGTGAGAAGAGCACCGGCCGCGGCGGGAACACCGGGATGCCCCGAGGGGCGCCGGATCCCATACAAGAGAACATTCGCACTCTTCGTGATAGGCCCACGACGTCACGTGGGCGGCCCACAGGTCGCCGTACGGGACGTGTTGCATGGGAACCGTTACGAGAAAGGAACATGGTCCATCCATGTCGATGACCGATCCCATCGCGGACATGCTGACGCGTGTGCGTAACGCCAATTCGGCGTACCACGACACCGTGTCGATGCCGCATTCGAAGCTCAAGGGCAACATCGCTGCCATCCTCCAGCAGGAGGGTTACATCGCGGGCTACAACGTCGAGGACGCAGAGGTGGGCAAGAAGCTCACCATCGACCTCAAGTACGGCCCCTCGCGCCAGCGCAGCATCCAGGGCATCAAGCGCATCTCGAAGCCGGGTCTGCGCGTGTACGCCAAGTCCACCGAACTGCCCAAGGTCCTCGGTGGCCTGGGCGTCGCGATCATCTCGACGTCCCAGGGTCTGCTCACGGACCGCCAGGCGAACAACAAGAAGGTGGGCGGGGAAGTCCTCGCCCACGTCTGGTAAGGGGGGCGAGAAATGTCACGTATCGGCAAGGCTCCGATCACCGTCCCGTCCGGTGTCGACATCAGGGTCGACGGCCAGACCGTCACCGTCAAGGGTCCCAAGGGCGAGCTCTCACAGGTTCTGCCCGGGGCGATCTCGGTCTCGATCGAGGACGGCACCGTCACGGTGAACCGTCCCGACGACCACCGCGACAACCGGTCACTGCACGGCCTGTCCCGCTCGCTGGTCAACAACATGATCGTCGGCGTCACCGAGGGCTACAAGCAGGACATGGAGATCTTCGGCGTCGGTTACCGCGTCGTGGCCAAGGGCCAGGATCTCGAATTCGCCCTGGGCTACTCGCATCCGGTTCCGGTCACCGCTCCCGACGGCATCACGTTCGCCGTCGACGGTGCGACCAAGTTCTCGATCTCCGGGATCGACAAGCAGCAGGTGGGCCAGATCGCCGCCAACATCAAGCGACTGCGGAAGCACGACCCGTACAAGGGCAAGGGCATCCGCTACGCCGGCGAACAGGTCCGTCGCAAGGTCGGAAAGACGGGTAAGTGATCATGAGCAGCACCAAGAAGCGTTCACCGCTGGGCACCGATGTCTCCACCGCACGTCGCGAGGGTCGCGCCCGGCGCCATTACCGACTCCGCAAGAAGGTCTCCGGTACGCCGGAGCGTCCGCGGTTGGTCGTCAACCGGTCCTCGCGTCACATCCACGCCCAGATCATCGACGATCTGGCCGGCCACACGCTGGCCGCAGCCTCCACCATCGAGGCGGATGTGCGCTCCCTCGAGGGCGACAAGAAGGCCCGCAGCGCGAAGGTCGGCCAGCTCCTGGCCGAGCGCGCCAAGGCCGCCGGCATCGACGCCGTCGTGTTCGACCGTGGTGGCAACAAGTACCACGGCCGGATCGCGTCCCTCGCCGACGCCGCCCGCGAGGGTGGGCTGGAGTTCTGATGACCAACACCACTGCACTGTTCGCTAACGGAAGGACCGTCTGATGCCGGGACGTCAGCGTCGTGACGGCGGAAGCAACGGCCCCGCCGCAGACAACAAGACCACCACCGACAACGCCCAGGGCCGCGGCGGAGACCGCGGTCGTGGCCGGGGTCGCGACGATCGTCGCGGCCGCGACGAGGAGAAGTCGCAGTACATCGAGCGCGTCGTCACCATCAACCGTGTCTCCAAGGTCGTCAAGGGTGGTCGGCGCTTCAGCTTCACCGCCCTGGTGATCCTGGGTGACGGCAACGGCATGGTCGGCGTCGGGTACGGCAAGGCCAAGGAGGTGCCGGCGGCGATCCAGAAGGGATCGGAGGAGGCACGGAAGAACTTCTTCCGCGTTCCGCTCATCGCCTCCACCATCCCCCACCCGATCCAGGGTGAGGCTGCTGCCGGCGTCGTCATGCTCCGCCCCGCCTCGCCGGGTACCGGTGTCATCGCCGGTGGCGCCGCTCGCGCGGTGCTCGAGTGTGCCGGAGTCAACGACATCCTGTGCAAGTCTCTGGGGTCGGACAACGCCATCAACGTGGTCCACGCGACCGTGGCGGCGCTCAAGGGTCTGCATCGTCCCGAGGAGGTCGCGGCTCGTCGCGGCCTGCCGATCGAGGACGTCGCGCCCGCGGGCATGCTCCGTGCGCGTGCCGGACAGGGGGCCTGATCATGGCTAGCCTCAAGATCACCCAGGTCCGCGGGACCGTGGGGACCAAGAAGAACCAGCGGGACTCCCTGCGTACGCTCGGCCTCAAGGGCATCCGGAAGACGGTCGTGCGTGAGGACAACGCGCAGACCCGGGGTCTCATCAACGTCGTGAACCACCTCGTCGTGGTCGAAGAGACGGAGTGAGAATGACTATCAAGTTGCATCACCTGCGCCCGGCTCCCGGGTCGCACGCCGAGAAGATCCGTGTGGGTCGCGGCGAGGGCGGCAAGCGCGGCAAGACCGCCGGCCGCGGTACCAAGGGCACCAAGGCGCGTAAGAACGTCCCAGCGGCGTTCGAGGGCGGCCAGATGCCGATCCACATGCGGCTCCCGAAGCTCAAGGGCTTCAAGAACCGCAACAAGGTCGTCTTCCAGGTCGTCAACGTGTCCGACATCCAGCGGCTGTTCCCGCAGGGCGGCGAGGTCGGCGTGTCCGAGCTCGTGGCCGCGGGCGCGGTCCGGAAGAACCAGCCGGTCAAGGTGCTGGGCGACGGGGACATCTCCGTGGCCGTCACCGTGACCGCCGACAAGGTCTCCGCCTCGGCCAAGAGCAAGATCGAGGCCGCCGGCGGAAGCGTGTCGGAGGCCGGGGCCTGATACCCCGCCCGGCCCGTTCACGGGTCGATGACGGGTGCAGGGGTCGGGTCCGAGAGTCTCGGATCCGGCCCCTGCGCTCGTCTTGATAGAGTTTTCCCGTTGTGCGTTTCGGGGTCGGCGCCCGCCGGAAGGTCGGCCCGACTTCCCCCGGCGCATCTGCTTTCGACGACCGGCGGCCCGACGGCCGACCACGACCAGGAGGACATGTGCTCTCCGCACTCGCGTCCGCGATCAAGGACCGGGACCTGAGGAAGAAGATCTTCTTCACCCTGGGGATCATCATCCTCTACCGGATCGGCGCGCAGATCCCGTCGCCCGGCGTCGACTACCCCAAGCTCCGGGGTCTGCTCGACACGGCGATGACCGGGGACAACGCACAGTTGTTCTCCCTGGTGAACCTCTTCTCCGGTGGCGCCCTGCTGCAGTTGTCGGTCTTCGCGATCGGCATCATGCCCTTCATCACCGCGAGCATCATCGTCCAGCTGCTCACGGTGGTGATCCCGTACTTCGAGCAGTTGAAGAAGGAGGGGCAGTCCGGCCAGGCGAAGATGACGCAGTACACGCGTTATCTCACCATCGCGCTCGCCGTCCTGCAGTCCGCCGGCATCGTCGCGCTGGCCGACCGGGGGCAGCTCCTCGGCAACGGCCAGTCCGTCCTGATGGACGACAACATCCTCACGCTGCTCACCATCGTCATCGTCATGACCGCGGGCGCCGCACTCGTCATGTGGTTCGGTGAACTGATCACCGACCGTGGCGTCGGTAACGGCATGTCGCTGCTCATCTTCGCCGGTATCGCGTCCCGCATCCCGGCCGAGGGCGTGAACATCTACCAAAACTCGTCGACCATGAAGTTCGCGGCCGTCATGTTCGCGGTCGTCCTCATCGTCGTCGCCGTCGTTTTCGTCGAGCAGGGTCAGCGCCGGATCCCCGTCCAGTACGCCAAGCGCATGGTCGGCCGTCGCCAGTACGGCGGCACCTCGACCTACCTGCCGCTCAAGGTCAACCAGGCCGGCGTCATCCCGGTGATCTTCGCGTCGTCGCTGATGTACGTGCCGATCCTCATCACCCAGCTGATCCAGGGGCCCGAGCCGTCGAGCGACGGGTTCTGGCAGCGGTACGTCATGCAGTACCTGCAGAACCCCTCCAGCTGGGGCTACATCCTCCTGTACTTCGCCCTCATCATCTTCTTCGCGTACTTCTACGTGGCCATCCAGTTCGACCCGATGGAGCAGGCCGAGAACATGAAGAAGTACGGCGGGTTCATCCCGGGCATCCGCCCGGGCCGCCCGACGGCCGAATACCTAGGCTATGTCCTCAACCGGATCCTGCTGTTCGGTTCGCTGTACCTCGGTCTGATCGCGGTACTCCCCAACGTCTTCCTCGACATGGGCAGCGGGGGTGGAGATCTGCAGAACATGCCGTTCGGCGGCACCGCTGTGCTCATCATGGTCTCCGTGGGCCTCGATACCGTGAAGCAGGTCGAGGCGCAGCTGATGCAGCGCAACTATGAGGGCTTCCTCAAGTAGGCGCGGCCTCGTCCGAGCACACCAACTGTAGAAAGGCTGGTCCCCACCATGCGTCTCGTCCTCCTCGGCCCTCCCGGAGCCGGCAAGGGCACCCAGGCTGCTCTGCTCTCGGAGAAGCTCGGCGTCCCACACATCTCGACCGGTGATCTGTTCCGCGCCAACATCTCCCAGGGCACCGACCTCGGGAAGGAGGCCAAGAGCTACATCGACGCCGGCAACCTCGTCCCCGCCGAGGTGACGAACCGCATGGTCGCCGCGCGCATCGCCGAGCCCGACGCCACCGAGGGCTTCCTCCTGGACGGATACCCCCGCAGTGCAGCGCAGGCGGACGCGCTCAAGGAGATGCTCGGCGAGGCCGGCCACACCCTCGACGCGGTCCTGGAGTTCAAGGTCGACGACGACACCGTGGTCAAGCGCATGCTCGCCCGTGGGCGCGAGGACGACACCGAGGACGTCATCCGGAACCGCATGTCGGTCTACCGGTCGGAGACGGCCCCGCTGCTCGAGTACTACGCCGGTGAGGTCAAGAGCATCGACGCCGTCGGTGAGGTCGACGAGATCAACGCACGCGCGCTCGCCGCGCTGGGTCGCTGACGCCCGCCGTGTTCGGACGGTCCCGCAAGGGCGTGGTCACCGCGCGTACCCCGGGTGAGTTGGACGCCATGGAGGCGGCCGGTCGTATCGTCGGACGGGCGTTGATCGCCGCCCGTGAGGCCGCTGTCCCGGGTGCCACCACCGGTGACCTCGACGAGGTCGTCGAGCAACTGATCCGGGACGCCGGGGCCGTGCCGTCCTTCAAGGGGTACGAGGGGTTCCCGGGATCGATCTGCTCCTCGGTCAACGACGTCGTGGTGCACGGGATCCCCGGGCCCGACACCGTCCTGGGGGAGGGGGACCTCGTCTCCGTCGACTGCGGCGCCATCCTCGACGGGTGGCACGGGGACTCCGCGTGGTCATTCGGGGTGGGGACTCTCGCCCCGGAGGTCGCGACCCTCAACGACGCCACGCGGGAGGTCCTCGAGGAGGGCATCCTGGCGATGCTGCCCGGGAACAAGCTCACCGACGTCTCGCACGCTCTCGAGGTGGCGACGCAGAGGGCGGAGGAGCGTCACGGCGTCAGCCTGGGCATCGTCGACGGTTTCGGGGGCCACGGGATCGGCCGCGAGATGCACGAATGGCCGTTCCTCGCCAACGAGGGCAAGCCCGGACGCGGCCCCCGGCTACAGGAGGGTTCGGTCCTGGCGGTCGAGCCGATGCTCGTGCTGGGCGGTGAGACCGATACCCGGACCCTGTCCGATGACTGGACGGTCGTCACCGTCGACGGGTCGCCGGCGGCGCACTGGGAACACACGGTCGCCGTGACGGCGGACGGCCCCCGGATCCTCACGCCCCGCCCGCGCAGCTGAGGACGCACCGCGACCGGGGTCGCCACTCCGGGGGATCGGAGCGGGTCGACCGCTGACGGTCGCCCACACCGGGTTACAGTGTGTGCCGGTAGTGAACATATGCTTCGAAAGGTCCCGGCATGCTCGCTGAGCAGGAGTCCGTCGCGCGTCGATCAGTCGTGCGGGGAGCCGTCGCGCTGGTCGTGACGCTCGCTGTCGCCCTCGTCCACATCTCGGGCCCGGGCGTCGCCCCCTCCACCGCCCAGTCGGTGATGGAGGGGGGCGCGGGGTCGATCGAGGCGGATCCCCAGCCGGGGCCGTTCTACCACGCGGATCCGCAACACCTCGCGGACGCCCCTCTCGGTGAGGTGATCAACTCCCGGGACGTGACCATGCCGGCGTTCCTCGGATACCGGGTCACCGAGATCGCCTACCGGTCGACCGACTCCCGCGATCGGCCGCTACTGGCCACCGCGACGGTCGTCCGGCCGCACCACGCCCGCCCCGACGGCCCGGTGTTGAGCTACCAGCACTACCTCAATGCGCTCGGACAGCGATGCGCGCCCACCGAGACCCTCGTCCACCCGACGCTGGAGACCGTGCAGGACAACGCGATGGTGTTCCTGCGGACGCGTCTGGACCAGGGATGGACGGTCATCATCCCGGACCACCTCGGTCCGAAGGTCGCCTATCCCGGCGGTCAGTTGTCGGGCCGGATCGTGTTGGACGGGATGCGTGCGGTGCGGGACGACCCCCGCTTCGATTCCAGGCACAGCCGGTTCGGTGCCCTCGGCTACTCCGGGGGTGGCATCGCGAGCGCGTGGGTGTCGCTCCTGCACGACGACTACGCCCCGGACGTGAATCTCGTCGGGGTGGCGCAGGGCGGTGTCCCGACCGACATGACCACGATGGCGCGGATGGTCGGCAACTGGCCGCACCCGGCGTTCGGCCTGGCGTTCGCCGCGGCTGTCGGCATGGCACGGGAGTACCCGGAGGCGATTCGGCTCGAGGAGAAGCTCACGCCGGACGGGTGGGCGCTCTACAGCCAGCTGAAGGGGCGCTGCACTGCGACCCTGTTGGCGGTCGGGGCGTTCCGGTCCGTCCCGATGGTCCTCCGGGGAGGCGACCTCCTGGCAGAGGAGGGGCTGATGCGGGCGTTCGCGGAGAACAGCATCCGTCAGAGCCCGGACGTGCCCCGGGTCCCGGTGTTCATGTGGCATTCCGGGACCGACCCGCTCGTGCCGTTCTGGGACGCGGAGGAGACCGCCAAGCGGTACTGCCGAGAGGGCGCGCCGCTGACCTGGGAGCCGGGACTCGCGCCGGAGCACCTCATGGGCGCGGTGGAGAAGCTGCCCGCGGCGATGAACTGGCTCCAGCAGCGCTTCGACGGGGTGCCCGCGGGGCGGGCCTGCTACGTCTGACCGTCGGTCACCGGGACCGCCGAGGGGACGCCGAGCGCGCGGCGAGGGCCCTGTCGATGCCCGATTGGCGCAGATCCATCACCTGACGTAGGCTTATACGTCGGTGTGCCCACCAGTGCACCGACAATCCGGTAGACGTCACCCGGGGAATCGTGGAGGACCGTAACCAGCATGGCAAAGAAAGACGGAGCCATCGAGGTCGAGGGCCGTGTCGTTGAGCCGTTGCCGAACGCAATGTTCCGCATCGAACTCGAGAACGGGCACAAGGTCCTCGCACACATCAGTGGGAAGATGCGGCAGCACTACATCCGCATCCTCCCCGAGGACCGCGTGGTCGTGGAGCTCTCGCCCTACGACCTGACCCGCGGCCGGATCGTCTACCGGTACAAGTAAGACGCTCAACTCCCCGCACCAGCCGCCGAGCCCCACAGGGGCCGGCGGGATCACACCCTCGGAAGCGGAGGCCGGGGCCCCGGACGGTTGCTCATCGTGAGATGACCATCCGACAACGGGGACGGTCGGGGAGCAGACCTACCGCACGACGAAAGAGAAACGCCACATGGCACGTCTAGCCGGCGTTGATCTCCCGCGCGACAAGCGCATGGAGATCGCGCTCACCTACATTTTCGGCATCGGTCGCACCCGGTCGCTGGAGATCCTGGGGCGTACGGGCATCAGCCCGGATCTGCGCACCAAGGACCTCACCGACGAGCAGTTGACCGTCCTTCGTGACGACATCGAGGGCAACTACAAGGTGGAGGGTGACCTCCGCCGCGAGGTCCAGGGCGACATCCGCCGGAAGATCGAGATCGGTAGCTACCAGGGCCTGCGCCACCGCCGTGGCCTGCCGGTCCGTGGACAGCGCACCAAGACCAACGCCCGTACCCGTAAGGGTCCGAAGAAGACCGTCGCCGGAAAGAAGAAGTAATGCCCCCCAAGTCACGCGCTGCGGGCCCCAAGAAGACGGGCCGTCGCAAGGAAAAGAAGAACGTGCCCCTGGGCCAGGCCCACATCAAGAGCACGTTCAACAACACGATCGTCTCGATCACCGACCCGTCCGGTGGCGTCCTCGCATGGGCGTCCTCCGGCCACGTCGGCTTCAAGGGCTCGCGCAAGTCGACGCCCTTCGCCGCCCAGCTCGCCGCCGAGAACGCGGCCCGCAAGGCGCAGGAGCACGGCGTCAAGAAGGTCGACGTGTTCGTCAAGGGCCCCGGCTCGGGACGTGAGACCGCGATCCGCTCGCTCCAGGCCGCCGGCCTCGAGGTGGGCACGATCTCCGATGTCACCCCCCAGCCCCACAACGGCTGTC
This sequence comes from Dietzia sp. MNB45, assembly GCF_051994785.1. Lineage (NCBI taxonomy): Bacteria > Bacillati > Actinomycetota > Actinomycetes > Mycobacteriales > Dietziaceae > Dietzia > Dietzia sp. MNB45. Next base: position 2,618,593 of record NZ_CP163397.1, on the reverse strand, counting down.
GTCCGCCCAAGCGGCGTCGAGTCTGAGCCGGAAGGAACGCACTAAATCATGGCACGTTACACCGGCCCCGTCACCCGCAAGTCCCGCCGTCTGGGCGTGGACCTCGTGGGTGGAGACACCGCATTCGAGCGTCGGCCCTTCCCGCCCGGTCACCACGGCCGCGCGCGGATCAAGGAGTCCGAGTACCGCACCCAGCTGCAGGAGAAGCAGAAGGCCCGCTTCACCTACGGCGTGATGGAGAAGCAGTTCCGTCGTTACTACGAGGAGGCGAACCGCCGCGCCGGCAAGACCGGTGAGAACCTCCTGCAGATCCTCGAGTCGCGACTGGACAACGTCGTGTACCGCGCGGGTCTCGCGCGGACGCGTCGCCAGGCCCGTCAGCTCGTGGCCCACGGTCACTTCCTGGTCAACGACCAGAAGGTCACCATCCCGAGCTACCGGGTCTCGCAGTACGACATCGTCGACGTCCGTCCCAAGTCCACCAAGATGGACTGGTTCGAGATCGCCCAGGAGACCCTCGGCGAGCGTCCCGTCCCGGCGTGGCTGCAGGTCGTCCCGACGACCCTGCGGGTCCTCGTCCACCAGCTCCCCGAGCGCGCGCAGATCGATGTGCCGCTGCAGGAGCAGTTGATCGTCGAGCTCTACTCGAAGTGATCTGTCCCCCCTCGTCGCCGGGCGGGCCGCACACCGCGGCCCGCCCGGCGACGGTGGGTTCCCACGGCGTCAAATAGCGGGCGTCGAGAATCGAAAGAGGTAGCACATGCTCATCTCCCAGCGGCCCACCCTCACCGAGGAGGTCGTCTCCGAGAACCGCTCGCGGTTCGTGCTCGAGCCCCTCGAGCCCGGTTTCGGCTACACCATCGGCAACTCGCTGCGGCGCACGCTGCTGTCGTCCATCCCGGGCGCGGCCGTGACCAGCATCCGCATCGAGGGCGTCCTGCACGAGTTCACCACCGTGCCTGGCGTGAAGGAGGATGTCACCGACATCATCCTCAACCTCAAGGGCCTGGTCGTCTCGTCCGTCGAGGACGAGCCGGTCACCATGTACCTCAAGAAGCAGGGTCCGGGAGCCGTCACCGCCGGTGACATCGTCCCGCCCTCCGGCGTCGAGGTGCACAACCCGGACCTGCACATCGCCACCCTCAACGAGAAGGGTCGGCTGGAGATCGAGCTGGTCGTCGAGCGTGGCCGCGGCTACGTTCCCGCCGGGCTCAACAAGGACGCGGGCCACGAGATCGGCCGGATCCCGGTCGACTCGATCTACTCGCCCGTGCTCAAGGTGACCTACAAGGTCGAGGCCACCCGTGTGCACCAGCGCACCGACTTCGACCGTCTGGTCCTGGACGTCGAGACCAAGAACTCGATGACCGCCCGGGACGCCCTGGCGTCCGCCGGCAAGACCCTCGTCGAGCTCTTCGGCCTCGCCCGTGAGCTCAACGACGAGGCGGAGGGCATCGAGATCGGGCCGAGCCCGGCCGAGGCCGACCACATCGCCGCCTACGGTATGCCGATCGACGACCTGGACCTGTCGGTCCGGTCCTACAACTGCCTCAAGCGCGAGGGCGTCCACACCGTGGGCGAGCTCGTGGCCCGCAGTGAGTCGGACCTGCTCGACATCCGGAACTTCGGACAGAAGTCGATCGACGAGGTCAAGGTCAAGCTCGTGGAGCTCGGCCTGTCCCTCAAGGACGCGCCCCCCGGATTCGATCCCGCCTCGGTCGCCGGCTACGACGCCGAGACCGGCACGTGGACCGACGAGGGCGGCGAGGATTACGCCGAGACCGAGCAGCTCTGACGAGCGCCCGGAACACCATTCCTAGGAGAATCTGATGCCCAAGCCCAAGAAGGGCGCCCGCCTCGGCGGATCCGCCGCCCACCAGCGGCTCATCCTCTCGAACCTGGCCACCCAGCTGTTCGAGCACGACGCGATCCGCACCACGGAGACCAAGGCGAAGCTGCTGCGCCCCTACGCGGAGAAGCTCATCACCAAGGCGCGTCGTGGCACGCTGGCCGACCGTCGTGAGGCCGCCAAGGTCATCCGCGACAAGGACGTCCTGCACAAGCTGTTCGCCGAGATCGGCCCCCGGGTCGCGAACCGCGACGGTGGCTACACCCGGATCGTCAAGCTCGAGAACCGCAAGGGCGACAACGCGCCCATGGCGATGATCGCGCTCGTCACCGAGGAGCTCGCCTCCGCCGAGGCCTCGCGCGCCACCCGCGCCGCGGCGTCCAAGGCGGCCACCGCGCCGGCCGCGGCCCCCGCGGAGTCCACCGACGACGTCACGGCCGAGGCCGAGGCCAACAGCCCGATCGCCGATCAGGTCGAGGCCGCCGACGACGCACAGGTCGACGCCGCGGAAGAGACCGCCGAGGCCGTGTCCGAGGACACCACGCACGCCGAGGGCGAGGACGCCGACAAGGCCTGATCGCCAGCATCGGATCACGCCGTCAGGGCCCCGCCACCGCATCACGCGGTGGCGGGGCCCTCGTCGTCGATCCGGGGTGGCCGCGTGGGAGCGACGCGTGGGAGCGGGAGTGCAGGCGCGGTGGGGTCAGAGTCTGTCGGCCACCGCCGCGGCCATCGCGCGCTGGCCGGCCGCGGTCGGGTGCATCGGATGCGAGCCGGTCTCCGCACCGGTGAAGTCGGTGTACCGTTCGTCCGCCGGGGCGCAGGCGTGGCGTTCCCCGGCGTCGTCGGGGACGACGATCTCGGCGCCGGCCCGGACGGCCGCGTCGGTCACCGCGCTGTTGACCCGGTCGGTGACGTCCCGCGTCCAGGTGACGTCGCCGGGGCTGACGCGGTCCAGGAAGTCGCAGCCGCCGTCCGGCGGCACGAGTGGCATGTACGCGGTCACCACGATGCGGGCCGCGGGGGACCGCTCCCGGATCCCGGCGTGGACCGCGTCGAGGCGGGCCCCGAGCCCCTCGAGTGACGACGAGACCCCCGCGTCCAACCGCTCGCGACACGGCGCCCCGTCGGTGGCCCTGGGCGTCTGCACCACGCACCCGGCGATCGCGCCGAACCCGATGTCGTTGCCGCCGATGGAGAGCGTCACCAGGTCGGTGTCCGCGGTGAGGGCGTTGAACTGCGGCGGTGTCTGCGCGATCTGGGGCGCCGTCATGTCCACGGTCCTCGCGCCGCCACACGTGACGTCCACGAACTCGGCGACGTCCAGCTGCCCGGCGAGCACCGACGGGTAGTTGAGCGACGATCGCAGGCACCCCGCCGGCCCGCTCGTGGGGGCTCCGGTCGGGCCCAGGGCGGCGAACGAGTCGCCCAGCGCCACGTATCGCCGGATCGCCGGCCCGGCCTCGCTGGCGGTGTCGGTGGAGGTGGTTCCGGTGGTGGTGGTGCCGGTGGCGGCGGCACCGGCCGCGGCGGGCGGGGCCTCGTCGTCGTCGCCGGGGGCACAGGAGGACAGGGCGAGGGCGACGGCCGCACCGACGGCGAGGAGCGCGGCGCGGTAAGGGGACGGGGACGTGGACATGGTCCCCATGGTGCCGGACGGGGCGACGGCGGGCGGTGTGGCGGGCACGCGCGGCGGTGGTCTAGCGTCTGTAGGCCGTGAGCACCCGCCGGATCCGCCTGGACGTCGCCTACGACGGCACCGACTTCTCCGGCTGGGCGCGCCAGCCCGGACTGAGGACCGTGTGCGGGGTGCTCGAGACCGAACTCGCGAGGATCCTGCGCAATCCCGTCGTCCTCACGGTCGCCGGTCGCACCGACGCCGGGGTGCACGCGCGAGCGCAGGTGTGCCATCTCGACGTGGACCCGCAGTGGTTGGACCAGCGCTCGCTGGAGGGACGCCCGGAGGCGCTCGTGCGTCGGCTCGCGCGGCTGCTGCCGGCGGACATCGCGGTGATGGCCGCCCGGTGGGTCCCGGACGCGTTCGACGCCCGGTTCTCCGCGCTGCGCCGGCACTACGAGTACCGCCTCACCACGGCACCGTGGGGACCCGAGCCGACCCGCGCCCGCGACACCGCCGCCTGGCAGCGCGGCGCCGACCTCGACGCGATCCGCGACGCGTCCGAACGGCTGCTGGGGCTACACGACTTCGCCGCGTTCTGCCGTCGTCGGGAGGGCGCCACCACCATCCGTGAGCTGCAACGCTTCGACTGGCGTGCCGAGCCGGACCCGCGCGGCGAGCACGCGCCGGGGGCCGCCGAGGTGTGGACGGCGTCGGTGAGCGCGGACGCGTTCTGCTGGTCGATGGTGCGCAGCCTCGTGGGCGCCGTGATGGCGGTGGGGGAGGGCCGGCGCAGCCCCGACTGGATCAGCGGGCTGCTCACCGAGACCGAGCGGTCGTCCGCGGTTCCGGTCGCACCGGCGTGCGGACTGGCCCTGGTGGGGGTGGACTACCCGGCCGACTCCGACCTGGCGGCGCGCAACCTCGTCACCCGCGAGGTTCGACCGGGGCCCGGGCCGGGCGGGGCGGCGGGCGCCGATGACGGAGCCGGGCCGAGCGCGGCGTCCGGGACGGGGTCCGGCGCGGGCTGCTGTGGGGACTAGACCGGCGCCGCGTCGAGGATCGGGCCCAGGGCGAACAGCATGACCATCGACCACGCCACGTGGGTGATCGCCGGGCCCAGCACTCCGCCGGTGGCCCGCCGCTGGACGGCGGTGACCAGTCCCAGGATGACGGCCGCGAGGACGAGAAGTGGGATCCCCGCGGTGGCCGTGACGGTCGCGTAGATCACCGTCGTCGTGAGGATCGGCCGCAGGTTGGCGACGGCCGAGTACACGGCGCCGCGGTGGAAGCACTCCTCGGCGATGCCGTTGACCGCGGTGAGGAGCGCCACCAGGACGAGGTTGCCCACGGTGGCGTGGTCGAGCAGGGCGTCGACGGGGTCGCGCAGCGGCTCGATCCTCGCCACCACGAGCCCGCCGAGGCAGAACACGACGGCGAGCGCGGCGGCGGTGAGCACCGACGACAGGACGGGCCGACGGGGCCGGTACGGCTCGCAGCCCACCCGGATCGGCCCGGAGGCGAACGCCCCGCCGAGCCACACCGCGGCCAGCAGTGCGGTGGCGGGGTAGAACATGGCGTCGCCGGCGGGTATCCGTAGCGCCCACGCGTTCACCGCCGCGCCGACGACGAGGGTGACGACGACGACGAGGACACGCCTCCGGCCCGGCCGCGAGGGCGCGGTGTCCATCTCGCCCGATCGCAGCGCCCGCAGGTACCGGTGGGTGGGCGAGGCGGGCGCCTCTCGCTGGTCGCTCATCGCCCGCCGCGCACACGCCCGATGGTGGGCGGGCGGACGCCGGCCCAGTCGGCGTCCGAGGGCAGGAGGCGCGCGGGATCGTCCAGCGGGTCGGCCCCGTCCCACAGCGGTGGGCGAGCCGGGCCGTGGGGGACCCGCAGGGCCTCGCGCAGCGCATCCCGGTAGCTGGTCCGTCCGCCGGGCGGGGGGCCGAGCACCTCGTCGGCGTCGTCGACCAGCACCACGGCCTCGCAGCGCAGCGACTCCACCAGGGGCTTGGCCAGGCCGGGTTCGAGCGGGGTGACCAGTCCCATCCACAGGGAGGACAGCTTGGGCGTGAGGACGGGGACCGGGACCATGAGGCGGCGACGCAGGCCGGCCTCCTCGGCGTAGATCTGCATCATCTGGCCGTACGTCAGCACGTCCGGGCCGCCCACGTCGATGGCCCGTCCGCGGGCGAGGTCGCCCTCCAGGGGCACCCTGGTGGCCGCGGCGAGGTAGTGCACCACGTCGCGCACGGCGATGGGTTGGATCCGGTTGCTCACCCACTTGGGCGTGACCATCCCCGGCAGCCGGGTGGTGAGGTGGCGGATCATCTCGAACGAGGCGGAGCCCGACCCGATCACCACCCCGGCCTGGATCACGAGCGCGGGAACGGTGGACTCCAGCATGATCCGGGCGACGTCGGCTCGGGAGCGCAGGTGCGGGGAGAGGTCCGTCTCGTCCTCCGGGTGGAGGCCCGACAGGTGGACGATGCGCTCGATGCCCGCCTCCTCGGCGGCCCGGACGAACGCCTCGGTGGTCTCGCGCTCCTCCCGCTCGAAGTCCTTGGAGTCACCCATCGAGTGCACGAGGTGACATGCGACGTCGATGTCGCGCAGGGCGGAGCGCAGCGCGTCGGCGTCCCCGAGGCCGCCGGAGTGGATGGTCACCTCGTCGCGCCACGGCACGTCGTCGAGGCGCTTCGGCGTCCGGGCCAGCACGGACACCTCGGCGCCGTCGGCCAGTAGCCGGGGAACGAGACGCGACCCGATGTACCCGGTCGCGCCAATCACGAGCACCCGCGGGCCGCTCCGGCCGTCGTGGCCGGGGCGGGGCTGCGGGCCGGGCCGCCGCGTCGGCTCCGTGCCCTCGGGCGTACCGGAGGAGAGCCGGGCCAGATCATGTGGGGAGGTCATACCCACGACACTGCCAGCGTGGGCGCGCAGGCGCACCCGCTTCAGGCCCCGGGAGTGCCCGCTCGGCACCTGGCGGGTGTGTCGGCGCGGGCACGATCGTCGGGTTATCCGGATACTGGGGTGGAGACATGTTCACGAGGACCGCGGTGACGGGAGGAGAACAGATGGCGATTCGAGCGGCGCGACCCCGGCAGCTCTCGCGGTCGCTGGACTTCTCCGGCGTCCGTGTCGAGACGGCCCGGCTGCGGTCGGACAGGGCCGTGACCACCTTCTGGCGATGGTGGGCGGAGGGCGGCAGGCGCCGCGCGACGGCAGCGCTCGACTCGGGCGACGCCCGCCGGGTGGTCCCGGAGATCACCTCGCTCATCGAGGCCATCGACCCGCGACTGTCGTGGGAGTTCGTCCCGGCACGCGAGGGCGGGCCGCACCGCCTCACCGTCACCGCCGCGGGGGTGCCCGAACTGCGTGGTGCCGCGCGCCGGTGGCTGGCGGCGGCGCCGGACGCCGATGAGTCGTGGTCATTCGCCGACCTGCGCGAGCCGGTCCGGGGCTGCGCGATGTACTTCCGGGACCGCCGGCTGGATTTCGACCAGGCGGAGGTCGTGGTGGACCTGGGCCTGTCCCGCGCCGACGTCACCGTGCACCACCCGGCGTTCACCGGGCTGTCCGGCGCGGACCTGGGGATCGCCGCATACCTGCTGCTGGACGCGCTGTGCGGGGAGGAGCAGGTGGAGACCTGGGTCGGCCTGATCCGGGCCAACGCCACCGCGCCCGGCATCGAGGCGGTCCCGCTCTGGGAACTGCCGGAGATCCTCTGCGAGCTCGCGGCGGACAACACCGATGAGCTGGGCGACCCGGCGTGGCAGATCCTCCACGGGGAGACGGGCCGCGGTCCGCTCGTGGCCGTGGTCCGGGTCCCTCTGGTCGCGCTGTCGGCGCCGGAGTTCGACCGTCACGTCGCGGTCCACGTCCCGTATACGGATGTAGAGGACGGCGGGTTGCCCGGGTCCCTGTCCCTGCCGGGCCTACGGGACCTGGAGGACCACCTGGTCGAGCGCCTCGAGGGCAACGGGGAATGCGTCGGGGCGGAGAGCTGCGACGGCCGTCGCCTCCTGCACTTCTACGTGGACTCCACCACCCCGGCGCACGAGCAGCTGCGGGTGGCCGCGTCCGGGTGGGACCAGGGCGAGGTGTCCGTCACCGTCACCGATGATCCGGGGTGGCGGAAGGTGCAGCACCTGAGGGTGTGAGACCGTCCGTCGCGAGACCGTCCGGTGACGCGAGCGGCCCGACGAACGGGTCCTCGCCCGGCCCAGCCACGACCGAGACGCGGCGGGGTTCGCCGGCCCGTGGTTCCACGGAGATCCACCCGTCGATCCGACCGTCCAGGACGAGATCGGGTGTCGCGGCGGCTGAGGACAGGCGGCTGGTGCCGCGCAGCTCCCAGTCGGCGTCCACCCGGATGACGGTGGGCGGGGTGACATCCGGGCCGCCCGGCCCGGCGAGCGCGTCGATCCTGCCCTCCGTCAGCGGGCCGTCGACGTCCCACATCACGGCGTCGACGGGGGCACCCACGTCGGAGGAATCGGGGTCGACGATCCGGTAGCGGGACTCGTCGCCGATCGCCGTCAGGGGGCTCCACCGGTCGGGGACATCGGTCACCACGGCCACCCGGTACCCGGCCGCGACCGCGCGGAACGCGACCTGCCGGCAGACGGCGGGCCGGGCGGCGAGCAGGACCGACCGCAGGTGGGGGCCGGCGAGCTGGATGGCGGCTGCGGCGCCGGTGCGGGTCGCGCCGAGGATCTGGCCGCAGCCGTGGGCGGGCGGGGCGAGGTCGGCGAGGTCGTCGACCGCCCGCCGGGCGAGGGATGCGGCGATCGCGTCGGGCAGGGTCTCGCCGGGTACGGGCGACACCCGCCCCGACGGGAGCGGGTGGCAGGCGGCGGTGGTGGTCGGCGGGATCCCACCCGCCACCTCCCGCTCCGATACCCCGGCCAGGCCCACCGTGGTGATCATGTCCACCACGTCGTCGCGCCCCTCCACCCGCCGCAGCCGGACGACCTCGGTGAGGCGGGCCGCCCGGACGGCGGTGAGCCCGTCGATCACGGCCCGCGGGTCCGCCGACGGCCGGACCACCAGCCCCGTCCCGGGCCCCGGGTCGGCCTCGGCGTCGAGATAGACCTCGGCGAGCTCGGCGGCGTCGAGGACGCGGCACGGCACCCCGTGGTGGACCAGTGCGCGCCGCAGCCGCTCCGTGGCCACCGCGACCACCTGCTCCAGCGAGGCGCCCGCTCCCGCGGTCCACGAGGCAGAACCCGTCCCCGTCGCCAGCCGGGCCAGATCGAACCGCACCAGGAGGTGCACGCGCCGGTGCGAGATCAGAGCCAGCGGCCCGACCAGGGAGTCGTAGACCTCGCCGTCGTCGCCGTCCGCCGCACGGCGACCGTCGACCACCACGTCGATCCCCTCCAGGACCACCCCACCCTGGTCGAGTTGTCGCGCCACGACGGCCAGGGGCAGGCGGACGCCGCGGTGGTCGGCCGGGTCGTCGTGCCCAACCTCGGTGGCCACGAGCGCGCCAGCCGAGATCTCGACGGCCGTGGTGACGACCCGGTCACCCTCGACGCACCCAACGGTCGATCGGTCGGGGGCGACGAGGTCCACCACGTCCACGGACCGCCGCCGCGGGGCCCGCTCGCGCGCCACCAGTGGCCGCCCAGCGCGCCGCGCGGTGATCACGGCGGCCACCAGCGCGGCCACGAGGAACTGCACCCATGGTTGCCAGGACGGCGGACACACCACGGTGAGCACGAGTGTCGTGAGGAGGACGGCCGACAGTCCCGCGAAGGTCGGAACCGCCGTCATATCCCCGCCCCTCCGCGACGCCCGCGACACCCCGGCCGCGCCCGGTCGGCGGCCTCGGAAGACCGGCCACGGGGGCCGGATCGTGGCGTACCCTACCCCCGGTGCCCCCGGTCGCGGTGGTGTCACATCAGGGGAGGGAGCCGGGGCCGTGCCGCTCAAGCCGACGACAAGGGCGCAGGTGGACGGGCATCGTTTCCTCACCCGCCGGGCACGACACGCCGTGGTCGCCCGCGATGTCCGGATGCTGCACGACCCCCTCAAACGCCAGACCACCGGGCTGACGGTGGGTGTGGTCGGCGCCGTGATCGGGGTCGCCGGGGCCGCCGTTCTGGCGCTGCTCGACCCCGCCCCGGACGTCGACGCCACGACGATCATGGTGGGGCGGGACTCCGGGCAGATGTACGTCCGCGCCGGCGAGACCGTCCACCCCGTCCACAACCTCGCGTCGGCGCGGCTCGTTCTGGGTGAGCCCGCGGAGCCCCGTACCGTGCGCGACGCCGACGTCGCCAGAACGCTGCGGGGCGGACTGCTCGGCATCCCCGGGGCACCGTCCGCGTTGCCCACCCACCGCGACGCCGGTGCGGCGGCCGCCGTGTCGTGGACGGTGTGTGACGAGGTGGCCGACGCCGAGCGCGGTCGCCCGCGCGTCACGGCCACGAGCATCGTCGCCCGCGAGGATGCCGGGCCGGGCCGGGACACGGGTGCCGACGAGGTCGTGTTGGCCGTGCAGGACGGGACGGGGTGGCTGTTGCGCGACGGCACCCGCGCGCGGATCGATCTGGAGGACGGGGACCTGCTGTCGATCCTCGGCCTGGCCGGGGTCGACCCGCGCCCGGTCACTGCGGCGCTGGTGGATCCGCTGCCCGAGGTCGACCCGGTGCGTCGCCCGGTGATCGACATGGCAGGTGAGCCGGTGGACTATGGCCTGGACGGACTCCGGATCGGGCAGGTGTTCACCGTCGACACGGCCACCGGCACGCGCACCCACGTGGCACTGGCGGACGGGGTACAGGAGGTGGGGCCCGTGCTGGCGGACGTCATCCGGTCGACGTCGACGGTCGGGTCGGTCGTCAGGGTGCCGCCGGACCGGATGGGTGTGCCGAGGTCGGTCGCGCTGGACACCGAGGCGTTCCCGGGCCGGCGCCCGTCGGTGTTGGACACCGCCGGCTCGCCGGTGCTGTGCGTCCGCGACGGGGGTAGCAGGGACTCCGCCACGCGTCGCGTCACGCTCGTGGCGGGGGCGACCGCCCCGGGCCCGGGCGACGTGCGGGAGGTGGCCGGGGCCGACGGGGGCGGGCCCGCGGTGGACGCGGTGGGAATCCCGGGTGGAGGGCTACTGGTGGCGGCGACGGGCCGCGGCACGACCACACGCAGTGCCGTGACGACCATCGTCTCCGACACCGGCGTGAGGTTCGACGTCCCCGACGCCCCGACCGCCGCCATGCTGGGACTGGGCGGGACGCCGGTGCCGGTGGACGGGGGTGTCCTCGACCGGCTCCCGGCCGGGCCGCGCCTGGATCGCGGGGCGGCGCTGGTCGCTCGCGACGGTGTCGACGCGGAGGTCGTGGGACAGGCCACCGCGGCCGGGTGACCCGCGGGGTCAGGCCCGGGTGTCCCGGTCGTCGCGGGGCCGGAGGAGGACGACGACGAGGGCGATCGTTCCCAGAGCGAGAGAACCCGCCGCCACGGCCGCGCCGACGCCGGCACCCGGAGGGCCCGGCTCGGCCGGGGGTGCGGCGATCGCGGTGGTCGCGGGCGCGGGGCGTCCGATCCTGCGAACCCCCGTCACCGCCGCCACGGGGTCGACCACTCCGTGCCCCACCGCGAAGTCGTGCCCGCCGGCGGCGGGGATCGCGGTGTTCTCGATCCGCGCGATCACCTGGCGTGCCGTGAGCCCGGGGTGGGCCTGCCGGACCAACGCGGCGGTGCCGGCGACGAACGGCGCGGCGAAGCTGGTCCCGGTGACGGGCGTGCGCGACCCGTCCCCGGCCAGCACGACGTCGGACACCCCGGCCCCGTCCGCACCGACGGACCGCAGGCCCACTGCCGGCGCGGCGACGTCCACCCACGGGCCGCGCAGGGAGAAGTCGGCGGGGGCGCCGTTGGCGTCGACGCCGGCGACGGTGAGGACGTGCTCGTCGTACCAGGCGGGGGAGGCGACGGTGACCACGTCGCCCCAGCCGTCGTCGCCCGGAACCGAGGGGTCGGCGGCACCGGGGTTCTGGTCCCCGCACGCGTCGCCGACGTTGCCGGCGGCGGCGACCAGCACCACGTCGTGGTCCACGGCGGCATAGCGGATCGCGCCGCCGAGGGTCGCGTCGGCGAGCACCGTGCCGGCCGGCACGCACGCCACCTCGGAGATGTTGATGACGTCCGCGCCCGCATCGACGGCGGCCCGGATCGCGCGGGCCAGGGAGGACAGCGTGCCGACCCCGGCACCGACGGTCGGGCCGTCCGGTCCGCGGCTCCGGTCACGGGCCTCGGGGCGCAGAACGCTGCTGGACTGGCGGATGGAGACGATCTCGACCCCGGGCGCGACCCCCGAGTGTCCGGTCTCGTCCTCGGTGGCGGCGAGCACTCCCGCCACCAGGGTGCCGTGTGCGTCGCAGTCTTCGGTGCCGTCGCGACCGGGGACCACGTCGCCGGCGCCCCGTACCCGGGGCAGGCGTGGACCGGGGTTGACGCCGGTGTCGATCACGGCCACGACCTGCCCCTCGCCGCGGCCGTGGATCCAGGCCCCGCCCAGCTCGGCCGCCGTGGCGGACGGGGGCGACACCCCGGGATCGAGGAAGGCCGCGGTGGTCCGGCAGGGGCCGTCCAGTCGCAGGTGGCCGGCGTCGAGCCCGGTGGCCGCCGGGACCGGTCCATCGATCGCCGGGGGCTCCAGTGCGGCCGCGACGGGCGCCCCGGAGAGCTGCCCGGCGAGGACGGTGACCAGCAGTACGGCGGCGGCCCCGGGCGCGGCTGCACTGTGCGCGGCGCGGGACCCGGGCCCGCCCCCGCTCGTGTGGGAGGTGCGTCGGATCCTCATCGCTGCCGGACGAGCGAGTAGACCTCCATCGCGCCCACGGCGAGGGGGACGACCACGCAGATCCCGATCGCCTCGATCACGCCCACGGCCCGCAGGGCGGCGGGCGAGAGGTCGACGTGGGGTACCACCGAGGCGGCCACCACGACCGCCGCCGCCACCGCGACGGCCGCCGGCACCACCACGCCCACCGGGGACGCGACGGTGATCCCCGCGCCCACCAGTACCCCGGCGGTGAGGACGAGCGCGGACGCGAGCAGCACGGCGGTGTGTACGCGGTCGGCGTAGCCGAGGCCGCGCAGCACCAGGACGACGATGAGGACCAATGCGAGCGGTGCCGCCCAGCGGGTCGCACCGGCGTTCCCGGTCAGGGACGTGAGCGACCCGATGGTGCAGACCGCCCCCGCCGCCGCCAGCAGGCCGGTGAGCCATGAGCGCGAGGTGTGGAACCGGTGCCGCAGCACGTCCGGGGTCGGCAGGGGCCCGCCGGCCCGGCCCCGCACGTCGTGGTCGATCTCCTCGAGGTCCCCGGCCTCGACGTCCTCGCCGGGGGCGGGCACGGGAGGGATGGGGATCCGGGCGGCCCAGACCGCGATCCGCGGCGCGGCGGTGAGCAGCACGAGCGCGACGAGGACGGCCCCGGCTCCCGCCGCCGCGGCCGGGACGCGGGTCGTGGCGACCACCGTCGAGCCGACCGCCCCGGCCGCCAGTGAGACGGCCGCGGCCAGGTAACCGGCGCCCGTGGCGTACGTGTGCGGACCCGGGCGGAACACGGTCCACCGGAGGACGCCCGCGAGGACCGCTCCGGCGGTCAGCCCGCCCACGAGGTGGCCGGCCCCGCCGGGCGGGCCCCCGACGGTGGCGCCGGCCAGCACGGTGAACCCGACCGCGCACGCCCCCGCGACCGCGTGGGCCGCGCCGGGCGCCGGGGTGCGGCGCAGAGCCACCACGGCCGCCAGGCCGAGCAGGGCGGCCAGGAGCGCGACCAGGGGGACCGCGGGCCCGCCTCCGGTCGTCCACTGGCGCACCAACGCCACCGTGGCCGCAGCCGCCGCCACCGCCGCCGTCGCGGTCGCGGTGGTGACCGCGTCGCGCCGGTCCCAGGTGGGGGAGCGAGCCACGTCCGGTTCGGTGAGACCCTGCAGGACGTCGTCGAAGAGCGGCGCCGGCGTGGGGACGGGGCGGTGGTCGAGGACGAGGATCTCCCCGTCGTGCACCCGCTGCTGCGCGAGCGTCTCCGAGACCGCCAGGGGCCCGCCGGCGAGTCGGGAGAGCTGCCAGGACCCGCCGGTGTCACCGCCCATCCGGGCGTCGACATCGACGCCGGAGGCCGGACCGGCGACCGCGCGGATGTGCTCCCGGATCAGGTCCACGACCTCCGGGATCACCGCGACCAATGCGAGGTGGGCGGGCAGACTCAGGTCCACCCGGGTGGAACGGCACACGATCGACACCCGACGCTGGTCCAGGGGATCGACGCCCGCCGCGACCTCCCGGATCCCACTACGTTGCGACACTCCAGATCCTCCCGATCCCGCCCGGATGGTGTCCCCGCCAGGACGTGTACTGCCCTAACATCGCCTTCCGATACGCCGATATTGTCGGGTCGGACGGGCGCTCGTGGGGACGCCATCTCCCGGCGGCGGGGTCACACCCGGCGGGAGCGAAGGGATCGATCACTGGTGACGTGCACGGGTGACGTTCATGGGTGATGTGGTGTTCACCCGCGCGGAGAAGCTCGACGCGCCGCCGATGCCCGGTGGGGAGCTGGCGCTGCAGGCACCGCCCGCCCTGCCCCGGCCCACGCCCCGGCCCCTCGTCCAGATCATCCTGCCGATCGTGCTGGTGGTGGCCGTGGGCGGGATGGTCGTGGTGATGATGCGGACCGGCATGATGCGCAATCCCATGTTCATGCTCTTCCCGGTGATGATGGCGGTCTCCGCCGTCGGCATGCTCGCGGGGACTCTGAGCGGCGGTAACAAGACCGCCGAGACCGACGAACTGCGGAAGGACTACCTGCGCTATCTCGGCCAGACCCGCGACACCGTGCGCGCGACCGCATCCGCCCAGCGCGCCGCCGCCCTGTGGCGTCACCCGGATCCGGTGGAGCTGCCCGCGTTGGTGGGCACGCCCCGGATGTGGGAACGCGACGAGTCGGATCCCGAGGACCTCACCATCCGGGTGGGCCCGGGCCGTCAGGCACTGGCGACCCGGCTGGACGCGCCCGACACCGGCCCGGTCGACGACCTGGAGCCGGTCTCGGTGGTGAGCATGCGCCGCTTCGTCCGCGTGCACTCGGTGGTCGACGACCTGCCCGTGGCGCTGGAGCTGCGCGCGTTCGCCGCGCTGTCGCTCGACGGTGAGGTGGAGGTGGTGCGTTCCGCGGTACGCGCGATGATCGCCGGGCTCGTCGTGGCCCACGGGCCCGACAGGGTCCGGGTCGCGGTGGCCGCGAGCGAGGGCGACGCCCGTCAGGCCTGGGAGTGGCTCAAATGGCTCCCGCACCACGAACACCCCGACTACACCGACGGCGGTGGTCGGGTCCGGCTCACCGAGTTCTCTCTCGCCGGGGCGGAGTCGATGCTGGGAACGGGCATCTCCGACCGTTCGGCGTTCTCACCGAGTGCCCCGGTCGTGCCGGGACGGGCGCACCTCGTCGTCGTCGTCGACGGTGTGGGCGTCACCGGCGCGGAACGTCTCCTGGCGGAGGACGGACTGGACGGGGTCACGGTGCTCGAGGTCTCCGGCAGCCGCGCGGGGCAACTGCGCGACCTCGCGCTGCGCCGCGGCCTGTGCATCCGGGTCGACGACGACCGCGTGGCCCGCGTGCGCAGCGAGGCCGGGGACGAGGACATCGCCCGGGTCGACGCGATGAGCCCGCCGGAGGCCGAGCGGTTGGCCATGGCCCTGTCCCGGTACCGACCCGCCGACACGGTGACCCACGCCGACGGCTCCACCACGACCCGCCGCGCGCCCGGGCTTCCGGACCTGCTGGGCATCGGCGTGGCCACTCAGGTCGATCCCGCGGTGGCGTGGCGGCGGCGCGGCGAACGCGACCGGCTGCGCGTGCCGGTGGGGGTCAGCCCGGACGGTGCCCCCGTCGAGTTGGACCTCAAGGAGGCCGCGCACGGAGGCATGGGACCGCACGGTCTGTGCATCGGCGCGACGGGTTCGGGGAAGTCCGAGTTCCTGCGCACCCTCGTGCTGGGCCTGGTCGCCACCCACGACCCGGACTCGCTCAACCTCGTCCTGGTGGACTTCAAGGGCGGTGCCACGTTCCTCGGGCTGGAGTCGCTGGCGCACGTCGCCGCCGTCATCACCAACCTCCAGGCCGAGATCACCATGGTCGACCGGATGCGCGACGCGCTCGAGGGCGAGCTCACCCGCCGCCAGGAGGTGCTGCGTGCCGCGGGCAACTACGGAGGCGTCGGCCAGTACGAGGCCGCCCGTGCCAAAGGAGCCCCGCTCGAACCGCTCCCGGCGCTGGTGATCGTGGTCGACGAGTTCTCGGAACTCCTGTCGTCCAAACCCGAGTTCGCGGAACTGTTCCTCACCATCGGTCGCCTGGGCCGCAGCCTGCACATCCACCTGCTGCTCGCGTCGCAGCGGCTCGAGGAGGGGCGGCTGCGCGGGTTGGACAGCCACCTGTCCTACCGGATCGCGCTCAAGACGTTCTCCGCCACCGAGTCGCGCACGGTTCTCGGGGTCACCGATGCCTACCACCTCCCCGCCACCCCGGGCGCCGGGTACCTCAAAGTGGACGCCGGCGACCCGGTGCGCTTCGACGCCGCCTACGTCTCCGGGCCGTACCGGAAGGACCGTCGACTCGACGGGTCGTCGGTGGCCGCACCGGTCGCCCGCGCGGCGGTCCGCCCGTTCACGTCCTGGTACATGCCCGTGCCGGCCCCTACTCCGGCGGCGTCCGGGGTCGACGACGACGAGGCCCGCCCGTCCTCCGGCGCCGCGGACGAGGGGCCCGCCGACGGGTCCGCGAGCCTCCTCGAGGTCCTGGTGGGGCGACTCGCCGGGCACGGCAGGCCCGCGCACGAGGTGTGGCTGGCGCCGCTCGGGGAGGGGGCGCCGCTCGACGTCGCGGTAGGTACCGAACCGACGGACGAGCGCGCCGGGGCCGGACCCGAGGGCTCCGGAGGGACCCCGACGGCCGGTCGGCCGGCCCGCCTGAGGTTCCCGCTGGCCGAGGTGGACCTGCCGTTCGAACAGCGCCGCGCCATCTGGCACGCGGACCTCTCCGGGGCGGACGGCAACGTCGCCGTGGTGGGCGGGACGCGATCCGGCAAGTCGACCGCGCTGTGCACGCTCGTGCTGTCCGCGGCGGCCACGAACGACCCCGGCCGCCTGTCGGTGTACGTCGTGGACCTGGGTGGCGGGGCGCTGCAGTCGGTCGCGGACCTGCCCCACGTCGGCGGGGTCGCCCGTCGTGGTGAGGACGAGAAGATCCGCCGCACGATCGCCGAGGTGGACGCCGAGCGCCGTCGCCGCGAGACCGCGTTCCGCGAGGACGGCGTGGCCTCCGTCGACCAGGCGCGTCGCCGGGTGGTCGACCGGGACGGCCGCCCTGTGGCGGAGTACCCCGACGTGCTCCTGGTGATCGACGGCTGGCAGGCCCTGCGCACCGAGTTCGAGGATCTCGAGCAGACCGTGCTGGGGCTGACCGCGGACGGGCTGTCCTACGGGATCCACGTGGTGCTGTCCGCGTCCAGGTGGGCGGACCTCCGACCGGCGTTGCGTGACGCCCTCGGCACCCGGGTCGAACTGCGACTGGGGGATCCCACCGACTCGATGATCGATCGGCGGGCCGCGATGACCGTGCCCGCCGCCCCGGGCCGCGGGCTCACGCCGGACCGTCACCACATGCTCGTCCACCAGCCCCGCCTCGACGGGCGGGTCGACGCGGACGGCATGGCCGACGCGACCGCCGAGGCGTCCCGCCATCTCGCGCGCAGGTGGCGGGCGCGGGTCGGCGACGTCGCCGCGGCGCCGGTCCGGATGCTGCCGGAGGTGCTCCCGTACTCGCAGCTGGCGAGTCTGTCGCGCCCCGGCCCGGACGGACGCCGCACCCGGGTCCCGCTCGGGGTGGACGAGGCCGACCTCACGGCGGTCTACGCCGACCTCGAGGGCGACCCGCTGATGCTGGTACTCGGTGACTCAGAATGCGGCAAGACCTCGCTGCTGCGCTCGCTGGCTCGCGGACTGGTAGCCGGAAACGGCCCCGAGCACGCCAGACTCATCGTGGTCGACTACCGACGCACCATGCTCGGCGAGATCAAGGGATACCACCTCGCGGGGTACGCGCCCACCGAGACCGCCCTGGCCCCGATGGTCGAGCATCTCGTCCGCGTCCTCGACGAGCGCATGCCGGGCGCCGACGTCACCCCGGAGGAACTGCGGGCGCGGTCGTGGTGGAGCGGCCCGCGGATCCACCTGCTCGTCGACGACCTCGATCTGGTCATCACCGGCGGGGGCAACCCGCTGCAACCGCTCACCCGG
The DNA here is from genome assembly GCF_051994785.1 of Dietzia sp. MNB45. Classification (NCBI taxonomy): domain Bacteria; kingdom Bacillati; phylum Actinomycetota; class Actinomycetes; order Mycobacteriales; family Dietziaceae; genus Dietzia; species Dietzia sp. MNB45. The sequence goes on along the minus strand of NZ_CP163397.1, from coordinate 2,600,806 downwards.
TTCCTGCCCCACGCCCGCGACATCGGTCTGACGGTGGTCCTGGCACGGCGCAGCGCCGGGGCGTCGCGGGCGATGTTCGACCCGTTCGTCGCCCGCATCCGGGATCTCGGCGGGGCCGGGTTCCTCATGTCCGGCAGTCGGGAGGAGGGCCCACTGCTCGGCGGTATCCGGCCGGGGCCGCTGCCGGCGGGCCGGGGCCGACTCATCACGCGCGACGGCGGCGTCCGGCTGGTGCAGACCGCCCTGTCCGAGCCGGGACAGGGCGGCGAGGTGTGACCGACACGCGGGCGGCGACCCTGGCCGTCGACCTGTCCTGCTCGGGGCTGACGGTGGCGGCGGCGTCCGCCTCCGCGGTGCTGTCCCCGGTGGTCGCTCCGGCATCGGTGCTCGCCGGGTTGGACGGCTCGGCGCTCCCGCCGGGGGGCGATCGCCTCGAGTGCTCCGCCCGCGTGGAGGTCGCCGCCGGCCGCTTCCCGGACCGCTGCCTGGCCGATCCGGTCGCGCACGCCCACCGTGACCGCGTCGAGGTCGCGGGCCTGTCGGTCCCGGTCTCAGAACTCCTCGGTGCCCCCGTGACCCGGGCACTGCGGTGGGGAGGGGCCCGCGAGGGCGACGCCGTGGTGCTGGTCGTACCCACCGACTGGGGGACCAGCCGCACCACGCGGCTCGTCGGCGCCGCCCACGGCGCGGGGGTCACCGCCCACGTGGTCAGGTCCGCGCTGGTCACCGCCGAGGCCCTGCCGTCGTCCTCCGCACGGTGGGCGCTCTGTGTGGAGTCCTGCCACACGCGGACCACCGTGGGACTCGTCGAGCGGACCCGTGGCGGACTCGTACTCGTCGACCGGGCCGTGGTGCACCGGCGGGACCCCTGTCGCGACACCGCGGTCGACGATGAGGTGCCGCGGGTCCTCGACGCCGTCGCCGAGGTGCGCCGTCGCCGGCGTGAGGCGGGCACCGGGTCGACCGAGGTGCTGGTGCGCGGTCGCCTCGCCGAGCGCGTCGTGGACGCCTGCGACCGGGCCCGACTGCTGTCCTTCGTGGTCCCCGCGATCTCACCGGTCGAGGCGGCGTGGCGCCTGTACGCGACCGCGTGACCGGGTCGCGTGACCGGACCGCGCGGGCGGCTCGGACACGAGCGGGACGGACGCGATTTTCCCGATCCTGCGGAACCGAACCGCCCCGCGGGCGCGTCGAACACTGTGACGGACCCAGAAGGGGATTCCGCACCGACCACAGTGGAGGACGAGATGACCGGGTTCAACACCCACATCGGGACCATGGACACCGCGGCCAGGAGGGTCGACGACGTGAACCTGGAGATCGACCGCCTGCTCGGCACCGTGCGGGACTCGGTGTCCCAACTCGGCGGCTCGGTGTGGAGGGGCGCCGCGCAGGCCCGCTTCACCCAGATCATGACCGGATGGCAGCAGCAGAGCACCAAGCTCAACACCGCGCTGGCGGGGATCTCGGAGACGATGCGCACCAACAGCACATCGTTCGACGCAGCGGACCAGGATTCGGCCTCGCTCATCAACCGCGCCGGCGCCGCCGGGCCTCTCAACCTCTGACCGCCAGCACCGCCAGCACCGCCAGCACCGGAAGGGTACCCCCATGACCTCAGGACAGATCACCTACAACCACGGCCCGATCGAGGCACTCGTCGGCCAGGTCACGCAGGCCTCGGTCAACCTGCGCACCACTCTCGACGATCTCAAGGCCTACCTCGCACCGCTGGTCGCCGAGTGGGAGGGCGACGCCGCCGTCGCCTACCAGGCGCACCAGAACGACTGGGATCAGGCCGCGGCCGCGCTCCAGTCGATGCTCGCCGAGATCTCGCGCGCCGCGAGCCAGGGCAACCAGGGCATGGCCGACGCCGATCGTCGCGCTGCCCAGGGCTGGGGCTGAACCGGCTCGACGGGCACCCCGACCCCGCCGACGTCCCGCGACGACGGCGGGGTCGTGGCGTGTCGACCGGATGCGTCCGGCCCGCCGGCGTCCTACCGTCGCGGCACGAGCCGGAAAGGATCCCGGCGAGGCTCGAACAGAACGCAACGCGAAGGAGAACCGCATGTACGTCACGCACGATCCATCGACCGGCCGGACCGACCGCGAGTACGAGCAGACCGAGGACGTCGACGCCATCCTGAGCACTGTCACCGAGGGGTTCGCCACCTGGCGCGCGACGGAGGTGTCCGAGCGGGCGCGGATCCTGCTGGCGATCGCCGACGCCTTCGAGGAGCACCAAGAGGAGCTCGGCAAGGCGATCACCACCGAGATGGGCAAGCTCCCCGCGCAGGCCCGCGGCGAGGTGGCCCTCGCGGCGTCGATCTACCGCTGGTACGGCGAGCACGGTCCCGCGCTGCTCGAGTCCGACACCCTCGATGTGCCGGACGCCCGCCTCAACCGGGTGACCTACGAGCCGGTCGGCCCGCTGGTCGGCATCATGCCGTGGAACTACCCCTACTACCAGGTGGCCCGGTTCGCGGCGCCCAATCTGCTGCTGGGCAACACCATCGTGCTCAAGCACGCGAGCATCTGCGCCCGCTCGTCGGCGGCGATCGAGAAGGTCCAGCGCGGAGCCGGCCTCCCCGAGGACGCCTACGTCAACGTGTACGCCTCCAGTGACACGGTGGCCGAGATGATCGCCGACCCCAGGATCAAGGGCGTCTCCCTGACCGGCAGCGAGGGCGCCGGCGCCGCGGTGGCCACCGTCGCCGCGAAGAACCTCAAGCCCAGCGTCCTGGAGCTCGGCGGCTCGGACCCGCTCGTCGTCCTGGACGCCGACGACCTCGACGAACTGGTCGAGACCGTGGGCCGGGCGCGGCTGTCGAACTGCGGGCAGGCGTGCAACTCGCCCAAGCGGATCTTCGTCCCCGCGCAGATGAAGGACGACTTCGTCGGGCGACTGAAGAACCTCTACGAGGAACTGGCCGTCGGGCCCGCCGCCGACGAGGGCACCGAGCTGGGCCCGCTGTCCTCCGAGGACGCGCGCGACGGCGTGGTCGAGCAGGTCCAGCGCGCCGCAGAGCAGGGCGCGACGCTCGTCACGGGCGGCGCGGCGATCGACCGGCCCGGCGCCTTCATGCAGCCCGCCGTCCTCACCGACATCACCCCAGAGATGGACGCCTACCGGGAGGAGATCTTCGGTCCCGTCGCCATGGTCTACGGCTACGACTCCGTCGACGAGGCCGTGCGGATCGCCAACGACACCCCGTTCGGCCTGTCCGGCTCCGTGTGGGGGACTGACGTCGACCGCGCCTCCGAGGTGGCCGAGCGGCTCGAGGTGGGGATGGCCTACGTCAACGAACACGGCACGACCATGCCCGGACTGCCGTTCGGCGGCGTCAAGCGTTCGGGCTACGGCCGCGAGCTCGGCCGCTGGGGACTGACCGAGTTCGCCAACGTCCGGCTCCAGCGGGTGCACTGACCCGGCAACACGCCCCGGCCACACACCCCGGGCACGCGGACTTGCGAACGACAACCCGCAGTCGCGAACGACGACAGGGCCCCGGCTGCACAACGCAGCCGGGGCCCTGTTCGCGCGCGAGGTCGCGTCAGCGAGCCCCGGCGTACGCCTGCGCGAGGCGCGCGATCTTCTGGGCCCGGGCCAACCGCGGCAGGTCGGCGCCGTCGCGGGCACGTTCGCCGCCGGGACCGAGCTCATCGATCACGGACTCGGCCCACGAGACGTCGGCCGCGGAGGGGGAGAGGACCTCGTTGATGTAGGGCGCCTGGTCCACGCGGAGGCACAGCTTGCCGGTCATGCCCATCTCGACGGCGTGCTCGGCGGCGTCCTTGAGGACCTGCGTGTCGTTGGAGATGGTCGGCCCGTCGATGGGCGGGGCCACGCGCGCGATCCGGCTGGCCACCACGAACTGCGAGCGCGTGTACGCCAGGGCGATCTGCGACGACCCGATTCCCGTGTCGCGACGGAAGTCGCCGACGCCGAACGCCAGCCGCACCACCTGCTCGGACTTGGCGATCTCGGCGGCCTGGGCGAGACCGTCGGCCGACTCCACCAGCGCGACGATCGGGGTGTTCTCGGCCAGACGAGCGGCCGTGAGGGAGACGTGCTCGGCGTTCTCGGTCTTGGCCAGCATCACGCCGTCCAGTCCGGGGCAGTGCCCGAGCGCCATGAGGTCCTTCTCCCACTCGGGGGACCGGACGTCGTTGATGCGGATCCACGCGTGGTTCCCGGCCTCGAGCCACTGACGGACCTCGCGCCGGGCCCGTTCCTTCTCGGACTGCCGACACCCGTCCTCCACGTCGAGGACCACCACGTCCATCTCCGAGTTGACGGCGGCGTCGAAGCGCTCGGATTTGTCCGCGGGCAGCAGCAGCCACGAACGGGCGATGGTCGGTGGGATGGTCGACATGGGGCTCATGGGTACCGGTCATCCTTTGGTCGTGAGGCGGCGACGATCGCGCTGGCAACCTCCCCACGATACGCCGGGCGCCCCCGGCGGGCCCATACGGGAACGACTCTCACATCTCGGGGGCGGTGACCAGCTGGATCAGGTTGCCGCAGGTGTCGTCGAGGACCAGTGCCCACACCGGGCCCATCTCGGTGGGGGGCTGCACGATCCGGGCACCCCGCTCCTTCAGTTCGTCGTGCACCCGGTGGATGTCGTCCACCTCGAACTGCGCGGCCGGGATGCCGTCGGCGTGCAGGGCGGTGGCGTACGCGCGTGCCGCGGGGTGCTGGTCGGGCTCGAGCAGCAGCTGCGTGCCACCCGGGTCGCCCGGGTCCACCACCGTCAGCCAGCGGAAGTCCCCGGCCGGGAGATCGTGCTTGATCACGAAGCCCAGGACCTCGGTGTAGAAGGCCAGTGCGCGGGTCTGGTCGTCGACGTGGACGGAGGTCACTGTGATGCGCGGCATACTCCCCACGGTAGGTCGGTGGGCGTCCGTCGGCATCCGCTCCGGGGCCGCCGGAGCCCATTGCTGACAGGAACTGTCCGCAAAGCGACCGGTGAGTGTTGACTGGGACGCGGGCGGGGGACACCCTTTCTAGGTGAGCACCCGATCCTCCTCCGCGCCGGCGATAGAAGCAGAGCACCTCGTGAAGCGCTTCGGTGATTTCACCGCCGTGGACGACATCTCGTTCGCGGTCCCCACCGGAACCGTCCTCGGGCTGCTCGGCCCCAACGGCTCCGGCAAGACGACCACCATCCGGATGATGACCACGCTGAGCCCGCCGACCTCGGGAACCGCCCGGGTCGCCGGGCACGATGTGCTGCGTGAGCCGGCGCAGGTCCGCAAGGCCATGGGCCTGACGGCGCAGTCGGCCACGGTGGACGAGTTGCTCACCGGACGCGAGAACCTCCGCCTCATCGGCGACCTCTACGGACTGCCCAAGAGGGCGGTCAAGGCGCGCGCGGACGAACTGCTCGAGAAGTTCTCCCTGACCGACGCCGCCACCAGGGTCGCGAAGAGCTACTCCGGCGGAATGCGGCGTCGGCTCGACCTCGCGGCGAGCCTCGTCGCCGCCCCGCCCGTGTTGTTCCTGGACGAGCCGACCACGGGGCTCGACCCGCGGTCGCGCAACGAACTGTGGGACGTCCTGCGGGGTCTGGTGCGGGACGGCACGACGTTGCTGCTGACCACCCAGTACCTCGACGAGGCCGACCAGCTGGCCGACCGGGTCATCGTCATCGACCACGGCAGCGTCATCGCCGACGGGACGCCGCTGCAACTCAAGGATCGTTCGGGCGCGGCGAGCCTGGTGGTCACGGTGTCCCGCCCGGACGACGTGGACGAGGCCGCCCGCGTCCTGGCGGGGCGCATCGAGGATCTGCACGTCGACCGGGACGCGCGCCGTCTCACCGCGCCGTCGGAGGGGGTCTCGGCCCTGGCCGCGATCGCGGCGGACTTCACCGAGGCGGGTATCGAACTCGACGACATCGGCCTGCAACGGCCGAGTCTCGACGACGTCTTCCTCTCCCTCACGGGCCGCAAGGCGGAGGACCCGCAGACCGACACGACCGATCAGGAGTCCCGGGTATGAGCACTGTCGCCGACCCCGCCACCACGTCCCCGGAGCGGGAACGCTTCTCCGTGCCGGTCCGTCCCGACGGGCCCTCGTTCGGCCGGCAGATCTCCGCGTTGGTGCGCCGCAACCTCTTCCACATCCGGCGCCAGCCGGAGAACCTCGCCGACGTCACCATCCAGCCGGTGATGTTCGTCCTGCTGTTCGCGTTCGTCTTCGGCGGTGCGATCGCCGTGGCGGGGAGCGGGAACTACCGCGAGTGGCTGCTGCCGGGGATCATGGCGCAGACCATGGCGTTCTCGTCGTTCGTCGTGGCCTCCGGACTGTGCAACGACCTCAACAAGGGGATCATCGACCGCTTCCGGACGCTGCCCATCAGGCGGTCGTCGATCCTCATCGCGCGCAGCGCGTCCAGTCTCATCCACTCCTCGATCGGCGTGGTGGTCATGTCGTTGACCGGCCTGATCGTGGGGTGGCGGATCCGCAGCGGGATCATCGACGCGCTGCTCGGATACCTCATCCTGCTGGGCTTCGGCTTCGTCATGATCTGGATCGGCATCGTGGTGGGTTCGAGGCTCAAGACGATCGAGGCGGTGAACGGCGTCATGTTCACCACGACGTTCCCCATCACGTTCGTCGCCAACACCTTCGCCCCGCCGGAGTCGATGCCCGTGTGGTTGCGGGCGATCGCGGAGTGGAACCCGCTCTCCTCGGTGGTGCAGGCGATGCGGGAACTCTGGGGCAACGCCCCGGCCGTCGGTCCGGACGCCGCCCTCCCGCTGCAGCACCCGGTGCTGGCGTCACTGTTGTGGATCGTCGGCCTGACGGTGGTGATCGCCCCGATCGCGATCAAGGCCTTCGACGCCCGCACCCGCGACTGATTCGCTCGGGGCGAGCGGTTCGCCCTCCGCAGCGGCGGCCAGGTCGCGCAGCGCCTCGACGTGCCCGCCGAACGCGTTGCGGCCGGCCCGGGTGAGGGCCAGCCAGGTCCGGGCGCGCCCGGTGGCGCCGGCGGCCTTGGATGTGGTGGCGTATCCGGCGTCCGCGAGGACCTTGAACTGCTTGGACAGTACCGAGTCCGCCACCCCGAGTTCGTCGCGGACGGTACCGAACTCCATCGACTCCACGGGGGAGAGCAGGGCGCAGATGCGCAGGCGGTGTGGGGCGTGGATGATCTCGTCGAACCGCGCTGCGGGACGTCCGGCCCTCATCGGCGAGAAGGGATCGCGGCGGCGCCGGAACGGATTTCCGCGCGCATGGCGTCGTCGACCCAGCGGCCCAGGACGATCGTCGCGATCACGGCCACGGCGGCCAGCAGGACGGCCAGCCAGGCGGGTAGCGCGCGGTCGGTGGCGGTGGGGATGAGCGAGGCGCCGGTGGCCACCGCGACGACCACCGCGTAGGCCAGCCACCATCTGCGCGACGTGGGGCCGAGGTTGCGCATGTCCACCCACAGGCCGGTCGTGCGTTGGTACGCGCCGATCAGCAGTCCGATGCCCACGGCGCCGGCGAGCGCCACCGGAAGTCGTACGAGGTTGTGGAGGTCGAGCGCGGCCACCAGCATGATCGCCGCGAGGATCACGCCGAGGGCAGGGTGGTACCACCATGGGGTGATGAGCCTGTCCGCCACCGACCGGCGGGCCGCGTCGACGTCCGCGAGCGCGGCGGCGGGGTCGTACGGGCCGGCGTCGTGCGAGTCGTGACGCGGGGGGGGAGCCGGTGTTTTCCATGACGGAAACAGTAGGAGCTATTCTCCGTTTCCGCAACGGAAAATCAGAACCGGCGTCGTTGTCAGCGCTTCTTCCTGGGCGAGACGCGGATGGTGATCGAGCCGGTGATGGGTTCGACCCCGGCGTCGTCGACGAACCGAAGTGGCACCTCGACGTCCTGACCGCTGGTGAAGGCCGAGAAGTCCGGCAGCTCCGTCCATTCGGCGGTGACGGTCATGTCGCCAGTCGACTTGGCGGGGTAGCGCACGTTCATCCCGACGGGGATCCATCGGTGGGTGGTGGGAACCGTGGCCTCGGCGAGCATGCCCATGGCCATCTCGGCGAGGTTGCACGCCGCGATCACGTGGAAGGTTCCGATGTGGTTGCGGTTGCCCCACCAGCCGGGTCCGCGGACGACGCAGCGGCCCGGTCGGAGTTCGACGACGTGCGGGTACGCCGTGCGGAAGTACGGGGCCTTGAGGCTCACCGCCGCGCTGAACAGGCGGGAGCCGAACGGGAGCCGGGTGGCGGTCTTCCACAGCCGGTAGGTGGAGGTGTCGGCGTGGTGGGTGGGGGAGGTGTCGGAGTCGGTCACGACGACGAGGTTACCCGCCGGTAAGTTCAGCGCGGTCGCCCACCGGGCTCGAACGCGTCCTCTCGGGCGAGGATCTGTGTCCCGTGACGCAGGAGCTCGTGGAGGCGATCCTGGTCGGCTCCGGGCTCGGCCACCCACAGGCGGTAGGCCGACAGCCCGATCCCCAGCGCGGCGTGCGCGGTCGCGGCGGGCACGAGATCGTCCACCGCCTGGCCGAGCCTGGCGGCCACGAACCCGGCCACGGCCCGGCGCCAGTCGGCGTACACGAGGGTCGAGTGCGCCTGCAGTTCGTCCACGCCGAGCAGGAGGCGCATCCGTAGTCGGTGCGCCTCCGTCTGCTCGCGGGGGAACGTGTTGAACGCGATGAGTGCGTCGGCGAGGGCGTCGCGCAGTGGCGTCTGCTCGGGCACGTCGGCGAGGTACTCCAGCATGAGGTCGATCTGCTCGTCGAACTCGCCCCAGGCGATGGCGGCCTTGCCGGGGAAATAGCGGAACAGCGTGCGGCGGGAGATGTGCGCGGCCTCGGCGATCTGGTCGACGCTGGTCGCGTCGTAGCCCTGCCGGGCGAACAGGTCGAGGGCCACGTCGACGATGGAGGCGCGCGTGGTCGACGGCCGACGTCCCGGGGGCCGTGTCCCGGTTCCGGGCAGTTCCGGCATTCCCATGACACGAGAGCCTAGATGAGTGACCCTTGCCACTGGCACTAAGTGCCAATATGATGCAGATCTCACCGGAAACCGGTGGGATGTCGCCGGAGTGCCAGACGAGAGGACACGTCATGGAGAACACGCAGAACACCGAGGTCGTGCTGGAGGAGGCCCTCATCGAGGAGGTCTCCATCGACGGCATGTGTGGGGTCTACTGAGATGACCTCCGCAGCAGCGCCGGCCGACGCCGAGCAGTCAGCCGCCCCGGCGGAATTCGACCTCGACGCCGGCTGGCGCCTGCACCCCGGGGTGGCGCTCCGGCCCGAGCCGTTCGGGGCACTGCTCTACCACTTCCACACCCGCAAGCTCAGCTTCCTCAAGTCGCCGACCATCGTCGAGGTGGTCCGCACCCTCGCCGACCACCCCACTGCGCGCGCCGCCTGTGCCGCCGCCGGGGTGTCGATCGATGATCCGGCGACAGCGCGGCTGTACCTGCACGCGCTCGGCCAGCTCGCCGCCTCGCGCATGATCGAGGAGACCTCATGACCAGCATGCTCGACCGTCCCGCAACGGCGTCCACCGCGACCACCACTGCTCCGGCGCCCGTCGGCCGCCTCGTCGACCAGTTCGAGCGCGGGCTCGACGCGCCGATCTGCCTGACCTGGGAACTCACCTACGCCTGCAACCTCGCCTGCGTGCACTGCCTGAGCTCCTCCGGTCGCCGTGACCCGCGCGAGCTCAGCACCGAGCAGTGCAAGGCGATCATCGACGAGCTGCAGAAGATGCAGGTCTTCTACGTCAACATCGGCGGAGGCGAGCCGACGGTCCGCTCCGATTTCTGGGAGCTGGTCGACTACGCCACCAGCCACCAGGTGGGCGTGAAGTTCTCCACCAACGGTGTCCGTATCGACGAGAAGGTCGCCAGGCGCCTGGCCGCGAGCGACTACGTGGACGTCCAGATCTCCATCGACGGTGCGACCGCGGAGGTCAACGACGCGGTCCGCGGCCCGGGGTCCTTCGACATGGCCTGCCGTGCGCTGCAGAACCTCAAGGACGCCGGCTTCACCGACGCCAAGATCTCGGTGGTGGTGACGCGCGAGAACGTCACCCAGCTGGACGAGTTCAAGGCGCTGGCCGACAAGTACGACGCGACCCTGCGCATCACCCGCCTGCGCCCGTCGGGCCGCGGCGCCGACGTGTGGGACGACCTGCACCCGCTGCCCGAGCAGCAGAGGGACCTGTACGACTGGCTGGTCGCGAACGGCTCCGACGTGCTCACGGGTGACAGCTTCTTCCACCTGTCGGCGTTCGGTGAAGGCCAGGGCTCGCTTCCCGGGCTCAACCTGTGCGGTGCCGGCCGTGTGGTGTGCCTGATCGACCCGATCGGCGACGTCTACGCCTGTCCGTTCGCCATCCACGAGGAGTTCCTCGCCGGCAACGTCGTCGCCGACGGCGGCTTCGAGACGGTGTGGCAGACCTCGGAGTTGTTCCGTGAGCTGCGCGAGCCGCAGTCGGCCGGGGCGTGTGCGTCCTGCGACTTCTATGACAGTTGCCGGGGTGGCTGCATGGCGGCCAAGTTCTTCACCGGGCTGCCGATGGACGGCCCGGACCCCGAGTGCGTCCAGGGGTACGGAGAGGGACTGCTCGCGGCTGAGCGCAGCATCCCCGACCCGTCGCAGGACCACACCCGGCCCATGGGACTCGCGGCGCGTAAGCAGCCCACCGGCCCGGTGCCGCTGACCCTCGTCACGACACCACCGCGCCGGCCCACCAGCCTGTGCGACGAGTCCCCGATCTGAGCCGGCCCGCCCGGACGAACCCCGCTGGCCCGGACCAACCCCGCTAGCCCGGACGAACCCCCTAGAAGGAGCAGCCACCACCGTGTCCCGCCTGTCGAAGATCGCCGAGGCCAACCCCTGGCGCCAGAACCCGTGGTTCGAGTCGGTCGCGGAGGCCCAGCGCCGCGCGAAGAAGAAGCTGCCCAAGAGCGTGTACATGGCGCTCGTCGGCGGAAGCGAAGCGGGGGTGACCATCCGCGACAACATGGACGCCTTCACCGAGCTCGAGCCCAAGCCCCACGTGATCGGCGCCAAGCAGGACCGCGAGATGGCCACCACGGTGATGGGCCAGCCCATCAGCCTGCCGGTGATGATCTCGCCGACCGGCGTCCAGGCCGTCACGCCGGACGGCGAGGTGGACGTGGCCCGCGCCGCGGCCGCCCGCGGCACGGCGATGGGACTGAGCTCGTTCGCGTCCAAGCCGATCGAGGAGGTCATCGCGGCCAACCCGCAGACCTTCTTCCAGGTGTACTGGCTCGGCGGCAAGGAGAAGGTGCTGGAGCGGCTGGAGCGCGCCAAGGCCGCCGGGGCGGCGGGCGTCATCCTCACCACCGACTGGTCGTTCTCGATGGGCCGTGACTGGGGCAGCCCGGCCATCCCGGAGAAGCTCGACGCCAGGGCCATGATCACCCTCGCCCCGCAGATCGCCGTGCGTCCCCGCTGGGCCGCCGAATGGGCCCGCGACGTGGTGGTCAACAAGCGGTTCCCCGATCTGACGACCCCCAACCTGGTGGGCAAGGGCGAGATGGGCCCGACGTTCTTCGGTGCCTACGGCGAGTGGATGGGCACCCCGCCGGCCACGTGGGAGGACATCGCCTGGGTCGTGGAGAACTACGACGGACCGGTCATGCTCAAGGGCATCACCCGGGTCGACGACGCCAAGCGGGCCGTCGACGCCGGGGTCACCGCGATCTCCGTCTCCAACCACGGCGGCAACAACCTCGACGCCACCCCGGCGTCCATCCGGTGCCTCGCGCCGATCGCCGACGAGGTGGGCGATCAGGTAGAGGTCCTGCTCGACGGCGGCATCCGTCGCGGTTCGGACGTGGCCAAGGCACTCGCGCTCGGTGCCCGGGCCGTGATGATCGGTCGCGCGTACCTGTGGGGGCTCGGGGCCAACGGCCAGGCGGGAGTGGAGAACGTCCTCGACATCATGCGTTCCGGACTCGACTCGAGCCTCATCGGGCTGAGCAAGTCCTCGATCTCCGAGCTGAACCGCGACGACTACGTCATCCCCGACGACTTCATGCGCCGTCTCGGCGTCTGACCCACCACCACGGAAGAGAAGGACCCCCCCTGTAATGGGAGATTTCGACGGCAAGGTCGTCTACATCACCGGTGTGGCCCGCGGCCAGGGCCGCAAGCACGCGATCCGCTTCGCGCGCGAGGGCGCCAGGATCATCGGCCTGGACCTGTGTGACTCGCCGTCCGAGTACGTGAAGTACCGGGCCGCCACCGAGGACGACCTGGCCACCACCATCGAGCGCGTGGAGGCCGAGGGAGGGGAGATCCTCGCCGAGGTCGGTGACGTCCGCGACCTGGCGTTCCAGCAGGCCCTCGTGGCCCGCGGCGTGGAGCGCTTCGGTGGCCGCCTGGACGTGGTGATCGCCAACGCGGGCATCTGCAACTGGGGCAAGGTCTGGGAGCTCGACGAGCAGCAGTGGCAGGACACCCTCGACATCAACCTCACGGGGTACTGGAAGACGCTGCGTGCGGCGATCCCGCACATGCTCTCCGCCGGTAACGGCGGGTCGATCATCCTGGTGAGCTCGGTGGCCGGTCTCAAGGCCATGCCGGTGCAGTCGCCCTACTCGGCGTCCAAGTACGGCGTGGTGGGCCTGGCCCAGACCGCGGCGAAGGAGCTCGGCGAGCACGGTATCCGGGTCAACACGATCCACCCCTACGGTGTCCAGACGCCGATGGGCGCGGAGGACCCCGACGCGCTCGAGGTGTTCAACACCATGCCGCAGTTCCTGCCGCACTTCACGCCGATCCTGGGGATGGGCATGGCCACCACCGACGACATCTCGGACTCGGTGATGTTCCTCGCCTCGGACGCCTCGCGGACCATCACCGCCTCGACCTTCACCGTCGACATGGGCGCGATCAAGGTCTGACCCGACGTGACGGGCGCGATCGGCGCGACCGGCCGGGCCGGTGCGGGAGTGGTCGCGGTGCTGCCTCTCGGGGCGACCGAGCAACACGGCCCGCACCTGCCGCCGGAGACGGACACCCTCCTGGCCACCGCGACCGCCCGCGCCCTCGCCCCCGGTGACGTCCGTGTGCTCCCCGGCCTCGCCTACGGTGCGAGCGGGGAGCACCAGGCGTTTGACTGGACCGTGTCGATCGGCACCGAGGCCCTCGCCGGGACGATCATCGAGCTCGGCCGGTCGGTGAGCGCCTGGGCGGACCGGCTCGTCGTGGTCAACGGGCACGGAGGCAACATCGACGCACTGCGCCTCGCGGTACCCCGGCTCCGCTACGAGGGCCGCGACGCCGCCTGGCTGCCCTGCCGCACCAGCGAGGACCCCACGGACACCCACGCCGGTCACGCCGAGACCTCGCTCCTGCTGCATCTGCACCCCGACCTCGTCCGGGTCGACCTCGCCGCGCCCGGCTGTGTCGAACCGTTGCCGCGGATCCTGCCCGCCCTCCGCGAGGGTGGCGTCGCGGCGGTGAGCCCGAACGGGGTGCTGGGCGACCCCACCACCGCCTCCGCCGACGAGGGCCGGCGCCTGTGGGAGGCGCTGCTCGCCGACGCCCGCGGCCGCCTCGGACGCTGGCGGCCGGGGGAGGACGGGATGCTGCGATGAGCGAGGTCCCCCACGTTCTGCTCGATCGTCGCACCCGGGTGTTGCGCCGTGGCGACGTCGTGCGGGTGCTGGGTGGCGACCCGGTCACCCTGATCACGCCGTCGCCGGCCGTGTCGGCTCTCCTGGACGGCGGCGAGACGGTCGCCACCGACACTCCCGCGGGTGCGGCCCTCGCGCGTGCCCTCACCGACCGGGGGATGGCCCACCCCGCCGGCACCGCGACGGGCACCCGTCCGCTGGCGGCCGTCGCGGTGGTGGTCCCCGTCCGTGACGACGCCGCCGGGGTCGCCGCGCTCTCGAAGGCGCTCGAGCCGGAACTCGCCCGCGGACTGCACCTCGTCGTCGTCGACGACGGCTCCACGCCGCCCCTGACCACCTCCGACTCTCTGACCACCTCCGCCTCCCTGACCACCTCCGTCACCCCGGCCGCCACCACGGTCCTGCGCCACGATGAGTCGAGGGGACCCGCCGCCGCCCGCAACGCGGGCACCGCCGCGGCCGTCGGGGCCGGGGCGCAGGTGGTGGTCTACCTCGACGCCGATGTGATCCCGCTGCCCGGGTGGCTCGACGTCCTGCTCGCCCGCCTCGACGACCCCCGGGTCGCCGCGGTCGCGCCCCGCATCGTGGCCGCCGAACCGGGGCGGTTCTGGGTACGCGGGTACGAGACGGCCCGCTCCGCGTTGGACATGGGCCCCGAGCCGGCGAGGGTCCGACCCCGCACACGGGTGGCGTACGTCCCCAGCGCGGCGCTCGCGGTACGACCCGACCGGTTGCCGCCCCCTCCCGAGGGCGGGGGAATCGGCCCGTTCGACGAACGCATGCACGTCGCCGAGGACGTGGACCTGTGCTGGCGCACCGATGCCGCGGGAATCCATCTCCGCTACGAGCCGGCCGCCCGCGTGGCCCACCGGCATCGCACCTCGCTCGGCGCGGTGGTGGCGCGGCGCGCGTTCTACGGGCGTGGAGCGGCGCCGCTCGCCGACCGCCACGGGGCCGCCGTGGCGCCCGCGGTGGCCGCACCGTGGTCCCTCGCCGTGGCGATCGGGGTGTGGAGCGCCACGCCGGTGGGGTCGCTGCTCGCGGCCGGTGCGATCGGGAGGTCGTGGTGGCGGACCCGCGGCCTCACCGGGGACGGTCGCGCGGCCGCCGGGTTGGTCGCCCGGGGCGCCGGGGCGTCGGTCCGTCAGCTCCCGCAGGCACTACTTCGCCCGTATTGGCCGGTCACGGCGGCCGCGCTCGCCGCCACCGCCATGTCCCGTTCCCAGGTGGCACGCGGGCTGCGCCACCGTCTCCTCACCGCGGCGGTGGCCGAGGGCCTCTGGCACTGGTGGACCGCCCGGGAACCCGGACGGCTGCCGATCGACGAGCCCCTCGGGCACGTCCTGCTCCATCGCCTCGACGACCTGGCCTACGGTGTCGGCGTGTGGCGGTCGGCGTGGGCCGCGCGCTCGCTCGACGCACTGCGACCGGACGTCACGCGGTGAGCGGCGGCGCGCGGGCCGACGTGGTGGTGGTCGGTGCGGGCCCGGCCGGCTGCGTGATGGCCCGCCGCCTCGCCGAGGCCGGTGCCGACGTCCTCCTGCTTGAGTCCGGCACCGCGAGCGCCTCGCCGCGCGCGGGCCTGCTCGACGTGGGACCAGGGTCGCAGGTCGTCGCCCGCCATCGCGCCACTCTCGGCGAGGCGACTCTCGACCTGCCCCGCGGCCGCACCCTCGGCGGGTCCGGAGCGGTCAACGGGGGCTACTGCGCCCCGGCGCGACCGGCGGACCTCGCGGAGTGGGGTCCGGACTGGCCGCGGCGGTACGCGGCGGGACTGGCCCGCGCCGCCGAGCGCCTCCGACCCGGCCTGGCGCCGATGGGGTCGGTCGCCGCGCGGGTGGCCGCCGCGTTCCCCGGCCGCGTGTCCGCGATCGGCCAGGCGCGCCGGGGCCCGCGGCGCGTGACCGCGTTCGACGCCTGGGACCCGTCCGGCGCGGGGGCCCGGGTGCGCACCGGGGCGCAGGTTCGGTCGCTCCGGTGGGAGGGCGGGCGCGTCGCCGGACGGTGTGACGGCGTGGTGCTCGACGACGACGAGGAGATCGGTGCCCGACAGGTGGTGCTGTGTGCGGGGGCGATCGGGACGGCCGCCCTGCTGATGGGGTCCGGGATCGGACCGTCCACCGGACACCCGGTCGGCCGCGGGGTGCAGGAGCATCCGGAGCTGCTGCTGGACCTGCCCGCGGACGTCCTGTCGGAGCGGGACCGGTACCCGGGTGGCGGCCCGGCCGCACCGGCGGGGCTGCCGCCCCTGCTCTCCCATGTCGTCCGGCTGCAGCTTGCCGCGGAGGCCGAGGTCGAGATCCGCCCCTACGCCGTCCCCCTGCACCACGTCATCCCGGGCCTCGAGCCGGCGCCGCACCGGATCGGGGTGGCACTGATGAACCCGGTCGGTCGTGGACGGATCGGCGACGACGGGACCGTGCACCTGTCCGAGGACCCGCACGACGCGGCCGTCCTCGCCGGGGCCGCCGCGATGGTGACGGAGCGGATGGGCCTGGACGGGGACGTCACGGTCTCGACCTCGCAGCACCTGTCCGGCACCGCGCGGGTCGGGGAGGTGCTCGACGACTCCGGACGTGTCCTGGGGGTGCAGGGGCTGCGGGTGGCCGATGCGTCGGCGCTGCCCTCGCTGCCGCGGTGCGGCCCCTACTACACGGTCCTGGCGGTGGCCGAGGACCTCGCTACGCGGGTGATCGCCGAGCGGGCGTGGTAGAACGGCACGAGAACACGTTCCACCGATGGGGTGGGCGCCATCCCGGGAGGCCCGTACATGTCGAGTACCGAGACGATCTGCGAACCGCGGCAGTTCACGGTGGAACGCGACGGCGGTGTCACGCTGGTCGGCGAGGTGTGGGATCCGGTGGATCCGGCGGGCGACTCGCTCGACCCGGTCGAGGAGATCCTCATGCTGCACGGGGGTGCCCAGACCCGCCACGCGTGGAGCCGCGCCGCCCGCCGGCTGTCGGGGGAGGGGTACAGGGTCACCGCGATGGACGCCCGCGGTCACGGGGACAGCGACTGGGATCCGGAGGGTGACTACGACATCCACCGGCTGGCCGCGGACCTCGAGGCGATCGTCGCCGAGCGGTTCCCCTCCCGACGCCCGGTGATCGTCGGCGCGTCCCTCGGCGGGATGACCGCGATGCTCTCGCTGGGCACCGGCAAGGACGTCGCCCGTGCGCTCGTCCTGGTGGACGTCACCCCGAAGCTCGAAGCCAAGGGGGTCGAGCGGGTCGGGGAGTTCATGCGCTCCGGGTTCGACGGGTTCGCCAGTCTCGAGGAGGCCGCCGACGCGATCGCCGCCTACCAGCCGCAGCGCAAGCGACCGCCTAATCCCGAGGGCCTGCGCAAGAACCTCCGGCTGCGCGAGGACGGACGGTGGCACTGGCACTGGGACCCCCGCTTCGCCGGTGGCGCCTCGGCCGACAACGCGGAACTCGGCAACGCCTTCTTCGAGGAGCTCGTCCCGCACATCACGCAACCGACCCTGCTCATCCGGGGCTCGGCGTCGGACATCGTCAGTGACGAGTCGGTGCGGCACCTGCGGGGGCTGCTCCCGCACGCGTACACGATGGAGGTGCCCGACGCCGGGCACATGGTCGCGGGCGACGACAACGCGGTCTTCCTCGACCAGCTCGAGAAGTTCCTCGCCGAGGTCCTCGACTCTCCGCCCCGCCGGGAGACGTCCCGGGAGGCGTGAGGCCAGGGGGGAGCGGGGAATAACCTGCCTCCGGCGATGTTGTCACTGACTACGCGCGGCATCCATACCCCCGGAGGTATGGATCGTCGCGGGAGGTCGTCGCCGGCGCGGGCTGTCCGTAGGCTGGCGGCGTAACGAGACGGGACGAGAGCCGCCCCGTCCGCGCTAGGAGGGCATTCGTATGAGCACCGTCGACATCACGACCGCCGAGTTCGAGAAGACCGTCACCGAGAACGACATCGTCCTGGTGGACTTCTGGGCCGAGTGGTGTGGCCCGTGCAAGGCGTTCGGTCCGGTCTACGAGAAGGTCTCGGGCAAGAACCCCGAGCTGACCTTCGCCAAGGTGGATACCGACGCCGAGCAGCAGCTCGGAGCGATGCTGCAGATCCAGTCCATCCCGACGCTCATGGCGTTCCGCGAGGGCATCGCGGTGTTCCGCCACTCGGGTGCCATCCCGGAGCAGGCTCTGGACGACCTGGTCGAGCAGATCAAGGGGCTCGACATGGACGAGGTCCGCAAGGCCGTCGAGGACGCGCAGGCGCAGCAGGGCGACGCGCAGCCCTGATCGGCGGGCCGGCCCACTCTCCTGACGGGACGACGGCGGCGGCGAGGTCCCACCAGAACGCGTTCGGGTAACCACCCCACAGGTTTCACCCATGGGGCTAACGTTGCTAGAACACGTTCCAGTGGCGGGCTTCGCCCCGTCGCGCCCGGAGGGAGTTCAATGAAGACCAAGGCCGCGATCGCCCGAGAGCTCGGCAAGCCGTTCGAGATCGTCGAGGCCGAGCTCGACGGACCCAACTTCGGCGAGGTGCTCGTCAAGTGGAAGGTCGCCGGCCTCTGCCACTCGGACCTGCACATCACCAGCGGTGACCTGCCGGGTCGCCTGCCGATCGTCGGTGGCCACGAGGGTGCGGGCGTCGTCGAGGCGGTCGGTGACGGCGTCACCCACGTCCAGCCCGGCGACCACGTGGTGGGGTCGTTCATCCCCGCCTGTGGCAAGTGTTCGGCCTGCGCGCGCGGGATGACCAACCTCTGCGACGGCGGCCTCAACGGCACCATCGGTGAGATGGCCGACGGCCGCTACCCGTTCAAGCTGGACAACGGCGAGACCGCCGGTGCCATGTGCACCCTGGGTACGTTCTCGCAGTACACCGTGGCCAACATGAACTCGGTGGTCAAGGTCCAGGACTGGATCCCCTTTGAGGTCGCGGCCCTGGTGGGCTGCGGAGTCACCACCGGCTGGGGTTCCGCCGTCTACTCCGCCGACGTCCGGGCCGGCGACACCGTCGTCGTCTTCGGCATCGGTGGCATCGGCATCAACGCCATCCAGGGTGCCAAGCGCGCGGGCGCCCGGTTCATCCTCGCCATCGACACCGACGAGTCGAAGCTGGCCAAGGCCAAGGAGTTCGGCGCCACCCACGTCTACACGGACGTCGACGAGGCCAAGGCCGAGCTGCCGGGCCTGACCTGGGGCACGATGGCGGAGAAGGCCATCATCACCATCGGCGTGGCCGACGCGAAGGTCACCGCCGACGCGACCGACATGGTCGGCAAGCGCGGCGTCGTCGTGCTCACCTCGATGGGCGGCCTCGACAACCAGTCGATCTCCCTGCCCGGCCTGTTCGTCTCGCAGTACGAGAAGGTCATCAAGGGCTCGCTCTTCGGCTCCGCCAACGCCTTCCACGACATCCCCAACATCCTGCGCCTGTGGGACGAGAAGCAGCTCAAGCTGGACGAGCTCATCACCCACCGGTTCACCCTCGACCAGGTGAACGAGGGCTACGAGATCATGGAGCGCGGCGGCGAGGGCATGGTCCGCGGCATTATCGTCCACGACGACTGACCGTCAGCTGGGCCGGCAGAAACCGGCACTCGCGAAAATATACCCCCGCGGGTACACTGGAGACATCCGGTGGACCCACGGGGGTCTCGCGTCAGTCCGCCTTCACCATCCGAGACCATCAGTGACCCACGAGAGGGGCGACGATGTCAGCAACCGAGCGGGCTGTGTCCGACAAAGCAGTGTCCGACAAAGCTGTGTCCGTAAAAACCGTGTCCCCAAAAGCCGTGTCCGAGCCCAGGCAGCAGGTCCTCAACCGGCTGCGCCGCGCGCGCGGCCAGCTCAACGCGGTGATCGACATGGTCGAGCAGGAACGCTCGTGCAAGGAGATCGTCACCCAACTCGCGGCGGTGTCCAAGGCACTGGACCGTGCGGGGTTCAAGATCATCAGCGAGAACATCCAGGAGTGCATCACCCGCGACGGCGAACCCGGCGCGGACGGGGTCGACCTGCCCGAGCTCGAGAAGCTGTTCCTCTCGCTCGCCTGACCACCGGCCGGCCCCGTGGCAGGCTGGGTGACGACACCGGAGACCAGAACCGACAACACCAGAACCGACAACACCGGAGGTAGTCGACATGGACATCGGAATCGGCACGTTCACCGAGATGGAGTTCGACGAGGCGGTGGAGGCGACCCGGGCCGCGCTCGCCGACCGCGGGTTCGGGATCCTCCACGAGATCGACCTCACGGCCACCCTGAAGAACAAGATCGACAAGGACATCGAGCGTGTCCTCATCCTCGGCGCCTGCAATCCCGGGTTCGCGGGTAAAGCGTTCGACGTGAGCAAGGACGTCGCCCTGATGATCCCGTGCAATGTGGTGATCCGCGAGTCCGGCGGCGGCTGCGTGATCGAGGCCCAGAACCCGGATCTCCTCTCGCAGGTCATCTCCGGTGGCCTGCAGGACCTCGCCGACGAACTGACCACCGACATGCGCTCGATGATGAAGGACCTCACGCGCTGAGTAACCTGGGGGCATGAACCCGGAGCAGGACAACGACCCACGGACCCTTGCCCAGCGGCGCCTCGAGGCGATGGTGGGGCGAGGTGAGTTGTCGCTCGCCGAGTTCTCGGACCGCGCGGCCAAGATCTGGGCCGCGACCTGCCCCGCCGAACTCGAGGTGGCGCTGAGCGGTCTCCCCGCCGACCGGCCCGGCCCGGCACAGCACGCCCGACCGGCGCCGGTCGGCCCGGTGCATTCCGCGCCGCCGGCCACCCGTCCCGGCAGCGCGATCACCGTGGACGAGAGCCAGAAGAGGACCTCCGTCTTCGACACCCTCAAGCGCGAGGGCCGCTGGATGCTGCCGGACGACTACCGACTGACGTCGTGGCTGGGTGAGATCTACCTCGACGCCCGAGAGGCCGTCGTCGACCGCCCGCGCACCCACCTCCAACTGGATCTGTGGGGCGCCAACGCCAAGATCCTTCTCCCGCCCGGGGTCTCGGTGTCGATCACCGGCAACCGGACCATGAGCGAGCTGAAGATCGACGAGGGGCGCTACGACGTCCACGGCGGTCCCCACCTGGACATCGAGATCAACGGGTTCATGGCGGGCGCGAAGATCAAGATCCTCGCCGCGGGGGAGAAGATCCCCAAGACCTGGAAGTGGTTCTAGGAGATTCTCCGGCGACGCCACACGGTGTGCCGGTGCCGCACCTCGTCGTCGTACCCCTCCACCCGACTCCGGGGATCGGTGATCCAGTCACCGACCTCGACCAGTTCCCAGGCATCGTCCAGTTCGGGCGCCAGCACGGTGCCCGGCGCGTCGGCGTCGATCTCGGTGACCAGGCACTCGTCGGCGGCGGACAGCGCCGCGGCGTAGATCTGGCCGCCGCCCATCACCGCGGCCTCCGGGCCCGCGAGTTCCAGGGCGCGCTCCACGGACCCGGCGCGTTCGGCGCCGTCGGCCGACCAGTCGGCGTCCCGCGTGCACACGACGTTGCGACGGCCGGGCAGGGGGCGGAACCGCTCCGGGATCGACTCCCACGTCGCGCGGCCCATCACCACGGGACGCCCGACGGTGGCCTGCTTGAAGAACGCGAGGTCCTCGGGGATGTGCCACGGCATGTCTCGGCCGTCACCGATCACCCCGCCGCGGGCCTGCGCCCACACCATCCGCACGGTCACCGCAGTCGTCCGCCGGATCAGACCGCGACCGGGGCCTTGATGCCCGGGTGGTGCTCGTAGCCGCTGACCTCGAAGTCCTCGAAGGTGTAGTCGAAGATCGACGGGGCGCGGTTCAGTCGCAGCTCGGGGTAGGGGTACGGCTCCCGCGAGAGCTGTGTGCGGACCTGCTCGACGTGGTTGTCGTAGATGTGGCAGTCGCCGCCGGTCCAGATGAACTCGCCCACCTCGAGCCCCACCTGCTGCGCCACCATGTGGGTGAGCAAGGAATAGGAGGCGATGTTGAACGGCACGCCCAGGAAGAGGTCGGCGCTGCGCTGGTACAGCTGACAGCTGAGCTTGCCGTCGGCCACGTAGAACTGGAACAGCAGGTGGCAGGGCGGCAGGGCCATCGCCGACAACTCGCTGACATTCCACGCGGAGACGATGTTGCGCCGCGAG
This sequence comes from Dietzia sp. MNB45, assembly GCF_051994785.1. NCBI lineage: Bacteria > Bacillati > Actinomycetota > Actinomycetes > Mycobacteriales > Dietziaceae > Dietzia > Dietzia sp. MNB45. The sequence goes on along the minus strand of NZ_CP163397.1, from coordinate 2,579,068 downwards.
TCCGGGTCGGTCCTCAGCAACTCCACCGCCGCGGCGATCTGGTCGATGTGAGCGCCGTCGGGGGTCGGCCACGAGCGCCACTGCACCCCGTAGACGGGCCCCAGCTCGCCGTCGGAGTCCGCCCACTCGTCCCAGATCGTCACACCGTTCTCGCGCAGCCACCCGATGTTCGAGTCGCCGCGCAGGAACCACAGCAGCTCGTAGGCCACTGACTTGAAGTGCACGCGCTTGGTGGTGATCAGCGGAAACCCCTGCGCCAGGTCGTAGCGCAGCTGGTGGCCGAACAGGCTGCGTGTGCCCGTGCCGGTGCGGTCCGCCTTGGGGGTGCCCTGCTCCGAGACCAACCGGAGCAGGTCCTCGTACGGGGTGGGGACGGTCATGGGGCTCAAGTCTACTCAGGCGGGCCGGTCACGCCGTCCAGACCGGGTGCCCCGCCGTGACGGCGAGCACCTTCTCCGTGAGGTCGGGGCGGCACACGAGGATGTCCGGGGAGTAGGTGTCGGACTTGTTGAACTCGAGGGGCGACCCGTCGATCCGGGAGGCGTGCAGCCCGGCGGCGAGCGCCACGCCGACGGGCGCCGCCTGGTCCCACTCGTTCTGCCCGCCGGCGTGGAGGTAGACGTCGGCGTCGCCGAGTAGGACGGAGAGCATCTTGGCGCCGGCCGACCCCATCGGCCGCACGTGCAACCCGAGCTCGTCGGCGACCTCGTGGATCCCGGCGGGCGGGTTGTTGCGACTGATCACCATGGCCCCCGAACTCGGGCCGTCGACGTAGTCGACCTGGTCCGACCGGAACACCCGGCCCGCGTCCGGGAGCCCGACCGCGGCGACGGTGGGCCGGCCGTCGACGACGAGCGCGACGTGCACCGACCAGTCCGACCGGCCGGTGGAGAACTCCTTGGTGCCGTCGATCACGTCGATGATCCACACCCGTGACTTGGCGAGGCGGCTGCGATCGTCGGCGACCCCCTCCGAGAGGATCCCGTCGTCCGGTCGGTGCACGGCGAGTACCTCGCCGGTCCAGTCCTCGGCGACGTCGTTCGCCACACGCGCGAGCGAACGTCCGTGCAGCAGGCCGCCCGCGCGGGTGCCCCGGACGATGTCCCCGATGCCGGTGGCGAGGTGGGAAGCCAGGTCGTGGTCGTCGAGATCGCGCATGGGCACACTCTACGGAGCCACGTCCGTGTCACGGCGTGTGTCGTAGCCGTACGACATCATGTGTTCATGTCCGTCGCCCTGGACCGGTTCCACCCGGCCACCGCCTCCTGGTTCCGTGGTGCGTTCGGCGCGCCCACCGCCGCGCAGTCCGGCGCGTGGGCGGCCCTCGCGGGCGGCGCCCACACCCTGGTCGTCGCGCCGACGGGCTCGGGCAAGACGCTGTCGGCGTTCCTCGCCGCGCTCGACGGACTGCTCCTGGGGCCGGCCGAACCCGACCCGGGCAGTGCCGCCGGGAGTGCCCGCGCGTCCGGCCACGGCACCCGTGTCCTCTACATCTCCCCCCTCAAGGCGCTGGCCGTGGACGTCGAGCGCAATCTCCGGGCGCCACTCGCGGGGATCGCCCGGGAGGCCGCGGCGCTGGGCACGGAGACGCCGGAGGTGACCGTGGGGATCCGGACCGGTGACACCCCGCCGGACGAGCGACGCCGCCAGCGGGCCAGGCCACCGCACATCCTGGTCACCACGCCCGAGTCATTGTTCCTGCTGCTGACCTCGGCCGCCCGCGAGACCCTGACGGACGTGGACACGGTCATCATCGACGAGATCCACGCGGTCGCCGGCAGCAAGCGCGGCGCGCACCTCGCGCTGAGCCTCGAGCGTCTGGACGAGCTGCTCGACGCGCCCGCGCAGCGGGTGGGGTTGTCGGCGACGGTCCGGCCGCACTCCGAGGTGGCCCGCTTCCTGGCGGGTGAGCGCCCGGTCACCGTGGTGGCACCGCGGTCGGACAAGAGCTTCGAGCTGTCCGTCCGGGTCCCGGTGGAGGACATGACCGACCTGTCCTCGGCCGCCCCGGATGTCTCCGCGCCACCGGGCACGCCGGGGCAGGGGTCGATCTGGCCGCACGTCGAGCGGCAGGTGGTGGACCTGGTCACCGCGCACCGCTCGACGATCGTCTTCGTCAACTCCCGTCGCCTGGCCGAACGGCTCACCGCCCGCCTCAACGAGATCTACGCCGAGGACACCGACCCCGGGTCCCTGCCCGAGCCCCCGGCCCGACCGCCAGCGCAGGTGATGGTGCCCTCGGAGGTCACGCGGGGCGCACCGCCGGAGTTGGCGATGGCGCACCACGGGTCGGTGTCCAAGGAGCGCCGGGCGCTCATCGAGGACGCGTTGAAGTCGGGCCGGCTCCGGGCGGTGGTGGCCACCTCGTCCCTCGAGTTGGGCATCGACATGGGGTCGGTGGACCTGGTGGTGCAGGTCGAGTCACCGCCGTCGGTGGCGTCGGGGCTGCAGCGCGTCGGCCGTGCCGGTCACCAGGTCGGTGAGGTCTCCCGGGCGGTGGTGTTCCCCAAGCACCGTGCGGACCTGGTCCACAGCGCGGTGACCGTGGAGCGGATGCTCGCCGGTGCGATCGAGGAGTTGTCGGTTGTCGCCAACCCTCTCGACGTCCTGGCCCAGCAGACGGTGGCGGCGTGTGCGCTGGAGCCGATCGACGTGGAGGAGTGGTTCTCGGCCGTCCGGCGCACGGCCCCGTACCAGGGGCTGCCGCGGTCGGCGTTCGAGGCCACGCTCGACATGCTCGCCGGTAAGTACCCGTCGGCGGACTTCGCGGAATTGCGGCCACGGTTGGTCTGGGACCGCGACGCGGGGACGCTCACCGGCCGCCCCGGCGCCCAGCGGCTGGCCGTCACCTCGGGCGGCACGATCCCGGACCGCGGACTGTTCGGCGTGTTCATGGTGGGGGAGAAGGCCACCCGTGTCGGGGAGCTGGACGAGGAGATGGTCTACGAGTCCCGCGTCGGTGACGTGTTCGCGCTCGGGGCCTCGAGCTGGCGCGTCGAGGAGATCACCCATGACCGGGTGCTGGTCACCCCCGCGCCCGGCGGCACCGGTCGGCTGCCGTTCTGGCTCGGTGACGACCAGGGTCGGCCCGCCGAGCTCGGCCGCGCGCTGGGCGGCTTCCTGCGGGAGGTCGCGGGCGGCACGGACGCGGAGGCCACCGCCCGGCTGGACGCCGCCGGCCTCGATGCCAACTCCGCCACCAATCTCCGGCGCTTCCTGTCCGAACAGCGCGAGGCCACCGGTCATGTACCCAGCGACACCACGCTCGTCGTGGAGCGTTTCCGCGACGAGGTCGGCGACTGGCGGGTGGTTCTCCACTCGCCGTTCGGGGCGCGGGTGCACTGGCCGTGGGCGGAGGCCGTGCGCGCCCGGCTCGCCGCCGCGCACGGATTCGACGCGGTGCCGGTGGTGTCCGACGACGGCATCATCCTCCGGGTACCGGACATGGGCGACGACGGCGAGGTGGGCGCACGCCCGGGAGCCGAGACGTTCGCCATCGGGGCCGAGGAGGCGGTGGACCTGGTCACCCGGCACGTGGGCGGGTCCGCACTGTTCGCCTCCCGCTTCCGTGAGTGTTCGGCGCGCGCCCTGCTGTTCCCCCGGCTCGACCCCGGCCGGCGGGCGCCATTGTGGCAGCAGCGGCAGAAGTCGGCGCAGCTGCTCGACGTCGCGCGCCGCTACCCGGACTTCCCGATGATCCTCGAGGCGGTGCGCGAGTGTCTGCAGGACGTCTACGACGTCCCGGCGCTCGAGCGGATCCTGACCGAGATCGAGTCGCGCACTGTGCGGATCGTCGAGGTGGACACACCCAGTGCCTCGCCGTTCGCGCAGTCGCTGCTGTTCGACTACGTCGGGGCGTTCCTCTACGAGGGCGACTCGCCGTTGGCGGAGAAGCGGGCGGCGGCGCTCGCGATCGACCCGTCGCTGCTCGGGCAGCTCCTCGGTCGCGTCGAGTTGCGCGAGCTGCTCGACATCGAGGTCCTGGACTCGATCGAACGGCGGCTGCAGCACCTCGAGCCCGATCGCGCCGCCCGCGACGCCGAGGCCGTGGTCGATCTCCTGCGCCTGCTGGGCCCGCTCACGGCCGAGGAGGTCGCGGCCCGGTCCACCGACCCCGACGCCGCTCCCGCCTGGCTCGCCTCCCTGGCCGATGCGTGGCGCGTGGTCACCGTCGAGCATTCCGGCCGGACGTGGTGGGCCGGCGTCGAAGACGTGTCCAGGCTCCGCGATGGACTGGGTGTCCCGCCGCCGCCCGGGGTGCCGTCGGCGTTCCTCGGCGATGTCCCCGACCCGCTCGGTGAGCTCATCCGGCGCTATGCGCGCACCCACGGCCCGTTCACCGTCGACGCGGTCGCCGAGCGTTTCGGGCTCGGGGTGGCCGTCGCCCGCGGCGTTCTCGATCGGCTCACCTCCTCCGGGGTGCTGTTGGCCGGTGAGTTCCGTCCGGGCGCGACGGGCCCCGAGTGGTGCGACGCCGAGGTCCTGCGGCACATCCGCCGCCGCTCGCTGGCCGCACTGCGCTCGCAGATCGAGCCGGTCTCGCACTCCGCGCTGGGTCGCTTCCTGCCCGGCTGGCAGAGCCTCGGCAGCGGAGCAGGTGCGGGCACAGCGGCCGGCGCCGAGTCAGGCGCCGAGTCAGGCGTGGACGGGGTTCTCGCCGTGATCGAGCAACTCGACGGCCTCGCGCTGCCCGCCTCCGCTCTCGAACCGCTGATCCTGGAGCCCCGGGTGCGGGACTACTCGCCGACGATGCTCGACGAACTCCTGGCCGGGGGAGAGGTCATCTGGAGCGGGCGCGGTCGGGCGGGCTCACGCGACGGCTGGGTCTCCCTGCACCCGGCGGATTCGGCCGGTGCGACCCTGCCCCTCGATCGACCGCAGCCGGAGGGGCCGGTCCACCTCGCCGTCGTCGATTCCCTGCGCGGCGGCGCCCTGTTCTTCCGCGACATCGTCGCCAAGGTGAAAGACGCGGCCGACACCGTGCCCACCGACACCGCGCCTACAGACCCCGTGCCCACCGACCCCGTGCTCACCATCACCGAGGCCGCGGTCCGCGACGCACTGTGGGATCTGGTGTGGGACGGAGCGGTCACCAATGACACCTTCGCGCCGCTGCGCGCAGTGCTGGCCGGCGGCGGATCCTCGGGGTCGGGGACCGCGCATCGTTCGCCCAGGTCCTCCGCCCGACCGCGCCGTGCCCGGCTGGGCAGGACGACCATGGCCCAACTGAACGGCGCCGTCGCCGCGGGTACGAGGACGCCGCCCCTGCTCGCCGGCCGCTGGTCGCTGGTGCCGGAGCCGGTCACCGACGCGACGCTGCGGGCCCACGCCTGGGCCGAGACTCTGCTACTGCGTCATGGTGTGGTCACGCGGGGCGCGGTGGAGGCCGAGGAGATCCCCGGCGGGTTCGCGGCCGTGTACAAGGTACTGGCGCAGATGGAGGACTCGGGCCGCTGTCGGCGCGGGTATTTCGTCGACGGCCTCGGTGCCGCCCAGTTCGCCGCCGGCAACACCATCGATCGGCTGCGGACCTTCGACGACACCGCCGACGACGCCCACTGGCCATCCGGTGCGGACGAGCCCGCCGTTCGGGTCCTCGCCGCGACCGACCCCGCCAACCCCTACGGGGCGGCCCTGCCCTGGCCCGCCGCACGCGCCCGCAGCGACGGGGACATGGGCGGCGAGGGGACGGGGAACGGGTCCGGACACCGCCCCGGCCGCAAGGCGGGAGCTCTGGTGGTGCTGGTCGACGGCGTGTGTGTGCTGTTCGTCGAACGTGGCGGGCGAACCGTCCTGGTCCTCGACAACCGCGCCGGTGCCGTCCCGGCCGCTGCGACGGCGCTCGCCGGAACCGTGAAGTCCGGCGCGGTCGGCGCGCTCACCGTCACCACGCTCGGGGGCGAGCCCGTCCACACCTCGCCCCATGCCGCGGCGTTCGAAGCCGCCGGTTTCGGCATCACTCCCAAGGGGCTGCGGATCCGCCGCTGAACATCCACATCTTGAGTCGGCCACGGCGAATAGTTAGAGTATGCGCATTAGTGCATGTGTCGGAAGGGGTGTTGTCGAATGGGTGCGGGCCATTCCCATGGTCGTCCCTCCGGCCACGCCGGTGGGCGATACCGGGCGCGCCTCGGGGGTGCGTTCGCCCTGACGGCGGCGTTCTTCGGGGTCGAACTGGTCGCCGGCCTGGTCTCCGGCTCCCTCGCCCTCCTCTCCGACGCCGGCCACATGGGCGCGGACGTGGTGGCACTCGGCGCGGCCCTCCTGGCCACGGTGGTCGCCACCCGGCCCGACGCATCAGGCCGCCGGACGTTCGGCCACTACCGCGTGGAGATCTTCGCCTCCGGCCTGGCGGTGCTCATCATGCTCGGCATGGGCGTGTACGTCCTGATCGAGGCCGTCGGTCGGCTCGGCTCCGACGCCTCCGTCGCCACCGGGACGATGCTCGTCGTCGGCGCGCTGGGACTCGTCATCAACGTCATCTCGCTGCTGTTGCTGCGCAGCGGGTCCGACGAGAGTCTGGCAGTGCGTGGCGCGTACCTCGAGGTGCTCGCCGATGCGGCAGGGTCCGTCGGGGTGATCGTGGCGGCGCTGCTCATGCGGGCGACCGGGTCGACGGTGTGGGACCTGGTGGTCGCGGTGGCGATCGCCGTGTTCATCGTGGTCCGCGCGGTGGTGCTCGGACGGCAGGTGGTCGCGGTTCTCGCCCAGCACGCACCCGTCGGCGTCGATCCGGTGGAGGTGGAGGCCCAGCTCGGAGCCCTGCGTGACGTCGAGGAGGTCCATGACCTGCACCTGTGGACACTGACCTCGGGAATGGACGTGGGTACCGTGCACCTGGTGGTCGACCCGGTCGCAGATCACTCAGAGGTGCTCGGCGAGGCTCGGCGCGTCCTCCTGGAGGAGCACGGGATCGAGCACGTGACGGTGCAGATCGAGACCGCCGGGGTCGTCGGTTGCCGCGAACTGGGGTGGTGAACCGTGCCCGAGGGTGATTCGGTGCACCGGGCTGCGGCGCGGGTCCGCGAGGCCCTCGCCGGCCGCACCCTGGACAGGAGCGAGCTCCGTGTGCCGAGGTTCGCCGCCGTCGATCTCACGGGCAGGTCGGTGGTGACGGCCCGGTCCCGGGGGAAGCACCTCTTCGTCGTCGTCGGCCCCGACGATGAGGGCCGTGACCCCGTCACCCTCCACATCCACCTCAAAATGGAGGGCCGCATCCACGTCCTGCGTGCGGGGGACCGGTGGCGGTTCCCCGCACACACCGTCCGGCTGCTCCTGCGTGCCGGCGACGTCGAGGTGGTGGGCACGGAACTCGGACTGCTCCGCGCACTGACCCCCGCGGAGGCCGACCGCGCCGTCAGCCACCTCGGGCCCGATCTCCTCGGCGCGGACTGGGACCCGGTGACGAGCACTGACGAGGTCGTGCGGCGGATCGGCGAGCGGCCCGCCCGTACGATCGGCGAGGCGTTGCTCGACCAGCGCAATCTGGCCGGGATAGGGACCGTCTACCGGGCGGAACTGTGTTTCCTACGCGGGGTGGACCCGCGGGATCCCGTCGAGGTCGTGCCGGACCTTCGTGCGATGGTCACGCTGGCGCGGCGGATGCTGGTGGCCAACGCCGACCGCACCGTCCGGGTGACCACCGGCGACACCCGGCGCGGTCGCGAGCTGTGGGTGTACGGCCGCGACGGCAAGGCGTGCCGCCGGTGCGGGACCGAGGTGGAGACGTTCCGCCTCGGCGGGCGCGCGGACCCGGACGAGCCGAGCGACTCGCTGGATCGCATCGCCTACCGTTGCCCGTCCTGCCAGCCGCGTCGTGCCACACTGGGCGCATCGCCAACGGAGGAGAACTCGTGACCGACCGCAAGACGATTCTGATCACCGGTGCCAGCTCTGGCCTTGGGGAGGGAATGGCCCGCCGCTGGGCCGCGCAGGGGAAGAATCTCGCGCTGTGCGCGCGGCGCCTGGACCGCCTGGAGGAGCTCCGTGCCGAACTGCTGGCGGCGAATCCCTCGATCACGGTGGCGGTTCGCGAGCTCGACGTGGCTGACGGCGACGCCGTGGAGCGGGTGTTCGGCGAGCTGGACGCCGAGCTCGGCGGCATCGACCGGTTCGTACTCAACGCCGGGTTGGGCAAGGGCGCCTCGATCGGCACGGGGAAGGCGCACGCCAACCGGGAGACCGCGATGGTGAACGTGGTGGGCACGCTGAACCAGGCAGAGGCGGCGATGGAGCGGCTCTTCACTCGAGGTGAGGGGCACCTGGTGTTCATCTCGTCCGTGAGCTCGTTGCGCGGCATGCCGAAGGCGCAGAACACCTACGGCGCGACCAAGGCGTTCGTCTCGGCCCTGGCGCAGGGCCTGTACGCCGAGCTCGACAGTGCCGGTAGCCGGATCAAGGTGACGGACATTCTCCCGGGGTATATCCGCACGGACATCAACCGGTCGGTGAAGACCGCGTTGATGACCGAGTTCGATGAGGGCGTCGACGCGCTGGTCAAGACGATCGACGCCGAGCCCACCCGCGCGCTGGTTCCCGCCAAGCCGTGGAAGGCGATCGGCCCGCTGCTGACGCTCCTGCCCGAGAAGGTCAGCCGCCGCTTCGTCTGACCCACTGGTGGCCCCACCCGGGCCCCGACGAGGGCCGCGCCGGTCATGCCCGGCGCGGCCCTCGTGGTGTCAGAAGGGTGGCGGGTCGATGAGTTCGTCGAGGCGTTCGTGGAGTAGGGCGCGGATGCCTTTTTCGATGTCGCTGTGGTGGGGTTTGTTGCGGGCCCACCAGCGGCTGGCGCTCTCGGGGGTGGCGCTGGCGGGGGTGGCTTTCTCGGGCGTGGTGTCGGTGGCCGCGCCGGTCGTGGCGCTGGTGGTGGCGCTGGCGGTAGCGCCGGCGGCGTCCGTGCCTGTGCCGTTCCCGGCGGCCGTGCCGGTCCCAGGAGCGGGCGGGGCGGGGTCAAAGGTGCGGGCGCGTTCGGCCTTGCGGCGTTCGGCGTTGCGGCGTTCGGTGCGGTGGCGCGCGGCGCGGCGCGACCAGAACGTCGGCTCCGCGTCGGCCTGCTCCTCACCGGTGGGCCCGGGGCTGCGGCGTGGCTGCCGGGTCCACGCCTCGGTCTCGGCGCGCGCCTGTTCACGCCGGTACTCGGCCAGCGGGCCGGAGGGTCGGGTGAGCATGGTCGAACCGTCCGAGGTGCGCACCAGCAGGGTGCCGTCGGGCTGCAGTTCGTAGATCCAGTCGGAGAAGGTCTTGAACCGGTGATGACGCCGGCACATCGCCGCGAGGTTGGCCTCGATGGTGTGCCCGCCCCGCTGGGGGTCGGCGTGATCGAACGGCACCACATGATCCAGATCACAGGCCTCGGCCGGGATCGCGCAGCCGGGGTGGCGGCAGGTGCCGTCCCGTAGCCGGATCCGGCGGGCCAACTGGGCACCGGGCCGGTATTTCAGGGCGGCGCGGGCGTCATCGGCGGCGCCGATGCGCGGGTCGATGGGTTCGAAGGTGGCTCCGTCGCTGGTGGCGAGCATGTCCAGCAGGGCCTGCAGGGCGGCCTGGCCGGTGCGGGTGAACTCCACTCGGGCGCCGCCGGCGTCGCGGGCGTGGTTGCCGGTGGCGATGACGGTGACCTTCGGCCGCAACGCCACCCCGGCACCCGGCGCGCCCGGCCGGCCGGGGCGGGCAGGGGTGCCGGCCGGGGCGGCGTCGCCGCACACCAGGGACATCAGGGCGTCGGCGCGACGCTCGGCGATCGAGTAGTCCTCGACCTCGCCAGAGCCGCCGGTGCCGGTGTCGGGGTTGGCGGTGTCGGCTTGGGTGTTGGCGGCGGCTTGGGCGTCGGCGTACTTGTGGTCTTTCACGCGTTGGTCGAGGGCCTCGGCTAGGACGGCGGCTTCCTCGGTGGCCAGGATCGCCGAGACGCTGGACATGCCGTCGACGCCCTTGTGCAGTCGCACCCCGCGGGTGCGGGCCGCTTCCTGACGGCGCAGGCGGATGCCGTTGGCGTCGTAGCGGGAGATGATCGCATCGACGTTGCCGCGGATGGCTTTCTCACCCATGCGCACCCCGCCCTCGATCGCGGCGAGGTACTCCTCGACGACCTGCCGCTGCACCGCCTCGAGCACATCGACGTGGACGGTGGCCATCTGCGAGGCCAGTATCTTCGCGGCCTGCAGATCCAGCCGCCCCTGCGCCATCGCGGACAGGATCGCCGGATACCGCAGGTGCAGATCGAGGGCGAAGGTGATCATCCGTTCGGCCCGGCCCGTCGAGATCGCCATCGCCGACACCACGTACCCCGCCGCGACATCGATCGGATCGAGCACGGCATGACCGGGCCGACACTCACCGCCGCCCGCCCCGGACTCCTCCCGGCGTTGGCATTCGACAAACAGCTCGTAGCAGGCCACGAACCGGCGCGCCGCCGCACGATTCTCGCCCATCCACCCCTCCCGCGCCGCCGCCCGCAACCCCGACAGTGAAGAGGGCGAGGCGGAAGACGAGGAGGCGCCGGCCGCACTGCCGCCCGGCGACGACGAACCACCGGACGGGAACGAGCCGCCGGACGAACGGTCTGCGTTACCGCCCATGTGCCCCACCCCCTGACCGTGCGCCGCCTACCCGGTGTCGAATCTGTGTTCTATGATACGCACACACATTCGACTAGGCAAGGGTTTTCCCCCGACGCACCGGGGGAGCACCGGAGGAGCACAGGAGACGCGCCGGGGGTCGAGCAGCTAGGCCGAATCGCGCGGTTCCGGGCTGACGACGTCGAAGAGCATGGCGGTGAACTGCCCGTCGGTGTCGAGTTGACGACGGTGGAGGCGGAGCCGACGGGGGAGCAGGGGGCGGCCGGAGCCGAGGACCACCGCGCACTGGTGGATCCACACCCGGTCGAGCAGACCGAGGTCGGCGAACTGCCCGGCGAGGTCGCCGCCGCCGACCACCCAGACGTCCCGCCGCTCCGCGGCCTCGACGAGGCGGGGGTGCAGGTCGGCGATACCGCCGGCGAAGTATTCCACGCCGTCGACGGGGTCGAGGTCCCGGTGGGTGACGACCCAGGTGGGCTGGGAGTACGGCCAGACGAACGGCTGGCCGTCCTTGGTGAGATCCCGGCGGACCCACTCGAAGGTGTTCGCACCGCAGACGATCGAGCCGACGCCGGCGAAGAACCGGTCGAAGTGGAGCTCGGGCACCGACTCGTCATCGGCCCCGGCAGTCGACCCCGGCGCGGCGCCTCCGGGAGTGGCGAACAGCCAGGAGAGGCTTTCGTCGTCGTCGGCGATGTACCCGTCGAGGCTCGTCGCGGTGCAGTAGATCGTGGCCATGCTCAAGAATCGCACGGTGGCGCGCCCCGCGCGAGGGGGACGGCGCACCCCGCTGAGCGGGCCGGGCGCACGAGCCGGCGCGGGAGACGGCGCCGGTGCGGGCGTCAGCGCCGGCCGCGTGCCTCGCGGTAGATCTCGACCAGGGAGTCCGTGGAGGAATCGAAGGTGGGGCCCGGGTGGGTGTCGGCGGTGAGGGCGCCCAGCAACTCGCCGGCCTGGGCCTTGCCCAGCTCGACGCCCCACTGGTCGAACGCGTTGATGCCGAGGATCGCGGCCTGGGTGAACACGATGTGCTCGTACAGGGCGATGAGCTGGCCGAGGACGCCCGGCGAGAGGGACGGCGCGAGGATCGTGGTGGACGGCCGGTTCCCGGGCATGACCTTGTGCGGTGCGAGGGTCGGGTCGACGCCGTCGGCGAGGACCTCCTCTTCGGTCTTGCCGAACGCCAGGACCCGCGACTGCGCGAACAGGTTGGCCATGAGCAGGTCGTGCATGGACACCGCGTCCGACCCGTCGGTGGGGTGGGCGTCCAGGTCCGTGCCCGGGCGGGCGATCCCGATGAAATCGACGGGAACCAGCTGGGTGCCCTGGTGGAGGAGCTGGAAGAACGCGTGCTGGCCGTTGGTGCCGGGCTCGCCCCAGTAGACCTCGCCGGTGGGGTAGGTGACATCGGAGCCGTCAAGCCGGACCGACTTGCCGAGCGACTCCATGGTCAGCTGCTGCAGGTAGGCCGGGAACCGTCGGAGGTCCTGGGCGTAGGGGATCACGGCCTTGGACTGCGACCCGAGGAAGCACGTGTACCAGATCCCCAGCAGCGCCATGAGGACCGGTGCGTTGTGCTCGGGCGCCTCGGTGGCGAAGTGCTCGTCCATCGTGTGGAAGCCCTCGAGCAGTTCGATGAACGCCGGTGGCCCCACCGTGATCATCACCGACAGCCCGATGGCGGAGGAGACGGAATATCGTCCACCGACCCAGTCCCAGAACTCGAACATGTTGGCCGCCGCGATACCGAAGTCGGCGACCTTCTCGGCGGCGGTGGAGACGGCGACGAAGTGCGAGGCGATCGCGTCCTCGGAGCCGAGGGCCTCCACGAAGTGGCGGCGCGCCGCGTGCGCGTTGGCCATGGTCTCCTGGGTGGTGAACGTCTTGGACGCCACCACCACCAGGGTCGTTGCCGGGTTGATCTCCGCGAGGGTGGCCGAGAGGTCGGCGGGGTCGACGTTGGAGACGTACCTGGCGCTGATGCCGGCCGTCCGGAACTGCCGCAGGGCGCTGTCGACCATCACCGGGCCAAGGTCGGAGCCCCCGATGCCGATGTTGAGCACCGTGTCGATCCGCTCGCCCGTGTGTCCGGTCCACTCGCCGGAGCGGACGCGGTCGGAGAAGTCGGCCATGCGTGTGAGTACCGCGTGGACGTCGGCCACCACGTTCCGGTCGTCGACGACGAGTTCGGCATCGGGCGGAAGACGGAGCGCAGTGTGGAGAACCGCGCGATCCTCGGTCGTGTTGATGCGGTCGCCCCGGAACATCGCGGCCCGCTGCGCCGGCAGCCGGGCGGCGTGGGCGAGTTCGAGCAGGGCGGACAGGATCTCGTCGGTGACCAGATGTTTGGACAGGTCCACGTGCAGATCGCCCGCGGTGACCGACATCCGGCGGCCGCGCTCCGGGTCGACGTCGAACAAGTCCCGCAGCGACACCTCGCCGATCGACGGAACCAGGTTCTCCACCGCTGCCCACTGCTTCGTCGTGCTGATGTCGGTCATGGCTTCGAGGCTAACCGGGAATAAGCGCGGGCCGCGGGCCGTTCCAGCGATGTGACCCCCGGAGTTCCGCCCGAAGCCCCCATCGCCCGCCAGGTCGAGCGCCTCGTCGAGCTCGGGGTGCCCGAGCTCGCCGGAATCACGGCCGATCAACTGCGGGCCCACGCCCGCGCACTGCCTGCCGGACCCGGCGACAGCGAAGGCGGTGGCGGGTCCGTGCTGGCCGTCCACCCGTCCCTGGTGCCCACCGCGCGACTGGCCACCCTCATGCGCCGCCACGGTAAGGCGGGCTTCGTCGTCGTCGACATGACCGACCTGGCCGAGTTCGTGCCCACCGACGACGTCCACGTCCCGGACGCCCCGTTATACCTGGTGGGGGACGTGACACGCGACGACGACATGCTGGACTGGACGCCCACCGACGCCCACACCGAGATGGGCGTCCGGGGTCGTACCCCGCTCACCGTTTCCGAGGGGATCAGCTGGCTGCTTCAGCGCCCCGACCTACTGGAGCCCGGGAAGTGCTTCATGTGCATCGGCTCACGCAAACCCAAGAAGGGCGGCGGGCTGGACTCGCGGACGCCCGCACTGTGGATCAGTGGCGGGACGGGCCGCGACGGCAAGCAGAACAAGGGCGCGCCCAAGGTGGGATGGTGCTGGGCGAACAATCACCACACCTGGCTGGGCTTCGCGTCCACGGCGGGCAGGGTCGGGCCGGAAGAGTAGCCGGGGCCCTGGTTGTCAGTACAGCTAGTAGCCCAGGCGGCCCCGGCCGAGACGCAGCAGCATGCCGGCGAGGGTCTGCCCTTCCTCGCCGAGCGAGGAGAACCGCTCGTACACCTTGAGCTCCCGGGTGTGGACGAGCTTCGTGCCGCCCGACTTCATGCGGGTGCGGCCGATTCGCTTGGAGATCTCGCTGCGGCGGACGATCGCATCGAGGATCTCGGCGTCCAGGCGGTCGATCTCCAATCGCAGTTCCTGGATTTCGGACTCTGACAGCGGGTCGTCGGTGCCGGCGGGATCGATGCTCATGACCGAATTATCCCACTGCGCCCCGAACCGGACGAATGACCGTCTAATGTTTCCGCCCGTGGAAGATATCAACACGTTTCTCGCCGACATCGGATCGGTGATCTGGGGACCGTTCGTCCTCATCCCGCTGCTGCTGGGCACTGGCCTGTTCCTGACGATCCGGCTGCGGATGCTGCAGTTCCGCAAGTTGGTCCCCGCCCTCAGGCTGGGGCTGCTGAAACGGAAGGACGACGGCGGCGAGGGTGACATCTCGCAGTACCAGGCGTTGACCACCGCCCTGGCCGCGACCGTCGGTGTGGGCAACATCGTCGGTGTCGCCACGGCCATCGCGCTGGGCGGACCGGGTGCCCTCTTCTGGATGTGGATCACCGCGCTCGTCGGCATGGCGTCCAAGTACTCCGAGGCGTTCCTCGGTGTGCGCTTCCGCGTCACCGACGCCCGCGGCGAGCAGTCCGGCGGCCCGCAGTACTACCTGCACCGGGGGTTCGCGGAACTCTTCGGGCGCACCGGCGGCAGGATCGGCCTCGTCCTGTCCATCGTGTTCGCGGTGTTCGCCGTCCTGGCCAGCTTCGGCATCGGCAACATGACCCAGGGCAACGCGGTGGCCACCCAGCTGGACAACTCGTTCGGCGTCCCGCCCGTCACCACCGGCATCGTGATGTTCGTCCTCACCGGCGCGGTCCTCCTCGGCGGAATCAAGGCGATCGGCCGCGTCACCGCCGGGTTCGTGCCGCTGATGATCGTGCTCTACCTCGTCGGCGGGACCGTCGTGCTCGTGGTCAACGCCGGCCAGATCCCGTCGGCGTTCGGTCAGATCTTCTCGGATGCCTTCACCGGCACCTCGGCGGTCGGCGGCTTCGTCGGCTCGGCGATCCTCTACGCCATCCAGATGGGTGTCGCCCGCGGCATCTTCTCCAACGAGTCCGGTATGGGATCCGCCGCCATCGCGGCGGCGGCGGCCAAGACCACCCACCCCACCCGGCAGGGCCTGGTGTCGATGACCCAGACGTTCATCGACACCATCATCGTCGTGACGTTCACCGGTCTGGTGCTGGTGACCACGGGTGTGTGGCAGGAGGGCAGCGACAGCGCCGGGACGATGACCGCAGACGCCTTCGGCTCCGCGATCCCCGAGGGCGACAAGCTGGTCGCGGTGTCCATCGCGTTCTTCGCCTTCTCCACCATCCTCGGTTGGTCGTACTACGGCGAGCGCTGCATGGAACGGCTCGTGGGCGCGCGCGGCGTCATCCCGTACCGCATGGTGTTCACCTGCGTGGTGTTCGTGGGGGCGGTCACCGAGCTCGAGGTGGTGTGGAACTTCGCCGACGTCATGAACGGCCTCATGGCCATCCCCAACCTCATCGGCCTCCTGGTCCTCTCCGGCCTCATCGTCCGTGAGACGCGCCACTACCTGGACAACGACCCCGGCCTGACCGCCACGGCGTCCCAGGTGAAGGAGTTCACGGGGGCCGGTCAACGCTGAGCCCGGGGTGTCGGACCGAGTGGGTAGATTGGACCCACGATGACCGACACCGCACACGCTTCCGCCCGACCGACCACGCCCCACTCGCCCCTCCTGGACGGGCTCAACCCACAGCAGGCCGCCGCGGTCACACACCGCGGCGGCCCGTTGTTGATCGTGGCCGGCGCGGGCTCGGGCAAGACCAGCGTGCTCACGCGGCGGATCGCTTACCTGCTGGCCGAGGGTGGCGCGCACCCGGGGCAGATCCTGGCCATCACGTTCACCAACAAGGCCGCCGCCGAGATGCGCGAGAGGGTCGCCACACTGGTCGGCCCGCACGCCGAGCGGATGTGGGTGGCGACGTTCCACTCGATCTGTGTGCGGATCCTCCGCGCCCAGTCCGCGCTGCTCGGGACGCGGAACTCGAACTTCACGATCTACGACTCGGACGACTCCCGGCGGCTGCTGGGGATGATCGCCAAGGAGCAGCAGCTCGAGGTCAAGAAGTTCACCCCCCGGATGCTGGCCACGGCCATCTCCAACCACAAGAACGAGTTGCGCGAGCCGTCCGAGGCGATGGACCGGGCGATGGAGGACTCCGACCGCACCGGGCAGACCGTCGCGGCCGTCTACACGGAGTACCAGTCGAGGTTGCAGGCGGCCAACGCCTTCGATTTCGACGATCTGATCGGGGAGACGGTCGCGCTGCTGCGTGCCCACCCCGAGGTCTCGGCGTACTACCGGCGGCGGTTCCGCCACGTCATGGTCGACGAGTACCAGGACACCAACCACGCCCAGTACGTCCTGGTGCGCACGCTCGTCGGCGGGGCGGCCGGGAACGACGACGACGACGAGGTGGGCGTCCCCCCGGCCGAACTCTGCGTTGTCGGTGACGCCGACCAGTCGATCTACGCGTTCCGCGGGGCCACGATCAGGAACATCGAGGACTTCGAGCACGACTACCCCGATGCCCGTTCCATCCTGTTGGAGCAGAACTACCGTTCCACGCAGACCATCCTCACGGCCGCCAACGCCGTGATCTCGCGCAACCCGGGCCGCCGGGAGAAGAACCTGTGGACCTCCGAGGGCGCCGGCGAGCTGCTGGTCGGCTACGTGGCGGACAACGAGCACGACGAGGCGAGGTTCATCGCCGGGGAGATCGACAGGCTGGTCGACTCGGGCGAGGCCTCCTACTCCGACGTGGCCGTGTTCTACCGGACCAACAACTCCTCCCGCGTGATCGAGGACGTGTTCGTCCGCCTGGGCCTGCCCTACAAGGTCGTGGGCGGCACCCGGTTCTACGAGCGCAAGGAGGTGCGCGACATCGTCGCCTACCTCAAGGTGCTGAATAACCCGGACGACGCGGTGGCGATCCGGCGCATCCTCAACACCCCCCGACGAGGGATCGGGGACCGCGCCGAGGCGTGCGTAGTGGTCCACGCCGAGCAGCGGGGGATCGGGTTCGGCCGCGCGCTGCGGGACGCGGCCGAGGGGAAAGTGTCGCTGCTGCCGACGAGGTCGGTCAAGGCGGTCACCGGGTTCGTGCAGATGCTCGACGACCTGCGGGGGCGGCTGGACGGCAGCGGCCACGCCGCCGGGGAGGACTCGGCGCCCGATGTCGGGGCCCTGGTGGAGGCCGTGCTGGAGAGCACCGGCTACCGCGCCGAGCTGGAGGCGTCCAACGATCCGCAGGACGCCGCCCGGCTGGACAACCTCAACGAGCTCGTCGGCGTGGGCCGGGAGTTCTCCTCGGAGGCCGCACTGCAGCGCTCCGCGCGGGAACAGGGCTTCGGGATCGAGGACGCCGGGGACGCCGCGGGTGCGGTGCCCGACCAGACGGATGCCCAGTTGGACGAGGGTCTGGCGGAGCCCGGGTCGCTGGCGGCGTTCCTCGAGCGGGTCTCGTTGGTCGCCGACGCCGACCAGATCCCGGACGAGGATCAGGGACAGGTCACTCTGATGACCCTGCACACCGCCAAGGGGCTGGAGTTCCCGGTGGTGTTCCTCATCGGCATGGAGGACGGACTCTTCCCGCACATGCGGGCGCTGGGGGACCCGGCGGAGCTGTCCGAGGAGCGCAGGCTCGCCTACGTGGGGATCACGCGCGCCCGCAAGCGCCTGTATCTGACCCGCGCGATGATGCGCTCGTCCTGGGGGCAACCCATGACCAATCCCGGGTCGCGGTTCCTGGAGGAGATCCCCACCGAGGCGATCGAATGGCAGCGCGAGGAGCCGGCCGGTGGTGGCGGTGTCGGGGATGACGACTCGTATGTCCCGCGCCGCCGCTTCGGAGGCGGCTCGGGCGGCTACGGTTCGGGCGGGTACGGCTCAGGTGGAGCCGGGTCCGCGAGTGGACGGTCGTCCGGGATCCCCCGCGCGAAGGCGTCCGCCCCCGCCCTCGAGCTGGCGCCGGGGGACCGGGTCACCCATGACAAGTACGGACTCGGCAAGGTGCTGTCCTGCGACGGCAGTGGGCCGCGGGCCACTGCGACGATCGACTTCGGTGCGTCGGGCAAGGTCCGGCTGATGCTCATCGGGGGCGTCCCCATGCAGAAGCTCTAGAGCAGAGGCGTCATGGCGCCGCCGGGGCCGGGCCTCTCGAACTATCGAGTGGGCCCGGCCGGAACAGGTCGAACTGTCAGCTACCGAAGGCGGAGGCGACGCTACCCGCGAGCACGTCGAGACCGTGCTCGGCCAGCCAGATGACGGGATCGACGTGCTGCTGGCCGTCGTTGACGAGCACCTCGAAGTGCAGGTGGGTGCCGGTCGAGAAACCGAGGTTGCCCATACCGGCGATCTTCTGACCGGCGTAGACGCGCTGGCCCTTCTGGACGTCGACGGTCTCCATGTGGCCGTAGACCGTCATGGTGCCGTCGTCGGACATGATCCGAACCCAGTTGCCGTAGCCCTGGGCGGGGCCCGCGTCGACCACGACGCCGTCCGTGGCAGCCAGGATGGGCGTGCCGTTGACGTTGGCGATGTCGATGCCCGAGTGCATCACGCCCCACCGCATCGCATAGGGGGAGGTGAACGCGCCGATCGCGGGGATGACGACCTTCGGCCGTCGCGCCTGCTCCTCGGCGATCTCGCGCTGGGCGTTGATCTCGGTGCCCGCGTACAGCATCGTCGAGCTGATGTCATCGGTGGACGAGCCGTCGGCAGCGGCCGGCACGACGACCGGCGCCGGGGCCGAGGGCGTCGCCGGCGCCGAGGTCGACGGTGCACCGGGCGCGGAGGTGGCGGGGGCGGGCTCCCCGTTGGCGAGCAGGGCGATGTCCCCGGCCTCGGCCGAGTGGGTGCTCGTGTCGCTCATGGCGGAGCCGGCCGAAGCCGCGGTCACCGCGGCGCCGGCCGCGACGGCCAGGACGGCTGCGCGACCGCGCAGTGCGTGCGGCGGCGCGGGCATCCGGTGACGGCCGACCCGGTGCGCACCGGCAGGGGGGATGACGACGGGAGTCGCGGCTTCCTCGAATTGCGACTTCTGCACCGTGTCGTTTCCCCTCTGCGTTCGCGCCGTGATCTTTTCGTGATGAACGTCGTCCAACGTAACGGATCGGCAACGGTGCCGCAAGGTTGTCGGCGGCGCGTGAGGGAGGGGTGCGTCACACCGGTGTGACTCGTGGTGCCCGAGGGGCTCCGGGGTGCCCATGTGTGGGGTGTGACGGTTCGGACTGCCGTCCGGTGTGATCCACTACACACATCTACCCCCAGTGTGCGACGGGGGACACACCACGCGCCTAGGATGAGGCAGGACTCGGCTTTCAACAGGGCCGGGCGAATCTACCCACGTCAAGATGGTGAGCTGATGGATCTCTTTGAATACCAGGCAAAGGCTCTTTTCGCGAAGCATGACGTGCCCACCACCCCGGGGCGCGTCGCGGACACCGCGGAAGAGGCCGAGAAGGTTGCGGCCGAGATCGGCAAGCCTGTCGTCGTCAAGGCGCAGGTCAAGGTCGGAGGCCGTGGCAAGGCCGGCGGCGTGAAGCTGGCGGAGGATGCCAAGGAGGCCCGCGCCCGGGCCGAGGACATCCTGGGCCTGGACATCAAGGGCCACATCGTCAAGAACCTGCTGGTCGCCGAGGCCAGCGACATCGCGGAGGAGTACTACATCTCCTTCCTGGTCGATCGGTCGAACCGCAACTACCTGGCCATGTGCTCGGTCGAGGGCGGCGTCGAGATCGAGCAGGTCGCCGAGGAGTCCCCGGACCGCCTCGCCCGGATCAACATCGACCCCACGGTCGGTGTCGACGAGGCCAAGGCCCGCGAGATCGCGAAGGCCGGCCACCTGCCGGAGGAGGTGCTGGACGCCGCTGCGGTGACCATCGCCAAGCTGTACGACGTCTTCATCAAGGAGGACGCCACGCTGGTCGAGGTGAACCCGCTCGTCCGTACGCCGAATGACGAGATCCTCGCCCTCGACGGCAAGGTCACCCTGGACGAGAACGCCGAGTTCCGTCACAAGGAGACCTTCGCCGACTTCGCCGACGCGGGCACCACGGATCCGCTCGAGCAGAAGGCCGCGGAGAACGACCTCAACTACGTCAAGCTGGACGGACAGGTCGGCATCATCGGCAACGGCGCCGGTCTGGTCATGTCGACCCTCGACGTCGTCGCCTACGCGGGCGAGAACCACGGCGGCGTCAAGCCCGCCAACTTCCTCGACATCGGCGGCGGTGCCTCTGCCGAGGTCATGGCCAACGGTCTCGACGTCATCCTCAATGACGAGCAGGTCAAGAGCGTGTTCGTCAACGTCTTCGGCGGCATCACCGCGTGTGACGCGGTCGCGAACGGCATCGTCAAGGCCCTCGAGATCCTGGGCGACGAGGCCAACAAGCCCCTCGTGGTCCGGCTCGACGGCAACAACGTCGAGGAGGGTCGCAAGATCCTCGCCGAGGCGAACCACCCGCTCGTGACCCTGGCCGACAACATGGACTCCGGCGCCGACAAGGCCGCCGAGCTGGCCGCCAAGTAAGAAGCTAAAGGACCTTACACACATGTCGATTTTCCTCAACAAGGACAACAAGGTCATCGTCCAGGGCATCACCGGCGGCGAGGGCAGCAAGCACACCGCCCGCATGCTCGCGGCCGGTACCCAGATCGTCGGCGGCGTCAACGCCCGCAAGGCCGGCACGACGGTGTCCCACAAGGACGCCGACGGTAACGACGTCGAGCTGCCCGTGTTCGGTTCCGTGAAGGAGGCCATGGAGGCCACCGGCGCCGACACGACGATT
This sequence comes from Dietzia sp. MNB45, assembly GCF_051994785.1. Taxonomy (NCBI): domain Bacteria; kingdom Bacillati; phylum Actinomycetota; class Actinomycetes; order Mycobacteriales; family Dietziaceae; genus Dietzia; species Dietzia sp. MNB45. The sequence continues at coordinate 2,558,268 of NZ_CP163397.1, read as the reverse complement.
CTGTTCGTCCCGCCGCCGTTCACCAAGGACGCGATCATCGAGGCCGTGGACGCGGAGATCGGGCTCGCCGTGGTCATCACCGAGGGTGCCCCGGTGCTGGACACCGCCACCGCGTGGAACTACAACGTCGCCAAGGGCGGCAAGACCCGCATCATCGGCCCCAACTGCCCGGGCATCATCACGCCGGGCGAGTCGCTGGTCGGTATCACCCCGGCCAACATCGCGGGCAAGGGGCCGGTCGGTCTGGTGTCCAAGTCGGGCACCCTGACCTACCAGATGATGTACGAGCTGGCCGACTACGGTTTCTCGACCGCCATCGGCATCGGTGGCGACCCGATCGTCGGCACCACGCACATCGACTGCATCGAGGCCTTCGAGAACGACCCGGAGACCAAGGTCATCGTCATGATCGGCGAGATCGGCGGCGACGCCGAGGAGCGCGCGGCCGATTACATCAAGGCCAACGTCACCAAGCCGGTCGTCGGCTACGTGGCCGGCTTCACCGCCCCCGAGGGCAAGACGATGGGCCACGCCGGCGCCATCGTCTCCGGCTCCGCGGGCACCGCGCAGGCCAAGAAGGAGGCCCTCGAGGCCGCGGGCGTCAAGGTCGGCAAGACGCCGTCCGAGACCGCGCAGCTGGCCAAGGATCTTCTCGACGCCATGTGATCCACCCGCGGTGGCCCTCCCGGCGACCGCGAGTGCGCACTACCCAGCGACCCCCGTCATCCCCGGATGGCGGGGGTCGCGGCGTGCCGGGGGTGCCCCGCGCCGGTGGGTATCTACGGTTGTCAGAGTGAGTCCCCCACGCGTCATCCGGCCCGCTGCGAGACGGTCGCCCGCGGGTGCCCGCTCGTTGTTGTGGACGGCGGCCGCCGCGGCGCTGCCCGTCATCGTCTCCGTACTGGTGCTGGCGGCGCTCACCCTGGCGGTGCTGCTGTTCGCCGCCGACGGGTTCGACTCGCTGTTCGCGGTGGTCGCGGTGGAGTGGCTGGTGGTCAACCGGGTGCCGTTGACCGTGGACCGGGTCGAGCTGGGGTTCCTCCCGTTGTTGCCCGCGCTGATCTATGTGGCGGTCCTGGCCCGGCAGACCCGTGCGGTGCTGGCGGACGTCGAGCAGCCGGGCCCGCGCGAGGCGGGTGCGGCGATGGCCGGTGTGACGCTGGCGGGGCTGTTGCTGACCGGGCTGGCGACGCTGCTGGTCGGGTCGGCCGCCTCGGATTTCGCGGTGCGCGAGTCGGCCCTGCCGACGGCGTTGCTGTGGACCGCGGGTGTGGGGATCGTGGGTTCGGGGCTGGGGGTGTGGCTGTACTTCCGTCGCGACCTGCGCGAGATACTGCCGCTGTGGGTGCGCGGGGGGATCCACCTGGGCGCCGCGTTCGTCGCCGCGACGTGGGCCGTCGCGACACTGCTGGTGCTGGTCGGCCTGGTGATGGCGTGGGAGCCGGTGGGGTCGGTCCTGGAGATCGGCAAGGGCGTCGTGGGCGCGGCCGCGCTCGCGGGCATCTCGGTGGCGTACCTGCCCAACGTGGTGATGACGGGGGCCGCGCTCATGGTGGGCGGGGAGGCGCACCTGGGCGAGGCCTCCTACAGCGTGTTCGCGGTGTCCCGGGGGCCGATGCCGGAGGTGCCGTTGGCGGCCGTCCTGCCCACCACGAACCCGCACTGGGTCGTGCAGGGCCTGTTGCTCGTGACGGTGTTCGTGGCGGCCGGGCTCGCGAGGTCGGTCGCGCACTGGTTCCGCACGACGGGGGACGCCGTCAAGGCGACCTGGTTGGCCGCCGGGATCGTGGCTCTGGTGGTCGCGGTGAGCCCGGTCATCGCGGGCGGCCGGCTGGGGATGCTCGGCATGGTCGGGACGGGCTCGCTCATCGCGGCGTCGATGGCCCTGGTGCTGTTCGGCATCATCGGGTCGGCGACGATCGCCTTGTCGTTGGCGGGCCTGACTCGGCGCCGCGAGCGGGCCGAGAGCGAACTCGAGCGGCGTCGTCGCCGCGCCGGGACCGCCCGGGTGGTCGAGGACCCGGTCGAGAACCCGGCGGAGTATCCGGTCGAGGACGCGACCGGGAGCGGGGTGGGCGAGGTCGGCGAGGCCAGCACGTCAGGTGTCGAGGACGCTGGTGTCGAGGACGCCGGGGTCGACAGCGCCGGGGTCGACGACGAGGTCGCCGCTTCCGACACCGCCGCGGAAGCCGAGGTGGACGCGCAGCCAGACCTCGACCCGGCTGCCGACGAGGACGCGACGGTTGCCGGGGGTCCGCCATCACCGGCGGTGGTCGAGGACCCACGGCCGGCGGAGGAGCAGCCCGCGGAGGGTCAGCCCGCCGAGGATCAGTTCGAGGAGGTCCGGCTCGACGAGGGCGAGCCCGAGGACACCCGGCGTGGGGACACGGTCGCCGACGATGCCGAACCCGGCGATGCACAGTCCGACTCCGACGATCCGACCGGTCTGCCTGCCGAGGGCAGAGGGGCGGCCGACTAGACTCCCAGCCGTGGCCCGCGCTCCCGGTGGGTCTGAGGATCGACGGGTAGGAGAGCCGGACGTGGTCGGTAGCGAGACCCCCAGCGCCTCTCCACCCAGCGCCTCTCCACCCAGCGCCGGCTCCCCTGATGCCGACCCTGCCGGTGCCCGCCGCGTCGTGGTGATGGCGTCCGGTTCCGGGACCCTCGCGCAGAGCGTGCTCGACGCCGCCGACGCCCCCGGCTGCCCGTACCGCATCGTCGCGCTGGTCTCCGACCGCGACTGCGAGGCCGTCGCCAGGGCCGGCCGCGCCGACCTCCCGACGGCCGTCGTCCGGCCCGGCGACCACGCCGACCGCGCCGACTGGGACCGCGCCCTCGCCGACGTGGTGAGCGGGTTCGATCCCGACTGGGTGGTCTCGGCGGGCTTCATGCGCATCCTCGGCGCCGTGTTCCTCGGACGGTTCGATGGTCGCGTGCTCAACACCCACCCGGCGTTGCTGCCGTCGTTCCCCGGCGCCCATGCGGTGCGCGACGCGCTCGCCTACGGGGTGACCGTCACCGGCAGCACCGTCCACCTGGTCGACGCCGGCGTCGACACCGGACCCGTGATCGCCCAGCGTGCCGTCGACGTCCACCCGGACGACACCGAGGCCACCCTCCATGAACGCATCAAGGTCGTCGAGCGCGAGATGCTCGTCGACGTCCTCGCGGCCGCCGCCCGTGGCCGACTCCACATCGAAGGTCGAAAGGTGCACCTAACGTGACCGATTCCCGCAGGCCCGTCCGCCGCGCACTCATCAGCGTCTACGACAAGACCGGGCTCACCGAGCTCGCCCGGGGGCTCGCCGACGCCGGGGTCGAGATCGTCTCCACCGGCTCGACCGCGCAGCGTATCGCCGACGCCGGGGTCGCCGTGACGCCCGTCGACGCGCTGACCGGGTTCCCGGAATGCCTCGAAGGCCGCGTCAAGACCCTGCACCCGCGGGTTCACGCCGGCATCCTCGCCGACACCCGCAAGCCCGAGCACCTCGAGCAGATCGCCGACCTCGGTGTGCAACCGTTCGAGCTCGTCGTCGTCAACCTCTATCCCTTCACCGACACCGTCGCCTCCGGCGCCGATTACGACGCCTGCGTCGAGCAGATCGACATCGGCGGACCGTCGATGGTCCGCGCGGCCGCGAAGAACCACCCGTCGGTGGCTGTGCTCGTCGACCCCGCCGGATACGGCGAGGCGCTCGAGGCCGTTGCGGCCGGTGGCTTCACCCTCGAGAAGCGCCGCAGCCTGGCCGCCGCCGCGTTCCGCCACACCGGCGCCTACGACGTCGCCGTGGCCACGTGGATGACCGCACAGACCGCGGACGGCGCGGGCGACGGGGCAGCGGGCGGCTCCGGCGAGTTCCCGGTCTGGCAGGGGCAGAGCCTCGACCTCGCCGCCACCCTGCGCTACGGCGAGAACCCGCACCAGAGCGCCGCTCTCTACACCGACGCGGCCGCCGCGCCCGGCCTCGCCCAGGCCACCCAGGTGCACGGCAAGGAGATGAGCTACAACAACTACGTCGACGGCGACGCCGCGTGGCGCTCCGCTTTCGACCACGCCGAGCCGTGCGTCGCGATCATCAAGCACGCCAACCCGTGCGGCATCGCGATCGACGCCGACATCGCGGCCGCCCACCGCGCCGCGCACGAGTGCGACCCGGTCAGTGCGTTCGGTGGCGTGATCGCCGCGAACCGCGAGGTCACGGTGGAGATGGCGGAGCAGGTCGCCGAGATCTTCACCGAGGTGATCATCGCCCCGTCCTACGCGGACGGTGCCGTGGAGATCCTGCAGCGCAAGAAGAACATCCGCATCCTCTCCGCGCAGGCGCCCGCCGAGGGCGAGTTCGAGCGCAAGCAGATCTCCGGCGGCGTGCTGGTCCAGCAACGTGACTCGCTCGACGCGGACGGCGACGTGGTCGCCGGCTGGACCAAGGCGTGCGGCGACGACGCCGACGAGCAGACCCTGCGCGACCTGCTGTTCGCGTGGCGCGCGTGCCGCGCGGTCAAGTCCAACGCCATCCTGCTCGCGCAGTCCGGGACCACCGTGGGCGTGGGCATGGGCCAGGTCAACCGCGTCGACTCCGCCCGGCTCGCCGTGCAGCGCGCGGGGGAGCGGGTCACCGGGTCGGTCGCCGCGTCGGACGCGTTCTTCCCCTTCGCGGACGGTCTCGAGGTGCTCGCCGAGGCCGGCGTGCGCGCCGTGGTCCAGCCCGGCGGGTCCGTGCGGGACGCCGAGGTGATCGAGGCCGCGGAGAAGGCGGGGATCACCATGTACTTCACCGGCGCCCGGCACTTCTTCCACTGAGACGGCGCTTCCGAGATGGCACTGAGATGACGGAGACCGGGGCCGGGGGCAGCGGCGTGGGCGAGCGGCAGGACGCCGCGGCCCCGCTGACCCCGCGCGCCCGGGCCAAGGCCCGGCGCCGCGACGAGATCCTCGTGGCCGCCGCCCGCCTCATGGCCCGGCGCGGATTCCACGCCGTGCGGCTGGACGACATCGGTGCCGAGGTCGGGATCTCCGGGCCGGGAATGTACCGGTACTTCACCTCCAAGGAGGACGTACTGGCCGAGATGCTGCTCGACATCTCCCGGCGCCTGCGAGACGGCGGGCGGGCGGCGGTCGAGCGGGCCGGCGAGCCGGCGGACGTGCTCGATGCCCTGCTCGGGGTGCACGTGGACTTCGTCGCCACGGAGCCCGATCTCATCAGCGTGCAGTTCCGTGACCTCGGTTCCCTGCCGGCCGCTCCCCGGCACGAGGTGCGCACCCTGCAGCGGGAGTACGCGCAGTTGTGGGTGGACGCCCTGGTGCGGGTGCGTCCCGAGCTCTCGTCGATCGAGGCGCGGGCCCACGTCCACGCGGTGTTCGGGCTCCTCAACTCGAGCCCCCGGCTGCCGGCCATGGCCGAGGCCGACCTTCGGCGCGTGCTCACGGCGATGGCCTCGGCGGCGCTGCGGTCCTGAGCGCCTGCCCGGGTGTGTGCCGATCAGGTGAGGGCGGACCGGAGGCGGGCCATCTCCTCCCGGTAGCGCTCGACGTTCGCGAGCTTGACGTGCTCGTAGCCGCGGACCATGTCCGGCAGCTCCGCGAGCGCCACCGCGGTCGCCCGCCAGGTGGCGTCCTTGCCCACCGGGCCCGCGCGCCGCAACTCCGAGGCCAAGTCGGCGACGAGATCCCGGTACCCGGCCAGCAGCTCACGCTCGACGCGGCGGACCTCCGCGTAGCCGAAGAGGTCCATCCGCGTGCCGCGCAGTCGCTTCATCCGGGCCAACCCTTTCATCGCCGGCATGGCCCGCGGGCCGATCGAGATCTTCTTCTTCATTCCCATCGCGCGCAGCACCGGGGGATGCAACTTCAGTCTGGCCACCGCCCCTTCGCCCCAGTCCTCGTCGAGCTGCGCCGCGAACTGTGGATCCACGGCCAGGCGGGCGACCTCGTACTCGTCCTTGTAGGCCATCACCTTGAACAGGTTGCGGGCCACGGCGAGGCTGAGCTGCTCGGAGGTCGGCCCAGCCGGGTCGCCGTCCTCGAGGGACCCGGCGGCGCGGACCTCCTCCACGCGCCGGACGTAGTCGGCCGCGTACGCCTCGTCCTGGTAGCCGATCAGTTCGTCGACCCGGAGCGCGACCACGTCGCGGAGCTCGTCGGAGGCGTCGGCGTCGAGGTGGGTCAGCAGTCGCTCCGCCGCGGGGGAGGGCACGTGCCGGCCCGCCGTGGCCGTTCCGGCCGGGCGGTGCAACCCGGCCGCCAACGCCGCCAGGGCGTTCGGCTCGGCGACCGCCTGCCGGCCGCGACGGAAGGCCTGCAGGTTCGCGTCGACGGCCACCCCGTTGAGCTCGATCGCCCGCTCGATCGACTGCGCCGAGATCGGCAGGGCCCCGCTCTGGTACGCCGCCCCGACCATGAGCATGTTGGCGGTCTGGGTGGACCCGAAGATCTGCTCGGTGAGCGCCCCCGGGTCGAGGTACAGCCCGCGCGAGGTGGTCGGGTCGATGATCGCCTGGATGTCCGAGGTGGTCGGGTAGTGCTCGGAGGTGTCGATCACCATCTTCCCGGTGGGTATCTGAGTGGTGGAGACCACCGCCGTGGTGCGATCGGGAGCGGCCACCTTCAGGTGGGTGCTGTCCGCGCCGACCAGGCCGTCACAGCACAGGTAGAGGTCGCAGTCGCCGGCCCCGATCTTCGGGGGCTGTTCGGTCGGCGTGCGGGTCACGCGGACGTCGGAGACCACCGCGCCGCCCTTCTGGGCGAGCCCGGTCATGTCCAGGGTGCGCGCCGAGTGGCCGTCGAGGACGGCCGCGGTGGCGAGGATCGCCGAGACGGTGACGATGCCGGTCCCGCCGATCCCGGTCAGCCGCAGGGAGAAACCGCGGTCGGGCGCGACCCCGGCGCGGGCCGGTTCCGGGATCGCGTCGGCCGCCAGGGCAGGCGCGGACGTCACCCGCCGGGACTTCTCACCGGGGGCGACGGTGACGAACGCGGGGCAGTCGCCCTCCAGGCACGAGAAGTCGAAGTTGCAGGTGGACTGGTCGATCTGCGTCTTCCGACCGAAATCGGTCTCCACCGGATGGACCGACAGGCAGTTGGACTTCCGGCCGCAGTCCCCGCATCCCTCGCAGATTCGCTCGTTGATCACCACCCGCTCGTCCGGCGTGGGATAGGTGCCACGCTTGCGGTGGCGGCGCTTCTCGGCCGCGCAGTACTGGTCGTGCACGAGAACCGTGACCCCCGGGACGGCCGCGAGTTCCCGCTGCACCTCGAGGGTGTCCACCCGGTCGCGGACCTCCACTCCCCTCGGCAGGCCCCGGGACCGGGTCGCCCTGACGTCGTCGGTGGTGACGACGATCCTCGCGACCTTCTCGGCCTGCAGGAGCCGGAGGATCTCGGGCAGGGTCATCTCGCCGACCGGGTCCTGACCGCCGGTCATCGCCACCGTCCCGTTGAAGAGGAGCTTGTAGGTGATGTTGTCGCCGGAGGCCACGGCGGCCCGGAGTGCCAGGGAGGCCGAGTGCATGAAGGTGCCGTCGCCGACGTTCTGCACCATGTGCCGCTCGGTGAGGAACGGCGCCATCCCGGTCCACTGGATCCCCTCGCCGCCCATCTGGGTGACTCCGGTGACGTGGCCGACCTGTTCCTCGTCCATCATGAGCACCATCGCGTGACAGCCGATGCCCCCGCCGACGAGCGTGCCGTCGGCGACCTTGGTCGAGCTGTTGTGGGGGCACCCCGAGCAGAAGTACGGGGTGCGGCTCGTGGCGAGCGGCAGCGCGATCCGGGAACGTCCGCGTCCCGGGCCGTCGAGCCAGGCCCGAGCCGATTCGATTCCGTGGACCGGGCCGAGACGCTGCGCCAGGCCGCGGGTGACGGAATCGACGTCGAGCTCGCCGAACCGGCTGAACAGGGTGGACCCGTCCTCGTGCGCCTTGCCGACCACGTTCGCCACCCCGGGCTTGCGGAACTGGATGTCCCGGATCATGGTCTCGATGAAGTCTCGCTTCTCCTCCACCACGATCACCTCGTCGAGACCGGACATGAACTCGTCGAGGATCGTGCGCTCCAGGGGGTAGATCATGCCCAGCTTGAGGATGCGGATCCCGCGGCGGCCAAGCTCGTCGTCGCCGATCCCGAGGCGGCGCAGCGACTCGCGGACGTCCAGGTAGGTCTTGCCGGCCGCGACAACGCCGATCCGGTCGTCCGGGGTCGACTGCACGATCCGGTTGAGACGGTTGAGGCGGGCGTACTCCAGCGCACGGGGGAGGCGGATGGTGAGCTGGTTCTGCTCGAGCTCCATGAGGCTGGCCCCCAGGAGCCGACCGGACGGCACGTGCGGGCTCGTCCCGAGGTCGCCGTACACGGGCAGGATCCGGTCGGGATCGACGAGGGCGGTCGCCGAGGCGTCCGCGACGTGCGCCGAGATCTTCATCGCGGACCAAAGACCGGAGACCCGGGACAGGATCGCCGCGTGGACGCCGAAGTCGAGGACGTCCTGCGGGTCCGCAGGGTAGAGCGTCGGCATGTACAGGTCCGCGAGCGCCAACTCGGACGCGCACGGCACGGTGGAGGACTTGGCGCCGGGATCGTCGCCGACCAGCACCACCGCGCCGCCGGTGGGATCGGTACCGATCAGGTTGGCGTGCCGCAACGCGTCGGTGGCACGGTCCAGGCCGGGCGCCTTGCCGTACCAGTACCCCACGACCCCCTGGAGGGCGGCGCCGCCGGTGTTGGCGGTGGAGCGCAGGGTGCCCGTGCGCCGGGCGAGCTGGGACCCCATCACCGCCGTGGCGCCCGCCTCCTCGTTGAGGGCGGGGCGGTGCACGACGTCGAACGGCTCGAGGAACTCGTGACGCCTGGCCAGTTCGAGGTCGTAGCCCGCGAGCGGCGATCCCTCGTAGCCGCTGACCAGGCTCGCGGTGAGCAGATTCTGCCTGCGGTCGAGCCGTGCCCGGTCGCGGACCGTCCGGACCAGTGCCTGGATCCCGGAGAGGAAGACCGTGCCGCTCTCGCGCGTGTAGCGATCGGAGAGGGAGAACGATCCGGCGTCCGATTGCCCGGTCCGCGGCAGGTCGTCATGCGCGCCGTCCGTGGGGTGGAGGAGAGAGGTCATGATCAACACCTGGCCTTCGCGATACGAACGATGTCCCCCCAGGCTAGGACGAACTGTGAGGCACGTCACGCGGCCAGTCGGCGAGAGAACATTCTGCACATTCGGGGCCCCGTGTGCGCGTCACAACTGGACCAGCTGCCCACCTCGTCGTCGTCTACCGTGGACACATGGACCCTTCACCCAACCTGGACGACACTGACCGGCGGCTCCTCGACATCGTCCTGTCCGACCCGCGCGTCGGGGTCCGCGAGTTCTCGCGGCGACTCGGGGTGGCCAGGGGCACCGCCCAGGCCCGGCTCGACAAGTTGGAGGCGCGCGGTGTGCTCGCCTCGTGGGCGCCGAGGCTCGACCCCGCCGCCCTCGGGTACCCGCTGGGCGCGCTCGTGCACATCCAGGTGGCGCAGGCCAGGCTCGACGAGACGTGTGCGGGGCTGGCACAGGTGCGTGAGGTGCTCGAGGTGGTGAGCATCGCCGGCGAGTTCGACGTCGTCTGCCGGGTCGTCGCGCGGGACCACGCCCACCTCGAGGAGGTGTTCAGCGCCATCATCTCCACGCCCGGCGTCCTGCGCACCCGCACCGAGGTGATCCTGCGTCAGCGGGTCGGGCCGCGCGTCACCCAGTTGCTGGGGGAGTGAGCCTCACTCCCAGATCCGGGCGAACGGATGGGCGGCCTCGTACTCCGAGGCCAGCTCCAGCAGGAGCCGGTCCTGCCCCCTGCGGGCGGAGAAGTGCACGCCGACGGGCATCCCGTCCGGCGCGTGTCCGGTGGGTAGCGAGACGGCCGGGGACCCCGCGATGTTCTGCAGCGGGGTGAAGGTGACCCAGTTGGAGACCCGCTCGAGGTGGGTCTCGAACGGCAGGTCCGCGTCCAGGTACCCGACTTCCGGGGTCTCGTGGGCGACCACCGGGTTGATGTACACGTCGATGTCGCCGAACCGGGCGTCGAACTGCCGCCGGGTCCTCGCCAACCGCAGTAGGTGCAGGGGAAGCGAGGCGATGTTCCGTCGGGCCATCCGAGCGAGCCCGACCGTGAAGGGGTCGAGCTCGGCGGGGTCGAAGGCGGGGTCGAAGAGCCTGCGCCCGGATGATGAGGTGCTCAGCGCGAGCAGCCCCCAGTAGGCGATGAAATCGTCCCGGAACCCCGTCGGGACGGGAGCCTCGGTCGGCACCACCTCGTGGCCTAGTTCGGCCAGCCGCGCGGCGGTCTCGCGGAGGACCGCCAGGGTCGCGGCATCGGTCGCACCGCCCGCCGGGCTCTGCTCCACGAGCCCGATGCGCAGGCGCCGTGCCGGGACGGGGGCGACGGGGCCCACCGGGGGGACGCCGACCGGGAGGTGGCTCGCCTCGAACGCGGTGAGGAACGTGGCGGTGTCCCGGACGGACCGGGAGACCACCGACTGCGACACGATGGGGATCGGCATGCCCCGGGAGAACTTCTCGTCGGTGTGCCTACCCCGGCTCGGCTTGAACCCGACCAGCCCGGTGACCGCCGCGGGGATCCGGATCGACCCCCCGCCGTCGTTGGCGTGCGCGATCGGCAACGCCCCCGCGGCCACGAGGGCCGCGGAACCACCCGAGGAACCGCCACTGGTGCGGCCGGTGTTCCACGGGTTGCGGGTCACCAGGCCACCCTGCCGTTCGGTTGCGGCGGTCCAGCCGAACGGGGGCATGGCGGTGATGCCCAACGGGATCAGGCCGGTGGCGCGGAACGCCCGCGCGTACTCGCCGTCGTGCAACGCGGGGGAGTCGGGGACGGCGGGCGAGCCGAGCCGCATCGGGGCGCCCTCGACCTGCACCGCGTCCTTGAAGGCCGACGGCACGCCGGCGAAAGGCGAGGACAGATGCGAGTCCGCGGTCCGGCGCGCGTGCTCGCGGGCCCTGTCGAAGTCGGTGAAGACCAGGGCGCCGAGCGCCGGGTCGACCTGCGCGCATCGTTCGATGGCGGCCTCGACGAGCTCGACCGGCGACACCTCGCCGCCGCGGACCCGCGCCGCGACGGCGGTGGCGTCGTCGTACCCGAGCGCGTCGTCACGGAAGGCGTGGACCCGCGCCGTGTCGGGATGGGGCCGGAAAGGGGCTGCGGCGTCGGTTGTGGCATCGGTTGTGGCGTCGGTCACCCCCCCCACTGTAGGGCGAGGGGGTGCGAAAATCGGTGGCCCTCTTGACAGGCTCCGCACCGTCGGGCACTTTAGGGGTACCTAAGTAAGGCGAGGGTCACCTAACGCATCGGCGGGCGGGGCCGATCTCTGGAGGCAATCGATGGCAGCGCACCCGGTCGTGTCGGATCCGATCGCCACCGGCGCGCGCCGCCTGCTCGACGGCGCCGGCATCGCAACTGTCGCCGTACGCGGAACCAAGAACCGTTCGGACGTCATGGTCTCCGCCGGCCATCGCTGGGTCGGGGAGGGGGCGATCATCGTCACCGGGACCCCGGCCCCCTGGTCCGCGCTGATGGTCGCCCCGGGAGAGTCGGTCGAGGTGGTCGTCATGATCGACGAGTTCGCCCCGATCGTCGAGGCCAAGGTCCACGTCGCGAGCCTGTACGGCTTCGGCGTGGCGCGTGCGGCCCGGCAGGGTGAGGGCTGGGTGGTCGAGATCGAGATCGAGCTCGGCGACCTCGACATCCGCCGACTGGGGCACGAGGGCACCGTCCACGCGGGCTGCCTGGACGCGGTCCCGTCTGACCCCCTGGCATGCGCGGCGCCCGGCCTCGCGGACGAGATCCGGGCGCGCTTCGGCTCTGACCTGGCCATGCTGGCCGGGTCCGCCGACCCGGCGCAGCCGCCGTATGTCCTGGGCGTCGATCCCGACGGCCTGCATCTGCTGACGGCGCTCGGTACCCACGCCGATGTCATCCACCTGCCGTTCCTGACCCGCGCGGAGTGCGTCAATGACGTCGTCCGTGAGATGGGTCAGTACGTGGCCCGCGCCAGCTAGACTCCCGCGATGGCGCGGACCGGGCCGATCAGGCCGGGCTGTAGGTGAGGCAGTCGGCGGTATCGGCGCCGGAGCCGATCTCGACGGAGTCCGCCGAGCAGAGCAGGTCCTTGTTGTGGGTGCACTCCACCCGTTGGCAGGCGCCCACATGTGCGCTGGCGGTGGGCAGTCCGCCGCGGACGTCCAGCGAGATGAAGGTGCCGCACTCGGCGTGATCCGGGGTTCCGGCGACGGTGATGGCGCCCGCGTTGCAGCTCTCCTCGCTGTTGAACGAGCACGCGGTGACGGTGCAGGCGCTGATTCCGGTGAGAGTGGCCATGGTGATCGCTCCTCGTAGGGCTGTCGCGTGGTGGTGTGCCCCAGAGTCAACACCGGATCCCCCCGGCTTGCAAGCAAGTTGAGCCTGTGCCAATTCAGGCCAGCCTAAGCTGCCTACCTGCACGGATGGCGGGAATGGCGGCGTCCCCGCGCGGGTTTCTCGGCCAGATCGGCTGCGCGACGCCCGGGACTTGCAATCCCCCGTCGGGTCGCCGGCCCGTGCGCCTCGTCGGGTCCGCTGAGCGTGGGAGCGCGGGTCCGGGTCCGGGTCCGGGTGGGTGATCCCGGATCCGCTCTGGACATTTGTGAGGCGCAGCACTATCGTCGATTTCAGTTAATCCGACTTAACTGAAAGGGAGCGGCACCGATGACTTCCGCGACCACCAATCGCCAGGCCCACGAGGAACTTCTCGCCGACCTCCGCGAGCGCCTCGAGCGGGCCGCGCTGGGCGGCGGTGAGAAGGCCCGTGCGCGCCACCTCGAGCGCGGCAAGCTGCTCGCCCGCCAGCGCGTGGACGTGCTGCTCGACCCGGGCAGCCCATTCCTCGAACTCTCGCCGCTCGCCGCGGAGGAGATGTACGGGGGCAAGGCCCCCGCCGCCGGCGTCGTCGCCGGGATCGGCCGGGTGTCGGGCCGCGAGTGCCTGATCATCGCCAACGACGCGACCGTCTCCGGCGGCACCTACTACCCGATGACGGTGAAGAAGCACCTGCGCGGTCAGGAGGTGGCGCTGGCCAACCACCTGCCGTGCATCTACCTCGTGGACTCCGGCGGCGCGATGCTGCTGCAGCAGGACGAGGTCTTCCCGGACCGCGACCACTTCGGCCGGATCTTCTACAACCAGGCGAACATGTCCGCCAAGGGCATCCCGCAGATCGCCGCGGTCATGGGCTCGTGCACCGCCGGTGGCGCGTACGTCCCCGCGATGAGCGACGAGGCCGTGATCGTCCGGAACCAGGGCACGATCTTCCTCGCCGGCCCGCCGCTGGTGAAGGCCGCGACGGGCGAGGAGGTCACGGCCGAGGAGCTCGGTGGCGGCGACCTGCACGCCAAGACCTCCGGTGTGGTGGACCACCTGGCCGACGACGACTATGACGCGCTGATGAAGGTCCGCCGGATCGTGGCGACCTGCCCGCCGGCGCCCGAGCCGGATTGGGAGGTGCTCGAGCCCCGCGAGCCCGTCCGCCCGCAGGCCGACCTGTACGACCTCGTCCCGGTCGACTCGCGCCAGCCCTACGACGTGCGTGACATCATCGGCACGATCGTCGACGGCGGCGAGTACACCGAGTTCAAGGAGAACTACGGCTCCTCGATGGTGACCGCGTTCGCCCATATCCACGGGCACCCGGTGGGCATCATCGGCAACAACGGCGTCATCTTCTCCGAGTCCGCGCTCAAGGGCGCGCACTTCATCGAACTGTGCGACCGCCGCAAGATCCCGCTGGTCTTCCTGCAGAACATCACCGGCTTCATGGTGGGCCGGCAGTACGAGGCGGGCGGCATCGCCAAGAACGGCGCCAAGATGGTCACCGCCGTCGCGTGCGCCCGGGTCCCCAAGTTCACCGTCGTCGTGGGCGGCTCGTTCGGCGCCGGCAACTACTCCATGTGTGGCCGTGCGTACTCCCCGCGGTTCCTGTGGATGTGGCCCAATGCCAAGATCGCCGTGATGGGCGGGCCCCAGGCGGCCGACACCCTCGCCTCGGTCCGTGCCGCGCAGGTCACCAAGTCGGGCGGGGAGTGGACCGACGAGCAGCAGGCCGAGTTCACCGCGCCGATCCGTGAGCAGTTCGAGGAGCAGTCCACCGCGTACTACTCCACGGCCCGCCTGTGGGACGACGGGATCATCGATCCCGCAGACACCCGCACTGTCCTCGGTCTGGCCCTGGCGGCCGCGGCCAACGCCCCCCTCGAGCCGGTCAACAACGGCGTCTTCAGGATGTGAGCAGCTCCATGTCAGAACAACTGTCACAGAAACTCCACACCGTCCTGGTGGCCAACCGCGGGGAGATCGCGTGCCGCGTGATCCGTTCGCTGCGGGCAGCGGGTATCCGCTCGGTCGCCGTCTACTCGGACGCGGACGCCGACGCGCTGCACGTGCGCATGGCCGACGCCGCCGTCCGTCTCGGCCCGGCCCAGGCCTCGCAGTCGTACCTCGACATCGACAAGGTGATCGATGCTTGCCGCCAGACCGGCGCGCAGGCCGTGCACCCGGGTTACGGTTTCCTGTCCGAGAACCCGCGGTTCGCGCGGGCACTCGACGAGGCCGGCCTGATCTTCGTCGGACCGCCGGCCTCGGCGATCGAGACCATGGGCGACAAGATCACCGCCAAGGCGGCGGTGTCCGCACGTGACGTCCCCACCGTGCCCGGGATCTCGCGTCCGGGACTGACCGACGACGAACTGATCGCCGGTGCCGCCGAGGTCGGCTACCCGGTCCTCGTCAAGCCCTCCGCCGGTGGTGGCGGTAAGGGCATGCGCCGCGTCACCGATCCCGCCGATCTGCCGGCGGCACTGGAGTCCTCGCGACGGGAGTCGGCAGGCGCCTTCGGCGACGACACCCTGTTCCTCGAGCGGTTCGTCGACACCCCGCGGCACATCGAGGTACAGGTCCTGGCCGACACCCACGGCAACGTCATCCACCTGGGTGAGCGGGAGTGCTCACTGCAGCGCCGTCACCAGAAGGTCATCGAGGAGGCGCCCAGCGCACTGCTCGACGAGGTCACCCGCCAGCGCATCGGTCAGGCGGCCTGCGACGCGGCCCGCTCGGTGGGCTATGTGGGCGCCGGAACGGTGGAGTTCATCGTCTCCGCGCACGCCCCGGACGAGTTCTTCTTCATGGAGATGAACACCCGCCTGCAGGTCGAGCACCCGGTCACCGAGATGGTCACCGGCGTCGACCTGGTCGACTGGCAGGTCCGCATCGCCGCGGGCCAGGAGCTCACCCTGCGCCAGGAGGACATCACCCTCACCGGCCACGCGATCGAGGCCCGCGTCTACGCCGAGGACCCGGCCAAGGGCTTCCTGCCCACCGGCGGCACCGTGGTCGGGCTAAAGGAGCCCTCCGGCGACGGCATCCGCGTGGACTCCGGCCTCCGTGTGGGCACGGTCGTCGGCAGCGACTACGACCCGATGCTCGGCAAGGTCATCGCGCACGGCGCCGACCGCGCCGAGGCACTGGCCCGGCTCGACGCCGCGCTCGCCGGCACCCACGTGCTGGGTCTGCGCACGAACGTCGACTTCTGCCGGTTCCTGCTCTCGCGGCCGGAGGTCGTCTCCGGCGAGCTGGACACGGGCCTGCTCGACCGGTCCGTCGACGACTACACCGCGACGCCCGCCCCCGAGGGCGGACTGATCGCCGTGGCCATGCACCGCACCGAGGAGCGCTGGGCCCGGGTGCCCGCGCAACGCCGGGGCCCGTGGGACGTTCCCAACGGGTGGCGGATCGGCGGGCGCGCCGAGGTGTGGACCCGCCTGGACGCCGGCGCCGGGTCCGACGCGGTCACCGTGGGACTGCGGGGGACCCCCGACGACGCCGAGGTGACCATCACCGACGCCACGATCGGATCCACCGAGGCGCCCGAGGTCTCCTCCCGACATCGTGCGCGGGTCGCCCGGGACGGCGCCTCCCTCCGGCTGACCGTCGACGGCACCCAGCAGCGCTGGACCGTCGTGCGCTCGGCGGACCCCAAGGCCGCCGACACCTTCTGGGTGGCCGGCGACGGCGGGACCTGGGACCTGCGGATGCTCCCGCTCATCGACTCCCGGATCCACGACGCCGGGATGTCGGACGGCCAGATCGTCAGCCCCATGCCCGGTTCGGTGATCGCGTGCTTCGTCGCCGACGGCGACGAGGTCACCGCCGGACAGAACATCCTGGCCGTCGAGGCCATGAAGATGGAACACGCACTGCCCGCGCCGATCGACGGTGTGGTCCGCGTGCACGTCACCACCGGCGAGCAGGTGCCCGCCGACCACCTGCTCGCGACCGTCGAGCCCCACCCCTCCACCGAGGAATCCGAAGGAGAAGGCAATGCCTGAGTTGGAAGAGCACTACGCCGACCTCAAGTCGACGGTCGCGGACTTCGCCGACAAGGTGGTCGCCCCGGCCTCGGCCGAGCACGATCGCAACCACACCTTCCCCTACGAGGTCGTCGCCCAGATGGGCGACATGGGCCTGTTCGGTCTGCCGTTCCCCGAGGAGTTCGGCGGGATGGGCGGCGACTACTTCGCGCTGTCGCTCGCCCTGGAGGAGCTCGGCCGCGTCGACCAGTCGACCGCCATGACCCTCGAGGCCGGCGTGGGCCTGGGCGCCATGCCCATCTACCACTTCGGCAACGACGAGCAGCGCGCCAAGTGGCTCCCGGACCTGGCCGCCGGCCGCACGCTCGCCGGCTTCGGCCTGACCGAGCCCGGTGCGGGCTCGGACGCCGGCGCCACCAAGACCACCGCGAAGCGTGACGGCGACGAGTGGGTGGTCAACGGCAACAAGCAGTTCATCACCAACTCCGGCACCGACATCACCTCGCTGGTCACCGTGACCGCGGTGACCGGTGTCCGTGAGAACGGCAAGAAGGCCATCTCGACGATCATCGTCCCCGCCGACACCCCCGGGTTCACGGCGGAGCCGGCGTACGACAAGGTCGGATGGAATTCCTCCGACACCCACCCGCTGACCTTCGCCGACGCCCGCGTGCCGGCGGAGAACCTCCTCGGCGAGGAGGGGCGCGGCTACGCGAACTTCCTGTCGATCCTCGACGAGGGACGCATCGCGATCGCCGCCGTGGCCACCGGTGCCGCGCAGGGGTGCGTCGACGAGTCCGTGAAGTACGCCCGTGAGCGCGAGTCCATGGGCCGAAAGATCGGCGAGTTCCAGGCCATCGCGTTCAAGATCGCCCGCATGGAGGCCCGCGCCCACATGGCGCGTTGCGCCTACTACGAGGCCGCGCGCCTCATGCTGGCCGGCAAGGAGTTCAAGAAGGAGGCCGCCATCGCCAAGATGATCGCCTCCGAGGCGGCCATGGACAACGCCCGCGACGCCACCCAGATCCACGGTGGCTACGGCTTCATGAACGAGTACCCGGTTGCGCGGCACTACCGCGACTCCAAGATCCTCGAGATCGGCGAGGGCACCACCGAGGTGCAGCTCATGCTCATCGCACGTGGTCTCGGATTATGAGTGATCAGGCTGTGACGATGTCCGAGCAGCGCAGAGAGGTCGTCCAGCGTGGCCTGTGGTTCGAGGAGTACGAGGTGGGGACCGCCTACCTCCACCGCCCCGGGCGCACGATGACCGAGACGGACAACGTCCTGTTCACCACGCTGACGATGAACACGCAGGCCCTGCACCTGGACGCGGCGTGGTCGGCCGAGCAGCCGGGCTTCGGCGGCGAGCGACTCATGAACTCGATGCACACGCTGTCGACGCTCGTGGGACTGTCGGTCGCCCAGCTCACCCAGGGCACGATCGTGGCGAACCTCGGCTTCTCCGAGGTCAGCTTCCCCAAGCCGGTCCTGCACGGTGACACGCTGTACGCGGAGACCGTGTGCACCGACAAGCGCGAGTCGAAGTCGCGGCCGGGCGAGGGCATCGTGACCCTCGAGCACATCGGCCGCAACCAGCACGGCGACATCGTGGCCAAGGCGGTCCGCAAGACGCTCGTCCGCAAGCGGCCGACGGAGTCGGGCCCGGGCGGGGAGGCCACGGCATGACCCCCGCACCCGCCTGGATCCCGCCCGGCCCGGCACTGCTGTTCTGCCCGGCCGACCGGCCGGAGCGCTACGGCAAGGCCGCCGACCGCGCGGACGTCGTGATCGTCGACCTCGAGGACGCCGTCGCACCGGCGGACCGCCCCGCGGCCCGTGACGCGCTGCGGGCCTCGACACTCGATCCGGACAGGACGATCGTGCGGGTCAACCCGACCGGCACCGATGACCACGTGGCCGACCTCGAGGCCCTGGCCGACACGGAGTACCGCTGCGTGATGCTGGCCAAGACCGAGTCCGCCGCGCAGGTCACGGATCTGCACTCGTCGACCGGCGCCGCGGTGCTGGCGTTGGTCGAGACCCCGCTCGGGGTCGTCCGCGCGGAGGAGATCGCCGCCGCGCCCGGGTGCGCCGGGATGATGTGGGGCGCCGAGGACCTCCTGGCCGCGATGGGCGGATCGACCAGCCGGTTCTCCTCCGCCGAGGCCGGTGGCCCCCGCGAGGCGGGGGAGTACCGCGACGTGCCCCGTCACGCCCGTGCGCGGGTCGCGCTCGCCGCGGCCGCGTTCGGTCGGTGGGCGGTCGACTCCGTGCACCTGGACATCGTCGACTCCTCCGGTCAGCGCGCCGAGGCGCTCGACGCCGTCGCGCTGGGGTTCGTGGCCACCGCGTGTATCCACCCGTCCCAGGTGGCGGTGGTCCGCGAGGCCTACGCCCCCGACGACGACGAGGTGGCCTGGGCCCGGAAGGTCCTCGCCGCCGCGGAACACAACCAGGGCGTGTTCCGGCTGGACGGTCGCATGGTCGACGGTCCCGTCTTCCGTCAGGCCGAGGCGACGATGCGTCGCGCCGCGGCCGCCGCCACCTGATACCGCAATCCCCGTGTCGCGCCCCCCTGTCGCGGGCCGTCCGGCCCCACCCCCAAGGAGTACCGAGATGACCACCACCGATCTCGATTCCACACCCCTCGACCCCGCCGGGTCCCACACGCGCGGGGAGACCGACGTCCCCCTGCTCACCCAGACGATCCCCGAGAACCTCGCGGCGACCGTCGAGAGGTTCGGCGACCGCGACGCGCTCGTCGACGTGCAGGCCGACCGGCGGTGGACCTACGCCGAGTTCCTCGCCGACGTCCGCCGCCTCGCCTCCGGACTGCACCGCCTCGGCATCCGTGCGGGCGACCGGGTGGGGATCTGGTCGCCCAACCGGTGGGAGTGGGTGATGGTCCAGTACGCCACCGCCGAGATCGGCGCGGTGCTGGTCAACATCAACCCGTCCTACCGGGTCCACGAGCTGGAGTACGTGCTCAAGCAGGCGGGGATCAAGGCCGTCGTCGCCGCCCCCCAGTTCAAGGATTCCGACTACACCGGGATGCTCGCGCAGGTCCAGCCGAACTGCCCCGACCTCGAACTGGTCGTGCTCTTCGGCGACGAGGAGTGGGAGTCGCTGGTCTCGGGCCCCACCCACGCCGAGGAACTGGCGTCGATCCGCGCCGCACTGCAGCCGGGCGACCCGATCAACATCCAGTACACCTCCGGCACCACGGGCTTCCCCAAGGGCGCCACGCTCTCGCACTCGAACATCCTCAACAACGGGTACTTCGTCGGCGAGCTCGTCAACTACACGGAGGTCGACCGGGTGTGCATCCCGGTGCCCTTCTACCACTGCTTCGGCATGGTGATGGGCAACCTCGCGTGCACCAGCCACGGATCGGCAATGGTCATCCCGGCGCCCGCGTTCGACCCCGCGGCCTCGCTGCGCGCGGTGGAGCAGGAGAAGTGCACGAGTCTCTACGGCGTGCCCACGATGTTCATCGCCGAGCTCGCGCTGGAGGATTTCGACTCCTACGACCTGTCCACGCTGCGCACCGGGATCATGGCCGGCTCGCCGTGCCCCGAATCCACCATGCGTCAGGTGATCGACAGGATGAACATGGAGGAGGTCTCCATCTGCTACGGCATGACGGAGACCTCGCCGGTGTCCACCCAGACCCGTCGGGACGATTCGCTGGACCGGCGCGTGTCCACGGTCGGCCGGGTCGGGCCGCACCTCGAGATTAAGATCGTCGACCCGTCGACCGGTGCCACCCTGCCGCGCGGCGAGGCCGGCGAGTTCTGCACGAAGGGCTACAGCGTCATGCTGGGCTACTGGGACCAGCCGGACAAGACCGCCGAGGCGATCGACCCCGAGGGCTGGATGCACACCGGCGACATCGGGGAGATGGACGACGCCGGTTACGTCCGCATCACCGGCCGCATCAAGGACATGGTCATCCGCGGTGGCGAGAACATCTACCCGCGGGAGGTCGAGGAGTTCCTCTACACCCACCCGGACATCCTCGACGCCCAGGTGATCGGCGTGCCCGACCCCAAGTACGGCGAGGAGCTCATGGCCTGGGTCCGGCTCAAGCCGGGACGCGACGATCTCACGGCCGAGGAGGTCCGCGAGTTCGCCACCGGCAAGCTCGCCCGCCACAAGATCCCGAAGTACGTCCACGTGGTCGACGAGTTCCCCATGACCGTCACCGGCAAGGTCCGCAAGGTCGACATGCGCAAGAGCGCGATCGAGATCCTCGGCATCGCCTGACCGCCCCCACACCCAAGGAGTGCGTGTATGTCCAGCAAGATCATGACCGCGGCGGAGGCCGTCGCGGACATCCCCGACGGGGCGTCCATCGCCGCCGGCGGGTTCGGCCTGAGCGGGATCCCGCAGATCGTCATCGAGGCCCTCGCCGCCCGCGACGTCGGGGACTTCGAGGTGTTCTCCAACAACGCCGGCGTCGACGGCAAGGGCCTCGGCATCCTGCTGGAGAGCGGCAAGCTCCGGCGCATCGTCTCCTCCTACGTCGGGGAGAACAAGGAGTTCGCCCGCCAGTACCTGTCCGGTGAGCTCGAGGTGGAGCTCACCCCGCAGGGCACGCTCGCCGAGCGGATGCGTGCGGGCGGGTCCGGCATCGGGGCGTTCTTCACCCGCACCGGCGTCGGCACGTTCGTCGCCGACGGCGGCATGCCGTGGAAGTACGACTCGGCCGGCGGGATCGCGGTGGCCTCCCCGCCCAAGGAGACCCGCGAGATCCGCGGCGAGACCTACGTGCTCGAGCAGGCCATCGAGGCCGACTACTCGCTGGTGCGCGCCGCCGTGGCCGACCGCAACGGCAATCTCCGGTTCAACCTCACGGCCCGCAACTTCTCACCGCTCGCGGCGATGGCCGGTCGGGTGTGCATCGTCGAGGCCGAGAAGATCGTCGAGGTCGGAGAGCTCGCCCCCGACGACATCCACCTCCCGGGCATCTTCGTCCACCGCCTGGTGGAACTGACCCCGGAGCAGGTCGCCCAAACCAAGTGGATCGAGAAGATCACCACCAACCCGCCCTCGGAAGGACAGCGCTGATGAGCAGGATCGGACGCGACCGCAAGGCCATGGCCGCCCGCGCGGCCCTGGAACTGGAGGACGGCCAGTACGTCAACCTCGGGATCGGCCTGCCGACCCTGGTGCCGAACTACGTCCCCGAGGGCGTCAACGTGACTCTGCAGTCCGAGAACGGGCTGCTGGGCATCGGGCCGTACCCGCACCCCGACGACGTCGACCCGGACCTCATCAACGCCGGCAAGGAGACCGTCACGACCCTGCCGGGGTCGGCGATCTTCGACTCGGCGATGAGCTTCGGCATGATCCGCTCGGGCAAGATCGACGTGGCGATCCTCGGCGCGATGGAGGTTAACCCGGCCGGTGACATCGCCAACTGGATGGTCCCCGGCGCGATGGTCAAGGGCATGGGCGGGGCCATGGACCTCGTGGTGGGCGCCCGCCGGATCGTCGTGGTCATGGACCAGGTCGCCAAGGACGGTTCCTCCAAGATCGTCTCCGAGATCTCCCTGCCGCTGACCGGCCTGGGCTGCGTCGACCGGATCATCACCGAGCTGGGCGTGTTCGACCGGGACGCCGACGGGCTGACCCTCATCGAGATCGTCGACGGGGTGACCCTCGAGCAGATCGAGGCGGCCACCGACGCGCCGTTCCGGGTGGCCGAGCACCTCAGGTGACCCCGCCGCCGCCGGCGCCGCCCGGCCTTTGGACCACACCGGTCCGGGGCCGGGCGGCGCTGTCGGCGTTGGCGTGGGTCCTCGCGTACGGGGCCTCCCTCGTCGTCGTCGTCCTCCTCGGCCTGGTCACGGCACGGACCCTCGGGGCCGGCCGCCCCGACACCGCGCTCCTCGCCCTGGTCGTCCTCGCCGGCACCGCCGTGGCCGCGCTGCTCGCGGTGCGGATCCACCTCCTGCGCCGGCGCGGTCTCGGGTGGGCGGACGTCGGCCTCCGGCCACCGGACCGCTCACCCTGGCACCTGGCGTGGCAGATCCCCGCGGTGATGGCGGCCGGCGTCACCGCCTCGATGATCGTGCTCATCCCCCTGGGGGCGGGCGCCGAGTCGACGGGGGATGAGGCCGATGCGGCGATCGCGGACCTGGCGGCCGGCGGGCCGGTGTTCGCCGCCCTCGGGCTGCTGACCGTCGCCGTGCTCATCCCGGTGGCGGAAGAGGTCGTGTTCCGCGGCATCGTGCTACCGGCCCTGCGGGCGCGGCTGCGGGCCGTCGCGGGAATCACGCTCGCGGGAGCGGTGTTCGCCGCCGTGCACCTGCTGCCCCCGGCGTTGCCGTACCTGCTGGTGGTGGGGATCTCACTGTGCGCGATGGCCGAGTGGTACCGGTCAATCGTGCCCGGCATCGTGCTCCACGGCGTCAACAACGCGATCGTGTTCACCGGCGTGATCGCCGCCGGGTCAGGCCAGTAGCGCCGAGACCAGCAAGAGGACCGGCAGCGCGCCGAGGGTCGTGAGGACGGCGGAGTCCCGGGCCAGCAGTGTCCCGTGTCCGTACCGGGTCGCGACCACGAGGACGTTCTGCGCGGTGGGCAACGCGGCGGCGACCACCACCGTGAGAAGCTCGTGACCCTGCATGCCCATCAGCCCGGCGCCGATGGCGTACGCGAGCACGGGGTGGGCGACGAGCTTGAGTGCGCTCGCGAGGAAGATCTCCCGGCGGGGCGAGGCGCCGGCCTCGAGCACCTTGACTCCGTAGAGCGACATGCCGAACACCAGCAGGGCGCCGGGGACGGAGATCTGGCCGACCAGGTGCACGGGCTCGAGGAGATTCTCGGGCGGTGTCCAGGGCAGGGCCGCGACGACGACGCCCGCGAGCGCAGCGAGGACGATCGGGGTGCGGACCGACTGCAACAACGCGCCGAGAGCGCCCCCGTCCCCGCCGCCGTCCGACCCCTCGGCCCGCGCGGCCCGCTCCAGCACGGCGATGGCGACCGGTTGGAGGACCACCACCTGGAAGAGCAGCAGCGGCATGACGAACCCGAGGTCCCCGAGGACGTACAGCGCGATGGGGATGCCGAGGTTGGCGGAGTTGACGTAGCCGGCGGACAGGGCACCCACCACGAGGTCCGCCGCCGGGCGCTTGAGCCACAGCCGGGCGATCGCCACGTACAGGACCGCGACGATGATCGCCGACACCGCGGACACCACGAACACGCCGGTGAAGACCTGGTCGAGGGTGGTGCGGGCGAGGGAGTCGAACAGCAGTGCCGGGGTGGCGACGTAGAAGACGAGCCGGTTGAGCACCAGGTGCGCGTCCGTGCCGAGGACCAGGGTGCGGGCGAGTATCCAGCCCAGTGCGACCAGCGCGACGATGACGGCGAAGCCGTTGAGAACGCCGGCCACGGGTGGACTCCTGGTGTCGGGGAGGGGAGGGGGAGAGGTAGACGCGGTAACGCCGATCGGGGTCGCGCACTCCTGCGTGAGGAGGCACGACCCCGATCGGGTTGCTGTTGCCTGAGTCGGCGGCTAGAGGCCGCAGGCGGGACGGGCGGTCCGGTTCACCCGCGCCGAGTGGTGACTCAGCGGCTGGTGAACGGCAGCAGGGCCATCTCGCGGGCGTTCTTGACCGCGACGGCGACCTGACGCTGCTGCTGCGGCGTGAGGCCGGTGACCCGACGCGAACGGATCTTGCCGCGATCGGAGATGAACGTACGGAGGGTGTTGACGTCCTTGTAGTCGACCGTCTCGATACCCGCCACCTTCAACGGGTTCTTCTTGGGTCGACGGCCCTCCTGGGCGCGGATCTTCTTGGACGGGGTGCTACGGGCTTTAGCCATGGTTACCTACTCACCAACTCGACTTCGTGACACCGGGCAGCTCGCCACGGTGGGCCATCTCGCGCATGCGGACGCGGGAGAGGCCGAACTTGCGGAGGTAGCCGCGGGGGCGACCGTCGGCGACGTCGCGGTTACGCACCCGCACGGGCGAGGCGTCACGCGGCATCTTGTTGAGAGCGGTCTGGGCATCCATACGTGCCTCGTCCGTGCTCTCGGGGTTCTTGATGATTGCCTTGAGCTCGGCGCGACGCTCGGCGAACCGGGCGACCTTGGCCTTGCGCTGCTCGTTGCGCGCGATCTTGGACTTCTTGGCCACGAGTCAGCGCTCCTCTCGGAATTCGACGTGCTTACGGACGACCGGGTCGAACTTCTTGAGGACGATGCGGTCCGGATTGTTGCGACGGTTCTTGCGGGTCACGTACGTGAACCCGGTACCGGCCGTGGACTTCAGCTTGATGATGGGGCGGATGTCGTTACGGGCCATCTCAGATCTTCTCCCCACGGGCGCGGATGCGGGCCACGACGGCCTCGATGCCATCGCGGTCGATGGTCTTGATGCCCTTGGTCGAGACCGTCAGCGTGACGCGACGACCCTCGGAGGGCACGAAGTAGCTACGGCGCTGGATGTTCGGGTTCCAGCGACGGTTGGTCCTGCGGTGTGAGTGCGAGACGGACTTGCCGAAACCCGGCTTCCGTCCCGTTACCTGGCAATGCGCCGACATGGCGTGGTTCTCCTTCCGCCCCGTCCTGCGGTGGCGCGCGGCGGAGGGGACACCCTCGGTCGGCCTGGGCCGTACGAGGGGCTTACCGCCACGTCGCGAGCACCGTGAGAGGCGATAGCAAACGTGCAGACAACAGCGATGGTCTAGTTTACGGCCCGACCGCGTGAAACGGTAATCGGCACGTCAGTGGGCATAAAGGCGGCCGGACCGGCTCCGGCGGCCGGAGGTCCGCGCCGCACGAATTGGGTGCCCGGCCATCCTACGGGTACGATCTACCGATGCGTGTGCTGACACCGGGATCCCCGGTTCGGCCACTGGCAGTTGCGCGCTCTTGCAGGAGCGAGCGCCAGACCCACAGACTTCTACCGAGCTAGAGGGATCCAGTATGAAGAACGACATTCACCCCGACTACCACCCGGTGGTCTTCCAGGACTCGGGCACGGGCACCAAGTTCCTCACCCGTTCCACCGCGACCAGCAGCCGCACGGTCGAGTGGGAGGACGGTCAGACGTACCCGCTCATCGTCGTGGACGTGACCAGCGAGTCGCACCCGTTCTGGACCGGCGCGCAGCGCGTCATGGACACCGCCGGCCGCGTCGAGAAGTTCCAGCGTCGCTACGGCAACCGCACCCGCCGCAAGTGAGCAGCGGGGCGTCCGCGCCCCGACCACCCTCCTAGACCCCGAGGACGATAATCATGGCAGTTCCGAAGCGCCGCCTCTCGCGTGCCAACACCCACTCCCGCCGGTCCCAGTGGAAGGCCGACAACGTCGCCCTCCAGGAGACCAAGATCGACGGCCGCCCCGTGGCGCTGCCGCGTCGTCTGGTCAAGGCCGCTCAGCTCGGCCTGGTCAACCTCGACCGCTGAGCCGCGTCGGCTGCCGCCCCCGGGGCGCAGCTGAGCACGGCGGCGCCGCGGGCGCCGCACGCACACGCCCGGTCACGAGCCCGGCGGGTCCACACGGACCCGTCGGGCTCGTCGGCGTCTGTGGCGCGCGTGGCGGCGGCCGTCCGGGGCGGATCCTCAGCCGCGCTTCAGTCGGGTGGGCGAGAATCCCGTCATGAAGATTCTCGTTGTCGACGACGACCAGGCCGTGCGCGAATCGCTCCGGCGCTCCCTGACTTTCAACGGCTACGACGTGGAGCTCGCCGGCGATGGCATCGAGGCGATCGAGAGGGTCGACACCAACCGGCCCGACGCGGTCATCCTCGACGTGATGATGCCCCGTCGGGACGGGCTCGAGGTGTGCCGGATCCTGCGCAGCAGGGGGGACGACCTGCCGGTGCTCATGCTCACCGCGAGGGACGCCGTCTCCGAGCGGGTCGCTGGTCTGGACGCGGGGGCCGACGACTACCTGCCCAAACCCTTCGCGTTGGAGGAACTCCTCGCCCGCCTGCGGGCTCTGCTGCGTCGTCGCGGCACGGACGCCGAGGAGGTCGACGAGGTGCTGGAGTTCGAGGACCTGCGGATGGATATCGCGACCCGCGAGGTCACCCGCGGCGAGCGCCGGATCCAGCTGACCCGCACCGAGTTCTCCCTGCTCGAGCTCCTCATGCACCACCCACGCCGGGTCCTCACCCGGAGCCACATCCTCGAGGAGGTGTGGGGCTACGACTTCCCGACCTCGGGTAACGCTCTCGAGGTCTACATCGGCTACCTACGGCGTAAGACGGAAGGGGAGGGTGAGAGCCGGTTGATCCACACCGTGCGCGGTGTGGGTTACGTGCTGCGCGAGACGCCGTAGTGCCCGCCCGCACGATGCGGACGGGGTCCGCACCGATCTCCCTGCACCAGCGGGTGACGCTGCTGGCGGCGAGCTCGGTGGGTGTCGCGGTGGCCCTCATGGCCGTCGCGGCGTACTTCGTCGTGTCGGGGTCGATGTACAGCGATGTCAACAACCGCCTGCAGCAGCAGGCCGACCAGCTGGTCAACAGCCAACTCGCCTCCGAGTTCGCCCTGCAGTCGCGCAGCACGCTGATCGCCCTGCGGGCGTTCAACCCGAACCTGGACGCGCAGATCGTCGCTCCCTCCGGGGTGCGCACCGCGACCGGGGAGCCCTTCCAGATCGGTGGCCCGGAGATCGCGGTCGTGCGCGGCGAGGCCGAGTCGAGCCTGCGTACCTCCGGGGGCAAGCAGATCTACGCGGTCGGGGTCCGAGACGGCTCGACCCTCATCCTGGCCCAGGACCTCAGCCCCACCCGTGCTGCGTTGAACCGTCTGGCGATCGTGCTCACGCTCGTCGGGGCAGCGGGCATCGCCCTGGCCGCGGTGGCCGGGACGGCCGTCGGCCGCACCGGGTTGGCGCCGGTGGCCCGGCTGACCAGAGCCGTGGAACGCATCGCCCGCACCGATGATCTGCGGCCGATCCCCGTGGCCGGTGACGACGAGATCGCCCGCCTGACGAGCAGTTTCAACCAGATGCTCGTCGCGCTGGGGGAGAGCCGGGAGAGACAGGCGCGGCTCGTCGCGGACGCCGGGCACGAACTCAAGACGCCACTGACGAGTCTGCGGACGAACGTCGAGTTGCTCATCGCGGCCAGTCGCCCCGGCGCGCGGACGATCCCCGACGCCGACCGGAACGAACTCGAGGCAGACGTCGTGGGCCAGATCTCGGAACTCAGTCAGCTCGTCGGGGATCTGGTCGAGCTCGCCCGCGAGGACTCCGGGGAGGTCGAGCTGGAGCCGGTGGCCGTCTCCGACGCGGTCGAACGGGCCCTCGAGCGGGTCCGGCGTCGCCGGCACGACGTGGACTTCGACGTCGAGTTGATGCCCTGGTACTCCTTCGGCGACTCGGCCGGGATCGAGCGTGCGGTACTGAACGTGTGCGACAACGCGGCCAAGTGGAGTCCCACCGGCGGGACGGTGACGGTGCGGATGCGGCCCATCTCCGACGCGGTGATGGAACTGACTGTCGCCGACCAGGGGCCCGGCATCCCCGAACAGGACCGCGAGCTGGTCTTCGAACGCTTCCACCGCTCGCACGAGGCGCGCGCGATGCCGGGGTCGGGTCTGGGGCTGGCCATCGTCCGACAGGTCACGACCCGACACGGCGGAACCGTCGAGATCAGCGACGCCGAGGGCGGCGGCGCACTGGTGCGGGTGACCATCCCCGGGAGCGAGCAGCCGCCCGGGTGAGTCCCGGGGTGGCGCGCACCGTCTCAGCGGGCACACAGCGCCATCGGGAACCATGGGACTCATGGAGAACGAGAACGAGAACGGCCGGGGCAGGGGCGAACCCGGGTCCCCGGACGAGTGGGCCGGCAGATCGGGTGCAGGTCTCGAAGGACCCGCACACGGACCCTCCGGCCAGAACCCCTACGCCGCCGAGAATCCCTACGGCATGGCCCAGGGGTGGGGTGGAACCGATCGGCCCACCACGGCCTTCCCCGCTCAGCACCCCGCACAGCACCCCGCACAGGGGCAGGGGCAGGCCGGACCGTGGCGACCCACGGACGCCATACCCCCCTCCGACGCCATGCCCCCCTCGGGCCCGCCGCCCCACCCCGGTGTCGGGCCGGGTGTCGATCCCGGAACGGAGCTGGGGCAACGGAAGTCGGGCCGGGGCCTGCTCGCGGCCGGCATCGTGGCCGCCATGCTCGTCTCCGGTGGGCTCGGTGGGTGGATCGGTGCGACGGTCGCCGGTGGGTCCGCGGTGGGGTTGTCCTCGCCCATCAGCGCGACCCAACCGGAGGGGACGGCGCCCGACGGCACCGTCGAGGCGGTGGCGGACAAGGTGCTGCCGAGCGTCGTGTCGATCGACGTGCGTTCCCAGACGGGCCGCGGCGAGGGGTCCGGGGTGGTGTTGACCGCCGACGGCCTCATCATCACCAACAGCCACGTCATCGGCGCGGCTCAGGCCGGGGGCCAGATCCAGGTGCGTTTCGACGACGGCTCCAAGGCTCCCGCGAGCGTCGTCGGCACGGACCCGGCCACCGACATCGCGGTCATCAAGGCGGAGACCTCCCGCCCGCTCACCCCCATCGCCCTGGGCACCTCGGCGACGTTGACCGAGGGACAGGCCGTGGCCGCGGTGGGGTCGCCACTGGGGTTGTCGGGCACCGTCACGACCGGCATCGTCTCCGCGCTGAACCGCCCGGTGCGGGCCGGCGGCGCCCAGTCGGACCAGAGCACGGTGATCGACGCCATCCAGACCGACGCCGCCGTGAACCCGGGCAACTCGGGCGGCGCGCTGGTCAACATGAACGGCGAACTGGTCGGTATCAACTCGGCCATCGCGTCGTTGGGATCGGGCAATTCGGGATCGATCGGCCTGGGCTTCGCCATCCCGGTGGACCAGGCCAGGCGGATCGCTGACCAGCTGATCAAGCAGCAGTACGCGACCCGCGCGGTGCTCGGGGTCTCGGTCAGCGACTCGCCGGAGGGCGACGGCGCGCTGGTGCGTGCCGTCGAGCCGGGTGGGCCCGCCGAGCGCGCGGGGATCGAGCAGGGCGCGGTCATCACCGGGGTGGGGGATCGGCTCATCGAGGGCGGCGACGCGCTCGTCGCGGCCATCCGGTCCCAGGCGCCGGGGGACACTGTGACCGTCACCTATGCTTCTCGTGAGGGCGATTCGCCGAACACCGTAGACGTGATGCTGGGAGAGGCCAGATGAGCACCAGATTTGACCCGCGGGCTCTGCCCGGGGGCCGCAAGCTCCCCACCGGTATGGACTTCGACCCCGCGGCCGTCGAGCCGGTCGAGCCGCAGATCGCCGGCCGCGCCATGGTCGTGGTGGTGACCGACCGCCTGAACGAGCGGGAGGACTCCATCGGTCCGCTGGTCACGGAGCTCCTCGAGGAGGAGGGGTTCCTCGTCGGTGGTGTCGTGGGCGTGGCGGCCGACGAGGTGGAGGTCCGCAAGGCCCTCGAGACGGCGGTGGTCGGTGGATTCGACTTCGTCGTGACGGTGGGGGGCACCGGGGTCGGTCCCCGGGACATCACGCCCGAGGTCACCGAGGAGATCCTCGACCAGCGCCTGCCCGGCATCGCCGAGGCCATCCGGTCGTCGGGTCTCACGGCCGGCGCGGTCGACTCGATCGTCTCGCGCGGCCTGGTGGGGGTGTCCGGCAGCACGGTGGTCGCCAACCTCGCGCCGAGCCGCGCGGCCATCCGCGACGGGATGGCGACCCTGTGTCCGCTGGTCTCGTACGTGGTGGCGCAGTTGTCCGCCTTCGACGAACTGTGACGGATCCGCGGCCGGTGGACCGGGCGCGCCTCGACGAGGTGTTCGGGGAGATCCTGCCCGAGACGACCTCTGATGAGGCGCGCACCGCGGACAGTCGGATCGACGACGACTGGTGGCGCGATCAGCGTCCGCCGCATCACGGCTGACTCC
Organism: Dietzia sp. MNB45; assembly: GCF_051994785.1. Taxonomy (NCBI): domain Bacteria; kingdom Bacillati; phylum Actinomycetota; class Actinomycetes; order Mycobacteriales; family Dietziaceae; genus Dietzia; species Dietzia sp. MNB45. Next base: position 2,528,000 of record NZ_CP163397.1, on the reverse strand, counting down.
ACGGCGATGCAGCGCCACTGCCGGCAGACGCCGACGCCCCGTCGGCCATGACGGCGCCGACGGGACGTGGGACGTGGACCGGGGTTGATCAGGCGTTGCTCGACGGGCTGTCCGGCTCGGACGGGTGCGTGAGCGGGCGGCCGGCGAGCAGGTCGCGGATCTCCACGAGGAGGTCGTTGTCCGAGGCGGGGGCCTCGATGCCCTTGCGCTTGGCGGCGGCCTCCTTCATCTTGTTCATCGGCCCGACCAGGACGAAGTAGATGATGGCCGCGATCAGCAGGAAGTTGATGATCGCGGTGATGAGCATCCCGAAGTCCATGACCGTCTCGGGATTGCCGTCCAGGAGCTGGACGGCGAACCCGATCTCGCGGTCCCCACCGAGCAGCGCGATCAGCGGGTTGATGATCGCGCTGGTGAACGCGTCGACGATGGAGGCGAACGCGGTGCCGATCACGACGGCGACCGCCAGATCGATCACGTTGCCCTGCATGATGAATTCCTTGAAGCCCTTGAGCATTCGTGGCGCCCCTTTCCTGGACGGGTCTTCTTACCGGATCCGGTGACGATACCAGCCGGCCGTGCCGTTTCAGGGCATCTCAACCGTGGACCACGACGGCCAGCGGGGTCCCGGCGGCCGTCGCGGCGAGGCGGGCGGCGTCGGCCGCGGGGACCTCGACGAGGAGGGATCGCGCGCCCGACCGTCCCACGGGGGCGTCCCGTACCCGGGCGGCGTGGGCGACGAGCGCGGGTGTCTGCCCCGGGGCGAGTTCGGTGGTGCCGACGAGATCGACCAGGTCGCCGGGCCGGAGCAGATCGGCCACGGTCGGGTCGGCGAGCGGGACGGGCACCACCCGGACCGGTCCGCGCGCGGGATCGTCGCCGGGTCCCGCGGCGGCGGCCGGGGCGGTGGGGTCCGCCGGGTCCGGGGCGCCGGATCGGTCCACGAACGGGGCGGCCACGACGAGCGCGGCCGCGAGCCCGATCCGAACCGCGCGGCGCCGCCGCCACCGCCCGGGTGTGGTCACCGAGGCGATGGTGCGGCGCATGGGGTCCCCCGTCGGTCGGTGCGCTCGACTCGAGCGCCGGATCGGTGGGCGCCGGGCGGGCCGGTGCCGTGTCGATCAGACCGTAGCGGCGCGGTGGGTCGGCCATGCCGCCCCGGGCGCGCGGAGGTGCGGCGCTTGTGGAGACGGCCGGGGGTGTGGATAACCGCGCGGGGAAAGCCGGCGGGCGGTACCCCGGCCGGGGGCGGCGGTGACGCGGCCGGTGACGACGGCGGTGACGGTGACGACGGTGCCGGTGACGACGGTGCCGGTTACGACGACGACGAGGTCGACGACCCCGAGGAGGAGCCCGAACCGGTGGATGCGCCGGAGCCGGAGGCCGAGCCGGATCCCGAAGAGCCGGATCCCGAGGAGCCGGACGTCGAGGAGCCGCTGTCCGACGAGCCGGAGCCCGAGGAGCTGCTGCCGGACGAACTGCCGCCCGATCCCTTGCCGGCCGAGCCGCTGTCGCCGGAGGCCCGGCTGTCGGTGCGGTAGAAGCCGGAGCCCTTGAAGACGACGCCGACCGTGTTGAAGAGCTTGCGCAGGGTGCCGTCGCACCGGGGGCAGACCGTCAGCGAGTCCTCGTCGAAGGACTGCTGGATGTCGAAGGCGACCTCGCAGTCGCGGCACCGGTAGGAGTAGGTGGGCATCTGGCCTCCCGAGGAGTATCGGACAACGATTTGGCACTCTACTCTGGCGAGTGCCAAGTTCCGAAGTCGAGAACCGCCTCCGGGGTGATGACGCCGTCGACCGGCCGGTCGTGAGGCTCTGCGGGGACGTGGTCGACGACGTTCTCGGCGTCCAGCAGCGCGAGCATCCTCGTGTGCGGGCCGGTCAACGCGAGGGACCGGTCGTAGTAGCCACCGCCCCGGCCGAGCCGGTTCCCGGACCGGTCCACGGCGACGGCGGGGACGAGGACGAGATCGGCACCCGAGATGAACTCCGGCCCGGCGGGCGGTGCCGACGGGACGGGGATACCGAAACGTCCCGGCACCAGGTCCGCCGGCCCCGCGTACGCCGCCCATTCCAACGGGCCGACCACCGGCGAGACAGGCAGGAACACCCGCGCACCGCACCGGGTGATTTCCTCGGCCAGACCCCGTCCGCCGGCCTCGTCGTCGTCGGGGACGTACGCGCAGACCACCATCCCGGCGGTGACGACGCCCCCCAGGCGCCCGAGGATCCTCCGGTCGCGCTCGGCGCGCACCGGCGCCGGTACCGCGGCCCGACGATCGAGGACCTCGCGGCGCAACCGCGTCTTGGCGACCGGGAGCGCGACGGTCTCGTCGGTGCGATCGGGCCGGTCGGACTGCATGACCCCAGTCTGCCGCGCGTGGCGCCACCCCGAGCGGGCGGGTGCGAGGTCTAAGGTGGTCGCCATGACGTCCAGTACCTCTGTCGACCCGCAGTTCCGGACCGCCGTCGTGCCGGCGGCCGGCCTGGGGACCAGGTTCCTGCCCGCCACCAAGACGGTGCCCAAGGAACTGCTTCCGGTCGTGGACACCCCGGGCATCGAGCTCATCGCCGAGGAGGCGACCGAGGCCGGCGCCGGGCGGCTCGCGATCGTCACCTCCGAGCGCAAGGTCGGCGTGATGGCGCACTTCTCCGAGGACCAGGTCCTCGAGGACACGCTGTCCGACCGCGGCAAGGACGTCCTGCTGCACAAGGTCCAGCGCGCCCCCGGGCTCATCGAGGTCGTGGACGTGCGCCAGGACGAGCCGCTGGGGCTCGGTCACGCGGTCGCACAGGTGGAGTCGGTGCTCGGCGACGAGGAGCAGGCGGTGGCCGTGCTGCTGCCGGACGACCTCGTCCTGCCGTTCGGGATCCTCGGCCGGATGTCGGCGGTCCGCGCGGCGCGCGGCGGCAGCGTGCTGTGCGCGTTCGAGGTGGATCCGGAGGACGTGTCGTCCTACGGCGTGTTCCGGGTCGAGGACACCGATGACCCGTCGGTGAAGAAGGTGCTCGGCATGGTCGAGAAGCCCGCCGCCGAGGACGCTCCGTCCAACCTCGCCGCGGCCGGGCGGTACGTGCTCGACCGGGCCATCTTCGACGCGCTGCGCCGGATCGAGCCGGGTGCCGGAGGCGAGCTCCAGCTCACCGACGCGATCGACCTGCTCATCGGCGAGGGACACCCCGTGCACGTGGTGGTCCACGACGGTACGCGGCACGACCTGGGCAACCCGGGCGGCTACATCAAGGCCTGCGTGGACTTCGCGCTGGACAACCCGGCGTACGCGGACGATCTCCGCGAGTGGCTCTCGGACCGACTGGGTTCCTGACGAGCACCGTAGGTGAGGCGGGCCCGCTCGGCGGGCGGTGACTGGTACGGGAAGGGGACACTGGGTGCGCTCCGTCGAGGAACAGCTGGCGCTGGTGACGGCGGCCGCGGTCGCCCCGCGCCCGGTCCGTGTGGCGATCTCCGAGGCGCAAGGCTTGTTGTGCGCCGAGGAGGTCGTGGCGGAACGGCCGCTGCCGGCGTTCGACCAGGCCGCCATCGACGGGTACGCGGTGCGCAGCGTCGACGTGCGCGCCGGCGGGTCCACCGCCCAGGGCGGGGACGGTCCGGCCGGACCGGCGACACTGCCCGTGGTCGGTCAGATCACCGCCGGATCCCGCCAGCCGACCCGCCTCCAGCCCGGCCAGACCGTCCGGGTGGACACCGGCGCGCCGCTGCCCACGCTCGCGGACGCGGTCCTGCCGATCGGATGGGCCACCGCCGACGGGCGTCACATCACCCCCTCCCGCGCCGTCCGCACCGGGGACTACGTCCGACGGGTCGGCGACGACGTGCAGCCCGGGGACGTGGCGGTGCGCGCGGGCAGCATCATCGGACCGGCGCAGGTCGGCCTGCTCGCCTCGGTCGGGCGCGCGAAGGTATTGGTGCACCCCAAGCCGCGGATGGCGGTCATCTCCGTCGGCGACGAACTCGTCGACGTCGACGGCCGGCCCGGCACCGGACAGGTCTACGACGTCAACTCCTACGCCCTCACCGCGGCCGGCCGGGACGCCGGCGCCGACGTCCACCGCGTGGGCATCGCCAGTACCGAACCGTCCCGCCTGCGCGAGGTCCTCGAGGGTCAACTCGTGCGCAGCGAGCTCGTCGTGGTCTCCGGCGCCGCCGGCGGTGAGGCGACCACCCGCATCCGCCAGGTCATGGCCGAGCTCGGCCAGATCGAGGTCAACCGGGTGGCGATGCATCCCGGGTCGGTCCAGGGGTTCGGGCGGCTCGGACGCGACGAGGTCCCCACCTTCCTCCTGCCGTCCAACCCGGTGAGCGCCCTGGTGGTCTTCGAGATCATGGTCCGCCCACTCATCCGGATCGCCCTCGGCAAGCGCCAGCCCATGCGCCGCACCGTCCGCGCACGGACCGTCGCGCCGATCTCGTCGGTCGAGGGTCGGCGCGGCTACCTGCGCGGACAACTGATGCGCGACACCGACACCGGCGAATACCTCGTCCGCGCCCTCGGCGGCGCCCAGGGGTCGTCCACCCACCTGCTGGCCTCGCTGGCGGAGGCGAACTGCCTCGTCGTGATAGACCCCGGCGTCACCGCGGTGCGTACGGGTGACGAGGTCGACGTGATGTTCCTCGCCCAGCGCGGGTGACCGGGCCGGCGACGTGAGCGGACCGTGGAGCGCGTTCGCCGCCGACACGGTGACCCGCCCCGGGTGGCCGATCGAGGCCGGGCCGGTGCGGGTGCGCGCAGGGGTCGTGACCCTCCGCCCGGTCCGCCGTCGCGACGCCCGGGACTGGGCGGCGCTGCGGTTGTTCGAGCGGGACCACCTCGAACCGTGGGAGCCCACCGTCGAGGGGCGCTGGCACGAGAACAACTCCGCGCGCGCCTGGCCCCCCATCCACGCCCAGCTCAAGCGTTACGCCCGCGCCGGCGCGAGCCTGCCCGCCGCCATCGAGTTGGACGGCCGCTTCTGCGGGCAGCTCACCGTGGGCGGGATCGTCCGCGGCGCGCTGCACTCCGGCTGGATCGGCTACTGGGTGGGGCGACCCTTCCTCGGTGGCGGGGTGGCCACCGCCGCCCTGGCGCTGGGGGTCGACCACGCATTGGGCCCGGGAGCGCTACACCGGGTCGATGCCACCGTCCGGCCGGAGAACACCGCCAGCCGCGTGGTGCTGGACCGGTGCGGTTTCCGCGAGGAGGGACTGCTCCGACGCTACCTCCACGTCGACGGTGCGTGGCGCGATCACCTCCTCGTGGCGAGGACCCGCGAGGAGCACGGGCGGGGCGCCGTCGCGGCTCTCGTGGAGGCGGGTCTGGCGCGACGCGTGTGACCGCGCGTCTGAGTATGTCCTGAGCATCGTGACCTGCGGCGCGCCGTCACTGGACGGGGCTCGGGCCCCGATACGGTTGGGACCTCACCACGACGTCCCGTGTCGGGGTAGACGCTCGAGGAGGCCTGATCGATGTCGAGCTCGCTGCTGATCATCCTGCTGGTGGTGGTCTGGCTGTTCGTCCTCGCGCCGATGCTCATCCGGTCGCGGAATCCCATCCGCCGCACCGGTGACGCACTGGCCCAGACGCGCACGCTCTACTCCGGCGGTTCCGGCCGTCTGGTACCGAGTCGTGGCCGTGCCGCCGCCGACCCGGTCCAGGCCGAGGACGAGGACTCCCTCTTCGGTCTACCCTCCGGGGCGGGCGCGACGGACGCCGAGTTGCTCGACACCGAGACGTGGGAGCACCTGCTCGAGCAGACCCTGCGCCGTGAGGCCGCCGGCCGCCGGGGCGAGGCCGTCCGCCGGGCGATGGAGGAGCGGCGCGCCGCGGTGGCAGGGGACCCGGCCGCCGAGGAGGTCACCTCCGAGATCCCGGCTGTCCCCGTTGTCGACGAGCACGACCCGGCCAGGGCGGTCGCAGGGGTGGACGAGCGGTCCGCCTCGGCCGTGGGCGCCCGGGTCGGCGACCTCCGCTCGAACGGCGTGGGTTCGAATGGCGTGGGCGCGGCGGCCGCGGACTCGGACGTGTCGGGCGCGGAGGCGGACGACGAGACCCGGCGACCGGTGGTCGTCGACGGCGAGCTCGTCGAGGGCACGGCGGGGGAGCGGACCGCGGCTCGGACCGATCACGCCGAGGACGCCGCGGGCATCGACGAGGAGGCCGTGCTCACCCATCGTGGGCGCCGACGCCCGGCCGAGCCCGAGGTCGAGCTCACCGACGCCGATCTGAGCTTCGCCGAGCGGCGTCGCGGGCGCGGGGCCTACGACCCGATGGCGGACCGCGAGGCCGCCGAGCAGCGGGCCCACGCGCGCCAGCGCACCGCGCTCATCCTCGTGGCGTTGTCCGTCGTCACCGTGATCGCCGCGCTGCTCACCGTGCCCGCCGTTTGGTGGTTCGCCGGAGGCTCCGTCCTGCTGCTCGCCGCCTACCTGACCTACCTGCGCCGCCAGGTCAAGCTCGAGGAGAGCCTGCGCCGGCGCCGCATCGAGAGGATGCGTCGCGCCCGGCTCGGTGTGGAGTCCCGCGAGGACGACGAGCTGTCCGTCGTGCCGCCCCGCCTGCGGCGTCCCGGTGCGGTCGTGCTGGAGATCGACGACGAGGACCCGGCGTTCGACGTCCTCGATACGTTCGACGATCACCTGGACTCCGACCCCGGGCACCACGATCACCGGCGTCGGCAGCACGCACCGCTGCGGCGCGCGGTGGGGTGATCGACGGCCCCGTTTGGTCGGGGGGCCGACCATCCTGGTAAGGTGTTCCACGCTGCTCGGGAGGGCGGCACCGTCACCCGCGAGGGGGACATCGTCGCCCGCGAGGGCGGCGAGGGGCTATAGCGCAGTTGGTAGCGCGTCTCGTTCGCATCGAGAAGGTCAGGGGTTCGATTCCCCTTAGCTCCACCCAAGGACTACGAGTTCTCAAGGCCGTTTCCGCGCAAGCGGGGACGGCCTTCCGCTTTGTGGTGAGTTGGCGCTGTGGTGAGCTGGCTTTGTGGTGAGTTGGGGCTGTGGTGAGCTGGCTCTGTGGTGAGCTGGCGCAGTGGCCGTTCACTCCTTCACCGTCGTCGAACGCTTCTCAGCCGAGCCCGGCGACGTGCTCTCCCTCGCCTCCGACGCCGCGCGGTGGCGGGAGTGGGCGCCTGCGCCGTTGCGCGGGCTCGGCCGACGTCACCCCGGCCGCGTCACGGTGCGCGCGCTCGATGGCGGTGGCGGCGAGCTCGAGTGGGAGTGCGCCATCCGGACGTCCGACCGGGCGGTCGGAGCGGCGGCAGCCCGGGTCCTCGAGGCCCTGGTCGCCCTGCTGGCGCGTCGGTTGGTCACCGAGGCCGACCGGCGGATCACCCTCACCCGCAGGCCGAGCCTGCCGGCCCGCCTTCAACGCCTCGGCCTGCGACTGTTCATCCGACCCGTGTTGACCGTCGCCCCGTTCGACGACAGGTGGATCCGGGTGATGCGCGCTGTCGCCACCGGCGCGTCGCGGGCCACGGGATCCCGTCGGGTGGCCCGGCCGGCGGTCGGCGCTCCCGTCCCCGGGCTCTGGATCGACGGGCCGGCGGATGCCCCGGGTCTGCTCGTGTTGCACGGTGGTGGCTATGTCGCCGGTTCCCCGGACTCGCACGCCACCATGGCGACCACGCTCGCGCGGATGTCCGGATCGACCGCCTATGTTCCCGACTACCGACTCGCGCCCGAGCACCGGTACCCGGCCGCCCTCGATGACGCCGAGGTGGCATTCCGTCATCTCGCCGAGCGCGTCGGCGGTGCAGAGCGGGTCGCCGTCGCCGGGGACTCCGCGGGCGGCGCCCTCGCCCTCGGGCTGCTCGATCGTCTCCGCCGCCGTGGGGAGCGCCCGGCCGCCCTGGCGTTGGTCAGCCCCTGGGTCGACCTCGCCGGGCCCACCGGCCCGGGGCGGCAGACCGGCGCGGCCCGGTGGCGCGGCGCGTTCGACCCGCGCACGCCACCGAGGCTGGCCTGCGCCTGTCGCGATGCCTACGCCGGGGACGTCCCGGTCGACGACCCGGGGGTCTCACCCGCCCGGCGCCCCCTCGACGAATCGGCGCCACCGATCGCGATCGTGTGCGGCGGCGACGACTTCGTGGTCGACGACGTCCGCCGCTTCGTCGAGGCCAGCCGCTCGCGTGGCGCGACGATCGACCTACGGGTCTGGCCCGGGATGATCCACTGCTTCCCGGTCGTGGCGGGCACCCCGGAGGGCGCGTCAGCGCTGGCCGTGCTCGCGGCCCACATCAGGAGCGCGGTCGGCGGTGCCTCGGACGCTCGCCGGTAGGGATGACGGGGTCGAGGATCGTGATGATCGCCTGCGGCGTGTCGTCCGTGGAGATCGGCACGGGCGCCTCCAGCGGGTAAGGCCTACCTATGGTCCGCAGGTGGCGGGCGGTAGCGCCGCCCGGTGTAGCGTGCCTGCGGCGATTCGTGGCAAATGCGCTGGCCAGACAGGGGACGGGGTGGGTGGAACAGGTTATAGTTCTGCTCATGAGTCTCGCGCCCGGAACACCCGCACCCGACGTCTTCAGCCCCGGCAAGATCGGCAACGTGACGCTGCGCAACCGCATCGTCAAGGCCGCGACCTTCGAGGGGCGCTGTCCCAAGGGGCGCATCACCGACGAGCTCATCGAGTTCCACGCCGAGTACGCGCGCGGCGGCGTGGGCATGACGACCGTGGCCTACCTCGCGACCTCCCCCGAGGGCCGCACCGACAAGCACCAGTACCACTGGGGCATGGACGACGGCGGCATGCTGCGCAAGCTCACCGACGCCGTGCACGCCGAGGGCGCCGCGATCTCCGCCCAGGTCGGACATGCCGGGGCCGTCGCCAACGGTTCCTCCAACGGGCTGCCCCCGCTCGGGCCGTCCCGGATCCCGGCGCCCACCGGTCTCGCCATCACCAAGCCGTGCACGGAGGCGGACATCGACCGGATCGTGGAGGACCACGTCCGCGCCGCCCGCGGTGCCCACGAGGCCGGCTTCGACGCCATCGAGGTGCACTTCGGTCACAACTATCTCGTCAGCGAGTTCCTCAGCCCCAAGCTCAACCGGCGCAAGGACTCCTACGGCGGATCGCTGGAGAACCGCGCCCGCTTCGCCCGCCGCATCGGCCGCGCCATCCGCGACGCCATGGGCGACAAGATCGCGGTGACGATCAAACTCAACATGGACGACGGCGTGCCCGGTGGGTTCTGGATCGACGAGGCCCGCCAGGTCGCCCAGTGGCTCGAGCAGGACGGCTCCGCCGACGCGCTGGTGATGACAGTCGGCAGCTCCCTGCTCAACCCCATCTACCTGTTCAAGGGCGCCGCGCCCCTCGAGGAGTTCGCCGCCACCCAGCCCGCGGTGATCAAGATGGGCATGAAGGTCGTGGGTCCGAAGATGTTCAAGGAGTACCCGTACACCGACGCGTACATGTTCGACGACGCCCGGCAGATCCGCGAGGCCGTGGACCTGCCGATGATGCTGCTCGGCGGGATCGTCGACCGGCCGTCCATCGACAAGGCGATGGGGGCCGGTTTCGAGTTCGTCGCCATGGGCCGAGGCCTGCTGCGTGAGCCCGACCTGCCCAACAAGCTCAAGGAGGACGACCGGCGTCGGTCGCTGTGCGTGCACTGCAACCGCTGTATGGCCACCATCTACAGCGGCAGCCGCTGCGTGCTGCGCGAGTACGTCCCGCCGATCCCCGCCCGCGGCGGCCACGACACGCTCCAGGCGACGAGCCCCACGCCACCCGTGTAGAGCGGACGCGCCCGCCCGTCCCCGCCTCACGTGCCCCGTCGGGCCGCTACGGTGATCACATCGGGTGGCCCGCCGCTTTTCGATCCGGGCCCGGACGTGGGGGAGTAGATGTCGAGGCGACGGATCAAGAACTACCGGGGCAGGGTCTGCGTGGTGACCGGCGCGGCCAGCGGGATCGGTCGCGCGGCGGCCCTCCGGCTCGCGGATGAGGGCGCCCGCTTGGTGCTCACCGACCTCAACGCCGAGGGGCTGGCCTCCGCCGAACAGGCCTGCCGGGACGCCGGTGCGCCCGTGCTCGTGGCCGAGGCGCTCGATCTCACCAACCACGAGGCCGTGATGGCGTTCGGGGCGCGCGTCGTGGCCGACAGCGGTGCGCCCGACGCGATCTTCCACGTGGCCGGCAACTCGGCCTGGGGCCGCCCGGATCTGCTCGAGCACCGGATCTGGCGGTCGATGGTCGAGGTCAATCTCATGGGCACCATCCACGTGGTGGAGGCGTTCGTGCCCGCGATGATGACCGCCCGCAAGCCCGCCGCGCTCGTCCTGGTCTCGTCCGCCGCCGGTCTGCTCGGCCTGCCGTGGCACGCCGCCTACAGTGCCGCCAAGTTCGGGATCCGCGGCGTTGCCGAGGTCCTGCGCTTCGACCTGGCGCCGTACGACATCGGCGTGCACCTCGTCTGCCCCGGCGGCGTCGACACCCCGCTCGTGGAGACCGTCGAGATCGCGGGCGTCGACAGGTCCGATCCCGAGGTGGCCAGGACCGTCGACCAGTTCCGGCGCCACGCGGTCACCCCGGACCAGGCCGCCGAGAAGATGCTCGAGGGCGTGCGCAAGGGGCGCTACCTCGTCTACACCTCCCCGGACGTCCGCATCGGCTTCGCCGCGCAGAAGTTCGCCCCGCCGCTCTACCGGATCGCGATGATGGCCCTCCACCGCCGACTCGCCAAGGCCGGCCGGGACATCCTCCCGTGAGGGGGATGGAGACCCTCCGGGACGCCGCGATCCTCCTGGCCCGTGTCGGGCTCGGGGTGGTGTTCGCGGCCCACGGGTGGCAGAAGTTCTTCACCCTCGGCCTGAGCCGGGTGGCCGAGCAGTTCTCGAGCTACGGCATCCCGCAGCCGGCCGTCACCGCCGCGATCGTCGCCGGGGTGGAGTTGGTGGCGGGGGCCGCCCTCATCGCCGGGCTTCTCACCCCGCTCGCGGGCATCCTGCTCGGCGTGGACATGGCCGGCGCGTTCTACTTCGTCCACGCCACCAACGGCCCGTTCATCACGCAGAACGGCTGGGAGCTCGTGGTGGCGCTCGGGGTGGGGGCGCTGCTCGTGGCGGCGGTCGGCGCCGGCCGGTTCAGCATCGACAGGGTGCTGGGCGGCTAGCGCCGACCGGGCGGGGACGGCTGTCGCCGCCCGGGCCTCACCCCGAGGCCATCGCGCGCATCGCGGACACCGGGAGGCCGTCCGGGTACGGGGCGTCGATGCCGGCCTCGTCGAAGGCGTTGCGGATGCGGCGCCGCAGCTCCCGCTCGGTGGCCCACTGGGTGTTGGCCTGCGTCACCGCGGTCATCCGCAGGGACCAGAAGTCCGCGTCCAGCGCGTTCACGCCCTGGAGCTCCGGGCCCGAGATGAGGTTCGACGCGATCGGCTCCTCGGACGCCGCCTGCCTGGCGGTCTCGATGGCCACGGTGCACGCCCGGTCGACGTCGGCGGTGTAGGACACGGGGATCTCGAGGAACGCGACGCCGAAGTCCTGGCTGTAGTTCCCGACCCGGGCGATGTCGCCGTTGCGGCAGTACCAGAGCGTCCCGTGCAGGTCCCGCAGTGAGGTGACGCGCAGTCCCACGTGCTCGACCGTGCCCTCGGCCTCGCCCAGGTCGACCCAGTCACCGACGCCGTACTGGTCCTCGAAGAGCATGAACAGACCGGAGAGGAAGTCCCGGACGAGGGCCTGGGCGCCGAAGCCCAGCGCGACGCCGACGATCCCGGCGGACGCGATGAAGGGCGCCACGTTGACGCCGACGATGGCCAGGGTCTGCAGCACCACCCATACGAGCACGGCGAACGAGACGATCGACTTGAGCACCGACCCGATGGTGGCCATCCGCTGTGCCCGCCGTTCCGCGCGTCGATGCTCGGTCCGCACGTGCTCCGCGGAGCGTCGTCGACTGTTCTTCTTCAGACTCGCGGCGGTGAGACCGCCACTCTCGTCGGCGGTGACCTCACCGCGGTCGCCGTCGGGGTCGAGTTCGACCGTGTGCGCGTCGGCGCGCCGGTCGGCCCGTTCCTGTCGGCGGCGCCGCCACGAGGACGGGGACGCGTTCTTCGACGGGGCGGTGATCCGGTCGATGCCCCGGTGGAGCACCCACCGCACCAGCAGCGCCAGCACGAGGTACAGGGCGATCATGACCGGCTTCTCGACCAGCCACTGTTGGGTCACGTCGCTCATCGGGAGATCGGCGAAGGGAAGGGATAGCTCGTTCACTGCCGCGACGGTACTGACCGCACACCGTCGGCGACACCTCGTCCCCGGCCGCGGGGCGCGGGGATCAGGCGGCGCCGAGCCGGTGATCAGCACATGCTCAGGGGGCGGGATCCACGTGCGGGTGGGGACCTCGCGGGGGCGACTGCGCTAGCGCCAGGAAGGTAGCCAGAGCTGGTGACTCCACTCGGTCTGGGTGATGGGCATCCCCGAGAGGATGGGCAGCGCGTAGATGAAGTTCACCACGACCAGCGCGAGGTACAGGCTGACGATCGCACGACCGATGAGTTGCCGCCGGGGGGAGTCGGTGGCCCTGCCGGCGATCTCGCCCAACACGAGCGCGATCATCATGACGAAGAACGGCGCCATGACCGAGGCGTAGAAGAAATACATCTGGCGGTCGTGCTGGAAGAACCACGGCAGATAGCCGGCCATGTAGCCCACCAGTGGGAACGCGTAGCGGCCGTCACGGCAGATGACTGCGCGCCAGAACGCCCACGCCAGGACGGGGACGGCCAGCCACCAGATGGCGGGGGTCCCCAGGAGCATGATCGCGCGGACGCACGAGGTCTCCCCACAGCCGGCGATGCCCTCGCCCTGCTCGACGTAGTAGAGCATCGGTCGCAGGCTCATGGGCCAGGTCCACGGCTTGGACTCCCAGGGGTGCCGGTTCCCGGCGGAGGTGGTCAGCGTGGAGTGGAAGTCCAGGACCGACGACTGGTAGTACAGCCACGACTGCACCGAGTCGGGCAGCCAGTTGTCCTCGACCTCGTCGCCCACGACGTGCCGGTACACGGAGTTCTCGTTCGCGAACCAGGGCAGCCACGTGAACATGTGCAGGATCGCCGGCCAGAGGACGAGGGTGAGGAAGGCCGGCACCGCGTCGCGCAGCAGTGCGCCCGCGAGGGGGCGCTGGACCCCGTAACGGCTGCGCAGAGCCCAGTCCCACGCCACGGTCATCACACCGAAGAAGGCGATGAAGTACAGGCCGGACCACTTGACCCCGAGGGCGAGGCCCAGCATGACGCCGGCTGTGAAGCGCCACCAGCGGAATCCCAGTCGCGGTCCCAGGCTCGACAGGTGGAGCCTGCCCTCGAGGGCGGTCCGGTGCATGCGGGCGCGCATCTGGTCGCGGTCCACCAACAGGGCGCCGGCGGCCGCGACGACGAAGAGCACCTGGTAGATGTCCAGCATGCCGATGCGGGAGGTCACGAAGCTGACGCCGTCGAGGCACAGCAGCAGCCCGGCGACGAGGCCGAGCTGGGTGGACCGGGTCAGGCGCCGGGTGATGCGCATGACCATGAGCACCACGAGCACCCCGGCCAGGGCCGCGGTGAACCGCCAGCCCAGGGGGGAGTAGTCGAAGAGCATGCCGCCGATGGACTGGATCTGCTTGGCGACGGGCGGGTGGACGACCAGGCCGTAGGCGGGATTCTCCTCGATGCCGAGCTGGGCGACGTTGTACGACTGCGGTGCGTAGTGCTTCTCGTCGAAGACCGGGGTGCCCTTGTCCGTGGCCGAGGTCAGGCCCCAGAAGCGGGAGAGGAACGCCAGGACCAGGATGACGCCGGTGGCGATCAGGTCGCGGGTCGTGTCGACCGGGCCGGTGTCGGGGGCGGGCAGCGGGCGTCCTGGTGAGCGCACGCCGATGGTCGAGGTCACAGGCAGAGCATAGTGGGGGCCGTGCGCCGGGCGGGGATGCGCCCGGCCACCGATAGGGTGGTCGTCATGACGTCCGGACGTGTCGTGTTGGCGGCCACCCCCATCGGGAACCCGGCTGACGCCTCGGATCGGCTGCGGCAGGTCCTGGCGACCGCCGACATCGTGGCCGCGGAGGACACCCGCCGGCTGCGTTCCCTCTCGACGGCTCTCGGGGTGACCATCGGGGGCCGGGTGATGAGTTTCTTCGAGCACAACGAGGCCGGTCGTGTGCCCCAGTTGGTCGAGCGGGTCCGCGCCGGGGACGTGGTGGCGGTGGTGACCGACGCGGGGATGCCGGCGGTGTCCGACCCGGGGTACTCGCTGGTCGTGGCGTGCATCGAGGCCGGGCTCCCGGTGACGTGTCTGCCGGGTCCGTCGGCGGTCACCACGGCGTTGGTGCTCAGCGGGCTGCCGGTCGACCGCTTCTGCTTCGACGGGTTCCCGCCGCGGCGCCCGGGCCGACGCCGGACGTGGTTGGCCCGGCTGGCGGCGGAGGAGCGCACGTGTGTGTTCTTCGAGTCCCCGCACCGCCTGGCCGACACGCTCGCCGAGGCGGCGCAGGTCCTGGGCGCGGACCGCCGGGCGGCGGTGTGCCGGGAGTTGACCAAGACCTATGAGGAGGTCCTGCGCGGGACCCTGGGCGAGCTGGCCGAGCGGACCGCCGGCGGCGTGCTGGGGGAGATCGTCGTGGTGGTCGAGGGGGCCGACGCCGCCGGGTCGACCGCCACTGTCGAGGACCTCGTGGAGATCGTCGAGGAGCGGGTCGAGGCGGGGGAGCGGCTCAAGGACGCCTGCGCCGCCGTGGCCGAGGGGTCGGCGGTGACCAAGCGGGACCTCTACCAGGCCGTGCTCGACTCACGCGCCTGAGGGGGCGCGGCGGCTCAGAGCCAGGGCGCGGGCCCGCCGCCCCAGGTGAACGCCGCCTTGTGCACGCATTCGTCCCATTCGGCGTCCGGGTCGGAGTCGATGGTGATCCCGCCGCCCACCCCGAGTTCGCAGCGGCCGTCCGGCGCCACCTCGAGGGTGCGGATGGCCACCGCCAGGTCGAGGGTGTCGGCGGTCGCGAGCCCGTAGGTGCCGCAGTGCAGGCCGCGGGACCGCGGCTCCCAGCCGGCGATGAGTTCCCGGGCACGCTGCTTGGGGGTGCCGGTGACCGAGGCGGGCGGGAAGGTGGCGGCCACGAGGGCGTCGTGGTCCACCGAGGTCCGCGCCGTGACGGTGGAGACCAGGTGGTGGACGCCGGGCGCGGGACGGACGGCGAGCAGGTCGGACACCCTCACCGAACCCACGTCCGCCACACGTCCGAGGTCGTTGCGTGCGAGGTCGACGATCATGATGTTCTCCGCGACGTCCTTGGCGGAGGCGAGGAGCTCGGCGGGGTCGCGGTCGGCGGGCACCGTGCCCTTGATGGGGCTGGTGCGGACGTCGTCGCCGGTGCGCACGAGGAACTCCTCGGGGGAGAAGGCCAGCACCGCGCCCCACTCGCCCTCGAGGTACGCCGACCGCGCGGCGGGGGCGCGGCGGGCCAGGGAGAGGAACGTCTCGAACGGGTCCGCGCGGAGCCTGCCGTCGAGGCGGGTGCTCAGGCAGGTCTGGTAGACCTCGCCGGCGCGGATCGCCTCGAGGCAGTCCACCACGGCACGTCTGTGCGCGCGTCGGTCGGGGGCGGCCCAGGTGAGGGGGATGCCGACCTCGTCGTCGTCGCCACCGTCGTCGCCAACGCCCTCGTCGTCACCGGCGCCCCCGGATGACGGCGGCCCGTACCGTCGGACCACCTCGTGCGGGTCGGGGGCGGTGCCGTCGCCCCGCCACCGGCCGTCCGGGTCGAGCGTGAGCATGCCCGTGGCCGTGCCGCGGACCGCCGCGGGCAGGAGGGGGGCGTCGCCCGCCACGTGGTCGGGGAAGGAGCGGAACCCGACGACGACGAGGTCGCCGTCCGCCGAGAAGACCTGCTCGGTCCGGGTCGGCCGTAGGTCCACGGACGGGATGATCACCGCCGGGGAGTCACGCCAGTCGCCGAGGAACGCCGCCGGGGGACCGATCCCGAGGGCCCGCGCCCGCACGTGGAGAGCGCGCAGGAGCGCCGGCACGGCGGGGGTGGAATCGGGCACCGTCCGATCGTGCCACCCCGGGGCGTCGAATCCACGCCAGGGCCCGATAAGCGTTTTAATATCTTGCGCTCACCTTGGATTGTTGACAGGGTTCGACGTATGCCAAAGTCACGAGAGAAAGCTTTCGACGCGTCGAAAGACGGCCCAGAGGACCCTGTGCGCGGGCCCCGTCCGGGCGTCGACTTCACGGTCCTCGTGCCCACCACGATCATCGCGCTCATCGTGGTGATCTGGGGCTCGTTCTACACGAATTCGTTCGAGAACGCCGCCGGTGAGGCGTTCTCGTTGGTGGTGGACACGGTGGGATGGCTGTTCATCCTCGTCTCGACCACGGTCGTGGTCTACGCGATCTACCTGGCCCTCTCCCGGTTCGGCGGCATCCGCCTGGGCGGTGACGACGAGAAGCCGGAATTCTCCACGCGGTCGTGGATCGCCATGATGTTCGCCGCGGGTATGGGCATCGGGCTGATGTTCTACGGCGTGTCCGAGCCGCTCACCCACTTCCAGGAGCCGCCGCCGGGGCAGGAGCAGCAGTACGACGTGGCCATGGCCACGACGACGTTCCACTGGACCCTGCACCCGTGGTCGATGTACGCGATCGTCGGGCTCGCGCTCGCGCTGGCCGCCTACCGCTTCAAGCGCGGCCACCTCATCTCCCAGGCCTTCGTCCCGCTCATCGGCGAGAAGCGGGCCGCGGGGTGGATGGGGAGAGTCCTCGACATCGCGACCATCCTCGCGACGATCTTCGGCACCGCCGCCTCGCTCGGCCTGGGCGCCCTGCAGATCCGCGCCGGGCTCAACGAGACCGGTGCGGTCAGCGGTGGCGGCATCGCCCTGGTCGTGGGCGTCATCGTGGTCCTGGGCCTGGTGTTCCTCGCCTCGGCTGCCTCCGGGATCAGCCGCGGCATCCAGCTGCTGTCGAACATCAACCTCATCCTGGCGGTGTCGCTCGCGCTGTTCGTGGCGATCTTCTCCGGCGCCCTGTTCTTCATGCTCGACCTCATCCCCACCACGATCGGCACCTACTTCTCCGACTTCTTCGACATGGCCTCCCGCACCGCGGTGAGCGAGAACGGTGAGGCCGCCGAGTGGCTCTCCGGGTGGACGGTCTTCTACTGGGCGTGGTGGATCTCCTGGTCGCCGTTCGTGGGCATGTTCCTGGCCCGCATCAGCCGTGGGCGCACCGTGCGCGAGTTCATCATCGGCGTGGTCCTGATCCCCAGCACCCTGTCGGTGATCTGGTTCTCCATCTTCGGAGGCTTCGCGCTTTATCTCGAGGAGGCCGGACGCAGCGTCTTCGGCGACGGGTCACTCGAGCCGCAGCTGTTCAACCTGCTCAGCGAGCTGCCGCTCGCGCCCGTGCTCATGGTGGTGGCGATGGTCCTCATCGCCGTCTTCTTCATCACCTCCGCGGACTCCGCGTCGATCGTCATGGGCGGAATGGCCCAGCGCGGCGTGGAGGAGCCGACCCGCTGGCTCGTCATGCTCATGGGGTCGTTCACCGCCGCCGTGGCGATCATCATGCTCGTGGCCGGTGACGGTGGCGGCGACGCCCTGTCGAGCCTGCAGAACATGACGATCATCGCCGCCTCGCCGTTCGTGCTGGTGTTGATCGCGTTGTGCGTGTCCATCCACAAATCGCTCTCGCGGGATCCCGCGGCCGAGGAGGCCTGACGCGACCCCGGGGTGGCGCCGGGCGTGCGGGTGTACGCCCGGCACGGCCGCCGCGGACGTGACCACTAGTCTGTAGCCCATGGCGAAGACAGTCCTGACCGCGGTCGCATGGCCGTACGCGAACGGCCCCCGGCACATCGGACACGTCTCAGGGTTCGGGGTGCCGTCTGACGTCTTCTCGCGCTACCAGCGGATGGCCGGCAACGACGTGCTCATGGTCTCGGGCACCGACGAGCACGGCACGCCACTCCTCGTGCAGGCCGAGAAGGAGGGCGTGCCGGTCCAGGAGCTCGCGGACCGCTACAACCGCGTCATCGTGGACGACCTGGCCGGCCTGGGGCTGAGCTACGACCTGTTCACCCGCACCACCACGCGGAACCACTACGCGGTGGTGCAGGAACTGTTCCGGGGCCTGCACGCCAACGGCTACATGGTCGCCAAGACCACCACCGGTGCGGTGAGCCCGTCCACCGGGCGGACCCTGCCGGACCGCTACATCGAGGGCACCTGCCCCATCTGCGGTGACGACGGTGCCCGCGGCGACCAGTGCGACAACTGCGGCAACCAGCTCGACCCGGCGGACCTGAAGAACCCGGTCTCCAAGATCAACGGCGAGACCCCGAAGTTCATCGAGACCGAGCACTGGTTCCTCGACCTGCCCGCGCTCGCGGACTCGCTGGGGGACTGGCTCAAGGGGCGGAAGGACTGGCGACCCAACGTCCTCAAGTTCTCGCTCAACCTGCTCGAGGACCTGCGTCCGCGCGCCATGAGCCGCGACATCGACTGGGGGATCCCCATCCCGGTGGAGGGGTGGCAGGATCGCGGCGACAAGAAGCTCTACGTGTGGTTCGACGCCGTGGTCGGCTACCTGTCCGCCTCCATCGAGTGGGCGTGGCGTTCCGGGGAGCCCGAGGCGTGGCGGCGCTGGTGGACCGACCCCGAGGCCGTGTCCCACTACTTCATGGGCAAGGACAACATCACCTTTCACTCCCAGATCTGGCCGGCCGAGCTCATCGGCTACGACGGCCGGGGCGCCAACGGCGGCGAGCCCGGGGCGCTGGGCGCACTGAACCTGCCCACCGAGGTGGTCTCATCCGAGTTCCTCACCATGTCCGGGTCCAAGTTCTCGTCCTCGCGCGGCGTGGTGATCTACGTACGCGACTTCCTGGCCGAGTTCGGCCCCGACGCGCTGCGCTACTTCATCTCGGTCGCGGGCCCGGAGAACCACGACACCGACTTCACCTGGGACGAGTACGTGCGCCGCACCAACTCCGAGCTGGTCGGCGGCTGGGGCAACCTCGTCAACCGCACCGTGTCGATGGCACACAAGAACTTCGGCGAGATCCCGCGGCCCGGCACCCTGACCGACGTCGACGCCGAGCTGCTGCGCGAGGCGGAGTCGGCCTTCGCCACCGTCGGCGCGCACCTCGAGCGCTCGCGGTTCAAGGCCGGCGCCACCGAGGCCATGCGCATCGTCGGCGCCGCCAACCGCTACATCGCCGCCACCGAGCCGTGGAAGCTGGCCAAGGAGCCCGACCAGCGCGAGCGTCTGGGCACCGTCCTGCACACCGCGCTGCAGGTCGTCTCCGACGCCAACACGCTGCTCACCCCGTACCTGCCGTCCGCCGCGCAGCAGATCCACGGCGCGATCGGCGGGCAGGGCGTGTGGGCCGCCGCCCCGCAGGTGCTCGAGGTCACCGACGACATGCCGGTCGAGCTCGTCGGAGTCGGGCTGCCCGACGCGGGCCGCAGTTACCCGGTGATCATGGGTGACTACGCCGCCGAGCAGGCGCGGTGGGCGCGCACCGAGATCACCCCGGGCACCCCGCTGGCCAAGCCCAGCCCGCTGTTCGCCAAGGTCGACCCCGAGTTGGCCGAGACCGGGCCGAGCTGGGCGCCCATCCAGCAGGAGGACTGAGGCGACCGTATGGGTAAGCGCAAGCCCCGCCCCACTCCCGTCCTGCCCGAGTCGCTACCCGGGCTCGTCGACGCACACACGCACCTCTACTCCTGCGGACACCGCACCGCCGACGAGGTGCGCGCCGCCGCAGACCGCGCCGCGCTCGCCGGGGTCGCGGCCCTGGTCACGGTGGGTGACGACCTGGCCGAGTCCGAGGCCGTCGTGGCCGCCGCCGAAGCTGACGAGCGGGTGTACGCCGCCGTGGCCGTGCACCCCACCCGGGCCGCCGAGATCACCGACCCCGAGCGCGGCGAGCAGGTGCGGGCGCGACTGCGCGAACTCGCCGCCCATCCGCGGGTCGTCGCGGTCGGGGAGACCGGCCTCGACCACTACTGGGTGGGAAAGATGGACGGCTGCGCCGACCCGGCCGAGCAGGAGGAGTCGCTGCGCTGGCACGCCGGGCTCGCCGCCGAGCTGGGCAAATGCCTGATGATCCACAATCGCGAGGCCGATGACGACCTGCTGCGTGTGCTCGCGGAGGTCGCCGGCCCGGGCTCGGGCATCCCGCACGTGATGCTCCACTGCTTCTCCTCGCCGCTGGAGGTGGCGCGGGAGGCGCTGGACCGCGGGTACGTGCTGTCGTTCACCGGCAACGTCACGTTCAAGGCCAACGACCACCTGCGCGAGGCGGCCCGCCTGGCCCCGGCCGGGCAGCTGCTCGTGGAGACCGACGCCCCGTACATGGCTCCCGAGCCGTTCCGGGGCGCCCGCAACGAGCCCGGCCTGGTGGGTTACACCGCCCGGGCGATCGCGGAGGTCCGGGGGCAGACGCCGGAGGACTTCGTGTCGGAGGTCGCCGACACCGCCCGCGCCGTGTTCGGCCTGACCGTCTGACGGGCGGGCCCGCCCGGGCCGACGACCGGTGTGGCGCGTGGTACTCGTGAGGGCTGAGTGGCGAATGTAACGAAACGTGACCTGAATACCTCGTCGTCGTCGACTCGTTCCCGCATGTCACGAGGGTCACGTTGCCCCGGCGCTGTCCGCTCGTTACGCTATCGTGATGAAACGCGAACGGCTGTACGGCAGTTCGCGGAGCTACCCGAGGAGAGAACCGACAAGTGGTTGACGACGCACGGACCGACACCCCCACGGGCGCCCGACCCACCGCGACCCGGGGCATGCTCGCCCCCGTCAAGCGACTCCACGAGTCCCGCTCCACCATGCTGCGGCTGTCCGTCGCCGGGATGCTCACCACCCTCGTGGTGGGCGGGGTGGCGGCGCTCGACCAGCGCACGCAGTACACCCTCGAGGTCGACGGCGAGCAGGTCGAATTGGTGACCTTCAGCTCCGACGTCCACGCCGCGCTCGCCGACGCCGGCTACAGCGTCGACGACCGGGACGTGGTGATCGCGCCCGGCGACCGCATCGACGACGGCGACACCGTCACCCTGCTGCGCGCCCGGCCCGTCACCGTCGAGGTCGACGGTCGCAGCGAGCAGGTGTGGACCACCGCCACCACCGTCGCCGACCTCGTGGCCGAGCGCGACGACGTCCCGCCCCGCAGCTACGTCAGCCCACGCATCGACGCGGACGTCCCGCTCGACGGCACCACCGTCTCCGTGGTGACCCCGCGCGAGGCGCTGCTGTCCGACCACGGCGGCCCCGCCACCCCGATGGCCTCACCCGGTGAGACGGTCGGGCAGTTCCTCGAGCGCGCCGGCATCACCCTCGGCCCGCTGGACACTGTCACCCCGGCCCCGGACGCCCCCGTCGAGCCCGGCACCGAGGTCACCATCACCCGCGTGGCCGTCGCCGAGGAGACCGCGGTCGAGCAGTTCGAGGCCCCCGAACAGACCACCGAGGACCCCGAGGCCACCGAGGGCGAGCGCACGGTCGTCGATCCCGGTGCCCCCGGCGAGCGCGAGGTCGTTTACACAATCACCCGCGTCAACGGTGTCGAGACCGAGCGCGCCCGCGGCGCGGAGAAGGTCCTCACCGAGGCCCGCCCCGCCGTCGTCCGCGTGGGCACCAAGCCCAAGCCCGCCGCGCCGGCCGTCTCGAACGGCGGCGTGTGGGACTCGATCGCCCAGTGCGAGTCGGGCGGGAACTGGAGCATCAACACCGGCAACGGGTACTCCGGCGGGCTGCAGTTCGCCGCCGGCACCTGGACCGGCCACGGCGGCGGCCAGTACGCGCCCAGCGCGCACCTCGCCACACGTGAGCAGCAGATCGCGATCGCCGAGAAGGTCCGGGCCTCGCAGGGCTGGGGCGCCTGGCCCGCCTGCACCTCCAAGCTGGGTCTGCGCTGACCGGCCCGGACGCGACCTTCCGCGGGCAGGCCGACCCTCTCGGCCCGCAGGAGGTGCGCGCGCTCGCGGAGGAACTGGGCATCAAGCCCACCAAGACCCTTGGACAGAACTTCGTCCACGACGCCAATACGGTCCGCAAGATCGTCACCGCCTCCGGCGTGGGCCGAGACGACACGGTGATTGAGGTCGGGCCGGGCCTCGGGTCGCTGACCCTGCCGCTGCTCGACGCCGCCGGCCACGTGGTGGCCGTGGAGATCGACCCCGTGCTGGCCACGCGCCTGCCCCGGACCGTGGCCGAGCGGGCCCCGCAGCTCGCCGACGCACTGACCGTCGTGGGCGCCGACGCGCTCGCGGTCTCCGGCGCCGACCTGGGCGGCCCGGGGGTCCCGCCGCCGACCGCGCTGGTGGCCAACCTGCCCTACAACGTCTCCGTGCCCGTGCTGCTGCACATGCTCGCCGAGGTGCCGACCCTGCGCACCGCGCTGGTGATGGTGCAGCTCGAGGTGGCCGATCGCCTCGCCGCCGCCCCCGGCTCCCGCGTCTACGGGGTGCCCAGCGTCAAGGCCGGGTTCTTCGGCACCGTCCGCCGCACCGGCACCGTCGGCCGCAACGTCTTCTGGCCCGTCCCCAACGTCGAGTCGGGCCTGGTGCGGATCGACGCCTACCCCGAGGCCCCGTGGGACCTGGGCGAGGCACACCGGAAACGGGTGTTCGCGGTGGCCGACGCCGCGTTCGCCCAGCGTCGCAAGACCCTGCGCGCCGCCCTTTCCGGGTGGGCGGGCTCCGGCGCGAACGCCGAACTCGCGCTGACCGAGGCCGACGTCGACCCCAAGGCCCGCGGTGAACAACTCACCACCGCCGACTTCGTCCGGATCGCCGAGGCGGCGGTGCGGCTCGGGATCGGACCGGCGCACCGGGAGCCGTAGGCTGGTGGTCATGCCCCGCGACGCCTCCACCCCCGCCGGCGCGCGCGCCGTGACGGCCGTCGCCCCCGCCAAGATCAACCTCCACCTCGGCGTCGGTGACGTCCGCGGCGACGGTTACCACGACCTGCTCACCGTGTACCGGGCCGTGGACCTGTGGGAGCGGGTCACCGTGTCGCTGGACGACGCCGACGACGACAGCGAGGTCGTCGTCACCGGGCCCGGGGCCCCGCAGGTGCCGACCGATCGGACCAATCTCGCCGCCCGGGCCGTCGACCTGCTCCGCGAGGAGGCGGGATCGGACGCCCGGATCGCCATCCGGATCCACAAGGGCGTCCCCGTGGCCGGCGGGATGGCCGGCGGCAGCGCGGACGCCGCCGCCGCGCTCGTGGCCACGGACCGGCTGCTCGGTCTGGGACTCGGCCGGGCGGCGCTGGAGGAGCGGGCCGCGAGGCTGGGCAGCGACGTGCCCTTCTGCATCCGCGGCGGCACGGCGCTGGGTACCGGGCGCGGCGAGAAGCTCGCGACGCTTCTGCACGCCCGTGCCGAGCAGCACATCGTGGTGGCCCTGGCCGACGGGGGACTGTCCACCCCGACGGTGTTCGCCGAGTTCGACCGGCTGCGCGCCGAGCGCGACCCTGCTGATCCCGGGCGCGACCCGGCTGATCCCGAGCGGGGCCTGCCGCGCGCGGGCGGGGTCGACCCGCTCGTGGCGGCTCTCGCCGGCGACGATCCCGCCGCCGTGGCCGGGCTGCTCGCCAACGACATGGAGGCCGCAGCCCTCTCGCTCATGCCCGCCCTCCGCCGGACCCTGCGCGTCGGCCGGGAGGCCGGGGCCCTGCACGGCATGGTCTCCGGCTCCGGCCCCACCTGCCTGTTCTTCTGCACCGACCGTGACCACGCGATCGCCGTCGCCGCCGAGATCAGCGAGCACAGTGTCGCCCGCGAGGTCCGCGTGACCCGCGGCCCGGTCGGCGGTGCGCACATCGTCGACGACCCCACAGGAAAGTAGAGATGGCCCCCACCAACCTCATCAACCTCGAGCAGTGCTCGGTCTCCTTCGGGATCCGGCAGGTGCTCGACAACGTCTCACTGGGCGTCAACGCCGGCGACCGCATCGGCGTCGTCGGCCTCAACGGGGGCGGCAAGACCACCCTGCTGGAGATCCTCACCGGCGTGGCCGAGCCCGACTCCGGGCGCGTCTCACAGGTCAGCGGTCTGCGGATCGCCGTGGTCACGCAGCGCACCGAGCTCGCCGCCGACACCGTGGGCCAGGCCGTGGTCGGCAGGCTCGGCCTGGCGGTCCACGAGTGGGCCGGTGACGCCCGCGTCCGCGCGGTGCTCGACGGCATCGGCATCCACGACCTGGGACTGGACACGCCCGTCGCGGATCTGTCCGGCGGTGAGCGGCGCCGGGTGTCGCTCGCCGCGGCCCTCGTGCAGGATTTGGACCTGCTCGTGTTGGACGAGCCGACCAACCACCTCGACGTCGAGGGGGTCCAGTGGTTGGCGGACCACCTGGTCGCGCGATCGAGTGCGCTCGTCGTCGTCACCCACGACCGGTGGTTCCTCGACACGATCGCCACCCACACCTGGGAGGTGGTCGACGGCCACGTCGAGCAGTACGAGGGTGGCTACAACGACTGGGTGTTCGCGCGCGCCGAGCGCGACCGCCAGGCCGCGGCCACCGAGTCGCGTCGTCAGAACCTCATGCGCAAGGAACTCGCGTGGCTGCGCCGCGGCGCCCCGGCGCGGACGTCCAAGCCGCGCTATCGCATCGAGGCGGCCGAGGCGCTCATCAAGGACGTGCCGCCGCCCCGCGACTCGCTACAGTTGTCGAGCTTCGCCGCGCGGCGCCTCGGCAAGGTCGTGATCGAGCTGGAGGACGCGCGCCTCGATGCCCCCGACGGCCGCACCCTCGTCGACGACCTCACCTGGCGACTGGCCCCCGGCGAGCGCGTGGGCCTGGTCGGCGTCAACGGTTCCGGCAAGACCACGCTCCTGCGCGCGCTCGCCGGTGAGGCCCCCCTCGCCGCGGGTAGCCGCAAGGAGGGCAAGACCATCCGGATCGGGTGGCTGCGTCAGGAACTCGACGACCTGCCGCTGGATCAGCGGGTGCTCGAGGCGATCGAGGACGTCGCCGCCCGGGTGGCGTTCGGCAAGGACGAGCTCACCGCCTCCCAGTTGGCCGAGCGGCTGGGCTTCTCGCCGGCCCGTCAGCGCACGCCCGTCGGCGACCTGTCCGGCGGCGAGCGGCGGCGCCTGCAGCTCACGCGCGTGCTCATGGCCGAGCCCAACGTCCTGCTGCTCGACGAGCCCACCAACGACCTCGACATCGACACGCTGCGCCAACTCGAGGACCTGCTCGACGGCTGGCCCGGCACGATGGTCGTCATCTCGCACGACCGCTACCTCGTCGAGCGCATCTGTGACTCGGTGTGGGCGCTGTTCGGCGACGGCCAGCTCACCAACCTCCCGCGCGGCATCGACGAATACCTCGAGCGCCGTCGCCTCGCCGGGGCGGCGGGCGACTCGGGCAAGGTGTCGCGCTCCACGCCGGGCGCCGCGTCTGCTTCGGCTGGCGGCTCTGGGGCCGGTGCCGCGGGTGGTAGTGCCACGGCTCCCGCCCTCTCCGCCGCCGAGGAGCGGGCGCTCACCAAGGAGATGTCGAAGATCGAGCGGCAGATGGGCAAGCTCGACAAGCGCGAGGCCGAGCTCCACAAGGCCATGGCCGATGTCTCGGCAGGGGCGATGGACACTGAGAAGCTGGCCGCCCTGGACCGCGAGCTCAAGGACGTCTCCGCGGAGAAGGACACGCTCGAGGAGCGCTGGATGGAACTGGGCGAGCAAATCGAGGGTTGAGTCGCCCGGCCGGCCGACCTAGGCAGCCGACTGCGACCCCGGTTCGCGCTCTGCAGCGTGGAGTCGCTGTTCCGCCTGAGCGCGCAGGTACCTCCGTTCGGAGGCGCGACGGTGCCGGGTGTGCGGTTGGCGCTGCGATCCGGGTATGCCGTCTCCGGTTCTGCCGGCTTCGGCGGCCTCCTTCTGTAGCCGGGAGCGTTCGGGGTGTCGCGGTGCGCCGAACTCCGCCAATGGGCCGGTGGGGGTGGTGATGACGCGTGTCCCGGGGTCCTTGTCGGGATGGTTCGGACCATGTATCCACACGTAGTCCCCGTCAGTGCTCCGGTAGTAGGCCCAGATGCCATCGGTCTTGAGGCGGTGGTGGGTGCGGCAGATGCTGCCGAGGTCGTCGCTGGTGGTGTATCCGCCGCGTTGGGGATCGTCGTGGTCGAAGGGGATGATGTGGTCGAGGTCCGTCTTGTCCGCCGGGGTCTGGCAGCCGGGGAAAACGCAGGTGCCGTCGCGACCCCGACAGAAGCGGGCCAGTGCCTCCGAGGGGCTGTACCGGCGGGAGGCCTCACTGTCCGGGTCCGCGAGCGTGTCGATCGCGTCGAGTCTGCGCCTGGCGAATCGCTGCAGTTCATCGGACGTGAAGCGACTGACGGGGCCGTAACCTGCCACGAACAGGCCCCGGAAGTCCGCGTCCCCGTCGTCGTAGGCGTGGATCACGACCCGGCGGGCTGCGGCCATCGCGTCCGGGTTCGTGGGGTGGTCTCCGTCGGGTGTGGGCAGACAGGTCCAGCCGCGGCTCAGGGCGAGGAGGCCGGCGGCCCTGAGTTGCCCGATCGACCGGGGGTCGTCTGTTGCGGCGGTGCGGACCAGGGCTTCGATCCGCTCGGTGATCTCCAGGCCGTCGACGGCTGAGAGGGTCGCGGTGAGCAGCGCGAGATCGCCGGTGACCGGCGTCATCTTCACGTTCTGCTCTCGCCGAGCCTGTTGTGCGCGGGCGTCCGCTCCCACGGGGTCGCAGCTCGCGACGTGCTTGCTGAGCATCTTGCGCAGTGGCCCGATCCTGGGAGGGTGGGTTCGGCGCCTCGTCGGTGCGAGTCCCTCGCTGATGCGGCGGTCGAGTTCCGGCATGAGACGGTCCTCCACCAGGGCGGTCTCCTCGGCGATGGCGTGGGCCGCGTCGACTCCGATCCACCCAGTCGTCAGCAGTGTCGCGGTGAGAGGCAGCCGCTCGGTCAGTTCTATGGCGGTGGCCACCAGCCGAAATGCCCCGCGGCGGGACAAAGCCATCGAGGCGCTCACCGTGGTCGCCGCCGTGTCCAGGGGATCGCGCCGCTGGTCGTTCTGGGTTGACCTGGATACGCAGTCGTACGCATAGGCCACAGTGCGGCCTTCGGCAGCGTTGATCGCCCGCTGCGCGAGATAACCGCGTCGCTGCCCGGGGTCCCATTGGTTGAAGGCCTCAGGCACGACGACGTCGGTGGCGGGGGTCGGGACCGTCGTGAATCCCGGAGGGACCACGAACTGCGAGTGGGCGGTGTCTGTTGCGCTCATGGTTCGACTGTATGTTCGAGGTACGACATGGTTGGGAGAAGTGGCTGGCGCGGTCGTGACCTGCGGTGCCCTGGATGCCCCGTTCGGGGCGCCGCAGGTCAGACGGCGCTGCGGTTCAGACGGGACTGCGGTGCAGTCGGAGGGGTTGACGGCAGGCAGCAGCGCGGCGGCGTAGGTGAGGCATGGCGGTACGGCGCCACCGCGCCCGGGTGCTCGATGGACACCGGCAGCCCGCGGGCCCGGGCGGCGTCTGCAGCCTCGTGACCTGCGGTGCCCTGGATGCCCCGTCCAGGGCACCGCAGGTCAGACGGCACCGCAGGTCGGACGGCACCGCGGTTCAGACGGTGGCGTGGATCGCGGCCAGCAGGGCGCCGGGATCTGTGAGATCCGGCAGGACGGCGTGGGCGCCGGCGGCGCGGAGGTCGTCGGCGGAAACCCTGCCGGTGGCGACAGCTACGCAGACGGCACCCGCGGCGCGCGCCCCGCGGACATCGTGCACGTGATCGCCCACGACCACCGACCGCCCGGGGGGCACGTCCACACCGCGGGCCCGGGCGGCGGCGAGGGCGTCGCGGACGAGGTGGGCGCGGTCCGCGTGGTGATCACCGAACGCGCCGAGTCCGGGGTCGGGCAGCCCGTCGAAGCCACAGAGCCGCAGCTTGAGCAGCGCCGTCCGCCGCATGTTGCCCGTGACGATCCCCTGGTGCAGTCGCGGGTCCGCGGCCAGGGCGGCGACAGCCTCGTGGGCGCCGGGCAGGGGACCGCCACCACCGGCCAGGAGATCGTCCCCGAACGTTTCGCAGCGCCGGGCCACGGCGTCCATGAGGGAGAGGACCACCTCGTCGTCGTCGACACCTATCCCGTTGATCTCGAGGAGATCGGTAAGGATCGCGCGGTCGGTCCGTCCGGCGAAGGACGCGCCCATGACGGGGTCGCGGCCGAGGAGGTCGGCGAGCGCCGGGGTGATCATGCGGGTGCCGAAGCCGGCCGGGTCGAGGAGGGTGAGGTCGAGGTCCCACAGGACGAGTACGTCGCTCACGTCCCGGACGTCTCCAGCAGCGGCGCCAGCCAGGTGGTGAGGAAGGTGCGGAGGTCGTCGTCGGAGCGGGCCTCGGGCGAGTCCAGGCACAGCACCGACCAGCCCACGTGCACGCCCACCTCCGCGACCAGATCCAGGCGGCCGGCCAGTTGCGGGAACCGCTCGGCGGCGGGGACGAGGAGCTCGACCGCGTACTGGCGGGCCCGTTCGGCGGAGCCGGGGTCGAAGATGGGGTTCGAGCCGCCGCCGAGCGTGAGCGCGCGCAGCAGGGGATCGTCGAGGATGCAGTGGCGGCCCACGACCACGATCTCCACGATCAGCTCGAGGGGCGTTGTCGCGGCGTCGAGCACATCGGTGAACGCGCCGGTGAGCATGGTGAGTCGCTCGGAGACGGCCTGCGAGACCAGGTCCTCGCGGCTGCCGAAGATGGAGTAGACGGTCTGGCGGCTGACCTCGGCCTGCTTGGCGACCGCGGCGATCGTGACGCCCCCGAAACCGGCGCGCCCGATGACCGCTCGGGTGGCGTCGAGGATGGAGTCGCGGGAGCGCACCCCGCCAGTATCCCGGACGCCGCCGGACGCCGTGCCTAAAAGACGGCGCCCCTAGAAGACAGCGCCCACGTCCCGCCGCACGATCCTGTCCAGCGCGCGCTCGGCGATCGCGGCGATGGTCAGCGACGGGTTGCACGCGGCGGTCGTGCCGGGGATGAGCGCGCCGTCGACGACGTACAGCCCGCGCTGGCCCAGGACGCGGCCGTCGAGGTCGCAGACCTGTCCCATGACGGCGCCGCCGAGCGGGTGCCAGGTGGAGTTGAGCATGCGGTTGGTGTTTGTGAGGTGGCCGGTCGGGCCGGCGATGGCACGTGCGGTGCGGTCGACGTGGGTGAGGATGTTGGAGTCGCCGCCGGCCGGCCATCGGATGATCCCGCGGTCCTGCGCGGAGTCGTAGACGACCCGACCGCGGTCGGTGCTGACGCCGTAGCCGACCATCACCGTGAACCACAGGGCGCGCTCGTCGGGGGAGGTGGCGCTGGGGAAGGTGGTGGAGTCCGGTCCGGCGGGCCAGCGGCGGCCTCGTTGGACGACGACGACGGCGACGCCCGCCTCAGCGAGACGAAGCGCTGAGATGCCGCCGCCGAATCCGCTCCCGACCACGATGCACCGGTGGTCCTGCACATCGTGGGGGATCCGTCCGGGTGCGGGGGAGTCGGTCGCGGCGCCGGCGGAGTCGCTCGGCCGGGCGGCAGCCGCGGGGTCGGTGGCCAGGGCGGCGACCCCGGCGGCGGCGACGGTGCCGAGGAAGCCCCGGCGGGAGATGTGCCGCATGGGCGTGAAACTAGACAGTGTTGACGAAAACTGTCAATATCGTCGTCCCGGTCGAGGAGGCCGGGTCGGGTCCGTAAGCTCGGGCCATGAGCAGCAAGAAGGCCTCCGGCAAGAGCGGCAGCAAGAGCGCGTCCAAAAGCGGTGCCAAGAGCGGTGCCAAGAAGAAGGACCTCCTGCCCAGCGGTCTGGAGAAGCTGCCGAAGAAGGCCTACGAGGCCGAGCTCGAGCGGCTGCAGGCGGAGCTGGTCGAGATGCAGGCCTGGCTCCGGGAGACCGGCAACCGGATGGTGGTGGTGTTCGAGGGGCGCGACGCCGCGGGCAAGGGCTCGGCCATCAAGCGGATCACGCAGTACCTCAACCCGAGGCACGCCCGGATCGTGGCATTGCCCGCCCCGACGGAGGTGCACAAGACGCAGTGGTACTTCCAGCGCTACATCGAGCACCTGCCGGCGGCCGGGGAGATCGTGATCTTCGACCGGTCCTGGTACAACCGGGCCGGGGTGGAGCGGGTGATGGGTTTCTGCACACCCGACGAGTACCGGCGGTTCCTGCACCAGGCTCCGATCTTCGAGCGGCTGCTGGTGGAGGACGGGATCATGCTCCGCAAGTACTGGTTCTCCGTGTCCGACGAGGAGCAGGAGCGCCGGTTCCGGTCGCGCCATGACGACCCGATGCGCCGCTGGAAGCTCTCGCCGATGGATCTGGAGTCCATCACCCGGTGGGAGGACTACAGCCGGGCCAAGGACGAGATGTTCGTCCACACCGACATCCCCGAGGCGCCGTGGTTCACGGTCGAGTCCGAGGACAAGAAGCGCTCGCGGATCAACGTCATCTCGCACCTGCTGTCGACCGTGCCGTGGGAGAAGCTCGACCCGCCGGAGCTGGAGATCCCCGAGCGGCCGAAGGGTGCGGACTCGAACTACGACCGCCCGCCGCGCGAGGAGTTCAGGTACGTGCCGGACGTGGCCTCGCAGTTGTTGGAGGGCTGAGGCGGCGGGCCCGCATCGGGGGCAGCGAAGTAGGAATTCCTAGTATCCGTGCGACGGTCCGTGGGCGGCCTGACACTATGGGGTCATGAGCGAATTCGTCAGCAGCCGGCGTGATGGCCGGATACAGCACATCGTCCTGGACCGCCCCAAGGCCCTGAACTCGCTGGACCTGTCCATGTGCCGGGCCCTGCACACGGCGCTGGACGAGGCGTCCAAGGACGAGGACGTCGAGGCCGTCATCACCACCAGCACCTCGGAGAAGGCGTTCTGTGCGGGTGGCGACATCCGCGCGCTGCGCGACGCCGCGGCGGCCGGTGAGCACGAGAGGAACCACGAGTTCTTCTCCGAGGAGTACGCGATGGATCTGGCGTACCACACGCATCGCGTCCCCACGGTCGCCGTGATCCACGGGGTGGCCATGGGCGGAGGCCTGGGAGTCTCGATCAACGGCTCGCACCGCGTGGTGACCAAGAAGGTCATGATGGCCATGCCGGAGACGGCGATCGGCTTCATCCCGGACGTCGGCGCCAGCCACTTCCTGCCGCGCCTGTGCGGCGGGGGCGCGCGCGGCCTGGCCGTGGCGATCTACCTGGGCACGACGGGCGTGCGGATGAACTCCGCCGACGCCCTCTTCACCGGCCTGGGCACCCACCTGATCGACGACGACGAGCGCAACGCCTTCGTCGACGCGGTCGCCGCCATCGGCTTGGCCGACGCACTGAAGAGGTTCGGTCTCGAGCGCTCCGAGGCGGGGGAGTCCGCCATCGAGGCCCGTATCGAGCGCATCGAGGACGTCTTCTCCCGCGACACCGCGCAGGAGATGATCGCGGCGCTCGAGTCCGGTGAGCAGGACGAGTGGGCCACCACCACGCTCGAGATGCTGCGGTCGCACTGCCCCACGTCGATCGTCGCCACCATCGAACTGCTGCGTGCCGGCGCGAAGGCGGGGGACCTGCGGGAGTGCCTGGACAACGAGCTGGCCCTGGGCGCCTGGATCACCGCCCGCCCGGACTTCGTCGAGGGCGTGCGGGCCGTCGTGATCGACAAGGACCGCAACCCCACCTGGGACCCGGCGGACCTCGACTCCGTGGACGTCGACGCCATCCGCTCGGCGCTCGCCGGGAACTGATCGGTTTCCCCGGGGTCGATCGGGATACTCTGAGCGACATCCGGCGCACGGGGCGCCGTGCGTGAGGAGCGTCATGACTAGCAGCGGAGACAACGCGGTTCCGCCGCCTGCGCCTGCGCCGGAGGCGCTGGCTCCGCACGAGGAACCCAAGGGCTGGGGCATCGCCGGCGTCACGGCGGTGTCCCTCGCGGCCCTGTTCGTGGTGGTGTGGGGACTGTCCGAGCACGCCAGCCTGCTGATGCCGGCGTTCCTGGCGCTGAACCTGGTCATCGCCGCCCAGCCCCTGCAGCGGCTGCTGCAGCGGGCCGGGCTGCCCCGCTGGGGGGCGATGATCATCGTTCTTCTGGTGCTCTACCTGCTGCTGGCCGCGCTGGTCGGGATGCTGGTGTGGGCGTTGTGGGTCGCGGCCGAGGAGATCCCGCAATACCAGGACAAGTTCGTCGAACTGTACGAGCAGACGATCGCGTTCCTCGGCACCTTCGGCGTGAGCGAGGATCAGGTCACCTCGAGCCTCCAGGGCGTGGACCCCACCACGATCGTCGGCACCCTGCAGAACGTCGCCGGTCAGTTGTCCTCGGCCGGCGGTCAGCTCACCGTCTTGGTCATCGCGCTGACGTTCCTCGTGTTCGACGTCCCCGGCATCACGAGGCGTCGCGCGGTGATCGCCCGGCAGCGGCCCCGGCTCGCCGACGCCCTCGGGTCGTTCACCGACGGCGTGAAGTCGTACTGGATCGTCTCCACGGTCTTCGGCCTCATCGTGGCCGTGATCGACACGGTGGCCCTGATGATCCTCGGCGTGCCGCTGGCGCTGGTGTGGGGAGTGCTCGCGTTCGTCACCAACTACATCCCCAACATCGGCTTTGTGCTGGGGCTGGTGCCGCCGGCACTGTTCGCGCTGCTCACCGGGGGGCCGGTCGAGGCCATCTGGGTGGTGGTGATCTACAGCGTCGTCAACCTGGTCATGCAGAGCTTCATCCAGCCCAAGTTCACGGGCGACGCCGTGGGGCTGACCCCCACCGTGACGTTCCTGTCGTTGGTGTTCTGGTCGGCGATCGCTGGCGCGCTGGGCGCGATCCTCGCCGTCCCGCTGACACTGGCGGTCAAGGCGTTCCTCGTGGACGCCGACCCCCGGATGGCCTGGCTCTCCACGTTCCTCACAACCCCGGACGCGGACGCCAAGCGGGACCGGCGGCGCGCGGCGCGGCTGGAGGCGGCCCGGTCGGCGTAGTCACCATCGGACGGTCAGGCGGCGGGCTCGGCGGGACGGTCGGGCTCGGCGGGTTCGTCCCCGACGCGGGTGAAGGTGCCCAGTCCGTTGCCGTCGAGGAGATCCACGGTCACCGTGTCGCCGTCGAAGGTGACGCTGCCGCGGGAGCCGGGCGGCCAGTTCTCACCGACCGGGCTCACGGCGAAGGTGTCGCCGTCCCAGTGTTCGAGCGGCCAAACCTGCGGGCCCGGGCCCACGTCCAGCGCGAGTGAGGGGCCGGCGTCCGGCGGGGCGTCCGAAACGGGATCGTCCGGATCCCCGTCCGACCGGGCGGCGACGCGGCGGATCTCGATCTCGCCGAAGTAGTCGTTGCGGTAGACGCCCACCAGCTCGTCCGCCGGTCGCGGCGGTGCGGGGGCGGAGGGTTGCCGAGTGGAGACCAGGTCGCCGACGGGGGCCAGCAGTGGGCCGAACGCCTCGCCGTACAGCTCCCGCCACTTCAGGGTGGGGTCGCCGAACTGCGCGTAGTCCGCGAAGCGCGAATTGATGGTCTCCGCCACCCCGACGGGCGAGGCGTTGGTCAGGGTGATGATGCCGAGGTCCAGCGACGGCATCATGAGCATCGCCGTTCCGGCGCCGAGCGCGAACGCACCGGAGTGGCTCCACTCGACGCGGCCGGAGGAGCTGGTGGAGATATTGAACCCGTAGCCGTAGGTCCCGGTCCGGTCCGCCGCGGACTGCGGGGGTGAGGACACGGCCTGCGGGGTCAGAGCCTGTCGGAGTGCGTCGGAGGGGACGACCTGCGAGCCGCCGGGCCCGGCGCCGTCGGCGAGCACCATCGACATCCACCGCGCCATGTCCGTGACCGACGAGCTCAGGCCCCCCGCGGGGGCCTGGGCGTCCGGGTCACGCGCGGGATCGGCCGGGACCCAGTCGCCGGACGACTCGCCCGACTCGTCGGCGGCGGCGCGGACGTGACCGACGACGCGGTTGTCGCGGTCGAGCAGGTCCTCGTAGGAGTAGGAGGTGTCGTCCATGTCGAGGGGGTCGAAGAGCCGCTCGCGGGCCAGCTCGGGCCAGGGGGTGCCAGCCGCGACGGCCACGGCTTCGGCTCCGGCGGTGAGCCCGAAGTTGGTGTACGCGTACGAGGCGCGGAACGGCTCCAGCGGCAGGTGGCGCAGGCCGTGCAGGATCGCCGGGCGGTCGTATCCGAGGTCCTCCAGGTCGTCGCCCGCGTGCTCGGGCAACCCGGAGCGGTGCGCGAACAGGTCGCCCACCGTCACGTCGGCGGTCACGCCCGGATCGGACAGGGCGAACCACGGGAGGTGCTCGCGCACGGGCGTCGACCAGTCGACCTCACCCGCAGCGGTCTCCGCGGCCACGACGGTGGCGCTGACCGGCTTGGACACCGACGCCATGGGGAACACCGTCCGCGCGTCGACCTCCTCGCCGGTCTCGGTGCTGCGCACGCCGAACCCCTCGGCCAACGCCACCTCGCCACCGTGCACCACCGCCACTGCGACGCCCGGGATGCCCGAGGCCTCGAGCTCCTCCTCGACGATGTCGGTCACCTTGCCGATCGCGTACTCGACCCGGTCCTCCGAGACCTCCAGTCCGGAGTAGGCCGCGGGACTCTGGCCGGGCTCCGGGTCGGGGACCGGGGTGCCGCACGCCGAGGCGGACAGGGCCACGGTGAGCCCGAGCGCCGCTGCTCCGGCGATCCGCGGGCGGCGCGAGCGACGGGGAGAGGACGGGTCCGGGGTCATTGCCTCAGGTTAGTCGTCCGGCGCCGCGAATCGCCGCAACAGCGCAGGACGAGCCGGTGGTCAGCGCGCCCGTTCCCAGTTGGCCGTCCACGCCTCGGCGCCGCCCATGAGCTGACGCTCCAGCTCGGCCCGGTCGGGCCCGGCGCGGTGCAGCACGTCGGCGGCCCAATCGGCGTAGAGGCCGTACTGGGCGACCCCGTCGGTGTTGAGGTCGTACACGCGGTCACCGAACCGCCACCGGTCCATCACCTCGCCGCTGGGCGCGGTGAACGGGTACACGAGCGGGTCGCTCGCCGCGCTCGGCCGGGGCTCGGCGAGGGCGGCCAGGCCGTTCACATCGGAGCCGAAGCCGTAGCCGGTGAACGGCCGGGTGGCACCGGCGGTGTTCGTGCGCCACTGCTCGAGGAAGCCGGTCTCGAAGTTCTCGGTGGCGTCGGCGGGCCAGGCGAACGCGGCCACGAACCCGCCCTGCTCGTGGACCCGGCGCGTGTTGCCCTGCGTGGCCCAGGCGTGGTCCACGACCAGGCCGGTGTACCCCGCCCCGGCGGCGATGTCGAGGGTGCGGTGGGCGGTCTTGACGCCCATGTGGTCGATGTTGATCACCATGCCGCGGGCCATCATCCCGCGGATCGCGTGCTCACCCTGCGGCGTCAGTCCGCGCACGTTGCACAGCGGGGCCTCGGGGTAGACGGGCAGTGCCGCGCCCGCGGGTGCGCCCGAGGAGGCCGCCGCCAGGCCGTCGGCGACGGGGGTGGCGGCCAGGGGTTGGGCGTGGTCGGCGTCGGGACCGGTGCACGGCTCGGTCTCCCAGAAGCGCTGGGTGCCGAGTTTGTTGCCGATGTTGACCGCGAGGCCGGCCAGTTCCTCGTCCATGCGGGCGCCGCCGAGGGCGTTGTCGAACTTGTGCACCGGGAACACGGTCGACACGCCCCACGAGGCGAACTCGTCGAGCCCCCGGTCGATGTCCTCGGTCGTGCACATCGGCACGTCGTCGACCACCCGGCACCCGAACGGCTCGGACGCCTCGACGCCCAGCGTGACGGCGAGTTTCCCGTCCCCCGTGATGGCGCGGACGTCCTCCGGCGAGCGGGCGATCCGGAACCAGCCCCGCCCGGGACCGCCGTGCTCGGCGTCGATGTGGGCCTCCATCCGTTCGAGGTAGTCCACCTGCCGGCGCAGTTGCTCCATTTCGTCGCACGGGGAGCGCGCGGGCACCCCGATCCCGGCGAGCGCCTCGCAGAGGACCCGGTTGGCCACAAGATGGTTGGTGAGCACCCGCAGTCCCCCGCGCCATGCCCGCTCTATACCGGTGTAGTAGGCCTGTTCGTGCAGTTGGGAGTCGTGCGACGGCCACTGCGCGAAGGTGGGGAAGCCCTGAGTCCCGCCGGGCAGGGCGGTGCCCCCGAGCGCCGATTCGAGCAGCGCGAAGTGCCCGGTTCCCGAGTGGCTGGGGCAGTCCGCGAGCGCCTCGCCGAGGCCGCCGGGGGAGAACGGCTCGCCGCAGCGCAGTGCCCCGCCGAACGCCTGCGACGCCGCGAGGTGCGCGTGGGCGTCGACCATTCCTCTGATGGGGGAGCCGTCGGTCGGGGTCGCCGCCCGGGTCGGTGCGGCGTTCAGGGGGGCGAGTAGGGCGACGACGACGAGGAGTGCCGTCGCGGCCCACGCACGGCCTCCGGGATGTGCTGCCCTCGTCGTCGTCGTCCCTTGTGCCACCATGGCGTGACACTAATCCCACTCCTCGGGCAGGGGAGGGGGTTTCGCCCGCCCGGCGGGGCGACCGGCCGGCCGGGCAGGGCTCGCGTCAGAGCTGGCGCGCCACCTCGGAGGCGACCAGGTCGAGGTGGTCCAGGTCGGACATGTCGAGCACCTGCAGGTAGATGCGCCGGGCGCCGATCGCCGCGTACCGGCCGATCGTGTCCACGACCTCGTCCGGGGTCCCGGCGGCGCCGTTGGCTCGCAGTTCGTCGACGTCGCGGCCGATGGCGTCCGCACGCCGGGCGATCTGTGCCTCGTCGCGTCCGCAGCACAGGACCAGCGCGGCCGAGCGGATGATCTCCTCGGGGGCGCGGCCGCGCTCGGCGCAGGCCTCGTCGACCCGGCGGTACTGCGTGGCCACGGTGTCGAGGTCCGCGAACGGCACGTTGAACTCGTCGGCGAACCGGGCGGCCAGGGCCGGGGTCCGCTTCTTGCCGTGACCGCCGACGATCACCGGCGGGCGCTGCTGCACGGGCTTGGGCAGGCCCGGGGATTCCAGCATCTCCACACGCTTCCCGCGGACGGAGACCGTCTCGCCGGCGGGCGTGGACCAGAAGGTCTCCAGCGCCCCGAGGGTGTCCTCCAGCAGGTCGAACCGCTCGCCCAGCGGCGGGAAGGGGATGCCGTAGGCGGTGTGCTCGTCGGCGTACCAGCCGGCGCCGAGTCCCACGTCGAGGCGGCCGCCGGACATCTCGTCGACCTGGGCCATCGAGATCGCCAGCGGGCCCGGGTGGCGGAACGTCACCGAGGTGAGCAGGGTGCCGAGCCGGATGGTCGAGGTCTCGCGGGCCAGGGCGGCGAGGGTCAACCACGCGTCGGTGGGGCCGGGCAGTCCACTGACGTCGCCCATCTTGAGGTAGTGGTCCGACCGGAAGAAGGCCTCGTAGCCGAGGTCCTCGGCCGCGCGGGCGACGGCGAGCTGGTCGGCGTACGTCGCGCCCTGCTGGGGCTCGACGAAGACGCGGAGGCTGACGGAGGGGTCGGCTCCGGGAGAGGGCGTGGCTGCGGTGGCTGCGGGATCTGCTGGCATGGTTCCCAGGATGCCCGTCCGGCGGGCGGGCTAGTTGGTGTCGGCGACCAGCGGCTCGATGGTGAGGTGTTCCATCTCCTTGGTGATGTACTGCAGCCGCCACTTGTCACCGAACAGGGCCAGCAGTTCGCCGTCGGTGCGCTGGAAGACCTCGACCCCGCGCTGGCGGCCGAGTTCGCCGGCCGACTCTGCGTCGGTGCGGCGGGCGATCGTGTACGGCAGGTTGTCCACCACGACCTCGACGTTGAACTCGGCCTTCATCCGGGCCGTGACCACCTCGAACTGCATGGGGCCGACCGCGGCCATGACCGGGTTGGCGTCGCCGCGGGTGTCGTTGCGCAGGATCTGTACCACGCCCTCGGCGGCCAGCTGGTCGATGGCCTTGCGGAACTGCTTGTATTTGCCCAGCGACTGGGCGCGGACCACCGCGAAGTGCTCGGGGGCGAACTGTGGGATCGGCGGGAACTGCACCTTCCTACCGCTGTAGAGGGTGTCGCCGGGGGCGAGGGCCGTGGCGTTGACCAGGCCCACCACGTCGCCGGGGTAGGCGGTCTCCACGGTGGTGCGGTCGCGGCCGAACACCGTCAGCGCGTACTTGGTGGTGAACGGCTTGCCCGTCTGGGCGTGCTGGACCACCATGCCGCGCTCGAACTCGCCGGAGACCACGCGCATGAACGCCAGGCGGTCGCGGTGCGCGGCGTCCATGCCGGCCTGCACCTTGAACACCATGGCGGAGAACGGCTCCGAAGTCTTCCGCGGTTCGCCCGAGACGGTCGGCCACTCGCGCGGCGGCGGGGCCAGCTCGACCAGCGCGTCGAGGATCTGGTGGACGCCGAAGTTGAGCATCGCCGAGGCGAAGATCACCGGGCTGGTCTCGCCGGCCAGGTACAGCTCCTGGTCGTGGTCCTGACCCATCGCCGAGAGCAGCTCGGACTCCTCGACCGCGGTCTCCCACACGTCGCCCTCGCGCTCGGCGGCGGTGTCGGGGTCGTAGTGCT
This sequence comes from Dietzia sp. MNB45, assembly GCF_051994785.1. NCBI lineage: Bacteria > Bacillati > Actinomycetota > Actinomycetes > Mycobacteriales > Dietziaceae > Dietzia > Dietzia sp. MNB45. The sequence goes on along the minus strand of NZ_CP163397.1, from coordinate 2,489,527 downwards.
CCTCGGGCGCGATGGTCGAGCCACCGGCGGTGCGGGTGAAGTGGACGTACTCCTCGGGGGCGCCGTCGTCGCCGCGGCGCAGCAGGCCGCGGTAGTCGCCGGCGATGCCCACGGGCATGAACAGCGGGGTGGGCACCAGGCCAATCTGCTCGGTGATCTCGTCGAGCAGTTCGAGCGGCGCCCGGCCGGGTCGGTCCCACTTGTTGATCACCGTGATGATCGGCAGACCGTTGTGCTTGCACACCTGGAAGAGTTTGAGGGTCTGCGGCTCGAGGCCCTTGGCGGCGTCGATGAGCATGACCGCCGCGTCGACCGCGGTGAGGACGCGGTAGGTGTCCTCGGAGAAGTCGGCGTGGCCGGGGGTGTCGACCAGGTTGATGACGTACGGGTCGTCGCCGGGGTTCGAGCCCTCTGGCGCGTAGGTGAACTGCAGTGCCGTGGAGCTGACGGAGATACCGCGGGCCTTCTCCATCTCCATCCAGTCCGACACGGTCGAGCGGCGGCCCGACTTGCCGTGGACCGCGCCGGCCTCGGTGATCACCCGGGCGTGCAGCGCGAGCGCCTCCGTGAGCGTGGACTTGCCGGCGTCCGGGTGGGCGATCACGGCGAACGTCCTGCGGCGCGCGACTTCGGACGTGACGTCCCCGGCGGCGTCCGCATCCGTGGCGTGCCCGCCCGTTCCGGTGTCCTCGGCGGTCTCGGTCACGCGCACTCCTTCTGGCAGTCGACGGCCCTCGTCGTCGTCACCCAGCGTACGTCCGCCCACGGGTGAGCACACAATCCGGCGGTGCGACCCGCGAGGTCGGTGTGGTGCGTGAAACGCGAGGTCAGGCGCGGCGCCGGCGGGGATCGAGCTCGCCAGTCGATAGCTTTCGTAACGAGTGAGCGTGCCCCGACCGATGAACCGTGAACGACGCGACGCGCGGCCGGGTGTCGTACCCGGTCGCTACGGTGCGCACGAGCCGCGTCACGTCGACGCGCAGAGGCGGGGACTGGAATGGGCGAGGGCAGTGACCGGCACGAGCTGGAGGAGCGCAGGGCCGCGCTCCGGCGGCTGATGCCGGTGACGGAGCGGCTGCGCGGGCTGGACGGCGTGACCTGGGCGGGCGGTCGGCGGGACCGCAACGGCGCCTACCTGGTGCGGTACCCGACCTACGACGAGGACACCCTGGCCGTGATGGAGGCGTTCGGCGGGGGAGTGCTCACCCGGCACGGCTACCTAGACGAGTTGGAGCGGCGCGGATTGTCGGACGGCTCCCTGACCGACCTCACCGGGTTGGCGGAGCAGTCGGACGAGGACCTGACCCGCGCGCTGCTCACCTGGGTGGTCCGGTCCGAGCGGTTCTACGAGGGCGCGGTCGCGGAGGCGCTGAGGGAGGGGTCGTTGGTGGCGCTGCTCGACCGGCTGCGGGAGCTCTATGAACTGTGATGTCCGTGCACTGTGACGTTGCTGAACTGTGATGTCCACGCCGGGCGCCGCGGGTCAGGGCCGGTCGCGCAGGACGGCGAGGTAGCGGCGGGTGATCCGCTCCTGTTCGAGCCGGGCGACGGGTGCGCCCAGCCGGGCGAGCAGGGTGGCGTGCGCGGATTCACCGGTGAGGGTGAGCGCGACGGCGTCGGTGACGGGATCGTGCCGGACGAGGAACGTCTCCCATCCACGCTCGGGGTGGCCGGGCAGGGCGCGGTAGGTGAACCCCCGCGCGTCCGGGCGGTCGATGACTTCCGTGACCTCGCAGGGGGCGGTGAGCCGTAGCCACGCGCCCGGGCCCGTTCGCGGCCGGAGGGTGACGGTGCGGCCGGGGGTGGCGGGCCCGGTGGCGTCGACGACGAGGCCTGCCCGCCGGTGCAGGTCCCAGGTGACGAGTGCTGCACCCGCGCGGCGGAAGAGCTCGGCTCCGGAGCCCAGGTGGGCCTCGCGCTCGAACCGCCGGGAGCGCGTCACGCGGAGTGGACCTGGTTCTGGGCCGCCTCCAGCCCGTGCTTGAGGAGGAGTTCCACGGCGTCGGCGGCGTCCTGGATGAGGAACGGCACATCGGGCTGCTCGAGCTTGGAGAAGCGCTTGAGTACGAAGTCGGCCACCGCCATGCGGCCCGGCGGGCGGCCCACCCCGGCGCGGACGCGGATGTAGTCGCGGGTGCCGAGTGAGCCGGACAGCGAGCGCAGGCCGTTGTGGCCGCCCTCGCCGCCACCGCGCTTGAGGCGGACCTGCCCGAAGTCGATGTCGATCTCGTCGTGGATCACGATGATGTCGGTGGGCGTGACCGAGAAGTACTTGGCGACCGCGGCGACCGGCCCGCCCGAGAGGTTCATGTAGCTGCGGGGGCGGGCCAGGACCACGGGCTTGTCGGCGAGCCGGGTCTGGGCGATCTCGCAGTTCGTCCGCTTGTGGGTGGAGAAGCTCGCCGGCATCGGCAGGGCGCGGGACGCCAACTCCTGCAGGACGTCCCAGCCGATGTTGTGGCGGGTGCCCTCGTAGTCGGGTCCGGGGTTGGCCAGACCCACGATGAGCGTGGGGCCGGGCGTGGGGCCGGACGTGGAAGCGGTAGTCACGGGGCCATGATCCCAGACGGCGTCGGCCCGCCCGGGCGCACCTGTCCGATCAGTTCCGCAGCTCGGTGCGGGCGGTGTCGAGGACGGCGGCGGTGAGGGCGTCGAGGTCGGGTGACTGCAGTTTCCAGTGCTGCCAGAACAGGGGGACGTCGAGGAAATGGTCGGGGGAGACGTCGACGATCTCGCCGGAGACCAGCCACGGGGTGGCGAGGTGCTCGGGGATCAGGCCCCAGCCCAGCCCGGCGACGATCGCCCGGACGTGATCGTGCGAGCTGGGGATGAAGTGCCGCGGTCCGGTGGGTTCCCGGCGGGCCAGGCGGCGATAGTGGTTGTTCTGGTGGCCGTCGCTGCGGTCGAAGTCGACGATGGGGGCCCGGCCGAGCGCGGCGGTGGTCGAGCCGTCACGCAGGTGCCGGGCGACGAACCCGGGGCTCGCGCAGGCCAGGTACCGCATGGACCCCAGGGGCTGCGAGCGGCAACCCTGGACCGGCCGGGACTGGCTGGTCACCGCGGCCATCACCTCGCCGCGCCGCAGCAACTCGCTGGACAGGGACTCGTCCTCGCGGCGGATGTCGAAGACCACCCGGCCGGCCGCGTGGACCTCGGTCATGGCATCGAGGAACCAGGTGGCCAGCGAGTCGGAGTTGCACGCCACGGCCAGGACCACGTGCTCCTGGGCCGACGCCGGGTCGTCGAGTTCGCCGGCGAGGGATTCCTCGAGGTGGAGCATCTGCCGCGCTGTGCGCAGCACGATCTCGCCGGAGGCGGTGGCAGAGATCGGGCGCTCGCGACGGACGAGGATCCGTCCCGCGGACTCCTCGAGTGCGCGGACCCGCTGGGACACCGCCGACTGGGTGATGTGCAGGTGCGAGGCGGCGGCCTCGAACGAGCCGAGGTCCACGACGGCGGCGAGGGTGCGGAGGTGATCGAGCTGCAGAGTGTTCATAAGCACAGCTAATGCTAGTGCAGAAAGTGCAGTGGCACTACTGAAGAAATCGGGCCTACCGTGAGGTCGTGACCGCTACTTCCACACTTCTCATGGGCGTCGGCATGGGCCTCGGGCTCATCGCCGCCGTCGGCGCGCAGAACGCCTACGTCCTCCAGCGTTCGATCCGTGGCGATGTGGCGATGGTTCCCATCGTCGCCTTCTGCGTGGTGTCCGAGGCCGCGCTCATCCTGCTCGGCGTGGCGGGCGTGGGGGTGCTCATCGAATCGGCGCCGGCGGCGATCACGGTCATGAAGTGGATCGGGGTCGTGTTCCTGCTGGCCTACGGGGCGTTCGCCGCGTCCCGCGCGATCCGGCCCGGCGACGGGTTGCAGGTTCACGGCGGTGCGCGGGTCCCGTCGACGCTCGGGGCGGTGGCAGCGTGCGCGGCGTTCACCTGGCTCAACCCGCACGCCTACCTCGACTGCGTCGTGTTTCTCGGCACGCTCGCCAACCAACAGGGGGGCGACCTGCGCTGGGTATTCGCGGCCGGGGCCTTCATCGCGGGCGTGCTGTGGTTCTCGCTCATAGGGTTCGGCGGGAAGGCGTTGCGGGGGCTGTTCGCCAGGCCCGGGGCGTGGCGGGTGCTCGACGCCGGCATCGCCGTGATGATGCTGGTCCTGGCGATCGGCCTCGTCCGCGGCTGATCCGGGTCCCCGGCGTGGAGGGGCCGGGCTGGCGAAATGCGGGACGGGCCCGGTACGACGCTGTGGTCGTTCCGGGCCCGTGGCCGGGTGCCGCCGTTCAGGCGACGTCCGCCTGGATCAGGCGGGGGAGGATCACTCCTCCTCGGCAGCCTTCGCGGCGTCCTCGGCGGCCTCGCCCTGGGGCGCAGCCTCCTCGTCTTCCTCGAGGTCGGACTCGGACGGCGCCTCGATGACGTTGACCAGCAGGGTCTCCGGGTCGGATACCAGGGTGGCGCCGGCGGGCAGCGTGATGTCGGAGGCGGTGAACTGGGTGCCGGCCTCGACGTCCTCCACCGAGAGAGTGAACTCCTCGGGGATATCGGTGGCCTCGACCTCGATCTCGATGTAGTCGGCGTCCGTCGTGACCAGGGTGCCGGGGGCGGCCTCACCCTCGAGGACGACGTAGACCTCGACGACGACCTTCTCGCCCTTGCGCACGACGAGCAGGTCCGTGTGCTCGATGATGCGGGTCAGCGGGTGCACGTCGATCTGCTTGGGCAGCGCCAGCTGCTCCTCGCCCTCGATGTCGAGGGTGAGCAGGGAGTTGGTGCCGTGCGCGCGGAGGACGGCGGCGAACTCGAGCGCGTCGAGCAGGAGGTGGCGGGGCTCGGTGTGGTGGCCGTAGAGCACCGCGGGGACCTTGCCCTCGCGACGGGCGCGGCGGGCGGAACCCTTGCCGAACTCGGTGCGGGTAGAGGTCTTGAGGTTGTTGATTTCCTTGGCCATGACTGCCTTTTCGTCGGGTGGGAGAGCGGGACGCTCTGCGGGTGATGACCTCCTCGGCGATCGAGACGATCGCCGGGCCGGTCCACCGGGACCACGCCGACAATGATCGCGTCGATAACGGAGTGACCCGGGTTGATGCGGGTCCTCCCTCGCCGAGATGACCCGACCAGCCTAGCGCCGAGGGGTGCGGGGCCCAAAATCGCGTCGAGCCCGCCGCTCTCGGATGAGAGCGCAGCGGGCTCGACGCAGGCGAGGCGCCGTCAGCGATGGGACGTCAGAGGATCTCCTCGACCGCCGCCGTGGGACGCGCGAGGCGGGTGCCCTTGTCGGTGACGACGAAGGGCCGCTCGATGAGCCGGGGGTGGGCGACCATCGCGGCGAGCAGGTCGTCATCGGAGGCGTCGATGAGGCCGAGCTCGGTGAACTCGGCTTCCTTGACGCGCACCGCCTCCCGCACCGTCAGACCGGCGTCGGAGATGAGGGTGCGCAACTGCTCGACGTCCGGGGGAGTGTCGAGATACTTGATGACCGTCGGCTCCACACCCCGCTCGCGGAGCAGCTCCAGCGCCTGCCGGGACTTGGAGCAGCGGGGGTTGTGGTAGATCGTGGCGCGCCCCGCCGGGTCCGCGGTCATGTCAGGCGTTCCCGTTGAAGAGGCTGGTCACCGACCCGTTCTCGAAGACCTCGTGGATGGTCCGGGCCAGCAGTGGCGCGATGGACAGCACGGTGAGGTTCTCGAACCGCTTCTCCGGCGGGATCGGCAGCGTGTCGGTGGTGATGACCTCCTTGGCCCCGCAGTTGGCGAGACGCTCGGCGGCCGGATCGGAGAAGATGCCGTGGGTGGTGGCGATGATGACGTCGCCGGCACCCGCGTCCTTGAGGACCTTGACGGCGCCGGCGATGGTGCCACCGGTGTCGATCATGTCGTCCATCAGGACGCAGGTCTTGCCCTCCACGTCACCGACCACGCGGTTGGACTTGACCTGGTTGGGCACGTTGGGATCGCGGGTCTTGTGGACGAACGCGAGCGGCGCGCCGTCGAGGGCATCGGCCCACTTCTCGCCCACCTTGACGCGGCCGGCGTCGGGGGAGACCACGACGATGTTGTCGGTCCCGTAGTGCTGCCGGACGTAGTCCGAGAGCTGGCCCTGGGCGTGCATGTGGTCCACGGGACCGTCGAAGAAGCCCTGGATCTGGTCGGTGTGCAGGTCGACCGTGATGATGCGGTCCGCGCCGGCGGCCTTGAGCAGGTCCGCGATGAGACGGGCCGAGATCGGCTCGCGGCCGCGGTGCTTCTTGTCCTGCCGCGCGTACGGGTAGAACGGCAGGACAGCGGTGATCCGCTTGGCGCTTCCCCGCTTGAGCGCGTCGATCATGATGAGCTGCTCCATGATCCACTTGTTCAGCGGCGCCGGGGCACTCTGCAGCACGAACGCGTCACAGCCGCGGACGGACTCCTCGAAGCGGACGAAGATCTCGCCGTTGGCGAAGTCCCTGGCGGTCTGGGGGGTGACCTCGACGCCCAGTTCGGCGGCGACCTGGTCGGAGAGTTCGGGGTGCGCGCGCCCCGCGAAAAACATCAGGTTCTTCTGGTTGTCGATCCACTCGCTCACTGCGTGAGTCCGTCCTTCTGGGAGTCGTTCCGGGCACGACGGGCGGCCTCTGCAGAACCGGAATCGGGCCGGTTCTCGATCACCCAGTCGTCGATGTTCCTCTGCCGTCCGCCCGAAACCGCGAGGGCTCCGGGTGGGACGTCGTCCTTGATCACGGTACCCGCGCCCGAATAGGCCCCGTCTCCGACGGTCACAGGTGCGACGAACATGGTGTCCGAACCGGTGCGGCAGTGATCGCCGATCACTGTACGGTTCTTGTTCACCCCGTCGTAATTGACGAACACGCTCGACGCCCCGATGTTGGTGTGCTCGCCGATCGTCGCGTCGCCCACGTAGGTCAGGTGCGGCACCTTGGTGTTCGCCCCGATCGTCGACTTCTTGACCTCGACGAACGTGCCGATCTTGCTCCGTTCGCCCAGGTCCGCCTCGGGCCGCAGGTAGGCGAACGGGCCCACCTCCGCGCCAGCCCCGATTGTGGCGCGCACCGCATGTGAACGCACGACCGTGGCGCCCTCGCCGACCACGGTGTCCTGCAGCGTGGTGTCCGGTCCGACGGTCGCACCGTCGCCAATCTCGGTGGCGCCCGTCAGATGGGTGCCCGGCAGGATCGTCACGTCGCGGCCCGTGGCCACGCCGACGTCGAGCCACGTGCTGGACGGGTCGACGATCGTCGCGCCGCCCCGCATCGCCGACTCGCAGAGGCGACGGTTCATCTCGCCGGCCAGGGCTGCGAGCTGCACGCGATCATTGACGCCCGCGACCAGATCGGGGTCCTCGACACGGTGCCCGCGGATGAGGCCGTTGTCGCGCCGCGCGAGCTGGATGACGTCGGTGAGGTACAGCTCGCCCTGCGAGTTGTCCGTGCCCAGCTGCCCGAGCTTGTCCCGCAGGACGAGGGCGTCGAAGGCGTAGATGCCGGAGTTGACCTCGTCGATCGCCCGCTCGTCCTCCGAGGCGTCCTTGTGCTCGACGATCCGCAGCACCTCGCCGTCGTCGTTCCTCACGATGCGGCCGTACCCCGTGGGGTCGGGTGCCGTCGACGTCAGGACGGTGACCGCGGCGCGCGGTCGCAGGTCGTGGCGCGTCACGACCTCGCGCAGGGTGTCGGCGTCGAGCAGGGGGATGTCCGAGGTGGTGACGAGCACGGTGCCCGAGAAGTCGGCGGGCAGTCCCGACATCCCGGCCGCGACGGCGTCGCCCGTCCCGTTCTGCTCCTCCTGCACCGCGGTGGAGACCGGCACGCCGAGCTCGGCCGACAATTCGTCGACCGCCGCCGAGACCTGGTCGCGCTGATGGCCGACGACCACGACGATCGCGTCCGGCTCGAGCCCCGCCGCGGCGTGCAGTGCGTGGCCGAGCATCGTCCGCCCGCACACCCGGTGCAGCATCTTGGGGGTGGCGCTCTTCATCCGGGTGCCGGATCCGGCGGCCAGGACGATGACCGCGGTCTGTGCATGGTCGGGCGCTGAACGGTCGGTCTCGGGTGTGGTCATCGAGTCTCCTCGGCGCGCCGCACGCGCACGGTGGTGGTGATGGATGGGTCCGGGTACGTCCGGCGAGCGGACAGGGTCCCAAGGCGGACAGAGCCCCAAGGATAGAGGGTGACTCCGGCGATTCGAACCGTCTTGAGGCGGAGTAGCCTGCCCCGCGTGTCAGTTCTGAGGCGCCAGCTGGCGGATACCCGCCCACTCCGGGCGCCGGACTTCCGCAGGTTGTGGCTCGCCAACATCGTCACGGTCATCGGGGCGCAGCTGTCGATCGTCGCGGTGCCGCAGCAGGTCTTCGAGATCACGCGCAGCTCTGCGTATGTGGGGCTCACCGGCGTGTTCGCGCTGGTGCCCCTCGTGGTGTTCGGCCTGTGGGGCGGCGCGCTGGCCGATGCCCTCGACCGGCGTCGCCTGCTCATGGTCACCACCACCGGGCTGATCGTCACTTCACTGCTGTTCTGGGCGCAGGCCGCGGCGGGCAACCGGAACGTCTGGGTGGTGATGGTGCTGCTGTCGGTGCAGCAGGCGTTCTTCGCGGTCAACCAGCCCACCCGCTCGGCGATCATCCCCCGGATCGTCCCCTCCGACCAGCTTGCCTCCGCCTCGGCCCTGAACATGACCGTGATGCAGTTCGGGGCGATCGTCGGGCCCCTGTCCGCGGGCATCCTCATCCCGGTCCTGGGCCTGTCGACGATGTACCTGTTCACCGCCGTCGCGCTGTTGGCCACCCTGTACGCGGTGTTCCGGCTCCCGCCGCAGCCGGTCGAGGGGGAGCGCGGGTCGGTGGGGCTGCGGTCGGTGATCGACGGGTTCGCCTACCTGGCCACCCGCCGCATCCTCCTGGCCTCGTTCCTCGTGGACATCATCGCGATGGTCTTCGGCATGCCGCGGGCACTGTTCCCGCAGATCGCCACCGAGTCCTTCGGCGACCCCGCGACCGGCGGGACCGCCCTCGGTCTGTTGTTCGCCGCGATGAGCGTGGGCGCCGTGGCCGGCGGGGTGTTCTCCGGGTGGATCCCGCGCGTGCGCAGGCAGGGCCTGGCGGTGCTGGTGTGCGTGGCGCTGTGGGGCGCGGCGATGGTCGCGTTCGGGAGGTTCGTGGGCGCGTCCTCGCCCGGCGGCTCCGCGTGGTGGCTATGGCTGGCGCTCGCCGCGCTGGCGTTCGGCGGAGCCGTCGACATGATCTCGGCCGCGTTCCGCCAGGCGATCCTGCTGGATTCGGCCACCGACGAGATGCGCGGCCGTCTGCAGGGCGTGTTCATCGTGGTCGTGGCCGGTGGCCCGCGGATCGGCGACGTCGCGCACGGCGTGGCGGCGGCCTCGGTCGGCACGGCGGTCGCCGCGTCGGGTGGTGGCGTGCTGGTGGTGATCGGCGTGGTGATCTGCGCGATCGCTTTCCCGGCGTTCCTGCGCTACACCGTCCGCAGCGCGGTCGAGCGGAGCACCAAGGGTTAGACCGCCGGGTACTGCTCGCTGCGGAGGAACCGCGCCAGGTGCACCGCGTTGGACGACAGCGTGGTGATGGTCGAGGCCACGGCCGACGGCGTGGAGTCGAGGTCCTTGTAGTCCACCGGGTTCATGGCCTCGTTGTTCCAGTAGGTGCAGCCCTGCGCCGGGATCGTGAACCCGATGTCGTTCAGGCCCTGGAACATGTCGGCGACGATCTTGTGCGCGCCGTCCTCGTTGCCCACCACCGCGACCACGGCGACCTTGCCGAACATCGCGGGACGGCCCTCGTCGTCGGTGGCCGACAGCTGCGCGTCGAGACGCTCCAGCACTCGCTGCGCGATGCTGGACGGATTGCCGAGCCACGTCGGCGTGGACAGCACGAGGACGTCGGCGGTTCGGACCTTGTCGAGGATGGCGGGCCACTCGTCGCCGTCGCCCATGTCGTCGTCGACCCCCGGACGGACGTCGAAGTCCGCGACCCGGACGGTCTCCCCGGTCACGCCGTGACCGGCGAGTTCGTCGAGGACCTGCCGGGCGATGAGGTCGCTGCTCGACTCGGCGGGCGAGGCCTTGAGCGAGCACACCAGGGCGAGTGCCTTCAGATCGGTGTCCATGCCCGGACGATAGGACCACCCCACCCGCCGGACAACCGGTTCCGCGGGCCCACGCCACCATCACCGGTGGAGGGCCGCGGGTGCGCCCCCTACGGTGGGGCCACTACGGCTGACGAGCGGAAGGGGCACGCGTATGACCACGGACAGGACGGTGGCCGACCTCGTCGTCGAACGACTGGTGGCCTGGGACGTCGAACGGATCTACGGCTACGCCGGGGACGGCAACAACCCACTGCTCGGCGCGTTGCAGCGCGCCGAGATCGCCCCGGCGTTCGGGCGGGCCCGCCACGAGGAGTCGGCGGCGTTCATGGCGGTGGCCGACGCCAAGTACTCCGGCGCGGTCGGGGTGATGACCTCCACGCAGGGCCCCGGCGCGATACACCTGCTCAATGGGCTCTATGACGCCAAACTCGACAGCGTGCCCGTGGTGGCGCTCGTCGCGCAGCAGCACACCGGCGTGCTCGGTTCGGGCTACCAGCAGGAGATCAACCTGGGCAACGTCTTCGCGGACGTGGCCGGGCCGTACCTGCAGACGGTGACGTCGGCCGAGCAGGCGCCCATGGTGATCGACCGGGCGTTCCGCTCCGCGTTGACGCACCGGACCCCCGTCGTCGTCATCCTTCCCCACGACGTGCAGAACGCCGAGGCCCCGGAGCTGGGCGAGGACCTCGACCAGGAGCACGGGGTGGTGGTCACCGCCCCCGAATGGACCCACGGGGTCACCACCCCCCGCGACGACGACGTGGCGCGCGCCGTGGAGGTGCTCGACGCGGGGGAGCGGATCGCGATCCTGGCCGGGCGCGGCGTCGCCGGTGCGCAGGCCGAGCTGATGGAACTCGCCGAGCGCCTGGACGCCGGCGTGACGATGAGCCTGTTGGGTAAGCCCTACGTGGACGAGTCCTCGCCGGTGGTGGGCGGCACCATGGGCCATCTGGGGACGACGGCGAGCGCGCGCATCCTCCAGAACTGCGACACCCTCCTCATCGTCGGATCGAACGACCCCTGGACCGAGTTCTACCCGGAGCCTGGGCGGGCGCGGGCGGTGCAGATCGACCTGGACCCGGTGCACCTGGCCAACCGGTATCCGATCGAGGTCGGCATGGTGGGCGACGCCGCGGCCGCACTGCGAGAGCTCACCGGACGCGTGGCCGACCGCGACCGCTCCGCCTGGCGCGGCGACGTGGAGAAGTGGGTGGGGCAGTGGTGGGAGATCTCCCGCATGCGCTCCGAGGTGCCGGCGCGCGGGCTGAACCCGGAGCTGGTCGCGCGGCGACTGGGCGAGCGCCTGCCGCACGATGCGCGCCTTGCCGTGGACGTGGGCAGCAGCGTCTACCACTACGTCCGGCAGATCAGCCTGCCGACGACCGTCCCTGCGCACCTGTCGAGCACGCTGGCGTCGATGGGCTGCGGGATCCCGTACGCGATCGCCGCCAAGGCCACCGCGCCCGCCAAGCCTGTCGCGGTCCTGGCCGGTGACGGGGCCATCCAGATGCTCGGGATCAACGAGCTCATCACCGTCTCCGAGGCGTGGCCGAGCTGGGAGGACCCGACGATGGTGATCGTGGTGCTCAGCAACCGGGACCTGGCGGAGGTGAGCTGGGAGCAGCGCGAGAGCGAGGCCCAGCCGCGGTTCGCCCGGTCGCAGGACGTGCCGCCGTTCGACGTGGCCGGTTACGCCGAACTGCTGGGGCTGCGCGGGGTGCGCGTCGAGGACCCCGAGCAGCTCGTGCCCGCCTTGGAGGAGGCGGTCCTGGCGGACCGGCCGACCGTGATCGACGCGATCACCGACCCGGATATTCCGTTGCTGCCGCCGTTCCCGCACGGTAGGGAGATGGTGGAGTCGATGCGTACGGGCCTGCGCGCGGAGGGTGCTGCCGGGGAGCACGCCCTCGAGCTGCTGGAGGCCTACGCCCGGATGGAAGAGGAGCGATTCACGTGACCGGAATGAACGGACCCGGGCAGCCCGGGCAGGACCCGGCCTTCCAGCCCGATGCCGAGGTGGAGGAGAAGCCGCGGCGCGCACGGCAACCGGCGTTGGCGGTGTTCGCGATCATCGCGATCCTGCTGCTGGTGCTGGCCGTGGGGATCTTCGGCGGGATCTTCTAGCTCCCCCGCCAGGACTCGAACCTGAAATGCCTGAACCAAAATCAGGAGTGTTGCCGATTACACCACGGGGGAACGGCCCGCGAACGGGCCGTCACCAGTCTGGCACATGAGATCGGACCCACCGATGCGTACCTGCGCACCGATGGGCCTGACCCGACGTGAACAGCGGTGTTGCCGCCGGTCGGGGGGAGCGGAATCTGCGCGTGGCTATCCTCGGGGTATCAGCAAAAGGGGTGGGGAATGACGGGCGTGGGCGTACCGACACCGAGGACCAGGATGTCCGCCGCCAAGCGGCGGCAGCAGCTGGTGGAGGTCGGCCGACGGATCTTCGCCGAGAACGGCTACGACGCCGCGACGGTGGAGGACATCGCCGCCGCGGCGGGCGTGTCCAAGCCGGTGGTCTACGAGCACTTCGGAGGCAAGGAGGGGCTCTACGCGGTCGTGTGCGACCGCGAGCTCGCCTACCTCGGCGCGGAGATCACCGAGGCGCTGCAGGGTGAGGGGTCGCGGCGTCGCATCGAGCGCGCGGCGATGGCGCTGCTGCGCTACGTCGAGGAACGCACGGACGGCTTCCGCATTCTCGTGCGCGAATCGTCCCCGGTGGGTGGGGGCTCGTATTCGACCCTGCTCAACGACGCCACCGCGAGCGTGACCTACATCCTCGAGGAGGAGTTCGTCGCCCGCGGGTTCGACCCCATCACCACCAGTGTGTACGCGCAGGCCCTGGTCGGGATGGTCTCCGGGACCGCACAGTGGTGGCTGGACGCCCGCACGCCGCCCAAGGAAGAGGTCGCCGCGCACATCGTCAACCTCTGTTTCAACGGGCTCTCGCATCTCGATCCCTCGCCGACGCTGGAGGTCGACGTCCTCGAGAAGTACAGCGGGCCGAGTCACCCCGGTGGCACACCGCAGGGCCGCGACATGCGCCCGGGGCCCGGAAGCCCGTAGGTGGTCGCTCCCCGTCGCGCGAGGCCGGGCGCGGCACGGTCACATGGCAGAAGGGCCGGGCGTCGCACTTGCGACGCCCGGCCCTTGCCGGTGGATGAGGGTGGCGCGGTTCAGGCTGCGACGGCCACCCGGCCATCGAGCCGGTCGGAGTCGGCGCGGAGTCGGAACGCCACGGCGGCCATGACCGCGCCGACGGCGAGACCGAACCAGCCGGCGAAGGTGACGAACGTGTCTACCGCTGCCGGGCCCACGACGCCCAGCCCGAGTCCCACCACCGCCAGGACCACGCCGAGCGCCACCATGACCCACGAGTCGGGGATCTCGGAGCGCAGGGTCTGGGCTCCGTAGGCGACGAGGGCGCCGGAGGCCACCAGCCAGGCGGCGAACAGCAGGATCAACGCGGTGGCCGAGATGCCGGGCCAGAACAGGACGACCAGCCCGAGAATCATGAATCCGGCGCCGGCGAGGATGAGGCCACCGCGGCCGGGGGTCCGTTCCGGAAGTGCCACTCCGGTCGTCATGGTCATGGCGCCGTCACCGATGGCGAAGGCCGCCACGAGGAACACCGCGAGCGTCATGCCCGTGGTGGGTGAGGCCAGTGCGGTCGCGCCCAGGGCGATCGCCAGTGCTCCGCGGATGAGTTGGACCCACCAGTTCCGGGTCAGTGATTCGATCATTTCTCCACCTTTCCTGCGCTGGCGTCTGCCGTCGCGCGGTACTGTAGTGATCACTACAGTAAGTCTGATCCGGGGCGATTCGCAATGAGTCGCCGGACACAGGGAGCGGGGGAGCGGATGGCGGGGAAGCCAACGGGGTCCACTGGCAGGCGCACCCGTGCCAAGGGCCGGGAGTCCCGGCGCCGGATCATCGAGGCGGCCGCCGAGGTGGCCGGTGAACGCGGGTATGAGGGGACCTCGATCGCGCGGGTCAGTAAGGCGAGCGGGCTCCCGGCGAGCTCGATCTACTGGCATTTCGCGGACAAGGACGCACTGCTGGCGGCTGTTGTCGAGGAGAGCGTCGAGCTGTGGCTGGGCCAGGTCACCCGCGGGGAGGGCGAAGCCCTGCGGGAGCGCGTGACCGCCTTCTGCCTGGGCGTGGCCCGGACGTTCCGCGAGTCCCCGGACTTCCTCCGGCTGGGCCTGATGCTGGCGCTGGAGCAGCGTCCCGTGGAGCCGGCCGCCCGGGGAATCTATCTGCGTCTGCGCGGGGACGCCCTGGAGCGCATCGCGGCGGAGTTCCGGCGGGTCCGTCCGCGGCTACCAGAGGCGGATGCCCGGGTGCTCGCCACCTATGCCCTCGCCGGAGGCGATGGGATCTTCCTCGCGTCCCTGACCGGGGACGCCGACGTCACGGAGCTGTTCCGGCTCCACACCGAGGCGATCGTGCACCTCGTCTCTCGAGCCGAGGCCGAGGCGCCGGCTTCGGAGCCGCAGCCGCAGCCGCAGCCGAAGGCGGACTAGTTGCAGCCGGCCATCAGGTGCGACGGAAGACCTCGAGGATGAAACCCTCCTCGCGGTGGTGGACGAGCCGCGTGAGGTCGACGCGGCGTGCGAGTGCGGCGTGGACGTCCTCGCCGTGGCAGGCGTGGTCGTCCGACCGCCCCAGCCAGTGGCAGGCCGCGACGGTCCCGCCGGGTTCGGCCAGCCGCAGCAGCGCCGTGAGTAGGTCGTCGAGCCCGTCGACCGGAGTGTAGTAGAGGAACTCCGAGAGCACCAACAGGTCGCAGGACCGCCCGGGCCACGGGTCCAACGCGTCGGCGGTGCGCACGTGCACGTGGTCCAACCCCGCGCGGTCGATGCGCGCGCGGGCCTGCTCGGCGGCGGTGTCGACGACGTCCACCGCGTGCACCTCGTCGCAGTGCTCGGCGAGCATCTCGGTGAGCACCCCCACCGAGCAGGCGGGCTCGAAGCACACGCGGTACCGCTGTTCGGGGAGAGAGGCGACGAGGAGCCCGTAGCGCCGCAGTTCGTACCACGAGCCGGCGAAGTCCCAGGGGTCTGCCGACCCGGAGTACATCTCCTCGAAGTAGTGGCCCGGGGTGCTCACCAGAACACCGTCTCGGAGCGCGTGACCAGGCGGTCGAGGATCCAGTCGGGCAGGATCGCCTCGTCCCCCGGCCGATCGGACAGCGGAGCGACCTGGGTGACGAACTCCGCCACCGCCGCCTGCTTGGCGGCGAGCTCGGCGTCGGTGAGCACGACGCGACGCCGCCGGTCCCAGGGCACGCGCCGATCGCCGGGCTCGGCCCAGTGCCAGGTCCACACCGGGTACTCCGCCAGTCGCGCTCCGGTGGCGGCGCAGGCCCGGGCGGCCGCGCGTCCGGAGGCCTCGTGATCGGGGTGGCCGTCTCCGCGCCACGTGCTGAGCACCACGCAGTCCTCGCCGGGGACGTCACCGATCGCCTCGGCGATCGCGTCGGCCAGACGCGTCTCGTGCCCGCGGACCCCGCCGTCCGGCAGTCCGATCCGCACCGGCTCGGGAAGGCCCAGGGCCGCGCAGGCGCGCCGGCTCTCGGAGATCCGCAGCGCGGCGAGCCGCGCGGGCGTCACCGTGGGGGAGTCGGGGTGCGAGGCGTCGCCGTCGGTGACGGCCACGATCACCACCTCCACCCCGGCTGCGGCGAACCGGGCGGCGGTGACGCCCACGCCGAGGATCTCGTCGTCGGGATGCGGCGCGACCACGACCACCCGCCGGACCCCGGACGGAACGGTCAGCTCCGGGTCGGCGGTACGCCCGCCGAACCAGGCGTCCCAGGCGGCGTGGGTAGTGCCGCGGTCGTCGAGCCCGATGCCGGTCCAGTGGGTGGAACCGCCCTCGGCGGGATCGGTGGTCATCGCGCCCACCCGCCGTGGGTGCGGGCGGTGGCGCCCAGCCCGGCGAGGTCACGCTCGGCGTGGAACTGCCGGATGTACACCTCGGCGTCGAGGACGTTCTGCCCGTGGCGCGGGTCCATCGCGAGCGGTCCCGGGCCGAGCGCCCGGCCGACACGCCGGATGGTCTCGTCCACCGCGGCCTCGACCATCGCCCGCACGCGCACGGCCCGGTGGCGCGCGACGGTGAGGTCGGCGCCGGGTCCGTCGCGATCGACTTCCGCGGCGGCGGCGTCCAGCGCCCACGACGCCCCTCCCAGGGCCACGTCCACGGCGCCGAGGTGGGCCAGCGCGTGGGGGTCGACGTCGGGCCGGGTCGCCCGCGCGAGCAGGGGCCGGGCCACGGCGATCCCGGCGCCCAGCCAGCAGGCGGCAACCCCGATCCCGCCGTGCCAGAACCCGGGTCGCTCGAGGTACGAGCGGTGGTCCCCGACGGAGCGGGCCGGCACGTCGGTGAATTCGACGGAGGTGGTGCGGCTGCCCGCCATCCCCGGGTGCGCCCAGCCGTCCGCCCGGGGCGCGACACCGGGCTGACGCAGGTCGACGGCGAAGAGGCGCGGCTCGTCGTCGTCGAACGCGGTGACCAGGGCGTGCGTGCACACGTCGCCGCCGGAGCACCAGGCCTTGACCCCGTCGAGTACCCACCGGCTGCCCGAGCCACCGTCTGAACCACCGCCCGAGCCTCCGCCCACGCGCCGGGCGCGGAGCACGGGCGTCGGCGGTTCGGCCGCCCAGACGCCCCACAGTTCGTTGCGCCCCACGCGGGTGCCGGAGATCTCGGCGAGGATCGCGTCGGCGTCGGCGTGGGCCTCGACCAGGCGGCCGGCGGAGACGTCCCGGGTGCACATCGCGGTGAGCTCGGACCATCTCGTCCGGGTGTCGCCGCGGGCGGGCAGGGGCAGGTCGGCGCGGCCGGCGCGGACCCATTCGCGGGCCAGGTCGGCGGACGAAGCGGCGTCCGGGGAGCCGCCGGGGGGCACGTCAGTGTTGCTCACGGGGCCTCCTTGCTCGCGGACACGCGGTCATGACGCGGTGGTCCCTGCGCTGGCGGCGCGTTCGGTCGCGGCGCTCTCCGTGGCGGCGAGGTGACCGGCGAAGCCTCCGGGGGCGCGCGCGGTCCGGCGGGCCGAGGTCATCACCGGCGCAGCGGTGGACCACGCCACCGTCAGCCCGGCCTCCTGCGCGCGCCGGACCAGCTGGACGTCCTCGTGCACGGGGAGGGGGTCGAAGCCGCCGAGCTGCCGGTAGGCGCGGGCGGAGATGCCGATGTTGGCGCCGTGGATGTGCCGGTGGCCGGGACCCGGGTGGTAGCCCTCGAGGTAGCTCAGCCGGGTGGCGGGGGTCCAGTCCGACCAGTCGTCGACCGCGATCAGGCCCGCCACCACGTCGGCGCCGGAGCGAGCGACCGCCAGCTGGTCGGTGAGCCACGTGCGGGGCACGCGGGAGTCGGCGTCGGTGGTCGCGTACCAGCGCCGCGAGGGGGACGGCACGGAGCCGGGCGACGACGACGAGGGCCGCCGCAGCGAGTCGAACCCGCGCGCGCGGGCGATGCCGACGTTGCGGGCGCTCGTCCGCACGATCCGGGCCCGCCCCCGCGCGATCTTCTCGGTGGCATCGCGGCAGGAGTCCACCACGACCGTCACGGTCACCGGGACCGGGGTGGCGGCGATGCAGTCCTCGAGCGCGTCGAGGCAGCCCGCCAGTAGGTCCTGTTCATCGTGGGCGGGGATCACGATGTCGACCCCGGTATACTCCACGGCCGGTCAGAGGTTGGCGAAGAAGTCGGCCCAGTAGAAGTCCCAGAACGCCCACAGGATGACCCCGGCCACCGCGAGGTACCAGACCACCACGGGCACCAGGTGCCACCGCTGCAGCGCGCGCACCCACCGCGCCCGGGTGAGCTTGGCCAGCACGTGCAGCAATGTGTACCAGAACATGGGGATGGTGGCCGCCCACACGACCATGCACCACGGGCACAGCACCTGGATCTGGAAGATCGACTGGTAGGCCAACCAGTGGACGAATCCGGCGGCGAACGTCAGCCCGAGCAGCGCACCCACCCAGTACCAGCGCGGGAACCGCACACCCGTGGCGGCGGCGACGCCGATCGCGATCACGATGCCGAACCCGATCAGCCCGATGAACGGGTTGGGGAACCCGAACGCCGCCCCCTGCTCGGAGTTGATGACGCTCTTGCAGCTCATGAGGATGGAGAAGTTGCACGCCGGCGTGTAGTCCGGGTTCTCCAGCAGCCGGATCTTGTCCAGGCTGAGCTGGAACGACGCGACCAGCGCGAGGGCCGAGCCGAGGGTGAGGAGCACGCCGATCCACCGGTCGGTGAACACGCGCGCGCCGATCGTGTCGTGGGCGGCGTCGTCGGCGGTGGCCGGGGCGGGGGAGATCGTCACCGGGCCGGCGGGGGCGCCCTGGGTGTCGCCGTGCCCGGGGTCGACGGGCCGGGGGTCGACGTGCTCGGCGTCTGTGGTCTCGCGCATACGCACAGGCTACCGGGGCGGGTGCGCGGTTAGAGTGGTGGATCTGCGGCCCTTCAGGTGTGCGTCCCACCACCCGTGCGACCCGCACACCCCCGCTCGACGAACCCCCTACCCGGAGGATCCACACGCGTGACCACCACCGCCACCACTCCCACGGCCGCCGCACTGTCCGGTCTGGCGGGTGCGGTCCTGGCCAACCCGGCGCTGGCCGACCTGCGCGACGGTCTGGACCGCGACGCGGCGGTGGTCCGCGCGCCCGAGGCGCTGCGGCCGTTCCTCGTCGCCGCCGTGGCGCAGCGCGCCCCCTTGTTGGTGGTGACGGCCACGGAGCGCGAGTGTGAGGAACTGGCCGACGAGCTGTCGGGGCTGTACGACGACGAGGTCGCGCAGTTCCCGAGCTGGGAGACGTTGCCGCACGAGCGTCTCTCGCCGGCGGCGGACACGATCGGTCGCCGGCTCAAGGTGCTGAACTCGGTGTTGTCGGGGCGGCCCCCGGGGATCGTCGTGGCGGCGGCGCGGTCGGTGGTGCAGCCGATCTCACCCGGCGCGGCCCGCCGGGAGCCGGTGCGGCTGGTCAAGGGCGCCGAGGTCGACCCCACCGAGCTCATGGTGCGGCTGGCCGAGTTCGCGTACCTGCGTGAGGACATGGTCGCCCGGCGCGGGGACGTGGCGGTGCGCGGCGGCATCGTGGACGTCTTCCCGACCACCGCGGACCACCCGCTGCGCATCGAGTTCGACGGCGACACGATCGCCGAGATCCGCGAGTTCTCCGTGGCCGACCAGCGCTCCCTGCCCGACGGCGAGGTGGAGTCCGCGGTGCTGTTCCCGTGCCGCGAGCTCCTGCTCGACGATGCCGTGAGGGCCCGGGCGGGGGAGCTGGCCGCCGAGCACCGCGCCAACCCGACGCTCGCCGAGCTGCTGGACTCGCTGGCCGAGGGCATCCCGCGAGACGGCATGGAGGCCCTGACCTCGGTGCTCGTGCCGGAGGACATGACGACCCTGCCGATGCTGATGCCCGCCGACACACGGGTGGTGGTGTGCGATCCGGACAAGGTCCGCCGCCGCGCCGCCGACCTGGCCTCCGCCGGCCGGGAGTTCCTCGAGGCCTCGTGGACCGCGGCCACCATGGGCGGCGACGCCCCCGTGGACAGCGAGACGCTGGACCTGTCCGGGTCGGGCTACCGCACCTTCTCCGCCGTCCGCTCCGAGGCCACCGAGGCGGGCCGCGCGTGGTGGCAGCTCGTCCCGCCCGGGTTCCTCACCGACCCCGAGGACGGCGCGGTCATCACCGTCCCCGCCGGCGACCCGCCCGCCCCGCGCGGCAAGGACTCCGAGATGGAGGCCATGCTCGTCCGGCTCCGCGCGCTCGTCGGCGGCGGCGGACGGGCCGCGATGGTCGTGCCCGGTCACGGCACCGTCGCCCGCATCCTGGAACGCCTGTCCGAGGCCGAGGTCCCCGCCACGGCCGCGTCGGCGGGATCCGAGCCCGCCTCCGGACTCGTGTCGGTCTACGAGGCCGTCCTGCACGGCGGGTTCTCGCTCACCGAGGGCGCCGCCGGGGTGGCCGATGACCTCGTCGTCGTCTCCGAGACGGACCTCACCGGCAACCGCCTCGGCTCCACCACCCGCCCCAAGGCCCGCCACTCCAAGCGCCGCAACCAGGTCGACCCGCTGGCACTGAAGGCCGGCGACTGGGTGGTGCACGACCAGCACGGCATCGGCAAGTTCGTGGAGATGGTCGAGCGGCAGGTGCGCGGCGGCGACGGCTCCTCACGGCGCGAATACCTGGTCATCGAGTACGCGCCCGGCAAGCGCGGCGCGGCCGGTGACCGCCTCTACGTGCCGATGGAGTCGCTCGGGCAGCTCAGTCGCTACGTCGGCGGCGAGGCCCCGACGCTGTCCAAGATGGGCGGCGCCGACTGGCAGAACACCAAGCGCAAGGCCCGCAAGGCGGTCCGCGAGATCGCGACCGAGCTGGTGCAGCTGTACGCCAAGCGGCAGTCCGCGCCCGGGCGCGCGTTCGGCCCCGACACCCCGTGGCAGCGCGAGATGGAGGACGCGTTCCCGTTCACCGAGACCGTCGACCAGCTCACGGCGATCGAGGACGTCAAGCACGACATGGAGAAGACCGCCCCCATGGACCGCGTGGTGGTGGGCGACGTAGGCTACGGCAAGACCGAGGTCGCCGTGCGCGCCGCGTTCAAGGCCGTGCAGGACGGCACCCAGGTTGCGGTGCTGGTGCCCACGACGCTTCTCGCGCAGCAGCACCTGGCCACGTTCGCCGAGCGCATGACCGGCTTCCCCGTCACGATCCGTGGTCTGAGCCGCTTCACCTCCGACGCCGAGGCCAAGAAGATTCTCGCCGGGTTGGCGGACGGGACAGTGGACGTGGTGATCGGGACGCACCGGCTGCTCGCCACGGGCGTGCGGTGGAAGAACCTCGGCCTGGTGATCGTGGACGAGGAGCAGCGCTTCGGCGTGGAGCACAAGGAGCACATCACCTCCCTGCGCACCCACGTCGACGTGCTCACCATGTCCGCCACCCCGATCCCGCGCACCCTGGAGATGTCGCTGGCCGGCATCCGCGAGATGAGCCAGATCCTCACCCCGCCCGAAGAGCGGCTGCCCGTGCTGACGTATGTGGGCGCGCACTCGGACAAGCACGTCGCCGCCGCCATCCGGCGCGAGCTGCTGCGCGAGGGGCAGATCTTCTACGTCCACAACCGCGTGCGGACCATCGACTCCACCGCCGCGAAGATCCGCGACCTGGTGCCCGAGGCGCGCGTCGTGGTGGCGCACGGGCAGATGGGGGAGGAGCAGCTCGAGCAGACGGTCGGCGGGTTCTGGAACCGCGAGTACGACGTGCTGGTGTGTACGACCATCGTCGAGACCGGCCTGGACATCTCCAACGCCAACACCCTCATCGTGGACCGCTCCGACCAGCTGGGACTGTCGCAGATGCACCAGCTGCGCGGCCGCGTGGGCCGGTCGCGTGAGCGCGGGTACGCCTACTTCCTCTACGACCCGGAGAAGCCGCTCACCGAGACCGCCTACGACCGGCTCGCGACGATCGCGCAGAACAACGACCTCGGGGCCGGCATGGCCGTGGCGATGAAGGACCTCGAGCTGCGCGGCGCCGGCAACGTGCTGGGCGCCGAGCAGTCGGGGCACATCGCGGGCGTCGGGTTCGACCTCTACATCCGTCTCGTGGGCGAGGCGGTGGAGGCGTACCGCGCGGTCGCCGACGGGGAGAAGGTGGAGGTCGAGGAGGAGGTCGGCGAGATCCGCATCGAGCTGCCCGTCGACGCGTACATCCCGGTCGAGTACGTCGACGGAGACCGGCTGCGGCTCGAGGCGTACCGCAAGCTCTCGCAGGCTCGGGAGGCCGCCGATATCGACGCCGTGGTCGAGGAGCTGCTCGACCGCTACGGGCCGCTTCCCGCCGAGGCCCGCCGCGTGGTCTCGGTTTCGCGGCTGCGGTTGGTCGCGCAGAAGTACCGGGTCCGCGAGATCGTCCTGGCCGGATCGCGCCTGCGCGTGGGCCCGCTCGACCTGCTGGACTCGCAGCAGATGCGGCTCAAGCGCATGTACCCCGCCGCCCAGTACCGGGCCACGCAGAAGACCGTGCTGCTCCCGCTGCCCAAGGCCGCAGGCGCGCGTTCGGGTGCCGGCGGGGAGAAGGCGCGCGACGACGAGATGCTGCAGTACGCCGCCGACTTCCTCACCGCGATGGCCGGAGATCCGGAGGGGTCGAACCCGGTGATCCAGCCGGAGACGGCGCCCGCGTCGTGACCGGCGGCGGGGGCTCGGGCGGCGTGGACTCGGGCGGCGGCGGGGGCGGGCACGGAAGCCCCGGCGGCGCCCGCGGCCCCAGTGGCCCCAGCGGCCCCGGTGGCGCCGGCGGCGCCCGCGGCGCCCGCGATTCCCGCCGAGAAGAGGATTTCGCACGAGTCCACTCGACCGATACAGGCGAAACCCTCTTCTCGACGGGCGGCGGCGACCAGCTGGCCGAGGCCGTCGAGGTGATGGCCCGCATCCGCCGCGACGGCGAGTGGGAGTCCGCCCAGACCCACGCCTCGCTCCTGCCGTACCTGCTCGAGGAGTCGTGGGAGCTGGTCGACGCGGTGGCCGACGGCGACCGTGACGAGCTGGTCTCCGAGCTCGGCGACCTGCTGCTCCAGGTGCTGTTCCACGCCGCGATCGGGGCCGAGCGGGACGAATCGCCGTTCGACGTGCAGGACGTGGCCGGGGCGCTGCTCGACAAGCTCCGACGCCGGGCGCCGTACTGGTTCACCGACGGGCCCGGTCGTGGGCCCGGGGCCCTCGATGCCGCCGAGCAGGACCGACTGTGGCAGGAGGCCAAGGCCGCCGAGCGCGCCGGTCGCCCGCCGCGCGGTGTGGTCGAGGGGATCTCCTGGGACATGCCCGCGCTGGCCCTGGGGCAGAAGGTGCTCGAGCGCGTCCGGTCGGCCGGGATCCCCGACGATCTCGTGCCCGATCGGATGCGCGTCGTCCACGTCGATGCCGGGGGGTTGTTCCACGCCGCCGCCCACTCCGCCGACGAGGCCTCCGAAGCCGACGGCTCCGGCTCGGCGGAGGTCGAGTACCGACGGGTGGTCCGCGAGTTCGCCGAGACCGTCAGCGCCGCGGAGTCGCGGCTGCCCGTGCCCGCGGCCGAGGCCAGCGCTGACGACTGGCGCGCCGCCTGGCCCCACCGCACCGGCCAGTACTGATCCACACCTCGGGACCACCCGCCTTCCGGCCGCCGCCGGCCAGCCCGCCGCCGACCCGCCCACGGGTGCGTCCGGCCGATGGGTGGTCCTCGCAGTCACCTGCTGAGGGATATGACACCACTCTTAAGTTGACGGCACTCCGTTCGTTGAGCGCACACTCGCCGGGGTCGACTGCTGCCGCTTGATCCTGGGCCGTCAGCGCAGGCAGGCGCCGCAATTTTTGCGTCCGACCGCAACATTCTGGGTGTCGCTGATCTGGCAACGTTCATCCACAACATTCCCTGAGCGTCGGCCTCGCCAAAGGGGGACGTTTGGGGTTTTCCTCCATCCCGTGACCGGGTCGCAGGCCGTCGAACGGTGGGGAGCGGGCTCCATTTTGGACCTCCCGACAATGCCTCTCACCTTGGCGATTCTCAGTTTCCCGTCAGGGTTCTCTATGCTGGGCCCGTTGTTCTGACAATAAAAGAGAGAAAGGCAGATATGGATTTGCTCGGCTCTCCCGCGCTGAGTGCGACTGCGCTTGTATTGCTACTGCTGCTGTTCTACGGCGGCACCATGGTCATGTCCATGCGGATCGCTCGCAAGGACGAGAACGCTGACAACTACATGACGGCCGGTCACCGGATCGGATTCGGCATCTCGGCCGCGTCGATGACGGCCACCTGGATCTGGGCCTCGTCGATGTACGCCTCGGTCAACTCCGGCTACCTCTACGGTGTGTCGGGACCGATCCACTACGGGCTCTGGGGTGCCCTGATGATCCTGTTCATCTACCCCTTCGGCCGACGCATCCGAAAGGTCGCGCCCCAGGCTCACACCCTGGCAGAGGTCATGTTCGCCCGCCACGGGCGCTCCTCCCAGCTGATGCTGGCCGGCTCCAACATCCTGGGTTCGGTCATCTCGCTGACGTCGAACTTCATCGCCGGTGGCGCCCTGATCGCCATGCTCAGCCCGTTCAGCTTCATGCAGGGCATCATCGTGATCGCCGCCGGTGTGCTGCTCTACACGCTGTGGTCCGGCTTCCGCGCCTCGGTGCTCACGGACTTCGCCCAGGTGCTGGCCATGCTCGGCGCGGTCATCATCATCGTGCCGTCGATGTTCTTCTTTCTCGGCGGCGTCGAGGTGTTCTCCACGGGTGCGGCCAACCTCACCCCGCAGCAGCAGAACTTCTTCTCCTCGGACGCGTTCCTCAACCAGGGCGCGCCCTACATCGCGGCCGTGCTGGCTTACGCGATCGGCAACCAGACCATCGCCCAGCGCCTGTTCGCGGTGCGCGAGGACCTGATCAAGCCGACCTTCATCACGGCGACGATCGGCTACGGCGCCACGATCATCGGCATCGGCATGGTGGGCGTGCTCGCCCTGTACGCGGGTATCGATCCCGTAGACGGTGACCCCAACAACATCCTGCCGCAGGTGGCCGCCGAGTACCTGCCGGGCGTCCTGGTCGCGGTGTTCTTCATCATGATCATCGGTTCGCTGTCGTCGACCGCGGACTCCGACCTGTCGGCCATGTCGTCGATCGCCATGACCGACGTCTACGGGCAGAGCCTGCGCAGCAAGGGCAAGGTGCCCAACCCGCGCACGATGCTCATCGTGGGCCGGCTCACGATGGTCGTCGCCACGGCTGCGGCGCTGGTGTTCGCCAACATCCGCTTCAACATCCTGGACCTGTTGGTCTTCGTGGGTGCGCTGTGGGGTGCCTTGGTGTTCCCGGTGATCGCGAGCTTCTACTGGAAGAAGGTCACCAACATGGCCTTCACCGTGTCGGTTCTCGCGGCGCTCGCGGTGTTCCTGCCGACCCGTTTCGGTGCGATCCCGGACAGCGGGCTGTTGGCCTACGCCATCGAGGCCCTGGCGGTGGTCGGCGTGGGCGTGGTGCTCGGGCTGATGATCTTCGGGTTCTTCGGCCTGCGCCCGGCGCTGGTCGTCGGCGCGATCGCAGCCCTGGGCAGTGCGCCGTTCATCCTCGGTTTCCTGCGTGACTACGACACCCTGACCGCCTCGCTCGTGGCGTACGCGGTGAGCACGATCGTCTGTGCCGCGATGTCCTTCCGTAGCTCGATGGACTTCGACTTCGCCAAGATCGCCGCCCGCACCGCCGACTACGACACGGCGGAATCGGCGGAGGCCCTCGAGGCGCAGTCCGACGACGACGGCCGCGACCAGAACGTCCGAACCGATGACGACGACGACGACCTCGTCCGCGTCTAGGAAGGAAGGCAGCTGACAATGACACCGATCCTTCTCACGATCTACGTCCTGATCTGGCCCGTCATCGTGGCCGGCGTCCTCGCCGTCCTCGTCCGTGGCTTCGTCAAGGAGGCCGCCGAGGCCAGGCGCGAAGGCGACCCGATCATCTAGGTCGCCACAGAGCTGGCCCGTTGCAGAGCAGAGCCCCCGGTAGGCAGTCGCCGACCGGGGGCTCTTCTCATGCCCGAACCACGACCACGCCGAGTGCGAGCCTCGGACCGGGCGCGAGTCTCAGGCCAGGAGTGAGGCGTCGACCTCGTCCCACGAGCTGGCGCCGCTCAGCGACATGGTGAGGTCGATCTCGGCGAGCAGGTTGTCGAGCACCTCGCCGACGCCGTGTTCGCCGGCGATGGCCAGGCCGTAGACGTGGGGCCGGCCGATCGTCACCGCGTTCGCGCCGCACGCCATGGCCTTGACGACGTCGGTGCCGTTGCGGATGCCCGAGTCGAGCAGCAGTGTCGGCTCCGGGCCGACCGCCTCGCGGATCGCCACGAGGGCGTCGAGGGTGCCGATCGACCCGTCGACCTGGCGACCGCCGTGGTTGGACACCATGACCGCGTCGACACCGGCATCGAACGCCTGCCGGGCGTCATCGGGGTGCAGGACGCCCTTGAGGACGATCGGCAGCCTCGTCCGGTCCCGCAGGGTCGCCAGGTGGTCCCAGCTCAGTGCCGGGTTGGAGAACGTGTCGAGGAACGTCTGCACGGCGGCGCGGGTCTCGGGGGCGCGCAGGTTCTCCCGCGTCGAGCCCGGGTGGTTGCGCGCCATCTCGAGCAGCGTCAGCGCCGCCTGCGGGGTGACCTTGACGGCAGCGGCATCGGCATCGGCATCGGCGCCCGCCGCGGCCTCGCGCTCGACCCGCTCCGCGACCAACTGCCGGAAACGCGGGTCCGAGGTGTACTGCGCTATCCCGACGCCGCGGGTGAACGGCAGCGAACCGAGGTCGAGGTCCCACGGCCGCCACCCGAGGGTGGTGGTGTCGAGGGTGACGACCAGGGCGCCGGCGTCGATCGCCTCGGCCCGGGCGATGAAGCTGTCGACCAGCTGCTCGTCGCTGCTCCAGTACAGCTGGAACCAGCGGGGGCTGTCCTGCATCGCCGCGGCCGTGGCCTCCATGGGCGAGGAGCCCTGCGAGGAGAAGATGTAGGGCAGTCCGCGCCTGGCGGCGGCCCGGCCGACCATGACGTCGGCGTCGCGACGGATGAGTCCGGCGGCGCCGATCGGGGCCACCAGGACGGGCGCGGGGAGCGTCTGCCCGAGCACCGTGGTGGTGATGTCGCGCCGGGAGGTGTTGCGGAGCATGCGCGGCACCAGTCGCCGGCGGTCGAAGGCCTCGCGGTTGGCGGCCATCGTCTGCCCCGAGCCGGCTCCTCCGTAGACGTAGGCCCAGGCCTTCTTCCCGCCGGGTCGTCGCAGGAGCGCGCGGCGGGCGGCGGCTTCGAGCTTCTCGGCGCTGGTCGGTACCGCGGGGGTGATCCCGGAGACGCCGGAGCGGTAGATGATGTTCTGGCGCGCGCGGCCGAGGGTGTCTGTGATGGGGGTCACGAAGTCTGCCGTCATGGCCGTGAGCGTACTGAGGCGTTCGTCGCGTGCGCGGAGGAGGTGCCGCCCGGCGGGTCTACTCCGCGCTTCCGTCGGGCCGGTCGGACTGGTCCGCGCTGTCGACGGGCCGACGGACCATGGCGGTCGAGGACTGTCCGGGAAGCGTCGGCACGGAGCCCACTGCCTCGAACCCGAACCGCTCGTAGAGGCGACGGCTCGCCGGGGTGGTGGATTCGAGGAACGCTAGCGGGTTCGCGGAGTGGTCGACGACCCTCAGGCGGTGCTCCAGCAGTGCCGATCCGACGCCCTTGCCGCGGGCCAGGGGACCGGTTCCGATATCGCGGATGTACCAGTGCGGTTCGGTGGGCCGGTAGGCCTCGATCTGGAGGGTGTGCCGCGCGCCGCGGCCCAGGGGGAGCCGGCCCAGCGTCCACAGGGCCGCACCGGAGATCGCTCGCCGGGCGGTGCCCAGAGCGCCGGGCGCGGCAGGGGGCTGCCACAGGACCGCGCCGACGACGCGGCCGTCGTCCATCGCGACGTCGACCCACTGGGGGTGTCGCCGCACCCGGCGGAGGTAGTACGCGGTGAGTTTTGTGTGCCGGGTCTCGTCCTCGGGCAGCGTGACCGACCATGCGGGGTCGTCGCGGAACGCCTCGCTGAGGATGCGGGCGATCGCGGGCGCGTCGGCGCGTGTGGCGGTTCGGACGGTGACCATGGGCGGGCTCCTGGCGGGTGCGGGTCGGGTGCGGCGTCGGGCTCTTACGTCAGGTGCGCCGTGGTCAGACAGGTGAGGTCGTCGTCGCCGGTGGCGATCGGCACTGTCGAGGACTTCCCGTCGTGCTCGACTGTGAGGGTGCCGGTGAGGTCGCGGGGGAGCCACAGGCCGACGAACCCGTTGTCGTAGGCCGTGCGGGTCTCGTCGACGACCGTCTGCCCCGCCTCGTCGGTCACGGTGATGTCGACGGGCTCGCCGGCCATCTCGCCGAGGCAGGTGGTCAGACTGTGGAAGAGACAGTCGTGGGTCTGGTCCTCGTAGGGCGCGACGGCGAGGTAGAAGTGATCGTCCGGCATCGGCAGGGTCGCGATGGAGCCGCCGGCGGTGTCGGTGAGGACGAGCTCGGTCGGCTGGACCGAGGCGAGGAGGGTGGCGGGGCGCTCGGCGACGGGCATGGTGTCGAGGTGCTCGATCACCCCGCGGGCGTCCATATCGGCCAGCCCGTACCGGTCGAGGACCTCGGTCGCCGCGGCCTGTCTCGACTCGCTCTGGTTCTGTCCGCTTTGGACTTGTCCGCCCTGGTTCTGCGCGCTCTGGTTCTGCCCGCTGGGGCTCTGGTCCGCCTGGCCGGGTTGGGTGGCGCCGCAGGCGGTGAGGGTGAGCCAGCTCGCGGTGAGGGCCGCGGCCAGGGCCCGGCGACGCAGTCGAGGGGTGGTGGTCATTGCTGGGCGGGCTCCTTGTCGGGTATCACGCTGCCGGGTGCCGCGTGGCCTGTCAGGCCTCACATCGCCGCGAGCATCTCACGCATGCGCGCGATCTCCTGCTGCTGGGTGTCGATGATCGACCGGGCCAGGTCGACGGTCGGCTGATAGGTACCGTCCGATACCTCCCCTTGTGCCATGTCGATGGCGCCCTCGTGGTGGGCGATCATCTGCTCCAGGTACAACCGCGCGGCGTCGGTGCCCTCGGCGTCGAACAACTGCTGGAGCTCGTCGGCGGAGAGCATGCCGTCCATCATCGACATGTCGTTGCCCATCACGGGCATGCCGCCGCCGCCGTGACCTCGGTGGCCGTCGCGCGGGCCGGGCGGTTGTCCCCACTGGTCGAGCCAGGCCGTCATCTGATCGATCTCGGGAGCCTGTTCGGCCTTGATCTTCTCGGCGAGGGCGGTGATGTCGGCGGGGATGTCGGATTTGGCCAGGATGATGTCGCTCATCTCGATCGCCTGCTCATGGTGCGGGATCATCATCCGCACGAACATGACATCGGCGGCCGAGCGCTCACCCTCATCGGCGGGAGCGTCGGCGCCGGGTTCGGGCGGGGCGTTCGTGCCGGACTCCGCGCTGGCGTCGGCGGAGGTGCCGGCCGGGTCAGTCGCGGTCGCGGTGTCGTCTCCGCCTCCGGCGCAGGCGGTCAGGGCCAGCGCGGACGCGGTCACGGCGGCGGAGACCAAGAGCTTCGTGCGGGTCATGGCGGGTGTCCTCTCCTCGGGGATCGGGACCGTGCTCAGCCCAGGGTATGCAGAATCGCGAGTCCGAGCGCCCCGCACGCCGCGGCGACGAGAAGTGAGGCGAGCGTGCCGATGATGAACCGCTCGCTCACCGCGGGGTTCTCGCGGATCTCGGGGTATCGGCCGAGGGCCTTGATGGCCACGACCACCGCGGCGAGCTCGAAGCGGCCGGCGAGGATGGCCGCGGTGAGTCCGACGCGTTCGAGGATCCCGATCCACATCCCCCCGCGCAGGACCTCGCGGACAGCTGGGGCGGGGTCGTCGCGGCGGCGCATCACCGGAGTCCGCGTGTCGCCGCTGACCTCGATGGTCGGGGGTTCTGGCACCCGCGCCGAGCGCAGGACGAGCGACGCGATGGGCGAGCCGAGCGCGGCGGAGGCGATCAGGCTCAGCGTCACGACGATCGCGACGAGGATCCAGTCTGGCCAGCTGCTCATCGGTCGGCCTTCCCGCGCCCGCCGTCCGCGGCCTTCCCGCGCTGGCCGCTCGCCGGGCTGCCGGCCCCGCCCACGGCCGCGTCGTGCGCGCCGGCGAGCAGCCGGTCGAGCACCGGGTACGCGGCGCGCTCCTCGCGGATCTGCGACAGCCGCAGCGCTCCGGTGACCGAGGCGGGCGTGATGCCCAGCTCCTCGGCGGCGGCGACCTGGGTGGGGGAGTGGTCAACGGCGTCCACCACCCGCCACTGCGCCTCGGTGCGCCCGAGCACGAGTGGCGCGACCAGTGCCCACACCGCCTCGCAGTCGGCGGCCCACGCCGTCGCCGAGCCGCGGTCGTCCTGCGATCCGGGGTCGCTCGACACCCGTATGGCCACCGAGCCGGGGAGGCCCTTCGCGGCGTCGACGGCGTCGCGGGCGGCGAGGTAGGCGTCCCCGCGACCGGCCCTGGTCCCGGAGGAGTAGGACTCGTCGTCGACGTCTCCCGCCCCGACACCGCAGTGCCAGTCACCTTCGCGCAGGGCGACGAGCAGCGCCGACCGCACCGCGGCAGGGTCGTCGAGCAGGCCCTGGACCTCGTCTCCGGCCGTGCGCTCGAACGCGGCCGCGGTCGGGATGTCCGCCAGTGCGTCGATCAGGGCGGGTACCCGGTCGGCGCTGCTGCGGCTGCGGCGTTGGTCGATGGTCACCACGTACATGAGGCGATCGTGCCACACACCGCCGACGTAAGGTGAAAACACCTAAAACCGGCAAATTAGCCGCTATCGGCTCATTTGGCGATCTGAGGCGTTCGGGCCTCACGCACCGGCGCCGTAGCCGCAGGTGTCGACGGCATCCGCGCCGCCCGCAGCCCGTTGAGGATCACGATGACCTCGGCGATCTCGTGGACCAGGACCACCGCGGCGAGCCCGAGGACGCCGGTGATCGCCAGTGGGACCAGGGTCGTGATGAGGATCAGTGAGAGGACGATGTTCTGGTTGATGATCCGGCTGCCCCGGCGGGCATGCGCGAGGGCCCGGGGGAGGAGGCGCAGGTCGGTGCCGGTGAAGGCCACGTCCGCGGACTCGATGGCGGCGTCGGATCCGGTCGCGCCCATCGCGATGCCGACGTCCGCGGTGGCCAATGCCGGGGCGTCGTTGATGCCGTCGCCGATCATCGCCGTGGGGCGGGTGCGGGTGAGCTCGGCGATCGCGACGGCCTTGTCCGCGGGGGTGAGGTCGGCGCGGATGTCACCGATGCCGGCCTGTGCGCCGAGCGCGGCCGCGGTGCGCGGGTTGTCGCCGGTCAGCATGCTCACGCCGATGTGGTGGTCGGCCAGGGTGGCGACGACGACCAGGGCCTCCGGCCGCAGTTCGTCGCGGATGCCGATGGTGCCGATCGGGCGGCCGTCGCGGTGGACCACCACCACGGTCATGCCCTCGTGCTCCAGGGCCGTGATCTGACCGGTGAGCTCCCCGGCGGCGAGCCGGCGTGGTGAGCCCACGGTGACGAGGTGTCCGTCGACGGTGCCGCAGATCCCGTGCCCGGCGGCCTCCTCGACGTGCTCGGCGTCTTTGGTTCCCGGCCCGGAGACCCGCGAGCCTGCCGGGTCCTGCCGGGCGGCTCCGGCGAGGGCGGCGGAGGTGATGGCGGCCGCCAGCGGGTGGGTGCTGTGGCGCTCGACGGCCGCGGCCAGGGATAGCACCTCGAACTCGCTGGTGCCCGGGGTGGTGAGGACGCGGACGGCCGACGGGTCGTTGCGGGTGAGGGTCCCGGTCTTGTCCATCGCGAGGTGACGGATGGTGCCGAGCCGTTCGAACGCCGCCCCGGACTTCACGACGACACCGAACCGGCTGGCCGCGCCGATCGCGGAGACCACGGTGACGGGCACCGAGATCGCCAGGGCGCACGGCGAGGCTGCGACCAGGACGATCAGCGCGCGGGTGATCCACAGTTCCGGGTCGCCGAGCAGCGAGCCGAGGCCCGCGACGAGCAGGGCCAGCACGAGGACCCCGGGGATCAGCGGGCGGGCGATCCGGTCGGCGAGGCGGGCCCGGTCGCCCTTTTTCGGTCTGGGCACGCTCGACGAGGCCGACGATCGTGGTGAGCGTGTTGTCGGTGCCCGGGGCGGTGGTGGTGAGGTCGAGGTGGCCGGAGGTGTTGATCGAACCGGCGAGGACGCGGTCGCCCGGTGCGACCTCGACGGGGATCGACTCGCCCGTGACCGCGGAGGCGTCGACGCTGCTGTGGCCGCGGGCCACGATCCCGTCGGTGGCGACGCGCTCGCCCGGGCGGATGACGAGCGTCTCGCCGACGCGCAGGTCGGCGGTGGGGATCTCGGCGGTTCCGGCGCCCCGGCGGACGGTGGCGGTGTCCGGGACGAGTCGCAGGAGGGAGCGCAGGCCGGAGCGGGCGCGATCCATCGCCTTGTCCTCGAGCGCCTCGGCGATGGAGTAGAGGAACGCCAGCGCCGCGGCCTCCTCGACGTACCCGAGGATCGCGGCGCCCACGGCGCTGATGGTCATGAGCAGGCCGATGCCGAGCCGGCCGCTGGTGAGCAGCCCGCGGATCGCTGCCGGGGCGAACGTCGACCCGCCGAGCAGCAGGCCGATCCAGAACAGGGCCTGGCCGGCCGGTCCGGCTCCCGACCACTCTGCCCCCCACCACTCTGCCGCGAGGCCCGAGATGAACGCGACGCCGGACGCGGCCGGGATGAGGACCGCCGGGTCCTTCCACCACGGTCGGTCCTTCTCCTCGGGGTCGGCGGGCGCCGGCGCCTCGCAGCCGCACGCGGAGGTCATGACGCCCGCACCGTCGTGGTGCCCGTCGCCGGCCGTGCCCCGGGCCGGGCACCGGGCGCGCCGGCGCACGTGGGGCAGTCGGAGACCGCGCACTCGGCATCGCGGTCCACGGCGAGCGTGACGTCGAGCAGCGCGGTGAGTGCGGCCTCGAGGTGTGGGTCGGCGATCTCGTAGCGCATCTGCCGACCCTCGGCCGCGGCCACGACGATCCCGCAGTCCCGCAGGCACCCGAGGTGGTTGGAGACGTTGGGCCGGGTCAGTTCGAGTTCCCGGGCGAGGTCGGCCGGGTACCTGGGCCCCTCGAACAGGCACAGCAGGATCCGGGACCGGGTGGGGTCGGCCATCGCCCGGCCGAGCCGGTGCATCACGTCGAGGCGCGTGGCATGCGTCAGCATGTGCTGAACAGTACAGCGCACACTGAACTGACGTTGAGCCACCAGGCGGCTGTCTGGCCTCCTCGCCGCCATAGCCCGCCGACAAGAGGAATTCGTGCACCCGTCTCTCGGGCGATACGCGCGAAATCCTCTGCTCGGCAGGCAGGCAGGCAGCAGGCAGGCGGGAGGGCAGCCGGGCGCGGGTCGGGGCGGGCCCCTCAGGGGGAGTCCGGCGTCAGGTGGTGGCGGGGCGGCCGATGTCGGGCCGGGAGTCGCCGAAGGTCTCCTTGCGCTCGCGGGCCCGGACCTTCTCGCCCCACGACTCGAGCCGGGCCCGGCCCCACGGCGTGCGGTAGCGCAGGGTGTTGAGCGGGACGAGGTAGGCGTGCGCCCACGGCGGGCGGACCGGCAAGCCGAACTCCCGCATCGATTCAGGGCCGAGCAGCACGGTGAGCATGCTCAGCAGCCGCTCGTGCCCCACCCGGGCGCGCAGTCGGGGCAGCGGTCCGCTGCGGTGGCGGCGTCGTTGGGACTCCACCAGTGCCTGCGTGAGCTTCGGCCCGGCCTCGGAGATGCCGGCCTGGGACAGCAGGATGTGGTAGTTGACGCGGTGGCGTTCGCGCTCACCCTCGACCAGGTAGTGGTCGGCCACGCCCATCAGCCATCCGACGTAGCGCCACATGTGCATCACCGCGTCCGAGTCCTTACGGCTCACCGGCACACCGAGGGTTCGCACTCCGAGCAGAACCACGGCGTCGAACAGGCCGAGGGTCGAGGCCAGGTCGCTCTGGTTAATGGGCAGGCCCCAGCGCTGGCTGTCCCAGCGCGGCTCCATGGCGTTGTTGACCACCGCGTGCATGGCCCGCACGTGGCCGGTCAGTCGCCACGCTTCACCACCCGGCCGCAGCCCGTCCGGGATGGACAGGGACATGGTCCAGTGGCTGGTCTCGGCCAGGCGACGCAGCGTCGTCTCGCCGGTCAGGCCGCCGGTCGCCACCAGCAGGTCGGTGGGGCCGCCGAACCGGTAGCCGCCGATGAGGGACAGCTGTAACAGAATGTCGGCGGCGTTCTGGCCGAACCGCAGGTAGGCCGTCTGTCCCCGCTCGATCTTCTCCCAGTCGACCCAGTCCGGGGTGCCCTCGAGGTGCGCGATGTAGTCCCGCAGGATCTGAGGCGCGTCGTCGGGCAGGCCGGCCGAGCCGGAGTGCAGCGCCTCATCGAGCTGGCGGCGGGTCACCGCGCCGGGCTCGCCGGACCGCAGCCGCATGGCGCGGGCGAGCTGATCGCCCAGATCGTCGCGCTCGAAGTAGTCGCGACCGATCCGGTCCATGAGCTTCTCGTCGAGGTGGCCCACGCCGGCGATGGACTTGAGGGCGCGTCCGAGGCGACGGCCACGCCCCTCGCCCTCGCGGAAGCGCTGGGGGTACGGCATCACGGGTGCTGTCTTTTCGGGCGTCACGGTCATGACATGACTATGACGCGAGTTTTTACTCGCATACAATTCGCGTCTATGAGAAGGGTGCCCAAGCAGGCGAGATCCCGCGCGATGGTGGAGCGGATCGTGGAGGCTGCTCGCGTTGTGCTCGTGCGCGACGGCTACGAGTCGTTCACCACCAACCGCGTCGCCGACGAGGCGGAGGTCAGCCCCGGCTCGCTGTACCAGTACTTCCCGGACAAGTCCGCGCTGGTCGCGGTGGTCATGGACCGGTGGTCGGCGGAGATTTCCGACCGGGTCGCGGCATCGCTCTCGGCCACGGGCCCGGTCGACGTGAAGAGCCCGGCGACGGCCCGGTCGATCGCCGACGCCCTGCTCACCGCGCTCGAGGCCGACGCCGGACTGCTGCGCATCATGTGGGAGGAGCTGCCCGCGGTGCGGCACCGGGCGGCGCAGCACGCCCTGGAGCAGCGGGTCCGCGAACTCCTGGCGGTCTACCTCGCGGCCGCCGGCGCCACGACCGGGGACCCGGCGGCCCGCGCGTGGGTGATCGTCATGGCCGTGGAGAACATCGCCGTGCGGTGGGTGCTGGACCGTCCCGCCATTAGCCGGGACGCGCTGCTCGACGAGCTCACCACGCTGGCCGGGGGCTTCGGCGCCCGCAGCTGACCGCGGCGGGCCCGCCGCTTACCTCGGCGCCCGCGGCTGCCCGGACGCGCGAGGCGCCGGCCCGCCGGGAATCGGGGGATACCCCGACGCGCTGCCGGGCCCCGCTCGGGCAGACTTGAGCGCGATGCCCACCCTGACCCCCCGCGCCACCGCGAGTCTCGCGGGCCTGGTCGCCGTTGCCGTGTTGTCGTCGTCGTGCTCCTACGGGCCCACCCGCGAGGCGCCGACGCCCATCCCCCCGGGCATCCCGCCCGCCGCCGGGGCCCCGGTGCCGAGCGTCGACATCAACGCGCCCGGCCGCACCTCCGACCAGCTGCGCGAGTGGGCGGCGGGCCTCAACGAGCCGATGAATATCCCTGTCGCCGCACTCGCTGCCTACGGCAACGCCGCCGAGACCATGCGGCAGACCCGTCCCGAGTGCAACCTCGCCTGGACGACGCTCGCCGGGATCGGGCACGTGGAGACGCGGCACGGCCGGTACCGCGGGGCGTCATTGAGTGACGACGGCTACGCGCTCCCGCCGATCATCGGCATCAAACTCGACGGCTCGCCCGGCTTCGCCGACATTCCCGACACTGACGGCGGCGAGCTGGACGGCGACACCGAGAACGACCGGGCCGTCGGGCCCATGCAGTTCATCCCCGAATCGTGGCGCAAGTACGGCGTCGACGCCAACGGAGACGGGCGCGCCGATCCGAACCAGATCGACGACGCCGCCGTGTCCGCCGCGCGCCTGCTGTGCACCAACGGGGGAGACCTCTCGCAGGCCGAGAACTGGCAGCGGGCCGTGCTCGCCTACAACGCGTCGCGCGAGTACGTCATGGACGTGCGCGACGCGGCGGCCGCCTACTCGGTGGGGACGACCGCGCCGTAAGGGGGCGCAGTAGGCGACGCCACGCTGCGTGCTGCCTCACCCATCGGGATGCGCCTGACCTACGGGGCCCCGCAGGTGAGGCGCAATCCGACAGGTGAGGTGTGGGCGCCGCTGTGGGCGCGCCGCGAACTACGCTGCTGAGTCGGCCGAGTTTGCAGGCGATCACCAACGGCGGGAGTCCCACACCCATGTCAGCACCGATGTCGACGCGCCGGCAGTCCGCGGGCGCCCCGACCACGGCGGATGCGCCGACCACCGCCAACGGGCTCCTGCTGCGCGCGGTCCGGCGCCGCCGGCACCTGGTGGTCCCCGGCCTGGTGCTCATGACCCTGTGGCAGCTGTGTGAGGCGCTGGTGCCCATCGCGATCGGCGTGATCGTCGACGTCGCGATCATCCCGCTCGACCGGTGGGCCCTGCTGTGGTCGGTCGTCGGGCTCATCGCGCTGTTCACCGTGCTCAGCCTCGGCTACCGGTTCGGCGCGCGGATGAGCAACCGGGCCCTGCAGGAGGAGGCGCACGATCTGCGGGTCGAGGTGACGCGGGTGCCGCTGACCCGGCGGCGCGCGATGGACGGTGCGAGCTCCGGTGACGTGCTCTCGGTGTGCTCGGCCGACGCCGACGTGGCCGCGTTGGTCTTCCGGCAGATCGCGCTGGGCGGGTCCGCGGTGATCAGCATCGTGGGGATCTCGGTCTACCTGTTGTGGACCGACTGGCTGGTCGGGCTCATCGTGCTCATCGGCGTCCCGCTCAGCCTGGTGCTGGTCGCCCTGCCCAGCCGCGCCATCTCCCGGCACAGCACCGCCCAGCAGGCCGCGATCGGGCGGGCGAGCAGCCGCGCGACCGACATCATGGCGGGCCTGCGTGTGCTCAAGGCCGGCGGCGGGGAGCGCTGGGCCGCAGAGCAGTACCGCACGGCGTCCGAGGAGGCGGCCGCGGCGGGGATCGTCACCGCCGAGCGGACGGGGCGGGTCCAGGGGATCGGCTCGCTCGGGATGGCCGTGGTCCTGGCGCTGGTCCTGCTGGCCGCCGGTTACCGGGTCCTGGCGGGGGAGATGGAGATCGGCACGCTCGTCTCCGTGGTGGGCGTGGCCGTCTTCTTCGAGGAGCCGGTCCGGATGATCACCCAGATGGTGTCGATCTCCGCCCGGTCCCACGGCGCGGCGCAGCGGCTCGTCGACCTGCTGGGGTCGGCGCCGGTCGACGACTCCGGCGACGAGGTCCCCGCGGGGACGCGGTTGGAGGTGCGGGGGCTGGCACTGCCCGACGGCCGCCCGCTCGACCTGGAGGTGGCCGAAGGTGAGGTCGTCGCGCTCGTGGCCGATCAGCCCGCCGCCGCGAACGCCGTCACCCTGGCGATCGCCGGGCACGGCGACGGGGCCGACGCCGTCCTGGTGGGCGGGCACCGACGCAGTCACCTGGCACCCGCCATCGCCGAGCATCTCGTCGCCGCGCCGCACCGAGTGGACCTGTTCGTCGGCACCATCCGTTCCAACATCGCGATGAAGCACGTCGGCGCGGGGGACGACGACGAGCTCGGTGGCCCGGGGGGCGGCGGTTCGGGACATGGCGGCCCGGGGGACGACGACGAGCTCGGTGAGTCCGGTGCCGGTGGCGAGGCCGCCACCCCGATTACCCGTGAGGTCCTGCGCGCCTCGGCCGTCGCGGAGATCATCGAGCACCTGCCCGACGGGCTCGACCACGCGGTGCAGGAGGGCGGCCGGAACCTCTCCGGCGGTCAGCGGCAGCGGATCGCGCTCGCCCGCGCCCTCCACGCGGACCCGGACGTGCTGGTGCTCCACGAACCGACCAGTGCGGTCGACGCCGTCACCGAGTGGGAGATCGCCCAGGCCGTCCGCCGACTGCGGACGAGTCGGCCGCGGCAGGCCACGCTGATCGTCACGTCGTCGCCGCCGTTCCTCGCGACCGCCGATCGGGTGGTCCACCTGCCCCGCAGCGGCGAGGCGCGCTCGGGCACCCACCTCGAGCTGCGCGACGCGTCGGCCTCCTACCGGACGGCGGTCGACCGATGAGCACAACCGAGACGGGGACGACCCGCGGGATGACGAACACCACCACCGCCACCGCCGCGGACGGCCCGGACGGCTCGGGCGCGGCGGGGTCCCCCGGCGCGTTGCCGCTGGCGACGGGCCGCGAGTCCCTGGCCGTCCTGTGGCCGCTGCTCCGGCAGCGGCGCGGGTACCTGGCGCTGGTGTGCCTGGCCGGGCTGATCGGATCCGTGGCGGGCCTCGTCGCGCCGTGGGTGATCGGCCGGCTCGTCGATGACCTGCCCGGCAGCGAGGACTACACCGCCGTGTGGATCGGCGCGGGCGCGATCGCCATGGCCGGCATCGTGGGCGCCGGCTGCACCTGGGCCGGCCAGGCCTGGCTCGCCCGGCTCACCGAACCGACCGTCGCCCGTCTGCGCGAGATGGTGATGGACCGCTCCCTGCGCCTGGGCGCGGCGCAGATGGAGACGACCGAGACCGGTGACCTCGTCTCCCGCGTCGCCGAAGACGCCCGCGAGATCAGCCAGGCCGCGACCGCCGTGATCCCGCTCGTCGTGCAGTCGGCGTTCACGGTGATCGTGTCCGGGGTGGGGCTGGCCACGGTCGACTGGCGGCTCGGGCTGGTGGGGCTGCTCGCGCTGCCGATGTACTGGACGACCCTGCGCTGGTACCTGCCCCGGTCCGGCCCCATCTATGCCGCCGAGCGCGCCGCCTTCGGCACCCGGGCCAGCCGTCTCCTCGGGGGCATCTCCGGGTCCCGCACCCTGCACGCCTACGACGCCCAGGACTCCGAGCTGGAGCGGATCACCGCCGCGTCCGCCCGCGCCCGGGACCTGTCCATCGAGGTGTTCCACTTCGTCACCCGCGCCTTCAGTCGCAACAACCGCGCCGAGGTCACCGTCCTCGGGCTGCTGCTGGTCGTGGGGTTCTTCCTCGTGGACGCCGGCGTCATCACCGCCGGCGCCGTGACCACCGCCGCGTTGCTGTTCCATCGCCTGTTCAACCCGATCGGCGCGCTGGTCGGCATGGTCGATCAGGTCCAGTCCGCCGGTGCCTCGCTGGTGCGGATGGTCGGAGTCATCACCATGGAGGTGCCCGAGCGCTCCGCCACGCTGCACTCCACCGCCGCCGGGCCCGGCCCGCTCGAACTCACCGGCGTCACCCACTCCTACGGCCAGGGCGCTCCGGCACTCTTCGACGTCGACCTGACGCTCGCGCCCGGCGAGGTGGTCGCGGTGGTCGGGTCCACGGGCGCCGGCAAGAGCACCCTGGCTCTGGTCGCCGCCGGGTCGGTGATCCCGACGCGGGGGAGTGCGCGACTGGGCGGGGTCCCGCTAGCCGACGTGGACCCGGTCGAGCTGCGGCGGCACGTCACGATGGTCTCGCAGGAGGTCCACACCTTCGCCGCCACCGTGGCCGAGAACGTTCGCGCGACCCGGCCCGAGGCCGGCCTCGCCGAGGTCCGCGCCGCGCTGCGGACCGTCGGCGCGGACTGGGTCGACGCCCTGCCCGACGGCATCGACACCCTCATCGGCGAGGGCGGGCACGCGCTCGATCCCATGCAGAGTCAGATGATCGCCCTGGCCCGCGTCGAGCTGGCCGGCCCGGACGTGGTGATCCTCGACGAGGCCACGGCCGAGGCCGGGTCCGCCGGAGCCCGCCGCCTGGACGCGGCCGCCGCAGCGGTGCTCCGCGACCGGGCCGGACTGGTGGTGGCGCACCGGCTGAGTCAGGCCGCGGCCGCCGACAGGATCCTGGTGATGGACCACGGCCGGATCGTCGAATCCGGCACGAACGACGAGCTGCTCCGCGCGGACGGGCGGTACGCCGAACTCAGCCGGGCGTGGTTCGGGGCGTGAGGTCGGTAGGTGGCGGACTGCGAAGTCGGTTGTGGTGCGCGCGCCGCGAAGGGTGACGACATCCACGGCCGCAGCGGCCTGCCGGTGAGGAGTACGGACTCTGCGGCTCGAACAGAGCCGTGCTCACGTGGCTTACGGTTCGCAGGAGCAGCGCCCGGCTGTCAGCGCGCCTAACCGAGCTCGTCCGCCACTCGGACGGCGGGAATCCACTCGATACCGAATACCCGGGCCACCTCGGAGAAGGTGGAGGCGTCCGCATCTGTGCTCGTGGCCGAGGCGATGAGACGGGACAGCATCACCGTCCCGGCCCGCTCCTCGATCGTGCCCGCCGCCGCCAGGAGCGTTATGTGACTATTTTAGAACTGTTGGGTGCTTGCAGATCTGCGTACCCGGCAGGAGCGGTGCCCGCACAGTCGTAGCACCGGGCACGATGGCGACCATGTACCTCATCGGGACCGGGCCGAGTGAGTTGCACGCTCACATCGACCTCGACCGTCGCCTGCAAAACCTCGGACTCCTCGACGGGGCCGAGGCGTCCGTGGTGTCGGCCGCCCAGGAGGACGGGCACTGGTCGGTCGTAGCTGAGATCCGACCCGACACGGAGGGGGAGGGGCAATGACGCCAACTGAGGCGAGGTCACTGGGGCGGGCCATCCGCACCGTTCGTCTGGAAGCCGGGCTGACGCAGCTCAGGCTGGCGCTCGCCGTCGGCGTAAGCGGGAGCCACATGAGCATTTGTGAACGGGGCCAGGTCCCCGCCGCCCGAGGCCGTCCGGCTCACCCTCCGACAATGAACCGCGAGCAGTTCGCAGCCATCGCCGATGCTCTGGGTTGCACCGCTGCGTACATCGCCGACCGCGCAGCCCTGTCGGCCACCACTCGAGTGAGTCTCGGCCTTCAACCGCTCGGCCCCTCCCGCACTCTCGTTGCGGGGATCGCATACGACCTCACCGACGCCGAAGCAGACAGGGCCGCCGACTTCATCTCCGGCCTCATCGCCGCCCGCGACCTGCACTGACAACCGGTGTCGGAGGCCCCGGCTACGGTGCCGGCGTGGACGAGCTGGTGGACCGAATCCGACACGCGGCCGACCAGACAGGCGAGGCGCACTTCCTCGAGCTGCTGCGCTGGCACCGCGTCGTCGCCGGCCTCGGCGAACCCGACTGGGGCGCCCGCGGCGCCTACCGGATCGCCATAGCACATGTCGGAGTTATAGCACTCGATGATCCCTCCTACTTCCTCGTCCTGGCGGCGCGGAGCCCGTTGAGGATCACTATCACCTCGGCGATCTCGTGCACGAGCACCACCGCTGCGAGGCCGAGTACGCCGAACAGGGCCAGCGGCAGCAGCGCGGTAATGATCAGCAGGGACAGGAT
The DNA here is from genome assembly GCF_051994785.1 of Dietzia sp. MNB45. Lineage (NCBI taxonomy): Bacteria > Bacillati > Actinomycetota > Actinomycetes > Mycobacteriales > Dietziaceae > Dietzia > Dietzia sp. MNB45. Next base: position 2,448,439 of record NZ_CP163397.1, on the reverse strand, counting down.
GATGTTCTGGTTGATGATGTGCCTGCCGCGGCGGGCGTGGTCGAACGCGCGCGGGAGGAGTCGCAGGTCGTGGCCGGTGAAGGCGACGTCGGCGGACTCGATCGCGGCGTCGGAGCCGGTCGCGCCCATGGCGATGCCGATGTCCGCGGCGGCCAGGGCGGGGGCGTCGTTGATGCCGTCGCCGATCATCGCGACCGAGCCGTGCCTGCTCAGCTCGCTGATGGCGGCGGCCTTGTCCTCGGGACGCAGCTCCGCGCGCACGTTTTCGATCCCTGCCTGCGCGGCCAGCGCGCGGGCGGTGCGGGCGTTGTCGCCGGTGAGCATGGTCACCCCGACGCCCTGGGCCGCGAGGGTGCGCACGACCTCGGGAACCTCGGGGCGCAGCTCGTCACGGACCCCGATCGCGGCGACCGGGACCCCGTCGCGGTGCACGATCACGACGGTCATGCCCTGCTCCTCCAGTCCCGCGACCTGGTCCTTAAGCGTCCCCGCGTCCAGCCAGCGAGGGCTGCCGACGGTGACCCGGGCCCCGTCGAGGGTGCCTTCGATGCCGTGCCCGGCCTGCTCGGTGACCTCCAGGGCGGCGGGAGCTCCGGGCGAGGCGGCGGTGATCGCGGCGGCCAGCGGGTGGGTGCTGTGCTGCTCCAGCGACGCCGCCCACGCCAACGCCTGCGCCTCGTCCACGCCGTCCGTGGTGAGCACGGCGGTGACGGCGGGCTCGTTGCGGGTGAGGGTGCCGGTCTTGTCGACGGCGACGTGGCGGATCACGCCGAACCGTTCGAAGACCGCGCCGGACTTGATGATCACGCCGAATCTGCTCGCCGAGCCGATCGCGGCGACGACGGTCAGCGGGACCGAGATCGCCAGCGCGCACGGCGACGCGGCGACGAGCACCACGAGGGCGCGGGTGATCCACAGCTCGGGGTCGCCCAGCAGCGAGCCGATGACCGCGACAAGAGCGGCGAGGATCAGCACGCCAGGCACGAGCGGCCGGGCGATGCGGTCGGCCAGGCGGGCGCGGTCGCCCTTCTCGGCCTGCGCCTGCTCGACCAGCTCCACGATCGTGGTCAGCGAGTTGTCCGTGCCCGCCGCGGTCGTCTCGACCTCCAGGGCACCGGCGGTGTTGATCGCCCCGGCCGACACCGCGTCGCCGGGCTCGACCTCGACCGGGATCGACTCGCCGGTGATCGCGGAGGTGTCCAGGCTCGACCGGCCTGTGCGGACGATGCCGTCGGTCGCGATCCGCTCACCGGGGCGCACCAGCATGAGCAGCCCGACCTGGAGGTCCTTCGCGGCGACCTCCGCGGGCGCGCCGTCCCGCCGGATGGTCGCGGTCTCCGGGACGAGCTTGAGGAGAGCCCTCAGCCCGCCGCGGGCGCGGTCCATGGCCTTGTCCTCCAGCGCTTCGGCGATGGAGTACAGGAACGCCAAGGCGGCGGCCTCCTCGACGTAGCCGAGAATCACCGCGCCGACCGCGCTGATCGTCATTAGCAGGCCGATGCCCAGCTTGCCCTTGAACAGCTTGCGGATCGCGCCGGGCGTGAACGTCGACGCGCCCAGCAGCAGGCCGATCCAGAACGCCACCAGCGCCGGGACCTCTGCCCCTGTCCATTCCAGGACCAGGCCCGTGCCGAAGGCGACGCCGGAGAGCACCGGGACCATGATCCCGCGGTCACGCCACCACGGACGCTCCCGCTCCTCCTCGGCCTCCTCGCCGACCCGGGTCTCCGGCTCGTCGCAGCCGCACGCCGCGCTCACGCGCCCGCTCCCGTCCCGCAGCAGCCCGGCACAGTGCACTCGGCGTCCACGCACGGCGCGTGCTCGTCCACGGCCAGCGTCACGTCCACCAGCGCCGTGAGCGCCGCCGCGAGGTGCGGGTCGGCGATCTCGTAGCGCGTCTGCCGACCCTCGGGCTCGGCGACCACGATCCCGCAGTCGCGCAGGCACGTCAGGTGGTTCGACACGTTCGAGCGCGTCAGCTCCAGCTCGCGCGAGAGCACGGCCGGGTAGCTCGGCCCGTCCAGCAGGGTCATCAGGATCCGGGAGCGCGTCGGGTCCGCCATGGCCCGGCCCAGCCGGTTCATGACGTCGACGCGAGAAGCAATAGTCAGCATGCACTGAACTATACAGTAGTGGCTGACCTATTGTCACTCTGGGGAGTTCTGCCGCACGCGCTCCGCGCGCTTGCCCTCGGGAGCTGGGGTCACCTCCGCCAGCGGGGCCATGACGGCATCCCGCGGCCCTTCCACGTCTCCGCGAGGCCGACGACCCAGCGGGCGGAGGCGAAGAGGGCGTAGCCGGCCCCGGCGAGGCCAGCGCCGACTACGAGCCACCGCCCGATGCCGAGCCACACGCTCCCGTCCACGTCCAGCGCCCACTGAGCACCCGTGATGAGGCCCGCTGCGGCCATCCAGACGCCCGCGACCAGCATCGCGAGCGGCACGAGCGCGAGGAGCATCGCGGCGGCGGCGCTCCAGAGCTGGCGCGCCTCAACCTTCGCTGTCGCGGCGATGATCCGCTCGGCCCGCTCGTTCGCGGCGTCGAGGTTCGCCGTCATCGTGGTCGAGGCATCCCCGGCGGGCCCTCCTGACGGCCCCGCCATGACCCCTAGCGCCCCGATAGGGCGGTGTTCCCTACAGAATCCCTGGCCCGAGCTGCCCGCAGCCTTACAGGGAGAGCAGGCTGTCCATCTGGGGTACACCCGTGTGGGACGACAACCCGCCAACCATTGTTGCTGTGTCGCAGGGTCTAGTTCGACACATATGACACGTCTTCCCGTCGGGTCTAAGATCTATTGATACATATTCCGGGCGAAAGGGTCTCCTCATGGCTGATCGAATCGGGACGCTCTTGAACCGTTCGGGTGATGGTGGCGAGGAGGTGCTCATCGTCAGCCGCGGGAAGGAGCGGACTCGGTTCCGGCGTCGGGACGAGTTGGGTTGGAACTTTCGGGTGGAGTCGACGGACTCGGAGAACGTCGTCGAGGTAACGCCAAAACCGAAGCCGGCTTCGAAGCCGGCTCGCCGGGCCTCGCGTCCTCGTGGGCAGCGAGTGGCGTACGTGCGGGTGTCGGCCGCGGATCAGAATGAGGCGCGTCAGCTCGAGGCGGTGGGGGAGTGCGATCAGGTCTACGTGGAGAAGCAGTCGGCTCGCTCGCGCGCCGATCGCGTGAAGCTCGAAGAGTGCATCAGGTACCTGCGAGACGGGGACGAGCTGGTTGTCGCCTCGATGGACCGTCTCGCCCGTTCCCTGGTTGATCTCAAGCAGATCGTCGGCGAGATCACCGCGAAGGGCGCGAGTGTGGAGTTCGTTCACGAGCGGGCCACCTATGCCGCCGGCGCCCAGGATCCTCGAGCGGATCTGATGCTGTCGCTGCTGGGGGCGTTCGCCGAGTTCGAGCGGGCCATTATTCGTGAACGCCAGGCTGAAGGCATCGCCATCGCCAAGACGAAGGGAAAGTACAAAGGGCGCAAACGCGTCCTGACCGACGAACAAATCGGCAAGGCCCGCGCCCGCATCGAGGCGGGGGAGGGGCCGTCGGCGATCGCCCGCGATCTCGGAGTCGGCCGGTCCACGCTGTACCGCGCCCTGCAACGTCGGCCTTCGTAGCCATCGATGATCGGCCTGTCTGCGCTGTTCAGGGACCAACCTGCAAGGAAGTGTCCGAGACTGGATCGGTGAGCGAAGTTCATCTCGAAGGCCGACTAATCTGTCGCGACGAGCGCGAAGCCACCCTTGTCGCTACCCACCTACCGCGTCATGTCGAGCTGACGCGAGCCGAGCCGGGCTGCAGGTCATTCTTAGTGATCCCGACCGAGGACAGTCTGGTCTGGCGTGTCGAGGAGGTCTTTGACGACGCCGCTTCGTTCCGCAGGCATCAGGACCGAGTTCAAGGCAGCCAGTGGGGTGCAGTTACGGCAAGCATCGAGCGTGACTACTCCGTCACGGGACTCTGATCGGACATGACGATTTTCGCGGCAGACGGTGCGATTGCAGCGGTCCCCCTGGCCTACGACATCATGTGGCTGCTCGCCGGCTTGGCGTGGCTGCTGATCCCGGTCCCGATCGCCGTCACGGAGCGGCGGCGGGGAGCGTCGTGGCCCGAGTCGTTTTTATGGTTCGTGGTGCCGTTGCTGCTGCCGGTCGTGGGGTTGATCCTCTGGGCTCTTCACCGAATCGCCGGCGCGAGGCGGGCGACCTCGCGGTAAGCACCGCGCCATCAGGGGGTACGAGGCCTGGGCCCGGTGTCGGAACTGGCCGAGTTAGGCATCCGAGTCAGCCTTCGAGAGGTAGCACTACTCACTGGGGCACGCGGCGTCGAATTCCTCCTGAGTGACAGAGGTCAGGCCATCGTCGATGCCGGTCACGACGGCGCCCGCCCGTGCGGCCATGAGTTCGTCGTACGTGACGGCCGCGCTGGAGAAGTACTTCTCAGGCCTAATGAAGGCGGGGCCTCCCTTGTCTTCGGGCCGCGCCGAGACGATGAAGAAGTGTGAAGGATCCTCCGGCAGGTCGAGCTGTTGATCCACCGCCCAAGGGGAAGGGGCCTGATCGCGAATCACGAATGATCCACCGACGGGTTCGTCGAGGGTGTAAGAGCCGATGACGGGATTCTCTTCGTCGCCTGCGAGGCCCTCGCGTCCGGCGACGATATCGACTCGTTCTGTCGAGTTCTCACAGGTGTTGACGTGAAACGACAGGTTGCCATTTCCGTCGTGGGACACACCCGTTCGCCCGCTCAGTTCGACGTTCACGTAGTTCCCACATGAGGTAAGCATGATCGCGGAGCTGGCCACCAGGAGCGTCGTGAGGGCCGGGTTTCGTTGCATCTGTCGATCCTGCCGCATCACCGCCGTAGTACACATAGGCAACGGCGAGGCCGCGTCGTCCCAGAACCCAGAACCCAGGAACTGGAACAGTCACCTACTCGTGCACCAGCCCCGGGCGCGCGAGGTCTCCCGTTTCAGTGCACGGCCTCCCGCACAGATTTTCGTGACGGCCCATTCTTCCGCTCGTCGGACGCTCGGGCTCGGCGAGGCTTGGTGGATGAGGCCCTACCGCGCGATTGTCGATGAGCTGCAAGCCTCTAATGAAGGCGGGCAACTATGGTGATCGGATGGCCAGCGGAGATGCCGATGCGGGCTCGGCGGCCGCTGGCCGATCGGGCGAGAGCGTTCTTCGTGGGTTGCTAGTTTCCCTCCTGCCGGCGGTCGGCCTGCTCGTGGGCCTCGTTGTCGGTTGGTACACGGTTACCTGGGCGGTCCAGACTTTCCGCGGCGTGTTCGCGGTTCCAGAACTGTCGGCGGTGCCGACGCAGGATCGAGCGCCTGGAGTGCCCGGTCCGACGGTGGGTTATTGGCTTTCGTGGGCAGTTCCCGTTGTAGCGGTGTACGCGGCCAGCGGGCTGCTGTTGTGGAGGTGGCGGCGCGGACGGCTCCTGACCGGATCGGCCGTAGCCGGCTTCAGTGTCGTGGTCTTGCTGATCGTGCCCGTGTGGGTATCTATCGAGGTTGGCGGTTTCGCGCCCAGCTGAGCTCACCCGGTACAGCCTGGACCATCGCCTTCGGCTGGTAGGAGGTGAAAATGACGGTGGTCACCTTCTTCGTCATCCTCGACGCCAGCGGTGCCGGTCCAGTCTGCTTCGTCCCGGACCGGCCTATTGATGAAAGAAACCGCGCAACGTCCCAAAACCAAGGAACTGGGACGGCCTACGCAGTTCTTAGGAATCGGGGGCGGGGGAGAGAGAGGAGACGCCCGCCGGTGGAGATGTTGGGGGCACGGCTCTCTTCGAGAAGTGCACGTTGGCGCGGCTACGCTCGGCGCATGTCCGATGCTCCACTTTCCCGAGTCAGCGTCCGGTTCGTGGCCGAGGACGGCCACGTCACGACTCTGGTGGTGGGCGACGCCATCGAGTGGCACCTACGCTTTCAGGCCTGAGGCGGTGCAACTGGCCATCCGACCGGTCACCGGTTCACCTGGATGGGTGCACCCTCAAGTTCCCAGTAGCGCTGAGCGCCTGAGAACGCCAGCTTGCTCCGTTGTTAACGCATACGACTTCTGCGACGATAACCGGGTTGAGACCGTCCCTCCCAGCAAGGAATTGACTATGCGCCGCACCCTTGCCACGCTCGCCGCCGTCACATTGGCCACTGCATCAATGCTTGTCGGTGTGGGACAAGCGAACGCTCAGGACGCCTGGCCCGTTGATCCCGGGCAGGGATCTCCCGTCCGGCCAGTCGACGTGACCAGCTTTGCGCTCACCCCTGACCGTCTGGAGTTCTACAATCCCTTCATCGGCCTGCCGAGAATCATCTCGCCGTTTGGCACGACCACGAAGATCGTGTGTACCGGGTTCCGCGGGTACGACAACTGCTGGCAGGCCGACCAAGCCGGGAACCCACACAAGCTGCGCCCCATTCTGGGCCTTGGATCGTCTACTCCAGCGTCCAACGTCTTCCTGTACCCGGGCATGATCCCCGGACTCTAACGAGATTCACCTCCTTCGTGAACTAATCGTTCAGTTTCGTGTCGTACCCGCATGGCACGGTGGATGTGAACGACGCAAACTGACGTTGCTCACTTCGTCGCCAAGGCGACTTCTCGACACAGGAGGCATGACGATGGCACGACTGGTCAAAGAGCTGACAGGCCCGAACGAAACTGGGCGTTGGGGCGCCTCAGCAACCGATCTCGGGTTCCCGGCGATCACCAACCACGGGTACACGATCACGATCTTCGGCGACACCTTCGTCGACCACGTCGGCGGCAGCGGCTGGAGGTCTCCAGTCGGGTTTCGCCAGTCCAACCCAGACATTGAGAACGGCATCCGGTGGGACAACGCCATCGGCGGCGCCTACGCCAAAGAGATGATCAACTATCAGCACCGCGGAACGGTCCATGCTGGCGAGCTCCCGGACGGCTTCACCAACATTCCGAACGACCTGATCCACCTGCCCGACGGCCGGTACATGATGACAACTTTCGCGATCCGGTCCTGGGATCCGATCTCGCCCGGCGGGAGCTGGGCGACCTTCCACTCGCGCATGTGGACCTCGACCGATGCCCACGCCGAGAACTGGGAACGCACGTGGGATCTGGAGGTCAATCGCGAGAACTTCGACTTCCCTAACGTGGGGGAGTGGAGTCACTTCCAGAACAACACGATGCTCATGCTCCCCGGCGAACCTTGGGTTTACATCTACGGCACCAACGAGGGCCGTTGGAACGGCGGCGGCATCCATCTCGTGCGCGTGGACTGGCGCAGCATGTGGAACCGTTCAACCTATGAGTTCTGGGGTCGAGACGGCGGCGGAACATGGGCATGGCGCCGCGGTGGTTTCACGACCCCGATCCTCACCCCCACGGTTCCTAACAACGCCATCGGCGAGCTCTCCGCTCAAGTCATCGACGGACGAGTCGTGCTCTCGTACTGCGACGGCATCCTTGGCGCCGTCACCCGGACCGCTCCTCGCCCGGAAGGCCTATGGACGATGCCCGCCATTCAGGTCACCGGAGTCGAGCAGCCAGCCCTTTACGCGCCGGCGATCCATCCGTACAGCAACTTGGGCCGTGCGCAAATGCTGCTGTCAGCGTGGCCGCAGGTGAATGGCCAGACGCTCTACTACGGCACGAGGCAATGGGAGGTCAGCCTCTTCGGTGGAGGGTCCGGCTCCCTGAGTTCCTCTCCGACGGCGCGGGCAGCGACCGAGAACCTGTCCTCCGAGTCCAGTCACGTGACCGAGGAGTACACGGGGGACCTGGCGCCTGACGTCTCTCAGCTCCCCGTGGCCGAGCAGGTCGCGGTTCTCGCGGACGCAGTCGACGCCGAGGTCGATCATGATTGGCTCCGCTCTGCCTTACAAGGAGAACTCGAGGACGATCGCACAACCCCGGCCGATCACGAAAACTATGACCCGATGACCGCGGAGTAGGCCCTTCTCGAGCGGACTCCTCGGCGGTGCGCCCCTTGGCCCGGGCGTCCCGGGCGGTGTCGCTTTTCCGCAATGTCTGTCGGATCAATTAGTGGCCGCCCAGAACGGGTGCAGTTCTGGGCGGCAGCAATGCCAGCGTTGCGTCCGTCGTCACCGCACTCAGATCCACAGCATCCGGGAACAGGAAACGTTACGTGTTTCCGGCGTTCCCCGACCCAAGTCCGAACGGATGGGGGAGTCGCCGTCGGCGAGCACGCTCCAGCCGCCACGCAGCCAACCAAGTAGGGGAGCCGTTACTCCTCGGGCTCCTGCGCTGGCGCCGCGACGTCGTTGGCCTCGCGGGCTTCGCCCTGAACGGCCACGGCGCATACCCAGACGCCCTCGCCGAACTGCCCACCAACTGCCCTGAATAGCGTACACAGAACGGTTAACTATCTGTCCACCCTAAACCAGTAGGTGCCGTCCACGATTTCTGAATTTGCCAAGTTGATGCCCGGCTCTCCAATTGTGAAAGCTGCAAGTTCGCTTGCATACCTCGCTAAGTGGTCGGTGTGCGCCTTGATAACGGAGGCGTCAATTCGAAGAGCAATAGCAAATTTCAATTCGCCAAAACTATATTTGATCCATGCGCTGCCATCGCCAAGTACTCCAGCGTCGCGTACGCCTACGCACCAGCATTCGGTTAATGTGTTAGTGCGAATCTCGTTCAGCAAGTAACAAAGGAAGCGCGACGGCATATCTCGGTTGGCGTCGTCGCAGTACCGCGACTGCAATTCGCGATGGCATTGGGTGATGAATGGAAAAGCCCGCGAGTGCTCATTTTCTGAAAACGTGTCAGTCCAGTGGTTCTCGGTTGGCCCGTCTTGGTTCATAACTTTGCCGCTCTAATGTAATGGTAACTTTAGGATTCAATATCTGTCGCACAAAAGCGTAACCTGGGCAACGCCGGTGTCGGGGCATCGCTCAACTGCGATGCCCCGACGGGTTACCTAGTTAGTTGTACGGTGGCGGAGTATCGTCAGGATGTGGAGGGACTGCGTAGCCTACCCAAATCGGACACAGTTGGTCGCTAGGCGGCGTATTCTCACAGTAGATACTGAGATTGCCTAGCATCTCGCTGCCAGGCGGGGTGTTCTGGGTGGTTGATCGCACTTCGATAGAGCGAACCCGCTTACTTTCCCATTGACTGCAATCGACGGGAATTGAGTTAATGACACGACATGTCAAGCGGTCGAACCAGTTTGTGAATACTCCAGCGGTGGGATTCGACTGAGACTCGTTACAGCCCCCCGCGTTTCCTACCGTCGCCTTCCATATGTTTCTGTTCCATACCCAGTGCTTACCCCGTGCCTTATCGTAGCCAAACGGTTGGTCTCCCGTTGCCCCATCGAACCAGTACCCTCGTCGGAGAATACTGGATGAGTATGTTCCACCTTGGGGCGTTTTCCAAGTGTCACACCTAGCAATTCGGCTCGTGGCCATTTGCTCTCCCGTGTACGACCACGGAGGCGCAGCGGCTGCCACCATTTGTGGTGGTTCCTCGTTTATCGTATCGGGATCTGACGGAGTTACGTTGCCTTCATCGCCCACTGTCCCACTTGGTTGTATAGCCTCGGTGGACGTCTGGGCGATAGCTTCGGGTCCTGTCGCTGCCACCGATAAAATGAGTGCCGCTATCGAGGCGATGACGAGAGGAAGGCGGGCTCTCCGTCCAATTTGCTTGGTTTTACCTGCCTCGTACATATGCTTCTCCGTCCGTCCCGAATCGACCGATTGCGTTTTGGAAGACCTGCTCTTGTGGTTCGCCAGGGATTCGTAGTCTTGGCGCCGCCTGTTGTCCCCGCGCTAGTACGGAAATGTCGGAGTCTGGGATGTTGTTTCCTGCAGGAAGTCCCATCAGTCCAGTCTCGAATCCGTACGCTCCCCAAATCGCCATCATCTCTCTCGTCAGGTCGTGCCCGCCAGTTGGCTGAGCCCAATAGACAGACCCGTTCTCGAAGTGGTTAAAACGAGCTGCTCCGTTCGGGGTGGATAGTTCGTCGGTCGTGGGGTATCCGAGGTAGCTGGCTTCCCATTCGAGTTCTCCCCAGCGTGCGCCGATTTGTCCGCCAATCTGGTGGGCTCCTGTGTTGGGGTGCCAGTAGATGCTGGAGTCGTGTTGGAATGCTTGTCGTTTCCCGATTCCGTCGGGGTTGGTGATTTCGTCGGTGATCGGGTAGCCGAGTGGTCCGGGGTCGTATCCGAATTGGGCCCATTTGCTTCCGATGGCGCCGCCGACCGGGTGGGCGTCGGTGTCGGGGTGCCAGTAGATGGTGGCGTCGCCTTGGAATGAGGTGCGCTTTCCGATGCCGTCAGCGTTGGTGAGTTCGTCTGATGTCGGCGGGCCGAGGAACCCTCCCGGGCCACCGAGCTGGTGGTACTTGTCCAGGATGCGGCCGCAGACGGTGAAGTTGCGACCGAAGTTCGGGTTCCAGAAGGCTGCGCAGGCCGTTGTGTGGAACCTCGGTGAGGGGGTTGCCTGGTCTCGGCGCTGCTCGGGTGGCGTGTCCTGAGACGGAGGGCCTGCGGCGGGGGAGGAGGGGCTCGGATTCGTGGACGGTGCAGTCGGCACCGGTGGTGACGTCGTTGCCGGTGCCTCACTGCGGGCGGTGGTGGCTGGTTGAGCCCCTGCCACCAGGGTTGGGGCCGCGATCACCATGGTGGCTGTGGCCGCTGTTGCGACGAGCCGCAGCAAGCGGGGGACTTCTTGGTCGCGATCTCATGCGAGACCTCCTGAGGGGCGGAAAACTGTACGGGGAGAATCAAACTCCGATGTGACGCCGCTCACATTGAACCTTCGTGTTCCCATCCGCCCCAGGAGTATCACCGCTGGTGAACGGTCGTAACAATGTTGGTTCGAGTCACAATCGATATCGCCCAGAGACCAAAGTTCCCGCATTGCTACGGGTCTGGCGCCGCATAGGAGGGGCTCGGCGGCATCGTTTCGCGCCGAGTGGTACCTCGACGTTGCACGACTCGGTGGCGCTCTTCTACACCGCGGCCCGACGCCGATCGCGCACAGCAGTCGCTGATTCCGCAGGCCCGGCCGGAGATCGCAGAACTACACAGGAGAGACGCTCATGCAGGGATGATTCATCTGACGCTATACGCAAACTACAACTTTACATAAGACCTGGTTACCGGCGTGGACCCACAGCCTCCCGGATAAGCACGGCAAATTTCGTGGCCGGCGCCGTGCTGCCAGTACGCGGTGGGCGTCGGGTTTGTTGTCAGCTAGTGGCCGCAGGAAGTGCTAGATCGGCAACGTCGTCCCGGTGATTGCGAAGTCCCGTAGCCAGCTGATGAAGAGCGCCCACACACCACTGAACAGTGCGATACCCACTGCGATGAGCAAGACGCCACCAATGATTTGAATTCGTCGAGTGTTGCGTTGGAGCCAGCCGACGGTTCGGATGGCCCAGGTGGAACTCCAGGCGACGAGGATGAATGGCAGTCCCAGGCCGAGGCAGTAGGCGATGATGAGCATGACGCCGCGCGTGCCGGTGAAGCCGCTTCCGGCGGCGACGGACAGTGCGGCAGCGAGGGTGGGTCCTAGGCAGGGGGTCCAGCCGAGGGCGAAGACTCCACCGAGGAGAGGCGCTCCGACCCAGGTAGAGACAGCCTTCGGCTGGAATCGGGTATCTCGTTGCAATACCGGAACGAAGCCGATGAAGACCAGACCCATGAGGATGGTGATGACCCCGCCGATGCGCTGAAGCAGCGTCTCATGCGGTGCGAGGTACTGCACGGTGCCGAGCACCATCGCGCTGAGCGCAACGAACACGACGGTAAATCCGCCGACGAAGAGTAATGATGCCCCGACGACTCGGTAGCGCGAGGTTTGTCTGGTCTTCTTTTCTTCGAGGGTGATCGTTCGGGACTCGCTGTGGCGCTGTTCGGCCTGCGCAACGGTGACCGGTGGCCGCTCGGCGCCGACGACGCTGGCCAGGTAGGCGAGGTAGCCGGGAATGAGCGGGACCACACACGGTGAGGCGAACGAGACGAGTCCGGCGAGGAGGCAGGCGCCGAGTGCGAGCAGGAGGGGCCCGCTAGCCGCTGTCTGTTGGAAGGCGGAACCGATGCCCTGCGCGAGAAGTAGCGGCTCCATTGATGTGGTCCCGGCGAGGATGAGTTCGGACGCGCTTGTCACGACAGGGCGCTTTCATCGGCTACCAGTTCGGCTATGACCGGCCGGAGTTGATAATCGGTGACTGCCGCCAGGTATACCGCGGCCACGCGGTGTTGCCGGTCAAGCACGAGGGGCGCCGGTACAACAGAGGTGGGGAAGCCTCGGAGGGCACCTATGGCCGCGTTGGTCGGGTCCCAGATCGACGGGTAGGTGAGGCCGTTGTCGCGCACGAAGTCGACCGGCTTGTCGCGATTGGGATCACGCACGTTGATCCCGAGCACGGTTGCTCCCTGCGGTTCGAACTCCTCCTGGAGACGCTGGAGATCGTCGACCTCGGTGCGACAGGGTGCGCACCACTGGCCCCACGTATTAAGGATCACCACGTTGCCTTTGAAGTCGGCGAGCCCGACGGTCTGGTCTGGTTCCAGCAGATCCGGGCCGGCGAGTTCGGCAACCGGCTTCCGTTCTTCCTCGGGGTAATGGATCTCCAGCTGTCCATCCGGACTGACGAACTCGAACGTTCCGCCCTGCGCGACCGCATCGGTGCCGCTCCCGCACCCAGCGAGGGCTAGTGCGCCCGCCCCCAGGGCCGCCCACAGTCGCGCGCGGAAACCAATGGTTCGGATACTGCCCATGCCTTTTCACTCCGGTCTGCGACGGGTCATTGACCCCTCGGCTCCGAACCGGCGGTGCCGCGCGGGGTGGCTCTCTGACGCCAGTTACATAACCGACACTGGCGCGATCGTCCCGCTGTCTGATCGTGCCACAGCCGGTATCCGCCCTGCGAAACGGCCCGAACGCCGCGGTCAGGCGGGCGTTTTCGGGGGTGGACCGGCACGCGTGTGTCCCACTGACTTGAGGTGGCCCGGCGGTGTCGTCGCCTCCTGGCCTTGGTCGCCAGCACCAGGACGGGTCACTCAACACTGTACGGTTCAGTGCATGCTGACTCTTTCTTCGCGTCAAGGTGTGATGAACCGGCTTGGTCGCGCCATGGCCGATCCGACTCGGTCTCGGATTCTCCTGAGGTTGCTGGACGGGCCGGTGTATCCCGCCGAGATTGCCCGGGAGTTGGGGTTGACTCGGTCGAATGTGTCGAATCATCTCGCCTGCCTCAGGGGTTGCGGGATCGTCATCGCCGAACTTGAGGGTCGACAGAACCGGTACGAGATCGTCGACGCCCATCTGGCACGCGCGTTGAACGCCTTGGTCGAGACGACTCTTGCCGTCGACGAGAACGCACCCTGTCTGGAGCCGCGGTGTCCGGTCGAGGGTTGCTGCGGTTCGGAGGGGGGTCGGCGGTGACGACGTCTGCGTCTGCGTGTGGGTGTGAGCCGGCCGGACCGGTGACCGTCCCTGATGAGGCGGCTTCGTGGTGGCGCACCAGTGCCGTGCTCATTCCGGTGTTCTCTGGCCTCACCCTCCTGCTCGGTTTAATCCTCGAGTGGTTTGTCCGCAGTGACGAAGCGGAGACTGCGGCGACGTGGCTGTTCTGGACCGCGCTAGTCCTGGGCGCCTCGCAGTTCGTTCCAGGCGCTGTGCGGGGTCTGTTGTCCCGGGGTCGGTTGAGTATCGGCTTATTGATGACGATCAGCGCCACCGGTGCGGTCGCGCTCGGGTTCATCGAGGAGGCCGCGGCCCTGGCCTTCTTGTACTCCATCGTCGAGGCGCTGGAGGATCGGGCGATGGACAAGGCCCGTTCGGGCCTGCGGGCCTTGTTGGCGCTGATTCCGTCCAGTGCCACCGTCCTCGGCGCCACCGGGATCGCCCGCACTGTTCCCGTGGAGTCTCTGGAACGCGGCGATGTGCTGCGTCTGGTCGCCGGCGAACGTTTGGCCACCGACGGGATCGTTCGTGTCGGGCAGAGCAGCCTGGATGTCTCGGCGATCACGGGTGAATCCATTCCCGTCGAGGTCGGGCCCGGTGACGCGGTGTTGGCCGGCTCGATCAACACCTCCGGCGTCCTGGAGGTCGAGGCCACCGCCGCAGGGACAGACAATTCCTTGACCACAGTGGTCGAACTGGTTGAGCAGGCACAGACAGAGAAGGGGGAGCGGGCACGTATCGCCGACCGCCTGGCCCGCCCGCTGGTGCCGGGTGTTCTCATCCTGGCTGCTCTGGTCGCCCTGATCGGCTCGATCTTCGGAGATTCCGGACTGTGGATCGAGCGAGCACTGGTGGTACTGGTCGCCGCTTCGCCGTGCGCACTGGCGATCTCGGTGCCGATTACGGTCGTCTCCGCGATCGGTGCGGCCAGCAAGTTCGGGGTGATCATCAAATCCGGTGCCGCGTTCGAGCGCATGGGCTACCTCCGGCATGTGGCAGTGGACAAGACCGGCACCTTGACCCGAAACCAGCCCACCGTCACGCAGGTCCTCACCACTGGCAACGCTGCCCAGGACGAGGTCCTGAGCTGGGCGGCCGCTCTGGAAACCCACAGCACCCACCCGCTGGCCGCAGCGATCACCGCCGCAGCTACCGAGGTCCCCGCCGCATCGGCGGTCACCGAGTCCGCGGGCGCGGGAATCGCCGGCCTTATCGATGGCGCGCACATCGCCGTCGGCAGCCCGCGCTGGCTCGACCCAGGTCCTCTGGCAGATCACGTTCACGCGATGGAGGCCCGCGGCATCACCGTGGTGGTCGTCCACCGCGACGACCACCCGGTCGGGGCCATCGGGGTGCGCGACGAGCTGCGTCCAGAGGCCGGCGAGGCCATGACGTCGCTGGCGTCGAGGGGTATGGGCGTGACGATGCTTACCGGCGACAACGCCCGCACCGCTGATGCACTGGCCGTCGAGGCGGGGATCACCGACGTGCGTGCCGAGCTGCGTCCGCAGGACAAGGCGCAGGCAATCGCCGAGTTGCGTGCCGACGGCCGGGGGCCAGTGGCGATGATCGGCGACGGTGTCAACGACGCCCCCGCGCTCGCCTCGGCGGACATCGGAATCGCCATGGGGGCCACCGGCTCCGACGCAGCGGTCGAGTCGGCGGATGTCGCGTTCACCGGCGATGACTTGCGACTGATCCCGCGCGCCATAGACCACGCCCGCCGCGGTCGTCGCGTCATCAATCAGAACATCATCCTGTCCTTGGCGATCATCATCGTTCTGCTTCCACTGGCGATCACCGGAATTCTGGGACTCGCAGCGGTCGTCCTGGTCCACGAGGTCGCCGAAGTCTTCGTGATACTCAATGGCCTGCGTGCCGCACGCACCAGGCAGCTCGAGCGACCCTCGAGCCCAAGAACTGCCGACCGCGACGACAGCCGGCACATGCACCAGCTGGCACCGCTCCCTCATTGACACTGTGCCCGCGTGCCCCGCACCGCACACCGCCGGAAAAAAACGACGGCAACCATCACAACACTCGGTATCGACCGGACGGCCTTGCGCTGCGCCCCGGCATCGACGGGAGGGCATCAGCTGCCAGGCACGACTGAGCAAGAACAATGCGTACACCGATGGCCGAGACCCACCCGAACTTATCGACGGTTCGTGCTAACATCGCTCTATGGCGATCAATTATGGGGTGCCCGATTCAGTGACGTTCGAGGATCGAAACACCTATGCAGCGTTGTTCCATGCTCTGGCAGAACCAACTCGACTGGCGTTGTTGGAGCATCTGGTCAGTGGTGAGCATCGGGTTCGGGATCTGGTCGATCACATGCATCTGGCACAGTCCACGGTGAGCAAGCACCTGGCTTGCCTGCGGGATTGCGGGTTAGTCAGAATGCGGATCGAGGGGCGCTCCTCGTGGTTCTCGCTGGCTGAGCCGGCCCGGCTGGCGGACCTGGTGGAAGCCGCCGATGCGCTGTTGAGTGCGTCCGGGGTGTCGCCGTCGCTGCGCGATCACCAGGACCACCCCGACCTTGACCTCGGGCAGGAGTGAGTCGAGATGGGGCATAGCCACGGTCACGACCATGGAAGTACTTCTCCCCAGGCCGATCGCGGGACGCGTCGTCGGCTGCTGATCGCGTTCTGCATCACCGCGATCATCGTGGTGGCCCAAGCGGTGGGCAGCGTGGTCACTGGCAGTCTCGCGTTGTTGACCGACACCGCTCATGCATTGGCTGATGCGTCGGGATTGTTGGTTGCGGTCATAGCCGCGACGATGATGCTGCGTCCACCGAGCAGTAAACGGACCTGGGGATTCGCCCGGATCGAAGTCATCGCCGCACTAGGGCAAGCTGTCCTGCTGATCGTCGTCGGTAGCTATGCCGCGATCGAAGGCGTCCGCAGACTCTTCGAGCCGGCGGACGTGCCCGGTACCGAACTGCTGGTGTTCGGCGTGATCGGCCTGATCGCCAATATCGCCGCCATTGTGGTGCTGGCCTCCAGGCGAGGCGACAACTTCAACATGCGGGCGGCATTTCTGGAGGTGCTCAACGACGCTTTGGGGTCGGTGGGGGTGATCGTTGCGGCGATCGTCATCAACACCACCGGTTTCCAGCGAGCCGACACCATTGCCGCGCTGTTCATCGCCGCCTTGATCATCCCGCGCGCGTTCACGCTTCTGCGGCAGACGGTTCGGGTGCTGATGGAGTACGCGCCTACGGGGCTCGATCTGGATGAGGTTCGGGATCACATACTGGAGCTGGACCATGTTCGGGACGTGCACGACTTGCACGCATCCATGATTGGGACCGGCCTGCCGGTCATCTCCGCGCATGTCGTGATCGATGATCAGTGCTTCGAATCCGGTCACGCCCCGCAGATCCTGGAGGAGATCCTCACCTGCGTCAAGGAGCATTTCCCCGTCTCCATTGACCATGCCACCATTCAACTGGAGACTGCCGCCGTGCGTGACCGTGAATCTCCCGCAGTCCGACACGCTTGACCCGCTACGAGCCGGAGATGAACGGTTCACATTTCTGCACGATGGGTAGTGCGGGTCCGGCCAGCGGACTTGCTCGGCGCGGCGGCAGGAAAGGGATCGGCGGGCGCGGAGACGGCCACCAATGCGGGTGAAGGTACGACCCTGAAGGCCTCGGCAGGCTGGCCGACCCACGCGATCACCGCCCGAACCCGAGACTGTCTGATCAGCTGAGGCCCGGAGTCCGAGAGAGCGGCGGCCGAGTGGGCGCATGCGAGCAGGCCCGGTAGTCCGCCGGCAGGTGGACGGCCCGCATGAAACGTCGCCGGTCACGGGGGTGCGCAGAGCAGGCGCGAATCGGACCCCGGGATACCCGCTTCCTACGATAGGGATCATGTCGCCGTCGTCGAAGGCACCCTCGTCCAAAGCTTCCGCCACCGCCAGACCGCTGCGTACCCGCGGTGTGGTGCCGGTCGTGGTGCTGCTCGCGGTCGTGGCGGCAGGTGTGGTGGTCCCGCTCTCGCGAATGTCCACGGACCTGGCACTCGAGCTCCTCGGCGTCCCGAACCCGGGCCTGCTCACCACCGCCGGGCTCCCGGCGGTCCGCGCGATCGCCGAGCTGCTGGCATCGGTGGCGGTGGGAATGGCGCTGTTCGCCGCGTTCTTCACCCCGCCGCAGAAAGACAAGACCCTCGACGTGGACGGCTACCGCGCACAGCAGATCTCCTCGTGGATCAACATCGCGTGGGCGATCGCGGCGGCCCTGCTCATCCCGCTGACCCTGTCGGATGTGTCCGGGCGCACGCTCTGGCAGTCCCTGCCGCCGGACCAGTGGATCGTGGCGATCACTCAGATCGAGGTGGCGTCCTCGTGGCGCTGGGCCGCGATCATTGCACTGGTCGCCGGGATCGGGCAGCGGCTCACCGTGAGCTGGCGCTGGTCGGTCATCTGGCTGGGGGTCACGGTGCTCTCGCTCCTGCCCGTTGCCGCGACGGGCCACGCCTCGGGCGGCACCGCCCACGACATCGCCGCCAACTCGCTGATTATCCACCTGTTCGCTGCCGCGTTCTACGTCGGTGGGCTCGTCGCGGTGATCGCCCACGCGATGCGTGGCGGGGGCCGGGTAGCGCTTTCATTGCGCCGCTATTCGGTGGTGGCCACGGTGGCGATCGTCGCGCTCGGGCTGACCGGGATCATCAACGGGCTGGTCCGTCTGCACCCCGCCGACCTGTTGTCTTCGACCTACGGGCTGCTGATTGTGGCCAAAGCGTTGTGCCTGGCACTGTTGGCGGTGTTCGGGCTGGCGGTGCGCCGGCGCATCATCAACCGCATCGAGGGAACGTCGGCCAACGCCCCGGTGGACCGCGGCACGCTGCTGCGCATCGGACTGGTCGAAACGGTGATCATGGCGGGCACCCTGGGTCTGTCGGTCTCGCTCGGCCGCACCCCGCCCCCGGCACCGCTCTATGTGCCCACCCGGCAGGAGTCGCTGCTGGGTTTTGAGTTGCCGGGGCCGTTCTCCTTCGAGACGGTGTTCGGTCTGTGGCGCTTCGACCTGGTGCTGGGTCTGGCCTCGGTGATCCTGCTCGGGCTCTACGTGTGGGGGCTGATCACCCTGCGCCGACGCGGCGACTCCTGGCCGGTGGGACGAACCGTGGCGTGGGTGCTCGGGTGCGTGCTGCTGTTCCTGACCACCAGCTCCGGTATGGGGATGTACATGATGGCCGACTTCGCCAGCCACATGGTCGGGCACATGCTCATCTCGATGCTCGTTCCGGTCCTGCTCGCCCTAGGCGGGCCGCTGACACTGGCACTGCGGGCGCTCCCGGCGGCGGGCCGCGGCAACCCGCCGGGACCACGCGAGTGGATCGTGGAGTTCATCAACAACCCGCTCTCCCGATTCCTCACCCACCCGATCGTCGCCTCGGTGCAGTTCGTGGCCGGGTTCTACCTGATCTACTTCGGAGGGTTCTACGAGACGCTGGCCTCCGAGCACCTGGGCCACATGTTCATGAACGTGCACTTCCTCATCAGCGGCTACCTGTTCTACTGGGTGATCATCGGCGTGGACGCGGCGCCGCGGCACTTCTCGCCCTTCTACAAGCTCATGGTGCTGCTCGGTTCGCTACCGTTCCACGCCTTCTTCGGCATCGTGCTCATGAACTACAAGACCGTGCTGGCCGAGAGCTGGTACTCGGGGATCGGGCTGCCCTGGGTCCCGGATCTGCTGCAGAGCCAGCAGGTCGGCGGCGGGGTGGCGTGGGCGGCGGGGGAGATCCCGCTGTTCATCGTCATGCTCGCCCTGGCCTGGCAGTGGTTCCAGACGGACATGCGTGAGGCGCGGAGGGGGGAGCGGCAGGCCGAGCGGGACGACGACGCCGAGCTCAAGGCCTATAACGACATGCTCCGCGAGATGTCCCAGACCGACCGGAAGTAGGGGACAAGCGGACCCTCGTCGTCGAGGATGGTTCCCTCACACCCCCTTGTTCGTCCCCCAGGCACGTCGGCGATAGGAGCGAGCCCGTGAACGAGATGGCCGCCCGCCGCAACATCCCCAACCCCACCAACCGGCGGGTGCGACAACCCGGTGGTCTCCACCTCAGTGGCGAGCAACCCCGCTACCAGGACCACGACACCGATCACGGCGAGGGGAAACAGAGAATGGGCGACGAACTGAGTCACAGCGCACGTAATCAGGCCGAGTTCACACGCTCGCACTGGCGGGCGATGCGAGAATTCGTGCTCGTCGGCCTCACCGCCATCATCGCGGGCGGCCTTGTCGCCGCGGTCACCGGTCCCACCGGTTTCGATGAGGGTTCCTGGGTGGCGGCCTACCTGGTGCTAGTTGCGGGGGTGGCCCAGGTAGGGCTGGGCGTCGGACAGGCACTGCTTACTGGCGGCACACTGTTCGGTCGCCTGCGTGTTGTCCAGCTTCTCGCCTACAACTTGGCCAACAGTGCGGTACTCGGTGGCACCCTGACCGGCTCCGTGATCGTGGTGGCCGCGGGCGGTGTGCTGTTGCTGATATCGCTCACGTTGTTCCTGGCCACTGTGCGTCACGCGCGCCCGCGTACGTGGTATCTCGTGCTCTACCGGATTGTCATTGCCAGCCTCGCAGTGAGTGTGCCGGTGGGCGTCGTCTTGTCAGTTGTTCGTCACAGTTAGAAGCCCAGTGTGGGGGAGCCAGGGCCTTGTCGGCCAGCCTGCGCCGTCAGAGTTCCGGCGTCATAGGGCGCTGCTGCTTGACCCCGAGTTGACCATGATGCCCCGTTCTGCCAGCCATGCCGACGGATCGACAGCCCGCGAGCCGCCGTCGGCCCATACCTCGAAGTGCACGTGTGGGCCGGTGGAGAAGCCGCGGTTGCCCATCACGCCGATTTGCTGACCAGCGACGACAGTGTCACCGACCTGAACGGTATTGCTCTCATTGTGGCCGTAGACGGTCATGAAGCCGTCCGGCGACATGATCCGAATCCAGATGCCGAAACCGGAGGCCGGGCCTGAATCGATGACGATTCCGTCGGTCGCGGCGAACAGCGGTGTGCCGATGGCGTTGGCGACATCGAGACCCGAATGGGACGTGCCCCATCGGGGGCCGAAGGAGGACGTTGAGATGCCCACTGCCGGGAGGGCCACAATGGGACGCCGCGCCTGCTCCTCGGCAATCTCACGCTCGTAGTTGAGTTCGGTGCCCCTCTGCAGACTGGCGACGAAACCCGCGGCGGTGGGTCCCGGCTCGCCTGACACGTTCGCGTCATCGGAGGTGAGGGGGAGCGGAGCCGAGGGGGTCGCGGCTTGGGCATCTTTGGAGTGTGCGTCATCGGTGCTACCGGCCGGGGGCTCGTCGGTCGCGAGGAGGACGATCTGCTGATCACTGGTGGGCGCCGCCGCGGCAATAGAGGCACCCGCGGCCAGGGCCACGACCGCGGCGATACTGCGGTGGTTGTTCGGTGAAGGCCGGCGATGGGCTCCGCGGCGGCGCCGCGGGGGGCTGGTCGACTGAGAGGCGTGCTTCGGTCCTGCTCGCTTCTCCACTGCTACCGAATCCCGTCGTCGTCTAACCGTAATCGTTTCGTGACCTGACCCCGGTTAAAGGTAGTGGCTGACCAACCGGGTCGCAAGGCAGATGCACGGCCGAGACGACCGTCACAGAGAGGACCAGTGAGGTGACAGCTCCGCCAGGGTTAGGCGCTGGCTGAGCTTCCGAGGTGGAGACGACTTCTCCCCGACCGGGAGTCGATCTGGGCGCACTGGGGCTGGCGATGATCACGAATTACGCGCTGAGGGGTGACACGATCGATACCGAGTTGTTATATTGGGTCGTGTTGCCGACGAAATCGGTCACCCGCATCGCATAGACGTCGCGGGAACACATCACCCCGAACGATGGAGACAGCCCCATGATCGACTCCACCCGGACCGTGACCGTCGCAGAGCTCACCGAGCGTTTGGGCGTGCGCAGCGCGACTTTGGCCGGCGGCCGCCATCGTGTGGCCAGCGAAACCGCGACGGTGTCGCGGTTTGTTGGTAGCGCCGTCGTCGGCGTAGCCCTCTCGGGCGGCCTTGGTCTGGCTTTCGCGCCAGCCGCCGCCGCTCAACCCGTCGCGATCGATCAGGCCCAGGTCGTCGAGGCGATCCAGGCCGCGGCCGAGCAGTTCGGCATCGGCCCCGCCGAGATCCAGAGGATCGGGGAGCAGTTCGGCCTCGCCCCAAGTGAGGTCCGGCAGTACGCCGCCGGGCTCGGGCTCGGTTCCCTCGGCGACAGCGCCGGTAGCCCGCAGATCGGCGGCGCACATGCCCCTACGGAGGCCGTGATCACCTCGGGGTTCGGCTCGCGTTGGGGCAGCTTCCATAACGGCACTGATTTCGGTGCGCCGATTGGTACGCCGCTCTACGCCGCCAAGAGCGGCGTTGTCGAAGCCGCTGGCCCCGCCGCCGGGTACGGCATCTGGATCCGCATCCGCACAGATGACGGCGAACTGCTGGAATATGGCCACAACGACCAGAACTACGTCAGCGTCGGCCAGCGGGTCAACGCCGGTGAAGTGATCGGAACCGTCGGCAACCGCGGAGACTCCACCGGCCCCCACCTGCACTTTCGCGTACAGACCGCCGCCGGTCAGTGGGTCGACCCGGTGCCGTGGCTCGCGGCCCAAGGAGTCCTCGTCTAGCACCGTCCACTTCGGGCGTGCCGACCGCCTCCCCGCGGGGGAGCGCGTGCTGGTGTTCGCCAATTTCCGGGCCGGCGTTGCAACCCCGCGCGGTAGTGCATTTCTTCGGGGAATCCCCGACTTACTAGATCTCAAACAAGCCCCTGCAGGTCACGGCGTTGCGCCCACTCCGAAATGACTCCAGAACCGGAGAATTCTCCGGAACGCTGGCAGGAGTGGTTCCTGGTTTCCGGCCGCGTGCGCGACGTGGAAGCGTGTCCCGGCTGGGAGCGAAAACCGGGGTTCCGCGGACCGTCTTGATATCGCGGTCATTGAGCTGAGTCGTACGGGATTCGATCAGCAGGCCGGTGACCGGACCAGATGCTTACCGCCTCCACCGGCGGCGTCGAGTTGGTTGCGGTGCTCCTCACGCAGATGCTGCCGGGCTCGCTCGTGCTGCAGGAGTTGTGGGCCGACGGGACTCCGTACGCGCCGGGCGTGCGGTACCTCAACGGGCTACCCGGTACGTCGAGGTCGTCCTGCCGTACACGTCGGGCCTGGCCCCCGGTTCGATGGCGACCAACGTGGTGGTCCAGGACGGCTGCGAGCAGAACCTCTCCGAGCACGTTGCCGTGGCCGATCCCCGCGCCCCCGACTACGTCCTGAACGCTCTCGACCCCGGCAACCCGCGTCAGCCGCGGTGCGAGGCGAGCGCCCCGATTCACGATCCGCGGGAATCTTCCTCCCGATGTTCACCCCACCGCGAAAGGCCGGGGTCTTTGTCAATTTGCTTTTGGCCCCGTTTCGCGAGTGGTCAGGATCTGACGAAGGCCCGCCACGAAGTACACGACGAGCACGATCAGCATGATCCCGCTGACGATTACCGCAGCAGGCCGCTCTGCATCTCCGGCGAACAACGCGCCGAGGTCGGCAAGCGGCATGAGAGATCCCAGTGCCCCGAGCACGGCGATGACGAGCGCTGCGATCATCACCCCTCGGCTGGCGTTCGGGACGCGGCTCGCGATGAACGCCGCGATGAGCAGCAGCACACCGATAAACGCCGGTATCAGCGAGGTGGCACTCTCCATCCCGGTGGTGAAGTAGGCGATGAGTCCGGTGGCGGTGAGGATGCCGCCCGTCCACGTGGTCAATGCGATCATTGCTGATCTCCTAGGTCGGTATCTGATTGCAGCTAGGCTGGCACGCCCGTTGCTCTGCGAGCAGTCATCGGCTCCAACGACGCCTAATCAGGCTACGGTCCCGGACGCTGCTGGGGGCGAGACTCCAGGGCGCTCTTCAAGTGTCCCATTCGGTCATGAGTCCCGCGTTTCTGCTTGGGGGGTTAGGTGACACGGGCAGAGTCGACACGAATTGCTAGACCTCAACATGCCCGTGCAGGGCACAGCGTTGCGAACACCCCGGAATGGCTTCAGAACCACCGAATTCTGCGGAACGCCGGTCAACCGGAAGGTGCTGGCGGCCCAGTAGGTAGGCGCCCAGCGCAGCCACGCCGGGCCCGTAACACACCGGGGCTCTGGCCTCGGCCGGGAACGCAGCGGTAGTCACTACTCCGCATGAACATGCGCGCCGCTGGGCGCGGTGCTCGATGGCGAGCATGTTCGATCGGCGGGAGGTCGAAAACCTGACGACGCTGATCACGGACCACCAGGGCACCGGACAGGTCGTAAATGAGGTGCGCGCCCCCCGGTCAGCCCAGTTTTCCGACAGGCCCGTGCAGCCGGCTCCCGTCGCCGTGGTGATGCGCAGGGTGATCGGACAGCCGGCACGATTACTGTTTGGCAGGTGAAACGGTTCTCTCGCATGCTCAAGCCGGGATGGTTGATCACCCTTCTGTTCATCAGCCTCTTCGCCTACCTGTGCTTCACGATGCTTGCCCCCTGGCAGTTGAACAAGTACGAGGATCTCAAGGCACGCAATGCCAGCTCGTTGAGAGCAGCGTGGCAGGGCCGGTTCCGTTGGACGAAGTGATCCGGCGGGAGGGATCTCTCGGTGATTCCGAGTGGCATCTGGTTACTGCGCGCGGAAGTTACCTGCCCATGGAGGATGTCCTGTTGCGGATGCAGTCCGTCGACGGTGAACTCGTGTACCAGGCACTTCGTGCATTCCGCACCGACAGTGGTGACTCCCTGCTCGTCAACCGCGGATGGGTCCGCGTCGGCGACGACAACGCGGTCCCGGACTTCCCGTCCGCGCCGACGGGCCAGCTGACCATCATCGCCCGCCTCAGGATCCCGATGGATGCTCCCGCCCAACCCATCGTTCTGCACGATTGGAACATGGTGCGCAACATCGACCCCCCCCGTCATCGGGGACCTCCTCGGCACCGACTTGTCGCCCTATTATCTCCAGCTCGCCGGTGGGCAGCCCGGGTCTTTGGAACCGATGCCAGTGCCGTCCACCGAGTCGGGTCCGTACTTGTCGTACGGACTGCAGTGGATGGCCTTCGGGGTCCTCGCTCCCATCGGCCTGGGCTACTTCGTGTGGAGCGAGATACGTCAGCGCCGTCGTCTGGACGACGAGGACAACGATGCCGCCGCGGCGCGGCCACGCAAGGGCGGGAACCGGGCAGCAGGTCCCGGGCAGGACACCACAGCGTCGCAGGCCCCGTCGGGCCCTCCCGCGGCCACGGTTGGAGACGATGGTCCATCGGACGAGGCCGCGGACTCAGACCGGCTCGTAGCGGCGGCCATGCGTGATCGCTACGGTGACCGGTTCGCATCCGAGTATCGACGCAGCTCGCGTGGAGGCAACCGCGCCTGATCGTCTGCGACAGCAGTCGATAGCTGTACGAGGAGTTGGACAGCGGGCGGGGGACCGGGTCCGAGAGCCATCCGGCGTGCGCTGCTTTGATCTGGGAGCGCCTGCGCAGACTGCGGTGTGCCGCCCCCGAGTGAGCCGAGGACTGACTCGCGGAACGCGATCTGCTGTTCGGCGAGCGTTTCTAGACGAGGGTGGTCCAGTAGTCCCAGAAGCGGTGCGTGATGAGCAGCAGGACAAGTAGGTACCAGGCGGTAAGTATCGCGCCCCGGTATTCGGTAACTACGGCGATGAGGCGCGCAAGACCCGCCGAATCGCTGCGGCGTAGTGGCTGAAGATTGCACAGGGTGCAGTACCAGAAGATCGGTATGGTCACCGCCCAGACGATCATGCAGTACGGGCACAGGGCACCGATGCTGTACAAGCTTTGGTAGATGAGCCAGTGGATGAACACCACCGCGAAGGTGACGCCTACTTGGATGCTGGCCCACAGCCAGCGCTGAAATGCTCCCCCCGCCAGGAGCGCAGCACCCAGGGCCGTGGTGGCGGCGAATCCGGCGATGCCGATGATCGGATTGGGGATGCCAAAGGCCTCGGCCTGCGCGGTGGTCATCACCGACCCGCAGGACAGGACAGGGTTGATGCTGCAGGACGGGACGTAGCCCGGGTTCTCGATCAGCGCGATCTTCTCCACCAGCAGCACTACCGCCGCGACCAGGCCGATGAGCCCACCAACGATCAGCACCACCGCGAGCCTGCGGTGGGGGTACTGATCCGGGCCGGCGTTGGTGGAGTGTGCGACCGGGGTGGCTGAGCTATTCGAGGGCAGCATTGATGCTGTTCTCGAGATCGGTGACGCTGGTCGGCTCGAGGCGCTCCCCGTCCAGGAAGAAGGTCGGCGTGCCACTGACCCCGAGGCTCTGACCGTCCTGCTTGCTCTGCTCGATGCGCTCGAGGGTGGCCGGGTCGTTGTATGCGCTCTCGAAGCGCTCCATATCTAACCCCAGTTCCTCGGCATAGCCGAAAAATGTGTCCATTTGCGGGGTTTGTTGGTGGCCCCACTGCTCGGGAGTGTCAAACAACTTGCGGTACATGGCCTCGAACCGGCCTTGCTCGGCGGCGGCCTCGGCGGCCAGGGCCGCCGCCATAGAGTTGTCGTGCAGGGGCATGTGGCGCACCACGAACGTCACCCGGTCTCCGTACTGCTCGCGGAGGTCCTCAATTGTCGGATAGAGCGCGATGCAGGCTTCGCATTCGAAATCGAGGAACTCAACGAAGACGGCGTCACCGCCCTCAGACAGTCGGGGACTGTCCTCACGCACCAACACTCCGGTGCCCGGACTGTCATCAGGACGTGCCTGCTCGGAGCCGGAATCGTTCCCGGCAGCCAGTAAGGCCACCACCAGGACGACCAGCGCAGCCGTGATCAGCGCTAGCGAGAGCTTCAGATTCTTACTCAACAGATTGTCCGCTTTCTAACTCATGCGTGCCCCGACGTGATCACTGGATGATAATCGGGCAGCCGTTGCTTCGGCGGTGAGGCGGTGACCATGACCCCCGGTGGTTGCGTGCGGCTATCCCTCCAATGCGCTCTCTCCGACGTAGCCGCCCTCGTGGCACCCCGGTGGGATCGCGAACACGGCGGAGCCGATCGGAACCGTCCAGGTGTTGAGCATGTCCTGCTCTGCCAGTCGCTGCTGGATCGGCACGAACTGGCGTACCGGGTCGGCCTGGTAGGAAGCGAACAACAGACCGGAGTTGCTGATCTGGCCGGACTCCGGGACATCGTCATAGTTGTACGGTCGTCGCAGGATCGTCTCGGCCCGGACCCGTGGCCGGGCCCGGGCGATGTGTGGCTCGGTGGGGATGACGGTCAACCCGGTGCGGTCCATTGCCTCGAAATCAGCGGGGTCGTGTTCTGTAGTACCGGTCAGTGGCGCGCCCGAGTCGAGTTTCCGTCCGATCGAGAGCTCACGGGAGCTCCGTTCGATCTCCTCCCAGGTGTCCATCGTCATCCGGATACGGCGCAGCACCAGGGAGGTGCCGCCCCGCATCCATCGCCGGTCGGCGCCATCGGAATAGAGCAACTGGTCGTAGTCGGCATCGGCCGGTGAGGGATTGGCGGTGCCGTCAATCTGACCGAAGAGGTTGCGTTGTGTCTGCCCGGACGGGTCGGTGCCCACGGCACGGCGGAACCCTCGCTGCGCCCACCGCTGAGTGACCGCGTCGCGAACACCTGAGGACAGAATTCGGGCCGAGTGTGCGACGGTGAGCGGGTCGTCGGCACAGACCTGCAACAGCAGATCGCCGCCGGACCACCGGTCCTCGAGCCGGTCGATCTGTGGGAAGTCCGGCAGCGGCTGCAACCACTCCGGGGTGCGGCGGCCAAGCCCGACCTTGCCGAGCAGCTCCGTGCCGAAACCGATGGTGACCGTCAACCGGGACGGTCCTTCAGCCAACTCGTGTTGCAGGTCGGCGAGACCGCCGCGCCCCTGCGTGAGCCGGGCCGCGTCCTGGGTCCAGGCTCGCAGTACGCCGATGAGGTCGGTGCCGCGAACACCCTCTCGCAGATCGAATGCCACATACGCCGCATGCGCCTGCGGCGCCGTGGTGACGCCGGACTGACGGTCACCATAGAAGGGCTCGGTGGCCGCGCCGACGGCCCGGGAGTTGGCCACCGCGTCGCGATCAGGGGTCCGAGCAGTGGCGGTACGCTCACCAACTCCCCACCCCGCCGCACCTCCGGCGACGGCGGCCCCGCCGACCAGGAAGGATCTGCGATTCAACGCCGAGCGATGGTTTTGGTCGCCCATGTCCCGTCACTCCCCGCCCTGGTACTGCTCATTGCCCCCCTCGAACGACCGTGCCGAGGCGACGATCTCGCTCGTATCGCCGTTCTCCAATGTGAGGGTCACGGTGACTTCCTGGCCCGTGCGGATCGCTTCGTGCACTCCCATCAGCATGATGTGATTCCCGCCAGGCTCGAACACAAGCTCTCCGCCCGCCGGGATGACAAAGCCGCCCTCTCGCGCCCGCATCATCGAGCCACCCGCCGCCCCCGAGACGGTCTCGTGCAACTCGGCCTCACCGGAAACCGCGGAGGTCACCTCGACCAGGCGGACATCCGCATCGGATTGATTTCGCACGATTCCAAACACCGGTGCCATCGCGCCGCCGTCGCCGTGCGCGTTCGAATCACCGGAACCGGGGTCACCAGTGACCTCGCCGTGGTCAGTACCCCCATTGACGTCAGTGGCCTTGACCCACGCATCCTCCACCACAATGGGCGCCGCGCCAGCGGTCGCGGCTGCGGTCGTCTCCGTCTCGGTCTCGGTGTTCTCCGAGGTGCACCCGGCCAGGCCCAGGGCGACCGCGGCGATCACCGCGACGAAGGGGGTCCTACGCATAGCTCACTCGCATCCATCTAGCTCCACGCACTTGAACCGAGACAACCCCTATCTCCAAACGGAGCGCCGCACCGGCGTGGAAAAGTTACGGCGCAGTTCGGACTGCAACGGCTAGCCAAGAGTCTATAATGTGGCGCTTCGGTCCGGCCCACCGGTCGTGGCGTGCGGTGGAAGAGACAGAGCCGGGCCGCATCGGCCGGGTACGGCCGCGTCGTCACCTAGTCGGACAGGTACGACCGAACTAGAGGCGAGCGCGACGTCATCGACTGGCTGCCGACCAAGCGGGCTCGCGCTCTGCGGGCAGGGGATAGACCTGCCGGGTCAGCCGCTGCCAGGCATCTGCCGCAGAATATCGGTGCAACTCGGACTCTCTGTCGCGGAAGGCGCGCAGGTCCTGACATCGCGCGTCGTGATCGTCGCTGACCCGCCACCAGATCTCACCCCACCTCCCGACTGATCCGGGCGCGCACCGCTCAGGCCGCGCAAGCGGTGGAACCGGTGCTCTGATGGTGGCGCTAGGAGCGCACCCCGACAGCGGCCACCAGGCCGAACAAATATAGAGCCAACGCTGCTACGGCCACCTCAGTGGTCATGAGGTCCCCTGGCTTGCCGGGCCGAAGCTGCTGGCATCTCCAAGGCCTCGGCCTTGTCGCGACCGGTGAGGGTGGCCACGATCAGCACCACGGCGCCACCGGTGATGAAGACATCGGCGAGGTTGAAGGTAGGGAACCAACCGGTGTGTAGGTAGTCAGTCACCAGCCCGTCGGTGGCGCGATCGATGAAGTTGGCCACAGCTCCGCCCAGGATCAGGGCCAGCGCCAGTCGTACTGTGCGCGTTGCGGTGCGGGTGGCCCGCCAGGTGAAGATCGCCAGCGCACCGATGATGAGTCCAGTGATGGCGAGAACGACGCCGGCGGGGAGGCCATCGCCGAGGCTGAACGCCACCCCGGAGTTGAAGCCCAGGCGCAGCTGCATTAGTCCTAGGTCCACCGTATGGCCGTCGGCCAGTGCTCCGCCCGCCCAAGTTTTAACTCCGAGGTCCGCCGCGACCAGCAGCGTGACCGAGACGACCAGAGCAGTTCGCGCCCGGGCGCCTTGTTCGCCTTGGTGGGGTGGTTCAGTAGCGGGATTAACGTCCTTTGGCATGACGTCATCCTCCTCGACTCGAAGCCCAGGCGGCAGGATACCTCGATCGCGAATGACCAAGCCCCCTCATGTGGAGGCGGTGTTCAGGCGCAGCAGGAGGTGGGTAGTTCGGTGTGGAAGGTGCCTGCGACCAGGCGCAGGGCTTCGGAGGTGGTCAGATAGGGGGCCCAGGTGTCGGCAATCTGGCGGGTGGTCATCCCGGCTGTGATGGCGTAGGTCGCGGCGAGCATGATTTCTCCGGCGTGGTCTCCGATTGCGCTGAGTCCGAGGATTCTTCCGGTTTCTGTTTCGGCGACCATTTTGATCGCCCCGCGGGTGTCCTGGTCGACTAAGGCGCGCGGCAGGTCTTCGAAGCTCATCACCCGGGATTGGCAGCGGTGCCCGGCGGCCCGGGCTGCGGCCTCGGTGAGCCCGGCGGTGGCCAGGTGGGGGCGGGAGAAGATCACCGCTGGCAGTCCGGTGTAGTCGACGACCTCGCCTGGGCCCTGCGGATCGGTGCGAAGGGCGTTGGCCGCGGCGGCTTTCCCGGTGGCAGCAGCGACGTAGACGAACTGGGGTGCCGAGGTGGCGTCACCGGCGGCGAAGACGCGCCGGTTGGTGGTGCGCTGATGCTCGTCGACGAGGATGAATCCGTCCGGGTCGGTGGTGATGCCTGCGGCTGGCAGGTTGAGGCGGTCTGTGGACGGGCGACGCCCGGTGGCCACTAGTAGCCGTTCTGCGCAGTGGCTGCGGCCCGAAGCGGTACGGACTGTGACCTGTGCGTTCTGCCGGTCGACAGAGGTGGCGTGCTCCTCGATCACCGTGATCCCGTCCTGAGCCAGGGCCTGGCGAAGGATGGCGACCATCTCCGGCTCGGCAGCAGGGGTGATCCTGCCGATGATGGTCACCCGGGTGCCCAGATGGGCGAAGAGTTGGGCCTGTTCGATACCGACGTAGCCACCGCCAATGACGATCATGGAGTCGGGCAGTTCAGTTAATTCCATGGCGGTGGTCGAGGTCAGATGCTCCACCTCGTCCAGCCCGGTCACCTCCTTCGGTAGTGCCGGTTCTGCTCCGGTGGCCAGTACCACCGAACCGGCCGCCACCGGATCCCCATCCATCACCAGAGTGTCGGGATCGAGGAAGGAAGCCTCCCCACGGCGGATCTCGAAGCCATGGGCGTTCGCGACGTCGGCGTACTTGGTCTCTCGCAGTCGAGTGACCAGCTGGTCCTTCTGCTTGACCAGCGCTCCCAGATCAACGCCCCGGGCGAGGGTGGGGACCCCGGGGAAGGGATTGGTCAGTGCGACCTGGCGGGTGCCGGCAGCGGCCAGCAGCGCCTTGGACGGGACGCACCCGATGTTCACGCAGGTGCCGCCGATGGTGCCGTGCTCGATCACCAGCACCGTCCTGCCGGCCTGGCGAGCGGTGATAGCGGCCGTCATGGCTGCCCCGCCGGAGCCCACCACCGCCAAATCGAATTCGAAACCCGGTTCCATCAGATGGCCCCTCTCTTTCTTCGCTCATTAGGATGGACCTTCCAGCGCACTGGAAGGTCAACCCAGGCGGTCTCGAAGGAGCGGTAATTCCAATGAGGATCGGCGAACTGGCTGCCACGGCGGGCACCACTCCGAAAACCCTTCGCTACTACGAATCCGTGGGCCTGCTCCCGCCCCCACAACGAACCCTCAACGGCTACCGTGACTACCCCGAGCACGTGATCTCCCGGCTCGATTTCATCCGGCGGGGCCAGAGCGCGGGACTATCGCTTGCCCGCATCGGTGAGATCCTCCGGATTCGCGATGACGGACAGGCACCTTGCGCTCACGTCGACACGCTCCTGGTGACTCGACTGGACGAGATCGACCAGCAGATAGCCGATCTCTTGCAGCTGCGTCAGGCAGTCGCCCAGCTCCAGTCCGCCAGCCGCACAGTGGACCCTGCGACCTGCCAAGCCGAGACGATCTGCCGCTACCTCTGACTGGCGGTGCTGTGGTCCATGCGGGACGCACCGCCTTCCCTGCCGGCCGGGGGCCGCGACCCGGCGGGGGGTTGTTGATGCGGGGAGGGGGGTTGTCAGGTGAGTCTCATGGTGGTCAGGCAGGTGAGGTCCTGGTCTCCGGTGGCGATCGGAACAGTGGCCGACTTGTCGTCGTAGTCGATGGTGAGCGTGGCAGTGATGTCTCGCGGTAGCCAGAATCCGAGGAAGCCGTTGTCGTAGGTGGTGCGTGGTTCGTCGATGAGGATGTCTCCGGTGGCGGTATCGGTGACGGTGACGTGCACCTCCTCGGTGGCCATCTCACCGCGGCAGGTGGTCAGGCTGTGGAACTGGCAGGGGTGGGTGCTGGTGTTGTAGGGCGCCACTGACAGATAGAACTGGTCATCTGGCATCGGCATCGTTGCCAGGCCCTCATCGCTACTGGTCAAGACCAGTTCGGTCGGCTGCACCGAGGCGATCAGATCATCCGGCCTATCGGCCACCGGCATGGTGTCGAGTTTGTTGATGATCTGGGGCGCGTCGAGACCGGCGAGGCCGTAGGACTCCAACGACGGGTTGGGTGGTTCTGTCGAAGCGTTCTCGGACGGCCCGGTCGAGCAGCCGGCGAAAGTTAACGCGGCGGCAGCAAGGAACGCGGACGCGACTCGTCGCCGCGAGTGGTGTCTGATGGTCATCGTGTTTATCATCGCTCCATCGCTCTTGTGACGGATTCTGGACTCAGGTCGAGGCGGCGTAGCAGCTGGGCGTTGAGAGCGACAACGACTGTCGATAGCGACATGAGGATGGCGCCGACGCTCATGGGCAGCACGAATCCGACCGGGGCCAGGACACCTGCGGCCAGGGGCACGGCGGCGAGGTTGTAGCCGGCGGCCCACCACAGGTTCTGCTTCATCTTGCGGTAGCTCGCCCGGGAGAGTTCGATGACCGAGAGCACAGAGCGGGGATCCGATGAGGCCAGGATGACGCCGGCGGAGCCGATCGCCACGTCGGTCCCGGCGCCGATGGCGATGCCCACATCGGCTTGGGCCAGTGCGGGCGCGTCGTTGACCCCGTCGCCGACCATGGCGACCTTGCGGCCCTCGTGCTGGAGTTGGGCGACCTTGGCGGCCTTGTCTTCGGGCCGGACCCCGGCGAAGACCCGGTCGATGCCGAGCTCGGCGGAGACGGTGTCAGCGACGGCCTGAGCATCGCCGGTGATCATGACGACCTGCGCACCGGCAGCATGGAGCGCGTCGACGGCGTCACGGGACTCGGGCCGGATCTCATCGGCCAACCGCAGCGCGCCGATCACCCGGCTATCGGCGAGGACGTGCAGGATGATCGCGCCCTCGGTACGCCACTGATCGGCGACGGGGAGTTCGTCGCGATCGTGCTGGTCGAGGAGATAGGGGCCGCCGACCTCGACCACGGTGCCCTCCACCGTGGCCTTCACGCCCACAGCTGGCGAGGAGGAGAAGTCGGTCGCCTTCGCCACGGTCAGTTCGCGGGCCCTTGCGGCCCCGACCACTGCTCTGGCGAGCGGGTGCTCGCTGTCGCTCTCGGCCGCCGCGGCGAGGGCGAGTACCTCGTCTTGGGTGTGTCCCTCGATCGGTTCGATTCCGGTGACGGTGGGTTCGCCCTTGGTCAGGGTGCCGGTCTTGTCGAACAGGACGGCGTCGACGGTGCGCATCGATTCGAGCGCGAGGCGGTCCTTGATCAGCACCCCGCCGCGGGCGGCGCGTTCGGTGGCGATCGAGACCACCAACGGAATCGCCAAACCCAGCGCGTGCGGGCAGGCGATCACCAGCACGGTGATCGTGCGCACCACCCCCGCATCCGGCATCCCCAGAACACTCCAGATGACAGCGGTGATCACGGCCGATGCGAGGGCGAACCAGAACAACCAGCCGGCCGCGGTGTCAGCGATGCGCTGGGCCCGCGAGGAGGATGCCTGCGCGTCGGCCACCAGCTTCTGAATTCCGGCCAGGGCAGTGTCGTCACCGATTGCGGAGACCTCGACGCGTAAGCCGGAGTCGGTGGCCACCGTGCCGGCGACCACCTGCTCGCCGATCTCACGCCGGACCGCCTTGGATTCGCCGGTCACCATGGACTCGTCCATGCTGGCCGAGCCGTCGATGATCCTGCCGTCGGCGGGCACAGAAGCACCGGGGCGGACAATTACGACGTCGCCGACCAGCAGATCGGCCGGTGCGACGGTGACCACGTCGTCGCCGTCGACCTTCTCGGCCTCATCAGGCAGCAGCGCCGCCAGAGAATCGAGTGCAGAGGTGGTGTGCGCCAGGGAACGCATCTCAATCCAGTGGCCCAGCAGCATGATGACCACCAGCAGCGCCAGTTCCCACCAGAAGTTCAGCTCATGATCCAACAAGCTCAGGCTTGCGCCCCAGGAGGCGATGAACGCCACGGTGATCGCCAAGCCGATGAGCAGCATCATGCCGGGCTGCCGAGCGCGAACCTCAGACACCGCGCCAGTAAGGAACGGCCGACCACCCCAGAGATAAATCACTGTGCCCAGGGCGGGGGAGACCCACCACACCCATCCGGCGTCGGGCAGCTGGTAACCGATGAGGTCGGCGAACATGTCATTGAAGCCGACCACCGGCACCGCCAAAACGAGCATGATCCAGAACAGCCGTCGGAACTGCCCGACATGGTCTCCGTGCCCCGCATGACCGCCATGGTCTTCATGGCCAGCGTGATGCTGCCCCGCATGGGCGTGGCCCGTCGTCTCCTGGGGCCCGTCCGGGTGATGGTGCTCAGCTACCGCCGTGTCTCGCTCGTTGAGGTGCCCGGCCGCGGCTCCGCCGGATCCGTGACTGTGGGCGTGGTCATGATGATCGTGCGACTGATTCATTTGGTCCCTTCCGTCTTGTCCATTGCCACCTGGTTGGCGTGATCTTCGAGCGGCATGCGTCCGGCAGCTTCGATATGCAGGAGTTTCGAGGGAGTAAACAGCAAGAACATGATTCCCTGACAGCGGTGAGCCCTAGCGCATGATGTGTTCTAGGGGTCATGGACATCTCTTCCCGTGGGGCCAAGTAGCAGTTGCTCCGGGCCACGAGCCGATACCGCCGCAGGGTATCGAATCGTGCTGACATCTGTGCTCGGCCGACCACGTTCGTGACACCGCCCATCCCAGGATCGCCGTTCCCGTCGGTGATGACGCACGTCCTGGCGTTCTGGGGTCCGGCCGACAGTCAGGATCGTGGGTGAGCCAGCGGATTGTGGTGGAGATTGTGTGAAGGTTT
This sequence comes from Dietzia sp. MNB45, assembly GCF_051994785.1. Classification (NCBI taxonomy): domain Bacteria; kingdom Bacillati; phylum Actinomycetota; class Actinomycetes; order Mycobacteriales; family Dietziaceae; genus Dietzia; species Dietzia sp. MNB45. The sequence goes on along the minus strand of NZ_CP163397.1, from coordinate 2,413,824 downwards.
GCTCAAGATGTTCGTCAGGGGAGTGGTTCGGGCTGGCGCCACGATGATGGCGGCTCCCTTCTAGGGCGCTCGGAACGATGGAAGCACCCTCCGCCGCTGCTGGTCTTTCGGGCGCCCAAGGGCGTGGGCCAGGGTGAGCTGCCTTTGGCCCGACTTCGTAGCCACATTGCTCGAACCCGAAGGCTTTTTCGGTGACGACCTGCGGTGATGGCCTGGCACGATTGGAACAACCGGGTTGCCAGCCCGGTATAGGGCCCGCGAGTTCGTCGAGCTAACCGGCGGCGTCGACCGGATCCTGAATTCGATCAGATGTCATGTTCTCTCCTGGTTTCTGCCGTGCGAGTTCATTGGCTTTCCCACCCGCAAACTATACCCCAACGGGGTATGTTGGTGAGGCGTGTTCACCGAATTTCGGGGCTCGGCTACATCCGCGAAGCATCCTGCTCGCGACCTTGCCGGGGCCTCCCATGCACCTACCCGCCCCCGCTTAGCGGGAGAAGCGGGCGATGGCGTCGGCCACTTCCTTGAATTTGATCTCTGCGGCCTCGTCGGACTCGTTCACTGCGTCGGCGACGCAGTGGCGCATGTGGTCGTCGAGCAGGCCGAGGGCGACGTTGCGCAGTGCGGAATTGATGGCGCTGACCTGGGTGAGGATGTCGATGCAGTACTGCTCCTCATCGATCATGCGGTGGATGCCCCGCACCTGGCCCTCGATCCGCTTGAGCCGGGCCTTGTAGCGGTCCTTTTCCTTCATGTAGCCGTGGTGACTGTGGGTCTCGCAGCCAGCGGCTTCGGCATCGTGCTCGGCTGCAGGGTCGATGGCGAGGTCCGGGGTATCCGTCATGACTGGCTCCTGGTCTGGTCGTGGTTGGGGGTCGCGTGGCTTGAGGTGAACCCGCGCAGGCGTAGGGAGTTGGTCACCACGAACACACTCGAGAACGCCATTGCGACGCCTGCGAGTATGGGGTTGAGCAGTCCGATCGCAGCGACGGGGATCAGTGCGAGGTTGTAGGCGAACGCCCAGAATAGGTTGCCCTTGATGGTGCCCAGGGTCCGGCGTGACAGCCTGATCGCGTCCACGGCGGATCGCAGGTCGTCGTTCATCAGAGTGATGTCGGAGGCTTCGATCGCCACGTCCGTGCCGGCGCCCATCGCCAGTCCGAGCTCGGCCCGGGCGAGAGCTGCCGCGTCGTTGACGCCGTCGCCGACCATGGCGACGTTCTTGCCCTTGGCCTGCAGTTTCTCGATCTGGGCGACCTTGTCGTGGGGCATGACCTCGGCGATCACGTTGGCCGGATCAATGCCGACCTCGCTGGCCACGACACGTGCGGCTCCGGCGTTGTCGCCGGTGAGCAGCCACGGGGTCAATCCGAGAGCTTTGAGTCCGGCTACCGCCTCGGCGGAGGTGGGCTTGACGGTGTCGCGGACGGTGATCACGCCCGCGACGGTGCCGTCGATCTGGGCGACCACAGGGGTGCCGCCCTGCTTCTGGGCATCGTCGAACGCGGTCCGCAGGTCCGCCGGCAGGGAGCCCTCAGGGCGACCAATGGTCACCACGGCACCGTCGACGGTGCCCGTGACGCCACGGCCTGCAGTATTGGTGAACCCGGTGACCTCCGGCAGAATGGCGGATCCGGCCTCCCTGTCGGCCACGGGGCCCTCGCCCGCCAGACTCTTTGCACCCTCGCGGGCGATGGCCTGGGCGATCGGGTGCTCGGACGCGGCCTCCACCGCAGCGGCCTTGACCAGCAGATCCGTCCGGTCGAATCCGGCGGCAGTGGTGACCTGGCTGACGGACATCACTCCGGAGGTGACGGTGCCGGTCTTGTCCATGACGATGGTGTCGACGCGCCGGGTGGACTCTAGGACCTCGGGCCCCTTGATGAGCAGTCCCATCTGGGCGCCGCGGCCGGTACCGACCAGGAGTGCGGTGGGAGTGGCCAGGCCCAGTGCGCACGGGCAGGCGATGATGAGCACGGCCACGGCGGCGGTGAACGCGGTGGCCAGTCCCGCTCCCACCACAAACAAGTGCACGAGCAGGGTGATGATCGCGATGACGATCACGATGGGCACGAAGACCTGCGAGATGCGGTCGACCAGTCGTTGGACCGGGGCCTTCTTGGACTGCGCCTCGGTGACCAGCTTGGCCATCTGGGACAGTGTGGTGTTCTCGCCGGTGCGGGTGACCTCGATCAGCAGTCTTCCCGAGGTGTTCATGGTTGCGCCGGTCACCGTGGAGCCGGACGTGACCTCAACCGGGACGGATTCGCCGGTGAGCATGGACTCGTCGATCGCGGACGAACCCTCGGTGACGCGACCGTCGGTGGCGATCTTTTCGCCCGGGCGCACCACGACGATGTCGCCGACCTTCAACTGACCCACGGGGATGCGGACCTCGACGCCGTCGCGGAGGACGGCGGCGTCCTTGGCTCCCATGTCGAGGAGCGCCTTGAGTGCGGCGGAGGACTGCCCCTTGGCCTTGGTTTCAAACCAGCGGCCCAGCAGCAGGAAGGAGATCACCACGGCGGCGGTCTCCAGATAGATCTCGTCCATCGTGGAGTTTGTGGGCAGCAGATGCACTTCCATGGTCATGCCGGGCATGCCGGCGTTGCCGAGGAACAGTGCCCACAGTGACCAGAGGTAGGCGGCCGCCGTGCCCATGGAGACCAGGGTGTCCATGGTGAACGAGCCGTGCCGCAGGTTGGCGAGGGTGGCCTTGTGGAAGGGTGCGCCTCCCCAGAAGAAGATGGGGGTGGCCATGGTCAGCACGGCCCACTGCCAATTGGTGAACTGCAGTGCCGGGATCATGCTCAGCAAGACCACCGGGACCGTGAGTGCAGCCGAGACAATCAGACGGTGTTTGAGGTCTGCGGTCTCGCGTTCCCTGGCCTCCTCGATCTGGTCTCGGGGACCGGCGCCGCCACCTGCGGAAGTTGCGTCCACAGCCTGGTCGTCGTCATTCTTCATCGTGAACGCGTCGTATCCCGCACCGCGCACGGTCTCGATGAGCGCGTCCGTGTCGACCTTGCTCGGGTCGAAGGAGATGGACGCGGACTCGGTGGCGAAGTTGACCGTGGCGTCCACCCCGTCGAGCTTGTTGAGCTTGCGCTCGACCCGCCCCGAGCACGAAGTGCAGGTCATGCCCGTGACGCCCAGATCTATGTCGATCAGATCCACCGCGGGGTGCATCTGGGAGGGTTGAGTCTGGGTCATCGAGGATCAATCCTTCACGGTGAACGGGTGGTGTGCTCGGGGCCAGGGATCTCGCCAGCTGCTGGGGCTGGCGAGATCGCTTCGCGTCAAGAGGTGACGGTGTAGCCGGCTTCCTTGACGGCGGCGACGACCTGCTCGTCGGTGAAGCCCTCGCCGGAGACCGACACCGTTCCGGTCTTGCTCGAGGCCTCCACCATGGAGACGCCCGCGATTTCGCCGACTTCCTCCTTGACCGACGACTCACAGTGTCCGCAGGTCATGCCCTGGACGGTGTACTCCTTGGTGCTGGTAGCCATGACGGCTCCTTCCGTTGACGGGTGTAGTTCGTTGAGACATCCGATGGCTCGGATCAATCCGAACACCAATGAACCTATACCCCGTAGGGGTAATGGTCAAGGGTGATGTTCGCTTGTGTCCGCGGCTCACTCCGCCTGCACTCTGATCGCCCGGACGCCGTATGGATTGACCAGTAGGCGGGCGCAAGAGCCGTGGCGGCAAGGTCTTTGGAAGCGCGGAGACGAGCTCACCGTGCTGGCGGTGCAGCGCGAACCAGGCCCTTGCTGCCGCAGTCGAGCAGTTCGTCATAGAGACGGGCGACGCGTATTAACGCAGGCCAACACCCGGCCATGTCTGTATCCGCAACCAATTGTTCGGAACCCTGGCCGAGGGCCTCTTAGGCTAGGTCGGCATTTACAGCACGCCAGGTTTCCCACGGGATGTTCCAGTCGCCCAGCCCGTCGGTCCCGGGAAGCGTCGGTCCGACGGTATTGATGACCTTGACCACGTCGCCCCGGTTGCTGCTGTGCTGGAACGACTTGGCGTAGGCGTCGGTGACATTGATACAGCCGTTACTGACGTTGGTGAAGCCCTGTTGTTCAACGGACCATGGGGCGGCATGGACGTAGATCCCGCTGTAGGACATCTGGGTGGCCCAGTTGACTGAAAGCCGGTAGCCGTCGGCCGAGTCGACCGGCACACCAAACGTCGATGAATCCATGATGAGCGATTCGTATCGGTCGCCGATGTAGTAGGTGCCGTTCGCAGGGCCGCAAACCACAGCAGCGGCGCATCGCGCAGTCCCCATTTGATACCGAGGAAGCAGGCAGCCAGGGCGGCGGTGATCCATAACATCCGAAGCGGGGACGGTTTGCCGGTTAACGCAGGGGATCCGCCTTCGGCTCGCGGGGAGGTCATCGACGCCCCCGCGGTTGACTGTCTGCCGATTTGTCGCTCGGGCTGGCCATCCGGTCCGGGGGTCTTGAGCTACAAGAACTCAATCGGCGCGGGAGGGGAGAGGTGACGCTTTCAAGGGGAAGGGTCGCGAAGAGCCCGCTGGGTTTGGCCCACGCAAGGAGCTGCGAGCGAAGCAATAGGTTGACGAGCGGATCGACGAGCCCGCTGGCGGGCAGGCCGGCGAGCGGGTGGTCCTTGCCTGCCCAGTGGGAATTCTGCCGATTTGTGCCACCCGTACCGCGACCGAGGGGCAACCTCACCAGGGTGTGGTGTAGCTCAGAGCACCTCATCGCGTCGGTGACCCCTACTTCGGCAGCGGTGGCTGCACCGGCGGCGGGAGAGGACGCGATCCATGTATGCACTGCCTGGAAGGTCATCGCCTCTTCTGTTCTGTCGGACATCGGTAGCCTCCTCGCCGCGGTGGGTGGCCCGCGATTTTCTAGCTCGCATCCAATGTGACTGTATGCGGTGTTACGGCCGGAGTTGGGCAGAGCCTCCCTCAAAGTATGAATGTGAAGAATGCCACCGCCATAATCCCGGAGTGCTCTTTCAGAATGTTTATTGAACCTTCATCGGAGGTGACTCCAAACTTCATCTTTTTGCGAGATCATTACCAGTATTTGAATGAGGAGCAGATGTGACGGACCAGGATCCAATTACCGGCCTGCCTGAAAGCCCTATTGGGGAGACGGTGGTGTTGGCCGCTCACGGTGTGGCTAAGTCCTACCGAACCGGGTGGTGGCCACGACGGCGCACCCGACGCGTGCTGCGCGGCGCGGACATCGAGCTTCGACCTGGCGAGATCGTGGGTCTAGTGGGCGAAAATGGGTCGGGGAAATCAACTCTGATGAAAATTTTAGTGGGTGCTTTACCCCGAGATAGCGGCACCATTAGCCACACTGGGCCCATCGGATTCTGTCCGCAGGAGCCGATCCTGTACGAGAGGCTGACCTGCGACGAGCACTTCGACCTGTTCGGTCGGGCCTACCGCATGGACGACGACGAGATCGAGCGGTCCAAAGACGACATCTACACCACGTTGGGCTTTGTCGCGTGGAGGCACGCTCGCGTTGAGGCGCTGTCCGGGGGGACTCGGGCCAAGCTCAACCTCGGCTTGGCGCTGCTTCCGGACCCTGACCTGCTGCTACTGGATGAGCCCTACGCCGGGTTCGACTGGGACACCTACCAGCGGTTCTGGCAGTTGACCCGAGACCGGCGCGAGTCCGGGCGCAGTCTGTTGATCATCAGCCATTTCATCACTGACGCCGAGCGCTTCGACCGCATCTACGACCTGGTCGACGGCAGGACGATCTTACGATGACGACCCCATTCACTGTGTCGTTGACGTGGCGGTATCTGGTCGAGTATGCCCGCCGTCCAATAAATTTGGTGCTACTGGGCGTCGTGCCCCTGGTGTTTGTGACCTTGACAGCGGACACGATTGCCGAGTTCGCCCGGATCCTGGGTGGGCAAGCCAGCCTCGGACAGTTGGAGGCGGTGACCGCCGGCTGGGCCTCAGCATTTCTGGCTGGCGTGGCGGGGTTCTTCCACGTCAGCGGGTCCCGTCAGGCAGATCGACGACTGGCTGCCACGGATTCCTCCCCGACGAGGGTCGTGCTGGCCAGGCTGGCGTCGTCTCTGGCGTTGGCGGGCGTGGCGGTTGCCGGTTCACTTCTGGCGCTGGCGCTTCGTACCGACATCGTTGACGTGGGCCGCACAGTGACAGCCACCGTCATGTTTGCCCTCATATACCTGGGACTCGGCACAGCGGTGGGTGCGCTAGTGCGCTCCGAAGTCAACGGCTCTTTGGTGATCGTCTTCGTGTGGATGTTCGATGTATTCCTCGGACCGGCGATGGGTCCGTCCGACTCATGGATTACCCGCGTGTTCCCTTCACACTTTCCGACGTTGGTGATGCTCGATGCCAGCACTGGCCACGCGGGCCCGCTCAGTGACCTTGGCGCCGCAGCGGTCTGGACCCTTGGCGGGCTGGTGCTCGCGTTCGGTGTCCTCGTGTTGACTACCGGCCACCGCCGCACCAGTCGTCGTGCACCCGAGTCGACCTGGGGGCGCACACGGGTGGCGTCGCGGTTCGCCTGGCGCGAGTATCGACGCAACGTCGCACTGTGGGTTCTGCTTGTCGGTCTTCCCTTCTTTTTCATCTCTCTGTCGATCGCCATCACCCCTGATCAGCCCACCCCCGTTGCACTCACCGAGCGCGGCCAGGACACGATCGCCATTGTCTCGATGATCGATGTGCACGGAGCGATCATGGTGCCGATCACCGTGGCCTTCTTGGCCGGCCTGGCTGGCCTGTTCGTCGTGCTCGGATCACTCGAGGCCGACCGGCGACTCGTTGTGGCCGGCTACCGCACCGCAGAGGTGCTCGCGGCTCGTCTCGGGGTGATCCTCTTGGCCGCAGTGTTGGTCAGCGCAGTCTCCCTGGGCGTGACCAGCTTCAGCTTCCAACCGCGTTCGTGGGTGGCGTTCGCGCTCGCGACCCTGGCGGTTGCCCTGACCTACGCCATGCTCGGAGTGCTGATCGGACCTATAGTCGGGCGCCTGGGCGGCCTGTACTTGATGTTCATGCTGCCTTTCCTTGATGTCGGGTTGGCCCAGAACATCATGTTCGACGCCGCCCCACCCGACTGGGCGACTTGGATGCCCTCCCATGGAGCTGTTCGCGTCTTGACCGACGCAGCGTTCACCCCCAGTTTCGACGAGACCGCCGGGGCGTTACTGGCCCTTGGCTGGCTAGCTGGGATCACGCTCGCGGCAGCCATGGTGTTCCACCGGATTGCCGCACCGGGCCGCACCCCACTGAGGACAGCCAGCTAAACGTCGAAGACGACGTCGTGGTTCACCTCGTGCACGAACCCCTGGACTCTCAAGTGTGGTGGGAGGCAATTTGACAGGGGTGCGCGGCTCGATTTTCTGCCCCCCGCGACATCTCCCGTGTCAACCAGAATCCGGCGCCGAGCAGCAGTACAGCCCCGTAAATCGTGCTCCGCGCCGGAACTTCGGCGAAGACCAGATACCCCAATGTCGTGGCTACCACAGGGGAGACAATGATATCGACCAGCGAGTAAACATTGGCGTTGAGAAATTTCAAAACGATGGAGATGCCGAAATAGGCGAATCCTGTGGAAATCACGCCCAAACCCCCCACCCAAAGCATCACCGGCACGGAGATACCTAGCCCGGGATAGGAGATTGTGGCTGAGACCTTGCCGGGCCCGACGAGCAGCAGCGAGGGCGACAGCACCAGTGCCGCGGCCAGGAGCGACCAGGCTATGTCGTTACCCGTCTCGGTCTTGCCCTCATAACGCATGTAGGTGATCATCGCCGCATAGATCGCCCCGGTTGCCAACGCCACAAGATTGCCCAGGGTGTGACCGCCGCTGAGCGGGTTAGCCACGGCGATACCGGCCAACGCAATGACGAAAATCCCGATGTAGCGCTTGTGCGCCTTCTCGCCAAGAAACAGTGCAGAAAAAATGAACACGAAGAACGGGGCAATACTCCAGAATATCACCGCATTGGCGATGGGCACCAACGTCATGGCGTAGTTGAACACTCCGCCCTGGGCCGCGATCAGCGCGCCGATGATGACCGTGTCCTTTACGTTCCCGCGCGGGAACCGGGGCCATTCCCGGCTCGCCAGTGCCCGCGCAATGAACAGAAACACCGCCGCGAAGGCCATCGCGTAAAACGTCAGCGTCTGGACGGGAATCAACCCGTCGCTAAGCTTGACAAATACGCCGATAGTCGCTTCAGACACGGTGATCAAAGCCAGCAGCAGTAGCGCCTTCATGTTCTATTTTTCGGCGCGGGCCGCGTGATGTCGATCGCTTCGGCGCCAGCCTCATCAAGGTGGCCGGTCTCCACTTGCAAGGTGGTGAAGAAGAACCCGAACTTGTTTTCGAGCACAGTGGAGGCTGTTTGCAGGACGGTTTGTGGATCGGCGCCCTCGACCACTCGAAGGTGTCCGGAGAAGATATAGCGTCCGCTGGTCAGTGCTGACGCGTGAACGTGGTGCACCCCTTGGACCCCCTCGGTGTCCTCCAGTGCTGCCGTGATCTCGGGAAGGCTGAGGTCGGTCGGTGTGCCCGCCATCAGTAGATGGGCAGCATCCCGCAAGATGCCCCAGCTCGCCCACAGCAATACCACACCGAAAGCAATGCCCAAGAGTGGGTCGATCAGCAAGAAACCGGTAAAGCGGATCACGAGTGCGGTGACGATGATCAGGAGGCTGCCCACAAAGGTCTGAAGAATGTGCCACAGTGCGCCGCGGACGTTCAGATCAGTGCGACTTTGTTTCCATATCAGACCCAACGAGATGACTTCAGTGAGCAAACCGCCCGCGGCTGCCCACAACATCGGCGTAGTGGACAGGTCGATCGGGGCAGTTAGCCGCATCCCGCCCATCACGATCACTACCAGCGCCATCACCAGCAGGAAACCGCCGTTGACCAATGCGCCGACAATTTCCGCGCGATACCAGCCGAAGCTGCGGTCTTCATCTGCTGGCCGGCGAGCGAGCCGTGCAGCAATGATGGCCACCAGTACGCCACCGACGGCCGAGAAAGTGTGGAAGGCATCTGAGATCACCGCGACCGAACCGGTCCATAACCCGATGCTAATTTCAATGAAGAAGTAAATTCCCGTCAGCCACGCCGAGATGGCCAGTCCCCACCCAGGGCCGCGCGCACCGTCCGTGTAACTGTGGCCTCCGTGTCCGTGAGTCATGAACCCCTCCTCCTGACCGCAAGGTCAGTTCTGGTGTGATTGCTCATCCCCACCGGGAGCAACCGGCAGGGCGAAATATGGTCGAAATTGAGGATCTGATCGGGTCAGTGCGAGTTAGTGCTCGCGTCTGGAGGAGAGCATCTCTGGTGGAGGTCATTGCGGCGGGGCGCTTCCTCGCTCGGTGGTGGCGGCGAAGTCTGTGGGTCGGGTGTCGAATACTCTCGCGCAGTGGCCGGAACAGAAGTAGTAGGTGTGGCCCTCGTGGGTGGCGCTGGCAGTGGCAAAGGCCGGGTCCACGCTCATGCCGCATACCGGGTCAGTGGCATGGGGAGTTGGCTCTGATCCAGGATCGTGGCGGTCGTCGCCGACTTCCACCACAGGTTCGGAGGCGAGCGACACCGCGGAGTCATCAGCGGCCCGTTCGGCAGTGAAGCCCCGGAGTCGGTTGGCGTTGACCACGACCGACAGGGAGGACAATGCCATCGCCGCAGCGGCAATCATCGGGCTGATGGATCCCAGGAGCGTGTAGTGGCGGGTTAATGGCCGTGGCCACCGGGCATTGCGAACATCATCAGGCCCATCATCGCCACGCACAGCGCGCCAAACACGATCACTCCGGTGCCTGCGACCCCGGTCACCAGCAGGACCCCGACAAGAACGAGCATCGGGACACAACACGCGAGCATCATCCAACGATGACCGGAGCGTCCGGGCTTCGAGGGCTCGGGCGGGTACTGCTCTTCCAGAGGCCCATCGCTGTAGGGGGAAGCCGACCCCGCAACGGGGGGCTGATCAGGGGGCGCGTCTAGTGGCTGGCGCCGTCGCTCCTGGGGTGATTGCTCGCTCATGAGGGGTGTCCTTTCCGAAGCGGGAGGCGGCCCAATTTTTTGTACAGTGGACAGTGCCCGGTCCCACCAGTGACGATCAGGTCCAGACCAGCCACGATCAACAACAGCTCCACGATCACCGCGCCCGTGGAGTCCGCCTGGCTGAGCAGAATTCCTCCGCCAACGACACCGAGAAGACCCAACACGATGCGAGCGCCCCTTTCGATAGGGGTGATGTTGATACTCCATCTCGCCTGCATCGTTTCCTCCTGGGTGCTCGATCCAGCCCCGAGTGCACGGGACCATTGATCGGTACACCCCCAATCTGCCAAGTGTTTGTGAAGGACGAACTGTCCTTCACGTGAAGGTTCGGTGAAGCCGGTACGGCGTGTGCCACAAGTGTGGGGAGATGCGCGCCTCAACGCGCTCAGCGGACGCGCGTCGTGCGGCCTGAATCGCGCTGGGTTGGTTGGAGTCTCTGGTGTGCTCTGTGTTCTCACTGGTGTTGGTGGTGTCGCACGGCGAGCCACTGGGCGAGGACGATGGCTAGGGCCACTAGCGCGGTGATGACGAGGGTGAACGGGTCCGATTGGCTCTTGGTGAGCAGGAAGGGCACCAGTACCGCGAGGTCAAGGATGATCGCGAGCAACGGGATCCAGGAGTTGGCGGCGACGTCGTTTTTGAGACGGCGGATGATCCCGAAGTGGATGGCAATGTCCATGGCCAAATACAAGATAGCGCCAAGGGAGGCGATCTGGGAGAGGTCGAAGAAGGCGGCCATCACGATCGCCAGCCCGGCGGTGATGTAGAGCGACTGATGTCCTGGCCGGCCGGGCAGGCCCGGGGCTTGGCCCATTTCTCGGAGCATGTCGTAGAGTTTCGAGACTGAGAATAGGCTCGCGATCAGTCCAGACAGTGTGGCGACCACCGCGATAAGCACGGTTATTCTCATGCCCCAGTCGCCGAACATCGGCTGGGCTGCTTCGGCCAGTGCGTAGTCGCGGGCCTCGATGATCTCTGGCACGGTCAGGCTCGCAGTGACTGCGACGGTGATCAATAGATAGAGCGCCGTGCACAGGGCGATGGAAATAATGATTGAGCGGCCGATATTGCGCTTGGGGTTCTTCAGATCCCCGCCGTGGTTGGTGATCGTGGTGAACCCCTTGTACGCCAGGATGCATAGGGTGACACCGGCGAGAAAGCCCACCCATCCCTGGTCTGGTGGCGTGCGTCCAGCGGCGGTAATGAGCCGGGGCAGGGAGGAGAGTCCCGCGGCGAGGATTCCCGCGATCGCCAGCACCGCGATGCCGACGATCTTGAGCGCTGCGGTGACCGTGGCAGAGCGCTCCACTAGTTGGTTGCCCACCAGGTTCACGAGTGCGGCGCCGGCGATGGCGAGGACGGCCAGCACCGGGACCCACACGTCGGAGTCCTGCATCCCGAACGGTCGCAGCATGTAGGTACCGAAGGTTCGGCCGAGAAGGGACTCGGCGAGGATCATCGACACGTACATGAACAGCGAAACCGAGCCAGCCACGACCCCGGGTCCATACGCGGCTTTGAGTTGCATCGCGATTCCGCCCGAGGAAGGGTTGGTGGCTGAGTAGCGGATGTAGGAGTAGGAGCTGAAGGCCACCACCACTGCCCCGGCAAGGAAGGCCCACGGCATCCACCCCCCGGCCAGCTCGGCGACCTGCCCTACCAGGGCGAAAATGCCCGCCCCGATCATCACCCCCGTCCCGAGCGCAACGGATCCAGTGAGGGTCAGTGAGTTCGAGGACTGGGCGCTGCGATCCATGCGGTACCGTACTTTCTTCTCGTCGGGCGGGGTTGGCGGTGTGCTTGCGGTCGGGTGCGCCGAGTTCAGCGGGCCAGGATCGTGCCCATCATGCCGAGGTCCTCGTGGTCGAGGATGTGACAGTGGTAGACGGTGCGGCCGACGATGTCGTCGAAGGCCACGCGGATGGTGACGCGGCCGAAGGCCGGAATGTTGACCACGTCCTGCCAGGTGGGTGACTCGCCGTCGTCGAGGACTTGCATGGGCCACACGTGCAGGTGCATTGGGTGGTCCATGGGGCTGGTGTTGGTCAGGGTCCATTCCTCCACAGTTCTGGCGCGGACCGTGATGTCGTTTCGGTCGGCGTCGAACTGTCGGCCGTTGATGGTGAACGACATCATCGATTCGGCTCCGCGCATCCCACGGCCCATGCCCATGCCCATGGCGAATTCCAGGGTTCGACGGGCAGTTACCGGTGCGGTGCGCAGGTCCCGCAGGGCCGGTCCTGCGGGCACGGGATCGGGTTCGTCCGCCGGGGGCCCAGTCACGTCCAGCGTGAGCAGACCGATCGGCTCGTCGTCCGCCGGGAACGCACCGGCCATGGGTCCGCCCATCATGCCAGGCATGGCGCCGCGGTCCACCGGGATGCTGAGCAGAGTGGAGGTGCCCTGGCGAGCGTCCACCAGGAGTTCGACTCTGTTTCCGGGAGCCAGCGTCACCTCGGTGAGGTCGACAGGTTCGGGTAGGCGGCCGGTGTCACGGCCGAGCAGGCGCAGAGACTGACCATCCAGGGTCAGGCGCAGGTAGCGGGACGGGCAGGCGTTGACGATCCGCCACTGCTCTCGCTCTCCCGGCGAAGCGGTGGCCCGGGGCCGAACCTGGCCGTTGACCATCACTATCTCGCCTTGACGGCCCATCATCTTCTCGGGCGGGGACGCGGCAGCCGGGTTGCCAGTGCCGTCGAGGGTGATGTCGGAGACGACCAAGGTGCGCTCACGGGACACCGGGACCGGCTCGGGGTCCTCAACAACGATCGCTCCGTAGAGTCCGGCCGCCAGTTGGTCAGCGACATGGCCGTGGTGGTGGGGGTGGTACCAGAAAGTCCCGGGCGGGTGGTCGTTTGGCAGGACGATTTCGTAGTCGAAGGACTCGCCGGGGGAGATGCTGACGAAGGGGTTGTCGCCATTGCCCTCGGGGGAGACGTGCAACCCGTGTACGTGCAGGTTGGTCGGGGTGTCGAGTTCGTTGGCAATCGCCACTCGGATCGTGTCTCCGCCCCGAACGCGCAGGGTGGGGCCTGGGAGTGTGCCGTTGAACGCCTGCACGTTTGCGTTTCGCCCGCCGATCTTGACCCGGGCGGGGGCGGCGACCAACTCCAGATCGAGCACACCGTCCCGACTGGCCACCACGTCCGGCTCGAGAAGGTCGTCACCACCGTCGGAGAAGCCACCACTGTTCGTGGTGTTGCCCTCACTGACGGTCCACCACAGGCCGGCCCCGCCCACGGCGGCGGTGCCGGCCCCTGCCAAACCCAGTGCGAGGAGCTGCCGTCGGGTCAGCTCGCTCACTGCCGTCCCTCGCCCAGAGTGTGTAGTCGCTCCCGGTACTCCTCGGTGGTTAGCTCTCCACGGGCGTAGCGTTCGTCCAGGATCTCTCGCGGCTGGCGCGGGCGTTCCCCGGTTTTGACATGCTCATGCCCTCCGGTCTGGCCCCGGCCGCCGGTGAACGCTTTCGCCAGGACGACGGTGACCACCACCGTGCCCAGAATGACCAAGAGCCAGAAGATCCACATCCAGCCCATTCCCGAACCCATCCCGTTGTTCCACATCATCGCGATCGTCCTTCGCTACTTCTCAGTCCCGAGCGTGTGGCCCGCCGGTGTCTGGGGGGTGGTGGCGCCGGGTGCGGGGCGTGGCGGTCGGTCTGGAGACCGTGGATCGGCATCGGCACCGAGGGTCTGGGTGTGGAGCAGCACGTGCAGGATTCAGCGATCGCTTCCAACGGAAGGTTACTGCGAGGCTGGATAGACATCTTCTCCTCTTCATATTCGTTGCTGGTGCTCACTGGAACACCTCCAATTATACCCCTATGGGGTATGTGGGGTAGGTGGTTGAACCCGGCTCACCCATCGATTGGTCCCTGGGTGTCTCACGCCTGGGGAGCGGTCCCTGTCAGGGCGACAATGAGGCAGAGCACGCTGGCCCAGAACACGCCCAGGCCAATGGCCACCACGGTTACACTCGCCCACTCCATACCGCGCCCCTGCCTTCCGGTCGAGTTCCACATTGGCCGGTACGCCCGCGTATTTGTGTGGAGATCAGGTGGAGGTCTGATCAAGAATTTCCGCTGGCGAGCTGACACTCAGGACAGGCTGGAACGATCGAGACCATGGTGGAGAACCCTCGTGCCCTCGAAGATGGGGGAAATTTGGGGAAGGGTGAGTTCGCAGAAACTACAGCTCGGCATCGTTTAGTGGCCCTTCATAGTGAAGGGCCCGTTTAGTGGAAGGTCTGCGTATTAGCTCCGGGCGTATTCGCGTCCACCGGCTGGTTGCACCAGATGTCGCGCACCATCTTGCGCACCTGCTGGCTGCCATTGTTCGTTTGTGCCGGTGGGGCCGCCAAAAACGAATCCGGCGAGACTCCCTCGTCCATGAACGTCGAATGTCAGGAAATTCAAACGTCGATCAATGACCACGGAAGAGTGTGCATTTTGGCTATTCCCGCGCTCGCCGGACGATTTTGGCCTGGCCTTTGGTCGAGGTCAGAATAGTGACTGGACCCCTCAGGCCTGATCGGCATTTCCGGCACGCCAGGTCTCCCACGGGATGTTCCAGTCGCCCAGTCCGTCGGTCCCAGGAAGTGTTGGTCCGACGGTATTGATGACTTCGACCACGTCGCCACGGTTGCTGTTGTTCTGGAACGACTTGGCGTAGGCGTCGGTGACATTGATACAGCCGTTACTGACGTTGGTGAAGCCCTGTTGTTCAACGGACCATGGGGCGGCATGGACGTAGATCCCGCTGTAGGACATCTGGGTGGCCCAGTTGACTGAAAGCCGGTAGCCGTCGGCCGAGTCGACCGGCACACCAAACGTCGATGAATCCATGATGAGCGATTCGTATCGGTCGCCGATGTAGTAGGTGCCGTTCGGGGTGGGTGTCGATGCCTTTCCTAGTGAGACCGGGCTACTGCTGACGACCTCGCCATTGATTCGGGTCGTCATTGTCTTGGTGTTGTCGTCGATCGTGGTGATGACCTCGTCGCCGATCGTGAAGTTGCTGTTTGCGTCCTGGGCTCCGTAAAGGCCTTCGCCCATATCGGTGCCGTAGATGTTGACGTCGACGTCGACCTCGGTGCCCGGTGCCCAGAATTCGGCGGGGCGCCAGCGAACCTCCGAGGGCGACACCCAGTAGAAGGCTCCTTCGACGGCGGGGGTCGTGGTGACCTCGATGGCGTCCTGGACGGCCTTACGGTCGCCGACGGCGGACTCGAAACGCACCGCGACCGGCTGCGCGATACCTACCGTGTGGCCCTGACCGGTCACCAGGCTCGCGCTGGTGGTCGAGTTCGGGACCACGGTGCTGAACGAGGACGAGTCTGTAATCGTCTCACCGTCGTCGTTAGTAGCGCTCGCCTCGATCGAGTAATCCCGGTTGTAGCCCAGAGTCTCGGTGGTGCGCCACTGGGAGCGTTCCGCGTTGAACTCGCCTTCGACCTCGCGGCCTTCTTCGTTTGTGACCGTGACATCGTCGAACGCACCGTCTGTCACATCCAAGACGATCGGTTCCCGCGGCGTCGCGGCCACTGTCCCATCTTCGAACGAGGTGTGAATGACGGCCGCAGCGGCGGGGGCTTCTTTCGGTGCAGCGGCCGTCGAGGCGTCCTCGGTGTCCCCGATCGTGCACGCGCTCAGTCCTACTGCGGCCACCAAGGCCACCGCGACCGAGGCAAGCCGTTTCGCCGGTGTGCGCTCTGGTGCGGCTCCGCCTGCGAGCATCGCTTCTTTCCTCACCACTTCTCCCTCGAGTTCGTATGCGTTCTGACCGGTAGTTTCCATTCCGTCTTCGGTCGGCCTTGGTTTGCGCCGCCGACGACGTTTCAGGGAATCGTTAATGTATGAAATGACCGTCCATCAGCAGCGTAGGCAGTGTCCTGGTCCGCGGCGATGATGGCTTCGACATCACCGACAACTGGTCCCTGCTGCCACTCATCGTCGTTGACGTTCTTGCGCCAGGCGGTGCCGTCGGTATCGATCCCCCAGAGGGTGCCGTCTTCGGCTGCAGATATCAGCAGGAGTTCGGGAGCAGCTGGTACTGATGCGAATGTGCGCCCGATGTCGGTGCTGAGTTGTAGGCCTCCTGCGGTTGTGGCCCAGATGCCCTCGTCGGTAATCGCCAATGCTCTCGCGGCTATCTCGATGCCGTCGGTCCAACTGACGCCCGAGTCGGTGGACGTTCGAATTCCGTTGGCGGTGTCGAGTCCGACAAGGGTGTTTCCGTCAGTGGTCAGGGCGTGAAAGTCGACTTCGCCGGAGAGGGATTTCGTCGCCCACGACTGGCCGCCGTCGACACTCTCGATGAGTCCGAGAGGATTGGGGGCGGAGCTTGACGGGCCAGGATGGCCCGAGGCGTAGAGGTTATCCGTCCCGGGCGCGCCTGTGAGCCCCATGAAGTCGTCGTCGGCGTCGCCGACGCGGGTGGTCTCGCCATCGGGGTTGAGGACGAAAAGCCCCGTATGCGTGCCGGCCAGCACCCTGCCCTCAGCATCGAGGTGGAGTCCGTGCACATGGTCAAGCGCGGGTGTTAATGCGGTGCCGACCGTCGATGAGGCGTCCCCGGATTCGGGTGCTGGCGTCTGCTGCGGGCTCGAACACGCGGTCGCGATGAGAGCCGATGCAAGGATGGCTATTGAGGCCCAGGCCCGCTTTCGGTGCGAAAGCATGAATGCGTATCTCGTTTCTGGCAGGGACAAGAAAATGTGTTGATGCCCAGACGGTCTCCGGCGGGGTCGGACTGCCATCGACCCCGCCGGGTATACAAGGCTTCGTTTTCTACATGGGGTCAAGCAACTGCCGCATGGTGTCGATTTCCTGCTGCTGGGTGTCGATGATGGTTTGCGCCAGATCGACAGCCGGCGGGTACGTGCCGTTCTCCACCTGGTCTTCGGCCATGGCCACGGCACCTTCGTGGTGGGCGATCATCTGGTTAAGGAACAACTCGGCAGCCTCAGGGCCGGGAGCGTCGGACAACTGCTGCACGTCCTCATCGGAGAGCATGCCCTCCATCTGCGCCATGTCATGGTCACCGCCCATGTCCATGTCCATGCCTTCGGGCTGCGTCGGCTCGCCCCACTGCTCAAGCCAGTCGGTCAGCTGCGCGATCTCGGGCCCCTGGGCCGCCTTGATCTCCTCGGCCAGCGAGGTGACGTCGGCGGGGACATC
The DNA here is from genome assembly GCF_051994785.1 of Dietzia sp. MNB45. NCBI lineage: Bacteria > Bacillati > Actinomycetota > Actinomycetes > Mycobacteriales > Dietziaceae > Dietzia > Dietzia sp. MNB45. Next base: position 2,396,583 of record NZ_CP163397.1, on the reverse strand, counting down.
ATCCTTGGACAAGATGATGTCGCTCATCTCGATGGCTTGCTCATGGTGGGGGATCATCATCTGGGCGAACATCACGTCAGCCTCGGAATGCTGAGCTGATTCCTCTGCCTGCTCGGTGGTCGAACTCCCGCTGGTCGCAGTGGTCTCGACGGCGGTCGTGGTCTCGCTGGCCGTGTCGGTCTCGTCGCTGGTGCAGGCGGACAGCCCCAGCAGGACCGCGGCGGCAGCGGCGGTCATCACAAGCTTCTTTCGATTCATCTGGGTTCCCTTTCTTCTGCGGACTTTCGGGCCCGCGAGTGGATTACCTTGCCGGTCAGGCGAGGTAAGACAGAGTGGTCATCATCCCGGCCTCTTGGTGATAGGCGTTGTGGCAGTGCAACGCCCACTGGCCAGGATTATCGGTGTCGAACTCGATCTCAATAGTGCGCATCGGCCGAATCGTGACGGTATCCTTGCGAAGCCCGCTGTCCGCGAGCGCGAACGTATGTCCGTGCAGGTGCATCGGATGGAACATGTCGGACATGTTCCGCATCCGCATCCGCACCCGCTCCCCACTGTTGACCTCCAGCGGCACCGAATCCGGGTGGACTTGGCTGTTGAGGGTCCACCGGTACGGCGACATCGTCCCGCCCAGGTCAACACTGTGGTACCGATCATGACTTCGGTTAGACAGACGCACTGCCTCGCTGGGGGATAAGTCGGTACCCAATAGCGGACGCCGGTCCACTTCGACTGGTCGGGAATTTGTCGGGAGATCGCCCGCTGCTGTACGTACAAGGGCCTGCGCGTGGCCATCCTTGCCTTCGGGCTGAGCGAACAACGGGAACACGCCGTCGCCGAGCGTGACCACAACATCGAACCGTTCACCCATGCCGATCAGAAGGGAATCGGTGTCCTCGGGAAGCACGGGAAAGCCGTCAGTGTGAGTGACGGTCATCCGGTGCCCGCCAAGCGCTACCCGGAACGCGGTGTCGGCGCCGGCATTGACGAACCGGATGCGCACGCGTTGGCCCCGCGCCGCTCTCCAAACGTAGGGGTCGACAGGGAGTCGACCATTGATCAGAAAGTGCGGGTAGGTGACATCCCCGGCGCTGCCGAGGATGGGGGACATCATCGACCCCTCACCCCCGTGCATGTCCATCATGTCGTGGTCCATCCCCTGCATCCCGGCATCTGCGGTGTCGGCACCGATGCCCAGATCACGGGCGACATCGTCGGAGGTCCGACCGGTCCCGTCGACCCAGTCGTCAAGGACCACGAGCCATTCATGGTCGTAGTCGCCGGGCTCGCCCGGATCATCGATGATCACCACTCCGTACAAGCCCCGATCGAGTTGCAGACCCGAATGTGAGTGGTAGAAGTACGTGCCCGGGTCTGGGGCGGTGAAGTCGTAAGTGAACGTGGTGCCTGGTGCGATCGGGTCCTGCGTCAACCCGGGAACCCCGTCCATGTCGTTGCTCATGGCGATCCCGTGCCAGTGCACGCTGGTCTCCTGGGGCAGCTGGTTGTCCACGGTGATCTGCAGCCGCTCTCCAGCTTGGGCCCGCACCAGTGGGCCTGGCAATTGTTGGTCGTATCCCCACGTTGAGACGACTCGGCCACCCAGATCAACGTCGACCGGACGGGGGGTCAACTGCGCAGATACCACCGTTTGGCCGGGGGAGCGTCGCTCCTGCTCAAGCCGCCTCACGAGATCTGACGAGGCTCCCACGGGACTGCCCGTGGCTGCTCCGGAACCAGAACATGCAGTCAGAGCGCCGGCGCCGGCGAGAAGCGATCCGGCCAAGAAAGACCGGCGGGAGACCAGCACGCGCGGCGCACGTCTTAGCGCACCTGCCCGCCCCGTGGCGTCAGCGTTCATCATGATCGGCGTTTCGCGAAGTCGCGGTCCCTACGTGAGATCCGAAAGAGATACCGGAAGAGACGACCCCAGTAGCAGGAGAGTGAGACCCGCGTAGGTGCCGATGCCCTCCGAAAAGACTGGTCGTCAAGGCCAGAACCATCGCCCAGAAACCGAGTACGAACGCGATCAACAGGACGATGTCGATCCAGTTCATACCGTAAAACCACCCCATCAGACTCAACTCCTTGCCTGTATTAGAAACTCGATTCTGCGGGGCGAAATGCGAGATCTGGGTCATCGTTTCGTCAAGATCCGATCAAGGTTCTTTTCGGACAGACAGACTCGACTCGAGTTAGGAGAGACCATCGGAGCACTGTCAGATCGGCAAAGTAATGTCTGAGACGGCGAAGTCGCGGAGCCAGTACACGAACTGCGTCCATATGCCGCTGAGCAGCAAGATTCCGACGACAATGAGCATGATGCCGCCGACGATCTGAATCGTTCGCGTGTGTCGTTGCAGCCAGCCCACCGTGCGGATGGCTCTCGTCGAACCGAAGGCCACCACGATAAAAGGCAGTCCGAGCCCCAGGCAGTACGCCACGATGAGCAGTACTCCGCGTGCGGCGTCGAGTCCGGTTCCGGCGGCCACCGACAACGCCGCTGCCAGCGTCGGTCCGAGACACGGCGTCCATCCCAGGGCGAAGACGGCGCCAAGTAGCGGCGCGCCCGCCCAGGTGGAAAGCGCTTTCGGCTGCATTCGAGTGTCCCTCTGGAGGGCGGGTATGGCCCCGATGAACACCAGACCCATCAAGATGGTCACCACACCGCCGAGCCGCTGCAGCAATTCTTGCTGGGGGGCGAGGTATTGCACGGTGCCCAGCACCATCGCCGACAGCAGCACGAAGACCACCGTGAATCCAGCAACGAATAGCACCGCGGCGAGGACGACTCGTCGTCGCGATGACACCCGCTGACGCTGCTGTTCAAGAGTGAGCGTGCTGGCTTCGGCGCGGCGTTGCTCGGCGGCCTGCACGGTCACCGCCGGGCGCTCTGCACCCACGATGCTGGCCATATATGCCAGATACCCGGGCACGAGCGGGACTACGCACGGCGAGGCGAACGAGACGAGTCCCGCAAGGACACATGCTCCCAACGCGAGAAGTAGAGGCCCGGAAGCAGCTGTTTGTTGGAACGTCTGGCCAATGGATTGCGCGATCAGCACCGTGTTCATGCAGCGTCGCTTTCAGCAGGCTCGGCCAGCAGTCTCTCGATGACCGGCTCCAACTGGGTGTCGGTGACCTCTGCTAGATATACCGCAGCGACTCGGTGCTGTTTGTCGAGAATCAGTGTCGCTGGCACCACCGAGGTGGGGAAACCATGTAGCGCTGCCACCGCGGCCTGCGATGGGTCCCAAATTGAGGGATAGGTGACCCCGTTGTCCTTGATGAAGTCGACAGGCTTTTGCCGATTCGGGTCGCGCAAGTTGACGCCGAGATTGGTGAACCCTTGCGCCTGGTACTTGTCCTGTAGTCGCTGCAGGTCGTCGGTTTCCGTCCGGCAGGGAGCACACCACTGACCCCACAGGTTGATCAGCACCACCTCGCCAGGAAAGTCTGCGACCGCCACAGTGGCCTCCGGATCTACTACTTCCGGGCCAGACATCGGCGCGATCTTCTGGCGGTCCGCCGGCGGATCATAGAAGATCTCAATCTGGCCGCCCGGGCTGACAAAATCGAACGTCTCACCTGAAGCGACGGCATCAGTGCCGCTAGCGCAGCCAGTAAGTACAAGCGAACTCACCACCACTGCGGCCAGTTGGCATCTTGCCCGTCTGCCCCAGCTACCGGGCTGCGCACCCTTGCCGAACACATTCGTCGTCATCACAGCATCAGCACCACTCTTGCATGCACAGTCACACCGGACGATTGTGCCGCCCCTACCCCATTGGTTCGGTCGGGGTTCGATGAAGGTCTGATCAAGATTCCCAAGAGAAGCTGTGGGCACCGCGAGACCGATGCACAGTGTGCAGCTGACACGAGAACCGGATTCCGAGTGCAAAAAAGGAGACCCCCATGGCGCATGGGCATGGTGGACACGGGCAGGTGCAGGGACTGCTGCACGATTAGGTGACATCTGATCTGTGGTGCCGAACGGTGCCGCTGGAAGGATGTATACCGTGCCAAAGCCGTACCCCAAGGAGTTCCGCGACGACGTCGTTCGTGTCGCAAGGAGCCGTGAGCCGGGCGTCCACCTGAAGCAGATCGCCGCCGACTTCGGCATCAGCGAGTCGTGCCTGACGAACTGGATGAAGACCGCCGACGTCGAGGACGGCAAGAAGCCCGGCACGACGTCAACCGAGAACGCCGAGCTACGGGAGGCGCGGAAGCGGATCCGGCTGCTCGAGCAGGAGAACGAGGTCCTTCGCCGCGCGGCCGCCTACCTCTCGCAGGCGAACCTGCCGGGAAAATGATGTACCCGCTCGTCCGAGAGCTGGCCGGTGACGGTGTCCCCGTCACGGTGACGTGTCGGGTGCTCAAGATCGCTCGCCAGCCCTACTACCGCTGGCTCGCGCAGCCGGTCACTGACACCGAGCTCAAGGAGGCCTACCGCGCCAACGCGCTGTTCGAGGCCCACCGCGACGATCCGGAGTTCGGCTACCGGTTCCTCCTCGACGAGGCCCGAGATGCCGGCCAGTCGATGGCAGAGCGGACCGCGTGGCGGATCTGCTCGTCCAACGGCTGGTGGTCGGCGTTCGGCAAGCCCAAGAAGGGCAAGGCGAAGAAGCCCGGCTCACCGGTCCACGACGACCTGTGCGCCGTGCTCGACAAGCACGGCGTGATCCGGCACGTCTTCGAAGCGGGCGCTCCGAACGAGCTGTGGATCGGCGACATCACCGAACACAAGACCGCAGAGGGCAAGCTTTACCTCTGCGCGTTCAAGGACGTCTATTCCAACCGGATCGTGGGCTACTCGATCGACTCCCGGATGAAGTCCCGGCTCGCGGTCGCCGCGCTCAACAACGCCGTCGCCAGGCGTGGCGATGCGGCCGGCTGCGTAGTCCACACAGACAGAGGTAGCCAGTTCCGAAGCAGGAAGTTCGTCCACGCCCTCAACCGCCACAGCATCGTCGGATCCATGGGCAGGGTCGGCGCCGCCGGCGACAACGCAGCCATGGAGAGCTTCTTTGCGCTGCTGCAGAAGAACGTCCTCGACCGCCGTACCTGGGCCACCCGCGAAGAGCTGCGGATCGCGATCGTGACATGGATCGAGAGGACCTACCACCGCCGACGTCGACAAGCCGCTCTCGGCCGGTTGACCCCCATTGAGTTCGAGACCATCATGACCACGCCAGCCACTCAGGCTGCGTGACCCAACCTGTCACCTACTCGTGCAGCAGTCCCGCAGGCTCGTGGGTGGGGCATGGCTATCTCGGCTTGGCTGACGGGAATCTACTTCGTCATCGAGTTGGCGATCGGGCTGTGGACCGGCTCGGTTGCGGTGATCTCGGACGCTTTTCACACCTTCTCGGCGGTCGGTGGTGTCCTAGTCGCCATCTTCGCTGCTCGACTCGCCCGCCGCCCCGCAGACGAAAATCGCAGCTTTGGCTGGTACCGCGCCGAGATCGTAGGCGCGCTGGTCAATGGCGGTTTCCTGCTAATCATGGCGATGGTGGTGATCGTGATGGCTGCCATGCGCATGAATGCTCCGGTTGACCTGCCCACGACGCCCATGCTGTGGGCAGCCGCGGGAGGCTTGCTTACCGAAATCGTTGCCCTGAGCCTGATCTGGAAACAAAGCCGCAGCGACATGAACGTTCGTGGCGCGTTGTGGCACATCATCCAGACCTTCGTCGGCAGCCTGCTCATCATCGTCACCGCACTAGTGATCAAGTTCACCGGGTTCTTGCTGATCGATCCGCTGCTCGGTTTGGCGTTCGGCTTCGTGCTTGTATGGGCAAGCTGGAGCATCCTGCGCGACGCCACCCATCTGCTCATGGAGGGCACACCCGACGAGGTCTACCTGTCTGACGTGACTGAAGACCTGGCAGCGATAGATGGGGTGGAAGACGTCCATCATGCCCATGCTTGGGCACTAACCAGTGGACGTTTCGTGTTCTCCGGCCACCTGCGCACCTCCGCAAGTGCCGATCCGCAGATCGTTCTCCAATCCGCCTCCAACTTGCTTCAGGATCGGTACGGCTTCTTCTTTTCTACTGTGCAGGTGGAGACCGACTGTCCCGATGAGTCTGCGGCAGCAGCGATCGACATCACACGTGCGGCGGGTACGAGGAGGGGGCAGGAGTAAGGACCTTGATCCTGCTTGCGTTGATCGCGGTTTAGTCACCCGGGACGATTGCGGGGTGGCTCCGGCCGGCCCGCGTTCGAACCAAAAATCACGTCGGGGTAACGGTCGGGCGATGCCGTAGATGATTAACAAATGGCGTATGAACTGCTGATTTCTGGATTCTCAGGAAACTCTCCGTGACAGGACGATATGCAACTGTTACCTTTTCGGGAGTCTCCAGTGGTCGTCGGTATGAAGCTGCGACCATCGCTTAAGTTGAAGGAATCAATCATGTCGAGCTCCTCCAAGAGCGTTCCGTTCGCCGATCTCATGGACTCGCTTGGTGTGGGCCACCGCATCTCTGCTGGTGGGCGTCATCGCGCCAACCGATCCAGGGGAGTGGGCCGGATCGCCGCCACCACGCTGGCTGGCGCCGCAATCGCCGGTGGCGCGGCGCTTAGTGTCGCCCCTGTGGCCGCTGCCCAATCGTCTGATCCCGAGCACGTCGGACAGATGGTCGAAGAGGCTGCCGCCCGCTATGGCATCGGAGCTGACGCGGTCCGCCAGTATGCAAGTCAGGCCCCCGGGCTGAGCCAGGCGCTCGGATTCGATACTGCTCAGTCGTCGTCTTCGGCGTTTTCGGTCGCCAGCCAAGCTCACAGGCCGACTGATGGAACGATCACCTCTGGCTTCGGCTCGCGGTGGGGCGCTAACCACAATGGCACCGACATCGCTGCGCCGATCGGCACACCCTTGTATGCAGCCAAGTCCGGCACGGTCGTGGCCTCCGGCCCCGCTTCCGGTTATGGGTTATGGATTCGCATCAAGACCGATGACGGCTATCTCTTGGAGTATGGCCACAACAATGCCAACTACGTCACCGAAGGCCAGCAGGTCACCGCCGGCCAGGTGATCGGTGAAGTCGGTAACCGTGGCTACTCGACTGGTCCGCATGTGCACTTCGGCGTACGGAATCCCGCCGGCCAGTGGATCGACTCGGTGTCATGGTTGGCCGCGAACGGCGTCGTCATCTGAGGACGTAGACAACGACCTGCTGCTCGACACTTCCGATCCAGGCCCGGATGCCACAATTCGGCACGCAACACGCTGATCTCGCCGGATCGGAACCATCCCTGCCGACAGTGGCGGGAGGCGGGCACGATTAATGATCGCCGGAGCTGGTGCCGACAGGAGGGCCCCGATGCCGACCGTCTTGCCATCACCGCCTACCGTGAACGGCGTGCAGAGGGTCTTTCGCGTGATGACGCCGGGGTGGTTGATTTCCTTCATCGCCGTCGCACTGTTCGTCTATACGTGCTTCACACTGTTGGCGCCATGGCAGTTAGGCAAGAACGAGGATTTGAAGACGCGCAATTCCCAACTTCTTCACAGCGTCGAAGCCGATCCAGTGCCGTTGACGGAATTGACGGCGCGGGACGCGCCGTTGGACGAATCCGAGTGGCATCGGGTCACAGTAACCGGTCGCTATCTGCCCGAAGACGAAGTGCTCTTGCGGCAGCAAGCTGTCGACGGGGAACAGGTTTACCAAGTTCTCACCGCATTTCGGACCGAGGGCGGCGATGATCTGCTTATTAATCGTGGATGGGTTCGCGTTGGCGAGAACAACACGGTGCCGACCTACCCGGCCGCGGTAGCCGATCCAGTGACCATCACCGCCAGGCTCAGAATGCCCACCGACACCCCGGCCGAACCGATAGTTCTGCACGATCGTCACATGGTGCGCTCCATTGAAACCTCGACGATCGGTCGGGTTCTGGATCTCGATCTTGCTGGCTATCATCTCCAGCTCCCCGGAGGTCAACCAGGATCACTCGAGCCAACTCCGATACCGGAAGTCGAGGCGGGTTCGTACCTGTCCTATGGGCTTCAATGGCTTGCATTCGGAGTTCTAGCGCCAATTGGGCTTGGCTACTTTCTGTGGAGTGAAATCCGGGAGCGGCGCCGCCAACGTAGCCAGGGCAACGACGAGCAAGGCAGCCTAGGCGACGGTGCTGTGGGACCTGGTGACAGGGATATCGATCCTGATGTCGTATCCGGTCATATTGCTGAGGTGGATGCGGCCACGGAGGCAGTGGCCCATGACCGCCTCGTAACGATGACCGTTCGTGATCGCTACGGCACCAGATTTGAGGCTGAACGCCGACGGCGTCTACGTCCGAGAAATAGGCTCGATTACTGAGTCCAATCCTCGAGCTGGCTCTCGCCCTTACCTCGCGGGAGCTCATCAATTTCTCGCCCTCGGCGCCCTGCCCGACATGCTCACGTTGAGCGCCTGCAGCCGGCCCGGCCGACGACGGGTCCGCTCCCGATATCGGCGCGCACTCATGGCCGGGGATCTCAGCCCCGCCGACGGCGGCTAGCAATCCACCCCACCAGCATCGCGAATACTGCGGTGACCGTGATGATGAGTTCAGGAATTGAACGTAATCGGGTGGCAAGTGTGAACTCGGTATTGAGCGGGACCTGTGCGACGAGGGCATCGGCAGTGAACATTTCGGTCTGCTCGAGGACATCGCCATTCGCCGCGATAATCGCGCTGACACCGCTGGTGGCCGCTACCACCACCGTGCGGTTGTGTTCGACAGCGCGCAGCCGCGACATCGCCAGCTGCTGATAGGTCATGTCGGTATCGCCGAAGGTTGCATTGTTCGTTGGTACCGCGATCAACTGCGCCCCCGACCGAACCGACTCGGCCACCAGATCATCGAACGCGACCTCATAACAGGTGGCCACAGCGAGCGGTGTCTCATCGATGGTCACCACACCATCGCCGTTACCGGGCACGAAGTTGCCCGCCTGCGCGGCATAAGGCGAGAGCTTGCTCACGATCGATCGCATTGGCAGATATTCACCAAATGGAACCAGGCGTCTTTTGTCGTGCGCATCGCCAGGTCCTGTTCCTTGCTCCCACACCAGCGCTGTATTTCGGGTGGTACCGGAGCCAGTGGACACCACCGCCCCCACAAGGATCGGAGCGCCGATCGCCTCTGTGGCCGCATCGATCTGTTCTGCAGCGTCGGCATTGCGAAACGGGTCGATGTCTGATGCGTTCTCCGGCCAGATCACCAGATCCGGTGCGGGCTTCACCCCCGCTGCGACCTCGGTGGCGAGAGCGTCGGTACGAGCCACATGATTGTCCAGTACAGCGCGCCGTTGCGCGTTGAAATCCAGACCGAGTCGGGGCACGTTGCCCTGGACTAGGGCAACCGTTTTAGAGGGGGTGGTGATTGGTGCGGTAGAGACGGGTATCGAGCCGAGTGCAGAGGCGGTCACAAGCACCGCCCCGAGTAGCAACACCGAGCGCCAGGCGGAGCGCCGAGCAAGTCCGACGACCACTGCAGCAGTTGCACTGCCCACCAGTGCAACGGACAGGCTCACCCCTGGCGCCCCAGCGATCTGAGCGATCGCCAGCAATGGTCCATCAGTCTGACCGAACGCCAGCCGGCCCCAGGGAAACCCACCGAAGGGCAGGCGCGCTCGAACGGCTTCGGTGGCCACCCAGCAGCACGCGATCCACAGTGCAGCCCCGGGCAGCCGCGCCACCAGTGCGGTGGCCCCAGCGAAGACAGCGACTGCCACGGCCTGTAGCGCCGCTAATGCTAGCCAGGGGACAGCGCCGACATAAACCCCCACCCAGGGCAGTAAAGGTACGAAGAACCCGAGACCAGCCAGGTATCCCAATCCGAATGCGCCGCGCACGCTGATCCCTCGGATCGACAGGACCAAAATGGCAAGACCGGCCGGGGCGAGAAACCACAAGGATAGAGGCGGGAAACTGGTGTACAGCAGTATTCCTGCGCCCAATGACGACACCATTCGACCAAGCGCACGGCCGACGGGGTGACTATTTAGCCACCGCCGGGAAGGCGTTGACTGCGGTTGATTTCGGGTAACCCCGCCCATCCTGAGGTCGACTGCTGGCAGTACCACCGATTGCGGCCCACGGTTCTTCTGTCGTGTTGTCATGTCACGCTTGCGAGGTGCGCTCTCGTCTTCCGCAGAGGTCGCGGGGGGAGCGAATCGAACCCGTTCACGGCCTCGCTGAGTCCACGCGCGCGGCCCCGGAGCGGGGCCCGGCACATGCCTCCGACCGGGACGCACAGAGCGGATCGGAAGCATATCTGCCGGGTCACCCGGCGAGCTGGCCGATCTGGAACTCGGCGAGCCGCGATTGTGGCTGGGACGCTCCACTGTGCTGGTCGGTGAAACTCTCTGTCCCGTCTGTGCCGCACAGCTGCTCGATCCGGTCCGGCCCGCCCGGGTGTTGGTCGACCCACGCGGTGAGGTCGTAGACGATGTTCTCGATCACGGTCCAACACGAGTCGGTCGAATCGTTCTGCTGGACCTCGGCCATCGTGACCTGTTTCTCGGCTCTCTCGCCCGTCTGGAGCTGCTCTGCCTGTTCTGGCGCGCCCGTGTCGTTCCCGGCGCAGCCCACAGCTAGGAGCAGGGCGGCGGTGGAGCCGGAGGCGGTGAGTGTCCTGCGCAGTCTCATTCGATCTCCTCGTATAGTGATCTACCGAAAGTCCAGGCGGCCAGCCACGTACACAGGACCGTGAGCACCAGTGCTACGCCGATGTGGAATGCCAAGGTCGAACTGCCCCCTAAGCTCGCTTGGGCGAACGTGGCCCCGAACAGGACGAGGGCGACGACTGCAGCCCAGCGACCTCGCCGCGTAGCCCACGCGCGCCACCCTAGAACCAGAGCCAGCACGCCGGTGAGGACATGAAGGGCGATGGCGGCCGAGCTGTGGACGTCCAGACTGGTGCCGTCCTGGACCAGCACCCCTGCCGAAGTGAAGAGAAGTCCGAGGGCGCTGACCGTCAACAAGGCCACCGCTCGTGCGAGCAACAACAATCGTCCGGAAATCTGTAAATCTTGTGATCGCGACACTTTCCCTTTCTCGAGCTGCTCGTCCACTTCTTCGTGGTGGGAGGCGGCTGGCGACCCGCCCCACTTGTCCCCCAATGCCGCACGCACTGTCACATCTGGAGATTGTGCTGTGCTGACCTCTTGATTCGGTCGGGGTTTGATGAAGGTCTGATCAAGATCCCGGACGTGACGGTCGCTGACGCGGTGCTGATTTGGTGCGCGGCCAGTTGGGGTGAACCTGGGTGAAGCCTGTCAGGACGTCCAGCTTCCGAAGGCCTTCCCATGTCGCCCACGTAGTCCCTGACACTCGCAACAGGCAGCTTGATGAACGCTGCCAGAGGCTGTGGTCAGAGGGAGACTCTAGGCACGATGCACGCTGGTGGGGGCCGCTCCCGGTCGTTCTTCGACACGGGTGACGAGGCCCCCACTTCTTGCGACGGCGGACTCTGCTCGTCTAAGTTCGAGCAAAAGTCACATCACGAAACCATCACGGTATAGCGGCAGGGGAGACACGGCGACAGTGGAGCGAAGACGTGCACGCCGCAAGGCACACCCTTTAACTGTCGACATCTGGGCGAGTTCTGGTCGCCCTCGAGGTGGCGGTACGCATCGCCAACCCTCCGCCCGGCCCGAGTTACATGATCAGGTCGTCGTCGTCACGGTCGCCGCCGGGGCCATCGTGTCCTCGATAAGTTTTCTAGTGGACCAGCACGCAGAAGCTGGTGGTGAGCACATTCACCTCATCGCGCACGAGGAGTCGATCAGTCCTGCTGGCCAGTCTGGAGACATAGCCCTTCCCCCGGCTGAACTGCCTGGGCCCGTTGCGGTGCAAGGCGACCTCCCGCTGGAGAGCGCTGCCGCCATGGTGTCGTCATTGGCGGCAGGCACCGAAATCGACGCTCGCCGACAAGTTGCCGAGGAGACCGCGCGCCGTCCAACAGCAGCGATGCCGACAGTCGGGACCCTCACGTCTGAGTTCGGCCAACGCTGGGGCTCGCTCCACGGCGGCATCGATATCGCAAACGCGATCGGAACCCCGATCGTGGCGGCCACTGACGGGACCGTCATCGATGCCGGCCCGGCGCAAGGGTTCGGCAATTGGGTCCGACTGCTGTCGGATGAGGGCACGATGACCGTTTATGGACACATGGAAGAGGTTCTCGTGTCCACGGGCCAGCGTATACAGGCTGGACAGACGATTGCCCTCATGGGAAGTCGTGGCTTTTCCACCGGTTCACACTTGCACTTCGAGGTGTGGTTGAACGAGGGACGGGAGCGCGCCGACCCCATCGAGTGGCTCCGGCAAAACGGTATCGCGACCAACTGAGTCAGCCCTTGGAATGAGCCGGGGTCTGCGGTAAGGAGATCGTGAATCGGGCGCCGCGGCCGAGCCCGTCACTGTGAACGCGGATATGGCCTTCGTGGGCTTCGACGAGTGCACGGGTGATGGTGAGTCCGATGCCGCTTCCTCCGTGTGCCCGGTCGCGTGCGGTGTCGACGCGGTAGAAGCGGTCAAAAATGTGGTCGAGGTGCTGCGCTGCGATGCCTTCTCCAGTGTCGGCGATAGTGATCTCCACGTTCCCCTCGTGTAGGCGACTGGTGACGGTGACCATCCCACCTGAATCGGTGTGGCGGAGCGCGTTGTGCAAAAGGTTGGTCAGGACCTGGTTGATTCGATCACTGTCGACAGTGATCGGTATTGCCTGATCAATACGCGCTTGGAGCATCACATTCTTGTGCGAGTACTCGGGGCGCAGGGCTTCGATCGCGGCCGCGATAATGCTGCGAGTGTCGGTACCGATGGGGATGAGACGCGTGAGGTGTTCTTCGGCTCGGGACACTGCGCTGACATCGTGAGCGAGCCGGCCTAGCCGACCAGTCGCGGTACGCAGAATGCGCAGCGTGTCGTCGTCGAGTGCACGGACACCGTCTTCGATCGCCTCAAGGTGGGATTCGAGCGTGGCCAGGGGAGTCCGCAACTCGTGTGCGAGATCTGAAAGCATCCGTCGGCGTGTGGTTTCGGTGGCATCTAGTCGTCGTGCCAGTTCGTTGAAGCTGACGACAAGATCGTCGAATTCACGACCTATTCTCGGCTCGTGCACTCGTGAGTCGTATTGTCCACCGGAGATCTGCTGGACTGATCGGGTGACCGGGGTGATCGATCGTTGAACGCGGCGGGCGATGTAGCCGCTGACAGCCAGCGACAAGATCACCGATACCGCCAGTGCGATCGACCAAGACAGCATCATTGACGAGTTGAATGCCTCCTCCATATGGGCTGCTTCGGAGGAGTTCTGTGACAGTCCGGCCATCTCCAGATGCTCGTGGAAGATCCCGGGGGCAAGTATTGCGGCGACGACCCAGGCACTGACTGCGAAACCGATCATCACAAAAGCGAGCGCCGCCAGTAGCCGGGTACCGAAGGTGGCAGTGGTGAACCACCGCTTGAGGCGCGTCACGTTGTCACCCAGATCGATCCGGCTCACTGACCATCTCCGGTGCGGTAGCCGACACCGCGGACGGTGCGGATGTACGCGCCCCGGGACGCAGTGTCTCCGAGCTTGCGTCTGAGGTGCGCGATGTGGACATCAATCAGGTGCGTGTCGCCGACCCAGTCAGGCCCCCAGATGGCACTGATCAACTGCGTCCGGGACAGCACCAAGCCGGGGTCTCGCGTCAGTGCCGCCAAGAGGTCGAACTCGGTCCTGGTCAACTGAACCGGGGTGGTGTCGACGGTGACCGCGCGGCCTTCGACGTCGATCGCCAGTGCCCCAATCCTTCGCAGCTCTCTGCGTTCGGAGGCCGCGGACGGGGAGCGTAAGGCTGTAGACGATCGAGGACGGCGCAGCATGACTTGGATGCGGGCCATGAGCTCTCGTGGGCTGAACGGTTTGGTCATGTAGTCGTCGGCTCCCACGGACAGTCCGATGAGGGTGTCGACCTCCTCGGTGCGGGCGGTGAGCATGACGACATACGCATCGGAAAAGGTACGCAACTGGCGGCACACTTCGACGCCGTCCAGTCGCGGAAGGCCGAGGTCTAGCACGACGACGTCGGGATCAATCTGCCGGATCAGGTCGACTGCATCCTGCCCGTCGTGAACGATCGTGATGTCGAAGCCCTCGCGGGTCAGATAGGTACCGATGAGATCGGCGAGCTCACGCTCATCTTCGATGACCATCGCCCGCAGCCCTGTGGTCGCGCGCGTGGTCGGTGACTCACCTTCAGGTCCGGCGTCTCGAGAATCGGATGTGAACATAAGGCCTCAATCATCGTCGTAGGTCTGCCACTGGCGCCTATCGCATGCTTGATCTTGATCAGACCTTCATCAAACCCCCACCGAATCAATGGGGTCGGCGAAGGACAATCTCCAGATGTGACTATGCGTGCTACAGCGGTGCTGATGATGCTATGAAGCCGGTGACGCCCCACCGAAGCTGCCCCTCGTTCCGGTTCGTCGCACCGGGAACGGCAGAGGGGACTCATATCAGTGCCTAGGATGGCTCCGGTCACCGCGTTCCTGCGGAACTCATGGCGCACTCTCACCGCGATGCGCACGGCATTGATTCTGCTATTTCTGCTGGCAGTGGCGGCGATACCGGGGGCACTCCTGCCGCAGCGCAGCCTCAACCAGGGAAACGTCAATCAGTACATCGCGGACAACGGCTGGCTGGGGGAGTTCTTCGACAAGCTCCAGCTGTTCGACGTGTTCTCCAGCTGGTGGTTCACAGCCGTGTACGTGTTGCTGTTTATATCGCTGGTGGGCTGCCTGACACCGCGGTCGATTGATCTGGTCAAACAACTCAAGGCCCGGCCGCCGCTCGCCCCGCGTAACCTTGCGCGCCTGCCGCATCATGCGGCGTACCGGACCACGGCCACGCCGGAGCAGGCCGCGGACCAGGTCCAAAAGAGCCTCAAGGGCTGGCGGGTCCGTCGCAACAACGGGGACGGTCGCGTGTCGGGCAGCATCGAGTTGTCCGCGGAGCGCGGGTATGCGCGCGAGGTGGGCAACATCGTATTCCACTTCGGCTTGCTGTTCCTGCTGATCGCGTTCGCGGCCGGCAAGTTCGTGTACGCGGAGGGCATGCGGGTGATCATCGCCAACGAGGAAGCGCCGGCCTTCTGCAACACCACGCCTAGTGCGTACGACTCGTTCCGGGCAGGTCTGCTGGTAGACGGCACTGACTTGGCGCCGTTCTGTATCAAGGTCGAAGACTTCCGTACCGACTATCTACCCAATGGCCAGGCGGAGATGTTCACCTCCAACATTCGCTTCAGTGAGGAGGTCACTACCACCGATCCAGACACATGGGATCCCTACACGTTGCAGGTCAACCACCCGCTGCGCATCGGCGGTACTCGTGTTTACCTCCAAGGTCACGGCTTCGCGCCCACGTTCACGGTCACGTTCCCCAACGGCGAGACCCGTACAGACACAGTGCAGTGGCAACCGACGGACCTGTTGACTTTTCTCTCCTCCGGCATCATGCGCTTTGATCCGCCAGCCGGCATGTACCCGGACATCGACGATCGCCTTGAGCAGCAGATCGCCATCCAGGGGCTGTTCGCACCGACCGCCTCGTTCGACGGCAACATACTCAGCTCCCGTTTCCCGCGGATGGACGACCCGGCGGTGGCGATCGACGTCTACCAGGGCAACGCCGGCCTGGACAATGGCGGCGCACAGTCGATCTTCTCGCTGGACCCCGACCTAATGGAGTCGGGCGCGTTGGAGCGTAGGGCCCGCGTCAACCTCATGCCCGGCGAATCCACGACCCTGCCCGATGGCACCGAGGTTCGCTTCGATGGAGCCGACGAGTTCATCAACATCCAGGTCTCGGAGGACCCTACTCAGATCTGGGTGGGCGTGTTCGCTGCCGTCATGGTGGGTGGACTCGTCCTGTCGTTGATGGTCCGTCGCCGAAGGATCTGGGCACGGGTCATTGTCGACGGGGCCCAGGCGACCCGCGTCGACCTGGGTGGCCTCGCTAAGACGGACAGATCGGGCTGGGGCCGGGAATTCGACGACCTCCGGGACCGGCTGGCCACCATTGCTACTGCTACACCCGTCTTGCCCGAACCTAGCGACACTGCATCTAGTCGAGGCGCCGACCCCGACGCTTCGTGGAAGGACAACATCCGGTGAACACTGTAATTCTCGCGCAGGGACTGCCTGTCAACGAGACGCTCTCCACCTACAGCGACCTGGCGTATAGGTCCGCGTTCGGTCTATACGTGCTGGCGCTTGTCGCATCGTTGATCTACTACGCCGGATTCCGGGTAGCCAAGGTGACTAAATCAAGCCGGAACCTAGTGGGTGCCGGTGGGCCCGGGCTCACAGAATCAACCTCTCTCACCGACACCGGAGACGAGGACCGTGAGTCCGCAGGCAGTGTCCGCTGGGCACGGATCGCACAGCTATTCATCATCATCGCCTTCCTCTTCCAAGCGGCTGCGCTGATCCTGCGCGGGGTGGCCACAGGTCGCTTCCCGTGGGGCAACATGTACGAGTTCATTCTGGCCACCACGCTGCTGGGAGTGGGCGCCGGGCTGATTTTCCTGCGCAAGCCGGCCCTACAGGTGGCCTGGCCATTCGTACTGGTACCGGTTCTGATCCTGCTGTTTTTCGGCGGCACCAACCTGTATTCCGAAGCCTCTCCCGTCGTGCCGGCACTGCAGTCGTACTGGCTGCCCATCCACGTCTCGATCATCTCGCTGGGATCGGCCATACTGCTGATATCCGGCGTCGCCTCGATCATGTACCTGATCCGGGTGTGGCAACCGCAGGGTCAGGAAACGGGCTGGAGCTCTGGGCTTTCCCGCCCACTACCGCATGCCGACACTCTCGACCGACTGGCCTATCGCACCGCTGTGATCGCATTCCCGATCTACAGCGTGGGCATCCTGCTGGGCGCTGTCTGGGCCGAGGGCGCGTGGGGTCGCTTCTGGGGCTGGGACCCCAAAGAGACTGCCTCCTTCGTCTCTTGGGTCCTTTACGCCGGCTATCTGCACGCCCGCGCCACCAGTGGCTGGGGCCCCAAGAAGGCCGCTTGGATCAACCTCGCCGGGTTTGCGGTGCTCATCTTCAATCTGTTCTTTATCAACATCGTGGTCTCCGGTCTGCACTCCTATGCTGGCCTGAACTGAACGGTTGAGGAGCACTTCGCAGCCTCGATATCTGCTTTAGAAAGCGCAGCATCCAACTCCGCGAAATGAAAGAAACGGGGCCGGCTATCGCCCCGGTCCGACTCGGGCAGGAGACGCTTTTTGGCACCGTGCGAGGCGAGCCGGGTAACCACACTGGGCTAGGTGGAACCGTTCGCGGCACCTCGGGGAAGCCGGTGGCTCCCTGAGTCCGACTACGAAGAGATCGGCAGAACGAAACTGTGAGCTCCCGCAATGAATCCGAACTGACCGGCCGCCGTGTCCGCCCGGCCACCTGGGCGATCCTGGCGTGGATGATCATCATGATCGCCGCCATCCTGGGGGCGTGGAAGGGGTCGGAAGCCCGGTTCGGTGTGCTGTCGGAGATCACCGTGGCCACCGACCGCAGCACCGTCAAGGCTCTGCCCTTCACCGCGACCGACCTGGACGGCAACTCCTTCACCAACCCGGTGCCCGAATTCGTGGTGCGCAGCGAGCACACACTGACCGTCCGATTGTCCACCGAGCTGCGCGAGTCGACGATGAACGTCTACGAGGTGCGTCAGGGCGGTACCAACGAGTACATCGTCGAGGCTGGCGGTGCCGGCGAGCTACTCATTCCGGTGAGCACCCCGGAGCATGGCCCCATCGAGGGCCTAGCCATCCGGTCGGTCCCGATCTTCTATGACAAAGCCGGTGAGCCGTCGATCCTCAACGGCGAATGGTCCGTGTCCTTCGTCTACGAGGACTGAGCGCCCCAGTGGCGGCAGCGGTATCGGCCTGACCATCACTCGCGCACTCGTCGAAGCCCACGGCGGGAACATTCGAGCGCACAGTGACGGGCCCGGCCGAGATGCAAGTTTCACTGTCGAGTTTCCGAGCTCTGGCCGCTCTCCCACTAACCGAGCCGGCATTTCCGGCGCGCAAGTGGCCGGGCCCGGTCTGATTTGACCGAAGAAGGGAGTCAGCTTATGTGTCGACCGACGTGGCGCTACCGCCTGCTCTACCGTGCGCGGACGGCGCCTTGCCCACGGCCGGGACCGGCGACGGAGGACGATCTCGTGCTGCGGTACGCCACGATCGCTGATCTCGGCGCGACCGCGCAGTTGCACGTTGAACAGCTACCGGCCGGTTTCTTCCCCGGCCTGGGGCCACGATTCATGCGTCGCTGGCACCGGACCTACCTTGATTCCCCGCACGGCGCGGACGCCTGCTTGGCAGAAGAGGCGGTTGCCGACCTGCGGAACTGCATCCGTACCAATCTCGACTGCGCCGATGTCTGCGTCGCCACCGCTTCCGTCCTGAGTCGCCGAACGGGCAGCAACCTGACCGTGGTCACCGAGTTGCTCAAGGCCTGCCGTGCCGCGTGCGCTACTTGCGCCGAAGACTGCGAGGCTCACGCCGACATGCACGAGCACTGCAAGCTGTGTGCTGACGCCTGCCGTCGTTGCGAAAAGGCCTGCAGCGACCTCCTCAGCGCCATTGGCTGAACCCGCGGCGCCGCTGTAGTCGTTGCTCGACTGGGTGTGCGACTTAGGTCCTACGGCGACAACCGACGATCTAGGGGGTTCTCTCCTATAAGCGGGCTCTCCTGTACGGCCCCCGGCTCCCTCCCGCACCTACTCGACGCCCCTTCCGGCTGGGGAAGGCTGCCGCTCCCAGCCCTACAGGATCCCGGGGCCGTCGAGGGCAGCCCACAGGACACCGGCCAGGACGCCCAGCGCCAGGCTCGCGGTCGCGGCGACCGCGGCCGTGACGGCCGGCCAGGCGGCCATCCCGCCGCGTCCGGGGAACTCGGCGGCTTGGGAGTCGGGTCGGGCGAAGACGGGGGCGAACCAGCGCAGGTAGTAGAAGAGGCTGATCACGCTGTTGACCACCACCACCAGAGCCAGCCACCCGTGACCGCCGTCCCAGGCGGCGGTGGCGGTGGTCAGTTTGCCCACGAAGATCGCCAGGGGCGGGGTGCCCACCAGCCCCAGCAGCGCCACCAGCACGGTCAGTCCCAACCTTGGGCGGGAGCGGGCCAGCCCGCGGTATTCGGCGAGCGTCCGGTGCTCGGGCAGGGCAGCGGTCACGGCAAAGGCGGCGACGTTGGTCACGGCGTAGGCGGCCAGGTAGAACAACAGCGAGGGCAGGGCCAGGTCGCTGCGCCCGGCTGCGGCCACGGGCACCAGCAGGAACCCCACCTGCGCCACGGTCGACCAGCCCAGTAGCCGGCGGGGATCGGTCTGCCAGTAGGCGGCCAGGTTGCCCAGGAACATCGAGGCGGTGGCCAGTAGGGCGGCGACGAGCAACCAGGAGTGCTCTTCGGCGGAGACCGTGGCCACCAACCGGTACACGGCCACCAGCGCGCCCACCTTGGGCACGGTGGTCAGGAACGTGGCGGCGGTGACCCCGGAGCCCTGGGCGGCGTCGGGCACCCAGAAGTGCATCGGCACCCCGCCGGCCTTGAACAGCAGCCCGGCCAGCACCCCCAGGATGCCTGTCCCCACGGCGGCGTCCGGTGCGGTGGGCAACGCCTCCCGGAGCAGGGCGTAGTCGGTGCCTCCGGCCAGGGCATAGAGCACGGTGACGCCCAGCATCAGCAGGATCCCGGACAGCGCCCCCATGAGGTAGGTCTTGACCGCCGCCTCGGCGCCCAAGCGGCCGCCGGTGAGTCCGATGATCCCGTACAGCGGGATGCTGGCCAGCAGGAATCCCACGATCAGCACCAACAGGTCGGTGATCCCGGCCAGGACCATCACCCCGGCGGTGGCGAAGAGCAGCAGGGCGTAGGTGTCGGATTCGCGCGGGGAGTCCTTGAGCTCCCCGGAGGCCACCCCCAGGATCAGCAGGGTGGCCAGGGTGGCTATCACCCGTGCGGCGCCGGTGGCGGTGTCCACGGCAAAGGTACCCGCAAAGGCGCTTTGCGCAGGCCCGGCCATAGCCACCGCGGCGGCGGTCGCGGCGCCCAGTAGCGCCAGGGCGGCCGCGGCGCGGGCGATCCACTGGCGCTGCCGGGGGAGGAACGATCCGCCCAGTAGCACCGCCAATCCGCCGGTAAAGACGATGATCTCGGGCAGCAGCAGCCCGGGGCTCATCTGCATGGAGGCGTCCACGGGTTACCGTCCCACCAGTTCCACGAGGGCGGCCGAGCTCGGCTCGATCACCCCGAGCAGCACCAGCGGCAGCACTCCGATCAGCACGGACAGCGCCAGCAGAGGGCCGGCCGACCACAGCTCGTGCGCCCGCAGGTCCGCGAACCCGGGGGAGCGCCCGGCGGCGGGCCCGGTGAAGACCCGCTGCAGGGCCCGCAGGAACAGGGCGGCGGTGATCACGATGCCCACTAGCGCCACTGCGGTCACCGGGGCCACGGCCACGCTGCCGGCGAAGATCTGGAACTCGGCTATGAACCCGGAGAACCCGGGCAGGCCCAGGGAGGCAAAGGCGCCGATCGCGAACAGCGCCGCGTACCGCGGGGCGGGGCCGGCCAGCCCGCCATAGGAACCCAGGTCGTAGGTCCCGGCCCGGCTCTGCATGACCCCGGCCAGCAAGAACAGGGCGGCGGTGATCAGTCCGTGGCTGACCATCTGCACCATCGCGCCGGTGACCGCCACGGACCGGGCCTGCTCGGCACCCTCCACCAGCAGCCCGGCCGCACCCAGGGCCAGGACGATGTAGCCCATGTGGTTGACGGAGGTGTAGGCGATCATCCGCTTGAGGTCGGTCTGGGCAAGCGCCACCAGTGCGCCGTAGAGCACGGAGACGATTCCCACAGCCACGATCACCCAGGCCCACGCCCGCCAGACCTCGGGCAGCATCGGCATGGCGATCCGCACGAAGCCGTACGCGCCCATCTTCAGCAACACCCCCGCCAGGACGGCCGAGCCGGCGGCCGGGGCGTCGGTGTGGGCCGGGGGAAGCCAGGTGTGGAACGGCACGGTGGGGGTCTTGACGGCCAAGCCCACCAGGATCGCCGCCAGCACCAGCCCCCCGGCGAGCGGCTCACCGGCCAGCGGGGGTGCGGCGACCAGCTCGGGGATGTCAAAGGTGTGGGGCGCCGAGAACACATACAGCCCGATGAAACCCAGCAGCAGGGCCAGCGACCCCAGGAACGTGTAGAGGAAGAATTTCAGCGCCGACCGGGCCGCATTGCCGTGGCCCCACCCGGCGATGATGAAGTACATTCCCACGATCGACAGGTCAAAAAAGACGAAGAACAGGATCAGGTCGGCCGAAACGAACACGCCGAGGCTCATGCTCTGCAGGAACAAAAATAGCGCCGCCTGCACGCGCGGCCGGTCCGAATCCCGCAGGCAGTACACAGCGCACGCCAAGAACACCACGACCGTCATCGCCACCAGCGGCAGGGACAGCCCGTCGATGCCCACGTGGTAACTGCTGCCCACCCCCGGGATCCACGGCACCTGCTCCTCGAACGCCAGCCCGTTCGGTCCCGGGTCCTTGTAGCCGGCCCACACCACGGCAACCAGCAGCACTTCCAGCACGCTCACCGCGATCCACGCCCATCGCGCGGCCGCCGGCCCGATCGCCGGCACCGCGGCCAGGACGGCGGCGGCGGCCAAGGGGAGAAAGACGATCAGACTGAGCATGCTCATCCCATCACTGCGTAGACGGTCCAGGCCACCACGGCCACGGTGAGCACCGCGACGGCCTGCAGGAGGTACTGGTGGACGGCCCCGGTCTGCGGGGTGCGGGCCAGGTGCCCGAGTCGGCGAACCCAACCGGCCAGGCCCTCGACGGCGCCGTCGACCACGGCGTCATCGAGGCGGGCCGCGCCCTGCCCGGCCGTATGGGCGGCCCGTGCGGCTGCTCCGACTCCGGCGTCGAGGACCTCGTCGTCGAACCGCGCCACGGACCGTGCCAGCATCGGGACGGCCCCGGCCACGGAGGTCACGGCGCGGTCCAGGACCGCGTCGTCGAACCGGGCCAGGAGGTGCGCCAACCGCATGACGGGAACGACGACGACAACGTGCGCAGCAGCCTCCAGCCCCAGCCACCGCTCGGCCCACCCGAGTTCCGGGGCGCGTAGACGTCGCATCAGCAGCACCACGGCCAGGGCGATGGCGGCCGAGACCACGAGCTCGAGCGCCGTCACCTCGCCGTGCCCGCCCATCGCCTGGGCGAGGGCGCCGCTGAGCGGGGGCAGCGCCAACACCGACACCGCGGCCGCCCCCGCGGCCAGCACGACCAGCGGGGCCTGCTCGAGCGCCCCCACCTGCCCGGTGCCGAGCTCTTGCGTTGCGCCGACCTCCCGCCCGGCGGTGGGCTCCTCGACCCGGGCCTGGGCCCCGCGGTGCCAGATCGTCCATAGGACCTTGCCGGAGTAGGCCGCCGACAGGGCCGCCGCCACCAGTCCTGTGGCGTAGAGCCAGGCCGAGGTCTCCAGGGCCCCAGCCAGCACCGCGTCTTTGGTCGCCCACAGGGACAGCGGCGCGATCCCGGCCAGGGCCAGGGCTCCCACGGTCGCGGTCACGCCCACCACCGGCCATCGGCGGCCCGCCCCGCGCAGTTCCGTGAGCTTCTCGGTGCCCAACGCGGTGAGCCACGCCCCGGCAGCGAGGAACAGCAGTGCCTTGGTGGAGGCATGAGCCACCAGTTGGGCGGCACCTCCGCTCACCGCGCCCACTCCGGCGGCCAGCACCACAAATCCCATCTGCGCCACAGTGGACGCCGCCAGCAACTGTTTGAGATCCCGTTGGGCCAACGCCACGATCCCCATCGCCACCGCGGTCAGTAGCCCGATCCACGCGGCGGCCGGGCCCGCCCACCCGGTGGAGGCGAGCAGCGGCTCCACGCGCAGCAGCAGGTAACCGCCCATTGCCACCATCGCCGCCGAGTGCAGCAGTGCGCTGACCGGACTGGGGCCCTTCATCGCGCCGGAGAGCCAGAACGAGAACGGCAGCTGCGCGGCCTTGCCCAGTGCCGCCACCATGATCCCGGCCGCCACCACGTGCCGCCACGGGCTCTCCGCCGCCGGCAACTCGGACAGGCCCATACCGGCGCCGCCGGCCAAGGCAGCGCCGGCGGCCAGGTAGAGACCCAGGTCGGCGGTACGGGTGGTGAGGAAGGCCGTGAGCCCGGCCGAGACGCGGTCGGTGTCCCGCCACCAGAACCCGATCAACGCGTACGAGGTCGCGCCCATCAACTCCCAGGCAAACAGCAGCGCTGGCAGGCTGGCGGCCGAGGCCGTGATCAGGGCCGCGGCGGCGAAGAGCAGCATCAGCCCGTGGAAGCGGGGCCGGGCCGCCCGGATGTTGCCGGCCGCAAAAACCAGCACCAAAAGGGTCACCACTGCGACCATCGGCAGGGTCAGCGCCGCCAGGGCGTCGACCTCCAATGCCACGTCGACGCCGGCGATGAACGGGAACGCCACCGCTGGCCGCGCAACGGCGACGACAGCCGCCAGCAGCGCGGTCACGGCAGCGGTCGATACCGCGATCGGGGCCGCAACCCGCTCCGCCCGGGTCAGCGCGAGCACCGCACCCACGGCAGCCGGGAGCACCACCAGGGTCAGCAGCAAGGTCTGGTCGGCGGTCATCCGGAGAGATCCTCGGCCATGTCGGTCATGTCGGTCTGCCGCTTGCGGTGCAACAGCGTCGCCACGGCAAAGCCCATGGCCATCTCCACGGTCATGGCCGCCAGCACCACCAGCAGCAGCACCTGCCCGGAGGGGCCCGGGGCCAGGAACCACCAGAACCCCGCGGCGGCCAGGAGCACCCCGTTGATCATCAACTCCAGGCCCATCATCACCATCACCACCACCTGCTGGGACAGGGCCCCGTAGAGCCCGACGGCGAACAGGGCGGCGGCCACCACCAGAACGGCCTCCAGGGTCATCGACCCACACCTCCCGGCTGGGGGTCGTCGGCCGGGCGGCGCCGCAGATCGTCGCCGAGCCGGTCGTAGCGGGTGCGCCCGGCGGCCAGGACGATCCCGGCCACGATGGTGGCCACCATGACCGCGCCCACCACGGCCATCACCAACATCTTTTCGCCCATGATCTCCAGGCCCAGCGCGTTGGTGAGGTCCTCGGGTGGGGCGCCACGTCGCTCGGGCCACGGGATCAGCAGCGCCCCGGCGGCCAGCAGCACAAAGACCCCGACCGAGGTGCCGATCGCGGTCTTCTTACCGTGGGTCATGTCCATCGGCATCAGCGCCGGGTTCATGCCCATGAACATCACCATGTAGACCGCCATCACCGCCATCTCCATGACCATCATCAGAATCGTGATGATGCCCAGGTAGCTCTGACCCAGCAGCAAAATCATCACCCCCACGGCGATGAACGATGCCGCCAGCGCGTAGGTGGCCCGGGCCATCGAGTCCACCACGAACACGGCCGTCCCCGCGGTCACCGCCACCACAGCGAGTACCCAGAACACGATCCCGACCAGCACGGCTCAGCCCTTCCAGACCACGACGAGGGACACAAGCAGATCCTGGGCCACGACGGCCGGGAGCAAGACAGTCCAGCCGATCTCCATGAACCGATCCGGTCGCAGCAGCGGAAGTTTGCGCCGCGCCCACACCAGAACCGTCAGCACCAGCGCTGTCTTGACCAGCACCCACGCCCAGTCGGGCAGGACGGGCCCGGCACCACCGCCGAGGAAGAGCGGCACCGAGAACGCCGCCCCGGCGGTGAGGAACAGGTAGCGCCCGGCCTGCAGGACCAGCCGATCGACCCCCGAGAGTTCGGCCGTCACCCCGCCGACGATGTCCGCGGACAGGGCCGGGGCGAATGGACCCCATACAGAGAAGCCGGTCACGCCGATCAGGAAGACCAGGAACGCCACCGGCATCCACACCACAAACCACACGCCGTCCTGCGCGGCCGCGACGTCGCCCACCGCCAGACTGCCGGCGGCGATCGCCGGGGCCACCAATGCGAACATCAGCGGCAGCTCATAGGCCAGCCCGTGCGCGAGGAAGCGGTAACCGCCCACCAGACCGTGGATGGAGTTGGCGCCCCACCCCGCCAGCCAGACCAGGGCCCACACCATGACGTCGACGGCGTTGAACCACACGACTCCCACGTCGAGGTCCGCCAGTGTCCAGCGGCCCAGCGGGATCACGGCGATCATCAGGAACGCCCCGACCAGCATGCCCGCGCCGCCGATCCGCCACAGCAGGGTGTCCGCGGCGACCGTCGTGCGGCGACGCTGCCGCAACAGACGGGCCGCACGGGCCAGGGGAGTGGGCCCGCCACGACCGCCGCCCCGCGCCGGCGACGAGAGCACCCCGTCCAGCGCCACCGCGAACAACGCCAGCCCACACAGGATCACCCCGGCCAGCACGGCCCACCCACCGGACACGGTCGTCACCACGGTCTCAGACATGCCCCACCTCCCGGACGGCAGGATGCGAGCCCAGATCAAGGCTCGCCACCGCCAAGCGCACAGTGCCCAGCTCCAAACCGGTCACCAGGTCCGGCACCACCGCCCACGGCACAGTTAGTTTGTCCGCAGATTCCTGCGCTGAGCCGCCATCCGCCCGGTCCGGCGTTGCGCCGCCGACCTCGACGCGGATCCGTTCCAGTTGGGCCAGCAACCGGTCGTGGGCATCCCCGAGGCAGTGCCCCGGCAAGCCGTGGCGCTCCAGATCGGCCGGGCCGAGCGGCAGCACGCCCCGCAATGACCAGCGCAGCAGCCGCGACCTGCGAACCTTCCGGTGCAGACGCTCGACGGCGTCACGGGCGGCACCGGGATCGCCCGTCAGAATCCCGTCCCGGGCACGGCGGGCGCAGTCCGCCAGGTCTTCGGCACCGGCCAGTGCCAGCAGTGCCATGACCTGATCACATTGGGTCACCGTGGCAGACGCGTGGTCCGTGGGCCGACCGGGTGCTCCGGCCCTGTGCTCCGTCGCGTCGATCACCGAGGCGGTGGCGTCGACGACAACGTCCCCCTGTAGCGAGCAGTGCAGCACGAGCCCGGCCGGCCAGAACGGCAATACCGGACCGAGCGGCAGATGGAGAACATCCATCTCCAGGCCGTCGCGGTCCTCCCCGCCTTCGGCCAAGGGAATCCCGGCGGGAGCCATGTCCATATCCCCGTGGCCTTCATGGCCCTCGTGCCCGCCGTGGTCTGCGTGGCCCTCGTGGCCACCATGCCCGCCATGGTCTTCGTGGCCCTCGTGCGCCTGGCGATCCGCGTGCTCTTCGTGGTCCGAGTGTCCACCGTGGCCCTGGTGTTCCTCGTGTCCTTCGTGACCCACGTGCCCTTCGTGCCCTTCGCCATCAGCATTGTTCGCGTGATCGGACATCGAGGGCTCCTGCGCCCGTTCGCGGGCGTCGGTCCGGTGATGGGAAGTGTCGAGCAGGAGCGCAGTGGCATTGTCGAGGGCGGGAACCACCGCTCCGGGCGAGGCGATGCCGATGCGCACCCGAGGGCCGGGCATCTGCTCCCAGAGGCGGTTCGCCAGATCCGACAGCTCAGGGCCCGGCGCACCACACACGACGAGCACGTCCCCCTGAGCCGGACTACTGGCTATCCGCCACCCGCGACGGAGTAGCTGTTGCTCAAGCTCCATCCGAGTCGCCCACTGGCCCGGGGCCTCGACGACGAGCACCCGGGTGGCCTGGACGGCGAGGCGGGCGAGAAACGGGCTCAAGCCCATCGGAATGCGCCTTCTCGCCGTGCCCAGGCCACGGCGACTAGCAGGGCACCAAGGAACAGGAACATCTCCACCACCGCAGAGAGCCCCTTCTCGATCACCACCACGGCCCACGGGTACATAAAGAGCATCTCGACGTCGAAGGCCAGAAACACGATCGAGGCGAGGTACCAGCGTGCGTGGAACCGCGACAGGGCGTGCTCCTGCGGTGCCCACCCGGATTGGGCCGGCAGGACTGTCAACGGGTCGGAGGTAATGCTGGCCACGCGGTGGAGTGCATAGAAGAGAGCAACGACAGACAGCGCCACCAGAGCCACGGACACGATCCCTGAGGACATGACGGTCTCTCCCCTTTCTCGCGGTCGAACATCGAGGCCGGTCGCTGAGCGGTGGGAGTCACCTTAACGGATTACCGCGATCGATAATCTCGTTCCAGCTCGGCGGTCAGCCGTGACCGGGGCCGGCTCCGCAGAGCAGCAGGAAATGATGGGCGCTGTAGGGCACCGGCAGAGGGTGCTTTCAGGGGCCAGTCCGAAAACCGCGGTTCTCCGAGCCCGATCGACCAGCCTCGGGCAACGTGTCCTGGGGCGCCCACCTCGCTCCCTCGGTGCCAAGGTCAAGATCTCGTGAAGAAACCTGACGACTCGAATCATGTACCCACCGGGGGTATATGATTCTGGTGTGGGATCGCCCCACGGCGTTCGGCGAAAGGATTAAGACGATGACGGCCACCACATACCAAGTTCAGGGGATGACCTGCGGGCATTGCGTTTCATCCGTGAAAGCCGCTGTTGGTGCATTGCCCGGCGTGATCGGCGTCGAAGTCAACTTGCAGGCAGGAAGTATGACAACGACCGGAACCGCGACTACCCAGGCCGTATCCCAAGCCGTGGCCGACGCCGGATACGCGATAGTCTCCGCAGATCAGACGGTCGGTGTCTCCTTGCCCATGGCGAGTGGAACGGGTGGCTGCTGCTGCAGCTGACGGTTGGCCCATTTCGGCCCGATGACGCGATGAACCACGTTCTCGAGCGAACACAGCATTGGCCGGGTGGGCACCCTCGCTCACCCGGCGCTCGACTTCCAGCCGCAAGTCATTGAGAGATGTCCGGGTCGGCATGTGGCCCGCGCGCGTGTGGCCCATATGGTGGCGCCGAGGATGATGGGGGACATGAACTCTTCTGCCCGTGCGCTCGGAACGACAGAAGTCGCCGCACCGACGCCACGTCCGGCCACGGGCTTGCGGGCGATGGTTGTCGAGGACGAGCAGTCTTTGGCCGATGTCGTGGCCACCTACCTCGAACGCGAGGGCTTCGAGGTGACGATCTGCGGCGATGGTCTTCAGGCGGTGACACTGGCCCGGCAAATCGACCCAGACGTCATCGTCCTTGACCTTGGCCTGCCCGGGCTGGACGGGGTGGAGGTCTGTCGAAGCATTCACGGCGTCCATCATCGTGGCGTGGGGGTTGGCGGTGACCATCGCAGTGTTACTGGCGCTGCTGGTGAGTTGGTATCTCACCCGGAGAGTTCAACACTCCGTCACCGCCGTGACCTCCTCGACTGCCGAGATCGCCAGTGGACGCTACGACACGCGGGTCGTTAGCCCAGGCCTGGGCCGCGAGTTCGACGATCTCGCCGACAGTGTCAACGAACTCGCCCGACGGCTCGACGCCACCGAGACCACCAGACGCAGAATGCTGGCCGACCTCGGACACGAAATGCGCACACCCCTTGCCACACTCGACTCCTACCTCGAAGCCATCGACGACGGCATCCACACCTTCGACGACGACGTCCGAACCATTCTGTGGTCGGCTACTCGGCGGCTGGAGAGACTCGCCGCGGACATCGTCGACGTCTCCCGCGCGGAAGAACACCTCACCCGCCTTCGCCCCAGTCCGACCACTACTCGGACGCTGGTCACCCGTGCGGTCGACGCCGTCCGAGAACGATACGAGAACAAGGGAGTCCAGCTACACACCCACGTCGACGACGCACCGGTGACGGTGGACACCGACCGCATCGGACAAGTGCTGGGCAATCTCCTGGACAACGCACTTCGCCACACCCCCGCCGGCGGCACCGTCACCGTCATCAGCGGGCAGGTAGGGCGCCGCCACGTCGAGATCACCGTGTCGGACTCCGGCGAAGGAATCGCCCCACACCACCTCGACCACCTCTTTGACCGCTTCTACCGAGCCGACACCTCACGCGGCCGCCACAGCGGCGGCAGCGGTATCGGCCTGACCATCACTCGCGCACTCGTCGAAGCCCACGGAGGGCACATTCGAGCGCACAGCGACGGGCCCGGCCAAGGTGCGAGCTTTACTGTCGAAATTCCAAAGCCGGACTAAAGACGACTCAGGTGGCCGCCGGGCCGAGGGGGTCAGGGGCGGTCATGCCAGTACGCCTGAGAATCCGTCGGTGGCGTCGAGGTAGCCGACATCGCGCAAGGCCGCCTCGAGAACCCGGACATACGGAAGATGCAGTTCGGTAGCCATGCCATCGAGAGTCGCTCGGGCCGGCAGGCCGCGCAGACCGCGGGTGCGCCACAAGTACAGATTCTGGCGGGTGATCCCGATTCGGCGGGCCAGCTCGGCCTCACTGACGCCGTAGGTGTGCTTGTGAGCATCAATGAGCTCGACCAGGCGAGAGGTCTCCATAGTCCCGAGTATTCGCCTGCGCTGAGTATGTCGTCAAGTAGTAGTGGACGCTCTCGACAAGTACTACTTTACATAACGTCTGGTTACCGGTGTCGTCCCGCCGCCAGTCGGAGAGGGCGCCCGCTGGCTCGACCTCGTCAATGTGTCAGCGCGATTCTGTGGCTGGGACGAGCTGGACTGGAGCCTGCGAGTGGAAACAAAGGGTCCTGCCTCGACTTGAGGCAGGGCCCTTCCTTTTTCTTCGGCTAGTTCAGTGAGCGGCGTCGTACGCCTCGACGATGTCGGCGGGGATACGTCCACGGTCAGAGACCGTGTGCCCATTGGCGTTCGCCCACTCGCGGATCGCTTTGGTGTCGGTGCGCCCGCCCGAGGTGCGGGCGATCTGCTTCTTCTTGTCGCCCTTCACTCTGGTCGCCGCTGACCGGAACGGTTCGATCGCATCATCGAACAGAGCGGCGTTTTCGGCGCTCAGATCGATGCTGTAGTCCTTGCCGCGGTAGCTGAACTTAATCGACACGGCCTCGTCTCGGTCTAGTTCCTTACCGTCGAAGTCGTCGATGAAGACTGCGGAATATACGACTGCCATTGTTCTCCCAAAGATTGTCAAGGTGCGGGACTAAGTATCCACACTTGACGATCTTGGTCAATTTTTCAGCAAGCTAGGAGTGGCAATAAAAACAGCTTCCCCAGTATGGCCAGTGGGCTATCTCACAGCTTGGCGATATCTGGGGTTGTTCCGCACGTCCTCGGTCGGCTTAGTGCTGCTGAACGGTTTTTTGCGGACGGTCGGCAGCAGCGTTGTCATCAGACCACTTAGAGCGTGCCGGCAACCGGAAACTCACCACATGCCGGTTATGGTTCCCAGCATCTCTTCCCAATGCCGCAGCGGCAGCAAGTGGCCCTCGTCCCGGTAGAGTTATTTCGACAAGCGGGGTTCCGGCGTGTGTTTGTCGCTGGGTCATGATTCCTGCCGGGCTCGGTGCAGTGTCGCGTACATAGCCAGCACGTTATTGACGCGAGGCATCGTAGTCGAGATCCGACCACGCATACGGCAGGGGTGGAGGTCGTTTAGAGGGGATTGCAACCTCAGACACTGAGATGAGGTTCGGCGCCGCACCAGACGGCGTTCGTATCGTGTGGTGGCCGACTCCGATCAGTTCGGTGCGCCGTTGTGCGACTGCATGTCCCACCAAGGTGAGGCGATCTCCGAATGATGAGACCTCAGCGCGGACCACTGCCCCATGTCTGACGGTGGCCGGCGAGCAGTTTGTGCTCGCAACATCAATTAAGTCCGCCCGTTCAGCCCAGATATTTAGCACGCGGCTATTAGGGGACTTGCCCCCGGTCGTGATAAAAGCCAGTCCCACTCTCAGCTCATTTGTCACGGCAGAGCGGTGAATTGGGCCGAACACACTGTAAACACCAAATATCGGGCTACGGAATTGAACTGTCCATTGCTCGCCCTTCGAGTGCGCCTCGATCAAGCTCAACATCTGGTGGACCGGGCGCCGCTTCGGCGGCCGGAGCGCGGGTAGCGGGAGTGGCGAGTGCACCAAGGACCTCGAGACGATCGTAGCGAAACCGGACACTAGTGTCCTATAGTATCGCTGAGGGGCCCTCGGGTGCCAGAAAGGGTCGTGCCGGTCGCTCGACACGGTCGATCGACGGCGATAATGGGCCTGTGCCTATCTCGGATCACAAGTTTTCGCCCATGGAGCTGCGGGAGAGGGAAGTCGTGCGCCGAGCCATCGGAACGGTCGTAGCCCGGTTGCGGAAGGCGGCCGCGCTCTCTCAGGTCGAAGTTGCCGAACAGGCGAACATGAGCGAGAGAGAGCTTCGACGGATTGAAAAGGGAGTCGGCGGAACCCCGCTGGATCGTCTATGGCCTCTAGCCCGTGCGATAAATTCAACGCCAGAAGAAATCGTGCTTGAAGCGCAGAAGCTCATAAGCGCCGACCCAGAACTCGGCTGAGAATACTAATGGGCCAGCCGCGACTCGTTTGATAGGCCGACCCAGTGGCGAGATTTGGCATGGCTGTAGAGATTGACGATCGTGGTCTGCACCCACCAACAACTTTCAGCTAGAACAGTCAGTACCACTGACGGCTAGGCTGTTCACTCCGTCGCGGCCTCCGGCAGGTTGCAGGGCGAAATCCTTGGGCTGATTGTTCGACACGCGCTGGTAAATAATTGGTTGACCAGCCTGCGTGGTGCTCAGGGTGGCGGCACCGATGTGAGACTTGGCGAGGGACGGTAGGTGAGGGCCGCGAGCGTCACTTGCGCGGCCAGCACCTCGTTGAGGGCTTTGAGTTCTTGAACTTCGGCCGTGAGAGACTCCACCTTTTCCGTATTGTCATTTCGGGTTCGGTCTCTATTTGCAGATTGATAAATTTCGATGAGTTCTTTTAGGTCGAGGTGTTTGTGGGTAAGCGCCGTTCGTGCGAGACCAGCTTCCTGGGCTATCGCTTTGACTGATAGCCGTCCCGAACTACTTTCGGATTCACCTTTCAGGGTCCGAATGAGCGCGGCAATGAGTTTGTCGCGTTCTTCTGCATCATCACCGCGTCGGGTCATGAATTGTTCTCTCCTTGTTCGTGTCGGGTGATTTCCTTGGTAAGTTCGTCCGCGATTTGCTGGTTGCGCGCTGCCAGCGGGGCGGGTAAGTAGTCGATTTCAGCGAGTAGTTGGTCGCGTTGCCGCGTCTTCTCTTGGAAGTGGCGGTCGAGCAGGGCGATGTTGGGGCAGCCGCGTTGGCAGTTGGTGAGGTCTGGTGTCCCCGAGTCGCGGTTGGTAGTTCGGGTGGGGTGGCAGAGGGCGGTGGCGGCAACGTACGAGCAGACGTTGTGGGCGTGCCCGTTGTCGTGAATGAGAGTGAGTCCGGATCGTTTGAAACGCTCGAGTGCTGCTTCGGTTTTGACCTCGCCGGCGAACTCGGCAGCAAAGGCGGTGACGCCATCACGGACGCGATTCGCGGCCGGGCCGCTAATGGCAGATCCGCCTTCGAGTTCTTCGGCGAGTAGCGTGAGGTCGTCCCAGGAGCCGAGGAGGGCGTCTAACTCCACTACATCGGGGAAGCCGGACTCCTCGCGCCCCGCGTAGCCGAGGGAGACGACGCTTTTGACGTGCCCGTACTGGATGCCGAGCGCAATCTCACCGCCGGGCTGGTTGGCGATGTGGTAGGCGAGCGTGCGTCGGAAGCGGGTGGTTCCGATAAGCAGGCGAGCGGCGTCACCGGATTGGTTCTCGGAGAGGATGCTGGTCGGCCCGGAGATTGGAACGACCGGGTCTCCGTTCTGGGTAGCGTGGGCGTTCCAGAGCGTGATGAAGCTGCCGAGACTAATACCTATGGAGGACGTGGTGGCTACTTCGCCTTGCCGCTGTTGGCCTTCTCGTGGGCGGCGGTTCCAGGCGAACAAATATGGGGTGTCTGGTCTCGCGAGCTGTTCGAGCGCCTCAATCGCGCGGGCGGCGGGCTCGATGGTCACCCACGGCTGGTCGCGTTGAGCACCTTGACTGAGTTGATCACCGTACTCGTCGCGGAGGCCCTTGAACTCGCGGCCGACGATTGTGTACTCAGCTGCGGCGCTGGCATTGCTGGTGACTGGGTTGTAGCGGAGGCAGCCGCGTTGAAGGTGCAGGACCTCTTGGGGGCGCATGCCGGTGAAGTAGGAGATGAGCACGAACGCTGCCGACCGCACGCTGCCTGCGTCGTAGGACTGGAGCCAGTTGGTGGCGTCCTTCCATTGTCGGGCGTTCTCGGCGGAGAGACGGCCCGGTGGGAGCGTGATCCCTTGCGCCGTGAACCATGTTTCAGCGGTCTTCTTAATGCCGCGACGCCCGACGGTGAGTGTGCCGTCGAGATAGCCGCTGATGACGGTGTGGGCGGCAACGATGAGCGCACTGATCGCCTCAGGGTGGAACGGTTCGGTTTTGTTCTCGTACTCGACTGGGGCAGGACCGAGCCACCGGCTATATTTCGCCGAGAACCATGAGGGTGCGGTGAACGCGTAAGGCGAGGGCAGGTCGACATTGTGGGCCCACAGTCGCCCTAGGTGGACTAGTTGCGCAACCTTGTATGAATAGGCGCAATCCTCGCGTGCACCCA
Organism: Dietzia sp. MNB45; assembly: GCF_051994785.1. Lineage (NCBI taxonomy): Bacteria > Bacillati > Actinomycetota > Actinomycetes > Mycobacteriales > Dietziaceae > Dietzia > Dietzia sp. MNB45. The sequence goes on along the minus strand of NZ_CP163397.1, from coordinate 2,363,039 downwards.
CGTGCTCGCCGTACTGGGTCCAGTCGTCGGTGGTGAGGTCTGCGATGCTACTGAGTCCGTGTGCGTCGATCCAGTCCAGCAACAACTTCATGGCGTGGAACATATGGAGGGCGGTCCCGGCGGATGGGAACCGAGACTTCATAGACGTGGTTCGACGCTGAGTTTCCGTATTGAGGACGTTGTAGAGGTAAACCTTCGCCGCTTCGCGATGACGGGGCCGAATGGCAGCGAAGTTGATGTTCAATGTGATCTGGTTCTCGGAGAGCGAGAGGTAGTGGAGCGGCCACACGTCGTCGCCGAAGACTGGCTCCGGTGCTGCTTCGGGAGTCCGGTGGTGACGGTTGGCGAAGAGTGGACTGGTCAGCAGCGGGACGACCGGCGTGAGCCCGACCGTCCGAGTCGCAGCAGTGTTGACGGCGGGGTTGGTCATGTGTCCCAAGTCCTATTCATCAGTCGATTGACCTGGTCCCGGTCAGTATCGGTGACATCAGCGCGGGCAGCGAGGAGGTCGCTGTTCGAGAAGTGCCGATTGGGGACTAGCAGCGAGGCGATGCGGGCATGATGAGCCGCGAATCGCGAGTCCCAGAGGTGTGCTGGCGTGACAGCGCGCAATCCCTCCAGGTGGTCGTGGAGGGCGACGACTCGAGGGAGGTGTCGCTTAAGGACCACCGCGTTCGTACACGCGAAACAAGTCAGGAAGGACGCGCGGCACGGCTCATGAGTGTCGGGAGCATGCTCGTGGTCAACGCAGGCCGAGGCCACTGTGTCGCGCGCACCTGAGTTCACGTCCTCAAGCACGCCGCGGAAATCCGTAGGGAGGTCGTCGACCGTCGCCGCACCGTTCACGACTCGCGCCTGCACGGCGTGGAAATGGTCTTGAAGAACAGTGGCGATGACTGGCTGCACGGCCTTCTTCACCGTCGGATCGTTGAGGTTGTAGTCGATGTTGGTGTTGAGGCTATGACCTTGCGGATGAACTTGTGTGGCGAAGTAGGATCGCAACCTGATAGGAGTTGCAAAGTCCAGTTCGGGGTGTTCACCGCGCCAGGCCCTGAGGTATCTCGCTATCGTGTGGGTATTCGCGTCTACCAGCACGGTGAGCGGGACTGGTCGCGCGTTCCTACCGATCGCATTTACTTGGCCCGAGAGGGACACGAGCACCGCGTCAGTGGGGTAGCCCACCTCTTGTAGCGTGCGCCGCGCCCCGTCGGTGAGTTCGAGAATCATCTGAATCAGGCGGGCTTTGGATCGAGGGCCGTTGTCGGTGTAGGTCTCAGTCCACTCGCTGACGACGCCCCGTCGCGGTTTGGTGAGCCTGACGCGAAGATGGAGCGGTTCACTGCCGTCACGGGCGTCCACTCGGTTGACGTCGCTCACGCCGAGAGTGAGGGCGGTGCCGAGGTTCCAGCCGCAGGTGATGATCAATGCGAGGAGCGCGGCAGCGACTTCGGCGGGAGTCGGGTAGAGGTTCTCCCACAGCGGAAAGAGCGTTCGGTTATTGGTTCTCGAGTTCGGGTAAAGCCTGCGGTACACGCTCGGTGGCACGCGCCGCTTACTCGGGCTCCCGGGGCTGCGGTCTGCTACATCGCCGGTGCGGGCCACCTCGTCGAGGAACTGGGCGTACTCGTAGTCGGGATGGCGGTCGTCATACTCGCCACGCTGATAGGCGTCGACGACGTCCCAGCCATGCTTCACACGGGTGAGGGCATCACGCACGTTGTTGACACAGGTGAGTCGTAGCAACTCGATTTCCTCATCGGTCAACGCGTCGTCAGAGGCCTGCGGTTCCGGTCGCGGCGCAGTCGTCGATTCAATGACGTGTGCGCACTCCGCGCTGATGCCGGGAAGTGTGGGCAGGATGACTCGAAGAATGCGGTGCCGTCTGTAGCGAGTGTAATTGGTCCACAACATCAACCGTTCGCGGTACATCACCCCAGTCAGGTCACTGGCATTGACGACGCCGAGGTCGGAGAAGAACGCCCGGACTGCCGTCAGAGCTCTACCCGTCGTCGCTTTCGTGCCCCATGACCCCGAAGGCCCAGCCATGTCGATGAATCGTTCCATGAGTGCTTTTCGCAGGTTTGGTCCGACGTCAACAGATGTGAAATCGAGCTCGTAGGGCCGTCCGCGTGACGGGGTCACCCGGAGGCCGTCATTGACTGCTTCGCATCTCATGCGTCTGCGACCCGGTCGTCTAGGGCAGCGACCTGCGAGAGCGTGTGGTCGAGGGACAGCGGAGCACCCTCAGCGGCCCGCATGAACCACTCCCACTCCAGGGCCAGAACGGGTGCCAAATAGTAATTCCGAGTGGTCTCGACACTCCGGTGCCCCAGCAGTGTCTGGACTCGCAGCCAGATGTTTTGGCTGCGCACCATCGAGTCGAACGCGCCGGGCGTTAGTGCACCACGCTGGCACATTTCCATGTGTGCGGCGAGCGCAAACACATACAGCGCGAACGAGTGGCGAAGCATATGTGGATGAACCCGAATCGTTGTGTCATCGAGGACCGCGAGACCGGCCCCCCACGCGCCGCGAGAACCCGCCGTTCGGGCGGAAGCAGACTTGAAGACGGTGTTCCAGTTGGAGACGCCGACAGGCTTCCCGCCCGTCCCGAGCCACACCATGAGAGGACGCCGACGCCCCTCATCATCCAGTGCGTACATGCGTGTGCGCTGGGCGAGCGTGAGGTCGTCCAGCCGCCACCAACGCTCTTCACCAGCCCTTGCGGGTCGGCTCACCAGGACCTTGGTCGGAATCCCTCCGCGGCGGGAAATCTCTTTCAGGATCAGCGGGTCCGCGTCCTGCTCGTAGATGCCAGACCGAAGGCCGAACGCCACCTCGACCTCACGCGCCCCGGTGACATATGACGTGATCGACTGGTGCGTCGCGCGGTCCAAGTACATCATCCGGCCCCGCGACGGGCTCCCTTTCGACAGCGAAGCTGGCACCCGCCCAGAGACCAGTCGCGTGCTGAAATCAGCGCTGGGAATCTCAAACGTCAGCAGCCCAGCACCTTCAGTTCGTCGCAGGCCAGTGTGGTAAAGCAAGTCCGCGTACGCGGTGTTCCTCTCACGCATCATCAACGATTCGCCGCGAGCTGATCCAATCCCCAGCAGGCCCTCGGACCGCCAGCGGTCGTACGCCCGGCGGGTCAGCCAGTTGACGTCCGCTGACAACTGTCCTTTGGTGGCATTGATCCGTCCCGACGGCACTGGATTGCCGGAGATAATTCCCAGACCCACAGCCACGTCGTAAAGCGAGCGAATGGCGACCAGGTTGCGAGCTAGCGTTGATGCAGATACCGGCTCCGCCGGAATATCTCGCAGATCATCATCGCCCGAGGCACCAAAGCGACGCCGGTCCATGAAATCGTTAATCTCAGCGCGGCGCACCGCAAGCCAGTCATTCCCCGGACCAAGCCATCTGAAAAAGAGCGCCACATCTGACGCATAAGCGGAAGCTGTATTGACGGAGTGATACCTCCGCGCCCACTCGGCAACCGCAGGATGAATATTCCCGTTGGCAGTCACCGGAATATAGAGGGGAGCCTTCCGGCGAAGAATCCCAGCCGCCTGGCTCATTGTGGATTCCAGCCACGCAGGCCGGTCAACCATGTCCGACAGCACGCTCAGACGAACGGTCTTCACCTGCGCGAGGTTCATGGGTTGCGAGACGGTCATGTCAGCCAGCGTAGAGCGCACCCAACAGTCGCCGGTTACTATATAAGTAGTGACCAGGCGCACACCTGATGATTCCGGTGTGCGCGGCCCATCGTCTGCTCCGCCAGCAGCCCTGAGTAGCGGGCCTGGTGGAAGAAGCCCCTGCGCGGGGTGGCGGTCGCGAACGAGCCGTCGGCGAACTGCTCGCGCGCCTGCAGGTTGATCGCGGTGGGGGTGTTGAACACCACCACTTGCGCCTCGCCCCGCTGGAACCGCATCCGTTCGGATTCGGCCTCCGGGTTCGAGCCGTAGATCCGTGCGACCGGGATCCCGTCGGCCTCGAGCAGCTCGGCCACCGGGTGCGCGGCCGTGGACACCATCTCGGTGGCGATCAACACCTGGTAGCCACGCTCGAGTTCGGCCTTGGCCGCCGCCACCGTGTGCTCGACCCGGATCATCGATGCCTTCTGGCGCAGCCTCACCAGTGCAGCCAGTCCGCGGGCGACGTTGTTGCCCGTCCTGGCCAGCTGCATCTCCCGCTGGAAATCGCCCCACTCCAGTTCGTAGGCCCGCCACTGGTCCGGGGTCAGCTCCACCAGGTCCACGTCGAACGGAGGTGGCCCCCACGGCGCCGATCGGGTGAGCATCAGCGGCGGATCGTGCCGCAGCAGGATGTCTCGCACGCCGCTGATGGCGGCCTGCTGGGTCTGCAGCAACTCCTTGGCCTCCGCGGTCCACGTCCACTTGCCGTAGGAGGTCTCCAAGGGCACGCCTCGTTCGGCCAGGGCCCGCCCGAAGTCAGCCCACCGGGCAGGCGGGTCACCGTGGACCTCTGCGAACAGCGACGACAGGTAGCCCCATTCGCCCGGGTGATGCCCCGGGGTGGCGGTGATCGTCAGCACGAACGGGGCCTTCTCGGGCGGGCCGTCCATGCGGGTCAGTCGACGCATGTAGCTGGTTCGCTTGCTGGCGTGCCGAAACTGGTGGGCCTCGTCGATCACCGCGACGTCGACCTTGAGCCGCGGGCGCCCGTTTCGCGCCATGAGTTTGCCCAGGCTGTCGGAGGACATGATGATCCATCGCAGATCGTCATCGCCCAGCGCGGCGATGGTGCGACGCCACGATGGGATGGTGATGCGCGCCGGCCGGTCCACCGTCACCAGGACCGTGTGTGCGCCGCGAATCTTGGCGATGGTCTTCGCCGCGGCCACCGCCACCAGGGTCTTGCCGGTGCCCACATCGTTCGCCAGGTGGACCTGCCGGAATCCGCGTTCGGCGGCTGTGACGATCGCGTCGACGTCTGCGTGTTGCTCCGGGCGCAGCGCCATCGGCGCGGCGGTCGCGCCCGGGCCCTCGCTGCCGTTGAGCTCGTCCTCCAGCAGGCGCAGGTAGGAGTAAGGCTTGCTGGCGTAAGGCTCCAGTGCGCTCGGCAGGGCGGTGTCGACGTAGGCGTGCGCGGTGAGCGACTTGTAGTAGGTCACCCCGGCCGGGATCCCGCCGCCCAGACCACCCCAGGGGAGCTCGAGCAGCCACACCCGCTGGCCGGGAGGGATGGTGGGGACCGTCGGCGCCGCGGCGGGCCGCTTTGTGGTCGACGTCGCCCGCGTGGAGCTTGTCTTGCGCTTGGCCGCGGGCTTGCGCGTGGACCGGGTCGCCATCAATGGCCGGCCCCGGCGCGGGCGGTGACGACGGCGGGTGAGTCCACAGCGTTCTCCTGGGTGGTCCTGGCGGGGTCGGGCTCACTTTAGGGGGCGGGTACGTCACCGCCGGCGTCCGCGGTTCCGGGCCGCCGGGGCGGCGGGGTGCGAGTCCGCGTGTTATGGAAGGACCTGGAATGAGATGACGACGACACCGACCCACCCGCGAGTGAAACTCCGGCCGCCGGTGGGGCTGCCAATAGCTGATGCCCTGTCGGATGGCCCACCGGCCTAGCATTCGCCGAACTGCCATCACTTATCAGGCCACGATCCGAGGAGATTCCGGGTTTCGAGAATCCCCGATCCGGGCCGGGGACTGCCGCAGAGGCCGTCTGCGCGGGTCCGAGGCCACCCCTTCTCCGTCCAGTACTACGCAAACCTCAGCGAGAAGGTGACTCCGAACCGGCGCTATCCGAGCGAGGCAGAAAGCAGTAACGGACACAGATAGCGCTGCCTGCCGCTAACATCGGCGAATGCAACACTGCCCGTCTCGGATCTCGGCCAGCGTTCCGCCGTATGCGGTTGCGTTGGCCGGTAGAACTGTGTCGGCAGGTAAGCTCGTGATCTACGCTGGCGCAGGCATAAGCCTGTCTCAGCCAACCAGTCTTCCGACGGGCGCAACGTTGGCTGCTGCGATACACATGCAGCTTAAGAGTGCGTTTCCCATTCTCGCGACCGTTGATTCGTGGGATCTCGTCGCCGTTGCTGATGCTGTTGCGGCTCTGCCGGGTGGCCAAGAAGCGTTGCGTCAGACTTCTGCTAGGTCGGCGAACTTCAAGACTGCGAAACCCGGGTACGGGCATAGGGTTCTGGCGCACCTGATGCTCGAGGGCGCGATCGACGTACTCACCACGAATTGGGACAACTGTATCGAGCGCGGGGCCGGCGACGAGTGGCTGCCGACGGTCACGAACGACAATGACCTTGCAAACGTAGACCCGCCGTGGGTTCTGAAAGTGCACGGTTGCGCCTCTAAGCCGGACTCGCTGCTCGTGACGAGTGGTCACCTCGACGACCCGCCGACGTGGGTGCAGGAGCAAACCCACGCGCGACTTGGCAGCGCTGTAGTGGTCTTCATTGGTATCGGAGACGTTGCCGGGTACGTCAAGCAGCGCATCAAGGAAGCAGTCCATGAAGTTGGCGTCGAAAATATAAGGGTCGTTGCCCCAGATATCGAAACTAGATGGGAAGACTCGCAATGGAAGTCGGTTGCGCCGACCCTCCACGACGATCACAGAATTCCAGTAACGGCCGATTTGTTCATGGAGCAACTTGCCGCGGCGTACGTCACCGGCCGGCTCAGCGAGCACAGCGTCACCTTGTCGTCAGACGAAGTGCTATCCGGTGACCTAGAGGCTGCCAAAATGGGATTGTTCGAGTCAGACTCGTTGACAGTCCTTCAATGGGCTCGGGCGGTCGATATCAACCCGAGGGTTGGTGAGCCCGTCCTGAAGAGTTCTGAGTTGGGCAAAGTCATGATCGCTCTGGGTCACCTTGCTGGTGATTCGGCCAGGCTCAATCACAACCACATCTTTCATACTGCGCAGGGGCCCATCGAGGTATTGATAGCGACACAGACGGTGCCGCAGCGACGTATTGTCGAGGCGGCCGAGAGCCGGCTGCATGATCACGCCAACCGTGGCGAGCCGCTTCCGCAGTTCGTCGTGGCCGGGGGAGTAGGTCCGATTCCACAGCCAGAGTCTTTACCCGAGAGCATCCTCAGCGAGGCGGATGACTTGGACATCGTTGATGGTCCTCTTGCACTGGTGCCCAAGGTTCGGCACGCCGATGAGGTGATCGCTTCATGAACAGTGGGTCACCGTCTATTCGGTCGGACGACGAGCTCCTCCGCATTTCCAAGGCGGTTCTGTCAGAGCAGGGTTTCCAAGTGGAGACCCTAAGCGGGGGCATCGACCTTATTCTGGCGGAGAACAGCTATTTCGTTGTTGCAGTGGCGGCGATGAACACAATCCGCGACTTGATTCTCGCTGAACCCGTCGCGTTCGAGGCCCTCGCGCGGCGAATCGAGTCAGCCGCGCTTGGCCCAAAGAAGTGGGACACGTATCTCGTCCTGTTAACGCAAGAGAAGTCCGCTGAGGACGACGACATCACTCATGACTTGTACGCCATTAACTACGACATGTCGCGGTTGCGGCGCATCGCGCACACCGGCGTAGACCCAACCCCCGAATCGGTCAGCCACGCCCTGGCCCCCTTCGTTGAGCCGGCGGCGTCAAAGACGTCTGCCGCGCAAACTGACGCGCTTGACTCGCTGCTTGCAGTTCTCATCTCCCGCGGAGTCGATGAAGAACTCGCTCGGCGCGCCATTGCTGCCTTTGAACAGGGGGCAACGCTCGATGATGTCCTTTGAGCCCATCATCGACCGGTTGCGCGTCGAAGCGTTTCGCGGCTTTCGCGATGCTTGCGAGTTCGACCTGTCGGCGACTGCAGTCGTCATCACCGGACCGAATGGGACCGGCAAGACAAGCTTCTTCGATGCGCTACAGTGGGGACTGCTCGGCAGCCTTGAGCGGCTAGAAAGCCTCCGCTCACGCCGCAATGTCGAACACGTCGTCAACCAATACCGGTTGGGACGAAAGGCATCCGTCGAGATGGACCTCAGTCTGCCGTCAGGGCCTGTGACCCTGAGACGTACCGGGGACCAAGGCGGTAGCACTCTCGAGCTCCGCCGGGCGTACGAACCGGCCCTGTTCGGCGACGAAGCCGAAGCGGAACTGCGGAGCATCCTGCTGCCAAATTCCGAGTTGGCGCTCGAGTCTGCACTGACCACGTCGGGCCTTATGCAGCAAGATGTGATGCGACGTGTTCTTGAAGCCAAGCCGGCCGACCGGTACCGACAATTGAGCACGGTACTTGGACTCGGAGCACTCGAGGACTTTGAAGACACCACAAGGTCACTGGCGAAGCTGACGTCTGAGCGCGAGAAGGATGCTCGGGTTGAGCTCGCCAGACTCGCTGACGCTCTAAAGCAAGCTCAGGGCCGTTCGGGGGCTGCGCAGACGCGGCTGGCAACTCGGCCTCAGGTAGCAGCGGTACGTGAAGAAGCTCTTAGCGTCTTGCTGGCCACTCCCGCAGGCATCTCCGTCAGGGGGCGCAGCGTGAGCCTCGAAGGACCCGACGATGTTCGTCTCGCGGCGACAGCGTTCGGCCACGCGGCCGATATGGTCGAATCCGCAAGGGCCCTGACCAGTCACGCGTTCCAGCTGCGCAGAGGTCTTGGTGAGGGCCCAGCAGAGGAGGAGGTAAGTGGTCTCCGGGCTCAGGTGGCACGAGCTGAGGCTGCAAGGGACGCTGTCGAAGTCTCACGCGACATCGCGCAAGGACAACTCAATGCAGCGCGGCTGGCGGCGGCTGACATGGCTCAGCTTGCCGTCCTGGCTGTGCCTATGCTGTCGGACGACTGCCCCGTTTGCGGGCAGCACATCGACCGTGACCACGTGGAGCGCGAACTAAGGGAACGGGCAGAGGCAACCGGGACCATTCTGGAACTGGAGCGGGCCTTCTCCGAACTGGCGAACGACCTCAGTCGCACCGCAGCGGCTGTGACGACGGCTCGGGAAGTCCTCTCCGCAGCAGAGCAAAAGGCTGAACGCTGGCGGCAGGTTCGCAGCGCCGACCTCGCGGCCCAGGCTGCCGTGGAGGCTCTTGCTGAGGAGATCAAAGTTGTGAACCTTGCCCGTTGCGACTTGGAATCGTTCGCTGGTGTCGCAACTCCAGCGTTGGAGTACTTCCGCAGAGTTCGTCGGGCGCTTCATGACCTCCTGGAAACGTTTGACAGGCAGTCAGACCAAGGCGCCGTTGAGCGTGCTGTAGCGGAGACCCGCAGCTTCGAGTTCGCTCTAGCCTCGGCAGAGGAGGAACTGGCCGCGCAGTCGGCCCGGTCCAATATGCTCCAAATGCTGTCCGAGCAGACGATCGAAGCACGTGTCGAGGTCACCGAGGCTCGGCTTCGCTCGATCCAGCCGCTGGTCGCGAATATCTTCCAGCGGCTTGACCCTCATCCCGCGTTCAAGACCGTCGAGTTCGAGTTGGACACCTACTACCGTAAGGGGACGACCAGCCCCCTAGTCATCGACCAGGTAGAGAATATCGCCGCGGATCCGCTTCTGATCTTCTCCACATCGCAGGCCAACATCGTGGCCCTGTCCTACTTCATAGCGATGAGCCTGTCTTTCGAAGAGCGAGGCTTGCCGTTCCTGTTGCTAGATGACCCAGTTCAGTCGATGGACGACGTCAATGTACTCGGCTTCGCTGACTTGTGCAGGCACCTCCGGCTCCGTCGACAACTCATCGTGTCCACACACGAACGCCGGTTTTCCAGCCTCCTCGAACGCAAGCTTGCGCCGCGAGCGGAAGGCTCCCGGACGAAGATCATTAAATTCACGGGTTGGGACCGCAGCGGCCCCACCGTGCAGGAGTACTTCGTCGAGCCGCAGTTGCTCGAAGACCCGATTCGGTTAGTCCACCTGGCTGGCTGACGAGGAGCCGCTACCCGCCTAAGTGAGAACCGTAAGTTTATCGACAAGACAGACGACCGCCGCCTGCTGAACGTGCCCGACGTTTGTCGTCGCCAAGGGCTGGTCTTAAGGACACCTATGACGCTAATCATTCCGGAGCGGACCATCGACACGCTGTTTACGTTCGAGCTTATATCGGTTGCCCCAACAGCAATCATTGTCTCGCCGCATAACAACCGGGGCCCACGAACGCCAGATCACGAGTTCCAAGGAGTCGTCCGAAAATTCACTTTCGAGTGCAAGACGATCTACGCCTCGACGTCTAACCCCTTAAAGTGGGTAGTGAAAATTCCAGTTCGGCAATTGGAAGATTACGTAAATAGCGGTGGTTCTTCGATTGTCTATATATTGCCCGCTGAGCCAGTGCAGAGGAAGAAGCCGTGGATTCGGAACTGTCATACGGATCCAGATCCAAGTGGCAGATGTCGAGCGTGTTCGAACCCATCCAGTAACTCAGGCGCCATTTATCGGAGACGATGGGCCGGTCAGTCACAACCAGTTGCATCTGCGCCCGACGCGACTCGTATGCAACCGTGGTTCAACCATTGGTCTTGGTGTATACGCGCGGACGACTTGTTAAGGTTTATCACCAATCCAATTAACGTAGGCGGGATGTCTAACGCGAATCCAACAGTTGAGTTGCCCGCTGGCGATGCTGAGCTTGAGGCGATCACTGGCGCGGTCCGATTGTGCCATTTTCTTGCAGCGGTGGAGCGGGATCACATTGCAGTACGAGATTTAGTTCCTCCTAACGATGAGGAATTAGGAAGTGTAGGCGGTCCGCCAGCGGAGGAATCGTCAGTCTTAGTGGAGCGTATGACATCGGATTGGATGGCTGATCTCGCACTTGACGAAGAAGATCGAAGACTGCTGGCCGGATACTGAAACACGTGCAACCAGCGTGACATTTGGTTACATTCAGGCCCCACCGCGACGCCGTGCCTTGGCCCCTTTCCTTTGTAGTGACCGATGGATCTGCAGTCACCCATCGACCCAGCGATGCGGGGACGGGGGGCTCGAGGTTTGTTGTCCTGAACCGCCTCGCGAGTTGGGCCTATGTGCTGTCAGCGGGGCCAGCATCGTGTGAGTGAGGCTGCGGCAGTCCCTAGCGCCCCCCCGGCCCAGCCTTGTCCCGCCCTGTAGACCGACGTGGAACAATGGCCAGCGGACTGCGCCCGCCTAGCGGCGCCGGCCACGCACACGAACCCACGAACTTCCCCCAAGGAGCACAGATGGCGCTTATCGAGCAGGTCGGAGCCCGGGAGATCCTCGATTCGCGAGGCAACCCCACCGTCGAGGTGGAGGTGCTTCTGGACGACGGCTCGTTCGGCCGCGCCGCCGTGCCGTCCGGTGCATCCACCGGCGCCCATGAGGCCGTGGAGCTGCGCGACGAGGACGAGCGCTACCTGGGCAAGGGCGTCACCAAGGCCGTCGAGGCCGTGCTGGACGTCCTCGCCCCCGCCGTCATCGGCATCCCCGCCGAGGACCAGCGCGTCGTGGACGAGGCCCTCCTCGACGCCGACGGCACCCCCAACAAGTCGACCGTCGGCGCCAACGCCGTCCTCGGAGTCTCGCTGGCCGTCGCCCGCGCCGCCGCCGAGTCCTCGGGCCTCGAGCTGTACCGCTTCATCGGTGGCGCCAACGCCCACGTGCTGCCCGTGCCGATGATGAACATCCTCAACGGTGGCGCCCACGCTGACTCGGGCGTCGACGTCCAGGAGTTCATGATCGCCCCCATCGGCGCGCCCACGTTCCGTGAGGCCCTGCGCATGGGCACCGAGGTGTACCACCACCTCAAGACCGTCATCAAGGACCGCGGCCTGTCGACCGGCCTGGGTGACGAGGGCGGATTCGCTCCCTCCGTCGAGTCCACCACCGCCGCTCTCGACCTCATCGCCGAGGCCATCGAGAAGGCCGGCTACTCGCTCGGCACCGACGTCGCCCTCGCGCTGGACGTCGCCGCCACCGAGTTCTACTCCGGCGGCAAGTACCACTTCGAGGGCAAGCAGCTCTCCGCCGCCGAGATGGCCGACGTCTACGCCGAGCTCGTCAACAAGTACGCCCTGGTCTCGATCGAGGACCCGCTCGACGAGGACGACTGGGACGGCTGGAAGACGCTCACCGACATGATCGGCGACAAGGTCCAGCTGGTCGGCGACGACCTCTTTGTCACCAACCCGCAGCGCCTGGCCGAGGGCATCGAGAAGGGCCTGGCCAACGCCCTGCTGGTCAAGGTCAACCAGATCGGCACCCTCACCGAGACGCTGGACGCCGTGGACCTGGCCCACCGCAACCGCTACGCCTCGATGATGTCGCACCGCTCGGGCGAGACCGAGGACACGACCATCGCCGACCTCGCCGTGGCCTGCAACTGTGGCCAGATCAAGACCGGCGCCCCGGCCCGCTCGGAGCGCGTGGCCAAGTACAACCAGCTGCTGCGCATCGAGGAGATGCTCGGCGACGCCGCCCGGTACGCCGGCGCCGAGGCGTTCCCGCGCTTCAACGCCTGACGGCACCAGCACCGCCCGTCGGCAGTTCACCGCTGACGGGCACGTAGTCGGAAAGGAAGGCGCATGGCCCGCCCGCCCCGCCCCTCGGACCGCCGGGGAGACGCACGCGATCGTGCGGCGTCCCGGCGGCCCGGGGAGGCGTCGGGTGCTATCCGTCGCCGTGCGAACGGGACGGGCCGTGGCGCTTCCGCCGACCGGGGGAGCAGCACCGGCCGCGGCCCGGGTGCTGTCGGCCGCGACGGGGTCGACGGGCAGAGCGGGGCCGACCACTCGGCCGACCCCTCCCGCCGCGAGCCGACCCGCCGGCGGACGCCGAGCCGCGAACGGGACCGGCCCGTCCCGGCCTCTGCCCGCTCCGGCCGGGTCGGCACCACCGCGCATCCGGAGGCCCACCGCCTCACCACGCGCACGGACCTGTCCGACACCCTGCTGGGCCCGCGGAACTACACCCCGCGGCGGATCGGACTCCTCGCCGTCGTCGCCATCATCCTGCTCGTCACCGTGTCGTTCCCGTTGCGCAATCACTACCAGTTCCTGCGCGACGAGAAGACCGTGGCGCAGGAGCGGGCCGCGCTCGAGGCGACGATCGCAGAGCTCGAGGCCGAGGAGCAGATGCTCTCGGACCCGGCGTACATCGAGCAGCAGGCCCGCATCCGCTTTGGCGCCGTGAAGCCGGGGGAGACCCCGTACCGCGTGTCGATGGTCGACCCGATCGAGCAGGCCGTGGCCGAGCAGAAGGCCGCCGAGCTGGCGGCGCAGCCGTGGCAGACGCGCGTGTGGAACTCCATCGCCGAGCCCGCCGACCCGATCATGCCCGAGGACTCGGCGGTGCTCGAGGGCACGTCCATCCCCGGCGGCCCCGACACTCCGCCGGTCCCGGTCGTGCCCGGCGTGCCCGGCGCCGATGACCCCGCCGCCCCCATCCCGGGCGGCGTCCAAGATCAATCACAGGAGGACCCCCCAGCGTGAGCGCCGAGCAGAGCGTGTCCAGCGAAGACCTCGACGCGATCCAGGCCCAGCTGGGTCGGCCGCCGCGGGGCGTGCTGGAGGTGTCCTACCGCAGCCCCGACGGCCAGCCCGGGGTGGTCAAGACCGCGCCGCGGCTGGAGGACGGCACCCCGTTCCCCACGCTGTACTACCTCACCGATCCGCGGCTCACCGCCGAGGCGAGTCGGCAGGAGTCCGCGGGGATCATGAGGGGGATGACGACGAGGTTGGCCCAGGAGCCCGAGCTGGCCGCCAACTATGTGCAGGCGCACGAGCGGTTTCTCGCCAAGCGCAACGAGATCGAGGACCTGGGCACGGACTTCAGCGGCGGCGGCATGCCCGAGCGCGTCAAGTGCCTGCACGTGCTCATGGCGTACGCGCTCGCGGAGGGGCCGGGCGTGGTCTGGCTTGGCGACGAGTCGGTGGCGCTGGCCTGCGAGGCCGGGTTGCGCGGTACGGCGTTGCCGGAGGACTGGCCGACCCCCGAGGAGCTGGGCGTGCCCGACTACCTCGCGATGGACGAGCAGTGACCACGCCCGGCGGTGTTGATTCAGTTCGTGTTGGCGCGGTCGACTGCGGCACCAACTCCATCCGGCTGCTCGTCGCCGAGGGCGTCCCCGGCGAGGCCGGGCTCACCGACGTCACGCGCGAGATGCGGATCATCCGGCTCGGCGAGGGCGTCGACGCGACCGGGCGGCTCTCGGACGGTGCACTCGCCCGGTGCCGTACCGCTCTGACGGACTACACCGCCACGATGGCGGAGCTCGGTGTGCAGTCGGTGCAGATGGTCGCCACCTCCGCGACCCGCGACGCCCGCAACAAGGACGAGTTCTTCGGCATGACCGCCGAGGTGCTCGGCCAGCACTTCCCGGGTGCCCAGGCCGAGGTGATCTCGGGGCAGACCGAGGCCGAGCTGACTTTCGCCGGCGGCGTTTCGGATCTCTCGCCGGCCGACGGCCCGTTCGTGGTGACCGACCTCGGCGGCGGCTCCACGGAGATCGTGGTGGGCGAGCTCGTCGGCGGCGAGGTGAAGATACTCGGCGCCCGCAGCCTCGACGTGGGCTGCGTGCGGATCACCGAGCGGGTGCTGCACTCGGATCCGCCCACGGCCGCCGAGATCTCCGAGGCGCGGGCCGTGATCGCCGATGCGCTGGCCGAGGCCGGCGACGTGCCGGTGGGCCGCGCTGCCCGCTGGGTGGGCGTGGCCGGGACCTTCACCACGCTGTCGGCGTTGGCGCAGGAGCTTGGGGAGTATGACCCCGAGCGGATCCATGGAAGCGTGATCCCGCTGGACCGGATGCGCGAGGTGTGCGGCCGATTGGTGGCCTCGTCGGTGGCCGAGCGCCGCGCTCTCGGGCCGATGCATCCGGGCCGTGCGGACGTGATCGGCGGGGGAGCGATCGTGGTGCAGACACTGTGTGATGTGATGGCAGAGCGCGCCGGGTTGTCCGAGCTCACTGTGAGTGAGAAGGACATCCTGGACGGCATCGCGATGTCGGTGCTGACCCGCCTGGCCGGCTAGTTCGGCCCCCGGCGTACTGCGCGCCACCCGGCCGCGCCCCGGCGGGGCCGGCAAGCCCCCATAGCCCAATTGGCAGAGGCAGACGGCTTAAAACCGTTTCAGTGTCGGTTCGAGTCCGACTGGGGGCACTGCACTGGTTTCAATCTGAGAGCGGCCGAGCGGCCGAAAGACAATCCAATGTACAAGCCCAGTATTTGCTGTGCCCACTCGCAGAGGGTTCGTTAGTATAGGAATCTGTTCACACGTCCAAGAGCGCTGGTTGGCGACACATATAGATCTTGATGGAAAGAAGACGATGCGGAACGGCTTCTCGGACTACCAGGCCAAGTACTACGCCCACGAGCTCCAACGCAGCTACGCCAGCGACCATGTTGGGAAGCTCGCCGGACTCTTGTTTGACGCGCAGGTCGAGCCCAAGCCGCACCAGATCGACGCCGCGCTGTTCGCCCTCCAGACGCCGTTCCTCAAGGGTGTCATCCTTGCCGACGAGGTTGGTCTCGGTAAGACGATCGAGGCCGGCATCGTGATCAGCCAGTACTGGGCGGAGCGCAAGCGCAATATCCTGATCGTTGCACCATCTAGCCTCCGGCAGCAGTGGCAGCAGGAGCTGTACGAGAAGTTCCTGATTCCGTCCTCATTGCTCGACGCCAAGACCAGAGACCGCCTCCTGAACGCGGGAAGCAATCCCGAGGTCCTGATCTGTTCGTACGAGTTCGCCCAGCGACACGAGGCCTCGCTGATTCGTGTGTGGGATCTAGTCGTCGCTGACGAGGCCCACCGTCTACGCAGCTTCTGGAATGGTCGAGCGAAGGTTGCCGGCGCTGTTGCAAACATCGTTGGAAGTGCCCGTAAGACCGTTTTACTGACCGCAACGCCACTGCAGAACAAGCTCGAAGAACTCTACGGTCTCGTTTCGGTTTTCGACCCCGAGTATTTTCACTCGCTGGACGCTTTCCGTGAGCGCTACATCAAGAATCGCGAGACGGCTGCATTCGATGATCTCGGTGATCGTGTTGCCCAGATCAGCAAGCGCACGCTTCGCCGCGACGCGGACAAATACATCCGCTTCACCGAGCGACTGCCGATCACTGTCGGCTTCGAACCTTCAGCCGACGAGCAGCGCCTCTACGAACTCGTCAACGACTACCTCCAGCGCGACGAGCTCTACGCCTTCTCGCCGTCCACGCGACATCTAAGTGCACTGATCATCCGGAAGCGCCTCGGGTCGTCCACCTACGCAATTGCGAGCACGCTGGAGCGAATCGCCTATCGGCTAGAGGCCGAGATCGCCGCTGGCGGACCTCAGCCGCGCATGGACAGTCTCCTCATTGATGCCGACCTCACGGACGAAGAGTCTGATGAGTTCGACGACCAACCGGCTCGCCAGGGGTCAGGACGTAGCTCGCAGGAAAACACCGCTTTCATGCGCGACGAAGTCCGTGAGCTCAGGGAGTACGCTGCACTCGCACGGTCGATCACCGTGAACGAGAAAGCAGTTCAGCTCAACTATGCCCTCGACCTCGGTTTCGATCGACTACGAGAGCTTGGCGCGCCAGAGAAGGCGATCATCTTCACCGATTCCACGGTCACGCAGGAGTACATCTCCCGCTCATTGACAGAAGCCGGCCGCGGTGACGGCCTGGTTCTCTTCAACGGGCAGAACGACTCCCCTCGATCGACCGAAATCTACCGGGAGTGGCTAAAGAAGAACCGAGGTAGCGACGTCATCACCGGCGTGCTCGCCGCCGACAGACGTAAAGCACTCGTGGACTACTTCCGGGACGAGGGCACGATCATGATCGCCACCGAGGCGGCCTCGGAAGGCATCAACTTGCAGTTTTGCTCCATGGTCGTCAACTACGACCTGCCGTGGAACCCCCAGCGTGTCGAGCAGCGCATCGGCCGCGCCCACCGCTTCGGCCAGAAACACAACGTGGTTGTCGTGAACTTCTCCAACAAGGGCAACCTCGCCGAGCAACGAATCCTGGAACTGCTAGACGAGAAGTTCCACCTGTTCCAGGGTGTGTTCGGGGCGAGCGACGAGGTGCTCGGCACCATCGAAGATGGTCTCGACTTCGAGAAGCGCATTTCTGACATACTGAATCGCTGCCGGACGGCCGAAGACATTGACTTCGCCTTTAATGAGCTCGAAAAGCGATTCGAGGGCGAGATCTCCAAGGAGATGGCTACCGCCAAGGCCAAGGTGTTCGACAACCTCGACCCCAACGTCCAGGACCGCCTCAAGTCATACGACGCCCAGTCGGGTGAGGTACTGAACAAGTTCGAGCGACTCCTTCTCGCCGCCACGAGGTACCAGCTCGCCGACGAGGCAACTTTTGAGGGCGACGGCCGAGTGTTCGATCTCCACACCGCGCCGGTGCCTGGTGCGCAGACTGGTCGTTATTACTTCAAATCGCAGCCGCAAACGCATGCGCACCAGTACCGCTTCGCTAGCCCACTGGCTGGGTACGTCATGGAGCGGTCTAAGAGCATGTCCACGCCCCCACGGGAGCTGACGTTCAGCATTTCCCGATCCGAGAGAGCCAGCACAGCTATAAAGGCCCTGGCAGGTAAGAGCGGCCAGCTCGTCAGCAAGGTCGTCACCTTCCGTGTAGAGGCCGGCAGCGAGGATATCTCCGAGTCCTATTCCCTCGCCGGCATCCTCACCGACGACGGCGAGTGGCTTGACCATGAGTACGTCTCGGACCTCATGGACTTGGCGTGCATCAATGTCTCAGACCCTCTTGGCGTGATGGATGAGTCGACGTTTACTCCGCACCTAGATGCTCAAGTTGAGCAGTTTAAGAAGGAAGTTCAGGCGCGCAACGCTCGTTACTACGACCAGCAGGAAGAGATCCTGTACCGCAACTCCCTCGACCGCAAAGCCGAGTCCGAGGCGCTGATCCGGCAGTTTCGTCAGAAGGAAAAGGAAAGCCGCAAGGCTGCGCGTGTGACTGACGACCCGATGGAACAATTGCGCCACAAGAAGGAAGCTCGCCGCTGGTCGCAAAAGGCCGAGGACGAGGATGATCGCGCCCGCAGTGACCGGACCAAGCTGCGCGAGGAGACCGACAAATACCTCGACCTAATCGAACAGTCGCTTCAAGGTAAGCAAGAAATTGAAGACCTGTTTACCATCCGCTGGAGAGTGAACGCCTAAACCCAGCGCTCATTAATAGCGGCAATAGACAGTAAAATTGAAGCAATGGTGAGAATGGGGATAAACTGAATGTCTGACGAAATCTACGAGATTCCTAGCACGACGCCCGACCTGCAGAGCGAGCTTGCACAGAAATTGCAGGAACTAGTGCCCGAAGCCATAGCTGACGGCAAGGTTGACGTCATTAAGCTCACCGAGCTCCTCGCGGACGATGCCGCCGACAGCAACGAGCGTTTCGGACTGTTCTGGCCTGGCAAGAAGCGCGCCCTGCGCGCCGCCCAGGAGCCCACCACGGCCACGCTGCGCCCAGACAAGGACAACAGCAAGGACTGGGACACCACCGAGAACGTCTTTATCGAGGGTGACAACCTCGAAGTGCTCAAGATCCTGCAGAAGCACTACCACGGCAAGATCAAGATGATCTACATCGATCCTCCGTACAACACAGGCAAGGACTTCGTGTACCCCGACAACTTCAATGAGGGGCTGGCGACATACCTCGAGTGGACTAAGCAGGTCAACGAAGAGGGCAAGAAGATTTCGACCAACAGCGAGTCCGAGGGTCGCTACCACTCGAACTGGCTGAACATGATGTACCCGCGCCTGAAACTCGTGCGCAACCTGCTCTCACCTGAAGGTGTCGTCTTCATCTCTATCGACGACAACGAACAGGACAACCTTAAGAAGGTCTGCAACGAGATCTTTGGCGAAGCTAACTTTGTTGCCGAGTTGCCGACGATCATGAATCTCAAGGGCAATAACGACCAGTTTGGTTTTGCTGGAACCCACGAGTACACGCTCGTTTATGCGCGAAACGTCAAAACCCTGAAGCTCGATCAGTTCCCGATTGACGATGAGGGTCTTGAAAGTTGGGAGACGGACGAACGCGGCCAGTACAAGCGCGGTGCCAGTTTGAAGGCCACTGGCACGAATGCGCCTCGGGCAAAGCGTCCGAACCTGTTCTTCCCAGTTTATGTGAGCAAGGATCTCGAAGTGTCACTCAGGCCGAACGAGGGCTGGACCGAGTTGTTTCCGATCACTAACGGTCAGGAGATGTCCTGGCGTTGGAGCCGCGAGAAGTTCTTGAGCGACCTCCATGACGTGATTGTGGTGCCATCGGGCGGCAGCTACACACTGTATAAGAAGCAGCGGCCCACGCTTGGTGACATGCCCACTTCGAAGCCGAAGTCGACTTTCTACAGGCCTGAATACAGCAGTGGCAACGGCACGGCAGCGGTCAAGCAGTTGTTCGGAGGCAAGAAGGTCTTCGACAATCCAAAGCCGCTCGGCCTGCTGCAGGATTTCATGCAGCTTGGTGCTGGACGTGACGGGATCGTACTGGACCTATTTGCCGGCTCGGCTTCTATCGCGCACGCCGTCATGGCACTAAATCGTGCAGACGGGGGGCGGCGGCGCAGCATCTCGATCCAACTGCCCGAGCCTGTCTCGGATGGATCGGATGCAGCGGCGGCGGGCTATCGGAGCATTGCCGAAGTCGCCCGCGCTCGGATCTCGAAGGCCGGTGAGACGTTCGACGACCAGCTAGATGTGCTTGGTGTACCAAGTGGTGTCGCAGACTTGGGATTCCGGTCGTTCACGTTGACTGATACCAACTTCTCGAAGTGGAAGGCCGCGAGTGACGTTGATCCGACAAAGCTTGAGCAGCATCTGCTCGGCCTCCGGGATAGCGCGGACGGTGACGCGACGCCGGATGCGCTGCTCTACGAGCTGTTGTTAAAGCAGGGCTATTCGCTGACGGAGCGAGCTCACGAGAAAGAGGTCTCGGGGCTCAGAATTCGATCGGTTGGAGGCGGCCTCCTCCTGGCATACCTCGACGAGCACACGAAGCCGACCCTCGACCAGCTCCGTGCGGTCGTGGATGACGTGCCCGTGCGATTCGTCATACTCGAGGATGCGTTCCACGGCGACGACGAACTGAAGACCAACCTTGCTCAGCTCTGCAAGAGCAAGAGCGTGGAGCTCTGGACTGCCTGATGGAGTTCAAGTTCGATGCCGAGCAGCAGTACCAGCTCGATGCGATTGGGTCGATCGTGCAGCTCTTCGATGGCCAACCCAAGGATGCCGAAGCTGTCCTGACCGCATTGCGGGTAGAGGGCAAGCTGAACGGAGCGCAGGACCAAACCAGCCTCGACCTTGACCTTTCGCAGGAGGTCGGCGCTGTCGGCAACAACCTCGTCCTCGATGAGGCGACCATCCTCCAGAACCTGCAGACCGTCCAGGACAAGAACGGTCTGGAGGTTCTTGGGGCTCTCGTCGGTGGTGTCCTCGACTTCGACATCGAGATGGAGACCGGCACCGGTAAGACGTACGTGTACCTGCGCACGATCTTCGAGCTTGCTAAGGCCTACAGCTTCACCAAGTTCGTGATCCTCGTGCCGAGCGTGGCGATCAAGGAAGGCGTCACCACCAGTATCGAGCTGATGCGCCAGCACTTCCGCGACCTGTATCCGGCGCAGCCGTTCGACTACTCGGTCTACTCGGGCCAGTCCGCCGAGGAGGTACAGGGCTTCGCCACTAGCACCAACGTGCAGATCATGGTCATGACGATTGACTCGATTCGGGGTAACGCCAACTCGCGCATCATCCACCAGACCCGCGACAAGTTGAACGGCCTGCGCCCGATCGATTATCTCAAGGCCACCCGGCCAATCGTCATCATGGACGAGCCGCAGAACATGGAGTCGCAGCTCTCGCAGTCCTCCATTGGGGACCTCGACCCGATTGCCACGCTCCGGTTCTCTGCGACGCACCGCAAGCAGCGTAACGTCGTCTATCGGCTCGACCCGGTCGACGCTCACGACCACGGCCTGGTAAAGCAGATCGTGGTGGCCGACGTAGCCCACCAAGGCTCGGATGTGACGCCATACATCAAGGTGGTTGAGGTCAGGCGTGACCCTTGGGTTGCCAAGCTGGAAGTGGCCGTTCGTTCCGCCGACGGCTCGATGACCCGCCGGGTCGTCAACGCCAAGCAAGACCAGGAGCTGTCGAATCTGGCGAACAACTCTGTCTACGAGGGCTGGTGGATCACTGAGCTCTCGATCGAGCCACAGTTCGTCGAGCTCAACAAGCACGGCATGCTCCAGCAGGGTGAGGAAATCGGCGGCAACTCCGAGTCGATCTACCGCGAGATGATCCGCGAGGCCATCAAAGAGCACTTCCGCAAGCAGACGCTCTTGAAATCAAAGGACATCAAGGTGCTCAGCCTGTTCTTCATCGACAAGGTCGAGAACTTCCTCGGTGAGGGTGTCAACAACATTGACGCCAACGGCCGATTCGTGCAGTGGTTCGATGAGTTATTCCGCGAAGAGCGGGCCAAGACGCCGCAGTGGCAAGAGCTGTTTCCGCAAGATCCGGCGGACCTGCGCCGTGGCTACTTCTCCGTGCTCAAGGGCAGGAAGGGGGCTGCCGACAAGTTCCAGGACACTTCCGGCAGCACCAAAACCGACGACGATGCCTATGACCTGATCATGCGAGACAAGGCTGGACTGCTGAGCTGGGAGCAGCCTGTTTCCTTCATCTTCAGTCACTCCGCACTGCGCGAGGGCTGGGACAACCCGAACGTCTTCCAGATCTGCACTCTGCGTGAGATGGGTGCTGAAGTTGAGCGCCGTCAGACCATTGGTCGCGGCCTCCGACTTCCGGTTGACCAGACCGGTGAGCGCGTGGCGGACCGCAGCATCGCCCAGCTGACCGTCATCGCGAACGAGTCCTACGTCGCGTTCGCCAAGTCGCTCCAGACCGAGTACGAGAAGTCCGGGGTCGAGATCGGTCGCGTGCGCCTGCAGGAGTTCTCGAAGATCGCCCTCTACGAGGAGCACATTGAGCCGGACGGCCCGGAGTACTTCGGCTACGAGCGCTCCAGGACCCTGTACGAGGCACTGGAGTCCTCGGGGATGATCAAGGACGGTAAGGCCACCGCCGCCTACCAGCCGACCCAGTTGGGTTTCGATCTCAAGCAGCATGTGCCGGAGTTCTACTGGCCTTATGAAGACGTCATCATCGAGTACATCGGCCGCTCCAGTATCGAGCGGTACGTCAAGCCGCAGTCCAAGCGCAAGGCACGCAAGCTCAACAAGGAACTGTTTGCCAACCCGGAGTTCGAGGAGTTCTGGCGCACCATCTCCCGGCGCACCACCTACCGCGTCGCCGTTGACCGGGGGCGTCTAATCGAAGCAACGGTCAAGGCGATCAAAGAAGCGCCACCGATCCAGCCGCTGCGCATCCAGGTCACCCGAGCCGGCGTAAAGATTCTTCGTGGAGGCACCAAAGCCACTGAGACGGGGCAGCGGTCAGCGTCTCTTCAGGGTGCCTTCGATCTGCCGGACATTGTCACCGAGCTACAGGAAGCAACGTCACTAACTCGCAAGACCATCATCGACATCCTCATCGACAGCGGTCGTCTCACCGAGTTCATCGGCAACCCCAACGACTTCATCCAGATGGTCAAGGCACGCCTACAATCCGTTCTCGCTGAGATTGTCACCGAAGGGATCCAATACGAGAAGATCGGCGGCTACGTCTATGAGCTGCGCGAACTCCAGAAGGATGGGCAGGAAGAGAAGGACCGCTTTATCGACCAGATGTACGAGCTGCAAAATCCGGAGAAGTCGGACTTCGACTACGTCGTATATGACTCCGAACCGGAACGCCAATTCGCAGAACTTCTCGACGGACGCGATGACGTCAAGTTGTTCATGAAATTGCCGTCCAAGTTCAAGATCGACACTCCAGTCGGCCCCTACAACCCGGACTGGGCGATCATCAAGCACGAGGCCGGCCAAGACCGGATCTATATGATCCGCGAGACCAAGAGCACCACCGAAGAGGTCAAGCGCCGCCCGACCGAGAACGCCAAGATCAAGGCAGCCACCAAGCACTTCGCCGCAATCGGCGTCGGCGACTACGCGGTCTCCGTGCCGGGAGCGTGGAGGGTATGAGCGGCAAGACAACACCGGGTGCGCGTTGGGTACGCGCGGCACTACAGGTGAACCCGTACGAGTACCAAGGTGAGTGAATATTCGTCTCACGGGGGTCCACCGGTATTGCCTCCGGGGGCCAGTGGCCGGGATCGCGAATATTGCGCTTGGGGGCCAGCAGTAGCGCCCGTGGGGGCCACCCGCTTCTAGGCTCCTTCCGCCGCGTGTATAGGTGGGGTGTACCAAGGATCTTGGACAGCCGCTTGATGCGAGAGGATCAAGATCATGGCACCACGATCACGTCGGAAGTTCAGGGGGCTGGTGCACGAGTAGGTGACATCTGATCTGGCTTGCCCTGCCGGGGCGGCCTGGAAGGATGCCAGCTGTGCCCAAGCCCTATCCCCAGGAGTTCCGCGACGACGTTGTCCGCGTCGCCCAGAACCGTGAAGACGGTGTGACTCTCGAACAGATCGCTGCCGACTTCGGTATCCACCCGATGACCCTGAACAAGTGGATCCGCAAGGCCGACGTGGAGGCCGGGATCAAGCCCGGCACCACGTCGGCCGAATCGCGTGAGCTGCGCGAGGCCAAGCGGCGTGTGCGCCTGCTTGAACAGGAGAACGAGGTCTTACGCCGGGCGGCGGCGTACCTGTCCCAAGCGAATCTGCCGGGAAAAGGTGGTACCCGCTCGTGAGTGAGCTGGCCGCTGACGGCATCCCCGTCACGGTGGCGTGTCGGGTACTCAAGATCGCTCGCCAGCCCTACTACCGGTGGCGCAAGAACCCGATCACCGACGCCGAGCTCGCCGAGGCGTACCGGGCCAACGCCCTGTTCGACGCCCACCGCGAAGACCCGGAGTTCGGCTACCGCTACCTCGCCGACGAGGCCGAAGCCGCAGGCGAGAAGATGTGCCGGCGGACGGCGTGGCGGATCTGCTCCGCCGGCGGCTGGACCAGCGCCATCAGCAAGAAGGGACGGGGTCGGCATCGCAAGGCCGGCCCGCCCGTGCACGACGACCTCGTGGAGCGGGACTTCACCGCGGCTGGTCCGAACGAGTTGTGGCTGACCGACATCACCGAACACTGGACAGCCGAGGGCAAGCTGTACCTGTGCGCGATCAAGGACGTCTACGCGGGGCGAATCGTCGGATATTCGATCGACTCGAGAATGAAATCCCGCCTGGCGGTCAGCGCTCTCAACAGCGCCGTCGCCAGACGGGGCGACGTGACCGGCTGCGTTCTACACAGCGATAGAGGGTCGCAATTTCGCTCGAAGAAGATGCAGATCGCGATCACCCGTAACGGGCTGATCGGCTCGATGGGCAGTGGCAGATAGGGCCAGTGGGTACGCCTAGTCCGGCGATCCGGTACTTCGATTCCGGCGACTCGGTACTCCTTGGGGCGGGCGGGGTGGTCTGCTCGGGGTGAGGCGGCGCGACTGCGCCGCTTCTTCCTATTTGAGGAGGCTGATGTGGCCGAGTACAAGGCCATCATGACGTTGGCGCTGGCCGGGCATAGCTACAGCGAGATCGTCGCCGCCGTCGGGTGTTCGCGTAGGGAGATCGCGGCGGTGAAGAAGACGATCACCGCGTACGGCATCACCGCCGGCCAAGCGTCGTCGATGAACCCGGCCGAGATCGCCGGGATGTTCCCCGACGGGCGCAAACGCGTCTCGGAGGACTACGCCAAGCCCGATTTTGATCGGGTGCTGGCGTCGATGAAGTTCAACCGGCACTTCACCATCCAGCAGGCCTGGGGCAAATATCTCGCCGACCCCGCCGGGGCCGGGAAGAAGTACGGGTACTCGCAGTACTGCGCCCTGTTCGCCGAGCACGCCCGCATCAAGGACGTCGTGGCCACGCTGCATCACGAACCCGGCAGAACGATGCTGGTCGACTGGGCCGGCGACACCCTCGAGGTCCTCGACGCCGTCACCGGAGAGGTCACCAAGCTGTACTTGTTCGTGGCCGTCCTGCCGTACTCCGGTGCGGTGTTCTGCCGCGGCTTCACGGATATGAAATCGCCGTCCTGGATTGACGCTCACGTCGCCGCATTCGCGTTCTTCGGTGGGACACCGCAGATGGTGGTGCCCGACAACCCGACCACCGCCACTCATCGGCAGAAGCAGGGCGAGGCGGCCAGGGCTGTCAACGTCCGCTACCAGCAGCTGGCCGACCACTACGGCACCGCGATCGTGCCGGCCCGGGTCCGAAAACCCCGCGACAAGGCAGCCGTAGAGTCAGCAGTGGAAGTGGTCAACAAACGCGTCATCGGCTACCTCGCCGAGGAGGTGTGGACCACCGTCGAGGCCCTGAACGCGGCGATCGCCGACCGCGTCGCCGAGATCAACACCCAGATTCGCCGGGCTGACGGTACGACCCGGTGGGAGAGGTTCGAGTCCGACGAAGCGCCGCTGCTGGCGGCCCTGCCCGACGACGGGTTCGCCACGGTGGAATGGAAGCAACTCAAGGTCGGTCGGAACTATCACGTCTCCTGCGAGTCGCAGTACTACTCGGTGCCGTACACCTTCGCCGGTCAGCTGCTGCGGGTGCGCCTGACCGCGCAGTCGGTGACGCTCTTCGACGGTGACCAGGTCGTCTGCGAGCACTCCCGGCGCCACGGCCGCAAGGGCCAGTACTCGACGGTGCTGGCTCACGCCCCGAAAGAGCACCAGGGTATCGACGGCCTGTGGTCGCGGCAGTGGTTCACCGACCGCGCCCGCGGGTTCGGCCCCGCCACCGAGAAAGTGATCGCCCAGATCCTGGATCGTCACGTGATCGAGGCGCAGGGCTATCTGGACTGCCAGAACATTCTCGAAACTCTCGGCAAGAGAAGTCGACAGCGGCTCGAGGCGGCCTGCCAAGTGCTGCTCAACCAGAACGGCGTCGGCAGCTACAGCGTGCTCAAACGCGTCATGGCCACCATCGATTCCGACGGCAAAGCGCCCCGACCCGTGGTCCCGGCGGCGGCCACACGAAAGCCCCCGCCACCGGCCGGAGCCCGAGACGACGGCGCGGTGCAGGTGCGCTCGGCCGATCACTATGCGCGCGGCCGCAGCGGGGAGGGCGTGTGATGTTCACCGAGATCGATCACCAGAAGTTCCGCAATCTGCGCATCACGCACGTGGCGACCCGGTTCGAGGAGCTCATCAGCGATGAGGCCAATGACGAGCTCACCCCGGAGCAGATCTTTCTCACCGCCGTCGACGACGCCTTGGACCAGCGCCAGGCCCACCGGATCGACAAGCTGATCCGAGCGGCGAAGTTCCCGATCCCGCAGGCCTCGATCGCGGAGATCAACTACCAGGAAGGACGCGGGATCACCCCGGTGCGGATGAAACGCTACGCCGGGCACCACTGGCGCCAAGACCCCACCAACCTGCTGGTCCTCTCACCGACCGGCGGCGGGAAAACCTACCTGGCCTGCGCGATCGGCATCGCCGCCTGCCAGAACGGGCACACCGTCACCTACGCCCGCATGGACGAACTCGCCCGGCGGCTGGTCATCGCCCGCGGCGACGGCATCCGCCACCAGAAGATGCTCAACGACCTCTCGGACGTGGAGCTGCTGATCATCGACAATTTCCTGACCGTGGGCATCGATCCTGAGGCCGCGAACGACTTGTTCGCCGTGTTGGCCAACCGGGAGCACCGGCTGCCGACGATGATCGCTTCCCAATCCCGGCCGGCGTACTGGCTCGAGGCGCTGCCTGACCGGGTCGCCGCGGACTCCATCGTCAACCGCCTGGCCAACAACGCCCGCGAGATCAACCTCGGCGAAGTCGACATGCGCCGACAGCGCGACGACCAAGCCCGAGCCACTACCGGCTACTGGGAGTAACCCCCGACGGTGCCGGCCCGCTTCACACACGGGCCGGTTCCGGGTCGCCGGAATGGCGGTACCAACTCGCCGGACCCGCGGTACCGACAAGCCCTATCTGCCAGGCAGGGTCGGTGCGTGTGGTGACAACGCGGCCATGGAGAGCTTCTTCTCGCTGCTACAGAACAACGTCCTCGACCGCCGATCCTGGGCCACCAGAGACGAGCTCCGGGCCGCCATCGTGCACTGGATCGAACGGACCTACCACCGCCGCAGACGACAAGACCGCCTCGGCAGATTGACCCCCATCGAATTCGAGACAATCATCAACCGCGAGGCCCCTCAGGCCGCGTGACTAACCGTGTCACCTAACCGTGCATCAGACCCCCTCCTGATGCGAGCCTCCGGCTTGCTCGAGGAAGTCCGTACGCTCTTCGGTCGCGAGGACATCGACATCTTCCCAGCGCAATTGCTCAAACGGCCTATATGCGAAACGGCGCTCGCCGACGCCGTGGCGCTATGAGTCGCGATTCGGCGCGGCGTATCGACGACATTCTGAACGCTATCGACCGATGCCAGCAGTACGTCCGCAGGCTGGACGACGACGCTGACGACCTCATCTTCATGGCTGAGGACGCCTTCGAACGGAACCTGCAGATCATCGGCGAGGCGGCGAGTCACCTTCCACAACACGTAAGGGACGCGCACCCGGAGATCGGCTGGCCGCAGATCCGTGGCTTCCGCAATATCCTGGTCCATCGGTTTTTTGGGGTGGAGCCTGAAGTTGTTCGCGACGTGGTGGTTACCTACCTCCCTCCTCTCGCCGCCGCCCTGAGGACGCACACACCCCGTGCGGATCCAGACGGCGCGCAGGGGTGAGAACGACCAAGTGCTGCGTTGCCCGCGTCATCGCTCCTCGTTGTGCGGTGCGCCGGCCGCGTCGGTGAGGCCGATGCGGCCCACGTGCACTGTCTAGGTCCGGCCTGCGTCGGAACCCGGACCGCCCACGCCGTCACGGACCCCCCGCTCCTAGACTGTCCCCTCGGCGCACGACCCGCCGTCACCGACAGTCCACCCACCCGAGGAGCCCCACGTGGAGTACGCGCAGATCGAGGCGCTGCGTGAGCGGCATCCCGCCTGGCGGATGCTGCGCGCCACGCACGCGCCCCTGCTGCTGACGGTGTTGGGCCGGTTCTTCGTGGAGGAGGGCCGCGGGGCGAGCCCGGAGAGCGAGCTCGTCGCGGCGCTGGACGACCAGCTGTACGCGATCAACACCCAGGACCCGGCCAACCCGCGCTTCGTGCGCACCGCCGCGGAGTACCTCGCCGACTGGGCCGCGCCCGAGTCGGGCTTCCTGCGCCGCTTCTACCCGCTGGGCGCCGACGAGATCCACTACGACGCCACCCCGGCCCTGGAAAAGGCCTACGCTTGGGTGCAGGGCCTGGCCGAGCAGTCGTTCGTCGGCACCGAGTCGCGCCTGCAGACGGCGGTGGACCTGCTGCGCCAGATCGCCCAGGGCACCGAGTCCGATCCGGCGAAACGCCTGGACCAACTCGAGCGCCGCAAGCGCGACATCGAGCGGGAGATCGCCCAGCTCCGCGAGGACCCGCAAGCCGGCCTGCTCGACCGCACCGCGGTCCGCGAGCGCTACCAGCAGTTCGCCACCACCGCCCGCGAGCTGCTGGCCGACTTCCGCCAGGTGGAGGAGAACTTCCGCGCCCTGGACCGCTCGGCACGCGAGCGCATCGCTACGTGGCAGGGCAGCAAGGGCGAGCTGCTGGCCGAGCTCGTCCACGGCCGCAGCATGATCGACTCCTCCGACCAGGGCCGCAGCTTCCAGGCCTTCTACGACCTGCTGCTGTCCACCTCGGGCCAGGAGGAGCTGTCCATGCTGCTCGAGCGCCTCACCGGCATCGACTAGCTCGGCGCGGACCGGCGCCTGCGCACCGTGCACCACGGCTGGGCGGAGGCCGCGGAGCGCACGCAGCAGACGGTCCGCAACATCTCCGAGCAGCTGCGCCGCTTCACCGACGACCAGGTGTGGCTGGAGAACCGCCGGGTGCTGGACCTGGTGCGCCAGATCGAGACCTCGGCGCTGCAGGTCCGCGAGGGCGAGCTGCCGGACCTCGGGCTGGAGCTGGAGGAGACGAGTATCGACGTCGCCCTGCCCACCGATCGTCCGCTGTTCACCGCCCGGCCCGCCGCGGAGGTCAACAGCCTGCTCGATCCTGTCGACACCGAGGAGGTCGACACCTCCGTGCTGACCGACCAGGTCGTCGTCGACCCCACCCGCCTGGCCTCCCGCATCCGGGCGCTGATCCCGGTGCGCGGCACCGCCCGCCTGGAGGACATCGTCACCATGTACCCCCTGCAGCACGGGGCGGCCGAGATCGTCGGCTACCTGGCGCTCAAGGACGAGGACCTCGAGGTGACCACCAACGCGCACGAGGAGACCGTGATACTGGTCTAGGAAGTCGGCGGAGCCAGCTTGTCCCGCACCGCCTTGGTAAGCCGCACGTACTCACCCGTGTCGCGATCGCGGATCCAGGTACGCGGGCCGGCCTTCGGCAGCCCCCGGGCTGCGAGCGTCCTGGGGTCCGGCCGGTACCAGTTGGTCACCCGGATGTCTTTGACGACGTGGACGATGTCCGGTTGTCCGGCGAGCGGGACCGAGGCCAGCGCGCCACCGATGTCGGCCGCGGTAATCGGATCTGAACCCCATAGGTTCACCGCGGCGACGGCGACCGGGCCCATTGCGCCATCCACCTCGTACAGCACGGCTAGGTCTACCTCGGGCAGATCCCCGAGTGCATCGGCGACCTGGATCGGGTAGACGGGACCGTGCTCGGTGTGGACGACCGAGCTCGCTGAGCCGAGCAGCCAGAAGTCGCCGTCCCTGTCACGCTCGAAGATGTCATTGGTCGACACCCACGTGTCGCCGGGGCGGAACACCCCACGGAGTTGGCGCACGGAAGCGTCCAATCCGAGCCTGGGCCGGGCGAGAAGTACGCCGGGTGCGTCGACCTCACTGGGTATGGCGAAGCCATCGGGGCCGGCGAGGATCGTGCCGGTGTCGGGATCGACCTCGACGAGACGCACTTCGGCGGTGCCGGGCAGTGGACGTCCGCGCGCGCCCGGCTTGGAGGTGGTGAGGTTAGCCAGGACCACATCGGACTCGGTACCGGCATAGAACTCAAGGACTCGCGTGCCCGGGTAGCGGTCCAGGACCCGCCGCCACAGCCCACGGGGCATGCCTGACCCCATGAAAAGTGAGAGTGTCGGGAGCGTCTCGCGCGGATGCACTGGCCCGCGCACCAATTCGCGCATCATCGCCCAGGTGTAGGACACCACCGTCACGCCGTAGCGACGGATCTCCTCGTCGAAGGTCGCCGGATCGAAACCGCGGGATAGCGCGATTCGGGCTCCTCCCGCCACGGCGCCGCCGACGGTGGTGAGCAGTCCCGATGGGTGGTGGAGAGGGCTCAGGCAATAGACGGTGGACTCGGTGGTGAGACGCGCGGCGCTGGCGGTGCCGAACGCGGACGCCGCCCACCGGTGGTTGGTGACGAGCTTGGTCTGCCACGTGCCCGTGGAGCGGGTGAAGAACACAAAGGCGAGGTCGCCCCCTCGGCCGGGATTCGGACGGTACCAGCGGGGCAACTCCACCGCCTCGGGGTCGATGCGCTCGAGGTCCACGATGTCCTTGCCGAGGGCCGCGGGCAGGTCGCGCTCAACGCCACCACCGCCGAGCACCAGCGCCCGCGCTCCGGCATCGGTGACCTTGGACGCGTGCTCGGGGTCGGCGACCACGTCGGTTACGGAACTGAGTTGGAGAAGTTCGGGCAGTGACTGGGACGGGGGCAGCAGCACGGCCACGGCACCGAGACGCGACAGTGCGGCGATCGCGACCAGCGCCGAGGGCCGCGTCTCCATGACCACGCCGACGTGGTCGCCCTGGCGCACGCCGACCGTGATGAGGCCCTTGACCACGTTCGTGATCCGGGTGTCGACGGCCGAGTACGTGTGGACGCGGTCGGAGAAAAGGAAGCACGCGTCATTCGGCTGGTTCCGGGCGCGTTCGCCGATGATCTTGGCGAACGAGATCCGGGTCGCGGGCTGGATCTGCCCCAGCCGGATGAGACGCGGTGCCGCGCGCACCGCCTCGTATCCGACGGCTCGCGTCGTCCGCAGGGCGCCTAAGGCGAGCTGCCCCGCACCGCGCACCACACCGACCCCGAGTCCAGCTGCCTGGAACGCCCCGTCCGCCGCGAGCATGATCGCTTTGGTGGGGGAGGGGTCGATGACGGTGTCGGGGTCGACCTCGGTGATCCCGTCCGGTCGAGCCCCTCGGTCTTCGATCCAGTCGATCCAGTGAACGACGGTGGGCCACGTCAGCGAGGCGGCGGTCGAGCCCACGACGAGGCCGAAGTGCCCGGCGCGGACCGAGAAATCGTAGACATCGGCCGCGGGAGCGACGGACGCGATCTTGCGGACGCCGGCCGGGACGCCGATCTCGTCGACCTCGCCGAAGACGGCGAGGACGGGACAGGTGATGTCGGCGAGCGAGACGACGTGGTCGCCGACGACGAAGCCGCCGACCATCATCCGGTTCTGGACGATCACCTGCTGCAACATGTCGACGAGCGCCGGGCCGGACCAGGCTACGAATCCCTCGCCCCCGATGAAGCGGCGCTGGCGCTCGTGGCCGAGAAGCGCGTCGCGGTCATGGAGTTGGCGCAGAAAATCCACCTGGGAACGGGCGGTCTTGATCGGGTCGAGCAGACGGAATGCCGTCGAGGCCAACCACCCGGGCAGTGGACGTTCGTTGAAGACGTAGTCGGCGACAAGGCGCGCGATGGTGACGACCACCTGCTCGGGAATGCCGAGCGGGGCATTGGCGCGCCAGTCGACGGGGGAGCCGAACGTCACGATGCTCTCGAGGTCGCGTGAGCGCCGGTAGGCCGCGGCCTGGTAGCAGAACATGCCGCCCTGGCTGTACCCACCGAGATGCACCGAACGGCCGGTCGCCGCGGTGACGAGGTCGACGGCGTCGCTCACCGCCACCACGTGGTCGGTGAGGGTGCGCTCGAGACCGCCGGCCTCGAGGTCCGGGGCACCGAAGTCGATCACCCACGGGTCCATGCCTGCCTCGTGCAGTGCGGCCACTGCGCTGGTCGAGGGTGACACGTCCCAGACTTCCGCGGAAATCATCATCGGCGGAACGAGCACGATCGGCGGCCGCGGCGGCTCGTCCTCATCGATGTGGACCCCACTTTGGCCAGCGTCCCCCGCCGCCGGCGGGTAGTAGCGGCGCAGCCGGAACATCGGGCGCCGTGCGACGATCTCGAACGGAGATTGCTCTTCGTCTGTCTGAAGGCCGCCGAAACGCACGACTTCGACCGCGTTCAGGACGAACGACGTCGCTGTCTTGAGCGCGGCCGAGACGATGTCAGGGTTGGGCGGCATGGTGCTTCCGAGGGTAGAGGGTGCAGCACGGGCACCGAGAAGATCCAGCGGATAGCTCCGCGACTTGCGGCTGCCCGCCCCCGCCGGGCCGATGTCGTCGTCGCTCGCATCCCCGCTAGAAAGCCGGGATTCTTCAGCACGGCCAGACCCAATTAGACGCTCCTCCC
Organism: Dietzia sp. MNB45; assembly: GCF_051994785.1. Lineage (NCBI taxonomy): Bacteria > Bacillati > Actinomycetota > Actinomycetes > Mycobacteriales > Dietziaceae > Dietzia > Dietzia sp. MNB45. The sequence continues at coordinate 2,330,578 of NZ_CP163397.1, read as the reverse complement.
CGACGAGTGTCTTACTGAGAAGCTACTCTCCACCAATGGCTTCTCTTAATAACTCGCTTATCCCAAACTGGGTGCCCGATCCCGCTGTCGCCACGTGGGCAGATCAGCAGGGCTTCGGGCCGGCGACCCCGATGTCTGACAAGTCGCTTAGAGCTCTAGCGAAGAGGCGGAGCGGAAAGCCGGCGGGTCTGTACATGTGGGAGGGGGAAGCCCACGAGGTGTACGTGGGCATCTCCAGCACCTCGGTGGTGTCGAGGTTGCGGCAGCATGTCAAGAACTACGACCACGCGAATATTCAATCTTTCCGATACATGCCGGAACCGGCGAACACAGAGACGCTGAGAGCGGCAGAGCGCGAACTGATCTACGACCTCTGCCGAAACGGGTTCACCTGTTTCAACCGAGAGCACAGCGCGGTGATCTACGGGACGTCCGTTTTAGACGAGCTCGTCTCGGTGGAGGAACAGAAGGCATGGTTCAACAGCCCTGCGGAAGCCAATCTCGCTGATCTTCGGTCTGGCGAAGCCGATCAGTCTGTCCTCGGCGGAAAATCGGCGGAGGTGCGCTCGAAGGTCAGGTTCGAAGAGCTTTCTTCGCACCCTGAGTTCGAGTCGATTCTGGAAGCGCTTGCGACGTATCTGCACGGGTGCGTGCTCTTCCCGAGGCGCACGCAGGGCCAGTTCTGGTCCCTGTCGTGTCTCCCGAGCCTGAGAATGGGAGGCGGAGTCAAGCGTCTGGTGACGCTCAATATGGGGATGCTCGAGGTCTTTTACCTCAACGAGTTACCGGGCGGGAGGCTGGAACTCGGTGTCGCGACGGACAGCACCGTACTTCCGGCCCGCATGACGTGGTGGGCACTGAAGCATCGCGGTGCGTCGATGGCTGGTCCCGTGCACAAGTCCTCGGGACCCAATGCGGAATATCTCATCTTTAAGTCCCCAACTGCGTTCGTGAAGGCGATGAAGAAGTCGGACAAGATTCGCTCCGCAGCGGCGAGGTACTCCCTGGACAGAACTCGTAGGGGGCGGGTTTCTGGGCGGTACGCCGATGCGCACAACGGGTTGCTGGCTGGGGCGGCGATCGACCGGGCGGCTGGAATTGGCTTGCCGACTGTGGGTCTGCGTGATGCCCTCGGTGCCGATGACGAGTAGTTGCTCGTAGCCGACTGAGCCGGCAAGGCAGCGCCTGGTAGGGGATTGCAATACGCACTCGCTGGCGTCGTCGTCGTCCCTTTCACCCCGTCGACTACAACCCACCACCCCAAAAACTGGAACCTGTTATAGACACCCGTCAACTCGGGCGTATCATGATCGGCGTGACGACCCTCACCGCTTTCCCTCGCCTCATGTCTCCCGGCCGCATCGGCCCGATGGAGACGCCCAACCGCATCGTCCTGCCCGCGATGGACATGAACGTGTCCGAGGACGGCGAGATCGAGCAGCGGGAGATCGACCACTACGTCGCCCGCGCCGCCGGCGGCGCCGGGCTGATCATCACCGGCGCGTGCGCGATCGCGTTCCCGGTGGGCGCGGCGTCGTTGAAGGAGCCGGGCCTGTCGGATGACAAGTACATCCCGGGCCTCAAGGCGCTGGCCGACGCGGTGCATGCGGCCGGGTCCAAGCTGTGCGTGCAGTCCACGCACCACGGCAAGGTCGCGCGCGTGGACATCGCCAACGACCGTCCCCTCATCGCGCCGAGCACCCCGGACTACGACTACGACTACTCCGCCCTGGCCGACAGCACGGGCGAGGAGTTGGGTCGGATGGGCGCGGCGACCGGCGGCAAGAAGACGGTCTACAAGGAGATGGACCACGCCGACATCGCGTGGCTCGTCGAGACGTGGGCCGAGGCCGCCGACCGCATCGCCCGGGCCGGCGCGGACGCGATCGAGATCCACGTGGCGCACGGCTACATCCTGGGCGTGTTCCTCAACCGCCGCGACAACCTGCGCACCGATGAGTACGGCGGGTCGCTGGCCAACCGGGCGCGGCTGACGTGCGAGGTCATCGCTGCGGTCAAGGCGCGGGTGGGCGACAAGCTCGCTGTGCTGGTGCGCGTGTCCGGTGAGGAGTACGGCCAGGAGGGCGGGCTGACCCTGCCCGAGGCGACCGAGGCCGCGGTGCTGTTCGAGCGCGCGGGCGCCGACGCCATCCACGTGACCGGCTGGGGCCGCAACCCCTTCGACAACTTCACCGACGGCCCCCTCCCGGATACGATCGGCGCGTACGTGGACAACGCCGCGGCCATCAAGAAGGCCGTGTCGATCCCCGTCATCGCCGTGGGCCGCATGCTCCCCGAGGTGGCGGAGAAGGCGATCGACGACGACAAGGTGGACTTCGCCGCCATGGGCCGGCAGTTGCTCGCCGATCCGAACCTGCCCAACAAGTTGGCCGCCGGCACGCCGGAGCGTGTCCGCCCCTGCATCAACTGCTATCTCTGCGTGGCCGAGAATTTCTTTGACGACACCCCGTTCTGCGCGGTCAACCCGGCACTGGGCAACGAGACGCTGCTGCCGCTGACGCCCGCGCCCACGCGCGAGCACGTCGTGGTGGTGGGCGCCGGACCCGCCGGCCTGGAGTCGGCGCTGGTGCTCACCGAGCGCGGACACCGGGTGACCGTGCTGGACAAGGCCGACCGCCTAGGCGGCACGATGTGGTTCTCGAGCCTCACCACGCCCGACAACGAGCCGCTCATCCGCTTCTTCGAGGCCGAGGTTAAGCGGCTCGGCATCGACGTGCGGTTGAACACCGAAGCCACGGTGGAGTCGATCCGTGCTCTCGGCGCCGACCGCGTGATCGTGGCGACCGGTGCCAAGCGTCCCGCCCCGGCCATCCCGGGCGGGGACCTGCCGCACGTGCACACCGGCGACTCGCTTCGCGCCACCATGCTGGGTACCGCCACCGCCGACGAGGCCGGGTTCTTCCTCCGGACGGTCGGCAAGCTGGGCCGGCTGTCGACCATCACCAAGCGGCCCTCGTGGATCCGGCGGCTGACCAAGATTGCGCTGCCGATGGGCAGGAACGTCGTGGTGATCGGCGGCTCGCTGGTGGGCCTGGAGCTCGCGGAGTTCCTCGCCGAGCGCGGCCGCAGCGTCACCCTCCTGCACGAGTCGCAGCAGCTCGGCCTGCCGTTGGCCATGCCGCGCCGCTGGACCGCCGTCCGTCACGCCCGCGAGCACGGCGTCGACATCCAGCGCCGGGTGAAGGTCAGCCACATCACCGAGTCGACGGTCGCCTGGACCGATGCCAAGGGTCGCGCCCAGTCCGCCCCTGCCGACATGGTCATCTACGCCGACGGCACCACCGCCGCCGCCCCGCTGGCCGACGAGCTCCGCGCCGCCGGCATCGACTGCGAGGTCATCGGCGACGCCGGCGAGGTGGGCTACATCCACGGCGCGATCCACTCGGCGTGGAAGGCCGTGGCGCAGGGCTGAACCCAAGAGGGGCGCGGTCGACGCAGCTTCCTTCAATCTGAATTCTAGATTGAGCCCGGCTCTCCGGAAATGCGCGAACGCGCTGCAGCGACCAAGTAGCTAAATGCCCGGGCCGGGCCAGTGCCCCGCCAAGCGTTATCACCGACCGCCGACGGAATACCGCTGGCTCCGGAGTCGATAACCGATGGTCCCCAAGCCCACAAGACCATCAAGGCCGCGATGTCCGAAACTGGTTGTGACTTGGTCGCCGGGCAATCAGAATCGGAGTGCGCAGTCTTTGAGCAGTCCCTACTGAGGAGCACGGGGCGATCGATGTGATTATTATCGCCAGGACTTTTACTCTCATTTCAAGGTTGCTCCTGTGCTTCAAAGGGCGGAATCGCGCACTGTCCACGTTCAGCCGCGCCACTTCCTCACCGAACTGTACGTTGGCGCCCTCATCATCGCGCGGCGGATATTGAGGGGTGCACTAGTTGCCCCGCTAAGTCGTAGGCCGTTCGGAATCGGGTGCGGCTACCGGGTAAGCAGCTTGTCGAGCGAACCGGCTGCGCTGGCTCGCTTTGACGGCACGGGGCAGGGCCCGCGAATTCGGACGAACCGGTGTGCCACTTGTCCGCGCTCGTGCTTGAGGAAGGTACGACTTCACACCCCAAGTGTCGGAGGGCTCACGTAGCGTGCGTGGCGTCGGGGGAAGCAAGCCGGAGGCGTCGCAATTGTCGGCAGCGCGGTGCCCCTCGTCAACCATGGATGGAGGGTGTGTCTTGGCACCGGAGAGCGATGATGATGACACTCAGGCTCGTATCATCGGAGCAAGAGAGTCTCTCGTTGAACCCAGCCCTCCCAATACGATTCAGACTGCTGAGAGGCTGTCGCTTTACCGTTACGTCACGGCCGAGAGCACTGGCGAATATCTGCAGTTGATGCGACTGTTCACCGAGACTCTCCTCACCGACCTGTCCGCGGCTGAAGCGCACGAGGCGCTGCTCCGTACGGTGCCCGGTATAGCGCTGTCCGTCGACGACATCGAGCACCGCTGCCGACAGTTGGTGACTTGGGGCAACCTCGTCCCGTCCGTCCGTGACGCCCGCGTCGCCACGGTCAGCGAATGGCTACGTTCCCGATCCCGATACCAAGCGTCAAAGCTCGGCGGTCGAGTGCACCGCCAGGTCGACGATGTCCTTCGCGCTTCCGATGGGGCGCGCGAGATTGCGCGCGAGCTCCTCGGCGGCACCGTCCAGACTCTCGAGCGCATCCTTGCCCACCTCGACTCCAAGCCGGTCGATGGTGACGCCCTCGCCAGCGACGTGACCACTGTGTTCAACAACCAGCGACTGTTCGCCGAGTCCGCGACTGACTTCTACGCTTTCGTCCAGGGCCGCATCTCGCGCGACGACCTTGGCGGAACCGAGTACGCAGCGTTCAAGACGTTGCTACTCACCTACGTCGACCTCATCTCCGCCGACGTAGTTCGCCACGCGCCCGCGGTCGCGGCACTGCTCGAGCGGATCGAGGAGCGGATCGACGTGGTGCTAACCATCCTCGACGCGTTACCTGGACTCCCCAGTGATGAGCAGACTGAGCGGTCGCCGGGCAGGACCCGGGCAGACTGGGAGGAGCTGACCGCCTGGTACACGGGTCGGCGGGGCCGGTCCGGGCCGACGCAGCTGCGTTCAGCAGCCGACCAGGCCCTGGGCCAACTCATCGCGAACGCGAAGCGGATGCTCGCAGCCGCTGGCACCGGTGTATCACGCCGCGCGGACCTACTGCGTCTTGCCGTCTGGTTCGATGAAGCGGACACGGTAACCGCACACCGCATCTTCGACGCGGCGTTCGGAGCGTACCCGGCACGGCACCTTGGGGGCAGGCCCGACGAGGAGTCCGCGCGAGCCAGCGCTACAACGTCGTGGTGGGACAGCGATCCCGTCGATGTGCCGCTGTCGCTACGAGAGCGCGGCGACCGCACTGCCCGGGGCCGAACGTCCCGAGTTCCCGACCCAGGGTTGGACCGCGAGTGGCTCCTCGCCGAGGCCCAGGCCGAGGCTGACAATAAGCGCGCGGCAGCAGCGGAGCTCGCTGCCGCAGGCAGCCTCAACGGCGCACACCTGTCGCCGGCAGCTCGCGAGCTGCTCCTCGACAGGCTTGCGGAACTCATCGCAGTCGACCAGGTTTTGACTGGACCGGCAACGTCGACCGCCACCGACGTGGACCTCATCATCACCGCCACCCCGGTCGCCGGCACGAAGACTGTCGTTCACTGCTCGGACGGCGACCTCACCGTGCACGACCTCGAAGTGCGTGCCGACCCGGCCGGCACCGGCGCGTGCACCGTCACCTACAGACCCGACAGGGTGGGTCACCAGGTGTCAACGGAGACCACAGCATGAGCACGTCGGAGCGCCGCTCCTTTTCGACGGCGACCACCAGCGAGCACTCCGCGGCAGAACGGCGGGCCGCCGCCCGGGCGCTACTGTCCACCCCCATCCTGGCTGCAGCTCAACACGCTGAGAGCCTCACGTTGGTCCGTCGTCACAAGGTCGCGCTCCGGCAGACTTTCCAGACGCTCCTTGGGTACCCGCTCGTTGTCGAACCGACTTTCGCTCGACTGGTCAAGGCGGTCCCGCCAGTCGACGTACCCGCCCGCGGAGCGCGGCGCGCGAACGGCGGCGAGTTCACCCCCCGCGCCTACGCGTACCTCGCGCTCGTGTGCGCCGGCCTGATGGCTCCCGGTGCGGGTGAGCAAATTCTCCTCTCAGCCCTCGTCGAGCAGCTTCGGGCCGACGCGGCGACTGCCGGCATCACGATGGACGAGACCCTCGGGGAACGACGAGCCCTAGTCGCCGCCATCGACCAGCTCATTGAATGGGGTGTCCTGGTTGAAACCGACGGCAGCGTCGCAGGGTGGGGTGAGCGCCGCGAAGAGGCGCTTCTGACCGTTAATCAGTCCCTCCTGCCGCACGTTGTCGCTCGTCCGCTCGCAGGGATGGACGCCCCGGAGGAGATGTGGGCAGTCGACCCGGCCGAGCGTGAGCAGCCTCGACCCGCGTTGCGTCGCCGGCTCACCGAGCACCCACTCACTCCACGTGAGGCGCTTACCGAGGCTGAGGCTGACGCCCTATCGCGTGAACGGCGCGACGTTGCCAGGGCCCTCGACGATGCGTTCGGCCTGACGCTCGAGGTTTGGCTCGAGGGTGCGCTGGCCTACGACCCGGACGATGAGCTGACAGACGTCGAGTTCCCTGGTCAGGGCACGGTAAGGCAGGCCGCCCTCCTCCTTCTGGACGCGCTGGTGGACACCTTGCATCCCGCGGCCGGCACGACCGCATCGGTCAACGGCGTCCCGGTTCCCGGTGTCTTCGCGTCGTGGGAGGTGGTCGCCGAGAAAATCGAAATCCTCTCCGATCAGAACTCAAAGGTCTGGCGTGCTGAAGTTGCAGGTGACTTGGGCAGGCTGAGCGACGAAGTGGTTCAAGTGCTGTCGGCGGTGTCGCTCGCAACGCCCACCGACGACGGGCTCGTCCTTCATCCAGCCTGCAGCCGATACCGGCCCGATCCTGTCCGCACGCCGACACGCACGCGAGCCCAACGCCGCCTCGCCGACGACGGCGGGTCAATCGACCCCGCAGATGAGCCCCTTTTTGCCGACCCCGGGCCCGGCCCCAGCCCTAGTGCAGACGCCGTCGTAGAACCGCACGGCCAGGAGCAGTCGTGACCCCCACGCAGATCCCCGGCGCGGGGTTCGAGACCGCAGACCAGACCCCCCCGAAGCGCCATCCGTACAGGTGGCGCATGAACCGCGCAGGGCTGGTCGACGTCTGGTACTACTACGACACCGAGTTCGATCTCTCCGGCGGTCGGCTCGTCCTGCGCGGAACGAACGGATCTGGCAAGAGCCGGGCCCTCGAACTGCTCCTACCGTTTGTTCTCGACGCCGACCGCCGCAAGATGGACGCCACCGGCTCCGGCAAGGTAAGCCTCGTCGAGCTAATGAAGGCAGGCGCAGAGGACCGCACCACGCGGGCCGGTTACGTGTGGCTCGAGCTGGCCCGCACATTGGACCCCACCGACCCGGCGGATGTCGAGCTCCACGGGTCCGGAACGACCGAGCAATACACGACTGTCGGCGCGCACATCCGATTCTCCCGTTCGACCGGAGAAGCGAAGGTGCACTACTTCACTACCGATCTGCGCGTCGGGTCCGAACTCGAGCTCATGTCGCCAACGCGAGAGACCCTTCCGCGGGACAAGCTTGCTGAACTAATCGGTGCCGACCGCGTCACGACATCACCGGGCACCCACCGCGACCGCGTCCGCGCAACTGTCTTCACCCTGACCGGTGACTCGGGTGCTGAACGGTACGCCGGGCTGCTCCAGCTGCTTCACACTCTGCGTTCACCCGACGTTGGAAACCGCATTGAGGAAGGTCGTCTTCCCCAAATTTTGTCCGACGCGCTCCCGCCGTTGGACGAACATGCGCTCAACGCGGCAGGCGATCAGCTGGACGGGCTGTCCGAGACCCGCCTCGCCCAAGGCCGGCTTGAAGCTGCCCTAAGTCACGTGAGCACTTTCTTCGGTACCTATAGTCGCTACGCCGCGACCGTAGTTTCAGACGGCGCAGAGAACACCACGAAGGCTGCGTCGGCGGCTGACGCCGCGGTCAAGGACGCCAAGGACCGCGCCACCGTTCACGCCGAGCTTGACAAGGCACGTGGCGAGAATAGGGCCCGGATGGGCGAACTCGACGAGACGATCGCCGACCTGACCGGAACCATCGCCGGCATCAAGCAGTCCTCCGCGTACGCCGACGCCCGCGACCTCGATGAGCGCGAGAAGAAGGTCGAAGCACTCGGCTCGGCGGCCGATGCTTCGCTTGTCACGGCAGAGCGCGCACGCGGCGCGGAGGCGCGTGAGGTCCGTGCCAGTGATGAGACGGCCGCGAAAGCGGTTCGCACGAGTACGCGGGCCGCAGCAGCCGTCGAGACGGCCCGTGCGAAGGTTGACGCTGCCGGCGTTTCTGGTGGGCTCCCGGCGAGCATCGCCGCTACGACAGCTCCGGCCAGTGTCCTCACCGAGCCGGTGCGCCTCACTCGGGACAGCGACCCGACCCCGCTGGACCGTCCGGTCCCGGTCGAGCTCTCAGTCGCCCCAAACGACCTCGGCAGCGCGGTCGAGCAGGTACGGCGGGTGCAGGTCAGCGCAACCGAACGTGGGCGCCAGGCCGCGGGGCGTCTAGGGAAGGCGAAGGCGCTCGACGTCCAGCGCGGAAAGGTTGAGGCGGCCGACCGGCGCGCCGAGGAAGCCGATCAGCGGGCCAGCGAAGCCGAGAATGTTGAGCTAGAGCGTCAGTCCGAGCTCGCGACCTCCGCCGAGTCGTATGCAGACGGGTGGCGCGACTGGGTCTCTTCTGAAGCGACGGTTGCAGCGTTCGGCGCAGAGCCCGAAGTGGCAGGCACAGTCATCGACGTCGTTCTCGCCGACGCTTCAGTCCTCTTCGGCGACCTCAGCGAACGCGACCTGACCGACCTGGACCACGTTGCGGGGTCGCTTGCCGAACCCGTGCGCGAACGACACGCGTACCGACTTGCCGAGCTCGACAGAGTTGACCAGGTCGAAAACGAGGTCCGCGAAAACCTGGAGGCAGAACGTGCCGGGTTGGAGTCTGCGGTGGACCCCAGCCCGACCCTGTCGCCCTGGGTCCGGCCACATCGCGACGACTCCGTCCCGCTATGGCAAGCCATCGACTTCGGCGACGAGCTCAATTCGACTGACCGCGCCGGCCTCGAAGGTGCTCTCCTAGCCTCCGGACTCCTTCTCGCCGTCCTGCAGCCAGACGGGACCCTGCACGCCGAAGACGGACAGCTGCTGCTGACCCCGACAGGTCCGGTTGACGAAACCCCGGTGTCAGGCAAGTTGATTGCCGACCCGGCCAGCCCTAAGCCGGTTGACGTAGTCGAAGCGATCCTTGCGCGCATCGGGTTCGGTGACCGACGCGGAGGCGGGGCCACTTCGCCCGGTGGGATCTGGGTGTCTCCGGACGGGTCGTGGGGCTCAGGTCCACTGACTGGCCGACACCTGCCCAAGGTGGCCCGCCATATCGGCGTTACCGCTCGCACGGAGGCCAGACGGGTGCGCCTTGCAGCCATCGAGGTCGAGCTCGCCCAGCTCACGGACGCCGCCGAGAATCGGGCCGCAGACCGAGCCGAGACCCACGCTGCCCGAGAACGGCTGAGTGCCGCGACGCGCAACGCGCCGCGGACGCAGGCCGTCTCCTCCGCCAGGGTCCGCGCGACCGAAGCGTCCAACCGAGCCGCGAAGGAACGGTCGCGAGCCCACGGTGCTGCAATTGAAGCAGCTGAGATGCGCACGGCCTGGTCCCGGGAGGTTAGCGAACACCGCGCGATCTGCTCCGAATTCAGCCTTCCGCACACCGCTGACGAGTTACAGGCGTTCCGGCAGGCCACAGGCGAAGCGGAGACGGCATGCCGTGACCTGAGCCACCTGCTCGGCCAAGTCGTCAGCGCGGTCGCTGACCACACGGAGGCGGTCGGAAAGGCCAGCGACCGCACCGGTGAACGGGTCGAAGACGAGGCGCGCGCCGCAACGCTGTGGACCATCTGGCATCGAGAGGCGTCCGAGCTCGAGTCTGTCCGTTCCAGCATCGGGCAGGAGGCGGCCGCAGCGAAGGTCGAGTTGCGAGAATGCGAGACCACCCGCAATGCCCTGGCAGGTGAGCTGGAGTCCGCTCGGAGCCTCGACTCCAGTTTGGGTGTCCAGGTCGGTACCGCCGAAGCTGAGGCTCGCGCTGCAGCCGAACGAGTCACGACAACCCAAGCTGATCTCGTCGCCGCGTTCGACCAGTTCCGCCGACGGCTGGCGATCCCGGGCATCGCAGCAGCAGCATTCGCCGACTCGCCGGAGACTATCGAGCTGTCAGATGTCACTCCGACCGCTGTGCGCGAGGCAGTAATCCGCGTAGCCGCCGGGCTGCGCCGACACAGCCAGGGCGCCGATGAGAACGCGCTGTTCGGTCCGCAGCGCACCCTGGAGCGAGAGCTGTCAGGCTCCTTCGACGTCGTCACCGAGGTACGCGAGGGTGTCCGCCTAGTCGAACTGTCCGACACAACCGGACGGCGCAGCGTCGCCGACGCCGCCGCCGAGCTCGCCCGGACCGTCGACGAGGGCCGAAACGCGCTCAGTGAGCGTGAACGGAGCGTCTTCACCGAGTTTGTCCTCGGCGGGGTCGCCGAAGAACTTCGGCGCCGATTGGACCAGGCCGACGAGCTCATCGCCGCGATGAATGCCTCGCTGGCCACCATCCGCACCTCGCACGGAATCGGGGTCAAGCTGCGGTGGAAGATATCGGAGAGCTCCGACCCGGCCGTCGTGCGCATCAAGGAGCTCGTGTCTACGGCTGGTGCGGTGAGGTCGGCCGACCAGAATGCTCAACTGACCGAGCTCCTCAAGGACCGCGTCAACGAGGCGTTCGAGCTCGACGAGTCCGCGGGCTATGCCACCCACCTGCGCGACGCACTGGACTACCGGGCCTGGCACGCAGTCGAGGTAATCATTCTGGGGCCGAAGCCGGGCCAGGAGAGACGAATCAGCCGCAAGGCACGACTCTCCCAGGGCGAGACCCGGTTCGTGTCCTACGTGGCTCTGTTCGCTGCCATCGACGCCTACCTGTCCGGTCTGCCCGACACCGGGCGCGCGCTGCGACTGCTGCTATTGGACGACGCGTTTGCCAAGGTCGACAACCCCACCATCGGTGAGCTCATGGGGCTGCTGGTAAAGCTCGACGTCGACTTCGCAATGACCGGGCACGCCTTGTGGGGCGACTACCCGCAGGTGCCGGCGCTGGATTGTTACGAAGTCCGGCGAGTCGAAGGCTCGGCTGCTGTGACGACCCACGTCTGTTGGGACGGACACAGCCGACGCCTCCAGGTAGCGCCGCGATGACCGACCAGGCACTCCCGCCAGCGACACGCGACTACCTGCTCCACCCCGGACTGGCGCCCCTCTGGGACGTAGTTCGCGGCAGGCTCGAACGAAATGGCATCCAGGTCACCGGCACCGTGACTGTCCCCCTAGACGAACATGGCGCCGACCATCTCGGTGGGCTCCTCGGCCGGCGCGTGACAAGCCCCGCCCGCGTGCGTCTCGCAGACGCGGACGCAGCGCTGCGGCGGTCCGCCGCGGCAGCTGGGCTCGTGACGGTGATCGAGGCGCTCAGTGGACCGCTCGTGGACCGTAAGGCTGCCCGTTTAGCTCGGACTGAAGCGCGGGCCAGCACAGCCGCCCTGCTCGATGCTGCGCTCGCCGACGCAGGAGTCGGTGACCAGGAGTGGGTCCCCGGGTTCGTTGAGGGAACACGTGTCGTCGGAATCCTCACCAGGGCCGGGGATGGCGCGGATGCCGCTGTCGTGCAGGCGGGTGCAGTCCTGGCTGAGCTCGCCTCGTCTGGTGCCCTCGATCCAGCAAGGCCAGCGTCCGAGCAGACAACCGAGTGGGCCTTGGCTGAACTCGCTACCAAGTGCACCGGCGACGCCCACGGCCTCGACTCGGGACGCATCGCCGCCGCTCTCGTGCTGCGTGCCGCGGCCGCCGCTCACGGTCTTAATCCGCCGGAGTCGGCGCCCGATGTCCGCAGCATGTGGACCCTCCTCGGGGTGGTGCCCGACGAGCTGTCCGGAACGGTGCTGGTCTGGTCGCTACGGCCACCGGGCGATGACCCCTGGGCGGTCATGATGCGGGCCCGAGCCGATATTGGCCTGGTCACCCACCTAACGTTGCACGAACTAAACGGCGCCGCCGCGGCGCTGGCTTGGGCGGTCGCGGGGACGACGGTGTCGGTCTGCGAGAACCCGCAGGTCCTCCAAGCGGCTGCACGAGCAGGATCGACCCGCGCCCTGGTGTGTGTGTCCGGCACCCCCGCGAGCGCCGCTTGGGTTTTACTCCGGGGTCTAGTGAAACAAGGAGCACTGGTCCGTTACCACGGCGATTTCGACTGGCCCGGGGTCGCGATCGCCGGGCGCATCTTGGCTGCCGGGGCGCAGCCGTGGCACATGAGCGCCGGCGACTACGAGGCCGCTGTCGCGGCGGCTAGCTCGGCGGACAAGCTGCCGCTCGCAGGAACCCCAGGTCCGACACCGTGGGATCCGCAACTCGCGGTAACCATGTCGCGCACCGGAGTCGCGGTCCATGAGGAGGCACTGCTAGACGTGCTGCTCGCCGACCTCTAGGTGCTCCCGGCCACCAGGGTGGTTGCAGGCGGCTGATCGTTTGCTGGCCTCCAAGTGTGCTGTGGCGGCGTTCAGTGTTGAAGTAATCGAGCCGCGGTGCGAGAGCCTGTGCTCGTTGGGCGTTGCTGTCGAAGGCTCAGTTGCCCGACGACGAGGATGGAACAGGAAACTAGGTAACGCGTCAGCGTCGCGCCAAAGCCAGCGGTACCGACCTCGGTGGGACACGCCCCTCGGGTCGGCGAGCGACGCGGCGAAGAACGGTTCGACAGCCAGGGCGCGCAAGTCCTCGAGGAGGGGATTGCCGGCCGAATCGGTGAGGCCGAGGCGGCCCACGTAAACCGGCGCGGACTCGCGTGTTTCGAAGAAGGAGTAGGGACCGGTCCCGGTGTGTTCCCAGATGCACACGTCCACCCCGAACCGGTGCCGCGCGGCGAGTTCGGCGACGAGGCGGCGGATATCGGTGCCGCGTTCGATGGGTATGCGCCCGGCGTCGAGGCAGCTGGCTCGGTCTGTAGCGCCGCGCATCTACTCATCTGTCGATTTGGACCTTTGGATGGTCGCACGTACTGTCGGTGAGGCAATCGACGCGGGGTGGAGCAGCTCGGTAGCTCGCTGGGCTCATAACCCAGAGGTCGCAGGTTCAAATCCTGTCCCCGCTACAAACGCACTCAAGCTCGGTTCCCTCTTGGGGAGCCGAGCTTGAGTGTTTTCCGCCTTGGCGCCCGATCGACCAACGGCCGAAGTCCGTCAGGGCGGTGGCAATCCAAATCGAGTCCGGCACGCGCGCTCGTGCGGGAGATCGAAGACGGCCTGTGACCTGGGGTGCCCTGCACGGGGCGTTTAGGGCACCCCTGGTCAGAGGCCTGGCGCTACGCCGCGAAGAGAAACCACACCCAGAGCCCGGCGGCGGCGACCGCAGCGAAGGACACTATCGCGGCTAGTGCACTGGAGAGCGTCGCCTGTCCCCGCCGCTTGCCGCGGATTCTCATCACCACGACGCCGACGAGAGCCCCGAGTGCCATCGCCGGGAAAACCGGGGCGCTGACGTTCTCGGCCCCGTGAGTAGCGATCTGCCACGCCGTCCATGCGGTCGTGAGGAGAAAGAGGATCCCGTAGGTGCCCGCGAGCGCCGCGAACGTCTTCTTTCTCAACGCTGTGCCTCCTCCGGTCTGTCCCAGGCCTGAGTGACGCTAACAGTGCCGGGTCGGTGCCTTACGGCAATGCGGACGAATCGTGAGTCCGCCCACGGGTCTGTTTAAACTGCTTGCCGCTGTGTCTGCCGACTGATGGCCTCTTCTGTTCTTGGGGCCGTCGGCTCGCTCAGGCGCCTCTATAGTGCGGCAATGGGGCCCGACGAATCTTCTGAGAAGTCACTCGATGCCGGACGCATGGGCAAAGCCGCGGAGCTGCTCGTCGCTGCCACCTGCATCCTGCAGTCCCGCGCGAAGCTCAACGTGTCGACGTCGATCATCGACGACGAGGGCGTCGACCTGGTCTTCCACCTGCGCGAACATACCGCCACTCTGGCCGTCCAAGTCAAGGCGCGAATGTCGGATGGCGCAGTAGTCAAACGGGGTCGTTTCCAAGCCCACGTCCGCGATTCGTCCTTCTACCCTCGCAGCGACCTGGACATGCTGTTCGTCTACGTGAACGTGACGCGAGGCTCGATCGAGCAGTCATGGATGGTGCCGAGCCCCGTCTTCGAGACGAACACCACTGTGAACGCACGGGGTCGGCGCGTCTTCTCGACGTCGATGTCCGCCGAGAGTGGCGACAAGTGGTCGAAGTACAGGCTCTCGAAAGGCGAGTTGGCTCCCCGGGTGGTGCAGCGTCTGGAGTCAAGCGACCTGTGATTACCCAGGGGCGATACCGGCGACGGCGGCAAGGGCGGTAGACAGCACGGGCGCCTTTCGTTCGGGCGTTCAGCCGTCAACTTGAGGCCATGGCGAGCACCGCCCGACTCCCGAATCGCCCGCGACGCCGCGAACGGCGGAAAAATCTACGAGCTGAGAACGACCAACTGTCGCGTTGCCCGTGTCATTGCGACGTAGCTGTCGACGGCACCGGTGCCGCCCGAGCCGAAGGTATCTGGGTCAACAAGGACCACCAGGTCGAACTCGAGGCCCTTGGCCTGCGCGGGGGTCAGCGAGCGGACGCGGTCCGAACCGCTGGAGTCTAGAACAGTCGAGCCGGGCGCGCAGATGACACAGACCGTGCCCTCGGAGTGGGTGGCGAGCCAACCGTCGATCACGTGCTGGAGATCCTCGACGTGGCCGTACTCGACGGGGAGCCCGCTGCGGCGCACCGACTCGGGCACGTTGGCGTCGGGGCGGACGGACCGGATCACTGGGGCAGCGGCCTCCATGACCTCGGCGGGCGTGCGGTAGTTGATGCTCAGATGGACCGCGGTGATCCGGCCGGGTTCCAGGCCGATCCGAGCCAGCCGTTCGCGCCAGGACTCGTCAAAGTCGCGGCGGGACTGAGCGCGATCGCCGACGATCGTGAGGCTGCCCGACGGGCAGCGGCGCAAGATCATTCGCCACTCGGCGTCGGTGAGCTCCTGCGCCTCGTCCACGATGATGTGACCGAACTGGCCCGCCAGGCGAGCGTCGCCGATGGCTGGGTCTTCTTCGGCCAACGTATCGAGCAGGGCCTCCTGCAGGTCGGCGTGACGGAGCATGGGGGAGACGCCTTCGGGGTCGTCGTCGGCGGCAATGAGGTCGTCGATCACCCGCTGGCGCCTCGCGAGTTCCGCGGATCGCTCGGCCCGGCGGCGCTGAGCCCTCCGCGCCCGGTCGGCGTCGCCCAGCCGGTGGTGGGCCGCGTCCAGGAGCGGCAGATCAGCGACGGCCCATCCATGGGGTTCAGACCGCTGGAGCAGCCGGACCTGGTCGGTGGTGAGCCACGGTGCACACAGGCGCAGGTACGCGGGGACGGTCCACAGGTCCCCGACGAGGTCGGTGGCGCTGATCATCGGCCATGCCCGGTACAGGGCGCGGTGCAGGTCCGGGTGGGCCGAGAGCTCCGCGCGGAGGGCCTCCGCCGGCACGCCGCCGCCGGCACTCTCGTGGAGAGCCCGATCGACGAGGATCTCGGCGATGGTGTCGCGAATCTGCGGGTGGGCCTCGTTGTGCGGCGTCCCGGCCTCGACCGAGCCGAACGCCTCGGCCCAGTCCGCCGGCGTCAGGTGCAGGTCCACCCACTCGGTCTGCACCAGCATCGACTGCTCGGGCGGCTGCTCGTAGAAGCGCACCGCGGCCTCGACCGCCTCGACCATGCGCAGGTCTGACTTCAGTCGGGCGGCCTCGGGATCGGGATCGTCGGGCAGACCGTCGGTCGATGACGCGATCACCCCGCCGAGGGCGGCCAGCCCGAGGTCGGCCACGGTCGCCGTCTGCACACCGTGCTCACCGAGTGAGGGGAGCACATCGGCGACGTAGTCCAGGTACGGCCGGTGCGGGCCGACGAGGAGCAGGTTGCCGCGCCGCAGGCCGGCCCGCGACTGCTCGTGGAGGAGGAAGGCCGCACGGTGCAGGGCCACCACCGTCTTGCCGGTGCCCGGTCCGCCGTCCACGATGAGGGCTCCCCGGGAGTCCGCGCGGATGATGGCGTCCTGATCGGCCTGGATCGTGGTGAGCACATCCCGCATTCGGCCGGTCCGCGCCTCGGACAAGCTCGAGACGAACGCCGAGAGGTCGTCGGGGCTGACGTGAGCGAAGACCTCGTCGTCGTCGCCAAAGACCTCATCCCAATAATCCACGATGCGCCCGCCCGACCACCGGTACCGCCGGCGATACGTCACGCCCCTCGGATCGGCGAGCGTCGCGGCGAAGAACGGCTCGGCGGCCGGGGTGCGCCAATCCACGAGGAGGGGAGTGCCGGCCGCATCGGTGAGGCCGATACGTCCCACGTACACCGGCGCCGCCTCGGGTGCTGTGGGGCTCGGGTCGGCGGAGTCTGAAATAGCCATGGCGTAGTGGCCGATGCACACGTCCAGCCCGAAGCGGCGCAGCGTGGCGAGCTCGGCGACGAGGCGGCGGATGTCGGCGTCGCGCTCGATGGTCTGCGCGCCGCGGCCTGCGGGGTCGCGGCGGCGGGCGTCCAGACGGGCGGACAGGGAGGCGACCTTCTGGTCGAGGGCGTGGGAGATGGCGGCGAGGTGGCGTTCGTCGGCGGCGATGTGCGCCGGGTCAGCCTTGTGGGCGAGGTGATCGGGGAGGGCGAAGATGCCGGGTGCCTCGGGGGACATGGCGACAGTGTGCGCCCCCACCGGGGTCTTGCCGCAAGGCCCCCTACCAGCTATAACTTGAGAAGGGGAGGGGTTTCCGGCAGGAGTTTGGTTGTCTGAAGGCTGCCAGATCGTCGCTGCGTCTCGAAGTGGCTCGCCCTCACGCTTGGCGTCAATCACGCTCTCGAGATCGACCGGCCGGATGGTCACGGTCTCAGGGTGGTCGCTGGGTCTATACTCGTATAGCGGCGGAAGGGGTGTCATGACGGCCAAACAGCTGAACACCAAGTTGGACGACGAGACCATCGCCCGTCTGGACCATCTGGCTCGAGTCACCGGCAGGTCCAAGTCGTTCTACGCGAGCGAGTTCATCCGCAGCGGACTCGACGAGATGGAGGACTGGTACTTGGCCCGGCACCGTCTGGAGGAATTCAGGCAGTCAGACGATTCCGCGATCCCGTTGGACCAGGTGGACTGGTCCTGAGGTGGCGTATCTGGTCGAGGTCACGCCGCACGTCCAGAAGGTCATCACCAAACTCGGTCGACAGGATAGGACTGCGCAGCAGAGAATCCGGGCATTCCTCGAGGAGCGAATACACGGGTGCGAAAACCCCAGGTATCTCGGGAAGGCACTTCGCGGCGACCAGCACCTCTGGCGGTACCGCGTGGGCGACTACCGGATCATCTGCTCGATCGAGGATCAACGGGTGACCGTCCTCGTTGTCGATATTGCCCATCGGCGCGAGGTCTATCGATAGCGGCCCTTGGTGCTTCTGCCCTGTCACACCCCGGGCGCGCGGGCCTCGACGACCCAGGTTCCGGCACCCAGACGGACCTCGCCGTCGGTGACATGCTCACCCAGCGCGGCCATGGCCGCGGCGACGGCGGAGTCGCGGGCGTCGGGGTTGGCGGCCATCGCCATCATGGCCTGGGGGTTCTGTTCCAGCGCCTGCCGGGCGAGTTGTTCGAGGCGGTCGGCGGGGCCGAGGGTGACCTCGTCGGGGCCGGGGTTCACCTTGACGGACTGGAAGCCGGCGGTCTCCAACACGCTGCGCACGCGGTCCGGGTCAGCGAACGAGAACGGTCCCGGCGCGCCCGGCGGAGGCACAGGGGCACCACCGAGCCGGGCCAACGCGGCGCCGGTGGGGACCGTGATAAACGGGTTCGCGGCGGGCGCGGCAAAGCAGACGAACGCGAGCTGGCCGCCCGGTCGGAGGGCCGCCCGGACGGCGGAGAACGCCACCTCGGGTCGGTCGAAGAACATCACGCCCATCCGCGAGAACGCGGCGTCGAACAGGCCGGGCAACGGCTCGCTCTCCACGTCGAGGGTGAGAAACTCGACGTTCTCCGCATCGGCCTCGTCCACCAGGCGAGCCTGCGCGCACTCGACCATCGGTCGGGACACGTCCACGCCGACCGCCGACCCGTCCGGGCGCACCCGACGTCCGATCTCCAACGTCGTGGTCCCGGTCCCGCACCCGATGTCCAGCACCCGCTGCGGCGGGCCGAGGTCCAGGCGGTCAAGCGCCGCGCGACCGAGCGGCTCGAGAATCGTGTCGTACGCGAGCGCATTGCGCACCCACGACTGCCCGACGGGACCACTCCAGAGGTCGGCCTGCGATGCACTCATGATGAGCTCCAATGCCTCGACTCCCATCGTAGAACCGGGGAGAGGCGACCGGAACCCTCACGGCAGCGGCACCACACTCACAGGGCACGCGACTCTCCACAGGCTGCGGTGCCGGGGACCGTGACGCGGGCGAGGACGCCGCCGAGGGGTGTGACGCTGTCGGCCATGCACATCGCCACCCCACTGACCGACACCCGCTACGACACGGTGCTCCGCCAGGCTCTGGCCCACGTTCGCGCCGGGGACTACCGCGCTCGCCGCGTCACCTTGCGAGGGGCGCCGGGCGTGTTTGCAGACAGGACCGCGATCATCACCCCCCATCGCGACAGCTCCGGCGCGTTCGATGCCGATGACCTGGCGGCCCAGCTCTACGCGCTTGCCCACGGCATCCCCTCCGACACGGCCACCTACACCGATGGCTACTTCGTCAGCGGGGGTCGGATGTACTCGGCCCGGGCCGAGGCGTATGAGATCGACTGGCCGTGACCGTTCGACCGCGGAGCTGAGACACTGGGTGCGGCCCGGTTCACGGGCAACCTGCTCTTGCGCGTCATTCCTCCCCACGGTCGAGGGCGCGCCCGTTCGAAGGACTCCCGTGTCTTCTCCTGCCGCCCCCGGGTCGCCTGTGACCACTGTCAGCTGGCGAGAGAAGGGCGAGGACCGCACTGCCGGGTGGCACTCCGAGAACGGCGCGCCGCCGCCGCGGGACATCGTGGTGATCCACGACGACATCGCCGCGGACAAGGCGCTTCGGATGATCCGGCGGGGCACCGGTCTGTTGTGGCGAGGCGACTTCCACAACGCCCGCCAGCTCATGCGCGCCCTCGACCGGCGTCTGCAGAAGCGGGCGTCCCGGGCTCCGCAGAGCTCCGACCCCGGCGAGGTCTTCCTCGCCAACCGGAAGGCACGCGCGCAGCGGGCGGAGACGCTGGGAAGGATCCTCATCCCACTCGAGCAGGACTACACGGTTCGGCTGCGCCGAGCGCCTGACGTGCGCGACGCCTGCGTCCATGCCTACGGGCCGCCGACCCACAACGGCAACGACTCGACCGGTCGGGAGACGCTGGTCTCGCTGCCCGAGCTCCTCGGCGTCATCAGTGCCTACGAGTGGCACCTGGGCGGCATCGAGGTGGCCGCGTTGGGGGCTCGGATCCAACCCGCCTACGGCGTGTTCGCGCCGACCCGTGACGAGTACATCGACCTGGTCGCCGACGCCCCCTGGCCGCAGGGTGTCGAGAATCCGATCGTGTGGGACATCGGCACCGGAACCGGCGTGCTCGCGGCCGTCCTGGCCCGGCGCGGGGCCCGGCAGGTCGTGGCGTCCGACATCAACCCGCGCGCTGTGCAGTGCGCGCGCGACAACGTGGGTCGGCTGGGGTGGGCCGACCGGGTGGACGTGGTGGAGGCCGATCTGTGGCCTTATGGGGACGACGACGAGGTGGGCGACTCCGGGCGAGCCGATGTGGTCGTGTGTAACCCACCGTGGATCCCCGGGCGCCCGACGTCAGCACTTGAGCAGGGGATCTATGACCCGGAATCTGACGTCCTCCACCGCTTCCTCGGCGGGCTCGCCGATCACCTGACACCGCAGGGCGAAGGGTGGCTGATCCTGTCCGACCTCGCCGAGCAACTCGGCCTACGCACTCGCGACGAGCTGCTGACCCGCATCGCCGACGCCGGGCTGACGGTGATCGGCACCCGCGAGACGACGCCTCGCCACCCGCGCGCGGCCGACGGTGCCGATCCGCTCCACGCTGCTCGGTCGCGCGAGCGGACCATCCTGTGGCGACTGGCCGCGCGGGCCTCGTGAGGATTGCGGTACACGGCCGCTGAGGGCGCCCGCCTGTCCCGCCAGTCGCGACTGGCCGACCAGACCGGTTTCCAGAGCAGACCAGCTACCGGGGCAGCCTGACATCACCGGCGGAGCGGCGTCATCTCCCACCACGTCGCACAGCGCCACAGCCACTCGGCGAGACCGAAGCGGAACCGGGCCAGCCACACGCGGCTCGCCACGATCTCAGCCACGATGATCCCGACCACCAGCGCGACGATGGCAGGCCAGTCGTCCAGCCCGTCGATCGCCAGAATCGGGGAGAGCACGAGGATGAACGCCGTCGCCAGCAGGTAGTTGGTCAGCGCCATCCGGCCCATCGGGGCCAACGCCCATCGGAGCACGCCGCCCGCCGGTGTCCGCAAGGCGAGCACCACCAGACAGACGTAGAACAGGCCGGTCACCACCCCCGCGAGCTGGGACAGCAGGGACGTCGCTCCGAAGGACAACCGCGGGAGGTGGATTCCGACGGCAACCGAGGCCCAGTACGCGATCGTCACCGCGCCGAGCATCGCGGCGGCGAGCACCCATCGGCGAGTCTGGCGGCCGAGCGCGTCGGCGACCCCGAGACCTGCGAGCGCATAACCCACCACGAGCAGCCCGGGCATCACTCCGTATCCGGCGACCGTCTGCGCTCCGAGCAGCAACAGGGCCAGACCCACGGCGAGCGCCCACCGCGGCCGGAGGAACGAGGCGGGCAGGAGGATGACAAGCCCGAAGACGGCGTACGGCAGCAACGCCTCGCCGGGGTGGGCCACCTGGTGGAGGACGCCGAACCCCGCCAGGACGGCCAGGCGGCGGGCGAGGACGACTCGAGGGCGATCGGCACGACTTCCGGCGGAGGCCAGGAAGATCGCGAACCCCACGCCGAACAGCAGCGTGAAAATCGGTAGGAAGCGTTCGTAGAAGCCGTATCGGACGATCGCCGGCATCACGGTCACCCCGAGGCCGGGCTGGTCGCCGAACAGCTCGGAGAACACGACCTGCTGGTAGACGTTGACCACGTGGATGCCGCAGAGCGCGAACCCGCGGATGACGTCCAGTTCCTCGATCCGCCGACGCCCTGTCGTCGTGGTGTCGAAGGTCAGCCTTTCGTCTGTGTCGCCTGCCACGAGGCGGACCGTAACACCGACGGCTGACCGGGAGAAGGGATGGAAACCGCCCGCCGGTTCTCCGGTCGGCCGCAGCGTCGTGACCTACCGTGGCGCCATGGACATCGCCGAATTGCTAGAGCTTGAGCATCGAGGCTGGTTATCGCTGTGCGACGGCACAGGGGCGGACTTCTACGGACGTCGCATGACCGCAGACGCCGTGATGGTTCTCGCCCACGGTCTGGCCCTGGACCGCGAGGCGGTGATCGCCTCCCTCAACGAGGCACCGCCGTGGCAGTCCTACGACATCAGCGACGAACGCCTCATCGAGGTCGACGAGAACACCGCTGCGCTGGTGTACACCGGGCGAGCCTCGCGCGGCGACGAGGACCACTTCCATGCACTGATGTCGACCGTCTACACGTGCCGCGAGGGACAGTGGCGGATCGCCCTCTACCAGCAGACGCCCGTCCCGCCGGCCGTGCAGTAGCGCTGGGACACGGAGAGGGTGCTGGTCAGACGAGGTTGTCGGATTCAGGTGGGTCGGACATGTGGTCCGGTGCGGGGTCCTGGCCGGATGGCCCGCGGATGGCCCGGATGAGGAAATCGGCCGCCAGCATCGGCGCGATGACGACCAGCGCGCCCCACCCGGTGGCCGCGACCGGCACCCAGTTGTCCCACCACAAGCTCGCGTCACCGAGGTAGTTCCGGCGCCGAGGGGAGTGCGAAGCCGTGTGCATGTCCGGGATTCGGCGCCACTTGCGCATCGGATGGGGCGGTCGGTTGATGCCGGTTCGGCCGAGCGGGCAGGCGCGGGCCCCGACCTGGAGGCGACTTCCCTCGTCGTCGTCGCCCCTCGATCCGCGCGGTGGCCCTAGTCGGACGGCCCTGACGACGCGGCGGCGTCCCGGGGCGCGGCCTCCGGGGCCCTCGACTTCTGCCACGGCCACCGGCCCGAGATCTCCAGCTCCAACGACCAGCTGAGGAAGGTCCTGATCACGACGATCGCCGCCAACACCGCCACGCTCTCCAGCGTCGGGGTCACCGCGACCGTCTTGATGATGTCCGCCGCCACCAGGATCTCCAGCCCCAACAGGATCGACCGACCGAGGAACCGGCGGAAGTGCCGATAGGTGTCCGGCTGCCGGCTGAGCAGGCGCCACCCCGCGATGACCGTGGCCGCCACGATGCCGATGACGATCGCTGCTACACCGAGCGCGTCGATCACCTCGCCGACCGCCTCGATGTACTCCTTGGAAGGCACCCTGGACTCCTCTCACCCGGATCCGCACCGGGGCGACCCGGACGGCGTTGTCCGACGAGCCTAGGGGGCCTCCCGCCGCGCGCCCGGGCGTTCGCCGATCCCGTAACCAGTTGCACTGAGACGGGTCTTGGGTACGTTTGTGGCCCACCGCCCTGGATTGATCGGCCCACGCAGATCGAACCCGCGCCAACTCGAGGAGGCACCGCACTTGCAGACGCCTACCGCAGAATCGACCACCGGAGCCACGGACCTTCGTCCGAACCCGACCCACGACCCCAACGAGCACCTGCGCGATCCCGACAAGGGATACGTCGCACTGCTGGGCTGGGTACCCAACGCCATCGACGCGCTCGACAAGTTCGACCGCCGCTACGTCGTGGTGGCACCGCCCTGGGCCGAGGAATACTGCAGTCAGCACCAGATCCCGTACGTCCCGTGGGACTTCGAGCGGCTCAACGACCGGTCCATGGAGATCGCCGAGACGCTGCGGGACATGGGCGTCGACGTGGCGATCCCGCTGTTCGAGGAGACCGTCGAGTGGGCGGGCGCCATCAACTCGATGCTGCTCGACAACCCCACCCTGTACGGGCAGTCGCTGCTGCTGCGGGACAAGGCGCTGATGAAGCGGCGCGCCCAGCTCGGCGGGATCCGCGTGGGCATCTTCGAGGAGGCGCACGAGCGGGACGACGTCATCCGGTTCCTCAAGCGCGTCAACCAGACCCTGCTCAAGCTCGACGGCGACCCCAACGACCCGATCCACCTCAAGGCGTTCGACAAGGCCGGGTGCCTCGGCCACCGCGTCATCCGCACGCCCGACGAGGTCGACACGATCCCCGAGGAGGAGTTCCCCGTCCTCATGGAATCCCACCTCGACGGCTGGGAGTTCGCCGTGGAGGCCTGGGTCCACAACGGGAAGATCGTCTTCCTCAACATCTCCGAGTACGTCACGCTCGGCTACTCGGTGTTCGTGCCGGCCTCGCCAGAGCTGGAGAAGTACCGCCCGGAGATCACCCGGCAGATCGAGAAGCTCATCAAGACCTTCGACATCAAGTTCGGGTTCGTCCACCCCGAGTACTTCGTCACCAGCGACGGCGAGATGTACTTCGGCGAGGTGGCCTACCGGCCGCCGGGCTTCAAGGTCTTCGAACTGCTCGAGCGCACCTACGGGTTCAACGCCTACCAGGGCCTCGTTCTGGCGTTCGACCCCAAGACCACCGAGGACGAGATCGCGGCGTTCTTCCCGCGCGAGGTGGTCGACGCGAAGGGTCACGCCGGGTGCTTCGGCGTCTACCCGCGGCGCCGTGTCGTGTCCACGCTCGAGATCCCGGAGGCGACCGAGGACCACGAGTACTTCGAATCCCACGAGCTCACCGCCCCGCTCGAGGAGACGGTCACCAAGCGCACCGCCTTCGGCACCCACTGGGGCCTGGTCTACTTCTTCGGCGACGACGCCTACGAGATGCGATCGGTCCTGCGCAACCAGGAGGACCTCGACTTCTACGTGTGACGCCTCGGCCGGTACCGGCCCGCGGGTACGGTACCGGCGGGCGGACGTGGAACGACGTGGGATGACCAGGCACGGCCTGGGACGGCCCGGGGCGACCTGGCACGACGCGGCACGACTCAGCGGCGAGAGACGGAGAGTGGATCGAAGTGGGAAACGACGAGCCCGGCGCGACGCGGGTGCTGGACAAACGGGTCGCCTCCCTGGCCGACGCGATCAGGGGGCTCGCCGAAGCCGGTGACGTGACCAAGTCGTCGCGTCTGCGGCGCGTCCTGGACGGGGCGCGGCTGGTGCTCCTCCAGGACGGGGGCGCCGGGGCCGTGCAGTCGATGACCCCGGAACTCGAGGCCGCCGGGTTCTTCGAGGGCACCGACTGGGACTCGCCGGCGGCACTGATCCCGGCCCTGAGCGTCGGCACGCTCCGCAGCTCCGACTCCGACAAGGTCGTCACCGAGATCGTCAGCGACCTGCGGCTGACGGCCGTGGCGCAGGGTCAGTACGAGCACCCCGAGGTCACGGCAGAGCAGGCGCGTCAGCACCTCGCCGAGGTGCTCGCCAACAATGCCTCACTGCTGTTCACCGTGGCCACCGAGGCTGAGCGCACACAGCAGGGCCGGATGGCGACCGTCACCCGTGCGGCGTTGGCGCACATCGCCTCGGAGATCGGCCTCGACGGCGTGCTCGACCAGCTGGTCGAGGAGATCTGGCGCATCCTGCGCCAACGCCCCATCCAGGTGGACCAGATCAAGCAGACCATCACCCAGATCTCGATCGCCCGCCAGGACCCGCAGATGGGCACCAGCGGCGGCGGCGTGGGCATCGACCGGCTCATCAGCAGCATCTACGGCACCACAGAGGCCAGCCGCGAGGACCCCGGCGTGGACGTCTACCTCTCCCGACTGGAGTCCATGGACGAGGGGACCCTGCAGTACGAGGCGGCCGGGTTCGCGCGGTCAATGCACGACACCGGCCTGGTGTCGCCGTACCACCCGGTGCTCGTGCGGTTCCTGCGGGAGAAGGGCAGCTTCCTGCTGAGCGAGGCGCTCGGGCTGTCCAGCACGGGCCGGGAGAGCCTGCTGTGCTTCCACGGTCTGGTCGACGCCCTGATCGACGCGGCCGTGCACCCCGAGACCGCGCAGTCCGTCTACGGGCTGGCGCTGCTGCTCGAGCGGGGGATCCTCTTCCAACCGCCCGCCGCCCCCGCGCTGTGGCGGCTGCTGGCACTGCCGCTGTCCGGCTACGCGGCCGAGCGGCTCGCCCTCTCGTGCGGCCCCGCCCACGAGGGGCGCGTCTGGCTTCTCGCCGGGACGCTGTCGATGCTCGGTCAGCCGCTGGGCGTGGGGCAGGGCGACAACCCCACCTGTCAGTCCGCCCGGGCGCTGTCGATGTGGGCCTACAACGACCCCGACTACCTGCTGCAGATCATCGCGTGGGCGGCCCGCGACAACGAGGTGGTCATGCACTTCGAGGGCCGGCCGATCTCCTCCCGAGAACTCGACGCGGGCCTGGCCACCACCCTGCCCGTGGATCTCGACCCCGTGTCGCTGCTCGTGGTGCCGCACCTGGACCGGATCTACGCCGAGATGGGCCGCCTGTGCTCGGACCGCCCGGGCGACCCCCACCGGTGGGTCAACCCCGAGTTCCACGGCTGGTGGTCGGCCCGCGGCTTCAGCATCAACGTGGACGTCGAGTCCGGCAGGCTGACCGGGCTCGAGGACTTCCTGCGGCACTTCTACGGCAGCTACCACCCGTTCCACAACGGCAACCAGCCGCTCATCCACCCGCAGCCCGCCGGCGTCGCCGTCACCGATTCCTCCGCGCGGTTCGTCGGGTGGCACGCCATCACGATCCTGCGGGTCGCGCTGGACCCGGACGAGACCATGCGCGTCTACTTCTTCAACCCCAACAACGACAGCGGGCAGGACTGGGGCAACGGCGTGGTGGTGAGCACCGCCGGCAACGGCGAGCGTTTCGGTGAGTCGTCGCTGCCGTTCGAGGAGTTCGCCTCGCGGCTGTACATCTTCCACTTCGACGCCCTCGAGCCCGGCGAGACCGAGACCGTCTCCGCGGAGGAGATCGCCCGGGTGACCGGGCTGATCCACGGCAGTTGGGGCGCCGACCGGCTACCGGAGCTCTGAGGACTGCGGCGACGCCCGGCCCGGCTCGGCTCGGCTGATCCGACTTACGCGCCGAGAGCGGCGTAAGGCGTCCCGACGCCGGGGTGCCGAGTGGATGCGCTGCGGGAATGGTCCAATCCGCGCGCACAACTGCCGACAAGGTGTGCAAAGAGGACGCACAAGCCTGAGAGGGATGGGCGTGAGGAGGAGCATGCGCGCGAGCGTGGAGTGGATGGAGCGGCACCAGGTGTCGCTCTACCTGGCGGGCCTCCTCGTGGGCGGGGTCGTCGGGGTGCTCGCGCCCGCGGTGGCCCGCCCGGCGGGGCTCGCGATCCAGCCCGTGCTCGCGCTGCTGTTGTACGCGACGTTCCTCGGCATCCCGTTCGCACGCATCGGCGGGGCGTTCCGTGACTGGCGTTTCCTCGGCACGATCCTCGCGGTCAACTTTCTGCTGGTGCCGCCGATCGTCTGGCTGCTGACGCGGATCGTCGACCACGACCGGGTGCTCCTGGTGGGCGTGTTGTTCGTCCTGCTGACCCCGTGTATCGACTACGTCCTCGTGTTTGCCGGCCTCGCCGGAGCCGACGTACACCGGCTCCTGGCCGCGACCCCGCTGCTCATGCTCGCCCAGATGGCGCTACTGCCGCTGTACCTGTGGATGTTCGTCGGATCCGAATTGGTTGCGGCGGTGGAGCTTGAGCCATTCGTCGAGGCGTTCGTGCTGCTCATCGCGCTGCCTCTCGCGGCTGCGGCGCTGACGCAGTTCGTCGCCGACCACGGTGAGCCCGACCGGGCTGCCCGGGCCGGCCGCGTCAGCCGAGTCGGTCAGGCGGTGGTGCAGGGCGCGGCCGCGGCGATGGTCCCGCTCATGGTCGCCACGCTCGCGCTCGTGGTCGCCTCCCAGATCAGCGCGGTCAGCGAGCGGCTCGGCGGACTGGTGCAGGTGGTCCCGGTGTACGTGGCGTTCGTCGTGGTCATGGTGCCGGTGGGCATGGCGGCCGGGCGGCTGGCGGGCCTCGATGTGCCGGGCAGGCGGGCGATCGCGTTCAGTGGCGCGACCCGAAATTCCCTGGTCGTCCTCCCGCTGGTCCTGGCACTGCCCGCGGCGTTCGATCTGGCGGCCCTCGTCGTCGTCACCCAGACCCTCGTCGAGCTCGTCGCCATGGTCGCCCTCGTCCGGCTCGTCCCGCGACTCATCCCCGAGGTAACGCCGGTCACTTGACGGGCGTCGGGCGCGTGGTTCCGGTAGCTTCAGAGGGTTCCCGTGCGCGGCCCCGCCGGCGCCGGATTCTGCTCTCTGATCACACCGCAATCCCAGAGGACGACCGTGACGTCTGAAGTCTCCGCCACCCCCCATTCCGCAGAAGCGGCCCGGGCCCCGCAGGCCTCCCCGCCGATGCCCGCCGCCACCGTGCGGCTCATCGCTCTGCTCGTCGGCGCCGCGTTCGTGGTGATCCTCAACGAGACCATCATGTCCGTTGCACTGCCCGAGCTCATGGGCGAGTTCGCGGTCACCGCCGCCACCGCGCAGTGGCTGACCACCGCGTTCATGCTCACGATGGCCGTGGTCATCCCGTTCACCGGGTGGCTGCTCGTGCGCCTGCCGCTGCGGTCCGTGTTCGTCATCGCGATGAGCACGTTCACCGCGGGCACCCTGCTGGCGTCGCTGGCCATGGTGTTCCCCATGCTCGTCGCCGGCCGGGTCGTCCAGGCGGTCGGCACCGCCATCATGATTCCGCTGCTCATGACCACCGTGCTCAACGTGGTTCCCGCCGACCGTCGCGGCCGCACCATGGGCGTCATCTCCATCGTGATCGCCGTCGCCCCGGCCATCGGCCCCACCGTGGGTGGCCTGGTGCTGGACGTGCTCAGCTGGCGCTGGATGTTCTGGTCCGTGCTGCCCATCGGTGTGCTGGCACTCGTGGCCGGAGCGGTGCTGATCCGCAACGTCACCGAGCCCCGGCGCATCCCGCTCGACATCCTCTCCGGCGTCCTCTCGGCGATCGGCTTCGCCGGCCTCATCTTCGGCCTCAGCTCCATCGGCGAGGCCGCGAGCGACAACGCCCTCATCTCGCCATGGATCCCCGTGGCGATCGGTGTGGTCGCCCTGGCCGTGTTCGTCTGGCGCCAGCTCTCGCTCAAGGACTACGCGCTGCTCGACGTGCGGGCGTTCGCGTTCCCGACCTTCACCGTGAGCCTGGCCCTCATGCTCATCTCGATGATGTCGCTGTTCGGCACCCTCATCCTGCTGCCGCTCTACATGCAGCAGGTCGTGGGCACCAGCACCCTGAACTCCGGGCTGGCACTGCTGCCCGGCGGCCTGATCATGGGCGTGCTCGGCTGGTTCGTCGGCCGCGCGTTCGACCGGATCGGCCCCCGGCCGCTCATCATCCCCGGCTCCATCCTCGCGTCCGCCGGCCTGTGGGGGATGTACACGTTCTTCTCCGCGGACAGCTCGCTGGTCACGGTCGTCGTCTGGCACATCGTGCTCAGCGTGGGCCTGGCGTTCCTGTTCTCGCCGCTCATGACCTCCGCGCTCGGCTCGCTGCCGCCGCACCTGTACTCGCACGGCTCGGCGCTGCTCAACACCCTGCAGCAGGTCGCCGCCGCCGCGGGCACGGCCCTGTTCATCACCGTCATGACGCTGGGCATCGTCTCCGGCGCCGAGTCCGGACTCGGCGACGTCGCCGCGCAGATGACCGGCGTCCACAACGCGCTGCTGCTGGGCGCGTGCATCTCGCTCATCACCGTCGTCGGCGTGTGGTTCGTCCGCAACAGCGCGCAGACCGAGGGGCCGGCGGCGCGGGCGTCCGACGAGGTGGCGGCGGAGGCGTAGGCGCGACCCCCCTGCTCTGCGGCGTCCATCGCGCCCCCTTCTCGACCTGCCGCCCGCGTGTATGCCTCTCCGAGGGGCACGGGTCGGCCAGACTGGGGTCCGACGTTCAGTTCCGGGGGATCGGCGACCGACGGAGGCGAGTGCCATGACGCAGCAGGGCGGCCGGGATGACGACGGAGGCGTGGATTCGACCCGGGAGGCGTCGACCGGCGGCCCCACGCCGCCCCCGGTGTCGCGAAGGCGCATCGGCTTCGGCCTCCTGGGTGCCCTCGCCGGCGCGGTCGTTGTAGCGCTCCTCGTCCTGGGAGGTGTCGCCGCCCTCGGTGGTCACGACGATCCCGCCAAATCCGCCGAGCCCACCGCGTCCGTAGAGCCCACCGCGTCCGCCTCGGACCGGGCAGGGGGAGAGGCGGCGGACCCGCCGCCCCAGCCGTCGGAGGCGGAAGAGATGACCGCGCCGGCGCCGGGGGAGTCGAGCCCCGAGCAGGCCGGTCGCCCCGTCACCTCGGAGGCGCCCCGCCCCTGGTCGGCGTCCGAGGCAGCCC
This sequence comes from Dietzia sp. MNB45, assembly GCF_051994785.1. Lineage (NCBI taxonomy): Bacteria > Bacillati > Actinomycetota > Actinomycetes > Mycobacteriales > Dietziaceae > Dietzia > Dietzia sp. MNB45. The sequence goes on along the minus strand of NZ_CP163397.1, from coordinate 2,300,863 downwards.
CGGACGGTGGTACCTACGCCGGGGTCGTGACCCAGCGCGGGTCCCAGCGACCCGACACGGACTACTCGGTGATCATGACCTTCACCTCGGCGGGGTCGTACGTCGGCTATTCGACGCTCGGGTGCACCGGCACGCTCCGCCCGACCGGGGACGTCGACGGCGCCCGCGTCTACCAGGAGACGATCACCTCGGGGCCCTGCGACCAGGGCGGAACCTGGTACGTGACCCGCCAGGACGCGACCACCGTCACCGCCGTGCGCCGCCCCGCGGCCGGCGACGATGTGGTGGAGGGGCAGCTCACTCGGTGAGCCGGGCACGGCCGTCGAGCGTGCCGACCACCGACGACGGCCTTCCCTCGGACGTACGATCGCCGCCACAGTACCGACCGCGAAGAGTTCACGACGTGAAGCTGTCCATCGTCGACCTGGGCACGGTCGCGCCCGGCACCACCGAGAAGGACGCGCTCGCCGACAGTCTGGAAGCCGCACGGCAGGCCGAAACGGCGGGATACCACCGGATCTGGTTTGCCGAACACCACCTGAGTCGCTCGGGTGCCTCGCACCATCCGGAGCTGCTCATCGCCGCGGCGTCGGCCGTCACCTCCCGGATCCGGCTGGGATCCGGGGCGGTGCTGATGAACCACTACAGCCCGTTCAAGGTCGCCGAGATGTTCAAGCAGCTGGAGGCGATGGCGCCCGGCCGCATCGACCTCGGCATGGGTCGAGCCACCGCGGGTCCGGTGCTGGACGCCGCGCTCCAGCAGAACCGCCAGCACCCGGCACAGGCCGATCACCAGCAGCAGATCCTGGAAACCCTGGCCTGGCTCTACGAGAGCTTCCCCGCGGACCACCCGTTCGCCGAGCACCCGCTCATGACAACCGTCCCCGACATCCCGCAGACCTGGCTGCTGGGCTCCAGCCCCAACGGCTCGAACCTCGCGGCGGGGCTCGGGATCGGCTACACCTTCGCCGGTTTCATCAACCCCGCCGGCGCCGCGCCGGCGCTGCGCCACTACCGCGAGACCTTCACGCCGCAGGGCTTCGGGCTCGAGTCGCCGAGGGCGATCCTCGCCGTCAACGTGGCGGTGGGCGAGACGACCGCCGACGGACTGCACCTGGCGGGTTCGCCCAGGGGCTTCTACGCACGCCTGGGCAGGGCCGGCCGCAAGGCAGGGTCGGTCATGGTGCCCACCCCGGACGAGGCCGCCGCCGAGATGTCCCCGGCGGAGACGGACGAACCGGTCACCATCACCGACGGCCGCTGGCCCCGGTTCGTGGCGGGCGGCCCGGCCGACGTCCGCGCCACCCTGGAGCAGATGATCGCCGAGAGCGGGGCCGACGAGGTCATGATCCAGGACCTTATCGCCGACCCCGCCGACCGCCGGCGCTCACGCGAACTCCTCGCCCGAGAGTTCGGCCTGGCCACGCCGTGAGCTCTACCCTCAGGGCATGAAGGTCGATCTGACGGTCCTGGCCATCCCGGCGTTCGTCGGGGCGATGGCGGCCGAATACGCGTTGCAGAAGCGCAACCCGGCCGTCGGGGAGCGGGCGGGGGACTACGAGTTCGCCGACACGATGGCGAGCCTCTCGATGGGCGTGGGGAGTCTGCTCGCCCCCTACATCTCCGCCACGGTGCTCTCGCCGCTCACCCCGCGGACAGGCCGATGCGCGAAAGCCGTGATGGGCCTGTCCCTCGGGGCGGCGGCCGTGGCCACCGCCGGAGACGTCCTCCGACGCCATCGCGGGTCGGGTCTGGGTGAGGCGGGGTCGTTGTCGTCGTCGTCCTCCGGCCCCGGTCCCGACGCAGACGGTGACACCGGCGCGGCGGTCCCGCCCGCCCTGCGTCGGATCACCGGCGGCTCGGCGGTCACCGCGGTGGCCTCCACCGTGGTGATGGTCTCCACGCTGTGGAGCGCGCAGACCGCGAGTTCGCGGCTCTTCCGGACGTCCCCGCTTGACCTGGGGTCCGGGCCGCTGGCGTACGCGGTAGCCATCGGAGGCTGGGACTTCATCTACTACCTCAACCACCGCCTCGCCCACGAGTCGCGCTGGCTCTGGGCCATGCACGTCGTGCATCACTCGAGCGAGCGCTACAACCTGTCGACGGCGCTGCGCCAGCCCGTCGCCGAGGCGCTGACGATCTACGTGCCGTACGGGTTGCTCTCGCTGCTCGGGGTGCGGCCGGCGATCGTCATGGACGCCCGCGCGATCAACCTCATCTACCAGTTCTGGGTCCACACCGAGGCGGTGCGGTCGATCGGGCCGCTGGAGAAGGTGCTCAACTCGCCCTCGCACCACCGCGTGCACCACGGCAGCAACCGGCGGTACCTCGACCGCAACCACGGCAGCATCCTCATCATCTGGGACCGGCTGTTCGGTACCTACGAACCCGAGCGCGAGGACGTGGTCTACGGGCTGACCAGCAACATCAACACGTTCAACCCGCTGCGAATCGCCACGCATGAATGGGTCGCGATCGGGCACGATATCTTTCGCGCGCAGACCTGGCGCGACCGGGCGGGGTACCTGGTGCGCGGGCCGGGGTGGGCCGGGGCGCGGAGGGCGTAGGGCCGCCGGTGATGTCGGGGACGGCTCGGCGGGGTCCGCATGCAACGTCTCCCCTGCGGGCAAGTAGTGATATCTCGTCGTACCGCTCCCGTAGCATCTCGCGGGTAACGACGGACGGGGAGCAACACGGTGACTGATTACGCTGGCCGACGAAGTGTCGACGGTGATGTAGGACTCGATCTCTACATCGAAGACGGTGAGGTCGTCATAGCGGGCCCCACGGAAGCGGCCCTGGCCTACGTGGAGCAGCTGAGGGGCGCCGGCGCCCAGGTGTCGACCTCGATGCTCAGCGGACGACGGGCTGCAGACGCGGCGGCCGCACTTGCCGTCGCCGACGGAGTCCGGCGGGCCGCGCAGGGCGGCGTCTACATGCAGGTCGCCAAAGAGAGCCTGCCGCACCTCGCCCGTGAAGGGCTCATCCCGGCCAAGAACGGTGCTCATACGTACCTCGGTATGACGAGGTCGGGATCGAAGATCGCGCACCACGTCCGATTCACCGGCAAGCCGGTGAATCCCGCCCAGTTGGTGAACGTGCAGATGCTCGCCGTGCAGTTCGCCCTCCGCATGGCCATCGCGGAGGTCGTGAGCGCCGTCAAGCGCGTGGAGGGCAAAGTTGATGCTCTTCTCAAGCTCGCGCGAGCCGACCAGGTCGGCAACGTGTTGGGGCTGCACGAGATGCTCACGCACTACTGCCACCTACTCGACGAATCGGGAGTCGTGACGACCTCCGATTGGAATGCTGTCGCTGCGGTCGGTTCCCAGTTGTCGGTGACGATGAACCAGCTACGTAAGCACGTGTCCAACGCGTTAGCCGAAGTCGTTGTCTCCGCGCCGATCAATCAGCGCGCCGACGCGGTCAGCGCCCTGGTGAACTCGCATCGTATCGACGAGACGTTGAACCTCCTCGTAGTGGTTGAAGACGCGATGTTCAAGTTCCAGCAGTTGCGCGTGGCGCACGTCCAGCGGACGGAGCCGGAGTTCCTGGAGTCCACGGTCCTCTCCGCGCGGCAGATCTTGGCAGACTCCGCCCGGCTCGACGAAGAGCTCTACACCTCCGTGAACGCCACCCTGAGCGCGGCGTCAGTCGTCCGGCCGCTCGAGATCCACCGGGTGATCTCCACGAACAAGCTCGAGGAGTCAGCAGAGGTCCTGAAGAACGCCCTCGACGAATTCTCGCGGGCTCGTCAGCTGCAGGCCGTGGGATGGCACGACGCCGAGCGGCCGACGCTGGGGGACGCCGCCGGGGAGCTGGGCAAGCGGATTCAGGCGACCGCGCAGAGAATCGATGCGGCCGGAGACCGGGCGGTCGATAGCAGTTTCTCTCGTCTCGGTGCACTGGGTCGCGCGCTTCAGAGCGCCGCGGATCGCAGGCTCGACACAGGGGGGTCGGCCGAGTCCGAGGGCGGTCCTGATTCTATTGAGACCCAGGTGAAGGTGGACACCCCGAAAGAGATGTCCGAACCGGCCTCAAGCGCTCACTACCCCGGAGGCAATCCGCTCCGAGGAAACTGACGACGGAGCATGCGTTCCGTGACGAGCTCAAGCCGGCTGGAGACGGTGCGCTGAGCTGAGCGGACCAGGCGACTCAGACGAGTCGGCGACCGACCATCCCGGCGGCATCGTCGAGCACCGCCCGGAACAGGGCGTCGTCGCGCAGTTCGAACCAACCCAGCGCCGCCCCGAACATCAGCGTCATCGCCTGCTCGGCCACCAGCACCACGTCGGCGTCCCACCGCAGGCCCGCACGCTCGGCCAGGCTGCTGAGCAGGGTCACGATGATCCGTCGGTACTCCTGGTGGGACTGCGCGGCGAGAGCCCGCAGCTGCTCGTCGCGGGCCGCCATCAGAGACAACTCGAAGTAGGCGATCTCCGTCTTCGGATCGGCGAGGACGGAATCCGCGTAGGCCGCGAAGAGCTCGGCCACGGCGGCGGTCACGTCGTCGGGTCCGTGTACCGGCCGGTCCTGCTGCGTCTGCACCAGGTCCGACAGGTGCGTCAGGTCCAGACGCAGCACCGAACGCATCAGCTCGTCCTTGGAGGAGAACGCGTAGTGGACGGACCCGTGGGGCACCCCGGCCTCCTTCGCCAGGGCTCGAGTCGTGAGCGCCCACGCCCCGTCCCGCGCCATCACCGTCACCGCGGTCTCGGTGAGTTCCCGGCGGCGCTGTTCGATCGGGACCTGTGCTCGGCGAGAGTCAGCCACGGTTCACCTCCGACGCAGCGGAGTCCGCTCGCGCGGCCGGTGGCACGTATGGAAGGTTCGCCTCCGGCTCTCGCGCGGACGTGGCTGCTGCGGCGTCGTGCGCCTCTACCGGCGCCACCCCGGCCACCCCGGCCGCCCCGGCCGCACCGGCTGCTCCGGCCGCCCCGACCGCTCCGGCCTCTCGCGACTCCGAACGCAGGCCGCGCCAGGCCAGCGCCAGGGTGATCGCCGCCGTTCCGATGCCGATCGCGGCCACGAGATCCATGCCCGCCAGGAAGGCGGAATCGGCGATCTCCAGAAGACGAGCGCCGCCGCCGCCGGGCAACGTTTCCGCGACCTCGTGGGCGCCCGCCAGGGTCTGGGAGGCGGCGTTCGCCGAGTCGGCGTCCATGCCGGGCAGGGTAGCGGTCTCGACCACGCGGCTCGAGTACACGGCCATCCCCGCGGTGCCGAGTACGGCGGTGCCCATCGCGCCGCCGAATTCGTAGCCGGTCTCGGAGATCGCCGCGGCGGCGCCGGCGCGGTCACTCGGGGCGGCAGTGAGGATGACGTCGTTCGTGAGGGTCTCGGCCAGGCCCACGCCGATGCCGAACAGGACCGACAGGAGCGTGAAGAGGAGTATCGTCTCGGCGGTGTCCAACCGGGTGCCGATGACGAACCCGACGATCACGAGGGACAGGCCCGTCATGATCACGGTGCGCACCGAGACCGTCCGCGCCAGGGCCGGGGCCAGCAGGGTTCCGACGACGGCGGCCACCGCGAGCGGCAGCATCCAGAGACCGGCCTCGGCCGAGCCCATGCCGCGCACGAGCATGAGGTATTGCGGGAGGAAGAACATCAGCCCCATGAACGCGAACACCGAGATCACGTTGATCGACACCGCCGAGGAGAACGCGAAGTTCCCGAACAGGGTCACGTCGATCATGGGGTTCTCGCGGCGGCGCTGACGGGTCACGAACCAGACCAGCGCGGCAGCGCCGAGAACGAAGGCGACGAGCACCGCCCCGTCGACTCCCTTCACGCCGGTCTTGAGGGCGTAGACCAGGGAGATCATGCCGGCGATCGAGAGGATGACGGAGGTCGGGTCGAACGGGCCCGGGTTGGGGTCCTTCGCCTCGGGGAGCAGGAACGGGGCGGTCAGGAGGAACAGCGCGATGACCGGGACGTTCAGGAGGAAGACCGAGCCCCACCAGAAATTCTCCAGCAGCAGCCCGCCGACCACGGGGCCCAGTGCGGCGCCGCCGGAGAACGCGGTGGCCCATACGGCGATGGCGGTGCGTCGCTCGGTGCGGTCCGGGAAGATCGCGCGGATCAGGCCGAGAGTGGAGGGCATGAGGGTCGCGCCGCCGATGCCGAGCAGCGCACGGCCGACGATCAGCATCTCTGGACTGGTGGAGAACGCGGCGACGAGGGAGGCGACGCCGAACAGGGGTGCGCCGATCATGAGGATCCGTTTGCGGCCGATCCGGTCTCCGAGGGAGCCCGTGAAGATCAGCAGGCCCGCGAGCAGGAACGAGTAGAGGTCGATGACCCAGAGCAGCTGGTTCGAGGTCGGCTGCAGGTCGGCGGACAGCGCGGGCACGGCGATGCCGAGCACTGACATGTCGATCGAGATCAGCAGAACGGGAAGGACGAGGACGAGCAGGGCCGTCCAGCGGCGTGCGGGGGACACGGGTGCCTCTCCAGGGCGGTCGGACTGCGGGCGGTGTGCACGCAGCGAAGCCGGGGGGATCTGCACCCGGCGAGGATCATCCTGACACGAGGTTGGCCACCTGGCCAACCTCTCTTGGCCAGGTGGCCAGAAGTGTGGGGAATGCCACCGTCGGGAGCGCGCGCTTAGCGCACTCGGGTCATTCCGCTGCCGTCCGCGTGGGTGCTTCCTAGGGTGCACTCATGAGCGGACGCGCGCGATGGGCAGGACATCCGACGATCGTCCGGAGGGCGGTTCCGCTGCTGCTGGCGCTCGTCCTCGCCGTGGCGGTGGCCCCGCAGCTGCAGCCGAGCGCAGCGGCCCAACCTGGCGGGCTACTGGCCGCGCCGGGCTCCGGGTTTCACTGGGGCGTCGCCACGTCGGGCTTCCAGGTGGAGGGATCGAATCCGGACTCCAACTGGAAGCGGTATGTCGACGCGACCGCGCCGACGGGTCAGGCCGACCCGGTGGGTGACGCGGTGGACTTCTGGAACCGCTATGAGCAGGACATCGCCAACGCCGCGGCGATGGGCGTGAACACCTTCCGGCTGAGCGTGGAGTGGGCGCGGATCGAACCCGCGCCGGGGGAGTACGACGACGAGGCCCTCAGACACTACGACCGGATCATCGACACGGTCCGCCGACATGGCATGACCCCCATGATCACGATGGTGCACTTCGTCTACCCCGGGTGGTTGGCCGACCGGGGCGGGATGCTCGCGGATGACGCAGTGGAGTCGTTCGGCCGCTTCGCCGACCTCATCACCGGCCGGTGGGCCGGCGACGGCACCATGTGGGTGACGTTCAACGAACCCCTGGTGTTCTTCAAGCACGAGATGACCATCGGCCGGGTGCAGGTCACGGACTTCTCCCGCTTCCTCGACACCATCGAAGCCGCCCACCGGCTCGGCTACGCGGCCGCCCACCGGGCCGACCCGGACGCGATGGTCACCATGAACGAGGCCTACCTGCCGCTGGCAACCGAGTTCACCGACACGCTGATCGGGGACCGGGTGGCCGACGTCGTGGACTACGTGGGCATCGACTACTACTACGGTGTCGCGCTGAACAACCTCACCGCCATCAACGCGGCGTGGGACGACTTCGCGGCCGTGCGGCCACAGCCGGAGGGGATTTACGAGGCGATCACGCACTACGCCCACGCCTACCCGGGAAAACCGATCTACATCGTGGAGAACGGGATGCCGACTCTCAACGGTGGGCGCGCAGACGGGATCGAGCGGGGCGACTTCCTGCGCGACACGGTCTTCTGGCTGCAGCGGGCCGTGGCGGACGGCTACCCCGTGATCGGCTACAACCACTGGTCACTGGTCGACAACTACGAATGGGGCGACTACTCGGCGCGGTTCGGGCTGTATCGGGTGGACGTGCTCACCGACCCGACGCTGACACGCCAACCCACGTCGGGCGTCGACGCCTACCGCGAGATCATCGCGGGAGGGGGAGTGCCCGACGGATACCGTCCGGTGCTGCCGTCTGCGTGGTGCTCGCTGGCCGCGATCCCGGACAGCTGCATCGGGCCGGTGTCGGCAGACGGACCCTTGACGACGCTGGCAGGGCGATAACAGGATCGACCTCACACGCGATTTCCCTAGTGGACCCGCCCGTTGACCACGAGAGGACCGATGAGATGTTTCCCGCCGGCTCGATCGAGAACCCGCTGCGTTTTCTGTTCGGCCCCTGGCCGGATGAGCCCGCGTGCCTCGCTCTCACACCGGAGTGCATGGGCCTGATCCCGTACCTCGCGGCCCGTTTCGGTATGGCGAGCTGACGAGCCCAGACTGACGGCCCCCGGCCGACGACTCCCGATAGTCCCTGTCCGAAACGCCCCGATCCGCCCGCCGGATTTTCTTCTGCGCGCGGGGGCCGCAGCGTGGATCGACATCCGAGGGGCGGATCGAATGCAGGTCGAAATCCGAGGGGCGGATCGAATGCGGATCGAAATCCGCCAGGCTCGACGGCGGCGGCGGCCGAGACTACCTGCTGAACATCTTCGCGAAGAAGCCGTCCTTGACCGCGGGGACGTCCGACTCGTGGCCCGGGCAGCGGTCGGCCTTGGGCACACCGGCCATCACCTGGTCGACGTGCATTCCGCATCCGGCCCAGGTGGTCTTGCCGCACTTCTTGCAGGTGGCGGGACGGCACATGATGAGACTCCTCAGGGGGTGGGGTTGTCGTCGGCGTGGATCGCGCCGACCGCCGGCCGATGATCCGACTGGCTGATGCCCCGAGATTACATACCCCTAGGGGTATCGGTCAACCCTGCCGGTTCGGCACGCCCTGCACCTGTGGCGTGGGCGGGGTGGTCGACCTCGTCGTCGTCGTTCTCGTCGGGCTCACCCCCGCCGGCGTCCAGCCCGGCTCACCAGTCGCCGCGGGTCAAGCCGTCGCCCCATTCCCGCGCGCGCTCCAGTTCGCCGGGTAGAAGCGGGCCCTCGTAGCCGTCCACGTAGAAGGTCTCGGGATCCGTCACGGGGTGGCAGCCGAGCTTGCGCAGCTTCTTGGCGGCCTTTTTGCCTGCATGGCCGGGGAGGTCGGGGTGGCGGACGTGGGTGTCGAAGGTGGCCACCGCGAGGGAGGCGGGCCCGGCGGCGTCGAGCCACTCGCGCACTCCCGACGGGATCAGCTCGCCGCCGCGGGTGTGGGCGTCCTCGCGGGTGCCGTCGCGGGGTAGCCCGAACGCGTGGGTCGGCGCGCCCATCACGAGCAGGTCCACCCGGAGTTCGGCGAGCGGTGGCGCCTCGTGGGCGGCCAGCACCTCGGCGGTCAGGTGAGGGGACAGGCCGTCGCTGATCGCCTCGGCGACGAGCCTGGTGTTCCCCCACGCGGATTCGTACACGACGAGTGCGTTCATGGTCGGCCCTTTCCGCAGGTCCTGCCCTCAGTCTGCGCCTCCGGACCGCCCCGCACAGCGGCTCGTCAGGATCCGCTCATTGACAAGTGTCCCGCCTGATGTCACTGTATTAAGCACCTAATACAGCAATACGGAAGCGGGGCGGCGATGCAGTTCGACAACTCGTCCCCGATCTGGGTGCAGCTCGTCGGGGAGTTCTCGCGACGCATCGTGACCGGGGAGTGGGCGGCGGGGGAGAAGATGCCCGGCGTCCGGGAGTTGGCGGCCGATCTCGGCGTCAACCCCAACACCGCCCAGCGGGCCCTCGCGGAACTGGAACGGCTCGAACTGTGCCGGTCCGAGCGGGCCACCGGGCGGTTCGTCACGCAGGACGAAGAACGGATAGACGAGGTCCGCGCCGACCTCGCCACCGACGCCGCCGACGCCTTCATCCGGCGCGTCCGCGGCCTGGGAATGGCGCACGACAAAGCCCGAACGCTGCTCGATCACAGATGGGACACCCATGAACACACCACTACCGATGAGCACGACGGAGGTGCCTGACATGAGCGCCACCGACCACGCCGCCACCGCGAGCCCCGCCACTACACTCGTCGAGGCCACTGGTCTCCGCATGACGTACGGCGCCACCACCGCTCTCGACGGCCTGGACCTGACCCTGACCCCGGGGCAGATCGTGGGCCTGCTGGGCGAGAACGGCTGCGGGAAGACCACGCTGCTCAAGATCCTCGCCGGCGTCCTGGCCGGGTACTCCGGCGATGTGCGGATCGCCGGTCACGTCCCCGGCCCGGAATCCAAGGCCCTCGTGTCCTACCTGCCCGACACGAGCTTCCTCCCCGACGCCGCGCGGGTGAGCTACTGCCTCGAGCTGTACACGGACTTCTTCGCCGATTTCCAGCCCGAGAAGGCGCGCGACCTCATCGGCTTCTTCGGCCTGAGCGAGTCCGCGCGGCTCAAGCAGATGTCCAAGGGCATGCGCGAGAAGGTCCAGATCGCACTGGCCATGTCCCGCGACGCGCGCGTGTTCCTCCTCGACGAGCCCATCTCGGGCGTCGACCCGGCCGCGCGTCAGGTGATCCTCGACGGGATCGTGCGCAACCTCTCCGAGGACTCGCTCCTGCTCATCACCACCCACCTCGTCCACGACCTCGAGCCGATCCTCGACGCCGCCGTCATGATGCGCCACGGCCGCGTCCTGCTCTCCGGCGACGCCGACGATCTCCGCGGCAGCCGCGGCGCCAGCCTCGATCAGATCTTCAGGGAGACCTACCGATGAGAGCGACGACGACAACACTCCTCAAGCACGAGTGGCTGCGCACGCGCGGTCCGCTCGCGACCCTCTTCGGGTTGATCGCGCTGGTCGGCGTGCTGGGCAGCCTGCTCGGTGCCTCGGGATGGCCGCTCCTGTCCGAGCTCGGGCTGGCCGCGGGCATGCTCGCCGCGGTCGTGGCGGTCCCGGCCGTCCAGTTGGCCCTCGCCGCCGACTACTGGCGCTCCGGTTACGGCCGGACGGGCTACTTCACGCACTCGATCCCGGTCCGCGGGGCCCGCATCTTCCGGGCCAAGCTGGCGTGGGCGATGCTCGCCTCGCTGGCGGCGATCGTCCTGACCGTCGTGCTCGCGCTGCTCGCGTGGTGGGCGAACTCGCAGCGGTCCGGGGGCACCGCGCCGTCGTGGTCGACGCTGACCGAGGCGTGGTCCACGGTCACCGCCGTGACCCCGGGGTGGATGATCGCCGCCGGGTTGGCACTGGTGCTGGCCTGGTTCCTCGTCTGGCCGGTGTACTACTACTTCGCCGTCTCGGTGGGGCACGAGCGGCGACTGGCCGGACTCGGTGCCGGCGGGCCCGTGGTGGTGTTCGTCGCGGTCTACATCGCCAGCCAGGTCCTTGCCCTGCTCGGCATGCTCGTGATCCCGTTCGGGGTGGGGGAGGCAGAGGGCGAGACCCTGGGCCTCGTCCGGTTCGACCTTGTCGGCGAGCTCGCCGCGGGGCACACGACCAGCGAGGTCATGCCGGTCGGGTTCGTGGTCTCCCTGGTCGCGGTGGCGGCGTTCTGCCTCTGGCGCACCGCGCGATCGTGGAACCACAAGGTGGCGCTGGGGTAGTGGACCCTGCGCGGGGCCGACCCCGGTCTGGATGAGGATTTCTTTGGCGGGCGGCGCGCGGTGGAGTAGTGTTCACATCCTCACCGCGCGTCGTCCGTTGGCCGCCGCGGGCCCCTCACCTCCCTCGAAAGACCGCGAGCATGCCGATCGTCCTGCCCTCCATGGCCCGTCCGACCCTGACCGAGCCCACCTACCTCACGCCTCCCGTCTGGAAGCCGGTCCTCGCCTGGGCCGGCCTGGTCATGGGTGGACTCATGGTGGTGGGGGCGCTCGGAACGCTCGGAACGCTCGGCAGCGGCGTTCTCGAGTCGGTGGCGATGGCGCTCATCGGTCTGGCCATGGCCTTGGCGGGCGGGTGGTGGGTCTTCTGCGAGCGTGAGGACCGCACCCACGCCGAGGAGGACTTCCAACTCGACCGGCAGGCCGCTCTCGCCGCGCAGTCGATGTCCGGCTTCGTCGCCCCGGACGCGCTGAGCCCGCTGACCTGGAACACCCCGTTGAGCCCGTTCACCCGTCGCTGGCCGGTGGTCGGCTCCGTCTCGGTGGCCATGTTCATCGTCGGGGCGGCACTGATGCCCACCCCCGCGCCCACGCCGACCCCGGCCTCGAGCCCGGTGGCCGCGACCAGCACCGTCACCACCACGGCCCGGGCCGCAGCGCCGACGACCACCGTGACGCAAGCCCCCACGAGTTCACCGGCCTCGGCGACCCCGGTCACGCCCGTCGCAGTCGAGTCGGAGTCCGCGCCCCGGCAGCCGGTGGCTCCCGAGCCCACGTACGCGCCCGCCCCGGTCGCCGAGCCGGTCCCGCAGGCGGCGTCCTACGCCAACTGTTCGGCGGCCCGGGCCGCCGGCGTCGCGCCGCTGTACCGCGGTCAACCGGGGTACGCCTCGACACTGGACCGAGACAACGACGGTGTCGCCTGCGAATGATCCGCGCCGCCAGCGACCGCAGGATCGCTCGGCGCTGAAATCCTCGTCGTCGTCGTTCCCGTGAGTCGTTCCGGGTCGGGCGAACGGATCGGGCAAGATGTGTATCGGCGCCGGGAACACACAGGTGAGCCCGCGCGTTGCACATGTACGAGTGATTCGTCGGTGACCCGGCGGGGACTCTCGACCAACGACCTTCCCCGACAATTCCGAAGGGACCTCGATGCGCACCAGCAGCAACCCGGTCTTCAGTTCACTGTCCACGGACAGTGCCCGCGGCGCCACCCACCTCGGTGGTGCCGGCCGTGGCGCCTTCCAGCAGGGCCAGTACGGCCAGCAGGGCTTCGGTGCCCAGGCCGGTTACGGTGCCCCGCAGGCGCACCCGCAGTTCGCCGCCGACACGCGGCCCATGACGATCGATGACGTCGTCGCGAAGACCGGCACGACGCTCGGTCTGCTCGCCATCGTCGGCACGATCTCCTTCTACCTGATCACGATGAACCCGGGGCTGCTGTTCCCGTTCATCCTGGTCGGCGGCATCGGCGGCCTGATCACCGTTCTGATCGCCACCTTCGCGCGCAAGATGGACTCCGCGCCCGTCACCCTGACCTACGGCGCCCTCGAGGGGCTGTTCGTCGGCGCGGCGACGTACCTGTTCACCATCGACCTGCAGGGGACCGGCGGCGTCCTCGGCGCGGTGGGTGCCGCGATCCTCGGCACCATCGGCGTCTTCGTGGGCATGCTGTTCGTCTACAAGACCGGCGCCGTGCGCGTGACGCCCAAGTTCACCCGCTTCATGTCCGCCGCGATCGTCGGCGTGCTGTTCGCGGCCCTGGGCAGCATCGTGCTGAGCCTGTTCACCGGCACCAACCCGCTGTACGACGGTGGCCCGATCGCGATCGGCTTCTGCCTCCTGTGCATCGGCCTGGCCGCGTTCAGCTTCCTGATGGACTTCGACAACGCCGACCGCCTCGTGCGCGCCGGTGCCCCGTCCAAGATGGCGTGGGGCGTCGCGCTCGGCCTCACGGTCACCCTGGTGTGGCTGTACGTCGAGATCCTCCGCCTCATGAGCTACTTCCGCGACTGACCGGCGCGAGCTGTAGCGCTGCCTGACTGATCAGGTCAGGTTCCGGCGAATCCCACGGCCCCGGCCCCCCGCGAGGGGAGCCGGGGTCGTCGGCATTTCGGGTGTGGCGGCGATGGGGTTCCGGCAGCGGCCGGCGTGCCCGGCCCGCCTCGTACACCCCGCGGGCGCCGCCGGGGTAGCCGGCTGCAGGACCAACGACGAGAGCGCCCCGGGCACACTTCCTCGAGAGAAGCGTGCCCGGGGCGCTCGCAGTGCCGCGGGGTGGCGCGGGCTCAGGCCACGCCGGGTGGGATCAGCTGAGGCGCTCGAGCACCATCGCCATGCCCTGGCCGCCGCCGACGCACATGGTCTCGACGCCGAACTGCTTGTCCTCGGCCTGCAGGTTGTTGAGCAGCGACGCGGTGATGCGGGCGCCCGTCATACCGAAGGGGTGGCCGAGCGCGATGGCACCGCCGTTGATGTTGAGCTTGTCCTCCTCGATGCCGAGCTCGCGGGCCGAGCCGAGCACCTGCACGGCGAACGCCTCGTTGATCTCGAACAGGTCGATGTCGGAGATCGACTTGCCGGCGATCCGCAGGGCGTTCTTGACGGCCTCGATCGGCCCCAGGCCCATGATCTCGGGCGACAGGCCGGACACGCCGGTGGAGACGACGCGCGCGAGCGGGGTCAGGCCCAGCTCCTTGGCCTTGGTGTCGGACATGATCACCAGGGCGGCGGCACCGTCGTTGAGCGGGCAGCAGTTGCCGGCGGTGATGGTGCCATCGGGGCGGAAGACCGGGTTGAGCTGCGAGACCTTCTCGTAGGTCGTGCCGGCGCGCGGGCCGTCGTCGGTGGAGACGACGGTGCCGTCGGGCATGGTGACCGGGGCGATCTCGTTGGCGAAGTGGCCACGCTCGATCGCGTCGAGGGCGCGGGAGTGCGAGCGCACGCCCCAGTGGTCCTGGTCCTCGCGGGTGATGCCGGTCATCTGGGCGACGTTCTCGGCGGTCTGGCCCATGGGGATGTAGACGTCGGGGAGCTGGCCGTTCACCCGCGGGTCGGTCCAGGTCTCGGCGCCGCCCTCTGCGCGCGTGGCGGTGCGGGCCTCGGCGTCGGCGAAGATCGGGTTGTGTGTGTCCGGCCAGTGGTCGGCGGTGCCCTTGGAGAAGTTGGAGACGGTCTCCACACCGGCGGAGATGAACACGTCACCCTCGCCGGCCTTGATCGCGTGCAGCGCCATACGGGTGGTCTGCAGCGAGGAGGAGCAGTAGCGGTTCACGGTGGTGCCCGGGACGGTGTCCAGGCCGGCGAGCACGGAGACGACACGGCCCATGTTGAAGCCCTGCTCGCCGCCCGGCAGGCCGCAGCCCAGCATGAGGTCGTCGATCTCGGTGGGGTCGAGCGCGGGGATCTTGTCCAGCGCGGCCTTGACCATCTGGGCGGTGAGGTCGTCGGAGCGGATGCCCACGAGGGAACCCTTGTTGGCGCGCCCGATGGGGGAACGGGCGTACGAGACGATCACGGCTTCCGGCATGGAAAGCTCCTTCGTTGCGGGTGAGTGCTGGTGTGGTCGGGTCAGTCCTGGGGATCCGGGTCGTCCCGCGTCGAGCGGGCCGGTGTCAGGATCCGGCTACGGCGTCGGAGGGTGTCCGCGGCCTCACGGGCCTCGCCCGTGCTCTCGGGGTCACCGTCCACGTCCTCATTATGCAGGAACGTGTTTCGGTCACCGTCGTCCGCATCCTCGTGAGTGCGGACGAAGTCGGTCAGGCGCTTGGTCAGCCGGGCCACCACGGACTCGCGGTGCTCGGCGGGCGCGCCGGAGTCGGGAGCGTCGGCGGGCGCGCCGGTGTCGGCGGTCGCGCCGGTGTCGGCAGTCTCGCCGGAGCTGCCGGAGACGGCGAGATCGGCGGCGCTCTCGGCGGCCTCAAGCGAGGCGGCGGCCTCCTCGGCGTCGTGCGGCAGCTGCTCCTCGGGCATGTCCTCCCACACGCCCAGCGCCACGCACACGGCGGGCAGCAGCAGGCCGGCGGCGAGTTCGTATCCGGCCGAGTTGGGATGGAACCGGTCGGGCGAGAACAGGCTCTCGCCGCGACGGTGGAACTCGGGCGCGAGCGTCTCCGCCAGGGAGACGGGGATGCCGCCGGCCTTGCGGGCCTGCACGGCTTGCGCGCCGGCCAGGCGTCGGCTCAGGCCGGACATGACCGATCGCAACGGCTGGGGGACCGGCTTGATGATGCTCAGGTCGGGGCAGGTGCCCACGACGACGTGCGAACCGTTCTCCCGGAGCGCCCGCACCGCGTCGCCCACTCGCCGCGCCGAGGGACCGATCGCGTTGCGGGAGGTGATGTCGTTGCCGCCGACGAGGATCACCGAGATGTCGGGGTCGCCGTGCGCGATCTGCATCGCCTCGATCTGCCCGGGCAGTCCCTTGGACGTGGCGCCGACGATCGCCTTAATGCTCAGCCGTACATCCCAGCCGGACTCTTCGGCCAGGCCGCGCGCCAGCAGCACGCCGGGCAGCTCGTCGGGGGAGTCGGCGCCGAGGCCGGCGGCGAGCGAGTCGCCGAAGATCATCATGTGTACGTCGCACGTCATTCCGGATCGCCACGGCTCGGGTGACCGGGCCCCGGGCCGGTAGAGCCCGTCGCCGGAGTAGGGCCGCGACGTCGGCTTGGGGATCACCCGGCGGGCGATCCGGGCCTGCTGCGTGAGCACCTCCTGGGCGCCGCGGTACGCCCCCACCGTGCCCACGGCTGCCAGCCCGAGGCTCATCCAGAGGCGTCGGGAGGCGTCGTCGGCGTCGGTCATCGGGCGTGTCGTCTCCCCTCTGGGTTGTGGTCGGACTCTGGGTTGTGGTCGAACTCTGCGTTGTGGTGGGACCCGGCGTCGTGGCGTGAGCCCGTCCGGTGGCGTGCGGCGGACGGAGCGGCCAGCTCACGGGCGTGCTGGGCCAACTCGACGATAGCCCTCCTGCTCTCGGCCGGCCCGCGGGAGAGGTCGATCGGGTACTCCACGATCGAGATGTCGGTGTGGACGATCCGTCGGGGCTGGGGGGAATCGTCGCGCCGCTGGGCCGGGTAGACCAGGTACGCGCGGTCCACCCCGAGCGCGGTGCAGGCGGCCAACAGTCGGTAGTGCTCGGCGGCGTGGGCCCGGCGGTCCGTGGGATAGGTCGGGACGAACGTGGTGACGGGCTCGCCGTCGACCTCGTACACCAACCCCGTGCGCACGGAGATGTGGTCACCGTCGTCGGATGGCGCACTGTGACGACCCGACGGCGCGTCGTCCGCCTCGGCACCGGAATCCAGGTTGACGACGGGGTTCTGCAGCAGCCGACCTCCCCGGCCGTCGAGGGCGGCGGTCAGCTCGGCTTCCACGAAGCGTTCGAACAGTGCCGGCATCTCGGTGACGAAGGCCGCCGACGCGGCGTGGCCGTCCTCGACCTCCACCGAGATCCGCCGCACGATGCGGTCCGCCAACGCCAGCGCGTCCTGGTAGCGCGCGTTGAGCCTGCTGGGCGTCCACGCCGGCACGGGCGCGCCCTGGCCGATGAGCGTGGCATCCGACAGGCGGGCGTCGACCATCGCCAGCCGGCGGCGGGTGGAATCGGGCAGCTCGGGCAGGAATTGCAGACGGTGGGCGGCCGTGCGCAGGATGCGGTTCTCGGCGATGTCCGGGGTGAACTCGGAGTAGGTGACCTCGAGCGGGATGGTCATGCCCGGGTGGCGGCGGATCTGATCACCCAGTCGGATCCGGCCGCGCACGGTGGTCAGCGCCTCGTCCACCCTGCGGTACCCGCGCAGCAGTCCGGCGGACAGGGCCCGGTGCGCCAACCGGGCCATGGACTCGGCGACGGAGGTCCACAGCTCGTCGTCGTCCCTGGCCTGCACCGATGAGGACAGGAACGGGTCGTCGGCCGCGTGGTCGAGCAGGAAGAACAACTGCGTCAGGCCGAGGCTGGCGGCGGGCATGACCCGCACTGACAGACCTTCGACGCGGACCGAGCCCACCGCGCCGCAGGGGATGAGCCGCCACGTGTCGCGGCCGGCGGGCAGCACCTCCACGAGGCCGGTCTGCGACAGGTGCTGCGCACCCTCCCAGCTCAGGTTGACCAGTCGGCCGCGGCGGTCGAACTCGTCGAACTCGAGCGCCACCGGCGACGCCGGCGACTGTGCCGACGCCGGCGCGCCGGCGCGAGTCGGAGTCGCGGTCACGCCCGCCCGATCTTGCGGCGCAGTGCCGCGAGGCCGAACCGCTCGTGCACCTCGGCGCGGGTGAGCCGCCCGTAGTAGTGCTCCTCGAGCAGCGGGAGCAGGTCGAAGCGCCAGATCGCCTCGAGACCGCCCGGCTCGGTGGCCTGGTCCTTCATGAAGTACGACGGCCCGATCCGCAGGTCGCGGTCGGAGTCGTCGATCTCGGAGTTGAGCGCCTCGAGCAGCTCCGCGGGCTCGGTCGTCACGCCGCGCGCCTCGAGGTGGCGTCGGAGCACGCCGGCCACCGGCGGGGTGTCGGGGTGCAGTTCCATGAACGCGAAGCGTCGGCGGATGGCGGCGTCGACCATGGCGATCGACCGGTCGGCGGTGTTCATGGTGCCGATGATGAACAGGTTGCGCGGCAGCCGGAACGAGGTGTCGGGGGAGTACTGCGGCAGCACGGTCCGGTCCCGGTACTCCAGCAGGAAGTACATCTCGCCGAACACGCGGGCCAGGTCGGCGCGGTTCATCTCGTCGATGATGAGGAAGCTCGGGTGTTCGCGACCCGACTCCGAGGTCGCCCGCGCGGCCTGGCGCCGCAGCGGCCCGGCCTGGAGAGCGAAGCCGGGCTGCCCGGACTCGGTGAGCGTGGGTCGGTAGCCCTCGAAGAAGTCCTCGTAAGCGTAGCTGGGGTGGAACTGCACCAGCTGGACCCGGCTGGGGTCGTCGGGGCCGGCGAGGAAGCGGGCCAGTTCCTGGGCGAGGAAGGTCTTGCCGGTGCCGGGCGGGCCGTAGAACACGATCTGCTGACGCTGCTGCAGGGTGTCGACGATCTCCTGCAACTCCTCGCGGGGCATGTGCAGGCCGTCGGCCAGCTCGTCGGTGACCTCGGGCAGGGTCGGCACCGCCCCGGCCGCGGGCGCCTCGGCGACCTGCGACTCCGCGGAGTGGCGCCCGGGGTGCATCGCCGAGAGCATCGCGTCCAGCCCGTCGGTGAGGTCGACGACCGTGCCGGGCTCGCCGATCAACTCGGACAGGGGACTGGGCAGGGTCTCCAGGTCGAGGGTGACGGTGCTCCACAGCACCGAGCGCTCGAGTTGCTGTCCGCCGTCGTCGACGTAGCCGAGGTCGTCGGTGAGGGTGCCCAGATGCAGTTTGGCGTCGGCGACCGTGGCCACCACGTCCTGCGGGTTCATCCGGGACAGGAAGGTGTGCAGCTCGGCGGTGAGCTGGAACCGGGCCTGGTAGTCCAAGTGCGGGTAGCCCTGCTCGACGGCCTGGGATACCTCGAGCCGGCTGGCGTGCGCGGGGATCCGCGGCAGGTGCGAGGCGGGCAGCGCGATGCGGTTCTGGGCGACCCACTGGCCGGCCTGGCCGACGCCGCCGCGGCCGGGCCGCACGAGCCAGGCACGCCGGGAGTGGTCGTCGCGGTGGCGCTGCCACTGGTTGGCCACGGAGCCGCGGTACCAGTCGACGGGCTGGCCGAGCTGCGCGGAGAGCACCTCGGAGATGCGGTGCAGGTCCTGGTCGATGTCCAGCTCGTCGATGCCGGACGGGCCGCCGATGAGGTCGGCGAACGCGTCGCGGATGCGGGTCTTGTGCTCGTGCTTGACGATCGGCTGGAAGTAGCCGGGCCACACGAGGTACTGGAGGCTGTAGCGGATGGCCCGCCAGTCGCCGGGGGTGGAGCGGGCCGCGCGCTGGAATTCCCACGGATCCGACAGCGCGGCGTCCCGGACGGACGCGTCGAGCTCGGCCCAGTGGATGACGAACGAGCACAGCCAGCGCAGGTGCTCGCGCATCTGCACGTTGAAACCCAGGCCGCCGGTGAGCGGGCCCTTCTCGCTGAGGACCTCGTCGAGATCGGTGGGGATCCCGGGCGCGTCCTCGATCCAGGAGAGCACGTCGCGGACGCGGCCGCGCTTGAGGCGGGCCGTGACCGTGGACAGGGGGAGCTGTTGGATGAAGAGCAGCTCGGCGGCGAGCAGGACCACGGGCCGTGGTGCGCCCTCGAGCTGGTCGTGCAGCGCCTGCATCACGGGGGAGCGTGTCGACCCGGGCGCCGCGCCGGCGGCCCCTTCCTCGGGGTCGGAGTCCAGACGGCGGGCCAGTTCCTCGGCCACCTCGGGCGTCCACGTGTAGAGGTCGTCCTCGAAGGGGGACTGACCGGTCCGCAGTGCCGGTCCCAGGACCCGCCCGGCCGCCGCTTCGATAGTCGGGGCCGGGCCGTGGGGCCTGTCCTGGGAACCGTCTGACACGTGGAACTCCTGCTACGCCGGGGCGGATTCGGGCCCGCCTGGAGGCGACCCGACATTCGTGAAGAACCTACCACCGGCCCCGGTCTTCAGCCGGTCAGCTGTGATACGGCTCCGCGGTCACGATGGTGACGGCGACCTTCTTGCCGTTGGGGGCGGTGTACTCGCGGCTCTCCCCGTTCTTGGCGCCGAGGACGGCCTTGCCGAGCGGGGACTCGGGGGAGTAGATCTCGAGGTCGTCCTTGCCGGAGCCCTCGCCGCGGGTACCGATGAGGAAGGTCTCCTTGGTGTCCTCGTTGCCGTTGTAGTAGGCGCGGACGACGGAGCCGATGAGCGCGACACCGGACTCGGTGGGCGTCTCGCCGACCTGGGCGTTGGCCAGCAGGTCGTCGATGGTCCGGATGCGGGCCTCCTCCTGGCCCTGCTGCTCACGCGCGGCGTGGTAGCCGGCGTTCTCCTTGAGGTCGCCCTCCTCGCGCCGCTCGTTGATCTCGGCGGCGATGACCGGACGGTTGGCGATCAGCGCCTCCTTCTCGGCCATGAGGCGGTCGTACGATTCCTGGGTCAACCAGTGGACCTGGGTGTCGTTCGCCATGAGCGCACTCCAATCTGTTCGCGTGCGTGATGTAAGAAAAACACGGCCCCGCGAAAAAGGGAGCCGTGCTGAAGCGCCGATTCTAACACAGGCGCCGTGGCCCGCCGGCCGATACGCGCGGCCCTGACGGCCGCGCCGTCTGCGGCTCTACCTGCGCAGGTAGTCGGGGACGTCGTCACCACAGCCGTAGACGTCCGCGGCGAACGCGCGGGCGGTGGTGAAGATGGACGCGTCGATCTGGATCGTGGTGTTCTCCGACGGTGGGACGTAGACCTCGCGCCGGCCGAGTTCGCCCTTGGACTCCTCCTGGGCCCGGATGATGCAGTAGGCGGGCGTGCCCGGCTCCTCGCGCGTCACGGTGAACGTCAGGTCGACCCGCGACTCGTCGACGACCTCCACCCCGATCGCCTCGCCCGTGATGTCCGGCGTCTGGTTGAGACGCCACATCGTGTAGACGCCGGCGATCACCAGGCCGCCCACGAGCAGCGCCAGGATGACGGCGACGACCTTGCCGGTCAGGTTCGAGCCGCGGTCGGCCGTCGCGTACCGGTCCGCGGGCGGGCCCACGGGGGGCTGCGACGGGGCGTCCGACCTCGGCTCACTCATGGGAGCCAGGGTATCGGGGCACGCCGGCGGGGACGGCCGGGGGTCGCCGGCGGGCCCCGCCGGGGGCGGCGCCTGGGCCGACGCCCATAGAATGGTGCGGTCATCCACTCACGTGAGAAGAACGGCAGGTGCTCCCGATGGCCGGTCTGCGGCTGATGGCGGTCCACGCCCACCCCGACGACGAGTCGTCAAAGGGGTCGGCAACCATGGCCAGGTACGTCGCCGAGGGCGTCCACGTGCTGGTGGAGACGTGCACCGGGGGCGAGCGGGGCGACATCCTCAACCCCGCGATGGACCGCCCCGACATCGTCGCGGACCTGACGGGCGTCCGGGTGCGTGAGATGGCGCGCGCGGCCGACATCCTGGGGGTCGACCACCACTGGCTGGGATATGTGGACTCGGGGTTGCCGGAGGGTGACCCCACGCCACCCCTGCCGGAGGGATGTTTCGCCCTGGCCGACGACGACGAGGTCACCGAGTCCCTGGTCCGCAGGATCCGGGAGTTCCGTCCCCACGTGATGATCACCTACGACGAGAACGGTGGGTATCCCCATCCGGATCACCTGAAGGTGCACTCGGCGTCGATGGCCGCGTACGAGGCCGCCGCCGACCCCGCCCGTTATCCGGACGCCGGTGAGCCGTGGGCGATCGCCAAGGTCTACTACACCCACGGGTTCCCCAAGAGCCGCCTCCAGCTGCTGGACGACGAGCTGTTCGCCCGCGACGGGGTGCGCCACTTCGAGGAGTTCCTGTCGCGCTGGGGGGACCGCCCCGACATCATGGAGCGGGTCACCACGCGGGTCGAGTGCGCTGACTACTTCGAGCAGCGCAACTCGGCACTGCTGGCCCACGCCACCCAGATCGACCCCAACGGCTGGTTCTTCGCCGCACCCGTGGAGATGCAGCAGCGGGTGTGGCCCACCGAGGAGTTCGAGCTCGCCGCCAGCCGGGTGGGCTTTCCCGAGCTCGGTGAGGGAGAATACGAGACAGACCTGTTCGAGGGAGTCGACCCGTACGTCGCTCTCCCCGTCGGCCCGAGCACGAGTGAGGACCCACGATGATCACCCTGGGACCGGACGTCCAGATCCTGGCGTACCAGTCGGCGATGGTCCTCGCGCAGAACCAGTCGCCCGGTACGCCCGGGTACAACGACAACCCGGTGGGGCCGGAGTTCGGCAAGGCATCGCCGATCGGTATCCCGGTGATCTTGCTGCTGCTCATCGCCACCGTGCTGCTCATCCGCAACATGAACAAGCACATCAAGAACCTGCCGGATAGCTTCGACACCGAGCATCCCGAGCCGGATCAGCTCGCCGACGAGGGCACCGACCGCGGGGCGGTCCCGCCCCTGGAGCCGACCGACGGTCAGCCCGACCCCCGCTGAGCCCGCCCCCCGCTGAGCCCGCCCCCCGGCTGAGCCCGACCTCCGCTGAGCCCGCCCCCGAACCCAGCACACGATCCGCCCCTCGGATGTCGATCCGCGTTGCGGGTCCCGCGGGCGGATCGACCTCCGAAGGGCGGACCGTGGTGAGGGCGAACCCGCCCGCCGGTTCAGCGGCCCAGGAGGTCGCCCATCGGGACGAAGTCGCTGAACTCGTCGTCGTCGGTCCTGCGTCCCCGCCCGGCGTCCGCGCGCGTCGGCGCCACCGCGCCGGCGGTGACCCCGGCGAACCGCAGCATGTAGTCCGACAGTTCGGTCCCCACTCGCGCGGTACGGGCGCGCAGCGAGTCCTCGTCGCCGTCGGTGGAGACGGCCCCGAAGTCCTCGGCCGCCGCGAACACGGTCGTGGGCACGATGTCGGCCTTGAGGTAGGCGAACATCGGCCGCAGGGCGTAGTCGACCGCCAGCGAGTGCCGAGCGGTGCCGCCGGTCGCGCCCAACGCCACCGGCACGCCGGCGATCGTGCCGGGTTCGATGACGTCGAACAGCGACTTGAACAGGCCCGAGAACGACTGGTTGTAGATGGGCGACACCGCGATCAGCCCGTCCGCCCGGCCGATCTCGTCGATCGCCGCGGCCAGTTTCTCCCCGGGGAACCTGGTGAAGGTGGCGTCGACGACCTCGTGCGCCAGTTCGCGCGCCTCGAGAACCGTCACGTCGACCCTCTGGCCGTGCCGCGCGAGCGCGTCGCGGGTCGCGGCGGTGAGCTGGTCGGCGAGCATCCGGGTGCTGGAGGGCACCGAGGTTCCGGCGGCGACGACGACGAGGTTGAGCGGCCGCCCGGCGGAGTGGCTGTTGTGGGGGTCGGTCACTTGGAGTCCTTCCCGGCCGGCGCCTCGGCGAGGCGGGCCTGGTTGCGGCGGGCGCGGGCCAGCGACTGCTCCTGGGCGCGCTGACCGCCCTCGGCGGTGAGGCCCGTCCAGTTGTCGCCGGTGCCGAAGCGGTACGCGTCGGAATAGGTGGGATCGCCGGCGGCGGCCAGGTCGGCGTCGCGGGCGGCCACTCGCCCGGCGTGGGTCGGCCCGTCCGGGACGTGGGCCGGGCGCAGTGCGTCGAGTTCCCGTCGCAGGGTCGGCACGATCTCGCTGCCCAGGATCTCGATCTGCTCGAGAACGGTCTTGCGGGGCAGGCCGGCGTGGTCGATGAGGAACAGCTGACGCTGGTAGTCGCCCACGTGCTCGCGCATGGTCATGTATCGGTCGATGATCTGCTGCGGCGAGCCGACGGTCAGCGGGGTCTGGGCCGTGAAGTCCTCCAGCGACGGGCCGTGGCCGTAGACCGGCGCGTTGTCGAAGTAGGGGCGGAACTCGTCGACCGCGTCCTGACTGTTGGTGCGGGCGAAGAACTGCCCGCCCAGGCCGACGATCGCCTGGTCCGCCGAGCCGTGGCCGTAGTGCTCGTAGCGGCGGCGGTACAGCTCGACCATCTGCTTGGTGTGGTGGATCGGCCAGAAGATGTTGTTGTGGAAGAAGCCGTCTCCGTAGAACGCGGCCTGCTCGGCGATCTGCGGCGAGCGGATCGAGCCGTGCCACACGAAGGGCGCGACGCCGTCCAGCGGGCGCGGGGTCGAGGTGAACTGCTGCAGGGCCGTGCGGAACTTGCCCTCCCAGTCCACGACGTCCTCGTGCCACAGGCGGTGGAGCAGTTCGTAGTTCTCGATCGCGATCGGCAGGCCCTGTCGGATGTCCTGCCCGAACCACGGGTAGACCGGGCCGGTGTTGCCACGGCCCATCGTCAGGTCGATCCGGCCGCCTGCCAGGTGCTGCAGCATCGCGTAGTCCTCGGCGATCTTCACCGGGTCGTTGGTGGTGATCAGGGTGGTGGCCGTCGACAGGATGATCTCGGAGGTCCTGCCCGCGATGTAGCCCAGCGTCGTGGTGGGGGAGGACGTCACGAACGGCGGGTTGTGGTGTTCGCCCAGCGCGAAGACGTCGAGGCCCACCTGCTCGGCCAGAGTGGCGTACTCGACGACCGCCTCCAGTCGCTCGTGCTCGGTGGGTATCCGCCCGGTGGTGGGGTCCGGGGTGATGTCGGCGATGCTGAAGATTCCGAACTGCATGATGGTGGCCTCTCGTCTGTTGGTGTCCCCATCTTAACTAGCTGACATATCAAACAAAAGAAAGTGGGGCGGTATTCCCCCTCACATGGCGGGTGCCGTCCGGCCTGCTCCGGTGTGGACGGTTCCGCAGCCGCCCCTCGCGACGGCGTCTGGCCTGCGCAGCGGTGCACGCCAGACGCCATGGCGGGACGCGGCTGCGTCCTGGTCGAGCAGGCGCGGGAGCGACACGCCAGCCTCGCGGGCGACACGCCAGGCGCGGGAGCGGCTGTCAGGGTAGGGCTGCGAGGCGATTCGGGCCGGCCCGGGTCCGTCTGCTATGGTGTCCGGCATGTCGATCGCTCGCGCTTATTGGCGCTTTATGTGGGCTCCGGGTGGAGCCCGCGCCGCGAGCGCACGCGTCCGCTAGACGGACGTCTCGACACCCGGAGCCCAGAGGCGGTGACCACCATGGTCGCCGCCTTCCGCCTTTCCAGACGGCGGATCCGGGTGCGCGAGACGCAGGGCACCGAAGAGATCACGGCACCCGGCCCGCCACGACCACATCGCCAGGAGTGCACAGCCGTGACCGTCACCGCCGAGAACCCCACCCAGACCGCCGACAGGCGAGTCCTGTCCTACTCCCCGCTGCCGACGCCGACCGAGATCCTCGGCGAGCTCCCGCTGGGCGAGGCCCGCGAGGCGCTGGTCGAGCGCAGTCGCGCCGACGTCGCCGACGTGCTCGCCGGGCGCGACGACCGCCTGCTCGTGGTCGTCGGTCCGTGTTCGGTCCACGACACCGAGGCTGCCCTCGACTACGCGGCGCGACTCGCCGCGCTCGCCGCCGAGACGGCCGAGGACCTGCTCATCGTCATGCGCGTGTACTTCGAGAAGCCCCGGACCACCGTCGGGTGGAAAGGCCTCATCAACGACCCCGCGCTCGACGGGAGCTACGACATCCCGCGCGGCCTGCGCACCGCCCGCACCCTGCTGCTCGACGTGCTCGACCTGGGGCTGCCCGTGGGGACCGAGTTCCTCGAGCCGACCAGCCCGCAGTACATCGCGGACGCCGTCTCGTGGGGCGCGATCGGCGCCCGCACCACGGAGAGCCAGGTACATCGTCAGCTGGTGTCCGGCCTGTCGATGCCGGTGGGCTTCAAGAACGGGACCGACGGCGAGGTCCAGGTCGCGGTCGACGGCTGCCGGTCGTCGGCGGCGCGGCACGTGTTCTTCGGCACCGACGCCGACGGCCGGGCCTCCGTCGTGGAGACCGCCGGCAACACCGACTGCCACGTCATCCTCCGCGGCGGGACCGGT
This sequence comes from Dietzia sp. MNB45, assembly GCF_051994785.1. NCBI lineage: Bacteria > Bacillati > Actinomycetota > Actinomycetes > Mycobacteriales > Dietziaceae > Dietzia > Dietzia sp. MNB45. The sequence continues at coordinate 2,274,985 of NZ_CP163397.1, read as the reverse complement.
GGACCCAACCACGACGCCGAGTCCGTCGCGTCGGCCGTCGCGGCGGTCGGCAAGGTCGGCCTGCCCGGTCTGGTGATGGTGGACGCGAGCCACGCCAACTCGGGTAAGTCGCACGAGCGGCAGGCAGAGGTCGTGGCCGAGCTCGCCGAGCGGATCGGCGCGGGGGAGCAGGGCATCTCCGGGCTGATGATCGAGAGCTTCCTCGAGCCCGGCGCCCAGTCCGTCGAGGCCGACGAGCTGGTGTACGGCCAGTCGGTGACGGACGCGTGCATCGGCTGGGACACCACCGCCGACAGCCTGCGTGCGCTCGCCGCGGCCGTCCGTCAGGGCCGACGAGGCTGACCGCCGCTGGCCCCGCCGCCCACGCCGCCGCCCCCGTCGCCGGTGCGGTCGGCCCGGGGTCGGCGGCCCGAGGGGCACCACTGGGCGGGCGACGGCGCGCGGTACCCTTTCCGCGTGGCCGTCTCCTTCCCCCTGTACTCGCTGTACGAAGCGCGCCTCCGCGCCTCGTTGGACGAGTCGAGGCTGCCGAGGCACATCGCCGTGATGGCGGACGGGAACCGCCGGTGGGCACGTGAGGCGGGGTTCACCGACGTCGCGCACGGTCACCGGGCGGGCGCGGTCAAGATCGCCGAGATGCTGGGGTGGTGTGACGACCTCGGTGTAGACGTTGCCACCATTTACCTGCTCAGCACGGAGAACCTCGGCCGCGATGCCGAGGAACTCGATGAACTGCTGCAGATCATCGCGGACGTGGTGGACGAGATCACCGGCCCGGGGAAGAACTGGGAGGTCCGGATCGTCGGGCGTCTCGAGGTGCTGCCGGACTGGCTCGCCGAGCGACTGCGCCACGCCGAGCAGGTGAGCAGGGGCCGGCCGGGCGTCAAGGTCAACGTCGCGGTCGGCTACGGCGGGCGGCAGGAGATCGCCGACGCCGCCCGCGAGCTGGTCCGGGAGCTGATCGACAAGGGCTGCAGCGGACAGGAGCTGGTCGACGCGATCACCGTCGACGGCATCGGCGAGCACCTCTACACCTCGGGCCAGCCCGACCCGGACCTCGTGATCCGCACCTCCGGCGAGCAGCGGCTCTCGGGCTTCCTGCTGTGGCAGAGCGCGTATTCGGAGATCTGGTTCACCGAGGCGTACTGGCCGGCGTTCCGGCGGGTCGACTTCCTCCGGGCGATGCGCGAGTACGGAGCCCGCAACCGTCGGTTCGGTCAGTGATGGTCGGCGCGGAGGCGGAGCGCGGGCCGATCACCGTGGGCGAGGTGTTCACCGTCCGCGCCGTGTGCGTGGTGGACCAACTGCTCGAGGTGCCCGGCCGGGTCGGCGTCACCGCGATCGACAAGCGGCCCGTCGACGGGCCCGTCCAGGTGCGCGAGTACGGCCTCCACGGCGACGTCCAGGCAGATCGCCAGCACCACGGCGGGGTGTGGAAGGCCGTCTACCTGCTCTCGGACTCCGACGTCGAGCAGTGGGAGCCCGAGTTCGGCGGCCCGATCCCGCCCGGGTACTTCGGCGAGAACCTTCGCGTGGCCGGGGTCGACACCTCGCAGTTGCAGATCGGCACCGTGCTGGAGGTGGGCCGCCTGCGCATGGAGGTCACGACGCCGCGGATCCCGTGTCAGACCTTCGGCCACCACGTGGGCAAGCCGCGCTGGGTGCGGCGCTTCACCGAGGGCGGGCGCCCGGGCGCGTACGCGCGGGTCCTCGCCGCGGGCCCCGTCGAGGCCGGGGACGAGATCCGGGTGGTCGCCGTGCCCACGCACGGGGTCACGATCGGGCGGGTCTTCGCCGGGGTCGACGACGACGAGGCCCGGCGGCTCCTCGACGAGTACGCGCTGTCCGACCTGGCGCCCAGTCTGGTCCGGAAGCTGGATCCGGCGACCGACGACAGGCCCGTGGACGCCGACTGACCGGGCCTGCGCCCGCGCGGGGTGGCTCGGCCGCGGAGTTGCCCAGCTGCAGAGTCGCTCAGCTGCAGAGTCGCTCAGTCGCGTGGCTCGGCCAGGTGGTCCCACACGTCGCCGGCGGTCGACCACACCTCGTGCGCCTCGGCCTCGGCGACGTCCGGCAGTCGGAACGCACCGCCGCCGCCCGCCGAGGTCGCCACCAGCGTCACCAGGCCGGCCCGGCGCTGGAACGGGGTGCGCCGCACGTTCCACCCGAGTATCCCGTCGCGGTACAGGACATCGGTCCGTCTCAGGAGCGAACCCTTACGGACCGTGACCACCGTGCCGCCCACCGCGTGGCCGAGTCCGCGGTAGTTGTCGACCACAGCCCACGCGGCGACCGTCCCACCGACCGCGGCCACGGTGACGGGAACCCACCACAGCCACGGCCACACGAGCGCGGGTACGAGGGCGATCCCGGCGAGGGCGAGGGTGGCGGCCACCGCGCGGACGGCTCGTCGTCGTCGCGCCACAGGCGGATGGGAGCGCAGCGCGTCCGGCCCCGGTGTGCCCGCCGCCGCACCCGGCGTGCCCGCCGCCGCATCCGGTGTGCCCGCCGCCGTACCCGGCACCGGTGTCCCGAGCATCTCCGCCGCCACGCCAGCCGCCACGTCGCGCGGCGAGGCCGGGACCAGCGCAGGGCTCTGCTTGGGCTTGCCGTTCTCGTCGTTGCCGATACCCACGCCGGTGGCGATCACGTCCAGCCGGGCGGCCCCGACCGCGCGGAACCCCGGCGGCTCGTGCAGCGTGATGCCACGGACGCGTCGGCCGTCGAACGTCGCGTGCCGGCCCACGACCAGGCCTCGGCGAAGTTCGAGAGAACCGTCGCGGTGACGCTCGAGGCGCATGCCCCACCAGTTCTCCACGAACAGCACTGTGGCGGCGACGGTGCCGATGGCGAGGGTCAGGGCCACCACGCCGATGGCGAGGACGGGCAACGGCAGTCCGCCGACGCGGTCCCAGACCCACTCCAGCACCGCCGGCACCGCGTTGAACCAGTCGGCCACCTGGAGCACGATGCCGAAGCCCACCAGGCCGAACACCGGCGTCATGAGGCTGGCCGGGGCGTAGCGGACCCACCGGGGATCGAGGCGGGCGAGTTCGTGCGTGTCCGCGCCGGCTCGGTCGGCCAGTAGTCGGCGGCGCAGGTCCTCGGCCTCGGAGCGGTCGAGCGCGGCCAGCGTCATCCTCGACCCGTCTGTCTCACCGCTGGCCAGCTTGAGGGTGGCGATACCGAGGCGACGCTGGACGACGTCGGCGGTGATCTCCACGTTGCGGACCCGGTGCGTCGACAGTGACGACGTGGTGCTCGACAGGAAGCGGACCCGGCGCTCGATTCGGTGGGTGTCCACGCGGTAGCGGGTCACCGTCAGGCGGGCGGACTCGGCGATCGCGGTGGCGACGGTTCCGACTACCACCCCGCCCACCGTCCAGAGGAGTACCCAGCCGATGGCCAGGCCGCCCACCAGCATGCCGATCGCCGTCGGCACCGCCGCGGCGACGAGTGCCGCGGCGACCACCACGGTCGTGGAGGTGATCGTCCGACGGTCCAGCGGCAGCCAGTCGTCATGGTCCGCGCCGGCCGGGCCGGTCATGTGGCGTCCCGCTGATCGTCCTCGGCGAGGAGGGTGAGGCGGTCGGCCATCTCCTCGGCCTGCGTGGCGTCGAGGGCGCTGATGCGCACCGCACCCTTGGACGAGGCGGTGGTGACCACGACGGTGGCGAGGCCGAACTGTCGCTGGAGCGGGCCGCGGGTCTTGTCGACGGTCTGGACGCGCGACAGGGGAGCCGCCCGCCACTCCTCCCAGAACAGTCCACTACGGCTGTAGACGGCGGTGTCGGTGGCCTCCCAGCGGTGGATCGCCCACCGCACGCGGGGCACCACCACCAGCGCCGCCACTGTCAGCAACGCCCACCCGGCGGTGGCGAGGAGCATCCACGGGCCCACGATCAGTGTCGATGCCGCCAGTACGAGCAGCGGCCCGACCATCCACAGGACGACCTGCGCCGTCCACCACCGCCGGCACCGGGGATCGACCCGTTCCCGAGGCGGACGGAGGCCGAGTTGAGTCGCATTCACGGCTTCACCCTAAGCCGATTATGGGACGCTGAACCCCATGGGACTCCTCCGGCGATACCGGGCGACCGGCGCAGACCTGCCCTTCGGCGATCCGCTCCGCGCACACGACGTGGCCATGGAGGGGTACTTCCTCCGCGTCACCGACCGCGAGCGCGGGCGCGTCGTGATCGCCCTCATCGGGGTCAACCGGGGACCCGACGGGCACTGGGCGACGCTCGGGCTCGCCTCCGACGAGGCGCCGATCCCGATCGAGGCCGGTGGATCGCGCCGGGACGGAGACGGGGGTTCTTCGTCGTCGTCTTTCTCCTCGTCGTCCTCGTCGTCGTCCACCCTGCGCCTCATGGCCGCGCCCGACGGCTGGGCCGACCCGGACCGGATCGGCGCGCGCTCCGGCGAACTGTTCGAGTACCGACCCGACGGGGTCCGCGTGGACATGGGGGAGGGCGCTCGCCTGCACGTGAACATCACCGACCCGGTGCAGTGGCCGCACCACGCCGTCGGCGGCTCGAGCATTTTCCAGTCCGTCCCCGCCCTCAACCAGTACTGGCACCCCTGGCTGCTCGGCGGCCGCGCTTCTGGGTGGGCCGAACTCGACGGTGAGCACTGGGAGTTCGACGGCGCCGAGGTGTACGGCGAGAAGAACTGGGGCGCCGAGGGCTTCCCCGACTCGTGGTGGTGGGGCCAGGCGCAGGCGTTCTCGGAGCCGAACACGTGCGTGGCGTTCGCCGGCGGGCAGATCCACTCCGGGCCGCTGCGCACCGAGGTGACTGCAGTTGTCGTGCGACTGCCCGGCGGGAAGGTCATCCGGCTGGGCAACCCTGTCGTCTCGCCGGTCCGCGCCGAGGTGACCGACGAGCGGTGGGAGTTCCAGGGCCGCGGTTACGGCTGGCAGGTCCGCATCAGCGGGCGTTCGCCCCTGGACCGCGCGCACGTGCTGCCGGTCCCGCTGCCGTCGGAGAAGCGGAACTCCGCCGGGTCGATCGAACACCTCGCGGGCGAGCTCGAGGTGGAGGTGCGCCGGCACGGGCGACTGGTGTGGTCGGACCGCAGCGCCCTGGCCGCGCTCGAGCACGGTGGACTCGACCGCGCCGAGGCCGAGTTGCGGCGGCGCGGTGTTCCGGAGGGGGAGACGGGCGCGCCGCCGCTCTAGATCTTGCGCAGGCGCAGCCGCTGGATGGAGTGGTCCGAGTTCTTACGGAGCACCAGCGTCGCGCGCGGCCGGGTCGGCAGGATGTTCTCCACCAGGTTCGGCCGGTTGATCGACGTCCAGATCTCGCGGGCGGCGAGCCGGGCCGCCTTGTCGGACAGGTCGGCGTAGTGCGCGAAGTGCGAGTTGGGGTTGGAGAACGACGTGCTCCGCAGTTCGAGGAAGCGCTCGACGTACCACTGTTCGATGTCCTCGATCCGCGCGTCGACGTAGAGCGAGAAGTCGAACAGGTCCGAGACCATGAGGCGCGGACCCGTCTGCAGGACGTTGAGGCCCTCCACGATGAGGATGTCGGGTCGGCGGACCTCGATGAACTCGCCGGGCACGATGTCGTACTTGGTGTGCGAGTACACCGGCGCGCGCACGACCGGGGCGCCGGACTTGACCTCCGTGACGAACCGCAGCAGCGCGCGCCGGTCGTACGACTCCGGGTAGCCCTTGCGGTGCATCAGTCCGCGTCGCTGGAGTTCGCGGTTGGGGTGAAGGAAGCCGTCGGTGGTGATGAGGTCCACCCGGGGGTGGGAGTCCCAGCGGGTGAGCAGCGCGCGCAGCACACGGGCGGAGGTGGACTTGCCGACCGCCACCGATCCGGCCACGCCGATCACGAACGGCATGGGGGCGTCCACGGTCTCGCCGAGGAACAGATTGGTCGACTGGAACAGCCGCTGCCGGGCGGATACCTGCAGGTGGATGAGCCGGCTCAGCGGCAGGTAGATCTCCGCGATCTCGTCGAGGTCGAGGTGTTCGCCCAGGCCCCGGAGGCCCTCGAGGTCCTGTTCGGTGAGCACCATGGGCATCGCACGCCGCAGGCGCCGCCAGCTCCGACGGTCGAACTCGACGTACGGCGTGTAGTCGCCGGCTTGTCTGCTCACGGTTCCCGATTGTGGCAGGTGGCCACGGGGGAGGGGGTGTCAGGGTGGCGTGGCACTAGACTGACGACGACGACGAGACGAGCCGTGGCCCCACACGATTCGTACGAAGTGCAAAGCCCACGTGCGAGGAGCAACGATGACCGACCCGAACACCGACGTGTTCACCGCCTCCCTGACCGAGCTCGATCCGGAGGTCGCCGAGGCGATGGCCGGCGAGCTCGCCCGACAGCGAGACACGCTCGAGATGATCGCGTCGGAGAACTTCGTGCCGCGTTCGGTCCTGCAGGCGCAGGGCTCCGTGCTCACGAACAAGTACGCCGAGGGGTACCCGGGTCGCCGTTACTACGGCGGCTGCGAGCACGTGGACGTGGTGGAGAACCTGGCTCGTGACCGCGCGAAGGAGGTCTTCGGCGCCAAGTACGCGAACGTCCAGCCGCACGCCGGTGCCCAGGCCAATGCCGCGGTGCTCATGGCGCTCGCGAAGCCGGGGTCCAAGATCATGGGCCTATCACTAGCCCACGGCGGGCATCTCACGCACGGCATGAAGCTCAACTTCTCCGGCCAGCTCTACGAGGTCGCCGCCTACGAGGTGGATCCGGAGACCATGCAGGTCAACATGGACACCGTCCGCGAGATGGCGCTGGCGGAGAAGCCGGATGTCATCATCGCCGGCTGGTCGGCCTACCCGCGGACCCTGGATTTCGCGAAGTTCCGCGAGATCGCCGACGAGGTCGGCGCCAAGCTGTGGGTGGACATGGCCCACTTTGCCGGCCTGGTCGCCGCCGGCCTGCACCCGAGCCCCGTCCCGCACGCCGACGTCGTCTCCACGACCGTCCACAAGACGCTCGGCGGGCCGCGCTCCGGCATGATCCTCACCAACGACCTCGAGCTGTTCAAGAAGCTCAACTCGTCGGTGTTCCCGGGCCAGCAGGGCGGCCCGCTCATGCACGCGATCGCCGCCAAGGCCACCGCCATGAAGATCGCCGGGACGGAGCAGTTCCGCGAGCGTCAGCAGCGCACGATCGAGGGTGCCCAGATCCTCGCCGAGCGGCTCACCGCCCAGGATTGCCGGGACGCCGGCGTCTCCGTCCTCACCGGCGGCACGGACGTGCACCTCGTCCTGGTGGACTTGCGTGACTCCGAGCTCGACGGCCAGCAGGCGGAGGACCTCCTCCACGAGGTCGGGATCACGGTGAACCGCAACGCGGTGCCGTTCGACCCGCGTCCGCCGATGGTGACCTCCGGCCTGCGCATCGGCACGCCCGCCCTGGCCACCCGCGGGTTCGAGGCCGAGGACTTCCGTGAGGTCGCGGACATCATCGGCACCGCGCTGGCCGCGGGGACGGGCGCCGACGTCACCGCCCTGCGTGAGCGCGTGTCTGCGCTGGCCGCGTCGAAGCCGCTGTACGAGGGACTCGAGGACTGGAAGATCCTGGGCTGAGGCGGGTCGAGAAAACGACAGGCGGGGGCCGATGACCGACGAGAACACGGGCAACGGCCCCCGTCTACGTGTTGGCTACGTCCCCGGTGTCCAGCCGGACAAGTGGCTCGCGCGGTGGCGCGAGCGCAATCCACGCGTGCCGATCTCGGCCCGACGCACCGGTGACCCGTGGGCGGAGCTCGCGGGCTCCGCCGGCGCCGACGGCTTCGACGTGGTCTTCCTCCGCGAGCCCGACGATGCACCGCGCTCGGCGCCGGCCGGCCTGCTCCGGGTCCCGCTGTACACCGAGACGATGGCCGTTCTCGCCGAGAAGGACCACGAACTCGCCGCCTTCGACTCGCTGGGGATCGCCGACCTCGAGGGGGAGCGGTGGCTCGAGCCGGTGGACCCCATCACGGCATCGCCCGAGGAGGTGTCCGCCGCGGTGGACCTCGTCGCCGCCGGCGTGGGACTGCTCGTCCTGCCGGCGCCGTACGCGAGGGCGCTGAGTCGGCGGGACGTGGTGGCGCGGCCCGTCGACGGGGTCCCCGCGACCCGGATGGGCATCGCCTGGTCGCCCGCGAGGGAGACCGATGAGTTGATCGACGAGTTCGTGGGGATCGTGCGGGGTCGCAGGGCGGGCACCTCGCGCGGAGCGGGCGAGCCTCCGCGCGAGAAGCGGACCGCAAAGGAGAAGGCCGCCGCCAAGGCGAAGGCCCGCGCCGAACGTGCGCCGAAGCCGGTGGGTCGGGGGCAGCGCAGACGCTGACCGGGCGGGTCTCAGCCGCGAGCGGCGCCGTCGATCCCACCTGCGTGCGGCGCGGTCGATCCCAGCCGCGTGCGGCGCCGTCGACCTCAGCCGCGTGCGGCGCCGACCATCCCGCGGGCGAACTCGAGGTGTCGGGCGACGACGTCGTCGGCCGACAGCGGCCCGTCGGGCCGGTACCAGGACGCGATCGACACACACAGTGAGGCGATGGCGCGGGCCGCGTCCTCGGGGTGGGCGCAGGAGAACTCCCCGGAGTCGACACCGGCGCGGATGGCGTCCTCGAGCATCTTCTGCTGCGCATCGCGCTGCGCGATGTGGCGTGCGCGCACGTCCGGGTCCATGCTGCGCATCTCGGTGGACGCCACGAACGCGTGGTCGCGCCGTGCCATGTGGAAGCGGGCGAGGCACTCCACGATGTTCTCGAACCTGGTGACGGTGCGGTCGCCGGCGTCGTCGGCCGCGGCCTGAGTGTGCGTGAGCATCTCCGCCATGGCCTGGTCGACGACCGCTGCGAGGATGGCCTGCTTCGATCGGTAGTGATGGTAGAGGCCCGGCACGGACAGTCCGGCGGCCTCGGCGATCGACCGGATCGAGGCACCGTGATAACCGTGCCGGGCGAAGACTTGCAGGGCCGCGCGGAGCGGAGGGGAGAGTTCGTCGGTGCCGAACTCGCGCCACTGCGCCAACGTCGCGGCCTCCAACGTCGCGGTCTCCAACGTCGCGGTCTCCTCACTCATCGTCACAACACTAGCCACCCTTCGCTTGACACCGGTTGTGGTGTGGGTAACACTATGGCACACCGAGCGATCGATCGGTCGGTGGATCGCACAAGGATCGTGAACGAGAGGACCGAGGATGAGCCAGGAAGACCCACGGCCGTGGCGCACGTTGTACCCACCGGGCCTCGACGAGAGCCTCGTGACGCGGCGGTCGACGCTCGTGGACGCCTGGCGTGAGCGTGTCGACTCCTCGCCGGACAGGGCGGCCGTCGCCTACTTCGACACCACGCTGTCGGCCCGCGAGGTCGACGCGATGGCGGATGCGCTCGCCACCGCACTGCAGGTCCGCGGGGTGGCGCCCGGTGACCGCGTCGGCATCCACCTGCAGAACATCCCGCAGTACGCGCTGGCGATGCTGGCGCTGTGGAAGATCGGCGCCGCCGCCGTGGTGCTCAACCCGATGTACTTCGGCCGGGAACTCCGGTTGCCCGTGGAGGACTCCGGTGCCGTGGGGATCATCGCCACCGACCGGGACGCCACGGCGATCCGCGACGCCGTGAGCGGTACGAACGTCGCATGGGTCGTCAGTACGAGCGAGCGGGACCTGCAGACCCGGAACGACCCCCGCGCGTTCGGCGACGACCAGCAGGTCGAGCCTTCGCCGGACGGCGACCTGGTCTCCCTGATCCGCGAGTTCGAGGGCCGCACGCCGGAGCCGGCGGAGGTCACCCCCGACGACCTCGCGCTTCTCACCTACACCTCGGGAACCACCGGGCCGCCCAAGGGGGCGATGAACTCGCATGGCAACGTCATCGCGGTCGCGCGGAGCTTCGCCGACTTCGTCGGTCTCGTGCCGGGCGACGTGGTGCTGGCGATCGCCCCGCTGTTCCACATCACCGGCGCCGTCATCAACGCCACCGTCGCGCTGGTCACCGACTCCACCCTCGTCTTCGCCGGACGTTTCCGGCCCGGTGTCATGCTGGACACGTTCCGCGAACACGGGGTCACCTTCACCATCGGTTCCATCACCGCGTACAACGCGCTCATGCGCCTGGACGAGGCGGGACCGGAGCACTTTGCGTCGGTCAAGACCCTGTACAGCGGGGGCGCGCCCATCCCGCCCTCGACGGTCGAGCGCTTCGCGGAGCGGTTCGGCCACTACATCCACAACGGATACGGCATGACCGAGACGACCTCCGGGGTCATCGCGGTGCCGCCCGGGCTGCGGGCGCCGGTCGACGAGACCAGCGGCACCCTGTCCATCGGAGTGCCGCTGCCGGGGATCGGCGCCGAGGTCATCGGCGTCGACGACCAGCCGGTCGCCCCGGGCGAGCAGGGCGAGCTCGTCCTGTCGGGACCGCAGATCGTGTCCGGCTACTGGCGCAACGAGGCCGCCACGGCCTCGACCATGCCCGGCGGCCGGCTGCACACCGGCGATGTCGCCGTCATGGACGCCGACGGCTGGGTGTACCTCGTGGACCGCCTCAAGGACCAGATCAACGCCTCCGGCTACAAGGTCTGGCCGCGGGAGGTCGAGGACGCCCTGTACGAGCACGACGCGGTGTTCGAGGCCGCCGTCGTGGGACTGCCGGACGAGTACCGCGGCGAGAAGGTCGTCGCGTTCGTCTCGCTCAAGGCCGGGCAGACTGCGACCGAGGACGAGCTGATCGCGTTCGCCTCGGAGCGGCTCGCCGCCTACAAGCGGCCGGGCGAGGTCCACGTCGTCGGCGAGCTCCCCAAGACCCAGACCGGAAAGATCCGCCGTCGCGAACTCCGCGACGAACACACCCCCTCCCACTCCTCCACTCCCACCGAAGGGAGCTGACATGGCCGAGGCCACCATCAACCCCGACGACCGCGGGCGGGCCGGCGCCACCGCCGCCACCGCAGCCCCACACCAGTCCGCCAAGGCGAGCCGCGGCAGCGTCCGCTCGTTGGCCGCCAGTACCACCGGGCAGCTGTTCGAATGGTACGAATGGACCGCTTACGCGGTCTTCGCCCCGTACATCGCCGCGGTGATGTTCAACAACGAGAACCCGGTCTCGGCGCTGCTGGCCACGTTCGCCGTCTTCGCGGTCGGGTTCCTCATGCGCCCGCTGGGCGGGATCGTCTTCGGCCGGATCGCGGACGTACGCGGACGCAAGTTCGTCCTCATCACCACCATGCTCATGATGGCCGGCGCCAGCCTGCTCATCGGCCTGCTCCCGAGCTACGAGACGCTCGGGATCTTCGCCTCGGCGCTGCTGCTCCTGTGCCGCATGATCCAGGGCTTCGCCCACGGTGGCGAGTCGGCCACCGCCTACAGCTACGTCGCCGAGATCGCACCGCCGCACCGTCGCGGCATGTGGGGCAGCCTCGTGTTCGTCGCCATCATGGGCGGCACCGTGATCGCCTACGGCATCGGCGGCGGCATCACCGCCGTGCTCTCCGAGTCCGCCGTCGGCGAGTGGGGCTGGCGCGTGCCGTTCCTGCTCGGCGCCGTGTTCGCCCTGTTCGTGCTGTACCTGCGGTCCGGCATGGAGGAGTCCGACGTCTTCGACAAGGCCGCCGCGGCCGCCGCCGCCGACCCGACCTCGCCGGTCGCCACGTTCTCGCGACGCAAGCTCGCCGGCGCCATCGCGCTGGTCGTGGCCATGGTCTCCGGCATCACCGTCGCGCACTACACCTGGAGCTCGTACGCCTCGACGTTCGCCATCACGCAGCGTGACATGGACTCGGAGGCCGCGTTCTGGGCGATCTTCGGCAGCCAGCTCATCGCCCTGTGCACCCTCCCGCTGTGGGGTCTGCTCTCGGACCACATCGGCCGTCGCCCGGTCATCTTCATCTTCGCCATCGGCACGATCATCACCACGCCGATGCTCATGGGGATGATCGACGACCGCCCGTGGACGCTGTTCCTCGCCTCGCTCGTCGCCATGACCCTGGTCGCGGCCGCCGGCTCGATCCTGTCCTCGTTCATGTCCGAGGCGTTCCCCACCAAGATGCGTACCGCGGGCATCGGGTTCGCGTACTCCCTGTCGGTGGCGGTCTTCGGCGGCAGTGCGCCGTACCTCAACGCCCAGTTCATCCAGTGGGACCTGTACTGGATGATCAGCGCCTACATCATCGCCCTGTGCGTGGCGACGATGGTCGCGACCGCCTTCATGAAGGAGACCCGGGGTCACGACCTGCACCGTGTCGGCCACAACTGAGCGTCGGCCACAACTGATCCACCCGAACCGCCCGCCCGGTCGCCCATCAACCGCGAGGATCCACGCCATGACCCCTTCATCGTCCGAGTCCACGGGACTGTCCGTCGACCAGTTGCTCCGCCCCGACGTCGTGGGGCCGAAGATCGCCGAGGCCACCGGTGACCAGGACTGGGCGGACTTCGACGCCGACCTCATCGCCGGCGGCAAGTCCAACCTCACGTTCACGCTCCGCTCCGACGCGGGGGAGTTGATCCTGCGGCGGCCGCCGACGGGCGAGCTCCTGCCCAGCGCGCACGACATGGGCCGCGAGGCGCGGATCCAGCTCGGGTTGGCGGACACGGACGTGCCGGTCGCGAAGGTGGTGCTCAACGAGACCACCGGTGAGGACCTGGGGGTACCGTACTACGTGATGGAGAAAGTGGTCGGCCACGTCATCCGTGACGCGCTGCCGGCGGGCTTCGCCGAGTCCGACGACGACAAGGCGGCCATGGCGGACGCCCAGATCGACGCGATGGTCGCGCTCCACGCCGTGGACCAGAACGCGGTGGGCCTGGGGGATCTCGGTCGCCCGGACGGCTATCTGGAGCGGCAGCTGCGACGCTGGCTGGGCCAGTCGGAGAAATCCAGTGCCTCCGTCCGGGCGGACCGTCTGCCCGAGCTGGCCGCGCGTCTCGGCGAGAGCATGCCCACTTCGCCGTCGTCGCGGATCATCCACGGTGACTACCGCCTGGACAACTACGTCGTCGACCCCGACGACCCGGGGCGCATCAAGGCGATCCTCGACTGGGAGCTGTCCACCCTCGGTGATCCGGTCGCCGACCTCGCGCAGACGGTTCTGTACTGGGGCGACCCGAACGGGCCGACCGTGCCGCTCATCCCCAGCATCACCACCGAGCCGGGCTGGCCCGGACCGCAGCGGTTGCTCGACCGGTACTGCGCGGCCACCGGCACCGATCCGTCCCACATGCCGTGGTACCTGGCGTTCGCCACGTTCAAGTTCGCGGCGATCGCCCAGGGCGTGGCGACGCGCTCCGAGGCCGGTGACATGGCCGGTCAGGACTTCGGTGACATCGGCCCGCAGATCCGCGAGCTGGTCGACCACGGCCACTCGATCCTCGACTCCAGGAAGGTGACCAACTGATGGCCGACTCCTCATCCGCAGCGCCCACCCCGGTCGATCCCCGGACGGGTCCGCAGGCCGCGCTGCCCGTGCTCGACCGCTTCCGGCTGGACGGCCGCGTCGTGGTGATCACGGGCTCGTCGTCGGGGCTCGGGGCCGGCTTCGCGCGGGCCCTGTCCTCGGCAGGCGCCACGGTCGTGCTGGCCGCCCGACGCCGCGAGCGGCTCGACGCCCTCGCCGAGGAACTGCGTGCCGCCGGCGGCACCGCCTCGACCGTGGCGTGCGACGTCGCGGACCCCGAGGCGTGTGCGGCGATGGTCCGCGACACGATGGACACCCACGGACGCATCGACGTGCTGGTCAACAACGCCGGCATCGGGACCGCCGTGCCCGCGCTCAAGGAGACCCCCGAGCAGTTCCGCGGGGTGGTGGACGTCAACCTGAACGGCGCCTACTGGGCCGCCAAGGAGTGCGCGGCCGTCATGGAGCCGGGCGCGAGCATCGTCAACGTCGCGAGCGTCCTGGGCCTGACCGCCGGCTTCGCACCGCAGGCCGCCTACTCGGCGACCAAGGCGGCCGTGCTCGGACTGACCCGTGACCTCGCCGCGCAGTGGGGCAGCCGCCGCGGTATCCGCGTCAACGCGCTGGCCCCCGGGTACTTCGCCTCCGAGATGACCGACGAGATCCCGGAGAAGATGCTCGCGGACATCACCGGCAGCACGATCTTCGGCCGACTGGGGCTCCAGCCCGAGCTCGACTCCGCGCTGCTTTTCCTCGCCTCCGACGCCTCGTCGTTCATCACCGGGACCACGCTCGTGGTCGACGGTGGGATGACTATGCATTGAACCGACTCAGCACTGAACCAACTCAGCACTGACGCAGGCACCACTTCACTCATCCCGCCCGCGGCGGGCCGCCGCGGCACGCTTCTACAGGAGTAATGACATGGAATTCGCTCACAGTCAGCGCAGCATCGAGCTGCAGGAGAACATGTGGGAGTTCATGCGGGAGCACGTCTTCCCCGCCGAGCCCGTCTGGGCCGAGTACCTGCGTGAGCACGGGGACAACGCCTACCCGCCGGTCATGGAGGACCTCAAGGCCGAGGCCCGGCGCCGTGGGCTGTGGAACCTCTTCCTGCCCGAGTGGTCCGGGATCTCCAACCTCGAGTTCGCCGCCGTCTCGGAGATCACGGGGTGGTCGCCCGTCATCGCCCCGGAGGCGATCAACTCTCAGGCCCCGGACACCGGGAACATGGAGACCTTCCACCTGTTCGGCACCGACGAGCAGAAGGCGAAGTACCTCGAGCCGCTCAAGGAGGGCAGGATCCGCTCGGCGTACGCCATGACCGAGCCCGATGTCGCGTCCTCCGACGCCACGAACATCCAGACCGTGATCCGTCGCGAGGGCGACGAGTACGTGATCAACGGTCGCAAGTGGTGGATCACCGGCATCGCCGACACCCGCTGCGAGATCCTCATCGTCATGGGCAAGACCGACGAGTCCGCCGAGACCCACCGGCAGCAGTCGATGGTCCTCGTGCCCCGCGACACCCCGGGCCTGACCATCGAGCGCAACCTGCCGCTGTTCGGATACCAGGACCAGCACGGTCACTGTGAGATCGTGTTCTCCGACGTGCGGGTGCCCGTGTCGAATCTCCTCGGCGAGGAGGGCGCCGGGTTCGCGATCGCCCAGGCCCGTCTCGGGCCGGGCCGCATCCACCACGCGATGCGCGCCATCGGCATGGCCGAGCGGGCGCTGGCCCTGATGGTCGACCGCGCCAAGTCCCGGCACGCGTTCGGTGGGTCGCTGGCGAGCCAAGGCGTGGTGCAGGAGCACATCGCCAACTCGCGCATCGAGATCGACCAGGCGCGGCTGCAGGTGCAGCACTGCGCCTGGATGATCGACACCGTCGGCGCCAAGGAGGCGCGGTTCGAGATCTCCGCCATCAAGGTGATCGCCCCGCAGGTCGCCTGTGCCGTGATCGACCGGGCCATCGAGATCTTCGGCGGCGCCGGCGTCTCCGGCGACACCCCGCTGGCGTACTTCTACGCCTGGGCGCGCGCGCTGCGGATCGTCGACGGACCGGACGCCGTCCACCGTCGCACCATCGCGCGCGGAGAGCTGAAGAAGACCCCGCCGTACGTCGGATAAAACTAGGATGTCCCAGTAACGGTCGGTGCCGCCCGGCGCCGGAACCGCAGAGACAAGGATGTGCAGAACATGGGTGCAGTAATCGTGGAGGCCGTGCGCAGCGCGGTGGGCAAGCGCAAGGGTGGACTGGCCGGGGTGCATCCCGCCGATCTGTCAGGGACCGTTCTCACGGCGCTGGCCGAGCGCGCCGGGATCGACGGATCGATCGTCGAGGACGTCATCTGGGGTTGTGTCACCCAGGCCGGGGAGCAGGCCGGGGACATCGCCCGGACCGCCGCCCTGTCGGCGGGATGGCCGGAGACGGTCAACGGCGTGACGATCGACCGGCAGTGTGGCTCGTCGCAGCAGGCGCTGAGTTTCGCGGTGGCCGTGGTGGAGGCAGGCTTCCACGACGTGGTGGTGGCCGGCGGCGTCGAGTCGATGACGCGGGTGCCGATGGGCTCGCACGTCTCCTCCGAGTCGTTCCCCTACGGTCAGGCGTTCCTCGACCGCTACGACGGCACGGCCCCCAACCAGGGCGTCGGTGCCGAGATGATCGCCGAGCGGTGGGGCTTCACGCGCACCCAGCTCGACGAGTTCGCCGTGGCGTCGCACGAGAAGGCCGCCGCCGCGCAGGACGCCGGGTTCTTCGCCGGGCACATCGTGCCGGTGACCACCCCGGACGGCGTCTTCGACACCGACCAGGGCATCCGCCGCGGCAGCACCGTCGAGGGGCTGGCCGGGCTCAAGACCCCGTTCAAGGAAGACGGTGTGATCCACGCCGGCAACGCCTCGCAGATCTCGGACGGCGCCGCAGCGATCCTCGTGATGAGCGAGGAGGCGGCCGCCAAGTACGGGTGCACCCCGATCGCGCGGGTGCACACCGCCACGCTCGCCGGTGACGACCCGGTCATCATGCTCACCGCTCCGATCCCCGCCACCGCCAAGGCGCTGGCCAAGTCCGGACTGTCCATCGACGACATCGGCGTGTACGAGGTCAACGAGGCGTTCGCGTCCGTGCCGATGGCGTGGCTGGCCGAGACCGGGGCGGACCCGGCGAAGCTCAACCCGAACGGCGGCGCCATCGCCCTCGGGCACCCGCTCGGTGGCTCCGGCGCCCGGATCTTCGCCGACCTCGTCCATCACATGAAGAACGAGGGCATCAAGTACGGCCTGCAGACGATGTGTGAGGGCGGCGGCCAGGCCAACGCCACCATCATCGAACTGCTCTGATCCGAGCCCCCACCGGACATCCGCGGAGCGGCTGCCATTGGAGACACAGCCGCTCCCGACGATGGCGTCTGGCGTGCGCAGGTGCGCAGGCCGGCGTTCAGCGTCGGGGGCGGCTGTGTTGTGGGCGTACAGGCGCTCGTGCGCCTGCGGGCAGGGGCGCGCGCGGATGCCGCCGGGTGCGCGGGCGGCTCAGTCGCCGGGTGCGCGGGCGGCTCAGTCGCCGGTGAGGACTACTGCGCGGCCGAGCACCTCGCCACGGTCGAGGGCCTCGTAGGTCTCCGGTGCCTCGGTCAGCGGCACCCGGCGGGAGATCATCCCGCCCAGGTCGAGTTTCCCGGCGGCCAGCAGTCGGATGAGCGCCGGCACGTCCTGCCGGGCGCGCGCGCCGTAGGAGCCCTTGATCTGGATCTTGCGACGCACGATGCGGGCCAGGTCCACGTCGAGCGCGGTGCCCGCGGGAGGAATGCCCACGACCACGACCCGCCCGCCCTCGCGGGCGATGTCGGTCGCCTGCCGGGTCGTGGCCGCCGACCCCAGCGCCTCGAAGGCGACGTCCACCCCGCGGCCGCCGGTGATCGCCATGACCGCCTCGGTCGCGTCCACCTCACGCGAATTGACGGTGTGTGTGGCGCCCATGCGGCGGGCGAGGGCGAGCTTGTCGTCGTCCACGTCGATCGCGATGACCGACTCCGCGCCACTGACCGCCGACAGCTGGACGATGTTCTGGCCGACCCCACCGACCGCCACCACCGCGACGGATTCCCCGGTCCGGACGTCGCCCACGTTGCGGACCGCGCCGTAGGCGGTGAACATCGAGCAGCCGAGGATGGCGGAATCGGTGAGGTCGAGCTGCTCGGGGAGGGCGAACACCGCGGTGGCGGGCGTGACGCTGTATTCGGCCAGTCCGCCCATCGAGTACATGGACAACGGTTCGCCGGAGGCCCGGTGCAGGCGCGTCTCGCCGTCGTACAGGGTGCCGCGCAGGCGGTTGTACTCGAAGAACGTGGAGCAGATGTCCTCCATGCCACGGGCGCAGTTCTCGCACGACCCGCACGGCATGATGAAGGAGCCGACCACCCGGTCGCCGGGCCGGACGTGGGTGACCCCGGCGCCGACCTCGGCGACGACACCGGAGATCTCGTGGCCCAGGACCCCTGGCAGCGGGAAGCCGACCTCGCCCTTCATCACGTGCAGGTCCGTGTGACACACCCCGCAGGCGTGGTTGTGGACCAGGACTTCGCCGGCGCGCGGTTCCGGGATCGGGATGTCCTCGATCACCAGTGGGGATCCGGTCTCAACGCACACCGCAGCCTTCATGGGCCCGACGGTACGCAGGCGGGACGACGGTCGCGGGCGGATCGCTCCGAAACGTCAGCTCCGTCCGAGCAGTTCGTCCGAGATGATCCGCATCTGGATCTCGCTGGTGCCCTCGAAGATGCGGGTCAGCCGCGCATCGCGCCAGTGCCGCTCCACCTGGAAGTCCGTGGTGTAGCCGGCCCCGCCGTGGATCTGGACGCCCTGGGAGGTGACGCGCTCGGCCATCTCGGTCGCGACGAGTTTGCACATGGCGGCCTCGAGCGAGCAGCGGCGACCGGAATCGATGTCGGTGGCGACCGAGTACATGAGTTGTCGTGCGGCCTCGATGTCGGCCGCCATCTTGGCGATCTCGAACCGCAGGTACTGGAAGTCGGCGATCGGACGACCGAATTGCTCGCGTGCGTGCACGTACGCGATCGAGTCCTCGAGCGCGGCCCGGGCGAGGCCGATGGCGCGGGCGGCGGTGTGGGCCCGGCCCACCTCGAGGCCCGAGACGGCCATGTAGAAGCCCTTGCCCTCCTCGCCGAGCAGCGCGTCGGCGGGTAGACGGAACCCGTCGAAGGACAGTTCCCAGGTCTGCCATCCGAAGTAGCCGATCTTGCGAACGGGATTGCCGGTGATGCCGGGCGGGAACCCGCCCCGCTCCTTCTCGACGAGGAAGGTCGAGATGCCGCGGTGCGGCTTGGCGGGGTCGCGGGTCGGTTCGGTACGGGCGAACAGCACGAGGTAGTCCGCCTGGTCGGCGTACGTGCACCACATCTTGGTGCCGGTGACGACCCACTCGTCGCCGTCGCGGACCGCGCGGCACGAGATGTTGGCGACGTCCGAGCCCGCCTCGGCCTCCGAGAGCGCGTAGGCGCCGAGCCATTCGCCGCGGGCGACGCGGGGGAGTAGGCGCTTCTCCTGCTCCGGGGTGAACCCGCCGCCCATGCCGTTGCCGCGGGCGAGCAGCCCGGAGACGGAGAGCCACGCGCGGGAGAGTTCCTCGGCCACGAGGCAGTATTCGAACACTCCGAGGCCGAGACCTCCGTGCTCCTCGGGGATCATGATCCCGAAGAACCCCATGTCCGCCATCTTCTGCCGCAGGCCGTCGGGAATGTCGCCTTTCTCCGGGTCGAGTGCGTTGGCGACGGGCAGCACCTCCTTCATCGCGAACTCGCGGGCGAGGTCACGGATCGCGAGCCGCTCCTCGGTGAGGTAGGTGGGGGTGCCGGGACGGGCGACGGGCTTGTGGGTCATGGGTCCTCCCGGGTCGGGGCGTGAGAGTCCGGGTGTCGGGTGGGTCGGTTCACTCCCAGGTCAGGCGTTCGGTGTCCGCGCCGAGCTGCGGCGCCGGCCCGGTGGCCAGATGGTGGCCGTCGAACGTGGCGGGGTGAGCGGCGGCGAGATACTCGCCGACACCCGGTTGGACCAGGGGTGAGAAGAGCGGATTGGCGTCGAGGTCGCCCTCGGAGACCACCTCGTCGAACCTGCGGTAGCGCTCGTGGAGGACGACGGAGTCGGCGAGTGCCGCCGAGACCTGCTCGGTGGTGTGCGCGGCGAACCACCGGGCGAACAGCGCCGCGAGCACCTCCCGGTACTCGTAGCGGTCCCTGTCGGTGGAGAAGTCGGCACCGGTCGCGTTCTCGAGGGCCGCGACCGCCTCCTCGGTGCCGGTGAGGCGCGCAAGATCGCGGAAGTGCCGGGGGGTCAGCGCAACGAGCATGAACCGTCCCCCGTCCGAGGCCACCACGTCCGTACCGAAGGTGCCGTAGACGTAGTTGCCGACGGCGGGGCGGCTCGAGCCGTCGATCTGGGGTTCGGTGAGGTAGCCGAGGGTGCCGGCGGTGGCGAGCGCGACGTCGTCCAGCGGCAAGACGATGTGGCACCCCTCACCCGTCCGTTCCCGTCGGCGGACCGCCGCGACCACTGCGAGCGCGGCGTGCAACCCGGCCGCCACGTCCCAGGCGGGAAGCGCGTGGTTCACCACGGTGTCGGTCCCGGCGGGGCCGGTGATGGACGGGAAGCCCAGGGCGGCGTTGACCGTGTAGTCCACCCCGGGCCGACCGTCCCGCCGGCCGAGCAGTTCGAGGGTGATGACGTCCGGGCGGACCGCGGCCAGGATGTCGTGGGACAGCCACGAGCGCCCGGCCGAGTTGGTGACGAGGATGCCGCCGCCGTCCCCGTAGTCGGTCACCAGGTCGCGCAGGGCCCGCTGACCGTCCTCGGACCGTAGGTCGAGGGTGACCGACGCCTTGCCACGGTTGAGGCCCGTCCAATAGATCGAGGTCCCGTCGGAGGACGTAGGGAGGCGGTGGACGTCCGCGGCACCGCCGACGGGGTCGACGCGGATCACCTCTGCGCCGAGCTGGGCGAGGGTGAGCCCGCACAGGGGAGAGGCGACGAAGCTGGACAACTCGACGACCCGGAGGCCGGCCAGGGGACGGGAGGCGGTGGGCTCGGGCATCGGGACCTCCGAGGGTCGGCGGTGGCAGTCGGCCGCCGCGGGCGGGGACTGTTGTCACCGGAACTAATTGCTGATAATAATTGGAAGCATACAACGCGGGCCGACGGTCCGCATCCCGCATGCCGGAGGAAGGGCGACCCGATGAGCCAGCAGACGACAACGTCCACGTCCGAGGTGGATGCCGAGGACTTCGCGGACATCCTCGCCACCACGCGGGACTACGTCCGCACGGTCGTGGTGCCGCGCGAGCAGGAGATCGCCGATGCCGACGCGATCCCGGACGACATCCGGGCGGGGCTGGCCGAAATGGGACTGTTCGGCTACGCGATCCCGCAACAGTGGGGTGGGCTCGGCCTGAACCTGACCCAAGACGTGGAGCTGGCCATGGAGTTCGGCTACACCACGCTGGCCATGCGATCGCTGTTCGGTACCAACAACGGCATCGCCGGCCAGGTGCTCGTGGGCTTCGGCACCGACGAGCAGAAGGCCGAATGGCTGGAGCGGATCGCCTCCGGGGAGGTCATCGCCTCCTTCGCGCTCACCGAGGACGGCGCAGGCTCGAACCCGGCCGGACTGGCCACCAGGGCCGTCCGCGACGGCGACGACTGGGTGATCGACGGCAACAAGCGATTCATCACCAACGCCCCGATCGCGGGGTTGTTCGTGGTGTTCGCCCGCACCCGCCCGGCCGACGCGAACGGCACCGGGATCGCCGTGTTCCTCGTCCCCGCGGACGCGCCCGGTGTCGCGGTGGGACCCCGGGACAAGAAGATGGGCCAGGCGGGGGCCTGGACCGCCGAGGTGAGTTTCCAGGGCGTGCGGGTCCCGGCGTCGGCGCTCGTCGGGGGCGACGAGAACACGGGCTACCGGGCGGCCATGACGTCATTGGCCCGCGGCCGGGTCCACATCGCCGCGCTCGCGGTGGGGACGGCGCAGCGGGCGCTCGACGAGTCGGTGGCCTACGCCGCCGCCACCACCCAGGGGGGCCAGCCCATCGGGGGATTCCAACTGGTCCAGGCCATGCTCGCCGACCAACAGACCGGTGTCATGGCCGGTCGGGCACTCGTCCGCGAGGCCGCAGCCAAGTACGTCTCCGGTGAGGACCGCCGCCTCGCCCCGTCGGCCGCGAAGCTCTACTGCACCGAGATGGCCGGCAGGGTGGCTGACCTGGCGGTCCAGATCCACGGCGGGACCGGGTACATGCGCGGTGTCGCGGTCGAGCGCATCTACCGCGACATCCGGCTGCTGCGTCTCTACGAGGGCACCAGTGAGATCCAGCGACTCATCATCGGCGGCGGGTTGATGAAGGCGGCCGGCGCCGGAGCAGGGGCGCGATGACCGAGCCGGACGATCTGCCGCTGGCGGGCATCACCGTGGTGGCCGTCGAGCAGGCCGTCGCCGCGCCCCTGGCCACCCGGCACCTGGCAGACCTCGGCGCCCGGGTGATCAAGATCGAACGCCCGGGGGAGGGGGACTTCGCCCGGGCCTACGACGCCACCGTCCACGGCCAGGCGTCCCACTTCATCTGGCTCAACCGGGGCAAGGAGTCGATCGAACTCGACCTGGGCTCGGACCGGGGCCGGGAGGTCGCGCTCGCTCTGGCCGAGCGGGCGGACGTCGTGATCAGCAACCTGGCCCCCGGGGCGATGGACAGACTGGGCCTGGGGGCTACCGCACTCCGCGCGCGGAAGCACGACCTCGTCGTCGTCACCATCTCCGGGTACGGCGACGCCGGACCCTACACCCACCGCAAGGCCTACGACATGCTCGTCCAGGCCGAATCCGGGCTGTGCTCGGTCACCGGTACGCCGGAGACCGCCACCAAGACAGGGGTACCCGTCTCGGACATCGCGACTGGCATGTACGCGCTGTCGTCGATCGAGGCCGCCCTGTTCCGTCGCGAGCGGACCGGGCGCGGCGCGACCATCGAGGTGTCGATGTTCGAGGCCACGGCCGAGTGGATGGGCCACCCCATGTACATCCGGATGTACGCCGACCGGCAGGTAGGGCGGATGGGCTTGTCCCACGCCTCGATATGCCCCTACGACGCGTTCCCGACGCGTGACGGGCAGGTACTGATCGGCGTCCAGAACGACCGGGGGTGGGCCGCCTTGGTACGCGACGTGTTGGGCCGCCCGGATCTCGTCGACGACGAGAGGTACGCCACCAACATCGACCGCGTCGCCCGGAGAGCCGAAGTGGACGCGCTGATCGGGTCCCTGACCAGGGGGTTCGACTCGGTGGAGCTGGCCGACCTACTCGATGGGGCCGGCGTCCCGGCGGCCCGGCTCAACGACGTGGCCGGGTTGGTCGACCACCCGCAGCTCGATGCGCGCGACCGGTGGCGGGACGTGCAGACCCCCGGGGGCCCGGTCAGGGGACTGCTCCCGCCGATGACCTTTACCGATGTAGAGCTCCCGATGGGCGCGGTCCCCGCGCTCGGGGAGCACACCGACACGATCCTGGCGGAACTGGGCCTGCGCGGCCCGACACCGGACGGGACGAACGACAGCACACGAGAGGACACACATCATGGGATTGCTTGAGGGGAAGACCGCCGTGGTCACCGGGGCCGCGCGCGGCATCGGACTGGAGATCGCGCGCACGTTCATCGAGAACGGCGCGCGGGTGGTGATCGGCGACATCGACGACGAGACCGGCGCCGCCGCCGTCGCCGAGCTCGGGGGCGAGGACAAGGCACGCTACGTCCGTTGTGACGTCCGCCACTCCGCTGCCGTCGAGGCGATGATCGACGTGGCCGAGGAGGCATTCGGTCCGATCGGGGTGTTCGTCAACAACGCGGGCGTCACCCGCGACGCCACCATGCGCAAGATGACCGAGCAGCAGTTCGACGACATCATCGCCATCCACCTCAAGGGCACCTGGAACGGAACGCGGGCGGCGGCCGGTCGGATGCGCGAGCACGGCGGCGGGGCGATCGTCAACGTCTCGTCGATCTCCGGGAAGGTCGGGCTCATGGGCCAGACCAACTATTCGGCGGCCAAGGCCGGCATCGTGGGCCTGACCAAGGCCGCCGCGAAGGAGGTCGCGTTCAAGGGGGTCCGCGTCAACGCCATCCAGCCGGGGCTCATCCGGACCGCCATGACGCTCGCCATGCCACAGCAGGTGTGGGACGAGAAGATGGCCGAGATCCCGATGGGGCGCGCCGCCGAGCCGAGCGAGGTCGCCCAGGTCGTGCTCTTCCTCGCCAGCGACATGTCGAGCTACATGACCGGCACCGTCCTGGAGATCACGGGCGGCAGGCATATCTGAGCCGCCGGCGACCTCGCGCGACGAGGGCCCCACCGCTTGGGTGGGGCCCTCTTCGCGTGTGGCGCACGTTCAGCCGTCGAGGTTCCAGCGGATGGGCCGCGAGAGCGCCGAGTGGTGTCGCTTCTCCAGGTAGGTGGCGTGCTCGCTGATGTGTGACGCCATGAGGTCCCGTGCGGCGTCGGGATCCCGGTCCGCGATGGCCCGGTAGATCTCGTCGTGCGCCGTGCAGGTGTGCTCGCGCTGGCGCCGCGGGTACTCCACGCCGAGGATCGACCCCGTGATGAGGCCGTTCATCGCGTCGAAGAGGTACCCGAACATGGGATTTCCCGAGCCCCAGGCGATGAGGTCGTGGAAGTGCTCGGAGGCGGCGTTGAAAGCGTCCGTGTCCGCGAGGTCGGTCCGGGTCGACTCGAGGTTCTCCCGCAGCCGCTCGAGCCTCTCGTCGTCGATCCGTTCGGCGGCGAGCGCCGCCATCGTCGGTTCGAGCGCGGTGCGGACCTCCATTATCGTGGAGAACGGCGCATCCTCGAACTGCAGGAGCAGGCTCAGGGTGGCGGCGAGGATCCCGCCGTCGGGCCGCTGCACGATCGGGCCACCGCCCGGACCGGGCTTGAGCATGATCACGCCCTGCAATTCCAGGTAACGCAGGCTCTCGCGGAGGGTGCCGCGGCCCACGCCGTACTCCTCGAGCATGAGGTGCTCGGGCGGTAGGCGGTCGCCGACCGTGTTGCCCCGGCGGGAGATGTCCTCCACGATCTGCTGGGCGACGAGCAGCGCCGTCTTCTTGGGTCGGCCGATGCCCGCGCGCGAACCGGCGGCACCGTTCGGTGAACTCATGACAACCATTATCCCGGACTCCGATCTCGGGGCACGAGGACGGTGTACGCCCAGTCGAGGACGGGGGAGTCGCCGTCCTCCCGGTGCGCGGTGACGAGTGAGCGCAGGTCGAGCGCGGTGCCGCCGCCCTGTAGCGCGGTCGCGGCGCCCACCACGACGTCGCTGCTCAGCGTGTCCCCCTCGCGGACCGGGCCGACGTGGTCACACGCGTGCCACCCCAGGACCGTGAGCATCGCGGGGAGCGCCCGGGTCGCCTGTGCGAGGGCGAGGCCGATGGTGTGGCCGCCGTAGACGAGCCGACCGGAGCCCGAGATCCGGGCGTCGTGGTGGGTCTCGGCGATGTTCAGTGTGAGTCTGGCGAGCTCCGGCGCGCTCGTCACCACGTCCGCGCCGGTGCGCAGCACGGTCCCCTCGACGGGGAGGGGGTCCCGGGCACCGGGGACGGCGGAATGGTAAGCGTCGAGGTCCCAGCCCTCCGGCGCGGTCCACGGTCGCTCGCCCCCGGTGCCGATGGTGGAGAGATCGTCGGTGTGCGCGCAGGAGTCCGGGTCGACCCCCTCGGCGACAGGGAGCATGGCGCAGCGGTAAAAGTCGAGGACGGTGCGGCCGTCCTGGTCCGTGGTGGTCATGCGCAGGGCCGCGAGACCGGTCGCGGCGCGCCCCGGCTTGGGGCGGTTCGACTTCAGCCCCACAACCTCGGTGCGGGTGGTGAGCGTGTCGCCGATACGGGGTGCGGACAGCAGTCGCAGGCCGCGGTAGAAGAGGTTCGCCTTGACGTGATGGGTCACCACGGTCGACTGGCCGATCGCCACGTCGGTCACGAGTCCCGGGTGGGCGACCGTGCCGCCGGTGACGGCGTGCGCGAGGCGTCGGTCGAGCGGCAGGCGCAGACGGTCGCCGAGGATGGCCTGGTGGGTCGCCGCCAGTCCCTCGGTGAGGGTCACCGAGGGAGCGTCGTCGAAGACGCAACCGACCTCGAGCTCGTCGAAATAGGGGCCGCCCACCATGGTCGTCGGACCCGGGCGTGTGGTGTTCTCTGTCATGTCAGGCTCCCCCAGCCCTCGCGAGTGTCCGGCGCGCGGCGACCGCCACGGCTTCGTCGAGCATCATCCCGTTCAGACCCACCGCGCCGTGGCCGGAGTTCTCCGCCGCGGAAAGGGCCTCGAGCACCTCCCGGGCGCGGGCGAGCTCCTCGTCGGTGGGCGTGTACGCCTCGGTGACGGACGCGACCTGGCCGGGGTGGATGACCCATTTGCCGTCGAAGCCGAGCGCGGCGGTCCGGCCCGCGTCGGACCGCAGCCGGTCGTCCGCGGAGGTGTACAGCGCGGGGCCGTCGATGGCCTGGATTCCCGCCGCGCGGGCCGCCACGAGCACCCGGTCCTGGATCGCGAGCCAGAGCTCGGGTGCGGCGCCCGGCGACCTTCCGAGCTCGGCACCGAGGTCCGCGTACCCGAGGATCAGCCCCACCAGGCGACCGCCGGCGTCGGCCACCGCCTCCACGTCGCGCAGCCCCCGGGCTGTCTCGACGAGGGCCTGGATGACGAGCCCGTGAGCGCTCGCGATGTCGAGGATCCGCTCGACCTCCTCGAGATCGGAGGGCGAGTCGACCTTGGGGATGACGACGGAGGCCACCGTCGCGCCGAGTGCGGCCACGGCACGGAGGTCGTCGGCGAACCAGGGTGTCCCGGGGGCGTTGACGCGGACGGCGAGTGTGCCGGTCGGGCGGGGTGACAGGTCGCCGAGCGCCCGGCGGGCCTCGTCCTTGCGTGCGGGCGCGACCGCGTCCTCGAGGTCCACGACGACTTCGTCCGCGGGTGACGCCAGCGCCTTGGTGATTTTCTCCGGTGCGGAGCCGGGACAGACCAGGGTTGCGCGGCGGGGGGTGGGGGCGTGGTCGATCGGGTCCATGGGCTCACCCTACACAATTCCTGCGCATCATTATTGACTATTGCGTCGTCGGTGTGGAAGATGACAGGCGTGACCGTCGCCACCGCGACGGGCCGAGACGATGACGACGACGAGGTGTTCCCCGTGCCGGATCTGAACGATGAAGAGTCCTACCTGATCGCCACGGTGCGACAGTTCATCGACCGTGAGGTCAAGCCCTCGGTGCTCGAGACCGAACACGCGAACACCTACCCCGAGCGCTGGATCGAGCAGATGAAGCAGATCGGCATCTACGGACTGGCGGTTCCGGAGGAGTACGGCGGCATGCCCGTGTCGATGCCGTGCTACGTCCGGGTCACCGAGGAGCTGGCCCGCGGCTGGATGTCGTTGGCTGGTGCCATGGGCGGGCACACGGTGGTGGCCAAGCTGCTCACCGAGTTCGGGACCGAAGAGCAGAAGCACACCTACCTCCCCCGCCTGGCCACGGGCGAGATGCGAGCGACCATGGCGCTGACCGAGCCCGGCGGCGGTTCGGACCTCCAGAACATGGGCACGGTCGCTACCGCCGACGGTGACGATCTCGTCATCAACGGTGCCAAGACGTGGATCTCCAACGCCCGCCGGTCCGGTCTCATCGCCCTGCTGTGCAAGACCGATCCGTCGGCTACCCCGAAGCACAAGGGCATCTCGATCGTGCTGGTCGAACACGGCCCCGGACTGACCGTGTCCAAGGATCTGTCCAAGCTCGGGTACAAGGGCGTCGAGACCTGCGAGCTGTCCTTCGACGGCTACCGCACGCCGGCCACCCAGATCCTCGGGGGCATACCCGGCCGCGGTTTCGCGCAGATGATGAAGGGTCTGGAGACCGGTCGGATCCAGGTGGCCAGCCGCGCGCTCGGGGTGGCCGCCGCCGCGCTCGAGGACTCCCTCGCCTACGCCCAACAACGGGAGTCCTTCGGTCAGCCCATCTGGAAGCACCAGGCGATCGGCCACCACCTGGCCAACATGGCCACCAAGCTCACCGCCGCCCGGCAGCTCACCCTGTTCGCGGCGGAGAAGTTCGACGCCGGCCAGCGTTGCGACATGGAGGCGGGAATGGCCAAGCTCTACGCCTCCGAGGTGGGCATGGAGATCGCGCTCGATGCGGTGCGGATCCACGGCGGCTACGGCTACTCGACGGAGTACGACATCGAGCGGTACTTCCGCGACGCACCGCTCATGATCGTGGGCGAAGGGACCAACGAGATCCAGCGCAACGTGATCGCGTCGCAGCTGGTGCAGCGAGGAGGATTGGCATGAGGGTGTTCGAGGGACTCGACCAGGTCGAGGCCGCCGTCGGCGAGCACGTCGGATACAGCGAGTGGATGGAGATCACGCAGGAGCGGATCGACGCCTTCGCGGATGCGACCGGCGACCACCAGTGGATCCACGTCGACCCGGAGCGGGCCGCGCAAGGACCGTACGGCGCGACCATCGCTCACGGGTACCTCACCCTCTCGCTGATCCCGGTGCTCGGCAACGAGGTCGTGGAGATCACGGGCTTCCGGATGATGATCAACTACGGCACGGACAAGGTCCGCTTCCCGGCACCGGTGCCAGTCGGTTCGCGCATCCGCGCCGGCGTCGAGCTCGTCTCGCTCGAGCGCAAGGCCTCGGGCGTGCAGCTCATCAGTCGCGTGACTGTCGAGGTCGAGGGCGGCGACCGCCCGGCGGTCGTGGCCGACACGATCCGGATGATGGTGGAGTGACCCGATGACGCAGCTACGCAGGGCCGCGCTCGTCGCGCCCGTCCGCACCCCCGTCGGCCGCTTCGGCGGCGCCTTCAAGAGCCTCACCGCGGCCGACCTCGCCACCCCGGTCGTCAAGGAGGTGCTCTCCCGGTCCGGGGTGGATCCCGAGCGGGTCGACGAGGTGGTCCTGGGGCAGTCGTACGCCAACTCCGAGACCCCGTGCATCGGACGCTGGGTGGCGCTCGACGCAGACCTCCCGCTGTCGGTGTCCGGAATCCAGACCGACCGCCGCTGCGGCACCGGCCTGCAAGCCGTGGCCACCGCCTCGATGATGGTGCAGACCGGCGCCGCAGACGTCGTGGTGGCGGGCGGCGTGGAGTCGATGAGCTCCATCGAGCACTACTCCACCGGGGTCAGGTGGGGAACGCGCGCCGGTGGCGTGACCCTCTACGACCGTCTGGATCGCGGCCGTGAGCGGTCGCAGCCCGAATGGCGGTTCGGCCACATCAGCGGGATGATCGAGACCGCCGAGAACGTCGCCCGGGAGTGCGGGATCGGTCGTGAGGACGCCGACGGCCTCGCCGCCGAGAGTCACCGTCGCGCCCACGCCGCGTGGGAAGAAGGACGGTTCGACGACGAAGTGCTGTCCGTCGAGGTCCCCGGGCGCAAGGGTGAGGTCACCACTATCCACCGCGACGAGGGGATCCGCCCCGACTCGACACCTGAGTCCCTGGCGCGACTGCGTGCGGTCATGCCGGACGGGGTGACCACGGCGGGCAACGCCAGTCAGCAGAACGACGCCGCGTCCGCCATGCTCGTCGTCGCGGAGGACAAGCTCGACGAGCTCGGCCTGGAACCGATGGGCTACCTCACCGGGTGGGCCGCCGCCGGCTGCGCTCCGGCGACCATGGGCCTGGGTCCCGTGGCAGCGGTCGAGAAGCTCTTCGCCCGGACCGGACTCGGGTTCGACGATCTCGACCTGGTCGAGCTCAACGAGGCATTCGCCTGCCAGGTTCTGGGCGTGCTCTCGCAGTGGGGCTGGGACGATCAGGACAAGCTCAACGTCAACGGGTCGGGCATCTCGCTCGGCCACCCGATCGGCGCGACCGGGGCCCGGATGACCACGTCGGCCCTGCACGAGCTGCGCCGCCGAGGTGGGGGCAAGGCCCTCGTGACGATGTGCATCGGCGGTGGCCAAGGTATGGCCGCCGTCATCGAGAGCGCCTGACAGGACAAGAGGACCGAGATGAGTAACACCAGTTTCCGAGGTGCGCAGGCGCTCGCCGAGGTCGTGATCTGCGAACCCGTCCGAACGCCGGTCGGCCGACGACACGGGGTGCTCGCCGGGCTCCAGGCCGCGGACCTCGCGGCCGCGGCGATCCGTGGTCTCGTCGACCGGACCGGACTCGGCTCCGACGATGTGGACGACGTGATCCTGGGTCAGTGCTACCCCAACGGTGAGGCGCCGGCGATCGGCCGGGTCGCCGCGCTGGACGCCGGCCTCGACATCACCACGCCCGGCATCCAGATCGACCGCCGCTGCGGATCGGGTCTACAGGCCGTGCTCAACGCGGCGATGCAGGTCGCCGTCGGCGCGAGCGACGTGGTGATCGCCGGTGGCGCCGAGTCGATGTCGAACAGTGAGTTCTACTCCCTGGGTCTGCGCGGCGGGGTCCGCGGCGACCGGGTCGAGTTCATCGACCGCATCGCCCGCGGCCGGGTGACCTCCGGCGGCCGCGACCACCCGGTGGCGGGCGGCATGCTCGAGACCGCCGAGAACCTCCGCGCGGAGTACTCGATCTCCCGGACGGAGCAGGATGAACTGGCGGCCGAGAGCCAGCGGCGCGCGGCCGCCGCGCAGGACTCGGGGGTGTTCGACGAGGAGATCGTGCCGGTGCAGGTCCCTCAGCGGAGGGGAGAGCTCGTCGTCGTCGACACCGACGAACACCCCCGGCGAGGCGTCACGGCCGACTCCCTCGCCGCACTGCGCCCCGTCCGCCTCCGCGTCGACCCCGACGCGACGGTGACGGCCGGCAACGCGTCGGGAGTGAACGACGGCGCGGCGGTGTGCGTGGTGACCACCCGCAGTCGCGCGGAGGAGCTGGGGCTGCGCGCCTACGTCCGTCCGCTCGGCTGGGCGGTGACCGGCGTCCACCCCGCGCGGATGGGCATCGGCCCCGTCCCCGCGACGGCCCGGTTACTCCGGCAACTCGACCTGCGGCTGGCGGACTTCGACCTCATCGAACTCAACGAGGCGTTCGCCGCGCAGGTGCTGGCGTGCCTGCGGGAGTGGGAGTCGGACCACGGGTTCACCGCCGCCGACCGCGAGCGGCTCAATGTCCACGGATCCGGCATCTCGCTCGGGCATCCCGTCGGGGCCACCGGTACACGCATCCTCACCACCATGGCGCGCGAACTGGCGCGCCGGGAGGGCCGGCTCGCCCTGGAGACGATGTGCCTCGGCGGTGGGCAGGGGCTGGCCGCGGCGTTCGAGCGGGTGGCGTGACGGGTCACCTGATAGTTCACCCAGACTTAACTACAGGGATGTGATTCGGGCGTAGCGTCATCGGCAACGGTCGGTGGGGAAGCCGACCGTCGGGAGGTCCCAGCCGATGATCGTCTGTCTCGATCGGGAGGGGGCCGGCACCCGGCCCCGTCACCACCAGGTGACCTGGGCCGGCCGGTCCAACCCAACACGCTCGCGGGTGCCGCGGGCGAGGAGCGCGCCGTGACCGACACCGTACGTACCTACGTCCTCGACACCTCGGTTCTGCTGTCCGACCCGTGGGCCGTCACCCGCTTCGCCGAGCACCGCGTGGTGCTCCCCATCGCGGTCATCAGCGAGCTGGAGGGCAAACGCAATCATCCCGAGCTGGGCTACTTCGCGCGGGAGGCCCTCCGGCTGCTCGAGGACCTGCGGCTGCGGCACGGGCGCCTCGACGGCGACATCACCGTCACCGACGTCGGCGGCACCCTGCGGGTCGAGCTCAACCACACCGACCAGGCGGTGCTGCCGTCCGGATTCCGTGACACCGGCAACGACTCCCGGATCCTGGCGTGTGCGCTCAATCTGCGGGCCGAGGGCGCCGACACCGTGCTCGTGTCCAAGGACGTCCCCCTGCGGGTCAAGGCGGGTTCGGTGGGCCTGCCGGCCGACGAGTACCACGCCCAGGACGTCGTGCTGACCGGGTACAGCGGGGTCGCCGACCTGCCGGCCACCCAGGACCTCGTCGACACCCTGTTCTCGGAGGGCCGCGCCTCGGGCCTCGCAGCCCGGGCCGCGGGACTGGAGAGCGGGACCCCGGTGCACTGCGGCGTCCGCGTCCAGACCGAGTCGTCGTCGGCTCTGGCCCGCGTCGCCGACGACGGCGGGCTCCGGCTGGTCCGTGGAGACGTCGAGGTCTTCGGCCTGCGCGGCCGCTCGGCCGAGCAGCGCATCGCGATCGACTGCCTGCTGGACGAGTCGATCGGGATCGTCTCCCTCGGCGGCCGGGCGGGCACCGGCAAATCGGCGCTGGCGCTGTGCGCGGGCCTCGAGTCGGTCCTGGAGCGGCGTCGTCACCGCAAGATCGTCGTGTTCCGCCCGCTGTACGCCGTGGGCGGGCAGGAACTGGGGTACCTGCCCGGCAGCGAGTCGGAGAAGATGTCGCCGTGGTCCCAGGCCGTGTTCGACACCCTCGAGGGACTGGTCAGCGAGAACGTCATCGACGAGGTCATGGACCGGGACATCCTCGAGGTGCTGCCGCTGACCCATATCCGCGGCAGGAGCCTGCACGACTCGTTCGTGATCGTCGACGAGGCGCAGTCGCTCGAGCGGAACGTGCTGCTCACCGTGCTCTCGCGGCTGGGGACCGGGTCGCGGGTCGTCCTCACCCACGACGTGGCCCAGCGGGACAACCTCCGTGTCGGTCGGCACGACGGCATCCAGGCGGTCGTGGAGAAGCTCAAGGGGCACCCACTGTTCGCCCACGTCACCCTCAACCGCTCGGAGCGTTCCGCCATCGCCGAACTCGTCACCACGATGCTGGAGGAATTCCACCCCGAGGGAGCTTCCGGGGAGCTGCGACGCATCCACGCCGCCTGACTGCAGGCTCCGGCGACCGTGGGATGATGCGGGTCCGGGCGAGCGAGCCCGGGCCCGCATCAAGCATGCCGTATCGGAGGTCTCCCATGTCCCGACGCTCGTCACCGGCGCCCGCGCTCTGGTTGATCACCGCCTGCATCCTGGGGCTGGCCGCGTGTGGCGAGCAGACCCCGGGCGGGATGCCGGCCGAGGCGCAGTCCCAGACCGCTACGGACCAGGGCGCTGCGGACCAGGTCGGTGCGGGCCAGACCGGTGCGGACCAGGCCGCTGCGGACCCGGGCGCGGCCGCTCCCGCCGCGGGGGCCGATGCGGACGACCCGATCGTGGTGAAGATCGGCGAGGAGGAGTTCCTCACGAACATGGCCATTTATCGCCGATATGACGACGCCAAGGAGACCCCGCTCGCGCTCGGGGCCCCGGTCGCCCCGGCAGAGGCGCTCGAGGGTGGCAAGAAGCAGGACTTCGCCGACGGGGCCATCTTCTGGTCACCGCAGACCGGTGCGCAGATCGTCCGCGGGCAGATCCTCGCCACCTACCGCGACAACGGCGGACCCGCCGGTCGGTTGGGGTGGCCGGTGAGCGACGAGATCGCCGAGGGCGAGGTCATCTACTCGGACTTCAAACGCGGACAGATCCGCCTCGAGGACCAGGCCATCCGGGTGGTCGAGCACTCCGGCTGACCCCGGAACGCGACGCGCCGCGGGCCGGGCGCGCCGAGCCCGGGCCGCGGCGCACATCGCGGTGCGCACTCATGGCGAGACCGTCGGGTCAGCGCTCGCGGTCGAGGCCCGTCATCCCCAGGACGTCGAGGCGCCGGTCGAGCTCGGACTCGGACAGTGGATCGGGGACGAAGCCGAGCGCGATGACGGCCTCGCGGATGGTGATCCCCTCGGCGAGGGCGTGCTTGGCGACCCGGGCGGCCTCC
Source organism: Dietzia sp. MNB45 (assembly GCF_051994785.1). Lineage (NCBI taxonomy): Bacteria > Bacillati > Actinomycetota > Actinomycetes > Mycobacteriales > Dietziaceae > Dietzia > Dietzia sp. MNB45. The sequence goes on along the minus strand of NZ_CP163397.1, from coordinate 2,241,793 downwards.
TCGTAGCCGATCGCCGAGTTCAGCGGCGTGACGATCGAGGGGGAGGACTCGGCGAGCCGCCGCATGCGATCGGTGTCCGGCTCGATCCCGTCGATGCAGCGCTCGGCGAACAGCGTGGACGAGTTCGCGAGGATCCGGACCGACTCGAGCACGTTGCGCGCCATCACCGGGATCGCGGTGTTGAGCTCGAAGGCACCGCTGGCCCCGGCCCACGCCACGGCCGCGTCGTTCCCCACGACCTGGGCGGCGACCTGCGCGACCGTCTCACACAGCACCGGGTTGACCTTGCCGGGCATGATCGACGACCCCGGCTGCAGGTCCGGAAGGTGGATCTCCGACAGCCCGGTCATGGGGCCCGACCCCATCCACCGGATGTCGTTCGCGATCTTGGTGAGCGAGACGGCGACGGAACGCAGGGCCCCGGACAGCTCGACAAGGCCGTCGCGGGCGGCTTGGGCCTCGAACGGATCCGCCGCCAGACGGAGCTCCTCCAGACCGGTGAGGGAGCGCAGCTCCTCGACCACAGCGGAGCCGAAGCCGTCGGGGGCGTTGAGGCCCGTGCCGGCGGCGGTTCCACCGATCGGCAACTCGCCGACACGGGGCAACGTCCCGCAGACGCGCTCGACCCCGGCGCGGATCTGCCGGGCGTATCCGGCGAACTCCTGTCCGAGCGTCACCGGCACGGCGTCCATCAGGTGGGTGCGCCCGGGCTTGACCACCTCGCGCCACTGACCGGCCTTGGTCTCGAAGGACTCGGCGAGGGTGTTCAGCGCGGGCACGAGATCGGCGATCACGACCTCCGTGGCCGCGACGTGGGTCGCCGTCGGGAAGGTGTCATTGGACGACTGTGACATGTTCACGTCGTCGTTGGGGTGCACGGTGACGCCCTCTGCCGCGCAGAGCGAGGCGATGACCTCGTTGGTGTTCATGTTGGAACTCGTGCCCGAGCCGGTCTGGAACACGTCGACGGGGAAGTGCTCGTCCAGTTCACCCTCGGCGATGCGGCCGGCTGCGGCGACGATCGCGTCGACCTTGTCCCGGTCGAGCAGTCCCAGCCGGCCGTTGACCGTCGCACAGGCGGACTTGAGCAGACCGAGCGCGCGGATCTGCGCTCGTTCGAGCCCGCTGCCCGAGACGGGGAAGTTCTCGACGGCACGCTGGGTCTGTGCCCGCCAGAGAGCGTCGACGGGGACCCGGACCTCGCCCATCGTGTCGTGTTCGATACGGAATTCAGTTTGATCGGCCATACCGGTCAGACTAGGCGCGCCCGCCGCACCGTGCAGGAGGACGGAAGCGGCGGGCGCGGGGTGCCGGGAGGGATCAGTTGCCGCCGGCGGCCTGGCCGTAGTCGACGGCGGAGAACTCGCGGAGCTTCTCCATCTTGTGGCGCCCCTCGACGTGGCGGACGGTGCCCGACTTGGACCGCATCACCAGCGAGCGGGTGACGGCGCCGTTGGCGCGGTAGCTCACACCGCGGACCATGTCGCCGTTGGTGATGCCGGTGGCGGCGAAGAAGCAGTTGTCGCCCTTGACCAGGTCGTCCGTGCCGAGGATCGCGTCGACGTCGAGTCCGGCGTCGACCGCCTTCTGGCGCTCCGCCTGGTCCTGCGGCCACAGCTGGCCCTGGATCTCGCCGCCCATGCACTTCAGCGCGCACGCGGTGATGATCCCCTCCGGGGTACCGCCGATGCCCATGAGCATGTCCACCGAGCTGTCGTCGGAGGCCGCCGCCACACCGCCGGCGACGTCGCCGTCCATGATGAGCCGGACCTTGGCGCCCGCGGCCCGGATCTCGGCGATGAGCTCGGCGTGACGCGGCCGGTCGAGCACGCACACCGTCATGTCCCCGACATCGATGTTCTTGGCCTCCGCGACCGAACGGATGTTCCACTCGGTGGACTTGGCGAGGTCGATCCTGCCCACGGCGTCCGGGCCGACGGCGATCTTGCGCATGTAGAACACGGCGGACGGATCGAACATCGACCCGCGCTCGGCGACCGCGATCACCGCGATCGAGTTGGGCCGGCCCTCCGCCATGAGCCGCGTGCCGTCGATGGGGTCCACGGCCACGTCGACGGCCGGCCCCTCGCCGGTGCCGACCTTCTCACCGTTGTAGAGCATGGGCGCCTCGTCCTTCTCGCCCTCACCGATCACCACGACGCCATCCATGTCGACGGTGGAGATGAGCTCGCGCATCGCGTCCACCGCGGCGCCGTCGCCACCGTTCTTGTCGCCACGCCCGACCCACCGCCCGGCGGCCAGGGCGGCGGCCTCGGTCACACGGACCAGCTCCATTGCGAGGTTTCGATCGGGACGCTTGGTGGGTGACATAGGTGGTCTGGCTCCTCGTGAACGCTGGCTGGGGTTGTCAGTGGCACGTGCGCGACGGTGGCGCGCACGGCCGCGGTGGGGTGTCGGCGCCCATTGTTCCACCTCGGCCACCCCGCGGGGGGCCACGCGCCGGACTCGCCCCGGCCGGGTGGGATACTCGCAGGCGTGGCCGAGGCGAAACCGAGAATCCTGCAGGGCAACCGCGACATGTTCTGGTCGGTGGTGGTGCTCATGGTGATCTGTGGCGTCTTCGCCGGAGTGGCCGGACTGTGCACCTTCAGCCCGTCCGGCCCGCAGCAGGGACAGATCCCCGACTTCGACGCGCGGGCCTCGCTGGAGCAGGACGCCCGGAGCCTGGACTTCCCGATCCGCTCGCCCGAGGTCCCAGAGGGGTGGACCCCCAACTCCGGCCGTGTCCAGGGCTTCGCCGGGACCACGTCCAGCCACGTCGGCTGGGTGACGGGCGAGCGCAGCTACATCGAGCTCGTCCAGTCCGACGCTCCCGAGGACGCGTTCCGGTCACTGGGTGGCGGGCCGAGGCCCAGTCGCACCGTGGTGCCCATCTCCGGGCGCGAGTGGGCCGTCCTCACCGGGGACGACGTCCGGCCGGTGTGGGTGCTCGACCTCGACGGCGTCCGCGTGGCCGTCACCGGCTCCGCGCCGACGTCCGACTTCGAGTCACTCGCCGCCGCCGTACAGGACGTCGAGCCGCTGCCCGCGCCGTAGACGCCCGGCGTGCCGTGCCCGCGGTGATCGCATCGGGGCGGCGGTAGGTGTTCGCGCCCGGCTGGGCGACGGGATCACCCCCGGCCGGAGTCGCCCTCGTCGTCGTCACCAAGGACGGCGTCGATACGCGCACGCGCGCCGTCGAGGTGTTCGGTGCACCGCTCGGCGAGTTCCTCGCCCCGCTCCCACAACGCCAGTGAGGCGTCCAGGTCCTGACCGCCGGCCTCGAGGATGCGGACCACCTCGATCAACTCGTCGCGGGCCTGCTCGTATCCCAGCTCGGAGACGGGGGTCTGCTCGTCGGACATCAGGACTGCTCCTCGGTCGGTTCGGTGGAAGGGGTGGGTCGGCCGGCGGCGGGTGTCGACCCGAGTGCGGCCGCGGAGATGGAGCCGTCGGAGACGCGGATCCGCAGCTGCGATCCGGGTGGGGCGTCGGCGATCGACGAGACCACCCGGCCGTCGTGGCTCCCGGCGACGGACTGCACCACGGCATAGCCACGGGCCAGGGTGGCGGCGGGACCGAGCGTGGTGAGACGCGCCGACAGGTGGCCCAGCGACGTGGACTCCGAGTCGATGATCCGGGTGATGTCGCGTCGGGCCGCGCGCAGTGCCTCGGCGACGATCTCCGCCCGCGACTCGACGATCCCGTACGGGTTCGCCATGCACGGCCGCGACCGCACGGCCGCCAGCTGGTTGCGCTCCCGGTCCACCCAACCGCGCAGCGCCCGGGCGGTACGGGACCGGGCCTCGGCGATACGACGACGCTCCTCGATCACGTCGGGCACGACCCGTTTGGCCGCATCGGTCGGGGTGGCCGCCCGCAGGTCGGCGACGAGATCCGACAACGGCGAGTCGGGCTCGTGGCCGATCGCGGAGACCACCGGGGTGCGGCACCGCGAGATCGCGCGGATGAGAGCCTCATCGGAGAAGGGGAGCAGGTCCTCGACCGACCCGCCGCCGCGGGCGAGGATGATGACGTCGACGACGGGGTCGGCGTCGAGCTCGGCCAGCGCGTCCAGGATCTGGGGCACGGCCGACACCCCCTGCACCGGGGTGTTGCGCACGGCGAAACGCACGTCCGGCCAGCGGCCGCGGGCCACCTCGACGACGTCGCGTTCGGCGGCGCTCGCCCGGCCGGTGATCAGACCGACGCACGTGGGCAGGAACGGCAGGGGCCGCTTGAGTCGGGGGTCGAACAACCCCTCCGCCGACAGCGCCTGCTTGAGCCGCTCGATGCGGGCGAGGAGCTCGCCCACGCCGACGGGCCGGATCTCCGAAACCTGGAGGGAGAACGACCCGCGGCCCGTATAGAAGCGGGGCGTCCCCCGCACGACCACCCGGCTGCCCTCGGTGACCGGCACCGGCGACTCCGAGATGAGCCTGGGTGGACACGTGAGCGTCAGCGAGTTGTCGACGGAGGGGTCACGCAGGGTGAGGAACGCGGTGCGGGTGCCGGGGCGCAGGCTCAGCTGGGTGATCTGACCCTCGACCCACACCGCCCCGAGTCGGTGGATCCACGCGGCGATCTGGTCCGAGACCACCCGGACCGGCCACGGCTGCTCGGCGCTGCTCGGCGTGCGCGGGGACGAGGCCGTCACGCGTCGCGGGGGGCGACGCGGCCGGTCGGCACGTCGGGGTCGTCGTCCCGGTCGCGGGCGGCTCTCGAGGACGACCCGTAGACCCGGTAGGACACGTCCAGGACCTCGTCGGGGTCGGCCTCGTCCTCGTCGAACGTCGCCCACTCCGGCTGGTCGGACCGCGCCGGGAACACCGAGGCGAGCACCTTGTCGCCCTTGACGGCCAGGTCCGTGAGGGTCTGACCGGCGTGGAGATAGGACTGGACCAGGCCGCCGGCGACCCGCACGGGGATCGCGGGCAGCGTGGTGACCGCCTCGACCGCACGGCCGGGCAGGGCCACGACACGCTCCGCCGCGGTGGCGGCGAGACCGATCGATGCACGGGTCAGGAACAGGGGTCGGAGCATGCGGACCTCTCTGCCGGGGGGCGTGAAGGGAGGCGTAATGGTCGAAATCCAGTATGAACCGTACCCTGGGGACATGACCGAGCAGACCGACATGATCGCCGAACCGGCAACCAAGCGGGTACTTCTCGCGGAACCGCGCGGCTACTGTGCCGGCGTCGACCGAGCCGTCGAGACGGTCGAGAAAGCCCTGGCCAAGCATGGGGCGCCGCTGTACGTCCGTAAGGAGATCGTCCACAACAAGCACGTGGTCGAGTCCTTCACCGACCAGGGCGTGATCTTCGTCGACGAGACCGACGAGGTCCCGCACGGCGCGAACCTGGTGTTCTCCGCGCACGGCGTCTCGCCCGCCGTCCGCGAGAGCGCTCTCCAGCTCGAACTCAAGACGTTCGACGCCACCTGCCCCCTGGTGACCAAGGTCCACACCGAGGTCAAGCGCTTCGCGCGCGAGGGCTACCTCATCCTGCTGGTGGGCCACGAGGGCCACGAGGAGGTCGAGGGGACCGCCGGTGAGGCGCCCGACGTGGTGACGCTGGTCGACGGTCCCGAGTCCGTGGACGCGCTGGACATTCCCGTGGACACCGAGAAGCTGATCTGGCTCTCGCAGACCACGCTCAGCGTGGACGAGACCATGGAGACGGTGCGCCGTCTCAAGCAGAAGTACCCCACGCTCATCGACCCGCCGTCTGACGACATCTGCTACGCCACGCAGAACCGTCAGGTCGCGGTCAAGACCATGGCCCCGCAGTGCGACCTGGTGATCGTGGTGGGGTCACAGAACTCGTCCAACTCCGTGCGACTGGTGGAGGTCGCGCTGCAGGCGGGAGCCCGCGACGCGCACCTGGTGGACTACGCCAAGGAGATCGACACGTCCTGGTTCGAGGGCGTCACCACCGTCGGCGTGACCTCGGGCGCGTCCGTGCCGGAGATCCTCGTCCGCGGGGTGGTGGACCTGCTCGCCGACCACGGCTTCGGCGACGTCTCCACCGTCCGGACGGCGCAGGAGACCATCACGTTCTCGCTGCCCCGCGAACTGCGGGTCCCCAAGAAGGGCTGATACGCGCCCCCGCCCGCCGGTAGGTGGCGGGGGAGGACGCGGTAGCCGTCAGCGCCCCTGCGCACCCCGCCTCAACGGCGGGCGTGTGCCGGGGCGCTGCGCTGGACGGGCGGCGCCGCGGGGCGGGCGACCCGCGGCCGCGGCTCCAGCACCAGGGCACGGATCAGGGCGATCGCCACCACCACGACGGTCGTGGTGATCATCAGCGGGAAGCGGGTCGCCAGCGGCAGGATGATCGCCACGAGCTGGGACCGCGAGAAGACGTCCGCGCCCGAACCGACCCCGGAGACGACGTAGACCAGCGGGACCAGCAGGGCCATGATGATCGGTGGCTGCACCCCCGCGACGAACACCGAGCGCCGCGCGACTGCGAGCACGGACACCACGCAGCCGAGGAAGAACGCCACGGTGAAGCCCGCGCCGAGGTCCCCGGAGACCGAGTCGATGGCCACGCCGGTCAGCGAGATCGCCACCGCCAGGAGGACCGCGGTCCAGGCCGGCAGCCCCCGCGTCGAGGACAGCACGGACCGCTCGTCCGCGGGTACCCGCCCACTCCTGCGTCTAGTCACGGGAGAAGACTCTAACCTCCCAGTCGGCGGGCGAGGAAACGGCCGAACCGCCGTAGCGGGTTGGGCTTCTCCGCCTCCTGCTCCTGCGGGGACGGGCGGTAGCCGTCGACCGCCTTCGGATCGACGGGGCCCGCCGCCGGCGGGGGTTCATCCGACAACCCCGGTGCGGCGGTGGTGGAGCCGCCGCCCACCTCGTCGTCGTCGGCCTCCACGGTGACCCCTGCACCCGCACGGGTGGGGACCGGGCGCCGGGGCCCGGCGATGTCGGGGCGCTCGTCGATCATCCCGGCCATGATCGCGGTGCTGCTCTTGCGCAGAGGTGCGAAGCGCGAGCTCGACAGCTCGGCGAGCCACGCTGTCAGACGTCCCTCGTCTGTCGCTGACGCCAGATCCGACGCGGTCACATCACCGGTACGCAGATCGATCTGCTCGTTGATGTAGCGCAGCGCGACCGCCAGTACCGCGAGGAGCGGGACGGCCAGGAACGCGCCGATGATGCCGAACAGCGTGCTCCCCGCGGCCACGCCGAGCAGGATGACCCCCGGGTGCAGGTTCATCGCGCGCGACTGGACGATCGGCTGGAGAACGTTGCCCTCGAGTTGCTGCACCAGAATGATCACGACGAGGACGATGATCGCGGTCGTGAAGCCGTTGGCGACCAGGGCGATGAGGACCGCGAGCGCACCCGCGGTGAAGGCGCCGACGATGGGGATGAACCCGGCGATGAACGTGATGACGGCCAACGCCCACGCCAGCGGTACGCCCAGGATCACCAGAGCCAGACCGATGAGCACCGCGTCGACGAACGACACGATGGCCTGGGCGCGGATGTAGCCGCCGAGGGTGTTCCAGGCGCGGGTCAGGACCTCGGTCAGGTGACGGCCGGCGGTGCGCCCGGAGATGCGGCGGACGAACGGGAGGAACCTCGGCCCGTCCTTGATGAAGAAGAACGTCAGGACCAGAACCAGTACGAGGGTGATCACGAAGGACCCCACCGCGCTGACACCGCTGAACACACCCGAGGCGATCTGGTCACCGCGGTCCTGCAGGGTGGAGCTGAGCTGCTCGAGGACCCCGTCGAGCTGCTCGTCCCGGATGTTCAGCGGCGGTCCGCGCAACCAGTCCTGGACCTGGGTGATCGCCTCCGAGGTCTGGTCGGCGAGCTGCACGCTCTGCTCGACGATCGACGGGGCGATGAGGGCGACCACGCCCGAGACGAGGCCGAGTGACGCGATGATGGACAACAGCGAGGCCAGCGTCTTGGGGACCCTGTGCCGCACCATCCACCCCGTCGGCGGCCACAGCACCGTGGAGACGATGAGCGCCAACAGGATCGGGAGGATGCCGACCCACAGGGCGCCACCGATCCTCGATACCAACCAGCCCGCGACGAGAAGGATGGCCAGTCGCAGGGCCCAGTCGGTGACCCAGCGCCCGCCCAGTCCGATGAGGACGGAACGGTCGACGTGCTGCTCCTGGTCCTCGACGGGGGGACGCGGTTTCGGCTCGTCGGTCATGGGTCACATGATGTCAGAGGTCACGGTGGTGTGCTCCCTGACGAGGCGCCCGACGGCCGCGGGGGAGGAGCCGGGGTGCTGTCCGTAGACTGTGCCCTCGTGAGCCTCACCCTCGGAATCGTCGGACTGCCCAACGTCGGTAAGTCGACCCTGTTCAACGCCCTGACGAACAATGACGTCCTCGCGGCGAACTACCCGTTCGCCACCATCGAGCCCAACGTCGGCGTGGTCGATCTGCCGGACCCACGCCTGAACCGACTCGCGGAGATCTTCGGCTCCGAGCGGATCCTGCCCGCCGTCGTGTCGTTCGTCGACATCGCGGGCATCGTCAAGGGCGCCAGCACCGGTGAGGGGATGGGCAACAAGTTCCTCGCCAACATCCGTGAGGCCGACGCGATCTGCCAGGTCGTCCGCGTCTTCGACGACCCGGACGTCATCCACGTCGACGGCAAAGTCGACCCGATGGCCGACATCGAGGTGATCGCCACCGAGCTGATCCTGGCCGACCTGGAGACCATCGAGAAGGCCATCCCGCGGCTCGAGAAGGACTCGCGCAAGGACAAGTCCCTCGTGGCGTTGTTGGACGAGGTCCGCAAGGCGCAGGCCGTGCTCGAGGACGGGCGGACCCTGTTCAGGGCGCAGGACGAGGTGGACCGCACCCTGCTGCGTGACCTGCACCTGATGACCGCCAAGCCGTTCCTCTACGTGTTCAACGCCGACGAGTCCGTATTGACCAGCGAGGAGCGTCAGGCCGAACTCCGCGCCGCGGTCGCCCCCGCCGACGCGGTCTTCCTCGATGCGAAGGTCGAGGCCGAGCTCCTCGAGCTGGAGGAGGACGACGCCATGGAGCTGCTGGAGTCGATCGGCCAGCACGAGCCGGGCCTCAACTCGCTCGCCCGCGCCGGGTTCCACACCCTGGGCCTGCAGACCTACCTCACCGCCGGCCCCAAGGAGTCGCGCGCCTGGACCATCCGCAAGGGCGACACCGCCCCCAAGGCCGCCGGCGTGATCCACACGGACTTCGAGAAGGGTTTCATCAAGGCCGAGATCGTCTCCTTTGACGACCTCGACGCCGCCGGGTCGATGGCCGCCGCCAAGGCCGCCGGCAAGGTACGCATGGAGGGCAAGGACTACGTGATGGCCGACGGCGACGTGGTGGAGTTCCGCTTCAACGTCTAGGGACTGCCTGCTAGGCGGGGCTTGTCGGCTCTACTGACTAATCTCAGAGAGCGGTGGGCGCGTGCGGCTCGTGCATCCGGACGGCGTGAACTCGCCCGCGCTAGGGCTTTCTGGACTCGTTCGTGCTGGCGAGGCTGTCCGTGGGCGCTAGGAGTTTCTCCACAGGCGAGTGCGATCGACACTTCCTATCCACAGATCGGTCGTGGGGGGTTATCGGGTCCCGCGTGGAGGTCGATGCTGGGTGCATGGGAATCAAGTACTACGCATACGCATTCGACAGCGAGATCACACAGGTGGTGCTCGCCGATCCACGCGCCTACATCAGCGCGGACCCGCTCGCGGACGCCTTCGGACTGCCGCACGGCTTCGCAGTGGGGACGACCGACTTCCAACAGGGGCCACCAGTGGAGGACATGCTCTACCTCGACAAGTCGTGGAGAAACTTGCAGATGATGACGCAGCCATCCGATCCGGACGAGCGAGCGCGCCCCGCCTACCGGATGTTCGAAGGCGCCGTGACTCCGCTCGGGAACTGGGAGGGCTGGTTGCCGTGGGTACGGGCGATACCGCCCGAAGACGTCGCTTGGATCGCGGACGATCTGGACGCGATCACCCGCGCGGACTTCGTTCCCTGGTTCAGTCGGCACAGCGGACCGTTCGGGGAAGACCACGAAGCGGAAGCAGACTACGTCGATCACTTCTTAGGCCGGGCGAGACATTTTCTCCGCGGGCTCGTTACATCCGGTCGAGGGTTCGCGTACTTGATCGGGTGACAGCACGGCTGGCCCCTCGTCGTCGCATCTGGTCGCGGGGGGGGGGGGGGATCATGGAGAAGGGGTGGATCACGGCGGCGTGAGCCGCGATATCAGGTGCGCGACGCGTCGCTCGAGGGCATCCTCGTTCGTAGCCGTGAGCAGTGGGAGGAGCGCGCTGAAGCGCTCGGGCCGGGTGAGCCGGGAGAAGGCCGCTTTCGCGGCTGGTGCCGCCTCGAGGGCAGTGCGAAGAGCATCCGGAGGCTGCGCGGTCGCTTGCCCGGGGTAGGCGCGGTCCCAGCGTCCGTCGGATCTCGCCCTCTCGATCTCGGCGATGCCCCGCGGTCGAAGTCGACCATCGGCGGCGAGGCGCTCCGCGATCTCGACGTTTCGCCGTGACCAGAGCGAACGCGCCCGGCGTGGGGTGAACCTCTGCAGGTAGGTCCGCTCGTCATAGCCGTTGCGCTGGCCGTCGATCCATCCGCTGCACCGAGCCTCGTCGAGAGCCTCCCCATAGCTGAGGGAGGTCGGAGTCGTCACCCCCTTCTTCGCGAGCATCAGCCAGATGCCGTCGGAACTGTCCTCGTTCGTGCAGAGCCACTCGCGCCATTGGGCTCTGCCGGCCAAGACGACAGGGGACGCCGGGCCTTCCTTTGCGCTCATGGGCCCAGCCTTTCAGGCACTACGGACGCACGCTGTCCTCAGGTGGAGACGGTGGTGAGTCTGTCCGACCCCGCCGGTCGAGATCGCGGGGATCTCGTCGCGCTAGCCTCCTCCCATGGTTGAGAAGGTGAAGAGGGGCGAAGAGTGTCGGGGTGCGCTCGACGTCGGCACATCGTGACCGGGGTACCGCGGCGGCCCTCACCTCTGGGTGGTCGCCGCCCGAGGCGGGAGGAACTCGCCGCATTCGCGACCGATGATCCGAACGGTGTCGACGCCGTCCTCCCCGCCGATCCCGGCCGGCTGCGCCTGCTCATCGTGGGAGTCAATCCGGGATTGTGGACCGCGGCCGTCAATGCGCCGTTCGCGCGGCCGGGAAACCGATTCTGGCCCTCACTGCACCGGGCCGGGCTGACCAACCACCTCGTGGACGCCTCGACAGGATTGTCGGCGGAGGATGAGGCGCAACTGCTCTCCCGCGGGATCGGCATGACGAATCTCGTCGGAAGGGCCACCGCGCGGGCCGATGAGCTCTCTCGCGACGAGCTTCGCTCAGGTGCCGAACGCCTGGCCGCGCTGGCCGGGGAGCTGGGGCCCGCAGTGGTATCGGTCGCAGGAATCACCGCCTTCCGTACCGCCTTCGCGATGCCGAAAGCGACGTACGGAGAACAGGACACCACCCCGGTCCCAGGGTGGCCCGACGATGTCGCACTCTGGGTAGTGCCCCAGCCGAGCGGGTTGAACGCTCACGAGACCATCGACTCGCTGGCCGACCACTGGCGTCGGGTCTGGGAGGCGGTCGAGGAGCGTCACGGGTCGAGCGACGGCTGACGAGCTGCACGTTCAGCGCGGGGGTGGGCCGGTCACCGCGGAAGGACGTTCCTCCTGTGCCTGCTCGCGCGCTACGCGAGGAGATAGGATCCGGGGCCATCGCGACGACGAGCCCGGCGTTCGCCCGGGCCATCTGGCGCTCCCGGGACGATCGGTAAGCGCCGCGACTCCGTGCGCGACGCCCAGGGATCACAGCAGACCGGACCGAGGAGCGACGATGTTCAGATTGTTGATGGCGAACTGCACGGTTTCCGACGAATCGGTGGGGGACGCGTGGTACTCCCGCCATCTCGACCGGGGGCCGGACAGCCGGCCGATGCCGGAGTTGCTCGAATGGCATCTCGGAGACGGTTTCGGGCTCCAGGTCTGGGCCGAACCGGATCGGGCAGGGCACTCGTCGGTGGTGATCGAGGTCGACGACCTGGACTCGGTGGTCGGTCGCCTCGTTGCGGCCGGGGTCGACAATCACGGTCCGCAACCCGGCGGCGGTCGGAGGATTCTCGTGGTGGAGGACCCCGAGGGCAACCGCGTCGTCTTCGCAGGAGACTAATCGCGCGCACGACGCGGGGCCGGGCGCCTGGTCAGAGGAGAGTGACTCGTCGGGACCGTTCCGCAGTGCGTCCCCCGCGGAAACGCTTCCCGGATGGGCATCTTCCTCGGAATACTCAACGGCGCGGCCGACCTGGCGACCGAGCCTCAACTCACCGAGGCGGAGCAGGCAGAGTTCATGGCGGCGTGGTCCCGGTGGGCGGAGGAGGCGGGCCCGGCGCTCGTGGATCCCGGACGTCCGCTGTACCGCAAGCGGCGCGTCACCAGCCAGGGTGTCGAGGTGTTCGAGGACGACAGGGTCGCCTACATGCTGCTCTCAGCGCCCTCGCACGAGTCGGCGGTCGACCTCGTGCGTGGGCACCCGTTTCTCGCGCTGTTCCCGGGCAACTCGATCGACGTCATCGAGTGCCCCGACGTCCCGTGACCGTCGACGGCCCCCAGCCGCTCGCCGTCGCCCCGGACCCGTGAGCGCTATGAGCCGGCTATGCGGGACGCGTCCCGGCCAGGGCGTGGGGATACGCGGTGTCACGGCCCTGGAAGCTCAGGATTCTCGGGTTAACGATCACCCCGCCACGGATCTCGATGGCGCGGGAGATGGTGAGGTTCTCGTCCCACGCGGCGGGGCCCTCCATGACGGTGCGCAGGAACGGAAGTAGTGCCTCGCTGATCTCCCACGTCGCCGAGTTCCACAGGTAGGAGGGGCTGTGGTCGACGGCGTAGTAGTGCACCCCGTGGCCGACAGCGAACATCGGATCGTCGAACCCGGTGGGTTCGGCCCACTCGAACCCCATGCCTGCGTCGCACGAGACGTCGATGATCAGACTGCCCGGGGCGAACCCCTCCAGGTCGCGGGTGCGCAGGTAGGTCATCGGCGCGTCCACGTCTTGGAGGGTGCAGTTGACGACGATGTCGTGTGCGGCGAGGAATACCGGGAGAGGGACGTCACCATCCTCGGTGGGCACCGTGCCGAGGTGGGCTGGACCGCCGCCGGTGTGGAGCTGGGAGATGTGAGCGCTGTGGATCGGTGAACCGACTGCCGTCGCCCCGCGCTGTGTGAGGACCTGGATGTCGTGGATCCCGTGGGCGCTCAGTGCGGTGACGGCTCCTCGGGCCGTCGCGCCGAAACCGATCACGACCGCGCTGCGACGGGGGCCGTAGTCTCCGGTGGTCCCCGTGAGACTCAGGGCGTGGATCACGGAGGAGTACCCGGCGAGCTCGTTGTTCTTGTGGAGCACGTGCAGGCTGAAGTCACCCTGCCGTGTCCAGTGGTTCATCGCCTCGAAGGCGATGAGGGTGAGTCGTCGATCGATCGCGGTCTGCGTCAGCTCGGTGTCCTGCACACAGTGGGGCCACCCCCAGAGGGTGCGACCGGCAGGGATCTCGTTCACGTCCGCCGCCTGGGGCTTGGGGAGCAGGAGGAGATCGGCGGCCTGGATGACTTCCGACCGCTCTGCGACCCTGCCCACCCTCGACTCCACGTACCCGGGTTCGAGCTGGAAGTCCGCAGCGTACCCGCGTTCGACGACCATCCGAGCCCGAACGTCCGGATCGATCCGATCCAGGTGATGCGGATGAAGGGGCAGGCGCCGCTCGTTCTCCATCGTGGAGGTCGCGAGGACTCCGAGCGTCAGGAGGGGTCGCGCCCCGGTCTCCGGGGAGTGTGGGGAGTCCTTCGGATCGGAGGGGAAACGGGACGGTTCAGCGGTGCCGGACATCCGGGCTCCCATCATCGGGGAACCGGGACCAGCTCCGACTTGAGTGTAGGCCGATACAGCACCGCACCCACCAGCCGACGGCCGGTGGGTGCGGTGTTGTGGGCCGGGTGGGTCAGGCGCGGGTGTCCTCGAGAGCGGCGTTGAGCGTCTCGCTCGGCCGCATCGCCTCCCTCAGCTTGTCGATGGCGGGCTGGAAGTAGCCGCCCAGCTCGACCGGGGTGCCCTGCACCGCGAGCAGCTCGTCGAGGATGGTGTCCCGGTCCGCGGTCAGCTTCTCCGCGAGCGGGCCGAAGTGTGCTGCCAGCTCCGCGTCGTCGGACTGCTCGGCCAGTTCCTGCGCCCAGTACATCGCGAGCCAGAACTGGCTCCCCCGGTTGTCCAGCTCACCGGTCGTGCGGGACGGCGACTTCCGGTTCTCCAGCAGCTTCCCGGTCGCCGTGTCGAGCGTTTTGGCCAGGATCGTGGCCTTGGGGTTGTCGTACTTTCGCCCGAGATCGTCCAGGCTCGCCCCTAGTGCGAGGAATTCACCGAGCGAGTCCCAGCGCAGGTGGTTCTCCTCGACCAACTGCTGGACGTGCTTCGGTGCCGAGCCGCCCGCACCGGTCTCGTACAGTCCACCGCCGGCCATCAGCGGGACGATGGACAGCATCTTGGCGCTGGTCCCGAGCTCGAGGATCGGGAACAGGTCGGTGAGGTAGTCGCGCAGGATGTTGCCGGTCACCGAGATGGTGTCCAGGCCCCGCCAGGCGCGCTCGAGCGTGTACCGCATAGCGCGCACCTGCGACATGATCTGGATGTCCAGACCCTCGGTGTCGTGCTCGGCGAGGTACTTGTTCACCAGGGTGATCAGGTTGTTCTCGTGGGGCCGGTACGGGTCCAGCCAGAACACCGCCGGCATCTCGGAGGCGCGGGCGCGGTCCACGGCCAGCTTCACCCAGTCGCGGATCGGCGCGTCCTTGACGGTACACATGCGCCAGATGTCACCGGCTTCGACATCCTGGGACAGCAGGACCTCGCCGGTGGCGGCGTCGACGATGTTGGCCACACCGTCGTACTGGACCTCGAAGGTCTTGTCGTGACTGCCGTACTCTTCGGCCTTCTGGGCCATGAGGCCGACGTTCGGCACAGTGCCCATCGTGGTCGGATCGAAGGCCCCGTTGGTCTTGCAGAAGTTGATGATCTCCTGGTAGATCCGCGCGAACGTGGACTCCGGGATGACGGCCTTGGTGTCCTTCTTGCGGCCGTCGGCGCCGTACATCTTCCCGCCGATGCGGATCATCGCGGGCATCGAGGCGTCGACGATGACATCCGAGGGGGAGTGGAAGTTGGTGATACCGCGCGCCGAGTCGACCATCGCCAGCTCCGGCCGCTGCTCGTGGCAGCGGTGGAGATCCTCGATGATCTCCTCCTTCTTGGAGCTGGGGAGATTCTCGATCTTGTTGTACAGGTCGGCCATGCCGTTGTTGACGTTGATGCCCAGCTCGTGGAACAGCTCCTCGTGCTTGGCGAAGGCATCCTTGTAGAAGACCCGCACGGCGTGGCCGAACACGATCGGGTGGCTCACCTTCATCATGGTGGCCTTGACGTGGAGCGAGAACATGACGCCGGTCTCCTTGGCGTCATTGAGCTGCTCCTCGTAGAAGTCCATGAGCGCCTTCTTGCTCATGTACATCGAGTCGACGACCTCGCCGGCCTCGAGCGGCACGGTCTTGAGCACGTGGGTCTCGCCGTCCGGGGTCACGACCTCCATGCGCGCGTCGCACGCGCGGTCGAGGATGATCGACTTCTCGCCCGCGTAGAAGTCGCCGTGTGTCATGTGGGCGACGTGGGTCTGTGAGGCCATCGACCACTTGCCCATGGAGTGCGGGTTGGCCCGGGCGTACTCCTTGACCGCCTTCGGGGCGCGGCGGTCCGAGTTGCCCTGGCGGAGCACCGGGTTGACGGCGCTGCCGAGGCAGCTGCCGTAGCGCTCGACGATCTCGACCTCGTCGGGGGTCTTGGGTTCGTACGGGTAGTCCGGGATGTCGTATCCCTTGGACTGGAGCTCGGCGATCGCGTTGGTCAGCTGGTTGACCGAGGCGCTGATGTTCGGGAGCTTGATGATGTTGGTGTGCGGGTCCTGGGTCATCCGGCCCAGTTCACCGAGGTTGTCCGGGACCTTCTGCTCATCGGTGAGCCGCTCGGGGAAGGCTGCCAGGATGCGAGCGGCCACCGAGATGTCGCTCGTCGTGACGTCGATGCCGGCCGCGTCGGCAAAGGTGCGCACGACCGGGAGGAACGCCTCCGTCGCCAGGCGCGGGGCCTCATCGGTGAGCGTGTAGATGATCGTCTGTCTGTCTGAGGTCATGGATGTCGACTCTTTTCGTCTCGTGGCTGAGCGAGTTCTTGTGGAACGGGGTCAATTCGCCGACTCCATCATCACCCGAGTCGGACACCTGTGCGCCGTTTCCCGGAGTCATCTACCCCGGTCGGGCGGACCCGGGGCCGGCCTGGGATGTCGCGGACGCCCGGGAGGCCTGCCCCTGCCGGCCGGCGGACCATGCCGACCACTGACGGGCGTAGATGCCGTCCCGCTCGATCAGCGCGGCGTGCGAGCCGCGTTCGACGATCGCGCCCCCGTCCATCACGAGGATCGTGTCGGCGCGTGACGCCTGATCGAGGCGATGGGCGATGACCAGGGCCGAACGATCACGGGTGATCTCGTCGGCGGCGAGCTCGAGTGCCCCGGCACCCGCGGACCCGGCTTCCGCGGTGGCCTCGTCCATGACGATGACGGCAGGGTCGAGCAGCAGCACCCGGGCCAGCGCAAGCTGCTGGGCGGCGACGGGGTCGAGTTGGATGCCGCGTGCCCCCACCACGGTGTCGAGCCCGTCCGGCAGACGGCGGAACCATGCGGTGGCATGGACGCGTTCGAGGACGAGACGCAGTTCCTCGTCGGTGGCGGCCGGTTTGGCCAGCGTCAGGTCCTGGCGCAGGGTGCCCGAGAAGACGTGGACCTCCTGGCTGACCGTGGCCAGGCGGGCGATGCGCTCGGAGTCGGACAGCGATGAGACCGGATGGCCGTCGACCAGGACCTCGCCGGCGTCGGGGACGAGCAGTCCGGCCACGAGCGCCGCGACGGTGGTCTTCCCCGCCCCGGACGCGCCGACGACCGCGACCGTCTCACCGGGCGAGATGGCGAAGTCGACGTCGCGCACGGCCCAGGACCCGCCGTAACTGAAGCCGACGCCGCGGAGTTCGACGCGACCCTGCGGCGCGTCCACTCCGCTGTCGGGTACGGACACGGGCGGGTCCACGACGACGCCCACGATGCGGGCGAGCGAGGCGTATCCCGACTGCACAACGTCCAGGATGCGCATGAAGGTGTTCAGCGGCCCCCGCAGTCGGATGATCATGAGGACAGCGCCCGTCACCGCGCCGACCGTCAGGGCTTCGGTGGCGACGAGGTGGTACCCGACCGCCAGCGCTATCGCCAGCATGAGGAACTCGCCGATGAGCATCCACACGTTCAGCACGAGCATGGTGGTCCGGGCCCGGATCCCCTTGCGGACCACGTCCCAGGACGCGTTCCCGGTCAGGGTGTGCATCCGGTCCTCGAGGGAGAACGCGCGCACCGTCGCGCGACCGCGGATGGCCTCGAGCACGCGCCGGGCCCGCTCGGCCATCGCGGCCCGCTCCGCGGCGTAGCGCTGCGGGGCCTTGGCCAGGTAGCGGCGTGCGGCGACGTAGTACAGAGGCGCGACGACGAGCGGGATGACGACGAACTGCCAGTCCAGTGCGAACAGGGCGATCACCGTGGCCACGACCGTCAGAACGGACGTGGACAGTGTCGGGACGGTTTCCGTGACCGCCGAGGACAGTTCGGCGACGTCGTCGGTGGACCGGCTGACCAGGTCTCCCGACCCGGCGTCCTCGACGCGGTGGGAGGGCAGCCCCAGTGCGGTGCCGACCATGTCCTGGCGCAGAGTGGCGATCACCCGCTCGGACAACCTGGCCACCAGATAGAAGCCGGCGGCACTCGACACCGCGCCGACGACGGCCGCGGCTAGCAACTGCGCACCGATATGCCACAGCGAACCCGAGGCCTGTCCGGAGACCAGGTCCACGATCCGCCCCATCAGCTGGGGGATGAGCACCCCCGCGTAGGCACCGAGGCTGAGCAGAACCACGGCCAGAGCCAGCCACCGCCTCGCATGGCGGACCCCACGCAACTGCCGGGCCACCTCGCGGCGGACCTCGCCCGCGGAGGCGACCGGGAACCTCAGGCCGCTGTCGGTCTTGAGGGGGGGTGTCGGGATCGTCGTCGTCATCTCCCGGCCCCCACGAGCAGACCCTCCGCCACCGCGCGGAGCCCGTCCACGGTCAGACGGGAATCGGCCACCGCGCTCCATGCGGGGGCCTGGCTGAACACCAGGGTCCTCCGGCCGGCCCGGTGACGGGCCACGTTGTAGGCGAGGTTCTGCTCGGTGACCGAGTCGACCGCGGTGGAGGGGTCCTGCAGCACGAGGACCTCCGGGTCCCAGGCGACGGCGCGGGCGAGGGCGACGCGTTGGCGCTGGCCTCCGGAGAGCATCCGCCCGCTCTCGCCGACGCGCTTGTCGGGGCCCTCGGGAATGTCGTCGCAGCAGGCCACGTCGAGCGCCCGCTCCGCGATGCCCCGGTCCGGGTGGACGTTGTCGGCCACGCTGCCGTCGAACAGGTCGGCCGCGTGCGGCGCGACCACCACCCGGGTGCGGGGCAGGGATTCGAGCAGGTGGACCAGTTCGTGATCCGTGCCGTCGACGGCGGTCAGACCGGACGGTAGGGCGTCAATGAAGCGCTGGCTCGTGGTGGCCTCGACGTCCGAGAGGCGTTCGAAGTCGGCGCCGAGGACCTCACGGATCCGCCTGCCCGACGCCTCGGCCGAGGCCCACCGGGAGGCGAGGTTGCGGCCGAACATCGTCATCGGCACGACGAGGAACTGGGTCAGACCGACGACCGTGATGAGTTCGCCGATCGTGATACGACCCGCAAGTGCCAGCGCACCGGCGGAGATGCCGAGCGTGGAGACGAAGAGGGCGCCCGCGGCCTCGGTGGCGCCGTTGAGGCGGGCCTCGGCGGCGTCGGCGTGGACCGTCTTGCGGTACGCGGTGCCGGAGACCTCGTCGTAGCGGCCGCGAACGGTTACGATGGCGCCCAGTCCCTTGAGGATGCGCAGGCCCTGCACGACGTCGGTGGCGGTGGCGGCGGCCCGGGCGATCGCGTGTTGCCGCTCGACCGACCGCTCCTGCAGCGGGCGCGCCACCCACAGTGCCACCACCACGAGCAGCGGGCCCCCGATCAGCGTGGCGAGGCTCAGCCACGGATTGATGCTGAACATCATCGCCGCGCCGTAGGTGATGGCGGCGGCCTCGGCCACCGGCATGACCGTCATCATGACGATGTCGCCGACCCGGGTGGTGTCCGAGGACGCGACGGACAGCAGGCCTCCGGCGGTGCGATCGCGACCGGCGAACCCGCGCGGGTCCTGGATTCGGTCGGTGACCGCGGTCCGCAGGTCGTGGCTGACCAACTGCTGGCTCCGCACCAGCATGAAACGGGCGGTCCAGTTGGCGGCGATCGCCATGAGGAACACGCAACCCAGGATGGCGATCCAGAACCACAGCCGGTCGGCGGAGGAAGCGGCGACCGCATCGTCGACCGCCCGCCCGACCACGACCGGGGTCAGTCCGTTGCACAGGAACGCCACGGCCATGGCGCCGGAGGCGATGAAGCTCCACGGGCGCTGCGCCAGCGCGACCTTGAGCGTCCACCGGGGCGCGTCGACGGCGGGGAGCCTCGACCTGCGCCCGCCCGGCCCGGGAAGCGCCGAATAGTCGACGATGCTGCCCGGCTCCGGGGTGGGTGAGTTGTCGGGCACGAGGTGCGATGTTACCCGGCGGCGGCACCGAGGCTGCCGTTGCGAGCCGCCCGTCCACCGACGATCTCCACCCCGTCGAGATCAGCCACCCCGAATGCGAGCAGGGCCTGGCCGGAGGCGTCGAGCTCGTCCTCGACTGTCCGCAGCCAGCCCCGAACGATCTTGTCGGGCAGACGGCGCCCGGCCGACAGGCCCACGACGAATCCGGGTACGGGGATCTGCGACAGCACGGACATGGACTCGCGGCGGTGACGGGAGGATGTCGTCCACTCGGTGTCACTGACGAGGATTGGTGAGGGCAACGCGACGTCGTACTCGTCGCAGGGCAGGATGAGCAACGTGTCGCGGTGGCGGTCGTGGTGACCGATGACGAGGTCGATGACGCCGGCGGCCAGCGGCGCGTCGTCGAGTGGGAGGCCGCACCAGTTCTCGGGGAGTTCGTCGAATCTCATGCCGCCGAGTCTCCGCGACCTCGACAACCTGGGACAGCCCTGGTCAGGGATCTGTGGACGGGGAGAACCGGCTTGTGGAGAACTCGATTCGGGGGAACCGGGCTGCCGTGTGGAGCGTCGCGCCATGCGCGGCGCCCGGCGCCCCCGGGTGCGATACCGGGGTCTCAGGACTCGTGCCGGAATCCCACCTTGATAGTGACCTGCCAGTGGGTGACCTCGTCGGCGTCGAGCTTGCCGCGGACGGACTGCACCTCGAACCACTCGAGGTTCCGGAGCGTCTTGGACGCCTCCGCGACCGCGTTGGCGATGGCCTGGTCGGTGCCGTCGGGTGACGAGCCGACGATCTCGGTGATGCTGTAGACGTGGTTCACGATGACCTCCCGGTGTGTGATACACATCACTCTACGGTGGCCGGGTAGAGGGGTGCATCCCGTAGGGTCGGGCTACCGACGCCACCAGGAGGTCTCCCATGACAGATGTCACCGCGCGCGCGAACGAATTCTCCGAACGGCACGGATCCGGCGACCTGCTCGTTCTGCCGACAGTCTGGGACGTGTGGAGCGCCCGGGTCGCGGTGGACGCGGGGTTCGGCGGCCTCACCGTGGGTAGCCATCCCGTCGCCGACTCCCTCGGTAGCGCCGACGGCGAGAACATGGATTTCACCGAGTACCTCGGTGTGGTCAGACGGATCACCGACTCGGTCGACGTCCCCGTGAGTGTGGATGTGGAGTCCGGATACGGGCTGGAGCCGGGAGAGCTGATCAACCGGCTGATCGAGGTGGGTGCGGTCGGCGCCAACATCGAGGACGTGGTCCACGGTGAGGGCAAGCGCGTCCGTGAGCGGCAGGAGCACGCCGACTACATCGCCGGCGCCCGACGCGCGGCGGACGAGGCGGGGGTCCCGTTCGTCATCAACGGGCGTACGGACGCGGTCAAGCTCGGCACCGACGTGTTCGCGGACCCCCTGGAGGAGGCCGAGGCGCGCATCCGGCTGATGGAGGACGCCGGGGCGCGTTCGGTCTACCCGGTCGGGCTCTCGACCGCTGACCAGGTCGGGCGACTCGTGCAGGCGGTGACCATCCCGCTCAACGTCACCGCTCATCCGGTCAAGGGCAACGGCGCCGGTGACGCCTCCGCGCTGCGGGGCCTCGGGGTGCGACGGGTGTCGTTCGGCCCGCTGTGGCAGATGTGGCTCGCGGAGGTCTCGGCGAAACAGCTCGCCGAGTGGAGCCCTGTGAGCTGAGGCCTCACCGTGGCCGGGCGCTGGTCGACCGCCCCTCATCGCCGGACCTGGCGGACGGGAGCCACCCATGAACCCGCAGTATGACGACCTGACCATCGAGAGGGTGATCCGGGCATCGCGCCGGGCCGTCTGGGACGCCTGGACCACCCCGGCCGCGTTCGCGCAGTGGTGGATCCCCGATCCGTACCTCTGTCGGGTGGACCACTTCGCCCCGCACGCCGGCGGCGGCTTCATCACGTCGATGAGCGAGGACGGGTCGCACTTCTCGCCTCACATGGACGCCGCATTTCTGGTTGTCGACGAGTGCGAACGTCTGGTGTTCACCAATGCAGTGGACAGCACCCTGCGTCCGACGACTCCGGCACCGGTGGCCGTGACCGGAGAGGTGGCTCTGCTGGACCATCCGGACGGCACGACATACCGGATCACCGCGCGCCACGCGGACGAGGAGGGGCGCGCCACACATGACGAGCTCGGTTTGGTGGAGGGCTGGACCCTCGTCACGGGACAACTCGCGCGATTCGTGGAGTGAGGGGCCGACCACGCCTTGACGCCCCCGGGAATCGGCATACGATCGAGCGATGACGGTCGCGGACGGACCCGCATCGAGGGTGCGGGTCCACAACTTCTCGGTCTCGCTCGACGGGTTCGGAACCGGCGAGGGGCAGAGCCTCGAGGCGCCGTTCGGCCACGCCGACCACCGCCTCCTCGAGTGGGCCCTGCCCACGCGGACCTTCCAGGAGATGGGCTTCCACGACGCCCAGTCGCCCACGGTGGGCGTGGACGAGGCGTTCGCCAGCCGGTGGAACACCGGCGTGGGCGTGGAGATCATGGGCCGCAACAAGTTCGCCCCGTCGCGGGGGCCGTGGGACGAGCGGTGGCGCGGATGGTGGGGGGACGATCCGCCCTTCCACACCCCGGTGGTCGTGCTCACCCATCACCCGCGCCCGGTCCTCGAACTGGACGGCGGGAACAGCTTCCACTTCCTCGACGCCTCGCCCGCCGAGGCGCTGGACCACGCCCGCGGTCTGGCGGCGGGAGGCGACGTGAGGATCGGGGGCGGCACCACGACGATCCGGCAGTTCCTCGAGGCCGACCTCATCGATGAGATGCACGTCGCGGTGGTCCCGGTCCCCCTGGGCAGGGGCGAGCGGTTGTGGGACGGACTGGAGGGGCTCGAGGAGCGGTTCCACATCGAGGCCGCCGCGTCGCCCAGCGGCGTCATCCACCTGAGTTTCCGGCGCGACCTCTGACGGGGGCGTGGCGCAGGGTTCGCCGGGTGACGAACCGCCGCGGTGCGCCCGTGACGGGATCGGTGAACTCGAGTGCGCTGGCGAGCAACTGCAGCGGCAGGTGGGGGTCGTCGGGCGATTCGGGGAGTAGGTCGGGGTAACGCCGATCACCGAGGATGGGGATGCCCAGCGCCGCGAGGTGCACCCGCAGTTGATGCGGCCGGCCGGTGCGCGGCCGAAGGATCGTGTGCAGCACTTGTCGGCCGGTGACACCGGGCCCGGCCGCGAGCACGTCGATGAGGGTCTCGGAGTTCGTCGGGAGTGAGGGGTCGACCGTGACGCGCAGGTCGCCGCGCCGGGAGCGGATGTGGGCCCGGTGGATGATCGGCAGCGGGCGGCCCCCGATCGTCGGGCCGCGAGGGTCCCATCCCCGCGGCCGTGCCGATACCGCCTCGTAGACCTTGGCGACCTCGCGTCGTTCGAACATCGACTGGTACGCGCCGCGGGTGTCGGGGCGGGCGGAGAACATCACCAGGCCCGCCGTCTCGCGGTCCAGCCGGTGGATCGGTGTCAGGGCGTCGTTGCCGAGGCGGGTTCGCAGCCTCACGAGTGCGGTCTCCCGGAGGAACCTCCCCGACGGGGTGGTGGGGAGGAAGTGCGGTTTGTCGACGACGACGAGGTGGTCGTCGCGGTACAAGATCTCCTCCCGGTACGGCAGAACTGTCTCGTCCGGCAGGTCGCGGTGGTACCAGACGAACTCGTGGGTGCCCAGTGGGGTGTCGAGGGCGATCGCCCGGCCGTCGGCACCGACGATCTCCCCGTCCTCGATCCGCCGGTGCAGTTCGCCCGGGTCGACGTGGTCGAACCTGGACACGAGGAACCCGGGGATACCCGCCCAGGGGCCGGTGGTCGGTACGCGGAGCCGAGTGGGCCCGACTCCGTCCTTGACGGGCAGGGGCGGGGGCGTGGACACGCGGTCATCCTCCCACCCGCGTCGCCGTGGACGCGATCTCGTGCCGCCCCGCGACCGGTCCGCGCCGGCCTGCGCGCCGAATACAGTGGGAGAAACGATCCCGGCCATGTCCGATCGACGGCGAGAGCGGAGGACGTCCGACATGTCAGTGCACGGTCCCGCGCCCGCCCCGGGCGCCGCGCGTCCGGGGCTGACGCCGGTCATCGGCTGGGTCGGGGCGCCGGGGATCCACGTCATGAGTTGGAACATCCGTCGACCGGTCCCCGCCGCATTGACCCGTGCGGCCGACCGGTGGACCGCCCGGGCCCCGCGAGTGCGGGCGCTGCTGAGCGCCGAGCAGCCGACCGTGCTGTGCGCCCAGGAGGTGGTCGCCGAGCAGATCACGGACGTCCGCGACGGGCTCGGCCAGCGGTTCGACCACCTCGGTCGGGGTAGGGGAGCGAACGGCGGCGGCGAGGCCTGCCCGATCTTCTACGACACGACCAGGCTCGACCTGCTGGGGTGGGATCAGTCGGCGCTGTCGGACACCCCGGGCCGCCCCGGATCGATGTCCTGGGGCAACCTGTTCCCCCGGGTGCTCGTGTCGGCGCACTTCCGGGATCGCGACACCGGCCACGAGTTGCTGGTGGTCAACACCCACCTCGACCCACTGTCACGACGATCCCGCGTCCGTTCGGCCCGGGCGGTCCGCGATCTGGTGGCCGCGCGCGACGTACCGGCCGTCGTCGCGGGGGACCTCAACGCGGGCCCGTCCGATGCCGCGGTGCGAACCCTGCTCGCGGAGGGGGCACTGGTGGACAGCTGGGGCGCCGCGGAGAACCGGCGGACCGATCGGTGGGGCACGTACGCCGCTTACCGCGAGCCGCGCCGCGGTGGCACTCGGATCGACTGGATACTTGCCACATCACGGGTTAGGGTCTCCGACGCCGCGATCAACCCGCTGCGGTACGGCGGTGGTTGGCCGTCGGACCACCTGCCTGTGCAGGCCGTGGTCCGACCGGACCCCGGGCGGGACGAGCCGCGAGACCCGGGACGAGACCAGGAAGGGGCCGGTGCGACGTGATCGACAACTTCCTCCGGCCCGCCGAGACCGGGGCGCAGCGAGTCGCGGACGCCCTGCGCCTCCTCGGTGTCCTCAGCGTCCTGCTGGCGCTGCTGTTCCACGAGCTCACCGATGCGGCCATCGTGGCATTCACGCTGCCGGCGCTCATGTTTCCCAGGTTCATCGGGATGCGCGCGTGGGCCGACATCTCCGTCTCGACCGCCCTGCTCGTGGCGGCGTGGAGCAACGTCGTCGACCTGTACCGGGTCCTGTGGTGGTGGGACGTGCCCGTCCACGTCGTCCTCGCAGGCTGGATGGCGGTGGTGGCCTATCTGTTCCTGGCGCACCGGGGGATCGTGCGGTCGCCCGGCGCCCGCGGGTTCACCACCGCCGGGGGGATCGTGTTGACCACGGTGCTGGGGCTTGCGCTGGGCGCCCTGTGGGAGATGGTCGAGTGGTTCGGCTACGCCTTCCTCACCGACGACATCTACGTGACCTACGGGGACACCGTCGGCGACATGGCGGCAGGCGGACTGGGCGCCCTGGTCGCCGGCGTGCTCATGGCCCGTGGGCCTCAGCTACTGACGCCGACCGCCCTGCGGACGAGGGAGTCGTCCGAGACCACCTCGAGCAGGTAGGCCGGCCAGCACGACCTTCATCAGCAGCCGTAGCGGCAGCGGCAGCTGACTCCCGGAGTCACCGGCACCCAGGGAGGACTGCACCACGAGCCGTCGGGCCCCGGTGGTGGCCGTCAGCTTCACAGGTACCTCACCTCGTCGTCGTCTCCTCGGTCTCTTTGGTCTCCTCCGTCTCCGTCGTCGTCCCGGCGCGCACCAGCTCCGCCAGCAGCGGGAACAGCAGCACGGTGACCGCGCCCGCGGCCACCAGCACCGAGGAGATCCTGGCGGCCATGAGGCCGTTGTCCACGGCGACCTGAGTGACGGCGACGATGATCGGCAGGCCCGTCGCCGCGTAGAGGCCCACCCTGGCGCGCTCGCGCGTCGTGGTCAGGCCCGGGCTCGTGCGCAGGACGCGCTCGGACAGCCACACCCCGCCACCACGGATCACGAGCATGCTCGCCACCGCCGCCACCAGGATCCACGGCGCATCGGCGACCGCGGCCACGCTGATCGCCATCCCGGAGACCACGAAGAACACGGGGATGAACACGCTGTAACCGACGGTCTCCAGCTGGTGCGTGAGCACCTCGGCCAGGCCTCGGTCGGGGTCCTCGTCGCTCGCGCGGAGCTGGTCGGCGAGCACATCTACCAGCCGACGCAGGATGATGCCCGCAGCGAACGCACCCAGCACCACGTCCAACCCGAAGACCGTGGCCACGACCATCATCGCGGCCAGCAGCAGCAGGACGGTGCGCATCGCGAGCTGGCTCGTCGTGGAGGTACCGCGAACCAGTGCCCGACCCAGGCCGCGCACCCGGAGCAGCCGGGCCGGCACCACCAGGACGACCAGCGCGGCCGCGAAGAACAACCCCACCGCGACCAGGGAGGAGCCGATGCTGCGGGTGCCGAGCAGGACGGCCATCACCAGGACCGGCCCCAACTCTCCGATGGCGCCGTGCGTAAGGACGGCCCTGCCGACCGGGGTGGTGTCGTGGCCCGCTCCCTTGAGGATCGGCAACAGGGTGCCGACCGCCGTGGACGTGAGCAGCAACCCGATCGCCACCGCGGTCTCCCACCGCCCCGACACCAGCCACCCCACGCCCGCGGCCAGGACCATGCTCACCAGCCATGTCCCGGCGGCGCGTCGACCACCCCGGCCCGTCACCGATGACGCCTCCAGCTCGAACCCGGCCAGGAGGAACAGCATCCCCAGGCCCAGCTCGGCGAGCATCGCCACCCCGCCGCTCTCGACCGCCAGACCGAACCCGTTCGGACCGACCAGCATCCCGCCCACGAGGAGCACCACCACGCCGGGGACCAGCGACCGCGTCAGCGAGGACAGCAGCGGGGCGGCGAAGACGACCAGGACGACCCAGAACAGCGAGATCAGCTCGGTCGAGGAGGCTTCCGCGGCCAGCAGGGTCGTGGTCAACGCTCAGCCTTCCGCTCGACGGATGAGGGAGATCTTAGTCGAGTAGCCCCGGGTGCGGCGGTCAAGGGGGCCGGCGGCGGAGACGGCGTGCGAAGGTGGGGGCATGACCGACTCGCCGTGCACCCGCTCCGACGGCGACCCACGCGAATTGCCGGGATTCCGGCGCACCTACGCGCCCGGCCTCCTCACCCTGGGCCTGGGATTCCCGCTGCGGACCCGGGCCGACGGCGACGAGGTGGGCGACCCGGCCGTCCAGGCGCGGATCGCGCAGTCGGCCGAGGCCGGTGGCTTCGCCGCCCTCTACGCCCGTGACATCCCGCTGCGGGTACCGTCGTTCGGCGACGTCGGCCAGATCTACGACCCGTGGGTGTTCCTCACGCACATGGCCGCGCACACCTCGCGGATCGCGCTGGGCACCGCCGGCATCGTCCTGCCCGTCCGGCACCCGCTCCACGTCGCCAAATCCGCCACCAGCCTCGACCGGCTCTCCGGGGGGCGGTTCCTGCTGGGCCTGGCGTCGGGCGACAGGCCCGAGGAATTCCGGGCGTTCGGCCTCGAGCAGGGTGAGCGGGGCGAGCGGTTCCGTGGGAACCTGCGCGTGGTGACGCACGCGTGGACCACCGAGATGCGGGGGATCCGCTGGTCCGGTGGGTGGATGCACAGCGCGGACGTGGTGCCCAAGCCCAGCGCCGCGTCGGTGCCGACGATCATGGTCGGCTCGTGTCAGCAGAGCGTGGCGTACCTCGCCGCCCACGGCGACGGCTGGATGACCTACCCGCGGGACTTCGACGTCCAGCGGCGCACGGTCGAGCAGTGGCGGGAGATGGTGGTCGCCGCGGCCGGGGGAGCCGGGAGCGACGGCGCCGCGGCCGGGGGAGCCGGGAGCGACGGCGGTGGTGGGAACGAGAGCGGTGGGAACGACGACGAGGTGTTCAAACCCTTCGCACAGTCGCTCCGCATCGACCTGGCGGAGAACCCCGACGAGACCGCCTCCCCGATCGACTTCGGTTTCCGGATCGGTCGTCGGCGACTGGTCGACCACCTGGAGGACCTGCGGGGGATCGGTGTCAACCACGTACAGCTGGGGCTGGGGGCCTGCCGCCGACCCGTCCTCGAGGTGATCGCCGAGTTGGCCGAGTACGTCGTGCCCCGTTTCCCCGCGCTCGACTGAACGGGATCCCCGGCCCGGGTCTGCCACACTCGGGAGATCACTGCGCCGCCCGCCGCCCCGGGGGCGGTCGTGCCCGTCGACGAGGGAGGCCCTGTGGGGATCTCGATCCTGTGGTTCCGACGTGATCTGCGACTGACCGATCACCCCGCACTCCTCGAGGCCGTCGCCTCCGGGGACGAGGTCCTGCCGGTCTTCGTCCGGGACCCCGCGCTGCTGCGGCGGGCCGGTGTACGGGCGGGGCGGTTGGCGGCCTCCCTCGCCGCGCTCTCGGGGGACACGGGCGGTGCACTGGTCGTGCGGACCGGAGACCCCGCCGAGGTGATCGCGGGGCTCGCCCGCGAGGTCGGCGCCGGCCGCGTCCACATCAGCCGGGAATCCACCCCCTACGGACGATGTCGCGACGACCGCGTACGCGCCGCACTCGACGCCGACGGTCGCGAACTGGTGACCACCGGGTCTCCCTACGCCGTCGGTCCGGGCCGGGTCCTGAGCGGCAGCGGGGAGCCGTACAAGGTCTTCACACCGTTCTCCCGCGCCTGGCACGAGCACGGGTGGCCCCCGCCCGGCGAGCGGCCCGACCACATCCCGTGGACCACCGCGTCCGGGGAGGGCCCACCTCAGATCCCGGCACGAGCGGGCGGGACCGCCGCAGCGGGGGAGGCCGCGGCTCTCACCCGGTGGCGGGAGTTCCTCCACGACGATCTCCAGGCATACGACGAGCAGCGGGACCGACCGGACCTCGACACCACCAGTCGGTTGTCCGCGTACCTGAAGTACGGCGAGATCCACCCGCGCACGATCCTGGCCGAACTCGCCGACCACCCGGCCGCGGGCGGGGAGGGAGCCCGCCGCTTCGTCACCGAACTCGCATGGCGTGAGTTCTACGCCGACGTCCTGTGGCACCGGCCACGATCCGCGTGGCGCGACCTGCGCGACCCGCTCGCGGGCATGCCCTACGACCACGGCCCCGGGGTGGAGGACCTCGTCGAGGCGTGGCGACAGGGCCGGACCGGGTACCCGTTCGTCGACGCAGGGATGCGGCAACTCCTCACCGAGGGGTGGATGCACAACCGGGTGCGGATGGTCACGGCCAGTTTCCTCGTCAAGGACCTCCACGTGTGGTGGCCGGTCGGGGCGCGGCACTTCCTCGACCACCTCGACGACGGCGATCTCGCCTCCAACAACCACGGGTGGCAGTGGGTGGCCGGCACGGGAACCGACGCCTCCCCGTACTTCCGGGTGTTCAACCCGGTGACCCAGGGGCGGAAGTTCGACCCCGACGGGGAGTACGTCCGGCGATGGGTGCCCGAACTCGCTCACCTGTCCGGGGCCGCCGCCCACGAGCCGTGGCGCGCCCCGGGCGGCTACGACGGCGGCTACCCGTCGCCGATCGTCGACCACGCCGAGGAACGCCGCGAGGCCCTACGTCGGTACGACCTGGCCAGGGACGCTGATCGCTGACCGGGCCGTGGGGCCGCCGGCCGTCACGGCCGATCCGGGCCCTGCCCGATCCTCGGCCTGCGGGAGGGTCCGAGGGCGCCGACCGCGGCGAGTGCCTAGGCTGGCCCCATGACCTCCGGCACCGACACCCCCCGCTCCGAGAACCCGACCACCGGCCGTGAGGCCGACATCAAGCCCCGAAGCCGCGACGTCACCGACGGCCTGGAGAAGACGGCCGCCCGCGGGATGCTGCGCGCCGTGGGGATGGGCGACGACGACTGGGTCAAGCCGCAGATCGGCGTCGCGTCGTCGTGGAACGAGATCACCCCGTGCAACCTCTCGCTCGACCGGCTGGCCAAGGCGGTCAAGGAGGGCACCCACGCAGGCGGCGGCTATCCGCTGGAGTTCGGGACGATCTCGGTCTCCGACGGGATCTCGATGGGACACGAGGGCATGCACTTCTCGCTGGTGTCCCGCGAGGTGATCGCCGACAGTGTCGAGACGGTGATGAGCGCCGAGCGGCTGGACGGCTCGGTCCTGCTCGCCGGGTGCGACAAGTCGCTGCCGGGCATGCTCATGGCCGCCGCCCGCCTCGACCTGGCGAGCGTCTTCCTCTACGCGGGATCGACGCTGCCGGGCTTCGCGAAGCTCTCCGACGGGACCGAGAAGCAGGTCACGATCATCGACGCGTTCGAGGCCGTCGGGGCCTGTTCGCGAGGCCTGATGAGCCGCGAGGACGTCGACACCATCGAGCGCGCGATCTGCCCGGGCGAGGGCGCCTGCGGCGGCATGTACACCGCCAACACCATGGCCAGCGCGGCCGAGGCGCTGGGCATGTCGCTGCCCGGGAGCGCGTCGCCGCCGGCCCCGGACCGTCGGCGTGACGACTACGCCAAGGCCAGCGGTGAGGCAGTGGTGGAACTCCTGCGCAAGGGCATCACCGCGCGCGACATCATGACCAAGGAGGCGTTCGAGAACGCGATCGCCGTGGTCATGGCCTTCGGCGGGTCCACCAACGCGGTGCTGCACCTGCTCGCGATCGCCAGCGAGGCCGAGGTCGAGCTCACCCTCGATGACTTCGCCCGCATCGGCGCCAAGGTCCCGCATCTGGCGGACGTCAAGCCGTTCGGCGCCCACGTCATGACCGACGTGGACAAGATCGGTGGCGTCCCCGTGGTCATGCGGGCCCTGCTCGACGCCGGTCTGCTCCACGGAGACTGCCTCACCGTCACCGGCCACACCGTCGCCGAGAACCTCGCCGACATCGCCCCGCCGGACCCGGACGGCAAGGTGCTGCGCGCCATGGGGGAGCCCATCCATCCGACCGGCGGCATCACCATTCTCCACGGATCGCTCGCCCCGGAGGGAGCCGTGGTCAAGTCCGCCGGCTTCGACTCCGACGTCTTCGAGGGCACCGCCCGGGTCTTCGAGCGGGAGCGCGCCGCGATGGACGCACTCGAGGACGGGACCATCACCGCGGGCGACGTGGTGGTGATCCGATACGAGGGCCCCAAGGGTGGCCCCGGCATGCGCGAGATGCTTGCCATCACCGGAGCGATCAAGGGCGCGGGTCTGGGCAAGGACGTGCTGCTGATGACCGACGGCCGGTTCTCCGGCGGAACCACAGGGTTGTGTGTGGGCCACGTCGCCCCGGAGGCCGTAGATGGTGGCCCGATCTCATTCGTCCGCGACGGTGACCGGATCCGACTCGACGTCTCGCAGGGCACCCTGGAGCTGCTCGTGGACGAGTCGGAGCTGCACGCCAGGCGCGAGGGCTGGGAGCCGCTCCCGCCGCGTTACACCCGCGGTGTCCTGGCCAAGTACTCCAAGTTGGTGCAGTCGGCGTCCACCGGGGCGATCTGCCGCTGACCGGGACGGCGTCGACGGGGGCGGTGCGGACCGTCGACGCCCGCGGGGGCGGTCTCGGGTGGGCCGAGGTCGTCCCCCGCGGGGGTCAGGCCTCCTCGCCGGCCCGGGGGTCGGGCTGGTGGAGACCGAACACATTGCCCTCGGTGTCGAGGAAATACCCCTGCCACGCCATGCCGGGGAGGGCGTGCTTCTCCAGGGCCACCTCGCCCCCGGCGGCCAGGATCCTGCCGGCGGTGACGTCGAAGTCCTCGCACCCCACAGTGAGCACGGCGCCCCGGACGGGGGAGCCGGGCTCCGGCGCGTCCCCCGGCCGGGCCATGATGGCCCCGTTGATGCCGGGGGCGTCCTCGGGTCCGGTGGTCACCCCGAAGTAGGGGCTCCCGGCGTACTCGCTCCAGTCCTCGAACGTCCAGCCCAGCGCGTCTCCGTAGAACGTGCAGGCCCGGGCCGGGTCGGAGGCGTGGATCTCGAAATGGACCGGTCGGGACATGGCGGTCTCCTCATCGGGTCGCGGGACCCCAGGATATCGCCGCGCGGAACCGTCCGGCAGTACTCAGTCCAGAACCGTGCCGTCATCGAGATGGGACAGCGACCCGCCCTCGGGGCGCTCGCCGGTGGCCAGGTACACGACCCGGTTGGCGATGCTCACGGTGTGGTCGCCGAAACGCTCGTAGTAACGGGCGAGTAGGGCCAGGTCCACGGCCGCCACCGAACCGTGCGGCCAGTCCTCGGCGGAGATCTGCTTCATGAGGTCCGCGTGGAGGCGGTCGACGGCGTCGTCCTCGGCGTCCAGGGTGCGGGCCCTGTCCGCGTCCTTCTCGACGAGCAGGGCGGTGAGCTCGCGGGCCATCCGACCGTCGTGCTGCGACAGTTCCCGGATGAGCGGGACGAGCGGGGCGGGCACCACGGACTGCGGGTGGCGCCGTCGGGCGACCCGGGCGATGTGGCCGGCCAGCGCGGCCATGCGGGTGAAGTGCTCGACGATGTAGATCCCCGAGACCACCTGACGTAGATCGCCGGCCACCGGGGACTCGAGCAGGAGGAGCTCGAACGCATGCTGCTCACTGGCCTCACGGAGATCCTCCAGTTCCGCGGCGCCGTCGATCACCTCGATGGCGGCGAGTTCGTCGCCGTCGAGCAGTGCCGCGGTGGCGCGGTCGAGCAGGCGGATGTTGGTCTCGCAGAAGCGAACCAGCTGGTCCGAGAATTCATCGAGCTTGGAATGGAAGACAGTGCGCATGACACGACTGTAGTGCCGGTGCGGTAACGGACGGCTTCCGTTCTCCCACTGTTCACCGCGCCGCCCTCCGGAAAGGGGGACCCGGCCCGGGAATGAATAGACAGAACGGTCCCCGACCAGGGTCGCCAGCGGCTGGGAGCGCCTGACCCGGGTCGTCATCCCCGCGGTCCGGCCGGCGATCCTGGGCGGCATCCGCCTCGCGCTCGGGACGGCCTGGATCGTGTTGGTGCCCGCGGAGATGCTCGGCGTGCGGTCCGGCCTGGGTTATCAGATCCTCAACGCCCGCGACCAGTTGGCCTACGACCAGGTCATGGCGGTGATCCTCGTGATCGGCATCCTCGGATTCGCGCTGGATGGGCTGTCACGGCTGGTTCTGCGCGACCGCGCCGCGCGCTGACGCTCGCGGCTGGCCCCGGCGGTCGGTGGTCGCGCAGCGCGCGGATCAGTTCGTCGTTCCTCGTGACCGACCGGCCCTGTGCTGCGGTCTAGGCCCTGCGCAGCTCGGAACGCAGGTGGTGGGTGAGGGGCTGGCCGACCGCTGCCATGGCGAACGTGGTGGTGATCCGGTCGTCGACGGTCTCGTAGCGACGGTGCGTGGTGTCGACCTGCTTGGCGCTCGCACTGTTGTGCACGCGTGAGTGGAACTCCAGCACCAGGGCGTCCGCCTCGGCGACGAGCGTTCCCTCGCAGAGTTCGGTCTGCCCGGTGGGTTGGGACAGGACGAACTCGGCCGTACCGTCACCCGGGACCCGGAGGTATCCGGTCTCGGTGTGCATGGGGGATCCGGTGGGGCTCCACGTGCGCTGCACGTAGTGCAGGAAGGGCTTGCCCACGTCGGTGAACGTGATCTCCTCGGTGTAGGTGAAGTCGTCGATCGTCGGGTACGAACCGGCCCCCTCGCCTCGCCAGGTGCCCAGCAGGGCGGCGACGGGGGTCAGGTTGGCGGCGGGCGTCGAGGCGGGATCCATGGCGCGAGACTAGGCCATCGGTGACGCCGGCCGCGCGGGGTCAGCCATCCCAGACCGGTTCGCCGTGCTCGTCGAGCCGCAGGCCCTCGCTCGGGCGGTGCTCGGTGATCTTTCCGGTGTGCATCAGGTGCCCCACGGGCAGACCGTGGACCGTGGCGACGACGTCGGCGACGATCCGACGATGGCAGCGCCACCACACCGACTCCGAGCACATGACCGCGACCTGTCGCGATCGGGCGTCGGCCACGACCCGATCCAGGGCGGCGCGGAATGCAGGGTCCCGGGTCCAGGCGCTGTAGGCGCGGAACGCCTCGACCCGCCACCAGGTGTCGGGGGAGGCCCGGCGCCGGTCGGCGGTGAGGCTGCGGCGGCCGCCGAGGTCCTCTTCCCAGCGGTAGTCGATCCCCGCCTCGCCGACGATCTCGGGCACCGCGCCCTTGGCAGCGGCGGAGTTCGCGCGGCTCCCGGGAAAGCGCCGGATGTCCACGAGGAGTTCGACGCCGGCGCCGGTGAGCAACCGTGCCAGCTCGTCGCGATCCAACCTGCCGTGCCCCACCGTGTACAGCATCAGTGGCCGGTGTCCTCTCCCGTCCCGGTTCGCGTCGCCCCACCGTGGTCTCCGCGCGCGTCTACCGCGTCCGTGCCGGTCTCCGCGTGGGACCCGGCGTCGGACTCGGCGTGTGACCCGGAGCGCCGTCGCGGGATCAGGTGCATGATCGCCACGACCACCGCGCCCACCGCCAGTCCGAATACCAGTGCGCACACCGTGTCGACGAGCCAGGCGAGTACCGCGCCGACGCCCGCGACGCCCGCCGCGGGCTCGGTCAGGACGTGCACGAGGTGGTACGGCCCCGTCACGCCGAGTTCGTCGAGCCCGACGAGGAGGATGTGGCCACCGACCCACAGCATGGCCAGCATGCCGACGAAGGAGATCACCTCGAGCACCGTCGGCATGGCCTTGACCAGGCCGTGGCCGAACCGCTGCACACCCGGGGACTCCCTCCCCGCCAGGTGGAGGCCGACGTCGTCCATCTTCACGATCACCGCGACGACGCCGTAGACGAGCGCGGTGATGCCCAGCCCCACGACGACCAGGATGATCGCCCGGGACCAGAAGGACTCGGACGCGACCTCGTTGAGGGAGATCACCATGATCTCGGCGCTGAGGATGAAGTCGGTGGTCACGGCGCCGCGGACCATCTTCGCCTCGGCGTCCGGGCCCCGGTCCACCACGGGGGCGGCCTCCTCGTGGTGTCCGGAGACCCGCTCCCAGACCTTCTCCGCCCCCTCGAAGCAGAGGTAGAGCCCGCCCAGCATGAGGATCGGGGTGAGGATCCACGGCACGAACTGGCTGAGCAGGAGTGCGAAGACGATGATGATCGCCTTGTTGCCCAGTGACCCGATGGCGATCTTGCGGATCATGGGCAGTTCGCGGGACGGGTCGACGTCGCGGACGTACTGGGGGGTCACGGCGGTGTCGTCGACCACCACGCCGGCGGCCTTCACGCCGGCGCGGCCTGCGGCGGCGGCGACGTCGTCGGTACTGGCCGCTGCCATGCGCGCGAGCACCGCGACGTCATCGAGCAGGGCGGCGAGTCCACCGGCCATCACAGACCTCACTTCTCAACGGGCGGGGGGAACCCGCGGACGACAGGGCCGACCCCGGAGGGTCGGGTCGTCACAGGGTAGCGCCGCGTCACTCGACCGCGTCGAGGACCCAGCGCAGTGAGGAGACACCGGCGCGTCCCAATGTCTGTCCGAGTCCGCTGGATCCGAGCGGCCCGTCGGGGAGTTCGAGCATCGTCCGGGCCCACCCGGGCAGCGCCGCGACGGCTCCCTCCCGCAGCAGCGCGTACGCGGGCCTGTCGGCCAGCCCCATCGGTGGCCCGTCGAGCAGGAAGTGGCGCGCGTCGAGCGCGGCGGGCGAGGCCTCGAGCTCCGGCCGGTACTCCTCCAACGCCGCGTCGAGGTCGCGCACGGTGAGGGGCACCTCCCCGGCGCCCATCATGAGCCCGGTCCTCGAGGCCTGTCGTACGTAGTCGTCTCGTTCGGCCGGCGTCAGCGGGTCGCGCCCGTAGAGACGGTGGCATTCGAGGAAGCTCCAGATCTCGGCGACGTGGACCCAACGCAGCAGGTGGGGGTCGCGGGCGTCGTACGGGCGCCCCCGGTAGTCGGTGCCCACGACCGCGCGGTGCGCACCGTTGATCGCCCGGATGAGCCGGGAGGCGTCGGTGACCGTGCCGAAGGTCGTGGTCGCGATGAACTGCGAGGTGCGCTGGAGGCGCCCCCACGGGTCGCCCCGGTAGTCGCTGTGGTCGGCCACCCCGGCCATGGCAAGCGGGTGCAGGGATTGCAGGAGGAGTGCGGTGAGTCCGCCGGCGAACATGGAGGCGTCTCCGTTGACGCGGCAGATGGCGTCGTCGGGGGAGTTCCAGCGTTCGCCCTCGGAGTGCCAGATCTGCTGGCGTCTCGCGTCGGCGTCGTCACCCGCCACCCGGGAACGGACCACTAGGCCCACCCTGCGGCGGGCGCCGGTCAGGGCGCGGGACGCGGTCGTCGTCACCGTTGCCATGGTGGACACCCCCATCACGTGACGTGGTCGTCCGTGTCACCATACCCCTGGTACGGACGGGCCGCGCGGTATCGTCGCGACTGATGACCACGACGTCGACGTCCCTGTCCGGCCGCTCCCGTGTGCGCGGGGTGGCGGGCGTCGCCGCGGTCCTGGCCACGCTGGTCGCCATCAATCTCACCGCCAACCTGGCGGGTCTGCCCTTCCGCGAGTGGATCGTGCCGCTGGCCGTTCTCGTGCTGGTCGTGGTCGCCAAGGCGCGGTGGATGCGGTGGTCGGACCTGGGGCTGGCGGCGCGGCACATGCCCCGCGGGCTGGCGTACGGTCTCGCGGCGACGGTGCTGGTGGCGGCCGTGGTCACGGCCGGGTGCCTGATCCCGGCGACGAGCCCGTTCTTCCTGTCCGAGCGCTACTCGGACCTGCGCATGGCGGTGTTCTCGGCGCTCGTGCTGATCCCCCTGATGACGGTCCTGCCCGAGGAGCTCGCGTTCCGCGGGGTCCTGCAGGGGGCGCTCGAGCGGACCTTCGGCACCACGGGCGTGTTCGTGATCGGGTCATCGGCGTTCGGACTGTGGCACGTCACGTCGTCTCTCGGGCTCACGGCCGGCAACGCCGGCCTCGCACAGGTCTTCGGTACCGGTCTGGCGGGTCAGCTCGCGGGGATCGGCCTGGCGGTGACCGCGACCTCGGTGGCCGGGGCCGGGTTCATCTGGATCCGTCGCCGCAGCAGCAGCCTCCTGGCCCCGATCGGGTTGCACTGGGCGTTCAACGCCGTCGGGGCGCTCGCCGCAGCGCTCACGTGGCGCGCACTGGCCGGCTGATCACCGCCCACGTCGCCGCGACGACCAGGACGGCGCACGCCCCCATCACGACGAGCAGCGGGATCGCCGAGTGCGGTCCGGCGAGTCCGGTGAGCGGGGAGACCACGGCGGCGAGTCCGAACTGGGCGGCGCCGAGGAGCGCCGATCCGGAGCCCGAGCGGCCCCGGGTGGCCTGCAAGGACAGTGCCGCGGCGTTGGGCAGGACCAACCCGACGGACAGGGTGAGCAGGACGAACCCCACGGTGACCGGTGTCAACCCCAGGGTGCCGGCGGGGGAGAGGGCGACGACGACGACGAGGTGGACGATCGCCGTCACCATGCCCACCACGCCGGTGCGCATGATCTTCTCCGGGGCGAACCGGCCGATCAGCCGGGCGCCCGCGAGGTTCGAGACCAGGATCCCCAGCGCGTTGACGGTGAACGCCACCGAGTACGCGGTGGGGGACAGGCCCACCATGTCCTGGTAGATGAACGGGCTGGCGGAGATGTAGGCGAACAGGACGCCGAAGGTGAACACGAACACCGACACGCGCGCGATGAACGGGCCATGGGTGGCGACGCCCCGCATGTCCGACACGGTGGACAGCACGCCCCCGGTACGGCGGGACGCGGCCGGGAGCGACTCCGGCACGGCGACGAGGACCCCGACGACCGTGATGGCGGACAGGCCGGCCAGTAGCCAGAACACGCTCCGCCAGCCGCCGAACGGCACGACCGCGCCGCCGATGAGCGGTGCGATGACCGGGGCGACGGACTGGATCGCCATGAGGGTGGCGAACGCCTTGGCCACGCCCGCACCGCGCCCGACGTCCACCACGACGGCCTTGCTCAGGACGATCCCGGCCGCACCGGCGAAGCCCTGCGCGACGCGTCCGAGCCCCAGGATCCAGATGGACGGGGCCAGCGCGCACACCACTGCCGCGAGTGCGGTGCCCACCGAGCCCAGGACGAGCAGCGTCCGCCGCCCCACCCGGTCGGAGAGGGGCCCGATCACGAGCTGCCCCGCCGCCAGCGAGACCATGAACGCCGTGAGGGTGAGCTGGGCGGTGGAGGCCGTGATCCGGAACTCCTCGACGATCAGCGGCAGCGCGGGCAAATAGGTGTCGGTCGCGAACGGCCCGATCGCCCCGGTGAGCGCGAGTGCGAGGAGCATCGTGGCGGGCACCGACGCGGTGGGTGTGGGTGTGGGGATCGGCGGCGCGGTGGGCGGTGCGGTGGGTGGGCGGGTGGGTGGTGTGGGGGGCGCGGCGGAGGGTCGTCGGCCGGCAGACCTCATTCACGCACCCCCGCGGCCTCGGCGGCACTGTCCGCCAGGCCGACCCCGGTGCCCTCGAAGATGTGGAAGGCCACGTCGGCTCCCCGAGCGATGAGTTCGTCCCTCTCGTCGTCGTACTGGGCGACCACCGCGACGGTGCCCTCGAAATCCCGCGTGTCCACCTGCTCGAGGGCGATGAGGTTCGAGCCGTGGAACGGCATGGCCAGCACGATGATGTCCACCTTCTCGTCGTTCACACAGCGGTCCCAGAAGTCGTCGTCGGTCGCGTCGGCCTCGATCACGTGCACATCCTGGTCGCGGAGCCTGGCGACCTTCACGGGGTCGTTCTCCACCCCGACGACCGTCAGACCGTACTCCTCGGTCAGACGGTCCCGCACCGCGCGGCCCACCCGGCCCACCCCCAGGACCAGCACCCGGGCGTGACCGATGTCGAGCGGGGCGTCCTCCGGGTGGGTGCGCTCGTCCCGCAGGGTGGGTACGAGCGAGGACAACCGCGCCACGAGCCGCGTCCCGCGGTGGTTGACCAGTGTCGAGATCACGAAGCTCGCGGCGACCGCGACCGACACCACCACGAGCCAGTCCTGCTCGACGAGACCCGCATCGACCCCGGTCGCGGTGACGATGAGCCCGAACTCCGAGAAGTTGGCCAGCGCGAGGCCCGCCAGGATCGAGGTCCGTTTGCGCAGCCCGAACGCTGCCAGCACGAGGGTGAACACGGCGGCCTCCAGGGGGAGCAACACCACGAGCAGGAGGCCCAGCAACAGGGTCTCCGGGGTGGGCGTGACGTGGAGGCCGATCGAGACGAAGAAACCCACGAGCAGGAGTTCACGCAGACCGAAGAGGGTCCGGGACAACTCGGCGGCACGCGGGTGCGAGGCGAGGAGGACTCCCACCACCATCGCCCCGAAGTCACCCTTGATGCCGACGCTCTCGAACAACCAGTACCCCGGCACCAGCGCCATGGTGATCCCGAACAACGCTTGCAGTTCGCCGTGACCCAGCCTGCTCCAGGCCCGGCGGACGAGCCACACCGCGGGGAGCAACAGTGGCAACGCCAACGCCCACGGGCTCGGCGGGGCGCCCGTCATCGCCGTGAGGAACGCGACCGCCACCACGTCCTGCAGGACGAGGATGCCGATCGCGACCCGACCGTAGAGGGTGTGGGAGTCGGACCGCACGTCGAGCACCTGGACGACGAAGACGGTGCTGGAGAACGACAGCGCGAAGCCCAGCAGGGCCACCACCTGCCAGTCCGCCCCGGCCAGCAACCGCACCCCGATGATGGACAGCATCCCCAGGAAGCCGGCGGTCACTCCCGCGACCGCCAGGAGGTTGGCGGCCGTCGTGGCCAGGACCTCACGGCGCAGGAGCATCCGCACGTCGAGTTTGAGCCCGATGGTGAAGAGCAGGATCGTCACGCCGAGGTCGGCGAGCGAGTCCACCACGGGCAGGGCCTCGATGCCGGGCGCGTGGAGGATGAACCCCGAGGCCAGATAGCCGATGAGGGTGGGCAGGCGCATCATCCGGGCGACGAACCCGCACCCGAACACCACGACGAGGTAGATCGCAACGGTCTCCACCGGTGCTACTCGCCCGGCGCGGTGGTCGTCACCGCACCTCGACGACCGGCCGACCGTCCAGGAACGCGATCGTGCCGTTCTCGAACGCCGAGATCCACCCGCCGTCGGTCGTCGTCTCGTCCGAGACGGGGAAGCCCAGCTCACCGGCGGGGCCGCCCGCCTCGCGATAGGCGGCGAGGATCTCGCCCTGGACCACGAACGCGTTCCCGGACGGTGTGAGCACGATCGCCCCCCGCTCGAAGTCGGTGACCGAGCCGCCCTCCACAGCCGTCGGCGGCCCCGTCACCCGGCCGAGATCGCCCTGCTCGCCGCCGAGCTCGTTCCAGCGGTCCGCAACGGCCACCGGGATGTCGACGCCCGAGTCCGCGGGCCCCGGGACGGGGGTCGACCTCGTCGTCGTCGCCGTCTCCGTCGTGGACACCGGTGCGGCGGACTCACCGGCACCGCCACCGTCGTCGGCGGAGCAGGCGACCAGGCCGGTACCGAGGGCGACGGCGAGAGCGAGGGGGGCGAGGACACGCGTGATCCTGTCCATGCCGGTGATCCTAGCCGCCCGCCCACCGGGCCCACCCCGCCCACCGCCGCCGCCGATGCCGAACCGTGATGCCCGAGTCCTTTCCGGGGGCGCCGGGCGGGGTGGACACTGGGAGCGGGCGACCCGTCCGACCGGGCGAGCCCCGAGAGGAGGCCGCGATGGCCGTGATGACCACGTGTCTGTGGTTCGCCACCCAGGCGGAGGAGGCCGCCGAGTTCTACTGCTCGGTGTTCCCCGACTCGCGCGTGGTCGCCGTGGACACCAGCCCCGTCGACACCCCGGGACCGAGGGCGGGGGACGTGCTCACCGTGGAGTTCGAGCTCGACGGGCGGCCCTTCATCGCGCTCAACGGAGGCTCGGACCCCGAGTACACCGACGCGATCTCCCTGGAGATCCGGTGCGCCGACCAGGCGGAGATCGACCACTACTGGAACGGCCTGCTCGCGGGAGGGGGCCGTGAGGTGCAGTGCGGGTGGCTGATCGACCGCTTCGGAGTGCGGTGGCAGGTCGCGCCGCAGTCCCTCTACGATCTGTGGCGCGGCGAGGACCGGGAGGCGGCGGCGCGCGCGTTCGCGGTGATGATGGACATGGTGAAGCTGGACGTGTCGGCCCTCGAGGCGGCGGCTGCGGGCACCGACGCCTGACTCGGACTCCCGCCCGTCGGCCCTACCGAATCCGCTATTCGCATTCCGGATCCGCTACTCGATATGGAGTAGCGGATCCGGAAAACGAGTAGCGGATCTGCGGGAACGCGGGAACGAGGGCGGGTCAGAGGCCCGGGCGCTTGCCGATCGTCAGCGTGACCTCGCCGGTGTGGGCGGAGCAATCACCCGGAGCAGGGGACCGCCGACACCCCCTCTGACCGGCCACGGAGCACTCAGCCCAACGAGGACGAGCTGGTCGCGGGCACGACGCGGGCACGAGCGGAGTCGAGGGCACCGGCTACCGCGTCCAGGTCGTCGGGAAACAGGTCGGCGTACGTGTCCAGCGTCATTGCGGCCGAGGCGTGTCCGAGCATGGTCTGGACCGCCTTGACGTTCGCCCCGGCCGAGATCGACAGCGACGCGGCCGTGTGGCGCAGGTCGTGCGGCGAGATCGCCGGGAACGTCGGGTCGGCCTCCTGGCACCGGGCGACTGCTGGCTTGAACACCCGGGGTCGCCAGAGCGACACCCGCAGGTGGCTGAACTCGCTGGTGGAGCGGGCGAACACCAGGTCATCCCTGCTCCGGCCCACCATCTGTGCGGCCAACTCCTCCGCCAGAAACGCCGGGAATGGCACCGACCGCTTCTCGCGGGTCTTCGGGGTGGACCAGGTGCGTCGGCCCTCGACCTCCGTGACCGACCGCGACACCTGGACGCGACGGCGCAACATGTCGAAGTCGGACACCCGAAGGGCGGCCATCTCCCCCCAGCGCAGGCCGGTGTACGCCAGGAACCGGACCACGGTGGCGTCCCGCCCGCACTCCACGGCAAGTGCCTCAACCTGTTGGTGGGTCAGGTAGCCCCGGGCGGCGTGCTCACGTCGGGGAGCCCGGACACCTGCCGCCGGGTTGCTGGCGAGCGACCGGTCCTCGACGGCGATGGCGAGGCATCCGCGCAGCACGTCCAGGGCGGTCTCGATGGTCGCCGGACCGACTTCCGCCGCTTGCATCTCCGTGACCCACGTGCGGACCATCGACGGCCGGATCTTGCCGACCTCCCGGGCTCCCCACTTGGGCTCGACGTGGGTCGACCAGGAGAACCGGTGCTTCGACCTGGTGGTCTCCTTCAGGTCGGCCTGGGTGTCGACGTACACGTCCCACAACGCCCCCACGGTCACCTTCCCGGCCTGGGGGTCTACCCACTCACCCCGGGCGATCTTCACCTGCAGGTCGGCGAGCGCCAGGGTGGCCTCTCGCTTGGTCCGGTACCCGCGCTTCTTCCGCTGCTTGTTGTCCTCGTCGCGGTACCGCACCATCCACAGCCGACCCTTGGTGGTCGTGTACGACTCAACGCTTCCGCCGCTCATCTCTGGGCCTCCTGCCGCAATTCGGCCACGAGTTCCTTGGTCACGTTCCCCAGGGCGTTGACTCCCTCGACGCCTCGTTCTTGGGCTCGGGCGGTGCGTTCGTCGGAGATCGAGCGCCCCCACAGGCGCAGGCTGAGGGCCGCGAGCTGGACCAGGTCCACGCCCAGGTTCTTCGCGGTGCGTTGGTCCAGGCTCGTTGCGAGGTCGACTAACTGCCACACCTGCTGGATGTCGTTCGGGTCGATGCCCAGTTCCTGCCCCATCTGCTCCCGGTCGGCGTAGCCCACCGACCGAACCCAGTCGGTCTCGGTCCACTCGGACTCGTGGCTGGAGAAGTCCGGCGCGAAGTCGGCGGGAGCAAAGGCAACGGGACCGCCCCGGAAGACCCTCTCGGTGGCCTCCCCGCTGACTCGGAGGGCGTCGGTCAGGTGCAGGTACCCGTCGTGGGCGACGAGGTCTCCGAGAGTCACTTCGGTATCAGTGACCCGAGCCAGCACCAGGGCTAGTTCGATCAGGGTCGCAACGGTTGGCACCCGGGTGCCCTTCTCCAGGCCCGCGACCCGTTGAACCGTCCACCGGACGCCGACGCCGCGTGAGGCGGAGGACATCTCCTCCATCGTGACTCCGTGGGCGGTGCGGATCCGTTTGGCGTTCGCTCCGACCACCCGACCGAGGTCTTGGGTGCTCTCCATGTTGCTCTCCTTGTAGTCCGGGGGGCGCTTCGGATTCAATTCTACATCGTTCGACGTAGAAGCGCAGGCCAAAGGGTTGACTCGCGTTAAAGCTTCTGGTTGGGTGGTCACCGACGCGCTTCTACTACGAGCGTCGAGTAAGCGCCGAGCCCAAGGAGGGACCATGGCCCAAGAGCCGAGTTTCGAGGAGTTCAGGACCGCCCTGGACGAGTACGCCGCCGCCGAGTACCTGAACTCGACGGTCGGCACGCTACGAGTGTGGAGATCGACCGGGCGCGGACCCGCGTACGTGAAGGTCGCGGGGAAGATTCGCTACCTGCAGACCGACCTCGCCGCCTACGTCTACGCCCGGCGCGTCACTCGGGAGACGGCATGACCGAGAAGCGAATGAGCGCGAGCCGCAGGCGGTGGCTGGATCGCCAGCGCGAGATCGCCCGCCAGGAGCGCGAGGCCCTGGGCGTCGCGAAGGACGGCCGGTCGAAGTGGACCTACTCCACCAGTTCGGACCCACAGCCTCGGAAACAGCGATGAGGCCGGAGTCCGTAGACCCCGGCCTCACCACCCGAGAAACACCACACCGAGTGACCGGTGCCCTGCCGGTCACCAAATCCCCTGAGGAGGGACTTGAGATGCAAGACCATTCCAACACCCCGAACGCCCGCGAGGAAAGCTCCCGACCCTGGCGAACCGAGCCCCCGGCCGGGTCGCCCTGGTACAGCGACAGCTACCTATGGCAATCGCTGGATGACGAGTCGGTACATCACGTGCCCGAGGGTGTGATCACGCCGGAAATGCGGGGCGAGACGATGCGCGACGCCCGCCCGTTCTGGTGGGCGCAGAGTGCCAACGCCGCCGTCGCGTTGGTCGAGGATGTCGACCGCGACGACCACTTCCGCGTGGTCCAGGCGGACAGCCTGACCAAGTTGGTGGCGCTGTTGCGAAACGGCGTGGAGTGGCCCGACTTCATCACAGTCTCGGAGCCGTTGCCGTGGGTCGAGTTCGAGACCTTCCGCGACCGGGCCTTCCGGATTATGTGCGCAACCGACAGCGCCGCATTTGCCCTGGAGTCTCACGGGTTCGTTGCGGACCTCATGGCTGGTCGGTGGGTGTACCGCCAGGGTGAGCGTCGGGCTCGGATCGCTTCGCTCCTAGAAGTGCCGGACTGCTGGGTGGAGATCGCCAGCGCGGGATGGACGGACCAGCTCATGTGGAAGACCGAGGACGAGATCCGCGCCGAGATCACTCGCGTCATGCGACGGGCATAGCTCCCAGTCGCCTCGACGGGCGGGGGTGGGCCAGACGCCCGCCCCCGCCCCGAGAGGCC
Source organism: Dietzia sp. MNB45 (assembly GCF_051994785.1). NCBI lineage: Bacteria > Bacillati > Actinomycetota > Actinomycetes > Mycobacteriales > Dietziaceae > Dietzia > Dietzia sp. MNB45. The sequence goes on along the minus strand of NZ_CP163397.1, from coordinate 2,197,535 downwards.
AAGGGAGCCAAGCGAGACACCAGCACGGACCTGCCGAGAACTGAGGATGAGATGACCCCCCAACAGCGGCTGCGCGACGCGGCCATCCAGTACGCCCAGAGGGGCTGGCCGGTCCACCCCCTGGTGGTCGGCGGCAAGACCCCGGCCACCGCGCATGGGTTCAAGGACGCGACCACGGACCTGGCCCAGGTCGAGTCGTGGTGGGCGCAGGCCGACTACAACATCGGGCTCGCGGTTCCGCCGGGTTACGTGGTGGTCGATGAAGACCCCCGGAACGGCGGGGCAGAATCCATCCGACGCCTGGTGGACGAACTCGGACCCGTCCCGCCGACACTGATCGCCCGGACCCGCGCCGGCGGTTACCACTACTGGTTCCGTTCCTACCTCGCCCCCGAGCAGACCAGCGGGTCTCTCGGTGCGGGCGTGGACGTGAAGATCGCGGGCAAGGGCTACGTCGTCGCGCCACCGTCGCGGGTCGAGCCCGGCGAGTACGAGTGGGTCGAGACAGCGGAGGTTGCCCACCTCCCGAGCACCTGGACCAAGCGCCTGCGCCGTGCGCCCCGACCACGTCCCACGGCAGTCACTGACCCGACGCTGGCCGAGGCGATGATCAGCTGGCACTGCCAGGTCTTGAGCCATGCGGTGCCGGGAAGCCGGAACGCGGATCTGTACCGGGCTGCACGCACTCTCGCCGAGCGCGGGTGCCTCACCGCCGACGCCGAGCGTCGCTTGGCAGTGGTCGCCGACGATCTCGGGCTGGACGGGCACGAGATCGCCCGCACCATCGGGTCCGCCGCCGGGGCGGTGACGAGGTGAGCAACATCGCCAGCCTGCCCACCGCCCGCGCCCTGGACCACGAGCCCGTATCGGTCGAGTCGGCCCTGACCGCCCAGGCCGAGGACGAGTTCTGGGAGTCGCGGCCGGAACTTCGCACGATCCGCGACTTCGCACGGGCTCGCCGGACCGCTCCCTGGGGCACCTTCGGGTACGTCCTCGCCCAGGCAGTGGCGGTCATCCCCCCGACGGTCGTTTTGCCACCCCTTGTCGGGGCTCGGGCCAGCCTGAATACCTTCGTCGCGATGGTCGGATCATCCGGTGCGGGCAAAGGCGCTGCGTATGGCACCTCACTCGACATGCTGCGAACAAGCCCTCGCTGTCATGTCGCGAAGCCCGGATCTGGAGAGGGGATCCCGAAGGAGTACGCCCGCAAGGAAAAGCCCAAGGGCGAACCTTATGTTCAGCACACCCTGAGGAACTCGGTCTTGTTCAATGTCTCGGAAATCGACACTTTGGCGAGTCTGGGGAACCGGTCGGGCTCGACCCTGATGTCCGAGTTGCGAGCCGCGTGGTCCGGAGAGGAACTCGGGTTCGCCTACTCCGACCAGGAAAAGAAACTCCGGATCGAACAGCACCGCTTCCGGTTATGCCTAGTGACCGGAGTCCAGCCCGGCCGATCACGCGCGATCCTGGACGACGCGGACGGCGGCACTCCGCAACGGTTCCTGTGGCTGCCCACGACGGACCCGCACCGCCCCCGCGCCCTACCGGACGAGCCCAAGCCGCTACGCCTTCCGAAGTGGGACGGGCGTGGGCTCGTGGTGACGGAACTCGGCGACGACGACGTAGTGCCCGAGGATCTCGACGCCATCCGCTTGGACCGGCCGGTGGAGCGGTTCGAGTTCCAGGTGCTTGAGGTACCCCAGAGCGTCGTGGACGCAGTCGACGCGGTGCGCCAGCGGGACCTTGACGGAGTCGAAGCGGACGAACTGGAAGGACACGGCATCCTCGTCCGAGAAAAGGTCGCCGCCGGTCTGATGTGGCTCAACGGGCGTTGTGACCGGATCACGGTCGAGGACTGGGAGCTGGCGGGGGTCGTGAAGGCGGTCTCGGACCGCACTCGGGCGCAGACCCAGGCGGTCCTGGCAGCGAACGCCCGCCGGGAGTCGATCCAGCGGGGCAAGGCCGCAGGGTACCGGTCCGTCGCCGCCCGCGAGGTCACCGAGGAGGACGACATCAAACGTGCCGCCCAGCGGATCGTCGGCTACCTGGAACGCAAGGGCGGGACGGCGACCCGAAGCCTCATTCGCAAGGACGGTCTGCGCCCCGACATCAAGCCGTTGATCGACGACGCCCTGAGCCGACTGGTCGACGCGGGCACGGTGACGATCACGGAGGGCGACCACGGACGGGTGGAGGTGAACCTGTGCCGATAGGGGGGGACAGGGGGGGACGTGTCCCCCCCTCCCTCCGGTTCCGAGGCAGTAAGTCTGCCCTAAGAGTCCAAAACCAAAACACAAAGGGTGTTTCCCACAAAGAAGACGCCGCGCAAGGGAGGGGGGGACGGTCCCCCATCGTCCCCCCCTCCCACCGCTCCGGCTGACGTGGCCGGGGCCGACACCAACGACGCCGAGGAGGCGCACAGCATGACCGAACACGAAAACTCCCGACCCGGGGCGAAGGAGGGCCGCTGAGGTGGCGAAGCACTGGGAACAGTCGGAGTGGCCCAGCCTGGTGACCTGGCCAGTGTGGCGACCACCAACACTCAACCGCGAGGTCTTGCCAGCACCCGAGGAGTGGATGGAGCGCGGGGCCTGCGTCGGCCGGTGGCCCGAGTGGGACCTCGCAGTCGAAGGCGAGAGCCACGTGGAGCGAACCGCCCGGCACAGGCGAGTGGCGAGAGTCTGCCGGAGCGCGTGCCCAGTGCTGGAGCAGTGCCGGGCCTGGGGCGACCACGCCAGGGCGGTCGGGGAGTTCGGCGTGGTCGCGGGGCGAGTGCCCAAGAAGACCGACGGCCAGGGCAACCGGAAGCACTGGGTCGAGGTGGCGTGAGGGGAAGGGGGGTTCGAGCCGCTAGAACCTCTGCCAACGGGCCACTCCGGCGCACACGTGGCCCTCTCCCCCCGAAGTCGGTTCGAGGGGACCCATAGACAACCCGGTCTATCGGGACTCCTGGCCCGCCCTCGCAGCCTCTATTCGACACCGAGAGCGCCTTCCTCGCGCTCTGCGACTCCCTTAGCTCCCGAAACCCGCCGAAAGGCTCCGAGGCCGTCCCCGGCCAACGCAGACACACGAAAGAGGTACCCCGATGGGAAGCAACTCCGCTCAGTACACCAAGGACGACCTCGTGGTGGTCGCTCGCTACCTGACGGCGCTGGTCTCCAGCGATTGGGAGGAGCACCGCGACGCTCTCGCCGCCGTCCTGGCGGGCAACCCGTACGCCCGCCTCGTCGCCCTGGGCCACCTGTCCGCCGGGCTGATGGTCGAGTCGGACACTCCGCCCGAGCAGGTGGTGGCAGCCGTGTTCGATCTCGCAGGGCGGGTCGGCGACGCACTCGCCGACGAGCGCGACGAGTAATCTTCCGCGCCTCCCTCTACATCGGTAGACTGGAGGTCGGTCGGTTGATCAACCCGCTCCGCGAGTCTCGGCAACGAGCCGCCGACGGTAAACGCGACACGACTGGGGGAACCACCGGGGTTCTCGAACCTCTCTAGACCGGTGGTTCCCTCCAGTCACGACCCGCGCCGACAGCGGCCAGCGCAGACAGGCCCGCCAGCCTCCCGCCCAGTGCGGTGGAGGCGGCCAGCCCAGACAGCGTCCGCCCAGCGAGAAGCGTCGACTCCCCACTTCCACCCCCACGTGCCCCGGCTCGTCTGTCGCCGGGCGTGGACCCTCGCACAGATAGGTGCATCGTCATGAACGCAAAGCAAGAACTGGCGCGGCTCGGCAAGGAGTCGCTGGCCCTCATCGAGACCGTCGAGAAGCGCGGTAACGGCTTCACCGACCAGGAGCGCTCGACCCTCAAGTCGAACGAGGCCCGGATGCTCGAACTCAAGGCGGAGCTGGCCAAACTCGATCCCGACATGGACCCCGAGCAGGTCGCCCAGGACCAGGCGCTGCTCGCGCAGCTCAAGAGCCAGGGCTCGGGCTCGTTCGCGCCCGACCACGGAAACGGCCGGGGCCAGGGTGGTCTGCCGGTCACCGACGGCGCACCGCTGGCGGTCGCCCCGGCCGCAGTGAAGGCCACCGCCCGCGAGCTGTCGAGCCGCCTGGTCACCACCGGGCCGAGCGGACAGAAGGCGCTGATCGCCGGGGGCACCGCCACCGCCACGATCGTCGCCCGGGACCTCGCGGCGCAGCCGCAGATGCCGACCTCGATCCTGTCGATGCTCAAGACCGCAGCCCTGGACTCGCCGACCTACCGGTACCTGCGCCAGACCAGCCGCGCCATGAACGCGGCAGCCGTCGCGCCGGGCGAGACTAAGCCCACCTCGACCATCGGCCTGACCCCGGTCGAGGACCACCTGCGCGTGGTCGCCCACGTCTCGGACGGGCTCAACAAGTACGACCTGCTGGACACCCGCAACCTGCAGGCGTTCGTGGAGAACGAGTTCCGCTGGGGGCTGCTCCACAAGGTCGAGCAGCTGGTGCTGACCGGCGACGGCCTGGGGGAGACCCCCACGGGTCTGCTCGCCCAGTCCGGGATCCAGACCCAGCCGTTCACCGACGACCTGCTCACTACCGTGCGCAAGGCCATCACGGCCGTCGAGACCCTCGGGTTCGTCCCGAACGTCATCGCCATGACCCCGGGCGATTGGGAGGCCATCGAACTGCTGCAGACCTCCGGTTCGGGCGAGTTCGTCATGGCGTCCTCGCCGGTCGATCGTGCCGCCCGGAAGCTGTTCGGCGTCCAGGTGGTCACCTCGACCGCCCTGCCCGCCGGGACGGCCGTCGTGGCGGACCTGTCCGAGGTGACCCTGTTCACCGACCGCCGGGGCGTCATGGCCGAGTGGAACGGCCAGGGCCAGGAGGACTTCGAGACCAACAAGCTCCGACTCCGCGTCGAGGGCCGATTCGGACTCGGCGTCGGCCAGCCCTCCGCCGTGGTCCAGGTCGACACCACCGCCGCCTGACCCCCGACCGCCAGCGCCCCACCTCCGGCCACAAGCTAGGGGGGTGGGGCGCTCACCTATTCGCTCTTCGCGAGTTCAGACTCGAACTGCTCGACTTGGGCGGAAGTCGCATGGAACCCAGGCTGTTGGCGAATGAACTCGCAAATCACCTGGGGATATGGGGTGCCTCGCTCCGGGCCTTCCTTGGCGCCAATCCGATATACCTGGGTGTTGTGTCTGGCCGCCTCCATAAGCACGGTGCACTGAGGCCCGTTCAGCTTGGTCAGCTCTCGGAGGTGGTGCCAGATCGAATCGGTCTGGTTGAAGCTCGTCGAGTTCCGCATCGCATGCACGAGCGATTCTCCTGCGTTTGGGGCGAGCTGAGGCTTACGGACGGCCCATTGGGCGATCATCTCGGCAATGTCAGCTGGCGTACGCGCTCCCAGCTCCGCACCCTGGAGGGTGTTCGCGAATCCGGCTGGAGTCTCGCCCTTCAAGAGCCGCAGAACAGGAAGTCCTCGACCGAGCATCCACCCCGTTTCCTGCTGGCACCAAACGCTTGTGTTGAACGTGGGGTGAAGGAATAGCACCCCGGCGTGAGAGGTGTTGAGAGACTTCTCGATTTCGTCGCGCCACGGTTCGTCGACCGAGATCGAATCGTGTGCGACGAAGAGTTCAATATTGAACTTGCTGAGCTCACCCGCGACTGCGTGGACTTCGCGACGGTGTGCGGAGACGTGCGAGGCAAACAGGATGAGGGGGCCGCTTTGCGCGCCTGCACCGGCGATGCGCGGTGCGCGTGAAAACCGGGTGAGATCAAGGTCGAAGTGCTCGGCCAAGTCAAACAGCGTCTCGTCGCTAGCCTTCTGCAGAGCGGACTTGACTGACTCGTACTCGGTACCAAACGGGTCGTTTCCGGTCTCCAAACGCACCACTCCGTAGGCGTTCAGAATGATGTCCTGGTCCTCCCAGCCGACACTGTCAAACCTGGCCGCGATCTCGAAAATCAGGTCCAAACGGTCCTTGGTCCTCATGCCACTCCCTTAGGCCTCTGCGAACGGTGTTAACCGAAGCGTAGCGGGCGGGTCCGACAACGAGAGCGCCCCCGCTCAGTCGTTCGAGCGGGGGCGCTTCGCGGGCACGAGACGGGCACGGCTTGTGTCCTACGGGGCTAGATCGCATTAACCACGGTTGCTTTAGAACCGCCGGTCAAGACGGGTCAGAGGCCGGGGCGCTTGCCGATCGTCAGCGTGACCTCACCGGTGTGGGCGAAGAAGTCCTCGCCCTTGTCGTCCACCACGATGAAGGCGGGGAAGTCCTCGACGTCGATCTTCCACACCGCCTCCATCCCGAGCTCCTCGTACTCGAGGATCTCCACGTGCTTGATGCAGTCCTGCGCCAGGCGCGCGGCCGGACCGCCGATCGAGCCCAGGTAGAACCCGCCGTGGGTCGCGCACGCGTCGGTGACCTGCTTGGAGCGGTTGCCCTTGGCGAGCATCACCATGGATCCGCCCGCCGCCTGGAACTGCTCGACGTAGGAGTCCATGCGGCCGGCGGTGGTGGGCCCGAACGACCCCGACGGCATGCCCTCCGGCGTCTTGGCCGGGCCGGCGTAGTAGACGGGGTGGTCCTTGAGGTACTGCGGCATCTCCTCGCCGGCGTCGAGCCGCTCCTTGATCTTGGAGTGCGCGATGTCGCGGGCCACGACCAGCGGGCCGGTCAGGGACAGGCGGGTCTTGACCGGGTGCCTGCTCAGCTCGGCGAGGATCTCCGGCATCGGTTTGTTGAGGTCGATCCGCACCGCGGCGCCCTTGCCGGTGCCGGAGATGCCGTCGGTTGCGGCGTCGAGCTCCGCGTCCGTGGTGGCGGGCAGGAACCGGCCCGGCTCGAACTCGAGCTGCTCGAGGAACACGCCCTCCGGGGTGATCTTGGCCCTGGCCTGACGGTCCGCCGAGCAGGACACCGCGATCGCGACGGGCAGCGAGGCGCCGTGGCGGGGCAGGCGGACGACGCGGACGTCGTGGCAGAAATACTTGCCGCCGAACTGCGCGCCGATCCCGATCTGCTGGGTGAGCTCGAAGACCTTCTCCTCGAGCTCGACGTCACGGAAGCCACGACCGGTCATCGCACCCTCACGGGGGAGCTCGTCCAGGTAGTGCGCGGAGGCGAGCTTGGCGGTCTTGACCGCGAACTCGGCGGAGGTGCCGCCCACCACGATCGCCAGGTGGTACGGCGGGCACGCGGCGGTGCCGATGGAGCGGATCTTCTCCTCGATGAACTGCATCATCCGCTCGGGATTGAGGATCGCCTTGGTCTCCTGGTACAGGAACGACTTGTTGGCAGATCCGCCACCCTTCGCCATGAAGAGGAACTTGTAGGCGTTCTCGCCGCCCGGGGTGGTGTTGGCGCCGATCTCGATCTGCGCGGGCAGGTTGGAACCGGTGTTCTTCTCGTCCCACATGGTGAGGGGGGCGTTCTGCGAGTAGCGCAGGTTGAGCCGGGTGAAGGCGTCGTACACGCCGCGGGCGACGGCCTGCTCGTCCGGACCGGGCGTGAGAACGTGCTGGCCACGCTCACCCTTGACGATGGCCGTACCGGTGTCCTGGCACATCGGGAGCACGCCGCCCGCGGCGATGTTGGCGTTCTTGAGCAGGTCCAGGGCGACGAACTTGTCGTTGTCGCTGGCCTCGGGGTCGTCGAGGATCTTGGCGACCTGAGCCAGATGGTCACTACGGAGGTAGTGGGAGATGTCGTGCATCGCCGTCTCGGTGAGCAGACGGATGGCCTCGGGGTCCACCCGCAGGAAGGTCATGCCGTCTGGGCCCTCGACCGTCGACACACCCTCGGTGGTGAGGAGGCGGTACTCGGTGGTGTCCTCCCCGACGGGAAGAAGGTCCTCGTAGAGGAAGTCGGCCATCAGGGGCTCCTGGTTCTGGAGGTGGACAAACTTCCCCCAGGATAGTGGCCGGGGTCACGGGGTCAGAATCGGGTGTGGAGCAGGGGGACGAACCGGTACCCGCCGTGCTCGGTCACGTCGATGCCGTCATCGGTACGGCGTACGCGATGCATCACCCCGGCCCAGGGCGCCACCATGACGCCGTCCACGGTGAGCTGGTCGACGAGCTCCGAGGGGAGGTCGTCGGCCATCGCGGAGACGAGGATGCGGTCGAACGGGGCGAGGGAGGGGAGGCCCAGCGTCCCGGGCTCGGCGGGGTGGACACGTACCCAGGGTTGTCGTATCGACGCCCGGGAGCGTTCGACCAGCTCGGGGACGAGTTCGACGGCGGACACGGAGGAATCGGGCCCCCCGAGTTCGCCGAGGATCGCCGAGGTCCACCCGCTGCCCGAGCCCACGTCGAGGACCCGCATCCCGGGGAACGGCTCGAGGAGCGAGAGCATCGCCGCGACCGTCGACGGCTGTGAGTTGGTCTGCCCGAACCCGATCGGTAGCGGGGCGTCGAGTTCGTAGTCGGCCACGACCTCCGGCGGGAGGAATCGACGGCGATCCTGCGCGCGCATCGCCTCCGGGATGCTCGGGGTGCTCACCGCGAGACCTCCTCCCGCCGGGCATGGCGGCGGGGCTGATCGCCCCGCCCGGGCTCTATGCCTCGCCGAGAACGCGCGTCTCGCCGTCGGGGTCGAGGTCGTCGATCTGGTCGCGGGGCTCCTCGGCGACGCCCTTGTCCTCGGGCTCCGCGGTGTCGACGTCGGGGCGCTCGGCAGACAGCTTCTCGTCGAGGGTGTCGTTCTCCTCGACGGGCTTCCACGACTCCGGCGCGTCGACGGTGAGGTCCTCACCGTCGGTCGAGATGGTGTCGGCGTCGAGACCCTCGCTGCCGTCGAGCGTGTTCTCGTCGTAATCGCCGTCGGTGTCCTGGTCGTACTCGCGTTCGGTGCTCATACCGTCGATTGTGCGTCGTCCGCCAGCCCGTCGCATCCGGTCGCCCCGTACCCCGGGGGAGCCGGAGAGCCACCCGGTACTCGGGGACTGTGGAGCGGACAATGCTTTCCAAGTGAGGTAAGCCATACTTAAGACTTGCCCAGGAGTCGCGAGGGTGTTTAAGGTGAGCCTAACCTACCGAACTAACCTTGGAGTGACATGAAGCGATTCCCCAAGTTCGTCGCAGCGACGGCCGCCATCGCCCTGACCGGTGGCGCACTGACCGCCTGCGGGAGCTCGGATGCACAGTCCGCCGGGAACGAGGGTGAGGGGCCGACCCGCGTCGTGCTCACCAGCCACGCCGCGGCCGACACGCTGGATGAGCTCGATCTCGAGGATCGCGTGGTCGGCCTGGTCAAGACCGGGGTCTTCCCGGAGGCGCTGGACGCCTACGCGGGCGACGAGTACACGGACATCGGCAGCCTCAAGGAGCCGAAGATGGACGTGATCGCCGAACTGGGGCCCGACCTGATCCTGTTCGGCAACCGCACCCGCGCGATGGAGCCCGAGTTCGCCAAGATCTCCGACCAGGTGATCGCCGGCGACCCGGACACCGCCGAGACGATCGCCTCCAACCGCGCCAAGGTGGAGGAGATCGCCGCGCTGTTCGGGGCCGAGGACAAGGCCGCGGACGAGCTCGCCGAAATCGACGAGATGGTCACCGAGACCCGCGCCAAGGCCGAGGGCGCGGGCACGGCGCTGGTGCTCATGACCTCCGGTGGCAAGGTCACGGGGTACGGACCGGGTTCACGCTTCGACCTCATCTTCAACGAACTCGGCATGACGCCCGCCGGTGAGCTCGAGTCCGAGGGCAGCCACGGCGCGCCGCTGAGCTGGGAGCAGATCGCCGAGTTGAACCCCGACCACGTCTTCGTCATCGACCGCGACGCCGCGATCGGTGCCGAGGGCGAGGCGGCCACCGCCCTGCTCGACAACCCGCTGTTCAACCGGACCAACGCCGCGACCAAGGACAACGTCCACTTCCTGGACGGCCAGAACTGGTACCTCGTCGGTGGCGGCATCGGCGTCCTCGAGTCGATGATCGACGAGATCGACTCCGCCGTCTCCTGACGGTGGGGGTCCACTTCTCATGACGACGACCCTGGTCGAGCGCCGACCGCAGCGCACCTCGCTGTGGCCGGCGCTCGGCGCCGTCGCGCTCGTGCTCTCGCTCGTCGCGAGCGTGTTCGTCGGCGCGGCCGACATCACTGTGTGGGACGCGCTCACCGGCGGGCTCACCGAGGCCCACCGCGTCTATCTCGTCGAGGCCCGTCTGCCCCGCACCGCCGCCGCCGCCCTCGCGGGGGCGTCGCTGGCGATCGCTGGTCTGCTCATGCAGTTGCTCACCCGCAACCGCTTCGTCGAACCGTCGACCGCGGGGACCGTCGAATCGGCGGGGCTGGGCCTGGTGGTGGTGGCGATCATCGCGCCGGGCGCCCCGATCGTGGCCAAGATGCTCGTGGCCATGGTGTTCGCGCTCGCCGGGACCGCCCTGTTCCTCGCCTGCATCCGTCGCGTCCCCGTCTCGGACTCCTTCGTGGTGCCGCTCATCGGCATCATGCTCGGGTCCGTGATCGGGGCGGTCGCAGCCTTCCTGGCCTTGTCGCGCGACCTTCTCCAGATGCTCAACTCGTGGATGCTCGCCGATTTCTCGGCGGTCCTGGCCGGGCGGTACGAGCTGCTGTGGCTGGTGGCGGTGCTCGGCGTCCTCGCCTACATCGCCGCCGACCGCTTCACCGTGGCGGGCCTGGGTGAGGATGTCTCGACCGGTCTCGGGCTCGACCACAAGACCGTCGTCGCCGCCGGGATGGCGATCGTGGCCGCGGTCGCCGCCGTCGTCGTGGTCACCGTCGGTGCCCTCCCGCTCCTCGGACTGGTCGTTCCCAACGTGGTCTCACGACTGGTCGGGGACGACGCCCGCAGGGGACTGCCACTCGTGGCGCTGCTCGGCGCGGTCACCGTTCTGATCTGCGACATGGTGGGCCGGTCGTTACCAGGGTTGTTCGCCGGCGGTGCCCCCGGCGCCGGCGAGGTCCCCGTCGGGACGATCGTCGGGATCCTCGGCGGCGCCGTGTTCCTGGCCATGATGCTGAGAGGGGTGCGCAATGCCTGAGAACGCCATCCTCGTCGCACCGCCGGAGAGCCTCACCCGGGGACGGACGAGAGCGGAGGCCGACCACCGTCGACGGTGGATCGTGACCCTCGTGTGTGCTGTCGCGGCCGTCGCGGCGCTCGCCGCTCTCGTCCTCTCCGGGTTGCCGGACACCGTCGGTTCCAGGGCGTGGTCCTACTCCCTCGACCGACTGTCGCGTCATGCGGTGGCGATCGTCCTGGTCTCGGTCGCGGTCGGGGTCTCGACGGTGATCTTCCAGACCGTCACCGGCAACCGGATCCTCACGCCGGCGCTGATGGGTTTCGACTCGCTCTACCTGCTCATCCAGACCATGCTCGTGTTCTTCATGATCCCGCGCGATGCCGCCGTCATCGGGGGCCTGACGAGCGGCGGTCTCTCCGGGTTCCTCGGTCAGACCGCGATCATGGTGGTCGCGTCGACCTCGCTGTACCTGTGGCTGCTCGGGGGTCGGAGGACCGATATCCACCTGCTGCTTCTGGTGGGTGTGGTGTTCGGCGTGTTCTTCCGCTCCGCCTCCTCGTTCTTCCAGCGCCTGCTTGACCCGGCGGCCTACCTGCAGGTCCAGGACGCCATGTTCGCGAGTTTCCGAGGCGTCCAACTCGACGTACTGGTGGCGTGCGGGGTCATCGTGGTGGGTGGACTCGTCGCCGTGGCGATCCTCGGTCGTCGACTCGACGTGATGCTGCTGGGGCGCGATCCCGCCGTCGCGCTCGGTGTCAACCACCGTCGGGTCACCATCGTGGTCCTGGTGGTGGTCTCCTTCCTGGTGTCCGCCTCCACGGCCCTGATCGGGCCGGTGATGTTCTTCGGCCTCATCGTCGCCAACGCGGCGTACGCCCTGCTCGGCACCACCCTGCACCGGTTCACCCTGCCGGTGGCCTCGCTGCTGGGCGTGATCGCCCTGGCGGGGGGCGAGATGGTCCTCGGCGCCCTCGGCGTCGAGTCCGCCCTGAGCATCGTCATCGAGTTCGCCGGTGGCCTGCTGTTCCTGTTCCTGCTCCTGACCAACCGCGCACGCTGAAAGAGAGGCACATCATGTCCCTTCTCCCGTTCCGACGCCGCGACGACCGATCCGGTGAGAACCGGTGGTCGGCCGGTTGCGGCATCGAGGCGCGGTCGGTGTGTTCGTCCTACGGCGACACCCGGGTCCTGCACGACGTGACGGCGTGCTTCGCGCACGGTGGCGTGACGTCTCTCATCGGGCCCAACGGCGCAGGAAAGTCGACACTGCTGGGGGTCATGAGCCGACTCCAGGCGGCGGATTCCGGAACGGTGCTCGTCGACGGCGTCGACGTGTCGGTCAACGGTGGGCGTGAGCTGGCCCGCCGTCTCGCGGTGCTCCGCCAGGAGAACGCCGTCTCCATCCGGCTCACCGTGCGGGAGCTCGTCGGATTCGGCAGGTTCCCGCACAACGGTGGCCGGCCCGGACCGGACGACGCCGAGCACGTCGACTACGCCCTGGGGGCGATGGAACTCGAGGACCTCGCCGACCGGTATCTCGACGAGTTGTCCGGTGGCCAGCGCCAGCGGGCGCACATCGCGATGGTGCTGGCACAGGACACGGACTATGTCCTGCTGGACGAGCCTCTGAACAACCTCGACCTCCGGCACGCCACCTCGATCATGCGGTTGCTGCGTCGCACCGCCGCGGAGCGGGGCAAGACCATCGTGCTCGTCATCCACGACATCAACATCGCCGCCGCCTATTCCGACCGGATCATCGCCATGAAGGACGGGCGGATCGTCTCCGACGGCATCCCGGCCGAGATCATGCGCACCGATGTCCTCAAGGATGTCTACGACATGGAGATGCAGGTCGCCGAGGTCGCCGGGCGGTACGTGGCCCTGTACTTCGACGGGGAGGACGAGTTGGAGGAGTGTGGCGCGGCGTTGTCCACCGCCTGAGCGCCCGGCCTGATCTCATGGCCAGCCCCCGATGCCTGAGCCCACCGCGTGAGCCGCCGCGGCCTGATCCGGTCACACGGTGCCTGGCGACCGGTGGGATGACGCCGCAGTCCGGTTAGAGTGTCGTACTCGCATGGGGTGGGTAGTCCCACGCCTGACCGGAGAGGAGACCTCGCATGGCGCCGCTGTCGGCAGTCACCATAATCCTCGCGGGTGGAGCCGGTTCTCGGCTCCGTGCGCTCACCCGGGACCGGGCCAAGCCGGCCGTCCCCTACGGGGCCGGATACCAGCTGGTGGACTTCTCCCTGAGCAACGCCGCCAACTCGGGCCTGAGGGATGTCTGGGTGGTGCAGCAGTTCCATCCGGTGTCCCTGGGGTCCCATCTGCGGAGCGGCCGCCCGTGGGACCTCGACCGACTCGACGGCGGTCTGTTGGTGCTGCACCCGTCGCAGGGCACGGGCCGGGACGGTTTCCACTCGGGGACCGCGGACGCACTGTGGAAGCAGATCGAGCCCCTGCGCGAGGCGGCCCCGGACGTCACGGTCGTGGTCAGTGCGGACGCGGTGTACCGCCTCGACTACGACGAGGTGATCCGCGATCACCTGGATTCGTTCGCCGAGCTCACCATGGTCACCACTCGCGTGGCCCCCGAGGACGCCTCCCGCTACGGCGTGGTCCGGGTGGGCGAGGACAGGGCCGTCACCGAGTACCGCTACAAGCCGGACGATCCGGACGGCGACCTGATCTGCGCGGAGATCTTCGTTTTCAACACGTCCGCCCTCGTCAGCTACCTCGAGCGGGCTCACGAGGACGTCGTCACCGCCGGCGGCGCGGGGGACCTGGGCGACATCGGGGACAACATCCTGCCCGCCATGGTGGGGGCGGGGCACGCCCGTGAGTGGCGGCACGAGGGGTACTGGCGGGACGTGGGGACCGTCGAGTCCTACTGGGCCGGACACATGGACCTCCTCGGCGAGTCCCCGGTCCACGAGCTGGATGTCCCGGGGTGGTCCCTGCGAACCGCGTCGGCGTTCAGTGGTCCCGCCCGGACCGGGGAGGCGGCGCAGGTCGTCGGGTCACTGCTCGGCCACGGCGCGGTGGTCCACGGGACGGTCGAGCATTCCGTCGTCGGGCCCGGGTCGGTCATCGAGGCAGGTGCGAGGGTCCGGGACAGTGTCATCCTGCCGGGTGCCGTGGTCCGGTCCGGTGCGCACGTGGAGACCGCGGTCGTCGATGCCGACGTGGAGGTCCCTGTCGACGCGAGGATCGGCGAACGGCAGCCCGGTGCGACCGAGTCGACGGTGCGCGTCGCGCTGTTGGGCAGCGCCCCGGACGGACCCCGTCCGGCCGGATTCGTGCTCGCCGCCGGCACGCTGGACCCACCCGATGACGACGACGAGGACCGCAGCGTCTGATCCGGTAGCGCCGGCCCACCCGTCGGAACCGGTCGTGGGTCGGCCACCCGGGCCGGGTTCCGGGGCTAGGCTCGGCCCCATGCGATTCGGACTGTTCCTGCCCCAGGGTTGGCGCCTCGACCTGGTCGACGTGCCGGCCGCCCGTCACTGGCCGGTCATCTCCGACCTGGCCGCCCGCGCGGACGCCGGGCCGTGGGAGTCGGTGTGGGTGTACGACCACATGCACACCGCGCCCCTCACCTCGACCGAGGCGACTCACGAGGCATGGAGTCTGATGTCGGCGCTCGGTGCGACCACCTCCCGGGTCCGGCTGGGTCAGATGTGCACGTGCCTCGGATACCGCAACCCGGCCCTGCTGGCGAAGATCGCCGCGACGGTCGACCACATCTCCGGCGGCCGGGTGGAGATGGGGATCGGCGCGGGGTGGTACGAGCACGAATGGCGGGCGTACGGCTACGGATTCCCCTCCGCGGGTGATCGGTTGGCCATGCTCGACGAGGGCGTGCGCATTCTGTCCGAGGCGTGGTCCGACGGGGTGGTCTCACTCGACGGCGAGCACTACCGGGTCGACGGGGCGATCGTGCAGCCGACGCCTCTGCAGGAGAGTGGCATACCCCTGTGGATCGCGGGCGGGGGCGAGCGCAAGACCCTGCGCACCGCCGCGAGGTACGCGGATTACACCAACTTCGACGGCACCGCCGAGGGCTTCGACCACAAGTCGAAGGTGCTGTTCGGGCACTGTCGGGACGTCGGTCGTGACCCGGCGGAGATCACCCGAACCGCGAACTACAACGTCGCGATCGGGGTGACCGAGAAGGACGTCGCGGATCGGCTGGCGTACCTGAAGGACCGGATGGCGTCGCACGTCGGTGAGGACGAGGCAGAGCTCCAGCTCGGCGCGTACCGCGGGCTCCCGGCGGTGGGGACGCCGGAGCAGATCGTCGAGAAACTGACCGAGCTCGAGGCGCGGGGAATGGAGTACGGCATCTTCTACTTCCCCGAGATCGCCACCGACACCTCCGGACTCGAGTTGTTCGAGCGCGAGGTCATCCCGGCCCTGTCCTGAAACCGCCGGGGTGTGTCACCGCACCGCGACGTCCGGAACTACGAGAGCAGGGGTCAGTGACAAGGAACGTCGAGTACGAGGAGCGTCCGGCCGAGGCGGTCCTCGACCACATCACGCCGGGGATGCACGTCATCGTGCCCATCCAGAACGCCGCCCCGCCCGCGCTGCTGCGGGCGCTGGACGCCGGGGCCGCCGGACTGGACGACGTGACGGTCCACCACATGGATCCCTGGGAGTCGCTGCCGTTCATGGAGGGGGCCTACCCGGGCAGGCTCCGGCATGTCGACTACTTCCTGGGGCGCGGGTCGCGGGAGAACTTCCACCGGGGCCACTGCGACCTCATCCCCGTCGATTTCGCGCAGGTGCCGGCCACGTTGCGCGAGTTCTCGCCCCCCGGCTTGGCGATCGCCACGGTGTCGGAGATCGACGAGCACGGTTTCTTCTCGATGGGCACGAACGCCGACTACGTGGCCTCGTTCATCGGCCAGGTGCCGTTCTTCGTCGAGGTCAACTCGCACATGCCCCGCACCTTCGGGCGCAACCACATCCACATCTCCCAGGTGGTGGGCGTGACCCGTAACGACACCCCGATGATCACCATGGAGGCGCCGCCACCGGGGGAGACGGACAACGCGATCGCGGACGTCATCGCCGACCGTGTCCCCGACGGGGCCTGTCTCCAACTCGGGGTCGGCAGGCTACCCAACGCGTTCCTGTCCCGACTGACGGATCACCGTCATCTGGGGATCCACACCGAGGCGTTGTCCGACGGGGTGATGGACCTCGTCGAGGCAGGGGTGATCGACGGGTCGCGCAAGACGGGGCGGCCGTTCAAGCACGTCACCACTTTCGCACTCGGGTCGCAGCGACTCATGGACTGGCTCCACAACAACCCGTCGGTGGCGATGCTCCCCGTGGACATCGTCAACGACCCGAGGGTGATCGGCGAGGAGCACAATCTCTATTCGATCAACGCGACCAGCGAGGTGGACCTGTTCGGGCAGGCGGCCTCGGAGACAATCGGCGGTCGGTACTGGTCGGGGGCCGGGGGACAGGCGGACTTCGCCCGGGGCTGCACGTTCTCCCCGGGAGGCCACGGGTTCATCGTCACCCCGTCGCAGACCTCCAGGGGCGTCAGCAGGATCTCCCTGTCGCTCACGCCCGGCAGTCCGGTCACCACCCACAAGAACATCATCGAGAACGTCGTCACCGAATTCGGTATCGCGGAGCTGAGGGGCAAGTCGGTGGCCGGGCGGGCCGCGGCGCTGATCGCCGTGGCGCACCCGGATCACCGGGAGCGGCTCAGCCGGGAGGCGCGGGAGGCGGGACTTCTCCCGCGGGCTCACCACTAGTCGCCCCCGGGTGCCGGGCCGGTGCCGCGGGCGCCGAGCCAATACCGCCACGGGTGCGACCGGTGGCACCCGTCTGGGGGCGGGGTTACGTTCCAGACGCAACCCGACCCCTGAAAGGGAGGCAGCTGTGGACCCCATCATCTGGATCATCATCGGGGTGATCGCGCTGATCATCGTGATCGCGCTCATCGCGATGGCCGTCAAGAGCAGCAACCGGAAGAAGCTCACCGAGGCCGCGGAACTGCGGCGCAGCGCACGAGAACGCGAGCAGCAGCTCGAGCAGCAGGACGCGGTCGTCCGCGAGCAGGAGCACAGGGCGGGCGCGGCTGAGCAGGAGGCCCGTGCGAAGGCCGCCGAGGCCGACAAGCTCCGGGTGGAGGCCGAGCGGCAGCGCGGCACCGTCGACGAGCAGAAGCATGATGTCCGGCGGATGGAACAGACCGCCGAGAAGCTCGATCCCAAGGGCCGTGCTGATGACCTCGACCGCGGTCGCGACCACGGTGGCGACCGGGGTCTCACGCACGATCGCGACCACGGTGGCGACCGGGGTCTCACGCACGATCGCGACCATGGCGGCGACGGGGGCCTCACCCACGATCGCGACAGGGGCGGTGACCTCACCCATGACCGCGACCGCGGTGGCGACCTCACCCATGATCACGACCGCGGTGCGTTGCGCGGCGACCGGGTCCCCGACGAGGGGCGTGGCCGTGGCACCGACCACGGAGGGATGGCCACCGGGACCGGTATGGGCTCGTCCGCCACTTCCGGGTCCGGTATCGACTCCGGTGACCGGGGCCGCCACGGAGCGGGCGCCGGGGCCGCCGGAGCACCCGGCGCCGGAGTGGGTGACGCCGGCGGGCGTCACGCCCGGACCGACGATGTCCCCGGTGGTTCTGATCCGCAGGCGAGGTCGGGGCACCGGACCGGGACGCCCGGCGACACCGTCGATCCGGACCGTCATCCTGACGACAAGCCGGGCATCGTGGACAAGATGCTGGGCCGGACCCGCGGGGATGAACCCCGCCACTGACCGGAGGAGGCCTCGCGCCTCGGAGCGGCCGCATCGATGAGGGGCCCGTGGGAGGAAGTTCTCCCTCGGGCCCTTCGTGTTGACCCCGTCGGCGGTGCGTCAGGCCGAGACGGCCACGGATCGACCGTTGAGCCCGCGAGCGCCGAACAACGGGCCGTACAGGATTCCGGCGATCAGGGCGCCGACGATCGGTGCCACCCAGAACAGCCACAGCTGGCCCGGTGCGCCGCCCCCGTTGAAGAACGCCACGGCCGTCGACCGTGCCGGGTTCACCGATGTGTTGGTGATCGGGATGGAGATGAGGTGGATGAGCGTCAGTGTGAGGCCGATGGCCGCGGGCGCGAAGCCGGCGGGGGCCCGGTGATCGGTGGCGCCGAGGATGACCCACACGAAGAGGGCCGTGAGGACGATCTCGATGAGTAGCGCCGAGAGGAGGCCGTAGCCGTCGGGCGAGTTGGCCCCGTAGCCGTTGGCGGCCATGCTGCCGGTGGCCTCGAATCCGTCTTTTCCGCTTGCCACGACGAGGATCAGCGCGCCCGCGACCAGACCCCCGACGACCTGACTGACGATGTAGACGGGAGCTTTGGACCAGGGGAGGCGTCCGGCGACCGCGGCGCCGATGGTCACCGCGGGGTTGAAGTGACCGCCCGAGATGTGCCCGAACGCGTAGGCGCCGGTGAGGACCGTGAGCCCGAACGCGATCGCAACCCCGAGGTATCCCACGCCGACGGGGACGTCGCCGGTATCGGCGGTGGCGATCTGGACGGCCGCAAACACGGCGGTGCCGCAACCGCCGAGGACGAGCCAGAAGGTGCCGATCAGCTCGGCGGCGATGACCGCGGTGGTGGCCGGGGCGGTGGCCGGGGTGGTGGACGGGGTTGCCGGGGACGAATCAGACATGAGGTGACCTCCGGTCCTGGCCTCCGTGCGAACGGAGGGGCGGGAACTCCGGGCGTGGGTCCCTGCGCGCTACGCTAGCGCGCTCTATCGGCCCCAGAGAGGTTTACGCCAGCCGGTGTGTGGCAGGGCCGTAAGGGCGGCCCGAGGGGATCAGGGTGCCAAGAGTTGAGGAAGCGCCTGCCCTGCGGTGGCCCGAACGTGGACCGAGACCTCGGAGCCGAGTCCCGAGGGGCCCGGGTTCACCTCGACCACCGGGATGCGGGCGTCGGCGGCGAGTACGGGTAGTGACGCCGCGGGGTGGACCAGGCCGGAGGTGCCGACGACGAGCACCGCCGCGGCCGAGGTGACCGCGTCGACTGCCGCGTCCCAGGGCCGGCCCGGGAGCATCTCACCGAACCACACGACGCCCGGTCGGGCGCGCCCGCCACACCGGTCGCAGCTCGGCGGGGTGAGGCTGTCGACGGGCTCGGCGGGAGGAGAGCCGACCTCCATCGGAGCGTCGCAGGTGTCGCAGTGGTGGGCGAACAGACTCCCGTGAACGTGGTGCACCCGGCTCGATCCGGCGCGCTCGTGGAGGTCGTCGACGTTCTGCGTGACCACCACGACGTCACGGTGGGCCTGGGCGCGGGCCACCGCGACGTGCCCGGCATTCGGCTCCGCGCCGGAGACCAGGCGCTCACGCCAGCGGTACCAGGCCCAGACGGTGTCCCGGTCGCGTGCCCAGGCTTCCGGCGTGGCCAGTGCGGACGGGTCGTACCGCTCCCACAGGCCGGTCTGGGCGTCGCGGAAGGTGGGCACACCACTCTCGGCGCTCATCCCGGCGCCGCTGAGAACGACCAGAGGCCCGTCGCCGGTGAGGGCGAGACGGGCCTCGGTCAGGTCCTGGTCGGCGACGGGGTGGGGCCCGCTACCGTCGGCGGTCACCGGACGAACGCGGTCCCCACGGTGGGGAAGGCGACGCAGTTGGCGGTCCCGCCCTCCTCCAGGTTCGTGGTGACGCCACCCTGCAGGAGCATGAGAACCTGGCCCGGGCCCGTGTCGGCGACCCCGTTGACGGTGGCGGGGCCGCCCTCGTTGAGGCCGTTGTACCCGAGGACGGTGGTACCGCGACGACCGTTGTTGACGTTGATCCAGTCGACGGTCATGGGCTGGGCCTGCTGGGCCGCGACACCCTCGGTGCCCAGGGCGGTGAAGATGAAACCGAGATGGCCGGGGGCGATGCCGGGCAGCGGCAGATCGGCCGGGCCGGGCACGGCGGTCGCGGCACCGACGGCGGTCTGCTCACCGCCGATGCACTGCTGCATGATCGTGGGGTAGGCGAACTGCGCGATGACCGGGCCGTTCTCGGGAATCGGGGTGCCGGGTTCGCCGGTGCCACGGAAGAACCCGACGGCGCGGGCGATGGTGCCCCGGGTCTCCTCGGGGATCCACTGCTGCTCGGCGAGGTTCTCGATCGCCTGGAGCACGGGCTCGGTCGGGCGCCCCAGTTCGTCGAGCGACTGCGCGCTGGCGGTGGCGGGTGCGGCGAGACCGACCGCGACGGCGGCGACGGCCCCGAGACCGATGGTCCGGAACGAGGTCCTGAGCGAGTGGCGGATCACTGGCGAGTCCATTCTTCGGATGGGCGGGCGGACCGGCGGACGGGCCGACCGGTCGACCGCTAGATATTCTCATAAGTGTCCCGAGTCACGGGCACCGGGAGTCGGGCAGACGCGCATTCTGGTGCTGATGTTACAGAAGTTATACGTGATGTAAATAACACACAGGGCGTCCGCACTGTCGGGGTGGTCTCAGGATGGGGGGATCGTCCGGATCAGCGGGTAAAGTGGATCCGCACGCGCGCTCGACCGGACGCGCCTGTGGATCGCGGCTGACTAGCGCCGTCGATTCCCACCACCAGCCCGGCGGCCCAGGAGCCGCCCCGGGCGCCCGTAAGCCTCCGAGGGAGAACCCAGCGTATGGCCTTGACCGAGTTCCGCAACGTCGCAATCGTCGCCCACGTCGACCACGGGAAGACGACACTCGTCGACGCGATGCTGCGCCAGTCCGGCGCGTTCGACGAACGCGCGGAGCTCGTGGACCGGGTCATGGACTCGGGCGACCTCGAGCGTGAGAAGGGCATCACGATCCTCGCCAAGAACACCTCCGTGCGACGACACGGCGCGGGTGCGGGTGGCGCCGACCTCGTCTTCAACATCATCGACACCCCGGGCCACGCGGACTTCGGCGGCGAGGTCGAGCGTGGCCTGAACATGGTGGACGGCGTCGTCCTGCTCATCGACTCGTCCGAGGGGCCGCTGCCGCAGACCCGCTTCGTGCTGCGCAAGGCGCTCGCCGCCTCCCTGCCGGTCATCATCGTCGTCAACAAGACCGACCGGCCGGACGCGCGGATCGACGAGGTCGTCGAGGAGGCCCAGGACCTGCTCCTCGATCTCGCGGCCGATCTGGAGGACCCCGCCGCCCAGGCCGCCGCCGAGCACGCGCTCGAGCTGCCCGTGGTCTTCGCCTCCGGCCGCGCCGGCAAGGCGTCCACCACCCAGCCGGCCAACGGCCAGGAGCCGGAGGGGGAGAACCTCGACGAGCTGTTCGCGCTCCTCTACGACGTGATCCCCGCCCCCCGCGGGGACGCCGACGCCCCGCTGCAGGCCCACGTCACCAACCTGGACGCCTCCAACTTCCTCGGCCGTATCGGTCTGGTGCGCATCCACAACGGCCGTCTGCGCAAGGGGCAGCAGGTCGCGTGGATCCACAATCTGCCGGGCGGCGAGCAGGAGACCAAGTCCGTCAAGATCTCGGAGCTGCTCAAGACCGACGGTGTCGAGCGGGTGCCCACCGAGGAGGCCGTCGCCGGTGACATCGTCGCGGTCGCCGGTATCAGCGACATCATGATCGGTGACACGCTGGCGGATCCGGAGAACCCGGTCGCCCTCCCGGCCATCACGGTCGACGAGCCCGCCATCTCCATGACCATCGGCGTCAACACCTCGCCCCTGGCCGGCCGGAACGGCGGCAAGAAGCTCACCGCGCGCATGGTCAAGGCGCGCCTCGACCAGGAGCTCGTGGGCAACGTCTCGCTCAAGGTGCTCGACACCGAGCGGCCCGACGACTGGGAGGTGCAGGGTCGTGGCGAGATGGCGCTGTCCATCCTCGTCGAGACCATGCGCCGCGAGGGGTTCGAGCTCACCGTCGGCAAGCCGCAGGTGGTCACCAAGACGATCGACGGCAAGCTCCACGAGCCGTTCGAGCACATGACCATCGACGTCCCCGAGGAGCACCTCGGCGCCGTCACACAGCTCATGGCCGCCCGCAAGGGCCGCATGGAGCAGATGAGCAACCACGGCTCCGGCTGGGTGCGCATGGAGTTCACCGTCCCCGCACGCGGCCTCATCGGCTTCCGGACCACCTTCATGACCGATACCCGGGGTGCGGGGATCGCCAACTCGTACTCCGCCGGGTACGAGCCGTGGGCCGGGGAGATCCGGGCCCGGCACACCGGTTCGCTGGTCGCGGACCGTGCGGGCAAGGCCACCACCTTCGCGCTGCTCGGGTTGGCCGACCGCGGTGACTTCTTCATCGAGCCCGGCTCCGAGGTCTACGAGGGCGTCGTCGTGGGGGAGAACCCGCGCTCGGAGGACATGGACGTCAACATCACCAAGGAGAAGAAGCTCACGAACATGCGTGCGGCCTCCTCCGACGCCACCGAGACGCTGTCCAAGCACAAGAACCTCTCCCTCGAGGAGGCCATGGAGTTCTGTGCCGTCGACGAGTGTGTCGAGGTGGCCCCCGAGGTGGTCCGCGTGCGCAAGGTCCTGCTCACCGCCAACGAGCGGGCCAAGGCCCGCAGCCGGTCCAAGTCGCGCGACCAGCAGACGGTCGGCTAGACCGGAACCAGATGACGACGAGGGGGGCGTCGGTGCGCCGGCGGGGTGCCGCCGCGGTGTGCGCCGCGCTGGCCCTCGTCGTCGTCACCGGGTGCGTCGCCGACCCGCCCCCACCGGCGGTGGTGGGCGAGGAGCGCACCGACGGCGCGTCGGTCACCCTCACGGAGGACGGTCTCCTGCTCGCACTGAACCGGGTGGACCCGGGGTTCAACCCGCACCTCCTGGCCGACCAGGGCGTGGACACCGACCTCGTGGCCTCGCTGCTGCTGCCCAGCGCGTTCGTCCCGGGCCCCGGTGGCGAACAGACGCTCAACCGGGATCTCCTGGTCTCCGCCGCGCGGGTCCCCGGGGCCCCCTCGACCATCCGGTACACGATCGATCAGCAGGCGCAGTGGTCTGACGGTGTCCCCGTCGCGGCCGAGGACTTCGAGTACCTCTGGCGGCAGATGACCACCCAGCCCGGCGTGGTCGATCCGGCCGGGTACGAGAGGATCGTGGAGGTCCGTTCCGGTGCTGGCGGCAAGGTCGTCGACGTGGAGTTCGACGTCGTGCCGGAGCACTGGCGGGGCCTGTTCACCCACCTCCTCCCCGCGCACATCCTCAAGGGTGCGCCCGACGGGTTCCAGGGTTCGATGCAGTTCCTGCCCGTGACGAGCGCGGGTCCGTTCATGGTCCGCACGGCCGACATCGGCCGGGGGCAGATCGAATTCGTGCGCAACGACCGGTACTGGGCCCGCGCGCCCGAGGTCGACCAGATCGTCGTGCGACGGGCCACCGGAGCCGGCCAGCTCGGGGAGTCGCTGAGGGGCGGTCCCGGGGTGATGGCGATCGTCTCGGCGAACCCGGTGGCGGCGGACGTGGCCGCCACGGTCCCGGGAGTGACCACCGCGCCCCTGGAGAGCGCGGCCCAGCTCGAACTCGGGCTGAACACGGTCGCGCCGGCGGTGGCCGATCCGGCGGTCCGTCGCGCCGTGGCCGCGGCGATCGACCCCGAGGTGGTGGGGCGCATCGTCACGCGGGAGGCCGATCCGTCCGTGTCGTCCTTCCCGTTCCCCGCGGGATCGGCCGATACCGTCACCGCTGACGCGGACGCCGTCGAGCGCGAGCTGGGCGACGCCGGCTTCACCCGCACGGGCACGCGCTGGCGACGTGACGGGACCCCGCTGGCCGTGACCCTGGGGGTCGAGGGCGCGGACGAGCGGGCCGTGACCGCTGCCTACACCGTCGCCGACCAATTGCGCTCTGCGGGGATAGGCGCCCGGGTGTGGGAGCTGGACGCGACCGCCCTGTACGCGGACGCCCTCCCGCACGGGCTCGTCGACGGCGTCGTGGGCTGGCAGCGGACCGACGGGCGGCCCGAGGTCGCCGCGGTGTCGCGCTTCGCCTGCGCGACCCCCCCGGCCGCCACCGGGACGACGACCGCGGTCCCGTCCCGCACGCCGACGACCGTGTCGAGCCTCATCCCGCCCGACCCGGACACGGGGGAGACCCCCGATCGACGGACGAGTGCCACCACCACCGTCACCACGACGCCCACCACCCCCTCGCGCACACTCGGCCGCGGCGCGGCCGCGCGGGCCGGTGACGTCACCGGAGTCTGTGACCCCGAGATCAACCGGGCGCTCGGCGTGGCGGGGCCGGGAGGTCCGTCCGGTCAGGGCGCCCCGCCCGCCCCGGGTGCCGCGGTCGATCTCGCCGCCGCGGGCGACAGGGTCGCCGAACTGGCCCTGCGGGTGCCGCTCGTTCGGCCGGCCCTGCTTCTGGCGGCCGACGGGGTCGACGTGAGCGGGACGGAGCCGGCCCGCGACGACCCGGACCAGAGGCCGGCCACCGACGTGTTCGACACCGCACCCGCCTGGAGGAGGACCGGATGACACCGACCACCGCGACCCCGCCCGCCGACGGCGTGCGCGCCCTGTTCGTCCACGCCCATCCCGACGACGAGGCGATCACGACCGGCGGCACGATCGCCGCGCTGGTCGCCGCCGGTGCCGACGTCCGGGTCGTCACCTGCACGCTCGGGGAGGAGGGCGAGGTACTCGGCGAGGAGTTCGCCGGCCTCGTCGCGGACCGCGCCGACCAACTCGGCGGATACCGGATCGGCGAGCTGTCGGGTGCCCTGCGTGCCCTCGGGGTCGACCGCACCCGCTTCCTCGGCGGCGCCGGCCGGTGGCGCGACTCCGGGATGGCGGGGACCCCCTCGGCCGACCACCCGCGTGCGTTCGTGCAGTCGGGCAGGGAGGCGGTGGACGAGGTGGTGGCCGTCCTCGACGACTTCAGGCCCCATCTCGTGGTGACCTACGACCCGCGGGGCGGCTACGGCCACCCCGACCACATCCGGGCCCACGAGGTGGTGCACGCCGCCATCGAGGACGCCGCCCACCGGCCGGAGCGTGTGGCCTGGACGGTCACCGCGCGGTCGGAGACCACCCGGACCCACCCTGCGCCGCCCGCGCACCTGCGGCACCCGGAGTCCGGCGAACTGCCGTCCGTCCCGGACTCGAGACTGACCCATCGCGTCCCGCTGGACGACGCCGACTACGCCGCCAAACTGGCCGCCCTGACCGGACACGCCACCCAGCTCGAGCTGGTGCCCGGCCCGGAGGGGGAGCCCTGGTTCCTCGCCCTGACCAACGGGGTCCTGCAGTCCGTCCCCCAGGTGGAGTGGTACATCGCCCGTGACCGCGCCGAGGACGACGGGCCGTACGTCACGTGCCCGGCCGGGTCGGCGCACCTGCTCGACGGGCTGGGCGGGGAGCGACCATGACAGCCGCGGCGCAGGGCGCGCAGGGGGCCTCCGTGGTACCGCGTGCGCGGGCGGCTTCCGTCGCCGAGTTGGGGACTGCGCTGGTGCTGCTCGCGATCGGTGCGGTGGCAAGCTGCGTGCTCGCCTCGGCGTGGCTGACCATGTATGTCGGTCTCGTGCCGGTCCCGATCAGTGTCCTCGCCGCCGGGGCGTGGTCGCTGTTCCTGGTGCGGGTCGGGTCGATGTGGTCGCAGCGGAAGATCGTGGCGGCGTTCCCCGCCCTCGTCTGGATCCTCACGTTGGTCGCGATCGATCTGGGCCCCGGGGGAGACATGCCCGTGCCGATCGGACTGCGCGGGCTCGCGCTCCTGGTGTTCGGGGGTCTGGTCCCGCTGTGGATGGCCACGCTGTGGCCGTCACCCGCGTCGGACGCCCATCGACGGTGAGACACGGCCCCCGGGCTCTCCGGTGTGGTGCCACACGTCGGTGATCCCCGGCGTCAGCGCCTCGGCGAGCGCCCACGCCTCGTCGGCGTCGATGTCGACCACCGAGTAGACGCCGTTCCCGGCCGGTGTGGCCGCGGAGACGGTCGCGACGCGCGCCGTGCGCTGGAACACCGACTGGGTGACGGTCCAGCCGATGATCCCGTCCGCCTCGAGAACGGATCGCTTGGCGGTCCACGACCCGTTCGAGGTCACCAACACCTCCGGCAGTAGCGCGTGTCCGAGCATGCGGATACGGTCCACCGACAGCACCACGAAGAACACCAGCGCGGCGGGGATGCCCCAGTGCACCCAGATGTCCGCCGACGGGCCCGAGTCGATCCGCACCAGCACGATGATCCCGGCGACGATCCAGAACGGGAGCAGGCCCCGGGTGACCCGCCGACGGGAGGCCTTCCACGGGTGCCGCCGCAGCGGGACGGTCACCGGCGTCTCGTTTCCGAGGATGCGGATCGCCACCCGACGCACGTCCGCGATCGGCGCCTGCGGCAGCAGGGTCGACGCGGTGGCGCCCTTCTTGGTGCCGGTCATGATGGGTTCCAGCCGGCCGCCGCCGAGCATCCGCAGGTAGACCGGCAGCCGCATCTCCACGCCGCGCAACCGGGCCTTGTCGAGGGCGATGTGCTTGCGCCGCAGGATGCCGTTCTGGACGTAGAGCAGCTGGCCCCGGTCGGTCAGCGCGTACTTGCCGTACCGGATGGCGTAGGTGATGATCGCCAGCACCCCGGCGACCAGCCAGATCGCGACCCCCTTGCCGACGAACGCCCAGGGTTGCCCCAGTGAATCCAGCCAGTCGATGGTCCCCTCGACCACCGCCAGGTCCATGATGCGGTCGTGCATGTCGCCCATCTGCCAGGTGATGAGCCACAGGGAGAACAGCACGCCGAACCCGATGAAGGAGAACGGCGCGAACCGCGACCAGGTGACCTTCCACCGGGCGATGTCCTCCCCGTATTTCGACCCCCACTGTTCCTCGTCCTCCACGTCGAGCGAGGGGTCCATGGCGCGTCGGTGTTTGAGGAGCTCGTCCCGCAGCGGGTCGACGAGTGTGGTGTCGATGGCGTCGAGGCGGAACCGCTCGGCGTCCGACTTCCCGGAGTCGGCCCGCCCGGTCCCCACCTCCACGATCGAGACCTTGAGGACCCGGTGGAACAGGTCGGACTCGGTGTCGACGCTCCGGATGCGCTGACGGGCGACAGTGACCACCTGTCGACTGAAGAAGCCCTTCTTCAGGATGATGTGGGTGCGGCCGACCTGATAGCTGGTCGACAGCCACCGCAGGACACCGCTGAGGATCACCAGCGAGACCACGATAATCTCGAACCAGTAGTTGCTCCGGTTGGAGCCCAACCACAGGGAGATGAGGAACAGCGGGAGCAGGCGCGTGAGCATGCCCAGCGGGTACACGAGCAGCATGCGCCAGGACAGGCGCTGCCACGGGGCCTCCGGGTCGATCTTCTCCCCGATCGCGGGTTCGTCGGCCGAGAGGACCTCTTCCGCCGGTTCGGCTTCCGGAGCCGGGGCGATGCCAGCTGAGGTGACGCCCTCGTCGTCGTCGTTCGACCCCGCCGTCACCCCGGCCGCCGTCTCGGGCCCGGTCACGTCCCGTCCTCCGAGTCCAGGTTGGCGATCGCGATGAGGTGCTGGGCCAGCGCCTCGGCGTCGGCCAGGTTGAGCCCGCGGATCTCCACCGTGCCCTGGGCGGACGCGGTGGAGGCGTTGACGGTCGCCAGGCCGAACCACCGCTCGAACAGCGTGCGCGTCGTGTAGACGGTCTGCAGACGGGCCAGCGGCGCGATGCGGAACTGGGTGGTCCACCACCCCTTGCGTGAGCACACCGCCGTGTCCGAGACGTCCCACCGGGCCACGATGTAACGCCACCACGGCGCCACGACGATGCCCATGAACGCGAACGGCACCGTCACCGCCAGCGCCACCCAGTTCCAGAACGCCATGACGTTGTCGCCCCAGAAATACCAGCCGACCTGCAGGCCCGCGAGGACCGCCCAGGACCAGATCCCCTCGATCACGAAGAGCAGCGGCGTGCGCTTCTCGATCCGGTGCCGCGGCGCGGTGACCAGCACCCGGTTGTTCGTCAGCAGCGCATCGCCGGTGTCCGGCAGTTCGCCGCCGGCGTCCCGCTCGTCGAGCGTCGGGCGCGGCGCGCGGAGCGCGTGTGCACCCCCGTCGGCTGCGGCCGGGCTGGACACCAGGGGGTCCCCGTTCGTGCGGAGGGGGACTGCGTGATCGGGCATGACGGTAAGACTAGTGGGCGGGAGCACGCGTCAGGCCCCTGACCACCCGTGGAGCACCGGCCGCTCGCCACGCACGCGAGGTGGGGCATCATCACGGGCATGGATCACGTACCGACCCCCGCCGATCCCCGGCCAACGGCGTCGGCCATGCGGCGCGCCCTGCGCCGGGCCTCCGACGGGCTCACCCTGGACGTCACCGAGGCTGCCGTGCTGCTCGCCGCGCGGGGCGAGGACCTGGCGCGGCTGACCTCCCTCGCCGCGGCCCGCCGGGACGCACGCCTGGTGGACGAGGGGCGCCCCGGGGTGGTGACGTACTCCCGCAAGGTGTTCGTCCCGCTGACCCGCCTGTGCCGGGACCGCTGCCACTACTGCACGTTCGTCACCGTGCCGGGCAGGCTCCGCGCGGCGGGCGAGGGCATGTTCCTCGACCCCGACGAGGTCGTGGACCTGTGCCGCCGCGGCGCGGAGGCCGGGTGCAAGGAGGCGCTGTTCACCCTCGGGGACCGGCCGGAGGACCGTTGGCCCGAGGCCCGGGAGTGGCTCGAGTCCCGCGGCTTCTCCTCGACGCTGGACTACGTGCGCGCCATGGCCATCCGGGTGCTCGAGGAGACCGGGCTGCTGCCGCACCTCAACCCGGGCGTGATGAGCTGGTCCGAACTGTCCACGCTCAAGCCGGTCGCCCCGTCGATGGGCATGATGCTCGAGACCACCGCCACCCGGCTGTTCACGACCCCGGGCGAGTGCCACTACGGCAGCCCCGACAAGGATCCGGCCGTACGGCTGCGCACCCTCACCGACGCGGGCCGCCTCGCCGTGCCGTTCACCACCGGGATCCTCGTGGGGATCGGGGAGAACCGCACCGAGCGGGCGGAGAGCCTGCTCGCGCTGGCAGGGCTCGCCCGCGAGTTCGGTCACCTGCAGGAGGTGATCGTCCAGAACTTCCGCGCCAAGCCGGACACCGCGATGCGCGCCGCGGACGACGCGGACACCGACGAGTTCCTCGCCGCGATCGCCGTCGCCCGACTGGTTCTCGACCCGCGCGTGGCCGTGCAGGCCCCGCCCAACCTCGTCGACCGCGACGACGTGCTGGCCCTGATCGACGCCGGTGTGGACGACCTGGGCGGCATCTCACCGCTCACCCCGGACCACGTCAACCCGGAGCGGCCGTGGCCGCATCTCGACGAGCTCACCGCCGACCTCGCCGCGCGCGGGTGGACGCTCACCGAACGACTGACCGCGCATCCCCGCTACGTCGGTGCGGGAGACGCGTGGATCGACCCGCGGGTGGCGGGCCACGTCCGTGCGCTGGCGGACCCGTCGAGCGGGCTCGCCGTGGTGGGGGACGACGACGAGGTGGTGCAGCCGCAGGGACGGCCCTGGCAGGAGCCCGACGACGACTGGGACTCGAGCGGACGGACCGATCTGCACACGGCGATCGACTCCGAGGGCCGCAATACGGACACCCGGTCGGACATCGGCGAGGCCTTCGGCAACTGGGACGTCATCCGGGCCCGCGCGGCGGAACTGGGGGCGGCGGCACTCGTCCCCGAGCGGGCCGACGCCGAGGTCGTGGCCGCGCTGCGCGCCGCCGAGGCGGATCCCGCCGGCCTCACCGATGAGCAGTACCTCGCGCTGGCCACCGCCACCGGGGACGGCCTGGCCGCCGTCGCGGGGCTCGCCGACCGGATCCGCGCCGACGTGGTGGGGGACACCGTCACCTACGTCGTCAACCGGAACATCAACTTCTCCAACATCTGCTACACCGGTTGCCGCTTCTGCGCCTTCGCCCAGCGCAAGGGTGATGCCGATGCGTTCTCGCTCTCCGCGGCCGAGGTCGCCGACCGGGCGTACGAGGCGTACGTCTCCGGCGCATCCGAGGTGTGCATGCAGGGCGGCATCGACCCGGACCTGCCGGTGTCCGGGTACGCCGACCTGGTCCGCGCGGTCAAGGAGCGGGTGCCGTCCATGCACGTGCACGCGTTCAGCCCCATGGAGATCTCTAACGGCGCCTCGCGGTCGGGCGTGGGGGTCCGGGAGTGGCTCACCGAGCTCCGTGCGGCGGGGCTGGACACCATCCCCGGTACCGCGGCGGAGATCCTCGACGACGAGGTGCGCTGGGTCCTCACTAAGGGCAAACTCCCCGCCTCCGAGTGGATCGACATCGTCACCACCGCCCACGAGGTGGGGCTGCGGTCGAGTTCGACGATGATGTACGGCCACGTGGACACCCCGCGCCACTGGGTGGCCCACCTGCGGACCCTCCGCGGGATCCAGGAACGCACGGGCGGCTTCACCGAGTTCGTCCCGCTGCCCTTCGTGCACCGCAGCGCGCCGCTGTACCTGGCCGGCGCCTCACGGCCCGGACCGACCCGGGAGGAGAACGTCGCGGTCCACGCCCTGGCCCGCATCATGCTGCACGGGGCGATCGACCACGTGCAGACGAGCTGGGTCAAGCTCGGGGTCGCGGGGACGCGGACCATGTTGCGATCCGGCGCCGACGACCTGGGCGGGACCCTGATGGAGGAGACCATCTCGCGGATGGCCGGCGCAGAGAACGGCTCGGCCAAGACCCCGGAGGAGATCGAGGAGATCGCCACCGGGATCGGACGCCCGGTCCGCCGTCGTGACACCGTCTACGGACCCGCCCACCGACCCGTCGGGGTGACCGTCGTCACATAGGTCGATCGGCTCGCGGGGCGGCTTCCGCATCCGCGTGGCCTGTGACATACCATTCAGGTCATACCGCTACGAGGAAGGTGGCTGACGTGACCTACACGATCGCAGAGCCGTGCGTCGACGTGATGGACAAGTCCTGCGTCGAGGAGTGTCCTGTCGACTGCATCTACGAGGGTGGACGGATGTTGTACATCCACCCCGACGAGTGCGTCGACTGCGGGGCGTGTGAGCCGGTCTGCCCCGTGGAGGCCATCTTCTACGAGGACGACGTCCCGGACGAGTGGACCGAGTACAACGCCGCGAACGCGGACTTCTTCGTCGAGCTCGGATCGCCGGGCGGCGCGGCCAAGGTCGGCAAGGTCGACTACGACCACCCGATGGTCAAGGCGCTCCCGCCCATGAACCAGGAGTGACCCCGGTGGTGTCGCGCCCGGAGCGTCGACCGCCCGGGCGCGCGCTCCCGGTGTTCCCCTGGGACACCCTCTCGGACGCCCGCTCGCGCGCCTCCGCCCACCCGGACGGTCTCGTCGACCTCACCGTCGGTACGCCCGTGGATCCGGTCGCCCCGGTGATCCGCGAGGCGCTCGCCGCAGGCTCGGACCGGCCCGGGTACCCCACGACCGTCGGCACCCCCGCTCTGCGGCGGGCCGCGGTTGACGCGCTGGAGCGCCGGTACGGCGTCACGGGGCTCACTCCCGACGCCGTGCTACCGGCGATCGGCACAAAAGAACTCATCGCGGGCCTGCCCGCCCAGCTCGGACTGGGGCCGGGCCACTCGGTCGTCGTGCCCGAGGTCGCCTACCCGACCTATGAGGTCGGCGCACTGCTGGCGGGGGCCACGGTGGTTCGCGCCGACTCGCTCATGCAGCTCGGCCCGTCCTCGCCGACGTTGCTGTACCTCAACTCACCGTCGAACCCCAGTGGCAAGGTGCTCGGCGTGGACCACCTGCGCAAGGTGGTCGGCTGGGCCCGCGACCGCGGCGTGATCGTGGCCTCCGACGAGTGTTACCTCGGACTGGTGTGGGAGGGCGAGGCGCCCTCGATCCTCGATCCGCGTGTCTGCGACGGCGACCACACCGGTCTCCTCGCACTGCACTCGCTGTCCAAGACCTCGAACCTCGCGTCCTACCGCGCCGGGTTCGTCGCCGGTGACCCCGGCCTGGTCGCCGAGCTGCTCGAGGTGCGCAAGCACGCCGGGATGATGATGCCGCTGCCCGTCCAGGCGGCCATGACGCTCGCCCTGGACGATGACGCCCACGAGGCCGAGCAGCGTGAGCGGTACCGGGCCCGCCGTGCACGCCTGCTGCCCGCGGTCGAGGCGGCCGGGTTCCGGATCGACCACTCCGAGGCCGGCCTGTACCTGTGGGCCAGCCGCGACGAGGCATGCCGCGACACCGTGGACTGGTTCGCCGAGCGCGGCGTGCTCGTCGCGCCGGGCGAGTTCTACGGGCCCGCCGGGGCGCGACACGTCCGCATCGCGCTCACCGCCACCGACGCCGCGGTGGACGAGGCCGTGCGCCGACTGGGCTGAGCAGGCCGCCCGCGTCGCCCGGCCGCCCGCGTCGCCCGGCCACCCCATCGAGAAGGACGTTCCGCGCACCGCCTCTCGGGCGATGTGTGCGGAACGTCCTTGTCGACGGAGGGTGACGCCGCCGATGAGCGTCGGCGTCAGTCGTTGGCGTGCAGATCCGCGTTGAGCTCGACGCCCTCGCGCTTCCACGGCACCGCCTCGACGGAACCGGTCAGTGAGTTGCGCCGGAAGAGCAGGTTGTCCATGCCCGAGAGCTGGCCGGCCTTCACGGGCTCCCGCTCGGCCCAGGCGCCCGCCCGGACATCCACCTTCGTGCCGGCGGTGACGTACAGCCCGGCCTCGACCACGCAGTCGTCGCCCAGCGAGATACCGACACCCGAGTTGGCCCCGAGCAGGCAGCGTTCACCGATCGAGATGGTCTCCTTGCCGCCGCCGGAGAGCGTGCCCATGATGGAGGCCCCGCCGCCGACATCGGAATCGGCGCCGACCACGACGCCCGCAGAGATGCGACCCTCGACCATCGACGCGCCCAGCGTGCCGGCGTTGAAGTTGACGAACCCCTCGTGCATAACCGTGGTGCCCTCGGCCAGGTGGGCGCCCAGGCGGACGCGGTCGGCGTCGGCGATGCGGACTCCCGACGGGACCACGTAGTCCACCATGCGCGGGAACTTGTCCACGCCGTACACCGTGACCGGGCCGCGGGCCCGCAGCTTGGCGCGCACCAGCTCGAAACCCGGGACCGCGCACGGTCCGAAGTTGGTCCACACGACGTTGCTGAGCTTGCCGAACAAGCCGTCCATGTTCGCGAAATGCGGCTTGATGAGGCGGTGGCTGATGAGGTGGAGCCGGAGGTAGGCGTCGTAGGCGTCGGCCGGCGGCTGGGTCAGGTCCTCGATCTCCACCCGCACGGCCACCGTCTCGACCCCCCGATCGGCGTCGGCGCCGGTCAGCGGCGACAGTTCGGCGGGTACCTCGTCTCCGGACAGCACCCGGTGACCGCCGGCGGACGCGGCGCCCAGCTCCGGCTCGGGGTACCACACGTCGAGAACGGTGTGGTCGGACGTCAGGGTGGCGATTCCGGTGGCCACGGCTCCATGTGCACTCATGGCCCCGATGCTAGCGGTCTGCCCCGACGGGCACGGGTCACGGGCAACTAGGGTGGGGGCCGTGACCGCCGCCCTCGATCTGACCGCCGACCCGGTCGACCTCACCCGCGCCCTCGTCGACATCCCCAGTCCCTCACGGGAGGAGGATGCGATCGCCGCCGCGGTCCACGACGCTCTCGTCACGACCGTCGCCGGGTTCACCGGGCCCGCCGCCGACCGGACGGAGGTGGTCCGCGACGGCAACCGGGTCCTCGCCCGTACCTCCCGGGGCCTCCCGACCCGGGTCGTGCTCGCCGGACACCTCGACACGGTCCCCCTGGCCGACAACGTCCCGTGCCGGGCCACCGGCGAAGGGACGGATACGGTCCTGCACGGGTGCGGGACAGTGGACATGAAGTCCGGGGACGCGGTGTTCCTGCACCTCTTCGCCGCGCTGGCGGACTCCGACGAGCTGGCGCACGATCTCACCCTGGTGCTCTACGACTGCGAGGAGATCGAAGCCACGGCCAACGGTCTGGGTGTCCTCGAGCGCACGCACCGCGACTGGTTGACGGGCGATGTGGCGATCCTCGGTGAGCCGACCGGCGGGCTCATCGAGGCCGGCTGCCAGGGGACCCTGCGGATCCGGATCCACGCCCGCGGCGTGCGGGCCCATTCGGCGCGGAGCTGGTTGGGCGACAACGCCGTGCATCGGCTCGCGCCGGTGCTGGGGGCACTCGCGGCCTACGAGGCCCGGTCGGTGGACATCGACGGGTGTGTCTACCGCGAGGGTCTGCAGGCCGTCCGCATGTCGGCGGGGGTCGCCGGCAACACGGTCCCGGACGAGGCCTGGCTCGACGTGAACTTCCGATCCGCCCCGGACAGGGACACCGATGCCGCTCTCGCGCACGCCCTCGACGCACTGGGGCTGACCGGTCTCCCACGGGTGGCGGAAGGGGAGACCCCGCTCGCCGAGCCCGGGCTGTCCTGGGAACTCACCGACCTCTCGCCGGGGGCGCTGCCCGGTCTGGGGACCCCGGCCGCGGCGGAACTCGTCCGTGCGGCCGGCGGGCGGGTCCGTGCGAAGTACGGGTGGACCGACGTGTCCCGTTTCGCGGCCCTGGGGATCCCGGCGGTCAACCTCGGCCCCGGCGACCCCGGCATGGCCCACAAGCGCGACGAGTATTGTCCGGCGGCACAGATCACCGAGGTCAGCAGGGTCCTGCGCACCTACCTCACCGGCTAGGGCGGCGAGCGCCCCGGGATCGCGCATGTCCCGGGTACCGCCACTCCCGGCCCCACCCCCAGATCATCGAAGGAGACCCCCGGCCCATGGCCCCCAACGACCCCGTGCACATGCGAGGCCCCGTCCTCGTCCGTCGTGAGAAGGGTGGCGAACACACCACCACCGACCAGCGGCTGCTGGACAAGAACCAGGACACCGACTGGCTGCACACCGACCCGTGGCGGGTGCTGCGCATCCAGAGCGAGTTCGTCAACGGCTTCGGCGCGCTGGCCGAACTGTCGGACGCCGTCAGCGTGTTCGGTTCGGCCCGCACCCGGCCCGGGGACCCGGCGTACGAGCAGGCCGTGGAGTTGGGCCGTGCGCTGGTGGAGGCCGGCTACGCGGTGGTCACCGGTGGTGGCCCCGGGCAGATGGAGGCGGCGAACAAGGGGGCGTGGGAGGCGGATGGCGAGTCTGTCGGGCTCGGGATCGAGTTGCCCCACGAGCAGGGCCTGAACCGGTGGGTAGACCTGGGACTGCACTTCCGCTACTTCTTCATCCGCAAGACGATGTTCGTCAAGTACACGCAGGCCTTCGTGTGCACGCCGGGCGGGTTCGGCACCCTCGACGAGTTCTTCGAGGCCATCACCCTCGTCCAGACCGACAAGATCACCAGGTTCCCGATCGTGCTGCTCGGCGTGGACTTCTGGGCCCCGCTGACCGACTGGATCCGCGGCACGCTGGCGGAGGAGGGGATGATCTCCGCGTCCGACCCCGACCTGTTCCTGGTGACGGACTCCGTGGCGGAGACCGTGGAGTACATCCGCGAGGCCCACCACAGGGCGGCGCTGACGTCCGAGGAGCGGGAGGACCTGTACGGCGAGGAGCACCGCGGGGTCGAGCGGTGACGGCGCCGGTCGCCGGTCGCCGTGTCTGCGTCTACTGCGCCTCCTCCACGTACGACCCGGAGATGCTGGCCATCGCGACGCAGGTGGGGGAGGGCATCGCCAGACGCGGGTGGTCGCTCGTCTCGGGCGGCGGCAACGTCTCGATGATGGGTGCGCTCGCCGAGTCGGCCCGCGCGGGTGGCGCACGCACCGTCGGTGTGATCCCCGAGGGGCTGCGGGTCCGCGAGGTCGCCGACACCGCGGCCGACGAACTCGTCGTCGTCACGACCATGCGGGAACGCAAGCGGGAGATGGAGGAACGATCCGACGCGTTCCTCACCCTGCCCGGCGGGATCGGGACGATGGAGGAGATGTTCGAGATGTGGACCTCGGCGTCCCTGGGCTTCCACCACAAGCCGGTGGTGCTCTACGACCCGATCGGGTTCTACCGCCCCTTGCTGGACTGGGTGGGAGGGTTGGTGGAGGCCGGATTGGTCAAGGACGAGGCGATGGCGAGCCTGGTCGTGTGTGACGATCTCGAGGCCGCGCTCGACGCCTGTGGAGGTCGGGGATGACCGGTGCCGGCGCCGCTCCGGCGCCGGCGCCGGCGCCCACCCTGTGTGGCCGCCCGGTCCCGGTCGACCGCCCGCTGGTGATGGCGATCGTCAACCGTACGCCGGACTCCTTCTACGACCGTGGGGCCACGTTCACCGACACGGCGGCGATGGCGCGGGTCGACGAGGTGGTGGCGGCCGGGGCGGACATCCTCGACATCGGCGGCGTCAAGGCCGGGCCCGGCGACCTCGTCGATGCCGCGGAGGAGACCCGCAGGGTCGTGCCGTTCGTGGAGGCGGTGCGGGTCCGTCACCCGGACGTGCTGATCTCGATCGACACCTGGCGGGGCGAGGTCGCCCGGCGCGCGTTGGCGGCCGGGGCGGACCTGGTCAACGACACGTGGGCGGGGCACGATCCCGGCGTCCTGACCGCGGCGGGGGAGGCGCGCGCCGGGTTCGTCTGTTCGCACACGGGCGGCGCGGTGCCCCGGACGCGGCCGTTCCGCGTGGGGTATGCCGACGTCGTCCGCGACGTGGTCGACGAACTCTCGGCAGCTGCCGACCGCGCGCTGGCGGCCGGTGTCCCGCCGGACGGCATCCTCATCGACCCCACCCACGACTTCGGCAAGAACACCTTCCACGGCCTCGAGTTGTTGCGACGGATGGACGAGATCGTGGCGGTCGGGCACCCGGTCCTCATGGCGCTGAGCAACAAGGACTTCATCGGCGAGACCCTGGACGCGGGCGTGGACGACCGCGCGGAGGGCACCCTCGCAGCGACCTCGGTCGCGGCCTACCTCGGGGCGCGGGTCTTCCGCACCCACGACGTCCCGGGCACACTGCGCGCCCTCGAGATGGTGTCGTCGATCGTGGGGACGCGCCGACCTGCGCGAACCGTACGCGGCCTGGCGTGACTTGCCACACCGCCAGGGGCGGGCCGTGTGCCAGACTGGTCGCGGCGCTAGTCACTACAGGAGGGGAGCACGGGAATGCTCACCATCGTCGTCTACGTGGTCGTCACCCTGGTCGTCGCAGCGGGGCTGTTCGGGCTGTCGCTCGTGGTGTTCGGCCGTTCCGAGGTGTTGCCGCCCGTGGCCCGGGACCACACGGTCACCCACCTGCCGGACGGGGCCCTGGCCGGTGATGATCTCCGGTCGGTGCGATTCGGCATGTCGGCCCGTGGATACACCATGGCAGAGGTCGACTGGGCACTCGAGCAGGCGGCGGTGGAGATCGACCGGCTCCGGGCCCGGTTGGGCGAGGACGTCACCGTGGCCGGGGACGCCGCGGCGAACGGGGCGCAGAACGGGGTGGACGGTCGTCCCGCTACGGCGTCCGGACGCGGCCGGACGCGCTAGAATCGACATCATCCACTCAGCAGTACCGATCGTGGGCACGGGCGCTCGTACAGTGCGCCAACCCGCGGACAAGGACGAAGGGAAACGACTCGATGGCGGCTATGAAGCCCAGGACCGGTGACGGACCGATGGAGGCGGCCAAGGAAGGCCGTGGGATCGTCATGCGCGTCCCTCTGGAGGGTGGCGGGCGTCTCGTCGTCGAGCTGACCCCCGATGAGGCCAAGTCGCTCAGCGAGGAGCTGTCGCAGGCCATCTCCTGATCTCGTCGCCCCACCGATGCCGGCGCATCCGACCCTCGTGGCGGGTGCGCCGACTCATATCCCGGAAGGTCCTCGTCGATGTCCGCCGTCCCCGGCCGTCCCCTGCCCTCGCTCCGTGTCGTCTCCGGTCCCGCCCCCGATGCCGCGCTGGCGGTCGTCACCCGCGCTCCCGAGCCCGGTCGCGTGCCGCTGGGGCACGCCGACGAGGCGCGCGTCTCCGTCCACGACGGGCAACCGGTGGTCGAGGTCGAGTTGGCCGACTCCGCGCCCCGTCCGGGCTGGTCGGGGGCGGTGGATCACGGTCTGGGGCACCGGCGGGCGGGCGCCGCGTTGGCCCGCCACCTACGGGACTCGCGGGCGGAGGGGCCGGTGACCGTGGCCGTGCCCGGGGCCCTACCGGCGGACCGGGTAGGCGATCTGGTCATCGGGTACCTCCTGGGTGCGCGGGGCCAGGACGTCTTCGCCGCGGACCCCGCACCGGTCGTTCCCGATCTGGTCGTGGAGGTGGCGGCCGGTCCGGGCAGTGGCGACGACGACGAGGTGATCGTCGCCCGCGCGGTGGCGGCGGCCGAGGAGGAAGCCCGGGCCACGGCGATGGCGCGCGATCTCGCCGGGGCCCCCTCCGATCTGAAGACACCCGAGTGGCTGGTGTCCCGGATGGCCGAGGCACTGGGCGAGGCGGGCATGCGGACCGAGGTCATCGAGGGAGAGGGGCTCGTCTCCGGCGGGTTCGGCGGCGTGCTCGCGGTGGGCGGGGGCTCGGCGGCCGGCCCGCGCGTCCTGGTGGCCCGCCGCCCCGGCCCGGGCCCGCGGGTGCTGCTGGTGGGCAAGGGCATCACCTTCGACACCGGGGGGATCTCGGTCAAGCCCGCCGACGGGATGCACCTCATGCGCACGGACATGGCGGGCTCGGCCGCGGTCGTGGCGGCGGCCGCGGCGTTCTGTTCGGACGGGTCGCCCGGGTACGCCGATGTCGACCTGACCGTGGTGGTGCCCTCCGCCGAGAACATGCTGTCCGGTTCCGCCTACCGCCCGGGTGACGTCGTCACGCACGTGGGCGGAACGACGTCCGAGGTCACGAA
Organism: Dietzia sp. MNB45; assembly: GCF_051994785.1. Lineage (NCBI taxonomy): Bacteria > Bacillati > Actinomycetota > Actinomycetes > Mycobacteriales > Dietziaceae > Dietzia > Dietzia sp. MNB45. The sequence goes on along the minus strand of NZ_CP163397.1, from coordinate 2,158,857 downwards.
CACGGACGCGGAGGGCCGGATGGTCCTCGCCGACGCCCTCGCCCACGGCATCGCCGAGTGCGACCCGGAGGTCGTCGTGGACGTGGCCACCCTCACGGGTGCGATGAAGGTCGCGCTGGGGATGCGCACGGGAGCGGTCATGGGGAACGACGACGACCTCGCCGACCGGGTCGCCGCGGCGGGGGCCGCGGCGGGGGAGCGATGGTGGCGGCTGCCGCTCCCCGACGATCTGCGCCCGGCGGTCCGCTCCGACATCGCCGACCGTCGGCAGGCACCCACGGGGCCGGGTGCCATCACCGCGGCGTTGTTCCTCGAGGGCTTCGTGGACGGTCGGCCGTGGGCGCACCTCGACATCGCGGGGCCGGCCCGCTCGTCCGAGGAGATCGATGAGGTCGGGCCGGTGGCCACGGGGTTCGCGACGCGCACGCTCGTGGCGTTGCTCCGCGACCTCGCGGACCGGCCCCGCCCGTGAGTTCCTCCCCGTCAGCACCTGCGGGCTCGGGGCCGGCCGCCCTCGACCGCGTCGTGCCGCTGTTGCGCTGTCCGGTTTGCGGGCAGGGTATGGAGACCGTGGACCGGGCGGTGGTGTGCGCTGCCGGGCATTCGTTCGACCGGGCCCGGCAGGGGCACCTCAGCCTCTTCGGTCCCCGCGGCCGGCGCTTCCCCGGCGACGGAGCGGACCAGGTCGCGGCGCGCGACCGGGTCCTCGGCTCGGGACTGTTCGACCCCCTCGTGGCGATCCTCGCCGGGGTCGCCCGGGAGGCGCTCGGGCCCGGGGCCGGCGGCGTCCGCTCGGGATCGGCCCGACCGGTGGTGCTCGAGCCCGGCGCCGGGACCGGCTTCTACCTCGCCGGGGTCGTCGACCCGCTGGCGGGGGCCGGGCGACCGGCCGGCGCGCTCGGGGTCGGCACGGAGATCTCCACCGCGGCGGCGCGCCGACTCGCCAGGGTCCACGATGACGTCGCGGCCCTGGTCGCGGACACCTGGGACGGACTCCCGCTCGCGGACGACTGCGTCGACCTGGTGCAGGTGGTCTTCGCCCCGAGGAACCCGGCGGAGTTCGCCCGGGTGCTCCGGCCGGGTGGCACGTTGGTCGTCGCCGTTCCCGGGCCGGGCCATCTCGAGCCGCTGCGTTCGGCCGGCGGCATGCTGGAGCCGGCCCCGGACAAGTCGGACCGCCTGGACGCGGACCTCGCCGACCACTTCCGCCCCGGCGAGGTGCGTACCGTCGACGTGCTCACCGAGGTCCCCGCCCCGGTGGCCGTGGACCTGGCGCTCATGGGGCCGAGCGGCGTCCACCTCGACAGGTCCGGGCTCGAGGCCCGGTTGGGCCCGCAGGACCGCCCGGTCCGGATGCACGTCGAGGTGCACACCTACCGGGCGCTGCCGGCCGGGAGGCCGCCTCCACGGCCGGGGGAGCCTCTACAGCAGTGAGGCGTACATCCGATGGGTCTGCTCGGCGATCGCCTCCCACGAGAACCGGGTACGGGCCCGCTCCTTGCCCGCCAGCCCCATCCGGGTGGCCTCGCCCGGGTCCGCCACCAGGTCGTTGACGGCAGCCGCGAGCCCGGCCTCGAATGCGTCGGTCGCGAATGCGTCGTAGTGGACGAGGGTGCCCGTCTCGCCGTCGACGACCACCTCGGGGATCCCGCCGACATCGGACGCCACGACCGCCGTGTCGCACGCCATCGCCTCCAGGTTGACGATGCCCAGTGGCTCGTAGACCGACGGGCAGGCGAAGACCGTCGCGGCGGAGAGGATCTCGATGACCTCCTCGCGCGGCAGCATGTCGCGCAGCCAGAACACACCGTCGCGGGTGGACTGCAGCTCCGCCACCAGCGACTCCATCTCGGCGGCGATCTCGGGGGTGTCCGGGGCGCCGGCGCACAGCACCAGCTGGGCGTCAGGGTGGAAGTCCCGGGCGGCGCGCACCAGGTGGGGCACGCCCTTCTGCCGGGTGATCCGGCCGACGAACGCCACGATCGGCCGGTCCGGGTCCACCCCGTTCCGGCGCAGGACCGAACCCTCGCCGGCGAAGGTCTCGACGGGTGACCACACGGAGGTGTCGATGCCGTTGAGGATCACGTGGATGCGGTCCGGGTCGATCTCGGGGTAGACGCGCAGGATCTCGTCCTTCATCCGGGCGCTCACCGCGACCACCGCGTCGGCTCCCGCGAAGGCGGTGCGCTCCGACCACGACGAGACCCGGTATCCACCGCCGAGCTGCTCGGCCTTCCACGGCCGGCTGGGTTCCAGTGAATGCGCGGACACAACGTGCGGGATGCCGTAGAGCTGCCCCGCGAGGTGCCCGGCGAGCCCCGTGTACCAGGTGTGGGAGTGGACGAGGTCCGCGCCCTCGGCCGCGACGCTCATGCGCAACCCGGCGGAGAGAGTCTGGATCGCGGGGTTGGCGTCCGCGCCCAACTCGGGATCCGGTCGGAAAGCGCGGGCGGTGTCGCGGTCGGCCCCCATGCACAGCACGTCCACCTCGCACAGCGGCCGTAGGTTGGCCACCAGTTCGGTCACGTGCACTCCGGCACCGCCGTAGACCTCCGGCGGGTACTCCCTCGTCATCATCGCTACTCGCACACCGGCCAAGGTAGTCGCTCGGGCCCCCGCCCGAGGCGTGCCCGGCGAACACCGCCCGACCGCGGGGTTACGGTTCGGTACTGGGCGGGGGCAAACCCCACGATGACCGGTCCGGGTGAGGGCGGAGTCGATACGGTGGGGGCGTGAGGAATCAGCCGCACGTCCTAGCAATCGTCCTCGCCGGTGGCGAGGGCAAGCGACTCTTCCCGCTCACGGCGGACCGGGCCAAACCCGCGGTGCCGTTCGGGGGGTCCTACCGTCTCATCGACTTCGTGCTCAGCAACCTCGTCAACGCGGGGTTCATGCAGATCTGCGTCCTCACCCAGTACAAGTCCCACTCGCTGGACCGCCACATCGCTCAGGTGTGGCACATGCGCGGGATGGGCGGCGAGTACGTCGCACCGGTCCCCGCCCAGCAACGTCTGGGCCCCCGCTGGTACACCGGGTCGGCCGACGCGATCCTGCAGTCGCTCAACCTGGTCTACGACGAGAAGCCCGACCACATCGTCGTGTTCGGCGCGGACCACGTGTACCGGATGGACCCCAGGCAGATGCTGGACCACCACATCTCCACCGGCGCCGCCGTGACCGTCGCGGGGATCCGTGTCCCGCGCAGCGAGGCGTTCGCGTTCGGCTGCATCGACGCCGGCGACGACGACCTGATCCGCGGCTGGGTCGAGAAGCCCTCCGACCCCCCGGGCACGCCGGATGATCCGGACGCGACCTTCGCCTCCATGGGCAACTACATCTTCACCACCGACGCCCTCATCGAGGCGCTCAAGGCGGACGCGGAGAAGCCCGACTCCACCCACGACATGGGCGGCGACATCATCCCGGCCCTCGTCGAGCAGGAGCGGGCCTACGTCTACGACTTCGCCCTGAACAACGTCCCCGGCGAGACCGAGCGTGATGCCGGGTACTGGCGCGACGTGGGCACCATCGACGCGTTCTACGACGCGCACATGGACCTGGTGTCGGTGCACCCCGTGTTCAACCTCTACAACTCCCTGTGGCCCATCCGGACCCAGCAGGACAACCTGCCGCCGGCGAAGTTCGTCAACGGCGGCATGTCCCAGGAGTCCATGGTCGGCTCGGGGACGATCGTCTCCGCCGCCACCGTGCGCAACTCGGTGTTGTCGAACAACGTCATCGTCGAGGACGGGGCGGTCGTCGAGGGCAGTGTCCTCATGCCGGGCGTCCGCATCGGTCGCGGGGCCGTGGTCCGCAAGGCGATCGTCGACAAGAACTGCCACATCGGCGACGGGGACCTGATCGGTGTGGATCACGAACGCGACCGCAGCCGGTTCCCAGTCAGCGCGGGCGGCGTGGTGAGCGTCGCCAAGAACACCACCACCTCACTGCACGGCTGACCTCGCGCCCCGGGGGGTGAACCCTCGGGAGGGGAGGACCGCTCAGAGGGTGACCACGGTCAGGCCGGTCCCCACGGGGAGCACCGTGACGTGCGCGCGCTCGGGGAGCTCCGCGTCCTCGGGCAGCGGGGCGTGCTCGCCCATCAGGACCAGCGCGCCGCCGGCGCGCAACAGCTGGTGGGATCGGGAGATCACGCGCGGCACCGAATGTGCCGGGACGTCCGCGACCACGAGGTCGTAGGCGCCGTCCGCGAGTTTGTCGGCCACCTCGAGCGGCCGGGCGGCGATGTAGCGGGCGGAGGAGGCGGGATGGCCCGCGCCGCGGACGGCCGATCGCGCCGCCTCGAGGTGATGCGGGTCGTCCGTGATGCAGGTGACCACGGTTCCGGAACCGGGCGCGGCCGCCGCGAGGATCGCCAGAGCGGGGACTCCCGGTGCGGGGGTGATGCACACGGCGGCGCGGGTGCCGTTCAAGCGGGCCACCAGGCGGATCGCGTCCGCGGTCAGGGCGTCCGGCGAGGCGGCCCCGAGTTCCTCGGCCTCGGCCCGTGCGGAGGCGTAGAGCGAGTCGTCGACGAGGGCGGCGCTGCGTTGCGCCATCCCGTCGAGACCGGAGCGATCGGTGGCGGGGACATCAGAGGAATCGGACACCTGAGCAGCGTATCCCCGACCGGGGAGGCAGCGGTGACCAACGCGCGGTGATCGGATCGGTATCAGACTCTCAGGGCTGTCTCAGTACGTGTATACCGTGAGGACAGCCCCGTAGGGGAGGGTGGGCACACGTCGCGCCACGAGGGCGCGGCCACCACCGCGCGGGCTCCCACAGGCCCGGGCCGGAAGGCGGCGGCAGCGCATGTACTCACGAACCGTGCACGGGACGGCGATCGCACCGGTCGCCCTCGACGAGCCGGCCGGGACCGCTCGTTTCGACGCCACCGGCGAGGCTACGGACATGCCGTCCTGGTCCGAGCTCGTCGCGCAGCACGGTGACCGTGTCTACCGCCTGGCGTACCGCCTCTGCGGGAACGCCCACGACGCCGAGGACATCACCCAGGAGGCGTTCATCAGGGTGTTCCGCTCGCTGGACCGCTACAAGCCGGGGACCTTCGAGGGCTGGATGCACCGTATCGTCACCAACCTGTTCCTCGATTCCGCACGCCGGCGCGGGCGCATCCGCTTCGAGGCGCTGCCCGAGGACGCCGAAAGGGTGCCCGGTCGAGAACGCAGCCCGGAGCAGGTGATCTCGGAGGAGACGTTCGACCCCGTCCTGCAGACCGCGCTGGCCAACCTGTCTCCGGAGTTCCGCGCCGCCGTGGTCCTCAGTGACATCGAGGACCTCAGCTACGAGGAGGTCGGACGCATCCTGGGCGTGAAGATGGGCACCGTCAGGAGCCGGATCCACCGCGGACGGGCCGCGCTGCGTGCGGAACTCGAGGCGGCCGGGGTCACCGGCGCCCACCAGCGCATCGACTGATCCCTCCGGCGATCGGCACAACCCGCGTCCGTACCGGGAACAGCGGGTGGCGGCGCGGGAACCCTGCGGGTACGCCGGACGTTGACCCCTCGACGGGGACTCGGACGAGCCCACGAGATGACCGGAGAAGGGGAGGGGCGTGGACAGACACCTCCACGAACGCGGACCCGGCCCCGAGTTCACGCTGTCGTTCGACTCGGCGCGGAAAGTGGTCGACAGGACCGGCCCGCCCCGCGCCAGGGAGAGCTTCCTGTCCACCGACCACCTCTCCACGGAAGCCGCGGCAGCCTATGTAGACGGTCGGCTACCGCCCTCGGGGCAGTCCCGGGCCGACGCCCACCTGGCCCGGTGTCCGCACTGTCGTCGGGAGGTCGAGGTCCAGCGTGAGGCACGCCGCGCACTGCGCGGATCCGGCCCCATCCAGATGCCCCGCGAACTCCTCGAACGGCTGCGGTCACTCGAGGACGCACCCGATCCGGCCCCGCGGACGGACCCCGATCCGGTGGCCGGGTCCGAGGAGACCCACGGTTGGTCGAGACTGCTTCGCCGGCTGTGGCGACGCGGCAACTAGGGTGGGCCGGGTGGAGGACGACACAGGCGCGGCCGGGCCCGCGGCGCGGGACGGGGAACCGGACCGCCCGCTTCGTGAACCCGCCCCGATCGATCGGCCGGCCGTGGGCGAGGACGATGTCGCACGGTTCGCCCGACCAGACGGGGTCACCGGTGGATTCGACCCGTCCCGTGCCGGTGCCGCCGCGCACCCCGGCCCGCTCCTCGGCAGCGACGCCGATCCGGTCCTCGAGCAGGCCTTCGCCCCGGCCCCGGGAGCCGCTCGGGGTATAGAGCGGCATCCGGCGTGGCAGGACGAGTCCGAGGTTCCACCGCCGCCCGCTCCGGACCCGTGGCGCGACCCCGACGCTCCGGTCGGGTACGGCGCACCCGCAGTGCCCGCCACTGCCGACCACGAGCCGGTCGACCTGTCGGGCGCGGCCGCGGCCCCCGCTGCCAGGCTCTCGCTGTCCGAGGCACTGTTCGAACGTCGGCTGAGCAGTCAGGCCGTGGCCGGCGCGACCGCGGCCGTCGCCGTCGTCGCCCTCGTCGCGGGCGCCATCGGCGCCGTCGTGGCGGACTCCGCGCGCGTCCTCACCACTTCCACCGTCCGGATCGCCGACGCCCCGGAGAACGTCATCCGATCCGACAACCCGATCGGTGAGGTCGCCCAGCGCGTCCAACCCGCCGTCGTCAACATCTCGGTGTCCACGGCGTCGGCCCAGGGGGAGGGCTCCGGCATCGTCATCGACCCACAGGGCTACATCGTGACGAACAACCACGTCGTCACCATGGACGGCGCCGCCGACCGCGCGGACATCGACGTCATCTTCCCCGACGGCTCCAGGGCCTCGGCCGAGATGGTGGGGCGCGACCCCGCCACCGACCTCGCGGTCCTCAAGGTCGACGACGTCCAGAACCTCACCGTCGCCACCCTGGGCGACTCGGACGACGTCCAGGTGGGGGAGCAGGTCATCGCCATCGGCTCGCCCCTCGGACTCGCCCGGACCGTCACCGAGGGCATCGTCTCTGCGACCCGGCGCCCGATCGCCCTCGGGGAGGCCACCTCGGACGGCGACGTGGTGATCGACGCGATCCAGACGGACGCCGCCATCAACCCCGGTAACTCCGGGGGACCGCTCATCGACGGGACCGGAGCGGTCATCGGTATCAACACCTCCATCTTCACCCAGTCCGGGGGTTCCATCGGTCTCGGCTTCGCCATCCCGGTCAACGACGTCCGCGAGATAGCGACGTCGCTCATGACCGACGGGGCGGTCCGCCACGCCACGATCGGCGTCAACGCCCGCAAGGCGGACAACGGGTCGGTGGAGGGCGCCGAGATCGTCAACGTGCGTGAGGGCTCGCCCGCCGAGGAGGGCGGACTCCGGGAAGGGGACGTCGTGACCAGGGTCGGTGACCGGCAGGTGCGTTCCTCCGATGAACTGGTGGTGGCCGTCCGTCGCGCCGGGGCGGGCGTCGACGTCCCGGTCGAGGTCATCCGCGGTGGAACGCGGGTCGAACTGACCGTGCGCCCCGCGCTGGGCTGACCGGGGGCACCGGACAACTCGGGTTCCCACCGGTGAGCCCGGCGACGTATCCTGGCTGCGATGTTCACAAACGTGGGGTGGTCCGAGCTCGTGGTGCTCGGCGTGGTGGCGTTGGTGGTCCTGGGGCCCGAGCGCCTACCCGAGGCCGCCCGTTGGCTGGCCTCGGCGATCCGCAAGGTCCGTGAGTTCGCCAGCAACGCCCAGCAGCAGCTCCGGGATGACTACGGGACGGAGTTCGAGGAGTTCCGGGAGCCCCTCAAGCAGCTCAACGACCTGCGTGGGCTGAGTCCGCGCGCGATGGTCACCAAGCATCTCCTTGACGGTGACGACTCCCTGTTCTCCGGGGACTTCGGAGCCGCTGCGCCGGCGGGCGCTCCCGCGGTCGCCGGCGGGGCGGGTTCCGCGGGAACGGCCTCCGCCGACCCCCGCCGGTCGACGGCGCCGCGGACCGCCGGCACCGCACCCGTCCGGGACACCCCGGCGCCGCCGCCCCCGTCATCGGGACCCGTGTGGGACAGCGACGCCACCTGACCCGCCCTCACGACCGGTCCGGCGCGCGTCCGGCCCGACCCGCGGCGGACAGACGGCACGAACGGCCGGGGGCTGAGCCCCCGGCCGTCGCCGTCCGTCAGAGGTGCCGGGTGGTGTCGATCCCGAGGTTCATCCCCGCCAGGCCCCGGGGGCGCACGGCCAGACCGTCCGCGATCTCGCGGTATGCGCGCCCGGACGGCGAATCCGGCTCGGCGAGGACAATGGGCGTGCCCTCGTCCCCGTGCTCGCGCACGGCCTGCTCCAGGGGGACCTGACCGAGCAACGTGACGGGTGCACCGACCGAGCGGGACAGATTGGCCGCCACCTCGGCACCGCCGCCGGTGCCGAAGACATCCATCCTGGTGCCGTCGGGCAGCTCGAGCCATGACATGTTCTCGATGACACCCGCGATGCGCTGACGGGTCTGCAGCGCGATCGATCCGGCCCGCTCGGCCACCTCTGCGGCAGCCTGCTGGGGCGTGGTGACCACGAGGATCTCCGCGGAGGGGATGAGCTGCGCGATCGAGATCGCCACATCGCCCGTGCCGGGGGGCAGGTCCATCAGCAGGACGTCGAGATCACCCCAGTAGACGTCCGCGAGGAACTGCTGCAACGCCCGGTGGAGCATGGGCCCGCGCCACACAACCGGGGTGTTGCCCTTCGTGAACTGTGCGATCGAGATGACCTTCACGTCGTGCGCGACGGGCGGCAGGATCATCTGCTCCACCTGGGTCGGTCGCGCGTCGGTCCCCAGCATCCGAGGGATCGAGTGGCCGTAGATGTCGGCGTCCAGTACACCCACGGAGAGCCCCCGCGAGGCGAGGGCCGTGGCGAGGTTGACCGTCGCGGTGGACTTGCCGACCCCTCCCTTGCCCGAGGCGACCGCGTAGACGCGGGTCAGGTTGCCGGGCTGGGCGAACGGGATGACGGGCTCCGCGGCATCCCCGCGCAGGTGCTTGCGCAGTTCGGTGCGCTGCTCGTCGCTCATCACGTCGAGCTCGACAGCGATCTCGCCGACGCCCGGGACGTCGGCCACCGCCGTGCGGACGCGGTCGGTGATGGTGTCCCGCATCGGACAGGTGGCGACGGTCAGGTAGATGCCGATGTCGACCCGGCCCGTGGCGGGGTCCACCTCGACACCCTTGACCATGCCGAGCTCCGTGAGCGGCTTCCGGATCTCCGGGTCGTCGACCTTCGCCAGGGCGGCCCGGATCAGTTCTTCGCTGGGTGCACTCATGATGCCCCGAGTCTAGGCGTCACGGCACCGGGTGACGATTCAGGCAGGCGGCGGCGGCACGCAGAACGGAGGTATGCAGGGCAACTCGATCACGGGCAAACCCGGTAGCGCCGGAGCCGGGGGCGCCACCGCCGGAGGCGCCGGGCGTTCGGGCGACGGCGTCGGAGTCGGCGTCGCCGACGGCGAAGGCGAGGCGCTGGGCGCGGGCGGGGCCGGAGTCGTCGGGGGCTCGACCTCCGTGCAACCGGGCACCGGGGCCTCGGGCTCACCCGGAGCAACGGGCTCGGGTGCCTCGGTGGGCTCGCCCTCCCACCCCTCGGGGCATCGCTCGGGCGGCTCCGGGGGTTCGATGGTGGGTTCGGGCTGGTGGATCTCCGGCAGGTCCGACGGCAGCGGGACGGCGTTGACCGCATAGCCGTGGGCCCAGGCGTTCACGTTGGCGACATAGGCCAGCGAGTTGTTGTAGGCCAGGACCGCCCGGGTGCGGGCGGCGGGATCGGCCATCGATCCCCCCTGCCCACACAGCAGGGACGCCGCCGACAGCGCGCCGTCGTAGATGTTGTTCGGATCGGCCACCCCGTCGTCGTTGGCGTCGCGACCGAGCCCGGCCCAGGTCGAGGGGATGAACTGGACGGGGCCCACCGCGCGGTCGAACTCCGCATCGCCGTCGAACCGGCCCCCGTCCGTGTCGGTGATGACGGCGGTTCCCGGAAGGCTCCCATCGAGGCGGGGGCCCAGGATGCGGCCGATGGTGTTGCCGTGGACGTCGAACCGACCACGTCCCTGGTTGGACTCGACCTGGCCGATACCGGCCAGGAGAGTCCAGTCCATCTCGCAGGCGGGCTTCTCCGCATTGAGGCGGTCCGCGGCGCGGTGATAGGCGTCGAGGGCGATGCCGGGGATGCCCAGCGGCCCGTCCGGGATGGTCGCCGGCTCGATGTGGGCGGCGCCGGGGTCCTCCGGTGCGGCCGGTTCCTCCTCCGGGGACGGCTCTGTGGTGCGGGAGGTGGCGGGAGCCTCGGTCACCGTCGGCGTGCTGGGCGCGTACTCGGCCAGCGGAGTGATGTCCGGCGGCGCGGGGCGACTGGTGTCCATGTTCAGTCCCACGGCCGACAGCACAGCGATCGCGCTGGCGGTAACGGCGGCACTGGTCAGAACCCGGCGATCGGCGTTGTGCGCAAAACGGCGCAAGACTTCCCCCTACGACTTCCCGGTCGGCCCAGCGAACGTGCTGCGCCCCACGACGTTCCGTCCCGGCCGAGGCTACCCCCGGCCCTTGACGTCTGAATCGGTTTTGTTGTGATCGGCGTTACACGTCCCGGGTTCGAGGCCGGAGAGGAGGGTCTCGATCCGCTCGACGGAATCACGGAGGTCGTCGAGCTCCCGCCGGAGGTAGTCGCGGGTGACCGTCTCACCGACGGAGAGCCGGACCGAGGCGAGTTCCCGGGCGAGGAACTCGGTGTCCGCCTTGGTCTGCGTGGCGCGGAGGCGATCCTCCCTGACGGACTCCTTGTCGCGGTCCTCCTGCCGGTTCTGTGCGAGCAGGATCAGCGGAGCGGCGTAGGCGGCCTGCGTCGAGAACGCGAGGTTGAGCAGGATGAAGGGATACGGGTCGAAGCGCAGGGCGACCACCGCGACGTTGATGATGATCCAGACGATCACGATGATCGTCTGGATCAGCAGATATGTGCCGGTCCCGAAGAACCGCGCGACGGACTCGCTGTAGCGGCCGACCGCGTCTGCGTCGAAGCTGATCCTCGGTCTGCGCGAGGTCACCGGCATCGAGAGCGAGGACCGCACGGTGGGCTCGCTCATCGGGTCGCCTCCCTGTCGTCGTGCAGGTCCATGTCCCGCCAGTCGTCCGGGAGGACATGGTCCAGCAGATCGTCGACCGCCACCGCGCCGAGCAGGTGTCCCTCGTCGTCGACCACCGGCCCGCACACGAGATTGTAGGTGGCGAAGAACCTGGTCACGGCGTCCGTCGAGTCGGACGGGCGCAGCGTGGACAGGCTGGTGTCGACGGTCTCGGCCACCATCATCGACGGCAGCTCCCGCAACAGCGCCTGGATGTGGACGCATCCGAGGTACTTGCCCGTCGGTGTCGCGGTGGGGGGCCTCACGACGAAGACGAGGCTGGCCAGGGCCGGGCTGAGGTCGGGGTTGCGGCAGTGGGCGAGGGCCTCGGCCACCGTCGTCTGCGGAGACAGGATGATCGGCTCGGGGGTCATGAGCCCGCCCGCGGTGTCCGCGTCGAACGTGAGCAGACGCCGGACGGGAGCCGAGTCCTCGGGGTTCATGCGTTCCAGGAATGACTCGGCGTCCTGCTCCGGCAACTCGCCGAGCAGATCGGCCACGTCGTCGGGGTCCATCGCCTCGAGCACGTCCGCCGCGCGCTCCAGCTCGAGCCGGGTGACGATCTCGGTCTGCTCGTCGTGGGGCAGTTCCTGCAGGATGTCGGCCAATCGCTCGTCGTCCAGTGTCCGGGCGACCTCCAGCCGACGGACCTCCGGCAGTTCCCGCAGGGCGTTCGCGACGTCGGCCGGGCGCATGTCGGCATAGTGCTCGACCAGGCTCTCGGCACTGTGTTCCGGGGTGCCGATCGCGTCGTCGTCGAGTCCCCGGATCCGGCTCCACGGATGGATCGACACCTCGCCGCGGCGGCCGAGCGAGGCGCGCCCGCGTCGTGCGCGTACGGCGAGTCGGGAGACGAGCCAGTCCCTCGAGCGCTGACGCTCGATCTCCACGTCGACCACCTGGTAACGAATGTCCTTCTGGTCGGCGCCCGACTTCTCCGAACCGACCTGGTCCCGCTCGACTCCGATCACGGAGTCCACCAACGCCCCGAGCACCAGGTTCTCCCCGGGTCGGGACTGGAACCGGTGCAGATTGATGGTGCCCGAGACCAGGGAGACGGACCGGGGGTCGATCGAGGCGACCCTGAGCATCGGCACGAAGATCCTGCGACGCGTGGGTAGTTCGACCACGAGTCCGATCACCCGGGGGGGCTTGTGCCGAGACCGCATCGTCACCACGACGTCCCGGATCCGTCCGATGTCGTCCCCGTCAGGGCCGATCACCGGTAGTCCGGCTAGCCTGGCGACGAAGGCCTTGTTGAGGTTCGCCATGTCGACCAGGCTAGTCACCCACGGGCGGCGCCCGCCCGCCATACCGGACGTAAGGGAGTGCCACTCACGATGACCGCAGCCCCCCACGCGACACCCGCGCCATCGGAGGACGCCGCCACGGCGCTCGCCGAACTCCGTGCCCGTCCCCGGCGCACGGTACTGGCCGTGCCCGGCAGCAGTGTCAAGATGATCGACAAGGCCAGGGGACTGCCGGTGGACGAGGTCTTCCTGGATCTCGAGGACGCGGTGGCGGGTCCCGCCAAGGAGGAGGCCCGCCAGAACGTGGTGGCCGCCCTGAACGGCGGGGACTTCGCCGCACCCACGGTGGTGGTGCGCGTCAACGCGTGGGACACCGAGTACACGGTGCGGGACGTCACCGAGATAGTCGGTCGCGCGGGTGCCCGCGTCGACGCATTGTTGCTGCCGAAGGCGCGCTCCGCGGCGGAGGTCGTGGCCCTCGACCTGGTGCTGACCCAGGTCGAGAAGGCGGCGGGCCTACCGGTCGGGCACATCGGCATCGAACCGCAGATCGAGGACGCCCTGGGGCTGACCAACATCGATCAGATCGCAACGGCCAGTCCGCGTGTCCTGACGCTGGTGTTCGGCCCGGCCGATTTCATGGCCTCCGTCGGGATGCGCACCCTCACGGTCGGGGAGCAACCGGAGGGTTACGCCCCGGGTGACGCCTACCACCACGTACTCATGACCATCCTCGTCGCCGCCCGGGCCCACGGCCTCCAGGCGATCGACGGGCCCTTCCTCAAGGTGCGGGACGTGGAGGGGTTCCGCCGGGCGGCCGCCCGCACCGCAGCACTCGGCTTCGACGGCAAGTGGGTGTTGCACCCGGCCCAGGTCGACGCGGGCAACGAGGTGTTCAGCCCCCGCCAGGAGGAGTTCGACCAGGCCGAGGCCATCCTCGCCGCCTACGCGCGGTCGACGTCCGTCGAGGGAGGTGCTCGCGGTGCGGTGATGTTCGGCGACGAGATGCTCGACGAGGCCAGTCGTAAGATGGCGCTGGTCGTGTCCGCGCGGGGTCGTGCGGGCGGGATGACCGTGACGGATCAGGCCGGTGCAGGAACGGACCCGGAAGGACGGACATCATGAGCTCTCCCGTGAATCCGGCAGGCGGTAGGACCCGGGCTGGTCAGACCCCGGGCCTGCCCACGCCGCCGACCGGTTGGGTGGTCGGGTCGTACCCCACCTACGCGCAGGCCCAGGCCGCGGTCGATCATCTCGCGGACGAGGAGTTCCCCGTCCACGAGGTCACGATCGTGGGAGTGGACCTGATGCAGGTCGAGCGTGTGACCGGCCGGCTCACATGGCCCAAGGTCCTGCTCGGTGGCCTGGCCACCGGCGCCTGGCTCGGGCTGTTCATCGGCCTGTTGCTCGGCATCTTCACGCAGCCCATGTGGGGAGTCGTCCTGACGGGCCTGGTGGGCGGGTCGGTGTTCGGGGTCGTCTCGGCCTCGCTGTCCTACGCGGCCACCCGCGGCAAGCGTGACTTCGCGTCCACCTCGCAGCTCGTCGCGGGACGGTACGACGTCCTGTGCGAGCCCGCCAACGCGGAACGGGTGCGCGACGAGCTCGCCCGCCTCGGGCTGAAGTAGTGCTGCCCGGCGGTCCGACGAGCTCCTCGGACGTGCTCTCCGTGGTGCGGGCGCATCTGATCGAGCACCATGGCCCGGAGCCCCAGGAGGCGTCGGTGACATTCCTCGGCGCGTCACCGATCAGGATCCTGCGGTTCGTGGATATCGAGTCCGGCGTGGTGCGGTATGTCTCGCTGGGGTGCTCAGCCGAACCGATGGGGGACCCGTCGGCCCTCGTTCCCGACCCCACCGCGCCGCGGGCGGAGCTGAGTCTGATCCTGCGTGGCGGGGTGGACGGTCTGGTCCGCGCGCTGGCGGTGCTCGCGGCCGCACCCGCGATGGAGGGCCTCGTCCTGTCGGAGGGAGCACTGATCGACCTGGGCGAGCCGCTCTGGCCGGGCGCGTCGTTCACGGGGGTCGTCCTGCGGGCTCCGGAGATTCCGGACGTGCCGTTGCCCGGTGACGCCGCGCCGGTCACCGTGTTCCGGGCCGTTCCGGTCACCCACACGGAGGCGGCGTGGGTACGGATGAAGGGCGCGGCGGAACTGGAGGAGGCGTGGGCGGAGGCCGGCATCGATGTCACCGATCCCGGGCGCTCGGCGGTCAACCCCGGGCTGAACCGCTGATCACAACCAGCGGTTCCGGCGAAACAGCAGGAGGAGCCCGGCGCACATCGCCACCATTATCCCCAGCACCACGAAGTACCCGTATCGCGCCTCGAGTTCCGGCATGTGGCGGAAATTCATGCCGTAGACGCCCGCGATCATCGTGGGTACGGCCGCGATGGCGACCCAGGCGGAGATCTTGCGCATGTCGGTGTTCTGTTGGACCCCGACTATCGCCGCCGCCGCGCTGACGAGCGAGGTGCTCTGCTCGTCCAGGGTCGCGACCACCGCTGCCGCCTGTGCGTGGTGGTCCTGGACGTCGCGGAAGTAGTGGCGGGCCTCGGCAGGGACGAGGTCGAGATGATCGACCGACAGGCGTCGCAGGGGCGTGGTCAACGGCCCGATGACGTGTTTGAGTTCGAGTAGCTCCCGCTTGAGGACGTAGATCTGTTCGATGTCCACCCGGGTGCGCGGCGTGAAGAGCGCCGACTCGAGTTCGTCGATGTCCGCGGCCATCCCCTCGGCGGCCTCGATGTAGCTGTCGACGACACGGTCCGCCACGGCGTGCATCACCGCCGCCGGCCCGATCGCGAACCGTTCCGGCGAGTACCCGGGCGCGCCGACGAGGTCCGTGGGGGTGGTCTGGTCCCCGTGGCGGACGGTCACCACGAAGTCCCGGCCCAGGACCACCATGACCTCGCCGGTGGACACGATGTCGGTGACTTGGGTGACCGTCTCGTGGGCCAGGTACCGCACGGTCGACATGTTGAGCACGAGAGCGTCGTCGTAGGCCTCCAACTTGGGACGCTGCCGGCCACTGGTCGCGTCCTCGGTGATGAGCTCGTGCAGCCCCAGGTCCCGGGACAGCGCTTCCATCTGGTCGTGCCCCGGGGCGTCGAGGCTGATCCAGACGAAGCCTCGACCGCTGTCGCGCACGCGGCGGATCGCCTCCCGGTGCGGGACCCGGCCGCGTTCACCGACACCGTCGATGTAGACGACGCAGTCCACGGTCGCGTGGTGCGCCGACCCGGCCGGGCCTCGTGGCGTGGCGTCTGCTCGGGTTGTCGACGGCCGTCGTGGTGGGATCGCGGGCACCCGGTCCCCTTTCCTCGTCTCGCCTGACAATATCCGCCGTGCGGGCCCTCGGAGTGACGACCGGCGGGCGTGGCTGGGAGACTGTCCCTCGAGGTGATCCGCGCCGACCGGCGCGGCCGGGGTGAGGAAGGGCGTGGTCGGATGCTGCGGACGGGGGATCGGGCGGGGCGGTGCGCGATGGTGCTCGCGGGGGTCGGCGCGATGGCGCTGTCCGGCTGCCAGGCGCAGTCGTCGATCGTTCCCGCGCACCGGGACGATCCGGTGGTGGTCGTCGAGACCGCATCCTTCGGCGAGGTCGAGATCGTCGGTCATATCTACGGCAACGCCCTGGTGCGGTCGGGGTCGCGGGTGACCGCCCGCCCGCAGGCCGGGACCCAGGACGAGGTCGTGGAGTCCGTGGTGACCGGGGAGGCGACGTTCACGATCGGGTTCACCGGTGAGTTGCTCCGGACCTTCGACGAGAACTCCACCGAGGTCGAGGCCGATGAGGTGTACACCGCCATGATGGCCGCCCTCCCGGAGGGCGTGACCGCGGCGGATCCTGCGCCCGCCGAGGACGCCCCCGTGTACGCGGTCACCCGGCACACCTCGGAATCGCGAGGCCTGCGGACGATGTCCGACCTGGCCGGGAGGTGCGGTGAGTTCACCCTCGGCGCACGCGAGGAGGCGCTCGCGGACCGGGAGCTCGCCACATCCGTCGGTACCACCTACGACTGCGGTTTCGGCCGTCGTGTGGCGCTGGGGCCGAACCCCCGCGCGGTGTTCGACGCCCTGCGGGAGGGGGAGATCGGGGTGGGTCTGGTCCAGTCGGCCGACCCCGTCCTCCATCCGGAGGACATCGTCGCGTTGGACGACGACGAGGACGCCGTCCTCGCCCAGCACCTCGTGCCCGTGTTCCGCAAGGGCTCGCTCTCGGAGGATCAGCTCGCCCTGGTGAACCGCATCAGCGGGGAGCTGACCACCGAGGATGTCCGCGAGCTCCTGCTGGGGGTCGAATTCGGTTCCGCGACCCCCGTCGCGTTGGCGAACTACTGGTTGGACGAGCACGGTTACTGACCTCCGCGAGGGGTGGAACACGAGGAAGGGCCCGACCTGGTGGTCGGGCCCTTCCTCCTACGCGGTCACTCGAGGTCCGCGGTCCTCCGATTCGGCGGTCACTCGAACGCCTGGTCCACCAGCGCCTTCTGCTCGACGGCGTGGACCTTGCTCAGACCCGTCGAGGTCGCGGCCATCGGGCGACGCGAGACCCGCTTGAGGGGCGGGAAGTCCTCGATGCGCTCGGGCAGCTCCAGGGCGAGGAAGCTCCACGCTCCCTGGTTCGCCGGCTCCTCCTGCACCCACCGGACCTCGGTGAGGTTCGGGTAGTGGTCCAACGCCTCGCGCAGGCGGCGGTGCGGCACCGGGTGGATCTGTTCGACCCGGACGATCGCGATGTCGTCGCGGCCCTCCTTCTCCTGGCGGGCGGCGAGCTCGTAGTAGAGCTTGCCGGACACCAGCAGCATGGTCTTGACCTTGCCCGGGTCCTTCGAACCGTCGGCGAACGTCGGGTCGTCGAGAACCGAACGGAACTTGCCGTTGGTGAAGTCCGAGATCGCGCTGACGGCCTTCTTGTTCCGCAGCATCGACTTCGGCGTGAAGACCACCTGCGGCCGCTTGATGCCGTCGGTGGCATGACGACGCATGAGGTGGAAGTAGTTCGCCGGGGTCGACGGCTGTGCGACGGTCATCGAGCCCTCGGCACACAGCTGGAGGAACCGCTCGATGCGGCCGGACGTGTGGTCCGGGCCCATCCCCTCGTGCCCGTGCGGCAGGAGAAGGGTGACGGAGGACTTCTGACCCCACTTGGCCTCGCCGGAGGAGATGTACTCGTCGATGATGGTCTGCGCGCCGTTGACGAAGTCACCGAACTGCGCCTCCCACAGCACGAGGGCCTCCGGGTCCCCGACCGAGTAGCCGTACTCGAATCCGACGCCCGCGTACTCGGTGAGTGCGGAGTTCCACACCTCGAAGCGGCCCTCGGCGTCCTCGAGGTTCTGCAGGGGCGAGTAGGGCTCCGACGTGGTCTTGTCGACCACCACGGCGTGGCGTTGCGTGAAGGTTCCGCGTTGCGAGTCCTGACCTGCGAGACGCACGGTCCGGCCCTCCAGGACGAGGGAACCGATCGCCAGCAGCTCGGCGAACGCCCAGTCGATGTTGCCGTTGTAGGCCATCTTCTGGCGCGCCTCGTAGACCGGCTTCACCCGCGAGTGGATGTGGAAGTCCGCGGGCAGGTTGCCGAAGGCGTCGCCGATGGCGTGGATGACCGACTCGTCCACCGCCGTCACCAGGCGCTTGGGCAGCGGCTGGTTGGGCAGGATCGACTCGGATGCCTTCACCGGGTGCTTCTCGAGCTCGCGGACCTCGTTGAAGACCCGCTCGAGCTGCCCCTGGAAGTCGCGGAGAGCGTTCTCCGCCTCCTTCTCGGTGATGTCGCCGCGACCGACCAGATCCTCGGTGTAGGACTGGCGGACGCTCTTCTTGTCGTCGATGACCTCGTACATCCGCGGTTGCGTCATCGACGGGTCGTCGGCCTCGTTGTGACCGCGGCGGCGGTAGCAGACGAGGTCGATCACGACGTCTTTCTTGAACTGCTGGCGGAAGTCCATCGCCAGCCGGGCGACCCGCACGCATGCCTCGGGATCGTCACCGTTCACGTGGAAGATCGGCGAGCCGATCATCTTGGCGACGTCCGTGGAGTACTGGCTGGAGCGCCCGGCCTCGGGCGCCGTGGTGAACCCGATCTGGTTGTTGACGACGATGTGGATCGTGCCGCCGGTGCGGTAACCGTCGATCTGAGAGAGGTTCAGGGTCTCCGCGACCACTCCCTGTCCGGCGAATGCCGCGTCACCGTGCAGCATGAGCGGCACGACCGGGTACTCGGAGCGCCATTCCGGATCCTCGATGAGGTCCTGCTTGGCGCGGACGATTCCCTCCAGGACCGGATCGACGGCCTCGAGGTGCGACGGGTTGGCGGTGAGCGACACCTTGATCTCGTTCTCGCCGAACATCTGGTACTGGATGCCCTCGGCCCCGAGGTGGTACTTGACGTCACCCGACCCGTGCGCGGCGGAGGGGTCCATGTTGCCCTCGAACTCGGTGAAGATCTGCCGGTAGGGCTTGCCCACGATGTTGGCGAGCACGTTGAGCCGCCCGCGGTGGGGCATGCCGATCACGACCTCGTCGAGGCCGAACTCGGCGGCCTCGTCGATCACCGCGTCCATCATCGGGATGACGGACTCGGCGCCCTCTAGGGAGAAGCGCTTCTGGCCGACATACTTGGTCTGCAGGAACGTCTCGAAGGCCTCCGCGGCGTTCACCTTGGACAGGATGTACTTCTGCTCGGCGACGGTCGGCTTGTCGTCGACCCCCTCGAGGCGCTCCTGGATCCACTGGCGCTGCTCGTTCTCGAGGATGTGGGTGTACTCGATACCGATCTTGCGGCAGTAGGCCGCACGCAACGCGGACAGTACGTCCCGCAACCGCATCTTGTCCTTGCCGACGAAACCGCCGACGGAGAACTTGCGGTCGAGGTCCCACAGGGTGAGCTCGTGGGAGTTGACGTCGAGGTCCGGGTGGAACGTGCGACGCCGCTTGGCGTGCTTCCCGTCGAGCGGGTCGATGTCGGCCATGAGGTGGCCGCGGTCGCGGTAGGCGGCGATAAGCTCGAGGACGCGTGCGTCCTTGTCCACCCGCGGGTCGGTGATGTCCTGACGCCACCGGACCGGCTCGTAGGGGATGCCGAGGACGTCGAAGATCTCGTCGTAGAACTCGTCCGCGATCAGCAGGCGGTGGATCTCACGCAGGAACTCGCCGGACTCGGCGCCCTGGATGATCCGGTGATCATACGTGGAGGTGAGGGTGGTGATCTTGCCGATGGCGTTGTTGGCCAACTGCTCGTCACTCGCACCCTGGAACTCGGCGGGGTACTCCATCGCGCCCACGCCGAGAATGGCGCCCTGGCCCACGGTGAGGCGCGGGACCGAGTGCACCGTGCCGATACCGCCGGGGTTCGTCAACGAGATCGTGACGCCGGAGAAGTCGTCCATCGTCAGCTTGCCCTCACGGGCGCGGGCGACGATGTCCTCATAGGCGTCCAGGAATCCGCGGAAGTCGAGCTTCTCGCAGTTGCGGATCGCGGCCACGACCAGGGACCGGCCGGCCTTGGTCTTCATGTCGATCGCCAGACCGAGGTTGATCCCGTTCGGGGTGACGACGTTCGGCTTGCCGTCGACCTCCTCGTAGTGGTTGTTCAGGTTCGGGTAGGCCTTGACGGCCTGGACCATGGCGTACCCGATGAGGTGGGTGAACGAGATCTTCCCGCCGTGGGTGCGCTTGAGGTGGTTGTTGATGACCACCCGGTTGTCGACCATCAGTTTCGCCGGGACCGCGCGGACCGAGGTCGCGGTGGGGAGGGACAGCGACGCGTTCATGTTCTTGACGATCGCGTTGGCCGCGCCCCGGATGACCTTGCTCTCCTGCTCCGCGGGGGGCTCGTACTCGGGGCGTGACGGCTTCTTCGTCGCCGCGGTGTCGGACTTCTTCCGAGTCTCCGACTTGTGCTCCGGGGCGGGCACCCCCTCCCCGCGGGCCTTGCGCTTGGGCGAGGCGTCGGCAGCGGGCTTCGCCGCGATGTCCTTGGCGGACGCCTCGGGGGTGGAATCGTCGACGGTGATCTCGGACGGCTTCTTGTCTGATGTGACCGATTCCCCACTGCTCCCACCTCCCGATCGGGGCCGACTGCTCTTGCCGGATTTTCCGCCCGAGCTGCCGGGGGAGGTGCCGTTGGTCGAGTCACCACCGGAGGAGGAGGCGGCCTCCGGGTTGGCGTCGAAGAACTCGTGCCAGGACTTGTCCACGGAGGACGGGTCCTTGGCGAACCGCTCGTACATCTCGTCTACGAGCCACTGGTTCTGTCCGAACTGTGAGACGTTGTTGCTCACGATCTCTTGGTGCCTCTCTGGTTCTGTGGTGGGTTTCACACGTCAATGGATCCAGGCTAGACCTTCTGCCCGTGCCGGGCTCTCCGATCTCACCTGACAGGGGGATGCCCCCGGCCCGTCACGGCCGGTTCACGTGGCGGGCCACGAGTCCGGTGGCGTGCCGAACGCGGCATCAGCGGTCTCCACGACCGTCCGCCCCAGCTTCCGGTTGCCCCATCCACCCACAGCGGCGCCGAGCCCCGCGGGTGCCAGTTTGCCCACGGCGAGCCCTGCCCGCTTCACGGCGAACTTCCTGACGAAGCGGGTCATCATCCGACGGTTGATCTCCTTCAGCCCGGGTACCCGGAGTGCACGGCCGGCCAACGAGCCGCCCGTGGCCGCCCCTCCCGACGAGCTGACCGCGTTGGCCAGGATGGCGGTGCCGGACGCACCCAACATGACTGTCATGACCAGCAGTTCCTCGTGCTCGTCGTGGCGGACGTCCACGCCGTGGACCTCGGCCACGGCGAGCGTGTAGAACGCGGCGGCCTCGAGGAACACCAGCGACTCCGCGCCGATCGCGCCGAAGGCAACGATGGTTCCGACACCAGGCACCGCGGCCGTGGCACCCACGGCCGCACCGGACGCGGTGACGGTGTTCAGGAACCGCGCGTCGAGACGCTCGCGGATCCGGGCCGGGCTCTCGTCCGGGTGATGGGCCCGGAGTGTGCGTACGTAGGCGCGGGCGGCACCGGTCTGGCTCCGGATCGCCCGGCGCAGGGCGGCAGTGATCACCCCCGCGGCCGGGCCGGAGACGTCGGATTCAGCGGGCACTCGATCGGGCACTGGGCACTCCTGGAGGTCAAGGCGGCGCGGGGGCGGGCCGGGCTCGAACCTCTACCGTACGTAAGGCGCGCGGGGTGGTGGCTCAGGGCAGCACACGCTCGGTGTAGTCGTTGCCGAAGACACGCTCCGGGTCGAGACGGTCACGGACGGACACGAAGTCGTCGAAGCGGTCCACCATGGCGGACAGGTCCTCCGCGGTGCGGGTGTGCATCTTTCCCCAGTGCGGTCGCCCGCCGGCGGCGAGGAAGATCCCTTCCGCGAGACGGAACAGTTCGGTGTGATCCATCAGGTGGTACTGGTGCACGGCGATGTAGCAGACCTCGCGCCCGTACGCCGTGGACATCCACACGTCGTCGGCGGCGGCGAACCGCACCTCCACGGGGAACGGGGTGACGATGCCGGAGCGGTCGATGGTGTCGCGGAGGTCGCGCAACACCCCGGCCGCCGCCGCGACGGGCACGGCGTACTCCATCTCCCGGAAGCGGACCCGCCGCGGGGAGGCGAAGACCCGGTAGCTCCGGTCGGTGAAGTCCCGTGCGGACAGAGCCCGTGAGGCGACCCGGTTGAGCCGGGGGGTCAGCGCCGGACGTCGGGTCGCGGCTCGGCACACCACGTCGAAGACCTCGTTGGAGAGGAGTTCGTCGCCGATCAGACCCCGGATGCGTCCCACCGGGTGCAGCTCGGCGTCCCCGGGCAACCGGGTGTTGCGTTTGACGTTGATCGCGTCGGTGTGGGGGAACCAGAAGAACTCAACGTGGTCGGCGGAACGTGCGAAACCCTCCAGGTCCGCCAGTGCGGCGGTCAGGGTCCACGGACGCTCCTCGGCCCGCAATGCGAAGGCCGGGACGCATCGGATCGTCATCTTGGTGATGATCCCCAGTGCGCCGATCCCGAGGCGGGCCGCCTCGAACACCTCGGGGTCGGATTCGCGGGAACAGGTGAGGGCGGCGCCGTCGGCGGTGACGAGCTGGAGGCCGACGACCGTGGCGGGCAGGCCCGGTGCCGCACATCCCGTGCCGTGGGTCCCGGTCGACACCGCCCCGGCGAGGGACTGTTCGGCGAAGTCCCCGAGGTTCGGCTGTGCCAGACCGAGCTCCCACAGCAGCGGTCCCAGTCGGTGCAGCCGGGTACCCGCCCAGACGGTCACGTCCGCGCCGTCGACGCGACCGTCAGCACCACGGGTCGGCACGATCGATTCCACACCGGCGAGGTCGTCCAACGACACGAGCACGCCGTCCGTCGCGGCCGCCGGCGTGAAGGAATGGCCCGCGCCGACACACTTGACCCTGGTTCCGCGCTCGGCCGCCCGCGTGACCACGTCGCTCACCTCGGCAACGGTCGTCGGGAGCGACCGGCCCGAGGGAGAGGCCAGGACATTGCCGGCCCAGTTCTGCCAGGGGGCCACCGAGGTCGTCATGGCAGGAGAGGGTACCCGCGCGAGGCGGGGCGGGAGGCGGTCCTGGACCATCGACCCGGAGTGGGGGCGGACGTCCGGCACGCCGGGGGAGCGGGTGCGGTGAACGGTGTGCACGTCCACCTCGTCGTCGTACCATGGACGGGTGACCAGACGACTTCCTGCCGATCAGCGCCGGGCGCAGCTCCTCCAGGCCGCCCTCGAGATCGCCGAACACGACGGTCTGGGTGCGGTGACCGTCCGCGGCGTGGCCGAACGGGCGGGCGTGTCGCTGGGGGTCGTCCACTACTGCTACACGGATAAGGAAGAGCTTCTCCGCGAGGTCATCGGCGCCGTCAACTCGGAGGTCCACCAGGCCGCCCGGGCCTTCGTGAGCGTCGACTTCGATTCCGGGATCCGGGGCACCGAGGGCCTGCGGCGACGGCTGTACGAGGCGATCGACCTGATCTGGGCGGTGATCTCCGCATCGCCCGACCGGCAGCTCCTCACCTACGAGATCGTGTCGTATTCGCTGAGGACCCACGGGCTGCCCGAAGTCGGCCTGGCCCGCGACCAGCAGGAATCCAACGAGGCAATAGTGCGTTCGGTGCTCGAGCGCACGGCGCAGTCCGCCGACGTGCAGTGGGCGATGGGCCTCGACGACATGGTGCGCGTCGTCCTGTCGATCATCACCGGCATCAGCCTGCGGTGGCAGATCTACCGGAACGACGACGAGGCCAACGACCTCCTCCACCGGGCGGTCGACCTCGTCGTACGGGACGCGCGCCCGGTCGACGGTGCCTAGCACGGAGGCTGACGGGCTCCCCGCGGTCGTCGACGCGCTCCGGGTCGCGACCGCGGGCCTCGACGCGCCCCTCGCCGCTCTGCACCTGCCGAGTCTGCGGGCGAACGTGGACGACCTACGCCGCCGGGCAGGGGGCACCAGGATCCGGGTGGCGAGCAAGTCAGTGAGATCCCGAGGCGTGCTGCGGGAGGTGCTCGGCGACCGGCTGCGCGGCGACGACTCCGTCCGCGGGATCATGACCTACTCGCTCACCGAGGCGTTGTGGTTGGTGGAATCGGGGTGCGACGACGTCCTGATGGGGTACCCCACCGTCGACCGCTCGGCCCTGGGACGCCTCGGGTCGGATCCGCAGGCGCTGGAGTGCGTGACACTCATGGTCGACCATCCGCGTCAGCTGGAGATCGCGCGGGAGGCGGGGGCGTCCGGGGCGCGGGTGTGCATCGACGTCGACTGCTCCCTCCGGCTGGGGCCCGTCCACCTGGGCGTGCGCCGCTCCCCGCTGCGCGGACCGGACGACGTCGAGCCGCTGGTACGGCGGGCCGTCGCCACCGGCTTCCGCGTGGTGGGCGCGATGTTCTACGAGGCGCAGGTGGCCGGGGTGCCCGATGACGTACCGGGGATCGGCGTCGTCAAACGGCTCTCGATGCGGCGGCTGCGGGATGTGCGACCGGCGGTGGCGTCCACGATCGAGTCGATCACCGGGACACCGCCGGAGATCATCAACTCCGGGGGATCCGGGTCCGTCGCCGAGAGCGCCGGGGCGCCCGCCGTCACCGAGGTCACCGCGGGATCGGGACTGTACGTGCCGGGGCTGTTCGACGCCTATCGGACCTTCACCCCGCGGCCGGCGCTGCTGTTCGCACTGCCCGCCGTGCGGACGCCGGCCCGTGGTCTCACCACGTTCCTGTACGGGGGATACGTCGCGTCCGGCGTCCCGGGGCGCGACCGGCTCCCGGTGCCCGCCGCCCCGGCGGGGTTGCGATACCTCGGTCGGGAGGGGGCCGGAGAGGTCCAGACGCCCGTGCGGGGGCAGGTGCCCATCGGCGAGCGCGCATGGTGGCGTCACGCGAAGGCGGGGGAACTGTGCGAGCGGTTCGACACTCTCCACGTGGTGGACGAGACTGCTGACGGGCCCGTCGTGGTGGATCGCTGGCCCACCTACCGTGGTGAAGGGAAGTGTTTCGGATGACCGACGCCCAGCAGATGTCCGGGCAGGCGCGGGAGCGGATGCATGCCGAGGCCGTCGCGATCACGGCGGACCTCGTGTCGATCGACTCGACCAACACCGGTGACCCCGCGACGATCGGCGACGGCGAGACGAGGGTGTGCCGCCGGATCGCCGAGTACCTCGACGAGGTCGGCATCTCCAGCGAACTCGTGGAGTCTGTTCCCGGACGAGGGAGCCTGTTCGCCCGGGTCGAGGGAGCCGACCCGGACGCGGGCGGACTGGTCGTGCACGGACACGTCGACGTCGTCCCCGCGGTCGCCGAGGACTGGACCGTCCCGCCGTTCGCCGGTGAGATCCGCGACGGCTGGCTCTACGGACGAGGCACCGTCGACATGAAGAACATGATCGGCATGATGCTCGCGGTGGTCCGCCACTACCGCCGGGAGGGGATAGTGCCCCGGCGGCCGCTGCTGCTCGCGTTCTTCGCGGATGAGGAGGCCGCGGGGATCATGGGTGCCAAGTGGGTGGTCCGGGAGCGGCCCGAGATCTTCGACGGCATGACCCAGGCGCTCAGCGAGGTCGGGGGCTGGTCGGTACCGGGCGACGGCCGCCGCCTCTACCCGATCGCCGTCGCCGAGAAGGGCGTCGCCTGGGCCACGGTGACCGCGCACGGGACCGCCGCACACGCGTCCCGCCCGACCGGGGACAACGCCGTCGCCGCGATCGCCGGGGCGGTTCATCGCGTGGCCGATCTCGACTTTCCGGTGCAGCCGACCGAGGCAAACACCGCGCTGGCCGCGGCGGTCGGTCGGCTGGCCGGAGGAAGCGGCGAGGTCGCCGAACTGCCGGATCGGCTCGAGGTCCTCGGGCACTTCGGGCCCCTCGTCTCCGCCTCGCTGTCCCACACCGCCTCACCGACGGTCCTGTCCGCCGGGTACAAAACCAACGTCATCCCCACCGAGGCACGCGCGGAGATCGACTGCAGAGTACTCCCCGGAGGTGAGGACACGTTCCGTGCCGAGATCGAGCAGGAGCTCGGCCCCGACGTGACGGTCGAGTGGATCTGGGAACCACCGATCGCCGCACCGGCCGACGCCCCGTTCGTGGAGGTGATCCGCGAGGCCGTCAGGCAATCCGACCCCGATGCCATGGTCGTGCCGTACCTGTTGCCCGCCAGCACGGACAACAAGCATCTGGCCCCGCTCGGGATCGACGGCTACGGGTTCGTCCCACTGCGCGTGCCCGACGAGTTCGACGTCTTCGGCCATTTCCACGCCGTGGACGAGCGGGTACCGGTGGACGCACTGCATTTCGGTGCCGACGTGCTCGCCCGAGTGCTCCGATCCGCGTGAGGGGCGCGCTCACCGGACATCCGACGCCGTCTGCGCGGACCCGCCTGCCCGCGGACGTCTGGGTCCTCGTCGCGGCCGCGTTCGCCGTGGCGATCGGCTACGGTCTGGTCGCCCCGGTGCTGCCGCAGTTCGCCCGCAGCTTCGACGTGTCGGTCACGGCGGCGTCGGTCATCGTCAGCGCATTCGCGTTCTTCAGGTTGGTGTTCGCGCCGGCCGGTGGGTTCCTCGTCGACAAACTCGGCGAGCGGTGGGTCTACATGTCCGGTCTCCTCATCGTGGTGGTCTCCACGTTGGCGACCGGGCTGGCGCAGAACTACTGGCAGCTCCTGGTCTTCCGCGGTCTCGGCGGTCTCGGGTCGACGATGTTCACGATCTCCGCGATGGCCCTGCTCACCAGATTGTCCCCGCCCGGCGCCCGGGGACGGATCGCCGGCCTGTACGCGACCGCGTTCCTCATCGGCAATATCGGCGGTCCGGTTCTGGGCGGATTGTTGGCGGGCTTCGGCATGCGCATCCCGTTCTTCGTCTACGCCGGCACGCTGCTGGTGGCGACCGGCGTGGTGGCGGTCTTCCTCCGCGGGGGCCGACGGCCCTCACCCGACGACGGGTCCCCCGAGCAGGAACCCCTCCCGGTCGCCGAGGCGCTACGGCACAGCGGGTACCGCGCCGCGCTGATCTCCAGCTTCGTCAACGGGTGGACCTCGTTCGGTGTGCGGGTCGCCATCGTCCCGCTGTTCGCCGCGGCCAACTTCGATGCCGGCGCCGGTATCGCCGGCACCGCGCTGGCGTCGTTCGCGGTGGGGACCGCCTCGGTGGTCTCCGCGGCCGGGTGGTTGTCCGACAGGTACGGGCGACGCCCGATGGTGATCCTGGGTCTGGTGATCTCCGGCGTCACCACCCTCGTCCTGGGCTGGTGTGACACCGTGCCGTTGCTCGTGGCGGCCTCGGTCATCGCCGGGATGGGCGCCGGGATCCTCAACCCGTCGCAACAGGCCGCTGTCGCGGACGTGATCGGCGCGGACCGGGCAGGCGGCAAGGTCCTCGCCACCTTCCAGATGGCCAGCGACTCCGGAGCGATCCTGGGACCGGTCGTGGTGGGGCTGGTGGTGGACCTGCTGGGCTACAAGGCGGGGTTCGCGGTGTCCGGCGTGCTCCTATTGGGGGCCGCGATCCCGTGGATCATCGCCGAGGAGACCCGTGAGGCCACGAACCCGGTGACCACGGGGGAGTGACCTGCGGCAGCCGTGTCGCTCAACAGCCCCCTGACGCCGTAGAATGTAAAACCTCATGGAGAACAACGACGAGGACCGTACCGCCACCGCCGGCGACGAGGTCGACACCGACGCCAGCAATCCCGAACCAGCCTCCGCCGCGGACAGCGGCGCTGCGGACACGGCCGCGCCCGCGCGCACCGGCGCCGCCGCCCCTGCAGCCGGCGGTGAGGACGAGCCCGAGGTGACGTTCGCCGACATGGGGCTGGCCCCCGCGGTCGCGCAGGCGGTCAGGGACGTGGGTTACGAAGTCCCCTCCGCCATCCAGGCCGCGACGATCCCGCTGGTCCTCGAGGGGCGTGACGTGGTCGGCCTGGCACAGACCGGCACCGGTAAGACCGCCGCGTTCGCGCTGCCCATCCTGTCGCTGATCGACCCGGCGGTGAAGAGCCCCCAGGCCCTCATCCTGGCGCCGACCCGAGAGCTCGCCCTCCAGGTCGCCGAGGCCTGTGTCACGTACTCGGCGAACATGCCGCAGGTGAACGTCCTGCCCATCTACGGCGGGCAGGCCTACGGCATCCAGCTCTCGGGGCTGCGGCGCGGTGCGCAGATCATCGTCGGCACCCCGGGGCGTGTGATCGATCACCTGAAGAAGGGCACGTTGGACCTGTCGGGTCTGCGGCACCTCGTCCTGGACGAGGCCGACGAGATGCTCGCGATGGGGTTCCAGGAGGACGTCGAGCGGATCCTGTCGGACACCCCGGAGACGACCCAGGTGGCCCTGTTCTCGGCGACCATGCCCGCCGCCATCCGGCGGATCTCGCAGAAGTACCTCACCAATCCGACCGAGGTGAAGGTGGCGTCGAAGACGTCGACCGCGCCGAACATCACGCAGCGCTACGTCCTGGTCAACCACCGGGACAAGCTCGACGCTCTGACGAGGATCTTCGAGGTCGAGGACTTCGACGCGATGATCCTGTTCGTCCGGACGAAGTCCGCCACCGAGGAGCTGGCAGAGCGACTCCGTGCACGGGGGTTCTCCGCCGCGCCCATCAACGGCGACATCCCGCAGAACCTGCGTGAGCGCACGATCGAGGCGCTGAAGGACGGTCGCACGGACATCCTCGTCGCCACCGACGTGGCCGCCCGGGGTCTCGACGTCCCCCGGATCAGCCATGTCGTCAACTACGATATCCCGCACGACACCGAGTCCTACATCCACCGGATCGGCCGGACCGGTCGCGCCGGTAGGAGCGGTGAGGCGCTGCTCTTCGTCACCCCGCGCGAGCGCCGGCTCCTCTCCCAGATCGAGCGGGCCACCCGCCAACCGTTGACCGAGATCCAGCTCCCGAGCGTGGACGACGTCAACGAGATGCGGATGGCCAAGTTCGCACAGTCGATCACCGAGAGCCTCGAGGACCCGAGCATCGCGCTCTTCCGCCGACTGGTGGAGGAGTACGCCTCCGAGCACTCGGTCTCGATGTCCGACATCGCCGCCGCTCTGGCGACCCAGTCGCGGAACTCGGACGACTTCCTCATGCGGGAGCCCGAGCGCCCGCCGCGCCGGGACGACCGTCGCGAGCGGCCGGCACGCGACTTCTCGGACGGGCCGCGTCCGTCGCGGTCGGGGAAGAACATGGGGCAGTACCGGATCGCCGTGGGTAAGCGGAACAACGTCAAGCCCGGCTCGATCATGGGCGCCCTGGCCAACGAGGCCGGGCTCCGGGGCGGTGACATCGGACGCATCTCGATCCGGTTCGACCACTCGATCGTCGAGCTGCCGGCGGATCTCCCCGCGGACCAGCTCAACTCGATGAAGGGAATCCGGGTCGGGGGTTCCGAGATCGACATCCGCCCCGACTCCGGCGCTCCGTCGGGTCGTCCGTCGTCGTTCCGGGACGACAGGGGCGGCAAGCCGCGTGGCGGCGGACCCCGTCGCGATGACCGTGGCGACCGAGGTGACCGTGGTGACCGGCACGGCGGCCGTGACGAGAAGCGCGACGACCGTGGGGGCTTCCGCCGCGGTGACGACGACCGCCGCGGTGGCGGGTTCCGCGGGCGTTCCGGCGGGGGCCCGGACCGCCACTGACGCCGGGCCCTACGGGCCGGTCGGGCACCGCCGGACCGCACCGGCGAGAGCGTCATGGTCGGCCCTCGTCACCGGCAGGCCGTAGGCGACGGCCGCGGTGAGGTACCGGGAGGCGTAGAAGCAGTGTCGACCGGGATCCGGGGGTAGCCAGTCCGCCGGGGTCGAGTCGCTCTTGCCGGTGTTGACCGACGCTGTGACGGCGAGCAGGTTCCGGTCGATGTCGTTGGCGAACGCGGCACGGCGCCCGGCCGGCCACGACCACGCCCCCAGGTCCCACGCCGCCGAGAGCGGGTAGACGTGGTCGACGTGGATGCCGCGCACCCCCGTGGTGCCCGCGTCGACGAGCCTGCCGGTGTACGGATCGGTCAGGACTCCGCCAGACACCTCGCACCGTGCCCCGGGTGTCCTGGTGCCGCCGACGAGGTCGCGGGCCAGGACATCGTGACGGGTGGAGCACCCGTTTCCGGCCCCCGGCGCCCCGGTCGTGTCACTCCAGGCCGGGCCGAACACGCACCCTGACGCGCCCGAGCAGTCCCGCTCGTACCCGGGAGCGGGGTTCCGCGACTCCACCACCTCGACCGCGTCGAGCAGTGCCCCCACCGCGTCCCGCGGTGGGCTGCCCGGGACGGAGCGGGGCGGTTGGCCGGACCACCACACGGCGGCGAGCACGCCGAGCACGACGAGGGCCAGGGCGAGCGCCCGGGGTGCGGGCGGCGGCACGACTCGGCCAGCAAGGTGCCTCCGGGTACGGGGATCATGGCTCACGCCTCGAGTCTGACGCGGGGGTCGCCGGCTCCCGCCCGCCGAGGGGGTCGGCAGGGCGGGACTGTGGACAGGTGGGCGCCTGTGGACAGCGGCCTCGCCCGTACCTCTCAGGGGAGCACGCCGGCCCGCTGTCGGACCCACGTGCTTACATGTGCACGTGACCCCGACCGCCGCACCCCGACTACACGCCGTGTGGCAGTCCGGGGTCGTCGGCTTGTGGTGCGAGACGGGATTGCGTAGGCCGGTATCGATCGCCCCCGCCGCCGAGGTCACGGCTGTGGGCCGGGTCGGAGCCCCGCCGGAGGTGATCCGGTTCCTGGAGCGCTACTCGCTGACGCACCGGATCGGGGTTCGTGCCCCGGTCGAGGGCCGGGTCCGGACCGCGACGGTGCCGGGGATCCGGGTCTCGGTCGGCGCGGCGGTGGATCTGTGCGGGATGGTCGACGCCACCGACCACTGGGTCGGATCCGGGCTGCGGGCCCTCGCGGCGCTCTCGTCGGGCGTGGCCGCCTTCGTGCGTGCGGGGCACGTCGTCCCCGTCCTCGGCCGTTCGGAGGGCGCATGGGACGCGTCATGGACCCTCGCCGCCTCACCCGTGGTGTCGGCGTGGGCAGCGGAGAGCCTGTCCCGGTGCCACGGGCTGGTGGCGAACCGCGAGGACCTCGACCGACTACTCGCCGCCCTGGCGGACCAGCACGCGCGGATGGCCCTGGCGCCCCTGGCGGGCAATCGCCGGAGCGACCTGGGCACGGCCTTGATCACGGGCGGGGGCGTGACGTCCGGGGGCCAGGCGTTGGCGGAAGCGATCGGCGAATTCGGACGGGCGGCGGCGGCACGGGACGTCGAGGTGGTGTTCCGGATCGTCGAGCCGACCGGCGGTGACGACGAGGGCCCGGGCGATTCCGACGGCGGGGCCGGGCACGCCGCGCCCGGGGAGATCCTGTGGCGGCTGGAGACGCTGGTGCGCACGGGCATCGATTCCCTTCGGCCCTTCACCGAGCTGCCCGATGCGTCGGCCGTGGGTGACGCGGTGCGCGACGTCGTCGACCGGGCGGTCCGGTCGTGGCCACCGCTGGGGCGTGCCACCCACACCGCCGGCAGTCCGGACCTGATGATGCCCACCGACCTGGTGGTGCAGTTGGTCGACGAGGGGGTGGAGGCACTACGGGGGAGAGGTGTCGAGATCCTCCTGCCACGAGCCTGGACCAGGGTGCGGACCGCCGTCCGGGTCGCGGTCAAGGAGCCGGGCACCGAGAACGTCGACTCGGGTCGCCGGCTCGGGCTCGATCAGCTGGCGGACGTGAACTGGGAGATGGTCGTCGACGACGTCCCCCTCGACCCCGCCGAGGCCCAGATGCTCCTCGACGCCGCGTCCGATCTGGTCAAGCTCCGCGGACAATGGGTCCGGGCGGACCCCGGTGCACTGCGTCGGGCGGCCCGCTTCCTCGCCGCGCGGCGCGGGGGGCGGGTCACGGCACCCGCACTGGTCGCCGCCCTGATGTCCGAGGAAGGCGAGGGCGTCGAGGTGGAGGCGCCCACGACCATCGACTGGATCCCCTCGTCGTCGTCGATCCCGGTCGACCTCCCACCCTGGTTCCGCGCCGCGCTCCGTCCGTACCAACTGGAGGGGGTGCGGTGGTTGACCGCGCTCTCCAGCGCCGATGTCGGCGCGGTGCTGGCCGATGATATGGGGCTCGGAAAGACCATGCAGGTGCTCGCGCTCACCGCGTCCGAGCACGCGGCGGGCCGGACCGGCCCCACTCTCGTCGTGGCGCCGCTTACCCTGGTGGCCACCTGGGCCCGGGAGTCGGCGACGTTCGCCCCGGAGCTGCGGATCCACGTCCATCACGGACCGGCCCGCGAACGGGGTGACGACGCGGCCACACTACTCGGAGCCGCCGACCTCGTGCTGACCTCCTACGGGACGGCGTCCCGGGACGCGGAACTCCTCGCCCGGGTGGCCTGGCGGCGGTTGGTCGCCGACGAGGCGCAGACCATCAAGAACCCCTCCACCTCGGTCGCGCGCGCCGTCGTCTCGATCCCGGCGGAGCACCGGATCGCGCTGACCGGGACACCGGTGGAGAACCGGTTGGACGAGCTCCGCGCCGTCCTGGACTTCGCCAATCCGGGGATGTTGGGTTCGGCCAGCACCTTCCGTGCCCGGTTCGCGATCCCCATCGAGTCCCACCGCGACGAGGCCGCGGCATCGAGGCTCCGGGCACTCGCCGCACCGTTCGTGCTGCGCCGCCTCAAATCCGACCCCCGCGTGGTCGCCGATCTCCCGGACAAGCAACACATCAGGGTCGATTCGCCCCTGACCCGTGAGCAGGCGACCCTGTACCGGGCGGTCGTCGAGGACATGATGGAACAGGTCAAGGAGTCCGAGGGGGCCGCCCGCAAGGGCGCCATCCTCTCGGGGCTCACAGCCCTGAAGCAGGTGTGCAACCACCCCGCCCACTACCTCGGGGACGGGTCCGCACTCCTGCGCGGCGGCCGCCACCGTTCGGGCAAACTCGCCGCACTCGACGAGGTCCTCACCGAGATCCTCGACGCGGGGGAGAAGGTGCTGCTGT
Organism: Dietzia sp. MNB45; assembly: GCF_051994785.1. Taxonomy (NCBI): domain Bacteria; kingdom Bacillati; phylum Actinomycetota; class Actinomycetes; order Mycobacteriales; family Dietziaceae; genus Dietzia; species Dietzia sp. MNB45. Next base: position 2,125,986 of record NZ_CP163397.1, on the reverse strand, counting down.
TCACCCAGTACCGGGCGTTCGGCGATCTGATCCTGCCCCTACTCGAGCGTCGGGCCGCCACCGCCGTGCCATTCCTGCACGGCGGGGTCACCGCCGCCGGACGGGCTCAGATGGTCGAGGAGTTCCAGGCATCGCACGGCCCACCGGTGATGCTCGCGTCGCTACGCGCGGGAGGGACCGGACTGACCCTCACCGAGGCCAACCACGTCGTACACCTGGATCGCTGGTGGAACCCGGCGGTGGAGAACCAGGCCACCGACCGGGTCCACCGCATCGGCCAGACCCGGGTGGTCCAGGTGCGCACGCTCGTCGCACCGGGCACGGTCGAGGACCGTATCGACGAACTCCTCGAAGCCAAGCGGGACCTCGCGGAGTTGACGCTGGGACCGTTGGCAGGCGCGCTGACCGAGCTCGCGGACGCGGACCTGGCGGCACTCGTCGAGTTCACCGACGTGGGGCGGGACGAACCGTGAGCGGCGAAGCGGGCATCCGGGCGAGGTCCCGGGCCGGGCAGTTCGGCGCACACATGTGGAGCAGACGCTGGGCGAGTGACATCGAATCCGGGGTCTCCCGGGGTGACGCCCACATGGCCCGACAGGACGCCCGCAAGGACAAGGTCCTCTCCCTGCACCACTCGGGCCGGTCGGTCCGGATCGACGTCGACGGGAGCAGACCGGAACCCTTCACAGTGGAGTTCACGTTCGCCCCGCTTGACGACACCGACTCCGATGCCCTGCGCACCGCCCTCAGGCGGGAGGAACGGGGCGTGCTCGGCGCCCTGGCCGGGGACTTCTCCGACACCGTCGGGTTCCTCCTCCTGCCCGCGGTGCACGGGGCAACCGCGTTCACCTGCCACTGTCCGGTGCAACCCGGCCCCTGCCGACACGTGCTGGCGGCCGCCTACATCATGGTCGAGTGGTGGGACTCCCGGCCGGAGGTGTTGTTCGAGCTCAGGGGTCTGCGACCCGAGCAACTCGGCGCCGTCCTCCGGGGCGGAGGGGACGACGACGAGGTGTCCTTCGACGTGGAGGAAGCGCTGTGGGGTGGTGAGCCGATCCTGCCGTCGTCGCCGGCACCCGGACCGGCCGGTCTCGAGGACCTGCTGGACGCGCCCGTCACCCGCAGGCTCGCCGCGGCGGCGACCAACGACGCGCTCGAGCAACTCCGGGTGGTGGCGGACCTCGAGGACTTCCTCGACGCGTTCGGCCGGTACCGACCGCGGTGAGGCGGGCCGCCGATGCGTAGCCTGTCGGACCCGCGTCCTACGATGCGGCCATGACCAACCCACGGGACGGCGACGCCATCCGATTCCTCCACTCAGCCGATTGGCAGCTCGGTATGACCCGGCGGTTCCTCGGAGACGAGTCCCAGGCCGTCTTCACGGCGGACAGGCTCGCGGCCGTGGAGGCACTCGGTGGGTGGGCCGAACGACACGGGGCACAGTTCGTGGTGGTCGCGGGCGACGTGTTCGAGGACAACGCGGTGCCCCGGTCGGTGGTACTCCGCGCGGTCGAGGCCCTGTCCGCGTTCCCGGTGCCGGTGCTGGTGCTGCCGGGCAACCACGACCCACTGGACGTGTCCTCGGTGTTCCGGTGCAGGGACTTCTCCCCGGCGCTCGAGGGCGGGGCCGTCGTGGTCCTCGACGGTTCGGGCCCGGTCGAGGTCGTCCCCGGCGTCGAGGTGGTCGGCGTCCCGTGGACGTCCAAGCGCCCGGACCCCTCGCGGTTACCGGCGCTTCTCGCGTCTCTCGAACCCACTGACTCCGTGCGGGTCCTCGTGGCGCACGGGGGTACCGACGAGATCTACGGCGGGCACTCCCCGTCGGTCGAGGCGATCGCCGTGGCTTCGCTCGAGGAGGCGATCGAGTCCCGCCGCCTGGACTACGTGGCGCTCGGGGACAGGCACTCGGTTACCCGCGTGGGCTCCGGCGGGCGCATCTGGTTCTCGGGGAGTCCGGAGACCACGGACTTCGACGACGTGGAGAAAGACTCCGGCAACGTCCTGCTGGTCGAGCTCGGTGGGAGAGATCCGTCGGGCGAGAGGCGAGCGTGCGAGGTCACCCCGCTGGCGACGGGCCGGTGGTCCTTCCTGGCGGTGGACGCGGAGATTGATACGGACGGGGACCTCGACTCCCTCGCCGAGCGGATCGAGGCGGTGCAGGACAAGCCGCGCACCGTGTTGAAGCTCGGGCTGACCGGCACCGTCGGGGTGGCCCTGCGCGCGCGGATCGATGCGCTCCTGGAGACCTGGGACGCGGTGTTCGCCTCCGCGTACCTGCGCCAGTCACGCACCCACCTCGTGGTCCGCGCGGAGGACTCGGACTTCACGGATCTCGTGGACGGGTACGCGGGCCGCGCGGTCGCGGACCTCGTCGACATGGCGGCCACCGGCGGGGTGGACGCCGAGGACGCCGGGCACGCCCTGAGCTTGCTGTACCGGCTCGTGGACGGGGGAACGCGATGATCCTGCACCGGTTGACGATCGAGGACTTCCGCGGGGTGGTGCGCGAGGAGGTCGACCTGCCCCCGCGTGGGGTGCTGGTGATCGAGGGCCCCAACGAGTCGGGGAAGACCAGCCTCATGGACGCCCTGGAGATGCTTCTCGAGCACAAGGCCTCGTCCGGGCGTGCCGAGATCAAGGCCGCCAGCCCTGTCGGCAGGGACGTCCCCGTGGTGGTGGAGGCCGAGTTTTCCGTCGACGGCGAACGGATGCGCTACCGCAAGGAGTTCGTCCGCGGCAAACGCACCTCCCTCGAGTTTCCGGGATCGGCACGCACGGCGATGGCCGGAGACGACGCCCACGACTTCGTTCGCGACCTGTTGGACCGTCAGGTCGACAGGTCACTGTGGCGCGCCCTGCGCATAGCCCAGGACGAACCTCTGGGCCAGGTCGATGCGGCCAAGGGTATGGACTCTCTCCGCCGCGCGTTGGACGCCGCGGCGGGCGGTGAGGACCCGACCGGCGACGACTCGCTGGTCGAGCGCGTCGCCGAGGAACGCAATCGCTATCTCACTGCGCGGCGGGGCGAGCCGACCGGCGACCTGGCGCGGTCGGAGTCCCGGCTCATCGAGGCGCGGGCCGCGCTGTCCGAGGCACGGGCCCGGCACTCGGAACTCGACGCGGCGGTCGCGGACCACGAAGCCCGGTCCGCCGTCCACCGCGCGCGACTCGACTCGCTCGCCACGCTCGAGAAGGAAGTCGGGCGTCTCGAGGCCGCGGGCCGGGCAGTCGCGGACCTCAGAGGGGTCAGCGCATCCGCCGATGCCGAGGTCGACCGGGCGGTGGCCGCGCATGACGCCGCGCTGCGCGAGCAACGGGAGCGTCGGGAACTCATCGACAGGGCGATGGCCGAACAGCGGAGGGAGACCGATCTGCGGGCGGCCGCCGCCACCGCGGCCGAGAGGCTGGAACCCGCCCAGCAGCGGGCCCGTCGGGCGAGGGCCGAACTGGAGGCGGCGGAGAAGCGAGTGATCCGGGCCCGCACCCGCCTCGATGCCGCACGCGCGGTCGAGGAGGGCGACCGCAGGCGTGCGGACCTCGAGCACCTGGAACGACTCCTCGGGATCCTGACAGAGGTGGGGGACGAGCTGCGCCGCAAGGAGGCGGAGCTCGCCGCGGTCGACGTCGCCGATGACTCGGTCGACGCCATCCGCCGCGCGGACGAGACGCTGCGGGAGGCCGTCATCCGGTCCGCAGCCAGTGCTCCCCGGGTGGAGATCACCGGTGAGGGCGAGTTCCGGGTCGGAGGGGAGGGACTCGACGCCTCTGCGGGGTGGACGCACGAGATCGTGGAGGACACCGTCTTCGAGGTCGGGACGGTCTCCCTGACTGTCGTCCCCGCGGGTGACACGGACTCCGTCCGAAGGGACGAGCAGTCCGCTCGCCTCCGGCTGGACCACCTTCTCGCGGAGCTCGGTGTGGAGAACCCCACGGAGGCGGAGGAACGCTCCCGGCGGGCGGGCGCCCTGCGTGCCGAGATCGAGGCACTGCGTCGACGGCGATCGGACCTCCTCGGCGGCGAGACGGCGGATGATCTCACCGCGAGGCGGGACGACCTGCGCTCACGGGTCCCGGCCGGGACCGTGCCGTCCGGCCAGGTCGCGGAGGGGCGGGAAGGCGGGGCCGTCGCGGAGGGGGAGGGCGATCCGGAGACCGAGTACGCCGCCGCGGAGGAATCGGTCGTCCGCTGCAGGGCGGAGGATCGCGCCGCATCCGCCGAGGCCGAAACACTCCGCACCGAGTACGCGACCCGTATCGCACTGGCAGACGAGGCAGCCGGCCGGCACGGTGAGTGCGGGGAGGCGCTGTCGGCCGCGCGTGACGCCGCCCCGGATCTCAGCCTCGAGGAGAGGGCGGGGGAGGCGCGCCTCCGGGCAGAGACCGCCCGTGAGAAGGCACGGGAGGCGAAGGCGGAATTGGACGAGGCGCTCGCCGACGCGCCGCCCGGTCTGCTGGACAACGCCCGGGCCTCACTGTCCTCACTGGCCGCCGAGGAACGCGAATCGGCTGCTGCCGTCGCCACGTCGATGGGCCGGGTCAACGCGATCGGCGACCAGGGCCGGCTCGAGGGGGTCGCTTCCGCCGAGCGCGAACTTGAGGCGGCGGAGAGGGAGAACGCAGCGCTGTGGCGCCGAGCCCGTGCGGCGGACCTGCTCCACCGCACACTCGCGGCGCGTCGATCGGAGGCGCTGCTCGCGTACCAGGCCCCGTTCCACAGGGCGGTCGTCGAACTCGGTTCACTCGTGTACGGGCGTGACTTCGACGTGAGGCTCGGCGAGGATCTGACCATCCTGTCCAGGCGGGTCGGTGATGTGACCGTCGACTACGAATCGCTGTCCGGGGGCGCCAGGGAGCAGTTGGCGGTGATCGTCCGGATCGCCTGTGCGCGACTCGTCGGTGACGACGGCGTCCCCGTTTTCCTCGACGACACCATGGGCTATACGGATCCCTCTCGCCGACTCGCCATGGGAGCGGTCATCGCCGCGGCTGCGGCGACGTCACAGGTCATCGTGCTCACGTGCGACCGCGCCCGGTTCGCGGGTATCGGGGGCGCACACACCCACGTCATGCAGAGGTCTTGCGCCGATCGCGAGTGAACGCCGTTGACGGCGGTGGGCGCCCCGGAGCGGTGGTGGAGGAATGCCGAGTGGGTCGTCGTGCTCTAATAGCCCCATGACGGAGACACGCTGGTTGAGCGATGACGAGCAGCGCATGTGGCGCCGGTACCGCGATGTGAACCAACTGCTCGAACTCGCCATGGAGCGCCAACTCCAGCGGGACGCCTCGATGTCTCAATCCGATTACTCGGTTCTGGTGAGCCTCAGTGAGGCCGACAACCGGGGACTCCGGGCGAGGGAACTCGGCGCCGCACTCGGCTGGGACCGCAGCCGGGTCTCTCACCAGGTCCGGCGTATGGAGGGGCGCGGCCTGGTGGCCAAGGGAGAATGCGCGGAGGACGGTCGCGGGACCGTCGTCACCCTCACCGAGGCGGGCGCCCAGGCGATCGCGTCAGTGGCCCCCAAGCACGTCGAGAAGGTCCGGGAGTTGTTCATCGACGTGCTCTCCGAGCACGAGGTACTCGCACTCACCGACATCTACGAGCGAGTCGTCGACCGCATCGGTGAGGTGGACGGAATCACCCGGCCCACCTGACGCGGAGCGGGAGAGACGAGAAGGGCCCGGGCAACCGCCCGGGCCCTTCTCATTTCGCTTGTGCCCCCGAAGGGAATCGAACCCCTGACCTTTGGTACCGGAAACCAACGCTCTATCCCCTGAGCTACGAGGGCGGGATACCGACCCTCACGGGCCGGAGGCCGCTCCAGCGGACACCCCGCACTGGCGGGGATCGCTCGAACAGCGAGACTGATCGTAGCACCGGCGGTCAGGCAGGGCCGCATCGGGCCCGTCGGGGCCCGGACGGGTCGCCCGGACAGACGTCCGATTCCCCCCGCGACGTGCCGACACCTAGGATAGGAAGACGTGACTCCCGCCGATCTCGCCGCCGTCATCCGCGCCGCCCTCATCTCCGTTCTCGCCGACCGCGGGGCCGACACGTCGGTCGTTCCGGAGTCGGTGACGGTGGAGCGGCCGCGCAACCCCGAGCACGGGGACTACGCGACGAACATCGCTCTCCAACTGGCCAAGAAGGTGGGGTCGGCCCCTCGCGAACTGGCGCAGGATCTCGCGACCGCGCTGGTGGCCGACCCGGGCGTGGCCTCGGCCGAGATCGCCGGACCGGGGTTCCTCAACATCCGTCTCGATTCCGGGGCCCAGGGCTCGCTCGTCGCCACCGTGCTCTCCGCGGGCGAGGAGTACGGCAACGGGGACGCGATGGCCGGCCGCCGGGTGAACCTGGAGTTCGTCTCCGCGAACCCCACCGGGCCCATCCACCTGGGCGGAACACGCTGGGCGGCGGTCGGTGACGCCCTCGGTCGTGTGCTCGAGGCCTCCGGCGCAGCGGTCACGCGCGAGTACTACTTCAACGACCACGGTGCGCAGATCGACCGCTTCAGCCGTTCGCTGGCCGCGGCTGCTCGCGGCGAGGTGACCCCCGAGGACGGCTACGCGGGGGCGTACATCCAGGACATCGCGTCGAACGTGGTCGCCGAGCACCCGGACGTGCTGGAGCAGCCGGAGTCCGAGGCCCTCGAGACGTTCCGAGCGGTCGGCGTGGACCTGATGTTCAGCCACATCAAGAACTCGCTGGCCGAGTTCGGAACCGTCTTCGACGTCTACACCCACGAGAACTCGATGTTCACCTCCGGTGCGGTGGACCGCGCGATCGAGACGCTCAAGGGCAACGGGAACCTCTACGAATCCGAGGGCGCCTGGTGGCTCCGGTCCACCGCGTTCGGTGACGACAAGGACCGCGTGGTTCTCAAGTCCGACGGCGACGCCGCCTACATCGCCGGTGACATCGCCTACTTCCTCGACAAGCGCGAACGCGGCTTCGACCTGTGCATCTACATGTTGGGAGCCGACCACCACGGGTACATCGCCCGGCTCAAGGCCGCCGCAGCGGCCCTGGGCGATGACCCGGCGACGATCGAGGTGCTCATCGGTCAGATGGTCAACCTCGTCAGGGACGGCGCCCCGGTCAAGATGAGCAAGCGGGCGGGAACCGTCATCACGCTCGACGACCTCGTCGACGCCATCGGCGTCGATGCCGCGCGGTACGCGCTGATCCGGTCCTCGGTCGACCAGACGATGGACATCGACCTGGCGCTGTGGACGTCGGCGACGAACGACAACCCCGTCTTCTACGTGCAGTACGCGCACGCCCGTCTCTGCTCCCTGGCGCGCAACGCCGCCGATCTGGGGGTCACCCCCGAGGGCGCGGACCTGGCGCTGCTCACCGAGGACCGGGAGGGTGCGCTCATCCGCACCATCGGTGAATTCCCCCGGGTCGTCGCCAGCGCCGCGGACCTGCGCGAGCCCCACCGTATCGCGCGCTACCTCGAGGAGTTGGCCGCCGCGTATCACCGCTTCTACGACACCTGTCGTGTGCTGCCGATGGGTGACGAGGAGCCGGGCCCGCTGCACGCCGCCCGGTTCGCGTTGAGTACGGCCACCCGGCAGACCCTCGCGAACGGACTCCGCCTGATCGGCGTCAGCGCACCGGAGAAGATGTGAGCGCCCACCCCGCCGGGGCCCGGCACGAGGTCCCGCACGCGCCGGGGATCGGTGAGCGGCCCGCCGACGCGAACGACATCATGGCACTGGCGCCCTCCGTGTGGCCACGCGGTGCCGACCGGCGCGACGACGGAGTGGTGGAGTTCGCGGGTGTCACCGCGGGCGAGCTCGCCGCGGAGTTCGGTACGCCACTGTTCGTGATCGACGAGGACGATTTCCGCTCCCGGTGCCGCGAGATGGCGGAGGCGTTCGGCGGGGCGGACCGCGTGCACTACGCATCCAAGGCGTTCCTGACCACGGAGACTGCTCGCTGGGTCGCCGAGGAGGGGCTGGGGCTGGACGTCGCCTCGGGCGGCGAGCTCGCGATCGCGCTGAGGGCCGGGTTCCCGCCCGAACGGATCACCGTCCACGGAAACAACAAGTCAGCGGACGAGCTGCGCCTGGCCGTCCGCAGTGGCGTCGCCCACGTCGTGATCGACGCGATGTCGGAGATCGAGATGCTCGACCGGATCGCCGGTGAGGAGGGCGTCGTCCAGGACGTGTTCATCCGGGTCACGGTCGGTGTCGAGGCCCACACCCACGAGTTCATCGCGACCGCCCACGAGGACCAGAAGTTCGGCTTCTCGCTCGCGGGCGGTGCGGCAATGCAGGCCGTCCGCGCGGTGTTCGACGCGCCGAACATCCGGCTGACCGGGCTGCACAGTCACATCGGGTCCCAGATCTTCGACATCGACGGGTTCGAACTCGCGGCGCGACGGGTGATCGGACTGCTGCGCGAGATCGTCGACGAGTTCGGCGCCGAGCGGACAGCTCAGCTCGACCACCTCGATCTCGGCGGCGGTCTCGGCATCAGCTACGTCTCGTCGGACGATCCGCCGCCGGTGGCCCAGTTGGCGGCGTCCCTGCGGGAGATCGTCGAGGGTTTCGCCCGGGATGCCGGGCTCGTCCCGCCGACGCTGGTCGTCGAGCCCGGTCGTGCCATCGCCGGCCCGGGCACGGTCACGCTGTACGAGGTGGGCGTGGTCAAGGACGTCGAGCTCGCGGGCGGGGAGAACCGGCGCTACATCAGTGTCGACGGTGGGATGAGTGACAACATCCGCACGGCCCTGTACGACGCCGTCTACGACGCCCGGCTGGTGGGACGCTCGTCAGACGCCGAGCCGGTGGTGTCCAGGCTGGTCGGCAAACACTGCGAGAGCGGCGACGTGGTGGTGCGCGACCTGTGGATGCCGGAGGACGTGGGTGGCGGTGACCTGGTGGCCGTCGCGGCCACGGGCGCATACTGCTACTCCATGTCGAGCCGATACAACATGATCGGGCGACCCGCCGTGGTGGCGGTGCGCGACGGGCGGGCACGATTGGTGCTGCGCCGTGAGACCCTGGACGATCTGACGAGCCTGGAGGTGGGACAGTGAGCGACGCAAGCGCGTCAGGCGTGCGACCCGTGGGGGTGGCGGTGCTCGGGATGGGCACCGTCGGATCCGAGGTCATCCGCTACATGACCGAGAACGCCGACGCACTGGCGGCCCGCATCGGCGCGCCCCTGGCCCTCCGCGGCGTGGCGGTGCGCGATCTCACCAAGGATCGCGGGCTCGATCCGGACCTGCTCACCGCGGACCCGTCGTCGTTGGTCGCGCGCGACGACGTCGACGTCGTCGTGGAGCTCATGGGCGGCATCGACGTGCCGCGTCCGCTCCTCCTCGAGGCGCTGCGTCACGGCAAGGCCGTGGTGACGGCCAACAAGGCGCTGCTCGCGGAGTACACGGACGAACTGGCGGCGGTGGCCGACTCCACGCACACCGATCTGTACTTCGAGGCGGCCGTGGCCGGTGCTATCCCGGTGATCGGCCCGCTGCGCCGATCGATGGCCGGCGACCAGGTGGAGCGCGTGCTGGGGATCGTCAACGGCACCACCAACTACATCCTGTCGGAGATGGGTTCGACCGGGGCCGACTACTCGGAGACCCTCGCGGAGGCCTCCCGTCTCGGGTACGCCGAGGCCGACCCCACGGCCGATGTCGAGGGGTATGACGCGGCCGCCAAGGCCGCCATCCTCGCGTCGATCGCGTTCCACAGCCGCGTCACCGCCGGGGATGTCTACCGCGAGGGCATCTCGCGGATCTCGCCGGACGACTTCGAGTCGGCCCGCGACATGGACTGCACCATCAAGCTGCTCGCCATCTGCGAGAAGCTCACCCAGTCGGACGGGTCCGAGGCCGTGTCGGCGCGCGTGTACCCGGCGCTGCTGCCCAACACCCACCCGCTCGCGACGGTGAACGGGGCGTTCAACGCCGTCGTCGTCGAGGCGGAGGCCGCCGGTCGACTCATGTTCTACGGTCAGGGTGCGGGAGGTTCCCCGACCGCCTCCGCGGTCCTGGGCGACATGGTCGCCGCCGCCCGCAACAAGGTCGGTGCGGGTCGCGCCCCGGGGGAGTCGACGTACGCCGCTCTTCCGGTCGCCTCCATGGACGAGATCTCGACGCGCTATCACGTGCGCATGCGGGTCGCCGACAAGCCGGGCGTGCTCGCCCTCGTCGCCGCCGAGTTCTCGCGGCACGGCGTCTCCATCGCACAGGTGCGACAGACCGAGGTCGAACTGCCGGAGACCGAGCTCGACGATGTCGAGCCCTCCGCGGAGCTCACCGTCCTGACCCACCGGGCGTCGGAGCGCGCGCTCTCCGACACCGTGGCAGCACTGTCGGATCAGGACGCCGTCACGGCCATCACCAGCGTCATCCGTCTCGAGGGAGTGGACACCGAATGAGCAACACCCACCAGCCCGTGCACAGCCGGTGGCCCGGCCTCATCGAGGCCTACCGCGACCGACTCCCGATCGGGGACGACTGGGAGCCGGTGACGCTCTACGAGGGCGGGACCCCGCTCATTCGCGCGACCCACCTGTCCGCCGTGACGGGTTGCGAGGTGTACCTCAAGGTCGAGGGCCTCAACCCGACCGGATCCTTCAAGGACCGGGGCATGACGATGGCGGTGACGGATGCCAAGGCTCGCGGCCAGAAGGCCGTCCTCTGCGCGTCGACTGGCAACACGTCCGCATCGGCGGCCGCCTTTGCCACCCGTGCCGGGATGGAGTGCGCCGTGCTCATCCCGCAGGGCAAGATCGCCGCCGGCAAGCTCGCCCAGGCCGTGATGCACGGGGCCACCATCATCCAGGTCGACGGCAACTTCGACGACTGCCTGGAGTTGGCCCGCAAGACCACCGCCACCTACGCCGAGATCGGGTTGGTCAACTCGGTCAACCCGGTCCGGATCGAGGGACAGAAGACGGCGGCGTTCGAGATCGTCGATGTTCTCGGGCGCGCCCCCGACCTGCACTTCCTGCCCGTCGGCAACGCGGGCAACATCACCGCGTACTGGAAGGGTTACACCGAGTACCACGCCGACGGGATCATCTCGTCCCGCCCGCGGATGATGGGTGTGCAGGCCGCCGGCGCCGCACCGCTGGTCGACGGCGCCCCGGTCAAGAACCCCGAGACCATCGCCACCGCCATCCGGATCGGCTCCCCGGCGTCGTGGAACGGCGCGGTGACCGCCCGCGACGAGTCCGGGGGGACGTTCCGCAAGCGCACCGACGAGCAGATCCTCGAGGCGTACCGCATGGTCGCAGGCAAGGATGCCGTCTATGTCGAGCCCGCCTCCGCGGCCTCGGTGGCGGGGTTGCTCGACGCGCACGCGGGCGGTGAGCTGGAGGCGGGACAGACCATCGTGTGCACCGTGACCGGCAACGGACTCAAGGACCCCGACACCGCCCTGCTGGGGATGCCCGAGGTCGAGGCCATCCCGGTGGATCCGTCGGCCGTCGCCGGCGCCCTCGGCCTGCAGTGAGCGAGGTGAGCGGTCCCGGCCCGGAGGTCTTCGGCAGCTCGGGTGGGCACATCCTGCCGGTCGGGCGCACGGTCACGATCGAGGTACCGGCGTCCAGCGCGAACCTCGGGCCGGGTTTCGACGCGCTCGGGGTGGCCCTGGGGCTGTACGACACGATCACGGTGACCACGATCGACTCCGGCCTCGAGCTGGAGGTGTCGGGGGAGGGCGCCGGTCAGGTTCCCGAGGACGCCTCGCACCTGGTGGCCAAGGCCGTCGAGGCCGGGCTGCGTGCCGGTGGTGTGGGTGTGCCGGGCGTACGGATCTCCTGCCGGAACGCGATCCCGCACTCCCGCGGTCTCGGGTCGTCGGCGTCCGCCGCGGTCGGCGGACTGGTCGCGGCGAACGGTCTGATGGGCGGGGTGCTGACGAACGACCACCTGGTCCAGCTCTCGAGCGAGTTCGAGGGCCACCCGGACAACGCGGCGGCCAGTGTCCTCGGCGGGGTCGTGGTGTCGTGGACGGAGCGCTCGGCGACCGGCGTGCACTACCGTGCGGTCCGCATGGAGGTGGATCCCTCGATCGTCGCCACCGTTCTGGTGCCGTCCGAGACGTCGTCGACCGCGCAGACCCGCGGCCTGCTCCCGGCCACCGTCCCGCACGAGGACGCGGCCTTCAACGCGAGCCGCGCCGCGCTGATGTCGGTCGCGCTCGCGGCCCATCCGGAGTTCCTGCTGGCCGCGACCGAGGATCGGCTCCACCAGTCCTACCGGGCCCCGGCCCTGGTCGGCACCACCGAGTGGGTCACCAGACTGCGTGAGCGGGGTCTCGCGGCGACGGTCTCCGGCGCCGGCCCGACCGTGCTGGTGTTGGGCACCGACGGGTTGCCGACCGACCTGCGCGCCGATGCCGCGGCGCAGGGATGGACGGTGCTGGACCTGCAGATCGCGGACGGTGCCCGGGTCGTGGCCGGAGACTGACACCCGGTCGGGCGACGCCCCGTCCGATCGGTAGAGCGTCCCTTCGAGACCCCGTCGGAGGGATTCAGTCGGACGCCCCCGGGGCGATCGTGGTGACCTCGTAGTCCCCCGCGGCGTGGCGCGCCCGGATCCTGATCTTGTCGAACTTGCCGACCGTGGTCTGCGGGATGTGGTCGACGAAAGCCCAGTGATCCGGGCGCTTCCAGTTCTCCACGACGCCCTCGAGACCCTCCCAGAGGGCGCGGGCGGACGCGGTCGCCCCGGTCTTGAGCTGGACCAGGACGAGCGGCCGGTTGCCCCAGCGTTCGTCCGGGACACCGACCACGGCCACCTCTGCGACCCGGTCGTCGAGCAGGACCGCGTGTTCGAGTTCGACCGTCGAGATCAGTTCACCGCCGGAGGCGATGATGTCGTCGACCCGGTCCACCACGTCGAGGTAGCCCTTGGGGGAGATGCTGGCCACGTCCCCGGTGCGTAGCCATCCGTCGACGAAGCGATCGGAGGCCTCGTCGCCGAGGTAGCGGGCCGTCACCCACGGGCCGCGGATCTGGAGTTCGCCGACGGACCACCCGTCGTTGTGCTGGACCCGGCCGCCGTCCACGATGCGTGCCTTCACTCCGGCGGGGAACCGTCCCTGACCGAGCATCTGTGCGCGTCGCCGGGTCGCGGAGGAGTGGGGGTCCGGTCGCGCGAACGTCGCGATGGGGCTGGACTCGGTGAGTCCGTAGGCCTGCATGATCGTGACCCCGTGACGCTCGACGAACGCGTCGAACAGGGCCTCGGGGACGGGTGATCCGCCGACGAAGACCTCGCTGAGATGCGCGATCGATTGCGGATGGTTCTCCAGCCGCCGGAGTAGCCGTTGGAGGGTGGCCGGTGTGGTGGCCATCTTGTTCGGCCTGTATGTGCGCAGCAGGTCGGCCATGTCGTGGCCGGTGGTGAGCACCCGGCCGGGCCGTGGTCGCGCGGTGATGAGGCCGGCGCCGGTCATGAAGGCGGCGTACGGCAGCCCCCAGGACATGACGTGGTACATCGGCACGGTGGTCAGGACGGTGTCGCCGCTGCGCAGGGCCGCGCTCTCGGCCATGGACATCTGCATGGAGTGCAGCCAGATGGACCGGTGGGTGTAGGCGACGCCCTTGGACGCGCCGGTGGTGCCGGAGGTGTAGGCGATCGCCGCGGCGGAGCGTTCATCGAGGTCGGGCCACGGGTAGGTGGTGGGTTGGCCGTCGAGGAGGGTCTCGAGGGCGTGGACGTCGGCATCGAGCTCGCCGAGGTCTGGGGGTACCTGACCGTCGACGACGACGAGGTGGCGCAGCGAATCGAGCTGCGCGGCCACCGGGAGTACCGAGGAGAGCAGCTCCGGGTCGACGAGTACGACCGACACCCGGTTGTCGCTCAGGACGGAGAGCATGAACTCCCGCGAGCGGAGGACGTTCACCGGGAGGGCGACCGCGCCCATCGCGGGGAGGGCGAACATCGCCTCGACGACCTCGGTGCGGCTGCCGGACAGGATGCCCACCACATCGCCGGGTCGTACCCCGAGCCCGGCGAGGGCGTGCGCGGTGGCGGCCGCGCGGGAGGCCACGACGTCATACCTGACCGGGCGGGGTTCCAGGTCGCCGACGAATCCGGTGACAGTGGACCCACCGTGTCGTTCCGCCGCGTGCTCGAGGATCCGGGACACGAGCAGTGGCGTGTCCAGCATCGTTCCGAGCACGGTCACCTCCGAGGTCGTGTGGCCCTTGTCGTGTGCTGTACGTTACCGCCCGCATCCGACGCGGTGAGCGCCAGTCGCGACTCGCGGAAGGGGGACCTGCGCGCGATCGGCCACAGAGTAGTATGCTTGCACCCAGCCACGGGCGCCCGGTCGTCCCAGCATTCCGAGTCAATCCTCGCAGCACCCTCCGCACTAGGTCGGTGTGGTGTGGATCGGACTCGGTGGGACAGGCCGATCGGCGAGTGGCGTACAGGGATCCCCACTATCGAGCGGTTCTCCCCTCACGAGGATCCCCCTCAGACGAAAGATCCGTGTCCGGCCACGTTGCCGCCACGGAAGGCCCCAGCGGCCACCCCGGGACGCCGAGTCCGCTTCCCGGACACCTGCTCGATGCGAGGCGGCGTACACCGCCCCGGCCCCGGGCCCAGAAAGGATCCCCGTGACCTCGACGGACACCACTTCCACGCCAGCACAGGGTGCCTCGCTGTCGGCGATGCGCCTGAACGACCTCAAGTCGCTGGCCCAGCAGATGGGCCTCAAAGGCCTGTCGGGTAAGCGCAAGGGCGACCTCGTCGCGATGATCGAGGGCGCCCGGGGTGGCAGGCCCGCGCCGGCCCGTGAGCCCGCCCCGAAGACCGCGCCCGCCCCGAAAACCGAACCCGCGGTGGCCGACGAGCCTGCGGCGAAGGCCGAGTCGGCTCCGGAGAAGACGCCGGACCGCGATGAGGCGTCTGCACGAGACGAGGCGTCTGCACGGAGCGGGGCGCCCGCCCCGCAGACCGAGTCCGGCCGACGGGATCGTGGCGACAGGGCCGGGGGCGGTGCGGAGAACCCCCGGGGCGGGTCGGATGACTCCGACTCCGGTCGCCAGGGGGACCGCTCCCGTCGCGAGGATGGCAACCGCGGTGGCGGGCAGCGTCAGGGGCGTAACCAGCAGAACCGGGATCAGCAGGGCGGCCGCAACCGCGATCAGCAGGGCGGGCGCAACGACCAGGGCAACCAGGGCGGCAACCGCGATCAGCAGGGCGGGCGCAACGACCAGGGCAACCAGGGCGGCAACCGCGATCAGCAGAGCGGCCGCAACGACCAGTCCGACCAGGGCGGCGGCGACAACGGTCCCCGCGGTGACGGTCAGAACCGTGATGACGACGGAGGGGGCCGCGGCCGTCGCAGCCGCCGCCGTCGCGAGCGCAATCGCGGCGGGGGGCGCCCGGCCGAGGGTGAGACGGAGGTGCGGGACGACGACGTCCTGCAGCCGGTCGCGGGCATCCTCGACGTGCTGGACAACTACGCGTTCGTCCGCACGTCCGGCTACCTCGCGGGACCCAACGACGTCTACGTCTCCATGAACATGATCCGTCGTCACGGCCTGCGTCGCGGTGACGCGATCACCGGCGCGGTGAAGATGCCCCGCGACGGCCAGAACGACGGCCAGGGCGGCGGCCAAGGCGGCGGCGGGGGCCAGGGTGGCGGCAAGAACCGTCAGAAGTTCAACCCGCTGGTTCGCATCGACACCGTCAACGGTGGCCCGGTGGACCAGGTTCGCAACCGCCCGGACTTCGCGAAGCTCACCCCGCTGTACCCCAACCAGCGGCTGCGCCTCGAGACCGAGAAGAACATCATCTCGACCCGCGTGATCGACCTGATCATGCCGATCGGCAAGGGGCAGCGCGCGCTGATCGTCTCCCCGCCCAAGGCCGGTAAGACCACGATCCTGCAGAACATCGCCAACTCGATCGCGGTCAACAACCCGGAGTGCCACCTCATGGTCGTCCTCGTAGACGAGCGGCCGGAGGAGGTCACCGACATGCAGCGTTCGGTGAAGGGCGAGGTCATCGCCTCGACCTTCGACCGTCCGCCGTCGGACCACACCCAGGTCGCGGAGCTCGCGATCGAGCGGGCCAAGCGTCTGGTGGAGATGGGGCAGGACGTCGTCGTCCTCCTCGACTCCATCACGCGACTCGGCCGCGCCTACAACAACTCCTCGCCCGCCTCGGGTCGCATCCTGTCCGGCGGCGTCGACTCCACGGCCCTGTACCCGCCCAAGCGGTTCCTCGGCGCGGCGCGCAACATCGAGAACGGTGGATCGCTGACGATCATCTCCACCGCGATGGTGGAGACCGGCTCGGCCGGCGACACGGTGATCTTCGAGGAGTTCAAGGGCACCGGCAACGCCGAGCTCAAACTGGACCGTCGCATCGCCGAGCGGCGGGTGTTCCCCGCGGTCGACGTGGGACCCTCGGGGACGCGCAAGGAAGAGCTGCTCATGACCCCCGAGGAAGCCGGGATCATGCACAAGTTGCGCCGCGTGCTCTCGGGGCTGGACTCCCACCAGGCCATCGACCTGCTCATGTCGCAGTTGCGCAAGACCAACAACAACTACGAATTCCTGCTGCAGGTGGCCAAGACGACGCCCACCCTGCCGCAGGACGAGGAGTGACCGGGAGCGAGGGACGGTCGCCGTCCTCGATCGACGACGTCCTGGCCGAGTACGGGGGCCTCGAGACGCAGTTGTCCGACCCCGCTCTGCACGAGGACGCCACCGCCGCCCGCCGGGTGGGCAAACGCTTCGCCGAGCTCACCCCTATCGTGCAGTGTCACCGTGCGCTGGTGTCCACGCGCGAGGACGCCGCCGCGGCGCGGGAGCTCGCCGGCGACGATTCCTCGTTCGCCGGGGAGGCCGAGGAGCTGGAGGCTGAGGCGGCCGAGCTCGAGACCCGCCTGGCCGACCTGCTGGCGCCCCGCGACCCACACGATGCGGACGACGTGGTCATGGAGATCAAGTCGGGGGAGGGCGGCGAGGAGTCCGCACTGTTCGCCGCCGACCTCGCCCGCATGTACACGCGGTACGCCGAGAAACACGGATGGGTGATCGAGGTCCTCGGCCTCACGGAGTCCGACCTCGGCGGGTACAAGGACGCGACCTTCTCCATCCGGGCTCGCCAGCCGTCTCGCGACGGGGTGTGGTCCCGCCTCAAGTTCGAGGGCGGGGTGCACCGGGTCCAGCGGGTGCCGGTCACCGAGTCCCAGGGCCGGGTCCACACCTCGGCCGCGGGCGTGTTCGTCTACCCGGAGCCCGAGGACGTGGGTCCGGTCGAGATCGACGAGTCCGACCTGCGCATCGACGTCTACCGCTCATCCGGCAAGGGCGGGCAGGGCGTCAACACCACCGACTCCGCGGTGCGGATCACCCACCTGCCCACCGGCACGGTCGTCACGTGTCAGAACGAACGCAGTCAGCTGCAGAACAAGCAACGCGCGTTGCAGGTGCTCGCGGCGCGACTCCAGGCCGCCGCCGAGGAGGCCGCCAACGCCGAGGCGTCTGAAGGCCGGGCCACCCAGGTCCGCACCGTCGACCGGTCGGAGCGCATCCGCACCTACAACTTCCCGGAGAACCGCATCGCCGACCACCGGGTGGGTTTCAAGGCGCACAACCTCGACGCGGTGCTCGACGGGGACCTCGACGCGGTGCTCGACGCCCTCGCCACCGAGGAACGGCGGCGACGAATGGAAGAGGCCTAGTCCATGAACCCGCGCCCGGCCGGGGTGACCGGGGTCGTGCGCTCGGCCGCGCAGGCGCTCGGTGCGGCGGGCGTCGACTCCGCGCACGTCGAGGCCCAGCTCATCTGTGCGCACGTGCTCGGCATCGACCGCACCCGGCTCATGCTCGCCGACGACCTCGACGCCGCCGCGGTGAGCGAGGTCGAGCGGATCGTCGCCGCCCGCGCCCGCGACCGGACCCCCCTGCAGTACCTGCTCGGCCGCGCGGTCTCCGGACGGCTCGAGTTGGCCGTCGGGCCGGGGGTGTTCATCCCGCGACCGGAGACCGAGTTGCTGGTCGAGTCGACGCTCGCGGCCCTGCCCGCACCGGGCCCCGGCCCCGGCCCGGTCGTGGTGGACCTCTGCGCCGGCAGCGGCACCCTCGCGTTGGAGATCGCCCACGCCCGGCCCGACGCCCGCGTCCACGCCGTCGAACTGCACGAGGCCGCGCTGGAGTGGCTGCGCCGCAACGCCGCCGAGCGCGCCGCCGCCGGGGACACCCCGATCGAGGTCCACCACGCCGACGCCACCGACGCGGACGTCCTCTCGCACCTGCGGGGCAGCGCCGCCGCCGTGGTGTCCAACCCCCCGTACATCCCGGTCACCGATGATCTCCCCGCCGACGTCCTCGCGCACGAGCCGGCGACGGCGCTGTTCGGAGGACGGGACGGCCTCGTCGTCGTCACCCCCCTCGTCGGCGTGGCCGCCGCCCTCCTCGTCCCGGGAGGGCACCTCGCCGTGGAGCACGACGACACCACCGGCGCCGCGGTCGCCGCGGTCGTGGCCGCGCAGGGGGGCTTCGGTACCGTGGAGCAGCACACCGACCTCGCCGGCCGACCGCGATTCGTCACCGCGACGCGACTCGACGCGGGCCACGACGACACACACGACGACGACCACGACGACGACAAGGTCGACACGACAGTCCGGAAGGGGACCACCCGGTGACCATCACCTACGACTGCACCGAGGACACCGGCCGCGAGGTCGGTCTCAGTTCCGCTGCCGGCGCCCTGCGCTCGGGCCGGCTGGTCGTGACCCCCACCGACACGCTCTACGGCATCGCCGCCGATGCCTTCGACCCGGACGCGGTGGTCTCGCTGCTGTCCGCCAAGCGCCGAGGCCCGGACATGCCGGTGCCGGTCCTGGTCGGCTCGTGGGAGACCATCGACGGCCTCGTCGTGAGCACCCCGGCCGCCGCCCGCGACCTCATCCGCGCCTTCTGGCCGGGGGGCTTGAGTCTCATCGTGCACCAGGCACCGTCCCTGGGCTGGGACCTCGGCCAGACCCGCGGCACGGTCATGCTCCGGATGCCGCTGCACCCCGTCGCCATCGAACTCCTGCGCGAGGTCGGCCCGCTCGCGGTGTCCAGTGCCAACGTCTCCGGTCAACCGCCGGCCACCACCGTGGCCCAGGCCCGGGAGCAGCTCGGCGACTCGGTGGCCGTGTACCTCGACGGCGGCCCGTGTGCGATCGGCCAGCCCTCCACGATCGTCGACCTCACCGGGCCCGGTCCGCGCATCGTCCGCGAGGGTGCGGTGACCGCCGAGCGCGTGGGAGAGGTCCTCGGCGTCGACCCCGCGGTCCTGCGCGGCTGAACCGTGGGCGCCGGGGTCCCGTTCCGGGAGCTGCTGCTCATCGCGGTCACCGCCGGACTGGTCACCTTCGTCGTCACCGGTCTGGTCAGGGGAGTGGCACCCGCGATCGGCGGGCTCGCCTACCCGCGGGAGCGGGACGTGCACCAGGTCCCCACCCCCCGGCTCGGCGGGGTGGGCATCTTCACCGGGATGCTCATCGCCGTCTACCTCGCCGCGCAGCTGCCGGCCCTGAACCGGGCCTTCCCGCCCTTCGCCCCCGACGTGGAGGCCACCATCGTCGCCGGCGGGGTGATCGTGCTGGTGGGGATCGTGGACGACATCCTCGGGCTCGGGGCCGTCACCAAACTCGCGGGCCAGGCCGCCGCGGCCGGGGTCCTGGTCGCGATGGGCGTGTCGTGGACGCTGCTGTACATACCCTTCGGGGACGGCAACATCCTCGTGCTCGACCAGCTCCAGGCCGGACTGCTCACGGTCGTGTTCACACTGACGATCGTCAACGCGATGAACTTCGTGGACGGACTCGACGGGCTCGCCGCCGGACTCGGGGCCATCGCGGCCACGGCGATCTGCGTGTTCTCCGTGGGCATCATGCTGGACCAGGGCGGGACCGTCGGGGCCTACCCGCCGGCACTGGTCACCGCGGTCCTGGCCGGGGCGCTCATCGGGTTCCTGCCCCACAATTTCCAACCCGCCCGGATCTTCATGGGCGACTCCGGGTCCATGCTGATCGGACTGGTCCTCGCCGCGGCCTCGACGAGCGCCTCCGGGAAGATCTCGCAGAGCCTGTACGGGCCCCAGGACATGATCGTCCTGCTCTCGCCGGTGATCGTGGTCGCGGCCGCGATGTTCGTGCCGATGCTCGACCTGGTCATGGCGGTGGTGCGGAGGGTCGGGGCCGGCCGTAGCCCCTTCGCACCCGACAAGATGCACCTGCACCACCGGCTGCTCGCGCTGGGGCACTCCCACCGGAGGGTCGCGCTGGTCATCTATGCGTGGGTCTCCCTCATCGCGTTCGGGGCCGTCGGGGCGACGATGCTGCCCACCGAGGTGATCGTCCCCGCGATCGCGGCCGGTCTCCTCTCCGTCCTGGCGGCGACCCTCGTCCCTCGCCTCCGCAGTTCGCGCGGGAAGCACCGGACGGCCGACGGGCCCCGATCCCCGGGCGACTAGGCTGCGGGGTATGGACGACACCCCCGGACACGACGCCCCCGGACACCAGGTCGAGAGCGCCCACACCATCGGACTACGCAGGGCGGTGACCCTCGGCGCCGCCGCGCTCGCCGTGCTCATGGTGATCAGCGCAGGGCTGTGGTGGGCGGTGGATGGTCGCTCCGGCCTGTGGGGCGCCCTGCTCGGGGCCGCGATCGGTGGCGTGTTCGTCCTCCTCACCGCGGTGGTGGTGATCGCCACGGCCCGAACCTCACCCCAGGTGACCGGAGCCGTCCTGTTGGGAACGTGGCTCCTCAAGCTCATCGTGGCGATCGGGGTCGTCGCGGCTCTCAAGCCGCTCGACTTCTACTCCAAGCCCGCGTTCGCCACGACCATCGTCGTGGCCATGGTCGTTGTCCTCGCGTCGGAGACGGTGGCGATCCTGCGCACGCGCGCCCCGTACGTGGAGCCCTGAGCTGGGATTTTCCGGCACTCCCGATCGGTCACGGACTGGTTTCGGGGAGATGTGGAGCCGATAACGGCGTGAGGTGCCCCCAGGGGTCCGCAGGGGATGGCCTTTGCTAGGATGCTCTGCGGAGGGAAACCGGAAAAGGGTGCGGCGGTACACGCCGCGAGAATCCCCCGGGCCCTCCCGGGTTCCGCAGGTCGGAACGAAACACTGGACATGACCACCGTCTCTGCAGGCGGCCCGAACAGGGGAGAGAGCGCTGAGCACGTCACTGCTGGCATTCAAGGGCGAGTTCCATCCGCCGTCACTAAATGACTTCTTCCCGCCGGCCGTGCTCTTCGAGGGGACTCCGTTCGCTCTGGACCGGCTGATGATCATCCGGCTGATCGCGGCGGTCGTCGTCGCGGTGCTGTTCTACCTGGCGATGCGCCGGTCGGCCGTCGTGCCGCGCGGACTGCAGAATGTCGGCGAGATCGCGCTGGACTTCGTCAAGAACAACATCTCGGACGAGATCATCGGGAAGAAGGACGGTGACCGGTTCCTCCCGGTCATCGCGACGATCTTCTTCCTCACGCTGTTCATGAACCTGCCCGCCGTGATCCCGGGCTTCAACATCTCGCCCAACGCGCGGATCGGCATGCCGCTGGTCATGGCCGCGGTCGCGTATGTGGTCTTCATCTATGCGGGAGCCAAGAAGTACGGCTTCTTCTCCTTCGTGGGCAAGTCGGTCGTCGTGCCGAACCTTCCCCCGGCGCTGCACCTGCTGGTCGTGCCGATCGAGTTCGTGTCGACCTTCATCCTGCGGCCGGCCACGCTGACCATCCGTCTGATGGCCAACATGCTGGCCGGGCACATCATGATCGTGCTGCTGTTCTCCGCCACGAACTTCTTCTTCTGGCAGTTCAACGGGTGGACCGCGGTCAGCCTCGTGACCATCATCGTGTCGGTGGCGTTCACGTTCTTCGAGCTGCTGGTGATCTTCCTGCAGGCGTACATCTTCGCGCTGCTCACCGCGGTGTACATCGACCTGTCGTTGCACGCCGACAGTCACTAAAAGACTTCCGGCGCCGCGAGCGCCGGGACACCCAGACCACACCGACGACCGAGTGCGGACATCCCGCACCGGCCATCTGAAAGGGAACGGAAACCCACATGGATATCGTCACTCTCGCCCAGGCAACCGAGACGACCGCCCGCGGTTACGGCGCCATCGGCTACGGCCTCGCCGCGATCGGCCCCGGCATCGGCATCGGCATCGTCGTCGGCAAGGCGATCGAGGGCATGGCCCGCCAGCCCGAGATGGCCGGCCAGCTGCGCACCACGATGTTCCTGGGCATCGCCTTCACCGAGGCCCTGGCGCTCATCGGTATCGTCACCGGCTTCATTTTCTGATCGCCGGCTGGCGAAGGTCAACGACATGAATCCGATCCACATTCTCGCCGCGAGCGAGACCGAGGGGCTCCCGCTGGAGGAGACGCCCAACGTCCTCTCGCCGGCGCTGTACGACATCGTCTGGTCGCTGATCCCGTTCGCTGTCGTCCTGTTCGTGTTCTGGAAGTTCGTCCTCCCGATGTTCAAGCGGGTCCTGGACGAGCGCACCCAGCGCATCGAGGGCGGCATCGAGAAGGCGGAGGCCGCACAGGCCGAGGCGAAGGCGGCCCTGAACAAGTACAACGCCCAGCTCGCCGAGGCGCGTGGCGAAGCCGCGAAGATCCGCGACGACGCGCGTGCGCAGGGGCAGCAGATCCTCGCCGACATGAAGGCGGAGGCCCAGGCCGAGAGCGACCGCATCGTCGCCGCCGGGCAGCAGCAGCTCGCCGCGCAGCGTCAGCAGATCGTCACGGAGCTCCGTGGCGACCTCGGACGCCAGTCGGTCGAGCTCGCCGAGCGGCTCATGGGTGAGCAGCTGTCCGATCCGGTCCGCCGTTCGGGCACCATCGACCGTTTCCTCGCCGACCTGGACAAGGTCGCCGGGGCGGGCCAGAAGTAAGGAAGAAGCAGACTATGCACGCAGCAAGCCGCGACGCCCTCGAGCAGTCCCGGTCGGTCCTGCAGTCCACGCTCTCCGCGAACCCGGCCGGGGGCGCCACGGGCGCCAAGGTCGGTGCCGAGCTCTTCCGGGTCGTCGACGTCCTGGAGGGTGACCGCTCCCTGCGGGTCGCCGTCGCGGACTCGTCCGCACCGGTCGAGGCCCGCGAGGACCTCGCCCGTTCGGTGTTCGGCTGGAAGATCGACGAGTCGACCCTCGCGGTCGTGCTTGCTGCGGTCGCACTGTCCTGGTCCACCCCGCGGGATCTCCGTGAGGGCCTCGTCACCCTCGGCCGGGAAGCGCTCCTGCTCTCGGCCCGGGAGCAGGGTCAGCTCGGGACGGTCGAGGACGAACTGTTCAGACTGGGCCGCATCGTCGCCGGCGACGCGGAGTTCGAGCAGGCTCTGTCCGACCGCACGACCACCACGGAGTCCAAGCGCGCACTCCTCGGTCAGGTCCTCTACGGCAAGGTGACCGCGGTCACCGAGGCGCTCGCCGGGCAGGCGATCGCCCGGCCGGACGCCATGCCCGCCGACGATCTGGACGCGCTGTCCAGGCAGGCGGCCGAACTCCAGGGACAGTCGGTGGCCGTGGTCACCAGTGCCACGGAACTCACCACCGAGCAGCGGGCCGCACTCGAGGGCAAGCTCGCCGAGATCTACGGACGGGAGATGGCGGTCCACGTCCAGGTCGACCAGGCGGTCCTCGGCGGCATGGTGATCCGCGTCGGTGACGAGATCATCGACGGTTCCGTCGCCGGGCGGCTCTCGGCCGTACGACGGGCGCTTCCCTAGGCCTCGACACCCGACGAGCAACGGTCGCACTCGGTCGATGCTCACCTGACAAGACACATCCAGACCACACTTAGTGAGAGCAGGAATGACATGGCGGAGCTGACTATCTCCTCCGACGAGATCCGCAGTGCGATTGCGAATTACACCTCGACGGTCTCCAACGAGGCGTCGCGCGAGGAGGTCGGAATCGTCACCGACACGGGCGACGGTATCGCCCACATCAGCGGACTGCCGTCCGCGATGGCCAACGAGCTGCTGGAGTTCCCGGGCGGCATCCTCGGCGTCGCACTGAACCTCGAGGACCGCGAGATCGGTGCGGTCGTCCTCGGTAACTTCGACGAGATCGCCCAGGGCCAGGAGGTGCGTCGCACCGGGGAGGTCCTCTCCGTTCCGGTCGGCGACGGCTTCCTCGGTCGCGTCGTCAACCCGCTCGGGCAGCCCATCGACGGCCTCGGCGACATCGAGTCGGAGGGCACCCGCGCCCTCGAGCTGCAGGCGCCGTCCGTTCTGGAGCGCCAGCCGGTCGAGGAGCCCATGCAGACCGGTATCAAGGCCATCGACGCCATGACGCCGATCGGCCGCGGACAGCGTCAGCTCATCATCGGTGACCGCAAGACGGGCAAGACCGCGGTCTGCATCGACGCGATCCTCAACCAGAAGGCCAACTGGGAGTCGGGCGACAAGACCAAGCAGCTGCGGTGCATCTACGTCGCGATCGGCCAGAAGGGCTCCACCATCGCGGGCGTCAAGGCGACGCTCGAGGAGAACGGCGCGATGGAGTACACCACCATCGTCGCCGCCCCCGCCTCTGACTCGGCCGGCTTCAAGTGGCTCGCGCCGTTCACCGGTTCGGCCATCGGGCAGCACTGGATGTACGACGGTGCGCACGTCCTCGTCGTGTTCGACGACCTGTCCAAGCAGGCCGACGCCTACCGCGCGATCTCGCTGCTGCTCCGTCGCCCCCCGGGTCGCGAGGCGTACCCCGGTGACGTCTTCTACCTGCACTCCCGCCTGCTCGAGCGGTGCGCCAAGCTCTCGGACGACATGGGCGGAGGGTCGCTGACGGGTCTCCCGATCATCGAGACCAAGGCCAATGACGTCTCGGCGTTCATCCCGACCAACGTCATCTCGATCACCGACGGTCAGGTGTTCCTCGAGTCCGACCTGTTCAACCGCGGTGTGCGTCCGGCCGTCAACGTCGGTATCTCCGTCTCCCGAGTCGGCGGCGCCGCCCAGACCAAGGGCATGAAGAAGGTCTCGGGCTCGCTGCGTCTGGACCTCGCCGCGTACCGCGACCTCGAGTCGTTCGCGACGTTCGCGTCCGACCTCGACGCCGCCTCGAAGGCGCAGCTCGAGCGTGGCCAGCGTCTGGTCGAGATCCTCAAGCAGGACCAGAACTCGCCGGTCGCCGTGGAGGACCAGATCGTCTCGATCTACCTCGCCGGTGAGGGTTTCTACGACTCCGTCCCGGTCGAGGACGTCCGTCGCTTCGAGGGCGAGCTGCTCGAGACCCTGCGGCACTCCGCCTCCGATGTCTACAGCCAGATCGAGGGGGGAGCCGCGCTCTCCGACGAGTCCAAGTCGACCCTCGAGGCCAAGACCAACGAGTTCAAGGAGGGCTTCGTCGCCACCGACGGTTCCCGTGTGGTCAACGAGCCCGAGGCCGAGGCGTTGTCCGAGGACGAGATCGATCGTGAGAAGCTCACGGTCACCAAGAAGAAGAAGGCCTGAGGCCTGCGATGACAGCCATCCGATTCAAGGTCGAGAGGAGAGTGATCCACGCCCATGGCCAACATGCGTGAACTACGCGACCGGATCAAGTCGGTCAACTCGACCAAGAAGATCACCAAGGCCCAGGAGCTGATCGCGACCTCGCAGATCTCCAAGGCCCAGGCCCGGGTCGCGGAGGCCAAGCCCTTCGCGGACCAGATCACCGCGATCCTCACCGATCTCGCGAGTGCCTCGTCGCTCAAGCACCCGATGCTCAACGAGCCGGAGAACCCGAAGCGGTCCGCCGTGCTGGTGGTGACGTCCGACCGGGGCATGTGTGGTGGTTACAACCACAACGTGCTCAAGGAGGCCGCCGAGCTCATCGCCTACCTCGAGGGCGAGGGGCGTGAGGTCGACATCTACGTGATGGGCAACAAGGGGATCGTGTACTACACGTTCCGCGAGGTCGAGCTCGCCGGTGCCTGGCACGGGCATTCGCAGAAGCCCGACTACCAGGAGGCCCGGCCGGCGTTCCAGCTCCTGTCGGCGGCCTTCAAGGCCGGCGGCGAGTCGACGTTCGACGCCTCCGAGTTCCTCGAGGGGGACACCGCGGACACCACCCGCAAGGGCGTCGACGAGGTCCACATCGTGTACACCCAGTTCAAGTCGATGCTCACGCAGACCCCGCGGGCGCGTCGACTGGCCCCGATCGAGACCGAGGTCGAGATCGAGGAGCTGGACCTGGGCGACGGGATGATGGACGACAGCCCCAGGGCGGAGTCCGAATTCAAGCCGGAGGTCTCCTTCGAGCCGGATGCGGACACCCTCCTGGACAACATCCTCCCGAGGTACATGTCGACCCGCGCCTTCGCCTCGCTCCTCGAGGCGGCGGCGTCGGAGTCGGCGGCACGACGGACCGCCATGAAGTCGGCGACCGACAACGCCACCGAGCTGGTGGAGGGCCTGAGCCGCGAGGCGAACCAGGCACGCCAGGCACAGATCACCCAGGAAATCAGCGAGATTGTCGGTGGCGCTGGTGCGCTCGCCGCTAGCGCAGGAAGTGACTAAGCAATGACCACAGCTGTTACCGATCAGAGCACGACGGGCACGGCCGGTCTCACCGGTCGGGTCGCCCGCGTCCTGGGTGCGGTCGTCGACGTGGAGTTCCCGCGCGGCGCCCTCCCGGCCCTCTTCAACGCCCTCACCGCCGAGATCACCCTCGCGGCGGTCGCCAAGACCGTCACGTTCGAGGTCGCCCAGCACCTCGGCGACAACATGGTGCGCTGCATCTCCATGCAGTCCACCGACGGACTCGTCCGCGGCGCCGAGGTGGTCGACTCCGGTCAGCCGATCTCGGTGCCGGTCGGCGACGTCGTCAAGGGCCACGTCTTCAACGCCCTCGGCGATTGCCTGGACGCACCCGGCACCGGCCGCGATGGCGAGCAGTGGGGCATCCACCGCGAGCCGCCGGCCTTCGACCAGCTCGAGGGTAAGACCGAGATCCTCGAGACCGGCGTGAAGGTCATCGACCTGCTGACCCCGTACGTCAAGGGCGGCAAGATCGGCCTCTTCGGCGGTGCCGGCGTCGGCAAGACGGTGCTCATCCAGGAGATGATCACCCGTATCGCCCGCGAGTTCTCCGGTACCTCGGTGTTCGCCGGCGTCGGTGAGCGCACCCGTGAGGGCACCGACCTCTTCCTCGAGATGGAGGAGATGGGCGTCCTCCAGGACACCGCCCTGGTGTTCGGTCAGATGGACGAGCCGCCGGGGACGCGTATGCGCGTCGCGCTCTCGGCCCTCACCATGGCCGAGTACTTCCGCGACGTGCAGGGCCAGGACGTCCTCCTGTTCATCGACAACATCTTCCGCTTCACGCAGGCCGGTTCCGAGGTCTCGACGCTGCTCGGCCGCATGCCGTCCGCCGTCGGTTACCAGCCGACCCTCGCGGACGAGATGGGTCAGCTCCAGGAGCGCATCACCTCGACGCGTGGTCGCTCGATCACGTCGCTCCAGGCGATCTACGTCCCCGCCGACGACTACACCGACCCGGCGCCGGCCACCACGTTCGCCCACCTCGACGCCACCACGGAGCTCTCCCGCTCCATCGCGTCGAAGGGCATCTACCCGGCCGTCGACCCGCTCACCTCGACCTCCCGGATCCTCGAGCCGGGCATCGTCGGGGAGGAGCACTACCGCGTCGCCCAGGAGGTCATCCAGATCCTCCAGAAGTACAAGGAGCTCCAGGACATCATCGCCATCCTCGGTATGGACGAGCTGTCCGAGGAGGACAAGGTGACCGTTCAGCGGGCCCGTCGTCTCGAGCGCTTCCTCGGCCAGAACTTCCTGGTCGCGGAGAAGTTCACCGGCCAGGTGGGTTCGGTCGTCCCGCTGTCGGACACCATCGAGGCGTTCGACAAGCTCTGCAAGGGCGAGCTGGACCACCTGCCGGAGCAGGCGTTCAACGGCATCGGCGGTCTCGACGACGTCGAGGCCAACGCCAAGAAGCTCTCCGGGAAGTGACGGTCGCTCATGGCTGAGATCGAAGTCGAGTTCGTCACGGTCGAGCGCAGGTTCTGGTCCGGCACCGCCTCGATGGTGGTCGCCAAGACCAGTGAGGGTGAGATCGGTATCCAGGCCGGGCACGAGCCGCTGCTCGGCGAGCTGGATGCCGCCGGCACCGTCACGGTGTACACGGACGAGGGCCGCAAGGTCGCTGCCGTCCAGGGTGGGTTCCTGTCGGTGACCGCCAACAAGGTGAGCATTCTCGGCGAGGCCGCGGAGTGGTCGGACACGATCGACCGTGCCGCTGCCGAGCGGGAGCTGTCCGAGGCCGGCGACGACGCTGCCGCCGCGGCCACCGCCCGCGGGCGTCTTCTCGCCATCGAGAAGGCCGGCGCCTAGTACGACCACGGTCCGCCCGTCACACGCGGCCGCGGCCGCCGGAAGGGGATGAGCAGTTTGACGGCTCCCATCGAGATCGTTCTCGGTGCCGTCATCCTGCTCGTCCTCGTTCCGGTGGTCGCGGCCGTCGTGTATCGACTGGTCGTCGTGCGTCGCAATTCCACGTCCGTCCTCGTCCGCAGGGCAGGAGAGGAGTCGTGGGGCTACGGCGCCGTCCGGTACTCCGAGACCGAGGTCGCGTTCTACCGATTGGTGAGTCTGAAGTTCGGCGCCGACGTCCGGCTGGACCGGCGCACCCTGGTGCTCGGCGCGCGTCGACAGCCCACCGGTCCGGAGCTGGACGTGGCGGAGGAGGGCGAGGTGATCGTCCCGTTCTCCGGGCACGACCGCCGCGCCCGCCCGGTCGAAGGTGAACTCTGCGTCGCCCCCGCGAAATTGACCGGGATGCTCGCGTGGGTGGAAGCCTGCTCCACCGAGCAGGTCCGCTCACGGCGTCCCCACCGCTGACACCCGGGCCGTGTGCCGGTGCGGCGCCATCATTCAGGAGGAACCGTTGCGTCTCGTCGTAGCCACGTGCCAGGTCGACTACGTGGGTCGCCTCACGGCGCATCTTCCGATGGCTCCGCGGTTGTTGCTCGTCAAGGCCGACGGGTCTGTGAGCGTTCACGCCGACGACCGCGCCTACAAGCCCCTCAACTGGATGACCCCGCCGTGTTCCCTCACCGAGCGGGATCACCCGGAGAACCCGGAGCATCAGTTGTGGGTCGTGGAGAACAAGGCGGGGGAGCAGCTGCGGATCACCGTCGCCGAGGTGCACCACGACTCCCGACATGAACTCGGCGTGGACCCGGGATTGGTGAAGGACGGTGTCGAGGCCCACCTGCAGGAGTTGCTCGCCGAGCACATCGAGACGCTCGGTCAGGGGTACAGCCTGGTCCGCCGGGAGTACATGACGGCTATCGGCCCGGTCGACATCCTCGGCCGTGACGGGGAGGGCACGACAGTGGCGGTGGAGATCAAACGTCGCGGCGAGATCGACGGGGTGGAGCAACTGACCCGCTATCTGGAGCTGCTCAACCGCGACCCGTTGCTCGCGCCGGTCAGCGGGATCTTCGCGGCCCAGATCATCAAGCCCCAGGCTCGCACCCTCGCCGAGGATCGTGGCATCCGATGCGTGACCCTGGACTACGACTCCCTGCGAGGGATCGAGTCCACCGACCTCCGGCTGTTCTGAACGAGTCGTTCGCGATGCCCAGACGACACCGACGTGGCGGGTCCGACCGACCGCTACCGCAGCGGCACGGACTCGGGGGCTCGGCGCTCGAACCAGGACCCGCGGGTGACCCCGACTCCTACCACGTCCGACGGATCCCCGGCGCCAGGGCGGGCAAGGACTACCGGTGCCCGGGGTGCGATCACCTGGTGACCTCCGGTACCGCGCATGTGGTGGCGTGGCCGGACCGGCCCGGAGGGGACGAGGAACGTCGCCACTGGCACACCGGGTGCTGGTCCGGCCGGGGCCGGAGAGGCCTCACCCGTCGCTGGAGTTGAGGTCCGGTTCCTCCGGCAGGTCGAACTCCACGTCGTCGCCTGTCCCGGGGACAGGTTCGAGCTTCGCCCGGATCGCGCCGAGATCGTCGAGCACACGCTCGCGGAGCACGCGCAGATCGTCGACATGTCGTCGCGCCCGGGAGACCAGCTGGTCCGCCCGGCGATGGGCGTCGTCGACGATCCGTCGGGCCTCCTCCTCGGCCTCGCGACGCGTGGTCGCGGCGGCCGCCATCGAGGCGTCATGTTGCCGAGTGACCTCGCGTAGGGTCTCGCTGCGACGCAGATCAGAGGCCAGCCGGTGGTCCTCATCGATCTCCTGCCGCCGACGCGCCGCCTCGTCGTCCAGCCGGCGGGCGTCGCGCTCCGCGACGAGGATGATCTCCCGGGCGCGCGCACGCGCCGCATCGAGTACGGCCGTGTGCTCTGCTCGGATGGCCTCGGCACTCCCGCGGACGTCGGCCAATTCGGACCCCGCGGCTTCCCGCAGCCGCCACGCGTCCTCCTCCGCCTCCGCGCGGATCCGGTCGGCGGTGGCGTGAGCGGAGTCGCGGATGGACTCGGCTTCGGCGGTGGCCAGCGAGAGCATCGTCGACACCCTGTCCGACATCTGACCGCTGGTGACGGGAGCCCGACCGAGTTCGGCGACCCTGGCCTCGAGGTCGGCCACGCGTGCCCGCTGCCGGTCGGCCTCCGCCGCTGCTCTCTCGGCACGCTCGACCGCGGCGTCCCTGTCAGCGCGCAGTACCCCCGTCTCCGTCTCGAGACGGGTGAGTGCTCCCATCACCTGCTCACGGTCAAATCCCTTGCGCACCACCGCGAAGGACTCCGCCGTGGTGGGTGACGTGTGCATGCTCGACATGTCACCACCCTAGCGGCGGGCGCGTGAGGGGCGACTAGTGCTGTGCGTCGGCGGGCTCGACGAGCTCGAGGAGCACGCCGCCCGCGTCCTTGGGATGGACGAAGTTGATCCGGGAGTCCGCGGTGCCCCTCCTGGGTGCCGGGTAGAGGACTCTGACGCCCCGCCCCGTGAGGTGTGCCGTGATGGCGTCGATGTCGGTGACCCGGACCGCCATCTGCTGGATCCCCGGCCCGTTGCGGTCGATGAACTTGGCGATGGTGGAGGACTCGTCCAGCGGTGCGAGGATCTGCAGCAGGGCGCCGCCTTCCGGGCGACCGGGGGAGCCGAGCATGGCCTCGCGCACGCCCTGCTCCTCGTTGACCTCCTCATGGAGGTTCTCCATCCCCAGGTTCTCGCGATACCAGTCGACGGCGGCGTCGAAATCGGGCACGGCGACCCCGACGTGGTCGATCGCCACGACGAGTTCGGAGGGCAGGAGGGGTTGGCCGGCTGGGGTAGTCGTCATGCCCATCACGTTAGTCGGTCGGTGCTCGCGGTAGTTTGGTGACCACAGTCTCATCCCCTCCATCGGAAGGTGTCTCATGACCGCCGACCCCACCCGTACCGTCATCGTCTCCGGCGCCCGCACCCCGTTCGGCCGCCTGCAGGGCGGCCTGTCCTCGCTGTCCGCCCCGGAGCTCGGCGGCATCGCGATCAGTGCGGCCCTCGAGCGGGGCGGCGTCTCCCCGGAGGCCGTCGATCAGGTGATCATGGGACAGGTGCTCTCGGCCGGCAACGGCCAGATGCCCGCGCGTCAGGCCTCGCTCGCCGCCGGGCTGCCGAAGCGCGTCGACGCGCTGAGCATCAATAAGATGTGCCTGTCCGGTATGACCGCGATCGCGCTGGCGGACCAGGCGATCCGGTCCGGGTACTCCGAGGTCATCGTTGCCGGCGGCCAGGAGTCGATGTCCCAGGCTCCGCACCTGCTGCCCAAGAGCCGCGCCGGGTACAAGTACGGGTCGATCGAGGTCCTCGATCACATGGCGTACGACGGCCTGCACGACGTTCCGACCGACCAGCCCATGGGTGCCCTCACCGAGGCGCGCAACGTCGAGCTGGAGATCACCCGTGAGCACCAGGACGAGTTCGCGGCGACCTCCCACCAGCGCGCGGCCGCGGCGGCGAAGGAGGGTCGGTTCGCCGACGAGATCGTGCCGGTAACGGTAAAGGGCCGCAAGGGCGACACCGTCGTGGACACCGACGAGGGCGTGCGCGCCGACTCGACCCCCGAGTCGATGGGCAAGCTCCGTCCCGCGTTCTCCAAGGACGGGACCATCACCGCCGGTTCGTCGTCGCAGATCTCGGACGGCGCCTCGGCGACCATCATCACGTCCGTGGCCCGTGCCGAGGCCGAGGGCTGGCCGGTGCTGGCCGAGATCGTCGGCTACGGCACCGTGGCCGGCCCGGACTCGACCCTGCAGCACCAGCCCGCCGACGCGGTGCTGAACGCGTGCGAGCGGGCGGGAGTCGACGTCTCCGACATCGACCTGTTCGAGTTCAACGAGGCCTTCGCCTCCGTCGGACTGCACTCGACCCGCATGCTCGACCTGAGCCCCGACAAGGTGAACGTGAACGGCGGCGCCATCTCGATCGGTCACCCGATCGGGGTGTCCGGCAACCGCGTGGTGCTGACCCTGGCCCTCGAGCTCGCACGCCGCGGCGGCGGGCTCGGAGCGGCTGCCCTGTGCGGCGGCGGCGGCCAGGGTGACGCCCTGATCATCCGGGTGCCCGCGGCCGGCTGACACCCCCGCGCGCCCGTCGTGGCAGGATCGGTGCCGTGACGAGACCAGGTAACCGACCCCCGTCCGCCGCCGAACAGAAGCTCGCGGCGTCGCTCGCAGGCGCCGTCGACCTGTCCGGTCTGAAGAAGCGGGCCGAGACCCGCCGGGGCGCGACCGACACCGGTCGCGCCCCGGGTCAGGGCGGCCCGCCGCCGGGCTCCGGTCCGGAAGTGGTGGTGGAGGTGGACGAGGCCTCCTTCGAGCAGGAGGTGCTGGCCCGCTCCGCTCAGGTTCCGGTGATCCTCGAGCTGGTGTCCCAGCGGGCGCCGACCGCGTTGACCGGCTTGTTGGACGCGCTGGCCGTGGAGGCCGGCGGGCAGTGGGTCCACGCGACAGTGGACGTCGATGCCTCCCCGGGTATCGCACAGGCGCTGCAGGCCCGCGCGGTGCCGACCGTGTACGCCGTGGCGGCGGGCCGCCCGCTCGCCGACTTCGAGGGCGAGCAGCCGGAGGAGGCCCTGCGGCAGTGGCTCGCGGCCGTGCTGCGCGCGACCGAGGGCAAGTTGAGCGGACCCGCGCCGGACGCCGACGAGGCTGGGCCGGAGGAACCCGCCGACCCCGAGCGGGACGCCGCCGAGGACGCGCTCGCCGAGGGGGACCTGGCGGCCGCGGAGGAACGGTTCACCGCGCTCGTGGAGGCCCGCCCGGGCGAGCACTCCCTGGTGGAGGCGCTGCGCTACGTGCAGGCCGCGCGCCGGTCGACGGAAGCGACCGACTCGGGAGAGGGTTCCGTCCCCGACGCGTTGCGGGCTGCAGACACTGCCCTGGTGGGCGGAGAGTACGAGGCCGCGTTCTCGACACTGGTGGACGCGATCCGTGTCCACGTCGGCGACGAGCGCGTCACGTTGCGTGCGCGCCTGCTCGAGCTCCTCGAGGCCCTGCCGGTGGACGATGAGCGGGTGCTGGCCGCGCGCCGGAACCTCGCGAGCGCTCTCTATTGACGCTCCCCTTCCGATACGGACAACGGGCGCCCCGCACGGGGCGCCCGTTGTCGATTGCGACGTCGCCGGTCAGCCTCCCGCCGTCCCCGCCGGCTCCGCAGCCGTCGTCGGGGCCGTGTGTCGGAACCACACGGTGGCGCGGGGGCCGACCGTGATCGCCGCGGAGTAGGGCCGCCCGTGGTGGGGCGCCTGCTCGGCGTGCACTCCGCCGAGATTGCCCGCGCCCGAGCCCTCGTAGGCCGAGGCGTCGGTGTTGAGGATCTCCTCCCAGTACCCGTCCTCGGGGAGCCCGATGCGGTAATCGCCGAGTGCGGCGCCGGAGAAGTTGACCACGCACGCGACGGTGTTGCCGGCGTGGTCGGTCCGCAGGAAGGACAGCGTGTTGTGGGCGGCGTCGTTGGCGTCGATCCACGAGAAGCCGGAGGGGTCATCGTCGAGCGACCACAGGCCGGGATTGTCGGCGTAGCGGGCGTTGAGGTCCCGCACGCAGGCGAGGATGCCACGGTGATACTCGCCCTCCCAGCCCTCGAGATTCTCCCAGGCGACACCCTTGTCGGCGTCCCACTCGGTGGTCTGCCCGAACTCGAGGCCCTGGAAGAGCAGCTTCTTGCCGGGGTGCGCCCACATGTAGGCGTACAGGCTGCGGATGCCGGCCGCACGGTCCCACGAGGTGCCGGGCATACGCTCCCACATCGACCCCTTGCCGTGGACCACCTCGTCGTGGCTCAGGGGGAGGACGAAGCGCTCACTCCAGGCGTACATCATCGAGAAGGTGATCTCGCCGTGGTGGAATCCGCGGTAGATCGGGTCAAGCCC
The DNA here is from genome assembly GCF_051994785.1 of Dietzia sp. MNB45. Lineage (NCBI taxonomy): Bacteria > Bacillati > Actinomycetota > Actinomycetes > Mycobacteriales > Dietziaceae > Dietzia > Dietzia sp. MNB45. The sequence goes on along the minus strand of NZ_CP163397.1, from coordinate 2,091,655 downwards.
CACGTACCGCAGGGTGTCGTTCATCCACCCCATGTTCCACTTCATGGAGAACCCGAGGCCGCCGGTGTAGGTGGGCGAGGTGACGCCGCCCCAGGACGTGGACTCCTCGGCCACGGTGAGGAAGCCGGGATGCTCCCGTGCCAGGGTCGCGTTGACCTCCTGAAGGAACGAGATCGCCTCGAGGTTCTCCCGGCCACCGTAGATGTTGGGGGTCCACTCGCCGGCCTCGCGGGAGTAGTCCAGGTAGAGCATCGAGGCCACGGCGTCCACTCGTAGGCCGTCGACGTGGAACTCCTCGGCCCAGTAGAGGGCGTTGGCGACGAGGAAGTTGCGTACCTCGTGACGGCCGAAATCGAACACGTAGGTGCCCCAGTCGGGCTGCTCGCCGCGGCGGGGGTCTGCGTGTTCGTAGAGCGGGGTGCCGTCGAACCGGCCGAGTGACCACTCGTCCTTGGGGAAGTGCGCGGGCACCCAGTCCACCAGGACGCCGATGCCGCGCGAGTGCAGGTGGTCGATGACATAGCGCAGGTCGTCGGGGGAGCCGAACCGGCTGGTCGGGGCGTAGTAGGAGGAGACCTGGTAGCCCCACGAACCGCCGAAGGGGTGCTCGGCGACGGGCATGAGTTCCACGTGGGTGAACCCGGTCTCGGCGATGTGGTCGGCGAGCTCGTGCGCGAACTCCCGGTAGTCGAGTCCGGGTCGCCAGGATCCGACGTGGACCTCGAGGACGGTCATCGGGGAACGCGAGTGGTCGCGGGTCGCGCGGGCGGCGATCCACTCTTCGTCGTTCCACTCGTAGCCGGACGTGAACACCTTGGACCCGGTGGCGGGGGGCACCTCGGTGGCCACCGCCATGGGGTCGGCGTGGTCGACGGTCCGGCCGTCGGCGCCGCGGACGCAGTACTTGTAGACCGCGCCGTCGGCGACGTCGGGCACGAACAGTTCCCAGACCCCGGAGGATCCGATCGAGCGCATGGGCAGCGCGGTGGGGTTCCATCCGCAGAAGTCGCCGACCACGCTCATCCCGCGGGCGCCCGGCGCCCACACCGCGAAGGAGGTGCCGGTGACCGGCCCGCCCGGGGTGTCGTAGGTGCGCACGTGGGCGCCGAGGACGTCCCACAGTCGTTCGTGGCGTCCCTCGCCGATGAGGTGCAGGTCGATCTCGCCGAGGGTGGGCAGGAAACGGTAACCGTCCGCGACGGTGCGGGTGTGGCCGTCGGGGTAGCGGACCCGGTAGCGGTAGTCGGGAACGTCGGGGTCGGGCAGCGCCGCGTGGAACAGTCCGTCACCGATCGGGCGCATGGGGACGGTGCGGTCGCCGATGACGACCTCCACCTCCACCGCGCCCGGCTGGACGGTGCGCACGACGGAGCCGTCCCCGTCCCGGTGCGCGCCGTAGACGGAGTGCGGGTCGTGGTGGGTGCCGGACCGGAGCCGGCCGAGGACGTCGGGCGGGATCGGCGTCGGTTCCGTGGGAGTGACGGGCCCGGGGGACGCGACGGGCGCCGTGGCCGGCGCGGGCGGTGTCGGTGACGGCGGTGACGGCGGTGATGAAGACGGCGACGACGACGACGAGGGCGACGACGACGAGGTCTGCTCCGGCTGGAGCCGGTCGGTTGAGCGGTCCTTCTTCTTGTGCTGTTCCATGGCCGTTCGCCTCAATCCACGGTGTGCGTGCGGTAGGACAGTTCGACCCTACGTGCTTCGTCGCAGGGCGGGATCGCGATGATGTGTGCGACGGCGGTCCACGGCTCGAGCCGGACGTAGTTGCTCGACCCCCAGTGGAACTCGGAGCCCGTCACCTCGTCGCGGACGCTGAACCGGGCGTCGGCGTCGTACCCCAGGGCCGCCATGTCGAGGTGGAGGGTGCCCTCCTGGACGCCGAGGGAGTCCAGGGAGACCACCGTGAGAACGCAGTCTCCGGTGGCCGGGTCGACCTTGGAGTAGGCGATGATCTGGTCGTTGTCCACGTCGTGGAACGTCAGGGTGCGCAGCTGCTGCAGGGCGGGGTGCTCGCGGCGGACCCGGTTGAGGGTGCGCAGCCACGGGGCGAGCGACTGCCCGGCGGCCTCCGCGGCGGCGAAGTCACGGGGCCGCAGCTCGTACTTCTCCGAGTCGAGGTACTCCTCGCTGCCGTCGGCGACGGGCTGCCATTCGTAGAGCTCGTAGCCGGAGTACACGCCCCACGCGGGCGAGAGCGTCGCGGCGAGCACCGCCCGGATCGCGAACATCGCCGGGCCGCCACGTTGGAGCGACTCGTGGAGGATGTCCGGGGTGTTGGTGAACATGTTGGGGCGGGCCTCGTCGACGTGGGCCAGCAGCTGCTCGCAGAACTCCACCAACTCGGCCTTCGTGGTCTTCCACGTGAAGTAGGTGTAGGACTGCGAGAACCCGCGCTTGGCCAGTCCGAACAGCCGGGCCGGCCGGGTGAAGGCCTCCGCCAGGAACAGCACGTCCGGCTCGGTCCGCTTCACCTCGCTGATGAGGCGGTTCCAGAAGTCGGCCGGCTTGGTGTGCGGGTTGTCCACCCGGAAGATCCGTACCCCGAGGGACGTCCACAGCCGGACGACACGCAGCACCTCGGCGTAGATGCCCTCGGGGTCGGTGTCGAAGTTGACCGGGTAGATGTCCTGGTACTTCTTGGGCGGGTTCTCGGCGTAGGCGATGTGCCCGTCGGGCAGCACGGTGAACCACTCGGGGTGTTCGGCGGCCCAGGGGTGGTCGGGCGCGCACTGCAGGGCCAGGTCCAGTGCGACCTCGACGCCGCGCTCCCCGGCGTAGGTCACCAGGTCCCGGAAGTCGTCGACGGTGCCGAGGTCGGGGTGGACCGCGTCGTGTCCGCCCTCGGCGGAGCCGATGGCCCACGGTGACCCGACGTCGTCGGGCCCGGGGGTCAGGGTGTTGTTGCGGCCCTTGCGGTTGATCTCGCCGATGGGGTGGATCGGCGGCAGGTACACGACGTCGAACCCGAGGTCGGCCGCGTGATCGACGTAGGAGCGCGAGGTGGTGAACGTCCCGTGGACGGGACGGCCCTCGTCGTCCCACCCTCCGGTGGAACGGGGGAAGAACTCGTACCAGGAACTGAACTGCGCCTCGCGACGGTCCACCCACACGCGGTGGGTCTGACCGACGGTCACCAGTTCGCGCACGGGATCGTCGGCCAGCGCGGCCGCGACCTCGTCCGACAGCGCCGGGGCGGTCCGGGTGGCCGCGTCGCCCGGGCCGCGCAGCGCGGCGGCGGCTCCGGTCAGCAGGTCGACCCGGGCGGCGGCGCCGGCGACCGTCGCCCGGGCGATCGCGGTGTCGAGCACGCGGGCGCCCACCTCGAACTCGTTGCCCAGCTCGCCCGAGTCCAGGCCCGCGGCCATCTTCTTGACGATGCCGCTGCGCCACGTGGCGAACGGGTCGGACCACGCCTCCACCCGGAACGACCACATCCCCGCCACATCCGTGGGCAGCAGCGCGTGGACGGTGTCCGGCTCGGTACCGGGCACCATCGTGGTGCGGGAGGACGCGCCGCCGGGTCGGCGGACGACCAGGCTGGCGGACAGGGCGTCGTGGCCCTCGCGCCAGACGATCGCGGAGACGGGCAGGATCTCCCCGACCACGGACTTGGACGGGAACCTCCCGCAGGAGACGAGGGGGCGGACCTCATCGATGGCCAGACGGTCGTTCACGTCGGTGCTCCTCTCGGCGGGTGGGCGCCGCGGTGGGCGGCGTCACCTCCACGACGCTAGCGAAGTCGGGCCGATCCTTCAGGGGTGCCCGAGTCGGCGTTCACCTGCACGGCCGTGTTCTTCGCCACCCGTCCTCCCGATTACCGGTTAGATGGGCGTCGTGAGCACCCTGATCGACATCGACCCCGACCTCGTCCTCGACCTCCGCGACGTCTCGCTCCGGCGGGACGGCACGTCCCTCGTGGGGCCCCTGTCCTGGCAGGTGGAACTGGACGAGAGGTGGGTGGTGCTCGGCCCCAACGGCGCGGGCAAGACCTCGTTGCTGCGGATCGCCTCGGCCCTGGAGTACCCGAGCACGGGGACGGCCGTCATCCTCGGGGAGCAGCTGGGCCGGACGGAGGTGACCGAGCTGCGCAGCCGTGTCGGCCTGTCGTCGGTCGCGGTGGCCGGTCGCATCCCCGGCGACGAGGTGGTGCAGGATCTGGTCATCTCCGCCGGATACGCCGTGCTGGGCCGCTGGCGGGAGAAGTACGACCCGGAGGATTTCGAGCGCGCCGCGGACACCCTCGAGTCGATCGGGGCGGAGCACCTGGCCGAGCGAACCTGGGGCACCCTCTCCGAGGGGGAGCGCAAGCGCGTGCTCATCGCCCGCGCCATGATGACCGATCCCGAACTGCTGCTCCTCGACGAGCCGGGGGCGGGGCTGGACCTGGGCGGCCGGGAGGACCTGGTCGCCCGCCTCGGGGACATGGCGATGGATCCGGACGCCCCCGCCACGGTCCTGGTCACCCACCACGTGGAGGAGATCCCCCCGGGGTTCACCCACGCCATGCTCCTGGCAGAGGGCGAGGTCACCGCGATGGGGCTGATCGACGAGGTGATCACCTCCGACAATCTCAGCAGGGCCTTCTCCCAGTCGATCGTCGTGGACGCGATCGACGGACGCTACTTCGCGCGCCGGGCGCGCCGCTCGGGCCGGCACCGGCGGGCACCACGGGCATGACGGCACGTGAGGCTCCCGCGGCGTTCGCGCCGGAGGCCGTGCCGGTCCGCGAGGCCGCCACGGTCGCCCTGGTCCGCGACGCGCGGGTCGGCGGGGGAGTGGAGGTCTTCCTGCAGCACCGGGTGGCGACCATGCAGTTCGCCGCCGGGATGTCGGTGTTCCCCGGCGGAGGCGTCGAACCGCGGGACTACCACGGCACCCGCCCCTGGCGCGGACCCGAGCCGGAGTGGTGGGCCGGGCGGTTCGGGATCGAGGCGGACCGCGCCGCCGCGGCCGTCCGCGGGGTGGCGCGGGAACTGTTCGAGGAGACCGGGGTGCTGCTCGCCGAGCCGGCGACCGGGCCGGGAGCCGCCGCACCGGCCGACCCGCCGGGCCCCGACGAGCGGCGCGCACTCGACGCGGGGGAGGGCGACCTGGATTCGCTGCTCGCCGCGCACGGGCTGGTGCTGTCCGCGCACCTGCTGCGCCCGTGGGACCGGTGGACCACCCCGGTCGGACCCCCGCGCCGGTACGACACCTTGTTCTTCGTGGCGGCCCTGCCCCACGGCGTCGAGCCGGACGGCGGCACGACCGAGGCGCGCGCGACCGAGTGGATCCGCGCCGACGACGCCGCGCAGGCGGGGACCCTCGGCCGGCTCGGCATGCTGCGCCCGACCCTCGACGTGCTGTCCGATCTGGCCGCCGCCGCCGATGTCGACGAGGTCCTGGCCACCCCGCGGGCCATCGCTCCGGGCGGGAACTAACGTTGCGTCGGTGACCCCCGAGGACCTGGAGTTCCTGCACACCGCCGCCGGACGCGACCTGCTCGACCTCGCAGCCGGCCTGGCGTGGTCCCGCGCGGACCTCGTGGCCTCGACAGCGGCCGTCCGGCGCGCGGATCCCGTGCATGCGGCGGCGGCGATCGACGTCGTCACCGCCCGGGCGCGCGCGAGGGGTCGAATCCGGGGTGCCGGGGCGATGCTGCTCACCGACGAGGCCGTCCAGCAGGCCACCGCGTGGCCCGTCGCGGCCCTGCGGGCCGGGCGCCTGGCAGGACGGGACGTCCACGACGTCACCTGCTCCGTCGGCGCCGAGCTCACCGAACTCGTCCGGACGGCCGACCGGGTGATCGGCTCGGATCTGGATCCGGTCCGCGCGCGGATGGCGGCCCACAACGTCCCCGATGCACTCGTGTGCGTGGCCGACGCGCTCGCCCCGCCCAGCCGCGACGCCATCCTGGTGGCGGACCCCGCCCGCCGGTCCGGGGGCCGTCGGGTCCACGACCCGGCGCGGCTCAGCCCGCCGCTGCCCGGCCTGCTCGCCGTCGCCGCCGACCGCGATCACGTCATCAAGTGCGCCCCGGGCCTCGACACCTCGGTGCTCGACCACTGCGGGGAGGTCGAACTGGTGTCCCTCGACGGCTCGGTGCGGGAGGCGTGCCTGTGGTCGCCGGGCCTGTCCGCGGGTGTGCGCCGCCGTGCGACCGTGGTCCGCACCGCCGCCGCCGACGCGGCCGGACCGTGGGGACCACCGCGCCTCGTCGCGGACGGGGTCGCGGTCCACGTGGAGGAGGTGACAGACGGCGACGACGACGAGGTCGACGCCCACGAGGAGGCCGAGCGGTTCATCGTGGACCCCGACGGGGCGGTCGTCCGCGCCGGACTCGTACGGCACTGGGCCCGCCGCCACGGGCTCCGCCAGCTCGACCCGAGGATCGCCCATCTGACCGGGCCACGGGTCCCGGACGGCTACACCGGGTTCGAGGTGCTCGAGAAGTGCAGGCTCGACCGCAAGCAGCTGCGCCGCGTGCTGCGCCGGCGAGACTGCGGGTCGTTGGAGATCCTCGTCCGCGGCGTCGACACCGACCCGGACGTGCTGCGACGCTCGCTCTCGCTCAGCGGGTCACGGCCACTCGCGCTGGTGGTGACCCGGATCGGCAGCTCCGCCGTGGTGTTCGTGTGCGGGCCGCGCACCGCTCACTCGAACACGTAGAGGGCGCCCACCGCGGTCGTCAGCGCGATCCGGCCAGCCGCGTCGACGCTGAGTCCCGAGACCGGGCCCGTCGCCGCGGGCACCTCGATCCGGTGGAGGGTGGCGCCGTCGGCGCCGTCGAGCAGGTGGACCGCGATGCCGGGCTCGTCGTCGGATCCGCCCGAGCGCACGGCCACCAGCACCCGCCCGTCCGGCGTCGCGGCGGGGTTCGTGAGCTGGCGCAGGTCGTCCCGGCGCCAGACCACCCGGCCGGTTCCGTCCTGCCCGCGAACGGCCACCACCGGCGCCGGGCCCGCGTCGTCGTCGTGGTCGTCGTCGGGTCCCCTCCACACGGTCGTCGTGCGACCGCCGCTGACCACGGTGCCGTCGGGCAACAGGGCGGGCGGCGTGTCCGGCCGGTACCCGACGGGGGCGGTCCACAGGGCCGCGCCGTCGGACGTCGAGTACGCGGCGAGACCGCCGTCGGCCGCGTGGACGTAGACCTCGTCCCGGGCGTTCGACAGCACCACCGGCGTCCCCAGGCGCCCGTCGGGCAGGGGTGCACGCCACAGCACGTCGAGGGCGGAGAACTCACCGGCGACCAGTCGCACCGCCACCAACTCCGGATCGTCGGCGCCCGGCGTCCACGCGGTGAGGTAGGCGGTGGCCGTGTCCGTGTCCACGGCCGCGGGGGCGGGGACCGGACAGCCCCGCTCGCCGGTCGCGCACCACGGGATCCCGTACGCCGGGTCGTCCGTGGAGATGTCGCCGGCGATCCGCAGTTCGGGCGTGACGTCCAGACCGGTGTGGGCGTTGATCACCCGTGCCGCCCCCAGGTGCGACACGAGCAGCAGGTGGCGTCCGTCCAGCAACGTCACGGTGGTGGGCACGCCCCGGGTCGCGGCGGTCCAGCGGTTCTCACCCTCGGCCGTCAGGGCGCCGACCCCGCCGTAGAGGGGCACGAACAGCGAACCGCGCCCGTCGACTGTCGCGGTGATCCGCGGCCCGTCGGTCGGCAGGCGCAGACACCACCGCTTGCGACCGTCGTCGGCGGTCAGTGCGAAGAGATTGCACCCGCGGTCGGAGATCGTGGCCTGGAACGACGTGCCGATGCCGTCCGAGGAGGCCACGCCGACCGCGGGCGCACCGAGGGCGCGCGACCACAGCAGCCCGGGGGCGTCCGAGACCGGGGAGTGTGCGCGTCCGGAGTTCGGCGGGCCACCCGCGAGCGAGGACCAGCTCGCGGCCTGGCCCAGGCGGGCGCCGCCACTCTCCGCGTCCGAGGCGCACCCGGCGGCCACCCCCGCCGCCAGAGCGACGGCGACCAGGGCCCGCGCGGTGCGCGGTGTCAGTGCCGGTGCCGATGCCACAGGTCCCCCCGTCGAGTCGAGACAGTCACACGAGAGAGTAGTCCGCCACCCGCCGCCCACCCGACCGGCGCTCCGACGTGGCGGACGCGGGGACCGACGTGCAGGGGTGCGGGGCGGGGGAATCACGGATCGCGGAGTGCACTCCGCGGCTACCGTGACGGGCATCACCCGTGCCCACGGAAGGCGGCCACACCCCGATGACAGCGAACTCCGGACTCGACACCGCGCTCACCCCGCTGAGCTTCCTCGAGAAGGCCGCGCGCGTCTCACCCGACGCCACCGCGGTCGTCGACGGCCCGCGCCGTCAGACCTACGCCGAGTTCGCCGACCGGGCCACCCGGCTGGCCTCCCTGCTGAAGATGCGCGGCGTGGCGCGCGGTGACCGGGTGGGCGTCCTGGCGCCGAACTCGGCCGAGGCGCTGCTCGCGCAGTTCGGCGTCCCCCTCGCGGGCGGCGCCGTGGTCGCGCTCAACACCCGCCTCGCCCCGGCCGAGATCGCCTACATCGTGGAGCACGCCGGGATCGCCGTCCTCATCGCCGACGCGGAACTCCTCGCGGGGCTGGGCGACGAGGTCCCCGACGCGCTGCGTCTCGTCCTGGTCGCCCCGGACGCCGACGGCACGCAACCCGACCCGGCCCGCTTCGGCCCGCGCGCCGAGGCTCTCGAGGACGCCCTCGCGTCCGCCTCCCCTCAGCCGGTCTCGTGGACGGTCGCCGACGAGGACTCCGTCATCGCGGTCAACTACACCTCCGGCACCACCGGCCGACCCAAGGGCGTCATGTACACGCACCGGGGCGCCTACCTCAACTCCCTCGGCGAGATCGTCACCCAGGGCCTGGACGCCGACTCGAAGTACCTCTGGACGCTGCCCATGTTCCACTGCAACGGGTGGTGCACGACCTGGGCGCTGACCGGTGCGAGGGGGACCCACGTGTGTCTGCGCGCCGTCCGCGGGGACGAGATCTGGAGACTGTTCGACGACGAGGGGGTCAACCGCCTGGCCGGTGCACCAGCCGTGTTGTCCACCATCGCCGACGACCCGGCCGCCCGGCCGATCGACGGGATCCGCATGGTCACCGCCGGGGCCCCGCCCTCGCCGACCATCCTGCGCCGCTTCGAGGACCTCGGCATCGACGTCACCCAGGTGTACGGACTGACCGAGACCTACGGCCCGTTCACGGTGTGCACCCCGCAGCCCGGATGGGCCGACCTGGACCCTGACGAGCGGGCCGGGCTCAAGTCGCGCCAGGGCGTCGCCATGATCCACGCCGACACCGTGCGCGTGGTCGAGCGCACCTCACCGGGGGAGAGCCGGCTGGTCGACGTCCCCGCCGACGGCGTGACCATGGGCGAGGTCGTCATGACCGGCAACGGGGTCATGAAGGGGTACTTCGGCGACCCCGAGGCCACGGCCACCGCGTTCGCCGGCGGGTGGTTCCACTCCGGCGACCTGGGCGTCATGCACCCGGACGGATACGTGCAACTGCTGGACCGCGCCAAGGACGTCGTGGTCTCCGGCGGCGAGAACATCTCCACCATCGAGGTCGAGCAGGCGGTCGTGTCCCACCCCGACGTGGTCGACTGCGCGGTCGTGTCCATGCCCGACGAGAAGTGGGGCGAGCGTCCCAAGGCCTACGTCGTGGTCCGGCCGGGCTCCACGCTCGACGAGGCCGCCGTGATCGAGCACTGCCGGACCAGGATCGCGCGCTACAAGGTGCCCGGTGCGGTGGAGTTGACCGAGGCCCTGCCCCGGACGTCGACCGGAAAGGTCCGCAAGAACGAACTGCGCGACGCCGCCTGGTCCGGCTGGGACAAGCGCATCAACTGAACCACCCGCCCCACCCGGTGGCCGCCGACCGGGCGCCGTGCCCCGCCACCGACCGCCCCGGCACCGTCACCGCGGCCACGGCCGCGTTATTGTGTCTGGCAGGACCACAATCCGGTGCGCCCGGTCTAGACGGGGGCGCACCCCGCCCCGACTCGCAGGAGGTCGACGCAGGCCCATGACGAACATCGTCGTACTGATCAAGCAGGTTCCCGACACCTATTCCGAGCGCAAGCTCACGGACGGGGACTACACCCTGGACCGCGAGGCCGCGGACGCGGTCCTGGACGAGATCAACGAGAAGGCCGTCGAGCAGGCGCTCCAGATCAAGGAGGCCCACGGCGGCGAGGTGACCGTCCTGTGCGCCGGTCCGGACCGCGCCACCGAGGCCATCCGCAAGGCCCTGTCCATGGGCGCCGACAAGGCCGTCCACCTCAACGACGAGGCCCTGCACGGTTCCGACGTCGTCCAGACCTCGTGGGCGCTGGCCAACGTGCTGGGCACCATCGAGGGGACCGAGCTGGTCATCGCCGGCAACGAGGCCACCGACGGCCGCATGGGTGCCGTCCCGGCCATCCTCGCCGAGTACCTCGGCCTCCCGCAGCTGACGCACATGCGCACCCTGGAGATCGCCGACGGCGTCGCCAAGGGCGAGCGTGAGACCGACGAGGGCATCTTCGAGGTCGAGGCCACCCTGCCGTGCGTCGTCTCCGTCGGCGAGAAGATCAACGAGCCGCGGTTCCCGTCCTTCAAGGGCATCATGGCCGCCAAGAAGAAGCCGGTCGAGTCCCTCACGCTGGCCGACGCCGGCGTCGAGGCCGCCCAGGTGGGCAAGGACAACGCCGCGTCCAGCGTCACCTCCGCGAGCCCCAAGCCGCCGCGCGCCGCCGGCGAGAAGGTCACCGACGAGGGCGAGGGCGGCAACGACGTCGCCAAGTACCTCGTGTCGCAGAAGCTCATCTGACGCGAACTCACCCCGACCGACTCATCCCAGTCTTTTTCAAGGAGAATCCACCATGGCTGAAGTCCTCGTCGCGGTCGAGCACGTCGACGGCGAACTCAAGAAGGTGTCCCTCGAGCTGCTGACCGCCGCTCGTGCCCTCGGAGAGCCCTCCGCGGTCGTCTTCGGTGAGACCGGCACCGCCGCCGCGCTCACCGATGCCCTCAAGGAGGCCGGCGCGGAGAAGATCTACGTCGCCGAGGGTGACGCGGTCCAGAACTACCTCGTCACCCCCAAGGTCGACGTCCTGGCCGGCCTCGCCGAGCAGGGTGCGGCCGCGATCGTCCTGGCCGCCACGTTCGAGGGCAAGGAGGTCGCGGGTCGTCTCGCGGCCCGCACCGGCTCCGGCACCCTGTGTGACGTCGTGGAGATCAAGTCCGACGGTTCGGCCGTCCACTCGATCTTCGGTGGCGCCTTCACCGTGGAGGCGACCGTCTCCGGCGAGACCCCGATCTACACGCTGCGTCCGGGCTCCGTCGAGGCCGCCCCGGCCGCCGGCGCCGGTGAGGTCGTCGAGGTGCAGGTCCCCGAGCCCGAGAACGCTGCCAAGGTCATCTCGCGCAACCCGATCGTCGGTGGCGACCGCCCCGAGCTCACCGAGGCGACCGTCGTCGTCTCCGGTGGCCGCGGCGTCGGCTCCGCCGACAACTTCGAGAAGGTCGTCGAGCCGCTCGCCGATTCGCTCAAGGCCGCCGTCGGCGCGTCGCGCGCCGCCGTGGACTCGGGCTACTACCCGGGACAGTTCCAGGTCGGTCAGACCGGTAAGACCGTGTCGCCGCAGCTGTACATCGCCCTCGGTATCTCGGGCGCCATCCAGCACCGCGCCGGCATGCAGACGTCGAAGACCATCGTCGCCGTCAACAAGGACGAGGAGGCCCCGATCTTCGAGATCGCGGACTACGGCATCGTCGGCGACCTGTTCAACGTCGCCCCGCAGCTCACCGAGGCCATCAACGCCCGTAAGTGAGCAGGACGCGCACCGCGTCCACCAGCGTCACCCGGACCCCGGCACCCCTGCGGTGCCGGGGTCCGGCGCGTTCGGGCGTATCCTTGCCAGCGATATGCCCACCACCCGCTCCGTGCACTATCTCGACCACGCCGCGACCACCCCGATGCGTGCGGCGGCCGTCGCCGCCTACGCCGAGGCGTCCTCCTCGGTCGGCAACGCGTCCTCGCTCCACGGCTCCGGACGCCGCGCCCGTCGCCGCGTCGAGGAGGCCCGCGAGTCGCTCGCGCACCATCTCGGCTGCCGGCCGTCAGAGGTGGTGTTCACCTCCGGCGGGACGGAGTCCGACAATCTCGCCGTTCTCGGGCAGGTGGGTGCCTCGGCGGGCGACGTGGTGGCCGTGGGGGCGACCGAGCACCACTCCGTCCTCGACGCCGCCGCCCACCTGGCGACCGACCGTGGCGGTCGGAAGGCCGTCCGGGTGTTGCCCGTGGACCCCCGCGGCGCCGTCACCCCGGCAACGGTCCGTGACCTTGCCGACGAGCTCGGCCCGCGACTGGCCCTCGTCGCGGTGATGCTCGGCAACAACGAGATCGGCACCCTCACGGATGTCGCGGCGGCGGCCGGCCCGGCCCGCGCGGTGGGCGCGGCCGTCCACACCGATGCCGTCCAGGCCGTCGGCCACGTCCCGGTCTACTTCTCCGGCCTCGGCGTGACCTCTCTCAGTCTCTCCGCGCACAAGTTCGGTGGACCGCTCGGCGTCGGTGCGTTGCTCCTCGACCGCGGTGCCGACTGCGTGCCGATCGGGTACGGGGGTGGCCAGGAGCGGGACCTGCGGTCCGGATCCGTGGACGTGCCCGGGGTCGTCGCCATGGCGGCCGCGCTCGAGGAAGCGGTCCGTGAGATGGAGTCCGAGGCCCTGCGTCTGAGCCGGTTGCGCGATCGACTCGTCGCCGGTGTGCTCGCCGAGGTCCCCGGCGCGATCGCCAACGGAGGCGGGGATCGCCTGCCCGGCATCGCCAACCTCACCTTCCCCGGTTGTTCCGGCGAATCGCTCATCCTGCTGCTCGACGCCGCCGGGATCGAATGTTCCACGGGGTCGGCCTGCACCGCCGGTGTGGCCGAGCCGAGTCACGTCCTGCTGGCCCTCGGTGCCGACGAGGCCGCTGCCCGCAGCAGTCTGCGACTGAGCCTGGGGCACACCACCACCGAGGACGACGTCGACGCCGCCATCGCCGCGATCGGGCCCGCGGCCGAACGCGCCCGCGTCGCCGGTCTCGGGCTCGCCCGCACCGGGGTGGCCGCATCATGAGGGTCCTCGCCGCCATGAGCGGGGGAGTGGACTCCGCCGTCGCCGCCGCCCGTGCCGTCGCCGCCGGACACGACGTCGTGGGCGTCCACCTCGCCCTCAGTGCGGACCCCGCGACCCTGCGAACGGGATCGCGCGGATGCTGCTCGCGGGAGGACGCGGGGGACGCCCGTCGGGTCGCCGACCTGCTGGGCATCCCGTTCTACGTGTGGGACTTCGCCGAGCGCTTCCGTGCCGACGTGATCGACGACTTCGTCGAGTCCTACGCCCGGGGTGAGACACCCAATCCGTGCCTCCGGTGCAACGAGCGCATCAAGTTCGAGGCGCTCCTCGAGCGGGGCATCGCGCTCGGCTTCGACGCCGTCGCCACCGGCCACTACGCGCAGTTGTCGTCCGAGGAACTGCCCGACGGCACCCGACGGCCGGTCCTTCGTCGCGCCGTGGACGACGCCAAGGACCAGTCGTACGTCCTCGGCGTGCTCACGCCGAAGCAGCTCGCGCACTCGATGTTCCCCCTCGGGGACTCGCTCAAGTCGCAGGTCCGCGCCGAGGCCGACGCGGCCGGGTTGCCCGTCGCCTCCAAGCCCGACAGTCATGACATCTGCTTCATCCCCTCCGGCGACACCCGCGCCTTCCTCGGGGCGCGGATCGGCATGCGGCCCGGGGCGGTCGTCGACGCGGACACCGGCGACGAGCTCGGCCGCCACGAGGGCATCCACGGGTTCACCATCGGCCAGCGCAAGGGCCTCGGGGTCAGCGGCCCCGCCGCGGACGGTCGGCCCCGCTACGTCACCGCGATCGACGCCGACAGCGGCACCGTCACAGTCGGTGGCGCGGACCACCTGCTCTCGTCCGGCATGACCGCGTCCTCGCCCTACTGGCTCGTCGACGACGACATCCGCGAGACCGACTGCCGGGTGCAGATCCGCGCCCACGGCGAGGCGACCCCGGGACACGTCCGACGCCTCGGCGACGGACCGGATGCCCGGCTCGAGATCACGCTCGACGAGCCGATCCGCGGCGTGGCTCCGGGCCAGGCCGCCGTGTTGTACAGGTCCGAGCCGGGCGGCGACCGCGTTCTGGGGAGTGGAACCATCTCCGCGTCCCGCCCGGCCGCGGAGACCACGTGACGCCGCGGGGCGTGGGCCCGTCCAGCACCGGGTCGGTCCCATGCCCGGCACCGACCCCCGTGAATCGGCGCGGATGGTCATGGGGGAATGCCACGCGCTGCCGTTCCTGCCCGAACTACCGGATCGCGGCCCCGGGGCCGACCAGATCGGCCGCACGCTGGCGCTGCTCGCCGACCTGCCGGCCGACGCCTCCCCGCGCGGATGGCGACTCGCGGACTCGCCGGGGCGCCTCGCCCGCCGGGCCGCCGACTTCCTCGACCGGGACGCCGACGCCCTCGAGGAGGCCGACGAGCGGGCCCGGGATCCCGAGGGGGACCCCGCCACCGACTCCCGTCGTCTGCAGGTCCGTGTGGTGGGCCCGTGGTCCCTCGCGGCCGGGGTGGAACTGCCCGGCGGGTTTCCCGTCCTCAGCGACCGCGGTGCCCGGCGAGACCTGGCCGCCTCCCTGGCGGAGGGCGCGAGTGCGCGTGCCGTGCGGCTGGCGGGCCGGATAGGGGCAGGCGCACGGATCCTGCTGGACGAGCCCCTGCTCTGGCATGTCGCCGCCGGGACGGTCCGCTCGCCCAGCCGTCTCGACCCGATCGCGGCCGTTCCCCCTGATCAACTCGCCCTGTCGCTCTGCCGGTTCGCCGATGCGCTCCGCGACGCCGGGGCCGCAGAGGTCCTGATCCGGCTCCCGGTCACCTCCGACCCTGGGGCACCTCCGGTCTGGGAGGTCGTCAGCGACCCCCCGCGGGGTGAGACGCCTCTCGACGGGGTGTGCCTGGCGACCGCGCCGCTGCACACAGCCCGGTCGCATGCCGCGCTGGATGCCGCCGGGACGGTCCTCGGTAACGGCGGGATCCTCCACCTGGAGGGTCTACCCGGCGGCGGCCCGCCGCCACGCACCGTGGCGGAGGCCGAGGACACCGCAGTGGGACTGCTGGCTCTGCTCGACCGACTGAGCGCGCCCAGGTACTCCACCCTGGACCGCGTCATCCTCACGCCCACCACCGAGGAGACCTCGACCGGTGAGGACCGTGCCGCGGCCGCCCTCCGGGGCGCCCGTCTGGTGGCCGAGACCACCCCACGGGTGGCGGAGTAACAGACGACGCGGAGTAACAGACAACGCGGCGCTACACTGCCGCCATCGGCCAGAGGATGTTGACGTCGGACGAGTCCTTGCCGGACCGCTCCAGGTACGCGACGAAGTCCCGCTGGCGCGTCTCGTGCCAACTCGCCTGTCGCGCATTGACCTCCCGCCAGTCCGGACTCGACAGTTCCTGCTGACCGCCCAGCATCTTCCACGCCAGCCGGGCGGCGGCGAGTGCATCCGCCGCGGCCTCGTGGGCGCTGTCCAGTCGTACCCCGTGTAGACCGCACAGGGCCTCAAGCGTCCGCTTGCCCTTCCGGTAGGGATCCACCGCACGGTCCACGACGTACGGGTCGATCACGGGACCGAGGATCTCGAACGACGGGTCCCACCGGCGCAGAATAGTCAGGTCGTAGCAGGCGTTGAACACGACGAGCGTGCGTCCCTCGCCCCATCCCCGGCGGATGGCGGCCACCGTCTCGGCGATGACCTCGGCATGGGGACGGCCGTTCTCGCGGGCATGGGCCGTGGTGATGCCGTGGACCGCCGTCGCCCCCTCGGGAATGTCTATCCCCGGGTCGGCGAGCCAGTTCCGCTCCTTCTTGTGCTGCCCGTCTATCGCGATGAGGGCAGAGGAGACGACGTGGGCGGTCCGGGGGTCGGGACCGGTGGTCTCGAGGTCGAACGCGAGCAGTCGGTTCCGGTCGATGGCGAGCGGGAGCTGTGTGTGGGTTGTCATGGGCTCACCGTAGGGCAGCGCTCCGACATCGAGGCCCCGCCCGGCATTACCCTGTCCCTGTGAGCCTTCCCGATGACAACAGTCAGCCCGTCGGCACGGGGGACATCCCGCCCGAGGTGCGGCAGGAGTGGACCGAGCTCGCAGAGACGGTCCGCGATCACCAGTTCCGCTACTACGTCAAGGACGCGCCCATCGTCTCCGACGCCGAGTTCGACCGGCTCTTCGGCGAGTTGCAGGCGCTCGAGGAGACGCACCCGGGGCTGCGGAGCGCCGACTCACCCACCCAATTGGTCGGCGGCGGCTTCTCGACGGATTTCGCTCCGGTCGAGCACCTCGAGCGGATGACCAGCCTGGACAACGTGTTCTCCGAGGAGGAGTTGCGCGACTGGGTCGCCTCCGCCGTCGAGCAGGCGGGCGTCCCAGAGGACAGCCTGCCGTTCCTGTGCGAGGTCAAGATCGACGGCGTGGCATTGGACCTCGTCTACCGTGACGGGAAGTTGGTCAGCGCCGCCACGCGCGGTGACGGCCGTACGGGAGAGGACGTGACCCTCAACGCGCGGACCATCGACGACATCCCGGTGACGCTCACCCCGTCGGACGACCGCCCGGTGCCCTCGCTCATCGAGGTGCGGGGCGAGGTCTTCTTCCGGCTCGAGGACTTCGCCGAGCTCAACGCCCGTCTGGTGGCGGAGGGCAAGGCGCCGTTCGCCAACCCGCGCAACAGTGCGGCCGGGTCGCTGCGCCAGAAGAACCCCGCCATCACCGCCCAGCGCCGGCTCGGCATGTACTGCCACGGTCTCGGTGCGGTCGAGGGCGCGACCTTCGAGAGCCTCCACGACGTCTACCTCGCCCTCGCCGACTGGGGCCTGCCCGTCTCACCGCACACCGCGCCCGCCACGGGGGTGGAGGAGGTGGTCGAGCGGATGAGGTTCTGGGGTGAGCACCGCAGCGACCCCGAACACGAGATCGACGGTCTCGTCGTGAAGATCGACGACCGCGCGGTCCAACGCCGACTCGGCCAGACGTCCCGCGCGCCGCGGTGGGCCATCGCCTACAAGTACCCGCCCGAGGAGGTCATGACGACACTCCTGGACATCCGGGTCTCCGTCGGGCGCACCGGACGGGTCACCCCCTTCGCTCACATGGAGCCGGTCACGGTCGCCGGATCGACGGTCTCGTTGGCCACCCTCCACAACCAGACCGAGGTGATCCGCAAGGGCGTGCTGATCGGCGACACGGTGGTCATCCGGAAGGCCGGTGACGTGATCCCCGAGGTCCTCGGCCCGGTGGTCGAGCGGCGCGACGGCACCGAGCGCGAGTTCGTCTTCCCCGAACGTTGTCCGGAGTGCGATACGGTCCTGGCCCCGGCGAAGGAGGGCGACGCCGACTGGCGCTGCCCCAACCAGCGTTCCTGTCCCGCCCAGCTGCGGGAGCGGCTGTTCTATCTCGCCTCGCGCAACGCCCTCGACATCGAGGCGCTCGGGTACGAGGGCGCCTCGGACCTGCTGACCAGCGGGGTGCTGGTCAACGAGGCCGGACTGTTCGACCTCACCGAGCCCGACCTGCTCAGGACAGACCTCTACACCCGCGTCGACAAGGCCACCCGCAAGCAGATCGAGGCGGGGGCCGAACCCGAACGCACCGTGCTCACCGAGAACGGTCGCAAGCTGCTGGCCAACCTCGCCACCGCCCGGGACCGACCGCTCTGGCGGGTACTGGTCGCGCTGTCGATCCGACACGTGGGCCCCACGGCCGCGCGCGCCCTGGCGACCCGGTTCGGGACCATGGAGGCCATCCGCGCCGCGTCCGAGGAGGAACTGGCGGAGACGGACGGGGTCGGGTCGACCATCGCGGCCTCGGTGGTCGAGTGGTTCGACGTCGACTGGCACCGCGAGATCGTCGACCGCTGGACCGCCGCAGGTGTCTCGATGGCCGACGAGCGCGACGAATCGATCCCGCGGACGCTGGAGGGACTGACGATCGTGGCGACCGGCTCACTCGAGGGCTTCACGCGCGACGGCATCAAGGAGGCGATCATCGCTCGCGGCGGCAAGGCCTCCGGGTCGGTCTCCAAAAAAACCGACTACGTCGTGGTGGGCGACAACCCGGGGTCCAAAGCGGCCAAGGCCGAGGAGTTGGGCCTGACGATCCTGGACGAGGCCGGCTTCGTCGACCTGATGGACAACGGTCCGGCCGGGGCGGGGGAAGGGGACCTGGACCCGGAGGTGGACGCGGAACCGGAGCAGACCGACCCGTGACCCCGATAACGCCCCTCGTCCAGTTCCCCTGGCCGTTGTTCCTCGGAGCGGGCGTCGGTCTCGCGCTCGCGGTCGGTGTCTCCCTCCGTGGTCTGCGGAGCGAGCGTCGCCGGCGCATCCTCGCGGTGTCGGCCTCCGCCGTGGCGGGGGCGTCGACCGGAGCGTTCGCCGGACTGGTGTGGCTCTGGGTCGGCCCGATGTCGAAGCCGGTCTCCTGCCTCTACTCCTGTAACGAAGTCGCGCAGTTCCTGTCCAACGAGCAGTTCCGACAGATCGTCCTCATGACCGACCTGGCGTGGGTTCTCCCGGTCACGGTGCTCCTCTCCGCGGCGGTCGCGGTGTGGTCGTGGCGACGCGGACCCCGACGCTGACCGACATCCGTTCCGGACCGGCGCCGGCCGGGCGGCGGGCCCGCCCGGTCAGCCGGCGTCGAGGGACCGCAGGATCCCCGTGAGGTACCCCAGCCGAGCGACCTCGGACGGCCTGAACGAGGGACCGCCCGGTCGGCCCACCACGAGAATGTGCCCCGAGTTCAACGGCGCGGCCGCGAGCGAGGTGTCCATGGCCGTCCACTCCGCCGGCACGCCGTCGTCGTCGTCGTCCAGTGCGGTCACCCGTTCCAGGCCGCGCAACACGGAGACCTCGCCGCCCTCCCACATCGGCGCGGAGTCGCCCCGCGCGACCAGACGGCACCCCGAGTCCCCGGCCACCTCCACGACCAGCGCCCAGCCGACGCGCAACGCGGCCGGGAGCTCGTCGGCGAGCAGTTGGGAAGCCCCGGCACCCGCCCCGGCGACGGCGTCGATGAGTTCGAGTTCCCTATGCGCGTCGAGGATCCCGCCGAATGGCCGCAGGGAGTCCACCATCACGCCGTCCAGGCGCTCGGCGGCGGTGATGAGGGCGTCCGGGAAGGTGCCGTGCGGGACCTCCACGACGATGTCGTCGACGGCGACCCCGTCGAACCGGTCCACCACGTCGAGGCTGATGATGTCCGCGTCCACGGTCCCCAGCGCCACCGCGAGGGAGCCGAGACTGCCCGGTCGGTCGGGCAGCATGACACGGAGCAGATAAGACATGACGCCCATTGTGCCGCACGCATTCGGGCTGACTAGGCTGGGCCGGTACCGACCACGTCACGGAAAGGGGCAGGCACGTGACCTCGATCTCACGCGGGGACGTCGCGCATCTGGCCAGGCTCTCCCGCCTGGAACTGAGCGACTCCGAGCTGGACTCGTTCGCACAGCAGCTCACCGACATCCTCGACCACGTGCAGGCGGTGTCCGAGGTCGCCGCGGAGGACGTGCCCGCGATGAGCCACCCCACTGCGATCACCAACGTCTACCGCGACGACGTGGTCACGCCCGGCCTCACCCCGGAGCAGGCACTCGACCAGGCCCCGGCGGCCGACGAACAGCGCTTCGAGGTTCCGCAGATCCTGGGGGAGGACGCATGACCGAGCTCACCACCGCCACCGCCGCCGAGCTGGCCGGGCGGATCGCCGCGCGGGAGGTGTCCTCGGAGGAGGTCACCCGGGCGCACCTGGACCGTATCGGCGAGGTCGACGGCGAGATCAACGCCTTCCTCCACGTGGGCGCGGACGAGGCCCTCCGGGCGGCCCGGGACGTCGACACCCGACTGGCGGCCGGCGAGGAGCTCGGACCCCTGGCGGGCGTGCCCATCGCCCTCAAGGACGTGTTCACCACCACCGACGCGCCCACCACGTGCGGCTCGCGGATCCTCGAGGGTTACCGTTCGCCGTACGACGCCACGGTCACCGCGCGACTGCGCGAGGCGGGGATCCCGATCCTCGGCAAGACCAACATGGACGAGTTCGCCATGGGGTCCTCGACCGAGAACTCGGCCTACGGCCCCACCCGCAACCCGTGGGATCCGAGCCGCACCCCCGGTGGTTCCGGCGGTGGCTCGGCCGCGGCGCTGGCCTCGCACCAGGCCCCGATCGCCATCGGTACCGACACCGGCGGGTCGATCCGCCAGCCCGCCGCGCTCACCGCGACGGTCGGCGTCAAGCCCACCTACGGGACGGTCTCGCGCTACGGTCTCGTCGCCTGCGCGTCGTCCCTCGACCAGGGCGGCCCCTGCGGCCGCACCGTCGAGGACACCGCGCTGCTGCACCAGGTCATCGCGGGGCACGACCCGCGCGACTCGACGAGCCTCGACGTGGCGGTCCCGGACGTCGTTGCCGCCGCCCGTGAGGGCGCGAAGGGTGACCTGACGGGCCTGCGGGTGGGCGTGGTCACGGAGTTCTCCGGCGAGGGCTACCAGCCCGGCGTCGAGGCGTCGTTCCGCGGCGCGGTGGACACCCTGCGCGACCTGGGTGCCGAGATCGTCGAGGTCTCGTGCCCCAACTTCCGCTACGCGCTGCCCGCCTACTACCTCATCCTCCCGTCCGAGGTCTCCAGCAACCTGGCACGCTTCGACGCCATGCGCTACGGCCTGCGGACCGGTGACGGGTCGGCCGACCAGGTCATGGCCGCCAGCCGCGAGGCGGGCTTCGGCCCCGAGGTCAAGCGCCGCATCATGCTCGGCACCTACGCCCTGTCGGCCGGGTACTACGACGCGTTCTACGGCCAAGCCCAGAAGGTGCGCACGCTCATCGCACGCGACTTCGATGCCGCCTACGAGAAGGTCGACGTGCTGATCTCGCCGACCACGCCGACGACCGCGTTCCCGCTCGGGGACAAGGTGGAGGACCCGGTCGCGATGTACCAGTTCGACCTGTGCACCCTGCCGCTGAACCTGGCCGGCCACTGCGGGATGTCCGTGCCGTCCGGTCTGGTGGAGGGCCTGCCCGCCGGTCTGCAGATCATGGCACCGGCACTCGCCGACGACCGTCTCTACCGGGTCGGGGCCGCCTACGAGGCCGCGAGAGGCGCGATAGCGTGACGACCGTCCCCGAGAGGGACGCATGGAAGGCGCTCGCGGCACTCGTCATCGGGTTCTTCATGATCCTGGTGGACCAGACGATCGTGGCGGTGGCCACCGACGCGTTCGTCACCCAACTCGGCGCCACGACCAACCAGGTCATCTGGGTGACCAGCGCGTATCTGCTCGCCTACGTGGTGCCGTTGTTGTTCACCGGTCGGCTGGGGGACCAGATCGGACCGCGACGGGTGTCGATCGCGGGGCTGGCGCTGTTCACCGGCGCCTCCCTGTGGTGCGGGTTGGCGCCCGACATCGAGACCCTCATCGTGGCGCGGGTGTTCCAGGGATTCGGCGCGGCACTGCTCACCCCTCAGTCGCTCAGCGTCATCACGCGCGTGTTCGCACCCGCGCGCCGCGGCGCGGCCATGGGTGCGTGGGGTGCGGTCGCGGGTATCGCCTCCGTGGTGGGTCCGGTCTTCGGCGGGGTGCTCATCGACGCGTTCGACTGGCGGTGGATCTTCTTCGTCAACATCCCGTTCGGTGTCCTCGCGGTGGTGTTGGTATGGCTCTGGGTCCCTGTACTGGAGACGAGGTCGCGCTCGTATGACGTAGCCGGGATCGTCCTGTCCGCCGTGGGCATGTTCCTGCTGGTGTTCGGGATCCAGCAGGGCGAGGAACACGGATGGGGCGGGACCACCGCCGGGTTCATCGCGGCGGGCGTGGTGGGTCTCGCCGTGTTCGTGTGGTGGCAGTCCCGCGTCCGCACCGAGCCGCTCGTTCCTCTACGACTGTTCCGGGATCGAAACTTCTCGATCGGGACGTTCGGCGTCTCGACGATCGGCTTCGTCACCGCCGGAACGATGGTGCCGCTCATGTTCTACCTCCAGGGGGTCAAGGAACTCAGCCCGACCCGCGCGGGGATGATGTTGCTGCCCATGGCCCTGATCGCGGGTGTGCTGGCGCCGCTGGTCGGACGCTGGGCGGATCGTCTCGATCCGCGGATCTTCACGGGCATCGGCTATTTCTCGTATGCGGTCTCCCTGTTCTGGCTCGCCCTGGTGATGGATGCCCAGACCTCGATCCCCGTCCTGCTCGGTCCGATCGCCCTCATGGGGGTGGCCAACGGGTGTGTGTGGGCCCCGACGTCGTCGACCGCGATGCGGCGCCTCGAATTGACGTCGGCGGGCGCGGGATCCGGTGTCTACAACACCACCCGCCAGGTCGGGGCGGTGCTGGGGTCCGCCGCGATCGGCGCGGTGGTCCAGGCCCGGTTCGTCGCCCACGGTGACATCGGTCAGGCGGTGGCCGACGCGATGTTCCTCCCCGCCGTGGTCGTCCTGCTGGGAGGGCTGGCCACCATGGCGTTCCGTACCCGTGAACAGTCGGTGAGCCCGGGGCGGTGACCGCCGCGATGCGGGGCGGGCGGACCTAGACTGCGGGGTAACCGAGAGGAGCTCGACGTGCGTATAGGTGTACTGACCGCCGGCGGCGACTGTCCGGGACTCAACGCGGTCATCCGCGCCCTGGTCCGCACCGCCAACTCGGAGTACGACTCCCCGGTCCTGGGGTTCCAGGACGGGTGGGCCGGGCTGGTGAACGACCGTGCCGTACCGCTGTTCGACGACGAGGGCATCGATCGCATCCTGCTCCGCGGTGGCACGATCCTCGGAACCGGCCGACTGAACCCCGACGTCCTGACGGCGAGTCTGCCGGTCATCCGCCAGACCCTCGAGCGGCACGCGATCGACGCGCTCGTCGCGATCGGTGGCGACGGCACGCTCAAGGCGGCCCGCTGGTTGACCGAGAACGGCATCCCCGTGGTGGGTGTGCCCAAGACCATCGACAACGACGTCGGAGGCACCGACTACACCTTCGGATTCGACACCGCCGTCTCGATCGCCTCCGATGCCATCGACCGGCTGCACACGACGGCGGAGTCGCACGAGCGGGTCATGCTCGTCGAGGTGATGGGCAGGCACGCCGGGTGGATCGCCCTGCACGCGGGCCTGGCGTCCGGTGCGCACATGATCGTGATCCCCGAGGTCCCGTTCGACATCGACTACGTGTGCAAGGTGATGAAGCGCCGGTTCCAGATGGGGGAGGCGTACGGGATCTGCGTGGTGGCCGAGGGTGCCACGCCGGTCGAGGGTTCCGGCATGACGCTGCGCCGGGGCGGCACCGACCAGTTCGGCCACGAGGTGTTCACCGGGGTGGCCGACCAGATGGCGTCCGCGATCGCCGAGCGCATGAACCGCGACGTCCGGACGACCGTGTTGGGCCACATCCAGCGCGGCGGTACGCCGACCGCGTACGACCGCGTGCTCGCGACCCGTTTCGGGGTACACGCGGCGCACGCCGCGCACCGGGGGGATTTCGGGCAGATCGTCGCGCTCCGTGGGGAGTCGATCGAGATGGTGCCGGTAGAGGACGCGGTCGCGGTGCTCAAGACCGTCCCGGAGGACCGCTACCGCGAGGCCGCCTGCCTCTTCGGCTAGATTGTTCCGCATGGAGTTCACCGAGGTCGTGTCACGTTTCGATCCCGTCATGGGCATGGAGGTGCACGTAGAGCTGCACACCAACACCAAGATGTTCTGCGGGTGTCCCACCGCGTTCGGGGCGGATCCCAACACCCAGGTGTGTCCGGTGTGCATCGGCCTGCCGGGCGCGTTGCCGGTGGCCAACCGCCAGGCGGTGGAGTGGGCCATCAAGATCGGTCTGGCGCTGAACTGCTCTATCGCGCCGTACAGTCGGTTCGCCCGGAAGAACTACTTCTACCCGGACCAGCCGAAGAACTACCAGATCTCGCAGTACGACGAGCCCATCGCCCACGACGGGTACCTCGACGTGCAGCTCGAGGACGGCAGCACGTGGCGCGTGGAGGTCGAGCGCGCGCACATGGAGGAGGACACCGGCAAGTCCACCCACGTCGGGTCCGCCACCGGTCGCATCCACGGCGCCACCCACTCGCTGCTCGACTTTAACCGCGCGGGCGTGCCGCTCATCGAGATCGTCTCCAAGCCGATCGTCGGTGCGGGGGAGCGGGCACCCGAGATCGCGCGCGCCTACGTCACGACGCTGCGTGATCTGCTCCGGAGCCTCGACGTGTCCGACGTCCGGATGGACCAGGGCTCGATGCGCTGCGATGCGAACGTCTCGTTGATGCCCAAGGGCGCCACCGAGTTCGGCACCCGCACCGAGACCAAGAACGTCAACTCCCTCCGCAGCGTCGAGATCGCGGTGCGCCACGAGATGTGCCGCCAGGCGGACGTGCTCACCGCGGGTGACGAGGTCGTGCTCGAGACCCGGCACTTCCACGAGTCGGACGGCACCACCACCTCCGGCCGGCCGAAGGAGTCGGCGGAGGACTACCGCTACTTCCCCGAGCCGGATCTCGCGCCCGTCGAGCCGACCGAGGAGCTCATCGAGGAGATCCGCGCGACGCTGCCGGAGCTGCCGTGGGTTCGCCGCGCCCGGGTCCAGGCGGACTGGGGGGTCTCGGACGAGGAGATGCGGGACCTCGTCAACGCCGGGGCCCTCGACCTGATCCTCGCCACGGTCGACGCGGGCGCTCCGGCCGCCGAGGCCCGCTCGTGGTGGGTGTCGTACCTGACCCAGCAGTCCAACAAGCGCGGCGTCGCGCTCACCGAACTCGAGATCTCGCCGGTGCAGCTGGCGCGCGTGATCGAGTTGGTCGCCGACGGCAAGCTCACCAACAAGCTCGGCCGCCAGGTCGTCGACGCCGTCCTCGACGGCGAGGGCGAGCCGGACCAGATCGTCGCCGACAAGGGCCTCGAGGTGGTGCGCGACGACTCGGCGCTGCAGAAGGCCGTCGACGACGCCCTGGCCGCGCAGCCCGACATCGCGGAGAAGATCCGTTCGGGCAAGGTCCAGGCCGCCGGTGCGATCGTCGGTGCCGTCATGAAGGCGACCCGCGGACAGGCCGACCCGGCCCGGGTGAAGGAACTGGTGATCGCCGCCTGCAACTAGGCGATGCGCTGTCCGCGCGGTGAGCTGTGCGTGGCTCGACCACGGGGACCGACCGTACGCCACACGCGCGCGCTCGCGCGTGGCGTCGAACCGCGGCTACGTACGGGCGTCTCCGCCACCACCGGACTGGGGGAGGATCACGGCCCGGTCATCGGTGGCCACGGGCGACCCGCCCTCCTTGTTGGTGGTGCCCGCCAGCAGGACGCCCTCGCCGACAACGGACAACCCGGTCAGCCGCCCGTACCGGCCCTCGGCCAGCGCCTCGGGCTGACCACGAGCCGCGCCGCCGGCGGTCTGGAGGGTGTCGACCCGCTCGGCGTCCGGGAGGGCGATGGCGAGCGTGCCCTCGGATGCGGCGCACCCACCGGCGGAACGCTGGTCCGGCCACGTCCACACCGTGCGATCCGGTGTCCGGATCGCCGCACCGCGGTCGGTGACCGTGGAGAAAAAGAGATCCTCGCCGAGAGGACACAACGCCTGGATGCGCCCGAGGTCGCGTCCGATCACCTGGGGGTCCTCCGCGCGGCCGATCCCGGTGAACGTCGGGAACCGGACGACCTCGGAGCCGGCGCCGACGGTCAGGATGTCGTCGACGAACGCGAGGCCACCGCTGTCCGCGGGTGCGAGCTCCGCGATCGTGCGGGGGGCGTCGCCGCGCGCCAGTCGTTCGACCCGGGTGGGTCCGTCGCCGACGACGAGGAGATACACCAACCGGTCCTGGGCGAAATCCGGGGACGGCGCGACCGCGGCCACTCGGCCGGACCGGGGATCCACCCTGCCGAACTGCTCGGGGTCGGCATCGGCGGAGACGATCTTCACCCCGCCCGTGGACTCGGCGACCAGCGCTCGCTCACCGAGCCCGGCCACCGCGACGGCCGGCTCGAGGCAGGTCGCGATGACGGCGGGGTCGGGATCGACGCAGGGGCCCGTCTCGGCCGGGGGCTCGGGCTCCCCGGGGCGCGACGTCGGGGGCGGGGTCGGTGCGCCGGGAGGGCTCGGCGGAGCGGCACCCATTCCCGGCCCGGCCGCGGGCGTGAACGGGTCCTCGAGGCGGTCGTCGAACCTCGCGCAACCGGACACGGCGACGGCCAGTGCCAGCAGCAGCGGGAGCGATCTCATGCCGACCAGACTACGGCGCGCCGTGTCCTTCAGCGTCCGGGCACCGGCATCGGCCTACAGTCGATCCGTGACTTCCTCAAAGCGCGGAGACGACGACGCCCGTACCGAGATCATCCACGACGTCGATTACCCGCTCGACGTCCCCAACGCCCAGGGCGCGGGCGCCGGTTCGCGGGGCGGCTCGGGGGACGGCGCGACCACCGCGTTCCCCGCGGCCGGGCGCACCGACTACTCGCAGTTCGCCGAGTCCGGGGGGTACGACGTGTCCTCGCCCCTGCCCTTCGGTGACCAGCCCACCACCATCGCGCCCGCGTCGCGGGACACGATCGGCCGCCGGGGAACGGCCGATTTCGGGCTGTTCGTCCTGAGACTGGCCGTGGGTGTCCTCCTCGCGATGCGGGGACTGCAGAAGCTCTTCGGACTGTTCGGCGGGCCCGGGATCGACGGGTTCACGCAGACCCTCACCGACTCCGGATTCGACCAGGCCCGCATCCTGGCGATCGCCGGCGGCGCCGTCGAACTGGTGGCGGGCGTCATGCTCGTGGTGGGACTCGCCACCCCGGTAGCGGCGGCCGGTCTGCTGGGGCTCATCGGACTGGGTATAGCGATCCGACTGACCGGGACCGACCCCATCCCCGTGCTGAGTGACACCACCCGCGGACTCGAGGTGTCGATCCTCTACGCCGCGGCGCTGGTGACCCTCCTTTTCTCCGGACCGGGGCGATGGTCCGCCGACCGCAAGTGGGCATGGTCCCACCGTCCCCGCTTCAGCGGCGTCGTGTGGGTGATCGTCGTGGCGGTCATCGCCGGTCTGGTGTGGTACGTCCTCAACGGCACCAACCCGCTGACCTCCTCAGCCGACAGCGCCCCGGTCACCGCGGGCTGAGAGCCCGGGAGCCGGGGCGCGCGGCCCTGACCAGGCGCGTCAGTCGGGCAGGATGCGCACGGCACCCTTGTCCGCCGAGGACGCCATCGAGGCGTACGCGCGGAGAGCGGTGGACACTTTCCGATCACGCTTGACCGGCCGCCACGGGAGAGGGCCCCTCTCGGCGCGGCGGCGGGACAGCTCGTCGTCGTCGACATCCACCGAGATGGACCGCGTGGCGACATCGATGGTCACGATGTCACCGTCACGCACCAGGCCGATCGGGCCGCCCGAGGCGGCCTCCGGGGCGATGTGACCGATGGACAGCCCGGACGACCCGCCCGAGAAGCGGCCGTCGGTGATGAGCGCGCATTTCGTCCCGAGGCCGGCGCCCTTGATGAACGCCGTGGGGTGCAGCATCTCCTGCATCCCCGGACCGCCGGCCGGGCCCTCGAAGAGCACCACCAGCACCTCGCCGGCCTGCAGCGTCTTGTCCAGGATGACAGAGACGGCCTCCTCCTGGGACTCGACCACCCTGGCCGGACCGGAGAAGTGGAAACTGTCCTCGGACACGCCGGCGGTCTTGAAGACGGACCCGTCCGGCGCGATGTTCCCGCGCAGGACCGCGAGCCCGCCCTCCGCGGTCGCCGGGTGCTCGACCGAGTGGATACAGCCGTTCTCCGCGTCCGTGTCGAGCGACTCCCAGCGGTTGTCGGTCGAGAACGGCTGGATCGTCCGCACCCCGCCCGGGGCCGCGTGGAACAACTCGATCGCCTTCTCGGTCGCGGTGCCGCTGCGGATGTCCCAGTCCGCGACGTACTGCTCGAGCGACGGGGAGTGGACCGAGTGGACGTCCGTCTCCAGCAGGCCCCCGCGGTACAGCTCGCCCAGGATCGCGGGGATGCCGCCGGCCCGGTGGACGTGCTCCATGTAGTAGTCCGAGTTGGGCGCGACCTTGGCCAGGCAGGGGATCCGGCGGGAGATCTGCTCGATGTCGCCCAGGTCGAAGTCGACCTCGCCCTCCTGCGCGGCGGCGAGGATGTGGAGCACGGTGTTGGTGGAGCCGCCCATCGCGACGTCCAGCGCCATGGCGTTGGTGAACGCCGACCTGGTGGCGACCGAACGGGGGAGCACCGAGGCGTCCTCGTCCCGGTAGTAGCGGGTGCACAGGTCGACGATGACCCGGCCGGCCTCGGCGAACAGTTCACGCCGCGCACTGTGGGTGGCCAGGGTCGAGCCGTTGCCGGGCAGCGACAGCCCCAGGGCCTCGGTGAGGCAGTTCATGGAGTTGGCGGTGAACATCCCGGAGCAGGACCCGCACGTCGGGCAGGCCGAGCGCTCGATGGCGTCCAGGCCCTCGTCGTCCACGGCCGAGTTGGCGGACGCGGAGATCGCCGTGATGAGGTCCGAGCCCGCCTTGACCACGCCGTCGACGACGACGGAGAACCCCGACTCCATCGGCCCGCCGGAGACGAACACGGTGGGGATGTTCAACCGCATCGCGGCGTTGAGCATGCCCGGGGTGATCTTGTCGCAGTTCGAGATGCACACCAGCGCGTCCGCCGTGTGGGCGTTGACCATGTACTCCACCGAGTCCGCGATGATCTCCCGGCTGGGCAGCGAGTAGAGCATGCCCGCGTGGCCCATCGCGATCCCGTCGTCCACCGCGATGGTGTGGAACTCCCGGGCCACGCCGCCCGACGCCGCGATCTGCTCGGCGACGATCTCACCGACGTTCTTAAGGTGGACGTGGCCCGGCACGAACTGGGTGTACGAGTTCGCGATCGCGATGATCGGCTTGCCGAAGTCCGAGTCCGTCATGCCGGTCGCGCGCCAGAGGGCACGCGCTCCCGCGGCGTTGCGTCCGGCGGTACTGGTTCGTGACCTCAGGGGCGGCATGGGACCTCGCTCCGACTCGATGGGGAGGGCGCATTCCGGGGGTCGTGCCGTACGGGGCCGCGGCGTGCGCGCGCCCCGCGGCGACACCCGATCGCGCCGTGACCACCACACAATACGCCCCGATGTGGGTCTACTCTTCTCACGGTCGGCCATCCGGCCGGCCTCGACGTGACGCGAATGGGGATGGACATGACCGACTCCGGTCACACGGGTGGGCTACGTGAGTTCCTCTCGCACTCGGCGGGGGCGGTGGCCCTGGTCTGTGGACTGTTCTTCCTCCTGTCGTTCATGTACCTGGGGGGCACCGCGGATCCGCAGTCCCATGCGAGGTACATCCCCGTGGCGGTGGTGGACGAGGACGTCGCCGCGACCCTGGAGACCCCGATCGGTCCGCGTGGTCTCGACATGGGGTCGCGGATCACCGCGGGGCTGCTCCAGAACAACGACTGGGGGAGGGTCCGGCTGCACGTGGTGGATCCGGAGGCCGCCGAGGAGGGCCTCCGCGACGGCACGTACTTCGGTGCGGTCCGTATCCCACCCGAACTTAGCGGGCGGGTGGCCGGGCTCGTCGAGGCCGCGGCGACGGAGGCGGGCGACGCGGCGGGGCCACCCGAACGCGCCCGCATCTCACTCGAGTACTCGCCACGCGTGTCCATCGTCTCCGGTCAGGTCATGAACACCATGGCGGACGCGATGCAGGAATCGTTCCACGACCGGATGGGGACCGAACTGCTGTCGCAGTCCCGGCTGCTGGCCGAGGCCGAGGGCAGGACCGTCGGCGCCGCGGCCGCGGTCGCGCTCTCCGATCCGGTGGCGATCGACGTCGTCGCGTGGAACCCGCTGCCGGACGGGGTGTCGAACGCGTCGCTCCCGATGTTCTACGCGCTGATCGTGATCCTGGCGGGATTCACCGGGGCGATGATCATCTCCGCCCTCCTGGACGCCCGTCTCGGCTTCATCCCGCTGGAGATCGGGCCGGTGGCGCTCCATGTCCACGTGGCGCCGTTCGGGCGGCTCCAGACACTGGCCCGCAAGTGGGTGGTCACGCTGATCACGGCGCCGCTCGTCTCGGGGCTCGTCCTGTGGGTGGCGGACATCATCGGTGTCACCGGGTACGACCCGTGGCACGTGTTCTGGTTCTCGAACCTGGTCATCGTCGCGGTCGGGGTGTGTGCGCACACGATCATCGCTGCTGTCGGCAACGCCGGTCTGCTCGTGAACCTCGTGGTGTTCGTGGTGCTGGGCATCCCCACCTCGGGCGGCGCCACCCCGACCGAGATGCTCCCGCGGGTGTTCGTCGCCATCGGGACACTGCAGCCGATGCACCAGGCCTACCTTGGGCTGCGGTCGATCATGTTCTTCGACTCCGGGTGGGAGGCGGGTCTCGGACACGCGGTCTGGGTCCTCGGCGGCTGGGCGGTCGCAGGACTCGTCGTGGGTGTGGCGGTCACCGTCGGCTACGAGCGGATGGGTATGCGACGCCAGGCCGTGGCCGACCGGGTCCCCGCCGGCCGCGGGGTGACCGGCGGAGCGGGAGGGTCAGGCGGAGCGCAAGGGTCAGGCGGACTCGGGTCCGCTCGCGGCGTACGGATCGCGGATACGGCCACGGCTGGCGCCGGACAGCCGCGGGAGGTCGTGGAACGAGACCCCGCCCATCGGGAGTGACGTGTCAGAGGTGGTCACGAGCCGGGCGAACCCACGCTTGGGGAACATCACACCCCTGACCTCATCCCACGGCACGGACCGTCGGGAGCGCCAGGACGACAGGTGGACACCGTCCTCGTCCAGTCGGGTCCAGGTCCGGGCCACCCACCAACCGAAGGCGACGGGGAGCAGCACCAGCCAGCCCAGGGCGACGGGGTAGGACGTGACGGGCCAGAGGATCGCCAGCACGAAAATGGCGATGACGACGTACGACATCGGGTTGACCCGGAAGAGGGCGTGATCGCGGGGGCTCGACTCCGGGACGGGAGCTCTGAAAGGGGCACTCATGATGCCTCCAGTCTGGCATGGTCCACATAGTGGGATCGATGTTCCACGAGTTGACGCTGCCGTCGACCGCGGCCTAGTCTGGGCCTCGTGAACACCTGGAACGGTCTCGTACTCGGCCGGCGCGTCGGCGCCTGAGCCCTACCTGGCTTTCCGTCGACGCGCACCCTCGCCGGCCTTTCGTGGCCGACGGGGGTTTTTTGTTGCCGGGTCAGACCGCGGTCAGAGAAATCCACGATCACGCCCGACCACGAACCACGGCTCCACGACCAGCATGAAGGACAGTTGAAGTGAGCGCACCAACGGCACAGCCCGGACCCCGTCCGGGTGCAGAGCAGAAGGCCCGGTCCGCGGCCCCAGAGCGGATGACGGGGGCCCAGGCCGTCGTCCGGTCCCTCGAGGAGATCGGCACCGAGGTCGTCTTCGGCATCCCCGGCGGGGCCATCCTGCCGGTCTACGACCCGCTCTACGACTCGGCCAAGGTCCGGCACGTCCTGGTCCGGCACGAGCAGGGCGCCGGTCACGCAGCGACCGGCTACGCCCAGGCGACCGGAAGGGTCGGCGTCTGCATGGCGACCTCGGGCCCCGGCGCCACCAACCTGGTGACCCCGCTCGCGGACGCGCAGATGGACTCGGTCCCGATCGTCGCGATCACGGGTCAGGTCGGGACCGCACTCATCGGCACGGACGGTTTCCAGGAAGCCGACATCTCGGGCATCACCATGCCGATCACCAAGCACAACTTCCTCGTGTCCCACGGCGAGGACATCCCGCGGATGATCGCCGAGGCGTTCCACATCGCGCAGACAGGTCGCCCCGGCGCTGTGCTCGTGGACATCCCCAAGGACGTCCTGCAGGCCGAGATGACGTTCTCGTGGCCGCCGGAGATGAAGCTGCCCGGCTACCGGCCCGTCACCAAGCCGCACGGCAAGCAGATCCGTGAGGCCGCCCGGATGATCGGCAAGGCCAGGCGCCCGGTGCTGTATGTCGGCGGCGGCGTCATCAAGGCCGACGCCTCCGCGGAGCTCATGGCGCTCGCCGAGCTGACCGGCATCCCGGTCGTGACCACGCTCATGGCGCGCGGGGCGTTCCCGGATTCCCACCGGCTGCACTACGGCATGCCGGGGATGCACGGAACCGTCGCCGCCGTCGCGGCGCTGCAGCGGTCCGACCTGCTGGTCACCCTGGGCGCCCGGTTCGACGACCGGGTCACCGGTCGTCTCGACACCTTCGCCCCGGACGCCAAGGTCATCCACGCCGACATCGACCCGGCCGAGATCGGCAAGAACCGAGCCGTCGACGTGCCGATCGTCGGCGACATCAAGGAGGTCCTCGTCGAGCTCGTCGAGACGCTGCGCGGCGCGCGCGAATCCGGCACGCTGGGCGAGCCCGCCGTGTGGGTCGGTGAGCTGGACGAGATCCGCAGTGAGTTCCCGCTTGGCTACGGCCCGCAGTCGGACGGCTCCCTGTCTCCCGAGTACGTCATCGAGCGGTTGAGCGCCGCCGCCGGCCCGGACGCCGTGTACTGCGCGGGCGTCGGCCAGCACCAGATGTGGGCGGCCCAGTTCGTCCAGTACGAGAAGCCGCGCACGTGGCTGAACTCGGGCGGCCTGGGGACCATGGGGTACGCGGTCCCCGCGGCGATGGGTGCCAAGTTCGGCCGTCAGGACGCCGAGGTCTGGGCCATCGACGGCGACGGCTGCTTCCAGATGACGAACCAGGAGCTGGCCACCTGCGCCATCGAGGGCGCACCCATCAAGGTGGCGCTGATCAACAACGGCAACCTCGGCATGGTCCGTCAGTGGCAGACACTGTTCTACGAGGAGCGGTACTCGCAGACCGACCTGTCGACCCACTCCATGCACATCCCGGACTTCGTCAAGCTCGGCGAGGCCCTGGGCTGCGTGGCGCTGCGGTGTGAGCGCGCCGAGGACGTCGACGACGTGATCGCACAGGCCCGCGCGATCAACGACCGCCCGGTCCTCATCGACTTCATCGTGGGCAAGGACGCCCAGGTGTGGCCGATGGTCGCGGCGGGCACGTCCAACGACGAGATCATGGCGGCCCGGGACATCCGGCCGCTGTTCGACGACACCGATTCCGTGGCGGACGACGCCGCGGACATCCACGAGGCGACCGAGCGGATCGACGCCGCGGTGATCGCCGCCGAGGAGGAGGACCAGTGAGCGCTCGCTCCCACACCCTGAGCGTGCTGGTGGAGGACAAGCCTGGCGTGCTCGCGCGCGTCTCGTCGCTGTTCTCCCGGCGCGGGTTCAACATCGAGTCGCTGGCCGTGGGCCCGACCGAGACCGAAGGCCTGTCGCGCATGACCATCGTCGTGAACGTCGAGGACTTCCCGCTCGAGCAGGTGACCAAACAGCTCAACAAGCTCGTCAACGTCATCAAGATCGTCGAGCAGGATCCGGCCGGCTCGGTGGCCCGCGAGCTCACTCTCGTCAAGGTCCGCGCCGACGCCACCAACCGCGGTCAGATCGTGGAGATCGCGAGTCTGTTCCGCGCACACATCGTGGACGTCTCACCCGAGTCGCTCACTCTCGAGGCCACGGGTACCCCCGACAAGCTCGACGCGCTGCTGCGGATGCTCGACGGCTACGGGATCCGCGAGATCGTGCAGTCCGGCATGGTCGCGCTCGGACGCGGCCCCAAGTCCATCAACACCACTCGATAGTATCGACTCCTACACAAGTCTCGACTTCACGAAACAACACGAAGGGAATCCACCATGGCAGTGGAGATGTTCTACGACGACTCGGCGGATCTGTCGCTGATCCAGGGCCGCAAGGTCGCCGTCATCGGGTACGGCTCGCAGGGGCACGCGCACTCGCTCAGCCTGCGCGACTCCGGAGTCGAGGTCGCGATCGGCCTGCGTGAGGGCTCCAAGTCCCGCGCGAAGGCCGAAGAGGCCGGCCTCAAGGTCATGACCGCCGCCGAGGCCACCAAGTGGGCCGACGTCATCATGCTGCTCGCCCCCGACACCTCGCAGGCGCAGATCTTCACCGAGGACATCGAGCCCAACCTGAACGACGGCGACGCGCTGTTCTTCGGTCACGGCCTCAACATCCACTTCGGCCTCATCAAGCCGGCAGAGAACATCACCATCGCGATGGTCGCCCCCAAGGGCCCCGGTCACCTCGTGCGTCGTCAGTTCGTCGACGGCAAGGGCGTCCCGGCGCTCATCGCCGTGGAGCAGGACCCGAAGGGCGAGGGCGAGGCGCTCGCGCTGTCCTACGCGAAGGCGATCGGTGGCACCCGCGCGGGCGTCATCAAGACCACCTTCAAGGACGAGACCGAGACCGACCTGTTCGGTGAGCAGGCCGTGCTGTGCGGCGGCACCGAGGAGCTCGTCAAGACGGGCTTCGAGGTCATGGTCGAGGCCGGCTACGAGCCGGAGCTCGCCTACTTCGAGGTGCTCCACGAGCTCAAGCTCATCGTCGATCTCATGTACGAGGGCGGCATCGCGCGCATGAACTACTCGGTGTCCGACACCGCGGAGTTCGGCGGCTACCTCTCCGGCCCGCGGGTCATCGACGCCGGCACCAAGGAGCGCATGAAGGAGATCCTGTCCGACATCCAGGACGGCACCTTCACCAAGCGCCTCGTGGCCAACGTCGAGGGCGGCAATAAGGAGCTTGAGCAGCTCCGCAAGGAGAACGCCGAGCACCCGATCGAGGTCACCGGCCAGAAGCTGCGCGACCTCATGAGCTGGGTCGACCGGCCGATCACGGAGACTGCCTGAGGGTCCGCGTGTCCGACCCGGTGAAGCCCCTGTAGGGTCCACCGGGATCGATTCCCGACTTCAGCAGGAGGACCGCCGTGCGCCACTTCAACCGAGGAGTGGGTGCGGCGGTCCTCGCCGTTTCCCTGGTGGGGACGACCGTGGCGTGTACGTCCGACCCCGGTGACGGCGGACCGAGAACCGAAGCCGCCCCGGTGGAGGGCACGCGGGTCGCCGCCGACGCCGACGGGTCCGGCGTGGAGACCACGAGACTGCTCATCGAGTCCGCCCCGGTGGTCGTGGTGGCAGCCCCGGACGCCGCCGCGCAGGCGCGCGCCGCCTCCGTCGCGGTCGGGTTGCACGCACCGATGCTCACCGCCGTCGAGGGCGGGGACGCGGCATTGGCCGACGAGGTGTCGCGACTCGGCGCCGAGCGGGTGTTGCGGGTCGGGCAGGTGGCCTTCACACCTGACGACGGCGAGGTGGTCGACGCCCCGGGAGGTCGGCCGGAGCTCGAGGAGCTGACCGGGATCACGTTCGACTCCGAGGTCGAGGTCCCGCCGGGGCGGATCGACGACGTCACCGTCCACCAGGTGCCGGGTACGCCTGCGCTGATGACGGCCGGGGAGATCACCGCTGCCGACGGCGCGGGCGCGGCCCCCGATCCGTTCGACAGCGGCGAACCCGCATGGGACGGCGAGGGCGCACCCAGCGTGCTCGTGTACGACGAGACGCCGGTCGCGGCGGTCGCGACGGCAGTGGCCGTCGGGGCGGCGGTGTCCCACCTCCGTACCCCGGACCCGCGGGTCGACGGCGGGTCCGTGGAGGCGGTGCGGGACGCCGAGGCGGTCTACGCGCTCGGGCCCGGGTGGGGCACCGAGGACGAACTCGAGGACCGGGTGGAGAAGGCGCGGACGGTTCCCGAACTGCCGGGCGGCGGACAGCTGCTGTTCCCGGGCCGGCGGTTCGTGGCCGCCTACGGGTCGCCGATCACCCCTGCCCTGGGGATCCTCGGCGAGCAGGGACCAGAGGAGAGCGTGGCGCGGGTTCAGCAGTTGGTCGGGGAGTACCAGCCGCACTCCCCGGAACCGGTCATCCCGGCGTTCGAGATCATCGCGACGGTCGCCTCGACGTCCGCCGGACCCGACGGCAACTACACCAACGAGTGGGACCCGCAGGAGTTCGTCCCGCTGATCGACGCCATCACCGACGCCGGCGGGTACGCGGTGATCGACCTCCAGCCCGGCATGGCCGACCTCCTCGATCAGGCGAGGATCTTCGAGGAGTTGCTCACCCGCCCGAACGTCGGACTCGCGCTCGACCCCGAGTGGAAGCTCGAGCCGGGACAACAGCCGGGCGCGCAGATCGGGTCGGTGGACGCCGAGGAGATCAACCGGGTCACCGACTGGCTGGCGGACCTGACCCGGGACAGCGGAGGGCCACAGAAGCTCCTCATCCTCCACCAGTTCAGCATGGCCATGATCGACGACCGCGACCAGATCGACACCTCCAGGCCGGAGGTGTCAATCGTCCTGCACGCCGACGGTCACGGCACCCCGGACCTGAAGATGGAGACGTGGGACGTCCTGCGCAGCGGGCTGCCGTCCGGCATCCGGATGGCGTGGAAGAACTTCTATGACGAGGACACCCCCACGTTCACGCCCGAGCAGACCATGGCGGTCGAGCCCCGGCCGTGGTTCGTGTCCTACCAGTGATTCGCTTCCTACCAGGGAGTCGGTAACCCGCCGAGGATGCGCTCCGCCACGTGCTGCCCGGCCATGCCGTGCACGCCCGGGCCGGGAGGGGTCGAGCCGGAGGCGTGCCACACCCCGGGCACACCGGTCGCGAACGGGTCGGCCCGCGGCACCGGGCGGGCGATGAGCCCCCGCAGGTCCACGCGTCCCGCCGCGATGTCCCCACCGGCGTTGTTGGCGTTGTGCTCGGCCATCCGGTCCGCGGGCGTGCAGTGGGCGGCCACGACCACGTCCCGCACCCCCGGCGCGACCGCCTCGAGCGCGGCGAGCACCTGCTCGGTCTGGTCACGGTCGGAGAACGCGGGCACGTGCGCGTAGGTCCACAGTGGACGTCGACCGTCCGGGGCGATTCGTCCCGGGTCGGTCACCCACGGCTGGGAGACGAGGATCATGGGCCGATCGGC
The DNA here is from genome assembly GCF_051994785.1 of Dietzia sp. MNB45. Classification (NCBI taxonomy): domain Bacteria; kingdom Bacillati; phylum Actinomycetota; class Actinomycetes; order Mycobacteriales; family Dietziaceae; genus Dietzia; species Dietzia sp. MNB45. Next base: position 2,054,739 of record NZ_CP163397.1, on the reverse strand, counting down.
GTGCCGACCGGCGGCGACCTCGCGCTCGGCGGCCGCGATGGCATGGGAATCCCCACCCAGGTGGACAGTGCCGGCGTCGGCGAGCCGGCCGTCGCGCCACGGAACCGGGCCAGACAGGACCAGGTCGACCTTCGCCGCGGCCCCGCCGACCGGCGCCTCCAGGAGTCTGCGTGCGCGGCGGGCCACGGCCGGAGAGGGCGAGGATGCCATGAGGATCTCGCCGAGGATCCGGGAGGACGTGTTGAAGACGACGTCCCGGGCGTCGAGCCGTGCCAGCGAATCCACGCCGACCCCGGTGCGGATCTCCCCCCCGGCATCCCGGATCGCCTCGGCCAGTGCGGCGGTGATGGCCCCGCTGCCGCCGACCGGCAGCGTCCAGCCGAGCGGCGAGTGGAGCAACGAGCCCAGGACGAGGCCGACCCCCGTCGCGGCGGGGGAGGACAGCGGGGTGATCGCGTGGGCCGAGATCCCGGACAGCAGCGTCCGTCCGTCCGGACCGAGGGGATCGCCGACCACACCGCGGGGGTGGGCGCGGACGAACGCCGCGCCGAGCGCCGCGGTCGCCCCCAGGTGCGGGACCGAGCGCTGATCGGACAGGGCCGTGGCGACGACGTCCTCCGCCCTGCGGCCCAGGGGGCCCATGAGGCTCCACCACCGGTCGGCCTCCGCGCGCGACCCCAGGCCCTCTGCGAGGGCGGCGGGGGATGGGGACGCGGGAACGACGATCGCGTCGCGGGCCGGCAGTGCGTGAGCCAGTTGAACGGGGGGAGTGAGCATCTCGACCCCGTGGGCCGGCAGGTCGAACCCACGGAAGAACGGGGATGCCCCCGCCATGGGGTGCACGGCCGAGCACGGATCCACCAGCAACCCGTTCACGACGTCCTCCGGGATGCCGGTCGCGATATCGCCCATCGGCAGGGTTCGGCACCCGCCACCGATGGTCTCCTGGGCCTCCAGCACCACCACCCGCCGCCCGGCCCGCGCACACAGCAGCGCGGCGGCCAGGCCGTTGGGGCCGGAGCCCACCACGACGACGTCCGCACGTACGGTCCCCGCCGCGCTCATTCGAAGACCGCCAGACCGTAGGCGCGTCGCAGTTGCTCCAGCAGGTCCTCCTGTGACCGGGCCTGGTCGGCCAGTCCCCGTAGCAGCCGGCCGGTGCCGGGACCGCCGGGCTCGTCGTCGCTGTCGTCGTCGTCGCTGCTGTCATCGTCGTCGCAGTTGTCGTCGTTGCTGACGTCGGGTTCCGCTCCGGACCTCCCGGCAGCGGACGCCGGGCCGTCCGCGACCCACGACGCGGCGAGCAACTCCCACATCGAGCGCTTCGCAACCACGAGGGTGCGCAGCGCCTCCAGGACCGCGAGCCGGGCCAGAGGATCGCGCACCACCGTGCCCACCGGCAGTGCGGTGAGGCTGACCGCGGCGGACCACCGCACCAGCCGACGGCCCGGGGCCCCCAGAGGTGAGAGCACCGCCAACAGGCGGGCGGCGGTGTCGATCTCCTCCTCGAACTCCCGGCGCAGCGGGACCAACCGGACCCGGTCCTCCGGATCGACCGCACTGATGCAGCGGTCCAGGACGCTCCGGCCCACCGCGGCGCCGTACAGGTGGGCCCGCAGATACATCGCCACCGCCGTCGGGCCGCGTGCCGGGGCCAGCACGGGCAACCAGGGGTCGGGGAAGCGGACCGGCGGCTGGGCCGACCGGGGAGTGCGGGGCATCGGTGCTCCGTTCGTCGCGCGGCGGTGGTCACGTCGGGTCGCCGACCCTCGTCACGGTAGGCGTCCGGGCGCGTACCGGCCACTGCTCGGCGCCGGTGACAGGTGCCCTAGACTGGCCGTGCCCGAAAAGACACCGAGGAGAACCCACTGTGACAGCATCCGGACGGCCCGTCGTCCTCATCGCCGACAAGCTCGCCCAGTCGACCGTCGACGCGCTCGGCGACGCCGTGGAGGTCCGCTGGGTGGACGGCCCGGATCGCCCCAAGCTGCTCGAGGCGGTCGCCGACGCCGACGCACTGCTCGTGCGCTCGGCCACCACCGTCGACGCCGAGGTGCTCGCCGCCGCGCCGAACCTCAGGATCATCGGGCGCGCGGGCGTCGGCCTGGACAACGTCGAGATCCCCGCCGCCACCGAGCGCGGCGTCATGGTGGTCAACGCGCCCACCTCCAACATCCACTCGGCCGCCGAGCACGCGGTCGCGCTGCTCATGTCCGCCTGCCGCCAGATCCCGGCCGCGGACCGCACCCTGCGCGAGCACACCTGGAAGCGCAGTTCCTTCAACGGCGTCGAGCTGCTCGGCAAGACCGTCGGCGTCGTGGGCCTGGGCCGCATCGGCCAGCTCGTGGCGCAGCGACTCGCCGCGTTCGAGACCAACCTCATCGCCTACGACCCCTACCTGCCCGCCGCCCGCGCGGCGCAGCTGGGAATCGAGCTGGTCGACATCGACGAGCTGGTCTCCCGCGCCGACATCATCACGATGCACCTGCCCAAGACCAAGGAGACCGCCGGTCTCTTCGACGCCGAGAGGCTGGCCCGTGCCAAGGACGGCGTCGTGATCGTCAACGCCGCCCGCGGCGGTCTGATCGTCGAGGACGCGCTCGTCGACGCCCTGAAGTCCGGCAAGGTCCGCTCCGCGGCGCTCGACGTGTTCGACACCGAGCCGTGCACCGACTCGCCGCTCTTCGAGCTCGAGAACACCGTCGTCACGCCGCACCTCGGCGCCTCCACCAGCGAGGCGCAGGACCGCGCCGGCACCGACGTCGCCCGCAGTGTGCTGCTCGCCCTGCGCGGGGAGTTCGTCCCCGACGCCGTCAACGTCACCGGTGGTCCCGTCGGCGACGAGGTCGCACCCTGGCTCGACCTCGTCCGCAAGCTCGGACTGGTCGCCGGCCACCTGTGCCCGGGTATCCCGACGACCGTCCGGATCGACGTCGCCGGCGAGCTCGCATCCGAGCAGGTCGACGTCCTCGGGCTGGCCGCCCTGCGCGGCATGTTCTCCGCGATCACCGACGAGCCCGCGACCTTCGTCAACGTCGGCCAGATGGCCGAGCAGCGGGGGGTCACCCACTCGGTGGAGACCCACAGCGAGTCCAAGTCCTACCGCAGCACCGTCACCGTCACGGCCGTGGCCGCGGATGGCGCGTCGGCCGATGTCACCGGCACGCTGGCCGGCCTGGACCAGGTGCAGAAGATCGTCCGGATCAACGAGCGCGGGTTCGACCTGCGCGCCGAGGGCCAGAACCTGTTCGTCCACTACTCCGACCGCCCGGGCGTGCTCGGCAAGGTGGGCTCCATCCTCGGCGGGGAGGGCATCGACATCCAGGCCGCCGCACTGAGCCAGGACGCCTCCGGCGAGGGCGCGTCGCTGATCCTGCGGGTCGACCGCACGGTCGCCGAGCCGACCGTCGACCGGATCGTCTCCGAGCTCGACGCCACCGCGACCCAGATCAACCTGGTCTGAGCCGGGACGACGACATCATGAAGCTCGCAGTCATCCCCGGCGACGGTATCGGCGTCGAGGTCACGGCCGAGGCACTGAAGGTGCTCGACGCGCTGGTCCCCGGTGTCGAGAAGACCGAATACGACCTCGGCGCGCGCCGGTACCTCCGCAACGGCGAGACCCTGACGGACGCGGACGTGGAGAGCCTGAGAGGCCACGACGCGATCCTGCTGGGTGCCATCGGTGATCCCCGCTCCGTGCCGGCCGGCGTGCTCGAGCGGGGCATGCTGCTCCCGCTGCGGTTCGCCCTCGACCACCACGTCAACCTGCGGCCCTCCCGGCTCTTCCCAGGGTCGGCCACCCCGCTGAAGGACCCGGGCGAGATCGACTTCGTCGTCGTCCGCGAGGGCACCGAGGGGCTCTACACCGGTAACGGCGGTGCGATCCGTGTGGGGACACCGCACGAGATCGGTACCGAAACCTCGGTCAACACCCGGTACGGCGTGGAGCGCGTGGTCCGCGACGCGTTCTCCCGTGCGCAGTCGCGTCGCAACAAGCTCACCCTGGTCCACAAGACCAACGTGCTCGTCAACGCCGGTGGGCTGTGGCAGCGCACCGTCGACGAGGTGGCTCCGGAGTTCCCCGGGGTCGAGGTGGACTACTGCCACATCGACGCCGCCACCATCTACATGGTCACCGATCCGTCCCGGTTCGACGTGATCGTCACCGACAACCTCTTCGGCGACATCATCACCGACCTCGCGGCCGCGGTCACCGGAGGCATCGGCACCGCGGCGTCGGGCAACATCGACGCCTCCGGGACCAACCCGTCCATGTTCGAGCCCGTCCACGGTTCGGCCCCGGACATCGCCGGACAGGGCAAGGCCGACCCCACCGCCGCCATCCTGTCCGTGGCTCTGCTGCTGCGCCACCTCGGTCACACGGCCGAGGCCGATCGAGTGGAGGCAGCCGTCGAGGCGGACCTCGGCTCGCGCGGCGACGCCCCGATCGTCACCTCCGAGGTGGGCGACCGGATCGTCGCGGCCGTCAGCGGTTAGACCACCGCCCCGCTGACCCCACGTCCGGTCCCCGGCCCGCGGGTGTGAATCGCGAGAAGTGATCACACCGCGGGCCGTCGGCGTCCACAGTGGTGGAATGGACGTCGAACTCGCCGAGGTGCGGGACTTCCTCGCGCGCTGCGCTCCTTTCGACGAGCTGCCCGGAGAGGTGCTCGACCGCCTGCCCGCGCGGCTCAGTCAGCGCTACCACCGGCGGGGGACCGTCATTCTGGAGGCGGGGGACGCGAACGACACCCTCCACATCATCCGCACGGGCGCCGTCGAGGTGTGCGACCCGGGCGGTGCCCTGCTCGACGCGCGCGACGAGGGTGACTGCTTCGGCTACTCGACGCTGACCGGTTCCGGCCCGTCGCGGTACCGCATGGAGGCGGTCGCGGACACCCTGCTGCTCGAGATGCCGCGCGAGGTGTTCGACGAGCTCGCGGCCGCCCACCCCGGTATTCGCGACTTTTTCGGTGCGCGGAGCGATCGGATCCGCCAGGACCTCGCCTCCGCCCGGGTCGCCGCGGCCGGGGGAGACCCGCTGAGCACACCGGTGGGCGATCTCCTCACCCGCGACGCGGTCACCACGGGGCCCGGGACCACCATCCTCGAGGCGGCGCAGATCATGTCGCGGGAACGCGTCTCCGCGCTGCTCGTGGTGGAGGACGGACGCGTGGTCGGCATCTTCACCGATCGCGACCTGCGCTCGAAGGTGGTCGCGGTCGGCGGTGACACCGCGGCGCCGGTGTCGACGATCATGACCCACGACCCGGTTTCGGTGGACGCCCGGACCCGCGCGTTCGACGCGACCCTGCTCCAGATCGAACGCGGCGTCCATCACCTGCCGGTGTGCGAGGCCGGTGCCCCCGCGGGGATGGTCACGAGCGGGGACCTGCTGCGCCTGGCACAGTCCGACCCGGTCTATCTGGCCGCGCGGATCTCGCGGGCGCCCGACACCGAGACGGTGGCGGAACTGTCCGCCCGGTTGCTACCGCTGGTCGGCGAGTTCGTGCGGCGGGGCACCACGCCGCGGGATATCGGCCGGGTCGTCACCGCCACCGCCGATGCGGCGACGCGCCGCCTGATCGCGCTGGCGGAGGCCGACCTGGGACCGCCTCCCGTGCCTTACTCCTGGGTGGGACTCGGTTCCCAGGCCCGGGGTGAGCTCGGGGTGTCCAGCGACCAGGACAACGCGCTGATCCTCGACGACAGGGCACACGAGGTCGCCGGCTCCGACGACTACTTCGCGGAGCTCGCCGACCGCGTCTGCACGGGTCTCGACCGGGCGGGCTTCCCGCTCTGTCCCGGTGGGGTGATGGCGACCAACCCGCGGTGGCGGCGCACCTGCGCGGAGTGGGAGGGGACGGTACGGGACTGGGTCGGGGCCCCCGAGGCCGACGCAGTTCTGCACAGCCAGGTGTTCTTCGACCTCCGTCCCGTCCACGGTGAGAGCGGCCTCGCCGTCCGCGTCCAACGCGAGATGCTGGTCCGCGCGAAGGGCAGCCCCCGTTTCCAGGCGCATCTGGCCCGGATCGCGTGCGAGTGGCAACCCCCGCTCGGTTTCCTCCGCGGGCTCGTCGTCGCGCGCCGGGGCGAGTACCGCAACACCCTGGACCTCAAGGCCGGGGGGATCGCGCCAGTCGTCCAGATCGCGCGTCTGTACGCCCTGTCCGCGGGACTGGACGAGGTATCGACGCTCGGCCGGCTCGACGCGGCGGCGAGCGCCGGGGTGATCGCCCGCTCGGACGCCGAGAACCTCATCGAGGCCTTCCGGTTCCTGCGCGGGCTGGCATTCCGCCACCACGCGCGTCAGATCCACGAGCACTCGGACCTCGACAACAACGTGGACCCGTCGACGCTCGGAACCAAGGACCGCCATCGGCTACGGGCGGCGTTCCGCATCATCGCGGGAGCACAGAGCGCACTGCAGATCAAATACCGGGTCGGGCAGATGTGATGGTTCTGCCCTGGCTGACCGCGGCCGGCCGCCGCAGGAGTGCCGCCCGCAAGGCCCCCGACGGGCCACTGCGGCGATACCTGGAGACACCGCCGCCGGATCCGACCACGCCACTCGAGGACCTGTCGCTGCTCGCTGTGGACGTGGAGACCACGGGTCTCGATCCCCGTCATGACCGGGTCCTGGCGGTGGGGTTCGTCCCCGTCGACGGGGAGCGGATCGTCCTGGGTGGGGCGGGATCGGTACTGTTGCGTCCCGATCGCGGACCGGGCGACGACGACGGGGTGGGGCAGAGTGCCACCGTGCACGGACTCACGGACGACGCGATCGCCACCGGAGCGGATGTCGAGGACGTCCTGGACCGGGTGTTCACCGCTCTGACCGGCCGGGTGTTGGTCGCGCACTACTGCCCGATAGAGGTCGACTTCCTGGGCGCGTTGTGCCGGCGCACGTTCGGCATCCGGCCACCTGTGGAGTCCGTCGACACCCTGGAGCTGCACCGGCGGGTTCTGGGCGGCGGCGTCGACATGGGCTTCACCGCCGACCCGTCGCCCGAGCGGCTGCGGCTCTGGGGTGCCCGGGAGAGGTACGGGCTACCGCGGTACCGCGCACACGACCCGTTGGTCGACGCGCTCGCCTGCGCCGAGCTGTATCTCGCCCAGGTCACCGAGCTCCGCGACCGCGGGGCGCGCACGCTGCGGGACCTGCGGACCGCCTAGGATCGCGGGTATGCGTCTCGCCCGTATCGCCCACCCGCAGGGTTTCGCCTTCGTCGAGGTCCGCGGAGACATCTCCGACCCGTCCTCGCTGTCCTGTGCCGAGATCTCCGAGCACCCCTTCGGTACCCCCGAGTTCACCGGCCGCGAATGGCCGCTGGCCGACGTGCGTCTGCTCGCCCCGATCCTGGCCTCCAAGATCGTGTGTGTCGGCAAGAACTACGCCGATCACGCCGAGGAGATGGGCTCGCAGGCCCCGGCCGAGCCCCTGATCTTCCTCAAGCCCAACACCTCGGTCGTCGGCCCCGAGGCGTCTGTCGCCTATCCGCCGAGTTCGGAGCGGGTCGACCACGAGGGCGAGCTGGCCGTGGTGATCGGGCAGCCGTGCCGGGACGTCGCCGCCGCGCGGGCCCACGAGGTCATCCTCGGCTACACCTGCGCCAACGACGTCACCGCCCGCGACCAGCAACTCTCGGACGGTCAGTGGACGCGGGGCAAGGGATACGACACCTTCTGCCCGCTCGGTCCGTGGATCGTCACCGATCTGGACCCCAACGGGCTGGACGTCCGGGTCACCCTCACCCATCCAGACGGCACGTCCGAGGTGCGGCAGGATGGCAACACCTCGCAGTTCATGCACACCGTCGGCGAGATCGTCGAGTATGTCAGCAGGGTCATGACCCTCCTGCCCGGCGACGTGATCCTCACCGGTACCCCGGCGGGGGTCGGGCCCATGTTGCCCGGCGACCGTGTGACGGTCGAGATCGAGGGCATCGGCTCACTGACGAACCCCGTCGTCGACCGGTAGGTCGGGGGACCGGCGCCGGGCACCGCCCTAGAAGGCTCCGAACGCCCTCAGGATGGTGCGGAGTTTGGCGCCGGTCTCGGCCACCTCGTCGTCGGGCTGCGAGTCCGCGACCAGACCGCCGCCGGCCCAGGCGATCGCTCCCGACCGGTCCGCGTCGATCTCGGCGCACCTGATGGTCACCATCCAGTCCCCGTCGCCACCGGCGTCCGACCACCCGACGGCCCCGGCGTAGAACCCCCGTTCCCCTTCTATCGCGGCGATGAGCCTGCGTGCCTCGTCCGTTGGTGTCCCGCACACCGCCGGTGTGGGGTGCACGGCGAGGGCGAGGTCCAGCGAGGTGGTGCGGGGGTCGGCGACACGCCCCCGGATACGGGTCCCGAGGTGCCACATCTCGCGGGTGGACGTGAGAGTGGGGCGGTCCGGGATCTCCAGATCCGTGCACAGTGGTTCCAGGGCCCGTGCCAGCGACTCCACCACGAATGCGTGCTCGGAGGCGTCCTTGCCCGACGCGCGCAAGGCGCGGCCGGCGGCCTGGTCCGCGGCCGGGTCGGTCGAGCGGGGCGCGGACCCTGCCAGCGGGTGGCATTCCACCAGATCGCCTCGGCGGCGGACGAGGAGTTCGGGGCTCGAGCCCACCAGGACCCGCCCGGCGTGGACCCCGCCGGCGGGGGAGAGGTCGACGAGGTAGCCGTCCGCCGCCGGGCTGGAGTCGATGAGTGCGGCGCACACGGCATGGGGGTCGATGGGCTGATCGGCAGACAGCCGGACCGCCCTGGCCAGCACCACCTTGTCGATCTCGCCGGAGCGCACCCCCGCGATCGCGGTCGACACCCTGGCGCGGTGCTCCGAGGACGTGGGGATCTCCCGGGTGACGTGGGCGCGGGTGCGCATCCGGCGGAAGTAGGCGGGGGGCTCCAGTGGGCCGTCGACGCGGACCACCACGTCGGGTTCGACCAGAGCGGCGGGCGCGTCGGGCTCGAAACCGATCGCGCCCACGATCAGACCACTGGCGCCGGACCGCAGGGCCAGGGCCGCGTCCGCCGGTGCCGTGAACGAGTTCAGGGCACCCTGGGTGCGCAGCGAGCCGGTCGGACGGGACAGCAGGAAGTCCGGGGCGGTCACCGGGCGTGCGACGTCGGGTTGGTGCCCAGACGCCACGGCACGCCTCCCTCGGTTCGGACTCCTGCGTGGATCGCGCCTCCTCGTACGGCGGCCACGGGTACCCGCCGATCCTAGGCCGGTCCTCGCCGGGGGTGCGAGCCGGGATCGTCACTAAGATGGGCTCCATGACCGCCTCGAACGTCCGCGTCCGCTTCTGTCCGTCCCCCACCGGCACACCCCACGTGGGTCTCGTCCGTACGGCCCTGTTCAACTGGGCGCACGCCCGGCACACGGGCGGCACGTTCGTCTTCCGCATCGAGGACACCGACGCCGCCCGGGATTCGGAGGAGTCGTACCAGTCGCTCCTCGACGCCCTGCGGTGGCTCGGCCTGGACTGGGACGAGGGTCCCGAGGTGGGTGGCCCGTACGCGCCGTACCGGCAGTCCGAGCGGCGCGATCTGCACCTGGACGTGGTGCGCAGGCTGGTCGAGGCGGGGGAGGCGTACGAGTCGTTCTCCACCCCCGAGGAGGTCGAGGCCCGCCACCGGGCCGCCGGTCGCGATCCCAAACTCGGGTACGACGGGTTCGATCGCGACCTCACGGAGGACCAGAAGCAGGCGTTCCGTGACGAGGGGCGCGGCGCGGTGATCCGGTTGCGGATGCCGGACGAGGATCTCGCCTGGGACGACCTGGTCCGCGGGGAGACCGTGTTCAGGGCGGGCACCGTGCCGGACTTCGCGCTCACGCGAGCCAACGGCATCCCGCTCTACACGTTGGTCAACCCGGTCGACGACGCACTGATGAAGATCACGCACGTCCTCCGGGGCGAGGATCTGCTCAGCTCCACCCCCCGACAGATCGCCCTCTACCGTGCCCTGATGCGGATCGGGGTGGCGGATGACGTCCCCGCGTTCGGGCACCTGCCGTTCGTCATGGGCGACGGCAACAAGAAGCTGTCCAAGCGTGACCCCGAATCGGACCTGTTCCTCCACCGGGACCGCGGGATGCTGCCGGAGGGCTTGCTCAACTACCTGGCACTGCTCGGGTGGGGACTGTCGGAGGACCGCGACGTGTTCTCCCTCGAGGAGATGGTCGAGGCGTTCGACATCCGCCAGGTCAACGCCAACCCGGCCCGCTTCGACCAGAAGAAGGCCGACGCGATCAACGCCGAGCACATCCGGCAGCTGCCGGCGGAGGAGTTCGCCCGCCGCCTGCGCGAGTACCTCGTCGCTCACCCCGCCGAGGACGGGATGACCCTGCCGGAGAGTTTCGACGACCAGCGGTGGGCGATCGTTGCAGATCTGCTCCAGACCCGCATCGTCGTCCTGTCGGATGCATGGAAGCTCATCAAGTTCCTCCTCGTGGACGAGGCCGGGTTCACCGTCGACGCCCAGTCGGCCGCCAAGAACCTCAAGACAGACTCCCGCGAGGTCGTGGACGCCGCGATCGCCGCGCTCGAGGCGCTCGAGGAGTGGACGCCCCCGGCCATCGAGGCCGCTCTGTCGGGCGCGCTGGTGGAGGACCTGGGCATCAAGCCGCGCAAGGCCTACGGGCCCGTGCGGGTGGCGGTCACGGGGTCGCACATCTCGCCGCCGCTGTTCGAGTCGCTGGAGCTGCTCGGTCGTGAGGCCACGCTGTCCAGGCTGCGGTCCGCCCCCGTCGCCGACTAGCTCGGGGTCCGGAAACAGACGGATTGACCAGGCGATTTGCTATTCACCCTCGGTGGTTTGATAGTCTCTTCGAGGCGCCCCGCGAGGGGCGGAAAAGTGAATGCAGTGGCCTATGGTGTAATTGGCAACACAGCGGTTTCTGGTACCGTCGTTCTAGGTTCGAGTCCTGGTAGGCCAGCTGAGCGCGTCACAGCGCTCGCTACAGCGGATCCCGTGCGGATCCGTGTCCTAGCCCCCGTCGTCTAGCGGCCTAGGACGCCGCCCTCTCACGGCGGTAGCGTGGGTTCGAATCCCATCGGGGGTACAGCAGAAGGCGCTCGGAGCACATCGCTCCGGGCGCCTTCCTCGTTGTGGGGGCCGGGGGCGGATTCCAGGAGTCGCGGTAGGCCACCAGCCCGGGCCCTCATCGCGGGTCAGGCCAAGGCCCGGACCGGCCCGGTCACCCTGCCCCGCCCCCGGAGGCGGATGAGATGGCGGGCGTGCTCGTCCAGTGCGTGGTCCTCGGCGGATACCGGGGCCCACCGGGGCACCGGGGTGGGTCGACCGTCCGGTCCGAGTGCCGCACAGACGGTCAGGCAGTGGGTGGTGAGCGTCCGCTCGGGCGAGGTGGCCTCTCCGGAGCTCACGTGGACCGAGACGTGCATGGTCTCGTGACCCGTGTGCAGCAGGCGGGCCTCCACCTCCACGACATGGCCGATCTTCACCGGGTGATAGAACCGGACACCGCCGGCGTACACGGAGGTGCAGGGGGTACCCGACCACCGGGTGGCGCAGAGGTTCGCCGCGTCGTCGATCCAGGACATGATGCGCCCGCCGTGCGCGTTGCCGCCCCAGTTGACGTCACCGGGTGCCGCGAGGAACCTCAGGGTCGAGCGGGGCGCGGTGCCCTCGACGGAGTAGGTCTGCTCCGCCATCGCCTGTTCGATGTCCTTGCGCAGTCCGATCCGCATGACCGCCTCGTCGGACTCGTGTATCTCCAGCCGGGACGCGGGTGTCCAGGGAGGCACGGGGGTGGGTGCACCGTCGCGGACGGCGATGAACACCACGAGGCACTCGGCGCAGTGCCGGTAGTCGAGGGTCACGGGATCACAGGCGCGGACGTCGCACTGGATGTGCATCGACGTCGACCCCGTGTGGACCAGGCGGGCCGAGACCTCGATGAGCTCGCCGGAGATGACCGGTCGGGAGAAGCGGATGTTCCCGACGTAGGCCGTGACGGCGTATCCGCCGGACCACCCCGCCGCCAGAGCGTAGGCGGCCTTGTCGATCCATTCGAGGATGCGGCCGGTGTGCACCTGCGTGCCCGTACCGACATCGGTGGGCGCGGCGAGGAACCGCAGGACGGTCTGACGAGGTGTGGTCACGCTCCGCACGCTAGTGACCGCGCGTGACGGGGCGGTTGCCGCGCGTACGGATTCCGTGACGGATTCCTCACCCCCGCGCCGTCGGACGGTGAGCCGGGACGCGGGGGCGTGGGAGGAGGATCAGTCCACCGTCTCCTTGAGGGTGTCCTCTCGGACGAACAGCAGCAGCACGGTGGCGACCAGGATGAGCGGGACCACGACATGGTAGATCGGCACCAACGCGTCGTTGTAGGAGCCGACGATCGCGTCGTGCAGGGGACCGGGCAACCCTGCCAGGATCTCCGGGCTCATGGAGTTGGCCGCACCCGAACCGTTCGAGAAGGTCTCGGCGACGGCGGCGCCCTCGGGACCGAGTTCGGCGGCCGCGGCGGGAACCCGCTCGCCCATGAGATCGGCGAGCCGGCTGACGAACACTGAACCCACGATCGCCGAACCCATGGTGCCGCCGATCTGGCGGAAGAAGTTGTTGGACGCGGTGGCGGTGCCGACCATGGTGATCGGGAAGGTGTTCTGCACGATCAGCACCAGCAGTTGCATGCACAGTCCGAGACCGAAGCCGAAGACGAACAGCACCACGCCCAGGTGCACCAGGGTGTCGCCGGCCTCCAGCGAGCCGATCAGCCAGAGGCCCGCGGCCATGATCACGGTGCCGACCACCGGGTACCACTTGTAGCGGCCGGTCCGGCTGACGATGTTGCCCACGACGATGGACGTGCCCATCATTCCGGCCATCATCGGCGTCATCATCAGGCCGGCGGCGGTGGGGCCGAGCCCGTGGACCATCTGGATGTAGGTGGGCAGGTACGCCATGCAACCGAACATCGCGACACCGACCAGGAGCCCGGCTCCGGTCGCCAGTGAGAAGTTCCGCTCGGCGAACAGCGTCATCGGGATCAACGGGTGCTCCGAGCGCGACTCCACCAGGACGAACGCGACCGCACACACCAGGAACACCGCGCCCATACCGAGGATCATCGGGTCCGTCCAGCTGTACCGGTTACCGCCCCAGGAGGAGATGAGGATCAGAGCGGTGGTGCCGGTGGCCATGAGGACCGTGCCGGGCCAGTCGGTACGTCGACCGGCGCCGCGGTTGGGCAGGCGGAGCCAGACCACGGCCACGACGAGGGCGACCAGGCACACGGGGAGGTTGAACCACAGGGCCCAGCGCCAGCCGGGGCCCTCGGTGAAGAACCCGCCGAGCAGGGGCCCGAGGACGGAGGACAAGCCGAAGACGGCGCCCAGTACGCCCATGTACCGGCCGCGCTGCCGGGCGGGGACGACGTCGGCGACGATCGCCTGGGAGAGCACCATGAGACCGCCACCACCGAGCCCCTGGATCGCGCGGGCCACGATGAGCAGGTCGATGTCCCACGCGACCGCGCCCAGCAGCGAGCCGGCGGAGAACAGGAGGATCGCGGTCACGAACAGCGGCTTGCGGCCGATCTGGTCGCCGAGTTTGCCGTAGACCGGCAGGCCGATCGTCATGGTGAGCAGGTAGACGGTGATGACCCAGCTCATCCGGTCGACCCCACCGAGGTCGGCCACGATGGTCGGCAGTGCCGTGGCGAAGATCATCTGGCCCAGGGAGACGATGAGCATCCCGAGCAGCAGGGAGGTGAACACCAGCGGCACGTTGTGGGTCACCGGCGCCGGAGCCGCGGAGGTCGTGGTTCCCGGATCGGCGCCGGGGGAGGGCGCGGTAGTGCGGATATCGGTGTCGCTCATGCGGGACTCCCGGCGGGATGTGAGGCGGAGGGTGCGGTGGGCGCCGTGGCGGGGGGTGCGGTGGTGTCGGGTGCTCCCGCGAGCAGGGCGAGTTGCCGCAACGCGGTGGCGCAGTCACCGTCGAGGTCCTCGAAGGTGGCGGAGTCGCGGGCGAGCCACGCGGACAGCCCGAGGTTCGCCGATGCCGCGACCAGGGCCACGCAGGCCCGGGCCTCGGCCTCGACCGCCACCCCGGCCAGCCGACGCAGCGACGGGTGCCGGTCGAGGTGCACGATCACCAGGTCGGTCAGGCGGAGTTGGAAGCGCGACGAGGCGGTCATCCGCGCGGCCGCCAGCTCGGGCTCGGCGCGGAAGATGGCCCGGCGGCGCTGGGCCAGCGTGGCGGTCTGGTCCCTGTCGGCGGTGCGGGTCGCCGCGAAGGCGGCGAGGTAGAGACGGAGTAGCGCGTCGAGAACGCCCTCCTCGCCGCGGTCGAGGAAGGCGGCGCGGTCGGCCTCGGTGACGTCCTCGGGCGTGGCGCCGATGACGGCGGCCTCCTTGGAGGGCACGTAGTTGAAGAACGTCCGCTTGGAGATCTCGGCGGCGGCGCAGATCTGGTCGACCGTCACCGCGTCGAAGCCGTACTCGAGCACCAGGGAGGTCGCCGCGTTCTCTATGGCCACCATGGTCGCGCGACGCTTCCGGTCGCGCAGTGAGTCGGGGTCGGGGGGAGAGGACATGCCGGTCACGATAGCTGCTTACTTCACCGAGTGCATCTTTGCACCCGGTGTACGGGGGCGATGTCGCGATTTGGTTCGTCGTCCACCATCCGGATATAGTGGTCGAGCGCCAAGCCCCCGTCGTCTAGCGGCCTAGGACGCCGCCCTCTCACGGCGGTAGCGTGGGTTCGAATCCCATCGGGGGTACAGGGGAGATGTCCCGGTTCGTCTGCAACGACGAGCCGGGACATCTCGCATTTGTGGCCGTGGCAGGATCACCGGGGTGACCTCTCGCCGTGACCTCCTCCGCCTGGCCGTCGGTGGCGGGTTGACCCTCGCGGGGCTCACCGCGTGCGGCCCGGGAGGGGGGTCGACGACGACACCGGCTCCGACGGCGAGCGACCCGCTGACTCCCCCCAGTCCGATCCGTACCCCCACACCGGACGCTCCGCCACGCCGCCTCATCGCGCTCTCCTCGGCCGACCTCGACGTCCTGCACGCCCTCGACCGAGAGCCCACCGCCGCGTGGGCCGTCGACGGGACGGGCCCGCGACCGTGGCGCGACCACCCGGCACCGCCGTCGCCGGAGTGGGACGGCCCCGGACTGCCGAGCCTGCGGTCGCTGCTGCCGTTCGGGGTCGACGCGTTCGTCCTGGTCGCGGCCGACGTCACCGGGCCCGAGCTCCGTGGGTACGAGCAGCTCGCCACGGTGATCGTCGACCCGCAGGGGAGACCCGGGTGGCGGGACCACCTCAATCTCGTCGCCGGGGCCGTCGACCGCGATCCCACCCCGGCAGCCGAGACGGCCGAGAAGGCGCTCGAGGAGTGGTCGGAGGAGCAGCGCCGCCTGGGGGTCGACGCCCTCGCCGTCGTCATCGGCACCGGCGCGCGGCCCGACACCCCCGTCGCCACCCTCGCGGCGACGTCGCCACTCGGCGCCGAGATCCGTGCGCTGGGCTTCGACGTGGACTCGCGCCCCGACCCCGTTCCGTACCGGGACCTCCGGCGGCCGGGCGTGCAGGTGGTGCGGGTGGACCCGCGCGACGACGATCTCGTGGCCGCGGTGCGCCAACCCAGCGTGGCCAGCCTGCCGTGGGCGCTCGAGCGGCTCACCCGCGGCCGGCGGCCCGCGTAGGGCCGGCGCGGCGGCGTCCCTGTCGACTAGAGCCGTTTGTGGATCGCATCGGCGGCGGCGAGCAGATCGGCCGCCCACTTCACGCCGGGGCGGCGACCGATGCGGTCGACCGGGCCCGACACGGAGATCGCGGCGACCACCGTGCCGGCGGCATCCCGGATCGGCGCGGAGATCGAGGCCACGCCCGCCTCCCGCTCGGCGACCGACTGCGCCCAGCCGCGCCGCCGGACGTCGGCGAGCTGGCGCTCGGTGTACGTGGCGTCGGCGAGCAGGGTGCGCTGGGTGGCGGGGTCGGCCCACGCCGCCAACACCTTCGCGCCCGAGCCCCGTGTCATGGGCAGGATCGCGCCGACGGGCACCGTGTCCCGCAGTCCCGTCGGTGGTTCCGCGGAGGCCACACAGATCCGGCGGTCACCGTCGCGGCGGTACACCTGCACGCTCTCCTCGGTCACCTCGCGCAGGCGGGGCAGCACGGAGGACGCGGCCTCGGCCAGGGAGTCCGACACGTGCGCGGCGAGCTTGGCCAGACCGGGCCCCAGGCTCCACACTCCGGCGTCGTCACGGGAGAGGAGTTGGTGGATCTCGAGCCCCACCGCGAGCCGGTGGGCGGTCGCGCGAGGCAGGCCCGTCCGCTCGCAGAGGTCGGCCAGGACGCACGGCTGCTCGGCCACGGCGTAAAGCACCGTCATCGCTTTGTCGAGGACCCCGATCCCGCTATACTGTCTCACAGTTCGACTATATCGTCCTACATGGTGAGAATCCATCGGATCCCATCAGGACGTGGAGTGGAGGCGTGATGAACGAGACCGTGTCCGGCGGCACGCGACCGCGGACCCTGGCCGAGAAGGTCTGGGACGACCACGTGGTGGTCGAGGGCGAGGGCGAGGGCGGGTCCCGGGGGCCCGACCTGCTGTTCATCGATCTCCACCTCGTACACGAGGTCACCAGCCCGCAGGCCTTCGACGGTCTCCGCCTGGCCGGACGCCGGCTCCGCCGCCCGGACCTGACCCTGGCGACCGAGGACCACAACGTCCCGACCGACATCGTCGGCGGTGCGGTCAACCTCATCGCCGACCAGACCTCGCGGATCCAGATCGAGACGCTGCGTTCCAACTGCGAGGAGTTCGGTGTCCGGCTGTACCCGATGGGCGACCTCGAGCAGGGAATCGTCCACGTCGTGGGTCCGCAGCTCGGCCTGACCCAGCCGGGCATGACCGTGGTGTGCGGCGATTCGCACACCTCGACCCACGGCGCATTCGGCTCCATCGCGATGGGCATCGGCACCTCCGAGGTCGAGCACGTCATGGCCACCCAGACGCTGGCCCTGCGTCCGTTCAAAACCATGGCCGTCACCGTCACCGGCGAGCTGCAGCCCGGCGTCACCGCCAAGGACCTCATCCTGGCCGTCATCGCCCAGATCGGCACCGGCGGCGGGCAGGGCTACATCATCGAGTACCGCGGCGAGGCCATCGAGAAGCTGTCGATGGAGGCGCGGATGACCATCTGCAACATGAGCATCGAGGCCGGTGCCCGGGCCGGCATGATCGCGCCGGACCAGATCACCTACGACTACCTGCGCGGTCGCCCGCACGCACCCGCGGGTGACGAGTGGGACGAGGCCGTGCGGTACTGGGACGGGCTCCGGACCGATGACGACGCGGTGTTCGACACCGAGGTCGTCATCGACGGTGCCGCGCTCACCCCCTTCGTCACCTGGGGCACCAACCCCGGTCAGGGCGTGCCCCTGGGTGCGGCCGTCCCCGACCCGGAGACCTTCACCGACGAGAGCGCGCGCATCGCCGCCGAGAGCGCTCTGGAGTACATGGACCTCGAGGCCGGCACCCCGATGCGGGACGTGCCCGTCGACGTCGTGTTCGTCGGCTCGTGCACCAACGGCCGCATCGAGGACCTGCGCGCCGTCGCCGAGGTCGTCGACGGTCACACGGTGGCCGACGGGGTCCGGATGCTCATCGTGCCCGGCTCGATGCGCGTGCGCGAACAGGCCGAGGCGGAGGGCCTGGACAAGGTCTTCACCGCGTTCGGCGCCGAATGGCGCCAACCAGGCTGTTCCATGTGCCTGGGCATGAACCCGGACTCGTTGCTGCCGGGCCAGCGGTGTGCGTCCACATCGAACCGCAACTTCGAGGGCCGCCAGGGCAAGGGGGCCCGCACCCACCTGGTCAGCCCGTCGGTCGCCGCGGCCACCGCGGTGCTCGGACACTTCGCCTCACCCGTCGACCTCGAGCCCGCGAAGGGGGCCTGACACCTCATGGAGCCGATCACCACCCACACCGGCATCGGCGCCCCGCTGCGCCGCTCCAACGTGGACACCGACCAGATCATCCCGGCCGAGTACCTCAAGCGCGTCACGCGCACCGGATTCGAGGACGGACTCTTCTCCTCCTGGCGGGCGAAGGAGCCCGACTTCGTCCTCAACCGGGCGCCCTACGACCGCGCCTCCGTCCTGGTCGCCGGACCGGACTTCGGCACCGGGTCCTCGCGCGAGCACGCCGTGTGGGCCCTGATGGACTTCGGGTTCCGTGTGGTCATCTCATCGCGGTTCGCCGACATCTTCCGCGGCAACTCCGGCAAGTCCGGACTCGTGGCCGCCCAGGTCGAACAGGAGAACGTCGAACTCCTGTGGAAGGTCATGGACGAGCGACCGGGTATCGAGCTGACCGTCGACCTGGTGTCGCGCACGGTCACGGCCGGCGACGTCACGGTGCCGTTCGACATCGACGACAACACGCGGTGGCGTCTCATGGAGGGGCTCGACGACATTGGTCTCACGCTGCGTGAAGCCGATCAGATCGCGGAGTTCGAGAGTCGCCGGCCCGCGTTCAAGCCGGTCACCACCCCACGCTGACCTCGGGATAAGAACTTGTTTCGGAGTAACCTCCGAAATGCCCCCGGCTGGCAAAAACGTGTGAGTATGCTTATGTTTAGTCGGCGCGGACCGGTACCGCGCCCGCATACCTCAACCAAAGGGGGATCCCCACGTGAACAAAGCCGACCTGATCGCCGAACTGGCGGACCGGATGGGCGGAGATCACCAACTCGCCACCGAGGCCCTGGAGAACACTCTCGACATCATCGTCCGGACCGTCGCGTCCGGGGAATCCATCACCATCATGGGTTTCGGCATCTTCGAGAAGAAGTCCCGTGCGGCCCGGGTCGCCCGTAACCCCCATACCGGCGAGTCGATCCCGGTACCGCCGACCCACTCACCGGTGTTCCGGCCGGGCCAGTACTTCAAGTCCGTCATCCAGGGCACCGAGTCGCTCCCCGAGGACCGGCTCGCCGCGAAGCGCTCCAGCTCCCACCAGTCGTTCGGGGGCCTGCGCAAGAATGGTGTGAACCACCGCGAGAAGGTCAGCTGACCGACCGGCCCGCTACCGCAGCTCAGAACAGCGGTAGCGGGCTGGGGTAGTAGTCGGCGTAGGTCGGCCGCGTGCCGTCGAACCCCAGGGCCCACACGCCGGCCTTCTTGGTGGCGGCCTCGCCGACGTCGATGTCGGTCGAGCCCGCCAGGTCCCGGATCATCCCGGGGATGGCGGTTCCCTGCGAGGACACCACGGCGACGCCGTCGCCCGGGGCGATCGCGGCCAGCCGGGCCACGGCGGCTGCCGGGTCGTCGAGGTACGCCTCGTCGCTCAGCGCCGGTTCGATCGCGATCCCCACCCCGAGCTCGTCCGCCAGTGGCGCGAGTGTCTGTTCGCACCGGACCCTGGGCGCGCTGTACAACCGGGTCACGCCGAACGCCCGGAGCATCGGCACGAGCATCTCGGCCTGCGCCCGTCCGGACTTGTCGAGGGGACGCAGGTCGTCGTTCCCGCTCCACTGGCTCCTGCTGCCGGCCTTGGCGTGCCGGACGACGAGCAGGGTCTTTCCCTCGGGCGGGGCCGCGCAGAAGCGGGTGAGGATCTTACGGTCCAACGGGTAGGAGACCAGATCCTTGGCCTGCTCCACCGGGAGCCACCGGATCTCGTCGACCTCCGAGTTCGGCTCGAAGGTCCCCTCGCAGGCCATCGCCGACCAGTACGTGACCTCCTTGCGGGTGTTCTCCTTGAGGGGGTAGCCGGTGGTGCCGATGCGGGACTGCAGGACGGCGGTGAATCCCGTCTCCTCGGCGATCTCCCGGACAGCGGTGACCGGCAACGATTCGCCCGCGTCGACCTTGCCCTTGGGCAGGGACCAGTCGTCGTAGCGCGGGCGGTGGACCACCGCACACAGGCGCGAGTCGCCGTCCGTGAGGTACAGGACCGCACCCGCCGCCGGCACCACCCGGACCGTGGCCTTCTTGCTCATCGGTCCCGGAATCCCGCGTGCAGGGAGGCCGACCGCTCCTGATGGTCGACCGACTCGGCCCAGTCCTCCGGGGCGGGCATACGGGCCCAGCTGGCGTCGTGCCGGAGATGGAAGCTGCGCGTGGCCGGATCGAGGGCCGAGTCGAAGATGCGGTGGATCTGGGCCTTGAGCCGGGGATCGGTGACGGTGACCATCACCTCTACGCGGCGGTCCAGATTGCGGTGCATCATGTCCGCACTGCCGATGAGGGCCTCGTCGGCGCCCCGGAAGTGCAGGATCCGGGAGTGCTCGAGGAAGCGCCCGAGAATCGAGCGGACGTGGATGTTCTCGCTCAGGCCGGGGACGCCCGCTCGGAGGGAACAGATGCCACGGACCACGATGTCGACCGGAACCCCGGCCTGGGATGCGCGGTACAGGGCATCGATGACCTGCTCGTCGACGAGGGCGTTCGCCTTGAGCCGGATACCGGCCTCGCGTCCCTCGGCGGCCAGCTCGATCTCGCGGTCGATCCGCTCGATGATCCCCGTCCGGATGCCCTCCGGCGCCACGAGGAGGCGGCGGTACTTGCTCACGTTGGAGAACCCGGTCAGGTGGTTGAACAGATCCGTCAGGTCCGACACGACGTCCTCGTCGGCGGTGAACAGGCCGACGTCCTCGTACAGGCGCGCCGTCTTGGGGTTGTAGTTGCCGGTCCCGATGTGCGCGTAGCGCTGGAGCCGGTCGCCTTCCTTGCGCACCACGAGGCAGGTCTTGCAGTGGGTCTTCAGGCCCAGGAGGCCGTACACGACGTGGACTCCGGCCTGCTCGAGCTCGCGGGCCCACCGGATGTTGTTCTGCTCGTCGAAACGGGCCTTGATCTCCACGAGCGCGACGACCTGTTTGCCGGCCGCGGCGGCATCGACCAGCGCGTTGACGATGGGGGAGTCGCCGGAGGTCCGGTACAGGGTCTGTTTGATCGCCAGGACGTCGTCGTCGGCAGCGGCCTGTTCGATGAACCGCTGGACCGTGGTGGCGAACGACTCGTAGGGGTGCTCGACGAGGACGTCGCCCTCCTGGAGGGAGGCGAAGATGTTGCGGGCCGTCTCCCTCTCACCGAACGCCGGGGGAGTGGCCGGCACCATGGGCGGGTCCTTGAGATCCGGCAGGTCCAGCCCGTGGATCTGCCAGAGCCCCGTGAGGTCCAGCAGGCCCGAGAACCGGATGACGTCAGCCGAGTCCACGTCGAGCTCACGCTGCAGGATGCGGAGCATCCGCGGGGTGGTGTCCTCCGCTATCTCCAGCCGCACGGCCGATCCGAAGCGCCGGCGGGCGAGTTCGCGCTCGAGTGCCTGCAGCAGGTCCTCGTCGCGGTCCTCCTCGACCTCCATGTCCGCGTTGCGGGTCACCCGGAACACGTGGTGCTCGACGACCTCCATGCCCTGGAACAGATCCTGGAGGTGCGCGGCGATGATGTCCTCGGCGGGGACGAACGCGTACTCGTCCGGGCCGCCGCGGTCGACCCGGACGAAGCGCGGGACGTTGTGCGGGATCTTCACCCGGGCGAAGTGCTCCTGGCCCGAGTCCAGGTCGCGGATGATCACCGCGAGGTTCAGGCTCAGCCCGGAGATGTACGGGAACGGGTGGGCGGGATCCACAGCGAGGGGCGTGAGGACGGGGAAGATCGAGTTACGGAACAGCTCCGCGAGGGTGAAGCGTTCCTCGGCCGTGAGGTCGGCCCAGGGCAGGATCCGGATCCCGTGCTCCTCCAGCGCCGGGCGGATCTCGTCCTCGAACAAGCGGGTCTGTTCGTCGCACAGTTCCCGGGTCCGTCGGCTGATCCGGCCCAGCTGCTCGGCGGGGGTCTGGCCGTCCGCGGAGCGTACGGACAGTCCCGTCTTGTCGCGGCGCTGGAGACCGGCCACGCGGACCATGTAGAACTCGTCGAGGTTCGAGGCGAAGATCGCGAGGAACTTGGCTCTCTCCAGCAGCGGGAGGTCCTTCTCCCCGGCGAGTGCGAGGACCCGGGCGTTGAAGTCGAGCCAGCTCAGTTCGCGGTTGAGGTAGCGGTCGCGGGGCCGGGGCAATCCCTGGAGGGCGGTCGGTTCGGCGGTCACGGGACCATTGTGGCCGATACCCCGGTCGAGTGGGCGAGGAGGCGGACGGAGGGGTCACGGAGGGCCGCGGCGGTGGCGGGACCGACGGACCGCCCCGGCAACCTCGCGAGATCCTCCGGGACGTCGACATCCCGGGCGGCGGCGGCCAGATCGCCCACCGCCGCGATCTGTACCGCGCCGCCCTCGTCGCGGTACCGGGCGGCCGAATCGACACCGAACCGGCAGACACGGGGACCGGGCGCGCCGGTCCAGAACGCCATCGTGGTCCCGGCTCCGCGGTGGTCCGTGACCGTGGCGTGCGGGTGCCGGCCGGCGATGTCCAGGATCCGCGCGAGGTGCTCGGGTCGCAGTTCCGGGAGATCCGCCGCGACCACTCCGACCGGACCCGGGACGTCGGCGAGTGCGTTGTCCAGGGCGAAATTGAGGGGGTCACCGTGGCGGGGGTCCGTACGGGCGGGTTCGTCGACGAACTCCGCCCCCGCCCCCGAGGCCAGTTCCTCCACACGGGGGTCGGCGGAGACGACGCGAACGCGGGCGACTCCCGGGGTCCCCCGGCAGGCGGCCAGGACGTCCACGGCCATCGCCACCACGAGAGCCCTCCTGCCGTCCGCGGTGAGTGCGGGCACCAACCGGCTCTTGGCGCGCTCGAGCGCCTTGACGGGGACGACGATCGTCCACCCGTCAGCCGTCGACCCGCCGTGCCCCGCTGTGCTCATCGCCCGCCATCCTGCCAGCCGGGCCTCACGAGCGTCCTCCGCCGGGTAGCGTTTGACCACGATCCGCCTGAGGGTGGCGGTTGGGAGCAGGTCGACGGTCGGGAGGCGATGATGGCGCGGATCGCGGTGATGGGTGCGGGGTCCTGGGGGACTGCGGTCGGCAAGGTTCTCGCCGACGCCGGATCCGAGGTCGTGATGTGGGCCCGTCGGGACGAGGTGGCAGCCGGGATCAACGACGCGCACTGCAACTCCAAATACCTCCCCGGCATCGTGCTGCCGGCGACGGTCACCGCGTCGACCGACCCGGCGCGGGTCCTGGCCGGCGCCGAGGAGGTCGTGCTGGCGGTCCCGTCCCAGAGTCTGCGGGGCAACCTCGAGCACTGGGTCGACCACCTCGAGCCGGAGGCCGGGGTGATCTCGCTGGCCAAGGGCATCGAGACAGGGACCCTGATGCGCATCAGCGAGGTCGTCGCGGAGGTCACCGGGCTCGACGATCGCCGGATCGCCGCGCTGTCCGGCCCCAACCTCGCGAGGGAGATCGCGGAGGGGCAGCCCGCGGCGACCGTGATCGCCTGCACGGACGACGAGCGCGCGGCCCGGCTCCAGGACGCCTTCTCCACGCCCTACTTCCGCCCGTACACCAACACCGACGTCGTGGGCTGCGAGATCGGTGGCGCCACCAAGAACGTCATCGCCCTCGTGTGCGGCATCGCCACCGGGATGGGGCTGGGCGACAACACCATGGCCACCCTCGTCACCCGAGGGCTGGCCGAGACCACCAGGCTCGGCGTGGCGCTGGGCGCCAACCAGATGACCTTCGCGGGGCTGGCGGGCCTCGGGGACCTCGTGGCGACCTGCACCTCGCCCCTGTCCCGCAACCGGACCTTCGGCGAGCGTCTGGGCAGGGGAGAGACCCTGGAACAGGCCCAGCAGGCCACCAACGGTCAGGTCGCCGAGGGGGTCAAGTCG
Source organism: Dietzia sp. MNB45 (assembly GCF_051994785.1). Classification (NCBI taxonomy): domain Bacteria; kingdom Bacillati; phylum Actinomycetota; class Actinomycetes; order Mycobacteriales; family Dietziaceae; genus Dietzia; species Dietzia sp. MNB45. The sequence continues at coordinate 2,030,976 of NZ_CP163397.1, read as the reverse complement.
TGCACGTCGATCCGCGAACTGTCCCGTAGGGTCGGGGTGGAGATGCCGCTGACGGAGGCGATCCACGAGATCTGTCACGAGGGGGGCGACGCCGTCGAGGTGGCGGTGCGCCTCATGAGGCGGAGCACCAAGCCCGAGTAGCCTCGGCCCGGTGAATCGCATCACCGTTGCCGTCCTCTACGGCGGTCGCAGCTCGGAGCACTCCGTGAGCTGCGTCTCCGCCGGCGCCGTCATGTCGCACCTCGACCCCGCCCGCTACGAGGTCATCCCCGTCGGGATCACCGAATCCGGGACGTGGACGCTCGGCCCGGAGGACGTGTCCGACCTGCGGATCGTCGACCGCAGCATGCCGGTCGTCGACCCACACCGCCCCCGGGTCGCACTGGGGCTGTCCACCGACGACCGTGGGGTCCTGCGGTTCTCAGACGGTGACCGGGCGGGGGAGGAACTCTCACGGGTGGACGTCGTCTTCCCCGTCATGCACGGCACCCACGCCGAGGACGGGACCGTCCAGGGGTTGCTCGAACTCTCGGGCATCCCCTATGTCGGCCCGGGAGTGTTCGCCAGTGCCGCCGGCATGGACAAGGAGTTCACCAAGGTCGTCCTGGGCGCGGCGGGACTGCCGATTGGGCGGCAGGTCGTGCTCCGGCCGGGTACGGAGACACTCTCGGCGTCGGACCGCGACCGCCTGGGCCTGCCCTTGTTCGTCAAGCCGGCCCGCGGCGGCTCGTCCATCGGCATCACCAAGGTGTCGCGGGCGGAGGAACTCGATGCGGCGATCACGGAGGCGCGACGCTTCGATCCGAAGGTGATCGTCGAGGCCGCGATCGTCGGGCGCGAGGTCGAATGCGGGGTCCTCGAGTACCCCGATGGCCGGGTGGAGGCGAGCCTGCCCGCCGAACTGCACATCCCCGGCGAGCCCACCGGCGGGGAGGGCGAGACCGAGGGTGACGCGTTCTACGATTTCGACACCAAGTACCTCGACGACGTCACCACCTTCGACCTTCCCGCCGATCTGTCGGACGAGGAGAACGGGCGACTGCGCGCACTGGCCGTGGAGGCGTTCCACGCCTTGGATGCCCGGGGGCTGAGTCGGGTGGACTTCTTCGTCACCGCCGACGGGCCGGTGATTAACGAGGTCAACACCATCCCCGGGTTCACGCCGATCTCCATGTACCCGCAGATGTGGGCGGCGACGGGCGTGGACTACCCGACCCTGCTCGACACCCTGGTGCGGACCGCGCTCGCCCGCGGCTGAGACGACCGCCCTCCGGCCCCGATCGGCCGGGTCAGCCGATCGGTGCGGGATCCGGCTCGACGGCCTCGAGGGTCGCGCCGAGCGCGTCGGACAGGTCCTGGATCGGTCCGGTGCCACTGCCGTCGGGCAGCGTCACCGCGACGAACTGCGGACGATCGACCGCGACCCAGGTCGACGCGGTGACCGCCGGGTCCGGATCAGGCTCGTTGAACCACTGGACGCCGTTGACCTCCTGCAGGCCCACCCCCACCGTGAAGGTCGGCGGAGCCGGCAGCCCGCAGCGGACGATCACCGGTTCGGCATCGGGCATCCGGTACGCCGCCGCCCCCTCCGGCGCCGGTTCGGCGAGAGCGACCCGGCCGGCCTCCCCGAGCGACTCCGGGAGCGCCTCGAGCAGCGTCGCGCACTCCTCGGACCCGGCTCCGGGCGAGGGGATGGGCACCGCGGCCACCGGCTCGCTCGCGGCCGCCTCCCTGGCCTCCTCACCCACCGAGCGGAACAGCACCAAGACGACGGCGAGCATGACCAGCGGGACGACCACCGCGAGGACCACCACGATGGTCGACACGGGGACCGCCCGCGCACCCGGGGTACCGGTGTCCCGCGGGCCGGCGTCATACCGCCCGGCCGGGTCCGAATCCGTCGAAGCCACGTCGTGTCGTCCTTCCTCCCACGATCGGCCGCCGACTCGGGCAGCCGCTAACCTGACGGCAACGCTACAGACCCCCGCCGGTGTGCCCGGCGACGAGACACCACGGGAAGCAGAGGTGGCCGCCGTGTCCGACCGCGCCCTCACCGTCGCCGAGGCGGGCGAGGCCGCGGTGCTCGCCGTCCTGCGCGGCGCGGCCGGGCACGCCGTAGACGACCCGGTCGGCAACGGCGACGACGCCGCGGTTCTGGGACCCGCCGCTGCCACCGTGGTCACCACCGACATGCTCGTCGAGGGCACCCACTTCCGTCTCGACCTCACCGGCTGGGGCGACGTGGGCAGGCGCGCGGTGGCGCAGAACGTCTCCGACGTCCTGGCGATGGGGGCCGAGTGCACACGTGTCCTGGTCGCCCTCGCCGTACCGGCCGCGACGACGATGGGGCAGATCGCGGACCTTGCGGAGGGTGTTCACGGGGAGGCCGCGCGATCCGGCGCCGTCGTGGTCGGCGGGGATCTCACCAGAGCGGACCTCGTCGTCGTCGGCGTGACGGCGATCGGCACCCTCCCGCACGGAGCCCGCCCCCTGAGGATCGACGGGGCGGAGCCCGGCGACACGGTCGCGCTCACCGGCGCGCCCGGACGCTCGGCCGCCGGGCTGGCGCTGCTCCTGGCCGGGCACCCCGACGGCCCGCTCCAGCGGTCGCACCGGGTACCCGTACCGCCGATCGGTTCCGGCACCGCCGCCCGGCTGGCTGGCGCGCGGGCTCTCACCGACGTCAGCGACGGTCTGCTGCGCGACCTGTCGGGGCTAGCGCGGGCCTCGGGGGTCGCGGCCGACCTCGTCACCGACTCGCTGCCCGTCGACCCGATCCTGGCCGACGCCGCGGGAACACTGGGCGTCGCGGACCCCGGGCGACAGGTGCTGGACTGGGTCCTCGACGGTGGTGAGGACCACGGACTGCTCGGGACGTTCCCACCCGGGGCGGTGCTCCCGCCCGGGTTCACGGCGATCGGCACCGTCCGGTCGGGAGAGCCCGGCCGGGTCACCGTCGACGGTGAGCCCCGCACACCGGGAGGCTGGGACTCCGCCCGCGGCGCGAACTAGGCTGAGCCGCATGGCTGTCTACGCACTGGGAGACCTCGAACCCGACATCGCACCCGACGCCTGGGTGCACCCCGATGCGGTGGTCATCGGCCGGGTGACGCTCGGCGCCGGCGCCTCGGTGTGGCCCACCGCGGTCCTGCGCGGGGACTACGGGCGCATCGAGATCGGCGCCATGACCAACATCCAGGACGGCACGATCGTCCACTGCACGGCCACCGAACCGACGATCATCGGCGCTCACTGCGTGGTGGGGCACAACGCGCACATCGAAGGTGCGACCATCGGGGACGGCGCCCTCATCTCGTCGGGTTCGATCGTGCTCAACGCCTCCGTGATCGGGGCCGGGGCGGTCGTGGCCGCCGGGTGCCTGGTCCCGCCCCGCTTCGAACTCCCCGCCCGTCGGATGGCGATGGGGATGCCGGCGAAGATCCGCGAGGGATTCGAGGTGGACCCCGCGATGCTCGAGGGCAACACCCAGATGTATCACGACAACGCCATCCGCTACCGCGCCGACCTGCGTCGACTCGACTGACCGGTGAGCGACCGACACGCCCCGCCCACCCCGTTGGCCGACCTCCTCGACCCCGGCTGGGCTCGTGCACTCGCGCCCGTCGAGGAGCGGATCCACCGGATGGGCGATTTCCTCCGCGCCGAGAACGCGGCGGGCCGGGGATACCTCCCCGCCGCCGACCGGGTCCTGCGTGCGTTCACCCAGCCGTTCGACGACGTGCGCGTGCTCATCGTGGGGCAGGACCCGTACCCGACGCCCGGCCACGCCGTCGGACTGAGTTTCGCGGTCGACGGCGACGTGCGCCCGCTCCCGCGAAGCCTGGTCAACATCTATCGCGAGTACACGGACGACCTGGGACTGGCGGCCCCCGGGCACGGCGACCTCGGGGCCTGGAGCCGTGCAGGGGTCCTGTTGCTCAACAGGGTGCTCACCGTCGCGCTCGGGGAGCCCGCCTCCCACCGCCGCAAGGGGTGGGAGGAGGTCACCGGGCGGGCGATCGAGGCCCTGGTCGAGCGGAATCGCCCGATGGTGGCGATCCTGTGGGGACGTCACGCGCAGTCGCTGGCGCCGATGCTGGGGGACACCCCCGTGATCGCGTCCGCGCACCCGTCGCCGCTCTCGGCGTCGCGGGGGTTCTTCGGCTCACGGCCGTTCAGCCGGGCCGACGAGGAACTGCGGGGACTCGGCGTCGAGCCGGTGGACTGGCGACTGCCCGAGGATCCGCTACAGATGTAGCGGCCCCGGCCGGTCCACGACGTGGCGTTCCCGGCTCAGCCCCGTCCGAACTCCGGGCGGCGTTTGGCGACGAACGCATCCACGCCCTCGATGCCGTCCGGCGAGACGGCGAGGCGGGCGATCGACTCGCGCTCGGCGTCGAGCTGATCCGCCAGTGTGGCGTTCTCGGAGGCACGCAGGAGCGCCTTCGCGGCGGCGTAGGATGCGCGCGGTCCGGCCGCGAGACGCACCGCCAGCGACCGGGCGGCCTCTCGGACATCGCCGTCGACGAAAGTCGTGAGCAGGCCCAACTGGAACGCGCGCCCACCGTCCATCGGTTCGTTGCCGAGGATGAACGCCCGCGCCGCGGGCTGACCGACGGCCCGCGGCAGGCGCCACGACATCCCTCCGTCCGGCGACAGCCCGATGCCCGGGTAGGCAGCGAGCAGTCGGGTGTCGGGCCCGCCGACCGAGAAGTCCGCGGCCATGGCCAGCGAGGCGCCGGCGCCGGCCGCCCACCCCGCGACCGCGGCGACCACGGGCACGGTCACCTCGTCGAGCATCCGGACGACTCCGTGCAGCCGGTCCGCGAGCTCCCGCACGTGCTCCGAACGATCCTCGGCCGCGGCGAAGCCCGGGACGTTGCCGCCGTTACAGAAATTCTTGCCCAGGCCCACCAGCAGGACCGAACCGGCGTCGATCTCGCCGTCGAGGAGCGCACGGAGGGTGATGGCCGCCTGGTCGACCGCGTCGGAATCGAGTGAGTTGCCCTTGCCCTCCAGCGAGACCGGGAGCGTGAGTACCCCGTCGGTGAGAGTGACGAGGGGGGTGGCGGTGAGGTCTGCGGTCATCGTGGTGCTCCCGGGTCGTGTCGGCCGTCTCGGCTAGTCGGACGGCTGTCGAGTGCAGAGGGTACTAGGCTTGGCCGGGCCGACAGGGAAGATGGCCGCAGGGGTGGGAGCGCGGTGAGGAGGGGTGATGACGCAGGAGTCGACACGTGTCGAGGAACGCCCGTCGACCCTCGACGCGCACGGGCTGCTCACGTGGGCCCGGCGGTGCGTCGAGCAGCTCGCCGCCCGCCGCGAGGAGATCAACGCCCTCAACGTCTTCCCGGTCCCCGACGCCGACACCGGAACGAACCTGCTCTACACCATGCGGGCGGCCGTGGACCGGGCCGAGGGCGAGGACGCGTGGATCTCCGAGGGCGGGGGCACCGCCGGCGCCCGCGAGATCGCCGTCGCGCTGGGCCACGGGGCCGTGCACGGTGCGCGGGGGAACTCCGGCGTGATCCTGTCGCAGGTGTTGCGGGCGGTCGGCGAGGCGGCGACCTTCACCGTGGTCGACGCCTCCACCTACCGGCGCGCACTGCGGACCGCGGTGACCCTCGTGGACCACGCGTTGAGCGAGCCGGTCGAGGGGACCATCGTCACGGTCCTGCGGGAGGCCGCGGCCGCGGCCGGACGGTCCTCCGCCTCCTCGCTGGTCGAGGTGGCCCGCGTGGCCGCCGACGCCGGCGCCGAGGCGCTCGACAGGACCACGTCACAACTGCCCGCGCTGAGCAGGGCCGGCGTCGTCGACGCCGGCGGGCGTGGGCTGCTCGTCCTGCTGGACGCCATGGTCGAGATCCTGGCGGGTCAGACCCCCGAACGGCCGGACTACTTCATCCCGAAGGACGGCGCAGAGGCGTCGTCAACGCCCGGGCACGATACGGACGAACCGCACGAGGACGCCGGGACCCGCTACGAGGTGATGTACTCCCTCACCCACTCCGACGACGCGCGCGCCGACGAGCTGCGGACCGCACTCCGGATGGTGGGCGACAGCGTGGGTGTCGTCGGCGACGGTGGCTCCGGAGCCAATGCCAGGTGGGCGGTGCATGTCCACACCGACGACATCGGCGCCGCGATCGAGGCGGCCCTGTCGCTCGGGCGGGTCACCGAGATCCGGGTGACCGACATGCTCGACCCCGTGGGCGATCGACCCGGGCAGCACCGGGCCCACGACGCCGGGGACCCGCACGGTTCGGACCCGCGAACCGGCGACCCCGGGCTGCGCAAGGTCGTCGCCATCGTGCCGGAGGGGCCGCTGGCCGACCTGTTCTCCGAGGCCGGGGCGGCGACCGTCGACCCCGGGGACGACGGGGAGGGCGTGATCGACGCGGTGCTCGCCGTCGACGCCGACGAGCTCCTCGTGCTCCCCAACGGCGAACTGTCCCGCGACCAGATCGGCGCGATCGACGCCGCGCTACGCGACGGCGAGGGTCACGCACTGATCCTGCCGACCGGATCCGTGGTCCAGGGCCTGGCCGCCCTGGCGGTGCACGACCCCACGACCACCCTGTCGCTGGACGGGTTCTCCATGGCCGACGCCGCGGCCGGGACCCGGCACGCCCACCTGATCCGGGCGGAGCAGGACGCGCTGACCCTGGTGGGTCGGTGCACGGCCGGCGACCTGCTCGGCGTGGTGGGGCACGACGTCGCACTGATCGAGTCCGACGCGGTCGACGCGGTGTGTGCGCTCGTCGACCGGGTGCTGTCCTCCGGAGGCGAACTCGTCACCGTACTGTTCGGTGACGCCTACGACGAGGCGGCGACCGAGTCGGCGCTGTCCCGCGTGCGGTCTTCCCACCCCGACATCGAGGTGGTCGGGTACGCCGCAGGCCCCGGGCGGGCCGTGGCCCAAGTCGGGGTCGAATGACCTCTCTGGCCACCACGGACACCCCGCTCGCCGAGGTCCTCGACCCCGGGCTGGCGGAGCGCATCACCGCCGCCTTCGGGCACCGCAGCGTCGGCGACCTGTTGCACACTCTGCCGCGCCGCTACCGGCAGCACGGGCAGCGCTACGACAAGCGGGAACTGGTCGACGGCGAGCGGGTCACGGTGATCGGCAAGGTCACCACTGCGCAGACCCGCACCTACCAGACCAAGCAGCGGCAGACGCGGGAGATGCTCACGCTGACGGTCGAGGACGGCGACACGACGTTCCGGGTCGTGTTCTTCGCCGGGCGCAAGATCAAGTTCATGCTCCCGGTGGGGACGCTGGCGATGTTCGACGGCACCGTTTCCCGCTTCCGCCGGTCACTGGACCTCAAGCATCCCGAGTTCCTCGTCCTGCGTCCGGTGACCGGCCCGGGCGGCCAGCTCAAGGGGTCCGGCGATCTCGCCGCGTTGGCCCGCCTGGCCGCGGAGATCGATGCCGAGGGCGGACCGAGCCTGTTCGACCGGCCACTGTTGCCCGTGTACGCGGCCAAGGAGGGGGTCACCTCCTGGGACCTGCTCGGCGCGGTGGTCACCGCCCTTCGGGCGTTGGTGCCGGTGGTCGACCCGCTCGACGACACGGTCCGGTCGGTGGCGGGCCTCATGGACCTCGACGAGGCACTGCGTAAGGCCCACCTACCCGAGAACTCCCGGGACAAGGATCGGGCCGGGTACCGGCTGCGCTTCGACGAGGCACTCGCGCTGCAGTTGCTGCTCGGCGCCAGGCGCCGGTTCGTCGCGCGGGACCCGGCGCCGGCCAGCCCGGTGCGCGGGGACGGGCTCCGCGCGGCCATGGAGGCCCGGATGCCGTTCGAGCTCACCGGCGGACAGGCGTCGGTACTGGAGGAGATCTCGGCGGACCTGACCCGTGACGAGCCCATGAACCGGCTCCTGCAGGGCGAGGTCGGCTCGGGCAAGACCGTGGTGGCGTTGTTGGCGATGCTCCAGGTGGTCGACGCCGGGCGGCAGTGCGTGATGCTGGCCCCCACCGAGGTCCTGGCGGTCCAGCACCACCGTTCACTGACTGCGATGCTCGGCGATCTCGGTGAGCGCGGCAGGTTGGGAGCGGCCGAGCAGGCCACCCGCGTGGTGCTGCTCACCGGGTCGATGTCCACGGCCCAGCGGCGCGCGGCCCTGCTCGACATCGTCACCGGGGAGGCCGGGATCATCGTGGGGACCCACGCGTTGATCCAGGACTCGGTGGACTTCTTCGACCTGGGACTGGTGGTGGTGGACGAGCAGCACCGCTTCGGCGTTCGACAACGCGACCGACTGCGCGCCAAGGGGCGCGAGGGACTGGTTCCCCACCTGTTGGTGATGACCGCGACCCCGATCCCGCGGACCATCGCCATGACCGTGTTCGGGGACCTGGAGGTCTCCGAACTCCAGGAGCTCCCCGGTGGGCGTCGCCCCATCTCCACCTCCGTCGTCCCGGCGAGGGAGAAGCCGCGCTGGCTCGAGCGGACCTGGGAGCGGGTCCGCGAGGAGGTGGAGGCCGGCCACCGTGCGTACGTCGTGTGCGCCAGGATCGACGCCGACGACTCCGAGAAGGGCGGCGACAACAAGGGCGGAGACGACAAGGGCGGCGACAACAAGGGCGACGACGACAACAGCAGCGACCGACCGCCGTTGGCCGCGGCCGTGGACCTGCACGAGCACCTCTCCACCGGGCCCCTGTCCGGACTGAGGATCGGACTCATGCACGGCCGACTCCCGCCGGAGGAGAAGGACGCCACCATGGCGGCGTTCGCGACCGGCGCTCTCGACGTCCTCGTCTCCACGACCGTGATCGAGGTCGGCGTGGACGTTCCCCAGGCCACCGTCATGGTGGTCATGGATGCCGAGCGCTTCGGCGTGAGCCAGCTGCACCAGCTGCGTGGCCGCGTAGGCCGGGGCGGACTGCCCGGCCTGTGCCTGCTGGTGACCAACTCCCGCACCGGGGGCCGCTCGATGGAGCGGCTCGACGCGGTGGCGGCCACGACGGACGGCTTCGTGCTCGCGCAGCTGGACCTGGTGCAGCGTCGCGAGGGCGACGTCCTCGGGGACGCACAGTCCGGTGCCCTTTCGGCGTTGCGGCTGCTGTCGGTGGTCGACGACGGTGAGGTGATCGAGATCGCCCGACGCCACGCCGAACAGATCCTGGAGACCGACCCGGGGCTGCACGCTCATCCGGCGCTCGCGGAGCGGGTCCGCCGCCTGGCCGGCTCCGAGGAATCCGACTACCTGTTCAGATACTGACCCACGACCACAGGGAAGACATGACCCGCATCATCTCCGGCCGCCTGCGCGGGCTGTCGATCACCGTGCCGCCAGCCGGCACCAGGCCCACCACGGACCGCGTCCGCGAGGCGCTCTTCAGTGCCATCGGAAGCCGGGTCGACCTGGACGGCGCGGCCGTTCTCGACCTGTTCGCAGGCTCCGGCGCACTCGGGCTCGAGGCGGTCTCGAGGGGAGTCGACGTGGCGTGGTTCGTCGAGGAGAACCAGCGCGCGGTGGCGTGCCTGAAGAAGAACACGGCGGGCGCGTCGTCGTCGTTGTCGTCGTCCTCGTCGTCGTCCCCGTTCCGCCTCACCGTGAAGCGCGCGGCGTTGCCCGCCGCGGTCCGTGGCCGGTGCCCCGTCGAGGGCGGATTCCACCTCGTCCTGGCCGACCCCCCGTACGAGCGGTCCGCGGAGCTGGACGAACCGGTGCTGGACGCCCTGCTCGCCGGGGGGTGGCTCGCGGAGGACGCGCTCGTCGTGTGGGAGCGGTCGAAGCGGGACCCGGCCGTGCGGTGGCCGGGCGGGTACGAGGTCGTGTTCGAGCGCACCTACGGCGAGACCGCCGTGGAGATGGCCCGGCCTGTTGATACGGTCGGGCCATGACCACCGTCGTGTGCCCAGGTTCCTTCGATCCGGTGACCCTCGGGCACCTCGACATCATCCGGCGAGCCGCCGCTCTGTTCGACGACGTGATCGTCTGCGTGGTCGCCAACCCCAACAAACAGGGCACCTTCTCGATCGACGAACGCAAGGCGATGATCGACGAGGTCTGCGCCGACATCCCCGGGGTGCGGGTGGACAGCTTCTACGGCCTGCTCGTGGACTACTGCCGCGATCAGGGTGCCACCGCCGTGATCAAGGGGCTGCGCGACTCCACCGACTACGACTACGAGTTGCCGATGGCCCACATGAACCGCTCGATCGCGGGGATCGACACCGTCTTCCTGCCCACCCGGGCCGACCTGGCGTTTGTCTCCTCGTCGCTGTGCCGCGAGGTCACCCGACTCGGCGGCGACGTCTCCCACCTGCTCCCGGAGCAGGTCGCCCGGGCCCTGAGGGAGCGCCTGGGCTGACGGGGAGGGCGGGGCGCGCGGCGTCGGCCCGCCGGACCTGCCGGACACACCGCCCACGCACCGGCCCGGCGACCTGTGTTGCGGGCACACTGGTGGGGCAAGAGTGACGATCCGGTGAAGGGACGAGCGTGTACCGAGTGTTCCAGGCCCTCGATGAGCTGAACGCGATGATCGAGGACGCCCGCAGTCTGCCCATGACCGCGAACTGCGTGGTGCCCCGGCACGAGTCCCTGCTGTTGCTCGACGACATCCGTGACTCGTTCCCCGGCGAACTCGACGACGCCCAGGACGTGCTGGACCAGCGCGACAGGGTGCTCGCGGAGGCCGATGCCACCGCCCGGGAGACGGTCGCCGCCGCCGACGCCGAGGCGGACCGCACCCTGCGCGAGGCGCGCGAGGACGCGGATGCCATGCTCGCCGACGCCAAGGCCCGCGCCGACCGGATGGTCGCCGAGGCGACCACCCACGCCGACGGGCTGGTGGGCGACGCCCGCGCCGAGTCGGCGGAGCTCCTCGACCGCTCGCGTCGGGATGCCGAGTCCACCACGAGCCGCGCCCGCGCCGAGGCCGACCGGCTCGTCGAACAGGCCAACATCCTCTACGACCGCACGATCACCGAAGCCCGGCAGGAGCAGCAGCGGATGCTGTCCGAGTCCGAGGTCGTCCGCATCGCCGACGAGGAGGCCGCGCGGGTGCGGGACGCCGCGCACGCCGAGAGCGAGCGTCGGCGCGAGGAATGCGACGCCTACATCGACGAGAAGATGGCCCGGTTCGAGGAGTTCCTCGGCACCACGATGCGCACCGTCAGCCGGGGTCGCGAGGAACTGCACGGGGTCGCCCCGGTCGGGCGACGGGAGCCCACCGGTCGGCGGGGGGTCCGCGAGGACGAGCGCCCGGGCGACGGGTACGGGGACTACTGACGCCGGCGGGTAGTCTGCTGGGCGTGTCCACCACCTCCCGTTCCCCCCGCCACGGCCGCCCTGCCGCCGATTCGCTCGTCCTCGACACCCGCGTCCTCGGACGCGCGCCCGGTTCGATGGTGCCGGTGCAGCGTGCCGCCGTACTGCCCTCGGCCATCGGCGTGGAGTTCATCCGGATCCCCGAGGGCTCCGAGGTGGACCTCGACCTCATGCTGACCTACGTCGACGAGGGTGTGCTGGTCACCGGTTCCGTCACCGGGCGGGCCGAGGTCGAGTGCGCACGCTGCCTGGGCGAGTTCTCCGCCTGGGTGGGCGTCGACCTGACCGACATGTTCGCTGCCGAGGGCACCGCCGCGGCCGAGGCCGCCGAACAGGACGAGGTCCGTCTCCTCGACGGCGACCTGCTCGACCTCGAGCCCGCGCTCGTCGACGCGTTCGGTCTGGAGTTCCCCATGTCGCCGACGTGCACCGACTACGGTCACGACGAGTGCATCAACCCCGACACCCCCGCTCCCGACGGCGTTTCCGGCGACGCCGAGGGCCGGATCGACCCGCGCTGGGCCGGGTTGGCGGAGAAGTTCGGGTCCACCGGAGCCGGCGATGCCGGTGAGGACCGCGCGTGACGGACCAGCCGTCGCCCCTGGACTCCGTCCTGGGGGTCGCCCTCCCCGCCGACCTCGCCACCCAGGCTCTGACCCACAGGTCGTACGCCTATGAGCACGGCGGTCTGCCCCACAACGAGAGGTTGGAGTTCCTCGGCGACGCGGTGCTCGAGTTGGTCGTGACGGAGTACCTCTACACGGCGTACCCGGACCGTCCCGAGGGGGACCTCGCCAAGATCCGCGCGAGCCTGGTCAACACCTACGTCCTGGCCGACATCGCGCGCGAGATCGGCCCCGGCGGCCTGGGAGATCACCTGCGGCTCGGCCGCGGTGAGGAACTGACGGGCGGTCGCGACAAGCACTCGATCCTCGCCGACACCCTCGAGGCGGTGTTCGGGTCGGTCTATCTGACCCACGGGCTCGAGACGGCCCGGGATCTGATCGAACGGATCATCGGCGACCGACTGCAGGTGGTCCCGCATCTGGGGGCGGCGCTCGACTGGAAGACCAGCCTGCAGGAGAAGTGCGCGTCGACGGGCAGGCCCAGGGTGCGGTACGAGATCACCTCCACCGGGCCGGACCACGACAAGACCTTCGCCGCGGTGGTGTTCGTGGGCGATGAGTCCCTGGGCGAAGGGACCGGACGCACCAAGAAAGAGGCCGAACAGAAGGCCGCCGAGCAGGCGTGGTCCGCCCTGGACGGGACCACCCGCTGACGTGCCCGAACTACCCGAGGTCGAGGTCGTCCGCAGGGGCCTGGCCGATCACGTCGTCGGGCGTGCGATCACGGCCGTGGAGGTCAGCGGCGCCCGCACCGCCCGTCGGCAGCCGGGCGGCGCTCCCGAGATCGTCGCGCGTCTGACCGGCCGCACCGTCAGCGGCGCCCGGCGTCGCGGCAAGTACCTGTGGCTCACCCTGGACTCCGACCACGCGGCGGGCGCGGACTGTCTGCTCGTGCACCTGGGGATGAGCGGTCAGATGTTGGTCGCCGAGGGCGGTGCGCCGCCGGTACGCCATCTGCACGCGCGAGCCGAGCTCGACGACGGCATGGAGCTGCGTTTCGTCGATCAGCGGACGTTCGGCGGGTGGACGGTCGTGCCGCTGGCGGAGGCCCTCGACGGCACGGGGCAGCTCCTGCCCGCGCCGGCCGCCCACATCGCGGCGGACCCGTTCGAGCCCGGGTTCGACCCCCTCGTCGCCGCCCGGACGATCCGACGCCGGGACACCGAGATCAAGCGCCTCCTGCTGGATCAGACCGTGGTCTCGGGGATCGGCAACATCTACGCCGACGAGGCCTTGTGGCGCTCCGGTCTCCACGGCCGCCGGCGGTCCGGCGCCGTGACACTCCGCGCCGTGACCCGGGTCCTCGAGCACGCCCGCGAGGTGATGGCGGACGCGCTGGCGGCCGGCGGCACCTCATTCGACGCGCTGTACGTCAACGTCAACGGCGCCTCGGGGTACTTCGATCGCTCCCTCGACGTCTACGGACGGGCGGGCCTGCCGTGCGCGCGGTGTGGGACGGCCGTGGTGCGGGAGGACTTCATGAACCGCGGTTCGCACTTCTGCCCGGTCTGCCAGCCCGCGCCACGCCGGTCCCGCCCGCCACGTCGGTCCCGCGCGCCGCGGCGGGGCTGAGGTGGCCCGCGGACCGGTCGTACGATGACCGCATGACTGAGTCGACGCCCCCCACCCCCACGCAGACGCCCGCGCCGGCCGCCCCGCAGGCGGCGCACCCCGGTCCCGATCTCCGTGTCGAACGCACCGGGACCCGACGCTACGTGGGGACATCTTCCCGGGGGGCCCGGGTCGAGATCGGCTCGGCCGACGTCGAGGGGGTGTTCACCCCGGGGGAGTTGCTCAAGATCGCGCTCGGGGCCTGCACGGCCATGGCCTCCGACTTCACGATCTCCCGCCGGTTGGGTGACGACTACTCCGCGACCGTTCGCGTCTCCGGAGACGCCGACCGCGAGAACGAGCGATACCCGCTGCTGGAGGAGAGCTACGAGCTCGACCTGTCCGGGCTCGACCCGGCGATGGCCGAGCGACTGGTGGCGATGATCCGGCGCTCGGTGGACTCCGCGTGCACGGTCGGCCGGACGCTCACCGCGGGCACCGAGATCGAGCTGGGCTTCGAGACCGGGGGCGGCGAGGCATGAGCGCCCCGGGAGCCGACCGGGTCCGGCTGGTCGCCTGGGTCCACGGCCGCGTCCAGGGCGTGGGCTTCCGTTGGTGGACCCGCAGCCGGGCACTCGAACTGGGGCTGAGCGGGTACGCGGCCAACAAGCCGGACGGGCGCGTCCACGTGGTGGCGGAGGGACCGGCGCCCGCGTGCCGTGACCTGTTGGAACTCCTCCGCGGCGGCGGGACCCCCGGCCACGTGGACCTCGTCGTCGACACCTGGGAGCCGGCCCGGGGCGGACTCCCGGGATTCGTCGAACGCTGACCTAGGATCGACAACCGTGTATCTCAAGTCGCTGACGCTCAAGGGCTTCAAGTCCTTCGCGGCGCCGACGACCCTGAGATTCGAGCCCGGAATCTGCTGCGTGGTGGGGCCCAACGGGTCGGGAAAGTCCAACGTCGTCGACGCCCTGACCTGGGTCATGGGCGAGCACAGTGCCAAATCGCTGCGCGGCGGCAAGATGCAGGACGTCATCTTCGCGGGGACCACGGGAAAGCAGCCGCTCGGCCGCGCCGAGGTCACCCTCACCCTGGACAACTCCGACGGCGTGCTGCCGATCGACTACGCCGAGGTGTCGATCACCCGCCGGATGTTCCGCGACGGCGCCGCGGAGTACGAGATCAACGGCGACCGCGCCCGACTCATGGACGTGCAGGAACTGTTGTCGGACTCAGGGATAGGCCGCGAGATGCACGTCATCGTCGGCCAGGGCAAGCTCGCCGAGATCCTCGAGTCCAAGCCGGAGGAGCGCCGGGCGTTCATCGAGGAGGCCGCCGGCATCCTCAAGCACCGGCGCCGCAAGGAGAAGGCCCAGCGCAAGCTCGCCGGGATGCAGGGCAACCTGGACCGGTTGAACGATCTCACCACCGAACTGCGGCGCCAGCTCAAGCCGCTGGGGCGGCAGGCCGAGGTCGCGCGCCGGGCGCAGACCATCCAGGCGGACCTGCGCGACGCCACGTTCCGCCTCGCCGCCGACGACCTGGTCACCCGTCGACGCGAGCTCGCGGATGCCGAGAGTGTTCGCTCCCGGTTGGCGGACCAGGTCGCGCAGGCGGTCGACCGCAGGGACGAGCTGGTGCGGGCCGTCGCAGACACCCAGGCCGAGCTCGATCGGCTGACCCCGGACGCCGACGCCGCGCAGCAGCGGTGGTTCGCCTTGTCGACGTTGGCGGAGCGGGCCCGCGCCACCGCCCGGATCGCCGCCGACCGCGCGCGGTCGCTGGCCGCCGAGGTCGCCGTGCACCACGGCACCGACCCGGACGAGCTCGAGCGCCAGGCCGAGCGGGCCGCCGCGCACGAGGAGGAACTCGCCGCCCAGGTCGACGCCGCCGCCGAGAAGGCCCGTCTCGCGACGGAGGCGCTCGGACGGGCCGAGTCGACGCTCGCCGCGCTCGAGGCCGAGCATCTCAAGGCCGTCCGGGCGATCGCGGACCGCCGGGAGGGCGTGGCCAGGCTCGCGGGCAAGGTCGAGACCCTCGCCGCGAGAGTGGAGTCCACCCAGGCGGAGATCGCGCGCGTGGACGCCGAGGCGGAGGTCGCGCGCACCGCCGTGGTCGACGCCGAGGCCGAGTTCGACGCCGTCCACGCCAGGGTGGGGGCGCACGAGCAGAGCGAGCGGACCCTCGACGAACACCTGGGGCGGGCCGAGCGCGCCCACCTGGCGGCACGGGCCCGGCTGGCGGAGTTGCAGGGGATCGAGCGGGAGGCCGACCAGCGGATCGCGCGGCTGGCCGCCCGGATCGAGACTCTCGAGCAGAACAAGGGCGCCGGGGACGGCGCCGAGTGGGTCCTGCGGCACCTCGGGGCCGACGCCGTCGCCGGGACGGTGGGGGAGATGCTCGGCGTCCGCGACGGGTGGGAACGCGCCGTGGGGGTCGCCCTCGGGCCGGCCGTCGACGCGGTGGTCGTGGACACCTCCGTGGACCGGCGCCAGGTACTTGCGGCGTTGCGCGAGGCCGACGCGGGCCGGGCCGGTCTCGTGGGCGCCGGGGCGCCGGGTGGCGACTACCGCCTGGAGGTCGACCTGGTCGGCGGGGCACGCTGGGCGCTGGACGTGGTGGACGTCCCGGAGGACCTCGTGGCGGCGGTGACCGCCCTGTTGGTCGATGTGGTCGTGGTCGACGACCTCGCCGCCGCCCACGCCCAGGTCGAAGCGGACCGCCGCGTGCGCGCGGTGACCCGCGACGGGGAGCTGGCCGGTGCGGGGTGGACCGTGGGCGGGTCCGCGTCGGGGCGGACGGGGTTGGAGATCCAGTCGGCGATCGACGCCGCGGTCGTCGAGCGCGACGCCGTTCGGGCCGAGATCGAGACCACCCGCGCCGAGTTGGCCGGCGCCGCGGCCGAGGACACCGAGCGGGCGGACCGGTTCTCCGAGACGCTCGCCGCCATCAGCGAGTCCGACGCCGCGATCGAGGAGATCTACGCGGAGCTCGCCCGTATCGGCAAGCGACGGCGTCGCGCCGAGGCCGAGGTGCGGCGCCTGGAGCAGACCCGCCGGATCTCGGTGGACAAGCTCGACGCCGCGCGCGCCGAACACGCCGAGCTGACCGACCGACTCGCCAGGGCCGGGGACGACGACGAGGTCCGGCCACCCGAAGACGACGGGCGCGGTGCCGCGCAGGCCGCGGTGGCCTCGGCCCGGGCCGCGGAACTCGAGGCCAGGCTCGCCCACCGGTCGGCCGAGGAGCGGGCCGCCGGCGTCCGCGGCAAGTCGGCGTCCCTGCGGCGGGCCGCGCAGGCGGAGCGCGAGTCCCGGGCCCGGGCCGCCAGGGCGGCGGCGCAGCGGCGCCGCGGCGCCGAGGTCGCCGGCGTGGTCGACGAACTCAGCGGGCGGCTGCTCGCGCGGCTCGACGAACTCATCACCGCCGCCGGAACCGAGCGGGACCGGCTCTCGGCCGCGCGCGCCGAGGCCACCGCTGGTGTCGCCACGCTGCGTGGTGATCTCGCGGCCGCCGAGTCCGAGGTGTCGAGGCTCGGCGACGCCGCCCACCGCGACGAGATCGTCCGGGCGCAGCTCGAGGTCAAGGTCTCGGAGCTCGAGGCGGCGGTGCTCGAGCGTCACGGTATCGAACCGCAGGCCCTCGTCGAGGAGTACGGCCCCGACGTGGACCTGCCGCCGTCGGCATTGGAGATGCAGGAGTACGAGGCGGCTCGCGAACGTGGTGAGGACGTGACCCCGCCGCCGCCGATGCCGTTCGTGCGCGCCGAACAGGAGCGTCGTCTCAGGTCGGCGCAGAAGGACCTGGCCACCCTGGGCAAGGTCAACCCGCTGGCGTTGGAGGAGTTCGCGGCGCTGGAGGAGCGCTACGCGTTCCTGTCCACCCAGCTCGACGACGTGAAGAAGGCCCGGTCCGACCTGGAGGGGGTGATCGACGACGTCGACGAGCGCATCGAGCAGATCTTCACCGAGGCGTGGGTCGACGTCGAGCGCGAGTTCCGGGGTGTCTTCTCCACGCTCTTCCCCGGAGGGGAGGGGCGACTGATCCTCACCGAGCCGGAGGACATGCTCGCCACCGGGATCGAGGTGGAGGCGCGACCACCGGGAAAGAAGGTGAAGCGGTTGTCGCTGCTGTCCGGCGGCGAAAAGTCGCTCACCGCGGTCGCCATGCTGGTGGCGATCTTCAAGGCCCGCCCCAGCCCGTTCTACGTCATGGACGAGGTCGAGGCGGCGCTCGACGACACCAACCTGCGGCGGCTCATCGGGCTGTTCGAACAGCTTAGGGAGACCAGCCAGCTCATCGTCATCACCCACCAGAAGCCCACCATGGACGTCGCCGACGTGCTCTACGGGGTGTCGATGCAGGGCGACGGCATCTCCAAGGTCATCTCCCAACGCATGCGCTGAGGATCACGAGCGCCGGAAGACCGCCCGGAGCCGTTCACGGTTGACCACGCCGATCGCCCGCAGCGGGATCCCCGCCGGGCACACCCGCGAGCACTCCCCGTAGAGCGAGCAGGGTCCGAATTCCTCGTCGGCGGCGCTGACCATCTCGCGGGCGCGGGTCGCGCGGTCGGCGCCCGCGACGGGCATGAGGGCGAGGTGCCCGAGTTTGGCCCCCACGAACAGGTTGGCCGAGCCGTTGGGGCAGGCCGCCACACACGCCCCGCACCCGATGCACGCCGCGAAGTCCAGCGCGGTCTCCGCCGTGTCGTGACCCTGGAGGGTCGAGTCCGCGTCCGGGGCGGCGCCGGCCGGGATTCCCACATGGGCCGCGGACTCGACGACCCCGTCCAGAGCGGAGCGGTCCACCACCAGATCGCGGATGACAGGGAACACGGCGGCGCGAAGGGGTTCGATGCGCAGGATGTCCCCGTCGGCGTAGGGGGTCAGCCGCTGGTGACACGACGGGGTGTTCTCCGCGGGACCGTGGGGGCGTCCGTCGACGGTGACTCCGCAGGCCCCGCAGATCCCCTCACGGCAGTCGGAGTCGAACGCCACCGGTTCGACGCCCGCGTCCACCAGGTCGGCGTTGAGGACGTCGAGCAACTCCAGGACACTCATCTCCGGCCGGGCGTCGTGGACCTCGAACTCCTCGTACCGCCCGGCCATGTCGGGCCCGGACTGTCGCCAGATTCGCAGGGTGAGCCTCATCGGTAATCCCTCGCGGTGGGGGCGACCGCCGAGAACTCCAGCGGTTCGGCGTGGCGGGTAAAGGACCGGGGCCCGCCACGGTCATCGCCCTCGGAGGCCCAGGCGGAGGCGAAGGCCCACCGACGGTCGTCCCGCCGGGCCTCGCCGTCGGGCGTCTGGTGCTCGTCGCGGAAGTGGGCGCCGCACGACTCGTCCCGGTCCAGCGCATCCACGCACATCAGTTCCGCCAGTTCGAGGAAGTCGGCGACCCGCCCGGCCAGTTCGAGCACCTGGTTGAGGTGACCGCCTGCGCCCGTGACCCGCAGGTCGGTCCAGAACCGGGTCCGCAGGTCACGGATGCGCTCGAGCGCCCGGGTCAGGCCGTCGGCCGTTCGTGTGACGCCGCAGCCCGAGTAGAGGATCTCGCCGAGCTCACGGTGGAAGTGTTCGGGCCCGGTCGAGCCGCCCACCGCGAGCAGGTTCCGCACCCGCGTCCGGGCGCGGGCCACGGCGGCCACGACCACCTCGTCGTCGTCGCCCGGCAGGTCGTCCCCGAGGCGGGTGGCCAGGTGCGCCGGCACCGAGTACGGAAGGGTGAACCACCCGTCGACGCTCGCGCTGAGCAGGGAATTCGCACCGAGTCGGTTCGCGCCGTGATACGCCCAGCCGCATTCGCCGCCGACGAACAGGCCGGGGATCGACGTCTGCAGGTCGAAGTCGCTCCACAGCCCGCCCATCGTGAAGTGGCACGTCGGCGCGATGCGCA
Source organism: Dietzia sp. MNB45 (assembly GCF_051994785.1). NCBI lineage: Bacteria > Bacillati > Actinomycetota > Actinomycetes > Mycobacteriales > Dietziaceae > Dietzia > Dietzia sp. MNB45. The sequence continues at coordinate 2,011,612 of NZ_CP163397.1, read as the reverse complement.
TGGGTACGGCGTACGGGTCCTCGCCGGTGGCGTGGGCGTACATCTCGAACAGGTTGCCGTAGCGCTCGGTGATCGTCCGGCGCCCGTCGCGGGACAGGGCGTCACGGAAGTCCAGGTAGACGGAGTTGCGGCGTGGCCCCACCCCTCGCCCGGCACGGATCTCGGAGGTGATCGCCCGGGAGGCCACGTCGCGGGGCACGAGGTTGCCGAAGGCGGGATATCGGCGCTCGAGAAAGAAGTCGCGGTCGGCGTCCGGGATCTCCCCGGGCGGCCGGTCGTCGCCGTCGTGGAGCGGGACCCAGACGCGGCCGTCGTTGCGCAACGATTCGCTCATGAGGATCGTCTTGGCCTGCCAGTCGTTGTCCTTGGGCAGCGCGGTGGGGTGGAACTGCACGAACGACGGTGAGGCGAACAGGGCCCCCCGCTGGTGCGCGCGCCACACCGCCGAGGCGTTGGAGTGGATCGCGAGCGTGGAGTCGTGGAAGACGGTCCCGTAGCCACCGGTCGCGAGGACGACCGCGTGCGCGGTCTCGGCCCGGATGTGGCCGGACACCAGGTCACGGACCACCACACCGTGGCACCCCGAATCGTCGACGACGAGGTCGAGCATCTCGTGGCGGGTGTGCAGCGTGACGGCGCCGGCACGGATCTGCCGCTGCAGGGCCGAGACGCCCGCGAGCTGGAGTTGTTGGCCGGTCTGACCGCGGGAGTAGTACGTGCGCGAGACCTGCACGCCGCCGAAGGACCGGGTCGACAGGACGCCGCCGTACTCGCGTGCGAAGGGGGTCCCGATGGCGGAGAAGTGATCGATCACCCGCGCGGATTCCTCGCCCAGCCGGAACGCCTCGGCCTCCCGCCCACGGAAGTCCCCGCCCGAGACGGTGTCGGCGACGAACCTGGCCACGGAGTCTCCGTCCACCCGGCGGCCGCGGGCGGCGTTGATCCCGCCCTGGGCGGCCACGGAATGCGCGCGCCGGGCGGCGTCGTGGTAGGTGAACGCGGTGACCCGGTAGCCGAGTTCGCCGAGGGCGGCCGCCGTGCCGGCCCCGGCCAGGCCCGTGCCGATCACCACCACGTGGAGGTGGCGGCGGTTGGCCGGCGCGACCAGGCGGTAGGCGTCGCGACGCCTCGCCCAAGCGGAGGCCGGGTCGCCCCCGGGTGTGCCGGAGCTCAGCACGTGTCCCTGTCGTGCGTCGGGCACGAGGACGGGGGGCGGGGTGAAGGTCACGTCAACCACCCGGCCTGGACCGCGATCGGGATAGCGGCGTTGCCCAGCAGCACGGCCACCGCGGCGATCCCGCCCACGGTCGTGATCACCGCCCGGCTCCGGGCGCCGGTCACCCCGAGGTCGCCGGCGGCGGTGCGGACCCCGTGGGCGACGTGCAGGGCCAGCAGCACCATGGTGATGCCGTAGAAGGCCGCGACCCAGGGCCGCGAGAAGCTGGCGACCAGATTGGCGTACGCCGTGCCGGGCTCGAACGCCTCCGACGCCGCGGGGGCGGTGCCCGTGGTCATGTCGAGGACGTGGAAGACGACGAAGAGCAGCAGCACCACGCCGGTGAGCAGCATCGAGCGGGCGCCGAACGAGCCGGCCGTCAGGCCTGTCCGCCGACGGTGCGGGCCCGCGGACGCGTGGGAGCGCCGCACCAGCACGACCGCGCACCAGACGTGCGCCACCAGGCCCAGGACCAGCACGACGCGCAACGCCCACAGGACGCCCTCGTGGGGGACGAGGGGGTACAGCAACGTCCGCAGCCACGCGGCGTAGGCGTCGAAACCCGTGGCCCCGCCGAACACTTTGAGATTGCCGACCATGTGCACCACCACGAAGGCGGTGAAGAGCAACCCCGTCACCGCCATGATGGTCTTGGCGAGCCAGGTGGGCGGGGCCGGGGCCCGGCGGAGGGGGCGCCGGCGTACGGACGTACCCCCTGGCTGGGCGGCGAGCTCGACCACGTGGGCTCCTCCCCGGACGACGACAGGCGCCAGTCTAGGTCCGCCACAGCCCCCCGGGACCGAGATGACGACGGGTGCGGTCGGCCATACTGGGCACCGTGACTACCACCACCTGGATCATCATCGCCGTCGCCGCGGTGCTGCTGCTGGCCATCATCGCCCTCGTCGTGGGTCTGCAGCTGCGCAAGAAGCGGCAGATCTCCCTCACCAGGGCCGCCGAGCGCAAGGAGCTCACCCGCGAGGAGCGCTCCGGCAACTATCAGGCCGGGACGGGGTTCTCGTTCGCCCAGGGAGGGGGCGGCGCCACGGCGGCCCCGCCCAGGGAGCCGGTGCGCCGTGACCCGACGCCGCGGGAGGACCTGCCGCCGGCGACACCGGCCCCACGGCCCCCCGCGCCGTCGTCTCCTGCGACGGGGGCGGCCCCCGCCGCCGAACCCGCCGCCGAACCCGCGACCGCGCCGGATACCGCGCCCGAGACTGCCGTCCCCGCGCCCGAGCCGGACGTCGATCCCGGCCCGACCGAGGCCACCGAGGTCGTCGAGCCCGCCCCGGTCGAACCCGTCGTGGTCCCCCCCGAGGTGCCCGACGAGGAGATCCCGGCGCCCCCGGAGACGGTCACCGGGACCCCGGAGCCGGTCGCCCCGGTCGAGCGCATCGACCCGGCCGCCGGCCGCCTCGACCGCCTGCGGGGCCGCCTCGCGCGGTCGCAGAACACCGTGGGCCAGGGGCTGCTGGGTCTCCTCGGCGCCGGCGATCTCGACGAGGACGCCTGGGAGGAGATCGAGGACACGCTGATCATGGCCGACCTCGGTTCGGCCACCACCGAGCTCGTCGTGGACCGCCTGCGGGCGGAGATCGCCACCCGACAGGTCCGCACCGAGGCCGAGGTGCGCGATCTGCTGCGGCAGACCCTCATCGACAACCTCCACCCCGAACTCGACCGCTCGCTGCGTGCGCTGCCGAACGACGGGACGCCGGCCGTCCTCCTCGTCGTCGGCGTCAACGGCACCGGCAAGACCACCACCACCGGCAAACTCGCCCGCGTCCTCGTCGCCGACGGTCGCGAGATCCTCCTCGGCGCCGCGGACACGTTCCGCGCCGCCGCCGCGGATCAGCTCCAGACCTGGGCCGAGCGGGTGGGCGCCGAGGTGGTCCGCGGCAAGGAGGGCGCGGATCCCGCCTCCGTCGCCTTCGACGCGGTCACCCGCGGGGTCGAGACCGGCGTGGACGCCGTGCTCGTGGACACCGCCGGTCGCCTCCACACCAAGACCGGGCTCATGGACGAGCTCGGCAAGGTCAAGAGGGTGGTGGAGAAGAAGACCCCCGTCGACGAGGTCCTGTTGGTGATCGACGCCACCACCGGGCAGAACGGGCTCATGCAGGCGCGCGTGTTCAAGGAGGTCGTCGACATCACCGGTGTCGTGCTCACCAAGCTCGACGGCACCGCCAAGGGCGGCATCGTGTTCCAGGTCCAGCACGAGTTGGGCGTGCCCGTGAAGCTCGTCGGACTGGGCGAGGGGGCCGACGACCTCGCGCCGTTCACCCCCGAGGCCTTCGTCGACGCGTTGCTCGGCACGTAGGTCCCGGGCGACGCGGCCGGGATACGCGCCCGGGCGGCCGGGACACACGACCGGAACAGGGGACCCGAGCGCGTTACAACCCCGAAACATCAGGGCACATCCGGTGCAACACGACCAAGGAAATCTTCATGTCGACGGGGAGCGAAGAGTCGCTCACCACGTACGAGACGAGGAGGACCGCACCGTGATAGGTGACAGTGTCGCGTTGCTCGCCCAGGAGGCGACGCCGGAGATCGATACGGGAGACACGGCCTGGATGCTCATCGCAGCATCCCTGGTACTGCTCATGACGCCCGCCCTGGCGCTCTTCTACGGCGGCATGTCCCGGCAGAAGTCCGTGCTGAACATGATGATGATGTCGTTCGGCGCGATGGGCGTGGTCGGCGTGATCTACCTGCTGTGGGGATGGTCGATGTCCTACGGCAGCGAGTCGGTCCTGGGGCTGTTCGCCAACCCCTTCGAAATGTTCGGGCTCTCCGGGGTGATCGGTGACGCGACCGAATGGGCGGTCTCCGGCTCCGGCGCCTACCCGCAGGTCGTCGACGTCGCCTTCCAGGTGACCTTCGCGATCATCACCGTCGCGCTCATCTCGGGCGCGATCGCCGAGCGCGCCCGGTTCGGCACCTGGCTGGCGTTCGTCGGCGTCTGGGTGACCCTGGCGTACTTCCCGCTCGCCCACATGGTGTGGGGCGGCGGACTGCTCTCCCACTCGGACAGCGGACTGGCGGCCATGATCTTCGGGACCGTCGACGACGGCGAGGGCGGGCTGACCGCCGCCGTCGCGCCCGTCGACTTCGCCGGCGGAACCGTCGTGCACATCAACGCCGGTATGGCCGCGCTCGTCCTGGTCCTGCTCATCGGCAAGCGGCTCGAGTTCGGCCGTACGGCCTACCGCCCGCACAACCTGCCGCTGGTCATGCTCGGCGCCGCCCTGCTGTGGTTCGGCTGGTTCGGGTTCAACGCCGGTTCCGCGTTCGGTGCCAACGGTGCGGCGGGCCTGGCGTGGGTCAACACCACCGCCGCCACCGCCGCCGCGATGCTCGGCTGGCTCCTCGCGGAGCGTATCCGTGACGGCCACGCCACCAGCCTCGGTGCCGCCTCCGGCGTGGTCGCCGGCCTCGTGGCCATCACCCCCGCCGCCGGTTCCGTCCACCCGCTCGGCGCGATCGCCCTCGGTGCGATCGCGGGCGTGCTGTCCGCGCTGGCCGTGGGCCTCAAGCACCGCTTCGGCTACGACGACGCCCTGGACGTGGTGGGCGTGCATCTGGTCGCAGGACTCTGGGGCACCATCGCCATTGGCCTGTTCGCCACCGGCACCTTCGGAACGGACGCGGGAATGTTCTACTCCGCGGACGGCTGGCGACTCCTGGTGGTCCAGATCGTGATCGCCGTGGCCGCCCTCGTGTTCACCGCGATCATGACCGCGATCGCCTGGGCGATCTGCCGGCCGCTCGGCTGGAGGATCGACAAGGCCGACGAGCAGGCGGGCATCGACGGTGCCCAGCACGCCGAGAGCGCGTACGAGGCCTCCACCAACGCGCTCATCCGCTGAGCCGACCCCTTCGAAAGGAACCCACGACATGAAGCTCGTCACCGCGATCGTCAAACCGTTCACGATCGACGACGTCAAGGCAGCACTGGAGCAGGCCGGTATCCACGGCCTCACCATCAGCGAGGTCCAGGGATACGGACGCCAGAAGGGCCACACCGAGGTCTACCGCGGCGCCGAGTACGCCGTGGACTTCGTCCCCAAGATCAGGGTGGAGGTGGTGGTCGACGACGAGACCGCCGGCACCGCGGTCCAACTGATCGTCGACGCGGCCCGGACCGGAAAGATCGGCGACGGCAAGGTCTGGTTGACCCCCGTCGAGAGCATCGTGCGCGTCCGCACCGGTGAGGAGGGCACGTCCGCGATCTGACCCTCGGGCAGAACCCGACGCGCGGTCGCCCCGTCACAGGGGCGGCCGCGCGCCGTCGTGTACTGCGGAGGCCACCCTCGCCCGGTCCCGCGCAGACCGTGCGCAGCCGTTCACAAAGGTGAAACCTGTACGCCCCGAGGCGGTGACACGGAGGCGACATTCTGGACCCGACGGATGAGGGAAGGGGAGTGCCATGGCGGTCACGGCCGACGGCGAGCGCGCCACGGCGCTGCGGGCGGGACGCGAGCGGATCCTCTCCGCCCCGCGCGAGAGCCTGCCCGCCGCGTCCCTGAGGGATGCCCTGTGCGAACTCTACGAGATGGAGCTGGGACGGCTCGCCGACGAGGCCGGAATCGGCCCGGGGTCGGGGTTCGCCCTCATCGCGTTCGGCGGGTTGGGACGCCGGGAGGTTCTGCCACACTCGGATCTGGACCTCGTCCTGGTCCACGAGCGGCGGCCGGACCGTGACGTGGGCGAGCTGGCCGACGCACTGTGGTACCCGCTGTGGGATTCCGGCGTCGGACTCGACCACAGTGTCCGCACGGTCGACCAGTGCCTGGCCGTGGCCGCTGCCGACGTCTCCGTCGGGCTGAGTCTGCTGGACGCGCGCGTGATCGCTGGCGACGCGGATCTGGGAGCGCTCGTCGTGGACGGCGCCCGCCGGCAGTGGCGGGACCAGATCGCCTCCCGCTTCGACGACCTCGTCGACGCGGCGGCCGCCCGGCGGCACCGGGCCGGGGTGATCGCGCACCGCAGCGAACCCGACCTGAAGAACGGGGCCGGTGGGCTCCGCGACGCGCAGCTCGTCGCCGCCCTGGGCCTGGCCCACCTCAGCGACGGTCGGCCCGTGGTCCCCGGTGGGATGGCGCGCGCGCACCGGCTGGTGCTGGACGCCCGGACCGAACTACACCGGGTGAGCGGACGCCCCCGCGAGGTGCTGCACGCCGAGTACGGGGACGAGGTCGGCGAGGCGCTGGGCCTGGGGGACCGGTTCGATCTCGCCCGGGCGCTGAGTGACGCCTCCCGGACGATCGCGTTCACCGCGGACCAGGCGATCCGTGGCTCGTGCGCGGCGCTGTCCTCCCGGGGACTGACCGGCCTGCTGCGGAGGTCGCCTGTCCGTCGGCCCCTCGACGACGGGGTGGTGGAACATGCGGGGGAGGTGACGCTCGCCCGCGCGGCCCGCGTGGCCGACGACCCCTGGCTGGCGCTGCGGGTGGCCGCGGCCGCGGCCCGGTTCGGGCTGCCGATCGCGACCTCCACCCTCGGTGTCCTCGCCGAACGCTGCCCCGTCCCGGACGGTCAGTGGCCGGCGGAGGCCCTGTCGGACCTGCTCGTGCTCCTGGGCTCGGGTGAGGCGCAGATCCCCGTGCACGAGGCGCTCGACCGGTGCGGGTTGTGGGAACGGCTGCTACCGGAATGGGCGGGGGTGCGGGATCTGCCCGCCCGCGACCGGGCGCACATCTACACGGTCGACAGGCACCTGGTGCAGACGGCCGTGGAGGCGTCCCGACTCACCACCTCCGTCGCACGCGCGGACCTCCTGCTGCTCGCGGCGCTCCTGCACGACCTCGGGAAGAGCCGGGACGGCGACCACAGCGAGAACGGGGCGGACATGATCCGCCCGATCTGCGCGCGGATGGGCCTCGGGGGCCGCGACACCGAGACCCTCACGCGCATCGTGAGGCATCATCTGCTGCTTTCCGCGACCGCCGCGAGACGCGACCCCGCCGACCCCGCCACCGCCGAGGCCGTGCTCACCGCGCTGGACCGGGACGCCGTCTCCCTCGACGTGTTGGCCGCGCTCACCGAGGCGGACTCGCTCGCGACCGGGCCGACGGTCTGGACCACAGGCCGTGCCGGGGCCCACGCCGCGCTCGTGGCGGCCTGCGGCAAGGCGCTCGGCCCCCGTCCCGCCGCGGTGCAGGCGCCGACTGTGAACGCCTCTCGGCGGCACGGTCCGCCGGACGTCGTGGTGGACCTCCGGGCGGCGGACACCGGCACCACACACGAGGTCACTCTCGTCGTCCCCGGCGGGGGCCGCTCGCTCGCGGTGACCGCGGAGGTCCTGGCCGCCCACAGGCTGGAGATCGTGGACGCGGAGATCGACCTGCGTCCCCCGGGCGGGATGCGCGCGAGGATGACGGTCTCCACCCGCTTCGGAGACCCGGTGGACGGACGCGTACTCCGGCAGGATCTGCGCCGCTCGATCGACTCCGGGCTCCCCGGGCCGCTTCGCGCCGCGCTGTCCCGGGGGGCGGCGCTGGCGATCGGACCCCCGCAGGCCAGATCCTCCGTCCTGATCTCGCACCGGACCGACGCCGACGGCGTGCTGATGGAGGTGCGGTCGGAGGACCGGCCCGGCCTGTTCGCACGGGTCGTGGCCGCGATCATCGAGGCCGGCGCCCGCATCGACTGGGTGGTGGTGCGCACCAGGGGAGCGGCCGTGGAGGACGTGTTCGCGCTCTCCGGCCCCGGAGCGGTGTTGAGTACGGCGGGTCAGGTGGAGGCGTTGCTGCCACGACGTGATCCCACGACGCCCGCCGTGGCGCATGCCGATACCCTGTGATCAGTCGTCGCCGACGACACCGGGAACCGTGCGCGCTCCCGGGCCGCGAACCAGGGAGCTGTTGCCGTGTTCGAATCCTTGTCCGACCGCCTCACAGGTGCGCTCAAGGACCTGCGCGGAAAAGGTCGGCTCAGCGACGCCGACATCGACGCGACGGCCCGCGAGATCCGCCTGGCACTGCTCGAGGCCGACGTCGCCCTGCCGGTGGTGCGCGAGTTCATCGCGCGGGTCAAGGAGCGTGCCAAGGGCGCGGAGGTCTCCGAGGCGCTCAACCCCGCCCAGCAGGTCGTCAAGATCGTCGACGCCGAACTCACCGCCATCCTCGGCGGGCAGGAGCGACGGATCGAGTTCGCCAAGCAGCCCCCGACGGTCATCATGCTGGCGGGTCTGCAGGGCGCGGGTAAGACCACCCTGGCGGGCAAACTGGCGCACTGGCTCAAGGGGCAGGGGCACACACCGCTCCTGGTGGCCTGTGACCTGCAGCGGCCGGGAGCGGTCGACCAGCTGCAGATCGTCGGTGAGCGTGCCGGAGTACCCACCTTCGCCCCGCACCCCGGGACCTCCGTCGGGGGCGACGGCGAGGTGATCGGTGTCCAGGAGCCGGTGTCCGTCGCGCAGCGCGGATTGGCTCACGCCCGCGCCAAGATGCACGACGTCGTGATCGTCGACACCGCCGGTCGACTCGGCATCGACGAGGAGATGATGGCCCAGGCCCGGGGGATCCGGGATGCCGTCCAGCCCCACGAGACCTTCTTCGTCCTGGACGCGATGATCGGTCAGGACGCGGTGGTCACGGCCGAGGCCTTCCGTGAGGGCGTCGGCTTCACCGGTGTCGTGCTCACCAAGCTCGATGGTGACGCCCGCGGTGGCGCCGCGCTGAGCGTCCGCGAGCTCACCGGGACGCCGATCATGTTCGCGTCCGACGGCGAGAAGCTCGAAGACTTCGACGTCTTCCACCCCGACCGCATGGCCAGCCGCATCCTCGGGATGGGCGACGTGCTCTCGCTCATCGAGCAGGCGGAGACGGTCTTCGACGCGCAGGAAGCGGAGAAGACCGCCGCGAAGATCGGCTCCGGCGAGCTCACGCTCGAGGACTTCCTCGACCAGATGTTGATGATCCGCAAGATGGGGCCCATCGGGAACCTGCTCGGCATGCTGCCCGGCGGCAAGGAGATGAAGGCCGCCGTCGGCGACATCGACGAGAAGTACCTGGACCGCATCCAGGCGATCATCCGCGGCATGACCCCCGAGGAGCGCGCGGACCCGAAGATCATCAACGGCTCGCGCCGCCAGCGCATCGCGAACGGTTCGGGGGTCACGGTCACCGACGTCAACCAGTTGGTCGACCGGTTCTTCGAGGCCCGCAAGATGATGAGCCGCATGGCGGGCCAGATGGGGATGCCCGGGGCGGGACGCAAGAACCAGCGCAAGGGCAAGAAGGGCAAGGGCAAGGGGAAGGGCCGCGGTCCCACCCCGCCCAAGCAGCGGGGGATGATGCCCGGGGGGATGCCGGGGATGCCGCCCGGGATGCCCGGTATGCCGCCCGGCGGGATGCCCGACCTGTCCCAGTTGCCGCCCGGACTCGACCAGCTCCCGCCGGGGTTGGAGGGGATCGACCTCAACGACCTGAAGTTCCCCAAGCGCTGACCGGTCCGCCCGACGCGTCGATTGGTGCCCACCGTCCCGGCCTGTCTAGACTGGTCCGCTGGACGCCGTCACCGGTGGACCCTCGTGGGTCCGTGCCGAACGGCGGTCACCCGGAAGGCGAAACCGGGCCCCGCCAGCAGGGCGGGCGCCGCTGAATCGCCACGTGACCCGCAACAGAAAGCGAGACGCCTCATGGCCGTCAAGATCAAGCTCACCCGCCTCGGCAAGATCCGTAACCCGCAGTACCGGGTCGTCGTCGCCGACGCCCGCACCCGCCGCGACGGGCGCGCCATCGAGACCATCGGTCTCTACCGCCCCAAGGAGGAGCCGAGCTTCATCCAGATCGACTCCGAGCGCGCGCAGTACTGGCTCGGTGTCGGCGCCCTGCCCACCGAGGCCGTCGAGCAGCTGCTCAAGATCACCGGCGACTGGCAGAAGTTCAAGGGGATCGAGGGCGCCGAGGGCACCCTGAAGACCGCCGAGCCCAAGCCCTCGAAGCTGGACCTGTTCAACAAGGCCCTCGAGGACGCCCAGGGCGAGCCGTCCGCTGAGGCCATCACCGCCAAGCGCAAGGCCGAGAAGGCGAAGAAGGACGAGGCCAAGAAGGCCGAGCAGGAGGCCGCGAAGGCCGCCGAGGCCGGCGAGGGCGAGGCCGCGTCGGCTGACGCCGAGACCGCCGAGGCCTGAGACAGATGAATGACATGGTCGTCGACGCCGTCGACCACCTCGTCCGCGGAATCGTGTCGGACCCCGACGCGGTGACCGTCCGGTCGAGTGGTGGTCGGCGCGGCACCGTGATCCGTGTGGCCGTCGCGCCCGAGGATCTCGGCCGTGTCATCGGTCGGGGTGGCCGTACCGCCTCCGCGATCCGGACCATCGTCTCCGCCGTCGGCGGCGACGGTGTCCGGGTCGACGTGGTCGACACCGACCGCTGACCCCGCCCGTACACGTCGGCAATCGGAGGACCTGGACCATCATGGAGCTCGTCGTGGGACGCGTCGTCAAATCGCACGGCGTCCGCGGCGAACTGGTGGTGGAGGTTCGCACCGATTCACCCGAGGAGCGATTCGCCGTCGGGACCCGACTCGTCGGGCGGGTCGGTCGGGGCGATCGGGCCACCGACCGCGACGTCACCATCGAAGCCGCCCGGCAGCATTCCGGGCGGCTTCTGGTGCGTCTGGAAGGCGTCGGTGATCGGGACACCGCGGACGCACTCCGCGGCATGCTGCTGCTCGTCGACTCGGATGCGCTGGAGGATCCGGAGGACCCGGACGAGTACCACGACCATCAACTGGTGGGACTGCGGGTACTCGACACCTCGGGTGCCACCCTCGGCGAGGTGACCGAGATCGTGCACACCGCGGCCGGCGAACTCCTGGCCATCCGGCTGGCCGACGGAGGCGATGCACTGGTCCCGTTCGTCTCCGAGATGGTCCCCGAGGTGGACGTCGTCGCGCGGACGTGCGTCATCGACCCGCCGGAGGGGCTGCTCGACCTGGGGACGTCGTGACCGCTCTCCCCGACGGTGGGGACGGTCCGCTCATGCACCTCGACGTCATCACGGTCTTCCCCGAGTACCTCGCTCCGCTGCAGTTGGCGTTGATCGGTCGGGCCGCCGACCGGGGCATAGTCGACGTCGCCGTTCACGACCTCCGGGGCTGGACCCACGACGTCCACAAGTCGGTCGACGACACCCCGTTCGGTGGTGGGCCGGGCATGGTCATGCGCCCGACGGTGTGGGGCGAAGCGCTGGACGACCTCGTGCCGCCGCCGGGGACGGCGATGGGCGAGCCGGGGGACGGTCAGATCCGCCCACTCCTGATAGTCCCGACGCCCGCCGGACGACCGTTCTCCCAGTCCGACGCGCACCGCTACGCCCGCCGACGCCACCTGCTGTTCGCGTGTGGTCGCTACGAGGGCATAGACCAGCGCGTCGTCGACGAGGCGTCCACGCGGATGGACGTCGAGGAGGTCAGCATCGGCGACTACGTCCTCATCGGGGGCGAGGTGGCGGTGCTCGTCATCGCGGAGGCCGTCATCCGCCTCCTACCCGGGGTGCTGGGGAACCGGCGCAGCCATGAGGAGGACTCCTTCTCCGACGGCCTGCTCGAGGGCCCCAGTTTCACCCGGCCCGAGGTGTGGCGCGACCGGCCGGTGCCCGAAGTCCTCAAGAGTGGCGATCACGCCAGGATCGCGCGGTGGCGCCGCGACGAGTCGCTGAGGCGCACAGCCGAGCGGAGGCCCGATCTCCTCGGGTCGGCCGAGCTGGACAAGGCCGACCTGGCGACGCTCTCGGACTTCGGTTGGGTTCCTCCGGCCGGGTGATTTGAGTCCGCCGAGTAGCGGATGGCACACTAGCGAGGTTGACCTTCCGGGCACCACGTGTGTCCGCTGACGGTCGCGCTGATCCGGGGCACGAACCGGTCGTCCCGCCTGCGGGCGGGCGCCAGGGTCCTCTGTCCTCATTCCTGACATGCAAGGAACACAATGAACACTCTCGACTTCATCGACAACAAGTCGCTCCGCGACGACATCCCGGACTTCCGCCCCGGCGACACGCTCGACGTGCACGTCAAGGTCATCGAGGGCTCGAAGGAGCGCGTCCAGGTCTTCAAGGGCGTCGTGATCCGTCGCCAGGGCGGTGGCGTCCGCGAGACCTTCACCGTCCGCAAGGTCTCGTTCGGCGTCGGCGTCGAGCGCACGTTCCCCGTGCACTCGCCCACGATCGACCGCATCGACGTCCTGGTCCGCGGCGACGTGCGTCGCGCGAAGCTGTACTACCTGCGTGCACTCCGTGGCAAGGCCGCGAAGATCAAGGAGAAGCGCTGACCGTGTAGAGCCGGTCGGACTCGGCCGCCGTCGGCGGTGCGGGATCGGCTACGCTCATCCGGGTGAGCAGCACCGATACGCCTGGACATGACGCCGCCGAGCCGGGGTCCCGTAACGACGGGGCCCCGGCTCGCGGCGTCGAGAAGAAGGGCCAGCCCTGGTACATCGAGATCCCGCTGCTGGTGGTGATCGCACTCGTCCTGGTGTTCGTCTTCCAGACCTTCGTCGGACGCGTCTACCAGATCCCGTCGGAGTCCATGGAACCCACCCTTCACGGCTGCGCGGGCTGCACGGGGGACCGCATCTTCGTCGACAAGATCACCTACCGGTTCGGAGACCCCGAACCCGGGGACGTGGTGGTCTTCGAGGGTCCCGATTCGTGGAACGAGGGCTACCAGTCCATCCGGTCGGACAATCAGGTCATCAGGACCCTGCAGAACATCGGCGGCGTGATCGGCATCGTCCCACCCGATCAGAACGACATGGTCAAGCGCGTCGTCGCGGTGGGGGGCCAGACCGTCGGGGGCTGCTCCCCGGATGGTGCACTGCTCGTCGACGGTCAGCCGCTGGACGAGCCGTACCTCAACGAGGCCCCCTCGCCGGCCGGGAACCCCCTCAATTGTGCCTTCGGACCGGTCACGGTCCCCGAGGGCAACTACTGGGTGATGGGGGACAACCGCGGTAACTCCGCGGACTCTCGCTTCCACATGGGTGACGAGTTCCAGGGAACCGTGCCCGAGGAGAACATCATCGGCAAGGTCCGGGCGATCATCCTCCCGTTCAGCCGGATCGGGACGGTGTCCTCCCCGGATATCAACGCGGGGTGAGCCGGGCACGACCGCAGCGGCCCCGGGATGTCGCCCTTCCCGGCCGGGTCCGGGTGACCCGTCGCGACGGCCGCCTGGCGTTGGAGGCAGCCCTCGCCCGTCGAGGTCTCGGCCCGGTCGCCGGTGTCGACGAGGCCGGACGCGGTTCCTGTGCGGGCCCACTGGTGGTGGCGGCCTGCGTGTTGGGGAACCGGCTCCACCCCGACCTGGCCGACCTGGATGACTCGAAGAAGCTCACCGCCGCCACCCGTGAGCGACTGCACGACGTGATCCTGCGCAGGGCGTCGGCGCTGAGTGTGGTGGTGATCGAGCCGGACCGGATCGACATGCGCGGGATCCACCGGTGCAATCTGGAGGGGATGCGCCGGGCGGTCGCCGCCCTCGACCCGGCACCCGGTTTCGTGCTGACCGACGGCTTCGCGGTCGACGGGCTCGGATGTCAGTCCACGTCCGTGATCGGGGGTGATGCAGTGGTCGCATCCATCGCCGCCGCGAGTGTCCTCGCGAAGGTGACGCGGGATCGGATTATGGTGGACCTCGACTCGCGGTACCCGGGGTACGGTTTCGCCGCCCACAAGGGGTACAGCACCGTGAGTCACGCCAGGGCGATCGAGCAGCTCGGTCCCAGCGGCATCCATCGGATGTCGTACGCCAACGTCCGTCGCGCCGCGCAGGCGCATTCGAGGAGCAGCACGAGATGAGCGCCGAGGATCTGGAGAACTACGAGACCGAGATGGAGCTCTCGCTCTACCGCGAGTACCGCGACATCGTCGGCCAGTTCACCTACGTCGTCGAGACGGAGCGGCGCTTCTACCTCGCCAACGCCGTCGAGCTGATCCCCCGGTCGGCGGACGGCGAGGTCTACTTCGACGTGAGGATGTCCGACGCGTGGGTATGGGACATGTACCGACCTGCACGTTTCGTCAAGTACGTTCGGGTGCTGACCTTCAAGGACGTCAACATCGAGGAACTCGACAAGCCTGAACTGCGGCTCCCGGAGTAGCACCCGGCCCCCGTTCTCCACAGCCCGCGCCGCTTCCACAGGGCGCCCCCGGCCCGATCCGCGACCAGCGGGCCGGGCCGTTTCCGTCCGGCAGGGTGAGCCCCGGCGGGCCCGGACGGACCGGGCGGCCGGGAGGGCTGGCGATGACGGGGGACGAGGCGGTGGGCGGCGAGGCGGCCGGGGGCGGTGTGGATCCCCGCCGACGGACGGGGCAACTCGGTGAGGACCACGCTGCGGGGTTGATGCAGGCCCGGGGCGGGGTGGTCATCAGCCGGAACTGGCGGTGCCGGGCCGGCGAGCTCGACCTGGTGGTACTGGATGCCGCGGGGCGGCTGCGATTCGTCGAGGTCCGGGCGCGCACGGGGACGGGCTTCGGCACCCCCGCCGAGTCGGTGACCCCGGACAAGCAACGGCGTCTGCGGCGGTTGGCCGCCCACTGGCTCTCGGAGAACCCGGGCCGGTGGCGCCAGGTCTGCTTCGACGTGGTGGGCGTGGACCTGGCGGACCCGACTCGGCCCCGTCTCGAGCTGTTCGAGGACGTGCTGTAGCCGTGGCGCTCGGTCGGACGTGGGCTGTCACACTGCAGGGAGTCGGTGGACAGCTGGTGGAGGTCGAGGCCGACGTGGGCCGCGGGTTGCCCGGGGTCAGCATCGTGGGGTTGCCGGACTCGGCGGTGTTGCAGGCGCGGGAGCGGATGCGGGCGGCCGTGATCAACAGTGGTCTGACCTGGCCGTCGGGCAAGGTCGTGCTGTCCCTGTCCCCGGCGGCGTTGCCAAAGAGGGGCTCGGGGTTCGACCTGGCGCTCGCGGTGGGCACGTTGACCGCGTCAGGGGAGCTGCCCGGGGCGGGCTTCGACGGCACCCTGCTGGTGGGCGAGCTGGCGTTGGACGGTCGGGTCCGGTCGGTGCGCGGGGTGCTGCCCGCCGTGCTCGCGGCGCGGGACGCCGGACTGTCCCGGGCGATCGTTCCCGCCGCGAACCTCGCGGAGGCCCGGCTGGTCAGCGGTATCGACACCGCGGGGGTCGACTCACTCGCGATGCTCGCGTCATGGTGCCGGGGCCGGGGAGCCCTGGTCACGGACGCCCCGGAGGTCCGCGCCGTGGGCGCGCGGTCCCACACCGACCTGGCGGAGGTGCACGGGCAGGACGACTGTCGGCGGGCTGTCGAGGTGGCTGCCGCCGGGGGGCACGCCGTGCTCCTGCGCGGGGCTCCCGGGACCGGCAAGACCATGCTCGCGCGTCGCCTCCCGGGGTTGCTGCCTGATCTGGGGGAGCAGGACGCACTCGAGGCGACGGCCATCCACTCGGTGATGGGACGGCTCGCGCCGCGGGATCCGCTGCTACGTCGCCCGCCGTTCGTGGCTCCCCACCACTCGGCGTCGGTGGCCGCCCTCGTCGGCGGCGGCAACAACGTCGCACGCCCGGGGGCGGTGACGCTGGCGCATCGCGGGGTGTTGTTCCTCGATGAGTGCGCCGAGTTCCCCGGCCGGGTTCTGGACAGCCTCCGCACTCCGCTCGAGGACGGCGAGGTGCGGATCGCCAGGCGCGACGGCATCTCCGTCTTCCCGGCCCGATTTCAGCTGGTGCTGGCGGCGAACGACTGCCCGTGTGGCAGTGCACGGCCCGATGCCTGTACGTGCACCCCCGATGCCCGGCGGCGCTACGGACGGTCGCTGACCGGGCCGTTGCGCGACCGGATCGACATCGCCGCACGGACGCTGCCGCTCGGGTCCGGGCTGTTCGCCGTGGACGAGGGTGAGGACACCGCCGCGGTACGGACGAGGGTGTCGACGGCGAGGGCGGCCGCCGCCGAGAGGTGGGCGGGTTGCCCGGAGGCCGCCGGTGCGCGGGCGAACGCCGAGGTCCCCGGCCGCGTCCTGCGATCCGTATGGGGGCTCGATCGTCGGGCGCTGCACCCCCTGGACCGGGCACTGGCACACGGGGTGTTGTCACCCCGCGGGGTCGACCGGTGTCTGCGCCTCGCGTGGACGGTCGCCGACCTGGACGGGGCCACAGTGCCGGGGGAGCCGCACGTGGCGGAGGCGCTCGTGCTGAGAGGGGAGGAGTGATGCCGGTGGAACGGGAGCAGGAATCGGTGGTGTCGTCGGAGGTGCGCGCGGCCTACGCCTACCTGGGCGCGGTGACCGAGCGCCCGACCGCGCAGCTGTGGGACCTGGTGGACTCGGTGGGACCGGTGCGGGCACGGGAGCTGATCCGCGCCGGTCGGGCCGGCGACGCGGTGGCGGCCCAGACCGAGGCACGGCGGGACCTCGTCGACGGGGAGCGGCTGCTCGAGGCAGCCCACGAGGTGGACGCCCGGCTCCTCGTGCCCGGGGACCCGGGTTGGCCGGGGTTCGCCCTCGAACCCCTGGACCGTCCACGCGGACGACGCCGCGCCGGGACGGGCGGGGTGCCCACCGCGTTGCGCCCGCTTGGGCTGTGGTGGCGTGGCCCCGCAGACCCGGGCCGGGTGCTGGGCAGGTCGGTCGCTCTCGTCGGGACCAGGGCGCCCACTCCGTACGGGAGGGCGGTGACCGCCGACCTGGGTGCCGGGGTGTCCGCCGAGGGGTTCACGGTCGTCTCGGGTGGGGCCTTCGGGATCGATGCGGCAGCGCACCGCGCCGTCCTCGGGGTTCGCGGCACCACGATCGCGGTCCTCGCCGGTGGCGTGGATCGGCTCTACCCGCGCGGGAACGACGCGATGCTGCGCGAGATCGCGGAGACCGGCGCGGTGATCTCCGCGCAGCCCCCCGGGACCGGGGTGACGCGGTATCGCTTCCTCGACCGGAACCGGATCATCGCGGCGTTGACCGGCGCCTCCGTGGTGGTGGAGGCGGCTGCCCGGAGCGGTGCGCTGAGCACGGCGGCGTGGGCCACCGCGCTGGACCGCCCTGTCGGCGCGGTACCGGGGCCGGTCACGTCGGTCGCGTCGGTCGGGTGTCACCTGCTGCTCCGGGAGCGGGGTGCGGTGCTGGTCTCTCGGACGTCGGACGTGGTCGAGCTCGCAGGTCGGATGGGGGAGACGGCGCCGCCCCCCAGGGGTGAGCCCGGCGCGTGGGACGGGTTGGACGACGCGACCAGGCGGATCCTCGAGGCGCTGCCCACCTCGGGTGGCGCCGAGCCCGCCGAGATCGCGGCCTCGGCGGGGATCGCACCCGTCACGGCGAGGGCCGTCCTCGGCCGGCTCCTGGCCTCCGGGGCGGCCGTACGGGGCCCGGAGGGGTGGCGCAGGTGCCGGGATGGCGGGGTGCAGATGAGTTTCCCCGTGTCGTGACCCCGTCGCCCGGCCCGGCTGGTCCGGCCCGGCTGGTCCGGCCCGGCGTGCTTGCGCCGGCCCGACGCGAGGGCGACAATTGGTACCCATGGGGCCGGTGAGTATGTCTGAGGGTGATGGGGACACTCGGTCCGAGCCGTTCGGGGGCGTGGTCGACGACTTCGCGGACTACCTGCGCACCGGTCGCTCCCGGTCCGAGGCGACGGTCCGCTCCTACCGCTCCGACGTCCGCGGCCTGCTCGCCCACCTCGCCCGGGACACCGACGGACCCTCCACCGCGGCGGACCTGCGCGGGGCACTCACCCTCCCCGCCCTGCGCGGGTGGCTCGCCGCCCAAGTCGGTGCGGGGGCCGCCAGGTCGACCGTCGCCCGCCGTGTCGCGGCAGCCCGATCCTTCAGCGGGTGGGCCGCACGGACCGGCCTCGTACCGACCGATGTCGCGGCCCGGCTCGAGGCGCCCCGCGCCCGTCGCCATCTGCCCGAGGTGCTCGACCTCGACCAGGCGGCCGAGACGATCCGTACCACCGAGCTCGGCGCGGCCGAGGGGGACCCGATCGCCCTGCGCGACCGGCTGGTCGTGGAACTGCCTTACTCCTGCGGTATTCGGGTCGCCGAACTGTGCGGGCTCGACGTGGACGACGTCGACACCGAGCGTCGCCTGCTGCGGGTGGTGGGCAAGGGCGACCGGGAGCGCGCCGTCCCGTACGGCCCGCCCGCGGACCGGGCACTGCGTGCCTGGCTCGACGGCGGCCGCCCGGCGTTGGCCACCGCCCGGTCCGGCCCGTCCCTGTTGCTCGGGGCGCGCGGGGGGCGACTCGACCCCCGGGCCGCGCGACGGATCGTCAACGAGGTCACCGCGGCCACGCCGGGCGCCCCCCGGGTCTCGCCCCACGCGCTGAGGCACAGTTCGGCGACACATCTGCTGGAGGGCGGTGCGGACCTGCGGCACGTACAGGAGCTCCTCGGGCACTCCACCCCGGCGACCACCCAGATCTACACGCACGTCTCGGCGGACCGCCTCCGGGCCGCCTACCGCGGAGCCCACCCCCGCGCCTGAGCGGGGAGTGCGGCCCGGGCGTCAGCCGGCTCCGTCTCCGGGACGTGTGGGCTTGAGGCGGATCGGCCGTTCGGAGTCCGCGAGCAGTGACAGCGGATCGACGTAGTCGTCGTCGTCACCGGACGGGTCACCGGAGGTCACACGGGCGCCCCAATGCAGGCACGCCGAGGCCGGACACCCGGGGTGGCCGGCGAGGAGCCGGCCCACCTCCCCGCCCGCGATGACGCGATCACCGGCCCGGACGGTGGCACGCACCGGCTCGTAGGTGGTGCGAAGGCCGCCACCGTGGTCGATCGACAAGACGGGTCGACCTCCCACGGCCCCGGCGAACAGGACCGTCCCGTCCGCGGGCGCCCGCACCGGGGCGAGCACCGTGCCGACCAGATCGACCCCACGGTGCCCCCGGAGCCATCGCTGGGCGGGCGGATCGAACGGGGTCGAGACCGAGACCGGACCCGGCAGGGGGCTGCCCATGCCCACCCGTGACCCGAACGGCGCGGCGTCGGCCACCGGGACGACGGCGAGGATCCCCGCTGCCAGGCCGGCACAGGCGCGGTGGCGGAGCCGTCGTCGATCGACCCGGTTCGACTGCATACCGTGAGTCCACCGCACGCACCCCGGAGCCGACCATGGGGGATCGGAACTTGTGGACAGGATGGACGACCATCCCCAGCGACCGCCGCACACGGGCATCCCCGGGAGCCGCCACGCACGGGACTCACCCGCGACCGCGGTTCGCGATGCCCGGATCACGCCCGGGTGGGCCGCCTTGGAGGGGCGCGCCCGAGGGGTTATGCTTCCGGTGCGGTCGACTCTGCGTCGATCGACTTCGCGTGTCCTGCGGCAGCCCGGTTCCCGGGAGCCGCATCCGGGCCCCGGGGCCATGAGCCCCGGCCCCCCGGACGCCGGACCAGCAGGTGCCCCCGCCCGACGGGGGTCCGGCCCGGCGCGGACACCAGGGCCCGCGGCCACCCGGCTCGAGGGCGAAACCCGATACACAGAAAGCGAGGACGAGGGCCTCGCGGTCCGGCTGCTTCCAAGCCGGACGAGCCCTCAACCCATCATGGCAGTCATCTCCATGAAGCAGCTGCTCGACGCAGGTGCCCACTTCGGCCACCAGACCCGCCGCTGGAACCCGAAGATGCGTCGGTTCATCTTCACCGACCGCAACGGCATCTACATCATCGACCTGCAGCAGACCCTGACGTACATCGACCAGGCGTACGAGTTCGTCAAGGAGTCCGTCGCCCACGGCGGCACCGTCCTGTTCGTCGGCACCAAGAAGCAGGCCCAGGAGGCCATCGCCGAGGAGGCCGCCAAGGTCGGTATGCCGTACGTCAACCAGCGTTGGCTGGGTGGCATGCTCACCAACTTCCAGACCGTGCACCAGCGGCTCGTCCGCCTCAAGGAGCTCGAGTCCATGGAGCAGTCGGGCGGATTCGAGGGTCGCACCAAGAAGGAAATCCTCATGCTCACGCGTGAGAAGAACAAGCTCGAGCGCACGCTCGGCGGTATGCGTGACATGAGCAAGGTCCCCTCCGTGGTGTGGGTCGTCGACACCAACAAGGAGCACATCGCCGTCGGCGAGGCCCGCAAGCTGAACATCCCGGTCGTCGCGCTGCTCGACACCAACTGCGACCCGGACGTCGTCGACTACCCGATCCCGGCGAACGACGACGCCATCCGCTCGGTCACCGTGCTGACCCGCGTCATCGCCTCCGCCGTCGCCGAGGGACTCAAGGCCCGCTCGCAGGCCGGCAAGGCCACCGGCGAAGAGGCCGAGCCGCTCGCCGAGTGGGAGACCGAGCAGCTGGACCAGGTCACCGGCGCCGCCACGGCAGAGGGTGCCGAGGCACCCGCCGAGGTCACCGGCACCGAGTCCCCCGTGGCCGAGGCCCCCGAGGCCGACGCCCAGGATATCGCGGCCGCCACCTCCGAGGCGCCGGCCACCGAGGCCTGATCCTCACCACCAGCTCGAGCACCGTCGGGCCCGGCCGCCCACGATCCCCACGGGGATCATCCGGGGGCCGGGCCCGAGGTGTCGGAGGCGGTGGGCGGACGATCCACCGACGCCCCGGCGTCTAGGGTGGAGGCGATCGCCCGCCGACCGACTCAGAACACTTTTCCGACAGATCACGAACCCCTTTAAGGAGGGTCGCCCCACCATGGCGAACTACACCGCTGCCGACGTCAAGCGTCTGCGTGAGCTCACCGGCTCCGGGATGATGGACTGCAAGAAGGCTCTGGAGGAGACCGACGGCGACTTCGACAAGGCCGTCGAGGTGCTGCGCATCAAGGGCGCCAAGGACGTGGGCAAGCGCGCCGAGCGCACCACGGCCGAGGGCCTGGTCGCCATCAAGGACGGCGTCATGATCGAGCTCAACTCCGAGACCGACTTCGTCGCCAAGAGCGCCGAGTTCATCGCACTGGCCGACAAGATCGTTGAGGTCGCCGCGGCCCAGGGCATCTCCGACCTCGACGCGCTGAACGCCGCCGAGCTCGACGGCACCACCGTGGCCGACTCGGTCGTCTCCTTCTCCGCCAAGTCCGGCGAGAAGCTCGTCCTGCGCCGTGTGGGCAAGCTCGACGGTCCCGTGGCCGTCTACCTCCACAAGCGTTCCTCCGACCTGCCGCCCGCCGTCGGCGTCATGGTCGCCTACTCCGGTGAGGGCGAGGCCGCCGAGGCCGCCGCGCGCTCCGCCGCGATGCAGGTCGCC
Source organism: Dietzia sp. MNB45 (assembly GCF_051994785.1). NCBI lineage: Bacteria > Bacillati > Actinomycetota > Actinomycetes > Mycobacteriales > Dietziaceae > Dietzia > Dietzia sp. MNB45. The sequence continues at coordinate 1,990,235 of NZ_CP163397.1, read as the reverse complement.
GCTCTGAAGGCGCAGTACGTGTCCCGCGAGGAGGTGCCCGCCGACATCGTCGCCAAGGAACGCGAGATCGCCGAGGCCACCGCCCGCGAGGAGGGCAAGCCCGAGCAGGCGCTGCAGAAGATCGTCGAGGGACGCCTCAACGGCTTCTACAAGGATGTCTGTCTGCTCGACCAGCCGTCGGTGACCGACAACAAGAAGACCGTCGGCGCCCTGCTGGACGAGGCCGGCGCCAAGGTCTCGGCGTTCCTGCGTTTCGAGGTCGGCCAGGCCTGACCACGGCCCGAACCCGCCGTAGCGGGTTCCCGAACGACGGCGGTACCCGGTTTCCCGGGTACCGCCGTCGCCGTCTGCACGGTCGGGTGTGCCCGTACCCGGCGGGCTGGAGTGTGGCGGTCGTGGCGATAGGGCAGAATGAACCCGGTCCCACCACGGACCACACGCCACTCCGGCCAATCGATGTCGGGGGCGTGAACGCGCGCGACACGGGCTGGATCCGCCCGGGACGAGGAGAGGGATGACCGACCCGCGGGACGGCTACAAACGTGTGATGCTCAAGCTCGGCGGCGAGATGTTCGGCGGCGGCGGCGTGGGGATCGACCCGGACGTGGTGCAGTCCGTCGCCCGGCAGATCGCCGATGTCTCCCGGACGGGGGCGCAGATCGCGATCGTGATCGGCGGCGGCAACTTCTTCCGGGGTGCCCAGTTGCAGCAGCGCGGGCTCGACCGGGCGCGCAGCGACTACATGGGGATGCTCGGCACCGTCATGAACTGCCTGGCACTGCAGGACTTCCTCGAGCAGGAGGGTGTGTCGACCCGTGTCCAGACCGCCATCCACATGGGACAGGTCGCGGAGCCGTACATCCCACTGCGCGCGGAACGACACCTGGAGAAGGGCCGCGTCGTGATCTTCGGGGCCGGTATGGGCATGCCCTACTTCTCGACCGATACCACCGCAGCCCAGCGCGCGCTGGAGATCAAGGCCGACGTGCTGCTCATGGCCAAGGCGGTGGACGGCGTCTACTCGGACGATCCCCGTACCAATCCCGACGCCGAGCTCTTCAGCCGGATCGAGCACCGCGAATGCCTCGAGCGGGGCCTGAAGGTGGCCGATGCCACCGCGTTCAGCCTGTGCATGGACAACGACATGCCCATCCTCGTCTTCAACCTCCTCACCGAGGGCAACATCGCGCGCGCCGTCGCCGGTGAGCAGATCGGGACGCTCGTGTCCAGCACGGCCTGACACGTCCTCGACCCGACCACGGACACCGACCCCAACGAAAAGGGACAGACATGATCGACGACACTCTGCTCGAGGCCGAGGACAAGATGGAGAAGGCGATCGAGCACGTTCGCGACGAGCTCTCCGCCATCCGCACCGGCCGCGCCAACCCGGGCATGTTCAACCGCGTGTTCTGTGAGTACTACGGGAGCATGACTCCCATCACCCAGATGGCGACCATCTCGGCACCCGAGCCGCGCATGCTCATCATCAAGCCGTACGAGATGTCGCAGATCGGTCCGATCGAGAACGCCATCCGCAACTCGGATCTGGGCGTCAACCCGACCAACGACGGCCAGGTCCTCCGCGTGACCGTGCCGCAGCTCACCGAGGAGCGGCGCCGGGATCTGGTCAAGCAGGCCAAGAGCAAGGCCGAGGACGGCCGCATCGCCGTCCGAGGCGTCCGGCGTAAGGCGATGGACGAGCTCAAGCGCATCGACAAGGACGGCGAGGCCGGCGAGGACGAGGTCAACGCGGCGGAGAAGGAGCTGGACAAGCTCACCCAGCGGTTCGTCGGCGAGGTGGACGAACTCGTCAAGGCCAAGGAAGGCGACCTGATGGAGGTCTGACCTCCGCGACACCCATCACCCGAGAACCGAGGAGTATGCCGTGGACCCCGCACCCCAGGGCCCGCCCGGGCCCACCGCCGCGGCCGCCGCACCTCCGTCGCGCGCCGGCCGTGACCTGACCCGGGCGATCCCGGTCGGGGTCGGCCTGGGCGCGCTCGTTATCGCCAGTATCGCCTTCACCCCCCGCGCGTGGTATCTGGTCGCCGCTGGCGCCGTCGCCGTCGGCACCTGGGAGGTCTTCAAACGCCTACGGCAGGCCCGGTTCGCGCTTCCCCTGTTCCCGCTGCTCGCAGGCGGGCAGGCCATGGTCTGGGCGGGTTACCTCAACGGGGCGGAAGGCGCGTTCGCCGCGTTCGCCGTCACCGGCGTGGTCGTCCTGGTCTGGCGTCTGCTCATGGCCGGTCTGACCACCGCACCGAAGAACTACATGCGCGACGTGTCGGTCGCGGTGTTCGTGTTGGTGTGGATCGCGGTTCCGGGAGCCCTCGGCGCGATGCTGTCGGACGGTGACTACGGCGCGCAACGGGTCGTGGCCCTCATCCTGCTGGTCGTGTGCTCCGACGTCGGGGGGTACGTGGCGGGGGTGCTCTTCGGTAAGCACCCCATGGCCCCGGCGATCAGCCCCAAGAAGTCCTGGGAGGGATTCGCCGGGTCGATCCTGTTCGCCACGGTCGGTGGCGCACTCGTGGTCGCCCTGCTCTTCGACGACAGCATCTGGAAGGGCCTGTTGCTCGGCGTCCTGACGGTCTTCACCGCGACGCTGGGCGACCTGGTGGAATCCCAGGTGAAGCGGGACCTCGGAATCAAGGACATGGGCACGCTCCTGCCGGGGCACGGCGGATTCATGGACCGCCTCGACTCCGTGCTGCCCACCGCGGTGGTCGTCTGGGTCATCTTCACCTACGTCGTGCCGACCTGAGTCGTCGACCACCTCCGTTGGCACGGGTGACGTCGGCACGGGGCGAAGCCGCGAAGTGAGCGGACCCTCCGACCCGCGCCGGGGGTCGCGCGTCAGTGTCGGGCGGTCAGTTTGCGCGCCTTGCGTGCGCGCATCCGCAGCTGGAGGATCCGGAAGCCGGCGAACAGGGCCATGATCAACGCGCCGGCGATCGCGGCGAAGAGGATCAGCACCCCAAGCGGGAGGGTGAACTCCAACCCGAGAAAACGGACGTCGGTCGAGGTCGTGTTCTGCGCGATGAAGATCAACAGCAGGATGGTGACAAGCGCGCCCAGGACCAGACCCACCCACGCGGAGCCCAGAAGTCCCCCCGACGAATCGGGGACAGCATCCTGCTCGTGGGTGCGTGTCGCAGGGGTCGACTCGTCGGCGGGAACGAGGGTGGAGTCCGCGTGGGTGTCCTCGAGGGGGATCTCGTCGCGCCCCTCGACGGGGGCGGCGTGACGACGGTCTGTCGGGTCGTGTGATCGCTGTGCCATACCTGGACTGTATGCGCTGGCGGCGTCGGACGGCACCGCTCGCGATGTGTTGCGGTCGCCCGTTTCTGACACAATGGCCGCATCATGGCTGAACCTCTCCCGCTCGTTTTTGACGCCCCCCGCCGAGGGCTGCCCCCTCGTCACTTCGCCGACCTCGACGCCGACGGTCGCGAGGCGGCGATGGGTGAGCTCGGAGTTCCCGCATTCCGCGGCAAGCAGCTGGCCAACCAGTACTTCGGGCGCCTCGAGGCGGACACCCGCGAGATGACCGACCTGCCGGCCGGCCTGCGGGAGAAGGTCGGAGAAGAACTGTTCCCCTCGCTGACCTCGTCGCTACGACACGTCACCACCGACGAGGGCACCACGCGTAAGACCCTGTGGAAACTGCACGACGGTTCGTTGGTCGAGAGCGTTCTCATGCGTTACCCCGACCGGGCGACCGTGTGCATCTCGAGTCAGGCCGGCTGCGGGATGGCGTGCCCGTTCTGCGCGACGGGGCAGGGCGGTCTGCAACGCAACCTCTCGGCAGCCGAGATCCTGGAGCAGGTCAGGGTCGCCGCCCGCGCCATGCGCGACGGTGAGATCCCGGGCGGGCCGGGGCGACTGTCCAACGTCGTGTTCATGGGCATGGGGGAGCCGCTCGCCAACTACAAGCGCGTCATGACCGCCGTGCGAGGCATCATCGCCCCGCCGCCGTCGGGATTCGGTCTGTCGCAACGCGCGGTCACCGTGTCGACGGTGGGCCTGGTCCCCGCCATCCACAAGCTGGCAGAGGAGGGGCTCCAGGTCACCCTGGCGGTGTCCTTGCACACCCCGGACGACGAACTCCGGGACACCCTGGTGCCCGTCAACAACCGGTGGCCGGTCTCCGAGGTCATGGACGCGGCTCGTCACTACGCCGATGCCACGGGGCGGCGGGTGTCCATCGAGTACGCGTTGATCCGTGACGTCAATGATCAGACCTGGCGGGGCGAGATGCTCGGTCGACTGCTCGCCCAGCGTCTCGGGCCCATGGCGCACGTGAACCTCATCCCGCTCAACCCGACGCCGGGCAGCGAGTGGGACGCCAGCCCCCGCCATCAGCAGGACGCCTTCGTCGCCGCCGTGCGCGCGGCCGGGGTCTCGTGCACGGTGCGCGACACCCGCGGCCAGGAGATCGACGCGGCGTGTGGTCAGCTCGCGGCCGAGGGGTGAGCGCGGGGGAGTGAGCGTGGGGAGTGATCGCGGGGGAGTGATCGCTGGGGAGTGACCACTGGGCCACCCACTGAGAGCTACGGACGACGAGAAGGGCCGCCACCACTCCATCGAGTGGTTGCGGCCCTTCTCGGGTCGACCGGAGTCAGTGCCTGGCCGGCGCCCGGCCCTGCGGGTTCCGGGCGGCCTCGGCCCCTACGTGACCCGAGGCGGCGGCGCCGACCACCGCGTAGTGGTCCGAGGAGACCTCGAAGACACGGTTCCGCTTGAGGGTGTCGTCCTTCTTGGGTCGCAGCGACAGGAACATCCAGATCGCGAGGAACACGGCGACCGCCACCAGCCAGATGTCCTCCACCCGTCCAATGTGGTTGCCGAACAGCATGGCCAACAGGAACAGGACGAAGAAGCCGCCCGTGACGAGGCCGACCTTCCTGCTGTGCTGGTGCCAGCCCCACTCGACCGAGGGCTCGTCGAGGGTGCTGATCCCGTCGACGACGATCTCCTTGCTGGTGTGGTGCCCGTCCGCGCTCATGCTCCCCGGTTCTCCTCACGGCTCGCTGGCAGCCCTGCGGGCCGCCGACATCGTGCCCAGTTTGTCACACGCCGTCCGGCGGTCGACGGGTAACCCGCCGGTCCCCGCCACACCTGGGGCCGCTGATGCGGCATCAGGTGGCTCCGGCGTGGACAATGGCGGGGTGACCACGCGCGTTCTCGTCCTCGGCAGTACCGGCTCGATCGGTACCCAGGCCCTCGAGGTGACCTCGGAGGCCGGACCCGGCCGTTTCGAGGTCGTCGGTCTGGCGGCCGGCGGTGGCCGGATCGATCTGCTGGCGGAGCAGATCCGCCGGACCGGCGTCCGGTTCGTCGCGGTGTCCGCCCCGGCCGCGGCCGAGCGGATCCGGTCGGCGTTCCCGGAGGCGACGGTTCTCGACGGTCCCGGGGCCGCCACCGAGCTCGTGGGGGCGGTGGAGGCCGACGTGGTGCTCAACGGAATCGACGGGTCCATCGGCCTAGGGCCCACCCTGGCCGCATTGCGTACGGGTGCGCGGCTGGCGCTGGCGAACAAGGAGTCACTCGTCGCCGGGGGCGCCCTCGTCACCGGCGCCGCGGCCCCGGGCCAGCTCATCCCCGTCGACTCCGAGCACTCAGCGATGGCGCAGTGTCTGCGGGCGGGGACGGCGGACGAGGTGGCGTCACTGGTGTTGACCGCCTCCGGCGGGCCCTTCCGGGGCCGTACCCGCGCCGAACTGGAAGGTGTCACCGCGGAGCAGGCGCTGCAGCACCCCACGTGGGCGATGGGCAGGATGATCACCCTGAACTCCGCGACCCTGGTGAACAAGTCCCTGGAGCTCATCGAGGCACACCTGCTGTTCGGGGTTCCCTACAATCGGATCGACGTGACCGTCCACCCCCAGTCGGTGGTGCACTCGGCGGTGACCTTCGTCGACGGCGCGACCGTGGCGAAGGCCTCCCCGCCGTCGATGAAGCTGCCGATCGCGTTGGCCCTGGGGTGGCCGTCACGGATTCCCGGGGCGTCGACCCCGTTGGACTTCTCGCAGTCACACACCTGGACCTTCGAGCCGGTGGACTCCGAGACGTTCCCGGCGATCTCGGTGGCCCGGGCGGCGGGCGAGGCGGGGGGTCTGCGGACCGCGGTGTTCAACGCGGCCAACGAGGAGGCCGCCCCGGCGTTCCTGGACGGCCGGATCGGGTTCACCGCCATCGTCGATGTCGTGGCGGAGACCGTGGGCGCAGCCGATCAGTGGTCGTCCGATCCCCGGGATCCGGATGACGTCGCGGCGGCGGAGTCCTGGGCGCGGCGGTACGCCGGAGCCCTCGTCACGAGCCTGGAGGGCTGAGTCGTGCTGGTGTTCGGGATCGTGCTGTTCGCCCTCGGGATCATGGTGTCGATCGTGCTGCACGAGTACGGCCACATGCGGGTCGCGCTGTGGTCGGGGATGAGGGTTCGCAGGTTCTTCGTCGGGTTCGGTCCCACCCTGTGGTCCGTCCGGCGTGGTGGGATCGAGTACGGGCTCAAGGCGATCCCGCTCGGCGGGTTCTGTGACATCGCCGGGATGACCGCGTACGACGAACTGTCCCCGGAGGACGAACCGCGGGCGATGTGGCGCCAGGCCTGGTGGAAGCGCGTCGCGGTGTTGTTGGCCGGGCCCTTCATGAACGTCGTCCTGGCGATCGCGTTGTTCTACACGGTCGCCCTCGGTTGGGGTCTGGTGAACCGGGACGTCCAGCCGATTCCCACCGACCGCGTCGCGGCCGTCGTGGGGGACACCTGCGCGGGGGCGGACCGGTGCGGGACCGGGGTGGGTCCGGCCGGCGAGGCGGGGATCCTGCCGGGCGACCGGATCACGTCGGTCGACGGCGTCCCGGTGGCCAGTTGGGACGACCTGTCCACCGTGGTCTCGGCGCGGCCCGGTGAGACCGTGCCGGTGGCGGTGGAACGCGACGGGGAGACGATCACGACGACGACGACGTTGACCTCGTCGAGCATCGACGGCGAGCAGCGGGGTGCGCTCGGGGTCCGGCTCTCGGAGGACGGGATCCCACGGGAGATCCTCGACGATCCCGCCTACCAGACGGTCAACACCTACGACGCGCTCAGCGCGGTACCCGCGACTCTCGTCTTCACCGGGGAGATGGTCGAGGCGACCGTCGAGGGGCTCATCTCGTTCCCGGCCAAGATCCCGGCGGTGGCCGCGTCGATCTTCGGGGGCGAGCGGGCGGACGACTCCCCGGTGTCCGTGGTGGGGGCCAGCTACATCGGCGGGCAGGCGGTCGAACAGGGGCTGTGGAGCCTGTTCCTGCTGTTCCTCGCCGGCCTCAACCTGTTCCTGGGGGCGTTCAACCTCGTGCCCCTGACCCCGTTCGACGGCGGCCACATCGCGGTGGTGTTCTACGAGAAGATCCGGGACGCCCTCCGTCGTCTGCGTGGCCTCGCGCCGGGCGGCCCGGCGGACTACGAGAAGCTGGCGCCACTGACGATGGGGGTGTTCGTACTCCTCATCGGTGTCTCCGCGATCGTGATCACCGCCGACTTCGTCAACCCGATCCTGCTGCCCGGCTGAGCCGGGCGCACACCCACCTCGCACCGGCGCCCGGTTACCCGGATAATGGGATGCGGGACCTGCGAGCACCCGGCTGGCAGCCCCTACGGAAGGCCTGAAGTGAACGACTCCTCCTCGATCCCAGTGGGACTGGGCATGCCCGACGGCCCGCCGCCGGTCCTCGCGCCCCGGCGCACGACCCGGCAGCTGTTCGTGGGCCAGGTGGGCGTGGGCAGTGATCATCCGGTCTCGGTCCAGTCCATGACCACCACCAAGACCCACGACGTCAACTCCACCCTCCAGCAGATCGCCGAGCTCACGGCGTCCGGGTGTGACATCGTCCGCGTGGCGTGTCCCCGGCAGGAGGACGCCGACGCGCTGGAGACCATCGCGCGGAAGTCCCCGATCCCCGTGATCGCGGACATCCACTTCCAGCCCAAGTACATCTTCGCGGCGATCGATGCCGGGTGTGCCGCGGTGCGCGTCAACCCGGGCAACATCAAGGAGTTCGACGGACGCGTCAAGGAGGTCGCCAAGGCCGCCGGTGACGCGGGCATCCCCATCCGTATCGGTGTCAACGCCGGGTCACTGGACCCGCGCCTGCTGGCCAAGTACGGCAAGGCCACCCCGGAGGCGCTCGTCGAGTCGGCGATGTGGGAGGCCTCGTTGTTCGAGGAGCACGGCTTCGGCGACATCAAGATCTCGGTCAAGCACAACGACCCGGTGATCATGGTCGAGGCCTACCGACGGCTCGCCGCGCAGACCGATTACCCGTTGCACCTCGGCGTGACCGAGGCCGGGCCCGCGTTCCAGGGCACGATCAAGTCGGCCGTGGCGTTCGGTGCACTGCTCTCCGAGGGGATCGGCGACACCATCCGGGTCTCCCTCTCCGCCCCGCCGGTGGAGGAGATCAAGGTCGGCACGCAGATCCTGCAGTCGCTGAACCTGCGTCCGCGCAAGCTCGAGATCGTCTCGTGCCCGTCGTGTGGGCGAGCCCAGGTGGACGTGTACAAGCTCGCCGACGAGGTCACGGCCGGACTGGAGGGGATGAGCGTCCCCTTGCGTGTGGCCGTCATGGGCTGCGTCGTCAACGGGCCCGGCGAGGCCCGCGAGGCCGATCTGGGTGTCGCGTCCGGAAACGGCAAGGGCCAGATCTTCGTCAAGGGCGAGGTCATCAAGACCGTGCCGGAGGCGATGATCGTGGAGACGCTCATCGAGGAGGCCATGCGGATCGCCGAGGAGATGGGCGAGCCCGTGGGGGATGCCGCCGAGGGCCAGGGGCCCCAGGTCAAGGTCACGCGATAGACCGTGACCGACACGGCTGCCCCGGAGACCGGGCTCGGCGGGTGCCGGGCGGTCGGTCGGGGAGAGTCGCGGGCGCTCGGCGACGTGCTCGCCGCCGACCCGTTGGTCTCCGCGCCGGCGGCGGAGAAGTTCGCCACGTCGGGTGTCGCCGCCGGCACCGACGGACGGTTCCTCACCTTGGGCGGGCCCGAGCGGTCTCTCGTGTTCGTCGGCAGTTCGGTGTTGCCGCTCCGGGGCGACGCCGCGGATCAGCGCGCTCTCGGTGACGCGGTGGCCCGACTGGGACTCGGGCCCATGTCGGTGCACGGTCGGCGCGACCTGGTCGCCGGCATGTGGCCGGCCCTGCGAGAACGCTGGGGCGAGGCCCGGGAGTACCGGGCTCACCAGTTCCTCATGGCGCTCGAGGGCCCGCTCGATCCGGCGCTCGTCCTGGACGGGATCCGGGTCGCGACGCTGGAGGAGTTCGAACCGGTGCTCGCCGCCGCCGCGGCGATGTACCGCGAGGAACTGCGCGCCGACCCGTTCGCCGTGGGCTCCGGGATTCCGTTCCGGCGCCGCGTGGCGCGGTCCCTCGCGCGGGGGAGGACCTGGGTGGGGATCGACGACGGCGAGGTGGTCTTCAAGGCCGATGTCGCCGCGATCTCCCCGGAGGTCGCCCAGATCCAGGGCGTATGGGTACACCGAGACCGGCGGGACGCCGGGCTGGGGTCCGGCGGTACCGCCGCGGTGTGCGCCGCCCTCTGCTCACGGGGGCTCCGACCTTCCCTGGTGGTGAACGGGTCGAACGGCGCAGCCCGCGCCGCTTATCGGCGGGTGGGCATGGTCGACTCCGTCGAGTACGCGACGGTCCTGCTGTGAGTCATCTCGCCCGCACCGACCCCGAGCGGGGTACCCCCCGGCCGGCGGCTACGGGATCGGCCACGCCTGTGGGAAAGTGGAGCGTAGTCAGACCACGGACCCCGGAAGGTGTAATCCGATGACAGACAGTGCGGCAGTGCGCGCCGTGGGCGGCGCCCTCCGGGGGAGGGCCGTGTGAGTACCCCGATGACAGCACAGGTCACCCGGGCGCCCGCGGCCGCGACGGGGCCGGCGGTGGTGGCGCCGGTGACCATGACGGGCCCGGTACCGGAGGCGGCTGTCGACCCGGGCTTCCGTTCGCTGCGGCCGGCCGACCGCGCCATGCGGCGTCTGCTCGGCGTCCGGGGCGTCGACCGCAAGGCCGGCTCCGGCGCCCACCGGGCATTCCGGATCTCGGTGATGGTCTCGGCCGTGCGGTGCCTCATCACCTACCTCGCGATCCCGATTCTAGTGCCGCTGCTCAGCCTATCCGGCTGGGTCGCGGCGCCCGTCGGTATCGCGTTGTGTGTGGTCGCCGTGGTGAACGGCGTGGTCAGCGTCCGCCGGTTCTGGGCGTCCGACCACGCGAAGCGCTGGATGTACACCGGCTTCATGGCGGTCGTGTTCGCGATCCTCGCCGTGGCGATGGTCTCCGAGTTCCACCGACTGGGGGTGATCTGATGGATCCGCGACAGGACTCCGACCCCGGTGTGGACACAGCGGCTGACGAGACGGCCCCGGTGACGCCCGACGATGCCGGCCCGCCCGCGAAGGGAGAACCCGGCCAGTCGTCCGCGGACGTGATCACGATGTGCCTGTTCGGGGCGATGGTGCTCATCGCCTCGGTGTGCTTCGTCATCTGGTGACCGGACCGGGGCGACCGATCGCGCCGGGCGGGCCTATCCTGGGGGCATGACCACCTCCACCCGTCAGCCTCTCGTCCCAGGTGAACCCACCCCGATCCGGACCGTTCCCGAATCGATCCCGCGGCCGGAATACGCCTGGCGCGACAGTGTCGACGAGGCCAACGGGGAGCCGTGGGTACAGCCCGCGGAGGTGATCGACGCGATGCGCGTGGCCTCCAGGATCGCCGCGGACGCCCTCGTGCTCGCCGGCGAGGCGGTCGAGCCCGGCGTGACGACCGATGAGATCGACCGGGTCGTACACGAGTTCCTGTGCGACAACGGGGCCTACCCGTCGACCCTGGGGTACAAGTCGTTCCCCAAGTCGAGCTGTGTCTCGCTCAACGAGGTGATCTGCCACGGCATCCCCGACACCACGGTGATCCGTGACGGGGACATCGTCAACGTCGACGTCACGGCGTTCATCCACGGTGTCCACGGTGACACCAACGCGACGTTCCTGGCAGGGGACGTCAGCGAGGAGGTCAGGCTCCTGGTCGAGCGCACGGAAGAGGCGATGAACCGGGGGATCAAGGCCATCCGACCCGGTCGCGAGGTCAACGTCATCGGGCGGGTCATCGAATCCTATGCCCGGCGTTTCGACTACACGGTCGTGCGGGAGTTCACCGGCCACGGTGTCGGCCCGACCTTCCACAACGGTCTGGTCGTGCTGCACTACGACGAGCCGTCCCGGACCGAGGTCCTCGAGCCGGGCATGACGTTGACAGTCGAACCGATGATCTCCCTCGGCGGGCCGGGCTTCGACGTCTGGGACGACGACTGGACCGTCACCACCGCGGACAAGGCGTGGACCGCCCAGTTCGAGCACACCGTCGTCGTCACCGAGGACGGATACGAGATCCTCACCCTACCGTCCGGTTCCTGAGCGTGTCCGGTGCCCGCGGGCGCACCCGGCCGGTCGGGAAGAGTGTATGGACGATCGTCCTGATGTGCCCCTCGGTCGTGGACAATCCGGGGCATACTGTCCACCATGATCGATACCCCTCGTGGACCCGTGGAGCAGATCGACCTGGTGGTGGTGGGCGCCGGCTTCGGCGGAATCGCCATGGCCGACCGTCTGTTGGGGGAGGGGCGTGGCCGGGACTTCCTCGTCGTGGAGGCCGCAGATTCGGTGGGGGGCACCTGGCGCGACAACACCTACCCGGGGTGCGCCTGCGACGTCCCCACCGCCCTGTACTCGCTGTCCCGACACGCCCACCCCGGTTGGTCCCACTCGTTCGGGAGGCAACCGGAGATCCGGGCCTATCTCGAGTCCGTGACGGACCGCATCGGCCTGCGTGACCGACTCGTCACCTCCTGCGAGGTGACCGCGGCGGTGTGGGACTCGGCGTCGGCGCACTGGGTCGTGGACACGAGTCGCGGTCGGATCCGGGCACGCGACCTGGTGGTGGCCTCGGGGGCACTGTCCGCCCCCTCGATCCCCCGGCTACCCGGTCTGGAGTCGTTCGAGGGCCAGGTGTTCCACTCCGCGAGGTGGCGCCACGACATCCCGCTCGAGGGCCGGAGGGTCGCCGTCGTCGGAACGGGGGCCCCCGCGGTCCAGTTCGTCCCCGAGATCGCCGGGCCCGCCGAGCACGTCACGGTCTTCCAGCGGACCCCGGGCTGGATCCTGCCCAGGCTGGACCGATCGATCTCCGGACGCCGTCAGCGGCTCTACCGACGCTTCCCGTTGGTGCAGCGGCTGATCCGGGGGCGGATCTACCTGGGTCGTGAGCTCTACGTCGTGGTGTTCACGCGGGCGCAGTTCCTGCTGCGGTTCTTCGAATGGTTCGCACGGTTCTACCTCTTCCTCAAAGTGCGGGACCGCGGGATGCGCCGTGCGCTCACCCCCGACTTCTCGATCGGGTGCAAACGGGTGTTGCTCACCAGTCAGTGGCTCCCCGCCCTCAGCCGGTCCGATGTGACCCTGGTGTCCGGCGCGGCGTCGGCTGTCACCCCGCGCGGGCTCGTGGCCGACGACGGCACGGAGCATCCGGCGGACGTCATCATCTTCGGTACCGGCTTCCAGCCGACCGAGCCGCCCATCTCCCGCGTGATCACCGGCGCGGACGGGCGCACCCTCGCCGAGCACTGGGATGGCAGTCCGCGAGCGCACAACGGCATCACCGTGGCGGGGTTCCCCAACCTGTTCCTGCTGTACGGCCCCAACACCAACCTGGGGCACTCGTCGATCGTGTACATGCTCGAGTCCCAGGCTGATCACGTTCTGCGGTTGCTCGACCTCGCCGGGCGGGAGGCCCGACGCACCATCGAGGTGCGTCCGGAGGTGGAGGAGTCCTACGCCGCCCGGATGGACCGCGAACTGGCGCACACGGTGTGGAACCAGGGGGGCTGCTCGAGCTGGTACATCGACTCGCGGGGACGTAATTCCCTGCAGTGGCCGACGTTCACCTTCCGGTACCGCGAGCAGGTCCGCACCGTCGACCCGGACGACTTCGTCCTCGCCTGAGGCCGGCGGGGAGCGGGTGTCACCCGCCTCGCGGCCCCGCCCCCGAGCGCCGGTCCACCGATGTCGGCCCCGGTCGTCTGCCTTCCGGCATCGTCCGGCAGCTAGAAGCCGCGGTCCGGGAAGTCCAGTCCCAGCAATGCGTTCTCGACGACCTCGGCCATCGCCGGGTGGATCCAGTACTGCTTGCGCGCGAGGTCCGGCACCGTGATCTCGAACTCCATGGCCTGGATGAGGATCTGCACGAGAGACGGGGCGTGGGCGCCCATGAGGTGGGCGCCCAGGAGCAACCCGGTGGCGCGGTCGGCGATGAGCTTGCAGCACCCGACCGAGTCCTCCATCGCCCAGCCGTACGCCACGTCGCCGTAGTCCTGGGTCTTCACGGTCACGTCGTACCCGGCCGCGCGGGCCTCTGCTTCCGTCAGCCCGACCGACGCGACCTGTGGCCAGCTGAACACGGCGTACGGCACGTGACTGTGGTGGAACGGCTGCAGGTTCTCCGGGTGGTTGAGGTTGTGGCCCAACACCCGCTGCTCGTGGTTGGCCACGTGCTTGAGCTGGAACGGCGAGCTCACGTCGCCCAGCGCCCAGACGCCCTCCGCGGTGGTGTGGCCGAACTCGTCCACGCGGACCCGCTCGCCGTCCATCTCCACCCCGGCCGCGTCCAGACCGAGCAGGTCCCCGTTCGGTGTCCGACCCGTGGCGACCAGCAGCGCGTCGCCCGCGCAGGTCGACCCGTCCTCGAAGGTGATCTCCACGCCCCGGCGGTCGTCACCGGTCGCGGTCATCGAGGTGACGTGCTGGCCGAGGCGGACGTCCCATCGCCCCCGGGCGGCGTCCGTGAACCGCTCCGCGAGTTCGCGGTCGAGATGCTTGAGCAGTACGTCCGACCGGCCGATGACGGTGACCTCGACGCCCAGCGCGGAGAACACGTGCGCGAACTCGCAGGCGATGAACCCGGAGCCCTGGATGACCATGGACTTCGGCAACTCGGCGATCCGCATGACGTCGTCGCTGGTGTGGTAGGCGACGCCGGCCTCGGTGACGATCTCGGGGATCGACGGCCGTGCCCCCGCAGCGATCACGACGGAGTCCGCGGTGATGATCTCCCCGGTTCCCGTGTCGATGGTGCGCGGGCCGACGAATGTCGCGTGACCGTCGAACACCGTGACGTTGTCGCAACGGTTGCGCCGGTAGTCCTCCCCGCTCGACGCGATCGGGTCGATGCGCCGGTCGAAGACCCGCGAGACGATGTCCGGCCACCGGACCCCGTCCAGAGTCGAATCGACACCGTAGGCGGACGAGTGCCGGATGGAGGTGGCCGTGTCGGCGGCGTAGACGAACATCTTGGTGGGGATGCAGCCGACGTTGAGGCAGGTGCCACCGAACGTCCCCTTCTCGCAGATCGCCACGGACTTGTCGGCGAACGATTCGTCGATCAGCGAGTTGCCGCTGCCCGTGCCGATGACGACCAGGTCGAAGTGGCGGGAGGGGGTCTGGGTCATGGGGTTCAGGACTCCTTGGTGTGTGAGGACAGGGTCTGGTCCAGCCAGCGCCCGAGATGGTCGAAGACCACCTCGAGGACGTCGGCGCGGGAGAGGAAGACGTCGTGCCGGGCACCCGGTACGGGGATGTCGGTGACGTCACGGGAGACACGGTCGGCGAAGCGCTCCATCGACCGGACGTCCAGGATCAGATCGGTGTCCACGTCGAGCACGGCGCCCCGTGGGCGGGCCCCGACCGACGACGCCGTCGAGCGGAGCAGCAGGACCGGGAGCGGTAGGTCGACCCCGGACTGTAGCCGCTTCTGGGCGCGCCGGACCGCGGCGAGCCACCCCGCCCGGACACCCACCCCGCCGGGGGGCTTGAGCGTGGTGTCGAAGTGGTAGTCACCGTCGTGGTCGACGTGCGTGCTGATCACATACCGGTCAGAGGTGGGTAGCGGCAGCCGGTAGAAGGGTCGGAGGGATCCGAGAGTGCGGATGACGGGGTCCAGCACGGGGCGGGCGTGTTCCGGGACGTCGAGCTGGAACCACGGGGAGTTCAGCACCACCCCCACGACGGGGGCGAGGGCACCCCTGTCGCGACGTCTGCCCAGCCACAAGGGCACCACCAGCCCCCCGGTCGAGTGGGCGGCCACGAGGACCGGCGTTCCAGGGTGCTCGGAGACGATCACGTCGAGGGCCTGGTCCAGCTCGTCGTCGTAGCTCTCCAGGTCGGTCGTGAAGTGCGGTGTCAGACCTTCTCGCCGGGACCGGCCACATTTGCGCAGGTCGATCCCGTAGGTCGCGAACCCGCTCGACGCGAGGAACTCGGCGAGGTGGGTGTGGAAGAAGTAGTCCGACAGGCCGTGGACGACCAGGACGACGGCGGTGGGATCGTTCGGTGCGTCCTCGTGGCGGACGAGGGTCGCGGAGATCTCACCCTCACCGTCTGGATCGGCACCGAGGGGTAGGTCGCGCCGTGTGTACGACGGCCCCAGCAGATCCGGGGCCCACTGGGGGTCGGATCCGTCGGGGGCGCCGGGATCTGGAGAGGGCGTAGACACGGCGACCACCCTAGTCCGGTGTGTCCCGCGCCCGGCGCGGTGAGTAGTCTGAGGACCCTGTGGGCGCGGGCCTGTCGGGACGACCCGCGTCGACGAGAGATTCGGGTCCACGACCAATGAGCGAGGGTAGCCGGTGACTTCAGACCAGGTGGCAAAGCACGGAACGACGGATGTGGCGCTCATCGGCGCGGGCACCATGAGCGCGACTCTGGGTGCCCTGCTGCGGCGGCTCCAACCGGACTGGGACATCCAGGTGTTCGAACGGCTCGAGGGGCCCGCTCTGGAGTCCTCTGACGCGTGGAACAACGCCGGAACCGGGCACTCCGCTCTCTGCGAGCTCAACTATTCGCCCAAGACCGCCGACGGCGATGTCGACATCACCAAGGCCGTCAGCGTCAACGAGAAGTTCCAGGTCTCCCGGCAGTTCTGGTCGTACGCGGTCGAGAACACCATCCTCGGCGACCCCACCGAGTGGATCCGCCCGGTCCCGCACATGAGTTTCGTGGCGGGCAAGGACGGTCAGGACTACCTCCGGAAGCGTTACGACAAGCTCGCCGGGCACCCGCTCTTCCCGGGAATGGGTCACACCACCGACTTCTCCGAGCTGGAGCGGCTCGTTCCGCTCATGGCCCGCGGTCGCTCGCCCGAGCAGCCCTTCGCCCTGAGCCACTTCTCGAACGGCACCGACGTCAACTTCGGTGCGCTCACCCGGCAGCTCATCAAGTACCTCACCCGCACGGGCACCGAGGTGCACTACCAGAACCAGGTCAAGGACCTCGAGCGCAACAGTGACGGCAGCTGGCGGCTGACCGTGGCCAACCGGCACACCGGTGACGAGCGCACCGTCGACGCCAAGTTCGTGTTCGTCGGCGCGGGTGGCGGTGCCCTGCACCTGCTCCAGAAGTCCGGCATCCCGGAGATCAAGGGCATCGGTGGCTTCCCCGTGGGCGGCCAGTGGCTGCGCTGCACCAACCCCGAGCTCATCGAGCAGCACCAGGCGAAGGTCTACAGCCAGGCCTCCGTGGGCGCGCCGCCCATGTCGGTGCCGCACCTGGACACCCGCGTCATCGACGGCAAGAAGGGTCTGCTGTTCGGGCCGTTCGCCGGGTGGACCCCCAAGTTTCTCAAGATGGGCAGTTTCCTCGACCTGCCGTCGAGCATCCGGGCCGGGAACCTGCTGCCCATGGCCAATATCGGCCTCACCGAGATGAGCCTGGTCAAGTACCTCATCACCGAACTCGCGAAGAACCACGGTGCGCGGGTCGACGCACTGCGCGACTTCGTGCCCTCGGCGCAGGACGGGGAGTGGGAGAAGGTCATCGCCGGCCAGCGTGTCCAGGTGATCAAGCCCAGCGGCCGGGGCGGAACCCTCGAGTTCGGCACCGCCGTGGTCAACGCGGCGGACGGGTCCATCGCGGGTCTGCTCGGAGCCTCCCCGGGCGCCTCCACCGCGGTGGACGCCATGGTCGACGTGCTCAAGCGCTGCTTCCCGAGCCGGTTCGCGGACTGGACCCCGGCCCTCGAGGAGATGATCCCCTCGCTCGGCCGGGACCTCGCCGAGGAGCCGACCCTGTTCACCGAGCAGTTCGAGCGCTCGACCCGCACCCTGAAGCTCGACCAGAAGGCCTGACGGAACGGCGCTGATCCGCCACCACGCACCATTCCTCATCCCCTGGTCGCCCGACGTGGTGGCCGGGGGGTGAGTCGTGTCACGGGCCCCAGGCCGGGGCCTGGGGCCGAGCCGGGGGCGGATAGGATCAGCAGCATGATCCGGCCTGTGAACCCGTACCCCGTCGGTCTGGACCTCGAAGGCCGTCGTGTCGTGGTGATCGGCGGAGGGTCCGTGGCGCAACGACGCATCCCCGTGCTGCTCGAGGCGGGTGCGGTCGTGCACCTCGTGAGCCCCGACGTCACGCCCACGCTCCAGGGCCTCGTAGACGCCGGGCGCATCTGGTGGGAGCCACGAGAGTACGAATCAGGCGATCTCGAGGGTGCGTGGTACGTGGTCGCCGCGACGAGGAACTCTCTGGTCAACGCCCGGGTCGCGGCCGAGGCCGAGCAGAACCGCACCTTCTGCGTCCGGGCTGACGCCGTGACGTCGGGTTCCGCGGTGACCCCGGCGGTGGTCCGCAGGGGCGAGATGCTCGTCGCAGTTCTCACCGGCGACCGCGCGCGTACCGCCGAGGCCCGGGACGTGGTCGCGCGGGCCCTCAGCGACGCGGGGGCGGAGGCACCCGAGGTCGACGAGGCGCTCCGGGGCACGGTGGCGTTGGTCGGAGGCGGGCCGGGGGCCGACGACCTCATGACGGTGCGTGGACGTCGACTGCTCGCCCGCGCCGACGTGGTCGTGGCCGACCGTCTCGCCCCCCAGCGCCCACTGGCCGAGCTGCGGGCGGACGTCGAGATCGTCGATGCGGCCAAGATCCCCTACGGGCGGGCCATGGCGCAGGACGCGATCAACGAGGTGCTGGTGGACCGGGCACGAGCCGGCAAGTTCGTGGTCCGCCTCAAGGGCGGGGACCCGTTCCTCTACGGGCGTGGCTACGAGGAGGCGCAGGCGTGCGCGGAGGCGGGAGTGCCGTGCACGGTCGTGCCGGGCGTCTCCAGCGCCCTCGCGGTCCCGGCCCTCGCGGGGATTCCCGTGACCAACCGCGGGATGACACATGAACTGACGGTCGTGTCCGGGCATCTCCCGCCCGGACACCCGGGCTCCCTCATCGACTGGGACGCCCTCGCGCGCATGCGCGGGACCCTGGTCGTGTTGATGGGAGTCAAGAACTCTCCGGCGATCGCCGAGACGCTCATGGCGGGGGGCCGCTCGTCGGACACCCCCTCCGCGGTGATCGTCGACGGCAGTCTCGACGGGCAGTCGACCTTTCGCTGCACGCTCGGCACCCTCACCGACACCCTGGCGACCCACGAGGTCAGGCCCCCGGCCATCGTGGTGGTCGGCGACGTGGCCGGGCTTCCGCAGGCGCTGTCCACGGACCTGCGGCACCGCTGACGCATCCCGACGCCGGGCGTGGTGCGTGCCCGTCAGGAACCGACGCGGCGCCGCTCGGTCAGGAAGACGTCCGAGTAGGTGGCCGGATCCTGACCGCGTAGGTGCGAGGTGTGGTCCTGCATGACCAGCCGCGCCGAACAGACGTTGCGGATCGCCACCAACTCGACTTCCACGCCTGGGAGTTCCTCCGCCAGGCGGCGCGCGATCGCCAGTCCCTCGCGGTACCAGTCGACCGGATCGACGCCGTCGGTCCAGACGGGCACGCCGTAGCCGTAGCCGAGGAAACCGAGGGCGGCGCCGCTGTCGTCGACGCTGCTCCCGTAGTCCACGAATCCGCGCCGCCAGTCGTCATTCCATCGCAGGATCCGGCTCTCCAGGTCAGGGGTCAGTCCGAGGCTGCGAGGCGTGGCGAAGTCCATGAACCCTTCCCTGAGGCGGGGAGGCTGGTAGTAGGGGAGCCGTCCCGCCCACAGTCCCCACGTGACGCCGTACTCGGGCATGAGTCGGATCGTCGGCGTGCGGTCGGGGTCGGGTCCGTTCCCCGGCGTCCGCCAGCCCTCGGTGCGCACGTACTCGCCTCGCAGGGGGTGGACGTAGTCCAGTTGCTCGGCGGCCAGCTCACACAGGACATACCGCTCGGCGGTGCAGAACACCGCTGTTCCGGGCAGGCTCACCTCGAGCCGGTCGGCGAGCTCGTGGCCGCGGTCGAACCAGACCATCTCGTCGAAGCCCTCGCGCCATACGGGTTGATCGACGGGGCGGTCGCCGAGATGGACGAAGTTCTCCTCCCATTCCTCGATCCACCCCTCGAGGTCGTCCCGCAGCTCGCCGGGGATGTCGAGGTCGGCGGCCACGCCCTGATCGTGTCGCCGATGTCCGGGCGGGAAGGCGGAGGACGAACCGAAGAGGTACGCCCCGTAGTACTGGACCGGGGACAGGCACAGACGGGGCAACGAGGCGAGCCCCGGCTCCTCCTGAAGCCGCCAGGCGGCGCGGGAACCGTGCGAGGGGAGGACCCGTGGTGTGGCGGGGACGGCGTCGGGATCGGGACTCGAACTCACGGCTCCGTGACCATGGTGAGAACCGTATCCGAGGTGCGCTCGAGGGTGTGCCCGGCCCGACGGGCTACCCGGAGGAGCGCGGCGACGTCACCCATCTCGGCCCGGGACGTGGCGAGCGTCCGGGCGAGGAGACCCTTGTGATGCTTGGAGAAGTGCGAGACCACCTTGCGCGTGCCGTCGGGGTAGTCGGTGACGACGTCGACGGTGATCGCCCCCGGGACCGGCCCCAGCTGGTGGTAACCGCCGGAGCGCAGGTCCACCACGAGGTCGTCGCCCCACCCGGTGGTGGCGGCGGTGAGTGCCGGCTTCCAGGTCGAACGCAGGGTACCCAGTCCGGGCAACTGCGTCCCGGCAGAGAGGCGGTAGTGCGGAATAGGGTCGATCGCACCGAGCAGGCCGAAGAGGGCCGAGCCGATCCACAGCCGCGACTCCGCTCGTGACCGGGTGGCCGCGGTGAACGAGGCGGGGTCGAGGGCGTCGAAGAGGACGCCGGTGTAGCGACTCAGCGCCGACGCGGTGGGGGAGGTCCACAGGTCGGCGTTCAGTGTCACCTCGTGGCCGAGTTTCTCACTCAGCCCGAGCGCGTCGCGAGCTGCCGCCGCCTCGCCAGAGCACAGCGAGACGAGGGAGTCGGCGACGGTGCGGCGGGTTCCCTCGAGCTCGGGGAGCGAGAGCGCGGCCAGGTCGAGCGGTTCCCCGGACCCGCCGACGGATTTGGTCTCGGAAGGGGACAGGAGGATACGCACCCGGCTCAGGGTACCGAGGCCACCGGTAGCCCCGACGGCGGGCGGTGGGTCCGCGAGCAGGGGCGGCTAGGCTGGTGCATCGTGATCACGCGTCTGTCCCACCTGTTCCTGCGCACGCTCCGCGATGACCCGGCCGATGCCGAGGTCCTCAGCCACAAACTGCTGGTCCGCGCCGGGTACGTCCGCCGCGTCGCTCCCGGCGTGTACTCCTGGCTGCCGCTGGGTCTGCGCACCCTCCGCAGAGTCGAGCAGGTGGTGCGCGAGGAGATGAACGCCTTCGGCGCGCAGGAGATCACCCTGCCCGCACTCCTGCCGCGGGAACCGTACGAGACCACCGGACGGTGGACCGAGTACGGCCCGGCGTTGTTCCGGCTGAAGGACCGCAAGGGCAACGACATGATGCTCGGCCCCACCCACGAGGAGCTCTTCACGCTCACCGTGCAGGGCGAGTACTCCTCGTACAAGGACCTGCCCGTCACGCTGTACCAGATCCAGACCAAGTACCGCGACGAGGAGCGACCCCGTGCCGGGATCCTGCGCGGTCGCGAGTTCGTCATGAAGGACTCGTACTCGTTCGACGTCGACGATGCCGGACTCGAACGCTCCTACCGGGCCCACCGGGAGGCGTACCGACGCATCTTCGACCGTCTCGGGATCGAGTACGTCATCTGTGCCGCCACCTCCGGTGCGATGGGTGGTTCCGCCTCCGAGGAGTTCCTCGCGGTCTCCGCGGCGGGCGAGGACACGTTCGTCCGCTCCACCGACGGAAGCTACGCGGCCAATGTCGAGGCCGTCGTCACCCCCGCACCCCCCGCTCTCCCGATCGAGGGTTCGCCGCGCGCGGTCGTGCACGACACCCCGGACGCGCCGACCATCGAGACGCTCGTCGCCTGGGCGAACTCCGCCGACCTGGGCCGGGAGGTGACCGCCGCGGACACCCTCAAGAACGTGTTGCTCAAGGTGCGTCAGCCCGGTCAGGACTGGGAGTTGCTGGCCGTGGGCCTACCGGGTGACCGTGAGGTCGACATGAAGCGGGTCGAGGCCGCGCTCGAGCCGGCGGAGGTCGAGATCCTCGACGAGGCCGATTTCAAGGCCAACCCGTTCCTCGTCAAGGGGTACATCGGCCCGCGCGCGCTGCAGGAGAACGAGGTCCGCTACCTGGTCGACCCGCGGGTGGTCGACGGCACGGCGTGGATCACCGGAGCCGACGAGCCCGGCAAGCACGTGGTGGACCTGGTGTGCGGCCGTGACTTCACCCCGGACGGCACCATCGAGGTCGCCGAGGTGAGGGAGGGCGACCCGGCACCGGACGGGCACGGCACCCTGACCCTGGCGCGCGGGATCGAGATCGGCCACATCTTCCAGCTGGGCCGGAAGTACACCGACGCCTTCGGGTTCGACGTGCTGGGCGAGAACGGCAAGCCCGCGAGGGTGACCATGGGGTCGTACGGCATCGGGGTATCGCGTCTCGTGGCGGTACTCGCGGAGCAGTTCGCCGACGACAAGGGTCTGGTCTGGCCCGCCGAGGCCGCGCCCGCGGACGTCCACGTGGTGATCGCCAACAAGGACGATGCCGCGATCTCCGGAGCCGCGACCCTGGTGGAGGCGTTCGACCGCGCCCGACTCGAGGTGCTCTTCGACGACCGCAAGGCCTCACCCGGTGTGAAGTTCAAGGACGCCGAGCTGATCGGTGTGCCGTGGGTGGTCGTGGTGGGTCGCGGCTGGTCCGAGGGCACAGTCGAGCTGCGCGAGCGCGCCACCGGTGAGGTGACCCAGGTGCCGGTGGACGGTGCCGCGGAGGAGATCGTCCGGTTGATCGGTGCCGGCCGCCCCTGAGCCTCAGGCCGGCGGCGGGAACCCGGGCAGCGCCTCGAACGGCGCTCCCGGGACCAGGGTCCTCCACCGTGCCAGTTGCACCGCCGCCGCGGTGAGGGCGTCCACGCAGAAACGCCGGGTCTCCGGCGTCCGGGCGAGGCCGAGTTCGACGCGCCAGGCCTCGCAGCAGTCCGATTCGATCCGGATCGCCAGAAGGACGGGGGCGCCGGGGGCCTCCGGATCGGGGACGTAGCCGACCGGCGCGGGGGGCGATTCCGGCCACAGCACCTCGGCCGCGTCCCGACGGGCTCGATGAGCCGCGAGTTCACGCCTGACCGCTGCTCGGATGGACCCGTCCGCCCGGGCGAGGACGAGACCGTACCCGTAGACCGCCGCGTCCTCGGCGGCCAATCCGACCGGGGCGCTCACGCGAGCTCCACCTCGACCGCTGCGGTGCACGCCGCCGAGACCGCGCCGGCGATCTCCGCCCCGGCCCCCTCGGTCGTCGCGGCCGCACCGGCGGCGTCGGCCGCGTCCGCACGGAGGCGAGAGCGCACCTCGTCGGCGGGTGGGCACACCGGCGGGGCCGGCGGCACAGGTGTCGGTGTGGCGTCGTCCTCCGGGCGTTCCACGATCGCGGTGAGCCGTTCCGCATGGACCCTCCGCACGTCGGCGATCCGTCGCAGGGCGCCCACCCGGTCGCCGTGGGAGGCGTCCGCGGCCGCGAGCTCGCGTGCGTCTCGTTCGGCGGCCTCGAGCAGGCCGAGCAGGGGATCGGGACGGTCGGTGACCGTGGGCAGGGCACAGCCACCGGCGACGGCGAGCCCGGCGACGCCGGCGGCCGCGACGGCGAACTGACGGCGCGAGAGGACGACGGGGGCGGAATGGGGCACTCCGACATCCTGCCAGGGGTCGGAGAAGGGGGCGGCGAGGCGGTACAGTGATGCGGCCCGTCCGCGTCCCGGAACGGAATCCGCCAGCCCGCACTCCAGGAGCACAGTGATCGTCCCCGAGCCCGACCGGGCCCATATACGCAAGGCGGTCTCGGACCGCAGCCTCGACCTCGAGGACATCCGGGAGGACACCCGTTCGTCCACGTGGCACGTAACGGTCGTCGTGGACGGGGACTCCGGCGTCCCCCTCGACGATCTCGCCGAACTGTCCGTTGATCTTGACCCCCTCGCCGAGCAGTGGGGAGGGGCGGGCCAGCCGGTCACGCTGGAGGTCACCAGCAGGGGCGTCGACGCGCCGCTGGAGCACCCCCGGCACTGGCTCCGTGCCCGCGGACGCCAGGTCGACCTGCTCTACATCGACGGCGCCGAGGGACCGACCCGTGGGCGGATCGGAGACCTCGACGAGGACTCGGGGACCGTCCGCATCGTGTCGAGGGCGGGCCGGGGAACGAGAGTGGACTCGGTAGCGTTGGATCAGGTGGCCCGCGCCGTGATCCGGGTCGAGTTCCGGCCAGCGCCACAGGAGGAACTGGACCTGTTGTCCGAGCCGGAGAACCCCGGGCACGGCGTGCGAGAAGGAGAAAACCGTTGAACATCGACATGGCAGCGCTGAACATGCTGTCCCGAGAGCGCGAGATCCCGCTGGACGACCTCGTGCAGACTCTCGAAAACGCCCTGCTCACCGCCTACAAGCGGACCGAGGGATCGCATCGGGTGGCCCGGATCGCGCTGGACCGCAAGGCCGGCACGGTCGCCGTCATGGCCGCCGAGGTGGACGAGGACGGCAACCGCATCGGGGAGTTCGACGCCACCCCCTCGGATTTCGGGCGGGTGGCCGCGGCGACGGCACGGCAGATCATCCTGCAGCGTCTGCGCGAAGCCGAGACCGACCGCATCTACGGTGATCTCGTCACGAGAGAGGGCGAGGTGGTCAGTGGCGTCATCCAGTCCGACTCCCGGGCCAACGCCCGCGGGATCGTGGTCGTGCACATCGGACCCGAGAACGGGGGCACCGAGGGGACCATCGCCCCGGCTGAGCAGGTACCGGGCGAGAGCTACACGCACGGGGAGCGCATCAAGTGCCACGTGATCGGGGTGCACAAGGGACCCCACGGCGCCTCCGTCTCGCTCTCCCGCACCCACCCGGACCTGGTCCGGGGGCTGTTCGCGCTCGAGGTCCCGGAGATCGACGACGGCTCGGTGCGGATCGCGGCGATCGCCCGTGAGGCCGGCCACCGGACGAAGATCGCGGTGGAATCCTCCATCTCGGGACTCAACGCGAAGGGCGCCTGTATCGGGCCGAACGGGGCCCGTGTGCGCGCGGTCATGGCCGAACTCAACGACGAGAAGATCGACATCGTCGACTACGACGACGACCCGACGGTGTTCGTCGGCAACGCCCTGTCCCCGGCGAAGGTGATCTCTGTCACCGTCGCCGACGCCACGACGAGGGCGGCCCGCGTCGTCGTCCCCGACTACCAGCTGTCCCTGGCGATCGGGAAGGAAGGCCAGAACGCACGTCTGGCACACCGCCTGACCCAGTGGCGGATCGACATCCACAGCGACGCGGAGTGACGCGCTGCGCCGCCCGCCGCCACGCGGTCGGGCGCGCCGTTAGTGTCGACACGGCATTGTCTGTAGACTGATCAGTTGTCACAGTGACTTCACGTCCACCCGTCCACTCGGGCCGGGCGGCGAGAGACCGAGGTGGCCGGATGCAGGGACGCAAGGACCAGCGGTTCGGTACCGCCGAGGCCGCTGGTCCGATCAGGACCTGCGTCGGTTGCCGGGGTCGGGACTCCGATTCCCGACTGTTGCGGATCGTTCACGATCCGGAGACGGCCGCGCTCTCGCCCGATCCGCGCCGACGGGCGGTCGGACGAGGAGCCTGGGTGCATCGCGAACCGCGCTGCATCACGACAGCGCTCGACCGCAAGGCCTTCACCAGGGCCCTGCGGATCGCCGGGAACGTGTCCCAGGACGCGATCACGGAGGTACTCGAGGCACTACGTCTCGGGCACGACACCACCCGCCGACCGCTCGGTTCGGCAGGGGGAGCACAAGAGAAGGAACGGACCAGACACGATGAGCACACCGTGAAGCTCCAGCGATGAACGTCCATCGAATGTAGACCGAGGTCGCGCGGCCAGCCCTGCCGTGGAGACCTCGCAGTGAGGAGAGCAGTGGCAGGCAAGCCCCGGGTACACGAGCTGGCAAAAGAGTTCGGTATCACCAGTAAAGAACTTCTGACGAAACTCCGCGATCAGGGAGAGTTCGTCAAATCCGCGTCCTCGACGTTGGAGGCCCCGGTCGTCCGGCGCCTGCGCGAGGCACATGCACCGGCAGGCGGCGACTCCGCTCCGGCCCCGTCCACGTCCGCAGGAGGCGCTGCGCCCAAGCCGGGTGCACCCTCCAAGCCGGCGCCGGGTCCCCGCCCGGGCGGGGACCCGCGCTCCGCGGCCCCCAAGCCCGCGGCCGGACCCACACCGGGCGCGAAGCCCGCGGCCCCCGCGCCGGCTCCCAAGCCGGATGCCGGGCCGACCCCGGGTGCCAAGCCCGCGGCCCCCTCGCCGGCTGCCAAGCCGGAGTCGGGTCCGACCCCGGGCGCCAAGCCCGGTTCCCAGCGTCCGACCCCGGGGGCGACCCCCGGCGCGGCCGCCGCAGCCTCCCGCCCGGCTCCCGGGCCGCGCGCGGCGGGGCCGAAGCCCGGCCCCAAGGCGCCTCGCGTCGGGAACAATCCGTACTCCAGCGGCACCACGCCCGCGCCGCGTCCGCAGGGCGGTCCCCGCCCGGCACCCGGCCAGGGTGGGCCCCGTCCCGGAGGCGCCCGTCCGGGCGCACCCGGTCAGGGTGGGCCCCGTCCCCCGCAGCGGTCGGGGGCACCGGGTCAGGGCGGTCCCCGTCCCAACCCCGGCAACATGCCGGCGCGTCCCAGCCCCGGTCAGATGCCGGGTCAGGTCGCGCGTCCCGCGGCGGGTCGCGGCCGTCCGGGTGGCCCCGGTGGCCGTCCGGGTGGTGGCGGTTTCCGTCCCGGTGGTGGTGGCGGTGCACCCGCAGCCGGCGGCGGCGGTTTCCGCGGTCGTCCCGGCGGCGGCAACCGTGGCCGCGGTGGCGCCGCGGGCGCGTTCGGTCGTCCCGGTGGCGCCCCGCGTCGTGGTCGCAAGTCGAAGCGGCAGAAGCGTCAGGAATACGATTCGATGCGGGCCCCGGAGGTCGGCGGCGTCCGGCTTCCCGACGGTCGCGGGCAGGTCCTGCGGCTGGCACAGGGTGCTTCGCTGAGCGATTTCGCGGACAAGATCGACGTCAATCCCGCGCAGCTGGTCCAGGCCCTGTTCAACCTGGGTGAGATGGTCACGGCGACGCAGTCGGTCACCCCTGAGACGCTGCAGCTGCTCGGTGAGGAGATGGGCTTCAAGGTCCAGATCGTCAGCCCCGAGGACGAGGATCGCGAGCTGCTCGATTCGTTCGACCTCTCCTTCGGTGAGGACGAGGGTGACGAGAGCGATCTCGAGATCCGTCCCGCGGTCGTCACGGTCATGGGTCACGTCGACCACGGCAAGACCCGACTGCTCGACAGCATCCGGTCGGCGAAGGTCGGCGAGGGTGAGGCCGGTGGCATCACCCAGCACATCGGCGCCTACCAGGTGACGGTGCCGGTCGACGACGTGGATCGCACGATCACCTTCATCGATACGCCGGGTCACGAGGCGTTCACCGCCATGCGTGCCCGCGGCGCGAAGTCGACGGACATCGCGATCATCGTGGTCGCGGCGGACGACGGCGTGATGCCGCAGACGGTCGAGGCGATCAACCACGCACAGGCGGCAGAGGTGCCGGTCGTGGTGGCGGTCAACAAGATCGACAAGGAGGGCGCTCAGCCCGACAAGATCCGCGGCCAGATGACCGAGTACGGCCTGGTGCCGGAGGAGTACGGCGGCGACACTATGTTCGTCGACATCTCCGCCAAGCAGGGTCTCAACATCGAGTCGCTGCTCGAGGCCGTCGTCCTGACCGCCGATGCGTCTCTCGACCTCCGGGCGAACCCGGACATGGACGCGCAGGGTGTGGCCATCGAGGCGCACCTGGACCGCGGTCGCGGGCCTGTCGCCACGGTGCTCATCCAGCGCGGCACGCTGCGGGTCGGCGACTCGATCGTCGCTGGCGACGCCTATGGTCGCGTCCGACGCATGGTCGACGAGCACGGCGAGGACGTCACCGAGGCGACCCCGTCGCGTCCGGTGCAGGTCATCGGTCTGACCAGCGTCTGTGGCGCCGGTGACACCCTGATGGTGGTCGAGGAGGATCGGACCGCACGGCAGATCGCCGACCGTCGTAACGCGCGCAAGCGCAACGCGATGGCCGCCCGTAGCCGTCGCCGGATCAGCCTCGAGGACCTGGATTCGCATCTCAAGGAGACGAGCCAGCTCAACCTCATCATCAAGGGTGACAACTCGGGTACGGTCGAGGCCCTCGAGGAGGCCCTCCTGGGGATCGAGATCGACGACGAGGTGCAGTTGCGGGTCATCGACCGCGGTGTCGGTGCCGTCACCGAGACCAACGTCAACCTGGCGGCCGCATCCGACGCGGTGATCATCGGGTTCAACGTCCGTGCGGAGGGCAAGGCCACCGAGCTGGCCAACCGCGAGGGCGTGGACATCCGGTACTACTCGATCATCTACCAGGCGATCGACGAGATCGAGAGCGCGCTCAAGGGCATGCTCAAGCCGATCTACGAGGAGAAGAAGCTCGGTCAGGCGGAGATCCGCAACATGTTCCGCTCCTCCAAGGTGGGCAACATCGCGGGTTGCATGGTGCTCGACGGCATCATGCGTCGCAACGCCAAGGCCCGGCTCATCCGGGACGGCAAGGTCGTGGCGGAGGAGATGACCATCTCGTCGCTGCGTCGCGAGAAGGACGACGCGACCGAGGTCCGCGAGGGCTTCGAGTGTGGTCTGACGGTGACGTACTCCGACATCAAGATCGGTGACATCATCGAGACCTACGAGCTCGTCGAGAAGCCGCGCGACTGACGTCGCAGGGCACTGTCGTGGGGGCGGGATCCGTTGGAGACGGACCTGCCCCCGCGGCATGCTCGTCAACCCGTGGTCGCCGAGCGACCGCATCACGTCTAGGAGGATCGCCATGACCGGTAAGGGACGCGCGGGACGGCTCGGTAAGCGGATCGGCGAGATCGTCGCGACGGCTATCGAGCACGAGATCAAGGACCCACGCCTGGAGTTCATCACGATCACCGATTCGAGGATCACCGCGGATCTGCGGGTGGCGACCCTGTATTACACGGTTCGTGGCGTGACCCTCGACGAGGAGCCGGACCACGAGGCCGCGGAGGCGGCGTTGACCGCCGCCCGGGGCCGCCTGCGCACGATGGTCGGTAAACAGACCGGGGTGAAGTTCACCCCGGAGTTGACCTTCGTGCTGGACTCGGTCCCGGACGCGGCGCGCCAGATGGAAGAGCTGCTCGCCAAGGCCCGGGCGCAGGACGAACAGGTCCGGCGCGTGGCCGAGGGAGCCCGCCCGGCGGGCGACGAGGACCCCTACCGCAAGCCGGAGGAGGCGGACCGGCCGGAGGACGACGATCGGTGACCGAACCGGTGGACGCCGCCGGCGCGGCGGACGTGTTGGCCCGTCACCGCGAGGTGACCGTGCTGTGCCACGTCCGCCCGGACGCGGATGCACTGGGTAGCTCCTCCGGTCTCGCCCGCGCGTTGCGTGCGCGGGGCGTGACGGTCCACCACTCGTTCGATCCCGGCGTCGTCCCGGAGGCGATGGGGGCCATCCCGGGTACCGACCGGGTGGTGCCCCTCGCGCAGGTGCCCGCCCATCGGGGTCTCGTCGTGACGTTGGACTGCGCGAGCCCGGACCGGGCGGGCCGGTGGGACCGGCTCGCCGACGCGGCATCAGAGGTCCTCGTCGTCGACCACCACCGGTCCAATCCGGGATTCGGTTCCCACATGCTGCTCGACCCGGACGCCGCGTCCACGGCGTCACTCGTCCTGGACGTGCTCGACGCCGGCGGGTTCCCCGTCGACGCCGTGACGGCCACGAGCCTCTACGCCGGGCTCGTCACCGACACCGGATCCTTCCGTTGGGGCGGCGCGGACTCGCACGAGACCGCCCGACGACTGCTGGCCGCGGGCGCGGAATCAACCGAACTCACACATGCCCTGCTCGACGCGCACTCGTTCGCCTGGCTGCGGGTGCTGGGCGGGCTGTTGACGACGGTGCGTCTGGAAGCCGATGCGGTGGGCGGGCGCGGATCGGTGTGGCTGGCCGTCCCGTACGAGGTGATCTCGGCAGCGGACGAGGACGACGTGGAGTCCCTCGTCTCGCATCTCCGCGGCGTCCGGGAGGCCCGGGTGGCGGTGCTGTTGAAGGAGTATCTCCCCGGCGAGTGGGCCGTCTCCCTCCGCTCGCGTCCTGGTGGCCCGGGCGCAGACGTCGTGGACGTCTCGGCCATCGCGACAGAGCTCGGGGGCGGCGGTCATCCGTCGGCCGCCGGCTGCACGATGCGCGGTGATGTGGAGACCATCAGCACGAGGCTCCGTGAACTCCTCGGCTGACGTGACGCACACCGGGCCCGATCCGGCCGTCGGGCTGGGAGCGATCGGACGCCGACTCTGGTCGATCGCCCTGCCGGTCCTGCCGGTGCTGTCCGCCGAGCCCGTCTATCTCCTGGTCGACGGGATCATCGTCGGTCGCCAGGGACCGGAGGACCTGGCCGCGCTCGGCGTGGGAGCCCTCGTCCTCCTGGTGCTGGGTACCCAGATGAACTTCCTGTCCTACGGGACCACCGCCCGATCGGCCCGGTTGCACGGGGCGGGCCGCCGCGGCGACGCCGTGGCCGAGGGGGTGCAGGCGACGTGGATCGCCGTCGCCGTCGGCGCGCTGGTGGTGGCCGCCGTACTGGCGTTGCGGGGGCCGATCACCCGGGTACTCGCCGCGGACGCGGACGTGGCCGCCGGCGCGGCCGAATGGCTCGGGGTGGCCGTGTGGGGCATCCCGTGCATCCTCATGGCGTCGGCGGGTCACGGCTGGATGCGGGGCGTCCAGCGCCTGCGCACCCCGCTCGTGCTCGTCGGCGTGGGCATCGGCGTGTCGACCGCCGGGTGCGTGGTGTTGGTCCCCGGTCTGGGGCCGGCCCCGGCGCTGGGATTGGTCGGGAGTGCGTGGGCGAACCTCGCGGGTCAACTGCTCATGGCCGCCGGTTTCCTCGTGGCGCTCGTCCTCGAGCGTCCGGGGTCGCTGCGGCCCCGGCGCGCCGTGATCGTCAGCCAGCTCCGCATGGGCGTGGACCTGATCATCCGCACCGCGTCGTTCCAGATCACCTTCGCCGTCGCCACCACCGCGGCAGCCGCCGCCGGGGTCGACTCGCTCGCGGCGCACCACCTCGCACAGCAATTGTGGGCGCTGTACTCGCTCGTGTTGGACTCGGTCGCGATCGCGGCCCAGTCGCTCGTCGGCGCCGCGCTCGGCGCGGGACTCGCCGCCCACGGCAGGGCGCTGGCACGTGCCGTCGTGGTGTGGTCACTGGGTCTGGGTGCTGCCCTCGCCCTGCTGACGGCCGTGTTCAGAGCACCCCTGGCAGCGCTCCTGTCCGGGAATCCCGGGGTGGCCGACCGACTGGTCGTCGCCCTGATCGGGATGGCGGTGGTGGTGATCCCGGCAGCGGTGGTGTTCGGTCTCGACGGTGTGCTGCTGGGCGCCGGTGACGCGGCGTACCTGCGCACCAGCACCGTTGTCGCGGCGCTGGTGGGCTTCCTGCCCGTGCTGCTCGTCACCCGGTACCTCGGGTGGGGGCTGCCGGGGATCTGGGTCGGGATGGGGGTGTTCGTCGGTCTCCGACTGATCGCCGTGGTGGCCCGGGTGCGCGGCGACCGGTGGATGGTGCTGGGGGCGCAGACGCCGGGCTCACGGGCCCTGCAGGAGGTGGACGGATGACCGACGGGGTGACGGGCGTACAACCGAGCCTGCGCGCGGTGTCCGACCTGCACGTGGGACACCGGGGCAACGCGGACGTCGTGGACGAGATCCACCCCGCGCACCCGGGGGACTGGCTCATCGTGGCCGGTGACGTCGCCGAGAAGGTCGACCACGTCGTGGACGCGCTCGAGCGACTGGCGGCGCGTTTCGAACGGGTGATCTGGGCGCCCGGTAACCACGAGCTGTGGATCGGCCGCGACGACGCGGGGATCACGTCCACCACCAAGTACGACCGGCTGGTGGAG
Organism: Dietzia sp. MNB45; assembly: GCF_051994785.1. NCBI lineage: Bacteria > Bacillati > Actinomycetota > Actinomycetes > Mycobacteriales > Dietziaceae > Dietzia > Dietzia sp. MNB45. The sequence continues at coordinate 1,958,810 of NZ_CP163397.1, read as the reverse complement.
GCGTGCCGGGCCATCGGGGTCGACACCCCGGAGGACGAGTACCCCCTGTGGACCGGACCGGGCGGGCCCGCGTGGGTGGTGCCGATGTTCCTGTTCTACGACTACAGCTGGACGCGGGTCGCGGGGCAGTCGCGGGCGGAGGCCCTGGCCGGTGCACGAGAGCGTCGCGTCGTGGCCTCGGACGAGTTCCTCATCGACCCCGCCCCCTACGGTGACGCGGTCGCCTGGTGTCGGGACCGTCTCGTGGGCACGACGACGCGGCTGGCCCGCCTCGATCCCGCGCACCCGACGGTGCTCGTCAACCACTGGCCGCTGCTGCGGGACCCCACCCGGGTCCTGCGGCACCCGGACTTCGCGCTGTGGTGCGGGACCGATCAGACCGCCGACTGGCACCGCCGGTACCGCGCCATCGCGTGCGTCTACGGGCACCTGCACATCCCGCGGACCACGGTCCACGACGGCGTGCGCTTCGAGGAGGTCTCACTGGGATACCCGAGGGAGTGGAACGGGCGTGGGCGGCCCGACCCGCTCACCCGTCAGATCCTCCCGGCGCCGGACGGTCCGCAGGTGCGGTGGGTCCGCGGCGACGGTGGGATGCCGAGAATCGCCCGGCCCGCCGACACCGGTCCCTACCTGGAGGACGAACGGTGATCGACGACCTGTTCCCGCCCGACGTGGTGGGGGTGACCGACGCCGAGCTGGGCCTGGACGACGCGGCGCTGTTGGCGTCGCTGTACCCGGTGGAGGTCGAGCAGATCGGGGCCGCCGTCGAGCGGCGCCGGATCGACTTCGCGGGCGCGCGTGCGTGTGCCCGGGAGGCCATGTCGAGGCTCGGCGTCCCCGCCGGCCCCGTCCTGCGCGGGGGTCGGGGCATGCCGGTGTGGCCGTCGGGCCTGGTGGGCACGCTCACGCACACCGAGGGGCTGCGGGCCGCCGCGCTGGCGCCGACCGCCCGCGTCCGGTCGCTCGGGCTGGACGTGGAACGCCACGCACCGCTGGCCGCGGGCGTCCTCGAGGCGGTCTCCCTGCCAGAGGAGGCGGCGTGGGTGCGTGCGGCACGCGCCGAGGTCGCGGACGTCGCCTGGGATGCGCTGCTGTTCACGGCGAAGGAGGCCACCTACAAGGCGTGGTTCCCGCTCACCAACCGGTGGTTGGGGTTCGGTGACGCACACATCACCCTGGTCCCGGACGGCGACGACGACGAGGTGGTCACCGGCACGTTGCGATCGCGGATCCTCGTCGACGGCCATGCCGTGGACGGGGGGCCCGATCTGGTCGAGTTCCGGGGCCGCTGGGCCGTCCGGGACGGGTACGTGGCCTCGGCGATCGTGCTGCGGCCCGCCGGGGTCGATAGCGTGGGCCCGTGACGCCGCGCAGACCCGACCCCCGCCCCGCTCCCGACCCCGGCCTGGTGGTCGTCGACAAGCCGGGGGGCATGAGTAGCCACGACGTCGTCGGACGGCTCCGGCGCTACTTCGGCACCCGCAAGGTCGGCCACGCCGGAACGCTCGACCCGATGGCCACCGGGGTGCTCGTGGTGGGCATCGAACGCGCCACCAAGATGCTCGGACTGCTGGCACTGGAGACCAAGTCCTACGAGGCCACCATCCGTCTCGGCCAGACCACGACCACCGACGACGCCGAGGGGGAGACCACCTCGACCACCGACGCCTCCGCCGTGACCGACGAGGCGATCGACGCGGCCGTCGCGGCCCTGACCGGGGAGATCGACCAGGTCCCGTCCGCGGTGAGCGCGATCAAGGTGGACGGGAGGCGGGCCTACGACCGCGTGCGGGCGGGGGAGGAGGTCGAGCTCCGGCCACGGCGGGTCACCGTCTCCCGGTTCGACGTGCTCGAGCGGACCCGCTCCGGCGCGGTGGTCGACCTCGTCGTCGTCGTCGACTGCTCCACCGGAACCTACATCCGCGCGCTCGCCCGGGACCTCGGCTCCGCCCTCGGGGTCGGCGGTCACCTCACGGCGCTGCGCCGCACCCACGTCGGGCCGTTCGGTCTCGACGTGGCACGGACCCTCGACCAGCTGGAGACCGATCCGACACTGTCGCTGGACCTCGACTCCGCCGCGCTGACCGCGTTCCCCCGACGCGACATCGACGCCGACGAGGCGGAGGGACTGCGCCACGGCCGATGGCTCGAGGCCCGCGGTGACGCCGGGGTCGTCGCCGCCGTCGGCCCGGACGGCCGGGTCGCGGCGCTGGTCTCGGAATCGGGGCGGCGTGCCGCTCCGGTCGTGGTCATGCGCCCGGCGGGCCTGTGAACGCCGCGCGTAAGGTGGTCGCCGTGCAATTGTGGCGGACGTTCGACGAGATCGTGATCCCCGACGGCGGGACCTCCGTCGCCCTCGGCGTGTTCGACGGGCTCCACCGGGGTCATCGGAGCTTGGTGGACCGCGCCGTCGGCCACGGCCGGGACCTGGGCGCGAGTCCCGTCCTCGTGACGTTCGACCCCCACCCCGTCGAGGTCGTCAGGCCGGGGACCCACCCGTCGGTCCTCACCCCCCTCGAGCGGCGTGCCGAGCTCGCGGGCGGGTTCGGGATCGACGCCGTGTTCGCGTTGCCGTTCGACCGCGAGATGGCGTCGTGGGAGCCCGACGAGTTCGTGGACCGGGTCCTCGTCCGCGGCCTGCGGGCCCGCGCGGTCACCGTGGGGCGCAACTTCACGTTCGGTCGACGCGCGGCCGGTACCCCGGAGACCCTGCGCGAGCTGTGCGCCGACCGCGGCATCGTCTGCGAGATCGTCGACCTGCTCGAGGCCGGGGGAGAGACCGTCTCCTCCAGCCGTATCCGCCGGTTGCTGTCCGAGGCCGACGTGGCCGGCGCCGCCGAGGTCCTCGGCCGACCGCACCGCGTCTCGGGCGTCGTGGTCCACGGTGCCGGCCGCGGGGGGCGGGACCTGGGTTACCCCACCGCCAACCTCGACCTGCCCGAGTACACCGCCGTGCCCGTCGACGGCGTGTACGCCGGGTGGTTCACCGTGCTCGACGACGGCCCCGTCGACGGCACGATCGTCCCGGGACGGCGCTACCCGTCCGCGATCTCCGTCGGCACCAACCCGACGTTCGGGGACTCCGCCCGCAGCGTCGAGGCGTTCGTCCTGGACGAGTCGGCCGACCTGTACGGACGCCTGGCGGCGGTCGACTTCGTCGACCACGTCCGCGACATGGTCAAGTTCGCCTCCGTCGACGAGCTGCTCGAGGCCATGGACCGCGACGTCGCCAGGACCCGAGGCGTCCTCGGCGCCTGAGTCGACCGCAGCGCGATTGGGGCCGCCGGTCGCCGTCCTGGTAGCCTGGTCAGTCGGCTCCGCTGCGGTCCGCGGCGGCGGGGTCTCACATTATCGCGGACTGGAACAACCAGGAGTACCCATGGCGCTCAGCACCGAAGAGAAGAAGGCCGTCCTGGCCGAGTTCGGGATCCACGAGTCCGACACCGGCTCGCCCGAGGCCCAGGTCGCGCTGCTCACCCGGCGCATCCAGCAGCTCACCGAGCACCTCAAGACCCACCAGCACGACCACCACTCGCGTCGTGGCCTGCTGCTGCTCGTCGGCCGTCGGCGTCGTCTGCTCAAGTACGTCGCCAAGGTCGACATCCAGCGCTACCGTTCGCTGATCGAGCGCCTCGGACTGCGCCGCTGACGCGTGGACCCCGCACGTCGCCGACCCCCGCCCGGATCGACCGGGCGGGGGTCGGCGTTTCTCTCCGAGTGCGGCGGCGGGGGCGGCCGCGCCCGCGCGCCCGGTGACCCGGGCGATTTTCCCTGATAGCCTCGGGGCAGCCGGTGCACACGTGCCGGGGTGGTCGACAGGTCCGATTGGCGGTCCTCGGTAGTGGCCGCCGGAACCCGACTCCCCGCGGCGAGTGTCGTGCGGAGCGAGAGGTCCGGCCGCTTCGATCGAAGACCGAGGTCGAACCGGGATCCCCTGACGTGTCGCCCGGTGGCCCCGGCGGGACGACTCCGCCGTGCGGCCCACACTCTCCGATACGACAGGACACACATGCCACAGAACACTGCCGTCGAGGTCGAGGACGGTGTCTTCGAGACCGTCGCGACCATCGACAACGGCGACTTCGGTCGCCGCGAACTGCGCTTCGAGACCGGACGCCTGGCCAAGCAGGCCGCCGGCTCGGTCGTCGCCTACCTCGACGACGACACGATGCTGCTGTCCGCCACCACGGCGGGCAAGCACCCCAAGGAGCACTTCGACTTCTTCCCCCTGACGGTGGACGTCGAGGAGCGGATGTACGCCGCCGGTCGCATCCCGGGATCGTTCTTCCGTCGTGAGGGTCGGCCCAGCACGGACGCCATCCTCACGTGCCGTCTCATCGACCGGCCGCTGCGCCCGACCTTCGCGGACGGCGTCCGCAACGAGGTCCAGGTCGTCGTGACCGTCATGAGCCTCGATCCCAAGGATCTCTACGACGTGGTGGCGATCAACGCCGCCTCCGCCTCCACCCAGCTGTCGGGCCTGCCGTTCTCCGGTCCGGTGGGTGGCGTGCGGATCGCACTCATCCCGACCGCGGCCGACCCGGCCGGCCGGTGGGTCGCCTTCCCGACGGTCGAGCAGCTCTCCGAGGCCGTGTTCGACATGGTCGTGGCCGGCCGCGTGGTCGGCTCCGGTGACAGCGCGGACGTCGCGATCATGATGGTCGAGGCCGAGGCCACCGAGGACGTCATCGAGAAGGTCGCCGGCGGTGCGCAGGCGCCCACGGAGGACGTCGTGGCGAGCGGTCTGGAGGCCGCGAAGCCGTTCATCGCCGAGCTGTGCGCCGCGCAGCAGGCGCTCGCAAACGCCGCGCCCGGCACCCCGCGTGAGTTCCCGCTCTTCCCGCCGTACCAGGACGACGCGTACACCGCCGTCGCGGAGGTCGCGGAGGCCAAGCTCGGCGAGATCATGCAGATCGCCGACAAGCAGGAGCGCGACACCGCGACCGACGAGCTCAAGGCCACGGTGCTGGACAAGCTCGCCGAGCGCTTCGCCGACCGGCTCGGTGAGGTCGGGGCGGCGTTCAAGTCCCTGACCAAGAAGATCGTCCGGCAGCGGATCCTCACCGACCACTTCCGGATCGACGGTCGCGGGGTCCGGGACATCCGCGCGCTGTCCGCCGAGGTGGAGGTCATCCCGCGCGCCCACGGTTCAGCCCTGTTCGAGCGCGGCGAGACCCAGATCATGGGTGTGACCACGCTCGACATGGTCAAGATGGCGCAGCAGATCGACTCGCTGGGGCCCGAGACCAGCAAGCGCTATATGCACCACTACAACTTCCCGCCGTACTCCACCGGTGAGACCGGCCGGGTGGGTTCGCCCAAGCGTCGCGAGATCGGCCACGGTGCCCTCGCCGAGCGCGCCCTCGTGCCGGTCCTGCCGAGCGTCGAGGAGTTCCCCTACGCGATCCGTCAGGTCTCCGAGGCGCTGGGCTCCAACGGCTCCACGTCGATGGGCTCGGTGTGCGCGTCGACGCTGTCCATGCTCAACGCGGGTGTGCCGCTGAAGGCGCCCGTGGCGGGCATCGCGATGGGCCTCGTCTCGGACGAGGTCGACGGCGAAACGCGCTACGTCGCCCTCACCGACATCCTCGGTGCCGAGGACGCGTTCGGCGACATGGACTTCAAGGTCGCCGGCACGGGTATGTTCGTCACCGCCCTGCAGCTCGACACCAAGCTCGACGGCATCCCCTCCGAGGTGCTCGCGGGTGCGCTGACCCAGGCGCGTGAGGCCCGGCTCACCATCCTCGACGTGATGGCCGAGGCGATCGACGAGCCCGACGAGCTCAGCCCGTTCGCGCCCCGCATCATCGCGATCAAGGTCCCGGTCGACAAGATCGGCGAGGTCATCGGGCCCAAGGGCAAGATGATCAACTCGATCACCGAGGAGACCGGCGCGTCCGTCTCGATCGAGGACGACGGCACCGTGTACATCGGGGCCACCGACGGCGAGTCGGCCCAGGCCGCGATCGACAAGATCAACGCCATCGCCAACCCGCAGCTGCCCAAGGTCGGGGAGCGCTTCCTCGGCACGGTCGTGAAGACCGCCCCGTTCGGCGCCTTCCTCTCGCTGCTGCCGGGCCGCGACGGTCTGGTCCACATCTCCAAGCTGGGCCAGGGCAAGCGCGTCGGCAAGGTCGAGGACGTGGTCAACGTCGGCGACAAGATGCAGGTCGAGATCGCCGACATCGACAACCGCGGCAAGATCAGTCTGGTCCCGGTCGGTGACGACTCGGACAGTGGAGCCGACGCGGACTCCGGCAACGACGACTGAGAACCCGCCGGCCCGCCGCCCGCGGCGCCCGGCACCCCACGAGGCACGCACCCCGCGCGCGGGGTGCGTGCCTCGTTCGTCGACAGAAGGGAAGGGCCGTGAACCCGACGATCCGCGTGGACCGGTCGATCCCGGGCGTGCGTGTGGTGACCGAGGACCTACCGTGGTGCCACACCGCAGCGGTCGGTGTCTGGATAGGGTCCGGATCCGCGGACGAGGGCCCCGGGGAACACGGCGCCGCGCACTTCCTGGAGCACGTCCTGTTCAAGCGCACCAGCTCGGCGTCCGGTCTGGAGTTGTCCCAGCGTATCGACCTGCTGGGTGGTGACCTCAACGCCTTCACGGGACGCGAGCACACCTGCTATCACGTCCACGTCCCCGCCGAGGGGCTGGACACCGCGGTGGACATCCTGGTGGACGTCGTCGCCAACGGATCCTGTGACCCCGCCGACGTCGAGATCGAGCGTGACGTCGTGCTCGACGAGCTCGCCGGCCGCGCGGACGACCCCGAGGACCTCGCCTGCGAACTGGTCGCCAGCGCGGTTCTCGGTGGCGACCCGCTCGCCCGCCCGATCATCGGGACCGAGGAGTCGGTGGAAGCGCTGGACGCCGAGACCCTACGGGCATTCCACCGACGCATGCTCGGTGCCGGCGACGTCGTTGTCGCGGCGGCCGGGCGTCTCGACCACGACGCCCTCGTGCGCCGGATCGCCGCCGGGCCACTGGCGGCGGCGGTCTCCCGCCACGGAACGTCGCGGGACGGCGCCGATCTCGGGACCGCGACCGGCGGTGGCGACACCGTACCGGGAGCGGGGGTCCCCGGGTGGGCGGCGACGTCCGTGCTCACCGGTGAGGACGACGACTCCGAACAGGCGTTGATCGCCCTCGCCCGCAGAACCCCGGCCCGTGATCACCGGGACCGAGCCGCGGCGCAGGTCGGCACCGCGGTTCTCGGCGGGGGACTGAGCTCCCGGTTGTTCCAACGCATCCGCGAGGAGCTCGGTCTGGCGTACACGGTCTACGCGGGGATGGACCAGTTCCGGCCGACCGGTCTGCTCACGGTGGTGGCCGGCGCCCCGGTCGACCGGGTGGACGCACTGTGCGACGAGGTGGGCGAGGTCGTGTCCGGGATGCTGGCCGCGCCGCCCGCCGCCGACGAGGTGGGTCGGGCGATCGGCCACCTCACGGGGTCGATCAGGCTCGGGTTGGACGATCCACTCTCCCGCATGACGCGGATCGGTCGACACCTCCTGGACCGCGACACGGTGGTCCCCGTCGAGGAATCGGTGGCCAGGCTCCGTCGGGTCACCTGCGACGAGGTCGCCGCCTACTGGACCGACGAGTCCGCCCCGTGGTGTCTGGCGGCGGTCGGCCCCGGGATGCCCGGCGACGGCGCGGCTGGACTGCTCGGGCGCGTCGGCGGATAGGCTGGACGGGCTCGACGAGGACCACGTGAGGAGACGATGACGGTGACGAAGGTCGGAGTGCTCGGCGCACGCGGCAAGGTGGGGACGGCGATCTGTGAGGCCGTCCGTGACGCGGAGGACCTCGAACTCGTCGCGGAGGTCGACCAGGGCGATCCGCTGGACGCGCTCGTCAACTCCGGTGCCGAGGTGGTGGTGGACTTCACCCACCCGGACGTGGTGATGGACAACCTCGAGTACTGCGTGGCCAACGGCATACACGCGGTGGTCGGCACCACCGGGTTCACCGAGGACCGTCTCGCCACCCTCAGGGGGTGGCTGGAGGACAGTCCCGGGACCGGTGTACTGGTCGCGCCCAATTTCGCCATCGGTGCCATCCTGATGATGCGGTTCGCGGTCCAGGCCGCGAAGTACTTCCCGTCCGCCGAGATCGTCGAGCTGCATCATCCCAACAAGGCCGACGCGCCGTCGGGGACGGCCCACCGCACCGCCGCCATGATGGCGGCGGCTCGCCGGGAGGCGGGGCTCGGGCCGTCGCCCGATGCCACGTCCACGGAACTCGACGGGGCCCGCGGCGCCGACGTCGACGGGATCCGCGTGCACTCGGTGCGACTGTCGGGCCTCGTCGCCCACCAAGAGGTGCTGCTCGGGACGCAGGGGGAGACCCTCACCCTCCGGCACGACTCGCTGGACCGCACCTCGTTCGCGCCCGGGGTGCTTCTGGGGGTCCGCTCGATCGCCGGGGCCCCGGGCCTGACCGTCGGGCTCGACTCCTTCATGGACCTCTAGGACCACCGCCGTGGAGCGCATCGTCAAGCCCCTGGTCATGGCCCTCACGGCGCTGGGCCTGGTCGTGGCCTTCGGGTACCTGCTGTACCTCGGCTGGTCGATGGTCAGCGCCTCCGACTATCTGGCCGTGCGCGGGCTCGGGGCGGGGATCATCCTGCTCACCGGCGTCGGCGCCTGGGCGACCTGGGCCATCGTCCGCAACGGTCTCGAACTCCAGAGGATCTCGGCCGCCGCCGCGGCGGAAGGCATCGAGCTCGCTGTCGCGGACATGGAGCGACGCCCCTCTGGTCGGCTCCAGCATGACGCGGCGGACGCGCTGTTCGACCGGGTCAGCGCCGAGTACCAGGCCGCCCCCGATGACTGGCGGACGACCTACCGGCTGGCGCGGGCCTACGACCACGCCGGCGACCGCGTCCGCGCCCGGGAGGTCATGAAGGCCGCCATCGGGCTGCGCGAGACGGAACTCACCTCGGGGAAGGGGCTGGGATGAGCACGGTACTGGTCGTGCACCACGCCCCGTCACCACGCCTACGACGCATTCTCGAAGCACTCGTCACCGGTCTCGACCATCCCGAACTCGAAGGGATCGCGGTCGAGTCCGTCCCCGCGTTGGCCACCACCGACGACCACGTCCTGCGTGCCGACGGCTATGTCCTGCTCACCCCGGCCAATTTCGGGTACATGTCCGGCGCGCTCAAGCATTTCTTCGACCGCACCTACTACACCTGCGAAGGAGCGGTGGCAGGCCGGCCGTACGCCCTGTGCGTGCACGGGGACAACGACACCGCGGGAGCGGTCACCTCGGTCGAACGGATCGCCACCGGCTGGGGACTGCAGGCCGTCGCCCCCGCAGTCCAGTTGACCGGCGAACCCGGACGCCAGGATCTCGACACCGCCGCCGAGGTCGCGGCCACCGTCGCCGCACATCTGCTCGGCTGAACCGCCGGGCACATCATCGAAGGAGTCAAGCGATGTCCGAGCTCGTCCGCCGGCAGGTCCGCCTGGTCGCGCACACCGAGTTCATCCCGCCCGACGAGGTCGAGTGGGAGACGGACGCCGAGGGCGGATCCGCGCTGGCCGAGTTCGCGGGGCGGGCCTGCTACCAGAGCTGGGAGAAGCCGAATCCGCGCACCGCGACCAACGCCGGGTATCTGCGGCACATCCTCGAGGTCGGGCACCTGTCGGTGTTCGAGCACGCGAGTGTGTCGTTCTACATCACCGGGATCTCCCGCTCGTGCACCCACGAACTGATCCGGCACCGCCACTTCTCCTACAGCCAGTTGTCCCAGCGCTTCGTCCCCGAGCACGACTCGAAGGTGGTGCCCCCACCGGCGATAGCGGACGATCCCGAGCTCGTCGAGATCTTCCGGCGCGCGACCGACGCCTCCCGTGACGCCTACGCGGAGATGCTGGCGAAGCTCGAGGACAGGTTCGCGGACGTGCCCAACCCCATGCTGCGGCACAAGCAGGCCCGGCAGGCCGCCCGCTCCGTGCTACCGAACGCCACCGAGACCCGGATCGTCGTGACGGGGAACTACCGCTCGTGGCGCCACTTCATCGGGATGCGCGCAACCGAGCACGCCGACACCGAGATCCGGGGCCTGGCGATCGACGTACTCCGTCGTCTCCGCGAGGCGGCGCCGGCGGTGTTCTCGGACTTCGAGATCGCCACGCTGGAGGACGGCTCGGAGATCGCGGTCAGCCCCTACGTTCTCGAGGGATGACGACGCCCCCAGGGTGGGAATCGGGGTCTGCCGGGTACTGCGGGTAGTCTGGGAGACCATGACACACGTGACCACCGGGGGCCCTGTCGGCCGGCAAGCGCCGACCGACCGTGGCCGGGTCCCCGCCGATACAGGGCGCCCCGCGCCGTTCGGCACGGTCGTCACGGCGATGGTGACCCCGTTCGGGTCCGACGGTTACGTCGATCTGAAGGCCGTCGCACGTGTCGCGCGGCATCTCGTGGACTCGGGGTGCGACGGTCTCGTCGTCTCCGGCACCACGGGGGAATCGCCCACCACCACCGACGCGGAGAAGATCGCGGTCCTCGAGACCGTCCTCGCCGAAGTGGGGGACCGGGCGACGATCGTCGCGGGTGTCGGTACGTACGACACCGCGCACTCGGTGCACGCGGCCAAGCAGGCCGCTGCCTCCGGGGCGCACGGACTGCTCGTGGTGACGCCGTACTACTCGAAGCCCACCCAGGCAGGTCTGGACGTCCACTTCCGGACGATCGCCGACGCGACCGACCGGCCCGTGATGCTCTACGACATCCCGCCGAGATCGGTGGTCCCCATCCAGGCGGACACCCTGATCGGTCTGTCCGACCACCCGAACATCGTGGCGGTCAAGGACGCGAAAGGCGACTTCCACGACGCCGTCACCGTCATGTCCCACTGCGACCTCGTCTACTACTCGGGGGACGACCAACTCAACCTCCCGTGGCTGGCCGTCGGAGCGACCGGGTTCGTCAGCGTGATCGGCCATGTGGCCGCGTCACGGCTGGTCAACCTGCGCCGTGCGTACCTGAGTGGCGACATCGAGACGGCACGACGTATCAACCTCGGACTCCTCCCTCTCTTCGACGCCCAGCGGGCGCTCGGAGGTGTGTCGATGTCCAAAGCAGCACTAGAACTTCTCGGGGTCCCGGCCGGTGTGCCGCGACTCCCGCAGTTACCACCAACCGACGAGCAGCGAGACGCCCTCGCGGCGCTGCTGCACAGAGCAGGAGTCACCAGATGACGGAAAGTACCTCCACCGGCCGCGGACGCGGCCGCACCCGACGTGCCGCAGGACGGCCCTCGGGAGAGCCGGCGGCCACGACCGCCGTGCAGTTCACCGAGCCCACCCCGGTAGCCGACGCCCCCGCCGCAGACGCGGGGCAGGGACGCTCCGATCGGACCAAGGGTAGGCAGGACCAGCCCCAGCAGGGTAGGAACCAGCAGGGCGACGGCCCGAAGGACAGCGGCCAGAAAGACAGTGGCCCGAAGGACAGCGGCCAGAAGGACAGCGGCCAGAAGGACTCGCCCAAGGGCGGATCGCGTGGCCGGGGCAGGGGGTCGTCCTCGGGCGCCAAGGGCGGATCGTCGGGCGGCGACCAGAACGGCGGCCAGAACTCGGGCGGCCAGAAGGGCGGCCGTGGTCGCAGCGGACGCGGCCGGGGTCGCGGCGACACCTCCACCGCCGAGTTCGGTGGCGTGAAGACCATGCAGGGCGGCGACATGACCGTCCGCCTGCCCAGCCCGCCCAAGCCCCGCAAGGGTGCGCTGCGCATGGTGGCGCTCGGCGGCGTCACGGAGATCGGCCGCAACATGATGACCTTCGAGTACGACTCGAAGCTGCTCATCGTCGACTGCGGCGTCCTCTTCCCGAGCTCGACCGAGCCCGGCGTCGACCTCATCCTCCCGGACTTCGGCCACATCGAGGATCGTCTGGACCAGGTCGAGGCGCTCGTGCTGACCCACGCCCACGAGGACCACATCGGGGCGATCCCGTTCCTGCTCAAGCTGCGCCCGGACATCCCGGTCATCGGATCGCGGTTCACGCTCGCGCTGGTGGCCGCGAAGTGCCGCGAGCATCGCATCAAGCCGGTCTTCCGCGAGGTCGACGAGTCCAGCGTGAGCACCCTGGGCAAGTTCGAGGTGCGCTACTTCGACGTCAACCACTCGATCCCCGAGTGCCTCGGCCTGGTCATCCGCGCCGGTGGCCAGTCGGTGATGATGACGGGTGACATCAAGCTCGACCAGCTGCCCACGGACAAGCGCCCCACCGACCTGCCCAAGATGGGGCGATTCGGCGACGAGGGCGTCGACCTGCTGCTGATGGATTCGACCAACGCCACCACTCCGGGGGTCAGTCGCTCGGAGTCGGAGATCGGTCCCGCGCTCCAGCGGCTCATCTCCGACGCGCGTCAGCTCGTCGTGGTGGCCTGCTTCGCCTCCAACGTCTACCGCGTCCAGTCCGTCATCGCGGCCGCCGCCGCGAGCGGTCGCAAGGTCGCGCTCACCGGTCGGTCGATGATCCGGAACATGGAGATCGCCCTCGAGATGGGCCTGCTCACCGATCCGAACAAGGTGATCGTGGACATGGACACGGCCGCCAAGCTTCCCTCGGAGAAGGTCGTCGTCATGACGACCGGGACCCAGGGTGAGTCCATGGCAGGGCTCTCCCGGATGGCCCGTCGTGAGCACCGGCAGATCAACCTCTCCGAGGGCGACACCGTGCTGTTCTCCTCGTCGATCGTGCCGGGCAACGAGGAGCCCGTCTTCAGCGTGCAGAACAGCCTGTCCCAGATGGGTGTGAACGTGGTGACCAGCCGCGAGGCCAACATCCACGTCTCCGGCCACGGGGACGCGGGCGAGCTGCTCTTCGTCTACAACGCCGTACGACCGAAGAACGCCATGCCGGTGCACGGTGAATGGCGGCACCTGCGCGCCAACAAGGCCCTGGCGATCGCCACCGGGGTGCCGGAGGAGAACGTCGTCCTCGCGCAGAACGGCGTCGTGGTCGACCTCGTGGACGGCAAGGCGTCCGTGGTCGGTCAGATCCCGGTCGGCAACCTGTACGTCGACGGCCTGTCCACCGGCGACGTCGGCGACACGGTCCTCGCGGACCGCACCGCGCTCGGCGAGGACGGCTTCATCGTCGCGACCGTCGTGGTGGACCCACGTACCGGCCGGCCGGTGAGCAAGCCGCAGATCATCGGCAAGGGTTTCACCGACGAGCCCGGCGCACTCGACCCGGTCGTCGAACTCGTGGAGAACGCCCTGTGGGACCTGGCCGGCGAGGGCGAGACCGATCCGTACCGCCTCGCCCAGGCCGTGCGACGCGTGGTCGGTCGGTGGGTGTCGGACAAGTGGCGCCGCAAGCCCATGATCGTGCCCACGGTCATCACCTCCGCCGTCGCGCAGGGCTGAGTCCGGTGAGTCCCGGCCGTCAGACCCTCGCGCAGCGGGAGCGCAGCGCTCTCGTGGAGAGCATGCGTGCCACCGGGCCCGACGCCCCGACGCTGTGCGAGGGCTGGACGACCAGGGACCTGGCCGCACACCTCGTCGTGCGGGAGTACCGACCCGACGCGGCGGCGGGGATAGTCGTCCCCGCCCTCGCGGACCGGATGGAGCACCTGCGCCTGCGGGAGGCCGAGCGCCCGTGGGAAGACCTGCTCGACACGATCGCCGGGGGAGCTCCCTGGTACTCACCGCTGCGCTACGCGGACCGGGTCGCGAACCTGGCCGAGTACCTCGTCCACCACGAGGACGTGCGCAGGGGGCGCCCCGGGTGGGCACCCCGCGAGTTCGAGGTGGACGACCTCGAACGGGTCTGGTCCCTCGCCACGACCGTGGCGAAGACCTTCCTGCGCAAGGTCGCGGCCCGCGTCGACCTGCGCACCCCGGCCCACGTGGGATCGGCCACGATCGCGTCGGTCTCGACGGGCGCGGCGCTCGCCCCGCTGGTGAGCATCACGGCGGATCCCGTCGAGTTCCTCCTGTGGACGTTCGGTCGCGACGAGGTCGAGATCGACATCTCCGGTGCCCAGCGGGGGATCGACGCGCTCGAAGCCGTCCCACGCGGCATCTGAACCACCCCACCCCCGTGTGGCTGCTGTTACCAGTGGTGCTCCAGACGATAGAGTGACGGCCATGGCATCCAGCTCGAGCACGCGCTCCACCCGTGCCCCCGGCGGCCGACGTCCGGCTTCGACCTCGGGAGCACAGCGATCGACCAAGTCCACCCCGTCGTCGTCGCGGGGTGGCGGTTCCCGTCGCGGTGCGGTCGTCTCGACCCCCAAGAAGGGGACCCGCAGCGGTCCTCGTACCGCTGCCCCGGCGCCGGAACGCACCTCGGGTGCGTTCGGTGCCGTGGGGCGTGGGCTGCGCGGAGGGTGGTCCGCGTTGGCGAAGGGTGTCGGCCACGGGGTCCGTGGCCTCGGGGGTGGGGATGACGACGACAAGGTGGTCCCGCCGCACCGCCGTGACGGTCTCGGCCTGATCCTCATCGGCGTGGCGATCGTGTTCGTCGGCGCCGTGTGGTTCGGCGCGGCCGGTCCGATCGGCCACTGGATCGACACCGGGATCCGGACGGTGGTCGGCACCCCCGGTGCCCTCCTGCCGCTCCTGCTGGGCGGATGGGGCGTGCTCGTCATGGCCCGCGAACCCCGTCCCGACGTGCACTCGCGATGGCTGGTCGGAACGACCGTCGCCGCTCTCGGTGTGCTCGGACTGTGGCACCTGGGGTCCGGCTCGCCGACCGATCCCGACGGGGTGCGGTCCGGCGCCGGGGTGCTCGGCCGGATCGTCGGTGGAACGCTCGAAGCCGGCCTGTCCGTCTTCGTCGCGGTACCGCTCCTCGTGCTGCTCGTCGCGTTCGGGATCCTGGTGATGGTGGGGCGGCCCGCGCGCGAGATCCCCGGGATCGTCCGCGGGTTCTTCGGCTGGGACGGCAGCGGCGACATCGTCGACCACGACTACGTCGATTCCGACGAGGACTGGGACGACGAGATGACCACGGCGTACCCGATCGCGGAGACGACGCGGGCGTCCGAGACCGAGCGCTCGGCGACGCGGCGCAGCTCCCGCCGCCGGATCGCCGCGTGGTCCGATACCCCCACGGCGGGCGAGACGGTCGAGATGCCCCGCGCCTCGCGGCCATCCGCCGAGCCCGAGGCGGCACCGGAGGTCGCCGACCTCCCCCCGGAGGCACCGGCCCGGGCCCCGGCACGCCCGAAGCGCACCCCCCGCAGGACCGAGGTCCTGCCCGCGGGCGGCGACGCCGACGAGGCCCCCGCCGGCCCGCCGGCCTCGGCCACCCCGTCCTCGCCGGCCACCGCGCCCGGACGTGCCGCCTCGACACCGTCGGTGGACACCTCCGCGGTCCCGCAGACCAACGTCCCGTCCACCCACACCGCCTCCGAGAGCGACGCGGAGCGGCTCGACTCCCAAACCCAGCTGCTGAACGGCGTGGACTACGCCCTGCCGCCCGTCAGCCTGCTCACGGCCGGTGACCCGCCCAAGGCGCGCAGCGAGTCCAACGACCAGATGATCGAGGCCATCCAGGGCGTCCTGGAGCAGTTCAAGATCGACGCGGCCGTCACCGGATTCACCCGCGGCCCGACCGTCACGCGCTATGAGGTCGAACTGGGCCCCGGCGTGAAGGTCGAGAAGATCACCGCCCTGCACCGCAACATCGCCTACGCGGTCGCCACGGACAACGTGCGGCTGCTGGCGCCGATCCCCGGCAAGTCCGCGGTCGGCATCGAGGTGCCCAACCTCGACCGCGAACTGGTGCGGCTGGCGGACGTGCTGACCGACCCCAAGACCGCCAGCAAGCACAATCCGATGCTCATCGGACTGGGCAAGGACATCGAGGGTGACTTCGTCACCGCCGACCTGGCCAAGATGCCGCACCTCCTGGTGGCCGGCTCCACCGGTTCGGGCAAGTCGAGCTTCGTCAACTCGATGCTCGTGTCCCTGCTCACGCGGGCCACCCCGGACGAGGTCCGCCTCATCCTCGTCGACCCCAAGATGGTGGAGCTCACGCCGTACGAGGGCATCCCGCACCTCATCACGCCGATCATCACCCAACCCAAGAAGGCGGCCGCGGCGCTCGCGTGGCTCGTCGAGGAGATGGAGCAGCGCTACCAGGACATGAAGTCCACCCGCGTTCGCCACATCACCGACTTCAACGAGCGCGTGAAGTCGGGAGCCATCACGACGCCGCCCGGCAGCGAGCGCGTCTACCGGCCCTACCCGTACATCGTGGCGGTGGTCGACGAGCTGGCCGACCTCATGATGACCGCGCCCCGCGACATCGAGGACGCGATCGTCCGCATCACCCAGAAGGCCCGCGCCGCCGGCATCCACCTCGTCCTGGCCACGCAGCGGCCGTCCGTCGACGTGGTCACCGGCCTCATCAAGACCAACGTGCCGTCCCGTCTGGCGTTCGCCACGTCCTCGCTCACCGACTCCCGGGTCATCCTCGACCAGGCCGGGGCGGAGAAGCTCATCGGTATGGGCGACGGCCTCTTCATCCCGATGGGTGCCTCGCGTCCCATCCGTATGCAGGGTGCGTTCATCACCGACGAGGAGATCCACGAAGTCGTCGACTACGCCAAGAACCAGGCCGAGCCCGAGTACGACGAGTCCATCACCGCCGCCAAGGAGGACGGCAAGAAGGACATCGACGCCGACATCGGCGACGACCTCGACGACCTGCTCGCCGCCGTGGAGCTCGTGGTGTCCAGCCAGTTCGGCTCCACCTCGATGCTGCAGCGCAAGCTCCGGGTCGGCTTCGCCAAGGCCGGCCGACTCATGGACCTGATGGAGTCGCGCGACATCGTCGGACCCTCCGAGGGGTCCAAGGCCCGCGACGTGCTGGTCAAGCCCGAGGAACTCGCCTCGGTGCTCTGGATGATCAAGGGCGGGGCCCCGCCGGAGGAGGATCCGGACGACGAGCCGGCCGACCTCCGCGACCCGGCCGAGACCCCGGTGGGGTAGCGGCCGGGCAGGGTGTGCGTCAGGCGAGGGCGCCGAAGACCGGCGTCCACTCCCGGACCGTGATCTCCGAGACCATTCCGCGCAGGCAGTGGGGGTCGTCTCCCACGAGCGATCGTGCGGCCTCGTCGTCGTCGGCCTCCACCACCAGCAACGCCCCGGATCCGTCGACGAACGGTCCCACGGACCGGACGGACCCGTCGTCTACGCGGGCGGACAGCCACTCGCGGTGGGCGGGCTTGTTGGCCTCCCGCTCCTCGGTCTGGGCATCGGAGTAGCGGTAGGTGACGACGAAGAGCGGCATCGTGGATCTCCTGGGATCGGGGTCGGGGGTGCGTCGCGACCAAGGGTATTCCCGCCGTCCTCGCTAAGGTGAGGGGGTGACTGCTTCCACGCGCGAGAACGGGCGCCGGACCGACGAGGTCCCCGTCCTCAACATCGCCAACGTGCTCACGGTGGTGAGGATCCTCCTGGTCCCCGTCTTCGTGGTCCTGTTCTTCGTCGCCGACGCCCAGGATCCCTGGTGGCGGGTGGGGGCGTTCGTCGTCTTCGCCGTGGCGATGTTCACCGACTACGTCGACGGTCACCTGGCCCGCAAGCTGGGGCTGGTCACCGACTTCGGCAAGATCGCGGACCCGATCGCCGACAAGGCGCTCATCGCCGCCGCGCTCATCTCGCTCTCACTGGTGGACGAGCTGTTCTGGTGGGTGACCGTGGTGATCCTGGTCCGCGAGGTGGGCATCACGCTGTGGCGCCTGTTCGGGGTGGACTACGTCGTGGCCGCGAGCAGGGGCGGCAAGCTCAAGACCGTCACACAGACGGTCGGCATGGGAATGCTCATCCTGCCGCTGCCGCACTGGGTGTGGCCGGTGGAGTGGATCGTCGTCGGTGCGGCCGTGGTGCTCACCGTCTTCACCGGCATCGATTACCTGGTCAAGGCCCGCCGGGCCGCACGCACCGCGGACTGACCCCCGTGGATCCCTCCGTCGCCGTGTCCCCGCCGGCGGCCGCCGCCGTCACCGCACTGCGGGACCGCGGATGGACCCTGGCCACGGCCGAGTCCCTCACGGCCGGGCTGCTCGCGGCCACCGTGGCCGAGGTGCCGGGCGCCAGTGCGGTGCTCCGCGGCGGGTTGATCGTCTACGCCACGGACCTCAAGCACGAGCTCGCCGGGGTGCCGACCGAGGTCCTGGAGCGGCACGGGGCGGTGTCCCCGGAGACCGCCCGCGCACTCGCGCGCGGTGCGGCGTTGCGCTGCGGCGCCGACGTCGGCGTGGGCCTGACGGGGGTGGCGGGGCCCGAGCCCCAGGAGGGCAGGCCGGTGGGGACGGTCCACGTCGGGCTGACGGTTCCCGGCATGGAGCCCTGGTCCGTGCCGCTCGCGTTGACCGGTGACCGGAGCCGTATCCGTACGGCGGCGTGCGCGGCGGCGCTGGAACTGGTCATCGCCGCGGCGACGGGGGAGGGGACCGGTGACGACGACGACGGGAACGAATCCGGGTCGTGATGCGTTGTACCCCGTGATGCCGAACATCCAGATGACCACCCTGCCCAGACCGGACCAGCCCGGCGGTGCCCCTCTGCTACGCGAGACGCTCGGGACGGTCCTGCGCGGGCTGCGCGGGGAATCCGGTCGGACCCTGCGGGACGTGGCCGACGCCGCCCGCGTGAGCCCCGGTTACCTCTCGGAGATCGAGCGCGGCCGCAAGGAGGCCTCCAGCGAACTGCTGGCCTCCATCTCCGGGGCGCTCGACGTCTCCCTGGGCGAGATCCTCATCCGCGCCGCCCTCGAGGTCTCCCCTCCGGGCACGTTCACCGAGCCGGTGCTCGCGGCCTGACCGCGCGCCCGTCACGCCCGGTGGTCGCAACCGTGCGTTGTTCGGTACCGTTGAACAGACCCGTCGTCCGAATCGGCAGAAGGACACTACGCAGCGATGGCCAATCCGTTTACCAAGGCATGGCGCTACCTCATGGCGTTGTTCGATTCGAAGATCGACGAGAAGGCCGACCCCAAGGTCCAGATCCAGCAGGCGATCGCTGACGCGCAGCGTCAGCACCAGCAGCTCTCGCAGCAGGCTGCGGCGGTCATCGGCAACCAGCGCCAGCTGGAGATGAAGCTCAACCGGCAGCTCGCGGAGATCGAAAAGCTCCAGGGCTCCACCAGGCAGGCATTGCAGATGTCGGAGCAGGCGCGCCAGAAGGGTGACGCGGCCAAGGCCACCGAATACGAGAACGCCGCGGAGGCGTTCGCGGCCCAACTGGTCACGGCCGAGCAGAGTGTGGAAGACCTCAAGGGCCTGCACGACCAGTCGCTCCAGGCCGCCGCCCAGGCCAAGAAGGCCGTCGAGCAGAACGCGATGGTCCTCCAGCAGCGCGTGGCCGAGCGCACCAAGCTGCTCAGTCAGCTGGAGCAGGCCAAGATGCAGGAGCAGGTCAGCGCCTCCCTGCAGTCGATGTCGGAGCTGTCCTCGGGCGGCAACACCCCGAACCTCGACCAGGTCCGCGACAAGATCGAGCGTCGGTACGCCAACGCCCTGGGCTCGGCGGAACTCGCACAGAACTCGGTGCAGGGTCGCATGCTCGAGGTCGAGCAGGCCTCGACCCAGATGGCCGGCCACAGCCGCCTCGAGCAGATCCGCGCGTCGATGGCGGAGGGCGGCCAACTCGGGTCCGGTACCGGTGCCACCGGCCAGCTCGGCCAGGGCCAGTCCGAGCCGGCGCCGCAGCAGCAGCAGCAGGCGCAGACCGAACAGCAGTGATCTCGCGGCAACGGGCCGTCGGCGACCACGCCGGCGGCCCGTCGTCGTCCGTAGGGGAGGGCGAGACGTGACCCTGACCGAGTTCCGCGCACGCACCGTGGAGGCCTTCGGTGAACTCCGCGCCGACAGTCTGACCAGATCGCACCATCTGGCGGAGTGTGGCGGGAGGACCGCCCTCGAGGCGATCGACGCCGGCCTCCCCGTCAAGCGAGTGTGGTTGGCGTTGTGCGCCGAGTTCGAGGTACCCGAACAGCTGCACTAGCGCTCCGTCCGCGGCGTGTCGGTCGACCTCGAACACCCGTTCGCCTACACTGGGTGCCACGTGATGACGGTTCGCCCCGTCCACAGGGCGCCCTTCCTCCACAGGAAAGCGGTCGCCGGGTTCGCGCGAGACGTTCGTGTCGTACCCGGCCCGTAACGTCCGCAACTGAATCACCACCCAGACCGATCGGCCGGACGCCGGGGGTCGCGCAGGAACGGAGAGCACCATGGCACCCAAGACCACCGCGAAGTCGGGGACCAAGACGGGCGTGGCCCAGAATCGCGAACAGGCGCTGGAACTGGCCCTCGCGCAGATCGACAAGGCCTACGGCAAGGGCTCGGTCATGCGGTTGGGTGACGACAACCGGCCGCCGGTCCAGGTCATCCCGACCGGGGCACTGTCCCTCGACGTGGCACTGGGCGTGGGCGGCTTCCCCCGGGGGCGCGTCGTGGAGATCTACGGGCCGGAGTCCTCGGGTAAGACCACGGTCGCGTTGCACGCCGTGGCCAACGCGCAGGCGGCCGGCGGGATCGCGGCGTTCATCGACGCGGAGCACGCCCTGGATCCGGAGTACGCCCGCAAGCTCGGCGTGGACACGGACAACCTCATCGTCTCCCAGCCGGACACGGGTGAGCAGGCCCTCGAGATCGCGGACATGCTGGTCCGCTCCGGGTCGATCGACATCCTGGTGGTCGACTCCGTGGCGGCGCTCGTCCCGCGTGCCGAGATCGAGGGGGAGATGGGCGACAGCCACGTCGGCCTGCAGGCGCGACTCATGAGCCAGGCCCTGCGGAAGATGACGGGCGCGCTGCACAACACCGGCACCACCGCCATCTTCATCAACCAGCTGCGCGAGAAGATCGGCGTCATGTTCGGCTCGCCGGAGACCACCACTGGCGGTAAGGCGCTGAAGTTCTACGCGTCGGTGCGGTTGGACGTGCGCCGTATCGAGACGCTCAAGGACGGTGCCGACGCGGTCGGTAACCGCACCAAGTGCAAGGTCGTCAAGAACAAGGTCGCGCCGCCGTTCAAGATCGCGGAGTTCGACATCCTCTACGGCGAGGGGATCAGCCGCGAGGGCTCGCTCATCGACATGGGCGTGGACAACGGCTTCATCAAGAAGTCGGGGTCCTGGTTCACCTACGGACCGGACCAGTTGGGCCAGGGCAAGGAGAACGCCCGTCGGTACCTCAAGGAGAACCCGTCGGTGCGGGACGAGATCGAGCGCAAGATCCTGGACAAGCTCAATATCGGCGCGGGGGCGGAGATCGCCGAGATCGAGGCGGAGTCCGACGAGGACGCGCCGATCGACGTGGTGCCCGTCGAGTTCTGATGTCGGGCAGGGACACCCGCGGGCCCCGCGGCGCCGGGGCGCCCAGGGCGGAGGAACTCCGTACGGCGATCGCCGCGGTGGAGGCCAGGCCCTCCGGGTCCTCGGACCTTCCGCCCCTGGCCCCCGAAGCACACGAGGCCGCGAACGCCGCGCTCCGACTACTGCGCTACCGGCCGCGCAGTGAGCACGAGTTGCGCGAGCGGCTGCTCGACAAGGAGTACGCCGCGGAGGCCGTCGACGAGGCGCTCGGCAGGGTCAGGGCGTGGGGACTGGTCGACGATGCCGACTTCGCCGAGGAGTGGGTACGTGGCCGTAGGAGACGCCGTGGCCGTTCGCGCGGCGCCCTCGAGCGCGAGCTGCGGGACAAGGGCGTGGCGGAGGCGCACATCGCCCGGGCTGTCGGCGAGATCGACGAGTCGGATGACCGTCGGCAGGCCGCCGAACTGGTACGCGGTCGGCTGGATCGCCGGCCGCGCGCCGCACTGTCCGGGCCGGACGTGCAGGGCGAGCGGCGCAGGCTCATCGCCTTCCTGGCCCGGCGGGGTTATCCGACGGGGTTGGCGGTGAAAGTCGTGGACGCCGAATTGGCGGCCCACGCATCGCCCTGAGTACCCTGGCCTGCGTGGATACTCTCGTGACCGACCTGCAGGCGGCGGCGCAGGAAGCGCATGCCGAGGGCGACGCCCGCCGGACCTACCAGGTTCGCACCTTCGGATGTCAGATGAACGTCCATGACTCCGAGCGTCTCGCCGGGGTCCTCGACGCCGCGGGGTACGTGCCCTTCGAGGGCGACGCCGACCCGGCCGGAGGTCACCTTCCCGATCTGGTCGTGTTCAACACCTGCGCGGTCCGGGAGAACGCCGACAACCGGCTCTACGGCACCCTCGGTCACCTGCGGCCGTGGAAGGACGCGAACCCCCGCCTGCAGATCGCCGTCGGGGGGTGCCTCGCGCAGAAGGACAAGGACGTCGTCGTCTCCCGCGCACCGTGGGTCGACGTCGTGTTCGGCACCCACAACCTCGGACACCTGCCGACGCTCCTCGACCGCTCCCGCCACAACGAGCGGGCCGAGGTGGAGATCGCCGACTCCCTGCAGCATTTCCCGTCGACCCTGCCGGCCACCCGCGAATCCTCATACGCCGGGTGGGTCTCGGTGTCCGTGGGATGCAACAACACCTGCACGTTCTGCATCGTTCCGTCCCTGCGCGGCAAAGAGGTCGATCGTCGGCCCGGCGAGGTCCTGGCCGAGGTGCAGGCGCTCGCCGACGAGGGCGTCCTCGAGGTCACGCTGCTCGGCCAGAACGTCAACGCCTACGGGCGGTCCTTCCACGACCCCGACGAGCCCTCCGACAAGGGAGCCTTCGCCTCACTGCTGCGGGCGGCCGGCCGGGTCGAGGGGATCGAACGGATCCGCTTCACCTCGCCGCACCCGGCGGAGTTCACCGACGACGTGATCGAGGCCATGGCCTCCACACCGACCGTCTGCCCCCAACTGCACATGCCGCTGCAGTCCGGGTCCGACCGCGTCCTGCGCGCCATGCGACGCTCCTACCGGTCCGAGCGCTTCCTCGGCATCATCGAACGCGTCCGTGCGGCCATGCCGCACGCGGCCATCACCACCGACATCATCGTCGGGTTCCCCGGTGAGACCGAGGAGGACTTCCAGGCCACCCTCGACGTGGTCGAGAAGGCCCGGTTCTCCAGCGCGTTCACCTTCCAATACTCGCCCCGCCCGGGGACCCCCGCGGCCACCATGGAGGACCAGATCCCCAAGGCCGTGGTCCAGGAACGCTACGAGCGGCTGATCGAGCTCCAGGAGCGCATCACCCTCGAGGAGAACCGGAAGCAGGTCGGGCGGGTCGTCGAACTCCTCGTGACCGCCGACGAAGGCCGCAAGGACGCGGCCACCGCACGGATGACGGGCCGGGCCCGCGACGGTCGGCTCGTGCACTTCGCACCCATTGGCGACCACGCCGATCGGGTGCGTCCGGGCGACGTGGTGACCACCCGCGTCACCGCAGCGGCCCCTCACCACCTGCTCGCCGATGACCTAGTGCTCAGCCACCGGGCCACCCGGGCCGGGGATCGTCACGCGGCGGGCCACAAGCCCGAGACCCCGCCCATCGGGGTCGGGCTCGGACTTCCCACGCTCCGGCGCGACACCGTCAGCGCCCCAGTCACCACCGAGAAGGGATGCCCCACGTGAGCACCGACGACCGTCCCGATCCGATCGCGGGGATCATGGAAGTCACCCGGAACGCGGAATCGGAGATGCGAGACCGTGACCGCGTCCTCGGGCGCACCCTCGTGATCGGGCGGGCCTACCTGGCGTCCGCCGTCCTCATCGTCCTGTTGGCCGTCGCCCTGGCCCTGCCGCACAGCGAGGGGGTGCGGGGACTCGACGTCCTGTTCTTCACCGACGTGGCGCGTGAGCAGTACACGACCCTGCCGTCCCATCTGTTCGTGCTCCTGTACTCCGTGGGCACCATCGCGTTCGGGGCAGCGATGATCATGACCCAGAAGTGGTGGGCCGCCGGGATCGCCTGGAGTGCGACATGCGTGTCCGCCGTCTACGGCGTGTTGGCGATCTGGCTCCGCCAGTCCGGTCGCGGGCCCAACCCTGATGTGCAGGACTTCGGCGGGCCCGGCATTGGCCTCTACCTCAGTGAGATCATCGTGTTCGCGCTGGTCATCACGCTGGCGAGCGTGCTGTGGGCGCGGACCCCGGAGCAGATCACCCTCGAGGAGAACGCCCGTCACGGAGACGGGCGCTGAACCGACCTCCCGGACGACGCACGGTGGGATGACCGGCGCGAGAAGAGCCCGGCCCCGTCGTCACGGGCCGGGCTCTTCTCGTCGGCGGGTACTCGCTTCCCGTCGGCGGGCAGCCGCCGGTGGGGCGCGTCAGCGGGTGTCGACCGCCTTCTCGGCGGCCTCCGCCCACTCCTTCCACTGCGCGGCCTGCGCCCGGGCGCTCTCCGCGTCTTTGTTCTTGCCCGCAGCATCCGCCTTCGCGGCCTGCTCCTCGAAGTCGTGGACCCTGTCCCAGAACTGGCCGGCGCGGGCCTTGGCCTCCGGGTCGGTACGGCGCCATTCCGTGTCCGCCGCGTCGGCGACACGCTTCTCCAGGGCCCGGATACGCCCCTCCAACTGACCCATCCGCTCGCGCGGGACCTTGCCGATCTCCTCCCACCGCGACTGCAGTTGCCGAAGAGCGGACCGGGCGGCGCCCAGGTCGGCCGCAGGATCGATCCGGCCCTCGTACTCGGCGAGCAGGGCCTCCTTGGCCTGGGCGTTGGTCTCGAACTCGGCGTCCCGTTCCGCAGCGGCGGCGTGGCGGGCGTCGAAGAACGTGTCTTGGGCCGCCTTGAACCGCTTCCACAGGGCCTCATCGGCATCCCGCGGGGCCCGGCCGGCGGCCTTCCACTCGTCCATGAGACGACGGAACGCCGTGGCCGTGTCGTTCCAGTCGGTGGATCCGGACAGGGCCTCCGCCCGCTCCACCAGGTCCTCCTTGACCTTCTTGACCGAGGCGCGGTTGCGGTCCAGTTCGGCGAAGTGCGAGCCCCGGCGACGGTTGAACGCCTCCCGGGCCTTGGAGAACCTCTTCCACAGGGCGTCGTCCGTCTTGCGGTCGATACCCCGGATCATCTTCCACTCCTCGAGGATCTCGCGCAGACGGTCCCCGGCGGACTTCCACTGAGTCGACGACGCCCCGATCTCCTCGGCCTCGTCCGCCAACGCCTCCTTCCGCGCGATCGCGGCCGCACGCTGCTCGTCCTTGCGCTGCTTCGACACGGCCTCGACCTCGCCGGAACGCTCGATCACCGCAGCCACACGCGCGGTGAGAGAATCCAGATCGCCCACGGCGGCGGCGGTGGGGATCTGTTCGGCCAGGGTCTCCGCCGAGGCGCGGGTCTTCCTGGCGTCCTGCGGATGGGACTCGAGACGGGTCTCGAGCAGGGCGACCTCGGCGGCGAGGTCATCGAAGCGCAGACCGAAGTGCGCGAGGCCCTCCTCGGGAGCGCCGGCCTGCCACGACCCGACCTGACGCTCACCGTCGGAGGTCCTGACGAACACCGCGCCCGACTCGTCGACGCGACCCCACTGCGAGGGGTCCGAGGCGCGCGTGACCCCCGGGGTACCCGCGGGGGTCGGCCGCGGTGCCACCTTGCGTGCCAACGCGGCGGGGGATGGCGCACCCGGCCTCGGACCGGGGGTCGGGGTCGCTCCGCCCGAACTCGATCCGCCCGGACTCGATCCGCCCTGGGCGGTGGGTGACTGCTCGGTCATGTCGTCCTCGTTTCCTTCTGCCGCGTGTCACGGCACCGTCACCGGGATCGCACCGGTCATCGCCTCGCCGCCCCGTTTCGAGGAGACGGCATCCTCCTAGTGTGTACCAACCTCCGCCCGGGTGTCCGGCGTATCCCCGCCGTATCCCCGCGGCATCCCCGGACGGGTCCGTTCCGCGGCGTCGGGGGCGGTCAGTAGGGTTTCCGGATGTGAGCCCCTCTGTCGTCCTGGTCCCCGGAGCGCCGGTCCTCGTGCCGGAGCTGTCCGGCTCTGCGGTGGCCGAGACCGAGGGCGGTGTGGCCGCGATATGCGAGATGCTCCGCCGGGCCGGACGCGGCGCGACACGGGTCGTCGTCCTGGGGACCGACCACGCGGGCAGAAGTCTTGGGGACATGCGCTCCTCGCTCTCCAGATGGGGGGTCGACGTGCCCGTGGGCCCGCCCGGTGCCCCGCCGACGCCGCACGCTGCGGTTCCCGACCCGGCGTTGATCGCCTGGTGGCTGCTCGACCTGGCGGGTATCGACCTCCCGAGGAGGTTCGTCGGCGTGACCGGGGGAGCGCAGCCCACCCCCACGCCGGTGTCGGACGACCTCGTCGTCGTCGTCGCCGACGGCCCCGCCTCCCTCACTCCGCGTGCTCCCGTACCGGAAGACCCCCGCGGTATCGCGCTCGACGGGCGGCTCGCCCGGTGGTTGCGCGCCTCGGGCGGGCTCCCCGACCCCGGCGAGCGAGTGGCCGACGAGATCGGCTGGTGGAGCCGGCCCGCGTGGCGCGTCCTGGCGGACCTCGTCGCGGACCGCACGGCTGTCGAGGCCCTGTCCTGGGCGCCATTCGGGGTGGGGTATCACAGCGCGTGGTGGCCGCCGAAGGCCGCCGCGCATGCCACGGTGGTCGTCGACGCGCCGGCCGCCACGCCCGGCGAACCCGGGGCACCGTCATGACCGGGCGAAACCCCGTCGCCGTGGTGGGGCCGACCGGGACCGGAAAGTCCGAGCTGGCGCTCGGCCTGGCCGAGCGACTCGGCGGTGAGATCGTCAACTGCGATGCCATGCAGCAGTACCGCGGCATGGACATCGGCACCGCCAAGCTGACACCGACTCAGCGGCGCGGGATCCCGCACCACCGGCTCGACGTGCTGGACGTCACCGAGACCGCCAGCGTCGCGGACTTCCGCACCGAGGCGGAACGCGAGATCTCCGAGATCCGCGATCGCGGCCACGTGCCGATCCTGTGCGGAGGGTCGATGATGTACATCCAGGCGCTTGTCGACGGGTGGTCGATCCCGGACACGGACCCGGACGTGCGCGCCCACTACGAACGTCGCCTCGAGCAGATCGGGGTGCAGGCCCTGCACGCCGAACTCGCCGTGGTGGACCCCGAGGCCGCGCAGACCATCCTCCCCAGCGACCCCAGGCGCACCGTGCGCGCATTGGAGGTCGTGGAAC
Organism: Dietzia sp. MNB45; assembly: GCF_051994785.1. Classification (NCBI taxonomy): domain Bacteria; kingdom Bacillati; phylum Actinomycetota; class Actinomycetes; order Mycobacteriales; family Dietziaceae; genus Dietzia; species Dietzia sp. MNB45. Next base: position 1,931,742 of record NZ_CP163397.1, on the reverse strand, counting down.
TCACCGGCAAGCCCTTCTCCGCCTCCCGACCGACGATCGGGGAACCGCGCTGGGGCACGCGCATGCTGGGCCTGCGCTGCGGTCTGCCGGAACTGGACGAGAGGCTGACGACGCGTACGGCCGCGATGTTCGCCGACGGGCTCGTCCCGGAGGTCCGCCGGCTCGTGGGAGTCGGACTGCTCCGGGGCGTCACCGCACGACGCGCGATCGGTTACGCCCAGGTGCTCGACGAGATGGACGCACAGCAGCGGATCGACGACGCCGGGGCGGCCCGCGCCGAGGAACGGACGGTGATCGGGACCCGCCGCTACGTCCGGCGCCAGCGGTCATGGTTCGGCCGGGACCACCGGATCCGGTGGATCGACACCGACACCCACGGACGCGACGCCCACACACCCCGCCCGCTCGAGGCCGCGCTGGGGATCCTCGGGGAGGGCCGACCGTGAGCAGCCCCGGACCCGGGCGCCCGCGGGTCCAGTCCGTCGACCGGGCCTTCGACCTACTCGACGCGCTGAGCATCCGCGGGGGCCGGGCGAGCCTCGGGGACCTGGTCTCCGACACGGGCCTGGCGGCCGCCACCGTCCACAGGCTGTGCGGCACGCTCGCGGAGAGCGGTCACCTCCGGCGCGACGCGGGCCGCGACTACCTGCTCGGACCGCGCCTCCAGCGGATCGGCGACGTCGCCGGACGCGCCACCGCGTCCTGGGCCGTGCCGGTGCTCACCGCCGTGGTCGAGGGCACCGGGGAGACCGCCAACCTGGCCGTCCGGGAGGGCGACGGGGTGGTCTACCTCGCCCAGGTGCCGTCCCCACACTCGATGCGGATGTTCACCGAGGTGGGACGACGGGTGGACGTGCACTGCACCGCGGTGGGCAAGGCCCTGGTCGCGGGCGACGACGACGACGAGGTCCGCAGGATGCTCGACAGGGCGGGCATGCGCCGCTTCACCGACTCGACCATCGTCGAGCCCGACAGGTTGATCGACGAACTGCGGCTGGTGCGACAGGCCGGGTTCGCCACCGATGAGTCCGAGCAGGAGGAGGGCGTCCGCTGCGTCGCCATCGCGGTGGGTACCGGGGACGCCGCCTTCGCGGTGTCGGCATCCGGCCCCGAGGCCAGGTTCACGCGCGATCGCCGCGACGCCGCCGTCGCGATCCTGCGTGCGGCCGTGGCCGGGCTCGTCCCCTGATCTCGCGTCCGGCGAGCACGCCCGCCCGCCGGACGCCATCGGGCCGGGCGCAGGACGCCCGCGGCCGTGAGGGCGGAGAATCCGCCACCCCCGCCCGGAACCGGCCCCACTGGCGCGGGATCGGAGGTCGGGCGGACGTGGCGGATTCTGCGGGTCGGCCGGCGCCGGTCTAGCCCGCGTTGGCGGCCTTGAACTCGCGACGACGGCGATGCAGGATCGGCTCGGTGTAGCCCGACGGCTGCTTGGTGCCCTCGAGGATCAGTTCCCGGGCCGCCTGCCAGGCGATGGACTTCTCGAAGTCCGGTGCCATGTTCCGGTAGGCGTCGTCGCCGGCGTTCTGCTTGTCGACGATCTCGGCCATCCGGCGCAGCGAGTCCTCGACGTCGTCGGCGGTGATGATGTCGTGGCGGATCCAGTTGGCCAGCATCTGCGAGGAGATCCGCAGGGTGGCGCGGTCCTCCATGAGGTTGACGTCGTGGATGTCCGGCACCTTCGAGACGCCGATGCCCTGCTCGACCCACCGCACGACGTAGCCGAGGATGGTCTGGCAGGAGTTGTCGACCTCTTCCTTCTTCTCCTCGTCCGTCCAGTCCGTGGACGGGGCCAGCGGGACGGTGAGGATGTCGTCGACACTCGCGCGGGCACCCCCGGCGAGCAGCTCTTCCTGCCGGGTCATGACGTTGACCCGGTGGTAGTGGGTGGCGTGCAGCGTGGCGCCGGTCGGCGAGGGCACCCACGCGGTGTTGGCGCCGGCCTCGGGCTGGCCGATCTTCTCGGCGAGCATCTCGGCCATGAGGTCGGTCTTGGCCCACATGCCCTTGCCGATCTGGGCACGGCCACGCAGGCCACACGCCAGACCCGTGTCGACGTTGAAGTCCTCGTAGGCGTTCATCCACCGGGCGCCCTTCATCTCGCCCTTGCGGATCATCGGCCCGGCCTCCATGGAGGTGTGGATCTCGTCGCCGGTCCGGTCGAGGAAGCCGGTGTTGATGAACACGACTCGTTCGGTGGCCTCGGCGATGCAGGCGGCGAGGTTGACCGAGGTGCGACGCTCCTCATCCATGATGCCCACCTTGAGGGTGTTCTCGGGCAGCCCGAGGAGCTTCTCGACACGACCGAACAGCTCGGTGGTGAACGCGACCTCCTCCGGCCCGTGCTGCTTGGGCTTCACGATGTAGATCGACCCGTGTCGGCTGTTCCGGCGCTCGTTGCCCTCGGCGATCCCGTGCATGCCGGCGAGCGAGGTGACCAGTGCGTCGAGGATGCCCTCGGGCATCTCGTTGCCGTCCGCGTCGAGCACGGCCGGGTTGGTCATCAGGTGGCCGACGTTACGCACGAACAGCATCGAGCGGCCGTGGAGACGGACCTCACCCGAACCGTCGGGCGCGGTGAAGACCCGGTCGTCGTTGAGGACACGGGTGAAGGTCTTGTCGCCCTTGGTGATCTCCTCGGACAGGTCTCCCTTCATGAGCCCCAGCCAGTTGCTGTAGCCCTGGGTCTTGTCCTCGGCGTCGACGGCGGCGACCGAGTCCTCGAAATCCATGATGGTGGAGACGGCGGACTCCAGGACGACGTCCTTGACGCCGGCGCCGTCGGTCGAGCCGATGGGGGAGTCCGGGTCGATCTGGATCTCGATGTGCAGACCGTTGTTGCACAGCAGGACCGAGGACGGGCTCGAGGGCTCGCCGAGGTAGCCCACGAACTTCTCCGGGGCCGCCAACCGGGTGCTCGACCCGTCGGACACGGTCACCTGCAGGCCTCCGTCGACCACGGCGTAGGCCGTGGAGCCCACGTGGCTGCCCGACGCCAGCGGTGCGGCGTCGTCGAGGAACTCACGGGCCCAGTCGATGACCTTGTCGCCGCGGACCTTGTTGTACCCCGAGCCCTGCTCGGCGCCGTCGGACTCCGGGATCGCATCGGTGCCGTAGAGGGCGTCGTAGAGCGAACCCCAGCGGGCGTTACCCGCGTTGATCGCGAACCGGGCGTTCATGACCGGCACGACGAGCTGCGGGCCGGCGACCGTGGCGATCTCCGCGTCGACGTTCTCGGTCGTGACGGAGACGGACTCGGGCTCGGGAACCAGGTACCCGATCTCCTGCAGGAACGCCTTGTAGACGCCCGGGTCGATCGGCGCCGGGTTCTCGTGATGCCAGGCGTCGATCTGGGACTGCAACCGGTCGCGGGTGTCGAGCAGTTCGCGATTGCGGGGGGCCAGCTCGGTGAAGATCTCGGAGGCGCCCGCCCAGAACGCGTCGGGATCGACCCCGGTGCCCGGGATCGCCTGGGAGTTGACGAAGTCGTACAGGACCTCGTCGACCTGGATTCCGCCGACAGTGATGCGTTCGGACATCGATGCTCTCCTGGAGGTAGGGGACCGTTCTCCAAGTCGACTCTAGTGGGCGTACCGTCCGGCATCATCCGACATTTCCACAGTGCGGAACGGTCCCCGCCGGCGAGTACGATTTCGCCATGACTTCGACGCGCCAGGCCTCGCAGCCCGACGGTATCGCCTTCCTCAAGGGCCACGGCACCCTCAACGACTTCGTGATCCTCCCGGACGATCAGGCCGACCTGGACCTCGACGTGTACCTCGTACGAGCACTGTGCGATCGGCGTGGCGGAATCGGCGCCGACGGAGTCCTGCGGATCGCGACCGCCGGAGCCCTCGTCGACCGCGGCGTGCTCGCGACCCTGCCGCCCGGCGTGGACGGTGCGGACTGGTTCATGGACTACCGCAACGCCGATGGTTCCATCGCGGAGATGTGCGGCAACGGGGTCCGGGTCTTCGCCCACGCCCTCGTCGCGACCGGGAGAGCGGAGGCCGGCTCGATCCCGGTGGGCACGCGGTCAGGGGCCCGCCCCGCCGAGGTCCTCTCACACTCGGGTGTTGACGCGGTGGTGCGGGTGGACATGGGGGAGCCGCGTCTGCTGGGTCTGTCCTCGGCGGAGGTCGGTGGCCGGACCTTCGCGGGACTCGCCGTCGACATGGGCAATCCGCACCTCGCCTGTGTGGTCCCCGATCTGGACGCCGCGGGCCTCGCCGGGCTGCCGGTGCAGGAGGCCCCGGTGTATGACCGGGACTTCTTCCCCGACGGCGTCAACATCGAGATCGCCACCCCGATGGTGGACGGTCGGGTCTCCATGCGGGTCCACGAGCGGGGATCAGGGGAGACCATGTCCTGCGGAACCGGAATCGTCGCGACCGCGGTCGCCGCGCTGGCCGACTCGGGGGAGGCGACGGGCGACGTCGTCGTGGTGGTCCCCGGCGGCGAGGTGGAGGTCTCACTCACCGAGGCCGGGTCCTCGCTCACCGGGCCGTCCACACTCGTCGCCCGCGGTCATTACCACCGTGGTCGGTAGCACACCGTCTCGCACGGGACACCGGGGGCCCGGTGTGAGAAGATGAACCCGAATGACTACTGATCACACGGCCGCTGACCGGCCGACACGCGACCTCGATCCGTCCATCGGTGATTTCCAGCTCGAGGAGAGATCCTCGATGCGCCGGGTGGCGGGGCTCTCCACCGAACTCCAGGACGTCAACGACGCCGAGTACCGCCAGCTCCGACTCGAACGGGTCGTGCTCGTCGGTGTCTGGACCGAAGGGTCCGCCGCGCAGGCGGACGCCGCGATGGCCGAGCTCGCCCAGCTCGCCGAGACCGCGGGATCGGAGGTGTGCGACGCGCTCATCCAGCGGCGTGACAAGCCCGATGCCGCCACCTACATCGGGTCGGGCAAGGTCAGCGTCCTCAAGGACGTGATCGCCGCGACCGGCGCGGACACCGTCATCTGCGACGGCGAACTCACCCCTGGACAGTTGCTCGCGCTGGAGAAGGCGGTCAACGTGAAGGTCATCGACCGTACCGCGCTGATCCTCGACATCTTCGCACAGCACGCCACCAGCCGTGAGGGCAAGGCCCAGGTGACCCTCGCCCAGATGGAGTACATGCTCCCCCGTCTGCGTGGGTGGGGCGAGTCGCTGTCCCGCCAGGCGGGCGGTCGTGCCGGGAGCAACGGCGGCGTCGGTCTTCGTGGCCCCGGTGAGACCAAGATCGAAACCGACCGGCGTCGGATCCGCGAGCGGATGGCCCGTCTGCGCCGGGACATCAAGGGGATGAAGCAGGCCCGGGACACCAAACGGCACCGACGGCGTACCACTCCGGTGCCGTCCATCGCCATCGCCGGCTACACGAACGCCGGGAAGTCGAGCCTGCTCAACAGGATCACCGGAGCCGGCGTCCTGGTTCAGAACGCCCTGTTCGCCACACTCGACCCGACGACGCGCAAGGCCGAGTTGCCTGACGGCAGAGCAGTCGTCTTCACGGACACCGTGGGATTCGTCCGACACCTGCCGACCCAGTTGGTCGAGGCGTTCAGGTCCACACTGGAAGAGGTCGTCGACTCCGAGTTGCTCCTCCACGTCGTGGATGGTTCGGACGCCTTCCCGCTCCGCCAGATCGAGGCGGTGCGCAAGGTGATCAACGAGGTGGTCGAGGAGCAGAACGCGGAGCGGCCTCGGGAACTCCTGGTGATCAACAAGATCGACGCCGCGGATCCCGTGGTCCTCACCGAGTTGCACCACGCGCTGCCCGACGCCGTGTTCGTCTCGGCGGTCACCGGGCAGGGTGTCGACGAACTCCTCGAGCGAATCACGCAGATCGTCGCCTCCGGGGACACCGAGGTGACCCTGTCCGTCCCGTACTCCCGCGGGGACGTGGTGTCGCGGGTCCACGCCGAGGGCGCGGTGGTCGAGGAGGAACACACCCAGGACGGAACCCGGCTGGTGGTCCGCCTGCCCGCGTCCGTGGCCGGCGAACTGGACGAGTTCGCCGCCCGCGGTCCACATGACGGCGCCGCCTGACCCCTTCGGGGACGGGCGGCGCGTCGTTCGAACCGGGACTTAGAGTTTCCGGAACACTGTCACGACCTTGCCGAGGATCGTCGCGTGCTCGCCCGGAATCGGGCTGAACGACGGATTGTGGGGCAGCAACCAGACTCCGCTCGAGTCGTTCCGGAAAGTCTTGACCGTCGCCTCCCCGTCGATCATGGCGGCGACGATCTCCCCGTTGTCCGCGACGTTCTGCCGCCTGACCACCACGTAGTCGCCATCGCAGATGGCGGCGTCGATCATCGACTCGCCCACGACCTTGAGCATGAACAGATCACCTGATCCGACGAGGTCCGACGGCAGGGGGAAGATCTCCTCGACGGCTTGCTCCGCGAGGATGGGCCCGCCCGCCGCGATCCGGCCGAGCACGGGGACGTAAACGGGTTCGACCGCGCCGCCCGGACGCTGGGGCTCCGGAGCAGGTGACCGACGGCCCCGTGACTTCTGCCCCGGGACACCGTGGACGTCGACCGCCCGCGGCTTGTGCGGATCCCGCGTCAGGAAGCCCTTCTTCTCCAGCGTGCGGAGTTGATGCGCCACCGACGACGTGGACTGCAAGCCGACCGCGTCCCCGATCTCGCGGATGCTCGGCGGATAACCACGCTCCTTGACGGTGTCGTGAATGTGGAGCAGAACGCTCTTCTGTCGGTCCGTCAGTGACTCGAAATCGGGCTTCGGCATCTCGTGTGGTCCCTTCGGCGAATGGATGTTCGACGTTGTGATCTGTCTACACCCTAGTGCCAAGGACTGCGGCGCGCCACACAGGTGTTCGAAGAAATTCCTCGGTGGATCGTGACTGTGTCGGAGTCGCGTGATACAACTCTAGGGGAGTTCGGATTCGAACAGATGTACTGAGAAACACATACAGGTGTGCGAATCCACATCGCACACCGTATCGAGTAGGGAGCCACCATGACCGTTGTCGCGCTTGAGTCCCACACACGTCCGGCCGCGCGGTGGACCGAGGTCTGCCCCGACGACCATCGTGGACGGGTCGCGCACCTCGACCGGCCCGGTGACGCGTCAGTGCGGTCCACCCGTGCGCCGCGACGCACCCTGGCCCGACCGGAGGGCAGTCGGCCCGCCGTCACGTCCTCGCGTGCGGAGAATCTCGTCCGGCCGCGGGTGGCCGCCCGTCCGGCCGCCGTCACGTCGGTCGCCCCGGGTCGCCGTGTGCTCGTGCGCCCGGTCTCCACGGACCGCGTGCGGGCGTGCCACGTCGAGGCACCGCTGTCCACCGGGGTCGTCGACGACGTGCCGGCCTGGGCACTACTGGCGTGCGGGATCGCATTCGGCGTGATCATGCTTCTCGCAGTGGCCTTCCTCGGTGGACCCGCCTACGCGTGACCGGGCAGCGGGCCTCCTAGAATGGACCGTGGGCGGTGGTCTACCGCCCCCGCGTTCCGTCAGGCACGATCCGGGACGCGTGAACTCCGGTCGACGAAGGGCCCCACGGGAATGTACTGCCCGACATGCCACCACGAGGACTCCCGGGTAATCGACTCACGATCCGTCGACGAGGGTCAGGCGATCCGGCGTCGACGGGAGTGCCCCCGGTGCGGACACCGGTTCACGACGCTCGAGACACCTCTGCTGACGGTTCTCAAGCGTAACGGGGTGACCGAGGCGTTCAGTCGGGACAAGGTCGTCCGAGGTGTCCGCCGCGCGTGCCAGGGACGATCGGTTGACGAGGACGCTCTGCGTCGCCTCGCCCAACAGGTCGAGGACGCTGTGCGATCCGGCGGTGCGTCCGAGGTTCCCGCCCACGAGATCGGGCTCGCCATCCTGGGCCCTCTGCAGGATCTGGACGAGGTCGCTTACCTGCGGTTCGCGTCCGTGTACAAGCAGTTCAGCTCGGCCGACGACTTCGAACGCGAGATCATCGCCCTCCGGGAGCGCCGCACGAGCCGCTGACCACTCGGCGTCATCGGGACGACCGCGGGGCGAGCGCAGACGCCACCGCCTTGTCGATCCGCTCTGCCGATACCGGCCGTGCGGTACCCAGTGACTGCGCGAACAACCCCACCCGGTACTCGGCGAGCATCCACCGCAGGTCCCGGCACACCCGTGCGCCACCCGGCCGCCGTCGCAGCGCGGCGCACGCCTCCTCGACGATCGACTCGGAGCGGTTCAGCTTCGCCGTGAGTTTGCCGTGCCGCGCGGGTGACTTCTCCGCGAGGTCCAACCGGAGGCCGACCGCCCGCACATGTCGCTCCAGATGTGGAAGCACATCCGAGGGATGGCGGGCGAGGAATCCGCGCCCGACGAGGAAGTCCAGTGAAGGACGGACCTCGTCGGCGACATCTGCCGGCGCCTCCGCCAGACGGCCCGACACGGACTGGGCGGCCATCAGCGCGGGAACCGCCGACGAGATCGCGGACGCCACCGCACCGGGGACCTCCGCCCGCGCAGTGGCCTGGAGTTCGTGGAACTCCGCGACCGTGAGAACCGGTGCGCCCTTTCGCCGGGCGATGATCCGCCCACTCGCAGCGAGCGATGCGTCCGACACCAGGGATTCCATCCCGCCGTGCGGGTACTGGGTGAGCGCGAGTCGCTGCTGGACCGGACGGCCGCGCAGAATCGATGCCGCGGAGACCAGGCCGCCCGAGACCAGCGTGAGCACCGCCGACGCCTGGGTGGATCGACGCTCGTCCTCCGTGGCGCACGCCACGAGGTGAATTCCGTCCCCACCGACACGCAGGGCGGGGTAGACGGTCACCTCGACACCGTCCACCGAGCCGGTGACCGACTGCGGGAGGTCGCCGATGGTGTCGGATGTCCACTCCCGGTAGGGCCCCTTGTCGGGTACCAGACGGGCGTTGAGGGTCGCCCGTACCCTGTCCACCAACCGGGTCCTCAACTGCGCGAGATCCGTTCCGGCGGCCACGACCTCGTCCCCGTCGACCACCTCGAAACGCATCCGGAGATGGCCCGGTAGCTGGTTCTGATCGAAGTCACGCGGGTCGACCGAGGTACCGATCCGAGCAGACAGCGCCCGCGCGAGCGCGACGGACAGCGGGGCGGACCGGGGCGAGACGTCTCCTGCCAACAGCGACGCGAACTCCGCGGGCGGAGAACACAGTCGACGCAGATACTTGGGCAGCGTGCGGAGCATTTCCGTATAGAGCTCCTCCCGCAGCCCCGGCACCAGCCATTCGAATCCGGCGGTGGTGACCGAGGACAGCTGCGGCAGCGGGATGCGCACCGTGATCCCGTCGGTGGTGACGCCCGGATCGAACGCGTACCGCAGTTCGAAATTCCGATCTCCCTGACGCCAGAAAGGCGGGAAATCGGCGGCATCGGGCACCGCCTCGGAGGTGCGTATGTCCTCGGGGGTGAGACGGAGGGACTCCTGGTCGCGATGACCACGCTTCTTCCACCAGGACTCCAGATGCCGGCCGGAGGTGATGTCCTCGGGCAAGCGGTCGAGATAGAAGGCCACCAATGCCTCGTCGTCGATCACCAGATCCCGACGGCGGCTCCGCGTCTCCAGTTCACGGGCCTGCTCCACGGCCTCGGCGTTCTCGCGGATGACCGAGACCCGGGTATCTAGGCGTCCTTCCACGATTCCGTGGCGGACGAGCATCTCGCGGGCGAGCGGGGCGTCGACCCTGGAGAGCAGGATCCGCCGCGCCTCCACCACGGTCAATCCCAGCAGCAGGACCTTCTCATACGCCATCGCCGCACCCTGGGCGTCCGACCAGTGCGGTTCGGAGTACTGGGTGCGGGTGAGGTGACCCCCGAGTTGTTCGATCCACCCCGGATCGATCCGGGCGACATCACGCGCCCACAACCGGGACGTCTCGACGAGCTCGGATGCCATCACCCAGCGGGGAGGCTTCCTGGACAGGTCCGACCCGGGGAACACCTGGAACCGGATGCCGCGAGTGCCCCGGAACTCGCGGGTCTCCTCGTCCCGCATACCGACATTGGTGAGCAGACCGGTCAGGACCGCCTTGTGGAGGTCGTCCTCCGCAGCGTGTCCGGACGCGGGATGCCACCCTCGTTCACGGCACATGCTCCGCAGCTGGGAGTTGAGGTCCTGCCACTCTCGGATGCGTAGCCAGTGCAGATACTCCGCCTTGCACATCTTTCGGAAGGCGCTGCCGGACAGCTCACGGCGCTGCTCGGTGATGTACCTCCACAGATTGAGATATCCGAGGAAGTCGGAGGTCTTGTCCGCGAAGCGGCGGTGCAGCAGGTCCGCCTTGTCCCGCTCCTCCGCGGGACGCTCGCGGACGTCCTGCACCGTCAGAGCGGCGACCACCACCAGCACGTCCGACAGCGAACCGTTGCGGTGGCCCTCGACCACCATCCGGGCGAGTCGGGGATCGAGGGGGAGTGCCGCCATGTCACGGCCCACCTCGGTCAGGTGAGGGCGCTCGTCGTCGTCGACCCTGACCGCCCCGAGTTCGGAGAGCAGGGTGAGCCCGTCCCGGACGGCCTTGCGGTCCGGGGGTTCCACGAACGGGAAGTCGTCGACGGGGCCCAGGTCCAGATCCGCCATCGACAGGATCACCGAGGCGAGGTTCGTGCGCAGGATCTCCGGGTCGGTGAACTCCGGTCGCGAGTCGAAGTCCTCCTCGGAGTAGAGGCGGATACAGATCCCGTCGGCGACGCGGCCGCAGCGTCCCGCGCGCTGCGCGGCGGAGGCCTGAGACACCGGTTCGATGGGCAGTCGCTGCACCTTCGTCCGGGTGGAGTAGCGGGAGATCCTCGCCAGGCCGGTGTCCACGACGTAACGGATGCCGGGCACGGTCACCGAGGTCTCGGCGATATTGGTCGACAGGACCACCCGCCGGGTGGAATGGGCCCGGAACGCGCGCTGCTGTTCTGCTGCCGTGAGGCGGGCGAACAGCGGGAATATCTCGGTGCCCGGGAACTTCCGGCCCCGCAGCACCTCCTCGGCGTCGCGGATCTCACGCTCACCGGAGAGGAACACGAGTACGTCACCATCGTCCTCGCGTAGGAGCTCCGCAACGGCGTCGGCGAGCGCGTCGAGGGGATCCAGGTCGACCACGCGATCGGCGTGTACGACCTGAAGGGGCCGGTACCGGACCTCCACGGGATAAGTGCGCCCCGAGACCTCGATGACCGGGGCCGGGCGCCCCTCCGCGCCGGCGAAGTGACGGGCGAAACGGTCCGGGTCGATCGTGGCGGAGGTTATGACGAGTTTGAGGTCCGGGCGACGGGGCAGGATCTGCTTGAGATAACCCAGCAGGAAGTCGATGTTGAGACTGCGTTCGTGGGCCTCGTCGATGATGATCGTGTCGTAGGCCCGCAGCAGCCGGTCACGCCGGATCTCGGCGAGCAGCACACCGTCGGTCATGAGCTTGACCGCGGTCTCGGGGCTGGTGCGGTCGTCGAAGCGGACGGCGGACCCGACCGGGCCACCGATCTCCACCCCGAGCTCGTCCGCGATCCGCTCGGCGACGGAGCGGGCGGCCAACCTCCTCGGCTGGGTGTGGCCGATCATGCCCTTGACCCCGCGCCCGAGTTCCAGGCAGATCTTGGGGATCTGGGTGGTCTTGCCCGACCCCGTCTCGCCGGCGATCACCACCACCTGGTTGTCCCGGATCGCCTCGGCGATCTCGTCCTTGCGTGCGCTGACCGGGAGCTGTTCCGGGTAGCGGGGGGTGGGGATCGACTCTGATCGGCGCCGCACGCGCTCGGCCGCCTCGTCGATCCTCCGTCCGAGGTCATCCAGTTGGTCCACCCGGGCACGCCGGACCCGGGACCGGAGACGATGGGCGTCGAGGGTGCCGACATCGTCGAGACGGGCGAAGAGTTCGTTTCGGGCTCGGCGGAGATCGGGGGTGGCTGAGGAGGACGACGGCATGGTTCCGCAAGGATATCGACTCGCATCCCCGGGCTCCGACCGGCGCGGTCCCTAGTCGACGACGCCGTCCCGCCGACTCTGGATCCTCGCGTAGCGCTCGTGCAGCCGCTCCCGCACCTCATCGGGCTCGTAGGACCGCCGACGCCGCTCGGAACGGGCCGCCAGGATCCCCGTGGCGGCCACCCCCGCCGCACCCGCCGCGCCGATCACCTTGAGCCACTGTCGTCCCCTGGGAGCCATACGGCCGAGACTAGGCGGGTACGCACGGGCGGCCTGGCAGGATCGCGGTATGAGCGTCGACACCGTCCCCCTGGCCGCCGCGGCGCACCGCACCCGCACCGGGGACCTCTGGCTCTTCCGTGGCCGGAGCACGGCGGACCGGTTGATCCAGACCCTCACGAACGCGCCCGTCAACCACGTGGGCGTCGCGGTGGTCCTGGACGACATGCCGCCGCTGCTGTGGCACGCCGAGATGGGACGGGCGCTGCCGGACGTGTGGACGGGTCGCCACCAGCGCGGGGTGCAGCTGCATGACCTCGAGTCGGCTGTGCGGCAGTGGGCCGGACCGTACGGCCAACGAGCGTGGTTCCGCCAGATCTCCCCGGAGGTGGGTGGGGAACACGAGGACGCGCTACTGGAGTCGATCGCCCGGTTGAACGGGGTGTCCTTCCCCTCCGCGGGACGTCTCACCGCGAGGTGGGCACGAGGACGGTGGGCGGCACGCGGGAAGCGGCCGAGCGTCACGGGTCGCAGCGTCCGCTCGGGATCCGATGCCGGTGCGGCGATGCGTATGGAGGCGGCGTACTGCGCGGAGGTCGTGGGGGTCACCCTGGAGGCGATGGGTGTACTCCTGCCTGCGGGTGAGGCGAGTTGGTACGACCCGGGCCGTTTCTGGAGCGGTGACGACCTGCCCCTGGCCCCGGGATGGGACTACGGCCGGGAGATCGCGGTGACGGTCACCCGCCCAGGACGACCTCGCTGATACCGGCCTCGACCTCCTCCGGCGCCACCACGAGCAGTTCGTCGCCGGGCTCGAACGGAACGTCGGGTTCGGGGACGATCACCCGCCCGCCGCGCAGGATCGCGACGAGTGCGGCGTCCCGGGGAAACCGAACGCGGGACACCGACCGCCCCGCCAACGGGGTCTGGTCCGGCAGCGTCACGCTCACGAGGTTCGCCCCTCCGCGGCGCAGGGTCATCAGACGGACCACGTCCCCGACGGAGACCGCCTCCTCGACGACCGAGACGATCAGCCGGGGCGTCGACACCGCCACGTCGACGCCCCAGCGCTCGTCGTAGAGCCACTCGTTGCGGGGATCGTTGACGCGGGCGACGATCCGGGAGACGGCGAATTCTGTCTTGGCCAACAGGCTCACCACCAGGTTGGCCTTGTCATCACCCGTGGCGGCCACCACCACGTCCGCCGCCTGCAGGTCCAACCGTTCGAGGACGCTGAGCTCGCAGGCGTCGCCGACCTGTTGATCCGCCCCGTCGACGGGGTCGGCCGAGAACACGGTGGAGCGCTTGTCGATCAGCGTGACGGAATGGCCACCGGCCACGAGTTCGCGTGCGATCGACCGTCCGACGACCCCGGCCCCGGCCACCACCACCCTCATGGTCGCGGAGTACACGGTCCGGGCCGGGGCAGCGGCGAGCAGTCCCGACCCGTCGGCGTAGTCGGGGACGGAGTTCTCAGACATCCGAGGGTCCTTCCAGCATCAGGTCGTCCAGGTCCGCGACCGTCTGCGAGGGCACGATGATATGGAGGACATCGTCGGCCTGGACGAGCGTGCGAGCGTCCGGGAGGCGGCTCTCGCCGAAGCGGGTGACGGCCGCGGCACGTCCTCCGACCGCAGCGGCGAGCCGGTCGACCGGGAGCCCGACCCACGCCGCCGGTGGGTCGACGGCGACGAGGGACACGGAGTCCGTCTGGTCGCGCCACTCGACGGGACCCGACCCGGCGGTGATGTAGCGGACCAGTCGACCGGTGGCCCACGGAACCGTGGCGATGGTCGGGATCCCCAGTCGTTCGTAGACCTCGGCCCGGCCCGCGTCGTAGATGCGCGCTATCACCCGCTCGACACCGAAGGTCTCCCGGGCCACCCGCGCGGCGATGATGTTCGAGTTGTCCCCGGAGGACACGGCGGCGAATGCGTCGGCCCCCTCGAGCCCGGCCTCGGTGAGCACAGTCTTGTCGAAGCCCTGGCCCGTCACCGTGCCTCCCGAGAACTCCGCCGACAACCTGGCGAACGCAGCCGGGTCGCGGTCGATCACCACGACCTGGTGGCCGGCTGCGTCGAGCTCGACGGACAACGCGGCCCCCACACGACCACAGCCCATGACGACGACCCTCATGACGAGTCCACTCCTCACGGCCCACGCACGTGAGCCAGTGACGGACACGCTACTCACACCCACGGATACTGCCCGGCGGGGCTCGCGGGCCCTACGATATGTCGGTGTCCAGGATCTCGAAGGTCTCCATGGGAACCAAGCGCCTCCTCGTGGGGCGCCCCTCCCGCAGCGACACGATCGGTGCCACCAGCCTCCGCAAACGGATCGCGTTGCCGGTGTTCGCGTCCGATGCGCTGTCCTCGGTGGCCTACGCCCCGCAGGAGATCTTCCTCGTGCTCTCCATCGCCGGGGTCTCGGCACTCACGTTCACCCCGTGGGTGGGACTGGCGGTGGCGGCGGTCCTGGTGGTCGTCATCGCCTGTTACCGGCAGAACGTCCGCGCCTACCCGTCGGGAGGGGGCGACTACGAGGTCGCCACCGTCAATCTGGGTCCGAGTGCGGGCCTGGCGGTCGGTGCGGCCCTGCTGTTCGACTATGTCCTCACGGTGGCCGTGTCGATTTCGGCCGCCGCCGCGACCATCGGATCGGCGATCCCCTTCGTCCAATCCAGGGAGATTCCGTTCGCCGTCCTGGCGATCATCCTCCTGGCGGCGCTCAACCTGCGTGGGCTCCGTGAGACCGGCGCGATGTTCGCCGTGCCCGTCTACGCGTTCCTCGCCTCCATGACCGCACTCATCGTCTGGGGGCTGTTCCAGGTGGAGATCCTGGGCCGCGACCTCCGGGCCGAATCCGCGGGATTCGAAATGGTGCCCGTGGACGGGGCGGAGTTGGCCGGACTCGCGCTCGCCTTCGTCGTCGCCAAGTCCTTCGCATCCGGATGTGCCGCCCTGACCGGTATCGAAGCCATCCACAACGGTGTCCCGGCCTTCCGGAAGCCGCGGGCCCGCAACGCCTCCGTGACGCTGGCCGTCCTCGGGGTTCTCGCGGTCTCGTTCCTCCTGGGGCTCATCGCCCTGGCCGGTCGGCTCGGGGTCCGGATCGCCGAGCAACCGGCGGCACAGTTGATCGGCGCTCCGGAGGGGTACCGGCAGAAGACGATGATCGCCCAGTTGGCGCGACCGGTCTTCGAGGGGTTGCCGCTCGCCTTCTACGCCGTCATCATCATCACCGCGCTGATCCTGGCACTCGCCGCCAACACGGCGTTCAACGGGTTCCCGGTGCTGGCCTCGGTCCTCGCTCGCGACAAGTATCTGCCCCGACAGCTCGCCACCCGCGGGGACAGGTTGGCGTTCTCCAACGGGATCGTCGTCCTCGCGATCGCGGCAGTCGTGTTGGTCGTGGCGTTCGACGCCCAGGTGTCGCTCCTCATCCAGCTCTACATCGTGGGCGTGTTCGTCGCCTTCACCCTCGGCCAGCTCGGCATGGTCCGACACTGGACCCGGCGCCTGGACCACGAGCGGGTCCCGTCCGTGCGTCGGCGGATCCACAGGTCCCGGGCGGTCAACGCCGTCGGGTTCCTCGTCACCGCCGGCGTCCTGGTGATCGTCATGGCGACCAAGTTCCTCTCCGGGGCCTACATCGCGGTCCTGGCGATGCTCGGAGCGTTCGGGATCATGCGACTCATCCACCGGCACTACGTCGCGGTCGCCCGCGAACTCGACGACTCCTCGTGGGAGGTCGTCCTGCCGAGCCGGACACACTGTGTGGTGTTGGTGTCCAAGCTGCATCTGCCCACCCTGCGGGCCCTGGCCTACGCGCGGGCGGCACGCCCGGACTCGATCGAGGCGTTGACGGTGAACATCGATACCGCCGAGACCCGTGCCCTCGTGAGGGAATGGGATCGACGCGGCATCTCGGTTCCGCTCAAGGTGGTCGAGTCCCCGTACCGTGAGATCAACCGTCCCGTGGTGGACTACGTGAAGCGCCTTCGCGATCAGGCGCCGCGGGACGTGGTGACCGTGTACATCCCCGAGTACGTGGTGGGCCACTGGTGGGAGCAGATACTGCACAACCAGAGCGCGCTGCGCCTCAAGACCCGCCTGCTCTACGAGCGAGGTGTCATGGTGACCAGCGTCCCGTGGCAGTTGTCGTCCTCGGACGGCCGCGCGGAGCAGGCCCGCGACGAACCCATCGTCGGACGCTGGCGTGGACCGGAGGAAAGATGACCCAGGACCGAGCGACCGGCTGGACGGGCCGTGTGGTGCGCCTGCGCATGGAGGGACCGGCGCACGGCGGCGAGTTCGTCGCGCGCCACGAGGGCCGGGTGGTGTTCTGCCGCGGCGGGATCACCGGCGAACTGGTCGACGTCCTCATCGACGACGACCCCGGGCGCGCGTTCTGTCGAGGGACGGTCCAGGCGGTGGTCGAGGAATCCCCGGACCGGGTGGTCCCGACGTGCCCGGCGGCGGCCGCCGGCGCCGGCTGTTGCGACTGGAGCCACATCGCGTCCGATGCCGCCCGCGGTTTCGCCGGCAGGATCCTGGCCGAGCAGGTGTACCGGATCGGCCGGATCGCATACCGGGACGACGCGGTCCCGGTCGAGGTCCCCGCCGCGGATCCCGCGACGTCCGGCTGGCGTACCGTTGCCCGCTGGGTCACCGGCCCCGATGGTGTGCCGGGGGTCCGGAGGGCGCGCTCCCGTGAACTGGTGACCGAGCCCTGCATCCAGCCCGACCCGCGGCTGCGTGATGCGGTCTCCGCCACCACGCTCGGCCCGGGCCGCGAGGTGCTCGGAGTGCTCGGTGACGACGGAATGGTGCACATCGCCCACCGCCCGGCCGTCGGTGACACGCCGCGGGGCCGGAGTGGCCGATCCCGCCGGTCCTCGGCGACCCGCGCCAGGGCACGTCATTCGCGGGCGGCCGGTTGGGAGATCGTCGCCGGGGGACCGACCGTCGTGAGACGGGTGGGCGGCCACGAGTGGCGGCTGCCTCCCGACGCGTTCTGGCAGGCGCACCGCTCCGCCGCGAGCCACTACAGCCACGAGGTACGCACCGCGGTGACGCGCACCCCCTACCTGACCGACATCCCCGAGATCTGGGACCTCTACGGAGGCGCCGGGCTGTTCGCCGCCGGGGTTCGGGACGCGATCCCGGGCGCCCGCGTGACAGTCGTCGAATCCGCCACGGCGTCGCTGCACGCGGCCACGGACACCCTCGGCGGCCCGCCCGGGGACCCCGCCGGCGGAGGAGTGAGGACCCTGCGTTCCCGGGTCGAGACGTTCCTCGAGGACCGCGACGACCGGCCGGCGGACCACCCCGATCCGGAGGTCATCATCCTCGATCCCCCGCGCGGCGGAGCGGGGATCCCGGTCATGCGGCGGCTCGCGGCGACAGGTGCGTCCCGGATCGTGCACGTGGGCTGCGATCCGGCGAGTCTGGCGCGGGACATCGGCGTCCTCGTGGCCGCCGGGTGGACGCTCACGGACCTCCACGGGGTGGCGGCCTTCCCGGGCACCCATCACGTCGAGGGGATCGCCGTACTGGACTCGCCGGGACGCTCCTGATCCGGCACCGCAGGTAGGGGCCCACACGTCCGCCCGTGGGCGAGGTCGCGCGGCGCCAGCCCGTAGACTGACCATTCGACCCAGCAGGGTGTCGGTCACGGAAGGGGCAGTCGACGGCAATGAGCGTGCTCGAACAGGTTGACGGCCCATCCGATCTGCGGCGGCTCGGTCCCGGGGAGTTGGCCGCGCTGTGCGGGGAGATCCGTGAATTCCTCATCCGTAAGGTCGCCGCGACGGGCGGGCACCTCGGCCCGAATCTCGGCGTCGTCGAACTGACCGTCGCGTTGCACCGGGTCTTCGACTCGCCCCGCGATCCCGTCATCTTCGACACCGGACACCAGTCCTACGTCCACAAGATGCTCACCGGCCGTCGCGACCAGTTCGACGGGCTCCGCACCCGCGGGGGATTGTCCGGCTACCCGTGTCGCGCGGAGAGCGAGCACGACGTGGTCGAGTCCTCGCACGCCACGGCGTCCCTGTCGTACGCGGACGGGCTGGCCAAGGCGTTCTCGTTGCGCGGGGAGTCCGATCGGACCGTCGTCACCGTGATCGGTGACGGTGCGATGACCGGCGGCATGGCCTGGGAGGCGCTCAACAACATCGCCGCCGCCAAGGACCGCCCGATGGTCATCGTCGTCAACGACAACGGCCGCTCGTACTCGCCGACCATCGGAGGGCTCGCCGAGCGCCTCGGCGCGCTGCGGCTCCAGCCCGCGTACGAGAAGGCGATGGACCGAACGAAGAACGCGCTCACCGGCCGGAAGGACGTCGTCGGGAAGGCCGTGTACTCGGTCCTCCACGGCATCAAGACGGGAGTCAAGGACGTCGTCTCGCCGCAGGAGCTGTTCGCGGACCTCGGGCTCAAGTACATGGGGCCGGTCGACGGACACAACCTCGCCGCCACGGAGGCGGCCCTGCGCCTCGCGAAGGACTTCGGCGGCCCGGTGGTGGTCCACGTCGTCACCCGCAAGGGGATGGGCTACGTCCACGCCGAGAACAACGAGGCGGACCAGATGCACGCCACCGGGATCATCGATCCCGAGACCGGCAAACCGCTGGCGACCTCCTCCGCCGTGGACTGGACCTCGGTCTTCTCCGAGGAACTGTGTGAGATCGGTGCCGAACGCGATGACGTCGTGGCCATCACGGCCGCGATGGCCGGGCCGACCGGTCTGGCCGCGTTCGGGGAGCGGTTCCCGGAACGGATGTACGACGTGGGAATCGCCGAGCAGCACGCCGTGGCCTCGGCGGCGGGGCTCGCGCTCGGTGGGCTGCACCCCGTCGTCGCGGTCTATTCGACCTTCCTCAACCGGGCGTTCGACCAGCTGCTCATGGATGTCGCACTACTCCGACAGCCGGTCACCATGGTCCTGGACCGGTCCGGCGTCACCGGCCCTGACGGTGCGAGCCACAACGGGATGTGGGACCTGTCGCTCACCGGAATCATCCCCGGGGTGCGCGTGGCCGCTCCCCGGGACGCGACCACCCTCCGGCAGGAACTGCGCGAGGCGGTGGCCGTCGACGACGGTCCGACCGTCGTCCGGTTCCCGAAGGGGTCGGTCGGTGATGCCCTGCCCGCCCTCGCCACGTCCGAGGACGGGGTCGACCGCGTGCACGGATCCGGTGACGCCGAGGTCCTCGTGGTGGCGGTGGGGTCGATGGTCGCGCCAGCCATCGCCGCCGCCCGCGCCCTCGGGAACGAGGGCATCTCCGTCGACGTCGTGGACCCCCGATGGGTCTACCCGGTGCCCGCGTCGATCGTGGACGCCGCCCGTGGACGCCGTCTGGTGGTCACGGTGGAGGACAACGGTCTGCACGGCGGCGTCGGCTCGGCGGTGTCGGCCTGCCTGGACACCGCTGCGGTGCGGGTCGATCGGATCGCGCTGGGCATCCCGCAGGAGTTCCTCGACCACGGCTCCCGCGGGGAGATCCTGGCCGACGCCGGACTGACCCCCGAGGGGATCTCGGACAGCATCCGGACCCGCCTGGGCTGACCCGGGCCGGATCGCCGGACGCGTGCACACGCGGGCCCGTACCCACGCGTGACAGGGGCCGCGCCGGCCGGTGCCGGTGGCCCGGACTCAGGAATCCGCGCGGAAGCTCCGCACCGCCTCGAGCAGGGGGTCGGTGGCCAGTTCGATCTGCCAGGCACGGGCGCTCTCGGTGAGCAGGACGTCGTGGAGCAGTTCCGCGTCGTCCCCGGACCGGGTCGTCGCCGCGCGCCACACCCACAGTCTCAGCGTCGAGGGTTTGAGCAGGAGCCCGGGCTCCAGACCCAGGTCGTCGGCGAGTGCACCGATCCGTTCGCGGGCGATCTCGAGCAACTCCGCGGCCTCGGGCTCGTTTCGCTTCCACGACGCGTGCGGCGGGTGCTCGGCGGGCGGCCCCTGCCGGGAGGGCAGGTCGGCCCGCCCCAGCCCGTCGGCCCACTCGAGGGCGGCGAGCCATTCCCCGACGAGCCGTCGGCGGTGAGGTCCGTCGAACCCCTCGATCGCCAGCAGTGCGGTTCTGTTCGTCGGCCCCACCCTGGCGGCCTCCACGATCGCCGCGTCACCGAGGAGTCGCTTGGGGGCGATGTCCCGCTCGGCCGCGACCCGGTCCCGGGCCATCCACAACTCCCTGGCGCGCGCCAGTTGCCGGCCGTCGCGCAGGCTCGACAGCCGGGACAGTCGACGCCAGGGGTCCGGCGCGGCAGGTGCCGGGCCGGACTCCACCAGGTACCGACACTCCGCCTCGAACCACTCACGGCGGCCGAGCTCGTCGAGCCGCGGCAGGACCTCGTCCGCCAATTCGTGCAGGAACAGCACGTCATAGGCTGCGTAGTCCAACCACGCCGCCGGCAACGGGCGACGAGACCAGTCGGCGGCGGAGTGCGCCTTGGCCAGGCCGATCCCGAGGTGCTCCGAGATCATCGCCCCGAGGTTGACCCGCTCGGTGCCGAGGAAACGTCCGGCCAGCTCGGTGTCGACGAGCGAGGTCGGCGAGACCCCCAGCTCACGCAGCGACGGGAGGTCCTGACTCGCGGCGTGGAGCAGCAGGGGGCGGGTCGACAGGACGTCGGCGAGGGAGCCGATGGTCCGGCCCGGGGTCTCCGGGTCCACGAGCAGGGCGGGGCCGGTGGGGGCCCGGAGTTGCAGGAGGAAGGCCCGGTCGGCATACCGGATCCCCGAGGCGCGTTCGACGTCGACCGCGACGGGGCCGGGCGAGGATCGCAGGGCGTCGGCGACCGCCTCGATGGCGGGGAGGTCGTCGACGAACTCGTACTCGGCCGGGGGTGGCTGTGCCCCGGGCGGGGTCTCGCCGCGGCGGCGCCCGCTCACGACCGCCGGTGCAGGGAGGTCACGCCGACGGGGGGGAGGCCGGCGGCCAGGGCGAGCGTCGTGCAGAAGGCGGACGCGTGGCCGGTCAGGTCGGGCTCGAGGGCGGTCCAGGAGGCGCGCAGCTCGAGCTGGTGGGACTGGGGAGGACCGGCGATGTCGCCGTACCGGACGGAGGCGGTGCTGGTGACGGTGCCACCGAGCGAGGTGTACGGCCCGGCCTGCTCGCCGAGGGCCTCGGTGAGCCAGCTCCACGCCACCTGGGGCAGGAGCGGGTCACCTGCCAGCGAGGCCTCCATGTCGGCCTGGATGTAGGCCACGAGTCGGAGGGTGCCGTTCCACGCGTCGTCCCCGGAGGGGTCGTGCAGGAGGATGAGACGGCCGAAGGCGTCGCCGTCGGAGAATTCCGGGACGTCGTCGCCGGAGGGCGGGATGATCTCGACACCGAGCGCGTAACTGTAGGGCGCCAGTCGCTGCGGCGGGCGGATCGGGCCGACCGAGATCTCGGGGCGGACCTCGAGTCGCGACAGCGACTCGACCGCCTCCCGGAAGACCTCGGGCTCGCCGTCATTGACCGATGTACTCACGGGTCGTCACGCTAGCGACCGCCCCGGCGTGCCCCGAGGAGGCGCGCCGTCGCCTGCCCGGGTGGGCTGACCGGCCGCGGCGGCGGCGTCATGGGACGATGGGGGTGTGTTGAACTCTGATGCGTCCTCGACCTCCCGTCCCGCCGACCCCGCCACGGATGCCGTCGCCGGCCGCCGCGCCGGGACCGGCCCGTACCTCGACGAGGTGACCGGAGTCGGTGGCGCCCACACGCCGGTGTGGTTCATGCGCCAGGCGGGCCGCTCGCTCCCGGAGTACAAGGAGGTCCGCGCCGGGTCCACCATGTTGGAGGCCTGTTTCGACCCGGCGATGACGTGTGAGATCACCCTGCAGCCGGTCCGTCGCCACGGGGTGGACGCCGCGATCTTCTTCTCCGACATCGTCATCCCGTTGGCCGCCGCCGGGGTGGACATCGACATCGTGCCCGGGACCGGGCCCGTGGTGGCGGAGCCGATCCGGGACGAGGCCGGTGTCGCCGCGCTGCCCGAGCTCACCCCGGACCGCCTCGAGAAGATCGGGGAGGCCGTGCGGCTGGTCGTGGCCGAACTCGACCCGCGGGTGGCGCTCATCGGCTTCGCCGGCGCCCCCTTCACCCTGGCCTCCTACCTCATCGAGGGCGGTCCCAGCCGCAACCATGAGCACACCAAGTCACTGATGTACTCGCGCCCCGACGTGTGGAACGCGCTCATGGCCAAGCTGGCGGACCTGACCACGGTGTTCCTGCGCGCGCAGATCGCTGCCGGAGTGGACGCCGTCCAGCTCTTCGATTCGTGGGCGGGCGCGCTCAGCCTGCGGGACTACCGGTCGCTGGTACTCCCGCACTCGACCCGCATCTTCGCCGACGAGATCATCACGACGGTTCCGCGCACGCACTTCGGCGTGGGCACCGGCGAGCTGCTCGGGGCGATGGGCGAGGCCGGCCCGGAGGTCGTCGGCGTGGACTGGCGCATCCCCCTGGACGACGCGGCCGGGCGGGCGCCGGGCAAGGTCCTGCAGGGCAATCTCGACCCCGCGATGCTCTTCGCGGACCGGTCGGCGCTGGACGGCGAGGTCCGCCGCATCCTCGACGAGGGCCAGCGGGCCCGCGAACTCGGCGCACGCGGCCACGTGTTCAACCTCGGCCACGGTGTCCTGCCCACCACCGACCCGGGTGCGGTGACCCACGTGGTGGAGCTCGTCCACGAGCTGACCGGGAAGTGACGGTGGGCCCTCGCGTCGCTGTGGTGGGCGGCGGGCTCAGCGGGCTGACGGCCGCCTATCAGCTCTCGCGCGAGCTGCCGGACGCCCACATCACCGTCCTCGAGGCCTCGGACCGGCCGGGCGGGGCACTCCACACCGTCGACTTCCCGTCCGGTCCGATGGAGCTCGGCGCCGAGGCCTTCATCGGCCGCCGACCCGAGGCGAGCGACCTCGTCGCCGAACTCGGCCTGACCGGGTCGCTGCGTCATCCCGGGCCGCTCGGACCGGCGATCCTCACCGGGGGTCGGATGGTGCCCATGCCCGTCGGCACGTTGATGGGTCTGCCGTCCGACGTCGGGGCGTTGGCGGACGTGCTGAGCCCGCGGGAGCGCGCTGCGGCCGCGCGCGAGGCCGACCTGCCGCTGGACTGGGAGCCGGGCGGTGACGTCTCGCTCGGCTCGTTGGTCTCCGAGCGGTTCGGGCACGCGGTCGTCGCCCGGCTCGTCGACCCCATGCTCGGGGGCGTGTACGCGGCCCCCAGTACCGGACTCGGGCTGCGGCAGGTGATCCCGGGGCTGGCGCAGGCGTTGGACCGGGGCGCTCCCAGCCTGACGGCCGCCGCCCGGGAGCTCGTCGCGCACCGCGTGCCGGGCCCGGTGTTCGCCACCCTCGACGGGGGTTACCGGCTCCTCGTGGACGCCCTCGTCCGGGCCTCCGGTGCCGTGATCCGTACACACGCCACCTGCACCGCTCTCCACCGGGACGGTTCGGGCTACTCGTTGGCGGTCGCCGGCGACCGCGGGTCGTGGTCCGAGGAGGCGGACCTCGTCGTCGTCGCCGTCCCCGTTCCCCACGCCGCCCCGCTCCTTGAGGGCGCCGGGGGTCTCGACGCCGCGACCCGGGGCCTGTCCGGGATCCGGACGGCCTCCTCGGCCGTCGTCGCGTTGGAGGTCGACCGGTCCCTGGATCTCCCGGAGCGGTCGGGGGTCCTGGTGGCGACCGACGAACCGGTGCCGTTCAAGGCGATGACCTTCACCAGCCGCAAGTGGCCGCACCTCGACACCCGGCCCGGGCACCTGGTCAGGGTGTCGTTCGGGAGGATCGACGACGACGAGGTGCTCGCCGCCGACGACGCGACCCTCACCCGCATGGCCGAATCCGCGCTGGGGGGACTGTGCGGCTCCGCGCCGACGGTCCTGCACTCGCGGGTGCGCCGCTGGTCCGACGCCCTCGCCGAGATCGGTCCCGGACACGACGCGCGGATCTCGGCGGTGCGCGCCGAACTGGCCGAGCGGCTGCCCGGCGTGGAGCTCGTCGGCGGCGCGACCGAGGGCGTGGGGGTGCCCGCCTGTATCGGCTCGGCGCGGGCCGCGGCCCGGCGACTCGCCGCGGGGTGGCAGGATTGAGCCATGGCACGCCTTGACTACAAGAAACTCAACTCGACCCTGCGCTACCTGATGTTCTCCGTCTTCACGGTGACGCCGGGGCAGCTCGGGGAGGACCGGGACGCGGTCGCCGCGGACCTGGAGGAGTTCCTCGCCCGCTACGACGGCACCGACGTGGTGGTCCGGGGTCTCTACGACATCTCGGGTCTGCGCGCCGAGGCCGACTTCATGATCTGGACCCACTCCGAGCACATCGAGGACCTGCAGCGGTTCTACAACGAGTTCCGACGCACCACGATCCTGGGCCGGGCAAGCACCGCCTACTGGTCCAACACCGCGCTGCACCGCCCCGCGGAGTTCAACAAGAGCCACATTCCGGCGTTCCTCGCCGAGGAGGAGCCGGGGGCGTACGTCTCGGTGTACCCGTTCGTGCGCTCCTACGAGTGGTACCTGCTCCCCGACGAGGAGCGGCGCCAGATCCTCGCCCAGCACGGCCGCGCCGCCCGCGAGTACCCGGACGTCCGCGCCAACACCGTGCCGTCCTTCACGCTGGGGGACTACGAGTGGATCCTCGCCTTCGAGGCCCCGCAGCTCGACCGGATCGTCGACCTGATGCGCGAGATGCGGGCGACCGAGGCCCGCCGCCACGTGCGCGAGGAGATCCCGTTCTTCACCGGACCGCGCGTCACCGCCGGGCAGCTGGCCGCCTCGATGCCCTGAGGTCCACCGCGCGCCGACGGCTCGACCTGACGCGAACGAGGGCCGACCGGGAACAGTCCCGGTCGGCCCTCGCTACTCTGCGGGCCGGATGCGGCCGGTCGGATTCAGCTCTCGGCCGGCTCCAGCGTCATGCTCAGTGAGTTGATGCAGTACCGCAGGTCGGTGGGCGTGCCGTAGCCCTCCCCGGAGAACACGTGCCCCAGGTGGCCGTGGCAGTTCGCGCAGATCACCTCGGTGCGGGTCATACCGAGTGAGGTGTCCGTGCGCTCGATGACGGCGCCGCCTGCCAGCGGGGTGAAGAACGAGGGCCAACCGCAGTTGGACTCGAACTTCGCGTCGCTGCGGAACAGCTCGGCGCCGCATCCGCGGCAGCGGTACACGCCCTCGGTCTTGGTGTCGTTGTACTCACCGGTGAAGGGACGCTCGGTGCCGGCCTGTCGCAGGACCTGGTACTCCTCCGGGCTGAGTCGACGACGCCACTCGGTGTCGTCCAGCGTGAAGTCCGGCTGGGGGGTGTGGGTATCGGTGGGCTCGCTCATGCCCGCAGGCTACGCCGACGCGGCGGCCGGTGCGATCCGCTCGTGTCGGCGGGGGTCGCTTCGGCGCCACAGCAGCACCACGAGCACGGTGGCCAGCAGCAGCAACCATCCCAGGGTCGGGTGCGCGAACTCGAGTAGCCGCCCGTAGTAGGGCCAGCGCGCCGACTCCCAGAAGTCGAGGGTGAAGAACCCGTAGGCCGCGAGCCACGCCGGCCAGTTGCGCACCATGGACCTGTCCAGCACCACCGTGAGCATGATCGGGATGAGCATCATCGAGTAGTACATCTGGCCGAGGGTGGAGACCAGGAACACGCCGGCGAGCACGACCCCGGAGGTGGTGGCCAACCACAGCACCTCGTGGTTGTGGCGGTAGTCCAACAGCAGCCACACTGCGACCAGGGTGGCCACCACGACCAGGATGCGGGCCACCAGGATGACCGGCTCGGGCACGCCGTAGTACAGGCCCATCCCCGCGATCGAGCTGTTGTAGTAGTCGCGCACCTCACCCATGTACGTGAGCGTGGTGTCGAGGTAACTACGGGCGTCGACGGTGAGGGCCCACCCCGCGGCCATGGTGACGGCGGGGATCGCGGCCGCGGTGACGAACGGCTGCCACTGCTTGCGGATGAGAGGCAGCACGAGCAGCGGAGCGAGCATCGGTTTGACGGCCAGGGACAGGCCGATGGCCACGCCGGCCCACCAGAGGCGCCGTCGGTGCAGCAGGTAGAGGAACGCCACCTGGCACAGGAAGATCACGCCGTTGACGTTGGTGAATACCAGCGTGTTGGTGACCGCCTCGGTGCAGAACGCCGCCAGCAGGATGGCGGGGGCGGCGAACGAGCGGACGTCGAGGTCGAACAGCCGCATGAGCAGCCACAGCGCCGCGATGATCGCGGCGGTGTTGATTCCGATGAACAGCCAGCGCGCCAGCGTGTAGTTGTCGATCAGGCCGAACGGGGCGAGGACGAACGTCCCGCTGGGGGCGTAGAGATAGTGCGGTTGCACCGTCAGCAGGTTCTCGACGTACACCGGCTCACCTGCCAGGAAACGCCTGGTGGCGGCGTAGACGGTGCCGAAGTCGTTCGTGATGGATCCGTTGACGGCCTTGATCAGGACGCGGTGGATGACGGTCATGATCGCCAGCGGCCACAACACGTGGGTGAGGACGCGGGGCACGGTCGACGTGCTTCGGGTGGGCAGCGGCACGACTCGCAGGGTACCGCCTGGCCTCCCGCGTCCCGGTGAGGCACCCCGGCCGGTCAGGACGGGCAGGCCGTGGACTGCTCAGCGGCATCCGGGTCGTCGAGGAAATCGACGACCGCGCCCCGGGCGCATCCGGAGTGCAGGATCACCTGTGCGCCCGGGGCGCCCCAGGTGACGATCCGCACGTCGGTGGCCCCGGCGGCGCTGAGGGCCCCGGCGGTGGGTTCGAGTGCGGCGGCACCGGCCCGGGGGTCGGCGATCCCTCCGACCAGGAGTACCGGCGTCTCGGCGGGAACGGAGACCGGAGACTGCCCGGGCACGGGCCAGGTGGAGCAGGCGGAGAGCTGCGCGGCGATGATCTCCCCGAACGGCGGGGTCTGCTCCCATTCGGCCCGCAGTTCCTCGACACGGTTGACCGGGACGCGGCGCGACAGGTCGGAGCATCCGGCCACGTACGGCAGCGACGTCCCGGCCAGTTCGGCGGCGCGGTCACGGACGCTGCCCGGGGTGTCCTCGGGGGCGGCGGCCGCGAGGTCGCCCAGGATGACGTCGCCTGGGGAGGCGTCGGCAGCGGAGGCGCCGGACAGGTCCGCCAACGCCGACCGGACCACGTCGGACAGCAACGCCGCCGGGACCGCCACGCCGGGTTCGCGGGCGCGGTCGAGCGCGCGGGTCACGGCCTCGACCTTCTCGTCGGCGTCGCCGGGTCCGCACTCGGTCCGGGTGCACGAGGCGGCCCACAGGCGCAGCGCCGCGTCGGAGCCGTCGAGGGCGGCGCGGGCCGCGGCCTCCTGGTCCCCGTCGGCGGGGGCGGGGGAGTCGAGCACGAGCAGGGAGAGGCGACCCGGGTGTGCGCCGGCGTAGGCGAGGGCGGTGCGGGCCCCGGTCCCGATCCCCATCACGGCGAGCCCGGGCACGTCCCACTGCTGGCGTAGGCGTTCGAGGTCCTCGGCGGCGCCGGCGGAGCCGAAGTCCAGTTCGCGGCCCTGGAGCTGGTCCGTGCAGGACTGTGAGGTGTCGGCGAGGTCGCCGCGCAGCGCGGGCGAATCGGGGTCGGTGCCCCGATCCGCGAGCCCGTCGAGGGTGCGGCGGGCCGGGAAGGTCAGGCACGTACCGGCCGGGCCGGTCCGTCCGCGGTGGTCCACGACGACCAGCGGTCGGGTGTCAATGAGTTCGGGGCCGGACGAGGCGAGTCGGGAGGCGAGGGTGTCGGCCGGTGTCTCGGGACCGGCGACGACGACGAGGGGCGCCGCGTCGTCGGGTGTCCCCGTCGCGGTGAGCCGCAGGACGGGGGTCTCCCCGAGGAGGGAACACTCCACGGCGGCGCCCTCCGGTATCCCGCCGGTCCGGCCGTCGGGACACGGGACCCAGGTGAGGTCGCTGCGCGGCGCGAGCCAGTCGGGTCGGTCGGCGGTCTCGGCCGCCTCGCCAACGCCGGAGGATCCCCCGGGGCCGTCGCCGGTCGCCAGGCGCGGCCCCGTCGCGGGCAGGGGCGCACACCCGGCGATCGTCACCGCCAGGGCCGCCAGCCCCACGCCGAGTGCCCGTACGTGCTGGTGCCGCGTGACCGCGCGTGTTCCCGCTCGACGGTTCCTCACCCGTCGGCCCCGGTGACGACCCAGCGGGTGTAGAGCCCGCCGCGGGGGCACGTGAAGGCCGCGGCGACGCGCAGCGGAACCCGGGTGGCGTCGGTTCCGACGGCCAGTCGCGAGTCGTCGCCGCCGACGATGATCTCGGGGGCGACCGACAGGACGAGTTCGTCGATCGCGCCCTCGCGCAACAACGTCCCGAGCAGCTGCGGACCGCCCTCGAACGTCACCTCGGAGGCCCCGAAGTGTGTGGCGAGGGAACGGACGGAGGTGCGCAGTGGACCCGGATCGAGCACGTGCACCGTGACACCCCGCTCCCGGGCGGCCTCGAGTCGGTCGCCGGGCACTCCGTGGGCGGCGACCACCTGCAGTCCGTCGCCGGCGTCGGCGCAGTGCTCGATGAGCGCGTCGCCCAGCGCGCGGGTGAACACCAGGACGACGGGCGGGGGACCGGGTCGTCTGTCCGCCCACACGGCGGCGGTCCGGGCGGGGCCGTACCCCTCGGCCAGAACGGTGCCCGAGCCCACCAGGATCAGGTCGGCCCGGGCCCGCATAGCGTCGTAGACCAGCCGGTCCGTCGGGGTCCCCAGCCCGCCGCTGCGGCCGTCCACGGTGGTCGTGCCGTCGACCGACGAGATCATCACCGCGCGGATGCACGGCACGGGCAGACCCGGTTCGGGGTCCAGCGCCGCCCACAAGGCCTCGAGGGCGGCGGGGTCGTCGTCGATCACGGTGGGCCGTGTCATGTGCACCGGGGACTCCTTCCGTACTGACGCCGGGTGTCCCCACGATAGGCTCTGCCCATGGTCTCTCGCCTCGTTGACGTCACCCCGGTGGTTCCTGCCGATCAGCTCGTGGCACAGATGGTTCCCCCGTCGATGTTCGACGATGTCAGTTTCGACTCCTACATCCCGGACCCGGCCGAGCCCTCGCAGGCCGCCGCGGTCAAGGCGTGTCGCGAGTTCGCCGAGTCCGTGGTGGCCCGTCGCACTCCCAAGAAGGGGCTGTTCGGCCGGCGACCGAAGGCGGTGCAGGGGACCGGTATCTATCTCGACGGCGGCTTCGGGGTGGGCAAGACCCACCTGCTGACGTCGATTTACCACAATTGCCCCGAGCCCAAGGCGTTCGGGACGTTCGTCGAGCTGACCCACGTCGTGGGTGCTCTCGGCTTCAACCGGGCCGTCGAGGAGCTCTCCGGGCACTCCGTCCTGTGCATCGACGAGTTCGAGCTCGACGATCCGGGCGACACCATGCTGGTGTCTAGACTGCTCGCGGAGCTCACCACCGCCGGTGTCAGCGTCGCGGCCACCTCCAACACACTGCCGGAGCAGCTGGGGGAGGGACGGTTCGCGGCCAAGGACTTCATGCGGGAGATCCGCAAGATGTCGGGGATCTTCGAGTCGATCCGGGTCGACGGCCCGGACTACCGGCACCGTAACCTGCCCCCCGCCCCGGACCCGATGGACGACAGCGGACTCGAGGCCGAGGCCGAGGCGGTGGAGGGTGCCACGCTCGACGACTTCGACGCCCTGTGCGAGCACCTGTCGACCCTTCACCCGTCCAAGTACAACCGCCTCGTCGACGGCGTCACGCGGGTCTGCCTCAGCGGGGTCAAGCCGCTGCCTGATCAGTCGATCGCCCTTCGTCTCGTCGTCCTCGCCGACCGGCTCTATGACGCGGGGATTCCCGTGCGCAACTCCGGAGACAAACTGGACGCGATCTTCACCGACGAGATGATCGCCGGCGGCTACCGCAAGAAGTACCTTCGTGCCACTTCCCGACTCCTGGCGCTGTCCCGGTTCGAGACCGTCGGCGGCTGACCTCCGGCCGTGGCGTCGCCGCGCACCCGGCGCCGCCCGCGCACCCGGCGCCGCCGCCCCGTCCTCACCCGCCGGGGTTCCAGACCCCCGATAGGTGCACTGCACTCCCACGATGCGATGACCCGCACGCTCGTCCACTCATGGATCGCCGGCGATGAGATGGGCGGTGCTCCGCCCGGGGGACTCGCGCCAGACCGGCTTACTCGTGGGCCCGGCCTCATTCGCCGGCCCGGCGTTCTCGGCAGTCGGTCGGCGTCAGGGCGGCCGACGCCCGGCGGCGCCCGGAGACCTGGCTATCCCGACTGCGGAAGGATTGTTCAGAGAGGCAGTTCGTAGACGACGTCGGTGTTGGCGACGCCGCCCACGTCGAAGGTCCGGTTTCCCCGGGGCTCGAACCCGTGCTTGTCGTAAAACCTGCGGGCGCGGGTGTTGGCGACGTTCGTGGCCAACCAGATGCTCTGTGCACCCGCGTCCCGGCACCGCCGCGTCACCTCGTCGAGCATCCGCGACGCGATGCCCGCGCCGTGGTGGTCGGGGTGCACGTAGAACTTGCTGATCCCCGTCGTCGGGCGGTGGACTATCTGGCGCGCGCAACCCGGATCCATCGCGGTCCCGGCGACGAGCAGCACGTATCCGACGATCGCGCCATCGGCTGAGCGGGCCACCAGTACGTCGTGGTCCGGGGCCTCCAGGTACGCCCTGAACGCGTGCTCGCTGAGGTGCTCGGCGACAAAGACACCGATCACCTGCTCGTCTAACCCGGGTGGGCACGCCAGCGGGAAGGTCAGGGCGGCCAGCTCCGATAGCGGGCCGAGGTCAGCCTCTACGGCCTCGTCGAGTCGCGCGGTCACCCGACCAGCCTAGGGCCACCGTTCGCGCACCCACACGCAGGACATGTAGAGATGTGCGTCGGTGCTACCTCACCGCGGAACTCGGCTTGTATAGGTACTTCGCCCCGCTGTCCGGCGTAGGATGCCATGATCGTGCTCGTGGGGATCGGGGGATCCTGCGTCCGCGGACAGTGCGGAGAACGCATCGCGAAGGAGATGGAGCAGTGGAATCCCGATCCACCAGGAATGCGTTTCATTTGCGGAGTTGGGGAACGGTGCTCGTCGCGGTCGTCTCCTCGGTGGTGTTCGTTCTGGGAACCCTCATGGGCTACTCCCCGTTCACCGCGTTCCGCCCCGCCGCGGTAGAGACGCCGCTCGGCACCCAGGCGCCGTGCATGGACATCGGGATGTCCGGCAACGCGGCCTGGGACCGCATGTCCTCCGACGAGTACGCCCGCGCGAACAGGCTCACCCGAGACCTGGGCATGGGGCGGGTGCGGATAGGCGCCAACTGGGGTGAGATCGAGCGCGCGAGAGGAACGCACGACTGGTCGCCGCTGGACACGAGGGTGCGGCGGGCCCGCGAAGCCGGGGTCACGCCACTACTGGTCATCCAGTCCGTGCCAGATTGGCTAGACGTTCCGACCGGGCCGGTCACGGCCGAGCACCGATCGGTAGCTGGGCTCTACGGCGAGTTCGCCGGGAAGGTAGCAGCGCGGTACGGGGATCAGGTAGATGGATACGAGATCTGGAACGAGCCGAACTTGCACCACTTCTGGCCCAACCCCGATGTCGCCTTCTATTTCGAGATCTTGAAGGCCGCGTACCCCGCGATACGCGCAGCGGATCCCGATGCCACCGTTATCAGCGGTGGCTTGGCACCTGTTGCGGACACCGACAGGTCGATCGCCCCGCTGACCTTTCTCTCCAGGCTGTACGACATGGGCGGCCGCGAGTATCTGGACGCCGTCGGCATGCACCCCTACTCCTACCCGGAACTGCCGTCCGGGCAGTCCAGGTGGAACACGTTCAGGTCCCTCGATGAAGTCGAGCAACTGATGCGGTCTCACGGGGACGGTGACAAAAAGATCTGGCTCACCGAGTTCGGCGCCCCCACGGGCGGACTCAAGGCGGTCAGCCCGCAGCACCAGGCAGCGATGGTCGTCGAGGCGTTCCAACTCGCCAGAAGTGAGCGGGCACTGGGGCCGATCTTCATCTACACGCTGGTCGACGGCGATGCCCCGCGGACGGACTCGGAATACCATTTCGGCCTCTATTACGAGGACCGACGGCCCAAGCCCGTGGTCGGGGCGCTACAGGAAGCTGTGGCCGACTGCACCTCTACCGAAGACCGCGCTGAAGACCCGGCGCAGTCCCCAGGTGAGGGGCCACCGGGACAATTCCCGGGAGCCGGCGCCGGGGGCGTCGGCTTCGGCTCCTGACCCCCGGGGCAGTCACCTGTTCCGGGTCGGCTGCCTTCCGGCGGCCGCAGTCATATAGCAATCGCGATAGTCCGCGGCCATTCGACCGACAGAAAAGCGTTCCAGGCCCGCGGCCGCCTTCCCGCGCAACTCGGACCGAAGCTGGGGATTGTCAAGCACCCTGACGAGTGCTGATGCGAGAGCCTCCGGCTCCTCGACCGGCACCAGAATCCCTGCGGCACCTTGATCGAGACCTTCTCGAGACCCGTCAGTGTCCGTCGCGACGATCGCAGCGCACGTTTCTCGGGCCTCGAGCAGTGCGAGGGCCAGTCCCTCCCGACGGGACGGGACGGCCACAACGGTCGCCGCCGCGAGAAACGACCCAGGGTCGGTAGAGAGTCCCGGGAAGTGGATGCGGTCGGCGAACTCCGATGAGCGGGCTCGCTGTATGACGTCGGCCCAATCCGCGTTTCCCACGTACCAGAGGTGGGCTCCCGGTCGGGAGCCGGCCAAAGCGATAAAGGCGTCCAGGAGCACGTCGGCCCCCTTACGGTGGGAAACCGCGCCGACCGTCACTATGGACTCGGGGCCGAGAACTGCGCCATCGTCCTCGCTCCGGATCCCGCGTTTCGGTCGCCGGGGCGACGAGACGACGCCGTTGACCACTGTTTCCACGAGAGGTGAGTGCCACC
This sequence comes from Dietzia sp. MNB45, assembly GCF_051994785.1. Classification (NCBI taxonomy): domain Bacteria; kingdom Bacillati; phylum Actinomycetota; class Actinomycetes; order Mycobacteriales; family Dietziaceae; genus Dietzia; species Dietzia sp. MNB45. Next base: position 1,898,725 of record NZ_CP163397.1, on the reverse strand, counting down.
GACGTCTGCGCACGGTCCGTGACACCGACTCGGCGACTCCGATCGTCATGTCAGCCGTGGCCATTAGCACCGACGACCGCTGGTAGACATTGTGCATCGTGGCCACGAGGACGAAGTCGGGAACCCCGGGGCTTCGACGGACCGCTGCCGCGATCGCGCAGGGCGCAGCGGTGTGCGCGTGGACGACGTCCGGTCGGAACTCGCGGACCCACCGCCTCAGCCGACCGAAGGAGCGCGCAGGCCGGTTTCGGAAATCGATGTCCACGTGTCGCACACCATGGGTGACGACCAGCTCGACGAAGCCGCCCCCGCTGGACGCGATGGCGACCTCGTCGCCGCGAGCAGCGCAGTCGATGGCCAGATCGACCGCGACATTGACGATTCCGTTCCCGGTGTCGACGAGTTCGTTGACCAGATGGAGTATCCGCATCGCGGTCAGCGCCGGTCAGCGGACGACGACCGGCGCGGCAGTGACCTCGCCGATCAAGCGGGAGACGTCCGCACGATCAACCCCGCCACTGTCTCGGCCCAACCGTACAGTGATCCTGCGTTCCGACACCGAGATCTCGGCCCCTGCGCACCGAGCATCCCGGGCCAACGCGTTCCGCACGCCCTCCAGTTCGACCCACGAGCCGTTCACCGCCACCCGATCCGAGGATTTTCCGCGGTATTCGATCGCCCCGTCCCGGCGAAGGGCCACGAGAAGGTCCGTGCGGTGCTCACCGCGAGGACTGTGGAGCGTGACCCGGCCCGGCGAGCCGATGACTGACGGGCGACCGAGCGCTGATCGCACCGATATCCCTGACGCCCCGGCGACCCCGGCCGCGGCCGCCAGATCCGCTACAGTGCACGGCTCTCGCCACCCCAGCGGGCTCGGCTCACCTGCCGCAGCGGTTGCCTCCAGCTCCGAATGGAACTTCTCCTCGTCCTCTGTGAGACAGACCAGATCCGCGAGGATTGCGCTGGTGTTCTCCACGATCTGTTCGAGCCACCTCCCCAGGCGGTCGGCGTGCTCCTGACGCGCTTGGGGGCCGTATAAATCCGGATTGAACAGGAATTTCGTCCTTATACCGTTGTCCGGACCCGGGATCATAGTCATGGCGAGGTCATCGATGGGCCCCTGGTCGATGACCTCGAGGCCGCTCTCAAGACTTCCGGCGGTCGAGGGCACCTCGAACGGGATCACATTGATCATCGGACCGTAGATCCGGCCGGTGCGCCATGCCACGGGGAGCTCGGCGCGCAAGGTGTGCGGAGCCTGACGTTGATGGTTTCGCGTGCTGCGGAACGTGGTCTGGAACAGCCGGACCAACTCCGGAAGCGGCGCCGAGTGGTCGACGGTCAGGTGGAGCGGCAACGCACCCATCGACTGCGATGGAGTGATTTTCTCCTCGGGAGCAAACCTCCCTGTCACAGGCAAGCCAACCACCACTGTCGGGTTCTCGACTAGTACCGATACATACCCGATCGCTGCGGCCGCAGCAACATGCGCCCAGTTTACGCCGTCGAGTGTCTCGGCGACCCGGGCGACGAAGTCCGGGGTGAGAACATCGATCATCGAGTGGAGGGGAGCCGGCGGGACGACACGGTCGGCGAAGCTGATCACCTCCGGCGCACCTTCGAGGTGCTGCCTCCAGAACTCCAGGTCGGCAGGGTCCGGCTCCGGCACTACGGCGATCATCTCCGCGATCCGTCCGAACCTGCAGTCAGGAACGTCATTCCCGTTGACGAGTGCGTCGAGGATTTCTCCCACACGGGACCGCAACAGGTTGGCGCCGTAGCCGTCGATCACGACGTGGTGGCACACGAGTAGCCATCCGAACGAATGCTCGCCGAGAACGAACAGGTATGACCGGAAGGGGAGTTCGGGGCCGCTGATCTGGAGCGCCCGTCGGATCTCTCGATCAGCGATAGTCAAGGCGGCGGCTCTCGGATCACCTTCCCCTGTGAGATCGATCCGGGTCATGGGAATCTCCTCGGCGGGATCGAACTGCTGGTACCAGTTGCCGCTCTCGTCGACGCCACACTTCAATAGCAGGGTCTCGCACTCCCGAAGCCCACGGTTGAACGCCTCGACGAGGACCTCTTCGGTCAGGTTCTCCCCGGAGTACCAGACGATCTGCGCCTGGGAGTACGCCGAACTCTGCGGGTCCTGGAGGTGCCCGTCCCGCATTGCCGCCTGCGCTGGGGTTAGAGGAAGACGGGGGGACAGGGTCTCGGACATGACACACCTCGGGCTCTGGTCGCCAGAAGGGATTGGTCCCACCGGCTGTGTGGGGATGGTAACCCCTCAGGGGCCCTGCGGGGAGGGCTACATGGAACAATGTTTATTTGCGGGTGCCGGGCGCTAGGATTTCGCGAGGACCGACGATCCCCGGCATGACCGGGGTGGCGACAACCGCCAGTTCGTCGGAAGGGGGTCCACATATGCCGTCATCAGCAATCGCGGAACGCGGTTCGCACTCGGTCGATTCCTCTAGACCATCGCGCCCTCCGGCCGTCGATCTTCGGCTGCTATTCGGCGCCTACCTCCGGTCGCTCCCGGTGGCACTCGTGGTGGGCGCGATAGTCGGAATCATCGTCGCGTTCTCTTACTCCAGGGCGACGCCCGTCTATTCCGTCGAGACGACGGTGACGGTCGGGACCGCCGCCCGGGCGGAGCGGGATGCCGTCGCCATGGACGCAGTCGCCGCCGGGATGTCCGAGTTCGTCACGGACGAGCGAGCGAAGGAGATCATCGAGGACCGCAGCGGTGAACCGGTAGTACTCGCCGGCAGGCGACCGACCGTTGAGGTGTCCACCGCGACGGTGCCCGGGCTGCTCAAAGTGGTGACCCGGTCCGAATCTGGCTCAGACGCGGCTGCACGGATGGGGACCGCTGTCGTGGAGGCGATGAACACTCGCGCCGGAGAACTCCGCGAACAGTTCCTCGCTCCGGTCGTCGACTCGGCCGACGAGGAGATTGCCGACCTCGAGGACCAGATAGCTGCTCGACGGCAGTCGGACAGAAACGCTGATACATCAGACCTCGCACGGCTCATTCAAGAAGCGCGGTCACGTACGGACACTCTGCGGGCGACCTACCCCACCGCGAATGTTATCGGGCAGGACGTCGGAAGCGGGAACCCAAGCTGGCCCACCCCGCTCCGGTCCGGGGCGGTGGCGGGAATCGTCGTCACCCTGGCGGCGGCGGCGGTACTCGGCGCGGTTCGGCTACGTAGAGGACGCCGAACAGACAAGACCTGGGCGCAGTCGGTGGGGCACCGCTACGGTTCAGTTGTGGACGTCGACGCCGCACCGCCGACCGGGCTACCCGCCTTGACGGAGGCGGCCGTGTCCGCCGTCCTCTCCTCCGGCGGGTCAGCCGTGCTCCTTGGTGACGTCGATCCGATCGTTCCGCCTCCCGATGACCGCTCCGAAGAGCACAGGCTACTCGTGGCCAGCCATGGCGAGCCGTGGTGGCGGGAGGTTGCCGCGTCCGCCGTGGATTTGGGAGTGGTGGTCGTCGACCACGGGTCCCGCAATGGGCGGGCTGCGGAGAAGGCACTAGCCGCTCTGGTCGAGGTCGGTGTACCGACGCGGGTGGTCGTCAGGAAGTCCGAGGCGGCCGGATGAACGCACTGGGAGCCGCCAGCGGGCGCCGGATGCCGAAGGTTGCACTGGTCCACGAGCGTCTGACCGACATCGCCGGCAGCGAACACGTGGTCGAGCAGATGGCCCGAGTCTGGCCGGACGCCCGGATCCATGTCCCGTTCTCGCGCCCGCAGGGCATCCCGAGCGGACTCGGCCCCCGCGTGCGCACCGGTCCGCTGCAGGCGGCGTATCGCATGACCGGCCAGGCCTCGTACGCGCACCTGATGCCGCTCGTCCCCTCGGTGCTGCAGCGGACCGCCATCGATCCCGAGGACACCGATGTGGTGGTGATCAGCCACCACGCGTTCGCGATCTCGGGGGCCGCGGTCGACATTCCCTCGGTGGCCTACGTCCACAGTCCGGCCCGGTGGGCCTGGGATCAGGCCTTCCGGCACGGGGAGTCCGACTCCCGTGCCGGCCGGGTGGCGCTCGCGGTGTTGGCGGCCAGGGCCAGGGCCAACGAAACCCGCTGGGCGCACCGCCCGCAGATCGTCGTGGCGAACTCGACGGCCGTGCGGGACCGGATTCGAAACTGGTGGGGCCGGGACGCGGAGGTCTTACACCCACCGGTCGACACCGGATACTTCACCCCCGGGGACGCACCCCGTGGTGACTACTTCATCTCGGTGGGCAGATTAGTTCCATATAAGCGGGTCGACCTCGCCGTCGCGGCCGCGGTTGCCGCCGGCGTCCGACTTGTCGTGGTGGGCGAGGGGCGGGACATGGACCGCTGCCGGGCGCGATCAGGGCCCGGCGTGGAGTTTCTCGGACGTCTGCCCCGCTCCGAGATGAGGGACATGCTCCGCGGCGCCCGCGCCCTGGTCATGCCGGGGGAGGAGGATTTCGGGATAGTTCCCGTCGAGGCCATCGCCGCGGGTACGCCGGTCCTTGCGCTGGGTCGTGGTGGCGCCCTCGACACCGTCATTCCGGGTGTCAGCGGAGAACTTGTGAACGGGCGCGGCGACGACGAGGTGATAGCAGCCCTGGCCCGGGCGATGCGCGAGTGGAATGACTCCGACTACGCGACATCAGACCTCGTCGCCTTCGCAGCCGGGTTCTCCGAGGAATCGTTCCGCGGCAGGATCGCCGAGGTGATCGAGCGGGTCGTCTAACGCTCCAGTATCCGCGGACGCGACGCCGGTTGCCGCCCCGTGACTCGGTCCCGCACCTTTGTGGACGTACTCGCCGCGACCGCGGGGAGCAGCCAGAAGTACGCATCCAGGGGAAAAATCTCCAGATAGGTCGCAAAGAATGCGGCCACGCAAGCAGCAAGCGCGACGGATGCGCCACCGGCCAGGAGCCCGCGTTCGAGGGGATCAGGGGTGTGGGGGATCATCCGGGTGAGCGTGAGAACCATAAGACCTACGATCAATGCATACGCGGCGAGTCCGATCGGCCCGAGTTCGAGCAGAATCTTCATGTAGTTGCTGTCCGGCTGGTATAAGGGGCTGGAGGGGTCGTGGCCCTCCGAGACCTTTGCCGCCGAGGAACCGGTCGTGCCCAGACCTGCTCCGAAGGGCTGGCTCAGCACAAGCGGGATGTTGACCGACCAGTGGCCTCCGCGCTCCTCGAGGCTGCTGCTCGAGACGAAGGTCCTAAGGATGTCCGACCCAGACAGGAAAGCGAACGTCAGGACGACGGGGACCGCAACGCAGAAGGTGATGAGCAGCCGCACAAGGAACCGCCGGGACAGCAGGACGCCGACGGCGACGAGCCCCACGGCTACTCCGATATAGCTAGCGCGGACTACCGATAGAAGCATACCGGCGGCGAGCACGGGGAACACGGCGACGAAGAACTTCGATCGGAGCCGGTGAGGTTCCGCGAGAGCCGCGGCGGTGGCCACCACGATGACGAGCATGAGGAACAGACCGAACGGGAAAGGCTGGTTGAACGTCCCGATGCTTCGCATTATCGGCCCGGCACTGCGAATGTGCACGTTCCACTCGTATCCCAGGTCGACCAGCGCGGCCCCGCCGACAAACTGCTGCCAGATCCCGTAGGACGCCGCCACGACACCCGCTCCCAATAGGACCGAGACCAGGCGATCCTTGTCGGCGCGGTCGAACGGGAACATCATCACGATGAGAGGAAGCAGGACGTAGAAGAACGCGATCTTCAACGGGAAGAATGCCAGGACACCGAACGCCGCGATAGCCGACACGGTTCCGATCGGAATGAGCAGGATCAGCGGAATGATCCACGGCGCGACCACGGTGCGGTGCGAACCGACCCGGCGTGCGAAGGGGCAGGCCGCCAGCACGGCGAGGACGGCAGCTTCTTTCCACGAGTTCATCGACAGCGGGGTGATCAACAGGAGTCCGTGGAACGGCAGGAGCCCGGCGATGGCGATAACCCCCCACTGGGGTCGTCTGATCGAGAGCGCGAACAGTGCGATGCAGATCAGCAGAATGACGACCGCGCCACCGATCATGCGTTCACCGCGGGGGGTTGGCGGCGGAGATCCCGAACCGGCGGCCAGGTGCATCGTGGTCGGATCACAGTCGCGAGGAACTTCGCAGGGCTCAGCTCCTCATGCATCGCCAGCCGTGGCTGCGCGAATGGGTCGGTCGCCGGATGACAGCGTCCGTTGGTGAACGAATAACCGCATCGGTACCCGGCGTCCCTGGTCAGTTGTCTTACGTCGGAAGTCTGATGACCGAACGGATAACAGAGGTCCCGCACCTCGCGACCGGCCCAGGCAGACAGGGTCTCGCGGGATCGCCTTAGTTCGTCGAGCGCTTTGGCCGGAGGAATGTCGGGAAGCGACACGTGGGTGGCGGTGTGTCCACAGAGCGCCGCTCCCGAATCGAGGGCCTCGGCGATCTCGACACGCGTCATCGTGCGATCCGCCTCCGGCCACCAGTCGGGATCGACTCCTGTCCGGTCGGTGACGGGCAGCAGCGTCCACGGGATTGACCGTTCGGCCAACCTGGGCATCGCGATTCGATGCACACCGACGATCGCGTCGTCGAACACCACCGCTACCAGTCCGGAAGCGTCGCCGGCGAGCAGGTTGTCGGTGAATTCGGCAAGGGTCACCGGTCGAAGGCCGAGAGCTTGGACCATGTCGAGGTGGCGGAGAAACGTCGATTCACGGACCGCATACGGGTAGACGGCGCGCCGGTCGGGGAGTATGTCGTGGTAGGCGAGCACCAATCCCGAGCGTCCGAAGGCTGTCAGGAGCCCGCTGAGCCGTTCCATCATGACCCCTTCCCATTGCATCCTGAGTCGACGAACCGTCGACCGATGAACGGTGGCAGCACTCGGCCGATGAGTGAAACACCCTCTAGCGAGTCGCTGAGCTCCGCCAGGAGGAGGAATACGAGCAACGAACCGAGGACAACCGGGAGCCACGGCCAAGCCGAGTATGTGATGAGGACGACGGAGGGGGCGACAACCGCAGCAGCCAGAAGCGCCAGACGAACCAGTGGCCCCCACGGGACGACTCCGCGAATCCCGATGCTGCGCTGGACCAGCAGGAGCACCGAAACGAAAACGAGCGCCTCGGTGACGAGAGTGGCTGCGGCCGCGCCCTCGTAGGACCAGCGAGGGATCGCGACGAGGTTCAACGCAACGTTGAGTAGCACGCCCCCGGCGGCCACCCAGGGGAACACGGTCAGCTTTCGAGCGGCGATGAGGGCGACGAGGCCGATGTTCGTCGCGCCGGAGAGCGCGCTGGCCAGCACCAGCAGCTGTGCGGTCCCGGCCGCCTCGACGAACCTCTCTCCGTACAGGAGGCCGACGAAGAAGTCTGCCGTCGGCCAGAAGCCCACCACGGCGAGCAACCCCAGAACGCCGGCGATGATCATGGCCTGTCTCGTCCGTTGGCGAAAGGTCTCGTCGTCGTCGGGCCACGCCCGGACCAGCACCGTCGTGAAGGGTACCGAAATGGTGACGGCGACCATGATCACCAGGTCGGAGAACTTATAACCGATCGCGTACATACCGACCGACTCGAAGGTGTCCAACCTCTGAAGGATGAGGATGTCTACCTTGGTCAACAGCATAATCAGCGCGAACCCAATCGAGATGGGGACGGCCTCACGGAGCATTTCCCCCCAGTACGCCGTCCCCGCGCTGAACACCGGACGAGGTCCGAGCCTGCCCCGTAGAACACCCGCGGCGCGGGCCACGAGGACGGTTAGCTCCTTGGCCAACACCGGGACAATGAACCAGACGAGTGACGGTGCAGTGCGTGCGACTATCAGCACCAATGTCAATTGCACGATGTGGGCTACGGCGTCCCACACAGTGATCGTGACGAGCCGCAGTCTCGCCTGGTACAGCACCATCAGTGCGTTTGCAGGGGTGGCCAGGACCACACCGATCGCTGCGAACGCCACCACCGCGACGAGTTCCGTCGACATTCCCGTGATCGCCGCATAGGCCACCGCGACGGCGAATCCGATGAGACCGAGAACGAACCGCAGCAGGATGAACGACCCCGCCACCCGCCGGGACTCCTCGCACGACGCACCGGTAAGGCGAGCAAGCACAACTCGACCTACACCGAGATCGGTCACCAGGGACAGGACGCCGAGCAGGCCGAAGACGAACGAGTAACGCCCCCAGTCGTCTGGCGACAGGGAACGGGCTATCACCACGCTGCCTGCCCACCCGAGAACCGCCGTGAGGATCCGGCCAGCGACCATCGCGCCCGAGTTGGCGAGCAAGGAACGGCTCTCGCTGTCCGCACCCGGCCCCCGGACGTCCCCCCCGGGGCGATCGTCCAGGGTGCTCTTCGGAGTCATGACCGCGGCGCTGTCGCCGGTCCAGCTCCACCACCGAACACCGCGACCATCCGGGACCGGACCCGTCCCGCGCCGTCCGACGCCCGAGCGGCCCCGCCGCGGACCAGCCCCGCCGCGAGGTCGGCAGCGCCCATCCTCGTCCTGACCCCTCGCGAACCCGATGGAGCTGCTACCAGAGTTCCCACTTCGTACTCGCCGGTCTGCCAGTCGCTCTTATAGCCATTTCTACCGAGGAGGAGATCCACACGGGTGACGCCGAGCTCGTCATGGTTCTCGCAGATCGCTTCGATTAGGTGGTGGCCCGGCCGGCAACGCTTGTGGCGGGGATCGAACCGGGTGAACCACAGTTCCGCAGTCCCATGTGTCGCCAAGGTCGCGACGTGGGCTCCCCATCCGCCACCGAACGTCCCGCCCCAGATGATGAGGTGCCCGGTTTCGGCTTCACGACGTAGGAATTCGTTGGTGAAGCCGCTATAGGGAGGAGCGCATAGATTGAGCCGACTCACCTCCTCCTGTTCTTCCGCCGCCGCGGCCGTCGCGACGATGTCCGTCCATCGCCTGTCGAACTGGGCGGCGGTGCTCACAGTCTCCACTGCCAGTTCGAGCCCCTCCCTGGCGAGTTTGCGCCGGGAGGAGGCCGCCCGGGAGAGCGTGGACTTGCTGCGCAGGTCGGACGCCCGGGTGCCCTCAGGCAGTGAGATCACCGGGCAGTAGTCGTCTCCAGTGAAGGTCGCGTCCCACCCTGGATCCGCCCGCACCGCGGCCACCAGCGGTGAATCGGACGGAAGGTGAGTCAGTTCGAGCGCTGCGCCCGAGCGTGCGAGCCCCGAGACTAGATCCGCTAGAGCCGCCTCATCTCGCGCGAGGGCTTCCCCGATCGTACCGAGCCCGTGGCCGAGCAGTCGGTAGACCGCCACTCCCAGGCGCCGTCGGCTATGAAGTGGCAGCAGGGCCACCAGCCGGCCGTCCCGGCGCACGGTTGCGAGCCGGAGCGGCCCGCGCCCGAGGTGGCGGTGCCAGGACAACCCGTAGGACGGACGCGAGGCGAACCTCGTACCGACTTCCTCGGCCAGTTTCTGCCATTCGTGCAACAGTCGGTCGTCTACTGCTTTATAGATCCGGAAGCTCATGGCTCGCATTCCTCGGGGAAGGCGTCGACAGCCCTGTGGAGCGCGCAGACGATCGTGTCCGCGGACCGGACGATGTTGTAGTGCTCACGAACGTGCGCGCACCCTGCCTCGCCCATTCTCCGGCGCATCCCCGGGTCGGAGATCAGGGTGTCGAGCGCGCCGACCACCGCGCGTGGATCCGAGCCGTCCACCAGGAGCCCGGTAACGCCGTCGATCACCATCTCTGGAATGGCGCCCGCGGGGTGCGCGATGACCGGAAGCCCGGCGACAGCGGCCTCGAGAACCGCGTTCGGAGCCTGATCGATGATCGACGGAAAACACATGATGTCTGACCCGGCCAACAGTTCCCATAGCCGGTCGTCGCCGGGGCGAAGGTCGCGGACGACCCGCAACCCAGGCTCCTCGGCGACGGCGTCGAGCGTGATCAGCAGTAGATCAGCGCGGTCCCGGAGGCATGATCGCCACGCCTCGAGAAGCAGTGTCCCCCCTTTGCGATCCATCGAGGTACCCAGGAAGACCACGGTGGGTCGGCGATCTGGCGGTCGTTTTGGTAGCTCTTTCGTCAAGAACGGAGACCAGATGCCCATCCGCAAGAGGGAGACCGAGTCCGGCGAAAGACCGTAGTCAGGTGAGGTGAGTGACTCGACGACGGGCAATGCGTTGGCCAGGACGTGGTGCGCGGCGTCGAGGACCGGTCGCTCGAATGGAAGAGCGGCCCTGCTGGCCTTGCGGGTGAATCGGGTCGGCGATCGATAAGGGATGCTGAAGGCGTTTCGCAGCCCGACGCTATCGGTCGTGATGACCGTAGGCACGCGACGCACAATTCTCGTCCCGCCGAGCATCGCGTTCTGGGTGTAGAGGTGAATAGCATCGATGTCACCACGATTCAGCCGCTGCCGCACCCTCTTGTTGATCGCCCACGAGTGGACGAGCTGACCTCGCAGCGGCTGTAGGTCGAGGTCGGCCCGCGCCAGACCCGGCACCGGGGCTCTGAGCACCTTGCCCACGATCCCCGGCCCTTCCGCGTCGAGGAATTCCGCCGCGATATCGTCTCTGTCCGCGAATGCGCGGCGCAGCGCGAGGTGAACGGTGGCATGACCGCCGATGTTCTCGTTGACGAACAAGGCACGCAACGGTCTGTGCTCGCCTCTGACTGTGGGGAGGCCGAGTCGTGACCTCAGGGCGTCGGCTTCCTCTCGTATCAGCCGACGGGCGGCCTCCCGGGTGTCAGGCCTGTACAGGTCGTGATCCCCCTGCGGGCTGGGAATCCGTTCGATGCGTCCCCGATAGCCTCGTCGTCTCAGTCGCCGTAGGCCGGCGTCGCCTCGCTGTGCGACGAAGTGGTCGTCGTCCTGGGGCGTCAGCGCGACGGTAGTGCGGACACCGGCGCGCCACAGTTCGCCGAGGAGGGGCCCGGGCACCTGAGTGATTCCTCTGCGTCCCAATGCCTCCCACGCTGAGTAGGGGAGGAGGCGTCGGAGCAGAGGTTTGAGCCGTGTTCGCGCAGACTTCGTGGCCGCAGGAGACACATTCTCGGCGTCATACCCGAGAGCGCTGAGGAACTCGCGGGTCACGGGCTCGCGGACCCGTGACCATTGGATCATCCCGAACAGCAGCACCGTGCCGGCTCTCGCGCGGATCGCGGACTCCGCTGCCATCCAGGCGCCCGAACAGAGTCCGACCGACAAGGTGGCGCTCGAGGGCAGGCCCCGATCCGCTAGTGCGAGGAAGACCTCGTGGGCATCACGGCGCGATTCATGGGAGTACAGGACCGCGATCTCGCCGCCGTCGACAGTGCCGGCCTCACCGCCGCCCGCCTTGTCAAATCGAAAGCAAACGAGTCCACCGCCTGCGTTCTCGCGGGCGGAGTCGACCCATGCACGCGTCGGCCCCCACGCCGGCTCGAGCGCCGTGCTCTGGAAGACGACGGCGCCCAGTGCTGACTCAACCTCAACGCGCGTGGAGAACAACTGCAAGTCGCTCGAACCTCTGACGGACTCGATCTCCTCCACTATCGGAGAGCCGTCGGGTAAAACGCCGACGACTGCTCGACGCCGGATCAACGGGTGCAGTGTCAGGGTCGTATCGCCTGCGCGGTCGGCCAAGTGTGACACGATCGCGCCGATGTCCGACTCGGGAACGTGGTGTACGAAGGCCGGTGGAGCGGCGAAGAGCTCTGCCCCGACCAGAGAGACCGTCTCCGCTCGGCCGCCACCGATCGATCCGAAGTCCGGGCTCGACAGGACGTCTGGGCGTCCGGCTACGAGGCTGACCGAGTCGCCGGCGGACCACGTGGCGGACTTGAGCCGCTCGGCGGCGGCCCGTGAGAAGTGCCCTCCAAGTACGGACACCCCCGGATCGCACCCTACATCCCCGACACTGAGGCGGAATTTGGTCGTCTGCTCGCGCAGCCAACGCCGCCCCGAGCGCGGAGGGTCCCAATGCACCAGACGGGCATCGAGACCGTGGACCGAGCCGAGTGCGGCATCGGCGACGACACAGCCGGCACGGATCGCCACGAGCGTGACGTCGTTCACCCCCTGCGCCTGCACCATCGCAACGGCCTCGAGGACACCTTCGCGCCACTCGTCCCATGCCGTGTCCGAGAGCTGGTCACCGGTCGACGACCCAGTCCCCGGGTGGTCGTATCGCAGGGTGACGAAGCGCGCCCGGACGAGCTGTTCGGTGAGTCGACGAGCGCCCCGGTAGGTGGTGACCTGTTCGATCCCCAGAGACGGGACGACAATCACCCCCGCCCTGATCTCTCGGTCCGACGGGAACTCGAGGACTCCGAAGAGCGAGCGGTCCTCCGGGCCGAACCAGGTCGCCATCTTCGTGGGAGAGACCGTCATCGGAACAACGTCCGTTGGACCCCGGTGGGCCACTCTTCGTGATCGAACCCATGCTCGGCGAACAGAGCCAGCGTGATTCGTTCCAAGCCGAAGCCCACGCACGCGGTATGCGCGGTGGAGCCGTCCGGGAGGGTGAGGTCGAAGTTTTTTCCGAAGTGATCCTCCGCGAGGTTGCAGGAGGCGATCGCATCAGGCGGATGGGTATTGCCGTAGACGTGCGTGACAATTTCGGTCTTGAGATCGTTATTGAGTTGCTCGTTGGCGAGCAACTTTCCCGCGCGTCCGAAGAACGGATCGTTGGCGGCGACCGGACGGACCTCGAGACCCAACCCGGTCAGTAGGTCGACGGCCCGATCGACCCACGCTGCGCGGAATCGGGCGGCATCTTCGGGCGAGCCTGCCCGGACGAACTCGTGCATACGGAACATCTGCATCCGCATGGGGTCAGTCGACGGCTCGTGGCGGAAACAGAATCCACTGACATCGGCTGCGATCCCCCCTGCCGGAAGCGCCGACGGGATCGCCCCGTAAAGCGGGTGACATGCCGAGGAGACCATCACCGTGTCACCGGGGGAGAGGTGGTGGTCCCATGACCGGCCCTCCGCCCGGTCCGAGAGTAGTTGTCGATGGTCGGAACCCGTCCCGCCGAAGGTGTTGACCACACCCGTCAGGTCGGGGAACGACTCTATGTAGTCGGTCTTCTCGTAGGTATGCCGAGAAAAAACCGGTGGGAAGCGGAAGTACTCGTATCCGGCGCCCCCGGGCGTGAGAGCTCGGGCGTCGTCACCCGCACGGGTGATGGCGTCGTCGACGGCATCGAGTACCAACTCGAATCCCGCCCCACGGGCATAGAGCCCGTCGACGCCTGCGGGGATGAGCAGTCCGGCGCCTACGAGCCCCTCACGGAACTCGTCTTTCATTCGGGCCAGTGATTCCAGGGTCACGACTCGCCACCTCTCGCCTCGTCACCCGAGGCTGCGTGCACGATGGGACATCGCGCGGAACAAGATGAGAGAATACCCACATGAAGGACGGATAGGGAAGTCCTCACTTCGCATTGCCCCTAATGCCGCGACGCAAGTGAAGTCGGAGGAGCTGGGACTGTTCAAAACTCGCTTCATGAGGGAAACTTCTCCTGGCTGCACGTTCGGTACACGCCTCCCGCGGCGATCCGGCAAGCGCGGCCGGGAGGCGTTCGGAGGAACGCCGGACACCGAATCAGGAATCCGGGGGGATCATGCACGAAATTGAGAAGCGCGTCCGACACGCACTACGAATGGCGCTGGGCGGAACGGTCGACGTGGGAGGGCTGGACAGATCCGACGATCTGTTCGCCGCCGGCATGACCTCGCACCAGACCGTGCAGGTCATGCTCCGGCTCGAGGACGAGTTCGATGTGGAGTTCGCCGATGAGGAACTGGTGAAGGCGACCTTCGCCACCATCGACTCGATGGTGGCGGCGCTCGCGGTTCACTCATGAAATTATTAGACTTTTCCGGAGCCGCGCCGTTGCCGCCGGCCGACCACTCCCCACCTGCGTTTTACCTGAGAATAAGCGCCTTTGATACCGCCCGCGGGGCCCAAAGCGTCGACCGATGACGCCGTCCGGAAGCGCGCCGGTAGTATGGGGAGCTCTCGCCCTTCGGCCCGGGGGCAGCGGGGTTCAGACCTATCAGCGCGAATTTATGCGAGCCGCCGCACTGGCGGGGTCCGGCCACGCCTTCGCCGCCGTGGTTCAACGCGACGCGGTGGGGGAACTCCCGGCGTCCGTCCACCCGCTGACGCGCCCCATAGCGAGCGGCGTGCGTCGAGCGCTCTCGGGTCTGCGGCCGGTACGTACCGAGGGAATCTTCCATTCCCTCGATGTCGATCTGCCTGTCGCCCAGCGCAGAGCGCGTGTGAGCACCGTGCATGACATGTCGGTGTTCGACGCGCCCTGGGCCTCCGGGCCGATACGAGCCCGGGGCGAGCGCGCGCTATTGCGCCGGTCCCTGAATTGCGCCGACGCGGTGATCGCGGTCTCAGCGTTCACCGCGGAGAGAGTGCAGGCCCTGACGGGTCGTATGTCGACCGTCATCCCGCTCGCGCCCGCCAGCTGGGCGAGGGTGCCCGCCCGGGCCGAGGTTAGAGCCGTCGTCGACCACTACGGTCTTCCCGATCGATTCGTCCTCCAACTCGGAACACTCGAGCCGAGGAAGTGCCCAGAGGTGGCCGCAGAGGCCGCACGGGTGCTCGGTCTGCCAATGGTCCTTGCTGGCGCCGGCACGGAGGCCCCAAACCTGGCGCCCGGGACCATGGGCCTGGGATATGTAGATCGAGCGCACGTCCCCGCCTTGTACAGGGCCGCGACCGTCGTGGCGTACGCGTCGAGGTACGAGGGGTTCGGCCTCCCTCCTCTGGAGGCGATGGCCTGTGGCGGCGTGGTGGCGGCCAGCGCGGTCGGTGGCATCCCCGAGGCGGTCGGTGCCGGGGCGGTGGTCGTTCGCGCAAACACTGTCGAATCCTGGGTCGACGCACTGAAAGAACTCGCGTTCGACGGCGATCGCAGGACGGAGCTTCTCCACCGGGCGGAACGCGTCGTGCGGAACCGCTCGTGGGACGCGGTCGCGGCGGAAACCCTCGCCGTGTACCGCACTGTGAGTTGACTGGGCCACATTGAGGAGTCGTCGATCCGTGAACACCAGAAATGTCGTATTGGTCAACGCCAGCGGAATGCGCTCTGGAGCCGAGAACGTACTTGGCGGGGTCGCTCAGACCCTTGCGGCCACGGGCGCTCAAATCATCCTGGTGAGTCCCCATGGTCCCGTCGTCGGAGCGTTCCCGTCCGGGACGGTTCATGTGGCCATCGACACCCTCGGATTGCAGGGTCGCTCCGGAGCGTCCCGGATCATCGCCGTCGCTCGGGTCGCGGCCGCCTGGATTCGAGCTGGCCGCACGCTACGCCGGGTCGTCGGCCCATCGGACACGGTCGTGGTCAACTCGCTCTTCGCTTTGCCAGCGCTGCCGGCGGCTTTCCCCAGAGGCAGACATACGGGCCTCACCACCTGGTTCGTCCATGACACGGTGGTCAGTCGGAAGCAGCGTGTCGCGGTGAGGTTAGGTGCCCGCCATCTCGACCGCGCGGTCGCGGTCTCCGGGGCCACCGCCGCCTCGGTCCGGGGCTTGGTGCGAGAGGTCATCCTCCGGCCCCATGGGGTGGAGATCGGCGACGACGATGCCTTCGGATCGCCCGATCGCGGGCAGGTGATCGGCATCCTCGCCACACTAACCCCCTGGAAAGGGCACGATGTGCTTCTCGAGGCCGTCGCTCGCATTCCCCATCTCATCCTGGAGATCGCAGGGGGCGAACTGCCCGGAGAGTCCAGCTACGTCGCGACGTTGAAGGCCCGCGCTGAACAAGACGACCTTCGAGGCAGGGTGGTGTTCCTCGGCCACGTCGACCGCTCCGAGGTGCTGTCGAGGTGGTCTGTGGCCGTCTCCGCCTCAATCCTTCCGGAGGCCGGCCCGTTGGTCGCGTTGGAGGCCATGGCAGCAGGGGTGCCGGTCGTCGCCACATCCCACGGCGGCGTTCGCGAATATCTTTCCGACGGTGCCGGCGTGTTGGTCGCACCTGGCGATGTCGATGCTCTCTCCCGTGCTCTGCAGGAGCTGACGGGGGACGCGCGACGCCGCGAGGAGATCGCGCGGGTTGCGCGAGCGCGAGTGAAACGCTCGCACGATATCCGCCGCACGCTGCCGGCGATGGTGGATGCCCTCACCATCGACAAACCCTGATGGAGCTTAAAGCAGAGCGCCCCGGCCTGAGGCCGGGGCGTTGGTGGTGCGCGATACTGGGATTGAACCAGTGACCTCTTCCGTGTCAGGGAAGCGCTCTCCCGCTGAGCTAATCGCGCGGGTTTCTGCGACCGGACGAGTCCGGCCGTAGAGGTGGAGACGGGAATCGAACCCGTGTTGACGGCTTTGCAGGCCGCTGCCTCACCACTCGGCCACTCCACCGCAAAGGTATCGAGCCTGGTGAGGACGTCCTGGCTCCTCGATCCCTCCGAGCGGATGACGGGATTCGAACCCGCGACCCTCACCTTGGCAAGGTGATGCGCTACCAGCTGCGCCACATCCGCATCGCTTCCCGGCTCGCTGTTGCTCACCGCGTTGCGAGAATGAACATTAGCCGACGACTTCGACGGAACACAAATCCGGGGTCGGAAATGGTCGATGATCTGGGCATACGTCCGAAATCGCCCGACGACAGCACCTCCCGGCCGGGCGCCGACCGTCGCGAGGTCACACCTGCTCACGTCTCCCCAGGGCGCCTCGTCGGAGCAGCGTCATCTGTGACCACTCGCCGGTCGGCAGGGCCGCCGGCGGCCGGGGCAGTGCGGCATGGGCCCGCGAACAGGGCTGCGAGGGCCTCTCGGACCCCGAATTGGGCGGTGGCCCGGGGCTTGCTACAGTGTTCCGGTGCCGAGCGAGACAGCGCGGCGCGGTGGGGTCCTATAGCTCAGCGGAAGAGCGCTCCGTTCACACCGGAGAGGTCACTGGTTCGAACCCAGTTAGGACCACAACGAAGACAGAAGCCCTCCCGGGAACGGGAGGGCTTCTGTCGTCGCGGGGCCTACCCGGGACCGCGGGGTCGGCGCAGGCCTACGCCAGACCGCGGGAACTACCAATCTGGCGGGTCAGCGCTCGCCCGGCGGGCCGACGGCGATCAGACCGCGTCGGGGGACGCCTGTGTGCCGGACTCCAGTGCCTGCTCCAGCGCCTGGGTGAAGACTTCCACCGGCTGCGCACCGCTCACCGCGAGCCGGCCGTCGAACACGAAGAACGGCACCCCTCGGACCCCGAGGCCGCGGGCCGTCTCCGCGTCGCGCCGGACCTCGTCGGAGAAATCGTCACCGGCCAGCACCCGGTCGACCGCGTCGGAGGGCAGGCCGGCGTCGACACCGATCCGCCGAAGCACGGCGGGGTCCGAGATCACCTGACCCTCGGAGAAATGGGCGCGGCGCAGTCCCTCGTCGACCTCGTCCGCGCGCCCGCGCTCGGCCGCCAGCGCGGCGAGCCGGTGCGCGTCGAACGTCGAACAGACCCGCGCCGACCGCCAGTCGAACTCCAGGCCCAACTCGCGGAAGCGGGAAGCCATCTGCTCCTGACCGGCCTCGGCCTCGGCTAGGGACATCCCGTACTTGCGCGCGAGCATCTCGACGCTGGTCTCGCCCGGCTCGTCGCCCGTGACGCGAGGTGCGGACGGATCCAGTTCGTAGGCGCGCCACGCGACCTCGACCTCGGTGTCGGGATGGTCGACCCGGAAGGACTCCAACGCCGCCTCCAGGTGCCGTTTGCCGATCCAGCAGAACGGACAGATGACGTCGGACCAGATGTCGATGCGCATACCCGGGTGCAACGCCCCGGCGAGGTCCGGGATTCCGGAGGGGCCCGGGTAGCATGGACCGGCCCGGTCCGCCGTTCGGACCGCGGTGTCAGCCCGGGCGGCCCGTCGCCGCCCGACGTCCACTGCCGAGGAGATCGTCCCCCGTGTCCGAGAACCGCATGCCTCAAGCCGATGTCGACGCGACGGGTGCGGCCACCGTGACCACCGTCATCCCGGCCGGTGAGCCGGCGGGCAAGATCCTCGCCGAGCGGGAGTTGCAGTCCAAGAGCGGCCCGGAGACCATTGTCGTGGTGCGCGACCCGGAGGGCACGCTGCGGGATCTGTCGTGGGCGCCGGAGGTGGACACCGAGGTCGAGCTCGTCCGCGCCGACACCGAGGACGGGCGGTCGGTGATCCGGCATTCGTGCGCACACGTGCTCGCCCAGGCGGTACAGGACAAGTTCCCCGAGGCCAAGCTGGGGATCGGTCCGCCGATCGAGAACGGCTTCTACTACGACTTCGACGTGACCGAGCCCTTCACACCCGAGGACCTCAAGGACCTCGAGAAGCGGATGAAGAAGATCATCAAGGCCGGCCAGCGTTTCTCGCGGCGGGAGTACGCCTCCCTCGACGAGGCGCGCACCGAGCTGGCGGGCGAGCCGTACAAGCTCGAACTGGTCGAGGACAAGGGCCGGGCGGACGCCGGTGACGCCGACGGCGCGGTGGCGCTCGAGGACTCCGAGATCATGGAGGTCGGCGCGGGTGCGCTGACCGCCTACGACAACCTCAACCCCCGCACGGGCGAGGTCATCTGGTCGGATCTGTGCCGCGGCCCGCACACGCCCACCACCAAGTTCATCCCCGCGTTCACCCTCACGCGCTCGTCCGCTGCCTACTGGCGGGGCGATCAGAACAACGCCGGTCTCCAGCGGATCTACGGCACGGCCTGGGAGAGCACCGAGGCCATGGACGCCTACCTCAACCGTCTGGCCGAGGCGGAGAAGCGCGACCACCGTCGGCTCGGGACCGAGCTGGACCTGTTCAGCTTCCCCGACGAGATCGGGTCCGGGTTCCCGGTGTTCCATCCCCGCGGCGGGATCATCCGCAACGAGATGGAGCAGCACTCCCTCAGGCGCCACCTGTCCGCCGGGTACTCACTCGTCAACACCCCACACGTGACCAAGGGCGACCTGTTCCGCAAGTCCCAGCACCTGAGCTGGTACTCGGAGGGGATGTTCCCCCCCATGATCCTGGACGCGGAGTACGACGCGGACGGCAGGGAGACCAAGCCGGGGCAGGACTACTACGTCAAGCCGATGAACTGCCCCATGCACAATCTGGTCTTCGACTCCCGCGGCCGCTCGTACCGCGAGCTCCCGCTGCGAATGTTCGAGTTCGGCACCGTGTACCGGTACGAGAAGTCCGGGGTGATCCACGGTCTCACCCGCGCCCGCGGCTTCACCCAGGACGACGCGCACATCTACTGCACCGAGGAGCAGATGGAGGGCGAGATCGCCTCCGTGCTGTCCTTCATCATCTCGCTCCTGCGCGACTACGGCCTCGAGGACTTCTACCTCGAGCTGTCGACCAAGGACCCGGAGAAGTACGTCGGCGGCGACGAGATCTGGGAACGCGCGACCGACACGCTGCGTCGGGTGGCCACGAACTCCGGCCTCGAGCTGGTCCCGGACCCGGGCGGGGCCGCCTTCTACGGCCCCAAGATCTCGGTCCAGGCGCGTGACGCGATCGGGCGGACGTGGCAGATGTCGACGGTCCAGCTGGATTTCAACCTGCCCGAGCTGTTCGACCTGACCTACAACGCCGCGGACGGCACCAAGAAGCGGCCGGTGATGATCCACCGCGCGCTCTTCGGCTCGATCGAGCGGTTCTTCGCCGTGCTGCTCGAGCACTACGCCGGGTTGTTCCCGGCGTGGCTGGCGCCCGTGCAGGTGGTGGGCATCCCCGTGGCGGAGGCGCACGAGAAGCATCTCGAGGACGTGATCGACGAGCTCCGGGGGCGCGGTATCCGCGCCGAGCTCGACGTCTCCGACGAGCGGATGCAGAAGAAGATCCGCAACCACACCACCGGCAAGGTCCCGTTCATGCTCCTGGCCGGTGACCGCGACGTCGAGGCGGGCGCGGTGAGCTTCCGGTTCCCGGACGGGACGCAGCTCAACGGGGTCTCGCGGAACGCCGCGATGGACAAGATCTCGTACTGGGTCAACTCCCGACGCAACGACGTGCCGACCGCGGAGCGCGTGTGACGGCCGGAGATCCGTCCTCGACGGGCGTCTACCGCCAGTTCGGGGTGGGGGAGGACCACCTCCAGTTGCTGTGGGCGCCCTACCGGATGTCATATATCGCCGAGTCGCGTCCCGAGCCGGCCGAGGGGATGACGGGGGAGCCGTTCCTCGACATCCCGAGGATGAGCGACGAGGACGGGCTGGTGGTCGCCCGGGGCGAGCACGTCTACGTCGTGCTCAACCTGTTCCCCTACAACCCGGGTCACTCGATGGTGGTGCCGTACCGCAAGGTGGCGGACCTGGAGGACCTCGACGACGACGAGTCCCGCGAACTCATGTCGTACACGCAGCACCTGATCCGGGTCATCAAGGCGGTCTCGAACCCGGACTCGTTCAACGTGGGACTCAATCTGGGTGGCGCGGCCGGCGGGTCCCTGTCCGAGCATCTACACCAACACGTCGTGCCACGCTGGATCGGTGACGCGAACTTCATTACCGTGACCGGCGGAACCAAGGTGCTGCCGCAGCTCCTCCGACAGACGCGGCAGCTGCTCTCGGAGGCGTGGTCCACCACGATGTCACCAGGCGATGTGCCCCGACCAGACCGCACCTCGAAGTAGGCAGGGAGTCGAATGCTCAGCGAGTACGGAAGGTCGGGGGTCGCCAGGGTGGCCCACCCCCTGGCGGCGTTCCTCGTCCGTAGCGGCGTCACCGCCAACGGGATCACCCTCGCCGGACTCCTGCTGACCTGCGCCGCGGCGATCACCCTGTTCGGACCCGGACACCTGGTGGCCGGCGCGATCGTCATCGCACTGTGCACCCTGTTCGATCTGGTGGACGGGGCGGTCGCCCGCGCGGGCGGGGGCGGGTCACCGTACGGAGCCCTGGTCGACGCGGTCTCCGACCGGGTCGCGGACGGCGTGATCCTGGCGTCGCTGGTGTGGTGGCTGGTCTACACCGAGCCCGACAACCGGTACGCGCTGGTCATGCTCCTGTCCTGCCTGATCCTGTCCCAGGTGGTGTCCTACTCCAAGGCCCGCGCCGACGCGGGCGGACTCCGCACACCGGCCGGGCTCATGGAGCGCGCCGATCGCCTGGTCCTCATCCTGCTCGCCGCCGGCCTCGAGGGGCTGGGGGTGCCGTGGGCACTCGAGATCGGGCTGACCGCCGTCGCGGCGGGCAGTTTCGTCACGGTGATCCAGCGGGTGTGGGGCGGACGCACCGACTACCTCGAACGCGTGGCGCGTAGCGACGCCCCCGCGGTGGGAGACCGATGAGCGCGCTCGGCGATCACCTTTCCGATCTCGGCTACGCCGCCGGGTGGGCCGTCGTGCGCGCGCTTCCCGAGCCGGCCGCCCGCGCGCTCTTCCGGGCGGGAGCCGATTTCGCCGCCCGCAGACAGGGCCCGGACTCTCAGCTGCGCCGGAACCTGGCCCGTGTCCTGGGGGTCGCCCCGGCAGAGGTCCCCGACCAGCTGATCCGGGATTCCTTCCGGTCCTACGCCCGTTACTGGCGGGAGGCCTTCCGCCTGCCGTCGATGGACCGCGAGGCGGTGGCCCGCGAGATGGACCGGACGATCGCCGGGGTCGAGCACCTCGACGCGGCGCTCGAGCAGGGGCGCGGGGTGGTCGTCGCGCTGCCGCACTCGGCCAACTGGGATCTGGGCGGCACCTGGCTGGCGCGACGCTACGGCGGGTTCGCCACCGTCGCCGAGAGACTCGAGCCGGAATCGCTGTACCAGCGCTTCCTGGACTTCCGCGAGGGCCTGGGCTTCACCATCTACCCGCACACGGGCGGACCCACCCCGCCGCTGGACGCCCTGCGCGAGTACCTCGCAGGGGGCGGGATCGTCTGTCTGCCGGGGGAGCGGGACCTGCGCCGGACCGGGGTGCCCGTGACCTTCTTCGGCGAACAGACGCGCATGCCCGCGGGGGCGGCCCGCCTCGCCGTGGAGACCGGCGCGCCGCTGCTGGTCGCCCAGTTCTGGTACGCCGACGAGGAGACGATGCGGGTCCGCATCACCCCGCCCATCGACGTCTCAGGTGGTATCGAACCGGCGGTCCAGGCGATGGCCGACCTGTTCGCCGAGGGGATCGCCCGGCACCCCGCGGACTGGCACATGCTCCAGCCACTGTGGCTGGACGACCTGCCGGCCGAGCGGCGTGCGCGGATCGAGCGCTGACCCCGCCGTGCGCATCGGCATGATCTGCCCCTACTCGTTCGACGCCCCGGGCGGGGTGCAGGCCCACGTCGTGGACCTGACCGAGGAGTTGCGACGCCGCGGACACACTGTCCGTGTCCTGGCCCCGGGCAGTCCCGGCAGCGCGCCGGTTTCCGGGATGACCCTGACGGGGCCGGGCGTCCCGATCCCCTACAACGGGTCCGTGGCCCGGCTCAGCTTCGGCCCCTCCACCTGGCGGGCCACCCGACAGTGGCTCCGCGAGCAACCGCTGGACGTCCTGCACATTCACGAGCCCAACGCCCCGGGCGTCGGCATGTTCGCCCTGGCGATGTCCTCCGGGCCCATCACGGCCACGTTCCACACCTCCACCACGGGGTCGATGATCCTCGGCGCCGCCGACGGGGTCCTGGCCCCGCTGCTGGAGAAGATCCGGGGACGGATCGCGGTGTCGACCCTGGCGCGCCGCTGGCAGATGGAGGCCCTGGGCTCCGACGCCGTCGAGATCCCCAACGGCGTCGACGTGTCCGCGTTCACCGACGTCGACACCTCAGCCGAACCGACCGACGCACCGACCGTGGCGTTCCTCGGCCGCTACGACGAACCCCGCAAGGGGATGGGCGTGCTCGCCGCAGCGCTCCCCGCCGTCCTGCGGGACGTCCCGGGCCTGCGGCTGCGGGTCATGGGCGACGGCGACGAGCGGACACTGCGCTCCGCCCTCCCGGCCGGGTTGGACGTGGAGTTCCTCGGCCGGGTCGACGACACCCGCAAGGCCGCGGTGCTGGCCGCGGCGGATGTCTACTGCGCACCCAACACCGGCGGGGAGAGCTTCGGCATCGTCCTCGTGGAGGCCATGGCCGCCGGGACCGCCGTCGTGGCCGCCGACCTCGACGCATTCCGCCGTGTCCTCCGGGACGGCGAGTGCGGGGAACTCGCCACGGTCGGCGACGCCGGTGCCCTCGCCGCAGCCCTCACGAGGGTCCTCACCGACCCCGGGCGCCGCGCCGACCTCCGCACCCGCGGTCTCCAGGCGGTCCGGGAGTACGACTGGCCCGTCGTCGCCGACCGGGTCGTGCGTGTGTACGAGACCATCCGCGGCCCGGGGGAGACGCTGCGTGTCCGCTGAGCTGATCGTCCTCGTCGTCGTCGTCCTCGTCGCCGCGCTCGCGGCGTTGTTCACCGCGTACCTCACCGCCCACCGCCTGGACCGGCTCCACATCCGCACCGACCTCGCCCGCGCCGCCCTGACCGGGGCCCTCGAACGACGCCACACGGTCGCCGCCGCCGTCGCCAGCGACCTCTCGGCGCGGGACCCGGCGGGCGCGGACCGCCTGGTGCGGGCGCTCGCGCACGCCCGCGCCCACCCCCCGGGGGCGATCGCCGGGCCGGACCCCGCGCCGCACCCCGACCACCGACGCCGTCGCAACGACGGCAGCGCGCCTGACGACGCCCCCGAGCCCGACGCCGAGGTCGCGGAGAACACCCTCGGCGTCGTCCTGTCCGGGGTCGACACGGACGCCCTGCCCGACGATCTCGCCGCCGAACTGGAGGACGCCTCGGATCGCGTGTCCATGGCCCGGCGCTTCTACAACGACGCCGTCCGCGACACCCGCAGTCTGCGGGAACAGGCCCCGGTCCGCCTCCTGCGACTGGCCGGCCGGGCCCCGATGCCCGGGTACGTCGAACTCGTCGACGCACCGCCACCGCAGGCCTGACCAACCCCGGTGGGGCGGCGGTTGGGGCGCCGGGGTGAGGGAGACCTACACTGGACCCCTGTCACACGTCGTCTGAGCCAGGAAAGGCCTATTTCGTGAGCGACCCGCAGTCCAGCGAGAACACCACCGGAACCGCACGCGTCAAGCGAGGTATGGCGGAGATGCTCAAGGGCGGCGTCATCATGGACGTCGTCACCGCCGAGCAGGCGAAGATCGCCGAGGACGCCGGCGCCGTGGCCGTGATGGCCCTCGAGCGCGTCCCCGCCGACATCCGGGCCCAGGGCGGCGTCGCCCGCATGAGCGACCCCGACCTCATCGACGGCATCATCGAGGCCGTCTCCATCCCCGTGATGGCCAAGGCCCGCATCGGGCACTTCGTCGAGGCCCAGATCCTCCAGGCCCTCGGCGTGGACTACGTCGACGAGTCCGAGGTCCTCACCCCGGCCGACTACGCCAACCACATCGACAAGTTCGGCTTCACCGTGCCGTTCGTCTGTGGCGCCACCAACCTCGGCGAGGCCCTGCGCCGCATCACCGAAGGCGCGGCGATGATCCGCTCCAAGGGCGAGGCCGGCACCGGTGACGTCTCCAACGCCACCACCCACATGCGCCAGATCCGGCAGCAGATCCGCAAGCTCCAGAGCCTGCCGTCCGACGAGCTGTACGTGGCCGCCAAGGAGCTGCAGGCGCCGTACGAGCTGGTCAAGGAGGTCGCCGAGACCGGCAAGCTCCCCGTGGTCCTGTTCACCGCGGGCGGCATCGCCACCCCGGCCGACGCCGCGATGATGATGCAGCTCGGTGCCGAGGGTGTGTTCGTCGGTTCCGGCATCTTCAAGTCCGGCAACCCCTCCGAGCGGGCCAAGGCGATCGTCAAGGCGACGACCTTCCACGACGATCCGGAGATGCTCGCGACCATCTCCCGCGGCCTCGGCGAGGCCATGGTCGGCATCAACGTCGACGACATCCCCGAGCCCCACCGGCTCGCCGAGCGGGGCTGGTGACCCGCCGGTGGCGAAGATCGAGGACATCCTCGAGATCGAGCGGATAGACCGCGACCTCTACCGGGGACCGGCCATCCGCACGCACCTGCAGCGGACCTTCGGCGGCCAGGTCGCCGGTCAGACCCTCGTCGCCGCGGTCCGGACCGTGGACTCCGATAAGCACGTCCACTCCCTGCACGGGTACTTCATCCGGCCGGGCATCCCCGATGTGCCGACCGTCTTCCAGGTCGACCGCCTCCGGGACGGTCGCAGCTTCGCCACCCGCCGTGTCACCGCCATCCAGGAGGGGGAGCCGATCTTCTCCATGTCGGCCTCCTTCCACCTCGTCGACCAGGAGGGCATCGAGCACCAGGACTCGATGCCCCGGGTCGTGGGGCCCGAGGAGATCGACGTCCCGACGATCGACGACCTCGACGAGGCCCACCGCGTCTTCGTCGAGGAATGGGCCCAGTGGGACATCCGGATCGTCCCCCGGGACCGCCTGGAGACGAGTTCGGTGCTGGCCTCGCAGCAGCGGGTGTGGTTCCGCAGCGTCGACACGCTGCCGGACGACCCCAATTTCCACGTGTGCACGCTCGCGTACATGTCGGACATGACCCTGCTCGGTTCGGCCAAGGTCCCGCACCCCGACGAGCCCACCCAGGACGCCTCGCTCGACCACGCCATGTGGTTCATGCGCCCCTTCCGGGCCGATGACTGGTTGCTGTACGACCAGACCTCGCCGTCGGCGTTCGGGGGGCGCGCCCTCACCCAGGGGCGGATCTTCGACCGCTCCGGCAGGCTCGTCGCCGCCGTCACCCAGGAGGGACTGTCCCGCCGTCTGCGACCGGGAGCCCAGTCGTTCCCGGTGAGCACCACCGACGACCCGTCCAAGAAGTGAGCACGGACGCCCCGACCGTCGGTGTCCTCGCCCTCCAGGGCGATGTCGCCGAACACGTCCGCCACCTCGAGTCCGTCGGCGCGCGGGCCGTGGCCGTCCGCCGGCGCTCCGAGCTCGACGGCGTGGACGGACTCATCCTGCCCGGCGGGGAGTCCACCGCGATGAGTCGGCTGTTGGACGTCTACGACATGTACGAACCGGTGGCCGAGAGGATCTCCGGCGGCATGCCGGTCTACGGCTCCTGCGCGGGCATGATCCTGCTGGCGTCGGTCGTCCTTGACACCCGGGCCGACGCCACCTGGTTCTCCGCGATCGACATGACCGTGCGACGGAACGCCTTCGGACGGCAGGTCGACTCGTTCGAGGCCGACCTCGTCGTCGACGCCCTCGGCGCCGACCCGGTCCGGACCGTGTTCATCCGCGCACCCTGGGTCGAGACGGTCGGCCCCGACGTGGAGGTACTCGCCCGCGTCCGCGCCTCCGACGGCCACGATCACGTGGTCGCGGTGCGGCAGGGCAACGCCCTGGCGACCTCCTTCCACCCCGAGGTGACCGACGATGTGCGCGTTCACCGGTACTTCGTCGACATGGTGCGGCAGTCGACCTCGTAGACTGGCCAGTCAGCGACACATCGCACCGGGCGGCCAACCGAGGTCGGCCCGGACTGACACCCCCGGAGGGCGGAACATCCCATGTCAGGCCATTCCAAGTGGGCCACCACCAAGCACAAGAAGGCCGCGATCGACGCCAAGCGCGGCAAACTCTTCGCCAAGCTCGTCAAGAACATCGAGGTGGCGGCCCGTACGGGCGGCGGTGACCCAGCCGGCAACCCCACGCTCTACGACGCCATCCAGAAGGCCAAGAAGAACTCTGTCCCGGGCGACAACGTCGAGCGGGCGCGCAGACGTGGCGCCGGCGAGGAGGCGGGCGGCGCCGAGTGGGAGACCATCATGTACGAGGGGTACGGCCCGAACGGCGTGGCCCTGCTCATCGAGTGTCTGACCGACAACCGCAACCGCGCCGCGGGCGAGGTGCGCACGGCGATGACCCGCAACGGCGGCAACCTCGCCGACCCCGGTTCGGTGGCCTACCTGTTCACCCGCAAGGGCGAGATCGTGCTGGACAAGGGTGAGCTCGAGGAGGACGACGTCCTCATGGCCGTACTCGAGGCCGGGGCCGAGGAGGTCAACGACCTCGGCGAGCAGTTCGAGGTGGTCTGCGAACCCACCGACCTCGTCCGGGTGCGCACCGCGCTCCAGGAGGCCGGCATCGACTACGACTCGGCCGAGTCCGGGTTCCGCGCCTCGGTCGAGGTGACCGTCGACGCCGACGGCGCCGCGAAGGTCTTCAAGCTCATCGACGCGCTCGAGGACTCCGACGACGTCCAGAACGTCTACTCGAACCTCGACGTGCCGGACGACGTGCTGGCGGCGCTCAACGCCTGACGGGCGGCCCACTGGTAGGGTCTCGAACGTAGGTTCTACCACTGGTCGGCGAAAGGTCGCTATGCGCGTGATGGGTGTGGACCCGGGACTGACCCGGTGCGGGCTCGCGCTGATCGAGACCGAGCCGGGTCGGGCCGTCACGGCGTTGGACGTGGACGTGGTGCGGACGACCGCCCAGGAACCACTCGAGAGGCGCCTGCGGGCGGTCCACGCCGTTGCGGACGAGTGGATGGAGATCCACCGCCCGGACGTGGTCGCCATCGAGCGGGTCTTCGCCCAGAACCAGGTCTCCACCGCCATGGGCACTGCCCAGGCCGCCGGCGTCGTGGCACTGGCCGCCGCCTACCGCGACATCCCGGTGGCCTTCCACACGCCCTCCGAGGTCAAGGCGGCCATCACCGGCAGCGGGCGCGCGGACAAGAAGCAGATGACCCTGATGATCACCCGGATCCTCGGCCTGCAGAAGCCCCCCAGCCCGGCGGACGCGGCCGACGCCCTCGCGCTCGCCGTGTGCCACAGCTGGCGGGCGCCCATGCAGGGCCGGGTCGCCGCGCTGGACGGCCATGTCGCGCGGTCCCGGGCCGGGTTCGAGTCGAAGGTGGCGGCGGCACGGGACGCCGCCACGTCGAACGCACACGGTGGTCGCAGCGCGGCCGCCGATCAGGAGCGCGCCCGGGCCGCGGCCCGGGGCATGGCGCGGACGAAGGGAGTGCGCTGGTGATCGCCTCGATCCGGGGGACCGTGGCCGAGATCGGCCTGGACCGCTGCGTGGTGGAGACCGGGGGAGTCGGGGTGCTCGTTCACGCGACCCCCGCGGCGCTCGCCGGTCTCCGGCGCGGCGCGGAGGGGATGCTCCACACGGAGCTGGTGGTGCGCGAGGATTCGCTCACCCTGTACGGATTCGACTCGGTGGACGCGCGTCAGTTGTTCCTCACCGTGCAGACCGTCTCCGGCGTCGGACCACGACTGGCCCTGGCGATCGTCGCGACCCTCGAGCCGGAGGTTCTCGTCCGGGCCCTCGGAACCGGGGACGTCAGGGCGTTGACCCGCGTCCCCGGCGTGGGCAAGCGCACGGCCGAACGCATGGTGCTGGAACTCAAGGACAAGGTCGGTCCCGTGTCCGACGGTGGCTCCGTGGGGATCCAGGGCGGCGCGACAGGCGGGTCGGCCGCGACCGAGGTCGCAGAGGCACTCGAGGGCCTGGGCTTCTCCTCCGCGGAGGCCGAGAAGACCGCCACCGCGGTGCTCGCGGCCGAGCCGGACCTCGACCCGGCGCAGGCCCTGCGACTGGCCCTCAAATCACTTGGTAGGCGCTGATGGCGGGACCGTTCGACGCGCCCGGCGACGGGCGTTCCCCCGACGTCGACGACGGGGCGGGCCACGAGGGCGAGCTGTCCGCGTCCGCGACCCCGTTCGACACCGACGTCGAGGGTGCCCTCCGACCCCGCAGCCTGGGCGAGTTCATCGGTCAGGAGACGGTCCGGGAGCAACTGGACCTGGTCCTCACCGCCGCCACCCGCCGCGGGGTCGTGCCCGACCACCTGCTCTTCTCCGGGCCGCCCGGGCTGGGCAAGACGAGTCTCGCGATGATCGTCGCGGCGGAACTCGGCGGCTCACTGCGGATCACCTCCGGTCCCGCGCTCGAACGACCCGGCGACCTCGCCGCGATGCTGTCCAATCTCATCGAGGGCGACGTGCTGTTCATCGACGAGATCCACCGCATCGCGCGCCCGGCCGAGGAGATGCTCTATCTCGCGATGGAGGACTTCCGGATCGACATCATGGTGGGCAAGGGGCCCGGTGCCACCTCGATCCCGCTGGAGATCGCCCCGTTCACCCTGGTCGGTGCCACCACGCGATCCGGAGCGCTGACCGGTCCGCTGCGCGACAGGTTCGGGTTCACCGCGCACATGGACTTCTACACGGACACCGACCTCGCCAGGATCGTCACCCGCGCCGCGGACATCCTCGCCATCCCCGTGGAGCCCGATGCCGCGCTGGAGATCGCCGGCCGGTCGCGGGGCACACCCCGTATCGCCAACCGACTCCTGCGGCGGGTCCGTGACTTCGCCGAGGTCCGGGCCGACGGTCGCATCACCGTGCCCGTCGCCAGGGCCGCCCTCGAGGTGTACGAGGTGGACGAGCTGGGGCTCGATCGTCTCGACCGCGCGGTCCTGAGGGCGCTCCTCGTCCAGCACGAGGGCGGGCCCGTCGGACTGAGCACTCTGGCGGTGGCCGTGGGGGAGGAGTCCACCACCCTCGAGGAGGTCTGCGAGCCCTTCCTCGTCCGCGCCGGTCTGCTCGCACGCACCCCGCGCGGGCGGATCGCCACCGCCGCGGCGTGGGACCACCTGGGGCTCACCCGCTCCGACAACGCGGCCGGGGACCCGATGCTGCCGGTCGAGGTCGACCGGGGCCCCGGCGCGCGCGGCTGAGCCCCGGGCTGGCATCCTCGGACGAGACCGTCCGTAGCCCGGACCCGCCAGCGACCCGGAACCGGCGGGTCCATGTCAGGAGGACCCGAATGGGACTGGAACTGCTGCTGCCGTTGATGATCGTCGTGCTGATCGTGCTGATGGTCCTGCAGAGCACGAGACAACGCAGGGCGATGAAGGACATGCGGGAGATGCAGGCCTCACTGACGGCGGGCGATCGTGTGCTCACCACCTCGGGCCTCCGCGCGACCATCGTCTCCGTGGGAGACGAGACCGTGGAACTGGAGATCGCGGAGGGTGTCCACACCCAGTGGGACCGTCGCGTCATCCGCGAGAAGATCGACGCCGGTACGCCCCCCGGAGCCGACACCGGCACCGGTGCCGCGGATTCCCTGTAGGCCACGACCGGCGATTAGTGTAATGGGGCCCTCCGGCCGGAGGCCCCAGACGAAGACCGAGAGAGATCACCTGTGTCACCAGCTCGTCCTCGAGGCGCCGACGCCCGCCCCAGACCGTGGGCGCTGCTGTCCGCGTTCTTCCTGGTGCTGTTCATCTTCTTCCTCGGCGCCTTCGCCGTCGCCGAGCGCGGCCTGACGCCGAAGCTGGGCATCGATCTGCAGGGCGGTACCCGCGTCACGCTGATCCCCAAGGGAGACCCCGACGAGGCGGACCTACAACTGGCCCAGGACATCATCCGGGACCGGGTCGACGGGCTCGGCGTCGCCGGGACCTCGGTCGTCATCGAGGGCAGCAACATCGTCCTCACGGTGCCCGGTGAGGACTCCAGCCAGGCCCGTGACCTCGGCACCACCTCACAGCTGACGATCCGTCCCGTGCTGCAGGTCCAGCCCGTCGCCGAGGGCGACGTCGAGCCCGTGCCCGCCGCCAAGGGGGACCGCGACGCCGTCGCCAGGGAGGTCGAGGAGGCCCGCGAGCTCCGCCAGGGCGACCCGCAGGAGCTCACCGAGACCCTCGCGACCTTCCGCTGCCCGGAGCGCGATGTCCTGGCCGGCTTCGACGACCCGTCCCAGGCCCTCATCGCCTGCGGCGAGGGCGCCAAGTACGTCCTCGGCCCGGTCCCGTTGCTCATCGGGGAACCGGAGGACGGGAAGCGGCTCGACGGGCAACAGATCGTCAAGGACTCCGTCAGTTCCGGGTTCAACCAGCAGGCCGCCAAGAACGAGGTCTCCTTCCGGTTCAACGCCGGACCCGGTGAGCAGGGCAGCGCCACCTGGTCCCGCTTGACCCAGGAGAACCTCCAGCGGCAGATCGCCATCCTCCTCGACGGCGAGGTCATCAGCGCGCCCGTCGTCCAGGGCGTCACGCCGGTCGGTTCGGCGACCTCCATCACCGGTGACTTCAGCACGGACGAGGCGGCCTCTCTCGCCGCGAACCTGCGCTACGGTGCCCTGCCCATCTCCTTCGAGGACCCCAACGTCGACAACGTCCCGGCGTCCCTCGGTCTGGCCTCGCTCGAGGCGGGCCTGCTCGCGGGCGCCATCGGATTCCTGCTGGTACTGGCGTACTCGGCCTTCTTCTACCGCCTGCTCGGTGTGCTGGCGTTCCTCTCGCTGGCCCTGTCGTTCCTGCTCACCTACATCCTGTTGGTCTTCCTCGGATACACCGTCGACTACAGCCTCGACCTCGCGGGCATCGCGGGCCTCGTCATCGGTATCGGCATGACCGCCGATTCCTACGTCGTGTTCTTCGAGCGCATCAAGGACGAACTGCGGGACGGCCACCGTTTCAGATCCGCGGTGCCGCGGGCCTGGAAGAGTGCCAGCCGCACCATCGTCACCGGCAACATGGTCAGCCTCATCGGAGCGCTGGTGCTCTACCTGCTGGCCAGCGGCGAGGTGCGCGGATTCGCGTTCACCCTGGGCCTCACGACCATCATGGACGTCTTCGTCGCGTTCACCGTGACCTGGCCGCTCGTCTACCTCGCCTCCACCAAACCCACCTTCGCCAAGACCTGGGCGAACGGGATGGGACGGATGGAGAACCTCCAGGCAGCCGCGGCGGAACAGCGCCGCATCGACCGGAAGACCGAGAGCGATCTCGAGCAGGGCCAGGGCCGCGGGGTCACCGCGACCATCCGCGGCCCGGGCGGCGACACCATCACCGAACCGCGCACCGAGCGTCCCGCCACCGATGAGGAGGAGGGCCGATGAGCACTCCCACGACCACCGAGCCCGGGAGCGGCGCCGCCGCCCCCGCCAGCCGGTCCGACAGTTTGTTCACGCGGCTCTACACGGGGACCGGGGCGTTCGGCATCGTCCCGAACCGCCGGAGGTTCTACGTCCTCACCACCGTGATCGTGGCGATCTGCCTGGCGAGCATCATTTTCCGTGGCTTCAGCTTCGGTATCGACTTCACCGGTGGCACCAAGCTCACCATGCCCGCAGCCGACCACGACAAGAGCCGCGTGGCCGCGGTGGTCGAGGAGTCGGTGGGTGAGGAACCGCAGACGGTGCAGATCGTCGGAGCCGGGGACGCGCGCATCGTCGAGGTGGAGACGCGGTTCCTCACCAGCGACGAGATCCGTGCGGCCAAGAACGCCCTCTTCGAGGAGTTCCGGCCGGTCACGGCCGACGGTGACGCCTCAGTGGAGGCGATCGGCGACTCCGCGCGCTCGGAGAGCTGGGGAGGACAGGTCACCGAGAACGCACTGATCGCACTCGGGGTGTTCCTCGTCATCGTCTTCGCCTACATCGCGTTCCGCTTCGAGTGGCGGATGGCCACCGCAGCCATCGTCGCCCTGCTGTTCGACGTACTGACCACCGCCGGTGTCTACTCTCTCGTCGGCTTCGAGGTCACCCCGGCCACCGTGATCGGTCTGCTGACCATCCTCGGCTTCTCGCTGTACGACACGGTGATCGTGTTCGACAAGGTCGAGGAGAACACCCGCGGCATCAGACACACCACGAGCCGCACCTATGCCGAAGAGGCGAACCTGGGTGTCAACCAGACCCTCATGCGTTCGATCCACACCACCATCATCGGCGTGCTGCCCCTGCTGGCGCTGGTCGTGATCGCCGTGTGGATCCTCGGGGTGGGCACCCTCATGGATCTGGCACTCGTCCAGATGGTGGGGATCATCACCGGCACCTTCTCCTCGGTATTCCTCGCCACACCCCTGCTGGTGTCGCTCAAGAACCGCGATCCGGAGATCAGACGCCAGACCGCCAAGGTCCTGGCCCGACGCGAGAAGGCCGAGGCCGCCGCATGACCGAACCAACTCTCAGCCCCGTCTCACCTGCCATCAGTTCGGCCGTGGAGCGGTTGATGCGTCGCGTCGACGATTTCCCCTCCGCGGGCGTCCAGTTCTGCGACCTCACTCCGGTCCTCGCGGACGCCGACGGCTTCGATGCCGTCGTCGCCGGGCTGATCGCCGGGCACGAGATCGGCAGTGTGGACTACGTCGCCGGGCTCGACGCCCGGGGGTTCCTGCTCGCCGGCGCGGCAGCCGTGCGGCTACACACCGGGGTCCTGGCCATCCGTAAGGCCGGCAAGCTCCCGCCACCGGTGCATTCGCGGTCCTACGAGCTCGAGTACGGCGCCGCCACGTTGGAACTCCCCGCGGACGGGCTCGATCTCGGGGGGAAGCGCGTCCTCGTCGTCGACGACGTCCTCGCCACCGGGGGGACCCTCACCGCCGCGGTCGGTCTGCTGGAGGACTGTGGGGCGATCGTCGCGGGGCTGTCCGTGGTACTCGAGGTCCCCGGCCTCGGGGGGCGGGATAGACTGGCCGCCACACCGCTGACCTGCCTCACGGTCGCGTGACCGCCGGCCGTTCCTGACGGCCCGGAACTGGAGGGAGGAGCCGGAGATGACGCAACGGCAGGACCCCGCCGGGCAGCCGGACGGGGGCGCGCAACCCGGACAGACGGCTCAACCCCAGCCCTCGACACCCCAGCCCCCGACACCCCAACCCTCGACCCAACCGCTCCCCGTGATCCCGGGCAACCGCCCGTCCGCCGGTCGACGGGTGCGAGCGCGGTGGGCGCGCCGCCTCACCTCGGGACTGACCGTCACCTCCACACCGGCGGTTCTCGAACCGCTGGTGCGCGTCCACCGGATACACCACCCCAAGGCCGACGTCGGTCTGCTGGCCCGCGCGTACACGCTCGCCGAGAAGCAACACGAGGGCGTCTACCGCAAATCCGGCGACCCCTACATCACCCATCCACTCGCCGTGGCGACCATCTGCGCGGAGATGGGGATGGACACCACGACGCTCGTGGCGGCGCTGCTGCACGACACGGTCGAGGACACCGACTACTCGCTCGCGCGGCTGGAAGCCGACTTCGGCGGTGAGGTCGCCCACTTGGTGGACGGCGTCACCAAGTTGGACAAGGTCGAGTTCGGCGAGGCCGCCGAGGCGGAGACCATCCGCAAGATGATCATCGCGATGGCACACGATCCCCGCGTCCTGGTGATCAAGGTCGCCGACCGCCTGCACAACATGCGGACGATGCGGTTCCTGCCGCCGGAGAAGCAGGTCAAGAAAGCGCGGGAGACCCTCGAGGTGATCGCCCCGCTCGCGCACCGGCTGGGGATGGCGACCATCAAGTGGGAACTCGAGGACCTCGCCTTCGCGATCCTCGAGCCGAAGAAGTACCAGGAGATCGTGCGGCTCGTCGCCGACCGGGCCCCCAGCCGCGACGTCTACCTGCAAACGGTGACCAACCGGGTCAGGGCGGACCTCGAGAAGGCGCACATCCAGGCGCGGGTCGAGGGCCGACCCAAGCACTACTGGTCGATCTACCAGAAGATGATCGTGCGCGGTCGGGAGTTCGACGAGATCCACGACCTCGTGGGCATTCGTGTCCTGTGCGAGGACGTGCGCGACTGCTACGCCGCGATCGGGGTCGTCCACTCGACGTGGAAGCCGATGCCGGGGAGGTTCAAGGACTACATCGCCCAGCCTCGCTTCGGCGTGTACCGGTCGTTGCACACCACCGTGATCGGACCCGACGGCAAACCCCTCGAGATCCAGATCCGCACCCACGAGATGCACCGCAACGCGGAGTACGGCATCGCGGCGCACTGGCGCTACAAGGAGACCCGCGGCAAGCACAACGGCGACCCCGCCGAGGTCGACGAGATGGCGTGGATGCGGCAACTGCTCAGCTGGCAGCGTGAGGCCGCCGATCCCGGCGAGTTCCTGGATTCTTTGCGCTTCGAGATGACCAGCAAGGAGATCTTCGTCTTCACCCCCAAGGGGGACGTCATCAACCTGCCGGTCGGCGCCACGCCCGTGGACTTCGCCTACGCGGTCCACACCGAGGTCGGTCACCGCTGCATCGGGGCACGGGTCAACGGCAAACTCGTCGCCCTCGAGCGCCCGCTCGAGAACGGCGAGGTGGTGGAGGTCTTCACCTCCAAGGACCACAACGCCGGCCCCAGCCTGGACTGGCAGAAGTTCGTGGTCTCCGGCCGCGCCAAGAGCTCGATCCGGCAATGGTTCGCCAAGGAGCGCCGAGAAGAGGCCCTGGAGCGGGGCAAGGACCTCATCACCCGTGAGGTCCGACGGGGCGGGGTCCCCGTCCACCGCATCTTCTCCAACGAGTCGCTCGCCGGCGTGTCCCGCGAACTCGGATTCGCCGACGTCACCGCGCTCTACACGGCGATCGGGGAGAACCACGTCTCCGCCAAGACCGTGGTCGGTCGTCTCATCGCCGCCCACGGGGGCGTGGACGAGGTCACCGAGGAACTGGCCGACCGCTCCCGCGACAAGACCATGACCCCGCCCCGCCCCACGACCTCCGGGGCCGGCGTGCTCGTGGGCGGTGTCGAGGACGTCCACGCCAAGCTCGCCCGCTGCTGCACCCCGGTGCCGGGGGACCAGGTCCTGGGCTTCATCACGCGCGGCGGCTCGGTCAGCGTGCACCGCACCGACTGCACCAACGCCTCCGACCTGCACCGGGAGCCGGAGCGATTGGTCAAGGTCGAGTGGGCGCCCCAGCCGGGCGCGGTGTTCCTCGTGGCCATCCAGGTGGAGGCCCTCGACCGTCACCGTCTGCTCTCCGACATCACCAAGGTGCTGGCCGACGAGAAGGTCAACATCCTCTCCGCCTCGGTGCAGACCGCGGGCGACGACAGGGTGGCGATCTCCCGGTTCACCTTCGAGATGGCCGACCCCAAACACCTGGGTCACGTCCTCGGTGCGGTCCGCAAGGTCGAAGGCGTCTTCGACGTCTACCGGATGACCTCGAACTGACCGACGCCTCCGCGGCTGACCGACCCCTCCGCGGCCGGCCTTCGCGAGCCCGGTGGGTCCACGCGGACCCGGTGGGACGACGCGGACCCGGTGGGACGACACCGGCCCCGGCCGGGAGGCCGGGGCCGGTGCTCACGGCCGGGTGCTACGGGTTCACGCCTCGGGCAGACCCTCCTGGGCGCCGACCGTGACCTTCTCGATGACCACCGGTCGGCGCGGTGCCTCGTAGTCCGGATCGCTCTGGTCGTCGCTCTTCGTCCCGGCCTCGGCGATCTCGTCGAGGACCTCCAGACCGGACTCGCCGATCGTGCCCATCACGGAGTACTCGGGCGGCAGCATGGAGTCCTCGTACACGAGGAAGAACTGACTCCCGGCGCTGTTCGGCGCCTGCGACTTCGCCATGGCGACCGTGCCGCGCGGGTAGACCGACATACCCGAACCGTCCTCGGCCACGGGGAGATCGGTGGGCGGCTCGTCCACGATCGAGTACCCGGGGCCCGAGAGCCCGGTCCCCGTGGGGTCACCACACTGCAGGACAGAGAGCTGCGAACCCTCCCCGCCCTGCGTCAGTCGATGGCACTCGGTGTCGTCGAAGTACTCCTGCTCGGCGAGGTGCACGAAGCTCGCGACGTTGCAGGGGGCGCCCTCACGATCGAGCGTCAGGGGGATCTCGCCGCTACCGGTGGTCACCACGATCTCGGCCGTCCCTCTCCTGGGCTGGTCCCCGGTCGGGGGGTCCATCTCGCGCTTGGACTCCTCGATCTCGTCGACCTGCTCGTTGAAACGACGTGCCTCGGCGACGATCTCGGGCCCCTGGTCCTCGAACTCCGCCGGGTCGACCTTCTCCATGGGACTGGTGTCCTGCGGGTACTCGCAGGACACCCAGTCGGCGGCGTACTGCTCGGCGCGGGACTGTTCCGCCTTGTTCCAGACCACGACGCCCACGATGCCGAGGAGGACCACCACCACGACCGAGGCACCGGCGATCTTCAGCTGCTTCTCGCGGCGCGCCTGCGCCTCCATCTGCTCACGCAGACGTTGGCGCGCCTCGGCTCGGCGTTCCTGGTTGGTGGACACTGACCCTCCTGGGGACCTGGACTAGGCTGGGACTCCACGGGCGGACCCGTACGGTGGGGCTCCGTGAAGAGCCCCACGCGGCGGTCCAGCCCAGGGTCCTTGTCTACCAGGTCGGGTAGTGACGGCCGAACGCCACTCCGGTGTCGGGCGCCGTTGCCCGGCACCGGGCGCCGAACGGCGCCGACAGTGTCGAGAAAGGGAGTACGGGACGTGCAGATCGTCGGTTTCCCCGCCGGGATGTTCCAGACCAACTGCTACATCGTGGCGGACGACGCGGGCGACTGTGTGGTCGTCGACCCGGGGCAGGACGCGGAGGAACAGGTCCGCCGTCAGATCTCCGAGGCCGGGCTCCGGCCCCGCGCGGTGCTGCTCACGCACGGGCACCTCGACCACATCTGGAACGCACGGCAGGTGGCGGATCACTACGGGGTCCCCGCCTACATCCACCCCGAGGACCGCGAGATGCTCTCCGATCCGGGCAAGGGCCTCTCGCTCGACCTGTCGGCGATGCTCAAGGGCGTCACCTTCACGGAGCCGGCCGAGGTCATCGAGGTGTTCGACGGCGACACCCTCAGCCTCGGCTCGATGACCTTCGACGTGGACCACGTCCCGGGTCACAGCCCAGGCTCGGTCTCGTTCCGGATCACCGTGCAGACCGAGGACGGACCCCGGCTGGTCGTGCTCGGTGGGGACGTACTGTTCCAGGACGGTGTGGGACGCACCGATCTGCCCGCGGGGGACACCGAGGTGCTCATGCAGTCCATCGCCAAGAAGTTCCTCGTCCTGGACGACGACGCCGTCGTGTTACCCGGGCACGGGCCGTCCACGACCATCGGTCGTGAGCGTCGGTCGAATCCGTTCCTACGCGACCTCTAGACCCACCACCCCACCCGCCCCTCGAGACCCAAGGACGCCTCACCAGTGACCGGCAACGTCAAGAAGACCGCACTCAAGGCACCGAAGGGTGTTCCCGACTACGTGCCTCCGGCGTCCGCCGGGTTCGTGACGGTCCGGGACGCCATCACCACCGCCGCCCGTCGCGCCGGGTACGGGCACGTCGAGTTGCCGATCTTCGAGGACACGGCGTTGTTCGCGCGCGGCGTGGGGGAGTCGACGGACGTGGTGTCCAAGGAGATGTACACGTTCTCCGACAGGGGCGGCCGGAGCGTCACCCTGCGCCCCGAGGGCACGGCCGGGGTCATGCGTGCGGTGATCGAACACGGGCTGGACCGAGGCCAGCTCCCGGTCAAGCTCTGCTACGCGGGCCCCTTCTTCCGGTACGAGCGCCCCCAGGCCGGGCGGTACCGCCAGCTCCAGCAGGTGGGCATCGAGGCGATCGGCGTCGACGACCCGGCCCTGGACGCCGAGGTGATCGCCGTGGCGAACGAGGCGTTCCGCTCCCTCGGACTCACCGGGTTCCGCCTCGAGCTCACCTCACTCGGGGACGAGACGTGCCGCCCCGACTACCGGGAACGGCTCCAGGATTTCCTCACCGGGCTGGACCTCGACGAGGCGACGCGGGAACGCGCTCGGGTCAATCCGCTGCGCGTCCTGGACGACAAGCGCCCCGAGGTGCGTGCCCAGCTCGAGGGCGCTCCTCTGATGATCGATCACCTGTCGGACGCGAGCGCCGAGCATTTCGCGACCGTTCGGGCGCATCTGGACGCGCTGGGCGTCGCGTACGAGGTCAATCCCCGCATGGTGCGGGGCCTGGACTACTACACCAAGACGACCTTCGAGTTCGTGCACGACGGCCTCGGCGCCCAGTCCGGGATCGGTGGCGGTGGCCGCTACGACGGCCTGATGGAACAGCTCGGCGGCCAGGCGCTGTCCGGCATCGGGTTCGGTATCGGTGTGGACCGCACGGTGTTGGCACTGCAGGCCGAGGGGATCGACCCGGCGGCCGAGGGGCGCGTCGACGTGTACGGCGTGGCCCTCGGCGCGCAGGCCAAGGCGACTCTGGTGCCCGTCCTCGCCGAGTTCCGCCGCAGCGGGCTCCGCGCGGACATGGCGTACGGGGACCGCGGCATGAAGGGCGCCTTCAAGGCCGCGGACCGCTCCGGCGCGGCGATCACCGTCGTCGTCGGGGAGAACGAGCTCGCCACCTCCACGGCCGTCGTCAAGACGATGGCCACCGGTGAGCAGGAACCTGTGCCCCTGGAGGGTCTCGTCGACCACGTGACCAGGGCCGTCTCCCGCTGAACCCGACTGTCCGGCGCTTCCGGGAGACCGGGGCCCCGCCCACGCGTCAGGGCTACGCGCGCCAGAGCCGGGCGCCTCAGAGCTGTGCGCCTCAGAGCTGTGCGCGGAAGGTGTCGCAGGCCTGCATCGAGCCCTGCTCGTAGCCCGTCAGGAACCACTGTCGGCGCATCTCCGACGACCCGTGGGTCCATGAGCCCGGGTCGACGCGTGCGCCGCCGGAGCGCTGGATGTGGTCGTCGCCGATCGCCTCGGCGGTCCGGATGATCGCGTCGACGTCGCTCCCGGTGAGGCTCTCCAGCAGCGGCGGGCCGCCGTCGGGCGCCGGGGTCGAGGTGGCGTAATGGGCCCACAGCCCGGCGTAGCAGTCGGCCTGGAGTTCGACCCGGACCGCACCCGAGGAGGGGCCCTGCGGGTCCTGCTGCGACCGGCGGATGTCGCCGAGCATGGTCTGCAGGTGGTGGCCGAACTCGTGGGCGACGACGTACATCTGCGCCGCACCGGAGGGTGACCCCCCGAGTTGGCCCACGAGGACCCGGTCGAAAAACGCGGGGTCTATGTACACGTTCTCGTCGGCCGGGCAGTAGAACGGTCCGATGTCGGAGGAGGCGCCACCGCATCCGGTGTCGACGGCACCGGTGAAGATGGTGGTGTGGGGCTGGACCCAGCGCATCCCGATCTGGTCGGGCAACTGTGTGTTCCACACGTCCTCGAGGCTCTCGGTGGTGGCGACGACGCGGCAGATGGTGTCGGTGTTGGCCTGCTGCAGGTCGCACTGGTCGATGTGGGCCTGGAACTGCTGCGCCGAGTCGGAGGTCTGTGCCCGGCCGCCGGTGGCGCCCGGGTCCGTGCCACCGCCGTCGAGTCCGAGCTGGCCGGGGTCGACGCCGAGGAACAACGCGATGACGACGACGACGAGGCCGCCGACACCCCCACCGACCGCCATCCCCCGGCGACCCCCTCGGCCCCCGCCGGAGACCCCGCTGGTGTCCAGTTTCCCGCCCTGCCGGAACGTCATATCGTCACCTCTCGTCCACACCGGCCGCCGGTCCACCCGGGCACGCCGCACCACCACGGTGCTTGTCGGATCACTGTATGGGCCGGCGGTACGCCGTCACAGCCGACACGGGGAACGCCCGCGGGTGGACGTAGACTGTCCCTCGTCCGAACCCGGGGCCGACCGCTCATCCGGCGGTGGGTCCGTTCCGGAGTTCGCCGACCACACGACTTTTTCCCGACGAGAGGACAACCGCAGTGCTGCGCACCCATTCCGCCGGCCAGCTCCGAGCCGCCGACGCAGGGGAGACCATCACCCTGGCCGGCTGGGTCGCGCGCCGCCGGGATCACGGCGGGGTCATCTTCGTCGACCTCCGCGACTCGACCGGCGTCTGCCAGGTGGTGTTCCGCTCGGAGGACGTGGCTGAGCGCGCACACCGCCTCCGCAACGAGTACTGCGTGGCCGTGACCGGCGTGGTGGACCGCCGCCCGGAGGGATCGGAGAACCCGAACCTCGCCTCGGGCGAGGTCGAGATCGACGTGACCTCGTTCGAGGTGCTCGGCGAGGCCGCGGCCCTGCCGTTCCAGCTCGACGACGAGGTCGGCGAGGAGGCGCGCCTGCGTCACCGCTACCTCGACCTGCGGCGTGAGGGCCCGGGGGCGGCGCTGCGTCTGCGGTCCGAAGTGAACGCCGCGGCGCGGGGCGTCATGGCCCGTCACGACTTCGTGGAGATCGAGACGCCCACGTTGACCCGCTCGACGCCCGAGGGGGCCCGCGACTTCCTCGTGCCCGCCCGCCTGCAGCCGGGGACGTTCTACGCCCTCCCGCAGTCTCCGCAGCTGTTCAAGCAGCTGCTCATGGTGGCCGGGATGGAGAAGTACTACCAGCTCGCCCGCTGCTACCGGGACGAGGACTTCCGCGCCGACCGCCAGCCGGAGTTCACGCAGCTGGACGTGGAGATGAGCTTCGTCGACCAGGACGACGTGATCGCCGTGGCCGAGGAGATCCTCACCGAGGTGTGGGCCACCGCCGGGCATCAGATCTCGACCCCCATTCCGCGGATGACCTACGACGAGGCGATGCGTCGCTACGGTTCGGACAAGCCCGACCTGCGGTTCGACATCGAACTGGTCGAGTGCACGGAGTTCTTCGCCGACACCCCGTTCCGGGTGTTCAAGGCGCCGTACGTCGGCGCGGTCGTCATGAGGGGCGGGGCGTCGCAGCCGCGTCGCCAGCTCGACGCGTGGCAGGAATGGGCCAAGCAGCGCGGCGCCAAGGGGCTGGCCTACATCCTCGTCGGTGAGGACGGCGAGCTGGGCGGCCCCGTCGCCAAGAACCTGTCGGATTCCGAGCGCGCCGGGATCGCCGCGCACGTCGGCGCGGAGCCGGGGGACTGCATCTTCTTCGGCGCGGGAGCGGTCAAGTCCACCCGCGCTCTCCTCGGTGCGGCACGCGGTGAGATCGCCGAGAAGCTCGGACTGATCGACCCCACCAAGTGGGCGTTCACCTGGGTCGTCGATGCCCCGATGTTCGAGCCCGCGGACGACGCCACCGCCGCCGGCGATGTGGCCGTCGGTTCGGGTGCGTGGACCGCCGTGCACCACGCGTTCACCTCGCCCAAGCCCGAGCACCTCGACACGTTCGACACCGATCCGGGATCGGCGCTGGCCTACGCCTACGACATCGTGTGCAACGGCAACGAGATCGGTGGCGGGTCGATCCGTATCCACCGCAAGGACGTCCAGGAGCGGGTCTTCGGCGTCATGGGCATCTCGCAGGAGGAGGCGCAGGAGAAGTTCGGGTTCCTGCTCGACGCCTTCTCCTACGGCGCCCCCCCGCACGGTGGCATCGCCTTCGGCTGGGACCGCATCTGTGCGCTGCTGGCCGGAACCGAGTCCATCCGCGACGTCATCGCCTTCCCCAAGTCCGGCGGCGGGGTCGACCCGCTCACCGACGCTCCCGCGCCGATCACCACCCAGCAGCGCAAGGAGTCCGGCATCGACGCCAAGCCGGTCCAGCGCGGGCAGGCCGCCCAGGACGGGGCCGCAGCCGGGTAGTACCCGAGGCGGGCGGCCCCGGGCGTCTCAGAGGTGGAACGCCTCGAGCGCCGGGCGCCCGTCCATCCCGGAATGGTCGAGTCCGAACAGCCGGGCCACCGTCGGCGCCACGTCGAGGGTGCGCACGGGACGGTCGACGACCTGCCCCCGGCGGACGATCCGGTGCCCGCCGGCGATGAAGAACGGGATGCCGAGCGTGACCTCGTGTCCGTGGTTGCCGGGGATGGGGTTGGAGAACGGGGTGGGGTCGGAGAACCGCCATCCCGGATGACAGGTGGCCACGAGGTCGCCACCGCGCTCGCCCAGGTCGAGTTCGGCCGGATCGTAGAGGCGGTTGACGCCCGGGAGCGCGCCGACCACCGCACGCAGGCGCGCCAGGGTCGCCTCGCGTTCTCCGGCGGGGCCGAGGTGGGCGAAGGTGTCGGCGCCCCCGTTCTGTGCGATCCCGACGCGCCCGCGCAGCGCGGGGTCGGCGTCGATCGCGCCGGCGGCACTGATGAGGCGCAGCGGCTCCGACCAGTCCATGCCGTGATCGGCCAGCACGATGAGCACCGACCGTTCCCACCGGCCGGTGGACCGCAGGAACTGCTCGAGGTCCCAGAGTTTGTGGTCCGAGTTGTACACCGCCTGGTTGCGGGCCAGTCGCAGTGAGGTGCCGGACAGGTCCATGTGGCCGAAGCGGTCCATGTCGCCGAGGTTGACGAACGTCATCCGCGGGGCGTGGTCGGTGATGGTCTGCTTGAGGGCCTCGACGGTGAACCAGTCCAGCGAGTGGTCGGTGACCGGCACCAGCGGGAAGGGTGCCCACTGCACGCTCGCGCGGCCACCGAACAGGCCGTGGAGGTAGTCCTTGCTGAGCACGCTCGCGGTGGTCAGACCCGCCTCGGTCCGGATGCGGTCCAGCACGCTGGCCGCCCGCAGGTCGTCGGGCCGGTCGAGGGTCCTCTCGTCCCCGATCGCGTGGTCCCAGATGGCGTTCGCGGGCACCCCGTTGCGCGCGGGCAGCACCCCGGTGACCATGGCGGCGTGGTTGGGCAGGGTCTCGGCGATCATCAGGGAGGAGGCGTCGGTGAACCGCGTCCCCTCGGTGGCCCATCGGTGCAAAGTGGGCGCCTGGGCCGGGTTGAGTTCGTCGGGCCGCATGCCGTCGGTGACGATCACGTAGACGTCGAGGTCGTCGGCCACCGGGTGCACCGGGTTCGCCCACACGGGGGCGGGTTCGGCGAGCAGGGTCACCCCGACGGCGCCGGCGGCGGCGACCATGCCGGCGCCGGCGAGCGCCTCACGACGGGTGAGTGTGGGTCCGTGGGTGGGATTGTCGTCGCGGCACATGGGGCGGGGGTCCTGACGGTCGGGTGGTGGCTGGCGGGGCGGTGTGCCCGCCGGGGACGTGGCATACCTGCCCACCAGGGAACCCGACGACGACGAGGGCTGCCCACACTTTCGGTGATCGGACGCCGAATGTTCACCCGGGGGTCGGAGTCCGGGCCCGCCGGTAGCCTGGTCGGCGTGACAGAAGATGCCGGGTTGTTCGCCGCCGGGGACGCGGGCGGACACGCGCCCCCCTCGCCCGCGGCGGGGGACGTGGACCCGTCCGCACCGCTGGCCGTGCGTATGCGGCCACGGACTCTCGACGAGGTGATCGGCCAGGAGCACCTGCTGCGGCCCAACTCCCCGCTGCGGCGGCTGGTGGAGGGGCGCGGCGGCTCCTCGCTGATCCTCTACGGTCCGCCGGGTACCGGGAAGACGACGCTCGCGAACCTCGTCGCGA
Organism: Dietzia sp. MNB45; assembly: GCF_051994785.1. Classification (NCBI taxonomy): domain Bacteria; kingdom Bacillati; phylum Actinomycetota; class Actinomycetes; order Mycobacteriales; family Dietziaceae; genus Dietzia; species Dietzia sp. MNB45. Next base: position 1,854,769 of record NZ_CP163397.1, on the reverse strand, counting down.
GTACCTCGGGTCGGCACTTCGTGGCGCTGTCCGCGTTGAGTGCGGGGGTCAAGGACGTCCGCGCGGTCATCGACGACGCCCGCACCCGCCAGGTGCACGGTCAGCGCACGGTCCTGTTCATCGACGAGGTGCACCGGTTCTCGAAGAGTCAGCAGGACGCCCTGCTCGCCGCGGTGGAGAACGGCATCGTCCTCCTGGTCGCCGCGACCACGGAGAACCCCCACTTCTCCGTGATCGCCCCGTTGCTGAGCCGATCCCTCATCGCGGAGCTCCGGGGGCTGGACGACAGTGGTGTGGCCGGCGTGCTGAGGCGCGCGGTGGCCGAGGAGCGGGGCCTGGCCGGCGAGGTCGAGCTGACGGACGAGGCGGTCGAGGACATCGTCAGACTGTCGGGGGGCGACGCGAGGCGCAGCCTCACGATCCTCGAGGCGGCGGCGGGGGCAGCGGAGGACGGGGTGGTGACCCCGGAGATCGTGGAGCTGAGCCTGGACGCCGCGCCGGTGCGCTATGACCGCGACGGGGACCAGCACTACGACGTCACGAGCGCGTTCATCAAGTCCATCCGTGGGTCCGACGTGGACGCCGCGCTGCACTACCTCGCCCGGATGCTGGTCGCGGGGGAGGACCCGCGGTTCATCGCCCGGCGCCTCATGGTCCACGCCAGTGAGGACATCGGGATGGCCGACCCCACCGCGCTGTTGGCCGCCGGCGCCGCCGCCGAGATCGTGCAGAAGGTCGGACTGCCGGAGTGCAGGTTGGCGCTGGCGCAGGCCACCATCCACCTCGCCACGGCCCCGAAGTCCAAGGCGGTCATCGCCGCGATCGACGCCGCGATGGCCGATGTCCGCGCGGGCGGGGTGGGCGAGGTACCCAAGCATCTGCGGGACGGCCACTACGCCGGGGCGAAGGGCCTCGGCAACGGGGTGGGCTACCGCTACGCCCACAACGCGCCCGCCGGGGTCGTGGCGCAGCAGTACCCGCCCGACGAACTGGTGGGGCGTGACTACTACGAGCCGAGCCCCCACGGGCACGAGCGGGACCTGGGTGCGCGGGTGGACAAGCTCCGGAAGATCATACGAACAGAGACGTAGCCAGATCTTGAGAAATATGTGAGTATCGTTAATAAGTGCTCGACCAGGCACTTTAATCACGCCGCTCACCCTGGAGGAAACCATGGCCTATCTCCTGTCCACGCTCGTCAGTGTCGCGACCTCGATCGGGGTCTGGGGCACGGGGGCACACAGCATGGGGCTTCTGCCCCGGGAGGCGTTCATCACCGCCGCCAACTTCGGCATCGTCCTGCCCCCGATGCCGCGCTGACCTCCCATCAGGCAGGGTCCGCCCTGCACCGGGCGCCCATCCGCCGGTTCGGCCGGGTGGGCGCCCGCAGGAGTTAACGCGGCCGCCCACCTCGTCGTCGTCAGGTCCTCCCGGCCCACCTCGTTCCCGGTCCCACGCGGGCGCGACGGTAGGCTGGGACCTCGCCCGAGACCACCAGTAGACGACCAGTGAGGCCCCCAGTGCAGACCCATGAGATCCGGCGCCGCTTCCTCGAGCACTTCGTCAGGGCCGGCCACGCCGAGGTCCCCAGTGCGTCTCTGGTGTTGGACGATCCCAACCTGCTGTTCGTCAACGCCGGGATGGTGCCCTTCAAGCCGTACTTCCTCGGCCAGGAGACCCCGCCGTACGCCACCGCGACCTCCATCCAGAAGTGTGTGCGCACCCTCGACATCGAGGAGGTGGGCATCACCACCCGCCACAACACCTTCTTCCAGATGGCCGGGAACTTCTCCTTCGGCGACTACTTCAAGGAAGGCGCCATCCGGCACGCGTGGTCCCTGCTGACCACGTCGGTCGACGACGACGGTTTCGGGATCGACCCCGCGCTGCTGTGGGTCACCGTGTACCTCGACGACGACGAGGCCTACGGCATCTGGCGGGATGTGATCGGGGTGCCCGAGGAGCGCATCCAACGCCGCGGTATGGCGGACAACTACTGGTCCATGGGCGTACCCGGCCCGTGCGGACCGTGCTCGGAGATCTTCTACGACCGCGGGCCCGCCTACGGCGTCGACGGCGGGCCCGAGGCCGACGAGGACCGCTACATCGAGATCTGGAACCTCGTGTTCATGCAGAACGAGCGAGGGGAGGGCACCGGCAAGGAAGCCTTCGAGATCCTCGGCCCGCTGCCCAAGCAGAACATCGACACCGGCATGGGCGTCGAGCGCGTCGCGTTCCTGCTCCAGGGCGTGGAGAACGTGTACGAGACGGACCTGCTGCGCCCGGTCGTCGAGACCGCCGAGCGACTGTCCGGCGCGAAGTACGGTGCGGACGGCGCCGCCGACGTGCGGTTCCGCGTGATCGCCGACCATGCCCGCACCGCCTACATGCTCATCTCCGACGGCGTGACGCCCGGCAACGAGGGCCGCGGGTACATCCTGCGCCGTCTACTGCGTCGCATCGTCCGCTCCGTGCGCCTGCTCGGGGCGACCGGCGAGACGATGGCCGAGTTCATGGCCACCGTCCGCGACGCGATCGGTCCGTCGTTCCCCGAGACCGTCTCGGGGTACGACCGGATCGAGCGGATCGCGGTGGCCGAGGAGGTCGCGTTCCTCAAGACCCTCGAGTCCGGGACGCAGCTGTTCGAGCGCGCCGCCTCCGACGCCCGGTCGTCGGGCGCCGCGGTGCTCACCGGCCGCCAGGCGTTCGCCCTGCACGACACGCACGGTTTCCCGATCGACCTCACCCTCGAGATGGCGTCCGAGGCAGGGCTGCAGGTGGACGAGGAGGGCTTCCGCTCGCTCATGTCCGAGCAGCGCGCCCGCGCCAAGGCCGACTCCCGGGCCAAGAAGCACGCCCACGCCGACCTGTCCGTCTACCGTGACTTCCTCGACGCCGGCGAGACCGTCTTCACCGGCTTCACCGACCTGACCGACGAGTCGCGGCTACTGGGCATCGTCTCCGGAGGCGAGGCCGTCCACGTCGCCCGCGAGGGGGACGCGGTGGAGTTCCTGCTCGACCGCACCCCGTTCTACGCCGAGTCCGGCGGACAGCTGGGCGACCGCGGCATGATCTCCACCGCCGGCTTCCAGATGCGGGTCGACGACGTCCAGAAGATCGGCAAGAAGCTCTGGGTGCACAAGGGCGTCCTCACCGGCGGCGAGGCCGAGGCCGGTCAGCTCGTCACCTCCGCCGTCGACCCCGAGTGGCGCAAGGGCGCCACCCAGGGGCACTCCGCCACCCACCTCGTCCACGCCGCACTGCGGCAGATCCTCGGCCCGGAGGCCGTCCAGGCCGGCTCGCTCAACAAGCCCGGCTACATGCGGTTCGACTTCAACTGGTCCGGCTCGATCCCCTCGGACGTCCTGGCGCAGGTCGAGGAGGTCACCAACACCGCCGTCGACGCCGACTACGGGGTCAACACCGTGGAGACCACCCTCGAGGAGGCCAAGCGCATGGGCGCCATGGCCCTGTTCGGCGAGAACTACGGCTCCCGGGTCCGCGTTGTGGAGATCGGTGGCCCCTTCTCCATGGAACTGTGCGGCGGGACCCACGTGTCCAGCTCCGCGCAGATCGGGCCCGTCAGCCTGCTGGGGGAGGCGTCCGTCGGCTCCGGGATCCGGCGTGTCGAGGCCTATGTGGGCATGGACGCCTACCGCCACCAGGCCCGCGAGCGGGCGCTCGTGTCCGGGCTGGCCGCCTCGCTCAAGGCGCCCACCGACGAGCTGCCCGACCGCGTGGCCGCCCTCACCGCGAAACTGCGTGAGGCCGAGAAGGCGCTCGAATCCCTGCGGGCCTCCCAGCTCGCGGCCCAGGCCGGCGACCTGCTGAACTCGGCCGAGGACCTCGGTGGCATCCGGTTCCTGGCGCACAGCACCCCCGGCGGCGCCGCGGGAGACCTGCGCACCCTCGCCTCCGATCTCAAGGGACGGCTCGGCTCGGACGCCGGGGTCGTGTTCCTCACCGCCCCGGCGCAGGACAAGGTCCCGTTCGTCATCGCCGTCAGCCCCGCCGCGCAGGATCGCGGACTCAGGGCCGGCGACCTCGTCAAGGCCATCGCGCCCGCGCTCGGTGCCCGCGGCGGCGGCAAGCCGGACATGGCGCAGGGTGCCGGGTCCGACCCGGCCGGGATCGACACCGCGGTGTCCGCGCTGCGCGACGCCGTCCGGGGCGCCGGATGACCGACGCCCCGGGCGCCGCGGCCGGGCCAGCCGGGCCAGCCGGGCCCGCCACGTCCGGCGGCGGATGGGCCCGCGGTCGCCGGCTCGGACTGGACGTGGGCACCGCCCGTATCGGTGTGGCCTCCTGTGACCCCGACGGGATCCTCGCCACCCCCGTCGAGACCATCAAGGTCACCGACGGCGACCCCCGGTGGGCGAGCGAGCTCCGGCGTCTCGCCGAGCTCGTCGAGGAGTACGACGCCGTGGGTGTGGTGGTCGGGCTGCCCACCTCGCTCAAGGGCCGGGAGACCGCGTCCACCGCGATGGCCCGCTCGTTCGCCACCGCCCTGACGGCCGGGGCGCCCGACCTGCCGGTGGACCTCGTCGACGAGAGGCTGACGACGGTGACCGCGAGTTCGGCACTGCACGGCGCCGGCCGCAACACGCGGAAACAGCGCGACGTGATCGACCAGGCGGCCGCCGTTGTCCTGCTCCAGGCCTGGATCGACTCGCGGCACGCCCGCCGATGAGCGACCCCCCGGCGTGCCCGCCTGGATAAACTGGCCGACGAGCACGATGCTGTCCGCGGGACAGCTCCCCTGACACCATGACCGAGGAGCACGATGTCTGCGGCACGAGGACGCTCACGTACAGGAGCCACCACGAGGTTCATCCTCCTGGCGGCCGTGATCGGGGTGGTCCTCGCCTTCGGCGTGATGGTCTACCGCAACCAGAACACCGAGGTCGCGGCGGCCCCGGACTTCGACGGACAGGGCAGCGGGAACGCGCTGCTGCACGTGGAACCGGGGGACACCCTGGGGGTCGTCGGGGACCGCCTCTACGACATCGGCACCGTGGCCAGTACCCGCGCCTTCACCGGAGCGGCGGCGGGAACGACCGTGGAGGGCATCCAGCCCGGCTACTACCAGGTGCGGCAGGAGATGAGCGCGGCCGCCGCCGTGGACGCACTGGCGGACCCCCAGAACCGCGTCGGGTTCATCGAGGTCAAACCGGGCGGCCGGCTGCTCGACACGGTCGTGGTGGGCGGCGGCAGAGAGAAGGGCATCTACACCCTGATCGCCGACGCCACGTGCCTCCGCGATCTGGACGAGCCCGAGGCCGCCCCGATGTGTCGGCAGCCCCAGGAGATCGTCGACGCGGCCGTGCAGGCCGACCCGGCGGAACTCGCGGTCCCCGAGTGGGCCATCAACGAGGTACGGGGCGCCCCGGACCCGGTCCGTCGCCTCGAGGGGTTGATCGCCCCGGGGGTCCACAACATCAACCCGCAGTCCGAGCCCGTCGAGATCCTGCGTCAGCTCATCGACGCCTCGACCGCCTCCTACGACGAGACCGGACTCGTCCCGGCCGCCGACCGTATCGGTCTCACCCCCTACGAGGTGGTCACCGCCGCGTCGCTGGTGGAGAAGGAGGGCAAGCTCCAGGACTTCGACAAGGTCGCGCGGGTCATCCTCAACCGCCTCGCCGAGCCCATGCGTCTCCAGTTCGACTCCACGGTCAACTACGCTCTCGCCGACCAGGAGATCGCCACGACCGACGCCGACCGGGCCGAGGTGACCCCGTGGAACACCTACGCGATGGACGGACTGCCCTACGGGCCGATCGGTTCACCGGGTCTCGACGCACTGCGCGCGATGGAGAACCCTGCCGACGGGCAGTGGAAGTACTTCGTCACGGTCGACATGGAGGGCACCACCAGATTCGCGGACGAATACCCGGAGCACGAGCGCTATCAGAGCGAGGCCATCGCCAACGGGGTCCTCGCCAGTGGTCGCTGATCCCACGGGCGCACCGCGCTCGGCGGCCGTCCTGGGGCACCCGGTGGACCACTCGCTGTCCCCGGTCCTGCACGGTGCCGCGTACCGGGCGCTCGGCCTCGACGACTGGACCTACGAGCGCATCGACTGCGACGCCGAACGACTGCCGTCTGTGGTCGACTCGTCGCCCGCCGACCGCATCGGTTACTCGGTCACGATGCCCGGCAAGTTCGCCGCGCTCGCCCACGCCGACGAGGTGAGTGAACGCGCCCGCATCGTCGGCAGCGCCAACACACTCGTCCGGCGGGCGGGCGGCTGGTTCGCCGATTGCACGGACGTCGACGGTGTGACCGGGGCGCTCGCCGCCTTCGGGGACCTCCCGGACCATCCGACGGCAGTCGTCCTGGGCGTGGGGGGAACCGCCAGACCGGTTCTCGCCGGGCTCGCCGAGGCCGGCGCCACGCAGGTGGTCCTGGCCTCCAGGCGCGACAACGCCGGGCCGGCGGCCGACTGCGGACGGGCCCTCGGGCTCGGGGTCCGCACCATGGGCCTCACCGACCCGGAACTGATCGGGGAGATCACGCGGGCCGATGTTCTGATCAACACCGTCCCCGAACCCGGCGTGCGGGAGCTCACCGACCTGGTCGCCGGCGCCCGACGGGTGTTCGACGTCCTCTACGACCCCTGGCCCACCGCGGCTGGCGCAGCAGCCCAGGCCGCGGGCATCCCCGTGGTCGGTGGCGACGTGATGTTGCTCCACCAGGCCTTCGGTCAGGTGGAGCTGTTCACCGGGCACCCGGCGCCGCGCGGGGAGATGGCCGCCGCGCTGTCGCAGGCGCTCGGTCGCTGACCGCGCGGACACGGGGACGCGGGGACGCGGGGACGCGGGGACGCGGGGACGGCCACCGTGCCGGAGCCGTACGGCCGGATGATCGGTCAGATGCCCGAGGGCTCCGTGGCGCGACGGGGGGCGATCGTCTCGAAGTCGGCCGGGTCCGCGGTCCGGGTGCGACGCTGGTACTCGTGCACGAGCCCCGGCCAGTTCGTCGTGATCCGGCCTGAGTCCGCCTTGTACCAGGAGTCGCAGCCGCTCCATACCGACGCACCGAGGCGGCGCATCATCTCGTCGTCGTAGGCCTCGTGCACTTCGCGACGGACGTCCACGGCCACCGTCCGATCCACCCGAGCCAGTTCCTCGACCACCTGGCGGATGTACCTCGCCTGTTGTTCGATCATGAGGATGATCGAGCTGCTCCCGAGATTGGTGTTGGGTCCGTAGATCACGAACATGTTGGGGAAGCCCGGCACGGCCATCCCGAGATACGCGCGCGCACCCTCTCGCCACTGCTCGTGCAGGTCCCGACCGCCGCGTCCACGCACGGTGATCGGTGCCAGGAAGTCGGTGGCCTTGAAACCCGTGCCGTACACCACGACATCGACGGGGCGCATCCGTCCGTCCGCGGTGACGATCCCCTCGGGGACGACCTCGGCGACGGTGTCGGTCACCACGTCGACGTTCGGCTGCGTGAGTGCGGGGTACCACTGGTTGCTGAACAGCATCCGCTTGCACCCGATCGGTTCCGTCGGGGTGAGGGCCTCGCGCAGCCGGGGGTCGCGGACGGTGAGCCGCAGATTGGCGCGGGCGAGCCCGCCGAGGATCCTGGCGAGCGGCCGCGCGGAGGTCAGTGCCAGGCCGATGACCTCCGTCGTCTCCCAGATCGTCCCACGCATCGCGGTCATGAGGCCGGGGACACGGGCGAACGCCGCCCGGTGGGCGTCCGTGTAGGCGCGGTCCGGTTTGGGCACCACCCACGGCGCCGAGCGTTGGTAGACGGTCACGTGCGCGGCCACCTCGCGGATGCGGGGGACGAACTGGATGGCCGAGGCCCCGGTGCCGAGTACCGCGACCCGCTTACCCGTCAGATCGACGTCGTGCCGCCACTCGGCCGAGTGGAACGACGGGCCGGCGAACGTCTCCGACCCCGGGATGTCCGGGTAGGCCGGACGGGACAACTGACCCACCGCGGGCACGAGCACCTCGGCCTCGAACGACTCTCCGGAGGCGGTGTGTACCGTCCACGTGGCGCTGTCGTCGTCGAACTCCGCGGAGGTCACCTCGATGCCGGTGCGCACGAGTTCGCGCAGGCCGTACCTGTCGGCGGTCTCCCGGATGTAGGACAGGATGTCGGGTTGCTCGGCGTAGCGACGGCCCCAGTCCGTCCTGCGGTGGAAGGAGTACGAGTAGAGGTTCGACGGGACGTCGCAGGCCGCTCCGGGGTAGGTGTTGTCCCGCCACACCCCTCCGACGTCGTCGGCCTTCTCCAGGATCGTCACCTCGGCCAGGCCGTCACGGGTGAGCTCGTAGGCGGCGCCGAGGCCACCGAATCCGGCTCCGATGATGATCACGCGCGGTCGCCGACGCCGGGTCCCGGGGGAGGAGGAAGAGGTCATGTCGTGACGGTAGTGCCCCGGCCCCGCGTGGCCGCAGACATTCACGGACGAATAATCCATAATTCCGGACATGACCACCTGGGACGCCCCCGCGGTCCCACACTGGGACTTCCCCCGCTCGGCCATCGGGATCGGCGTCCTCGTCGAGGCCGGGGAGCGGCTCGGCGTGGACGCCGGCCGGGTCCTGCAGGGGATCGCGCTCTCCCCGGCCGACCTCGCCACCCCCGATCTACTCGTGACGCCGGACCAGGAACTGACCGCGATCCGCAACCTCCGCGCCGCCGCGGGCGACCGGCCCGCCCTCGCCGCCGAGGTGGGCGCCACGTACCGGTTGACCACCTTCGGGATCTTCGGATACGCCCTGCTGTCGAGCCCGACGCTCCGCGACGTGATCGCCGTGACGCTCCGCTTCATCGACTTGAGCTACATCTTCAGCACGATCGGTGTGGAGTCGACGGGGGACAGGATCGTGGTGCGTCTGGAGGACACCGCGCTCCCGGACGACGTCCGCGAGTTCCTCGTGGACCGCGACCTGTTCGCGATCCACTCCGTCCTCGGCGAGCTCGTCCCCGGAGGTGTCCCGTTCACGGACATCTCCTTCGGTGGGGGGCGGTCAGCCGGGACCCTGACCGCATACGGGGAACGGCTCGGCCTCATACCGTCGGAGTCCGACCACGGCGCCGGCGTCACAATGGTCTTCGACGCCGCGCGCCTCGACAAACCGCTCCCGCAGGGGAGCCCAGCAGCGGTGACGGTGGCCGAGGCCATGTGCCGCGACCTGGCCGCCACCCGCCGGACCCGGGGGCCGGTGAGCAGCCGGGTCCGCGTCGAGATCGCCGGTCGTCTCACGCAGGGGGCCTCCATGTCTTCGGTGGCCGCCGGACTGGGGGTCAGTTCCCGGACCCTGCGCAGGCACCTGTCGGACGAGGGCACGTCGTTCCAGCGGCTTCTCGACGACGTCCGGCTGGAACTGGCCAGGCGGATGCTGGCGACCGGTCTGCTGTCGGTGGAGGACGTCGCGTTGCGTCTGGGGTATGCCGAGGCCTCGAGCTTCATTCACGCGTTCCGGCGTCTCACCGGTGACACCCCGCACCGGGCCGTCGTCGCCTCGCGGGCGCGGCGGTCCTCGACGACCCGGGCCTGATGTGCCGGGCCGTACCCCGACGTGGGATGATCGGCGACGTGCTGAAGTGGACCACTGCCGGAGAATCGCACGGCCAGGCCCTGGTGACGATCGTCGAGGGCGTGATCGCCGGGGTCGAGGTGACGAGCGACGAGATCGCCTCGCAACTCGCCCGCCGTCGCCTGGGCTACGGCCGCGGGGCGCGGATGAAGTTCGAGGCGGACGCCGTCCGGGTCCTCGGCGGCGTCCGCCACGGCCGGACCATGGGATCGCCGGTGGCGATCGAGGTCGGCAACACCGAGTGGCCCAAGTGGGAGCAGATCATGTCGGCGGACCCCGTCGACCCGGAGGCGATCGACGACAAGGCCCGCGCCGCCCGCCTGACCCGCCCGCGGCCCGGTCACGCCGACTTCTCCGGGATGCTCAAGTACGACTTCGACGACGCCCGGATGGTCCTCGAGCGCGCGAGCGCCCGGGAGACCGCCGCACGGGTCGCGGCCGGGACGGTCGCCCGTGCGGTGCTGCGGGACGTCCTCGGCGTCGAAGTCCTCTCGCACGTCATCTCCATCGGCGCGTCCGAGCCGTACGTCGGGCCCGAACCCGGGTACGCGGACCTCGAGGACATCGACGCCAGCCCTGTGCGGGCCTTCGATGCCGCCGCCGCGGAGTCGATGATCGCCGAGATCGAGGCCGCGAAGAAGGCCGGGGACACCCTCGGTGGCGTCGTCGAGGTGGTCGTCCACGGCCTCCCGATCGGTCTCGGCTCCCACGTGTCCGGCGACGATCGTCTCGACGCACAGCTCGCCGGCGCCCTCATGGGCATCCAGGCCATCAAGGGCGTCGAGGTCGGGGACGGCTTCGAGACCGCGCGCCGCCGTGGCAGCGTCGCCCACGACGAGATGGTCCGCGGGGACGACGGCGTCGAGCGCCGCAGCAACCGCGCCGGGGGCCTCGAGGGCGGCATGACCAACGGTCAGCCCCTCCGGGTACGGGCCGCGATGAAGCCCATCTCCACGGTGCCCCGTGCGCTGAGCACGGTGGACATGGAGGACGGATCCGCGGCCACCGCCATCCACCAGCGCTCGGACGTGTGTGCGGTTCCGGCGGCGGGCGTCGTCGCGGAGTCGATGGTCGCCCTCGTGCTGGCCCGCGCGGTCCTGCAGAAATTCGGTGGCGACTCGCTGGCGGAGACCCGCCGGAACGTCGCGGGATACCTCGACGCGGTCGCCGAGCGGCTGGACTGGGCGACGGACGAGGCATGAGCGAGCCGGCACGGCCGGTCGCCGTGCTCGTGGGGCCACCCGGTGCCGGCAAGACGACCATCGGCCGCAAACTCGCCCGGCGGCTCGACGTGCCGTTCCGCGACGCCGACCACCTCATCGAAGAGGCCGAGGGCCGGTCCATCCCCGAGATCTTCGCCTCCGACGGCGAGCCGCACTTCCGCGAGATCGAGGAGCGGATCATCGGTGATGCGCTCACATCGTTCGACGGGGTCCTGTCCCTGGGGGGCGGGGCGGTCCTGTCGGCGGTGACCCGGCGACGCCTGCGAGGCCACCGGGTCGTCCACCTCACGATCGGGGTGGCGGAGGGGGTGCGCCGATCCCAGGGTCCGGGTCGCCCGCTGTTGGCCGGGGGCGACGTCACAGCCCGGTACCAGGCACTGCTGACCGAACGCTCGCCGCTGTACCGGGAGGTCGCCTGGACCACCGTGAGCACCGAGCGGCGCAGTTCGGGCAAGGTGGTGACGGACATCGTCGACAGGCTCGACTCCGGCGACCCGCACCTGCGGGGCGGCGTTCGGAGATGAGTGACGACCAGACGCGTAGCGACACGAGCGATGAGCGGGAGCAGCAGATGAACCAGGACGAGAACACCACCGAGCCCGTCGTCGTGGAGGTGCGCGCCGCGGACCCGTACCCCGTGGTCATCGGCCGGGGCCTGCTCCCGGAGATCCTCGAGGCGTGTTCGTCCTCGCGAACCGTGGCGATCTTCTATCAACCGCCGCTGGCCCAGACCGCCGAGGCGCTCCGCGAGAAGCTCGCCGACGCCGGCATCGACGCCCACCGGATCGAGATCCCGGACGCGGAGGCCGGCAAGGACCTCGCCGTCGCCGGGTACTGCTGGGACGTCCTGGGCCAGATCGGGTTGAACCGCAAGGACACCGTCGTGAGCCTCGGCGGGGGCGCGGCCACCGACCTCGCCGGCTTCGTCGCCGCCACCTGGATGCGTGGCGTCCGGGTCGTACACATCCCCACCACCCTGCTGGCGATGGTCGACGCCGCGGTCGGTGGCAAGACCGGAATCAACACCGATGCCGGGAAGAACCTGGTGGGCTGCTTCCACGAGCCCGCCGCCGTGTTCATCGACACCGCGACGCTCGAGACCGTCCCGCACAACGAGTTGGTCTCCGGAATGGCCGAGGTGGTCAAGTGCGGCTTCATCGCCGACCCGGAGATCCTCGACCTCATCGAGGCGGATCCCGCGGCGGCGCTCGATCCGGGCGGCGAGACGATCGTCGAGCTCATCCGCCGCAGCGTGCAGGTCAAGGCCGACGTGGTCGGACAGGACCTCAAGGAGTCCGGCCTGCGGGAGATCCTCAACTACGGCCACACCCTCGGCCACGCCGTGGAGCGTCGCGAGCAGTACCGGTGGCGTCACGGCGCGGCGATCAGCGTCGGGATGTGCTTCGTCGCCGAGCTCGCCAGGCTGGCGGGCCGACTGGACGACGCGACGGCGGACCGTCACGCCTCCGTCCTCGCGTCCCTCGGACTTCCCACCGGGTACGACGAGGACGCCTTCCCGCGGTTGCTCGAGCTGATGGCCGGCGACAAGAAGAACCACTCGGGTTTCCTACGCCTGGTCGTGCTGGACGGACTGGCCCGCCCGTCGCGCATGGAGGCCCCGGACCCGTCGCTCATGACGGCGGCGTACGCCACCATCTCGGAGGGCCGCAAGCCCAGCGGCGGGGGGATCCTGCTGTGATCGAGCGTCTCGCCCCACGTCGCCGCGCCGTCGCCGCCGCCCTCGCCGACGTCGGTGCCGACGCCCTGTTGGTGACCGATCCACGGAACATCGCCTACCTGACCGGGTTCTCCGGGTCGGGTGGGGCCGTCCTGGTGGAGGACGACGGCGAGGCGGTCCTCTGCACGGATTCCCGCTACGAACTCCAGGTCGTCGAGCAGGCCCCGGACGTGGGCCACGTGATCTCGCGCGAGTACGTCGCCGGCGTCCTCGGTCGTCGTCGCGGACCCGCCGACGCCCCGCTCGCCGTCGAGGCCGATCAGCTGACCCTGTCCGCGGCCGCCGGCCTGCGCCGTGCACTCGCGGCGACCGGGGGAGCGGACGCCCGGATGGTGGAGACCAGCGGGCTGGTGGAGACGGTGCGCCGCGCCAAGGATCCCGACGAGCTCGCCCTCATCGCCAGGGCGTGCACGGTGGTCGACGAGGCGTGGACCCACGTGCTGGGCAGCGACCTGGTGGCGGCCGGTCGGACCGAACGAGAGGTCGCGGCGGACCTGGAGCACGCGATGCGGCGGGCCGGTTCGGACGGCGTGGCGTTCGAGACGATCGTGGCCTCCGGACCCAACGGAGCGCACCCGCACCACGTTCCCGGGGACCGGGTCCTGGCCGAGGGCGACCTGGTGGTGGTGGACTTCGGAGCCACGGTCTCGGGGTACGCGTCCGACTGCACCCGCACGGTCGCGTTAGGGACCGCCCCGGACCGTCTGGTGGAGGCCTACGAGGTCGTCCGCCGAGCCCAGATCGCGGGGGTCGAGGCCGTCCGCGCCGGCGTCCCGTGCGCCGAGCTCGACGCCGTCAGCCGCGACATCATCACCGACGCCGGGTTCGGCGACCACTTCGGCCACTCGCTGGGGCACGGGGTGGGGTTGGACGTGCACGAAGCGCCCGCGGTGTCGACCCGGTCCACGAGTACACTGTCCGACGGCGATGTGATCACCATCGAGCCGGGGATCTACCTCCCGGGCCTCGGCGGGATCCGAATCGAGGACACCGTGGCCGTCACCGGCGGTGGCGGACGGTCCCTGACCACCACGTCGAAGGACCTCAGGGTGCTCTGAGGATCCGACCCACGATCATGCGCGCGACGCCGCCCCCGGCTGCGGCGCGGACGACTTCCCGAAGGAGTACCGACTATGGCGTCCACCGCCGATTTCAAGAACGGCCTCGTCCTCAAGGAGGAGGGCCAACTCTGGCAGATCACCGAGTTCCAGCACGTCAAGCCCGGCAAGGGCCCCGCGTTCGTGCGGACCAAGATGAAGAACGTGGTCAGCGGCAAGACCATCGACAAGACGTTCAGTGCCGGCGTGAAGGTGGAGACCGCGACCGTCGACCGGCGCGACATGACCTTCCTCTACCGCGACGGCGAGGACTACGTCCTCATGGACGAGAAGGACTTCGAGCAGATCAACGTCACGCCGACCGTGATGGGTGACGGTGCCCGCTTCCTGCTCGAGAACACCTCGGTCCAGGTCTCCATCCACGAGGGTGTCCCGCTGTTCGCCGAGATGCCGGTCGCCGTCGACCTGCTGGTCCAGCACACCGACCCGGGCCTGCAGGGCGACCGTTCGACCGGTGGCACCAAGCCGGCGACCCTCGAGACGGGTGCCGAGGTCCAGGTGCCGCTGTTCATCAACACCGGCGACAAGCTGCGCATCGACACCCGTGACGGCCGCTACCTCAGCCGGGTGAACGACTGATCATGTCGGAAGACGTCGACCACCGCCGTCGCGGATCACGCTACCGGGCGCGTAGGCGCGCGGTCTCGCTGCTGTTCGAGGCGGAGCTACGTGACGCGGACGTGGTGGCGCTCGCCGAGGAGCGTCGGCAGATGGGCGAGGACTCCCAGGAGTTCCACGACGTCGCGCCCTACACGATGGAGATCGTCACCGGCGTCGCCGAGCGGCTCGACCGCCTCGACTCCACCATCACCGAGCACCTGAGGGAGTGGACGCTGGAGCGGCTGCCCGCCGTCGACCGCGCGGTCCTGCGCGCCGGTGCGTGGGAACTGCTCTTCGGCTCGGACGAGGTGGACGCCGCCGTCGTGATCGACCAGGCGGTCCTTCTGGTGTCCGACCTGTCCGCGGAGAAGTCGGTTCCGTACGTCAACGCGGTCCTCGACCGCGTGGCCGGCCTGGCCCAGCACATCAGGGCCGCCGAGCGGGCCGTGGCGGGCCTGGACACCCCGCCCGCCGACGCTGCCTCCGAGGCCGCCGGCGACGAGCCCGGAGACGTGTCCGAGGCCACGTCCACCGATCCCGGAACGGACACCGGGGACTGATAGAGTTCGGGACCGAAAGCTATCCCTTTAACGAGCCGTCCAGCGAGGCGGACAAGGAGGTGGTGATCGGTGAGCGCTGACGGTTCGCAAGAGAACTCGGTGTCACTCTTCACGTCCGACGACGTCGCCAGGACGGTGTCCCGCCTGGCACATCAGATCATCGAACGCACTGCTGCGGACGCGCCCGATTCGGGCCCCGTGGTGCTGCTCGGAATCCCCACCCGCGGGGTGCCGCTCGCCGCCCGACTCGCCGAGAGGATCCGTGAGTTCAGCGGCGCGGACGTCCACGCCGGGGCCCTCGACGTCACGCTCTACCGCGACGACCTCGCCGTGGGCCCGCACCGGCCGATGAACCCCACGCGGGTCCCGTCGGCCGGGATCGACGGCGCGACGGTGATCCTCGTGGATGACGTCCTGTTCTCGGGCCGGACCATCCGCGCGGCGTTCGACGCCCTGCGCGACCTCGGTCGACCGGCGCGGGTCCAGCTCGCCGTGCTGGTCGACCGCGGGCATCGTGAACTGCCGATCCGGGCCGACTACGTGGGCAAGAACGTCCCCACCTCCCGCGACGAGGGGGTGTCCGTCCGGCTCACCGAGGTCGACGGGGTCGACGCCGTGGTCCTGCGGCGTCCGGACGCGGAGAGGACGAGATGAAGCACCTGCTCTCGGCCGCCGACCTCGACCGCGACTCGGCCCTGTCCATCCTCGACGAGGCGGAACGACTCAAGGAGACGCTCCTCGGTCGCGAGGTCCGCAAGTTGCCGACACTGCGGGGCAAGACCGTCCTCACCGTGTTCTACGAGAACTCCACCCGCACGCGGGTGTCGTTCGAGACGGCCGGCAAGTGGATGAGCGCGGACGTCATCAACGTCTCCGCCAGTGCCTCCTCGGTCCAGAAGGGCGAGTCGTTGCGTGACACGGCGCTCACCCTGACCGCCATCGGCGCGGACGCCCTCATCGTGCGTCACCCCGCCTCCGGGTCCGCTCAGCAGATCGCCGGGTGGGTCGCGCCGGGTGGCGTCGGCCCGTCGGTCATCAACGCCGGTGACGGGATGCACGAGCACCCCACCCAGGCCCTGCTCGACGCCATGACCCTGCGTGAACGCCTCGGCGGGATAGACGGACGCCGGGTGGTGATCGTCGGGGACATCCTGCACTCGCGCGTCGCCCGGTCCAACGCCCTGTTGCTGTCCACGTTGGGCGCCGAGGTGGTCCTCGTCGCCCCGCCGACCCTGCTCCCGGTGGGAGTCGACGGCTGGCCGGTCCGCGCGTCGACCGACCTCGACGCGGAGTTGGACGGTGCGGACGCCGTCATGATGCTGCGCGTCCAGGCCGAGCGGATGAACGGTGGGTTCTTCCCGTCTGCCCGCGAATACGCGGTGCGCTACGGGCTCGGGCCGACGCGCGCCGCCCGGCTCCGCGACGACGTCGTGGTCCTGCACCCGGGTCCGATGGTCCGTGGGATGGAGATCGGCTTCGACACCGCCGACGCGCCGTCCTCCGCGATCCTCCAGCAGGTCACCAACGGCGTGCACGTGCGCATGTCGGTCCTGCTCCACACTCTCGTCACGGCGGAAGGAACCCCTGAGTGAGCGCCCCCCACACACCGACCCTGTTGCTACGGCGGGTGCGTCCCTACGGCGAGGGCGACCCGGTCGACGTCCTCGTCCGCGACGGCGTCGTCGCCGCGATCGGTCCGGACGCGGGCGGGTCCGTGGACCTGTCCGCGCCGGACACCGAGGTCCTCGATGCGGACGACGCCGTACTGCTGCCGGGGTTCGTCGACCTGCACACCCACCTGCGTGAACCCGGTCGCGAGGACACCGAGACCATCGCCTCGGGTTCTGCCGCCGCGGCCCGCGGGGGGTACACGGCGGTGTTCGCCATGGCCAACACCCAGCCCCCGCAGGACAACCAGACGGTGACCGACTCGGTCTGGCGGATCGGCCGCGAGGTCGGACTGTGCGACGTGCACCCCGTCGGCGCCGTCACCGTGGGTCTCCAGGGTGAGCAGCTCACCGAGATGGGGCAGATGGCCGCGGGGGAGGCCCGCGTCAGGGTGTTCTCCGACGACGGGATGTGCGTCCACGACCCGCTGGTGATGCGTCGAGCCCTGGAGTACTCGGCCGGATTGGGCGTCCTCGTCGCCCAGCACGCCGAGGAACCCCGGCTCACCGGCGGCGCCGTGGCCCACGAGGGGCCCCACGCCGCACGCCTGGGACTGACCGGATGGCCGCGGTCGGCGGAGGAATCGATCGTCGCCCGGGACGCGATCCTGGCCCGCGACGCCGGCGCCCGCGTGCACATCTGCCACGCCTCCACGACCGGCACCGTCGAACTGCTGCGGTGGGCCAAGGACCAGGGGATCTCGATCACCGCCGAGGTCACCCCGCACCACCTGCTCCTCGACGACTCCCGGCTCGAGACCTACGACGGCGTCTACCGGGTCAACCCGCCCCTGCGCGAGGCACACGACACCCTCGCGCTGCGCGAGGCGCTGAGGTCCGGCGTGATCGACTGCGTCGCCACCGACCACGCCCCGCACGCCGCGCAGGAGAAGTGCTGCGAGTTCGCCGCCGCCCGGCCGGGCATGCTCGGACTCGAGACCGCCCTGCCGATCGTCGCCGCCCTGCTGGTCGAGACCGGGGACATGACCTGGCGGGACCTCGCCCGTGTCATGAGCACCCGGCCCGCCGAGATCGCCGGCCTGTCGGACCAGGGGCGACCGATCGCCGTAGGGGAGCCCGCGAACCTCGTCGTCGTCGACCCCGACTCCCCGTGGACCGTCGTCGGCGACGCGCTGGCAAGTCTGTCCGCCAACACCCCCTACGAGGGAATGACATTCGCGGCCAGGGTCGTCGGCACCGTGTACCGGGGCCGCCTGACCACCCGCGACGGAGAGGTACTCGCATGACCCAGGACTACTGGACCGTCATCATCGTCATCGCCGTGCTGCTCGCGCTGATCGGTCTGATGACGCTGGGATGGCGGAACCGTAGCCGGTCCCAGGCCGGGCTCTTCGACGAGCTCCCCACCCCGCCCGCCGACCCGGGCGAGATCGTCCTGGGGCCGCTGACCGGTGTGTACATCGGCAGCACCGTCGCGGGGGACTGGCAGGCCCGGATCGCCCGCCCGCCCCTCGGCCACCGCTCCGCCGGCACCCTGACCGCCCACACCGGCGGCATACGCCTCGAGCTGGCCGACGCCGTCGTGTGGATCCCCCGCGCCGACCTCGTCGACGTGCGCCGCGCCTCGGCGCTGGCCAACAAGACCGTGCCCGGCGGCGGCATCCTCGTCGCGCGATGGCAGGTGACGGGCACCGACGGCCGAACGCTCGTCGACTCCGGTTTCCGGGCGGACGACAAGGACACCTACCCCCGCTGGGAGGCGCTGCGCGGAGACGCCGACCCCTCCGACACGCCCACCGACTCCAGCTCCACCACCGAGGAGAACCAGTGACACCGCACAGCACCACGCCCGCGCCGCAGGCGGGCCCGCAACCCGCCGCGCTCGTCCTCGAGGACGGACGCATCCACCGCGGCACCTCCTTCGGCGCGACCGGGACCACCCTCGGGGAGGCCGTGTTCACCACCGGCATGTCCGGCTACCAGGAGACCCTCACCGACCCCTCCTACTGCCGGCAGATCGTCGTGGCCACCGCCCCGCAGATCGGCAACACCGGCTGGAACGACGAGGACGGCGAGTCCCTCCTCGACGGTGAGGCCCGCGGGGGCCGGATCTGGGTCTCCGGCTTCGTGATCCGCGACCTGTCGCGACAGCCCTCCAACCACCGGTCCAGCCGCAGCCTCGAAGACGAGATGGCCGCCCAGGGCGTGGTCGGCATCGCCGGTATCGACACGCGCGCCGTGGTCCGCCACATCCGGGAGCTCGGGGCCATGAAGGCCGGGATCTTCTCGGGCGACGACCTGACCGACGACGAGACCATGCTCACCGCGGTCCGGGCCCAGGAGTCCATGGCCGGCGCGTCGTTGTCCGACGAGGTCTCCACGCGCGAGGCCTACGTGGTGGAGCCGGAGGGCGAGGCGTCCTACACGATCGCCGCACTGGACCTGGGGATCAAGACCAACACCCCCCGGATGCTCACCGAGCGCGGGGTCCGCGTCCACGTCCTGCCCGCCGACTCGACGCTGCAGGACATCCTCGACCTCGGCGTCGACGGGGTGTTCCTGTCCAACGGTCCGGGCGACCCGGCGACGGCCGACCACGCGGTACACCTCACCAAGGAGGTGCTGGGCCAGGGGATCCCCTTCTTCGGCATCTGCTTCGGAAACCAGATCCTCGGCCGGGCTCTGGGGCTGGAGACCTACAAGATGCAGTTCGGGCACCGCGGCATCAACATCCCGGTGATCGAGAAGGCCACCGGCGCCGTGGCCATCACCTCCCAGAACCACGGATTCGCACTGCGCGCCCCGGAGGGTGACACCTGGCAGACCCCGTGGGGCACGGCCGCCGTGACCCACGTGTGCGCCAACGACGGCACCGTCGAGGGCGTCGCCCTGGTCGACGGCAGCGCCTTCTCCGTCCAGTACCACCCCGAATCCGCGGCGGGCCCCCGGGACGCCGCCGACCTCTTCGACCGCTTCGTCAGCCTGCTCGAATCCTCCGACCTCGGCTCCGCAGACTCCAGAAAGGGTTCGAACTGATGCCCCGGCGCACAGACATCAACCACGTCCTCGTCATCGGCTCCGGGCCGATCGTCATCGGCCAGGCCTGCGAGTTCGACTACTCGGGCACCCAGGCGTGCCGCGTGCTCAAGTCCGAGGGCCTGCGTGTGACCCTGGTCAACTCCAACCCGGCCACGATCATGACCGACCCGGAGTTCGCCGACGCCACCTACGTCGAGCCCATCACGCCCGAGTTCATCGACAAGATCCTGATCAAGGAGGCCGCCGACGGCCACCCGGTGGACGCGGTGCTCGCGACCCTCGGTGGGCAGACCGCACTGAACGCGGCCATGCAGCTGGACGCCCAGGGGCTCCTCGACAAGCACGGGGTCGAGCTCATCGGCGCGGACATCCCCGCCATCAACCGCGGCGAGGACCGGCAGACCTTCAAGGACATCGTGGCCAGCGTCGGCGGCGAGTCGGCCCGCAGCGCCGTCTGCCACACGATGGAGGAGGTCCATGCCACCGTCGCCGAGCTGGGGCTGCCGGTCGTGGTCCGGCCCTCCTTCACCATGGGCGGCCTGGGCTCGGGTCTGGCCTACACCACCGAGGACCTCGAGCGCATCGCCGGCGGCGGGCTCTCCGCCTCGCCGACCGCGAACGTCCTCATCGAGGAGTCCATCCTCGGGTGGAAGGAGTACGAGCTCGAGCTGATGCGCGACAACAAGGACAACGTCGTCGTGATCTGCTCGATCGAGAACGTGGACGCCCTGGGTGTGCACACCGGCGACTCCGTCACCGTCGCGCCGTCGATGACGCTGACCGACCGCGAGTTCCAGAACATGCGCGACCTTGGCATCGCGATCATCCGCGCCGTGGGCGTGGACACCGGCGGCTGCAACATCCAGTTCGCCATCAACCCCGTCGACGGCCGCCTGGTCGTGATCGAGATGAACCCCCGGGTCTCGCGGTCCTCCGCGCTGGCCTCCAAGGCCACCGGCTTCCCGATCGCCAAGATCGCCGCACGGCTGGCCATCGGGTACTCGCTCGACGAGATCACCAACGACATCACCGGCGAGACCCCCGCGTGCTTCGAGCCGACCCTCGACTACGTGGTGGTCAAGGCGCCCCGGTTCGCCTTCGAGAAGTTCCCGGGTGCCGACGACACCCTCACCACCACCATGAAGTCGGTGGGCGAGGCCATGAGCCTGGGGCGCAACTACCGGGAGGCCCTCGGCAAGGTCATGCGGTCGCTGGAGACCAAAGCCTCGGGATTCTGGACCCTGCCCGACGAGACCATCGCACCCGGGCGCTCCACCGACGTGGATGCGGTGCTCGCCGACCTGGTCCGTCCGACCGAGGGCCGGATGTACGACGTCGAGCTGGCGCTGCGCCTGGGGGCGACGGTCCAGCAGGTCCACGAGGCCTCCGGCATCGACCCGTGGTTCCTCGAGGAGGTGGCCGAGCTCGTGGACCTGCGCCGCGAGATCGTCGACGCCGCCGTGCTGGGCGCGGACCTGCTGCGTCGGGCCAAGCACAACGGTCTGTCGGACGCGCAGATCGCCGCCCTCCGGCCCGAGTTCGCCGGTGCCGAGGGCGTGCAGCGCCTGCGCCACCGGCTGGGGATCCGGCCCGTCTACAAGACGGTCGACACGTGTGCCGCGGAGTTCGAGGCCAAGACCCCGTACCACTACTCGACCTACGAGCTCGACCCCGCCGCCGAGTCCGAGGTCGCCCCGCAGACCGAGCGCGAGAAGGTGATCATCCTCGGTTCCGGGCCCAACCGCATCGGCCAGGGCATCGAGTTCGACTACTCCTGCGTGCACGCCGCCCTGACGCTGTCCGAGGCCGGGTACGAGACGGTCATGGTCAACTGCAACCCGGAGACGGTCTCGACCGACTACGACACGGCCGACCGGCTGTACTTCGAGCCCCTGACGTTCGAGGACGTCATGGAGGTCTACCACGCCGAGTCCGAGTCCGGCACGGTCGCCGGGGTGCTGGTGCAGCTCGGTGGCCAGACCCCGCTGGGGCTGGCCGCGCAGCTCGAGGCCGCCGGCGTGCCCATCGTGGGCACCAGCCCGTCCGCGATCGACCTGGCCGAGGACCGCCGCGAGTTCGGTGAGGTGCTGGTCCGGGCGGGGCTGCCGGCCCCGGCGTTCGGCACCGCGATCAACGCCGACGAGGCGACCGCCATCGCCGCCGACATCGGGTACCCGGTACTGGTGCGCCCGTCCTACGTGCTGGGCGGCCGGGGCATGGAGATCGTCTACGACGAGGGCTCCCTGCGCTCGTACATCGACCGCGCCACCGAGATCAGTCCGGACCGTCCGGTGCTGGTGGACCGCTTCCTCGACGACGCCGTGGAGATCGACGTCGACGTCCTGTGCGACGGCACCGAGGTGTACCTGGGCGGCGTCATGGAGCACATCGAGGAGGCCGGCATCCACTCCGGCGACTCCGCGTGCACGCTGCCGCCGATCACCCTCGGACAGGACGACATCGACAGGGTCCGCCGCTCCAGCGAGGCGCTGGCCATGGGCATCGGCGTCAAGGGCCTGATGAACGTGCAGTACGCCCTCAAGGACGACGTGCTCTACGTCCTCGAGGCCAACCCCCGGGCCAGCCGGACGGTGCCCTTCGTGTCCAAGGCGACCGGGGTGCACCTGGCCAAGGCGTGTGCCCGCATCATGCTGGGCGAGTCGATCGCCGACCTGCGCGCGGAGGGGCTGCTCCCGTCCGACCGGGACGGCGGCTCCCTTCCCGCGGACGCCCCCGTCGCCGTCAAGGAGGCGGTGCTGCCGTTCAACCGGTTCCGCACCCCGGAGGGCGACACCGTGGAGTCCCTGCTGAGCCCGGAGATGAAGTCGACGGGTGAGGTCATGGGCATCGGCCCGGACTTCGCCGTGGCCTTTGCCAAGGGCCAGCTGTCCGCCGACGGCGTGCTGCCGCTGTCGGGCACGGTGTTCGTCTCGGTGGCCAACCGGGACAAGCGGTCGATGGTGTTCCCGGCCCAGCGGCTGGCGGCGCTCGGGTTCACGGTGCTGGCCACCGAGGGCACGGCGCTCATGCTCCGCCGGTACGGCATCGCCTGCGAGACCGTGGCCAAGCTGACCGAGTCCGGCACCGGCCCGGTCGACGAGGACGGCCGGCCGATCCGCACGATCGTCGACCGCATCAACGCCGACGAGGTGGACCTCATCCTCAACATCGCCTCGTCGACCGGGGGCACCCGTGCCGACGGCCACGAGATCCGGTCCGCGGCGATCTCCCGCCGCGTGCCCTGCGTGACCACCGTCCAGGGCGCCACCGCGGCGGTCCACGGGATCGAGGCCATGCTGCGCGGCGACGTCAGCGTCAGCCCCCTGCAGGAGCTGCACGCCGGGTACGCGGCGCGGTGACGCCGACCGCGCCCCCGTTCGGTGCCCGCCTGCGCAGGGCGGTCGCCGAGCGGGGCAACCTCTGCGTGGGCATCGACCCCCACCCGGCGCTGCTGGAGGCGTGGGGCCTGGGCGTCGACGTGGCGGGCGTCGCGGAGTTCTCGCGGCGGTCTCTCGAGGCCTTCGGTGACCTGGTCCCCGCGGTCAAGCCCCAGGTGGCGTTCTTCGAGGAGCACGGGTCCGCCGGGTTCCGGGTCCTGGAGGAGCTCCTGGCCGCCATCGGCGAGCGCGGGGCGCTGTCGGTGGCCGACGCCAAACGCGGCGACATCGGCTCCACCATGGCCGGGTACGCCCGCGCGTGGCT
This sequence comes from Dietzia sp. MNB45, assembly GCF_051994785.1. Lineage (NCBI taxonomy): Bacteria > Bacillati > Actinomycetota > Actinomycetes > Mycobacteriales > Dietziaceae > Dietzia > Dietzia sp. MNB45. The sequence continues at coordinate 1,831,592 of NZ_CP163397.1, read as the reverse complement.
GCGGGACGGGTCCCCGCTGGCCTGCGACGCGCTCACGGTGTCCCCGTACCTCGGGGTGGGCGCACTGGACGCGGCGTTCGAGACGGCGGCCTCCACCGGCCGGGGCCTGTTCGTCCTGGCCCGGACCTCCAACCCCGAGGCCGGGCCCCTGCAGGGCTCGGCGGGCCCCGCCGGCACGGTCGCCCAGTCCGTCGTCGACGAGGTGGCCCGGCGGAACGCCCGCGTCGGGGATGGTGCACCGGGGCCCTTCGGCGTGGTCGTCGGGGCGACGGTGACCGACCCCCCCAGGCTCGACGAGCTCTCCGGCCCGGTCCTCATGCCCGGGGTGGGGGAGCAGGGCGGCACCCTGGCCGACGTCCGCAGGATCGCCGGGCCCGCGCTCCCGCTCACCCTGGTCAACGTCTCGCGGCACGTGCTCCGCACCGGGCCGGACGTCGACGCGATGCGCGCGACGGTCGTCGAACTCGCCGCACAGTACAGGTTCTCCGACGACTCCTGAGTCGCCGCGTTCCACACGGGTGTACCGGCGTCCCACCGGTGACGGCCGCCCGGAGCCGGGCTCGCGGGAATCGGGCGGTTCGCGTCGCGCCCCAGGACGGGCGGCGCTAGGGTGCCATACAACCTCGAACCGTCAATGCGCAGATCAGACGGGGTGCCACAGCGGGACCCCGTCTGGTACCCGGCCGGTCGGCCGCGTACTGTTGCTGAGGTCATCAGGCCCGGAGCCGTGGAAGTCCCCCTCGGGGGCGGCGGAACCGCCCGGGTACGGTGAGCACGAGGGAGCGCCCGCTCCCGGAGGTGTTCCGCAGCCCGCGGACGCGCCGGGGCCGGTCACCGCACACCAGGCGGGGGTGTCCTACGGTGGACATCCGCGTGAGTCATGAGACACACACGAACGAGACGGAGGAATTGTGGCCCTTCCCCAGTTGACCGATGAGCAGCGCGCTGCTGCTCTGGAGAAGGCGGCTGCCGCCCGTCGCGCCCGGGCTGAGCTCAAGGAGCGCCTGAAGCGTGGCGGCACCGACCTCAAGCAGGTGCTCAAGGATGCCGAGAGCGACGAGATCCTCGGCAAGATGAAGGTCTCGGCGCTGCTCGAGGCCCTGCCCAAGGTCGGCAAGGTCAAGGCTCAGGAGATCATGACCGAGCTCGAGATCGCGCCGACGCGTCGTCTGCGTGGTCTCGGTGACCGCCAGCGTCGCGCACTGCTCGAGCGGTTCGACTTCACGGTCGACTGATCGACGCATGAACACACCGTCATCCGGGGTCACCCCGGAGACGACGGCGAAGAGGGGCCGGCTGATCGTCTTGGCCGGCCCCTCCGCCGTCGGGAAGTCAACCGTCGTCGCCCGTCTCCGCGAGTGCGTCCCCGACCTCTACTTCAGCGTGTCGATGACCACACGGGACCCGCGGCCCGGGGAGGTCGACGGCCGCGACTACTCCTTCGTGTCCACCGAGGACTTCCGGAAAGCCGTATCCGAGGGTCGGATGTTGGAGTGGGCGGAGATCCACCGCGGACTGCAGCTCTCCGGGACCCCCGCCGATCCGGTGCACCGCGCGCTCGAGGCGGGACGACCCGTCCTCATCGAGGTGGACCTCGCCGGGGTGCGCCAGATCCGCGAGTCGATCCCGGAGGGCAGGACCGTGTTCCTCGCCCCGCCGTCGTGGGAGGAACTCGAGGTCCGGCTGCGTGGCCGGGGCACCGAACCGCAGGACGTGGTGGACCGCCGACTCGAGACCGCGAAGGTCGAGATGGAGGCCCGCGGAGAGTTCGACGAGGTCGTCGTCAACGACGAACTCGAAAAGGCCGTGGACGAGTTGGTATCATTGCTGGTCGGCCGCGACTAGCGGCGAGCCCAGCGTCACCAGGGTGTCATCGACGACACCGACCCCAGGCAGTACCCCAGAGGAGAACCCATAGTGGCCACCACCGAAGCCGCAGCGGCCACCCCGCTGTACGACACCCCGATCGGCATCACGAACCCCCCGATCGACGAGCTGCTCGAGCGGGCGTCCTCGAAGTACGCACTCGTGATCTTCGCCGCCAAGCGGGCGCGCCAGATCAACTCGTACTACAACCAGATCGAGGAGGGCATCCTCGAGTACGTCGGCCCGCTGGTCGACCCGGGGCTGCACGAGAAGCCCCTGACCATCGCGCTGCGTGAGCTGCACTCCGACCTGCTCGATTGCGCCGAGGGCGAGTGAGCCCCTCCGGGGACGACATGCGCGGCCCGCGCGTCGTCGTCGGAGTCGGCGGCGGGATCGCCGCCTACAAAGCATGTGGCCTCATCCGGTTGCTCACCGAGTCCGGATGCCACGTCGACGTCGTCCCCACAGAGGCGGCCCTGCGATTCGTCGGGTCCGCCACCTTCGAGGCGCTGTCCGGGAACCCGGTGTCCACCGGGGTGTTCTCGGACATGCCCTCGGTCCGCCACGTCGCCCTCGGGCAACGGGCGGACCTCGTCGTCGTCGCTCCCGCCACCGCGGACCTGCTGGCCCGCGCGGCGAGCGGGCGCGCCGACGATCTCCTCACCTCCACACTCCTCACCGCGCGGTGCCCGGTGCTCCTCGCCCCGGCCATGCACACCGAGATGTGGGAGCACCCCGCGACGCGTCGCAACGTCGACACCCTCCGGGGCGACGGCATCCACGTCATGCCGCCGGCGTCCGGCCGGCTCACCGGCGCCGACACCGGCGCGGGGCGTCTACCGGAGCCCGCCGACATCGCGCGGTTGGCCCGGCTCCTCCTCGACGGCGGATCACTGCCGTGGGACCTCGCCGACACGCGCATCGTCGTCACCTCCGGAGGTACCCGTGAGGAGATCGACCCCGTGCGCTTCCTCGGTAACCGCAGCTCGGGCAAGCAGGGCCACGCGATCGCCGCGGTGGCCGCCGCCCGGGGTGCCAGGGTGACCCTGGTGACGTCCTCCGATCTGCCGACCCCGCCCGCCGTCGAGGTCGTCCACATCGAGTCCGCCCTTGAACTGCGGGAGCAGACGCTGCGCGCGGCCGCGCGGGCGGACGTGGTCGTCAAGGCCGCCGCCGTCGCCGACTTCCGGCCGACCGACGTCTCCGACTCCAAGCTCAAGAAGGGCAGCGGATCGGAGCCCGCGGAAATCCGCCTCCGGCGGAACCCGGACATCCTCGCCGACCTGGTCTCCGCGCGTGCGGCGGGGGACGTCCCGGCCGACTGCGTGCTCGTGGGTTTCGCCGCCGAGACCGGGGACGCGTCGGGCACGGTCCTCGAGCACGGCCGCGCCAAGCTCGCCCGGAAGGGGTGCGACCTCCTCGTCGTCAACGAGGTGGGACGGGACACCACCTTCGGACAGGACGTCAACGGCGGCTGGATCCTCGACTCGGGCGGCGGCGAGACGGCCCTCGAGCGCGCCAGCAAGGACCTCCTGGCCGACCGTCTACTCGACGCGATCGTGGGGATCGCTCGCGGGCGGACCGGGCGGAGTGACGCAGACCGCACCGACTAGTCTGTCCCCACGCGATCGGCAACGATCACACGCGATCCCACCATGGAAGAGAGAACCACTGTGACGCAGGCACGTCGGCTGTTCACCAGCGAGTCCGTGACCGAGGGGCATCCGGACAAGATCTGTGACGCGATCTCAGATTCGATCCTGGACGCGATGCTGGAGCAGGACCCGGCGGCCCGAGTGGCCGTGGAGACGATGGTCACCACCGGCATGGTCCACGTGGCCGGCGAGGTCAAGACCACCGGTTACGTCGAGATCCCGCAGCTCATCCGCGACAAGATCGTCGAGATCGGTTACGACTCCTCGGACAAGGGCTTCGACGGCGTCTCCTGCGGCGTGTCGATCTCGATCGGGCAGCAGTCGCCGGAGATCGCCCAGGGCGTGGACACCTCCCACGAGGCCCGCACCTCCAGCGACTCGGTCGAGGACGCCATCGCCCGCCAGGGTGCCGGCGACCAGGGCCTGATGTTCGGCTACGCCTGCTCGGACACCCCCGAGCTCATGCCACTGCCCATCGCGCTGGCCCACCGCCTCTCGCGGCGGCTGACCGAGGTGCGCAAGGACGGCACGCTGGCCTACCTGCGCCCGGACGGCAAGACCCAGGTCACCATCGAGTACGACGGCGACCGCGCGGTCCGGCTGGACACCATCGTCATCTCCACCCAGCACGCCGACGGCATCGACCTGGAGACCACCCTGCGCGACGACCTCACGCAGCACGTGATCGACCCGGTCCTGGCCGAGGCCGCCGGCGGGATCGACACCGCCGACTTCCGGCTGCTGGTCAACCCGACCGGCCGGTTCGTCCTCGGCGGCCCGATGGGCGACGCCGGCCTGACCGGACGCAAGATCATCGTCGACACCTACGGCGGCATGGCCCGCCACGGTGGCGGCGCCTTCTCCGGCAAGGACCCGTCCAAGGTGGACCGCTCCGCCGCCTACGCCATGCGCTGGGTCGCCAAGAACATCGTCGCCGCCGGCCTGGCCGAGCGCGTCGAGGTCCAGGTCGCCTACGCCATCGGCAAGGCCGCCCCGGTCGGACTGTTCGTCGAGGCGTTCGGTACCGAGAAGGTCGACATCGACCGGCTCCAGCAGGCGGTGACCGAGGTGTTCGACCTGCGGCCCGGCGCGATCATCCGCGACCTGGACCTCAAGCGTCCGATCTACGCCCCCACGGCCGCCTACGGACACTTCGGCCGCACCGACATCGACCTGCCCTGGGAGCGCACCGACCGCGTCGACGAACTCAAGCAGGCCGCCGGACTCTGACGCTGCCGCCCCGTGTGTCGTAGCGGGGTGCGAGTATTCCGGACGTGACCACCACGCGCCCAGCGACCCGGGTCGCGGCGGCCGATGCCCCCGTGGCCCGGGTCCTGCCGTTGCTCGGGGTCTTCCATCTCGACCGGGAGTTCGACTACCTGGTCCCCGAGTCCCTCTCCGCCGAGGCGGTCCCGGGGGTGCGGGTGCGGGTGAGGTTCGCCGGGCGGCTGGTCGACGGTTTCCTCGTCGAGCGGCGCGGGCAGACCGATCACCAGGGGGAACTCGCCTGGCTCGAGCGGGTCGTGTCACCCGAGCCCGTCCTCACCCCGGACCTGCTCCGGTTGGTCGACCTGGTCGCACGGCGGTGGGTGGGTATGCGCTCGGACGTGATCCGGTTGGCGATCCCGCCGCGCCACGCCGCCGCCGAGAAGTCCGTTCCCGAGCCGGGGCCGCCCCTGGGAGTGTCGGTGGGGCCGGTAGAGATGCCGGAGGGGTGGGGCGACCACCCGATGGTCGCGAGGTTCCTCGAGGCCGCGACCGGCGCCGTCCCCGCCCGCGGGGTGTGGACGGTCCCACCGGGCCGGGACTGGGCCGGTGCCCTGGCGACCCTCGCCGACTCCCTGCGCCGTCGTGGGCTCCAGGTACTCCTGATCGTCCCGGACCAGCGGGACGTCGACCGTCTCACCGCGGCCTGTCGCGAGGTAGTCGGGGGCGGCGCGGCCGGTCGGGACCTCGTCACGGATCTGTCCGCCGGGGTCGGGCCGTCCGCCCGGTACCGACGCTGGTTGCGGGCGATCCGCGGCCACGCCCGGATCGTCGTGGGCACCCGGAGCGCGGTCTTCGCCCCCCTGCCCGAACTCGGTCTCATCGTGCTGCACGACGACGGGGACGACTCGTTCGTCGAGCCGCGTGCCCCGTATCCCCACACGCGTGACGTCGCCGCACAGCGATCGGCCCTCGAGGGCGTACCCCTGTTGCTGTCGTCGGTGGACCGGACCCCCGAGGTCGCCGAGTACGTCCGCTCCGGGTGGGCACACGAGATCCGCCCGCGCCCCGGACTGACCCGCGAGCTCGCGCCCCGCGTGGTCGCCGTGACCGACGCCGACCCGGTGCAGGCCCGCGACGTCGCGGGGGGCCGCACGCGGCTGCCCGCCGTGGCGTTGACGATGGCCCGGGAGGCGATCGACGTGGACGCCCCGGTCCTCGTACAGGTGCCCCGCAAGGGGTACATCCCCACGCTGCTGTGTGGGTCGTGCCGGACCCCGGCGCGGTGTCGCCGGTGCAACGGCCCGCTCCGCGCCGGGCGGATGGACGAGGTCCACGGGCCGGTGGAATTGGCGTGCGGGTGGTGCGGGGCCCCCGAGCCGAGCTTCCGCTGCGTGGCCTGCGGATCGCGGGCGCTGCGGGCCGGGGTGGTGGGGGCAGGCCGCACCGCGGAAGAGCTGGGCCGGATGTTCCCCGGTGTCCGGATCCGCACGAGCGGGGGAGGGGAGATCCTGGACACCGTGCCCGCGAGCCCGGCGATCATCGTCGCCACCCCGGGAGCGGAACCCGTCGCCGAGGGCGGGTACGGGGCCGCACTGCTCCTGGACTCGTGGGCGCTTCTCGGCCGACCCGACCTGCGGGCCGTCCAGCACGCCCTGCGCCTGTGGATCGGGGCGGCCGGTCTCGTCCGTCCCGCCGACGAGGGGGGCAGGGTGTTCCTGTCCGCCGAATCCGAGTCCGCGGTCGCCCAGGCGCTGGTCCGGTGGGATCCCCAGGGCTGGGCGGAGCGCGAACTCGCGGACCGCGCCGAGGTCGGGTTCCCGCCGGCGGTGCACATGATCGCGGTCGACGGGCCGGCCGCCGCGCTCGCCGAGGTCCTCGAGGACTTCCGCCTCACGGACAGTGTCGAGGTACTGGGTCCGGTGGATCTGCCCGCCGGGGAGGAGCTCCCCGGTCATGACGAGGTGGAGGACCCGGAGCGGGTGCTGTTCCGGGTGCCCCCGCCCGTCCTCGCCGAGGTCGCGGCGGAGCTCCGGGCACTGGTCCTCCGGCGTTCCGGACGCCGCCACAGCCACTCGGTCCGGGTTCGTCTGGACCCCGTCCACATCGGTTGACCGCCCCGCCGTGCGTCCGGCCGACCGCCGACGACGGCGCACGCCGACGGAGCGCCTAGAATGGCCGTTCAGCACCGACGCCTGCCAGGAGACCCATACGCATGTCCGTCCATCCCGTCCGGCTCTTCGGCGACCCGGTCCTCCGGACCCCCGCCGACCCCGTCACCTCCTTCGACGACAGGCTGGCACGCACCGTGGCGGACCTCATGGACACCGTCGCGCACGAGGAGGGTGCCGGGCTCGCGGCGCCCCAGATCGGGTTGTCCACCCGTGTGTTCGTCTACAGCTGCGGCGGGCGGGAGGGTCACCTGGTCAATCCCGAGTGGGAGCCGATCGGCGAGGAGAGGACCCACGTCAACGAGGGCTGCCTGTCCATCCCCGGGATCTCCCTGCCCACCGAGCGGTTCGCCCGCGTCCGGGCGCGCGGTGTGGACGTGCACGGCGCACCCGTCAGCTTCGAGGCCGAGGGCATCCTCGCCCGCGCCGTCCAGCATGAGACCGACCACCTGGACGGGGTGCTGTTCCTGCAGCGCCTCACCCCGGAGCGCCGTCGCGAGGCGATGGCCGAGGTCCGCTCGGCCAGCTGGTTCGGCAGCGCCGCGGTCAGCGGCGGCGTCATCTACGACACGCTCTCCGACGCGATGGCGGTGAGGTGAGAAGTGCGTCTCGTCTTCGCCGGCACCCCGGAGGTCGCCGTTCCTTCCCTGCAGGCGCTGCTCGACAGTGACCGTCACGAGGTCGTCGCCGTCGTCTCGCGTCCCGACGCCCGCACCGGCCGCGGTCGGGGACTGTCCCGCAGCCCCGTGGCGGCCGCGGCCGACGCAGCGGGCATCGAGGTCCTCACCCCGCCGAACGCCCGCGACCCCGAGTTCGCGGAGCGACTGCGCGCGCTGACACCCGACGCGGTTCCGGTGGTCGCCTACGGCCACCTCGTTCCGCGCCCCGTCCTCGACATCCCCACCCACGGGTGGATCAACCTGCACTTCTCCCTGCTCCCCGCATGGCGGGGGGCCGCCCCGGTCAACGCCGCCGTCGCCGCCGGTGACGAGGTCACCGGCGCGACCACCTTCCTGCTGGACGAGGGCATGGACACCGGCCCGGTCCTGGGGACGATGACCGAGACCGTCCGGCCCCGCGACACGGCCGGGGACCTCCTCGGCCGACTCGGGGTGTCCGGCGCCGGGCTGCTCGCGGCGACCCTGGACGGGATCGAGTCGGGAGAGCTCCGCGCGGTTCCCCAGCCGGCCGACGGCGCCTCCCATGCACCGAAGCTCACGGTCGACGACGCGCGGGTGCGGTGGAGCGATCCCGCCCTGGCCGTCGACCGGCACATCCGGTCGGTCACCCCTGCGCCGGGCGCCTGGACGACGCTCGGCGGCGAACGGGTGAAGATCGGCTCGGCCCGCCCCGCCGAGGACGCGCCCACGGACCTCGGGCCCGGACTCATCTCGTGGGACAAGCGGTCGTTCCTCGTGGGCACCGCGACGGTACCGATGGCGATCGAGACCATCCAGCCCCACGGCAAGAAGATGATGAACGCGCTGGACTGGGTGCGCGGCGCCCGGCTCGACGAGGGCGCGGTGTTCGAGTGAGCGCCGACGACCGACAGGGCCGCGGGCAGGGGCCCGATCCCCGCCGCGGGGGCGGACAGGGACGCCCGAAGAGCGGTGGAGGCAACCGCCCGCAGTCGGACCGCCGGCGACGTCCGGACACCCGGCCGCAGAAACAACAGAAACAGCAGAAGCAACCCCGTCCCGACGCCAGGACCGTCGCGCTGGCGGTCATGGCGGCCGTGCGGGAACGCGCCGCCTACGCCAACCTGGCCCTGCCGGCGGAACTGCGCCGCGCCAAGCTGGACACACGCGACGCGGCGCTGGCCACGGAGTTGACCTACGGCACGCTCCGCGCACAGGGACTGCTCGACCGGGTGATCGTGCTCGCGGCGTCCCGGCCCGTCGAGGAGATCGACCCGCCGGTCCTCGATCTCGTGCGGCTGGGCGCCTACCAGTTGCTGTTCACCCGGATCGGTGCGCACGCCGCCGTCGACACCGCCGTCGAGGCCGCGCGCACCGCCGGCCTGGGCCGGGCGGGCGGGTTCGTCAACGCGGTCCTCCGCAAGGTCGCCGCCCGCGACCTCGACTCCTGGGTCGACGCGCTGCGTGACGGTGTGACCGACCCGGTGGCTCGGATGGCCATCGGCACCGCGCACCCGGAGTGGATCGCCCGCGCGTTCGCGGACTCGCTCGGCGCCGCCGCCGGGGAGCTTCCCGAGTTGCTCGCCGCCGACGACGCCCGGCCGAAGGTCCACCTGGCCGCCCGCCCCGGTGCCATCACGGGCGAGGAACTGGCACTGATCACCGGCGGTACGGAGGGTGAGCTGTCCCCGTACGCGGTCCACCTGGACTCCGGGGACCCCGGAACGCTCGACGCCGTACGAGAAGGGCTCGCGGCGGTCCAGGACGAGGGCAGCCAGCTCGTGGCGCTGGCCGCCGCCCGCGCCCCCCTGGGCGGTCCGGACTCCGGGAGGTGGCTCGATCTGGCCGCCGGGCCCGGCGGGAAGGCGGTCCTGCTGGGCGCGCTGGCGGAGATCGAGCAGGCGACGCTCACCGGGGTGGAGATCTCCGAGCACCGCGCCGACCTGGTCCGCGGCGCGACCAAGGACCTGCCGGTGACCGTGCACACGGCCGACGGACGCGACCCGGGTCTGGAGCCGGGGTTCGACAGGGTATTACTCGACGCCCCGTGTTCCGGCCTCGGCGCACTTCGCCGTCGACCCGAGGCGCGGTGGCGCAAGACCAGCGCCGACATCCCGGGCCTGGTCACGCTCCAGCGCGAACTCCTCGAGTCGGCCCTGCGTCTGGTCCGACCGGGCGGGGTGGTGCTGTACGCGACCTGCTCGCCCCACCTCTCGGAGACAGTGTCGGTCATCCGCGAAGCCGCCCGGCGTGACGACGTCGAACTCCTCGACGTGCGTGACATCCTCGCGGAGGTGGTCGGCCGTCCGGTCGACGGACTGGGCGACGGCCCGTGGGTGCAACTGTGGCCGCACCGGCACAGCACAGACGCGATGTTCATGGCGGCACTTCGACGGGGTCACGATGCGTGAGGACGCGCAGTTCAGCTCGCACGGGGTACGGTGCTCGGCCTGGGTCTACCGCCCGGACGCGCCGTCGGTCGAACCTGCAGGCCCGGCACCGGCCTCCCCGGCACCAGCCACTCCCGCGCCGGCCACCCCCGCGCCGGCCATCGTCATGGCACACGGCTTCGGGTGCATCCGGGACCTGCGCCTACCCGCGTACGCCGAGCGCTTCCGGGACGCCGGCTTCGTCGTGGTGGTCTTCGACTACCGGCATTTCGGCGCCAGCGACGGACAACCCCGGCAACTCCTCGACATCGGCCGCCAACTCGACGACTGGCGGTCAGCCCTGGCCTTCACCCGGTCGCTGCCCGGCGTCGATCCGGACCGCGTCATCGCGTGGGGCACGTCGTTCTCGGGAGGTCACGTCCTCACCCTCGCCGGCACGGGGGAGCGGCTGGCGGGAGTCATCGCCCAGGTCCCGCATGTGAGCGGTCCGGCCGCGGTCAGGGCGACGGGGCTCGCGGCGGCGCTCCGACTCGGCCCGGCCATCGTCGACGACCTGTGGCGCTCGCTCCGGCGTCGCGAGCCCCGGTACGTGCGTCTCGTCGGACGACCGGGGGACACGGCGGTCATGACGAGTCCGGACGCCGATCCCGCGGTGAATCGGCTCGCGGCCGACTCGGGACTGCGCCGCAGTGAATTCCGCGACGACGTCGCAGCACGGATCCTGGCACGGATTGGCTTCTACTCGCCGATGCGGCACACGCGGCGGATCACCTGCCCGACGCTGGTGCAGATCGCGACGGAGGACGCCATCACCCCCGCGGCGACCGCGCGTCGGGCGGCGCAGCGGATCCCGCGCGGCCGCTACCTGGAGTACCCGTGCGAGCACTTCGACCCTTACGTCGACCCGCACTTCGAGCGCATCATCGCCGACCAGCTCGAGTTCCTGACCTCGGTCACCGGCTCCGTCGACTGACCGGTCCGCGGGCCGCCGTCCCATGTCGGCGGAGCAGCCCGGACGGGCCCGCCTAGACTGGTCGTCATGTCGTACCAGCCGCTCATCGCGCCGTCGATCCTGTCCGCCGACTTCGCCCGTCTGGACCGCGAGATCGAGCGCATCCCGTCCGCCGACTGGATCCACGTGGACGTCATGGACGGTCACTTCGTGCCCAACCTGTCCTTCGGTGCGCCGGTCGCGAAGGCGGTCGGGAGGGTCACGGACAAGCCGATGGACTGCCATCTCATGATCACCGACCCGGCGCGCTGGGTCGGTGACTACGTGGACGCGGGCGCGTTCAACGTCACCTTCCACGTGGAGGCCACCGACGACCCGAAGGCCGTCGCCGACCTGCTGCACGCCAGGGGGTGCAAGGCGGGTATCTCCATCAAGCCCGAAACCGCCGTCGAGCCGTACCTCGACCTGCTCGACCACGTGGACCTGGTCCTGGTGATGAGCGTCGAGCCCGGCTTCGGCGGCCAGAAGTTCATGCCCGGGGTGTTGGACAAGGTCCGCACGCTGCGCGCCGAGATCGACCGCCGTGGCCTCGACGTGCACATCCAGATCGACGGTGGCATCGACGCGGGGACGATCGCCGAGTGCGCGGCGGCGGGGTGCGACGTGTTCGTGGCCGGTTCGGCCGTCTACGGTGCCCCGGATCCCGACGCGATGATCGGGACCCTGCGCTCCGGGGCCCTCGCCGCGCGGGCGTGACGGTGCCGGACGTGCCGGACGTGCCGGAAGTGCCACAGGGCCCGAACGGGCCCGGGGTGCCGAGCGGGCCCGGGGTATCAGCGACGGGCGGGGCCGACCCCGCCGACCGTCGTCGCGAGCGGGACGCCCTGGCCCGGGCTATCGCCGTGTCCGCCTCCGCGTTGGGGGTGTGCACCCCCAACCCGCCGGTCGGTGCGGTGGTGCTCGACGCCGCCGGAGAGGTCGTGGGCATCGGCGCGACCGAGGCCCCGGGCGGACGGCACGCCGAGGTGGTGGCGCTGGACTCCGCCGGGGACCGCGCGCGCGGTGGGACGATCGTGGTCACCCTCGAGCCGTGTGACCACCACGGGCGCACCGGTCCGTGCACCTCCCGCATCGTCGCCGCCGGGCTCGCCCGCGTGGTCTACGCGGTGTCCGACCCCAATCCGGTGGCGTCCGGCGGAGCCGGGACCCTGCGGCGCGAGGGGGTCGAGGTGGCACGAGCCGACGACGACGAGGTGAGCGCCGCCCGCAGCGGCCCGCTGAGGGCGTGGCTCCACCGTCAGGACCACGGCCGCCCCCTCGTCACCTGGAAGTACGCGGCGAGTCTGGACGGCAGGGTAGCGGCTGCGGACGGGTCGAGTAAGTGGATCACCGGGCCGGTTTCGCGCCGCCACGCCCACGCCAGACGACAGGAGATCGACGCCCTCGTCGTCGGTACCGGAACGCTGCGCGCCGACGACCCCGCGCTGACCGCCCGCACCGACGACGGCCGGCCCGCCCCCCGCCAGCCCCTCCGGGCGGTGATGGGGCTGAGCCCCGTGCCCGCGGACGCGACGGTGCGCGGCACCGACGGCCGGTTCCGACACCTGGCCACCCGCGATCCCGCCGAGGCGCTGGGACTTCTCGGCGAGGTCTCCCACGTCCTCGTCGAGGGCGGCCCCAGGCTGGCGGGGGCGTTCCTCGCCGCCGGACTCGTCGACGAGATCGACGCGTACCTCGCGCCCCTGGTGCTCGGCGCCGGGCGGTCGGCGGTCTCCGGAGCCGGGGTGGACACGCTCGCGGCCGCCCACGGTTTCCGGATCCGCGGGACCACCGTCCTGGGCGACGACGTCCACCTGCGCTTGACACGACCCGGCCTGGCACGACCCGCCACCGCGACCACGCTGACCGCACCGACGAGAGGACCCCGCTGATGTTCACCGGAATCGTGGAGGAGCTCGGAACCCTCGACTCGGTCGAGACGACCGGCGACTCCGCGCGCCTGCGCATACGGGGGCCCCTGGTCACCTCGGACGCCCACCACGGTGACTCGATCGCCGTCAACGGGGTGTGCCTGACCGTCACCGGCTGGGAGCCGGGGGAGTACTTCGAGGTGGACGTGATGGCCGAGTCGCTCGACCGGACCGCACTCGGTGCACTGTCACCGGGCGACCCCGTCAACCTGGAACGCGCCATGCGCGCGGACGCCCGGTTCGGCGGTCACATCGTCCAGGGCCACGTCGACGGCACAGGCCACGTGATCAGCCGCGACGAGCACGAGCACTGGCACGTCGTGCGCATCTCGCTGCCGGGTGACCTCGCCCGGTACGTGGTCGAGAAGGGGTCGATCACCGTCTCCGGGACCTCGCTGACGGTCTCGGCGGTCAGTGCCGCGGACGAGCCGGAGCCGTGGTTCGAGGTGTCCCTCATCCCCACGACGCTCGCCGACACGATCCTCGGGGGACTGGGCGCGGGCGACCCCGTCAACCTGGAGGTCGACGTGCTGGCCAAGTACGTCGAGCGGCTGCTGGGCGGACGCGGTGGGGGGTCCCACTGACCCGATGCGCCATACTTGAACCCGCGCCCGCGGCCTCCGCTCGGGCCCGCCAGACCTAGGAGAACCCGCTGCAGTGACCACCTTTGACGGCATCGAGCGAGCCATCGCCGACATCGCGGCGGGACGGGCCGTCGTGGTGGTGGACAGTGAGGACCGCGAGAACGAGGGCGACCTGATCTTCGCCGCCGAACTCGCGACGCCCGAGCTGATGGGCTTCCTCGTGCGGTACTCCTCCGGTTACGTGTGCGTCGCGCTCGAGGCGGAGGACTGCCTTCGGCTGGACCTGCCGCCCATGCGCGCCATCAACGAGGACCGCCACGACACCGCGTACACCGTGACGGTCGACGCGCGCACGGGGGTCTCCACCGGCATCTCGGCCGCCGACCGCGCCCGCACCGCGAGGCTGCTCGCCGCCGACGACACCGTGCCCGGCGACTTCACCCGGCCCGGCCACGTGGTGCCCCTGCGCGCCCGGCCCGGCGGCGTGCTCACCCGGCCCGGCCACACCGAGTCCGCCGTCGACCTCGCCCGGTTGGCCGGTCTGCGCCCGGCGGGCGTCATCTGCGAGATCGTCTCCGAGGACGACCCCACGACCATGGCGCGCACCCCCGAGCTCCGGCGGTTCGCCGACGAGCACGGGCTGGCGATGATCACCATCGAGGCGCTCCAGGCGTGGCGCCGCGCGAACGAGGTCCAGGTGGTACACGAGGTCGCCGCCCGGATCCCCACGCCGGCCGGGACCATGACCGCCCACGGGTACCGCGACACCCTCCAGGGAGTCGAACACGTCGCCATGGTGGCCGGCGACATCTCGGGGGACGATCCGGTCTCCGTCCGCATCCACTCCGAGTGCCTGACCGGCGACGTGTTCCACTCGCTGCGCTGTGACTGCGGCCCGCAACTCGACGCTGCCGTCGCCGCGGTGTGCGAGGAGGGGCGCGGGGTCGTGCTGTACATGCGTGGGCACGAGGGCCGGGGGATCGGCCTGGTGCAGAAACTGCGCGCCTACCAACTGCAGGACTCCGGACGCGACACCGTCGACGCCAATCTCGACCTGGGCCTGCCCGCCGACGCCCGCGACTTCAGCCTGGCCGCACAGATGCTGCGCGACCTCGGAGTGACCCGGGTACGACTGATGACCAACAACCCCGCCAAGGCCGACGCCCTGCGCGCCGGTGGCGTGGAGGTGGTGGCCCGGGTGCCCATGCCGACGGCGGTCACGCCCGAGAACCTGCGGTACCTGCGCACCAAGCGCGACCGGATGGGCCACCTGCTCGAGGGGCTCGACGAGGGACCCGCCGGCCCGGCCGGCGCCGACGTGGACGTGGACGTGGACGTGGACGGAGAGGATCAGCCATGAGCGGCAGCGGTAGACCGGAACTGGTGATCCCCGACGCCCGCGGGCTGCGGCTCGGGGTGGTGGCCTCCACCTGGCACCAGGAGATCTGCGCCCAACTGCTGGACCGGGCCCTGGCCGTCGCCGACGCCTCCGGCGCGGTGGTGACCCTGGCCCGCGTGACCGGGGCCGTGGAGCTACCGGTGGTGGCCCAGGAGCTCGCACGGACCCATGACGCCGTCGTGGCGCTCGGCGTGGTGATCCGGGGTGCGACCCCGCACTTCGACCACGTCTGTCGCTCGGTGACCGACGGGCTCACCCGGATCGCCCTCGACGAGGCCACCCCTGTCGCCCACGGGGTGCTCACCACCGAGAACGAGGGCCAGGCCCGAGACCGCGACGGCCACGAGGGTGCCTCCGAGGACAAGGGGGGAGAGGCCGTCGCCGCCGTGCTCGGCGCCGCCATCGCCCTGCGCGACCTGAGGACCGGTCGATGAACGAGAACTGGGAGTTCGAGCACCGGCCCCGTCGGATGCGCACCACCGCGATCGCCGTGGCGGTGCTCATCGTCATCGTCCACGTGGTGTGGGCGGTGATCCTCGTCCGCGGTGACACCGGGGTGACGATCGGGATCGCCGATCAGTTCGCCTTCGTGGTGATCGGGTTCATCTTCGCCGGGGTGCTGCTGACCCTCCTGCGGATCCGCGTCCGGGTCGGGCAGCAGGGCGTCGAGCTCCGCGGGCCGCTGCGCGTCCGGACCTGGGGCTGGGACGACGTCGTCGGGCTGACGTTCCCGCGCTCCAGCTACTGGCCCCGGCTCGAACTCCCGGCCTACGAGCACGCGGGGATCTGGGCTATTCAGTCCATCGACGGCCAGCACGGGATCGACGGCATGGCGCGCCTGCGCGAGGCCGTCCGCACCCATAAGCCCTCGGCCGCCGATCCCGAGACCGTCGCCGACCGCTGACCCGCCGTGGCCGATCCGCGAACCTACCGCCCGGCCCCCGGCTCGATCCCGACGGAGCCGGGGGTCTACCGCTTCCGTGACGAGCACGGGCGCGTCATCTACGTCGGCAAGGCGAAGAACCTGCGGAGCCGGCTGAGCTCGTACTTCGCGGACCTGTCCCTCCTCCACCCCCGTACCCGGCGGATGGTTCTCGCCGCGGCCGGCGTGCAGTGGACGGTCGTGTCCACCGAGGTCGAGGCGCTCCAGCTCGAGTACACGTGGATCAAGAAGTACGACCCCCGGTTCAACGTCCGGTACCGCGACGACAAGACGTATCCGATGCTGGCGGTCACCGTGGGGGAGGAGTTCCCCCGTGCCTTCGTCTACCGGGGACCCCGGCGCCCGGGGACCCGCTACTTCGGGCCCTACTCACACGCGTGGGCCATCCGCGACACCCTCGACACTCTGCAGCGGGTCTTCCCCGTCCGCTCGTGCTCCGCCGGGGTGTTCAAGCGGCAGGCGCAGCTCGGCAGGCCCTGTCTGCTGGGATACATCGACAAGTGCGCCGCCCCCTGCATCGGACGGGTGACCCCGGACGAGCACCGCGCGATTGTCAACGAGCTCATCGACTTCCTGGCCGGACGTACCGATGCGATCATGCGCCGCATCGAGAAGCGGATGCTCGAGGCCTCCGCGGACCTCGACTTCGAACGGGCCGCGCGGCTGCGTGACGACCTCGGCGCCATGCGGCGTGCGATGGAGAAGCAGGCCGTCGTGCTGGGTGACGGCACCGACGCCGACGTGGTGGGCGTCGAGGTCGACGAACTGCAGGTCTCCGTCCAGGTGTTCCACGTGCGCGGGGGCCGCATCCGCGGCCAACGCGGCTGGGTGGTCGAACACGCCCACGGCGTCGACGCCGACGGCGAGTTCGACGCGGCCCGTGCCGTGCCCGGGGTCGTCTCCGACTATCTCGCGCAGTTCTACGGGGGAGAGGCCGACCTCGCGGAGGCGGCCGAATCCGGCGACATCTCGGCTGCCGTACCCCGCGAGGTGCTGGTGCCCGCCCTGCCCGAGGACTCGGACGAGCTCGCGGACTGGCTCTCGGCGCTGCGCGGCTCCCGTGTGTCGCTCCGGGTGCCCCAGCGGGGTGACAAGCGGGCCCTGGCGGAGACGGTCCACCGCAACGCCGTCGAGGCCCTGACGCAGCACAAACTCCGGCGCAGCGGCGACCTCACCGCCCGCTCCGCGGCGCTCCAGGAGATCCAGGAGACCCTCGAGCTGGACTCGGCGCCCCTGCGCATCGAGTGCGTGGACATCTCCCACACCCAGGGCACCGACGTCATGGCCTCCCTCGTGGTCTTCGAGGACGGCATCCCGCGCAAGAGCGACTACCGGCTCTACCGCATCCGCGACGCCGCGGGTGACGGCCACTCCGACGACGTCGGCAGCATCGCCGAGGTCACGCGTCGTCGCTTCCGGCGTCACCACGAGGACCCCTCCGTCACCCCGGACGAGGTCGACGGGCCGGTCGACGACGACGCGGGCACGGGGGGCACCGCCCCCGCGGCCCGCCGGTTCGCCTACCCACCGCAGCTCTTCGTCGTCGACGGTGGTCGGCCCCAGGTCGAGGCGGCCGCCGAGGTCCTCTCCGAGCTGGGGGTCACCGACGTACCCGTGGTCGGGATCGCCAAGCGACTCGAGGAGATCTGGCTCCCGGGAGAGGAGTACCCCGTGATCTTCCCGCGCCACGGGGAGGGGCTGTTCCTGCTCCAGCGGCTCCGCGACGAGGCCCATCGGTTCGCCATCCGCGCCCACCGGGGCGCGCGGTCCAGGCGGATGACGGCCTCCGTGCTCGACGACGTCCCCGGCCTCGGACCCACCCGTCGGGCGGCGTTGGTGGAGACGTTCCCGACCGTGTCCGCACTGCGCGCCGCGAGCGCGGACGAGCTGTGCGCCGTGCCGGGGATCGGTCCGGGGGTCGCCGCCGCGATCCGGGCGACTCTCGGTGGTGCCGAGCCCGCGGACGCGGCCGCCGCCGACGTGGGAGACTCGGGCGGGCAGCCCGACCGGGGACAGACCGACCGGGGACTGACCGATGACACGAGGTGAGACGATGGACGCAGGTGACGACGACGGCCACGCCGCGCGGGGGCGCGAGCTCCTCCTGATCAGCGGCATGTCCGGGGCGGGCAAGGGGACCGCGTCCAAGGTCCTCGAGGAATTCGGCTGGTATGTCGTCGACAACCTCCCGTTGACGTTCGTGGGCGACCTGCTCGCCCGGTTCGAGGAGTCCGACGACGAGCCCCTCCGCCTGGCGATCGTCGCCGACACCCGCAGCCTCGGGTTCGACGAACACCTCGGCGACCTCCTCGACCTGTTCGATCGGCGCCCGCAGGCTCGGATCCTGTTCCTCGAGGCCTCGGACGAGGCGCTGGTCAGCAGGTTCAACAACGTCCGTCGCTCCCATCCGCTGCAGTCGGGTGGCGGCCTGATCGACGGCATCACCCGGGAGCGCAGGATCCTCGAGGGGCTGCGGGGGCGTGCCGACGTCGTCGTGGACACCTCGGCGCTCAGTGTCCACGACCTCCGCCACCGGCTGGAGACCCCCTTCGGTGACCTCGGGTTCGACTTCCACCTCACGGTCGAGTCGTTCGGGTTCAAGTACGGCGTCCCCGTGGACGTCGACATGCTGATGGACATGCGGTTCCTGCCCAACCCGCACTGGATCCCCGAGCTCCAGCCGCACACGGGGCGCGACAAGCCCGTCCAGGACTACGTCCTCGCCGACGAATCCATCGAGGAGTACCTGCGCGCGGCGGTGTCCATGATCCGCCTGGCCATGACCGGCTACCGGCGCGAGGGCAAGCGCTACATGACGATCGCGGTCGGCTGCACCGGGGGCAAGCACCGGAGCGTGGCCATCTCCGAGTCGCTCGCCGGCAGACTGTCCGGCCTCGACTCGGTCGAGGTGCACGTACGCCACCGCGACCTCGGGCGGGAATGAGGCCGGCCATGACACACGACAGTGGTATCCCGTCCCTCGTCGCCCTCGGCGGCGGCCACGGCCTGTCGGCGACCCTCCGGGCCGCACGCCTCGTCGCCGACCACGTCACCGCGGTGGTGACGGTCGCCGACGACGGCGGCTCCTCGGGGCGACTGCGGCGCGAGCTGGGCATCCTCCCACCGGGCGACCTACGGATGGCCCTGTGCGCCCTCGCCGCCGAAGACGACGAGAAGGCGCTGCTCACCCGACTCTTCCAGCACCGCTACGGCGGCACCGGGGCGCTGGCCGGACACGCAGTGGGCAACCTCGTCTTCGCCGGCCTGTGGGAGCTGCTCGGCGACCCGGTCGAGGCACTCGACGCGGTCGGGTCGATCCTCGGTGTCACCGGCCGTGTCCTGCCGATGTCCCCGGTCGCCCTCGACATCGCCGCAGAGGTCGTCGGTCTGGAAGCGGACCCCCGCGTCGTGCGGACCATCATCGGACAGGTCGCCGTCGCGACCACACCGGGCAGCGTTCGCCGGGTCACCCTCATCCCGGCCGCTCCGCCCGCCGCGGAGGGCGTGGTGGAGGCGATCACCGGAGCCGACCTCGTGGTCCTCGGGCCCGGATCGTGGTTCACCAGCGTGATCCCCAACGTGCTCGTGCCCGAGATCGCGACCGCGCTCAAGAGGACGGCCGCGACCAAGGCCCTCGTGCTCAACCTCGCACCCCAGCCGGGGGAGACCGCCGGGTTCTCCGCCGAGCAGCACCTCCACGTGTTGCGTCAACACGCTCCCGAGGTCGACATCGACGTCCTGCTCGTGGACCCGAGGATGCCGCTGAGCGCCACCGAACGCGAGCATCTCGAACGGGCCGCGGCGGGACTGGGGGCCCGCGTGATGACCGCGGAGATAGCGAAGACCGCCGAGGATGGGACGATGAGGCCTGTCCACGACCCCGCACTGCTGGCCTCGGCGCTCGCCGACTCGGTGCGATGAGGGCCGGGTCGATGAGCCGAGAACGAAGGAGCAGGGCGTGTCGCTGACCGCACAGGTCAAGTCCGAACTGGTGAGGGTCCCCGTGGGGAACTCCGAGACCAGGAGGGCCGAGGTGTCCGCCCTGCTGAGGTTCGCCGGCACCCTCCAGGTCCTGTCCAACCGACTCGTGATCGAGGCGGAGGTGGACTCCGGCGAGATCGCGGACCGTCTCGCCGGCGAACTCGACGCCCTGTTCTCCGTCCCCTGTGAGATCCACCCGATTGGGGGTTCGGGCGGACGTCCCGCCCGCAAGTTCGTCCTGCGGGTCATCGACCGGGGTGCGGACCTGGCCCGTCAGCTCGGGCTGGTCGACAACGCCGGCCGGACGGTCCGAGGACTGCCGGCCGCGGTCGTCGGCGGCTCGGTCGCCGCCTCCGAGGCGGCGTGGCGGGGCGCGTTCCTCGCCCACGGTTCGCTCACCAAGCCCGGCCGCTCCTCGGCGTTGGAGGTCACCGCCCCGGGGGCGGAGGCGGCGATGGCGCTCGTGGGTGCGGCCCGCAGGTTGGGCGTGACGGCCAAGGCCCGCGAGGTCCGGGGCGGGGACCGCGTGGTGATCCGCGACGCCGAGGCGATCGGCGTCCTCCTCGCTCGACTGGGCGCGTCCTCCACCAGGGACATCTGGGAGGAGCGCCGCTCCCGCGGCGAGGTCCGCGCCACCGCCAACCGGCTGGCCAACTTCGACGACGCCAACCTGCGGCGCTCGGCCCGGGCCGCCGTGGCCGCGGCCGCCCGTGTCCAGCGCGCCCTGGAGATCCTCGCCGAGGACGTGCCGGACCATCTGCTCGCCGCCGGTGAACTGCGCGTCCAGCACCGCCAGTCGTCGCTGGAGGAGCTCGGGCAGCTCGCGGACCCGCCCATGACCAAGGACGCGGTCGCGGGGCGCATCCGGAGACTGCTGTCCATGGCGGACCGCAAAGCCGCCGAGCTCGGGATCCCCGACACCGAGTCCGTGGTGACCGAGGACATGCTCGACGAAGGCTGATCCACCCCGGCAGCACCCTGCGCGGGAGCGGTCCACGCCGGGTAGTCTGGGTCACGTCCCGGGCTCCACCCGGCCCCGGTGACATCAAGCGTTCTCGCACCACCAATAAGGAGACAACACGTGACCGTGCGCGTAGGCATCAACGGATTCGGACGTATCGGCCGCAACTTCTACCGCGCGGTGGAGGCTCTTAAGGCCGAGGGCAAGACGGACATCGAGATCGTGGCCGTCAACGACCTGACCACGAACGACATGCTCGCTCACCTGCTCAAGTACGACTCCATCCTGGGTCGCCTGGGCAAGGAGGTCACGTTCGACGACTCGTCGATCACGGTCGGTGGGACCAAGATCGGCGCCCTCGCGGTCAAGGAGGGCCCCGCGTCCGTGCCGTGGGGTGACTACGGTGTCGACGTCGTCGTCGAGTCCACCGGCATCTTCACCGACGCCGAGAAGGCCAAGGGCCACCTCGAGGGTGGCGCCAAGAAGGTCATCATCTCGGCGCCGGCCAAGAACGAGGACATCACCATCGTCATGGGGGTCAACGACCACGAGTACGACGGCTCGCAGACGATCATCTCCAACGCCTCCTGCACCACCAACTGCCTGGCGCCGGTCGCCAAGGTCCTCTCCGACGAGTTCGGGATCGTCAAGGGCCTCATGACCACGATCCACGCCTACACGCAGGACCAGAACCTCCAGGACGCGCCCCACAGCGACATGCGCCGTGCCCGCGCCGCCGGCATCAACATGGTGCCCACCTCCACCGGTGCGGCCAAGGCCGTCGCGCTGGTCCTGCCCGAGCTCAAGGGTAAGTTCGACGGCTACGCCGTGCGCGTCCCGCTGCCCACCGGCTCGCTCACCGACCTCACGGTCGAGCTCGAGAAGAAGGCCTCGGTCGACGAGGTCAACGCCGCGGTCAAGGCCGCCGCCGAGAGCGCGATGAAGGGCATCCTCAAGTACACCGAGGATCCCATCGTCTCCTCCGACATCGTCGGTGACCCGCACTCGTCCATCTTCGACGCGCCGCTGACCAAGGCGATCGACGGCCAGATCAAGATCGCCTCCTGGTACGACAACGAGTGGGGCTACTCCAACCGCCTCGCCGACATCATCGGCCTGGTCGGCAAGTCGCTCTAAGACCCCGCGGGACTGACATCCCCAGTACGACGATCCGGGCCCGGTCCGGGAACGCCCACAGCGTCCCGGCCGGGCCCGGAGCACATGGACCGGCAGCACCACCCACCATCACCACCGTTCTTCCGACAGGAGTCCCACCACATGGCCGTGAGCACGCTCAACGACCTGCTCGATGCCGGCGTAGAGGGTCGCAAGATCCTCGTCCGCTGCGACCTCAACGTCCCGCTCGACGGCTCGACCATCACCGATGCGGGCCGGATCACCGCCTCGCTGCCCACGCTCAACGCTCTGCTCGACGCCGGTGCGGCGCTGGTGATCACCGCGCATCTCGGCCGCCCGAAGGGTGAGCCCGACCCCGAGTTCTCCCTCGCCCCCGTGGCGGAGAAGCTGGGTGACGAGCTCGGGCGCTACGTCCAGCTCGCCGGTGACGTGGTGGGGTCGGACGCCCGCGAGCGAGCCAACGGCCTGACCGACGGGGACGTGCTCCTGGTGGAGAACGTGCGGTTCGACCCGCGCGAGACGAGCAAGGACGAGGCGCAGCGGGCCGAGTTCGCGGCCGAGCTCGCGAGCCTGGTGGGCGAGGACGGGGCGTTCGTCTCCAACGGTTTCGGGGTGGTCCACCGCGCGCAGGCGTCGGTGTACGACGTCGCCAAGGTCCTCCCTGCCTACGCCGGCGACCTCGTCCAGAGCGAGGTCGAGGTCCTCGCGAACCTCACCGGCGACCCGGAGCACCCCTACGCGGTCGTCTTGGGCGGCTCCAAGGTGTCTGACAAGCTCGCCGTGATCGAGGCCCTGGCGCCCAAGGTCGACACCCTGGTCATCGGCGGCGGCATGTGCTTCACCTTCCTCGCCGCACAGGGCCATGAGGTCGGCTCCTCACTGCTGCAGGAGGAGATGATCGACACCTGCAAGGACCTGCTCGCCAAGTTCGGCGACGTGATCAGCCTGCCCGTGGACGTGGTCGCCGCCGACGGCTTCGCCGCCGACGCCGCGCACTCCACGGTCTCCGCCGAGGCCATCCCGGAGGGGAAGATGGGCCTGGACATCGGCCCCGAGTCGGTGAAGGCGTTCAGCGAGAAGCTCTCCACCGCCAAGACCGTCTTCTGGAATGGCCCCATGGGCGTGTTCGAGTTCGAGGCGTTCTCCGCCGGGACGCGTGGTGTCGCCGAGGCCATCATCACCGCGACGCGCAGCGGCGCGTTCTCGGTGGTCGGCGGCGGCGACTCCGCCGCGGCCGTCCGCACCCTGGGTCTCGGGGAGGAGAACTTCTCCCACATCTCCACCGGCGGTGGCGCCTCGCTGGAGTACCTGGAGGGCAAGGAGCTGCCCGGCGTCACCGCCCTCGAGCGCAGCAACTGAAGACCGACGAGACCACAGGAGAGAACATGGCACGCACCCCGCTCATCGCCGGCAACTGGAAGATGAACCTCAACCACCTCGAGGCCATCGCACTCGTCCAGAAGGTCGCCTTCGCACTCCCGGACAAGTACCTGGAGAAGGTGGACGTGGCGTTCATCCCCCCGTTCACGGACATCCGTGGCGTCCAGATCGTCATCGAGGGCGACAAGCTGGGCTTCGCCTACGGCGCGCAGGACGTCTCGGTCCACGAGTCCGGTGCCTACACCGGCGAGATCTCGGCGGGGATGCTCGCCAAGCTCGGCTGCACCTATGTCGTCGTGGGCCATTCCGAGCGCCGTGACTACCACGCGGAGTCCGACGAACTCGTCGCGGCCAAGGCCGCCGCCTGCCACCGGCACGGGTTGACGCCGATCGTGTGTGTCGGCGAGAAGCTCGAGGTGCGGGAGGCAGGGGACCACGTCGACTTCGTCGTGAACCAGCTCTCCGAATCGCTCGCGGGACTGTCCACGGACCAGCTGGCCTCCACCGTGATCGCCTACGAGCCCGTGTGGGCGATCGGGACCGGCAAGACCGCGTCCGCCGCCGATGCCCAGGAGGTCTGCGCCGCCATCCGTTCCACGTTGGCCGATCTGGCCGATGACGCGACGGCCGAGCAGATGCGGGTCCTGTACGGCGGCAGCGTCAACGCCTCGACGATCGGCGAGCTGCTCGACCAACCCGATGTCGACGGTGGTCTGGTCGGAGGCGCGTCGCTCAAGCCGGACGAGTTCGCCCAGCTGTCGGCGATCGCCGCCGGTGGCCCGTTGCCCTGACACCGCCCACACCGGCGCGCCCGGCCCCGCGGGGTCGGGCGTGCCGGGATTCGCCGCGGACACCCGACCGGGTAGTCTGTAGCGGTCGCACCCGACCGCCCGACCCGACGTGAGGCACGATCCCTACATGAAGCTCGCCCTGGACATCTTCCTCATCACCACCAGCCTGCTGCTGATGCTGTTCATCCTGCTGCACCGCGGCAAGGGAGGCGGCCTGTCGTCGCTCTTCGGTGGCGGTGTCCAGTCCAGTCTCTCCGGGTCCAGCGTGGTCGAGCGGAACCTCGACCGGGTCACCGTGGTCGTCGCGATCCTCTGGGTCATCGCCATCGTGGCGGTCGGCCTCATGGTCCGGTTCGGCTGACCGACCGGTCCCCGGCGCGGCCCCACCGCCCGGGCGGACGACGGGGCGCGTCTCTTCCACCGAGTGGAAGGGACGCGCCCCGTTCCTGTTCTCAGAGCACCATCGAGGCGGCCGGTCCGTCCAGGTGATACGTGGTCGACTCGGTGCCCACGGCACCGGCGACGGGCCAGTCCGCGGGGTCCGCCCCGCCCAGGCCCCTGGCCACCGCCTCCGCCTTCCCGTCACCGGCGGCCACGACGAGCACGTGCCTCGACCTGCGCACCGCCGGGAGGGTGAAGGTCAGTCGCTCCGGTGGCGGCTTGGGGCAGTCACGCACGCCCACCGCGAGCCGCTCGGTCTCGGCGACCGCCGGCGTGTGCGGGAAGATCGAGTTCATGTGCCCCTCGGGTCCCATGCCCAGGAGGGTGACGTCGAACAGCGGCTCGTCGCCCCCGGGGAGGTCCACCGCGGCGAGGAACGCCTCGGCCGCGGCGTCGACGTCCTCGAACTCCGGTCCGCGGGCCGGCCAGCGGTGGACGGTGGCGCGGTCGCCCACGGTGCGGAGCAGGACGTCGTCGAGCTGCCCGTCGTTGCGCTCGGGGTCGTCTGCCGGGACGAAGCGTTCGTCCCCCAGGTAGATGGTCACGCGTGACCAGTCGACATCGGCCCCGGCGAGTGCGGCGGCGGTCTTCACCCCCACCGAGCCGCCCGTCAGGGACAGCGTCGCGGTCCCGGCGGTGGCGATCCGTTCGTTGAGGTGCCCGACGACGGCGAGGGCTGCCGCTTCGGCGAGGGTGTCCGCATCCGGGTGTACGAGATGGCGTGTGACTGTCATCGGCGCTCCTGTCGTGGTGGTCCGGTGGGGAAGTGACGTCGAGGTCTGGGTCCCCTGCTCAGCGAGCCGAGGCAGAGGTGTAGATGACACGGTCATGATTGGCCAACGCGTCGGCGTACACGCCGTCGGTGTCCATCCGCCGTAGCTCCTCCGACAGACAGTCGGCGACACTGCGACCGACGAGCGCCACCCGCGTGGGTGCCTGACCCGTGATGCGGAGCTCGGCGGAGGTCGCGCTGATCTGCTCGAGGACGATGGATCCCGAGGCCCGCTCCAGGACGACCATCCTCGGGCCGACGGCCCGCAGGACGTCGATCCCGAGCCGGGACGCCAGCCATCCACCGGCCAGGTCCACCGACGCCGCCCGCTCCGGGCCGCACACCGTCGCCCCGGTGATGCGCTCGAAGGGCGGGCGGTCCAGGGTCGCCGCGAGCAGGGAACGCCAGTGGGTGATGCGCGCCCACGCCAGATCGGTGTCGCCCGGGGAGTAGCCGGCCGCCCGTTTCGCCAGCGCATCGGTGGGATGCCCCTCGGCGTCGGAGTCGACGATCCGGCGCTTAGCGAGCCTGCCCACCCTGTCCTCGGACAACAACGTGGGGGAGTGGCGGGGCCACCACACGGCGAGCGGGGTGTCCGGCAGCAGCAACGGCGTGACGAGGGAGGCCGACTGGGAGGCCATCGCACCGGAGGTGCGCAGCACGACGACCTCCGCCGCCCCGGCGTCACCGCCGACGCGGATCTGACCGTCGAGCCTGTCGGCGTCCGCGCGAGGTCCGCGGATCACCACGATGACCCGGCACGGATGCTCCCGGCTGGCCTCGTTGGCCGCCTCGATCGCGGACTCGCTGCCCCGGACGTGATCGGTGATCACGATCAGCGTGAGCACCCGTCCGATCGTGCTCAGCCCGGCCTCCTCGCGGATCTGCACGAGCTTCTTGGCGATCCCGCGGGTGGAGGTGTCGGGTAGGTCGATGATCACGGTCGCCTCCATGCGCGGCCACTCCGGGCCAGAATCTCGTCGGCGCCCTTCGGCCCCCACGTCCCGGCCTGGTATTGCTCCGGTGTCCCGTCCGACTCCCATTCCTGCAGGACCGGGTCGAGGAGCTGCCAGCTCAGCTCGACCTCGCGGGAGACCGGGAAGAGCGAGGGCTCGCCCAGCAGGACGTCGAGGATGAGACGTTCGTAGGCCTCGGGGGAGGATTCGGTGAACGCTTCACCGTAGGCGAAGTCCATGTTGACGTCCCGGACCTCCATGGCGGTGCCGGGGACCTTGGAGCCGAAGCGCAACGTGACACCCTCGTCGGGCTGGACCCGGATGACCAGCGCGTTCTGGCCGAGTTCCTGCGTCATTGTCGCGTCGAAAGGCAGGTGCGGAGCGCGCCGGAAGACCACCGCGATCTCCGTGACCCGACGTCCCAACCGCTTGCCGGTGCGCAGATAGAAGGGCACCCCCGCCCATCGGCGGTTGTGGACCTCGAGCGTGATAGCTGCGTAGGTCTCGGTGGTCGAGGAGGGGTCGTACCCCTCCTCGTCCTTCAGCCCGACGACCTGCTCGGACCCCTGCCACCCCCCTGCGTACTGACCGCGCGCGGCCGTCTCGGCTACCGGCAGTGCCAGCGAGGTCGACTCGAGGACCTTGGTCTTCTCCGCCCGCAACGCGGCAGCGGAGAAATCGGTCGGTTCCTCCATCGCGACCAACGCCATCAACTGGATGAGGTGGTTCTGGATGACGTCGCGGGCCGCGCCGATGCCGTCGTAGTAGCCGGCCCGACCACCCAGACCGATGTCCTCGGCCATGGTGATCTGCACGTGATCCACGTGATTGGCGTTCCACACCGGCTCGAAGAGCTGGTTGGCGAAACGCAGCGCGAGGATGTTCTGGACCGTCTCCTTGCCGAGGTAGTGATCGATCCGGAAGACCGAGTCCTCGGGGAAGACCGCACCCACGACCGCGTTGAGTTCGCGGGCGCTCGCCAGGTCGTGCCCGAAGGGCTTCTCGATGACCACCCGGCGCCAGGACCCCTCCGGGCCGCGGGTGCACCCCGTGCGATCGAGGTGCCGGCAGACGATCGGGAAGTCATCCGGGGGGATGGACAGGTAGAACGCGTAGTTGCCTGCGGTCCCACGTTCGGCCTCGAGTGCCCCCAGCTGGTCCGCCAGACGGTCGAAGCCCTCGTCGTCGTCGAATGTCCCGGTGACGAACCGCAGTCCGGCGGCGAGCTGCTCCCACACGTCCTCACGGAACGGTGTCCGGCACCGTTCCCGGGCCTGCTCACGGGCGAACGCGGCGAACTCGTCGTGGGTCCACCGTCGGCGGCCGAAGCCGATCAGGGAGAACCCCGGCGGGAGCAGGCCACGGTTGGCCAGGTCGTAGATCGCGGGGATGAGCTTCTTCTTGGACAGGTCGCCCGTCACACCGAAGATCACGAGACCGGACGGTCCCGCGATGCGGGGGAGCCGTCGATCCCGGGGATCACGGAGCGGGTTGGCCCACCCCTCCGGGGCGCCGCCGGGGGCCTCGACGACCGGTGTCGCCCCGTCGTCCGGGCCGATCACGACCCCGTCGGGATCTCGTCGATCCGCGTCCTCACCGTGTCCACCAGGTCGTCCCAGGCGGTCACGAACTTCTGCACTCCCTGCTGCTCGAGGAGGCTGAAGACCTCGTCCAGGTCGATCCCCTCGGCGCGCAGTGCGTCGAGGGTGGCCCGGGACTCCTCGGCGGTGCCCCGGACCGTGTCGCCCTCGACGACGCCGTGGTCCGCGAACGCCTCGATGGTGCCGAACGGCATGGTGTTGACCGTCCCGTGGGTCACCAGACCGGTCACGTACAGCGTGTCGGGGTACGCCGGGTCCTTGACCCCCGTCGAGGCCCACAGGAGACGCTGGGGACGGGCTCCGCGATCGGCGAGTGCCCCGAAGCGTCCCTCGGGGTCGAACAGTTCCTCGTAGACCTCCTGGCAGAGGCGCGCATTGGCCAGACCGGCCTTGCCCCGCAGCTCTGACGACTCCGGGAGTCGCGAGTCGATCTCGGTGTCGAGCCGGGAGACGAACACGGACGCCACGGAGTGGATGGCGGACAGGTCGTGACCGGCGGCAGCGGCCTGCTCGAGTCCGGTCAGGTACGCCTCCGCCACTGCACGGTACTGGTCCGCCGAGAAGATCAGCGTGACGTTGACGTCGATGCCCTTGCCGATGACATCGGTGATGGCCGGCAGCCCCGCCGACGTCGCGGGGATCTTGATCATGACGTTCGGGCGGTCCACCACCTCGGAGAGCTCCACCGCCTGCGTCACGGTCGCCGCTGTGTCGTGGGCCAGGCCGGGGTCCACCTCGAGGGAGACGCGGCCGTCCACCCCGTCCGTCGCGCGGTGGACGTCGGCCAGGACGTCACACGCGTCGCGGACGTCGGACGTGGTCAGGGCCCGCACGACGGAATCCACGTCACGGTCGGCGCGGACCGCCTCGGTGAGCGCGCTCTCGTAGGCCGTCGAGTCGGCCAGCGCCGACTGGAAGATGGCCGGGTTGGTCGTCACGCCGACGATCGAATAGGCGGACATCCGCTTCTCGAGTTCGCCGGAGGACAGGAGCTGTCGGGACAGGTCGTCGAGCCACACGGAGACGCCGGCGGCGCTCAGGGCAGCGAGATTGGCGTTGGTCATGATGCCTCCCCGGCAGCGGCCGCGAGGGATTCGCGGGCCGCGGAGACCACCGCGTCGGCGGTGATCCCGAACTCGGTGAACAGGGTCTGGTAGGGCGCCGAGGCGCCGAAGTGCTCGAGCGAGACGGCTCGGCCGGCGTCGCCGAGGAACCGGTGCCACGGCATCGCGATGCCGGCCTCGACGCTGACCCGCGCGCGGACGGAGCGGGGGAGCACCGACTCGCGGTACCCGGCGTCCTGCTGATCGAAGAACTCGACACAGGGCATCGAGACCACACGGGTCGCCACGCCCTCCGCCTCGAGGACCTCGCGGGCCTGCACGGCCAGCTGCACCTCGGACCCGGTGCCCATGAGGATCACCTCGGGGGTCCCGGTCGAGGCCTCGGCGAGGACATAGCCCCCGCGCTCGACCCCCTCGCGGGCGAGCTCCTTGGTGCCCTCGAGCACCGGGACGTCCTGACGGGTCAGGCACAGGCCCTTGGGCCCGTCGAGTGCCTCGAGCATGGCGCGCCACGACGCCGCGGTCTCGTTGGCGTCGGCCGGACGCAGGATCGCCAGACCCGGGATGGCGCGCAGCGCCGCCAACTGTTCGACCGGCTGATGGGTGGGGCCGTCCTCGCCGAGCCCGATCGAGTCGTGGGTCCACACGTAGTACGCGTTGCTCCCCTGGAGCGCGGCGAGCCGGACGGCCGGACGCATGTACTCGCTGAAGATCAGGAACGTCCCGCCGTAGGGCCGGGTGGGACCGTGGAGGGCGATGCCGTTGAGGATCGCGCCCATGGCGTGCTCACGAACGCCGAAGTGCAGGTTGCGTCCGTACGGGGACGCGGTCCACGTGTCGGTCGAGATGGAGGACGGGCCGAAGGAGTCCGCGCCCTTGATGGGCGTGTTGTTGGAGCCGGCCAGGTCCGCGGAGCCGCCCCACAACTCGGGGAGGGTGGCACCCAGGGCCTGGATTGCCTCGGCGGACGCCTTACGCGTGGCGACGCCCTTGGAATCGGCGTCCCACGTGGGGAGCCCGGCATCCCATCCGTCGGGGAGCTCGCCCGAGTACAGGCGATCGAACAGGGTCTTGCGCTCCGGGTTCGCCTCTGCCCAGGCGTGGAACATGTCGCTCCACTGCGCGTGGACGCGGGCACCCCTGTCACGGGCGGCCCGGGTGTGGGAGATCACCTCGTCCTCCACCGTGAACGGCTCGGTGCCGCCCATGCCGAGCGCCTCCTTCACGGCGTCGACCTCGTCCTGGCCGAGCGCCGCGCCGTGCGAGGCCCCGGTGTTCATCATGGTGGGCGCCGGGAAGGCGATGACGGTGCGCAGGACGATCAGCGACGGCTTGTCGGTGACCGCACGCGCGTCGGCGATAGCCTCCTCGATGGCGGCCACGTCCTCACCGCCGTTCACCGTCTGGACGTGCCAGCCGTACGCCTCGTAGCGCGCCGCGACGTCCTCGTTGAGGGCGATCCGGGTGTTGTCCTCGATCGAGATCTCGTTGTCGTCGTAGATCGCGATGAGATTGCCGAGCTGCTGGGTGCCCGCGAGCGAGGAGGCCTCGGCGGTGACACCCTCCTGCACGTCGCCGTCGGAGGCGATCACGTAGATGAAGTGGTCGAACGGACTCTTGCCCGACGGCGTCTCCGGATCGAACAGTCCGCGCTCGTAGCGCGCGGCCATCGCCATGCCCACCGCGGAGGCCAGCCCCTGACCCAGCGGGCCGGTGGTGATCTCCACGCCGTCGGTGTGCCGCCACTCCGGGTGTCCGGGGGTCTTGGATCCCCAGGTCCGGAGCGCCTTGAGGTCGTCCAGCTCGAGCCCGAAGCCGGCGAGGTACAGCTGGATGTACTGGGTGAGAGAGGTGTGTCCACAGGACAGCACGAAGCGGTCCCGACCGACCCACGTCGGATCGGAGGGATCGTGCCGCATGATGCGCTGGTAGAGCGTGTAGGCGAGCGGCGCGAGGCTCATCGCGGTGCCCGGGTGGCCGCTACCGCAACGCTGCACGGCCTCGGCGGCGAGGACCCTCGCGGTGTCGACGGCGCGGGTGTCGAGTTCGGTCCAGTCGGACGGGTGGCGTGCAGTGGTGAGCTCGGTGATCTCCGACGCGCTGGTCACTTGTGGTTCTCCCGGGTCTGAGGGTGCGGCGCGGATCCGCGCGTATGTCGTGAACCACCTTAGTGGTCGCGGGCACGGCGGGGCTTGCGGTCCCCGCCCCCGCTCTTTCGCGGACCGCGCAGGGGGGACGTAGTATCGGGTCAGTAGTGCGTTGACGTCTGCTGCGAGGAGTTCCGGTGCACGATTCCACCCCGACCCGGAGTGGGGGGCCATCAGTCTCCCCTCCAGAGTCCACGGGGCGGCCGGCTCCGGCGAGCGGGCGAGCCCGCGCGGTCGACGTGGTGATGGCGTACATCGCCCTCACCAAGCCGCGCGTCATCGAGTTGCTGCTCGTCGCCGCCATCCCCGCCCTCCTCCAGGCCGACCGCGGCAACGTTCACCTCTCACTGGTTCTGCTCACCCTGGTGGGCGGTTGGCTGGGCGCGGCGAGCGCCAACTCGCTCAACATGGTCGTCGACGCCGACATCGACAAGGTCATGAAGCGAACCGAGCGTCGGCCGTTGGCGCGTCACGCGATCAGTACCCGGGCCGCACTGGTCTTCGGTCTGCTGCTCGGCGTCTCGAGCATGCTGTGGCTGGGTCTGCTGGCCGGGAGCTGGCTGGCCGCGTTCTTCATCCTGCTGACCATCTGTTTCTACGTGTTCGTCTACACGATGATCCTCAAGCGCCGCACGGCCCAGAACGTCGTGTGGGGCGGGGCCGCGGGATGCATGCCGGTCCTGGTGTCGTGGGCCGTGATCACCGATCATCTCCCCGAGGGGCAGGCGCACAACTGGTGGCAGGCGATCGTCCTGTTCCTCATCATCTTCTTCTGGACGCCACCGCACACCTGGGCGCTCGCGATGCGCTACAAGGAGGACTACGAGGCCGCCGGAGTGCCGATGCTCCCGGTCATCATGTCCGCCGAGGGGGTCACCCGGCGCATCACCATCTACACCTGGGTGACCGTCCTGTGCACGTTCGCCCTGATCCCCGCCGCCGGCTGGGTGTACGCGGCCGGCGCCCTCGGCTTCGGAGTGTGGTTCATCGTCATGGCACACCGCCTCGAGGCCGGTGTGCGGCGCGGGGTGGAGGTCAAGCCCCTCAAGTTGTTCATCCTGTCGAACAACTACCTGGCGGGGGTGTTCGTCGCACTGTCCGTCGACGCGGTCCTCGGACTCCAGACGATCGCGGAGATCTTCCCGATCGCCTGATCACCCACCCCCGCCCTCCTCAGCGGGCGGGGTCGAGGACGACCGAACCCGTGGTCTGCCGGGACTGCAGCGCCCGGTGCGCTTCCGCCGCCTCCGACAATCCGAACGTCGCGCCCACCGACAACCGGAGCGAGCCGTCGACGATCCCCTCGAGGACCTCGCCGGCCCGCTCACGGAACTCCCCGGTCCCGGCGATGAAGTCGCCCAGGCTCGGGCGGGTGAGGAACACCGAGCCCGCGGCGTTGAGTCGTTGGGGGTCCACCGGCGGGACCGGACCGCTCGCCGCGCCGAACAGAACCAAGGTCCCGCGGCGGGCCAGCGAGGCCAGGCTGTCGTCGAAGGTGTCCCGGCCCACGCCATCGAACACCACGGAGACACCGCCGTCGGAGAGCTCGCGGATCCTCTCCGGGGTCGCGTCGGGATAGAGCAGCACGTGGTGCGCCCCCAGTTCGCGACACAGGCCCGCCTTCTCCTCGGTCGAGGTCGTGGTGATCACACGGTGGCCGTGAGCGACTGCCAGTTGGATGAGCAGCTGCCCGACCCCGCCTGCACCCGCGGTGATCAGCACGGTGTCGCCGGGGAGGGCCCGGTGGGTGTCGGTGATCAGGTAGTGCGCCGTGAGCCCCTGCAACAGCATCGAGGCCGCCACCTCGTCGTCGATACCCTCCGGCACCGTCACCAGCGACTCGGCGGGCGCGACGACGTACTGGGCGTACGACCCCGGCACCTGACACCACGCCACCCGGTCGCCGACCATCAGGTCGGGCGTCCCCTCGCCGAGCACCTCGACCACTCCCGTCCCCTCGCTGCCGGGGACGAACGGCAGGTCCCGGGCGTAGGTGCCCTCGCGGAAGTAGGTGTCGATGTAGTTGACCCCGATCGCGGTGGTGCGGACGACCACGTCGCCCGGTCCGGGTGAGGGGACACCCGCCTCGACCGGTGTGAGCACCTCGGGTCCGCCGTGCCTGGAGATCTCTATGGCTCTCATGGCGCCGAGTATCCGGAAGTGTGTCGTCCGCCGCAGCCGGTGCCCGGACTCCGGTTCGCCGGTTCGCGGGAGTCCCGGCGGAAGCGGGGCGGGGGAGGCGATAGGCTACCCCCATGAGCCTGCAGATCCTTTCCCAGTACGCCGGGGGGCCGCGAGTCCGGGCGACCGGATGGCCCGAGATCACCACCAGTGGGTCCGGGGCGGCGGCCGCACCCGCCCGAGCCGATGCGGTCACCGAGGAGGCGCCGGCGCCGTCCGAGCCTGACACGCAGGCGCAGGCGCCGGCGGGGGCTCCCGAGGCGACCGAACCCGTGAAGAAGACGCCTGCCGCGACGCAGGAGGCGCCTGCCGAGGCGCGGCAGACCCCGGCCCCGGCGGCCGCCGGCGGCGCGGGCGGGGGGATCACCCTGGGTCGGCGCGCCCCGCGCGCCCCGGGCGGAGGAGCCTCCACGCTGCACGGTTCCCGGATCACCGAGGTCGACGGTGGCGCTCCCGCGGCGCACGCATCGACGGCGCCGGCCGCGGAGGTTCCCGCTTCGCCCGAGGCCCCGTCCGAGCCCGCTGCGGAGCCGGCGCCCTCCGCCCAGGCCGATGCCACCAAGCCGGGCACGGCCGCGAAGTCGTCGGACGAGCCGGTGGCCGCTCCGGCAGGGTCCGCCCCGACAGCGTCCGCCCCGGCGACCACGTCCGGCGGGGGACTGAAGCTCGGCGGTGGGTCCAAGGCCAAGGCTCCCGGCGGGGGGTCGGCGGGCAAGCTCGTCCTGGGTGGCGCGGCCGGTGCCGCGGCAGCCGCAGGTGCGGCTGCCGCCTCCGCTGGTGACAAGAAGGATGAGAAGGACGACGCCACGTCCACCGCCACGCCGGACGCAGCACCCGCAGCTCAAGCGGACCTCGCCACCCCGACCGAGGCGGGGTCCGAGCCCGGGGCCGACTCCACGTCCGACGCCGACTCCACCTCCGCCGCCGATGCGTCCGCCGTGTCGACGGAGAAGAAGTCCGGTGGCCTGACGCTCGGCGGCGGGAGCAAAGCCAAGGCGCCCGGTGGCGGTAAGTCGGGTGGCCTGACCCTCGGCGGCGGGAGCAAGGCCAAGGCGCCGGGCGGGGGCAAGAGCGGTGCCCTGACACTGGGCGGCGCCGCCGCCACCACGGACTCCGCCACCACGGACTCCGCGGCCGAGTCGAAGAGCGACGAGCCGACGGCGGGGAAGGCCGCTCCGGCGCCGTCCGCGACCGACCGCCCGGCGGATGCGCCGGCCGCGTCCCAGCCGGCGGCGGTGCCCTCGGCCGACGAGCCCGCGGCGCAGGAGTCGGAGAAGCCGGCCGCCGCGGAGGTCCAGCCCACCGAGAAGGCACCCGCCGAGAAGATCGAAGCGGCGCCGGTGCCGGCGGGACCCACCCCACCGGCCAAGACGGTGAAGTTCGTCGAGAAGTTCCTGTCCCGGCACGGCGGCGCGGCGGACGTCGTCCTCCAGCCTGTGGGCCGCTGCGGGGTCCGCGTCACCCTGGTCGGCGCCGACGGCGTGCTGGGGGACACGATGGTCGACAGTCTGTCGCAGGCCGAGGCGGTCCGCGACGGGATCTCCGGCCTCACCGGATCGGACTGGACGCGCGAGCTGGTCTCGCGTACCGATGTCCCCGCCGGACACTGGAAGCGCATGGCCGGATCGGGCTCCCTGGTCTGACCTCCCGCGCGACGACAGCGGCCCCGCCGATCGGCGGGGCCGCTGTTATTTCTTCGGTCGGCCGGGTGCGCGCCCCGAAGGGACCGGAGAGGACGCGCACCGGGCCGTCACCCGTACAGAGGCGACGCGTACCCCGGGACCTCACCGGGGTGGGCGACCCTGTCAGGCCGGCACGCGGTCCCGGATGACGCCCGCCGCCCACAGGGCGCCGGTGACGGCGGTGATCGCACCCGCCAGGGTCACGTGCGCCACGACCAGCAGCTCGGGCACCCCGAGTTGGTACTGGGTGATCCCGATGACCGCCTGCGCCGCGATGAGTCCGATGAGGATCGCGCTCCGACGGATCGCGGGGCCCTCCGTACGCAGCGCGACGAGCCCGGCCAGCAACCCGATGAGCAGGCAGACGTAACCCACCATGAGTTCGGCGTGGAAGTGGACGAGCCACTGGATGGGCAACTGGAGTCGATCCGCCGCGGTGATGCGCGCGTCGCCGGCATGGGGTCCGGCCCCTGTCACCATCGTCCCGGTGGTGAGGACCCCGGTGAGCAGGACGGCCGACAGCACGGTCAGCCACGTCATGGGCTTGGGCATGACCCGTCGGGGCGGCGCGGTGTCGGCCTCGCCGATGCGGACGAAGAGGACGGCGGCGAGCCAGGCGAGGATCATCGAGGGCAGCAGGTGCAGCGCGACGGTCCACCACGCGAGGCCGGCCAGGACGGTGATCCCGCCGATCACGGCCTGGGCGAGGATGCCCGCCGGCATGGCCCAGGCGAGTGCCTTGAGGCCGCGGCGGCGCCCGGCGCGGTACACGGCGAGGAGCAGCGCCACGGCGACCGCCGCGAGGACGAAGGTGAGCAGGCGGTTGCCGAACTCGACCGCCTGGTGCAGCGCCGGTGCGGCGCCGGGGACGGGCACGAAACTGGCCTCGTTGCACTGCGGCCAGGTCTCGCAACCCAGACCGGAGGCGGTCACGCGCACGGTGACGCCGGTGGTCATGATGCCGATCTGGGCGATGACGTTGGCCAGCGCGACGCCCTTCTGGACCCGGATCGACGGAACGGGCAGGCGGGACAACGGTCCGGTCGATCGCCCGGGGTCGCTCGCGGCCGGGGTTCCGGAGGTCGGGGCGTGCGATGTCGAGGTCACGGCCCCGATTCTAGGCCGCGGCGCGCCGGGGTCTGCTATCAGGTGAACGAGAAGTGACGCACGGCAAATCCGCCACACACGGCCGTCCAGAGGACCAGGGACAGCGCGGCCAGGGCGGGGACGCCGCCGGCGAGCGCCGTGCCCAGCGCGGAGGTCAGCGCGTAGGAGGGGACGACGACGAGGAGGTCGGCCACCGCGGAGGGGAGGTCGACCACCCCGATCGCGAGTCCGGCGCCCCCGATGAGGACGAACCAGATGAGGTTGGCCAGGGCCAGGACGATCTCCGCACGCAGGGTGCCCCCGAGTAGGAGCCCCATGGCGGAGAACGCCACCGATCCCAGGGCGATCACGAGCGCCCCCAGCGCCAGCCCCGGGAGTTCGGGCCGCCATCCCAGCAGCGCCGCGATGACGCCGAGGACGACCGCCTGGCCGGCCCCCAGCACGAGCGTCGCGAGGATCTTGCCGAGGATGATGACCGCCGGCGGCAGGGGGGTGCCCCCGAGACGTTTGAGGGCGCCGTACCGGCGGTCGAAGCCCACGGCGATCGCCTGGCCGGTGAAGGCCGTCCCCATGACGGAGATGGTCAGTACCGCGGTGATCGCGTGATCGACCCGCGGATCCGGCACCGCACCGAAATCGATCGCGGTGAGGCCGAAGAGGATGGCGACGGGGATGACCAGGGCCACGAGGAGCTGTTCACCGTTGCGCAGGAACAGGGCCAGCTCCATACGGGTCTGGGCGGCGGTCATCCGGGCCGGGGACGCCGGCGCCGACGGGCGGGCGAAGGTGCCGGGGGCGAAGCGATTGCCGCCGGTCTGGGTGTGGGTCATCGCAGTTCCCGTCCGGTCAGGTCGAGGAAGACCTCCTCGAGACTCCTGGTGCGGGTGGCCAGGGAGGTGAGTTGGACGCCGGCACGCTCGAGGGCTGCACACATGGCGGTCATGAGTTCGGGGGAGACCGGGCCGTGGACCTCGAGGACGCCGGCGGCGGTCCCCGCCGCGACCGTGTGCTCCCCACCGAGGACGCCGGCGAGCAGCGACGGGGACACCTCGCCGTCGACCACGAGGGTGACGCCCTCCGCGGTCCCGGCGCGTTCGAGTTCGGCGGGCGTCCCGGAGGCGACGCGCCGGCCGTGGTCGACGATCACGACCTCGTCGGCGAGCGAGGCCGCCTCGTCCATGAGGTGGGTGGTGAGCAACACCGCGGCGCCGTCGCGACGCAGCGCGTGAACTAGGTCCCACACGGCCCGGCGCGACTGGGCGTCGAGACCGGCGGTCGGCTCGTCGAGGAAGACCAAATTCGGCCGGCCGATGACCGCGATCGCCAGGGACAGACGTTGCTGTTGGCCGCCGGACAGGCGCCGGTACGGGGTCCGGACGTGCTCGGTGAGCCCGAGTTCGCCCAGCAACCAGTCCGGATCGAGGGGATCGGCGTAATAGGACGCCACCAGCCGGAGCATCTCGCCCACCCTGGCGGCGGGGTAGGAGCCGCCACCCTGGAGCATCATCCCGATGCGGCTGCGGACCCGCTGGCGATCGATGACCGGGTCCAGGCCCAGCACCCGCACGGTGCCCGCGTCGGGACGGGCGAATCCCTCGCAGATCTCGACCGTGGTGGTCTTGCCCGCCCCGTTGGGTCCCAGCAGGGCCATGACCTGCCCGCGCTCGAGTCGCAGGTCCAGGCCGGCGACGGCGGTGGTCGCCCCGAACCTCTTGACGAGCCCCTCGACGTGCAGCGCGGGCGTATCCGTCGGAGAGGTCACGGGATCCGAGTGTAGGCCGGTCCGGCTAGCGGAAGCGCAACAGCCCCGGCCACCGGAACAGTGCGACGAGCAGGACGGCGACCACCGCCACGGTCGCCGCCCAGGCCTGGACGGTCACGAACGGGGGCAGTCCCGCACCCGGCGGGAGGGTGAAGCAGGCCAGCACCGCGCTCACGGCGACCACCGGGAGACGGAATTCCACCCGCGAGGCCCACGCGGCCAACGGGACCAGCGCCCACAGGACGTACCAGGGCTGCACGACGGGGAAACACAGGACGATCGCGGCCATGGACACCCCCAGCCCACCGACCGGGTTGATCCGACCCGCCTGGACCGCGAACAGCATGCGGACGGTGAACGCGCCGGCCGCGACCAGGGCGGCGGTCTGCACCATGACGAGGATCTGTTCGGTGTGGTCCCCGAGCCCGAGATACTGCCCGATCCCGCCGACGATCACACCGAGCGCGGTGGGCGGGGAGAGCCAGCTGCGCAGCGAGGTGGCCGCCCCGAGTTTGGTGATCCAGCCGAGGCCGGACGAGGTGACGATCATCGCCACCCCGGTGGTCACACCGCTCACCGCCGCCATGACCGACGCCGCGCGCAGGGTGGCGGACCAGCTCGCACCCCACCGGCGCGCCAGCGCCATGCCGATGAACCCCAACGCCACCACCGTGGGGAGTTTGACCAGGGCCGATCCGGTGACCAGGACGGTCCCCAGGATGAACAGCGAGGTGGTGCGCCACCCGGATCCGGGGGCGTCCACTGCGCGCAGCGCCAGCACCAGCCCGACCGCCAGCAGGCCCATCATCAGCGCCTCGGAGTGGATGCCGGAGACGAGGTGGAACAGGACCAGGGGGTTGGCCACGGCCAGCCAGAGGGCGGCGACGTCGGACACGCCGCAGTACTCGGCGAGCCGTGGGACGGCCCAGCCCAGCATGAGGATCCCGATCACGGCCACGACCCGGTGCAGGATGGTCCCGGCCACCACGTCGTCGCCGGTGAGCCCGTGGATGACCTTCTGCACCCCCAGGAACAACGGTCCGTACTGGTTGGGCGTATCACGCCAGATGTCCGGGACGTTGATGGTGAGCGCGTGGGAGGTCCCCAGTGCCGGGACCGGACCGAGTTCGTAGGGATCGTCGAGCTCGTTGCCGATCGCCCCCTGGGCCAGGTAGCTGTAGACGTCCCGGCTGAACATCGGCGGCGCCAGCGCGAGGGGGAGCGCCCATGACGCGATCACCCGGTCGAGCGTCGCGCGGTCGATCCGACCACTGATCCGACCCCGCCGATCCCGCCCGAGCACGTACGGGGCGAGCAGCAGCCAACACAGGGTCACCGTGACCATCCCCGCCATGACGACCGTCATCGAGGACTGCTGCAGGCGCAGCCACAGGCCGAACAGTCGCTCGCCGGCGATCGGGTTCTGCAGGACGGGCAACGCGCCGGCCCCGAGCGCCCCGATCGCCATCGCCACGGCGGCGGTGGTGCCGATCAGACGGATGCGGCGCAGGCGGGCCATCTCCGCGGACAACGGGGACCCGGTGGACAGCTCCTGCGCGTGGAGGCGGGAGGTGACCGACCCGGCACCACGCCTGGGGTAATCGCGTGCCACAGTCCCGACCCTTCCTCCACCGGCGCTGTCGTCGCACACCTCACCCCGGCAGCGCGTCCGGGGGTGGGGGGAATATTTCCGAAACAGAAGTGTTGCGTAATATCAGGAGGTGCGTCCCGACCGGGCGCACCGAGCATAACCGGAAGGGAGTGGAGTATGAGCGTGCAGCACGTGTTCGAGAGCAGCACGCGGCCCGACACCCGCTCGTCGATCCGGGAACTCCTGTTGGAGCGCGGAGCACTCACCGCCGTCGAGATCGGACACGAACTGGGGCTCACCGCCGCCGGTGTCCGGCGACACCTGGACCATCTGGTCGAGGCCGGCGAGGTGGAGGCCGTCCGTTCTCGGCCGGCGGGAACCCGCGGTCGCCCGGCCAAGGCGTTCCAGATGACGGTCTCCGGCCGCAGCACCGCCCGCCACGGGTACGACCACCTGGCGGTCGAGGCCCTGACCGCCCTGCGTCGTATCGGTGGCACGGCCGCGGTCACGGAGTTCGCCCGCGAGCGGGTGCGCTCGGTGATCGGTCACGTCCGTCCGGCCGAGGGCCCGCACGACGTCGAGCGCGCCGCCACGGACATCGCCACCGCGCTGTCCGGTGCCGGCTACGCGTCCTCCGTAGAGGAGGCGGGCACCGGCCTGCAGATCTGCCAGCACCACTGCCCGGTGTGGAACGTCGCCTCCCGGTTCCCCGAACTGTGCGCTGCCGAGCAGGAGGTGGTGTCCGAGATAGTGGGCACCCACGTCCAGCGGCTCGCCACCATCGCGGGCGGAAACTGCGCCTGCACCACCAACATCCCGACCGGGACCGTGACCGTGAGTGACCTCGCGGCCACGATCCCTGCACCGGCCGACGCGTCCGCGTCGGCACCGACCGCCGAAAGGACAGTGCGATGACCATCACCCCCGATCAGGTGACGGCCGACGTCACGGAGCCGACCACCGATGAGGAACGAATCGCCTCCATCGGCCAGTACAACTACGGCTGGCACGACTCGGACGACGCCGGTGCCACCGCGCAGCGCGGCCTGTCCGAGGCGGTCGTGCGTGACATCTCCGCCAAGAAGAGCGAATCCGACTGGATGCTCGAGAAGCGGCTCAAGGCCCTGAAGATCTTCGACAAGAAGCCGATGCCCACCTGGGGTTCGGATCTGTCCGGTATCGACTTCGACAACATCAAGTACTTCGTCCGTTCCACGGAGAAGCAGGCCACCAGCTGGGAGGACCTGCCCGAGGACATCAAGAACACCTACGACAAGCTCGGCATCCCCGAGGCGGAGAAGCAGCGGCTCGTGGCCGGCGTCGCCGCGCAGTACGAGTCCGAGGTGGTCTACCACCAGATCCGTGAGGACCTGGAGAGCCAGGGTGTCATCTTCATGGACACCGACACGGCGCTCAAGGAGCATCCCGAGTACTTCGAGGAGTACTTCGGCTCGGTCATCCCCTCCGGGGACAACAAGTTCTCCGCCCTCAACACGGCCGTCTGGTCCGGTGGCTCGTTCATCTACGTCCCGCCGGGCGTGCAGGTGGACATCCCGCTGCAGGCGTACTTCCGGATCAACACCGAGAACATGGGCCAGTTCGAGCGGACGCTGATCATCGTGGACGAGGGCGCCTACGTCCACTACGTCGAGGGCTGCACCGCGCCGATCTACAAGTCGGACTCCCTGCACTCCGCGGTCGTCGAGATCGTCGTCAAGAAGGGCGGCCGGTGCCGCTACACGACCATCCAGAACTGGTCGAACAACGTCTACAACCTCGTCACCAAGCGTGCCCGTGCCGAAGAGGGCGCCACCATGGAGTGGATCGACGGCAACATCGGCTCCAAGGTGACGATGAAGTACCCGGCGGTCTGGCTGACCGGTGAGCACGCCAAGGGCGAGGTCCTCTCCGTGGCGTTCGCCGGTGAGGGCCAGCACCAGGACACCGGTTCCAAGATGCTGCACCTGGCGCCTAACACGTCCTCGAACATCGTCTCCAAGTCGGTGGCTCGGGGCGGCGGGCGGTCCGCGTACCGCGGTCTGGTCCAGATCAACGCCGGCGCGAAGGGCTCGAAGTCCAACGTCGAGTGCGACGCGTTGCTGGTCGACAACATCAGCCGGTCCGACACCTACCCCTACATCGACATCCGGGAGGATGACGTCACGCTGGGGCACGAGGCCACGGTCTCCAAGGTGAGCCAGGACCAGCTGTTCTACCTCATGAGCCGCGGCCTGGCCGAGGACGAGGCGATGGCCATGATCGTGCGTGGTTTCGTCGAGCCGATCGCCAAGGAACTCCCGATGGAGTACGCGCTCGAGCTCAACCGCCTGATCGAACTGCAGATGGAAGGATCGGTGGGCTGACCACCATGACCGACACCACCGCACCCGAGACCGGGTCCACCCCGGCACCCCTGACGGACCGCTACGGCGTCCCCGTCGACGCCACCAAGGGCGACCAGTTCTCGTCGTTCGACGTGGGCGCCTTCGAGGTACCCAGCCACAAGGACGAGATCTGGCGGTTCACCCCGCTGCGTCGTCTGCGCGGTATCCACGACGGCTCCAACATCACCGCGACCGGTCGCCTGCTGGCGTCCGTCGCCGAGCACGACGGTCTGACCGTCGAGACGGTCGCCATGGACGACAAGCGCGTCGGCGAGGCCGGGGCACCCCGCGACCGCGTCGCCGCACAGGCGTTCAGCTCCGCCTCCGAGGCCACCGTCATCACGGTCGCCAAGGAGACCGTGATCGACGAGCCCGTCTACGTGACCGTCGACGGCCCGGGCGAGGGCGAACTGGCCTACGGCCACACCCAGGTCCGCCTCGAGGCGTTCGCCAACGCCACGTTCGTCGTGGACCAGCGTGGCGGCGGAACGATCGCCGAGAACGTCGAGTTCATCGTCGGCGACTCCGCCCACCTCGAGATCGTGCTCATCCAGGACTGGGACGACGACGCCCTGCACCTCGCGGGTCACCACCTACAGGTCGGCCGCGACGCGACACTGACCTACACGACGGTGACGTTCGGTGGCGAGCTCGTGCGCGTCTCCCCGTTCGCACGGTTCACCGCCCCCGGCGGCACGGTCACCCTCAACGGCCTGTACTACGCCGACGACGGGCAGCACCTCGAGCACCGTCTTCTCGTGGACCACTCGGAGCCCAACTGCACCTCGCGGATCCTCTACAAGGGTGCGCTGCAGGGCGACGCCAAGTCGAGCCTGCCGGACGCACACACCGTGTGGATCGGTGACGTGCTGATCCGCGCCCGGGCCGTGAGCACCGACACGTATGAGATGAACCGCAACCTTGTACTCACCGACGGTGCCCGCGCCGACTCGGTCCCGAACCTGGAGATCGAGACCGGCGAGATCGCCGGTGCGGGCCACGCCAGCGCCGTGGGACGGTTCGACGAGGAGCAGTTGTTCTACCTCATGTCCCGGGGCATTCCCGAGGACGTCGCACGACGACTCGTGATCCGCGGGTTCTTCGGCGAGGTGATCAACCGCATCGGCGTTCCGGAGGTGCGCGAGCGGATCACCGAGGCCGTCGAGTTGGAGCTGGAGTCCTCCGGCATCTGACGAGCCCCGCCAGTACATCCCCCACGACTTCTCACACAGATTGCGAGCACTACCCATGACCACTCTCGAGATCAAGGGCCTCACGGCCCGCGTCGCCGCGACCGAGGACTCTCCCGAGACCGTCGAGATCCTCAAGGGGGTCGACCTGACCATCGAGTCGGGCCAGACCCACGCCATCATGGGGCCGAACGGCTCCGGCAAGTCCACCCTCGCCTACGTCATCGCCGGCCACCCCAAGTACGAGGTCACCGGCGGCACCGTGACGCTCGACGGCGAGGACGTCCTGTCGATGGAGGTCGACGAGCGGGCCCGCGCCGGCCTGTTCCTGGCCATGCAGTACCCGACCGAGATCCCCGGGGTCTCCACCGCGAACTTCCTGCGCTCCGCGGCCACCGCCGTCCGCGGTGAGGCCCCCAAGCTCCGCCACTGGGTGAAGGAGGTCAAGGAGGCCATGTCCGACCTCGACTTCGACCCGGCGTTCTCCGAGCGCAGCGTCAACGAGGGATTCTCCGGCGGCGAGAAGAAGCGTCACGAGATCCTGCAGCTGGACCTGCTCAAGCCGAAGATCGCCGTGCTCGACGAGACCGACTCCGGCCTCGACGTGGACGCGCTTCGCGTGGTCTCCGAGGGTGTCAACCGCTACAAGGCGGAGGAGAACGGCGGCATCCTGCTCATCACGCACTACACCCGCATCCTGAAGTACATCACCCCCGACAAGGTCCACGTGTTCGTCGACGGCCGCGTCGCCGCCTCCGGTGGCGCAGAACTGGCCGACGAGCTCGAGGCGAACGGGTACGAGAAGTACCTGACGCCGGCGAACGCCTGACCGGACAGCTGGGAGAACATGACCTCGACCCTCGATCTCACCGCCGTGCGCTCGGATTTCCCGATCCTGCAGCGCACGGTCCGTGACGGAAAGCCCCTGGTCTACCTCGACTCCGGGGCGACCTCGCAGCGCCCGATGCAGGTGTTGGACGCGGAGCGGGACTTCCTGCTGCACTCCAACGCGGCGGTCCACCGCGGTGCGCACCAACTCGCCGAGGAGGCGACGGACGCCTACGAGGGCGCCCGTGCCGACATCGCGCGGTTCGTGGGTGCCGACGTCGACGAGCTGGTCTTCACCAAGAACGCCACCGAGGCGCTCAACCTCGTGGCCTTCGCCCTTGGTGACCAGCGCTTCGGCGAGTACGCGGTGGGCCCCGGGGACGAGGTCGTCATCAGCGAGCTCGAGCACCACGCGAACCTCGTGCCGTGGCAGGAGCTATGCCGACGCACCGGCGCCACGCTGCGTTGGTACGGCATGACCGACGACGGTCGGATCGACCTCGACTCGCTCGAGCTCACCGACGCCGTCAAGGTCGTCGCACTGACCCACCAGTCCAACGTCACCGGCGCGGTGACGGACGTCGCCCGCGTGGTGGAGTCCGCCCGGGCCGTCGGCGCGCTCGTCGTGCTGGACGCCTGCCAGTCGGTGCCGCACATGGCGGTGGACTTCCACGCCCTCGGCGTCGACTTCGCGGCGTTCTCCGGCCATAAGATGCTCGGGCCCACCGGCATCGGCGTCCTCTACGGCCGGCGCGAGTTGCTGCGGGCCATGCCCCCGGTCCTCACCGGCGGGTCGATGATCTCCACCGTCACCATGGAGGAGACGACCTACGCCGACCCGCCCCAGCGATTCGAGGCCGGGGTGCCCATGGTGTCCCAGGCGGTCGGGCTCGCCGCGGCGGTGCGCTACCTCGAGCGGGTCGGGATGGAGACCATCGCCCGCCACGAGGAGTCCCTCACCGTGGCCGCGCTCGACGCCCTCGGCCAGATCCCGGGGATCCGGATCGTCGGCCCGACGGACATGGTCTCGCGCGGCGGCGCCGTCTCCTTCGTCGTGGACGGCATCCACGCCCACGACGTGAGCCAGGTGCTCGACGACGACGGTGTGGCCGTCAGAGTGGGGCACCACTGCGCGTGGCCGCTGCACCGGCGTCTCGGCGTGCAGTCCACCGTGCGGGCCTCGTTCGCGCTGTACAACACCCTCGACGAGGTCGAGGCTCTCGCGAGGTCCCTGCGCCGGGCCCAGC
The DNA here is from genome assembly GCF_051994785.1 of Dietzia sp. MNB45. Lineage (NCBI taxonomy): Bacteria > Bacillati > Actinomycetota > Actinomycetes > Mycobacteriales > Dietziaceae > Dietzia > Dietzia sp. MNB45. Next base: position 1,786,615 of record NZ_CP163397.1, on the reverse strand, counting down.
AGTTCTTCGGAGTGGAAGGGGCACTCACGTGAAACTCGAGCAGATGTACCAGGAGGTCATCCTCGACCACTACCGCCGTCCGCAGCACAGCGGACTGCGCGAGCCCTTCGGCGCCGAGGTGCACCACGTCAATCCCACTTGTGGCGACGAGCTGACACTGCGGTTGCGGTTGTCCGACGATCTCGCCACCGTGGAGGACGTGTCCTACGACGCGCAGGGATGTTCCATCAGCCAGGCCTCGACCTCGATGATGGCCGAGTTGCTGGTCGGCCGTCCCGTGGCGGAGTCGCTGGAGGTGGTCGACGCCTTCCAGGCGATGATCTCCTCCCGCGGACAGGACGAGGGCGACGAGGAGATCCTCGACGATGCCGTGGCGCTGGCCGGGGTGTCGAGGTACCCCGCGCGCGTCAAGTGCGCACTGCTGGGCTGGATGGCGTTCAAGGACGCCCTCGGCCGACAGACCGAACACCATCAGGAGTGAGTGACATGACCGAGCAGATGACCCCTGCCAACGATCCGTCGGTCGACGAGTCCGCGTCGACCGAGGAGAACGCCACCCCGGCCGGAACCGTCTACAACGGCGAGTTCCGCCCCGACCCCAACCGGCCGGAGCAGTCCGAGGAGGACCTGGCCCTCGTCGCGGACCTCGAGGAGGCCATGCGCGACGTGGTCGACCCCGAGCTCGGGATCAACGTGGTCGACCTCGGGCTGGTCTACGACATCTGGGTTCGCCCGGGTGAGACCGAGGGCTCGACGATCGCCCGGGTCGACATGACGTTGACCTCCGCGGCCTGCCCCCTGACGGACGTCATCGAGGATCAGGCCCGCAGCGCGACGATCGGCGCCGATCTCGTCAACGACCTCGAGCTCAACTGGGTCTGGATGCCGCCGTGGGGACCGCAGATGATCACCGACGACGGCCGCGAGCAGCTCCGCGCCATCGGCTTCACGGTGTAGCCGCGCCCCGGTCACGCGACAGAGCGCCCGCCCCCTCGAGAGGGGGCGGGCGCTCTTCGTGTCCGGGTCGTTCTTCCGGCCGGGGGCCAGACGACCTGATTGGCTGTTCCGTTCGCCGGCCGTTTACGCTGAATACATGTCTCGCCCCGCTGACCGACCGTCAGACCGTCCGGTCGGCGGACCCTCCGGTGGCCCGATCGACACCCCGTCGGATGAGGACCGCGGCGCGGCGGACGCCGCGGCCGGTTCTCAGGACCGGGCCCGGGCCCGGACGATGAGTCTCACCAAGGCGACCGCGTGGGTGGTGCTGCCCCCGTCGATCCTGCTCGCGCCGCTGTCCGGTTTCCTGCTCCTCATGGTCCACCGCACGGGCAGCGACCAGCCCTGGCACACCTGGAACCTCCTGTGGACGGCCTTCGACATCGGCGCCGAGGGCAACATCGCGGTGTGGTTCGCCTCGACGATCTGGCTCCTCGTCGGTATCTTCGCCGCCCTCGCCGCTCTCACCGCCGACAGGTTCCGGAAGTCGTGGTGGCTCTTCGCCGCGGTCGGCGTCACCGCCTCGGTGGACGAGGCCTCCGCCCTGCACGAGCGATTGTTCGTGGTGGGGGACAGGATGGCCCCGTACCTGCCGTTCGACACCTTCTACAACTGGGTGATCCCCGGCGCGATCATCGCGCTGGTCGTCGGAGCGCTGCTGATCCGCCTCGTGTTGGCGCTGAAGCGTCGGGTGGTTCTCGCACTGATCCTCTCGGCCGTGGTCTTCCTGACCGGCGCGATCGTCATCGAGAGCCTGACCGGTCTCGTCCACCGCGCGGACGCCGGCATGTCGACGCCCTATCTCGTCCTGATGTACATCGAGGAGACCTTCGAACTCGTGGCCGTGGCCGTCGCGGCCGTGGCGCTGTCGACCATGTTCCACCTCTCGCGGCGTCCGGGCGGCCTGTCACTCACCTTCGACGGGTACCGTCCGCGTTCCGGCTGAGGTGATCGGTACACCCCCGCCCGACGTACGAGCCGACGGGCGCAGCACCGCCGCGACCATCCCGGACTTGTTCCGGGCGGGCATGGAGAACCACATGCCCCACATGGCGGCGGCCACCTGGTAGGAGGGGCTGGCGGCGTCGAGGAACCAGCGCTGACGGCGACCGTCGAGTCGACCGAAGGCGTTGAACAGCGCCCGCAGGGTCCCGTCATCGGCCCGCAGGAGGACACGCAGTCCGACACCGTGGAGGGCCGTGCTCAGCGGCGACCGCGGTGCCGGCAACGGGTATCCCGCCTCGATCGCGTGCACCGCCGCCGGCACCGCCGCCAACATCGCCGCCACCGAGTACCCCGTCGCCGCGTGCCCGTGGCCACCGGCGGTCCCGAACGCCTCGACCCGCGGGTCCTCCGGCAGCCCGGGGCGGGGCAGGAGCGGGATCCGTACGCGCTCGACGGACAGCGGTGACGCGATCGCCGCGGGGGACACCCCCCGGCCCGCCAGTCTCGAGCGGAGCCGGCTCGCCAGGACGGCGGGATCCGGAGCGGGCAGGCCCGCCAGACACGTCTCCTCCAGCAGTACCCGGTCCGGTCCCACGGGGATCGCGTACAGGAAGCTGGGCCCGACCTCGTCGTCGTCGCTGCTGTCGTCGATGTTGTCGTCGCTGTTGTCATCGTGGTCGTTCCGGCCGCGGAGATAGTCGGTCCGCCAGTCCATGAACAGCGCGTTCTCCCCGCCCAGCGCCGGCGCCGCGTCGGCAGCGTCCACGACGATCCCGTAGGCGGTCTGGAGGGGCCCCCGGTTGAGCCGGCCGCCGGCGCCGCGGCAGTCCACCACGCGGTACGCGCGGGCGGTGAGGGCCCGGACCCCGGTGTCGTCGACCTCCGCGCGTTCGACGGTGACGCCGGGGCCGAGTGGCAGCGCGCGGCGCAGGGCCTCGTTGTCCAACACGGCGTACTCACGGTGCACCACGGCCCTGTCGGGCGCGTACAAGGCGGCATCCGGCACGGTGTGGGCGAGCACGTCCACCCCGCACGCCCCGGGCCGGAGCCACGGAGGGATCTGATCGGCCCACACCGAGAGGGTCTGTCGCCACGGCGCATCCGGGCGCGGGTCCAGCGCCAACACGGTGAGACCGGCTGCGGCACAGCGGGAGGCGAGCGCGCGGCCGGCGGGACCGAGCCCGACGACAGCGACGTCGTACAGACCGCCACCCGTAGCATTCATCAGGATCGACACTACCGCCCGCACGAGAGGGGACCCATGTCCGACGCGTTCTACCAGCAGGTCGACGAGGCCCGCTTCGAGTCCACGGCACTCACCGCCGGGCCGTGGTCCGCCGAGGCCCAGCACGCCGGCCCGCCGAGCGCGCTGCTGGTGCGGGCCATGGAACGGGCCGGCTCCGACTCCGACTCCGCCCCGGACATGAGACTGGCGAGGGTGTCCGTCGACGTCCTGGGCCCCGTGCCGGTGGCGCCCCTGGACATCGAGGTGAGCACGATCCGACCCGGGCGCAGCGTGGAGCTGCTCGAGGCGACCGCGTCCGTGGGCGGCCGGTCGACGTTGGTCGCGCGCGGCTGGCTGATGCGGCGCACTCCCGAGGACTATCCCGTGGTGGGCGATCATGCGGCGCCGCCAGTGCCCGAGAGGCGCGAGCGCGATCCCATGATGAGTTTCGCCCACGCCGGCGGGTACCTCTCCGTGGTCGACTTCTCCTACGAATCCGGCGGCGGGGACGAACTGGGTCCGGCCCGGGCGTGGGGGCGGTCGCGGGTCGACTTGGTCGCCGGGGAGCGGATGACCGGGTGGCAGCACACCGTGGTGGTGGCCGACTCCGCGAGCGGTGTCTCCCTGGCCACCGACCCGGTCGACCACCCGACGATCAACTGCGACCTGGTGGTCTCCCTGCACCGCGAGCCCGCTCCCGGCTGGGTGCGCCTGGATTCGGAGACGATCGGCGGGCCCGGCCACGGGGTGCTCACCGACACCCTGCTCTCGGACGACCACGGTCCGATCGGCCGCAGCGTGCAGAACCTGTACGGGCGCAGCGGGGGTTGAAGGCGGGCCGGGCGGGGTGGCCAGGCTTTTGCAGCCGCCCCTCACGATGGCGTCTCGCCTGCCCCGATGCGCAGGCGAGACGCCATCGGGAGGGGCGAGGAGGGCTGTCGTGGACATCTGCAGAAGCGAGACGCCAGGGCCAGGAGCGGCTGTACACAGCGGACGGGCCGCGGCCAGCAGGACGCGACGCCGCCAAGGCGCCGACCTCATCCGACGTACGCCAGTCAGGCCGCCCACAGGTCGCAGCGACCGACGCGCGGCAAGAGAATCCGCCGGATAGCGAACTCGGCGCACGCTCTCTGGTCGCGGAGACCCACGTCACCGGACTCGTCGGCGCACTCGCGCCGCAGGTAGAGTGGCAGGTCGGCCCGGACTCGTCAGCGGGCGGGCCGCCGACTCTTCCCCGAACGCTACAGCGAGGTACCCGCGCACGTGATCACCATCGACGACCTTGAGGTGCGCGCCGGCGTGCGCACCCTGCTCCACATGGACGGGTCCTCGCTGCGGGTCCAGCCCGGCGACCGGATCGGCCTGGTGGGACGGAACGGCGCGGGTAAGACGACGACGATGAGGATCCTCGCCGGCGAAGGTGAACCCTACGCCGGGAAGGTCGTCCGGACCGGTGACCTGGGATATCTGCCGCAGGACCCGCGTGAGGGCAACATGGACCAGCTCGCGCGCAGCCGGGTCCTCTCCGCCCGCGGGCTGGACGTGATCATGGCCGACATGACCGCCGCCCAGGAGCAGATGGTCTCCGCACCGGACGACAAGGCCATGGACAAGGCCGTGCGTAAGTACGGGCGCCTCGAGGACGAGTTCTCCGCCCGCGGCGGTTACGAGGCCGAGAGCGAGGCCGCACGCATCTGCAACAGCCTGGGGCTGGAGGACCGGATCCTCACCCAGAATCTGGGCACCCTGTCCGGCGGTCAGCGCCGCCGCGTGGAGCTGGCGCGGATCCTGTTCGCCGCCTCCGACGGTGCCGGCAAGTCGCAGACCATGCTGCTGCTCGACGAGCCCACCAACCACCTCGACGCCGACTCCATCACCTGGCTGCGCCAGTTCCTCGAGAAGCACGAGGGTGGGCTGATCATCATCTCCCACGATGTCGAGCTGCTCGAGGCCGTGGTGAACAAGGTGTGGTTCCTCGACGCCGTGCGCGGGGAGATCGACGCCTACAACATGGGGTGGAAGAAGTATCTCGACGCCCGCGCCACGGACGAGGCCCGGCGCCGACGTGAGAAGGCGAATGCGGAGAAGAAGGCCTCGCAGCTCAAGATGCAGGCCGCCAAGCTGGGCGCCAAGGCCACCAAGGCGGCCGCCGCCAAGCAGATGATCCGGCGTGCTGACGCCATGATCGACAATCTCGACGAGGTCCGCGTCGCCGACAAGGCTGCGCGGATCAAGTTTCCCACTCCCGCGGCCTGTGGCAAGACGCCGCTGTTCGCCAAGGGCCTGACCAAGATGTACGGCTCGCTCGAGGTGTTCGCCGGCGTGGACCTGGCGATCGACAAGGGCAGCCGCGTGGTGGTGCTGGGCTACAACGGTGCCGGCAAGACGACGCTGCTCAAGCTGCTCGCCGGTGTGGAACGCACCGACGGCGAGGGCGGCGTCGTCTCCGGGCACGGGCTCAAGATCGGCTACTTCGCCCAGGAGCACGACACCCTGGACATGGACGCCAGCGTGTGGGAGAACATCCGCCACGCCGCGCCGGACGCGGGGGAGCAGGAGCTGCGCAGCCTGCTGGGGGCGTTCATGTTCACCGGCCCCCAACTCGAGCAGCCGACAGGCACGCTCTCCGGCGGTGAGCGCACGCGTCTGGCGCTGGCCGGGCTGGTGTCGTCGGCGGCCAACGTACTGCTGCTGGACGAGCCCACGAACAACCTGGACCCGATCTCGCGCGAGCAGGTCCTCGACGCTCTACGGACGTATGAGGGTGCGGTCGTGCTGGTCACGCACGACCCCGGCGCCGTCGAGGCGTTGGAGCCGGAGCGGGTCATCATCCTGCCGGACGGTACGGAGGATCTGTGGAGCCAGGAGTACATGGAGATCGTCGAACTCGCGTAACCGAGCGCAGCGAGGGCACGCGGACGTTCGCGCATGCGACCGTCGAACTCGCGTAACCTCACGGGACTTCTCAGGCAGGTCTACGGTGGAGGGTGTCGTCGGTGCACGACAGTCCGGGGCACCGTCGGCATCTCGCCGGAGGAGGACAGCTCATGGACACCAGGCCAGTAGTCGTCGGAGTCGACGGTGGGCCGGATTCGCTACGGGCCCTGAAGTGGGCAGCCGAGTACGCGGCCGCGCTCGACGCGCCGCTGATCGCTCTGACCGCGTATCAATTGCCAGCGGTCTACGGCCCGTATGCGATGGCCGGGTGGGAGGACTCCTCCGAGTTGGAGAGCAGCGCGCGCGAGATGCTCGCGGACGCGGTGCGCAACGCCCTGGGGGACGACGTCTCGTACAAGCCGGCCGTCCTGCAGGGCCACGCGGCCGAAGCGTTGATCGCTGCCTCCGGGGACGCTCGGCTCGTGGTGGTCGGTAGCCGCGGACGAGGCGGGTTCACCGGGATGCTGCTCGGCTCGGTCAGTCAGCACGTCGTGGCGCACGCGCGCTGCCCCGTGGTCGTCCTGCCGCACTCGAGCCACCAGACCGACTAGCGGCGCCACCCGCCGGGGGGCGTCACACGCAGCATCGAGGCCGGCCGAGTCGAGCGTCACACAGGAGACCCTTACCTGCAATGATGTCGCGCTGACCTGAGACAATTCGCCCCATGGACACTGTCATCCAGATCATCCTCATCCTGCACTTCATCGGTCTCGCCGGGATCATCGGTGGCTGGCTCGCCACCATCAAGGCGCCTTACATGGCGAAGGGCATCCTGCACGGCGCGATCCTCCAGGTGGTGACCGGACTGCTGCTCGTGGGCCTGAGCGAGATGCAGGACGCTGACCTCAACCACATGAAGATCGGTATCAAGCTGCTGGTCGCCGTCGTGATCCTCGTCGTCGCGATCATCGGCGTACGCAAGGAGGCCAAGGCCCAGGGCAGCACCGCGACCCTGACCCACGTCGCCGGTGTCCTGGGCATCGTCAACGTCGCGGTCGCGGTCCTCGTCTGAGGCATCGCCCCGTATGCGGACCGCGCCCCCCGATCTCGAGTCGGGGGGCGCTTGTCGTATGGGCCGCTCACACTGGGATTAAGACCGCAACCCGGAGTGGAGGGCGAGTAGATGGATGACGCGACCCGCGATGTCCCTGGTGCACGAGTGGCCGCGCCGGAGCTCGAGGACAAGGCGGATGTGCTGGCGGATGTCGCCGATGCGATCGAGACCGTTGGGCTTGACGAAGGCAGTCGGATACTCGGCCTCCGCTACCCGTTCGTGCCCGTGGAGAAGACGTCCCGGAGTTACACGGAACGGAGGTCATTGCGTCTCTTCTACCGCGACGGGTTCGTCGACCGCTACAGCGGGACGCGTCTGGTCAACCCCGGGGCGCTACGGCTGCTCTCCGTACTGCTTCCGGAGGACTTCCCCGCGGATCCGAACTGGGCGATGTCGCGATCGCACTTCGCGTTCTGGGAGCTGTTCCCGACCATCGACCACCTGCAGCCGGTGTCCCGTGGGGGAGAGGACACCGAGGCGAACTGGGTGACGACATCTATGCTGCGCAACTCCGCCAAAGCGCACTGGACGCTCACCGAACTGGGATGGGGACTCCATCCCCCGGGCGATCACGCCCAGTGGGACGGGTTGACCGACTGGTTCGTGCGGTACCTCCGGGCGAATCCCGCTCCTATCGCGGTGCCGTACATCGGTCGGTGGTTCCGGGCGTCTGCCGAGATTCAGGCGAAGTTCGCCTGAATCACTCCATCACCGTCACTCCATCACCGCCGCGAGGTAGGCGCGGACCAGGCGGCCGCCCACGCCGGCGGGCAGCCGTTCTATCGCCGCGAGCAGCGGCGCCATTCCGCCACCGCCTCCCTCGGTCCCGGCCTTGTCCGCGTCGAGGACACCACCCACGAGCGCATGCACCTCATCTTCTGGCAGGGCGAGCAGGTCGGCGGGGGAGAGGGTCCCTGTCTCCAGCGCGTCGAGCACGTCGGCGAACCCCGTTGGAGGAACTGGATCAAGCTGCCCGCGGACCTCGTCTGCGGCCTCAAACGCCACGCGGAGGATCTCCTCGACGAGCCGTTCGGTCACCGGGGTGATGGTGAGGTGGGACGACGACGACAAGGTCCCCCGCTCCTGGCGGTAGGCGGGCTGCGCCTGGACGGCGATGCCCCTCCGGGCGCAGGCATCCGCCCAGAGGTGCGGGTGAACGCGCCGGCCGTCTCCGGCGGACTCGTCGGCGACGACCGCCAGCAGTGGGCCGGGATCGCGGTCGAGGACTCGTAGCCCCTCGATGCCGGACAACCCGTCGACCAACCGATCGGTCGCCCGGGCGGTCCGGGCGACCAGTTCACGCTGCCCGCCGTCGCCGAGCGCCTCGAGCACCGTCCACGCCGCCGCGGCGGGTTCGAGCGGTTTGGATCCGGCGAGCGTCGGGTTGACCACCGGGTAGCCGGGCCAGTCGACGGTGGCGAACCATGCCGCCCGGTGGCGTTCGCGGCCCCGGCTGAGCAGCACCGACGTGCCCTTGGGTGCGAAACCGTACTTGTGTACGTCCGCCGAGATGCTGGTGACCCGCGCGACACGGAGGTCCCATAGCGGCATCGGGTTCGGCTCGGTGGCGTCCGGACCGGTCGCGTCCGGACCGGGCCAGAACGGCAGCACTAGGCCGCCGAGACAGGCGTCGACGTGCAACCCGATGCGCGGATCGTGCACGGCCTCGAGCCCGGCGGCGACCTCGGCCACGGGGTCGATCACGCCGTTCGGGTAGGCGGGCGCCGAACACACCACCAGCACCGTGTCCCCATCGACCGCCGCGAGGAGCTCCTCGGCGGTCACCCGCCCCGTCCCGGGATCGACCTCGACGCCGACGAGCCTCAGGCCCAGCAGGTGCGCGGCCTTGCGGAACGCCGCGTGCACCGTCACCGGCGCGACGATCGTTCCACCGTCGCCCGGCTGTCGACCGGAGACCTCGCGGGCGGCGAGGCAGGCGAGCATGCAGCTCTCGGTGCCACCGGACGTGACGTTCCCGTAGATGTCGCCACCGAGCCCGTCGCCGCCCTCGCCACCCGCGCCCGCGGACCGTCCACGGAGAATGTCGCGCACACGGTCGACTATGCCGCCGTGGATCCGGGCGACCGAGGAGTACACCGTGGGGTCGAGGCCGTTGACGCCATGGGCGAGACGAGCCGCACGGGTCGCCAGTTCGTCGAGTTCGGCGAGCCCGGAATCGTAGACGTACGACAGGACCCGGCCCCCGGTGGTCGGCGGGTCCTGCGCCCGCATCGCGGCGAGGCGGGCCAGCGCGTGTTCCCCGCGATCGGTGATCTCCAGGGCGAGGGGATCGGGGGTCATGTTCGCTCCGTCCATCGGGGATAGGACCGGCCGAGAGTCCGGATCAGCAGCAGGCTCGCGCCGGCGAGGAGCGCGGGAACCAGGGAGAACGCGAGGACGATGGCCCACTGCGCCGTCCCGGGCTGATCGGACACCCCGCCGGAGCGGAAACCACCGAATGCCAACAGGGCGAGCACGACGACCGGGCCCAGGGCCATCGCGCCGGTCTCCGAGGCGGTCCACAGGCCGCTCATCGCGCCACTTCGTCGTCGTCCCCCCAACGAGCGATCCAGGTCGGTGCAGTCGGGCAGCATCGACATCGGTAGAGCCTGCATGCCCGCGTACGCGACACCCGCCATCGCCACCGGGAGGTGCACCCACGCGCCGGGGGAGAAGCCGGCCGGGATGAGCAGCAGGGTCGCCACCGTGAACAGCGCCGTGGCCGCGGCCAGCGCCGGCACCTTCCCGCGGGCGTGCGCGAGACGGGTCCACAGCGGCATCACGAGTAGCGCAGGGCCCACCAGTGCGAGGAAGAGCCCGGTCAGAGCGGTCTCGTCACCCAGCACGTAGGTCGCCACGTACTGGCCGCCCGCGAGCATCACGGCCGTCGCGACAGCCTGCAGACAGAACACCGCGACGAGCAGCCGGAACGGCCGCGTGACCCGCAGCGCGTCGAGTCCGTCGCGATACTCGTGCGCGAGCCCACCGGCCGGCGCGTCGGCCCGCATGATCGTGCTGCGGCCCGCCACGAACGTCGACCACAGCATGCCCATGAGCATCAGCGCGGCGACCCCGACGGCCATCACCACGTATCCGGTGGGCCCGCCTCCGGCGGCATCGCGCAGCGCCGGGCCCCCGCCCCCGGTGAGCAGGATCGCCGCGGCGAGAACGGCCACCCGCCACGCCAGCAGCGTCACGCGGGCGGCGGCGCCATCGGTGAGTTCGGCCGGCAGTGCCAGATACGGCACCTGGAAGCACGAGTACGCGATGGACGCCAGGAGGAAGAAGCCCATCACCCACACCCCGGCCGCGCCAGTGCTCCAGCCGGTCGGTGCCGAGAAGGTCGCCACGAACAGCAGCGGCAGGGCCAGCGCCCCGAACAGCATCAGGCCCGTGCGATAGCCGCTGCGGTGGGACGCCCTGTCCGAGATCGCGCCGATGAGCGGGTAGGCCAAGACGTCGATGACCTTGGGCACCAGCACGAGCACCGTCGCGACGGCGGCCGCCACCCCGATCGAGTCGGTGAGGTAGTACGCCAGCACCAACCCGGGCAGGGTGCCGAACGCACCCGTGCCGAGGCTGCCCGCCGCGTACGAGGCGAGGACCGGGGCCGTGGTGGACCGGTCGGTCGCTGTCCGGCCCGTGGCGGGCTCCCCGCCCGTGGCCGCGGTGGTGGTCATGGACCGACTCTAGGGCGCTTGCGGCCCGTCGCGCCGTCGAAAAGAGCGTTCCGCACACCTGCCTCTCGGCAAACGTGTGCGGAACTGTCTTGTCGACGGGGTATGGCGGTGGGGTCGGGAGCCGGGGTCTGGCGGTGGGGTCTGGCGGTGGGGTCAGCCGCGCCAGTCGAAGGTGTCCGGGTCCGGGCCCGAACGGGTGCCGCTGTGCAGCGCGGTGATGGAAGCCATCTGCTCGTCCGACAGCTCGAAGTCGAACACCTCGAGGTTCTCGCGCATGCGGGCCGGGCTCGAGGACTTGGGGAAGACGATGTCGCCCCGCTGCAGCACCCACCGGAGCACGACCTGGGACACCGTGCGCCCGACCTGCTCGGCGAGCGCCTGCAACTGGGGGTCACCGAAGACCGCGCCCTGGGCCAGCGGGCTCCATGCCTCCACAGCGATGCCCCGTTCGACGCACGCCGCGCGCAGGTCGTCGTTGACGAAGTACGGGTTGGACTCGATCTGGTCGACCGTCGGGGTGCTCAGGCCGGCCTCCGCCAGTCGCGCGAGGTTCGCCGCGGTGAAGTTGGAGACGCCGATCGAGTCGACGGCCAGGTCGGAGCGGATCTCCTCCATCGTCTCCCACACGGTGGCGACGTCGTTGTGCATCGCCAGTGGCCAGTGCACGAGGTAGAGGTCGATGCGCCCGCCCAGGGCCTCGAGCGAGCGCTCGGTGGCCTCACGGGCGGCGGTGCGCTCGTGGAAGGTGTTGTTGAGTTTGGTGGTGATCCAGAACTCGTCGCGCGGGATGCCGGACGCCGCGACGGCCCGGCCCACGCCCTCCTCGTTGCCGTACATCTGAGCGGTGTCGAGGTGGCGGTAACCGGCCTCGATCGCGTCGGTGACGACCTTCTCGGTGTCGGCGGGCGGGACCTGGAAGGTGCCGAATCCGACCTGGGGGATCGAGCGGCCGTCGTTCAGGGTGAGCTGGGGGATCTGCGTGTCAGGTGTGGACATGCGACCAACGTACGCGCCGTTCCCGTGGCCCCGCCGAGAAGAGGATCTCGTGCACGCTCACTCGACCGATACGCGCGTTTTCCTCTTCTCGGCGGGAACCTGCGGAGGCGGCGGAGGCGGCAGGCCCGGCGGGAGACCGGCTCCGGGTCACCCCTGCCCGGTCCGCAGGGACGCCTCGACGAGGTCGAGCATCTCGCTGACGTGCTCGGTGCCGCGACCCGTCGCCAGGTGAGTGATGAGGCCATCGAGCACGATGTCGAGGTACACACGCAGCACGTCCGCGGGGATGTCGGTGCGCATCCTTCCGGACGCCTTCTGTTCGCGGAGGCGGGCCACGACCGCCGCGTCGACCTCCGCCTGTCGGTCCGTCCACCGTTCCCGGAAGTCCGGGTCGGTGCGGATCCGCCGGGCGATCTCCAGACGCGTCCCGAGCCAGGAGAACTCCTGGGGGTCGGCGAGGATCTCCCGCATCACCTGGACCAGACCCTGCGCGGCCACGGTGGCGGCCATCGCCGCCGCGTCGTCGTGCGCGAGTGCGAGGAAGAGCGCGTCCTTGTCGTCGAAGTGGTGGAAGATGGCACCCCGGCTCAGTCCGGTGGCCTCTTCCAGACGACGCACCGTGGCGCCCTCGAACCCGTACTCGGCGAAGCACTCACGTGCGCCTGACAGGATCTGGTGTCGCCGGGCGTCCATGTGGTCCTGACTGACCCTGGGCATCTCGCAACCTTCCTTCGGAAACACCGCGGCGGTGCGCAGCCACCTTGCCTGAGCAGGGGAAACCGCGCACCGCCGTTGATGTGGGAGGCCGATCAGCCCTTGATCATGTTCCGCAGGACGTACTGCAGGATGCCGCCGTTGCGGTAGTAGTCCGCCTCACCGGGGGTGTCGATGCGCACCTTGGCGTCGAACTCGACGACCTGGCCGTCCTCCTTGGTGGCGGTGACCTTGACCGTCTTGGGCGTGGTGCCGTTGTTCAGCTCCTCGATGCCGGAGATGTCGAAGGTCTCCGTGCCGTCGAGCCCGAGCGTCTCGTGGGACTCGCCCTCGGGGAACTGCAGCGGGATGACGCCCATGCCGATGAGGTTGGAGCGGTGGATGCGCTCGAACGACTCGGTGATCACGGCGCGGACGCCGAGCAGGCGCGTGCCCTTGGCGGCCCAGTCACGCGAGGAGCCGGTCCCGTACTCCTTGCCGCCGAGCACGACGAGCGGGGTGTTCTGCTCGGCGTAGTTCTGCGCGGCGTCGTAGATGAACGCCTGCGGCGCACCCTCCTGGGTGAAGTCACGGGTGTAACCGCCCGTCACGCCGTCCAGCAGCTGGTTCTGCAGCCGGATGTTGGCGAACGTGCCACGGATCATGACCTCGTGGTTGCCGCGGCGGGAGCCGAAGGAGTTGTAGTCCTTGCGCTCCACACCGTTGGCGTCGAGGTACTGCGCCGCCGGGGTACCGGGCTTGATGGTCGACGCCGGCGAGATGTGGTCGGTGGTGACCGAGTCGCCGAGCTTGGCCAGGACGCGGGCGCCCTTGATGTCGGTGACGGGCTCCGGCTCCATCTCCATGCCCTCGAAGTACGGGGCCTTGCGGACGTAGGTCGACTTCTGGTCCCACTCGAAGGTCTTGCCGTCCGGGGTGCTGAGTCCGCGCCAGCGCTCGTCACCGGCGAACACGTCGGCGTACTTGGACTTGTACTCGTTGGACGAGATGGAGGCCTTGATGGTCTCCTCGATCTCCTCGGAGGTGGGCCAGATGTCCTTGAGGAAGACGTCGTTGCCCTCCTTGTCCTTGCCCAGCGAGTCGTTCTCGAAGTCGAAGTCCATCGAGCCTGCGATCGCGTAGGCGATGACCAGCGGCGGGGACGCCAGGTAGTTCATCTTGACGTCCTGGTTGATCCGACCCTCGAAGTTCCGGTTGCCGGACAGGACGGCGGTCGCGGTGAGGTCGTTCTCCTGGATCGCGGCGGAGATCTCCTCCGGCAGCGGACCGGAGTTGCCGATGCAGGTGGTGCAGCCGTAGCCGACGAGGTGGAAGCCGAGGGCCTCCAGGTCGGGCCAGAGACCGGCACGCTCGTAGTACTCGGTGACGACCTGCGAGCCCGGGGCCATGGAGGTCTTGACCCACGGCTTGGCCGTGAGGCCCTTCTCGTGCGCCTTGCGGGCGACGAGCCCGGCGCCGATCATCACCGACGGGTTGGAGGTGTTGGTGCACGAGGTGATCGACGCGATGGACACGATGCCGTGGTCCAGCACCATCTCCGTGTCGCCGACCTTGACCTCGACCGGCTTCGACGGGCGGCCCTCGGAACGCGTGGACGCGTCGGCGCGGACCGCGCCTTCCTCGGCATGGGCGAGGGTCACCTTGCCGGCGTTGTCCGACGGGGCACCGCCCTCGGACTGCATCCGGCCCTTCTCGGTGTCACCGAGCGGCTTGGCCTCGCCGTCCACGTAGTTGTGGATGTCCTTGCGGAACGCGCTCTTGGAATCGGAGAGCTCGATGCGGTCCTGGGGACGCTTCGGGCCGGCGATCGACGGGACGACGTCCCCGAGGTCCAGCTCCAGGTACTCGGAGAAGACGGGCTCCTCGGAGTCCGGGTGGAGCCACATGCCCTGCTCCTTGGCGTAGGCCTCGACGAGGGCGAGCTGCTCCTCGTCGCGGCCGGTCAGGCGCAGGTAATCGATGGTCTCGCCGTCGATCGGGAACATGGCGCAGGTGGAGCCGAACTCCGGGCTCATGTTGCCGATAGTGGCGCGGTTGGCCAGCGGCACGGCCGCGACACCGGCGCCGTAGAACTCGACGAACTTGCCGACGACGCCGTGCTTGCGCAGCATCTCGGTGATCGTGAGGACCACGTCGGTGGCGGTCACGCCCGGCTTGATCGACCCGGTGAGCTTGAAGCCCACGACGCGGGGGATGAGCATGGAGATCGGCTGGCCGAGCATGGCGGCCTCGGCCTCGATGCCGCCGACACCCCAGCCGAGGACGCCGAGGCCGTTCTCCATGGTGGTGTGGGAGTCGGTGCCCACGCAGGTGTCGGGGTAGGCGACGCCGTCGCGGACCATCACCGTGCGGGCCAGGTACTCGATGTTGACCTGGTGGACGATGCCGGTGCCCGGGGGGACGACCTTGAAGTCGTCGAACGCGCCCTGGCCCCAGCGGAGGAACTGGTAGCGCTCCTCGTTGCGCTGGTACTCGATCTCGACGTTCTTGTCGAACGAGCTGTGGTCACCGAACGACTCGATGATGACGGAGTGGTCGATGACCATCTCGGCGGGGGCGAGGGGGTTGACCTTGTCCGGGTCGCCGCCGAGCTTCTCGACGGCCTCGCGCATCGTGGCGAGGTCGACGATGCAGGGCACGCCGGTGAAGTCCTGCATGATCACGCGGGCGGGCGTGAACTGGATCTCGGTGTCCGGGTCGGCGTTGGGATCCCAGTTCGCCAGGGCGTCGATGTGCGCCTTGGTGACGTTCTTGCCGTCCTCGGTGCGCAGGAGGTTCTCGGTGAGGACCTTGAGCGAGTAAGGGAGCTTCTCGGCCCCCGGAACCGCCGACAGGCGGTAGATGTCGTAGGTCTCGTCGCCGACCTCAAGGGTCCCCTTGGCGCCGAAACTATCAATGCTTGCTGTCACGTCAGCTCCACTCGTGGTGCGAATGTCGGTTCGTCATCCCTCCCGGTGTCACCGCGTCTGTCTCGGGCGGCGGCGCCGGGGCGGACACAGCATCCATTGTGGACCCTGTGATCCGTCTTCGGCCGCCAATTTACCAGTACGCCCGTCCTGTATAGCCCCCGGCACGCCCGAACGTGGGCACGCGACTGCGGTTATCGCCGACGAGCGGCGCGTGGGTTCGTGGGCGACGACGGAGAGATGGCACCATGTCGCACGTGGACACTCCCTCCGATCCCGTGACGGTGCTCGCGTATGCGGCCGAGCCGATCATGTCGTTACGGGAGGACGAGGTCCCGCCCTGGCTGGACTACCAGGCCGTGGTCGCCGACCTCGCCGACGACGGGGTCTCCGCACCTGCACCGTTCGTCGAGGGCCTCCGGACCGTGGTGGACGAGGCCGGTGATCGAGGTCTGGACCTGAAAGTGGTCTACACCGAGGCGCCGGCGACCGTCTACACGGACGCACGTGACCTCGCGGCGTTCCTGGGCGAGGAGTACGACGGCACGATCCTCGTGCGCACCCCGGTGTTCATCGGGAGCTCCAGCGACTCGATCCCGCGCCACCAACTCGAGGCCGGACAGGACGACGCCTGGGAGGAGTTCGACCCGGTGGCCTCCGCCGCGGTCTTCGCTCACAAGGTCACCGCCCCCGCTCCGCCATGGGGCGCCCTGACCGCGGCCGCGATCGTGGTCACCGTGCTCGCGCTCGTCGCCTTCGCGATCGTCCTGCGACGTCGCTCACGCTGAGAAGACGCCGAAACGTCGCTTTTCCGACAGCGGTGTCCAATTCGCGACACGCCGCCCGTCCTGCTGTTATGCAAGTTACAGCAGTGTATTTTGCCGACCGATGTTTCACATGTGTTCCCTGTGACCTACGGTGCTAAAGGAACACTAGGTTCTACCGAGTCGTGTTGAGGCTCCAGTGGCGCAGGGGAAGGCATCACCGGCCGCCGACACCGCCTCGGTCTCGCGTCCCGCCGTGCGGGTCGCGCGGTCAGCCGCACCCCGGTGCGGTCAGCGGAAGGTGAAACGTGGAGCCTGACCATTCGTCGAACCGTGCCCGAGGGGCGCGCACACGCAGGTATCCCGGAAGGGCACCCGGGCGGGCGGCACTGGCCGCGGTGCTGGTCCTGGGAACAGCCGCCGGTGCGGTGCAGGCGCCGGTGGCCGGAGCCCAGCAGGTCACCGCGGTCGCGCCCGGCGACATCTCCGGCCTTATCCGTGCCGTCGCCGATGCCAGCGCCCGACTGGACCAGACCCGCGAGGAGATCGCGGTCAGCCGGGAGGGCGTCAACAAGAGCCTGGTCGACCTCCAGATGGCCCGGATCGAACTCGACCGGGCCATCGCCGAGGCAGACCGTACCTCCGCCGAACGCGAGCAGGCGGAGTCCGGCGTCGAGTCCGCGCGCGGCACCCTCGACGACTATTCACGGCTGTTGCACCGGCAGGGAACCGCACCGGGCGCGGCGTCGGCGATCCTCGATCCCGGCGGGCCGGCGGATGCCGGGCTGCGCCAGGAGTATCTCCAGCGAGCCGCGGCCGACCAGCGCACCGTGGTGGGGGAGATGGTGGCGGCCGCCGATGAGGCCGCCCGGCGCGAGTCCGAGGCAGTGGCCGCCCGCGACTCCGCCGAGCGGCGTTACTCGGACGCCGCCGAGCGTCGGGCCTCCGCCGAGGCGGAGGTCTCCAGGGTCGCGGGCGACGTCACCGCTCTGGAGGACCGGGTCGTCGCGCTGACCCGTGAACTGGACGAGCACCGCGCCGCCCTCGCGGAGTCGGGTGCCACCCCGGCGGGGCCACGGGTCGACGCCGCGGACGCGGTCGACGCAGAGGCGATGCGCGCGGAGGCCCTCAGTGTCCTCGCGGGCCAGCCGGAGGCCGGGGAGCAGGCGGCCGACATCGCCTCCGCGCTCCCGTCGCATCTCGACCTGGGCGCGGTCCGGCAGTTCGCCGGGGGCTCCTCGGACGAGGCGACCCGAGCCATCGGGGGGACCATCGACGCCGGCAGCGTGGGCGCGGCCGGCGACGCCGGCATCAACGGTGACACCGAGGCGATCGTGCAGCAGGTCGCCGACGCGATCAGTCGGGCCGACTTCGGCTCGATCGCCCAGGGGCCGGCGGCGCCCGGGCCGGGCGCCGGCCAGGGCGGGAATGCCGGGACCCCCTCGAACAGTGCTCGCGTGGAGACCGTCGTCAACCGCGCCCTCTCCCAGCTCGGGATGCCGTACGCGTGGGGAGGCGGCGATGCCAACGGGCCCACCCGTGGCATCCGCGACGGCGGGGTCGCCGACTGGCACGGTGACTACAACAAGATCGGCTTCGACTGTTCGGGGTTGATGATCTACGCGTTCGCCGGGATCGGCAAGGCGCTCCCGCACTACACCGGCTACCAGTACACCGCCGGGCCGCAGTTCCCGGTGGCCACGCGACAGCGGGGCGACATGCTGTTCTGGCCCGGCCACGTGGCCCTGTACCTCGGCGACGGCCGCATGGTCGAGGCACCCCAGTCCGGTGACGTCGTGAAGATCTCGCCGGTGCGGATGGCCGGGATCTCGCCGATGGTGGTCCGGTTGGTCTGACCGCGGCACCGGTACTGTCGTCCCCAACCCGTTCGGACGGCCCCGGCAGGGCGCCCGGAACACCCGACCACGCGAAGGAGCCCTCCGCGGTGAGCGATCCCCATCCCGAACAGTCGAGCCGTCCCGGCGAGCCCCCCGTGAGTGCGTCGACGGCCGCGGAGGACGCACGTCTCCTGGAGCGAGCGGTCTACGAGGTCAAGAAGGTCGTGGTGGGCCAGGACCGACTGATCGAGATGATCCTCGTCGGCCTCCTCTCGCGGGGTCACATCCTGCTCGAGGGCGTCCCGGGCGTGGCCAAGACCCTCACCGTGGAGACCTTCGCCACCGTGGTGGGAGGGAGTTTCCGGCGGCTCCAGTTCACCCCGGACCTCGTCCCCGCAGACATCGTCGGCACCCGCATCTACCGGCAGGGCCGCGAGGAGTTCGATGTCGAGCTCGGCCCCATCCTGGCGAACTTCGTGCTCGCGGACGAGATCAACCGTGCACCCGCCAAGGTCCAGTCCGCGCTGCTCGAGGTCATGGCCGAGGGGCACGTCTCGATCGGCGGGCAGACCTTCCCCATGCCCAGCCCATTCCTCGTCATGGCCACGCAGAACCCCATCGAGAGCGAGGGTGTCTACCAGCTGCCGGAGGCACAACGGGACCGCTTCCTGTTCAAGCTCGTCATGGACTACCCCACCCCGGAGGAAGAACGCGAGATCGTCTACCGGATGGGCTCGACCCCGCCGGAACCCACGCGGGTCCTCGGCGTCGACGCCCTCATCCGGTTGCAGAAGGCCGTCCGCGAGGTGTTCGTCCATCACGCGTTGGTCGACTACGTCGTCCGCGTCACGGTGGCCACCCGCGAACCCGCACGGCACGGGCTGGAGGACGTGGCGCGGTGGCTCTCCTACGGCGCCTCTCCCCGTGCGACGCTCGGGGCCGTCACCGCAGCCCGTGCGCTCGCCCTGGTGCGGGGACGCGACTACGTGGTGCCGCAGGACGTGATCGACGTCCTGCCGGCCGTCCTCCGGCACCGTCTCGTGCTGACCTATGACGCGCTGGCCGACGAGGTCACCGCCGACACCGTGGTGCGACGCGTGCTCGAAGCCGTACCGCTCCCACAGATCAGCGCGGTTCCCGCCCAGGCCGGCCCGCCGCCGTCACGGTGACCGCCGCGGACGAGGGCAGACGCGACGACCCCGTCGACGCGTCGTCCCGTGCGGCCCTGGCCCAGCTGGAACTGCTCGTCACGCGCCGTCTCGACGGGGTACTCAACGGCGACCACCGCGGACTGCTGCCCGGGCCGGGCACCGAGCCCGGGGAGGCGCGGGCCTACGAACCCGGGGACGACGTCCGAACGATGGACTGGTCCGTCACCGCCAGGACCACCGTCCCGCACATCCGTCAGACCATCGCCGACCGCGAGCTCGAGACGTGGCTGGTCGTCGACCTCTCGCCGAGTCTCGACGTGGAGGGCCGGCACGGAGCCAAGCGGCGACTGGTCGAGGCCGCCGTCGCCACCGTCGGCTTCCTCTCGGCGGGCGGTGGTAGCCGGGTCGGCATGGTCCTCACCGGGGACGGACGCCCACGCGTCCTGCGGGCGACCGGCGGACGGGACCACGTCCGACGCCTACTGGAGGAGGTGGCGCGGTCGGCACCACGCGTCACGCCGGGGGGCTCGCTCGACGACTGCCTCCACGCCGTCCGGAACGCCGCTCGCCGGCACGGCCTGGTGGTGGTGATCTCCGACTTCCTGTCCGAGGTGGACTGGGAACGGTCGCTGCGCGTCCTGGGCACCCGCCACGAGTTCCTCGCCGTCCACGTGGCGGACCCACTCGACATCGCACTCCCGGCCGTGGGCGCCGCCCTGCTGCAGGATCCCGCCACCGGGGAGGTCCTCGAACTCGACGTCGACGACGCGCTCGCCGCCGACTACCGCCGAACCGCCGGTGAGCACCGCGACCGAGTCCACTCCGCGCTCCGGCGGTGCGGCGCACCCGTCCTCGCCCTGCGGACCGACCGTGACTGGATCCGCGACGTCATCGACTTCGTCGGTGTGCGCCGCCAGGGCGGCCTGCCGACCGGCGACAATCTCGTCCGCGACCTCCCCGACGACCGGCCCGGGACGCAGGAGGTGGCGACGCGATGAGCCTGTCCGAGTTCCAGCATCCGCTCTGGCTGATCCTGCTGGTCGTTCCACTGGCGCTCGCCGTGGGATACGTCATCGCGCTGCGGTCCAAGAAGCGCCGGACCGTGCGGTTCGGCAACTTCGGGGTCCTCCGGACCGTCGATCGCCGAGGACGCCGCTGGTTCACGCACGTCCCGGCCGTGCTCCTGGTGCTGTCACTGCTCACCCTTGTGGTGGCCCTCGCCGGCCCACAGCGCGAACAGAAGGTTCCACGGAACCGGGCGACCGTCATGCTCGTCGTCGACGTGTCCCTGTCCATGGAGGCCACCGACGTCTCCCCGTCGCGACTCGAGGCCGCACAGCAGGCCGCCACGACCTTCGCGAACAACCTCACCCAGGGCGTCAACCTGGGCCTGGTCTCCTACGCGGGCACCGCCTCGATGCTCGTCGCCCCCACCACGGACCGGGGACCGGTGGTCCGCGCGGTCGAGCGACTCAGGCTCGACGAGCGCACCGCCACCGGGGAGGCCATCTACACCGCCACCCAGGCGATCACCACGTTCACCGAAAGCCTGGGCGGACCCGACCAGGCACCCCCGGCGAGGATCGTCCTGCTCTCCGACGGCAAGGAGACCGTCCCCGCCGACCCCACCGAGGAGCGGGGCGCGTTCACCGCCGCCGAACGGGCCTCGGAAGCCGGCATACCCGTCTCCACCATCTCGTTCGGCACCCTGTACGGCACCGTCGACATCCAGGGCAGGCCCCAGCCCGTGCCCGTCGACGACGCGTCGCTGCGACAGATCGCCGACATCTCGGGGGGCGACTTCTTCACCGCCTCCAGTCTGGAGGAGCTCGACTCCGTTTACCGCACCCTCGAGGAACAGATCGGCTACGAGTGGAAGAAGGCCGACGCCTCCCGCCCCTGGCTCGTCATCGGCACCCTGCTGGCCATGCTCGCGGCGGCCGGGTCACTGACCGCGCACCGGCGGATCCCGTGACACCGACCGGGACACGAGTGCGGACCAGCGCCGGACCGCCCGCCCCGGCTCGCTAGGGTGGGGGACATGGTTTCCGAGAGCACGCCCGGCACCACCCCCCGAACGGTCCTCGTGACCGGAGGTAACCGCGGGATCGGGCGGGCGGTGGCCGAGCGGCTCCATGCCGACGGCCACCGCGTCGCCGTCACCCACCGCGGGTCCGGGGCCCCCGAAGGGCTTTTCGGAGTGCAGTGCGATGTGACCGACCCCGACTCGGTCGACGCCGCCTTCACCGCCGTCGAGGCCGAGTACGGCCCCGTGGAAGTGGTGGTCTCCAACGCGGGGACCACCGAGGACACCCTGCTCATGCGGATGAAGGACGAGCAGTTCACCAGCGTGGTGGACGCCAACCTCTCGGGCGCGTTCCGGGTGGCCAAGCGTGCCTCCCGAGGGATGCTGCGGGCCCGGTTCGGTCGCCTGATCTTCATCGGTTCGGTGGTCGGGCAGTCGGGCACCGCGGGGCAGGTGAACTACGCCTCGTCGAAGGCCGGGCTGGTCGGCATGGCACGCTCGCTCACCCGCGAACTCGGGTCCCGCAGCATCACCGCGAACGTCGTGGCGCCGGGTTTCATCGACACCGACATGACCGCCGGTCTCGATGACAAGACGCAGGAGCAGGCGATCGCGGCGATCCCGCTCGGACGCAAGGGGTCGGCCGGAGACGTGGCCGGGATCGTGAGTTTTCTCGCCGGTGACGACGCCGGCTACATCTCCGGGGCCGTGATCCCGGTCGACGGCGGAATGGGAATGGGGCACTGACATGAGCCAGACCGACACTGGCGAGAAGGTGGAGTCCGGCTCCGGGCTGCTCTCCGGTAAGACGATCCTCGTCACGGGCGTCATCACCGATGCCTCCATCGCGTTCCACATCGCCAAGCACTGCCAACTGCACGGTGCGCAGGTCATCCTCACCGCCTTCGGCCGCCCGTCGTTGGTCAAAGCCATCGCCAAACGCCTGCCCGAGCGTCCGCCTGTGATCGAGTTGGACGTCCAGAGTGAGGACGATCTGGCCGCGCTGGCCGACCGGGTGCGGGAGCACGCCGACTCGCTGGACGGCGTCGTGCACTCGATCGGGTTCGCGCCGCCCAGCTGTCTCGGGGATCCCTTCCTCGACGCGCCCTGGAAGGACGTGGCCGTGGCACTCGAGGTCTCCGCCTACTCGTACGCGTCGCTGGCGAAGGCCGTGCATCCCCTGCTGAACCGCGGTGCGTCGATCATCGGCCTGGACTTCGACCCCCGGTTCTCCATGCCGTTCTACAACTGGATGTCGGTCGCCAAGAACGCCCTCGAGGCGGTCAACCGCTATGTCGCCCGCGACCTGGGTCCAGAGGGGATCCGCTCGAACCTCATCGCCGCCGGGCCCGTCAAGACGCTCGCGGCGAAGGCGATCGCGGGGGAGGCACTCGGACCCGGTGGCGAGCTGGACCAGATGCAGGACGAGTGGGACCGGCGGGCCCCGTTGGGATGGGACGTCGACGACCCCACCGCGGTGGCCACGACGGCCGTCGCCCTGCTCTCGGACCTCATGACCGCCACGACCGGCACGGTGATCTACGCGGACGGCGGCGCGGGGACGGTCTCGTTCAGCGGACAGGAGAAGTGACATGACAGGATCGACGGACGACACCGCGGGGCAGGTCGACACCGTGGGGCAGGTCGACGCCCTGCTCGTGCTCTCATTCGGCGGGCCGGAGGGGCAGGAGGACGTGATCCCGTTCCTGGAGAACGTCACCCGGGGCCGGGGGATCCCGCAGGAGCGCCTCGAGGAGGTGGCCACCCACTACCGCCACCTGGGCGGCCGCAGCCCGATCAACGACCTCAACCGCGAGATCATCGCGAATGTCGAGGCCGAACTGGCCCGCCGCGGCCGCGACCTGCCCGTCTATTTCGGCAACCGCAACTGGACCCCGTACCTCGAGGACACCCTCATGCGGATGAGAGACGATGGCGTCCGCACCGCGGCGGTGTTCGTCACCTCGGCATGGGGTGGATACTCCGGGTGCGGGCAGTACCACGAGGACATCGAGCGGGCACGGGGCGCGGTCGAGAACGCTCCCACGCTCGTGCGCCTGGGACAGTTCCACGACCACCCGAAGTTCGTCGATCGCTTCGCCGCCGACCTGTCACGTGCCCTCGAGGACGCCCGGCAACTGGCCCGCGACGCCGACTCCGACGGTGCCGGGGTCGGAACGGGGGGAGAACCCCGGCTGGTGTTCACCGCACACTCCGTCCCGACCACTGCCGACGCCGCGGCCGGCCCCAAGAGACTCGGCGGTCACCTCTACAGCCGTCAGGTCAACGATGCCGCGCGTCTCGTCGCCGCGGCGGCCGGGGTGGACGAGTACGACGTCGTGTGGCAGTCCCGGTCGGGGCCACCGAGCGTGCCGTGGCTCGAACCGGACGTCGTGGACCACGTCCGAGACCTCGCGACGCATCAGGGGATACGTGACGTCGTGGTGTGCCCGGTCGGCTTCATCTCCGACCACGTCGAGGTGATCTGGGACCTCGACACCGAACTCGTCGAGGACACCGACGACCTCGGGGTGCGCATCACCCGGTGCGCGACCCCGGGCCCGTCTCACGAGTTCACCGAGATGATCTTGCAGATGCTCGACGAGGTCGAGACGGGGGAGCGGATCGAGCGGCTCGGTGACGTGCCGTCCCTGGGCTGTACCCGGAACGGCGCCCGGTGCGCGGTCGACTGTTGCCCGGCACCCTCGCGGAGAGCGTGACCTGACGCTCCGACGGTCCCGGTCCCCGGGCGTCGTCAGAAGGTTCTCAGCGCCGCCTCGCCGGCCGCGGCCACCGCGGACCGGCGTGCGGCGTCCTTCACCGCGACGAGTCGCCGGAGAACCGGCTCGCGCGCGGCGGGATCCACCCCGGCCTCCGGCTGTGCCAGCGCGACGGAGGTGATCGCCTCCACCCGGTCGATCCTGTCCACCAGCTCGAGGACGCGGGACGGGAGCCCGGCCGGCAGGCGGGTGACGTGGGAACGGATGTCGATCCGGGCCACGTCGTTGGTGCGTACGGCGGTGCGTTCGATGAGGTCGGCGGCCTCCACGACGGCTCCACCCAGGTCGGCGAGCGCCTCCGAGGGGCCGGCCGGTTGGGGCGCGACGGGGCAGTCATGGACCCCGCGCGCCCGCCACCGCAGCACCTCGGGATGCGGTTGGACGCAGGTCAGGCACACGGCGTCCCGTGAGCCGGGGTCGCGGACGAGGATCCCCCACCCGGCGTCGGCCACGTCCGCGCGAACCGACGGGACCGGCGGCAGGCTCGAGGAGTCCCCTGGCGCCGTCGTGAGCAGGGACAGCGCCTCCGGCGCCGGGTACGAACGCCCGGCGCGCCGCAGCGTCGTGACGAGCCCGGGCAGGAGTCCTGCCGGGCCGGCGGCGGGGGAGACCTCGGCGAGCATCGGGACAGGCGCTCCGACGATCTCCAGCAGGTGCGACTCCGCCAGGCCGGAGACGTACGAGGTCAACTCGTCGAACGGTTGATCCGCCCACGCGGTGCGCAGGAGGTACAGCGGCAGCGGCCACGCCGGGGACAGCGCGGTACTGCGGGTGAGGGGTCGGGACATGACGATCAATCCTACCGGCGGTGTGCCGCCGGCACCCCCGGCGCGGCGACGGCTACCGTGTCTGGCCATGGCAGACATGTACGGCTCCGACATCCTGTCCGGCACGGCGCGACGCCGCCGCCCGGAGGTCCCCGTCGTCGACGCCGAACGGGACCTGGTGGTGGAGGACGCCGAATCCGGGTTCTGCGGCGCCGTGGTGGGTTTCGACCGGTCCTACGACGGCGAGTTCGTCAAACTGGAGGATCGGCGCGGTCGGGTGCGCCTCTTCGCGATGACCCCCTCGGCGTTCCTCATCGACGGCTCCCCGGTCACCCTGCGGAAGCCGGCCCCGGCAACGCGGCGGGGGCCCGCGGTCACCGCGTCGGGGTCGCGGAAGGTCGAGGGACTGCGGGCCCGCTCGGCCCGCGCGGGGCGAATCTGGGTCGAGGGCATCCACGACGCCGCGCTCGTGGAGAAGATCTGGGGCCACGATCTGCGGGTCGAGGGCGTGGTGGTCGAACCTCTGCACGGGATCGACGATCTGCACGCGCTGGTCACCGAGTTCGGCCCCACCCGTCAGGCGAGACTCGGCGTGTTGGTGGACCACCTCGTCGAGGGCAGCAAGGAATCGCGGATCGTCGCCGGACTGGGGCAGGACGTCCTCGTGACCGGCCACCCGTACGTGGACATCTGGCAGGCGGTCAAACCCTCCGCCGTGGGGATCCGCGAATGGCCGGTGGTCCCCCGCAGCGAGGACT
The DNA here is from genome assembly GCF_051994785.1 of Dietzia sp. MNB45. NCBI lineage: Bacteria > Bacillati > Actinomycetota > Actinomycetes > Mycobacteriales > Dietziaceae > Dietzia > Dietzia sp. MNB45. The sequence continues at coordinate 1,761,078 of NZ_CP163397.1, read as the reverse complement.
GGAAGGCGGGGATCTGCCGGCGGCTGGGCTGGGGCGAACCCGCGGACGGGTTCCGCCACGTGCTCGCCTCCGTGAGCACCTACCGGGACATCGAACCCGCGTTGCTCGGAGCGGTGGAGAGGTTGGTCGACTTCGTCACCGAACCGGCCTGACCGGCAGCTTGGCGTCGAGGACCATTCCCACCAGTCCGACCAGGGCAAACCCAGCGGTGGCCCACAAGGCGGCCGTGCCGTCACCCTCGGTCAGTGAATGCCCCAGGAGGACCGCGGCAACGGTCCCGGGCGCACTGCCGATGAGGGTGGCCAGCAGGAACTGCGGGTAGGAGATCGAGGTCAGCGCGGCGGCGTAGTTGACCACCGAGAACGGCACCGCGGGTACCAGCCGCAGACTGCCCACCGAGAGCCACCCGCGCCGACGCAGTCGTGCGTCGATCGAAGCCACCCGCGGATCCGCACGCAGTGCGGCTGTCCGGTCGTGACCGAGGCGACGCACTCCGGCGAACGCCAGTGTCGCCGCGATGCCCGTGGCCACGAGAGACCACGGGATGGCCACGGCCGGGGTGAACAGGACCGCGGCGGTGTAGGTGAAGGTCGACCGGGGGATGGGCGAGACCGTGACGAGCGCGTAGGCGGCGAAGAAGGCCACGGGGAACCACGGACCCAGTCGCGTGGCCCATTCACGGAACTGCTCCAACCCCGGGGTCGGCACGAGGGTCGCGACCAGGACCACCAGCGCGACGGCCGCCACCCACGCCAACACCCGGTTCCGCACCGGGACGACTGTAGTCGCCGTGGTCCGGGCGTCTTCCCCCGCAGGTCCCCCTCGCCGCGAGGGCGTGTTCCGGCTCCGGTGGGGCTGGACTAGAGTCCGGGGGTGACCCCCTTCACTCCACACGAGAACGAGGTACCGGTGACCAGTTCGACCACAGGTCCAGACCTTCACTCCTGGTACGCCTCCGTGGGAGCCGTCCTCGCGAAGGCCGCCCGCAAGGATCCCGCCGACATGCCCGAGGACGCCTGGCGCGCACTGGTCGCCACCACACGCGACGGCATCGAGGTCAACCCGCTGTACACGCGGGAGGACGAGATCGCCGAGCGCCCCGCTCCCGGGAAGTTCCCGTACGTCCGCGGCGGGGACCGGTCGGGGCTGCCCGAGAGCGGCTGGCACGTCAGCTCGCGCATCGAGGTCACGGGGGAGGCCTCGGAGGTCAACACCGAGATCCTGGACCTGTTGAACCAGGGTGTCTCTGCACTGTGGCTGACCGCCGAGCCCGCCGAGCTGGCAGCGGTCCTCAAGGACGTCTACCTGGATCTGGCCCCGGTCACCTTCGATTCCGGTGCCGGCCTGGCCGAGGTCACCGAGTCGTTCCTCGCCCTGCTCGACGAGCGCCGCGAGGCGGGTGACGGGGTCGTCGACCGCGCCGCCGTCATCGCCGACCTGGGCGCCGCGCCCGTGACCGCCGCCTACGCGGGGACCGATTCGATCGAGCTCGACGCCGCGGTACAGCTGGCCACACGGGTCGCCGAGCGCGAGGAGACCATCCGGACCTTCGTCGCCGACGGCACGGTCTTCCACGCCGACGGCGCCGGCGACGCCCAGGAGTTGGCCTACGCCGTGGCCGCCGGACTGGAGTACGTGCGGGCGCTGATGTCGGCGGGACTGTCCGCCGCCGCCGCGCTGCGCCAGATCTCGTTCCGGCTCGCCGCCACCGATGACCAGTTCGCGTCGATCGCCAAGTTCCGCGCGGGACGGCTCATGTGGGCCCGCGTCGCCGAACTCCTCGGCGCTCCCGAGGCCGGTGGCGCTCCGCAGCACGCGGTGACCTCCATGGCGATGATGTCGCGCCGGGACCCGTGGGTGAACATGCTCCGGACCACCCTCGCCGCGTTCGGCGCCGGGGTCGGCGGCGCCACCTCGGTGACGGTCCTCCCGTTCGATGCCTCGGTGCCGGGGGGCCTCGAGAGCACCTCCCGCGCCTTCGCCGCGCGTATCGCCCGCAACACCCAGCTCCTGCTGCTCGAGGAGTCGCACCTCGGCCACGTCGTGGACCCGGCCGGTGGCTCCTGGTACGTCGAGTCGCTCACCGACGCGCTCGCCGACGCCGCGTGGTCGGCGTTGCAGACGATCGAGGCGGAGGGCGGCCTGACCGCCGCGATCTCCTCGGGGACCGTCGCCGACGCCATCGCCCGCGTACGCGAGGCACGCGACGCCGACATCGCCCACCGCACGGCCCCGATCACCGGTGTGTCCGAATTCCCCAATCTCGACGAGCAGCCCCTCGACGCCTCCCGCCGTGGCGGCGACGGCTACCGCTACGGCCGCGCGTTCGAGGACCTGCGGGACCGGTCCGACGCGCACCTGGAGGCCACCGGCTCCCGCCCGACCGTCCTGATCGCGGGCCTCGGCCCCCAGGCCGAGACGACTCCCCGCGTGACGTTCGTGGCCAACCTGCTCGCCGCCGGCGGCATCGAGGCACGCAATCCGGTCGTCACCGAGGCCGGGCAGTACGCCGGGGCGCACGAGGGCGAGCGGATCGCCGTGCTCTGCGGCGCGGACAAGCGCTACGCGACCGAGGGCTCCGACGCCGTCCGCGCCCTCCGGGACGCCGGGGTGTCGACGGTGTACCTCGCCGGCGCCGAGAAGGGCTTCCCCGCCGACGCCACCGACCGCCCGGACGGGTACCTGGCCCTCGGCATCGACGCCGTCGCCGCCCTGACCACCCTCCTCGACCAGCTGGGAGTGCAGTGACATGACGACCTTCCCCGATTTCAGCACGACCCCGTTGCGGGAGACCTCCGAGGGGGCGCCCCTGCCGGACGGCGTCGAGACCACGGTCGACCACGGGGTCGGCACGGGCGTCGACGTCGACCCGACGTGGGAGACCCCGGAGGGTATCGACGTCAAGCGCGTCTACACCAAGGCCGACCGTGACGCCGTGGAGGCGGGCACCGCCCCGACCGACGACGGCGAGGAGGTCACCCCCTTCCCGTTGGACACGGTGCCGGGTGCGGCACCCTTCCTCCGCGGGCCCTACCCGTCGATGTACGTCAACCAGCCGTGGACCATCCGCCAGTACGCGGGGTTCTCCACGGCCGCTGAGTCCAACGCCTTCTACCGGCGCAACCTCGCAGCCGGCCAGAAGGGCCTGTCGGTGGCGTTCGACCTGGCCACGCACCGTGGGTACGACTCCGATCACCCGCGGGTCGCCGGCGACGTCGGCATGGCCGGGGTGGCGATCGACTCCATCCTGGACATGCGCGAGTTGTTCGACGGCATCGACCTGTCGTCGGTGTCGGTGTCGATGACGATGAACGGCGCCGTCCTGCCGATCCTCGCGTTCTACGTGGTGGCGGCCGAGGAGCAGGGGGTGACGCCGGACCAGCTCGCGGGGACCATCCAGAACGACATCCTCAAGGAGTTCATGGTCCGCAACACCTACATCTATCCGCCCAAGCCCTCCATGCGGATCATCTCGGACATCTTCGCCTACACGTCGAAGATGATGCCGCGCTTCAACTCGATCTCCATCTCCGGTTACCACATCCAGGAGGCCGGTGCGACGGCCGATCTCGAGCTGGCGTACACGCTGGCCGACGGCGTGGAGTACCTCCGCGCCGGTCTGGACGCCGGGTTGGACATCGACAAGTTCGCGCCCCGCCTGTCGTTCTTCTGGGCCATCGGCATGAACTTCTCCATGGAGATCGCCAAGCTGCGCGCGGGGCGTCTGCTGTGGAGCGAGCTGGTCGAGAAGTTCGGGCCGAAGAACGCCAAGTCCAAGTCGCTGCGGACCCACTCGCAGACGTCGGGGTGGTCCCTGACCGCGCAGGACGTCTTCAACAACGTCGCGCGGACCTGCATCGAGGCCATGGCGTCCACCCAGGGCCACACGCAGTCGCTGCACACCAACGCCCTCGACGAGGCGCTGGCTCTGCCCACCGATTTCTCCGCGCGGATCGCCCGCAACACGCAGTTGCTTCTGCAGCAGGAGTCCGGGACCACGCGGCCGATCGACCCGTGGGCCGGCTCGTACTACATCGAGTGGCTCACCGCCCAGCTCGCCGACAAGGCCCGTCTGCACCTCCTCGAGATCGAGGAGGCCGGCGGCATGGCCCAGGCGATCGGGGAGGGCATCCCCAAGCTCCGCATCGAGGAGGCCGCCGCCCGGACCCAGGCGCGCATCGACTCCGGTCGTCAGCCCGTGATCGGCGTGAACAAGTACGTTGTGACCGAGGACCAGGAGATCGACGTCCTCAAGGTCGACAACTCCCGGGTCCGCACCGAGCAGCTGGCGAAACTGGACAAGCTGCGGGCGGAACGGGACGAGGACGCCTGCCAGGCAGCCCTCACCCGCCTGACCGAGGCCGCCTCCGGCGGGGCGAGCAGCGATATGGACGACAACCTCCTCGCCCTCGCGATCGACGCGGCCCGCGCGTACGCCAGCATCGGGGAGATCTCCGACGCGCTGGAGAAGGTCTACGGTCGTCACAAGGCCGAGATCAGGACCCTGTCCGGGGTGTACCGGCAGGAGGTCACCAAGGAGGGCGCCGTGGACAACGTCACCCGGGCCATGCGGATGGCCGACGCGTTCGCCGAGCAGGAGGGGCGCCGTCCCCGCATCCTGCTGGCCAAGATGGGACAGGACGGCCACGACCGCGGTCAGAAGGTCGTGGGCACCGCGTTCGCCGACCTCGGGTTCGACGTCGACATGGGCCCGTTGTTCCAGACGCCGGAGGAGGTGGCCCAGCAGGCCGCCGACGCCGACGTGCACGTCGTGGGCGTGTCCTCCCTGGCCGCGGGTCACCTGACCCTGGTACCCGCACTGCGTTCGGCGCTCGCCGGGGTGGGGCGCGAGGACATCATGGTCACGGTCGGTGGCGTCATCCCGCCGGGTGACTTCCAGGAGCTCTACGATGCCGGGGCCGCCGCGATCTACCCGCCGGGCACCGTGATCGCCGAGGCCGCCATCGGGCTGCTCGACGCGCTCGCCGGCGAGCTCGGCCACGACCTCTCGTCGGCCGCCTCGGGTGAGGGGGCCGGCTCGGAGGTGACGTCCTGACCCGCCTCGGCTCCGGACCCGACCCGGCCGGTTCGGGCAACCTGTCGGGCAGTCTGTCTACCACGGCCGGCACCGGCTCGGTGCGTGGCCCGGTGCCCTCGGCCACCGGGCCACGTCCGCGGCGCGAGATCGATGTCGACGCACTGCTCGCCGGCGTGCTCGAAGACCACCGCCCGGTCCTTGCCCGCGCGATCACACTGCTGGAGTCCACGAACCCGTCGCACCGGGAGAAGGCCCAACAGCTCCTGTTGGGCGCGCTGCCGCACGCCGGTGGGGCGCTGCGGATCGGCATCACCGGGGTGCCGGGGGTCGGCAAGTCGACGTTCATCGAGTCCTTCGGCCTGTACCTGGTGGAGCAGGGCCTCAAGGTCGCGGTCCTCGCCGTCGACCCGTCGTCCACCCGCACCGGCGGCTCGATCCTCGGCGACAAGACCCGCATGGCCACCCTGTCCACGGAACCGAGGGCCTACATCCGGCCCTCGCCCACGTCCGGCACGCTCGGGGGCGTGGCCAAGGCCACGCGGGAGACGATGGTCCTGCTCGAGGCCGCCGGGTTCGACGTGATCCTCGTGGAGACCGTCGGCGTCGGCCAGTCCGAGGTGACGGTGGCCGGGATGGTCGACTGCTTCACGTTCCTCACCCTCGCCCGCACCGGCGACCAACTGCAGGGCATCAAGAAGGGTGTCCTCGAGTTGGCGGACATCGTCGCGGTGAACAAAGCGGACGGCCCGCACGTCAAGGACGCCACGCGGGCCGCCCGCGAACTCGGGGCCGCCCTACGGTTGGTGCGTCCTGCCGACGCGGTGTGGAAGGTGCCCGTCCTGACCATGTCGGGACTGGAGGCCGAGGGACTGGACCGCTTCTGGGACGCCGTCCGCTCGCATCAGGACACGATGAACGGGATCGGCGAGGTGGAGGCGCGGAGGGCGCGTCAGCAGGTGGACTGGACGTGGTCCATGGTCCACGACACGCTGATGGCCCGGCTGGCCGCCGATCCGGAGGTGCGCAGGATCGCCCCGGAGGTGGAGCAACAGGTCCGCGAGGGCACGCTCACCGCGGCCCTCGCGGCGCAGGCCATCATCGACGCCTTCGACTCCTGAGCCCCGCCGGGCACCGTCTTGCGCAGTGCGCAGGCTTCGCACCGCCCCCGACCGCCCACACCAAATCCGCTACTCGCACTGCCAATCTGCTACTCGGAATCGGGTAGCGGATCCGGGGGGAGAGTAGCGGATTTCGGGCTCTTGTGACCTGTCCATGGGTCGTTCGGTGGATCTCGGGTAGAAGCACGCCGTTCTCGGCTTAGGTTTTGGGTGTCTAAGTCCAAACCGAAGAGCGGAGAACGGCGTGCGAGGTGTCAGCCTATGGCGTGCGGTGCTGGGCGTCGAGAGAACGGTTATCGAGAACGTCGAGTTCGACCACATCGAGCAGATCGTGGTCGCACATGTTCGCCCTCAAAGGGGGTACTGGGCCCGGTGCGGCGTCTGCGGGACGCCGGCGGCCCGGTACGACAACGGCGCTGGCCGACGCCGCTGGCGCAGTCTGGATATGGGCTCAACGATGGTGTTTCTCGAGGCCGATTCGCCGCGAGTGAGCTGCCCCGTGCACGGTCCCACTGTGCGTCAGGTGCCCTGGGCCCGCCACGGCGCCGGTCACACCAGACCCTTTGACCAGCAGGTCGCGTGGCTGGCCACGCAGTGTTCCAAGAGCGCCACGTGCCAGCTGATGCGCATCGCCTGGCGCACGGTGGGGTCGATCATCGCCCGCGTCTGGGCCGACACCGTCGCCGGTACCGATCCGTTGGCCGGTCTGCGGAGGATCGGAATCGACGAGATCTCCTACAAGCGCAACTACAAGTATCTGACCATCGTGGTCGATCACGACACCGGTCGCCTGGTGTGGGTTGCCATTGGCCGGGACAAAGCCACCGTGCAGGCGTTTTTCGACGCTCTCGGGGCCGACCGGTGTGGGCAGATCACCCATGTCACCGCTGACGGGGCGAAGTGGATCGGCGACGTCGTAGCCCGAGCGTGCCCCGAGGCGGTGCGCTGTACCGATCCGTTCCACGTGGTCAAGTGGGCCACCGATGCCCTGGATGAAGTGCGTCGACAGGTGTGGAACGAGGCCCGCGGCGACAAACGGCAACTGCGTGAACGTCGTCTGGCCAACAAGGTCAACCGGGCCCGCGGTTACGCCCGGGACATCAAGCACGCCCGATATGCGCTCTGGAAGAACCCCGAGAATCTCACCACCCGGCAGAGTGCCAAGCTGGCGTGGATCGCCAAGACCGAACCCACCCTGTACCGCGCCTACCTGCTCAAAGAAGGCCTGCGTCTGATCTTCCAACTCCCGATCGACGAGGCCAGAGACGCCCTGGAAGCGTGGATCAGCTGGGCCAGACGATGCCGCATCGAACGGTTCGTCCACTTGCAGCGCACCATCTGCACCTACAAGACCGAGATCCTTGCCTCGATCGAACACGGCCTCTCCAACGGGCTCATCGAATCGGTCAACACCAAGATCCGCCTCATCACCCGAATGGCCTTCGGCTTCCGTTCACCAGAGGCCCTCATCGCCCTGGCCATGCTCAACCTCGGCGGCCACCGTCCCACCCTCCCCGGCCGCCAAAAGGCCCACGCATGAGTCATAAGAGCCGGATTTCGTGTGCCGGGGCGTGGTCAGCGTTTGCGCAGTACGAACCCGACCGCGCTCATGTGCTGGTCGTGCGCGACGAAGGTCCTGCGCATGGCGAGAACTCGTCGGCGGGCGTCCGCGTCGCGGAGGAGGTTTCGGACGATCCGGGCCACGCCGACGATGCCCTCGTCGGCGAGGACACGGCGGGGCTGGAGCAACGCCATCGGGCGGAGTTCGGTGCTCTCGACCTCGAAGCCGGCCTCGTCGAACAGGTGGGTCCACTCCGCTACGGTCAGTGGCCGCGCGTTCACTCGGATCGAACGGGCGAGGTCCTTGCGGATACCCGTCTTGATCTCGTCGTCCAGGGTATCGGGGACCAGGCACAGTTCGTGGACCAGGTACCGCCCGTCCGTCCCGAGCACCCGGCTGGCCTCGGCCACGATCTGCCGCTTGGCCGAGTCGCCCTGCATGGTGAGCATGGCCTCGCCCACGACGATGTCGGCGGACGCGGTCTCCAGACCGGTTTCCTGGGCAGTCGCCACCACCAGTTCACCCCGGCCTCCGATTGCGTGGCGCGCGACGGCGACGGCGTCGGCATCCGAGTCCACGCCCACATACGAGGCCGGGCTCTCGTCGAGCAGCAGTGTCGCTGTCAACCCCAGTCCGGGAGCGAACTCCACTACGCGTTTGCCCGTCACGGTGGTGGCCGAGACGAGCCAGCCGGACAGTTCCTTACCGCCCGGACGAAGGACCTTCTTGCCCATACGCGCCAGGAGCCAGTGCCCGGCGACGGACTCGGGGTCCCGGTCGTGCTGGGGGAGCGGACTGGCGGTCATGTGGGATCCTCCTCGGGGATACGGCGCCGACACCTGGAGGTCGCGGCGTGAGGTTAGCCTAACCTCCCTTGGGTCGAGGGGGAAGGGAAGGCGAGTCGAGCTACGCGACGCACGAGCTTCAGGCGTCCCACCAGCGCTGCAGGAGGTAGTCACGCTCGGCGTCGTTGCGGGCGAGTGCATGGGCGCGGACCCACGCCCGGCGCGCCTCCTCCGGACGCCCGAGCAACTCCAGGGTGACCGCCCTAGCCTCGTGGAACGGGTGGTGCTCGGCGAGCGCCGGGTCCGCGGACAACTCGTCCAGGTGGGCGATCCCCACCTCCGGCCCGTCTCGTCGCCCGATGGCCACCGCCCGCGCCATCCGGACCACCGGGCCGGGAGCGAGGATCACGAGCACATCGTAGAGGGCCACGATCTGCCGCCAGTCCGTCGACGCGAAGTCCGGGGCCTCGGCGTGCACGGCGGCGATGGCGGCCTGAACGGAGTACGGGCCCGGGCCGCCCGCGGCAGCCTGCTCTGCGAGCGACAGGCCTTCCTCGAGCAGAAGACGGTCCCACGTGCGGCGGTCCTGGTCCGGCAGGGGAACGGGCATCCCGTCGCGACCGGTCCGAGCGGACGCCCGTGCCTCGATCAGCACCATCAACGCCAGCAACCCGGTGACCTCCGACTGCGTGGGCATCAACCGGTGGACGATGCGGGCCAGCCGGATCGCCTCCTGCGTCAGATCCGTCCTCAGGTGACTCGCCCCCTCCGTCGCGGCATACCCCTCGGAGAAGACGAGGTAGATCACGGTGAGAACGGCCGAGAGCCGGTCGGGAAGCTCCGCGCTCCCGGGTACCCGCACCGGGATCCGGGTGACCCGCATCCGCTTCTTCGCCCTGACCAGCCGCTGCTGCATCGTGGGCACCGGCACCAGGAACGCCTGGGCGATCTCGGCGGTGGTCAGCCCCGCCAGGCACCGGAGCGTGAGCACGACCTGCTCCTCGACCTTCAGGGTGGGGTGGCAGCAGGCGAAGAACAGCTCGAGACGCTCATCCGGAATCTCGTCCGGGTCCGCGGGCGAGACCTCCACCGCACGGGCCGCCCGGTGTTCCTGCTCGACGTGCAGCCGGGCCAACCGCTCCGTCAGAGCCCGCTGTCGCCGGAGTCGGTCGATCGCCTTCCGCGCCGCGGTGGTCATGAGCCAGGCCAGGGGCTTGTCCGGCACACCGGTGACCGGCCACTTCTCCAGCGCGGCCGCGAAGGCGTCCTGCGTCGCGTCCTCCGCGAGGTCGAGGTCGCCGAACCGCGCCACGAGAGCCGCGAGCAGTCGCGAGCGGTCCTCCCGGCGCAGCGCGCCGAGCACGTCGCGAACCGCCAGACCCGGGGCCGCGCTCTCGCACTCCCCGGGTCGGCGGTCACCGGGCGCCCCGCGCTCGGTGCCCACGGCGTCTCCTGGTCCCTCGGTCACCGGTGCCCGGCGTCCGTCAGTACTCTGCGATGGCCCGGACCTCGACCCGGCCACCATGCACTCCCGGGCATCGCCGCGCCCACGCGAGCGCCGCGTCGATGTCGGGCACGTCGATGATGATTGTGCCCCCGACGAACTCGCGGCTCTCCGCGAACGGACCCGAGGTGATGACGGGGTCGCCGCCACCGGCGGGGGCCGCGAGACTGACCGCGGTCTCCGGGTCGTGCAGGGCAAAACCGCCGGCGAGGACCCCCGCAGCCTCGAGTTCGGCATCGAACGCCATGAACGCCTCCGGTCCGGGCCCCTCGACGGCCCCCTCCGGCCCGGCCTCCCCGCACCGGACGTCGTCGATGTTGCCGAAGAGTAGAAGCACGTACTTCATGTCGATCTCCTGACTGTGACTGGTGGATGCCGGCCGCGGTGAAGTGCGCCGACACCTTCATGACGAACGGGCACCCGAAGATCGACAGGTCCGCGGAAGGAATCTCCGCGCTCGCGGATTCCGCTCCCGGGGCATCCGCGCAGGAGATGTCGCCCGCGGCTGTCTCAGAGGCCGCGCGACTACACTCTCGCGGGCACACGAGGCTCACAGGCTTCAGTGTTGGATGCACACACCGGCATGCTCACCCACACGCGGCAGCTCGTCTGTGAACGACGCGGACGCGAATGGAGTCGGACAGGAGACGACGGGGGAGACGACAGATGCCGACTCCGAGCCCGCCGACGCTCCGCTTCAGTACCGTTCGTCCGGCACCCGACGGCTCCGCGAGCGCATCGCGAACAGCAGACCGATCACGAAGAGCACCACACCGGCCACCATCAGGATCACCGCGAGGGTGTTCGAGTCGATACCCGGAATGCTGATCTCGACCGCGTACATGAGTATCGCGCCGAGCACCACGAGGACCACTCCGCCGCCGATGTAACCCATAGCTGTTCTCCTTCGTCGTGAGCGTGCGCGTGTCCGCGCTTGTGCGCTCACCCTACGAGAACACGGCGCCGAATTCAGGCGTGCGGGGAGAGCAGCTTTCGTGCCGGTTCCTCGATGAACCGGTGGCTCGCTGCGCCCGCGGCCAGCGAGCCGGCCACGGTGACGGGCCAGATGACCCCCATTCGCTGGTCCCATAGCCGCGTGCGGGTGAGGGGGAACGCGGCGTGCAGGACGAGCTGATGCCACAGGAAGATTCCGTACGACCAGGTGCCGACCTTCTGCAACGGCGCGGACTCCAGGACCGGGAACCGCGTGCCCTCCGGGGCGAGGACCACCGGGGCCAGGACGAGGAACGCCATCGTGCCCGCCAGACCGGTCCGGGCCGCGAACTCGACGGGGCCCGGGTGGACGAATCCCTCGGAGAACCATCCGGGAACGGTGGTGGCGACCAGGGCAGCGCCGCCGGCGATCCACCACCCCCACCTCGCGAGTCGATCGCGACACATCCGGGCGAGCGTGCCGGGGGGCGCGGTGACGACCTCGGCCAGCAGCATCCCCGCGGCGAACCAGGCGGCGAACGACGGCGGGAGGATCTGGACGTTGACGTCGGCCGGCAGGATGCCGAGGGCGTGCCACGGGAGCATCGGGAACACGAGACCCGAGGCACCGAACGCGGCGATCGCCGGGATACGCCACCGGGCGGAGTCGCCGCGCAGGTCCTTCATCGCGGTCCACAGCAGCGGGAAGGCGAGGTAGTACGCCATCTCCACGGCCAGCGACCACGCGTGCGTCAGCCCGGCGACGAGGAAGTTCGACGTGTAGATCTGCGTGAGGGTCAGGTTGGCGATCCAGGAATCCGGGCCGTTGACGTGGTTCTGCTCGAGCAGCAGCATCGCGGCGGCGACCAGCACCGCGTACGACGGCAGGATCCGCACGAGACGCGAGCGGAGGTACTCGCGGGTCGGCCGGGCGGTTCCCGGCTCGTCCCTGCGCGCGTGGGCGGCGTGGGCTCGCCACAGCAGGAACCCGGATTTGGCGAAGAAGACGGCGACCGCCAGGTCGAGTCGCCCGAACAGCCGTTTGACGGGTGACCCGGTGGACGCGCGGGTGACGAAGGCGACGTGGGTGGTCAGCACCCCGACGGCCGCGAGGCCACGGATCCCCTCGAGGGCGGGGACGAATCCCCGGGCCCCGGCGAGTCGGCGTGGCGCCGAGCCGGCCGAAGTCGTGTCCCTGCCCGCCAGGTATCCCGAACGGGTGGCCGTCGCGTGGCCCACACCCTCGAAGGACGCCGCACCGGGGCCTGCCGCCGGTACGGTCACCTCGGCGCGTTGCCGGATCCGCCTACGCACGGTCTCCCGCGCGGTGGCCACGGCGTTCCGGACGGTGGCCACCGCAGGCTCGGCCTCGCCGGAGGCCACCGCTGCGCGACGTGCGGAGACCCCGGCGACGACCGCCCCGCCCGCGACGACGATCAGGGCGGTGGCGACAGACCTCATGGACTCTCCCGGGGCGGTGAGGTGGGATGACGGCGGTGCCCGGGAGGGCCCAGAGGCCGCCCGGAACATCCGGAGGAGCCTAACACCGGTTCTAGTTCCGTCCATCGACCGCCCGCGCCTCCGGGTCCGATCACTCCGGGGGCGGGCCGGTGGTCGGTCGGCATCGGTTTTCGTAGGGTGGCATCACCCGTTTCCCGATCGGAGAGCCATGACCGACGCCCCCACCGACCCCGGGTCCGACGCCGTGGACGACCACCCGCCGGAGGCCGTGGATGTCCTGGTGATCGGCGGGGGCCCGGCGGGCCTGTCGGCCGCCACCTGGGTCGGCCGGTATCAGCGCTCCACCCTGCTCGTCGACGCCGGGTGCCAACGCAATCTCGCGGCGAAGCGGATCCACGGCATGCTCGGCACCGGCCCCACCACACCCGCCGAGTTCTACGCCGACGTCGACGAGGGCCTTCGCGAGTACCCGACCGTCCGACGACTCGGTGGAGTCGTCACCGACCTGGTCAAGGAATCCGACGACCGGTTCGTCGCCCGAATCGCACCCGGCGCCACAACGGATGGTGATGACGAGAACCCCGTCACGGTCACCGCCAAGCGGATCATCCTCGCCACCGGTGTGCGCGACCGGCTACCCGACCTCGCGGGGATCGACGCACACTACGGGGTCGACGTGCACCACTGTCCCGCCTGCGACGGCCTCACCGCCGCCGGCCGGCGGATCATCGTTCTCGGCGTGGGCGCGCATGTGCCCGCCTACGCGTCCGAACTGCTGGACTGGGCGTCGGAGGTGGTCATCGTCACCGAGAGCGACTCCGACCCGGCCTTCGACGACGATCAGCGGACCGCCTGCGCCGAGCACGACATCGAAGTGATCGACGGCGTCGCCCGGGAACTCGTCGGCGACCCCGGTCAGCTGGAGGGGGTGCGGCTCGCGGACGGGAGGGTGATCGCGGGATCGAAGGTCTTCTTTTCCTACGCGCACCACCCGACAAACGAGCTCGCGACGTCCCTGGGCTGCGAGCTGGACGACGAGGGCGGTCTCACCGTCAACGCGATGCAGCTGACCAGCGTCGACGGGGTGTACGCCGCCGGCGACATCGTGACCGGCCTGCAGCTCGTGCCGATCGCCGTGGGCACCGGCGCCGCGGCCGGCGTGGCGTGCGCGACCTCGCTGCGCGGGCACGCCACCGCCGAGTGCGTTCCCGACCCGGCACCGCCGACCCGGAACTTCACGCGGCCGGACAACTAGTCGGGCAGGCCCGCCAGCGAGACGATCGCCGCGCAGATCTCGTCCAGGACCGCGTCCGGCCCACCCGGCACCAGCACGTCGGTCGCGATGCGGGCGTTGTCCACCCGGCGCCGGTGCCCGCGGACGTCCGCCACCGTCATGCCGCGAGTGTGCTCGCCCGAGCACTCGACCCGTACGTTCGCCGGCGCGGCCACCACCGCCTCCGGGTGCAGGGCCATCCACGCGACGAACGGGTCGTGGACCTGCGCCAGGTATCCCTCCCCGACGGAGTCGTGGAACTCGAAGTAGAACCGCAGGGCCTCGGTCAGCCGCCGCGCCAGCGGGGAATCCGTGGCCTCGAGCAGCCACTCCGACCGCTCTGGGGTCCATACCGCGCGTTCGGTGAGGTTCAACCCGCACCACAGCGGGGTCGGCACCGCGGGATCGGCGGTGCGCGCGTCCTCCCACGCCCGGCACACGCGGTCGGCGGCCTCGGGGTCCACGTCGACGTTCCATTCGCTGACCGGCGTGGTGTTGCCCGGATGCCCACGGAACGTCCCGCCCATCACCACCAGCCCGCCCAGCAACCGGGGGAGTGCGGGGTCGAGTGCCAGGGCATGGGCCAGCGTGGACGAGGGACCGGTCACGATCCCCACCAGCTCACCGGGGTGGGCGCGCGCCGCGTCCACCCAGAGTCGCGCACCGTCGCGGGGATCGACCGGCCTCGTCGTCGTCGCCCTCGTCGTCGTCAGTTCGGCGTACCCGGCCCCGCGGGGGCCGTGCGTCTCGGGGGTGAGCACGTGGGGCACGACGATCGGGCCGGGCGCCCCGGCGGCCACCGGGAGCCCCGGCGCGCCCGCGAGGTCGAGCCACGCACACGCGTTGGCAACCGTGTCCTCCGACCCGACGTTGCCGGCCGTGCACACCACGCCGGTCAGGTCGATCCGCCCGGTGCGGTGCTCGGCCACCAGGTAGGCGATCGCCAGGGCGTCGTCGATGCCCGGATCGCAATCGAGCAGCACCGGGGTGCGGCTCACCGCGAGCGGCCCCGGGACAGCAGGACGTCGCGGGTCACCTGCAGCTGGCCGGTGTGGGCGGCGACCTCGTGCAGGATGTGGCCCGCAACCCACTCCGGGGTGAAGGTCCCCGCCCGGCGCGCGGCGTCGACGTCGACCGTGGTCCCGGCGGGAGTGGCCAGATCGCCCCGTCCGACCGCCGCGGTGACCCACCCGGGAAGTCGGTCGATCAGGGCGCCAAGCCGGTCGAGCTCCGGCCCCACCGGTCCGGTGAAGGCGAACTCGGCGTCACGATCCCGGACGATGTCCTCACCGCCGAGACATGCCGCACCCCAGGAGGCGAGCACCCCGCACAGGTGGTGAACGAGCGCGGCGGCGCTGTTGGTGGGCCACTCGGAACCCTCGTCGGTGGGCCGCGAGTGCACCAGCGTGCCGCGCCCGTCGCCGCCGAGATCGGCCACCGCGGCGCGGATCGTGGGCAGCAGCTCGTCGGCGAGGATCCGGCGGGCGGCGTCGACGTTCACGGCGGGGTCGACGTTCACCACGGGCTGGGCTCGAAGTCCTTGAGGAAGCAGCCGTAGAGGTCCTCGCCGGCCTCGCCGCGGACGATCGGGTCCACCACGCGGGCGGCGCCGTCGACGAGGTCCAGGGGCGCGTGGAAGCCCTCCTCGTGCAGCCGGACCTTGGTGGTGTGCGGGCGCTCGTCGGTGATCCAGCCGGTGTCCACGGCGGTCATGAGGATGCCGTGTTCGGTGAACATCTCCTCGGCGGAGGTGCGCGTGAGCATGTTGAGGCCCGCCTTGGCCATGTTGGTGTGCGGGTGGCCGGCGCCCTTGTAGCGGCGCGAGAACTGTCCCTCCATGGCGGAGACGTTGACGACGTACTTGCGCCGCGCCTCGGAGGCCGCCATGGCGGGGCGCAGGCGGGAGACGAGGATGAACGGCGCGACCGAGTTGGCGAGCTGCACCTCGAGCATCTCCATCGGCTCGACCTGCTCGACCGTGGCCACCCAGCTGTTGTGGTCCACCACGTCCGGCAGCAGCCCGCCGGCGTCGATGGCGGTCCCGGCGGCCATCCGCTCCAGCGAGGACGAGCCGGCCTGCAGCGCCAGGGTCGCGATGTGGTCGGCCTCGCGCTCGGCCTCCTCGGACCCGATCAGCGCGGACTCGCCGCCCATGAGCGCGGCCGGGTGCAGCTCGGAGGTGCGGCCCATGGTGACCACGGGGATGTCGGCGGCGCGGCCTGTGAGGGCGGCCGACTCACCCTCGACGAGCCCGGAGTACGACCCGGGGGAGCGGCGCACGGTCTGTGCGGCGTTGTTGATGAGGATGTCCAGCGGGCCGCCGGCGGCGACCTCGTCGGCCAGCGCCACGACCTGGGCGGGGTCGCGCAGGTCCACGCCGATCACGTGCACGCGGTCGGCCCACTCGGGGTGGTCGTCCATCGAGGCGAACCGGCGGGCGGCGTCGCGGGGGAAGCGGGTGGTGATGGTGACGTCGGCGCCGGCGCGCAGCAGCATCAGGGCGATGTACATGCCGATCTTCGCGCGGCCGCCGGTGAGCAGGGCCCGCCGGCCGGTCAGGTCCATCTCGGGATCCCGCCGGGCCCGGTTGAGCGCGGCGCACCTCGGGCACAGCTGGTGGTAGAAGGCGTCGACCTGGGTGAAGCGCTGCTTGCAGACGTAGCACGCCATCGCGCGCTGGAGGTGGCCGGCGACGGCGCCCGGGGTGGTGGAGACCAGGCGGATGCCGGCGGTCTCGTCGTCGATCCGGGTGGGTGAGCCGGTCGCGGTGGCCTCGATGACAGCCTTGTCCGCCTCCTGGCGGGCGCGACGCACCTCGGCGCGGCGCGTCTTCTTGAGGAGCTTGAACATGTGGCCGACCGACCGCTGCACCCGGATGGAGTCGGGGTGGTCCTCGCCGAGCGCGGCGGCCTGGTCGAGGACGCGCAGGCAGATCTCGAGGTCGCCCGGGTCGATACCGCTCGGGTCGATACCGCCTGGATCGAAACTGTCTGGGTCGATGCCGGTCACCCCGATACGGTACGACGACGAGGTGGTCAGCCCCTAAACCGTCCGCCCCCGCAGGGTGGACACGTCGCCGGCACGCAGCCCGGTGAGCACGTGCTCCACCGCCCGCAGGTGATGGTCCCGCCCGGAGAGGACGGCGGTGGGGGCGAAGCCGTGGCCCGCGGCGTACGCCTCGGACACCAGCTGGGCGTGGGCCTCCACGGGCAGCACGACCGGGCCCTGGCCGGCGGGGGCGTCGTGGGCGCCGCGGGCCAGGGCCCGCCAGTCGTAGGCGCGCCGGCCCATGCGGATCTGCTCGCTCAACGCCCGCACCACGTAGCGCGGGCCGAGGTACCGGCCCTGCCAGATGTGGGTCAGTTCGTGCACCAGGGTCGGGGTGGCCCGTAGCCGCGTGGGGCCGGGGTCGGTCATGACCACGATCCCGGGGTCGGCGCCGAGATAGATCAGGCCCGGCAGCGCAAACGCACGCCGGTGTGGGACTCCCGGAACGTGGCCGCGGCGGATCACGACCGGCGTGGGGTCGATCGTGCCCGCGAAGAACCCGTCGAGATCGGCGCGGACCTCCGACGGCAGGTCCAGGGGCGGCGGAGCCAGCCCCAGGGCGTCCAGGCCCCGGTCTGCGGCGCGGGCGGCAGCTGCCAGGGCCCGTCCCGCCGCATCGCCCGGTCGGCCGGCGCTCGCCCTCACGGCGTCCCGCCGGTGACCGAACGGTTGTACTCCAGGGCCGGCGCGAGCCACCCGGCCAACTGATCGTCCGTCGCGATCGACGACGGCTCCACGGTGATCCACCCGGGCCCCATGTCCCGCCCGGCGCCCATCTCGGCCCGGATCGCGCCGGGCAGGGCCATGAGCTCATCGTGCCGGTCGGGGGAGACCCTCACGAGCAGTGACCCGTCCCGTCCGGCGCTGACCGCGATCCTCTCGGACACCATGACGCAGTGGCCGCCGAACATCGACACCTCGCGGGTCACCGGCTCATCGACGAGGAGTTCGCGCAGGCGGTCGATGAGCTGCTGCTGAGCGGGGGGCGGTGTGCGGGGTGTGCGGGCCATCGGGCGACCTCCCCAGCAAAACTCACCCAGAAACAAGTGGGCCCCGGATCCTCACGGATCCGGGGCCACTTCTACTGTCTCGACACAGTGTGCGCGAGGGGGGACTTGAACCCCCACGTCCGTTAATAGGACACTAGCACCTCAAGCTAGCGCGTCTGCCATTCCGCCACTCGCGCTCGCACACTGGTGACCTCCACCGGCTCGTGTCCGGCTTGGTCGTGCGAGGAATGACATTAGCCGATGCCCGAACCGTGGACCAAATCGGGGTCCCGCCGCGGCTCCCACCGCCGGGTCATCGCTGGTAGACAGGGCTGGTAGACAGGGACGTGACCGGATGGAGGACCACTCCACACCGCCACGATCGCAGGAGGATGACGATGACCGACTTCCGTGTGCCCGACCCCTACGCCGCACTCCCGGATCTACCGGCCCTCGAGGTGACGAGCGAGTCGTTCACCGAGGGTGCCACCCTGTCGGCCGCGCAGCTCGGCGGGAAGATGGGTGTCGAGGGCGGCGAGGACAGGTCGCCACAGGTGAGCTGGAGCGCGGGTCCGGAGGGTACGAGGACCTACGTGGTCACCGTCTTCGACCCGGACGCCCCCACCGCGTCGGGCTTCTGGCACTGGTCGGTGGCCAACATCCCGGCAGAGGTGACCTCACTGCCCGAGGGCGCGTGCACGGGCGACGACACCTCGGGCCTCCCCGAGGGCGCGGTCGTGGTCCGCAACGACGCCGGCTTCAAGGGCTTCGTGGGCGCGGCCCCGCCGGCGGGCCACGGGCCGCACCGCTACATCCTCGCCGTCCACGCGGTGGGCGACGAGATCGAGCTCGGTGACGACGCCTCGTGCGCGTTCGTCGGGTTCAACCTGTTCGGCCAGGGCCTGGCCCGCGGCGCGGTGACGGGGATCTTCGAGCAGTAGCGCTCAGTAGCGCTCAGCGCACCGCCGAGCCGACGGCCTCCGCCAGGGACCTGAACCCGCCCTGGCGGAGGCGCTTGGCCACCAACCGGTTGGTGCCGCGCAGGAGCGTGGGTCCGGTGAAGATGAACCCGGTGTAGGTCTGGACGAGGTTCGCGCCGTGGGTGATGCGGTCCCAGACGTCCTCGGGCGTCTCGATGCCACCGACGGAGATGATGACGATGCGGCCGCCTGCGCGTCCGTGGATCCGCGAGAGGACCTCGCGCGACCGGGCGGCGACCGGCGCGCCGGAGATGCCCCCGGCGCCCAGTGCCTCGACCGCCGCGGCGGGGGTCCGCAGTCCGTCACGCGAAATGGTGGTGTTGGTGGCGACGATGCCCGCCAGCCCCAGTTCCAGCACGAGGTCCGTCACCGCGTCGATGTCCGCGTCGTCCAGGTCGGGCGCGATCTTCACCAGGACGGGGATCGTGGCCACGTCCCGCACCGCCGCGAGGATGGGCCGGAGCGATTCGACGGCCTGCAGATCCCGTAGACCGGGAGTGTTGGGGGAGCTGACGTTGACGACGAGGTAGTCGGCGAGACCCGTGAGCATCGTCGCCGAGGCCACGTAGTCGCGGACCGCGTCCTCCGCGGGGACCACCTTGGTCTTGCCGATGTTGATCCCCACCGGGTCACTGCTGCGGCGCCGACGGAGGTTGTTGGCCGCGTTACCGGCCCCGTGGTTGTTGAACCCCATCCGGTTGAGGATCGCCCGGTCCTCGACGAGCCGGAACAGGCGTGGGGTGGGATTGCCCGGTTGGGGAGAGGCGGTCACGGTGCCCACCTCGCTGAACCCGAAGCCGATCGCGCCCCACGAGTCCACGGCGGCGGCGTTCTTGTCGAACCCGGCCGCCAACCCGAGCGGGCCGGGGAAGGTACGACCGAGCACCTCCTGGGCGAGCACGGGGTCCCGCACACCCAGGATCCGGCGAGCCACGGCACCGAGCGGGGGCACCAGGGTCAGGAGCTTGAGCAGGCCGAACACCAGGTGGTGGATCCGCTCCGCGGGAAAGCGGAACAGCACCTTCTTGAGCAGTGCGTACACGGTCCTCCTCGGTGAACGTCCCCGGGCGGGACGTGGGTCTTCTGGGCGATCAGCTCGCCGGCTCGGTGAGGGTCGGTCGGATGAGGTGCAGGCCCGCCCCGTCCGCGGAACCGACCACCACCGTCCCCGAGTCGGTGACCGCCAGCGAGTCGGGCTGGCGCACCGTCGGGATGTCCGCGTGCTGGATACCGACGCCGTCGCCGAGATCGTACGCCTGGACGGTGTTCGTCCCCGTGGAGGTGACCCAGACGAGTCCCCGTGACGTGTCCTCCGCGACCGCCCACGGGGCCGCGGCGACGGGGAACTGCTGATGCAGCCGGACGGGCGAGGTCGAGTACACCAGCAGGGTCCCGCCGACCGTGTCGCTGGCCACCACGGAACGCTCGCCGAACTCGTCGAGCTGACCCGCCCCCTTGCCGGCACGCAGGAGCGGCCCGGCGTTGTCCGATTCGAGGTCGATGCTGGCGATGACGGTGTCGGGGCGGCTCAGGGCCGTCACCGAGCCGTCCCGGGCGACGCTGATCCGGTCCACGGCGGTCAGCCCGCCGATGCGACGCTGCTCGGCACCGTCGGCGTCGCGCACGACGATCTCGCCCTCCGGGGTGCCGGTCAGTAGTCGACCGTCCGTGGTCAGCGCGGCCGCGGTGACCGGGCCCAGCCCGGTGATCTCACGGACCTGCCCGGTGGCCGACACCAGGACGACGCCGTCGGAGTGGGGGACGACCACCGTGCCGTCGTCCGCGGCCGAGGCATCGCCGGCACCCGGGGGCAGCGGCACGGAGTCCTCCTCCACCCAGCGGGTGCCGTCGATTCGACCGATCTCCAGCGACGGCGGGTCGTCGACCCGGGCGACGACCCGGTCACCCACCGCGACGAGGGAGCGGACCGAGCCGGGAACCGGGATCACGTCACCCCCGGCGGGGTCGGAGACCTGCGGTGACTCCGCGGGGGAGGCGTTGCCCTGGGCGATTCTGTTCTGCTCCTCGAGCTCCGCGGTGGGCGAGGAGCAGGCGGTCAGTGCGACCCCCAGGGCGAGGAGGGCGGCGGGCACGCCGGAACGGTGGAGGACACGTCGGTGCACGGTGTTCCTTTCGACTGCCCGCCATTGTCCACCACGCGGGTGCTCGGGCACCGTCCAGGTCCGGGCGACTACTCTCGCTGCGTGCGGTGACGCGATCCGCGTCCGATCCGCCGGAACCCGAGAGGAAACAGCGCACGTGAAAACATCGGTCCTCGCCGCGCCCACCGCGGAAGGGATGTCCTGGCTCCAGGTCGTCGTGCTCTCGGTGCTCCAGGGCCTCACCGAGTTCCTGCCGGTGTCGTCGTCCGGCCACCTACGGATCTTCTCCACCTGGTTCTTCGGCGAGGACGCGGGCGCGTCCTTCACCGCCGTGGTCCAGCTGGGCACCGAGGCCGCGGTGCTGGTGTTCTTCTTCAAGGACATCGTGCGCATCCTCGTGGCCTGGTTCCGAGGCGTGTTCAACTCCGAGCACCGCGCCGACCCGGATTATCGCCTCGGGTGGTTCGTCATCGTCGGGTCGGTCCCGATCGCCCTCATCGGTTTCGTCGGCAAGGACTTCATCCGTGACGCCGCGCGGAACCTCTGGATCACCGCCATCGTGCTCATCGTCTTCTCCTTCGTGTTCCTGCTCGCCGAGAGATTCGGCCGGCAGGACCGCCCCGTCGACGCCAAATCGCTCGAGGGTCTGACGATGAAGGACGCGATCGTCATGGGGCTGGCCCAGTGTCTGGCGCTCATCCCGGGCGTGAGCCGCTCCGGGGGCACGATCTCCGCCGGCCTGTTCCTCAACATGTCGCGCGAGGCCGCGGCGCGGTTCTCGTTCCTGCTGGCCATCCCCGCAGTCCTCGCCTCGGGCCTGTTCAGCCTCCCCGACGCGTTCGAACCGTCGGTGGGGCAGTCGGCGAGCGGATTCCAGCTCCTCGTGGGGTCGGCGATCGCGTTCGTCATCGGGTACGCGGCCATCGCCTGGCTTCTGAGGTTCGTGCAGAACCACTCGCTCGCCTGGTTCGCCGGGTACCGCATCCTCCTCGGCGCCCTGGTGATGATCCTGCTCGGCACGGGCACGATCCCCGCGACCTGACCGGGGCCGCCGCCCGGCCGGTGACCGACCCGGCGGGCCGTCGGTAATCTTCCCGTATGACCGTCATCCTGCTCCGGCACGGCCGATCCACCGCCAACACCGCCCTCACGTTGGCAGGCCGTACACCGGGGGTCGGCCTCGACGAGACCGGTCACGCCCAGGCCGCGGAACTCGGCCGTCGACTCGGGGAACTACCCGTCGAGGCGGTCGTCCGGTCGCCCCTCATGCGGTGCCGTCAGACGGTCGAACCCCTGGCGCGGTCGCTGGGCGTGGAGCCACTGGTCGACGAGGAGCTGGTCGAGGTCGACTACGGCTCCTGGACGGGCCGACCACTCAAGGACCTCGCCTCCGAGCACCTGTGGTCGGTGGTCCAGCAACACCCCTCGTCGGCGGTCTTCCCGGACGGCGAGTCCCTGGCCGGGATGGCCGGTCGGGCGGTGACCGCCATCCGTCGCCACGACCAGCGCCTGGCGGAGGAGGCGGATCGCGACGTGCTGTGGGTGGCGTGTAGCCACGGCGACGTCATCAAGGCGGTGATCGCGGACGCCTACGGGATGCACTTGGACCAGTTCCAGCGGATCGTGGTGGAACCCGCGTCGGTGTCCGTGGTCCGGTACACGCCACACCGCCCGTTCGTGCTCCGGGTCAACGACACCGGCGGCGACCTGGCGGGTCTCCGCGGGGACCCGGCCGGCCGGGTCGGCGACGCCACGGCGGGGCACGCCAGCTCGGACGCCGTCCCCGGCGGGAACGTAGCCTGATGATCCGCACCACCATCCACCCCACGAGGAGACCACCCGCATGAGCAGGGCAGTGCACGAGTTCCGCGACCCGACCCGGTTCGTGGTGGGCACGGTCGGCCAGCCGGGCGAGCGCGTCTTCTTCGTCCAGGCCACCGAGTCGGGCCGGACCATCTCGGTGCGGTGCGAGAAGCAGCAGGCCCAGATCCTGTCCGAGAGGATGGGCGACCTGCTCGACGAGATCGCCGCCAAGTCCGACGTCCCGATTCCGCCGGCCGGCGGCGTCGTGGATGATCTCGACCCGCTCGAGATGCCGGTCGACGCCGAGTTCCAGGTGGGTACCATGGGGCTCGGCTGGGACGGGGAGCACTCCAAGATCGTGGTGGAGTTGTTGGCGGTGGACCCGTCCGCCACAGACGAGTCGGTGGTGCTGTCGGACGCCGAGGACGCGCCGGACGCGCTGCGCGTCTTCCTCACCCCCCAGCGGGCCCGGCAGTTCGTGCTCCGCAGCGAGAAGGTCGTCTCCGCCGGCCGTGCCCCGTGCCCGCTGTGCGGCGAACCGATCGACACCACCGGCCACCTGTGCGTCCGCCTCAACGGTTACCTCCCGCGGTCCGGTGAGGCGCTCACCGACCTCATCGACCCGTGACCGACCGCCCGGTCAGCCCCGAACTCACCGTGCTGTACCGGATCCCGTCCGGCAGCAACGCGGTCTACCACTGTGTGGACGCCCACGGGGACAGCTGGGTCTACAAGCCGTCGGCGGGGGAGCGGCCGCTGATGGACTTCCCCGACGGCAGCCTCGCCGCGCGGGAGATCGCCGCACACGCGGTCTCCGAGGCGTTGGGCTGGGACCTCGTGCCACAGACCGTGGCCGCGCACGGCCCGGGCGGGCCGGGGATGGCCCAGCGCTGGATCGAGGAGATCGATCGCGAGCAACGCTCCGGGCACGACCCGATCGACGTCCACCCCGCCGACGCCGTCCCGGGCGGCCGGGCGGTCGTGCTGCGGGGGGAGGGCGCGCGGGGCGAGGACGTGGTGGTGGCACACGGCACCGACGACCGGCTGCGCCGTATCGCGGTGTTCGACCACGTGGTCAACAACGCCGACCGGAAGGGCGGACACGTCCTCGTCGACGCCGCGGGGGTCGTCTGGGCGATCGACCACGGCCTGTCCTTCCACACCGAGCCCAAGGTGCGCACCGTCCTGTGGGGGTGGGCGGGTCAACCCCTCACCGCCGACGAGGTGGCGGGGTTGGAGCGTCTCCGGCGCGACCTGGCAGAGGGCGGCGCACTCGGCGCGGCCCTGTCCGACCTGCTCTCCTCCGCCGAGGTCGAGGCTCTCACCGAGCGCGTCGACACCCTCCTCGCGACCCGGGTGTTCCCCGTTCCCGGCCCCGGCTACCCCTTACCCTGGCCGCTCTTCTGACCGCGTGCTCTCTAGACTCGGCCGCATGCACTCGTGGTCCACGCCTGTCGTCCCCTCGGTCCCCGGCGACGGCGTCCCCCTGAGGTTGTTCGACACGGCCGGCGGGGAGGCCCGCGAGGTGGCGCCGGGGCCCGTCGCACGCATGTACGTCTGCGGGATCACCCCGTACGACACCACCCATCTCGGTCACGCGGCCACCTATCTCACGTTCGACCTCGTCTACCGTCAGCTGCTCGACGCCGGGCACGAGGTCCACTACGTCCAGAACACCACCGATGTCGACGACCCGCTGTTCGAGCGGGCCGAGCGTGACGGCGTCGACTGGCAGGAGCTGGGGGACCGCGAGACCGACAGGTTCCGCGAGGACATGGAGGCGCTCCGGGTCCTCCCGCCGCGTGACTACGTCGCGGCCACCGAGACCATCGACGAGGTCGTGGAGATGGTGGCCGAGCTCCTCGAGCGTGGTCACGCCTACTGCATCGACCCCGCCGTCGACGGCTACTCCGACGTCTACTACCGCCACCGCGCGACCGAGGAGTTCGGGTACGAGTCGGGCTACGACGACGACGAGATGGCCGCCGCCTTCGCCGAGCGCGGTGGCGACCCCGACCGAACCGGCAAGGAACACCCGCTGGATGCGTTGCTGTGGCGTGTCAATCGTCCCGGCGAGCCGGCGTGGCCCTCCCCCTGGGGGGCGGGCCGACCCGGGTGGCACATCGAGTGCTCGGCGATCGCCCGCAACCGACTGGGGATGGAGTTCGACATCCAGGGTGGCGGCAGCGACCTGGCCTTCCCCCACCACGAGTTCTCCGCCGCCCACGCCGAGGCGGCCACGGGGGAGGCGCCCTTCGCCCGTTTCTACGTCCACGCCGCGATGATCGGGCTCGACGGCGTGAAGATGAGCAAGTCGCTCGGCAACCTGGTGCGCGTGCAGGCGCTGCGGGAGGAGGGCGTCGACCCGGCGCTCATCAGGCTCGGCCTGTTCGCCGGGCACTACCGCGTGGACCGGTCCTGGTCCGGGGAACTCCTCGAGGCCGCCCGTCTCCGATACGACACGTGGAACCGGGCCGTCGCCCGCGGCGCCGGTGCGGACTCGGCGGCCGCGATCACGGCTCTGCGCGAGCGCCTCGCGGACGACCTGGACACGCCCGGGGCGTTGGCCGTGATCGACGCGTGGGCGGAGGCGACGCTGGGCGGTGACGAGGCGGACCCGGCCGCCGGTGTCGCGGTCGCGACCGCCCTGGACGCTCTTCTCGGCATCCCGTCGACCGCCGCCTGACCGGCCGGGCCAGCTGACCTGCTGACCGGCGGGGCCGCCTGGCCGGTGGCACACGCCTGCCTGCGGGACGCGCGTGCCGCGACCCGGCCGGCCGCGGGTCACCCGGCGTCGGGCTCGTCCCGCTCGCCCCGCAGGAAGCGCTCGAACTCGGCCGCGATCGCGTCGCCGTCGACCAGTGGCATCGCCTCCCCACCCGACGCGCGGCCGCGGTCGGGCTCCGGGTCGACCCCCGGGGTCACCCCGGAGTCCTCGTCCATCCGGTCCTCGAGGGACTGGATGTAATCGCGGAGGTCCTCGTCCTCGCCCGCAGCGGCGTCGACACGGTCGGCCCACGTCCGCGCCTGCACGCGCAGCGCGTCCATCGGTACCGCCATGCCCAGGTTCTCCGCGATCCAGGACAACATCGCCTCGGTACCGCGGGGGTTCGGCGGCGAGGCCACGTAGTGGGGGACCCCCGCGAACACACTCAGCGTGGGCACCCCCGCCTCGGTGAGCAGTTGCTGGAGCACCCCGGACATCCCGGTGGGCCCCTCGTAGTCCGACGGTTCGACACCCATCGACGCCATCCGCTGGCGGCTGAACGCCGCGCCGGTGAGCGGGACCGGACGGGTGTGCGGCACGTCGGCGAGGTAGGCCCCCAGCAGGATCACCTGGGACACCCCGAGGGTGTCGACCAGGTCGACGAACTCCGAGGCGAACCGGCGCCACTTCAGGGCCGGCTCGGGCCCCCGCACCAGCAACACGTCCGCGGCGAACCCGTCCGGTCGACACGCCGACACCACCACCCGGGGCCACTCCACCGAGCGGGACACCCCACCCGAGATCCGGACGACGGGCCGCTGGTCCAGGTAGTCGAAGAACTCGTCACCGCCGACCTCGGCGATCTGGCGGGCCTCCCAGTTCAGGGCGAGGTGTTCGATGGTGCCGGTCGCCACGTCCGCGGCGTCGTTCCAGCCCTCGAAGGCCACGATCATCACCGGGCTCTCCAGATCGAGATGCCCGTCGGGACTCCATTGGACAGTCATTAGTACAGCCTACGTTCGTCCGGTTGTTCCCCACCCATACACTGGGGCCATGTCTGTCGATTTCGATTCGCCCTTATTGGATGCCGCCCGTCGGCGAGTACTGATCGGTGACGGGGCGATGGGCACGATGTTGCAGGCCGTCGACCTCGACGTGGACGCGGACTTCCTGGGCCTGGAGGGCTGCAACGAGATCCTCAACGCCACACGTCCGGACGTCGTGGAGGACATCCACCGGGCGTTCTTCACCGCTGGCGCCGATCTGGTGGAGACCAACACCTTCGGCTGCAACCTGTCCAACCTGGGCGACTACGACATCGTCGACCGGATCGGTGAGCTCGCGGAGAAGGGCGCGGCGATCGCCCGCAAGGTCGCCGACGAGATGGGTCCGTCCGAGGACGGGACCCCCCGGATGGTGCTGGGTTCCCTCGGGCCGGGCACCAAGCTGCCCTCCCTGGGGCAGACCACCTTCGAGGAGATGCGGGACGCGTACGCCCAGGCCGCCGAGGGGCTGGCACGAGGTGGCGCGGACGCCTACCTCATCGAGACGAGCCAGGACCTGCTCCAGGTCAAGGCCGCGGTGCTCGGGTGCCAGGACGGGATGGCCGCCGCCGGCCGGCGGCTGCCGATCATCTCCCACGTCACCATCGAGACCACGGGCACCATGCTGCTCGGCTCGGACATCGGCGCGGCCCTCACCGCGTTGGAACCGCTGGGCATCGACATGATCGGCCTCAACTGCGCCACGGGTCCGGCCGAGATGATCGAGCACCTGCGGTTCCTGTCCCGGCACGCCGGGATCCCCGTGTCGGTCATGCCCAACGCGGGACTGCCGGAGCTCGGCGAGCACGGCGCCGTCTACCCCCTGGGCGCCGACGCGTTCGCGCCGCAGGTGGCCGACTTCGTCTCCGAGTTCGGCCTGTCGATGGTGGGCGGGTGCTGCGGAACGACCCCCGAGCACATCACCCGCCTGCGCGACGAGGTCCTGGGCCGCGAGAAGGCCGAGCGTCGGGTGGAGCCCGTCAACGCGGTCGCCTCGCTGTACAGCTCGACCCCCCTGCGCGCCGACGCCGGCATCCTCATGATCGGCGAGCGCACCAACGCCAACGGTTCCAAGCGTTTCCGCGAGGCCATGCTCGCCGGCGACTGGGACACCTGCATGGAGATCGCCAAGGAGCAGATGCGCGACGGTGCGCAGATGGTCGACCTCTGCGTGGACTACGTCGGCCGGGACGGCTCCGACGACATGAAGGAGTTGGCCGGCCGGCTCGCGACCTCCTCGACGCTGCCGATCATGCTCGACTCGACCGAGCCCGGTGTCATCGAGGCCGGTCTGGAGAAGCTGGGTGGCCGCTGCGCGGTCAACTCGGTCAACTACGAGGACGGCGACGGGCCGGAGTCCCGTTTCCAGCGGATCATGCAGCTGGTCTCCCGCCACGGCGCGGCTGTGGTCGGGCTGACCATCGACGAGGAGGGCCAGGCCCGGACCGCGGATCGCAAGGTCGAGATCGCCGAGCGGCTCATCGCCGACCTCACGGGTAACTGGGGGGTGGCGGAGGAGGACATCATCATCGACTGTCTGACCTTCCCCATCTCGACCGGCCAGGAGGAGGTCCGCCGCGACGGCATCGAGACCATCGAGGCCATCCGCCGACTCACCGGGTCACACCCGAAGATCCACACCACGCTCGGCTTGTCGAACATCTCGTTCGGCCTCAACCCGGCCGCCCGCCAGGTGCTCAACTCGGTGTTCCTGCACGAGTGCATCCAGGCGGGCCTGGACACCGCGATCGCGCACAGTTCCAAGATCCTGCCCATGAGCAAGATCGACGAGCGGCAGCGGGAAGTCGCCCTCGACCTGGTCTACGACCGTCGCGGTGAGGGATATGACCCCCTCCAGGTGTTCATGGAGCTGTTCGAGGGCGTGTCCGCGGCCGGCGCCAAGGACGCGCGCGCGGCCGAGCTCGCCGCGATGCCGCTCATGGAGCGGCTGTCGGCCAGGATCGTCGACGGCGAGCGCAAGGGACTCGAGGCGGACCTCGACGCCGCGATGGCGGAGATCCCCCCTCTGGAGATCATCAACACCCACCTGCTCGGTGGGATGAAGACCGTGGGTGAGCTCTTCGGGTCCGGTCAGATGCAGCTGCCGTTCGTCCTGCAGTCGGCGGAGACCATGAAGGCCGCGGTCGCCCACCTGGAGCCCCACATGGAGGCCAGCGACGAGGACGGCAAGGGCCGCATCGTCCTCGCCACGGTCAAGGGCGACGTGCACGACATCGGCAAGAACCTCGTGGACATCATCCTGTCCAACAACGGCTACGACGTGGTCAACATCGGCATCAAGCAGCCGATCTCGGAGATCATCTCCGCGGCCCGCGAGCACAAGGCCGACGTGATCGGCATGTCCGGCCTGCTCGTGAAGTCGACCGTCGTGATGAAGGACAACCTCGCCGAGCTCAACTCGGAGGGGATCGCCGGGGAGTTCCCGGTCCTACTCGGCGGTGCCGCGCTGACCCGGTCCTACGTCGAGGTCGATCTCGCCGGGATGTACCAGGGTGAGGTGTTCTACGCGCGGGACGCGTTCGAGGGCCTGCGGCTCATGGACGAGGTGATGACGTCCAAACGGACCGGGGTCCCGATGTCGCAGTCGTCGGAGTCCGCGGCCAAGGCCGAAGAACGCCGCGAGCGCCGCGCTCGCAGTGAGCGGATCGCCGCCAAGCGCGCCGCCGAGGCCGAGCCCGTCGTGGTCCCCGAGCGGTCGGACGTCGCGGCCGACCAGCCGATCGCGACCCCTCCGTTCTGGGGGACCCGGATCGCCAAGGGGATCCCGGTGGCGGACTACGCCGGTCACCTGGACGAGCGTGCCCTGTTCTTCGGCCAGTGGGGCCTGCGGGGCACCCGCAGCGGCGACGGGCCGGACTACGAGGAGCTCGTGGCCACCGAGGGCAGGCCCCGCCTGCGTTCGTGGATCGACCGGCTGACCACCGAGAACATCCTGTCCCACTCGGCCGTCGTGTACGGCTACTTCCCGGCCTACTCGGTGGGCGAGGAGATCTGGGTGCTCGCCGAGCCGCGCCCCGACGCCGAGGTGCTCCACAAGATCGCGTTCCCGCGCCAGCAGCGACCGCGCTTCCTGGCCATCCCCGACTTCCTGGCCTCCAAGGAGCGCTGCGAGGCCGAGGGAGTGGTGGACGTGCTGCCGTTCCAGCTGGTCACCATGGGCACGCCCATCGCGGACTTCGCCAACGAGCTGTTCGCCGCGGACAACTACCGGGACTACCTCGAGGTACACGGCCTGTCCGTGCAGCTCACCGAGGCCCTCGCCGAGTTCTGGCACCGGCGGGTCCGCGACGAACTCCGCCTGCCCGAGGGCACGGTCTCCGACGAGGACCCGGACAGCATCGAGGAGTACTTCAACCTCAAGTACCGGGGTGCCCGGTACAGCTTCGGCTACGGCGCCTGCCCCGACCTGGAGTCCCGCAAGGTGGTCGTCGATCTGCTCGAGCCCGAGCGCATCGGCGTCGAACTCTCCGAGGAACTGCAGTTACATCCCGAGCAGTCGACCGACGCGTTCGTGCTGTACCACCCGGAGGCCAAGTACTTCAACGTCTGAGGCGGGCACGCAGGACAGCCTGTCCTTGCTGGTAGAGGACATACCCGACGGCGGATGATGAAGTCATGCACACCATCGGGCACCGATCTGGCGGTGAATCCACCAGCCCCGCGTCGGCATCGACGCGGGGCCGGGCGGACGGGCCACTCCGCACCTTCGTCGGCTCTCGCCAGGGGGTACTCGCGATGGCCACCGTCCTGGCCATCGCGATCCACCTCGTGTCGCGCGCGGTCACCGGTCCCGGCGTCTCCACGACGGTCGAGTGGTCGATCCGGGCGCCCCTGGTCGCGGTGGTCGTGGTCGGCGGGGTCCCACTCATCCTCGAGGTACTGCGCTCGGCGGTGAGGAGCGCGGGTGGGGCGGACATGCTCGCCGCCATCTCGATCATCACGGCGGTCGCTCTCGACGAGTGGCTGGTCGCCGCGATCGTCGTCCTCATGCTGTCCGGCGGCGAGGCGCTCGAGGCCGCCGCGTCGCGGAGGGCATCGGCCACCCTCGACGCCCTCGCGCGGCGCAGTCCCACGATCGCGCATCGACTCCGCGGGGACTCCACGGCCGCGGGCGTGGACGACATCCGCGCCGAGGAGGTCCGCGTGGATGACCTCCTCCTCGTCCTGCCTCATGAACTGTGCCCCGTCGACGGCGAGGTCGTGGGTGGCGACGGCGCCATGGACGAGTCGTTCCTGACCGGCGAACCGTACGTCGTGCCGAAGTCACCCGGCTCCCAGGTGCTCTCCGGGGCCGTCAACGGCGAGGTAGCGTTGACCGTCCGGGCCGAACGCCGGGCGGCAGACTCCCGGTACGCGCAGATCGTCGGCGTCCTGCGGGAGGCGGAGGAACACCGGCCCCCGATGCGTCGCCTGGCCGACCGTCTCGGCGCCTGGTACACGCTGGTCGCACTTGCCCTCGGCGTCCTCGGCTGGGCCATCTCGGGCGACCCGACCCGCTTCCTCGCCGTAGTGGTCGTCGCGACCCCGTGTCCACTGCTCATCGGCGTACCGGTCGCCATCATCGGCGCCATCTCGCTGTCCGCCAAGCGTGGGATCATCATCCGGAACCCGGCAATGCTCGAGAACGTCAGCCGGATCGAGACGATGATGTTCGACAAGACGGGCACACTGACCTACGGTCGCCCCGTCCTGACCGAGATCATTCCTCGACCGGGCACCGATCCGGATGGCGTGCTGGCGACCGCAGCGGCGGTCGAGGTCTACTCCCGTCATCCTCTCGCCCGAGCTGTCGTCGACGCCGCCACCGAACGAGGTCTCGCCATACCACCACTCAGCTCGGTCGCCGAGAAACCCGGCGCCGGACTGG
The DNA here is from genome assembly GCF_051994785.1 of Dietzia sp. MNB45. Lineage (NCBI taxonomy): Bacteria > Bacillati > Actinomycetota > Actinomycetes > Mycobacteriales > Dietziaceae > Dietzia > Dietzia sp. MNB45. Next base: position 1,729,845 of record NZ_CP163397.1, on the reverse strand, counting down.
TCGGTGAGGTGGGCGGCCACAGCCTTCGCCTGACCAACCGTCGTGGACTCGCCGCGGTCGACCCCGACGCCGTCGACCTCCTCCCGGGGACGGAGGCCGGTCTGGAATCGATCGTCCTCCTGGACGACCGGTACGCCGCCACCCTCCGGTTCCGGGACGAACCGCGGGCGACCGCAGGCGACTTCATCGCACATCTGCCGCGCTCGCACGGCGTCAAGCACATGATGATCATCTCGGGTGACCGTGAGGCCGAGGTCCGCCGTCTGGCGGACCGGGTGGGGATCGGAGAGGTGTACGGCGGGGTCAGCCCCGAGGGCAAACTCGCGATCGTCCGCGAACGCACTGCCGCGGGGCCGACGCTGTTCCTCGGGGACGGCATCAACGACGCCCCGGCGATGACGGCCGCGACCGCAGGAGTCGCGTTCGGTGCCACCTCCGACGTGACGTCCGAGGCCGCCGACGCGGTGGTGCTGGATTCCTCACTGGAGCGCCTCGACGACCTGCTCCATATCGGAGCGCGTATGCGTCGGATCGCCCTGCAGTCAGCGGTCGGCGGGATGGCCGCCTCCATGATCGGGATGCTCCTCGCCGTCTTCGGGTTGCTGAGCCCTCTCGCGGGGGCGATCGCGCAGGAGGTCATCGATGTGCTGGCGATCCTCAACTCGGCGCGCGTCGTGATGGCGCCACGGAAGCTCAGTGACTTCGATGCGATCCCGTCGCAATCGGCGCCTCGGGTCACCCCCGGTTCACCTGACTCGGGTAGACAGTAGGCCGTGACCAGCAATTCCTCTGACAGTGTTCCGGCCGCCGTCTGTCTCGACATGGACGGCACCCTCGTCGACACCGAGCGACTGTGGGACATCGCCGTGTACGAGCTCGCCGAGCACCTGGGGCGCCCCCTCGACGAGACGACGCGCGAGAGGACGCTGGGCAACTCCCTCCACGGGTTCTTCGAAATCCTCGGCGAGTACACGGGTCGCCGGATCGTGGGCGAGGAGTTCGACCGCCTCGCCCACCGCTTGAACTCCCGGGTCACCGAGTTGATGCGAACTGATATGAGGTGGCGGCCGGGCGCCGAGGATCTCCTCGCCGATATCGCGTCGACGGGGACTCCGGTCGCGTTGGTCACCAACACCACCGCCGATGTCGCGGTGGTGCCCCTCGAGTTCATCGACCGCTCCCGCTTCGACGTGGTGGTCACCGGGTGCATGGTCACCGAGGCCAAGCCCGCCCCGGGCCCGTATCTCCTCGCGTGTGCCCGGCTCGGGGTGGAGCCCGGCTCGGCGGTGGCGGTGGAGGATTCCGTCACCGGCGCGACCGCGGCGGTCGCCGCCGGATGCCGGGTGCTGTACATCCCGTCGACCGACGGCCAGCCCGGCGTCGTCGGGGCCCACACCCACGACACCCTGGAGGGCGTCGACACCGCGGCGCTCCACGGGCTCACCTCCGGCACACCCGTGGGTGCGGCTATGGGACAATCGAGCGTGTGAAGACCTTCGACTCGCTGTTCACCGAGCTGTCCGAGCGCATCACCGCGCGCCCCGAGGGGTCCGGCACCGTCGCCGCGTTCGACAAGGGTGTGCATCATCTGGGCAAGAAGGTCATCGAAGAAGCCGGAGAGGTGTGGATCGCCGCCGAGTACCAGTCCGACGAGGAACTGGCGGAGGAGATCTCGCAGCTCCTGTACTGGACCCAGGTCATGATGCTCAGGCGCGGACTCGGCCTCGAGGACGTCTACCGACATCTCTAGACCCCGCCCCGCGTCCACCCTCACGCTCACAGATCCCGGAGCCCCCGTCATGCTGCGCGTCGCACTGCCCAACAAGGGCGCCCTGTCCGAGTCCGCCTCCGAGATGCTCGCCGAGGCGGGGTACCGCCGTCGGCACGAGGGGAGCAAAGACCTCACGCTGATCGACCCGGACAACGACGTCGAGTTCTTCTTCCTCCGTCCCAAGGACATCGCCGTCTATGTGGGCTCCGGCCGCCTCGAGATGGGCATCACCGGCCGGGATCTGGCCGCGGATTCCATGGCCGAGGTCGATGAGCTCCTCGATCTGGGCTTCGGCCACTCCACCTTCCGCTACGCCGGTCCCGCCGGGGCGGGATGGTCCACCGACCGGCTCGCCGGCGCACGGATCGCGACCTCGTACCCCAATATCGTGCGTCGGGACCTCCAGCAGCGGGGGGTCGAGGCGGAGGTCATCCGCCTCGACGGCGCCGTGGAGATCTCGATCCAGCTGGGGGTGGCCGACTGCATCGCCGACGTCGTGGGGTCCGGGCGGACGCTCAAGGTCCACGGCCTGGAGGCGTTCGGCGACATCCTGTGCGACTCCTCGGGCGTGCTGATCTCCCGGGCGGACGCCGAGGTGTCCGGGGCGATGGCACAGCTCAGGGCGCGCCTGCAGGGCGTGGTGTTCGCCCAGCAGTACATGATGCTCGACTACAACTGCCCCAAGGATCTGCTCGACGAGGTCTCGGCGATCACGCCGGGCATCGAGTCGCCCACGGTCTCGCCGATGGCGGACCCGGCGTGGATCGCCGTCCGGTCGATGGTGCCGCGCAAGCGGGTCAACTCGATCATGGACGAGCTCGCCGCGTCCGGTGCGAAGTCGGTCATCGCGACCGACATCCGCTCCTGCCGGATGGGCTGACAACCAGAAGATCCGCTACCCTCCCTTCGAATCCGCTACCCGCACAGGGGTAGCGGATCCGCAGTCGGAGTAGCGGATCCTCGGGCTGGGACCGCGCCCGATCAGACCCGCTCGATCAGCAGTGCCTGCAGGGTGTGGCCGATCGCACCGACCTCGTCGAAGAGCGTTCCGGTGGTCGCGCCCACCCCGTCGGGACCGATCGAGGCCCGCGCTGTCACCCCGATCCACTGCCCGACGGGCCGGCGGTGCAGGTGCGTGATGACGTCGGTATTGAGGAATCGCCACTCGTGGGGCTCGAGGACCGCTCCGACGCCGTTGGCGATGTCCGCCACGCACATCACGTGCTCGGCGGGGGTCGTCTCCTCACCTGCCACCAGCGGCAGGGTGGGCCGCGCCCACACCGTGCCGTCCTCGGCACCCCGGATCTCGAGAGAGTCGATGTAACCGCTGGTCCAGCGGTTGAAGAACTCACTGTTGTGATCGGCCCCAGGCAGCCGGCGGGGCTGATCCAGCGTCTGCTCGACCTCCGCGGTGTCGCTGACGAGCATCCGCCACGCACTCGCCCGGGCGACGATCCGTCCCCGCGCCTCGAGCTCGGACTCGACCAGCTGGATCCGCCGGCCCGGTCGGGTCACGCGCGCCCGCGTCCGCAACTCGCCCAGGGGCACCGGACCCAGCAGGTCGACCGCCACCCGCGCGATGCGCGTCTCGTCGGACGGGTCCAGCCGATCCATGGCCCGGGTGAGGAGGGCAGAGGGCGGGGCCCCGTGTTGCAGGTCGGGGCCCCAGGCGCTCACGGTGTGCGGCGTCGCTCGGAAGACCTCCCAGCCGTCGTCGGTACCCAGCGGCTCGAAGTAGGCCTCCGTCATCATGTTCTCCTCGGTTCTCCCTGACCTGACAGCAGACTGTCCGTCCCGGCTGGTACCACCCGCGTCCCGGGCCACCCCGGGTACTCCGGCGGGGTACCGCCGTACGCCGGACACAGGGCCTGATGATTGCACCAGTCGCACAGGCGGGACGTACGGGGGCGGAAGTCCCCCGTCTCCCCGGCCCGCTCGATATCCGACCAGAGCGAGTCGAGGGACGCCTCGGTCTCGCCGAGGGATGCATGATCCGGGGTGAGGGTGAGCCAGCTGCCGTTCTTGAGGTAGATGAGTTTGAGCTGCGCGGGGAGCACCCCGTGGACGCGGTGGTACATCAGGGCGTAGAAGCGCATCTGGAACATCGCCTGGTGCTGGTACCGCGGGTTCGGGGGTTTGCCGGTCTTGTAGTCGACGACCCTGACCTCGCCGGTCGGCGCCACGTCGACCCGGTCGAGGTAGCCGTGGAGCGGGGTGCCCGACTGAGTGGCCGTGAGCAGGTACTGCTCGCACGAGGCGGGGGAGAAGCGCTGCGGGTCCTCGACGCCGTAGAGGGCCGAGACCAGGCCCGCGACCTCGGCCTCGAACCCGGGGCGTTCGGCGACAGGTACCACGTCGGCCCCGTCCTCCGCCGCGTAGAAGTGCTCGACGGCGGCGGGGACGAGGTCCGCGGCGCGCTGCGGCGCCCGATCGGACTGCTCGAGGCCGTAGAGCTCCTCGAGCACCGAGTGGACGACGGTGCCCGTCACCTGGGCGCGTGTCTTGGGCTCCGGGATCCGGTCGATGGTGCGCAGGCGGTACAGCAGCGGGCACTGCCGGAAGTCCGCCGCGCGCGAGGCGGACAGGGCGAGGGGTTTGCGTTCCGGCAGGGGTACGTCGCCCGCTGCCGGGATGCCGCCGATTTCCAGGGGATCCGTCACACCTGGCAGGGTAGACAACCGGTCGGACAACCGGCCCGTATGTCCCCCTGGAGGTCCCGTGCAGCGATCCGGTCCGTTCGTCGTGGGCGACCGCGTCCAACTCACCGACACCAAGGGGCGCAAGTACACGGTCGTCCTCGTCGAGGGCGCCGAGTTCTTCACCCACCACGGGGCCGTCCGCCATGACGACCTGATCGGTGCGCCGGAGGGGTCGATCGTCACCTCGACCAAGGACTCCCACTACCTCGCGCTCCGGCCGCTCCTCACCGACTACGTGCTGTCCATGCCGCGCGGCGCCCAGGTGATCTACCCCAAGGACGCCGCGCAGATCGTGCACGAGGGTGACGTGTTCCCCGGCGCCCGCGTCCTGGAGGCCGGTGCCGGTTCCGGCGCGCTGACCTGCTCGCTGCTCCGGGCCGTGGGCCCCGAGGGGCGGGTGTTCTCCTACGAGATCCGTGAGGACCACGCCGAGCACGCCGAGCGCAACGTCCGTACGTTCTACGGCGAGCACCCCGAGAACTGGGACCTGCGCGTCGCGGACCTGGCCGAGACCTCCGTGGAGGCGCTGGGGGGCCAGGTCGACCGCGTGGTGCTGGACATGCTCGCGCCCTGGGAGTGCCTGCCCACGGTGAGCGACGTGTTGGTGCCCGGCGGGGTGCTGGTCGCCTACGTGGCCACCACGACCCAGCTGTCGGACGTCGTGGAGGCCCTGCGGCGTCAGCAGTGCTGGACCGAGCCCCGGGCGTGGGAGTCGATCAACCGCGGCTGGCACGTGGTCGGCCTGGCCGTGCGTCCGGAGCACCGCATGCAGGGCCACACGGCGTTCCTCGTGACCGCCCGCCGGCTCGCCGAGGGCGTGACCACCCTCAAGCCCAAGCGGCGCAGCGGAAAGGGCTGACCGGCGGACTCGCGGGGACCTGCGCCCGCGTCCGCCGATAGGGTGGAGGGGACGACGACGAGGTGACTCGTCGACGACCAGGAGGGCAGGTGATCGCGTGACCGAGGGACGATCCCCGGCCGGCGACGGGCAGGACCGGGTCGCCATCGACCGGGCCGAGCTCGCACGGCTGCGCAAGGCCGTGGACGAGGGGGCCCGTTCGGACCGCGAGAAGACGATCAAGATCGACGCCCTCGGCGCCCGCAACGTCCGGCTCGCGGACCTGCTCAGGGACTCGCGCGACCAGCTCGAGGCGCTCAAGGGTGAGGTCGAACGACTCGGCACCCCGCCCAGCACCTACGGCGTCGTACTGGCCCGACCCTCCGGCCCGGACTCCGTGGAGGTCATGGCCGCGGGTAGGCGGATGCGCCTCGCGATCGCCCCGGGGGTGGACGCCGCCGAGCTGACCGCCGGTACGACGGTGCGTCTCAACGAGGCCATGACCGTGCTCGAGGTCTCCGGGGAGCTGCCCGTCACGGGCGTCACCGCCGTGTTCCGCGACGTACTCGCCGACGGCGTCCGCGCCCGCGTCGTGATGGGCAACGACGAGGAGCACGTCGTCGTGCTGGCCACCGCCCTGCGGGGCGGTCGGACCGCCGAGCACCCCGCCCCGGTCCGTCCGGGCGACGCGGTGCTGGTCGACCCCAAGGCGGGCGTGGCGTACGAGGTCGTGCCCAAGGCCGAGGTCGACGAGCTCCTGCTCGAGGAGATCCCGATGGTGGAGTACTCCGACATCGGTGGACTCGGACCGCAGATCGAGCAGATCCGCGACGCCATCGAGCTGCCCTTCATCCACCACGACCTCTACCGCGAGTTCCACCTGGCCCCACCCAAGGGCGTCCTGCTCTACGGGCCCCCCGGCTGCGGCAAGACCCTCATCGCCAAGGCCGTCGCGCACTCATTGGCCCGCGCGTCGGCGGTCTCCCGGGGCGACGACGTCTCCGACGGTCGCTATCCCAACTCGTACTTCCTGTCCATCAAGGGCCCGGAACTGCTCAACAAGTACGTCGGCGAGACCGAGCGGCACATCCGCTCCATCTTCGAGCGGGCGCGTGAGAAAGCGACCGAGGGCAACCCGGTCATCGTGTTCTTCGACGAGATGGACTCGATCTTCCGCACCCGCGGTTCCGGTGTCTCCTCGGACATGGAGACCACGATCGTGCCCCAGCTGCTCGCGGAGATCGACGGCGTGGAGGACCTGCGCAACGTCATCGTGATCGGCGCCTCCAACCGCGAGGACATGATCGACCCGGCCATCCTGCGCCCCGGCCGGCTCGACCTGAAGATCCGCATCGACCGGCCCGACCGCGACGCCGCGACCGATATCCTGGCGAAATACATCACCCCCGACCTGCGCTTCGACCCGGAGGAGGTCGGGGACGCGGACGAGCAGACGCACGTGGCGGACCTCATCGACCGGATCGTCGACAGGCTCTACACGCGCGACGCGTCCACCACGTACGTGCACCTGGTGTACGCCTCAGGCCGCCGATCCTCCCTATACCTGGCCGACCTCACCTCCGGGGCGATGCTGCGCAACATCGTGGACCGGGCCAAGAAGCTGGCGATCAAGGACATCGTCCACGGCACCGGGCAGGGCCTGACCACAGACGACTTCCTCGACGCTGTCGACGCCGAGTTCGCCGAGAGCGCGGACCTGCCCAACACCTCCAACCCGCAGGAATGGGCGCGGCTAACCGGTGTCCGCGGTGAGCGCGTCGTCGACGTCTCCATCCCCAACAAGGGTGTGGACCAGTGACCCCTCCCGTTCGGAACGCGTCGGGTGAGGTCGGGCGAGGCCGGATCATCGGCACCGAGATCGAGTTCGGCATCGTCGCGGTCGGGCAGCCCCTGCTCAGCTCGGTGGTCACCTCCACCCAGGTGATCAAGGCCTACACCGACCCCGGGGAGTCCGCCGGCGGCGCCGACGAGACCCGCTGGGACTACGAGTCGGAATCGCCCCTGCGCGACGCCCGCGGTTTCGACCTGGGAGCCGTGCGCGCCTACGACCCCGGCGAGTTCGGGGTGACCAACCGGGTGCTGACCAACGGCGCGCGCTTCTACGTCGACCACGCGCACCCCGAGTACTCCGCGCCAGAGGTCGACTCCCCGCGCGACGCGGTGATCTGGGACAAGGCCGGCGAGCTCGTCATGCACCGCGCCGGGGTCGAGTCCTCGGCGACCGAGGGCAACGCCGAACTCAAGCTGTACAAGAACAACGTCGACGGCAAGGGCGCCTCGTACGGCGCGCACGAGAACTACCTCGTCCGCCGCGACGTCGACTTCGACGCCCTGACCCTGAGCCTGGCACCGCACCTGCTGTCACGGCAGGTGTTCTGCGGCGCCGGACGCGTGGGGATCGGGCAGTCCGGCGAGACGGCCGGCTTCCAGCTCTCCCAGCGCGCCGACTACATCGAGGTGCTCACCGGGCTCGAGACGACCCTGCGTCGCGGGATCATCAACACCCGCGACGAGCCGCACGCGTCCGACGAGACGTGGCGCCGACTGCACGTGATCATCGGCGACGCGAACATGTCCGAACTGGCGACGTACCTCAAGATCGGCACCACGTGCCTGGTCCTGGACGCCATCGAGGAGGGCGTGGACTTCTCCGACCTCCTGCCCGTCGACCCCGTGGAGGCGGTGCACGTCATCAGTCACGACACGTCGCTGACCGCCACGGTGCCGCTGCCCGACGGCCGCGCACTGACCGGGATCGGTCTCCAACGCGAGATCCTGGACCGGGTCGCCGACCTCGTCGGCGACGGCGCCGGCCGACCGGACTGGGCCACCGAGGTCCTCGCCGAATGGCGGGAGATCCTCGACGCCCTCGAGCAGAATCCCATGTCGTGTGCCGACCGCCTGGACTGGCCCGCCAAGCTGCGCCTGCTCGAGGGATTCCGCGCCCGCGACGCACTGGACTGGGACCACGCACGGCTCGCGCTCATCGACTTCCAGTACCACGACATCGATCCGGAACGCGGCCTCTACAACCGTCTGGTGGCGAAGGGCGCGATGCGCCGACTGACCACCCCAGACGAGGTCGAGGCCGCCGTCACGACCCCGCCCGCCCGGACGCGGGCCTGGGCCAGGGGGCGCTTCCTCGCGGAACTCGGCGACAGCATCCACTCCGCCGGATGGGACCTCGTCGTCGTCGTCGACTCACGCGGCCACCAGCGCCACGTCGACCTCACCGACCCGTACACCGGGACCCGGGAGTACTGCGAGGCGCACCCGGACTTCCTCACCACCGACGGACCGTCACCGTGGTGACCGCACCGACCCGCACCTCCGACCACCGAACCTCCCACCGTTAAGGAGCAGTCCATGTCCCGGATCCAGAAGAACGCCGGCGGCCCCGGCGAGGGCGACGACGAGGCCGGTCAGATCGCCAAGGCCGCCGACACCACCTCCGCCGACTCGCTGCTCGACGAGATCGACGACATCCTCGAGACCAACGCCGAGGAGTTCGTGAAGTCCTACGTCCAGAAGGGCGGGCAGTAGACCGCCATGATCCGTCGCATCGTCGGGATCGAGACGGAGTTCGGGATCACCAGCGTCGGCGGTGACGGCGCGCGGTCCCTCGGCGCCGACGAGATCGCCCGCTACTTCTTCCGGCCCGTCGTGCAGCGGTGGCGCAGCTCCAACGTCTTCCTGGAGAACGGCTCCCGCCTCTACCTCGACGTGGGCTCCCACCCCGAGTACGCGACCGCCGAATGCGACGGCCTGCGCCAGCTCGTCGCGCACGACAGGGCGGGGGAGCGGATCGTCGACGACCTCGCCCTGCAGGCCGAGCAGGCACTCGCCGCCGAGGGGATCGACGTCAACGTCTATCTGTTCAAGAACAACACCGACTCGGTGGGCAACTCCTACGGGTGCCACGAGAACTACCTGCTCGACCGGGCCACCCAGGTCCGCAGCATCGCCACCACACTGTTGCCGTTCCTCGTGAGCCGGCAGCTCCTCTGCGGCGCCGGCAAGATTTTGCCCGGCACCCCGGCGGGCGTGGGACTCGGCGAGACGGAGGAGCCGACGTTCTGCTTCTCCCAGCGCGCCGAACACATGTGGGACGGCGTCTCGTCCGCCACCACCCGGTCGCGACCGCTCATCAACACCCGAGACGAGCCGCACGCCGACTCGACCCGGTTCCGGCGCATGCACGTGATCGTGGGCGACTCCAACATGATCGAGACCACCACGCTGCTCAAGATCGCCAGCACCCGGCTCGTGCTGGAGATGCTCGAGGCGGGCGTCGAGCTGCGCCCGATGGCGGTGGCGCACCCGGTTCGGGCCATCCGGGAGATCAGCCGCGACCTCACCGGCACGCGGCCCGTCGCGATGACCGACGGCACCACCATGACGGCGCTGGAGATCCAGCGGGAGTTCCTCGCCGCGGTCCAGCGTTACCTCGACAGCGGCGGCTGGGAGCGCGACGATCGCCCCGACATCGAGCGGTGCGTGGCCCTGTGGGAGCGGGTGCTCGACGCCGTCGAGTCCGGGGACCACGAGTCGATCGCCGCCGACATCGACTGGGCCGCCAAACTGCGGCTCATCCGACAGGTCCAGGCGAAGACCGGCGTCGACCTCGACCACCCGAGGCTGTCCCAGATCGACCTGACCTACCACGACGTGCGGCCCGGACGCGGGCTCCACTCGGTCCTCGAACGCCGCGGGCTCGTCTCCCGCGTCGTGGACGACGCCGAGGTGGAGCGGGCCCGCACCGTCGCCCCCGGGACCACCCGCGCCGCGCTTCGTGGCAGGTTCATCACGGCCGCCCGGGACGCCGAGCGCGACTTCACCGTGGACTGGGTCCACCTCAAGGTCTCCGACGGCACCCTGCCCACCGTCGCGCTGACGGACCCGTTCGCCCACGAGGACCCGCGTGTCGACGAACTCGTCGCCGCGCTCGGACGATAGCGTCTCCAGGCGTGCCCACCTCGAAGTCCCAACGTCTGGTCAACCTCGTGATCTGTCTGAGGTCGACCAACGCGTTCCTGTCGGCGGGGGAGATCCGCAGGATGGTCCAGGGCTACGACGACGCCGAGAACGACGCCGCCTACCTGCGGATGTTCGAGCGGGACAAGCGGGAGCTACGCGACGCCGGGGTCCCGCTCGAACAGGGCGCCTCGCTGGCCCCCGGATCGCCGGCCGGGTACCGCATCCCCGCCCACGGGTACGAGCTGCCCGACATCACCCTCACGCCCCAGCAGGCCGGCGTGCTCGCCGTCGCGGCCGAGGTGTGGCGCGAGGGGGAGCGGGCCGCGCGTGCCGACGGGGCGCTGGCCAAACTCACCGCCGCGGGGATCGAGCCCGCGCACGACGCCGGCGCGACCGTGTCCGTGACCGACCCGGCCGAGCTGGCGACCGCCGCCCTGGTCGCCGAGGCGATCGCCGAGGGATCCTCGGTCACGTTCTCGCACACCCCCGCGGGCGCCGCCGAACCCACCTCCCGGCGGGTCGAGCCCTGGTGGACCGGATCCCGCCACGGCCACTGGTACCTCGTCGGTCACGATCTCGACCGTGGCGAACCCCGGACGTTCCGGCTCGTCCGCATCTCCGACGTCCGGCTCGGGCGCGCCGCACGGACCGTCCCCGTCCCGCCGACCGAGCAGGTCCTCGCGTTGCTGGACGGCGCCGTCTCCCGGCTCAACCCCCTGGTGGAGGCCACGGTCTGGGCCGCCGACGGCAGAGCCGCCGAGCTGCGCGCCATGGCCCGGTCCCAGAGCCCCGCCCGGCGATTCGGCAGGGACGGGGTCGACCTCGAGGTCGCCGCGCCGCTCGGTGAACTGTCCGCGCTCGTGGCCGCCCAGGGTGCCGACGCCGTGGCCCTGCGCCCGGCCGAGCTCCGCGTCCGGGTCGTGACAATCCTCACCGCCGCCGAGGAGGCCGCCCGATGAGCGCCCGCGCCGTCCCGCTGGCCACGTTGCTCAGCGTGGTCCCGTACTTCCACACCCGGGGCGCCGTCCCCGTGGCCGACGCGGCCCGCGACCTCGGGTTGACCGAGAAGCAACTCCGGGCCGCCCTGTGGCAACTGTGGTCCTGCGGTCTGCCCGGGTACGGCCCCGGTGACCTGATCGACCTCGCCTTCTCCTCCGAGGACCTCGACGACGCCGATCTCGTGGAGGTGACTTTCACCGCCGGGATCGACCGCCCGGTCCGCCTGACCGCCGCGGAGGCGGTCACGCTCGAGACCGGGCTGGCGGTGTTCCTCGACCAGCCGGAGGTGATCGACCAGGGCGCGCTGCGCGACCTGCTGTCGACGCTCCGGACCGCCACCGGCGCCGACGTGCACGCCGGGGGGATCGACGCCCGACGCGAGACGGCCGACTCGGACGCGGACGTCGTGCGCACGGCCGTCCACGACGGTCGGGCGCTGCGCTTCGTCTACCACTCGGCCAGCTCCGACACCTCCACCACCCGGGTCGTGGACCCCGCACGCCTGTCCGTCGCCGACGGCCATTCCTACGTCCACGGGGTGGACCGTGAGTCGGGTCAGTGGCGGACGTTCCGCACCGACCGGATGGGCGGGGTCGAGGAGGTGGGGCCGCGCCGCGCGCTGGGACCCCGACCCCAGGACGACGGCGAGGGCGACGTCCGCCTGGAGTCCGCCCGTGTCCCCGCCGCCGCGGCCTGGTTCCTCGACGAGTTCCGATTCCACAGCGTGGTCCGCCGCCCGGACGGCGACCTGGACGTGGAGATCGCCTACCACGACCGGGCGTGGCTCCTGCGCTTCCTGCTCGGTCACGCGGACGTCGTGCGGGCCGCCGATCCCGAACTGTCCGCCGAGGTGGCGCGCCGCGCCGGCGAGGGGCTGGAGGCCTACTCGGCGGAGCCGGGGGAGACCTCCGTGACGGAATCGTGAATTCTCGGTAAATAACCAGGTAGCAGCCGGTTTCGGGGAGCGCTCGGGTGACGCCGCCCGGTGTGGGTGCGCTAGCATGGGCACGTTGTCAGACAAACGGAGGTTGACATGGGTGCGTTGAGCATCTGGCACTGGCTCATCGTCCTCGCGGTGGTGCTCCTGCTGTTCGGTTCGAAGAAGCTCCCGGACGCCGCCCGCGGCCTCGGACGGTCGATGCGCATCTTCAAGTCCGAGATCAAGGAGATGCAGAACGACGACAAGCCGGTCGAGGACCCCGCGCCGCAGGCTCTCACCCAGGCGCAGCCGAACGCCGCCCAGTACGCGCAGCCGCAGGCACAGCAGTCCGCCCAGCCCCAGCCGCAGCCGCAGCAGTACCAGCCGCAGGCACCCCAGCAGCCGTACCAGCCACAGGGGCAGCAGCAGTACACCGACCCCACCGCCCCGTACCACGGCGGTCAGGGTCAGCAGGGGCAGTAGGCCGACCCCTCCATGACGCAGACCGACACCGCGGACACCGGCGCCACCCGCAAGGGTGGCGCCGGTCGCCTGCTGACCAGACGCCGCCGCAGGCCCCGCAACCCGGACGGCACCATGCCGTTGATCGAGCACATCTACGAGCTCCGCAACCGCGTGCTCATCGCGATGGCGGCGATCATCGTGACGTTGGGCTTCGGATTCTGGTGGTACGGCAGCGGCTTCTTCGGCATCCCGTCGTTGGGCGGGATCCTCACCGGCCCCTACTGCGACATCCCCCCGGGGGCGCGCCTACAGCTCGGTGACGACGGCGACGAGTGTCGCCTGCTCGCCACCGGACCGTTCGAGCAGTTCATGCTCCGGCTCAAGGTGTCCGCCACCGCCGGCATCGTGTTGGCCAGCCCGGTCTGGCTGTACCAGCTGTGGGCGTTCATCACGCCCGGCCTGCACAAGAACGAGAAGCGCTACGGGGTCGTCTTCACCATCCTGGCCGCGGTGCTGTTCATCGGCGGCGCGGTGCTCGCCTACGTCGTGATCGTCCACGCGTTGGAGTTCCTGCTCTCGATCGGCGACAACGTCCAGACCACCGCGTTGTCCGGCACGCAGTACTTCACGTTCCTCATCCAGCTCATCCTCATCTTCGGCGTGAGCTTCGAGATCCCGCTCCTGATCGCGATGCTCAACGTCGCCGGGGTCGTGAGCTACGAGGTTCTCGCCAAGTCGCGCCGCGGGATCATCATGGGCATCTTCGTCTTCGCGGCCGTGGCCTCGCCCGGCCAGGACCCGTTCTCGATGCTCGCCCTCGCACTGGCGGTGACCATCCTCGTCGAGGGCGCGATCCAGTTCGCCCGCCTGCATGACAAGCGCAAGAACAAGTCCCGCGCCGACTGGCTCGAGGTCGACGACGAATCCGCCTCGCCCCTCGGCCCCGCCGACGACCTCGGCGGATCCGGCCCACTCGAGCGGCCCGCCCCTCTGACCACCCCGGCCCCGGACACCGGCACCCGAACGCCCGGCGACACCCGACCGCTCCAGGCCCCGGCCGGTAGCGGTTCACTCTATGACGACATCACCTGACCGTCCCCGGACCGATCACCTGCTCGAGGACTTCCTCACCGGGGAGGGGTTCTCGCCTGACCCCTTCCAACTGGAGGCGTTCTCCGCCCTCGACGCGGGACGCAACCTGCTCGTCTCGGCGCCCACCGGGTCCGGCAAGACCCTCGTCGGCGAATACGCGGCTCACCGGGCGCTCGCCGGGGGAGGGCGCTGCTTCTACACCACCCCGATCAAGGCGCTGAGCAACCAGAAGTTCCGGCAGTTCCGCACGCGCTTCGGCCCCGAGAACGTGGGGCTGCTCACCGGCGACCACTCGATCGACGCGGACGCGCCCATCGTGGTGATGACCACCGAGGTCCTGCGGAACATGATCTACAGCGGCTCGTCGGCGCTCCACGACCTGGACTGCGTGGTGATGGACGAGATCCACTACCTCGGGGACCGCTCGAGGGGCGTCGTGTGGGAGGAGATCATCCTCACCCTCGATCCGGCCGTCCGCCTGGTCGGGCTGTCCGCCACCCTGAGCAACACCGACGAGCTGGGCGACTGGATCACCGAGATCCGTGGCGACACCGCGGTGGTGCTGTCCGAGCACCGTCCCGTGCCGCTGGCCCACATGCTCTACACCGATGGGGACCTGATCCCCATCCAGGCCGCTGCCGACCAGCGCAGACGGTCCCGGAGCGGCTACCACGAGGAGCGGGTCGCGGCCCGGCCCCGAGCGCAGTGGGCCAGACGCCAGGACGTCATCGAGAAGCTCGACGACGAGCGACTCCTGCCGGCCATCTACTTCGTGTTCTCCCGGGCGGGGTGCGACGGCGCGGTCGCTCAGATGCGTCGCGCCCGCCTCCGGCTCACCACCGGGGAGGAGGCCCGGCGTATTGCCTCACACGTGGACGCCGCCTGCGCCGAGGTCCCACAACACGACCTCGACGCCCTCGATTTCACCTCGTTCCGCGCCGGGCTGGTCAACGGGCTCGCCGCCCATCACGCCGGGATGCTCCCGCTCTTCCGCACCATCGTGGAGGAGCTGTTCTCCGCAGGGCTGATCAAGGTCGTGTTCGCGACCGAGACCCTGGCGCTGGGCATCCACATGCCGGCTCGCGCGGTGGTGCTGGAGAAGACGACCAAGTTCAACGGCGACACCCACGCGATGCTCACCTCCGCGGAGTACTCACAGATCACGGGCCGGGCCGGCAGACGGGGCATCGACACCAAGGGCACGGCAGTCGTGCTCGACCAGCCGGACCTCGACCTGGACGCCCTGTCCGCGCTCGTCGACACCCCGCGGTTCCCATTGCACAGTGCCTTCGCTCCCGACTATTCGATGGCGGTCAACCTCGTCGAGCAGCTCGGCGTCGAGGAGGCCACCATCCTGATCGGCCGGTCGTTCGCCCAGTTCCAGACCGACCGCACCCTGGTGTCCCGGTCCCGCGCCATCGAGCGCCGGTCCGATGAGCGCGACCGCATGCGGGCGTCGCTCGAGGAGGCCGGGGGAGACGCGGACCTCGACGAGTACATGGGGTTGCGCGCCGAGCTCAGCCGTCTCGAACGCAAGGCCGAGAAGTCGAACCGGGACGACCGGCTGGCGTCCGTGCGCGCGGCCATGCTCAAGCAGACCGCCGGCTCCGTGATCACCGTGGGCCGCAAACGATTCGGCATGGTGGCGACCGTGCTGCAGGTCCGGACCGACATCCAGTCCGACCCCGCGCTGCTCTGTCTCACCGACACCGGGTGGACCGGCTGGTTACGCCAGAACGACTTCGCCTCGCCCCCGATCCCGGTGGGTCGGGTCGACCTGCCCAAGGGCCGCCGCAAGCTCGACGGGCGCGCCAAGCGGGCACTGGTCCAGCGGATGGAGCACCTGCGGGGCAAGGCGAAGGGTCGGATGAAGAACGCCGGCGGTAAGCCGGTCCGCAAGGACCCGCGGATCGCCGCGGCGCGCCGGGCACTCCGGCAGCACCCGCTGCACGAGGACCCCCGGATGGACAAGCTCGCCCGCCTCCACGAGCGCTGGGCCCGCGCCGACGCCGACGTGGCCGCGCTCACCGCCGAGGTCGACGCCGACGCCGATTCGCTGGCCCGCCGCTTCCGCCGCATCGTCGACCTGCTCCGGCACCTCGGTTATCTCGAGAAGGTGGACGGCGTACTCCGTGCCACCGACGCCGGGCGGCTCCTGGCCGGGGTACACACCGAGCAGGACCTGTTCGTCGCCGAATGTCTGCGGCGGGGAGTGTGGCGCGGGCTCGATGCCGCCGGCCTCGCGGCGGTCGTCACCACGGTCGTGGCCCACCCGCGGACGGACTCCGCGGTCCGCGAACCCTCCGACGACACCCTGCGCGCCGCCCTCGCCGAGACGGAGCGGGTGGCCGGTGACGTCGCCGAGATCGAACGCGCGCACCGCCTGCCCACCACCCCGGACCTGGACGCCGGCCTCGCGCCCGTGATGCACCACTGGGTCTCCGGCGGGGCGCTGGCCTCGATCCTCGCCGCCTCGTGGCAGGAGGGCGTCGAACTCACCGCCGGCGACTTCGTCCGCTCCGCCCGCCTCGTGGTGGACGTCCTCGCCCAGGTCGGTCAGGTCGCCGAACCGGAGCTCGCCCGCACCGCCCGGTCCGCCGTGGGGTCACTGCGCCGCGGTGTGGTGCTCGACCACATGGCCTGAGCCGACGCGGGCGAGCGGCGACGGGAACGGGGCGACGGGCGCCTGCCCGGCTCAGACCGCGTCGAGCCCCTCGGTCGCCTCGACGAGCCGGCCGATCGCGCGGGCCTGCCCGGTCGATTCGCCCAGCGCCTCGAGGCGGTCGGAATCCACGGCGCCACGGCGTCCGTCGACGTCGCCCTCGAACCGTACGTCGAACGCGCGGCCGCCCAGGCGGACGACCCCGCGCGCGGCGGAGAGGTAGTCGGCCCCCTCGGTGATCGCCTTGCGCTGGCGGGCGGTGAGCGCCGACCCCGGATCGCCGGCGGCGGCGACGATGCCGTCGAGGTCGCCGTATTCGCGCAGCAGGGCCGCGGCGGTCTTCGCACCGACCCCCGCCACGCCGGGCAACCCGTCCGACGCGTCGCCGACCAGCACCGCGTAGTCCGCGTACACGTGGGCGTCGTCACCAGCGGGCAGATCGAAGCGCTCCGCCACGACCTCCGGGGTGTACGCCAGACGTTTCTTCATCCCCGCTCCCACGTACACCACGGTGGTGCTCGCCGATGCCAGCTGGAACAGGTCGCGGTCGCCCGTCACGACCAGCACCTCGCGATCCCGGGCGGCCAGCGCGGCCAGCACGTCGTCGGCCTCCGCGTCCTCCGCCCACGCCTGGGCGATGCCCGCCGCCCCGAGGATTCCGCGGATCGACTCGACCTGCGGGCCCAGTGACGCGGGGGCGTCCTCCTCGCCGTCGTCACCCACGCGGTGCGCCTTGTACGAGGGCAACAACTCCACCCGCCAGTCCGGACGCCACGCGCGGTCGAGGCCGGCCACCAGGCCGGTCGGGGAGTACTCGTCCACGAGCACGGCCACCATGTCGCAGAAGCCGCGCACGGCGTTGGCGGGGGAGCCGTCCGGGCCGGTGATCTTCTCGGGCACGGAGTGGAACGCGCGGAACCACAAGCCGGCGC
The DNA here is from genome assembly GCF_051994785.1 of Dietzia sp. MNB45. Taxonomy (NCBI): domain Bacteria; kingdom Bacillati; phylum Actinomycetota; class Actinomycetes; order Mycobacteriales; family Dietziaceae; genus Dietzia; species Dietzia sp. MNB45. The sequence continues at coordinate 1,712,470 of NZ_CP163397.1, read as the reverse complement.
TGTCGAGAACCATGAGCGGGCCCTGGGACACCGCGCCTCCTTGATGTCGTCGGGTCGGGAGCGAGTAGCTGCCGTCAGGCTAGTCGGCTCCGGCCCACTGCGGCCCCGGCCTACTGTGGAGGACATGAACAGCCCCACTACGCAGATCCACTCGCACCGTCTGGCAGCCGTCCGCGATCGCGCGCGGGACCTCGGGATCGACCACGTGGTGGTGTATTCCGGCGAGGACATGTCCTACCTCACCGGTGAGCGCATGGACTCGCACGAGCGGCTCACCGCGCTGGTCGTGCCCGTGGACGGGGCAGAGCCACTGCTGGTGCTGCCGTCGCTCGAACTCACCGACGTCACCCGGCGAGCCGCCGACCGCGTGGGCGCGAGGATCCACCCGTGGGCGGACGGGACCGACGCCATCGCGCTCGTCACCGGGTCGGTCGCCGGGCGGGTGGCGGTGTCCACCGCCCTGCCGGCGTTGCACCTGGTGCCGCTCCAGGACGGAATCGACGGCGAGGTGGTCCTCGCCTCGGAGGTGATCGACCACGTGCGGGCCGTGAAGACCGCGCACGAGGTGGGCGAGCTCGCCGAGGCCGCCCGTCGCATCGATGCAGTGCATGCCCGGATGGGGGAGTTCCTGCAGGTGGGCCGGACCGAGGCGGAGGTGGGCGAGCTCATCACCGCCGCCATCGAGGCCGAGGGGCTCACGCGCGCCGAGTTCGTGATCGTCGGCTCGGGCCCGAATGGCGCCGACCCGCACCACGGGGTGTCCGACCGGGTGGTCGAGACCGGGGACATCGTGGTGGTGGACATCGGCGGGCCGCTGCCCAGCGGCTATCACTCCGACTGCACCCGGACCTACTCGATGGGCCAGCCCTCCGCCGAGGTCGCCAAGACGTACGCGGTGCTGGAGGAGGCGCAGCGCCTGGCACGCGAGTCCGTCCGACCGGGGATCGCGATCGGCGAGGTCGATGCCGCCGCACGCGAGCACCTCGCCGCGGCCGGGCTCGGGGAGTTGTTCATCCACCGCACCGGGCACGGGATCGGCCTGGGACTGCACGAGCCGCCGTTCGTCGCACCCGGAGCCGATACCGTGCTGGAGGAAGGGATGACCTTCTCGGTCGAGCCCGGCGTCTACACGACCGGGTCGTGGGGCGCGCGGCTCGAGGACATCGTGGCCGTCACCGCCGAAGGCCGCCGCGACCTCAACGACGGCGAGCGCGGCCTGCGCGTCCTCTAGAGTCGGCGGACGCCAGCCTGCCCGCATCCGCTCCCGCCCCTGGCGCCTCGCCCCCGCCCCTGCACGCGTCCGCCACAGCCGCCCCCGGGCATGTCGTCCGGCCTGCGCCTCGGCTCACGCGAGACGCCATGGCGGCGGGCGGCTATGACCGAGTAGGCGAACCCGGGAGATTCCTCTGATTCCGTCCGGCAGGCCGCGGCCCGGCGCGCACCCAGCGCGCACCCGCCGAGCGCCCGGCCGCGGTGTCAGTCGCCGGTGAACATCTGCTTGGAGCCCAGGACGCGATCCACCTCTATCGCCAACACCACCCGCTCGGGGTTCGGACTCGGCTCGCGGTACCGCAGCGCGTAGCGGCGCTCGCCCTCGCGGACCGAGTCGGGATCCTCGAGGAGGCGGATGGTGCCCTCGAAGGTGAGCCACCGTCCGCGGTCGACGTGCGAGACCGCCGCGCGGCCGCCACGCCGGGCGTTGGCCGCCTTCTGCGATCCCCGCCGGGTGATGACGCGCGCCAGCCCGCCCTCCACGTCGATCGTGAAGCCCACGGCGACCACGTGGGGCGAACCGTCGCGCCGGAGTGTGGTCAGGCTGCCGAGGTGGTATTCGGACAGGAACCGGTGTGCCTCGTCAGAGAGTTCTGCCATCGAGTGGGCCATGACGCCGAGCCTGCCACAGTGAACCGACTGCAGTGAGCCGGCCGCAGTGAGCGGACCGCAGTAAGCCGACGCAGAGCGCGACGCGGTACGTGGGACACTGGGCCCATGCCCACATCCGCAACCCCGTCGTCCCGGTCCGAATCCGGCGGTGAGGTCGTGGTGGTCTTCGGTGGCCGCAGCGAGATCGGTCTGGCCGTCGCCCACCGCCTCGCACCCGGCCGCACCGTCGTGCTCGCGAGCCGCCCCGGTGGCGACGTCTCCGCGCTCGAGGCCCCACTCCGGACCGCGGGCGCCGTCGCGGTGGAGCTCGTGGACTTCGACGCCGACGACCTCGACTCGCACGCCGCGATCGTGGCGGACATCGAGACCCGGGTCGGGGAGATCGACATCGCCGTCCTGGCGTTCGGCATCCTGGGCGACCAGGAGGTGGCCGAGCGCGATTCCCGGGCCGCGGCCCGCATCCTGCACACCGACTTCGTGGCGCAGGCCGCGCTTCTCACGGTCCTCGCCGAGCGGATGAAGCCCCGTCGCCGCGGGGTTCTCGTGGCGTTCTCCTCGGTCGCCGGGCAGCGGGTCAGGCGCGCCAACTACGTGTACGGCTCGGCCAAGGCGGGACTCGACGGGTTTGCCTCCGGCATGGCCGACGCCCTGCACGGCACGGGCGTCACGCTGGTGATCCCGCGTCCGGGCTTCGTGATCGGCCGGATGACCGAGGGCATGGACCCCGCACCGTTCTCGTCCACGCCGGACCAGGTGGCGGACGCGGTGGTCGACCGGGTGGAGTCGCGCACGGCGGGTGTGGTGTGGATCCCGTGGCAGCTGCGCGTGATGTTCGCCGTCGCACGGCTCGTCCCGCAGCCGATCTGGAGGCGGATGCCGCGGTGAGCGCTCCACCCCGGTCGGGCGCCGACCCGGCCGCCGTACACCTTGTCGGCACCGGTCCCGGCCCCGTCGATCTGCTCACCGTCCGCGCCTCCCGACTCATCGCCATGAGCGGCACCGTCCTGGCCGAGCCGGGTCCGATCGGCCCTGGGGCGCTGGGACTGTGCCCGTCGACGGCCCTGGTCATCGACGCCTCCGCGCTGTCGCCGACGGACGCCGCCGCGAGGATGCGTGAGGCCGTCGACCGCGGCGACCGGGTCGTCCGGCTCTATGCGGGCGATCCCACGGACCACCCCGAGCTGCCGGCCCACACCGGCGCCCTCGACGCCGAGGGGATCAGCTGGGAACTCGTGCCCGGCATTCGTTCCGGCGCCCCTGTCGAGGCCCTCCGGGACGCGCGGCCCGCGCCCGCCCCGGAGGCCCCGCGGTCTCAGCCCGTCGCCCCGCCCGCGACCGCGATGCCGGGAGGCTCGCCCGGCCTGATCCTGGTGCTGGGGGGCACGGGCGAGGCCCGTCGACTCGCCGACCTCATGGTCACCGCCGGGCTGGACGTCGTCACCTCGCTGGCGGGCAAGGTCACGCGGCCGAGACTCCCCCGTGGGGAGGTGCGGATCGGTGGCTTCGGAGGTGCGGAGGGATTAACGCACTGGATGCGCGAGAACGGCGTCAGCGCCGTCATCGACGCGACCGACCCGTTCGCCGACCAGATCTCGGTGTCCGCGGTCCACGCCGCGCGCGAGACGGCCACGCCGCTGCTCCGCCTGCACCGCCCGCCGTGGACCGAGCAGGCGGGCGACGAGTGGATCCGCGTCCCGGACATGCAGACCGCGGCCCACGTGGTGCGGGAGCGTTTCCGCCGGCCGATGCTCACGGTCGGCAAGCAGGGCGCGTCCGCGTTCGCCGGGGACACCCGGGGGTCGTATCTCATCCGGTGCTCCGAGCCGCCCCCCGGGGCGCTGCCGCACCGCTACCTGCTGGTATTGGACCGGGGCCCCTTCGGGGTGGAGTCCGAGCGGACGCTAATGTCCCGCCACCGGATCGACGTGCTGGTCACCCGCAACAGCGGCGGAGCCACCTCCGAGGCCAAGCTCGCCGCCGCCCGCGACCTGCGCATACCGGTGGTGATGGTGGACCGGCCCGAGACCCCGCAGGCCCCTCGGGTCCCTGAGACCGTGCACTCCGTCGAGGACGCCGCCCGCTGGCTGGTCGAGCGGTTCGGCGCGCGCTGAGCCTGCCCAACTGCTGAGCCGACCTCACCACAGAACCGACCTCACGGGAAAGCCGTCACCCAGGGCGATTCGGCGTCGAAGATCATCCCCATCGGTGCCAGCACCCGCACCACCTGCTCCGCCATAGGTTCGGTGAGTTCGTGCAGGCCGATGACCCGGTCGGCCGAGACGGTGGTCGGACGCTCCACCGCGCCGAGGAATTCGGCGAGTCGGGCGGGAACGACGCCGTCGGGCACCACGGCGAGCAGGCTCACCAGCCCATCGGCGGTGTCGATCCAGCCCACCCTCGGCACGTCTACATCCGTAGCAGGAGGGTTCGTCGGTGCGACGGGAGCGGGGATGGTCCGGGGGTGGGATCCCAGGGCGTCGACGACGAGCTGGTGCAGGTCGCCGGACCCGGGCACTCGCGTCGGTCCCGCCGAACCGGTGAGCTTCACGGCCGCGTCGACCAGTACGGTGGCGGCGTCGGCCACCGCGACCCGGAGCGGGACGGGGTGACCGGCGACGTGGACCCGCGCGCCGCCGTCGGACCCGTCCACCGCCACCGCCAGGTCGGGGGAGTGCGCCAGGACGTCGCCCGACCCGTCGTCGATCCCGAACAGCACCTGCCCGTGCAGGGCGTCAGCCGCGTCGCGGGCGAGCAGCGCGGCCCCGAGCCCCGTCGGCAGGTCGCCGACGTCGTGATGCCCGCCGAGCCGGCCGGCCAGGGGCGAGGCGATGATGTCGCGTCCCCTGGGGTGGGCGACTGCCTCGGGCAGGCCCGCGGCCTCGAGGTCCCGCACCGCGAGCTCGATCGGATCCCGGTCCGCGCCCACGATCCGGGCTGCGCCCCTGGCCGTGAGCTGGATGCCGCCGCGATGTCCGGCCGCGAGCTCCGCCAGGGCGGTCCAGTGCTCGGGGCGCAGCCGGCCGCCGGGAAAGCGCAGGGTGTCCCCGGGTCGGGACGACCCGGCCGCGTGGTGGGAGTCGTTCATGAGCACCCAGCGTAGGCGCGGGGGGTGGGCGGCCGGGCCGCCGGTCGGTGCTCGGGGATAATCGCCCGCATGACCGCTTTCCTGGCTACCGGGGGCCGGGTGCTCACGCCCGCCTCACGAGACGCAACCGCCCTGGCACACGAGAACGGGCTCATCGTGTGGGCCGGCTCGGATGCCCCGGGCCCCGCCCTGTTCCCGGGTGCCGAGCAGGTCGACCTGGAGGGGGACTGGGTGGCCCCGGCGTTCGTCGAGTGCCTCCCCGAGGGCCTCGACCCGGCGGTCGCGGCCGCCGGCGGCGTGGTGCCCGCCGGTCTGCCGCGCGCACACGGGCTCGAGGAGGTCGAGGAGCGGGTGCGTGCGGGGGAGCGGGTGGTGCTCGACGACACCGTCGACCCGGCGCGCCTCGCGACCGAACTCACCCGCCTCGCCACCGAACTCGGCGGGCCGGCGGTCGCCCGGTGCATCCCGGTCCTCGTCGGCGGGGCCGGGGCCGGGAACGCGGACGGCGACACGCTCGCCGCCCTGGCCGCCGTGGGCACGGTGAGCCTGTTGCACCCGCTCGTCGATGACCTGACGGGGATCGACCTCGTGCGCATCGCCGCCTCCGGCGTGGCGCTGGCCGCGTCCACCCGGGCCGGTGACGAGGTCCGGCCGTGGGACGCCCTGCGGGCCCTGACCTCCGTCGAGGGCGGCCGTGGCCTGTCCCCGCGGGCGGCGTTCACCGCGACCACCCGGGGCGCACACCGGGCGGCCGGCGCGCGCGACGGCACGGCGGGCACCCTCACCCCGGGCACGGCGGCCACCTTCGCGAGGTGGCGGACCGGGGAGCTGGCCGTGATCGCCGCGGACGACGCCGTCCAGCGGTGGTCCACGGACCCGCGCTCCGGAGTTCCTCCGATGCCGGATCTCACCGGACCCGACCCCGTTCTGCGCGCGCTCGTCGTGGACGGCCTGCCCGCCGGCCCCGCGACCTGATGCCCCTGCTCACCAGGCTGGCCTTCGCGGCTGCCGCCGGGGCGCTGCTGGCGGCCTCGTTCCCCCCGGTGGGTCTGTGGTGGACGGCGCTTCCCGCGATCGCCGTCCTCGTCGTCGTCCTGTCCCCGTCCGGCGCCTCCACGGTCCGGCCGCGCACCGGCGCGCTCCTCGGGTTCACCTCCGGCCTGGTCTTCTTCCTCCTCCTGGTGCCGTGGGTGGGCCTGTACGTGGGCGCCTACGCCTCGTGGGGCCTGTCGCTGGTCGAGGCGCTGTACCTCGCCGCGTTCGGCGCCGGCGCCGCGGTCATCCTCCGGGCCGGCCTGGACCCCGGCAACCGGCGCGGCCCGCGTGCGGTCGGCGCCGTGCTCGGGGTGGCCGGCTGGTGGTCCCTGTGGGAGTGGGTCCGCTCGTCCTGGCCCTGGGGCGGCTTCCCGTGGGGACGGCTGGCGTTCGGCCAGGCCGACGGGCCGCTGCTGCCGCTGGCGTCACTGGGCGGCACCCCACTGGTCGGGTTCGCGGTGGCGTCGGTGGGGGCGGCGATCGGCGTCGCCGTCCTGCTCCTCGCGCGCCGTGACCGACCCGTCCGCGCCGCCGCCGGCCTGCTCACGGTGCCCCTGGTGACCGCGGGCCTGGTCGCCGTCGCGGCCCTCGCCCCGACCGGCGGCGAGCCCACCGACACCGTCGAGGTCGCCGTGATCCAGGGCAACGTCCCGCGCCTCGGCCTGGACTTCAACGCCCAACGCCGCGCGGTGCTCGAGAACCACCTGCGCGTCACCGCCGAGTACGCCGACGATGTCGAGGCCGGCACCGAGGCCCCGCCGGATTTCGTGCTGTGGCCGGAGAACGCCTCCGACATCTCGCCGCTGGCCGACCAGCTCGCCGCCGCCCAGATCACCGCCCTGTCCCGCCGTCTGGAGGCACCGATCCTCGTGGGCACCGTCCTGCCCACCGGCGACGGCCGCGAAGCGCACAACTCTTATCTCGTGTGGGACGGCCGTTCCTCTGGCCCCGCCGAGGGCCCGGTGGTCGACCGCCACGACAAGAAGTACATCCAGCCGTTCGGGGAGTGGCTCCCGCTGCGCGAGCCGCTCGAGGCGCTGTTCCCGATCGCCCGGACCGCCGGGCACTTCATCCCCGGCGACGGCGACCACGTCGTCACCGCGGGCGGGGTGGACCTGGGCGTGGCCATCTGCTTCGAGGTCGCCTTCGACGCCGCCGCCCGCGAGCCCGTCTCCCGCGGCGCGCAGATCCTCACCGTCCCCACCAACAACGCCACCTTCGGCCGCTCACCCATGACGTACCAACAACTCGCGATGTCCCGGGTGCGGGCCGTGGAGCACGACGTGCCCGTGCTGATCGCCGCGACCAGCGGGGTCAGCGCCGTCATCGGCCCCGACGGCGACGTCCGCGCCGAGAGCGGCATCTTCGAGCCCGCGGTGCTGGCGGCGCAGGTCGAGGTGGGCGGGGCCGGTACGATGGCAACCCGACTGGGTGGCATCCCGCAGGCGGTGAGCTGCCTCATTGGGCTCGTCGCACTGGCATGGGCGCTGGTCCGCACCCGGCAACGACCCGCGACCCGAACCGAGGAGAAGTAAGTGACCGATCCGACGACGCCGGGCGAACACGCGCCGTCCGCGCGCACCCTGGTGATCATCCCGACCTACGACGAGCGGGACAACCTGCCCGGCGTGGTGGAGCGGTTGCTGGCCGCGGCCCCCGAGGTCTCGGTCCTCATCGCCGACGACAACAGCCCCGACGGCACCGGCGAGGTCGCCGACCGGCTCGCCACCGAGGACCCGCGCGGGCGCATCACCGTGATGCACCGCGAGGGCAAGCAGGGGCTCGGGGCCGCGTACATCGCCGGGTTCCGCTGGGGTCTCGAGCGCGAGTACACGGTGCTGGTGGAGATGGACGCCGACGGCAGTCATCCCCCCGAGCGGCTTCCCGCGATGCTCGCCGCCGTCGACGGCGGCGCCGACCTGGCGATCGGCTCCCGCTACGTCCCCGGCGGCGCGGTGGTCAACTGGCCGTGGCAACGCCACGTCATCTCCCGCGGCGGCAACATCTACTCCCGGGTCATGCTGGGCGTGGGCATCAAGGACATCACCGCCGGCTACCGCGCCTACCGGGCCGACGCCCTGGCCGAGCTGGACCTCGACGCCATCGAGTCGAAGGGCTACTGCTTCCAGATCGACATGACGTGGCGCCTGCTGAACAACGGGCGCCGGGTCACGGAGGTGCCCATCACCTTCACCGAACGCACCGTCGGCCAATCAAAGATGAGCGAGTCGATCTTCCGCGAGGCCGCGGTGAACGTGGCCCGCTGGGGCTGGGAGAAGCGTCGCACCCAGCTAAAGGGTCTCGTCGGCCGCTGACCCGGTGCGCGCCGGTTCCGGCCGCACACCGACCCCGGGCACAAGTGAACGCCCCGACCCTTCGGGGCCGGGGCGTTCCTGTGCCACCGGGTGATATCCGGTGACCGCTCGGTACTACCTACCGCGCACCGGCGCGGCGCCGCTTCTTGAGCAGGTCCATCCGCTCCTTGAGCAGCTCCTCGAGCTCCTCCAGGGAGCGACGCTCGAGCAGCATGTCCCAGTGGGTACGCGGCGGCTTGCCCTTCTTGACCTCGACCGCGGGGCCGTCGATGAGCTGGCCCTCCTGGCCGTTCTTGCACATCCAGGCGCCGGGGATCTCGGCGTCATCGGCGAACGGGACCTCGTAGACCTCGCCGTTGGGGGTCTGGTACCGCGCCATGCGGCGGGGCGCGAGGTCGGTGTCCCGGTCGGTCTCGTAGCTCACCGCACCGAGGCGGCTGCCCCTGAGGACTCGATCTGCCATGCGAACTCCTTCTGCCGTGTTCGTCTGCGTCAATTCATGCGGATCGACACGACGCTGCGTGGTTCCTGCTTGTGTCAACGCCAGGGGAACCCCCAAATGTTCCCATGTCCCGACGCCACGGGCCACCCCGGGGGCGCCGCTGGGTAACCTCACACCCGTGGAACCCGACGCCCGACCCGAGCCGGCCGCGCCCCGGAGGGGCGAGGCCTCGTGTGCGTGGTGCGGCCGTCCCGTGGACGAGGGCGGGACCGGGCGCCGGCGCCGCTACTGCCGGAGGTCCTGCCGGCAGCGGGCCTACGAGCAGCGCCGGTCGCTCCGGATGCAGGACCTGCCCGAGGGCACGGTCGTGCTCACCGAGGCCGAATCGACCGACCTGATGGACCGCATGTTCCAGCTGCGCTGCGCCTGCGAGGATCTGCGGACCGCCATCGCCGAGGGCGAGGACCCCGCGGAGCTGGCCCGTATGTCCGAGGACCTGGTGGCGGCGGCGAGACGGGCAGAGCGCCTGCGGTGAGCACGGACGGCGGGACCGGCCGAGCGACAGCGGGGACCACGCCCGTCGCCGCGCTCCGGAGGTGGTGGGAACGGTGGCGCCCCTCGGTCACCGGCCTCATCGTGGCCGCGCTGGCGGCGTGGGTCTCGCTCATGCCGTCCCTGCTGCCGCGGGCCTGGTACTACCAGGGGGTGGTCACCGGCGTGTCGATGCTGGTGGGTTACGGGGTCGGCGTCGCACTGAGGACCCTCTGGCGGCGGGTCGTGGCGCCCCGCGTCACCCTCCACCCCGACCTCCTCGCGGTCGGTGACCGTCTCCTGACCTTCGCCCGTCTGGCCGCCCCGTACATCCTGGTGGTCTACCTCATCACGGCCACGGCCACGGCGATCCGCTGGCAGGACCAGGTCTCCGATCTGGTGCGCTCACCCCGCCCGCCCTGGGCGGACTACATGAAGATCCCGTGGGTCGCCCTGGCGATCTTCCTGGGGCTCCTCATCGCAGCCCGCGGCATCCGGGCGGGGTACCGGTGGTCGGCCCGCGCGGTGGGCCGCAGGTTCGGCGTGGGGGAGTACCCCGCCCGGCTCACGGGCGTCGTGATGGTGGCCGTCCTCGCACTCGGCGTGGTGCAAGGTGTGGTGCCGCGCCTGTTCTTCGGCGGCGCCAACCGTATCTTCAGCGGGCAGAACAACGAGGACCTCCCCGGCGCGCGACCGCCGACGGCGCCCGAGCGATCCGGGTCCCCGGACTCCGTCGTGGACTTCGGGGACCTGGGCCTGCAGGGCCGACGGTTCGTGAGCGGCGGCCTCGACGGGCAGCACCTGGGGGATCTGTTGGGCGAGGACGCGCCCGAGCCGATCCGGGCGTACGCCGGTCTGGAGTCCGCACCGACCGACGACGAGCGTTCCGCCCTGGTGGTGGAGGAGCTGGAGCGGACCCGGGCCTGGGAACGTGAGTCGGTGGTGATCGCCCCGACCACCGGCACCGGGTGGATCAACCCCCACGCGGCTCAGGCCATCGAACTGCTCTCCGGTGGCGACGTGGCGATCGTGGGCACCCAGTACTCGTACCTGCCCAGCTGGATCTCGTTCCTCGCCGACCGCGAGAAGGCGGAGGTGGCGGGCCGGTCGCTGATCGAGGCGGTGGTGACCTGGCGCGACTCCCTCCCACCGGGTCGGCCGCAGCCGAAGCTGTACGTCTACGGCGAGAGTTTGGGCACCCAGGCCGGCGAGGCGGCGTTCTCGGGGATCCGCGATATCCGGGCGACGGTGGACGGGGTGCTCTGGGTCGGCCCGCCCAATTCCAACCACATCTGGAACGCGCTCGTACAGCGGCGCGACCCCGGTACCCCGGTCACCGAGCCGGTGTACGCGGACGGCCTGCTGGTGAGGTTCTCGGAGGATCCCGCGGAGTTCCGCGACGACGACACCCCGTGGATCCCGCCGCACGTCCTGTACGTCCAGCACGCGACCGACCCGGTGGTGTGGTGGACCCCGGATCTGCTGTTCGACCGCCCCGCGTGGCTGGCCGAACCGCCCGGCAAGGGCCGGCATCCGGGCATGTTCTACATGCCCGTGTTGACCCTCTTCCAGGTGACCGCCGATCTCGGCAACGCGATCGGCGGATCGCAGGGCTACGGCCACCTGTACGACCATCAGATCCTCGACGGATGGGCGGCCGCGACCGGACGCGAGGGATGGGACGACGACGAGTTCCAGCGGTTCGCCCGACTGCACGCCACCGCGATGGAGCAGCAGGATCGCGGCTGACGCCCTTTCCCGCCACGGGTCCGCGGTCTAACGTTGCCGCTGAGCGGACAGGGTGAGGAGACCCGGGATGAGCGCCCACACGGCAGACACGCACGACACCATCCGCGTCCTCGGCGCGCGGGAGAACAACCTCCGGTCGATCGACGTGGATCTGCCCAAGCGGCGGCTGACGGTGTTCACCGGCGTCTCGGGATCCGGCAAGAGCTCGCTGGTGTTCTCGACCATCGCGGCGGAGTCGCAGCGGATGATCAACGAGACCTACAGCGCGTTCCTCCAGGGCTTCATGCCCACCCTGGCGCGGCCGGACGTGGACGTGCTGGAGGGGTTGACCACGGCGATCGTCGTGGACCAGGAGCGGATGGGCTCCGACCCCCGCTCCACGGTCGGCACCGCCACGGACACCGGGGCGATGCTGCGGATCCTGTTCAGCCGTCTCGCGCAGCCGAGGATCGGCGGCCCCAAGGCGTACTCCTTCAACGTCGCGTCCGCCTCCGGGGTCGGCACACTGAAGAAGGCCGACGGAACCCGGCAGAAGGCCGAGTTCTCCATCACCGGCGGGATGTGCGTCCGCTGCGAGGGTCGCGGATCAGTCTCCGATTTCGACGTCGACGCGCTGGTGGACCGCTCCAAGTCCCTGTCCGAGGGCGCGATCACCGTCCCCGGATACTCGATGGACGGCTGGTACGGCCGCATCTACTCCGGCTCCGGGTTCTTCGACATGGACAAACCGGTGGGGGAGTTCACCGATCGGGAGATGCACGACCTGCTGCGTAAGGAGCCGGTCAAGGTCAAGGCCGACGGCATCAACGTCACCTTCGAGGGCCTGATCCCCAAGATCCAGAAGTCGATGCTGTCCAAGGACGTCGAGGCGATGCAGCCCCACATCCGCGCGTTCGTCGAGCGGGCCGTGGTCTTCACCCCCTGCCCCGAGTGCGACGGCACCCGGCTCAACGAGGGGGCCCGGTCCTCCCGGATCGGGGAGAGAAACATCGCCGACGTCTCGGCGATGCAGATCACCGATCTGGCCGAGTGGCTGCGCGGTCTCGACGAACCGTCGGTCACGCCGCTACTGGATGCGCTGCAGCACACGCTCGACTCATTCGTGGAGATCGGCCTGGGGTACCTGTCGCTCGACCGCCCCGCGGGCACTTTGTCAGGCGGCGAGGCACAGCGGGTCAAGATGATCCGCCACCTCGGTTCCGCCCTGACCGACGTCACCTACGTGTTCGACGAGCCGTCGATCGGCCTGCACCCCCACGACATCCAACGCATGAACGGGCTGCTCCTGCGGCTGCGCGACAAGGGCAACACGGTCCTGGTGGTGGAGCACAAGCCGGAGACCATCGCGATCGCCGACCACGTCGTCGACCTCGGACCCGGCGCCGGCTCCGAAGGCGGTCGGATCTGCTTCGAGGGATCGGTCAGCGGGCTCCGCGGGAGCGACACCGTCACCGGCCGGCATCTCGACGACCGCGCCGCACTGAAGGACAGCGTGCGGGCGGCCACCGGGCGGATCGAGGTGCGTGGCGCGACAGCCCACAACGTGCGAGGCGTGGATGTGGACATCCCCCTCGGGGTGCTGTGCGTGGTGACCGGCGTGGCCGGATCGGGCAAGAGTTCGCTCATCCACGGCTCGGTGTCGCCTCGCGACGGGGTGGTGGCGATCGACCAGGCCGCCATCCGCGGGTCGCGGCGCAGTAATCCGGCGACCTACACGGGACTCCTCGAACCCATCAGGAAGGCGTTCGCCAAGGCCAACGGCGTCAAGCCGGCGCTGTTCAGCCCGAACTCCGAGGGCGCGTGTCCCACCTGCAAGGGCGCGGGCGTGATCTACAGCGACCTGGCCATGATGGCCGGCGTCGCGACGACGTGCGACGACTGCGAGGGCAGGCGCTTTCAGGCCGAGGTGCTCGAGTACCGGTTCGGTGGCCGGAACATCGGCGAGGTGCTGGCGATGTCCGTCGCCACGGCCGAGGAGTTCTTCGCCGGGGGAGAGGCGCGGATCCCCGCCGCGCACAAGATCCTCGCCCGGCTCCGCGATGTCGGCCTGGGCTACATCCGGCTCGGTCAGCCCCTGACCACGCTGTCCGGTGGCGAGCGTCAGCGGCTCAAGCTGGCCGCCCAGATGGCCGACAAGGCCGAGGTCTACGTGCTGGACGAGCCGACCACGGGCCTGCACCTGGCCGACGTCGCGACCCTGCTGGCGATGCTCGACCGGCTGGTCGATGCCGGGAAGTCGGTGATCGTGATCGAGCACCATCAGGCCGTGATGGCCCACGCGGACTGGATCATCGACCTCGGTCCCGGCGCCGGTCACGACGGCGGCCGGATCGTGTTCGAGGGCACCCCGGCCGAACTCGTCGCCGGTGCCTCCACTCTCACCGGCGAGCACCTGGCGAGGTACGTGGCTGCGGCGACCTAGCCGGAACCAGCAGCGGGTAGAAAGAGCGGATGACCGATTCCGGCGGGTTCCCTGATGCCAACTCCTCCGACGCCAGCGTCTTCGTCCGGGCGTCCGGGCTCGTCGTCGACGAGGTGACCACCACCTCGCTGCGCGGCCACGCGGACCTGGGGGAGGGGCACGTCACGGCGTGGGGGACGGTCCACGGCGGCGTCTACGCGAGCATCGTGGAGTCCGCCGGCGGTGCGGGAGCCGGATTCGCGGTCGCTGACCGGGGGCAGATCGCGGTCGGCGTCCACAACGGCACCGACTTCCTCCGACCGTCCACCGGCGGGCGGGTCGAGGTCACCGCGCACGCCCTGTTCCAGGGCCGCAGCCAGCAGCTGTGGGATGTAGTGATCAGTCAGGCCGAGGGTGGAGCCGTGCTCGCGCGGGGCCAGCTCCGGCTGCAGAACGTGCCCAGGCCGGACACCGTCGCCACGCCCGGACGCTGAGTACTCAGCGGAGCTGCGCTGCCCTGCGTGTGCCCTCGTCACCGAGCCGCATGCCACCGGGATGGTCGGCATCATGCCCGGTCAGGCGGTCCGTCCGAATCTCCTGTGCAGCGCCTGTGTGCTGACACCGAGCACCATGCCGATCTCCGCCCAGCTCATGCCCTGCAGCCTGGCGTGCCGCACCGCAACCTATATTGACGACCATGGCAGCCAACCACTACCCGGGAATCGCGTACGGACCGGCGGTGAGGGCCCGGCAGAACGCCGTGGGGGTCACCCTCCCCGTCGCCACCGGTGACTTCGCCCTCGAGGGCACCGATGTCGCACTGATCCGGAGCGCCGACCACTTCTCCCTCTCGACCGTCACCGAGTCGGGCTGGCCGTACACGCAGCACCGCGGCGGCCCGGCGGGATTCGTGCACGTGGTCGACGACACGACCCTCGCCTGGGCCGAGTTCCCGGGCAACCACCAGTACGTCTCCACGGGCAACGTGGATCACGACGGACGCGTCTGCCTGCTCTTCGTCGACTATCCGACCCGACGGCGGTTGAAGGTCTTCGGTCACGCGCGCACGGTCGAGCCGGGCAGCGACCCCGACCTGATCGACCGGCTCCGGGCCATGGGGGAGAAGCGGTACTCCGGCCGCGTGGAGCGCGCGATCGTGGTGGACGTCGTGGCCGCTGACGCCAACTGCAGTAAGCACATCACCCCACGGTGGAATCGCCGGTACATCGACGAGTTGACCGCGGTGTACAAACGCCGGATCGCCGAACTCCAGGCCGGATCGGCGTAGCCTGCTGCCATGGTCGGCGACCCACCCAACTACGACATCAAACGCGAGCGCAGGGACCTCTACGACGGCAAGGCCGGCCGATTCGACCTGGTCGAGGTCCCAGCGATGAACTTCCTCATGGTCGACGGGCGGGGAGATCCCAATACCGCGCCCGAGTACGGGGCCGCCGTCGAGGCGCTGTACGCCACGTCCTACGCCGTGCGCGCCGCCGCCCGGGCCGCGCTGGGACGGGTCTACACGGTGGGCCCGCTCGAGGGCCTCTGGTACGCCGACGACCCGCGGGTGTTCACGGCCCGCGACAAGGACGCCTGGAGTTGGACGATGATGATCTGGCAGCCGGACTGGGTCACCCCGGACATCCTGTCCGCCGCCATGGAGAAAGTGACGACGACGACGATGCCGGACGCGCACGAGCGGGTGCGGTTCGACGGGTACGCCGAGGGGTCGGCGGTGCAGACGCTGCACGTGGGCCCCTACGACGACGAGGGCCCGATCATCGCGCGGATGCACGAGGAGATCATCCCCTCACACGGGGCGACCCCGTCGGGCCACCACCACGAGATCTACCTCTCGGACCCCCGCAGGTCCGATCCCGCCAGACTCAAGACGATCCTGCGTCAGCCGATCACCATCGGCTGACGCTACTGATCGCCGCGATCGACTCCTTCGAGCGAGGTCACGAGACGCTGGGCCAGGGTCCGCAGCTGGACGAGGTCCTCCTGCGGCATGTCCACCCTGTCCAGCAGGGAACACTGGATCGTCTCGGCTTCGGCGCGCAGCCGCCCGCCGGCCTCGGTGAGGTGCACGTGGACACTCCTCCCGTCGCCGACGGAGCGGGACCGCTCGACCAGTCCGGCATGCTCCAGCCGTGCGAGCAGAGGGGAGAGGGTGCCCGAGTCGAGGAGTAGTCGGTCGCCCAACTGGCGGACCGTCAGCCCGTCCTCCTCCCACAACACGAGCAGGGCGAGGTACTGCGGATAGGTGAGGCCGACCGACGCCAGGGCGTGGCGGTAGGCCGACGTCGAGGCGCGGGAGGCGGCGTAGAGGGCGAAGCAGACTTGCTCTTCCAGTCGGAGATCGGGATCCATCACCCGAGTATCGCCCATTTTTAGGTTGCGCTCAATTAAGTTGTGCGCAACACTACCCCCATGGACAAACTGGACCGGCCCCTGAAGAACTCGCGATACCGCACACCGGTGCGCCGCCGCAGTGCGGGGGAGGTGGTCCGACATCTCGGACGATGGGCCCTCGGCGCCGCCCTTCTCGGGGCGGGGACCGGGCACCTGACCACCATGCGCGAGGAGTTCCAGGCACAGGTCCCGACGTGGGTCCCACTCGACCCGGACTTCGTGGTCGTCGCCTCCGGCGTGGTGGAACTCGGACTCGGCGCGGCGCTCATCCTCGCACCGGCGCGATACCGGCCGGCGGTGGGCGGCGTGACGGCGGCGTTCTTCGTCGCGATCTTCCCCGGCAACATCTCTCAGTACGTGACGGGCTCGGACGCGTTCGGACTCGACAGCGACCGCGCACGCCTCGTGCGGTTGTTCTTCCAGCCCGTCCTCGTCGCGTGGGCCCTGTGGTCCACGGGCGCATGGCGCGCCTGGCGGAACCGGAACAATCGCTGATCGCGCTGCGTAGACTCCGGCCCCATGCGCTTTGACGAGTTCCGAAGTCACGATGCCCTCGGTCTCGCCGCCCTCGTCCGGCAGGGCGAGGTCACCCCGGGCGACCTGCTCGACGCGTCGATCCAGCGCGCCGACGGTGTCAACCCGCGACTCAACGCGATCGTGCGCCGGCTGGACGGGCCGGCTCGCGCCCGGGCGACCGATGAACTGTCGGGCCCGTTCGCCGGGGTGCCGTTCCTCCTCAAAGATCTCGGTCAGGACTACCGCGGAACACCCACCAGTGGCGGGTCGCGTCCACTGGCCGACGTACCGGCGACCGAGCACGCGACCGTGGTCCGGCGGTGGTTGGACGCGGGCCTGGTGGTCTTCGGCAAGACCAACACCCCGGAGTTCGGGGCCAAGGGAATCACGGAGCCCGAACTGTTCGGCCCCGCCAGGAACCCATGGGACACCAGCCGCAGCCCCGGGGGCTCCTCGGGCGGGTCCGCCGCCGCGGTCGCGGCCGGCATCGTCCCGGTCGCCGGGGCGAGCGACGGCGGCGGTTCGATCCGCATCCCGGCCGCGTGCTGCGGGCTCGTCGGCCTCAAACCCGGCCGCGGACTGGTCCCGATGGGGCCCGCGCGCGGCGAGGCGATGCACGGCGCGGCCACCAATGGCGTCATCTCGCGGTCGGTTCGCGACTCGGCTGCGATGCTGGACGTCCTGATGGGAGGGGAGCCGGGCGGGCCGTACGTCCCGGCCACCCCGTCGGAGTCGTTCCGGTCCCAGGTGGGGGCGGAACCCGGACGTCTGCGGATCGGCGTGTGTACCGCGTCCTCGATCAACTCGTCACCCCACCCTCAGGCTCTCGCCGCTGTCGAGACCGCCGCCAGAGCGCTCGAGGACCTCGGCCACCGCGTCGACATCCTCGAGTCGCAGCCCGTCGACGACCTGGCATTGGCCCGCGATTTCCTCACCAGCTGGTTCGCCTACCTCGCGTGGTCGGTCGAGGACACCAAACGCCGGACGGGGTGCGCCGATCGGGACTTCGAGACGGACACGCGCATCGTGGCGGCACTCGGCCGGGCGCAGAGCAGCGTGGACTACCTGGATGCCGTGATGCGGCGGGATCAGTACGTCGGCGAACTCACCACCTTTTTCGAGGGCTACGACGTGCTCATGACGCCGACGCTCGCAGATCTCCCGCCGCACATCGGCGCCCTGGACACCCCGCCGCTGGCGCGTCGCGCGGCGACCGCTTTGCTCGCGACGCGCACAGCTCCGCTGCTGCGGTACTCGGGATTCGTGGAGTCGCTCATCGACGCCAACCTGAGCTGGGTGCCGTACACCCAGCTGGCCAACCTGACCGGTCGGCCGGCGCTGTCGCTTCCGCTGCACTGGACGCCGGAGGGCGTCCCCATGGGGGTGCACTTCACCGCCGGACTCGGGGGCGAGTCGATGCTGCTGCGTCTGGCCGGCCAGCTGGAGCAGGCACTGCCGTGGACTGACAGGCAGCCGGCGGCTCTGGGCGGATGACCCCGCAGGCGTACTGCGTCGGGGACACCCGCCCCCGAAACGTCACAGTGTCGAATCGGAGCTGACTGGCGGGACCACCGGCAACAGTGGCGGATAGATGCCGCGAGGCCCAGGTGCGGATTCGCACGGTAAACTGACGATGTCCACGACCCGGGGCCTCGCAACGAACGACGGCGACGGATCGCCGCCGGGGAACTCAGGCCATTGCAGAACTCAGGTCATGTCCGCCGGTAGGACACTGAGGAGCCACTGGTAGAGATCCACCAGTGGGTTGTGGATGAGCATGAAAGCGTTTTCGACTGATCCGCGCATGATGTCGCACCTTTCTCTACCGAGCGACACGGTCTCGCCTCAGTGACCATTCGTGGCAGTGTGCACGGCGGATGGTGACGAACTCCGGAAGCTTCTCACCGGACCACCCACTCCCGAAGTGCCGATAATCTACATTATGTAAAGTTCGAATACCGCTGTCCCATCCCCATCGGCGCGGTGGTCACATGCCACCGTCCTGCTGCGCGATCCACGCCGACGCCTCTCAGTGAGCTCGTTCGACGGAGATCCGTTCGATGCGCGGCAGCGCGATCGCCAGCACCGGCAGGTATCCCGCCGCCCAGACCGGAGCACCGAAGCTGAGGACACAACCACCCGGTACCTCGATCACCTCGTGCCGGGTAGCGCTCACTCCTGCCACCTTCCACGCCCAGAGCCGCCGCTCCACGAACTCGGTGATCTCGAAGGGCAGGGACAGCCCCACCGCGGTCGTGACCGTCCCTCGCGCGCCGCCCGTCAGGCCGGAGTCACCGTCGATCCGCGCCCCTGAGACGGTGGGCCCCCATCGCGGCCAGGTCTGCACATCGGTGATGACTGACCACACCGTCTCCGCATCCACGTGCATCCGCAGTTCGGTCGTCCACATCCCTCGGCGGAACGTACTTCGCATTCTCAGCACCGAACTCAGCGCAGCGAAACTCGGTGCAGTGGAACTCAATGCAAAGGCGGACGCGAGGTGTTTCATCGTCTGGCCCGGCTGTTCGACTCCCGGGCTTCTCCACCCCCGCCTCGCGGTGGGCTACTCCACCACGTTGATGGCGGTCTCCCCCGGTCGCGCGTGTGACGCATCATCCGCCCATGGTGGCAGAGCTTCGTGCGGGCGCAACCGCCCATGGTGGTCACCACACCACTACCGCGGAATGCGCCGGGTCAATTGGTCCGGTCCAGGATGAGCCGACTCGCTTCGCGGGGCGCGTCCCATTGCGGGAAGTGGCCGCACCTATCGAACCAGTGCAGTGTCGCGTCGGGGAACGCGCGGGCGGCTCGCCGGGCCTGGGCCGGGAGTGTCACCAGATCGCGACGCCCCCACCCGATGGTGACCCGTCCCGGGACCGTGCCCGCGGGGGCACCCTGCTGCGGGGGGCCCTTCGTGAGCGCGTCCATCGCCGGGCCCGTCGCCGGTGCGTCCGCCAGCCCGGCCACGTCAGGCAGCACGGTCTGTGCCGACAGCGCCCATGGCCGCGCCGACAACTGCGCCAGCACGGCGGTCCGACTCATCGGATTGCCCAGGAGTGCCGGGAGCGCTCCGCGCACAGCGCTGACCAGGGCGATCGACGGCCGCAGGGTGGCGCTGAAGATCGCCAGCTCGCGATCACTCCAGAATCCGCCGGGGTCCAGCGCCACGGTGTCGCCACCGACGCCGCGCCGGGCCAGCTCGAGAACGATCCGCCCACCCATCGACTGTCCGGCCGTGGACACCCCGTCCAGACCCGTCTCCTCGATGAACCGGGCGACGGCGTCAGCCAGCGCCGCTATGGACACCTCACCCTCCAGCGGTGGGGACTCACCGAAACCCGGCAGGTCGACCGCGATGACCTCGCGACGCGCTGCCAGATCGTCGATGATGGGTTCCCACGATCGCCACCCCGCGCCGAGTCCGTGCACGAGAAGTAGAGGGCTCCCCTGCCCGCGTCGAACATGATGCAACGTCATGGGACAAGCCTACGGAGCGCGCGCGGAGGAGAGCGCGCGCGACGTGTCACGATCGGGGCCCGTGTCCGAGGTGGCCGGCCGTCGTCAACAGATGGGACGATGGCGCCATGCGCACCCCACCCGGCATGGACCGTGATCGCGACGAAGACGGCCGCGCGCGCAATTCGCGCCCTCGCGATGAACTCGGTCGGCCATTGCCGATCGGCAGCGTCGGTGTCGAGCGTATCCCCGAGGATCTCGATCTGCCCCCCGCCCGATCGCTGGAATGGGCACAGGATCTGCTGGACCGCGGCCTCGCGTTCAATGCCCACGAAGTTCTCGAGGGTGCCTGGAAGGCCAGCCCCGATGACGAGCGCATGCTCTGGCAGGGCCTGGCCCAGTTGGCGGTCGGCATCACCCATATCCAGCGCGGCAACACCAAGGGGGCATTGTCGCTGCTCGCCCGTGCCGCCGAACGTATTGGCCACGGCGGCGGCCCCGCGCCTCACGGGATCGATGCGACCGGGTTGATTTCCCACGCTGACGCACTCATCGCCACCGTCGAGGGGGGCGACGAGCCCTCTCCGGATCAGCTGACGCCGCGGCTGCGCGTCCCCTCAGCTCTCCCCTGACCTCCGCCAGACACTCCTCCCCTCGGGTCTCCCTGCTCTCGTGCGGTGATGCGCTCTGATCAG
This sequence comes from Dietzia sp. MNB45, assembly GCF_051994785.1. NCBI lineage: Bacteria > Bacillati > Actinomycetota > Actinomycetes > Mycobacteriales > Dietziaceae > Dietzia > Dietzia sp. MNB45. Next base: position 1,691,943 of record NZ_CP163397.1, on the reverse strand, counting down.
TGTTCGCCGACGGCGCGGGCGTGTCCGACCGCGGCGTCGACTCCGTGGGTCCAGGGGTCCCCGTGGCCGGGCAGGACGGTCGAGGCCCCGGTGGCGGCGACCGGGCCGAGAGACTCCATCGCGCGGGCGGTGTCGGCCGTGGCCGCCGAGGCGACGATCTGCGGTCCCGTGGCGCCGGTGTACGGGTCCAGGGTGACCAGGGCGTCCCCGCTGAGGACCGTGTCCCGGTCGGGTAGGTGCAGGATGCAGTGTCCTCCGGTGTGCCCGGGGGCGAACATCGCCACGGGACGACCCGGGACGTCGAGAGCGGGACCCACCGGTAGCTCCTCAGTGTCCTCGACCCCCTCGATCGTGAGAGCGCCGGCCATGGCCATCCTTCCGAGCACGGGAAGCGACCGGGGATGGGTGAACGGGTACAGGAAGCGGTTGCGCTGGGGTGTGTAGCTGTAGGGGTGCGCGGCCAGGTGTCCGTCCGCGGGGTGCACCAGCACCGGCACCTCCAGCTCGACCCGGGCGCGCCGTGCGAAGCCGACGTGGTCGAAGTGCCCGTGGGTGAGTACGAGAGCCCGCACGTCGGCGGGACCACGGCCCAGCCGACGGAGTGTCTCGGTCATGAGGTCCCACATGCTCGGCAGGCCGGCGTCGACGAGGGTCACCCCGTCATCGTCCTCCACGAGATAACAGTTGACGTGGGCATGCGCCAGGCGGTGGACCCGGTCGGCGACTTCGGTGGCGTCCACGGTGCTCCTCTCCGTCGGTGTCTCGGGCGGTCGGCCGCGGATCGCGTCGACGTCTCACCCGCCCGCGGTTGCGCCCGCAGTTGTGTGACGAGGCTGCTCGCCGTCCGGCGCTCTCGCAACCGCTGGCCCCGGGCCGCCTGGGTAGGCTGGGTGCAGTGAGCGCTCTCGTGCAGACCGGCGCCGCCGTCGCGCCGGTCGTGGTGGTCCTGGCCCTGTTGGCGCTCCGCTCCCCCTCTCTCCTGGCGGGAAGCGCCGGCCTGGTGGCCGCGCTCGTCGGTGCGATCACCGTTTTCCGGCCCGACGACGACGAGGTCCTCGCCTCACTGGCGCAACTCGGGCCGACGGTCCTCGAGGTCGCTCTCATCCTCCTCGGCGGCGTCCTGTTGGCCACCGCCCTGTCGGCGACCGGGAGCAGGGATCACATCGCCGGATGGCTCGAACGAGTCGGCTCCGGCGACGACCGGGTGCCCGCGATCCTGCTGCTGGTCTTCGGGTTGACCCCGTTCATGGAGTCGGTCACCGGCTTCGGACTCGGCGTGGTGATCACCGCCCCGCTTCTCGTCCGGATGGGACTGTCGCCGGTGAAGGCCGTCGTCACGGGGTTGCTCGGGTTGGTCCTGGTCCCGTGGGGCTCCCTCGGCCCCGGCACCCTCGTGGCCGCGGAGCTCGGCGGTCAGGACGTCGCGGAACTCGGATACTGGTCGGCTCTCCTGACCCTGCCGGTCCTCCTCGTGAGCATGACGACCGTCCTCGTCGTCGTCTCCACCCGGCCCTCCGCGCGCCACGTGGTTCTCGGCGCCGCCGTCGTCGTGACCCAGTGGGCCGCCCTCGTCGCGGCCAACGCGGCGGTCGGCGTCCCCCCGTCGGGCATCCTCGCCTCGACCGCCGTGATCGCCCTCCTCCTGGGGGTCGGGCGCGCCCGGCACGGCGTTCTCCCCGCGGTCACCGCCGAGCTCGGGCGCGCACTCATCCCGTTCGCGGTCCTGCTCGCGGGGATCCTCGGCGCCAGCGCCGTGCTCGCCCTCGCCGGCGCCCCGGCCGGGACGGGATGGCTCACCTCCCCCGCCCTCTGGGTGAACGTCGCGGCCCTCGTCGCGCTCCGCGTCTACACCACACCGGGCCCGCCCGTGACAAACCTGGTCCGGACGGCGCTGGCGACGTGGGTCCCCGTAGCGGGCAACGCCATCGTGTTCATGTCCATCGGCGTCGTCATGGCCGCCGCCGGGATGGCCGCCCACCTCGCCGATCTCGCGTCCGGGTTCGGACCTGCGTCACTGGCCGGCATCCCGGCCATCGGGGCGCTGGGCGGCTACCTCACCGGCACCAACACCGGCGCGGCGGCCATGTTCTCCTCCGCCACCTCCGGCGCCGCGACCGGGCTGGGAGCCGACAGCCTCGTCACTCTCGCCGGCCAGAACGTCGGCGGGTCGTTCGCCATCATCGTCTCGCCCCCGCGCGTCGCCCTGGCCGTCGGCGTGGTCATGGCCGGACACACCCGGCTCCCCGGCGCCGCCACCCGGACGCTGGCCACCGCCGTCGTGGCCGCCACGATCATGCTCTGCGCGGCGGTCGCCGTCCTGGCGTAGGGTGCGGACCACGCGACCCAAGAGGCAGTTCACACCGAGAGGCAGTGAGTTCCACCATGAACCATGTGACCGAGACCGCCGACCGCATCCTCGCCCGCGCGAAGGAGTCCGCACACGGACGCCACGCCGAGATCCTCGTTCGCGAGGGGCCGCTCCGGCAGTCCCTGCTCGCGCTGACGGAGGGCACCGAACTCGAGGAGCACAACTCTCCCCCGGCCGCGAGCCTCTACCTCCTCCAGGGCGCCGTCCGCGTCACGGGCGAGGGGGACACCGACATCGCCGCTGGCGAACTGCACACACTCACCCACCACCGCCACGCCGTCACCGCGCTCGCCGATTCCGTCTTCCTCCTGACGACGGTCACCAGCATCGCCGGCCAGGGCAGCTACGACGAACCCGCCACTCCCTGACCACCCGCGCCACAGTCTGACCACTTTGCCTCTGCTGCACCCTGGCGCGGACGGCGGACGCGGCGGATACTCGTCCCATGCGCACCCGGCACCTGGGCGTGGTCATCCGCCGCTCCCCCGACGAGGTCTACGCCCTCGCCGCCGACCCCGCCCACCTGCCGTCGTGGGCGGCCGGACTCGCGGCGGGTGAGGTGCGATCCGACGGCGACATTCTCGTCGTCAACTCCCCCATGGGCGAGGTCCGCGTCCGGTTCGCGCCCACCAACGCGTTCGGTGTCCTGGACCACGAGGTCACACTCCCCGACGGGACGGTCACCCTCAACCCGCTGCGGGTCCTCCCCCACCCGCACGGGAGCGAGGTGGTGTTCACCCTGCGCGGAACCGACGGCGGCGACGACGAGGACGACGTCGAACGGGACGCCGCCGCCGTGGCCGAGGATCTCGACCGCCTGCGCCAGTTACTCGACACGGCCGCACCATCTGTAGAGGACACTGCGCAGGCCCCGGCGCGTCCTGCCGAACCGGCGGAGATCCGCATGGCCACGCCCGCGGACGCGGAGTCACTGGGGCGCCTGCTGTTCGACTTCAACACCGAATTCGGCGCGGAGACCCCGGACGGCCCCACCGCCGCCGCCCGATTCGAGTACCTGCTGCGCCGGGACGACGTCCTGGCGGTCCTCGCTCGAGTCGGCTCGGATATCGGCGGCGAGAACACGGCGGACATCGGGTTCGCGTTCCTCACCCTGCGCCCCACCCCCCTGTGGGACGGTCCGCTGGCACAGCTCGAGGAACTCTACGTCCGTCATGACCTCCGCGGGAACGGGGTGGGGACCGCGCTGCTGGCCTGCGCCGTCGACGAGGTGCGGTCCCGCGGCAGCGAGGAGATACTCATCAACGTGGACACCGACGACGCCGGTGCCCGTCGGTTCTACGAACGGCACGGGTTCTCCGACCGCGACCCCGACACCGGCTCCGGCATGCGGTGCTATCTCCGACAGCTCACGGTCGGACTGTGAGCGACTGGGCGACGGTCCCCAACGGTCCGGCCTCATCGTGGATCACGCTCGACGTCAGCCCCAGTCCGCCGGGCCCGAAGGTCACACGGGTGTCGAACCCCAGCCACTCGCCTGCCGGCGGGCGGGTGAGGTGCGCGGTGAGGTCGATGTTCGGATAGTGCACCGACGTCGGATCGGCCCGGACCGCCATCCCGTTGGCGATATCGAACAGCGCGGCCATCCGCGCCAGTACGCTGACATCCTCGCCGGTCAGGAGTGGGACGCCGGTGCGGACCCAGTACCGCGACCGGCCGGGGCCGTCGCTGATCCGCCGGACCTCGACCGAGGCGAGGTACCCCCCGCGCCAGATCGTGGTGGGGTCCCACGGCTCCATCCGCTCCGGCGGCGGGATCGGGTCGAATCCGGCGCCCTCGATCGCCTCGGTATCGCGGGGCTGCTGCAGCCACGCCCGCAGTCGGATGCCGGTGCGCTCGCCGTGCCCACAGGTGGCCTCGACCAACTCGATGGTGCGCCCCGGTCGGACGACCTCCACCCGGATGTCCATGATGTCCATCGGCACCACACCGAGCAGTTCGTAGGACAGGCGGGACACCACCATGGGATCGTCGCGACGAGCGGCGAGGTCGAGCTCGACGGCATGGACGAGCAGACCGAGTGCGGGCCCGATGTGCTGCGTTGACTCGTCCCAGGCTCCGCCCACGTGCTCGGTCGGGCGGAATCTGCCCGGCCCGAGACGATCGAAGTACGCCATCTCCGTCCTCCAGTCGGTGAGTGGTGATTAACTAAAAAGCGTACACACCGACGTGGGAGAGACGATGCAGGACGAGACGTACGACGAGTTCACCGCCCCGATCGACGACAGGTACCTCGAGGACTACACCGAGGGCGCGAGGTACCGGTTCGGTGAGGAGTCGGTCGACGCCGACGAGATCATGGAGTTCGCGCGTCGGTACGACCCGCAGAGCATCCACACCGATCCCGAGGCGGCCGCCGCCGGCCCGTTCGGCGGACTCATCGCCAGCGGGTGGCAGACCGCCGCACTGATGATGCGCCTGTTCGCGGACAACTACCTGACCAGCGTGGCGAGCCTTGCCTCCCCCGGCATCGACGAACTGAGGTGGGTGCGCCCGCTGCGGCCGGGCGACCGTCTGACCCTGCTCTGCGAGACCACCGGGGTCCGACCGTCCAGGACCAAGCCGGACCGCGGCGTGCTCACCACCGATGTCACGCTGGTCAACCAGGACGGGGATCCGATCCTCACCGCCACTGCGATGAACATGGTCGCCCGTCGCGGATGACCCGGGCCGCCCGGCGCGGACGTGACCACAGACCCCGGCCCCACCCGGGCCGCCCCCGCGGCTACAGACGGGGGGTGAGGTGAAAGACGGGTAGTTCGCGGCTGGTGCGCCGAGCGTAGATCTCGTAGTTCGGCCAGACACGGGCCGCCGCCGACCATGCCGAGTCCCGCTGGTCACCGGTCAATTCACGGACGTCCACGACCAGCCTCGCGCCGTAGACCGAGATCTCGACCTCGCCCTCGGCGGCGGCCCGGAGATTGTGGACCCAGGCCGGGGTCTTCTGCCCACCCCAGTTCGACCCGACGACGACCAGCCCGTTCCCCCACGACGCGCACAACAGCGGCGTGCTGCGTGGTGCGCCGCTCTTGCGACCAGGGACGTGCAGGGTCAGAGTGGGCAGCCCCGCGACCCGGAGAAGCGGCACCCGCCCGCGGGTGACCCGGTCGAGCCACCGGTCCACCGTCACGACAAGGTGGGAGTTCTCCCGGGTGGCGTCCTGTCGGCCGAACCACACGGCGATCGGGGTGAGGATGTTGCCCATGGGGCAAACCCTATGTCGTGCGCCCGTCCGCGCGCCGCCGGACCGCCTCACCGGCCGTCGCGAGCAGCTGAACCGACTCGACCCATCCACTGCGGAGCCCGGTCTCCAAGGCCGCCAGGTGGAACGACCACATCCGTCGGTAGACGGCGTCGAACCCCAGCGCGGCGGCATCGCGTCCGCGCTGCGCGAACGTCTCCGACCACAGGCGCACGGTCTCCGCATGATGAGCGGTGATCTCCACCCGCCCCCGGAGCGTCAGACAGGGCGCCCGGTCGACCATCTCGACGAGTTCCGACCACCCCACCGGGGGCCCCGCCTCGGACACGTAACGGGACTCCCACGCGGCCAGCTCCACGACCGCCGGGGTGGGCCGACCCGGTGAGACCGTCGTCTGGAGGGCGAGACGGCCCCCCGGGCCGAGAAGCCGGGCGGCCACGGCGAGGACCTCGGCGTGCCCGGCGGATCCGGCGGTTATGCCGGGGTCCACCGCGACGACGGAGTCGACCGCGCCCGCGACTTCCGACGGCGCTCCGAGGAACAGCGAGATCTCCTCGTCGAGACCTGCCGCGGTGAACCTCGACCCGAGCGTCGCCAGTCTCTCCGTCGACGATGTCATGGTTCGGACGTGCGCCCCGCGCTCGGCAGCCCTCATGGGCAGTTCGCCCCACCCCGGTGTGGCGACCAGGGCACGGGTCCCCTCCCCGATCCCGGCCAGCGTCAACAGGGTGTCCGCGGCCCGGCGTTGGGCGTCGCCGAGGTCGGTGCGGCGGGGCGCAGCCGCCGGCGCTTCGAGGTGCACGACCTCGGTCCCGTCGTCCAACCGGGCACGGGTGCGCGCTCCGGAAGCGAACACTGCACCCGCGGTCGACATCGTCTCGTCCGTGTACAGCGAGGTCAGCGCGCCGGGGACCGAATCCTCCAGTTCCACGGCGACCGGCCCGCCACGCCGACGACCGCCACCGGCGGGGCCGCGACCCTCCCGGCCGTACGCGCGTTCACCAGGGTGCGCGCAGTCGGCGTTCGAGGCGATCCACGGGGCCAGCACCGCGATGGCGGCACACAGGTCCGGAGTGGCCCAGTCGCCCGCCATGAACGACTCGCCGAGCCCCACCACGCCGGCGTCCGCCAGCCGGGCCCAGAAGTGATCGGGTTCGCGCAGTACCACGCGCACCGGGGCGTCGTACTCTCCGGCCGCCGACGAATCGGGGTAGTCGATCCGCACCCCGAGCTCGCGCGCCGACCGCCGGAGCGCCTGGGCGACAAGCGCCGAGGGCTGTCCCCCCGGTCCGGACGGTGGCGCGAGCGCGGGCCAGCGTTCGAGGTCGACGGTCTGCGGTTCGACTCTGACCACCCTGTCCCTCCCTCCGGGGCTCTCGTCAGGTGGACGGTACCGTCGCCTGCGCGTCCGCCCGGTCAGGCGCGGCGGGGGGCCACCCACCCGCGTGCGGTGCGGCTACCTGTGCACGGGGTCAGGCGGAGCACTATCCTGGGGACCCGTGCCCGGCGTCATCCCGCGCGGGCCCCAGACCGACGAGGCCACCGAGCCCCTCAACCCACCAGCCTCATCAGGAGCCGCCATGACCGAGCCCGCAACCGACCAGGTCACAGCCACCGCACCGGCCGGCCGCCGGCACCGCGTCGTCATCGTCGGCTCCGGCTTCGGCGGTCTGTTCGCCGCGCAGCAGCTCGCCAAAGCGGACGTCGACGTGACCCTGGTGGCCAGGACCGGCCACCACCTGTTCCAGCCCCTGCTGTACCAGGTGGCCACCGGCATCCTCTCCGTGGGCGAGATCGCCCCGCCGACGCGACTCATCCTGAGGGATCAGAAGAACGCCACCGTGGTCCTGGGTGATGTCGACACGATCGACGTGGCCGGGAAGAGGATCCACGCCTCGGCAGGACACATCGACTTCGATCTCGAGTACGACAGCCTGGTCGTCGCCGCGGGGGCCAACCAGTCCTACTTCGGGAACGACCACTTCGAGCGGTGGGCGCCGGGGATGAAGACCGTCGACGATGCGCTCGAGTTGCGCAGCCGCATCCTCGGCTGCTTCGAGCAAGCCGAGGTCATCGACGACGAGGAGGAGCGCCGCCGGCTGCTGACCTTCATCATCGTCGGGGCCGGCCCGACCGGGGTCGAGATGGCGGGTCAGGTCGCCGAGCTCGCCCAGCACACCCTGAAGGACAGCTTCCGCCGCATCGATCCGGCGTCCGCACGCGTGATCCTCCTCGACGCCGCCCCGGCCGTGTTGCCCCCGTTCGGAAACAACCTCGGCAACGCGGCCCGCGCTCGGCTGGAGAAGATGGGCGTCGAGATCCAGCTCAACGCCATGGTCACCAACGTCGACTACCAGGGCATCGAGGTCAAGGACCCGGACGATTCGGTCCGCCGGATCGACGCCTCGTGCAAGATCTGGTCCGCGGGCGTCAAGGCCAGCCCGCTCGGCAAGCAACTCGCCGACCAGACGGATGCGGAGATCGACCGTGCCGGGCGCGTGCTGGTCAACAAGGACCTCTCACTGCCCGGTCACCCGGAGATCTTCGTCGTGGGCGACATGATGAGCCTCGACGGATTGCCCGGTGTCGCGCAGGTCGCCATCCAGGGCGGCAAATACGCGGCCAAGCAGATCATGGCCGAGGTGGAGAAGGGCCGGACCCCAGCCGAGCGGAAGCCGTTCAAGTACTTCGACAAGGGGTCCATGGCCACGGTGTCGCGCTACAGCGCAGTCGTGAAGATGGGACCGATCGAGATCTCGGGCTTCATCGCCTGGGTCATGTGGCTGGTGGTCCACCTCGCCTACCTGATCGGCTTCAAGAACCGGATCACCACCATGTTCTCGTGGGGCATGCACATGGGCGGCGACCACCGGTCGCAGCTGACCTCCACCAAGCAGTGGGTCTACGCGCGCCAGGCCATCGAGCGGGTGGCTGCGGACGAGGCGGCCGCATTCCAGTCGGCCGAGCGGTCCCGCGTCGAGGCGCAGCAGTCGGCGTCCGCCTCGGCCACGACCGACTGACCGGGGCGAGACGGCGACGCGCCCGGCGTGATCCACCCGCCGGGCGCGTCTTTCTCTCTGCCAGGGAGTTCTCCCGGTCTCAGACGCTTCCCTGCCCGCTTACTGGAGATTCGCGAGCCGTACCTGCCCGACCGCTGCGGTGCGCCCCCGGTCGTCCTCGATCTCGACCCGCCAGAGTTGCTGTGAGCGGCCGCGGTGGACGGGCGTGCCCGTCGCCGTGAGGGTGCCCTCCGTGACGGCGCGCAGGAAGTCGGTGGAGTTGTTGACACCGACCACCTTGCCCTCGCCACCGAGCCACACCGCGCCGGCGATACTCGCGACCTCCTCCGCGATCGCGCAGTACACACCGCCATGCACGATCCCGTAGGGCTGGTGGAGATGCGGCCCCACCGTCACCGTGACGACCACCTTGTCGGGCGTCACCTCGGTGTATTCCATCCCGATCCCGCCGCCGAACCCGGTCCCGGAATGGGAACGGATCATGTCGATGAATTCGCTACGAGCCGCCTCGGACATCCGACCTCTTTCCCCGGCCCGGCGTGCCCGGGCGTCCGGGACGGAACGTTACCCGCGGGGACGGGCGCCCGTCGCGGCTCCCTCGACGCGCAGCGCGCCTACGACGCTCAGCGGACCGATCGCCAACCGCGGTCCCGCACGGGGATCGGCCCGGCACCGGGGGTGCGTGGGAGCCGGCTCCGTCGCCGGACCGCCAGGCCCGAGTCGTGGAGAGCCTGCAGGACCATCTGCCCGCGACGGTAGCCGGTCTCCTGACTGGTCTCCGCGAACGTGGGGACGATCGTCGCGGCGCCGAGGACGCACTCGCCCGCCATCGACCACAGCGTCTCCACACTGCAGTTGCTCACCGCCGACAGCCCCTCGAACACCGTCGTCAGTGTCGCGCGCGACCGGCAGGCGAGCCACTGCGCCAATGCCTGCTCGCAGGGCAGGATCACGGTGCCGGGCGAACCCGCGACGGGGTCGTCGGGCAGCACCCTCAGGGTGGTGTCGCGGACGCCCGCCCAGTCCAGGCCGCCCTCGATGTCGGTTCGCACGGCCATGTTCTCGGCGCCGGTGTCCCACACCCTGCCGATGGTGACGAAACTGGCCACGGCCCTGCCGAGGACGCCGTGGGTGAATGCCTCCGCCACGAGATAGGTCGAGAAACGGATATCGCCGGACTCCGCGAAGTGGTTGCGGAACATGAGTTCCACCCGCCCGCTGTCGACCGCCTGCTCGAGCGGCACCCACCGACGTCGCGACTGCGTGCCCAGATCAGCGATCGAGTAGAACTTGGGATAGCCCGCGCGAAAGCCGCCGAGCGCCTCGACCGTGTCGTCGAACACGGTGCGTGTCCCCATCAACTGCGTGGGCAGCGTTGAGCCGGTCATGTCTGGTCTTCCCCCTAGTCGGTTCCTCTACACGGCCGGTCCGTCCCTACGAAGTACGTCCCGGCACCGCGATCCGACCCCCCGATCCGCAGTGGCCCCGGTCATCCGGCCGGTATTAAGTGTTACAACAGACACCCGTCCGTAACCAAGGGATTTCGCCCGGTTCGGCCAAACGGTGCACTCAGTGCACGTCTGATCTGTCAGCAAGAACACAGGTGGTGTTCAGCCACGCGGTGAGTGTCGGTACCCATCACCGCAGGTCCGACCGGCCGGGGGGGCGTCGACTACTCTGAACACCATGAGTACTGAACGCGAAGGCGCGACGCCCACCTCCGACACTGCCGGAACCGCCGATATCGGTGTGACCGGTCTCGCCGTCATGGGCTCGAACATCGCCCGCAACTTCGCCCGGCACGGGTACACGGTCGCCGTCCACAACCGCTCCGCGGGGAAGACCGACGCACTGCTCGGCGCGCACGGCGATGACGGGGACTTCGTCCGCACCGAGACGATCGAGGAGTTCGCGGCAGCGCTGCGTTCCCCCCGTCGGGCACTGGTCATGGTCCAGGCCGGCGCACCGACCGATGCAGTGATCGACGCGCTCGCCGATGCCTTCGACGAGGGCGACATCATCATCGATGGTGGCAACTCCCTGTACACGGACACCATCCGGCGCGAGAAGGCCATGGCCGCGCGCGGAATCCGGTTCATCGGTGCCGGGATCTCCGGCGGCGAGGAAGGGGCCCTGGAGGGACCGTCCATCATGCCGGGCGGCCCGGCCTCCAGCTATGAGGTCGTCGGGCCGATGCTCGAGGACATCTCGGCGAAGGTCGACGGCATCGCCTGCTGTACCCATGTCGGCGAGGACGGCTCGGGTCACTTCGTCAAGATGGTCCACAACGGCATCGAATACTCGGACATGCAGCTCATCGGCGAGGCCTACCATCTCCTCCGGGGCGTGGCCGGGATCGAGCCGGCCGCCATGGCCGATACATTCCGCGACTGGAACACAGGCGAACTCGACTCCTACCTCATCGAGATCACCGCCGAGGTCCTCGCCCAGGTGGACGCCGAGACCGGCGCTCCCCTGGTGGACGTGATCGTGGATCGGGCCGGACAGAAGGGCACCGGTCGCTGGACCGTCAAGTCCGCTCTCGACCTGGGCGTCCCCGTCACCGGTATCGCCGAGGCGGTGTTCGCGCGAGCCCTCTCGAGCTCGGTTCCGCAGCGCGAAGCCGGTCGGGCCCTGCCCGCGGGCTCCGTATCCACTCCCGCCGGGATCGGCCCCGATTTCGTGGAGGACGTGCGCAAGGCGCTCTACGCGTCCAAGGTCATCGCCTACGCCCAGGGGTTCGATCAGATCACCGCTGCCAATGCCGAGCACGGCTGGGACGTGGCGCGCGGTGACCTCGCCACCATCTGGCGCGGGGGTTGCATCATCCGTGCCACGTTCCTCGACCGCATCCGCGAGGCGTACGCCGAGAACGGCGATCTCCCCTCACTCCTCGCCGCGCCGTACTTCGCCGAGGCCCTGTCCGACTGCGTGGACAGTTGGCGCCGGGTCGTGACGACCGCGGTGACCGCAGGGATCCCCGCACCCGGGTTCTCCGCCGCCCTGGCCTACTACGACGGCCTCCGGACCGAACGCCTGCCGGCCGCGCTCATTCAGGGCCAGCGTGACTTCTTCGGCGCGCACACCTACCAGCGCACCGATCGAGAGGGGAGCTACCACACCCTCTGGAGCGGCGACCGTTCAGAGGTGCGGGCCTGACCGGCCCGCGGCCCGGGGAACTGGGCCGGCTGCTCGAGGAGTTGGGAGTCGCGGTCCCGATCCGGCACGCCGTGTCGGGTCTGGTTCCGGGGACGCCCACCCCGATCCAGGCCGCCGCCCTCGCGGATGCCGTCGGGGGCGCGAACCTCCTGGCCGTCGCCCCCACCGGATCGGGCAAGACGTTGGTGTTCGCCATCGCGGTGGCCCACCGCCTCGCCGGGTCACCGAGCCTGCCCGGCCGGCCCCGCGCCCTGGTCGTCGCCCCCACTCGCGAACTGGCCGAGCAGAACGCCGAGGTCCTCGCCGCGGTGGGCGCGGGCGCCGGGCTGAAGATCGCCTCGTTCGTCGGGGGACAACCCCTCAAACGGGACCGGCGCGCGCTCATAGCTCCGGTCGACGTGGCCGTCGGGACCCCCGGGCGTCTCGCCGACCTGGTGCGCGCCTCGGCCCTGTCCCTGGACGGTGTGGACCTGGTGGTGCTCGACGAAGCCGATCAACTGCTGGGTCCGTCCTTCGCCGAGCAGACAGAGGCCCTTCTCGCCGACTGCGTCGGCGCGGGCCTCGTGGCGACCACCGCCACGGCCGACGACGACATCGAGTCGATTCTGGAACGCACACGCCCGGGACTCCGGGTGCACCGCGTGGAGCACTCACCGCTCCCGTCGTCGGCCCCCACCCGCGGCGACTCCGAGGCGGCCGGGGCACCTCGTCGACTGGTGGTGCTCTCGACCCCGGACCCGGACCGTCTGGCGGTCCGCCTGGCGGCACGGTGCACCCGTGGCCTGTTCTTCGTCCCCAGACGGGACGCCGTGGAGCCCCTGCGTTCGGCAATCGCCGACACCGGCGTCACCGCTGCCGGGGTCGCGGGGTCCGCCTCCCCCACCCGCCGGACGGCCGCGTTCGCCGATCTGGCATCGGGCGCGGTGAGGGTCCTGGTGAGCACCGACCTGGCGGGGCGGGGCCTCGACATCGACAGCATCGGACACGTGGTGCACGTGGGCCCACCGCACTCGATGGACGACCTCGTCCACCGCTCCGGGAGAACCGGTCGAGGCGACGCCCGGGCCGGCGTCGTCGCCGCGGTTCTCCGTCCCTTCGAGGTCGCCAAGGTCGCCGACCAGGCACGTTCGGCCGGTATGACGGTCGAGATCGTCGACACCTCCCGGTCCGACACGGAGCGGGTCATCGACGCGCTGTTCGGCCCGGAGATCGTCCTGCCACGTGCCCGCAGGGCACCCGCACCGCCGGAGCGGTCCCGCCGCCCCTCGCAACCCCGACGTCCGACGCAGTCCCGGGTTCACCGCCCCAAACGGAAGAAGCGCTCGTGACCTCCGCGCGTCGACGGGACCGTCATCGGGTCGGTGCCCCGGTCGTCGTTCCCGAAGAACTCTGGCGCCTTCGCGAACAGCGACACCACGACAGGGTCGACCGTCTCACCACCGACCACCTGGAGCGTCGTCGCAGGGGCGAGCAACACCCGGTCGTCGACTTCCTCTTCACCTACTACCGCACCAGCGTCGCCACCGTCCGACGGTGGCACCCGGGCCCGGGTGTCCTACTGGAGAACGCCCACCTGACCGAACGTCAGGACTGGCGCCACTACCGCCGGGAGAGTGTGGCCGGCCGGGAGGGGCTCGTGGTCGACGCACCCTCGGTGTGGCGACGCGCCGGCGGCAGGATCACACGGGCACGTGACGTGATCGCGTCCACCGCGTCCCGCCGGGGCGCCACCGGATGCTTCGGTCTGCACGAATGGGCGATGCTGTACGAGACCGGACAGGGGGACGTCCGGCACGGCCGGGTACCCCTGCGGCTCCCACACGAGCGGATCGACGAGGTCGTCCGAGGTTCCCGCCTGCGGTGCACGCACTTCGACGCTTTCCGCTTCTTCACCGATGCCGCCGTCCCCCGAAACCAGGATTCGCTGACCCGGGACGACCAACTCCGACTGGAGCAGCCTGCCTGTCTCCACGCCGGAATGGACATCTACGCCCACACCGCGACGGTGGAGGCGGGAGCACCGGGGGAACTACTCTTGGACTCCCTCGCGGCGGCATTCGACGCGCGGGAGGTGGACATGCGGTCCTCCCCCTACGATCTGTCCTCCTGGGGGCTCCGACCGATCCGGGTGGAGACCAGCGAGGGTCGGGCCGAGTTCGTCGCGTTCCAGAAGAAGTGGACGGAGCGCACACAGCGCCTCAGGTCGAGATTCCTCGCCGCCGTCGACACACTGGAGGACCTGGCGTCCCCCGTGGGCGATCTAGTGACCTGAGGACGTGAGCTGAGGACTCGTCACACCGGGGCCGCGTCGAACTGGTCTACGGCCACCTCGGCGACGACTCTGCCGAACTCGCCGTAGGCTTCCGCTCCCGCGGTGGCGCTGCGCAGTACCAATCCGATCGTGCGGCCCGGGACGGGATCAGCGAACCTCGCGACCGCGATCCCCGGATCCCGGGTCTCGGGACCGACCGCGGACTCGGGGACGAGCGTCACGCCCAGACCCCCCGCCACACACCGAACCGCGGTGGTCAGCGATGCGGCTCGGGACTCCCCTCTGCCCAACACGGGGGCGGACACCCGGCGGCACAGTTCCACCGTCTGTTCGCGCAGACAGTGCCCCTCGTCGAGCATCAACAGCGGTTGGTCGACGAGGATCTCCAAGGGCAACCCCTCTCTGCCCGCGAGTTCGTGATCCGCGGGCACGAGGAGCGCGAAGGGCTCGCTGTACAGCGGCGTGGCGGCCACCCCCACAGCGTCCGTGGGGACGGCCATGATCGCCAGGTCGATCACGCCGCTCCGGAGTCCGTCCAGGAGCCTGGCCGTCTGATCCTCGACGACCCTCGGTCGCAGGTCCGGGAACCGCTCCCCCAGTGCGGGCAGCAGCCCGGGCAAGAGATAGGGAGCCACCGTCGGGATGACCCCGATGCGCAGCGAGCCGAACAACGGCCCGTCGCTTCCCGCCGCCGCGTCCGCCACCGCGTCCATCGCCGTCACCGCGGCCCGGGCGTACGGCAGGAGCCGGTGACCCGCGGGGGTGACGAGGACGGAGCGGGTGCTGCGCTCGACCAGGTGGAGACCGAGCCCGTCCTCCAGCGTCGCCAGGGCCTGGGACAGCGAGGGCTGGCTCATGCCGAGGTCCTCCGCGGCGCTACGAAAGTGCAGCCGCTCCGCCACCGCGAGGAACACCCGGAGCTGCATGAGACTCGGAACGAACCGATGATCGGCCATGTCGATGAGTCTATGCCCGGCGATAACCAGAAGTCGATGATTATTTGCACAATCCTATGAG
Source organism: Dietzia sp. MNB45 (assembly GCF_051994785.1). Classification (NCBI taxonomy): domain Bacteria; kingdom Bacillati; phylum Actinomycetota; class Actinomycetes; order Mycobacteriales; family Dietziaceae; genus Dietzia; species Dietzia sp. MNB45. The sequence goes on along the minus strand of NZ_CP163397.1, from coordinate 1,676,887 downwards.
TGATCTACATCTCATCGACTTTACCTCTCATAGGAAGTGGGGCATAGTCGGGTTCGTCCGTCCGACACAGGCACATCCTCAGGAGGATCACATGGCTATTCTCACCATCGGCGACCAGTTCCCCGACTTCGAACTCACCGCACTCAAGGGCGGCGACCTGCAGGCGGTCAACGCCCAGCAGCCGGAGGACTACTTCGAGACCGTCACCAACCAGTCCTACGAGGGCAAGTGGCGCGTGATCTTCTTCTACCCGAAGGACTTCACCTTCGTCTGCCCCACGGAGATCGCCGCGTTCGGCAAGCTCGACGAGGACTTCCAGGACCGCGACACGCAGATCCTCGGCGGCTCCATCGACAACGAGTTCGCGCACTTCAACTGGCGTGCGACCAACGACGAGCTCAAGACCGTGCCGTTCCCGCTGCTGTCGGACATCAAGCACGAGCTCATCCGCGCTCTCGGCGTGGAGAACGCCGACGGTGTCGCAGATCGTGCCACCTTCATCGTCGACCCGGACAACGTCATCCAGTTCGTCTCGGTTACCCCGGACGCTGTCGGCCGCAACGTGGACGAGGTTCTCCGCGTCCTCGACGCCCTCCAGTCGTCCGAGGTCTGCGCCTGCAACTGGCAGAAGAACGACCCGACGAAGAACATCAACAAGATGGACATGCTGCAGGAGGGCATCAAGTGAGCATTGAGAACCTGAAGTCCGGACTCCCCGAGTTCGCCAAGGATCTCAAGCTGAACCTGGGTTCGCTCGCGCGATCCACCGAGCTGAACCAGCAGCAGCTCTGGGGGACGTTCCTCGCCACCGCCGCTGCGACCAAGTCGGCGACCGTCCTGTCAGAGATCGCGGACGAGGCCCGCCAGCACCTGTCGGACGAGGCGTTCAACGCCGCCCTCGGCGCCGCCTCGATCATGGGGATGAACAACGTGGCCTACCGCGCCAAGGAGTTCCTGGGCGATGACTACACCCAGGTCCGCATGGGCCTGCGGATGAACATCATCGCCAACCCGGGCGTGGAGAAGGCCGACTTCGAGCTGTGGTCGATGGCCGTCTCCACGATCAACGGCTGCGAGAACTGTACTGCCGCTCACGATGCCGTCATCCGCAAGGAGGGCATCACCAAGGAGCAGGCCTGGGAGGCGGTGAAGATCGCCGGCACCGTCGCCGGCGTCGCACAGGCCGTCGAGATCGACGCAAACATCTGATCCTCACCCTCCCCCGGTGAACACGGGCCCCGCTGACCGCGCGTCAGCGGGGCCCTGTCGTCTCTTCCGGTTGCGGGCGCGCGGCGAGTTGCCCCTCCCGCAAAACACTCCCCGGCACTAGGTTCGTATGTAGAGCCGGGGAAATCCTTCGCGGCGCACCTAGCGATCTGGAGACGTCATGACTACCGGAGGTACCCCGTCAGGGGACGGCTTCCCGAACGATCCGTCCAACTCCGGCCCGGGCGAGCCGAACTGGGGCCGGGGTTACGGGGAACAGGGCCACGGGAACCAGAATTACGGCCCGACGCAGGGTCAGGAACCCTACCCGGGGCAGGGTTACGGTCAGGAGCCCTACCCCGGTCAGGGTCAAGGTCACGAGCCCTACCCCGGCCAGGGATACGGACAGCAGGGTTACGGGCAGCAGAATTATGGCCACCAGTCCTTCGGCGATCCCGCCTACGGCGGTGCGTACGGGCAGAGCGGTCCGGGCGGCGGCCCGGTCATGACGGGCAAGGTGTCCGCGACCGACGCGGTCAGTGCCGGCTGGCAGCTGTTCAAGAACAACCCGCTGCCCTGGGTTCTCATCACCCTGGCGAGCGTGGTGGTCGGCAGTATCGCGGGGCAGCTCGCGAACTCCGAGTCTCTCGCGGTGGTGTTCTCGGCCCAGATCATCTCCTTCGTCGTCGGACTGCTGTTCCAGGCGTTCATCCTGCGCGGCGCCCTGCTCGAGGTGGACGGACACAGGCCCGCTATCGGCGACTTCTTCAAACTGCACAATTTCGGCTGGTTCGTCGTCGCGGCGATCCTCGTCGGGATCGCGACGTTCGTCGGGCTCATCGGCTTCATCATCGGCGCGTTCGTCGTGGCGTTCTTCCTGTACTGGACGCAGTACTTCGTCGTCGACCGCAACATGACCGCCACCGACGCGATCGTCTCGAGCTTCAACGCGATCAAGTCGGACGCCGGCAACCTCTTCGCACTCGCCCTCCTCAACGTCCTCATCCTCGTGGTGGGCGCGCTGGCACTGCTCGTCGGCCTGTTCGTGGCGATTCCGGTCACCACACTCGCCTCGGTCTACGCCTACCGGGCGATCACCGGGCCGAGCGACTTCTCCCGCGCCGCGACCGCGGCGGTCTGACCCCCCGCCGACGTCGTCCATCGCTCGCGAAGCAACCGGACAGCCCCGACGACCATCCGGTCGCCGGGGCTGTCCCGTCCCGCGGAGCGGAGCGTCAGGCGCCGCCGGTCTCGTCCTCGGGTGACGCCGGGGCCCCGGCGTCAGCGTCAGCCTCGTGCAGCATCTCCTTCTCGTGCGTCGAGGCCCGTCGGACCGCCCAGACGGTTCCCAGGAAGGCCACGAGTGCCAACGGCCATCCCATGCCGATGCGCGCGGCACCGAGCCAGGTGACCTCGTCATTGAGGTATAGCGCGTATTGCAGGACGGCTCGGATGGCGAACAGTCCGGCCCAGAACGACGTCGCGACCGTATACCACCGCCGGGCCGCCGGAATCCGGCGCCAGGCCATCCCCGTGCCGTCGAGGAATCCCCAGATCACTCCGACCAGAGGCCAGCGGACGAGCGCGGAGATCGCGAACGCCGCGCCGTACACGGCCTGGGTGATGATCCCGTAGAGGAAATAACCCTTGGCGTCGCCGGTCCGCCAGGCGATGAAGACGCAGATGGCGACACCGATGAAACCCGAGATCGCGGGCTGCGGGTTCTCGCGACGCCCCAGCGACCACGCCAACATCGCCACGGCGACGCCCAGCGCACCCCAGATCGCGGCGGTCAGCCCCCAGATCCCGTTGAGGGGGACGAACGTGAGAATCGGGATCGACGAGTACACCAGCCCCCGGATCCCGCCCATCTGATCGATCAGGGACGCGTCGGGGTCCCCGAAGGACGATTTCCGGCGCGTCGCACCGGTCTTCTGCGGGGTCGCCCGTTCAGACTCGGTCACGCGACTCCTCCACGGCGGTGCGGGGCTGCTCGTCCAGTAGCTCATAACGCGGGTTGAACATGATCTTGTGTCCGTGCCGGACGCCGACCCGTCCGGTGACACGGAGGCACCGGCCGGTGTCGATGCCCGGAACGGTGCGTCGCCCGAGCCAACACACCTCGACCGCGCCCGTGCCGTCGAAGACCTCGGCGGTGAGACCGAGGAAGTCCTCTCCCCCACATGTCAGGACGGTGCGGACACGCCCCGTCAGGGTCACGTGATCCCCACGCGACACAGTCGCGACATGCGAGCATCCGGTACGGTGCACCCGGCCGGCGAGGTCAGCCGCGTCGAGCATTTCCACCGGATCGGTGAGCCGGGCGGTCAATGCCCGGAGCGTTCGGGGGAACGGCACGGTCACCCCCCCGCTCGCTGGTCGGGAAACCTCACAGGTCGTCGTCCCCGTCACGGAGCCTGTCCATCGCGCTACCGTCTCTCCGCGGCGCCCTGGGGGCACTGTCCGGCGCGGGCGACGCCGCGGGAGCGGCAGGCTGCGCCTGGGGGTTCCGGGATGCCCGAGCCTCCTGCGATGCCGGCGACTGGGCCTGAGCCTGGCCGGCAGGGCCTGGCTGGCGCGTCTGGCCGGCACTGCCGGGCTGGCCGGTCTGGCCTGCCGCCATCTGCTGCTGGTACGCCTGTGCCTGCTGCTGCGCGGCCAGCTGGGACTGCGCCTGCGTCAGTGCTTGTTGGATCTCGTCCGGAATGGTGAGCGGTAGCTGCTCACGAACCGGCATGGGGCCGTCCCCGCGATGGATGAGCAGGTGCTGGAAGACCTCACGGCCCTCCTCCGCAGCCTGGTCCGCCAGCTCGGGGGTGGCCATGATCCGCACCTCGGCGGTCCAACGGTGGCCGTCGACCCCGATCGCGCGGAAAACGGCTCCCGGCATCACCGCCACCAGTTCACGCCCCCACGGCCCGTCCTCGACTGAGACGTCCGCGCCCTGTTGCTCGAGCTGCTCGCGCATTCCCGTCACCATCGTCCGCCACTGACCCGCGGACTTGGGCGCGGCGAACGCGCGTGGGATGACCCGCGAGACCTGGGTGACCACATGGAACTCGGGCTGACCGTTGGGGTCCAGTGCGACGTTCAGGTCACGTCCCTTGGGAACTCCGATGACCAGCGAACCGAGATCGATGTGGCCGTAGCCGAGCGAGGTGTAGTACCCGGGCACGTCACCGACGGACGAGCGGTCATGAGGCCCCGTCGTGGAAGGGGGCTGCGACTCCTGCTCGGTGGCCGTGGTGGCGTCGCGGGCCCCGGTCACCGGCTTCTTTCGTCCGAACATGGTGGAAATCCTCTCCCCGTGCGACCCGGCCCCGAACGGGACCGTCTCGGGTCGACGCTACCCAACGAGGTGGACGCCGGTCAGGTCAGGCGGTGGTGCCCGCCCGTCGACCCGTGGCCGCCCTCACCCCGGTCGGTCTCGCCGAGCTCGTCGACCTCCACCACATCCCACAGTTCGACGCGCTGGACCAGGAACTGGGCGATGCGGTCACCACGTCCGATACGGACCGGCTCCGTGGGGTCCAGGTTGACGAGGTTGACCTTGATCTCCCCCCGGTAGCCGGCGTCGACCGTCCCCGGGGCGTTGACGATCGACAGACCCGCCCGTGCCGCGAGGCCGGACCGCGGATGGACCAGGCCCACGTAGCCCGCGGGGACCGCCACCGCCACCCCCGTGCCCACCAGGGCCCGGTGCCCCGGCGCCAGCTCACAGTCGTGCGCGGCGTGCAGATCGATTCCCGCATCCGTGGCGTGTGCCCGGACCGGAAGGGGAAGCCCACGGTCCAGACGGCGTACCCGTAGCACCCCGCCGGTGCCGTTCTCGTCGTCCGGATCGCTCATGGCCTCTCGCCCTCCTGCCGGGCCCGGCCCGGTTGCTCGATAGTCTTGATGTCGTGACCGAAGAAGATCTCCGCCCGCCCCCCGATCGCACTCCGCGTCCGGTCCACTCCGAAACCCTCCGGGTCCCGGCATGGTGGTGGGCCGTACTCGCCGTGGTCACCTTCGTGGTGGTCGCCCAGGCGATCGTGCTCGACGCCAGGTGGTGGCTATGGCTACTGGCGGTCGTCGTCCCCGCGCTGCTCGCCTGGCTGTTCATCTCGGTCGGACGCGTGAAGATCGAGGTCGAGTCCGATGGACAGGGAGGGGGCACCCTCTACGCGGGGCAGGCCCGCCTGCCGTTCGACGCCATCGCCCGCAGCGCCGTGGTGCCCGCCACCGCCAAGCAGGCCGCGATGGGGCGCCAACTCGACCCCGAGGCGTTCGTCGTCCACCGGGGGTACATTCCCACGATGGTCATCGTGGTCCTCGACGACCCGATGGATCCCACACCGTACTGGCTCATCAGCACGCGTGACCCCGAAGGGCTCGCGGCGGCGTTACCGGACAACCACTACAGCTGATCGGTCCCGCCCGCCGCGCGGTGACGGTTCAGCCTGCGCAGTCCACACAGATCGGCATGCCGTCCCGCTCCTCCGCGAATCGGCTGCGGTGATGGACCAGGAAGCACTCGCCACAGGTGAACTCGTTGTCCTGCTCCGGCACGACCCGCACCGTGAGCTCTTCACCGGACAGGTCGGCGCCGGGCAGTTCGTAGGACTCGGCGGTGTCCGTCTCGTCCACGTCGACCTCGCCGGTCGCTCCCTCTGCACGCCGGGCCTTCAGCTCCTCCAGCGAATCACCGGTGAGCTCGTCTGCCTCGGTCCGGCGGGGGGCGTCGTAGTCGGTTGCCATGAGTCTCATTTCTGCGGGTCTGAGTGGGGGGCGCGCGGGCCGGTCACGGACTGACCAGCGCACGCATAGTAACGGAATTACCCGCCATTTTCATCCGCGGCATCCGCCAGAGCGGCGACCGGGCCGACAGGCGCCGGGCGTTTACAGTGATGGGTCAGGGCCCGGAGGGGCTCTCACTCCGTCCACCTGCAGGAAAGGACCTCATGGTCGTCCACCTCAGCACCCAGGCGACACCGAGTCCGACCCCCACCCGGGGGATACACCGTCTGCGTTCCGCCTACGTCCTGTTCGTGGTGGTGGCGCTGGTGCTGGGAGCACTCGTCTGGGCCACCGCACTGCGGGGAAATGACGCCGCCACACAGGCCGCGGCGTGTCCGGTACCCCCCGCGGCCGAGGACGCGGGCCTCCGTGACCAGCCCGCGGACGCCCTCGACGGGGTCGAGCCGGCACTACTGGACGAGACCCGCGTCCGCGTGCTGAACGCGAACGGACAGAGCGGCCAGGCCGGAGCCGTGGCCGCTCAACTCGCCGAACGCGGATTCCAGCCCGCCGGCTCGAACGCCATCGGCAACGACCCGATCTACGGGCAGGCCCTCGAGTGCCACGGACAGATCCGCTACGGCGACGCGGGGCAGGCGGCCGCGCGGTCACTCTCGCTCGCGGCGCCGTGCATGCAACTGGTGAGGGACGGCCGTGAGGACGACACGGTCGACCTCGCACTGGGCACGATCTTCTCGCGGTTGTCCGACTCGACGGAGGCGGTGGGGGCACTCGACGAACTCGAGGTCGGGCGTCAGCCCATCTCCGCCGAACTCGACGCGGCCCGCATGGTCAGCTGTTGACCCCGGCCGACAGGTGGTCGAGCGCACCGAGGAAGTCCTCCGCCACGCCTGGCGATGCAGCGGTCGTCGGCACCGCGAGGTCGTCCGACACGGTTACCATCGCACCGGCTTCGCCCGCGACGAGGGCCCCGGCAGCGTAGTCCCACGGCTTCAACCCGCGCTCGTAGTAGGCATCCAGCCGGCCACCGGCGACCATGCACAGATCCAGTGCCGCCGACCCACACCTCCGGATGTCCCGTACGCGCGGCAGCAGGCCCGCGACCACCCGACCCTGCTCGGCCCGGATCCCGGCGTCGTAGGAGAAGCCGGTACCGACCAGTGACAGGGACAGGTCCACGCACGCCGAGGTCCGCAGCGCCCTCGACGTGCCGTCGGCCTCCCGCAGGGTCGCCCCGCGGCCGAGGCCTGCCGCCCACGTCTCACGGGTGACGATGTTGTGCACCGCCCCCGCCACCACGACGCCGTCCACCTCCGCGGCCACCGAGACCGCCGTGAACGGGATGCCATAGAGCAGGTTGACGGTCCCGTCGACCGGGTCGACGATCCAGCGCACTCCTCCCCGGCCACCCGGGGCGTCGGCCGAACCGGACTCCTCGCCGCCCTCCTCGCCCAGCACCCGGTCACCCGGACGGCTGGACTCGATCTCCCCGCGCAGATGCTGCTCCACCGAGGTGTCGATGACGGTCACCGGATCCGTGGCCGAGGTCTTGGAGCGCGAGTCCAGACCAGACGTGTCGAACTCGGCCAGCATTCGCCGCGCCACGTCACCGCCGGAAGAGGCGAACCGCAGCGCGAGGGCCAGCAAGTCGTCGATGAACTCCGGGCCCGGTCGGCCGACCGCCGCGTCTGTCCCCCGCCCCGTCATGTGCGTCTCCTCGTCGTCGTATCCCACATGGTCGTATCCCACATGTTCGTATCCCACATCGTCCTCACCCACTGTCGTCACCCGGTGCCCCTCCGGCGATGATCCCGCCCGGCGGCGCGACCGACGGATACCCTGGCGGGCGCCCCACGCCCATCGTGCCCCGACGACGCGGGCGCCCGACGACCCACGCCGCGCCCGTGTACGTCCCGCCACCCAGGAGCCCGACATGTCCGTCCCCACCCCCGCAGCGACCGACCTCCCACCGGGCACCCCGGGCACTCCCACAGGCCTCGGCGTCGATGTGGGCGGCACCGGGATCAAAGTGGGGCTCGTCGACCTCGCACGCGGCGAACTCATCGGGGACAGAGTCGTGCGGGGCACCCCCCAGCCCGCCACGCCCGACGCGATCGCGCAGAGCATCCGCGAGATGACCGAGGAGTTCGATTGGACGGGCCCGGTCGGGGTCGCCCTGCCCAGCGTCATCCACGAGGGGGTGGCGCGGATCGCCCACAACATCGACAAATCGTGGATCGGGTGCGACGTGGCGGAGCTGTTCGACCGGCATCTCCCCGGCCGCACCGTGCTCATGCTCAACGATGCCGACGCCGCCGGCCTCACCGAGGTGCACTACGGCGCCGGCGAGGGAATCGACGGGCTGGTGATCCTCCTGACCTTCGGTACGGGCATCGGCTCCGCCCTCCTGCTCGACGGGAGACTGCTGCCGAACTCCGAGTTCGGTCACGTGATCGTCGAGGACATCGCCGGACGCGGATTCGACGAGGCCGAGCACCTGGCCTCCGCCGCGGTCCGGTCCCGCGACGGCCTGAGCTTCGCCGAATGGGCCCCCCACGTGTCCAACGTCCTGCGCTCGATCGAGGACCTCCTGTGGCCCCGCGCCTTCGTCCTGGGCGGCGGGGTCAGCGAGGTCGCCGACGAGTGGTTCCCTCTCCTCGAGAACCGGACCCCGGTGCGGGCCGCGGTCCGGCGCGGCGACGCCGGGATCATCGGCGCAGCGCTGTACGCGGCCGGCCATTCGGGCGTTCTCGACCTCGGCGGGGCACTACCAGACGACGAGGACTGACGCGGACCAACCCCGCCGGATGCGACCCCCCGACCAGAATCTCGTTACAATGGCCCACGCCGGGAACACGTACCGGCCGGGGACGGGCCCGGTACCGCAAGGCGGACGGCTCGAGTGTCTGCAGAAGGCGGCATCGATCCCCGATTCCCATCAAGTAACCGGTTGTGAAGGGGCGTTTGTGGCAGCCACGAAGACCACCAGTTCGGATTCCGCGGCGAGCGGCGATCCGTTGGACAGCGAGGTCGCTGGCGAGGCCCCCGCCAAGAAGACCGCCGCGCGCAAGGCGCCCGCGAAGAAGACGGCGGCCAAGAAGACCGCCGCCAAGAAGGCCCCGGCGAAGAAGGCGGCCGCCAAGAAGACCGCGGCCAAGAAGACGGCGGCCAAGAAGACCGCCGCCCCGACGAAGCCCGAGGGCGTCGACGGCGACCAGGTCGACGAAGAGCCGACCGATGCTCCCGAGGCCGAGCCGGACACCTCCGAGCTGGAGGACGTCGAGGTCGACGTCGAGGACGTCGAAGCGGACGAGGAGACCAAGGAAGAGCCCACCGCCAAGGACAAGGCGTCGGGCGATTTCGTCTGGGACGAGGACGAGTCCGAGGCCCTGCGCCAGGCGCGCAAGGACGCCGAGCTGACCGCCTCCGCCGACTCCGTACGCGCGTACCTCAAGCAGATCGGCAAGGTCGCCCTCCTCAACGCCGAGGAGGAGGTCGAGCTGGCCAAGCGCATCGAGGCCGGCCTGTACGCCACCTGGTTCCAGGCGCAGGTCGCCGAGCGCGGGGAGAAGCTCACCACCGCGCAGAAGCGTGATTACCGATGGATCGAGCGCGACGGCGTCCGCGCCAAGAACCACCTGCTCGAGGCCAACCTGCGACTCGTCGTCTCGCTGGCCAAGCGCTACACCGGCCGCGGCATGGCGTTCCTGGACCTCATCCAGGAGGGCAACCTCGGTCTGATCCGCGCGGTCGAGAAGTTCGACTACACCAAGGGCTACAAGTTCTCGACCTACGCCACCTGGTGGATCCGGCAGGCCATCACCCGCGCGATGGCCGACCAGGCCCGCACCATCCGTATCCCGGTGCACATGGTCGAGGTCATCAACAAGCTCGGGCGTATCCAGCGTGAGCTGCTCCAGGACCTGGGCCGCGAGCCCACCCCCGAGGAGCTCGCCAAGGAGATGGACATCACGCCGGAGAAGGTGCTGGAGATCCAGCAGTACGCCCGGGAGCCGATCTCGCTCGACCAGACCATCGGCGACGAGGGCGACTCGCAGCTCGGTGACTTCATCGAGGACTCCGAGGCCGTGGTGGCCGTGGACGCCGTGAGCTTCACACTCCTGCAGGACCAGCTCCGTTCCGTCCTCGACACGCTGTCCGAGCGTGAGGCGGGCGTGGTGCGGCTGCGCTTCGGCCTCACCGACGGGCTGCCGCGCACCCTCGACGAGATCGGGCAGGTCTACGGGGTCACGCGCGAGCGGATCCGGCAGATCGAGTCCAAGACGATGTCGAAGCTGCGCCACCCGTCGCGGTCCCAGGTGCTGCGCGACTACCTGGACTGAGTCGACCGCGGACAGCGGGCCCCCGCCGAGATCTCGGCGGGGGCCCGCTGTCGTCTGTCAGCCGGGGTCCGGACGTCACCAGCTCCGCAGGAGGGTGATCCTCTCGCGGATCTGCTCGGCGGAGGCCATCGGCACGGGCGGGCCGCCGCACGCATTGCGGAGCTGCGTGTGGATCGCCCCGTGCGACTTGCCCAGGCGACCCGAGTACACCGACACGAGGGTGTTGAGCTGACGCCGCAGGTCCTTGAGCTCGGCGGCGGAGGCGACCCGCTCCGCGGCCGCGCCGGCGTGCGCGCCGGGTCCGGCGGCGTTGCCGGGGATGGTCGCCCCGGACACCGCCGGGTCGGCGCCCACGACCGCGACCGACCCCGCCCCGGAGGCGGACTGGGCGGACGTGCGCTTGATCTGTTCCTTCTCGCGCTGCCGCAGCAGGGCTTTGACATCGTCGGCGCCCAACAGTCCGGGGAGCCCGATGTAGTCGGCCTCCTCCTCGCTGCCGGCGAATGTGGCCGTGCCATAGGACGAGCCCTCGTACACGATCTGGTCGAGCTCTGCGTCGGCGCCGAGGGAGATGTAACCGCGGTCCTCGTCGTCCTCGGTGTTCTCGTCCTGCTGCTGGTTCGCCTGGGCGAGCAGCTGGTCCTCCAGCCCCTCCTCCCGGTGGGGCTTGCCCAGGACGTGGTCGCGCTGCGCCTCCATCTGCGAAGCCAGTTGCAGCAGCACGGGTACGGACGGGAGGAACACCGACGCGGTCTCCCCGGGCCGACGGGACCGGACGAACCGCCCGATCGCCTGCGCGAAGTACAGGGGTGTCGAGGCACTGGTGGCGTACACGCCGACGCTCAGTCGTGGCACGTCGACGCCCTCGGAGACCATCCGGACCGCGACCATCCACTCGTCGGTGGAGTCGGAGAAGGTACCGATCCGACTCGAGGCGGTCGGGTCGTCGGAGAGGACGACGGTCGGCGGGGTACCGGTGATCTCCGTCAGGAGCGCCGCGTACTCGCGGGCGCGCTCCTGGTCGGTGGCGATCACCAGACCGCCGGCGTCGGGCACTCCGCCGGCGCGGATCTGCCGGAGCCGGGTGTGCGCCGCCTGGAGCACGGCGGGCATCCAGTCACCGTGGGGGTCGAGGGCGACGCGCCAGGCACGGGACGTCTGGTCGGCACTCAGCGGCTCGCCGAGGCGGGCCGAGAACTCCTCGCCGGCGTTGCTGCGCCACCGGGCCTCGCCCGAATAGGCGAGGAAGACCACGGGGCGGACGACGCCGTCGGCCAGAGCATCGGCGTAGCCGTAGGAATGGTCGGCCTTGGAGCGCTGGTGTCCCTGCCCGTCGGGCTCGTAGGTGACGAACGGGATGGGACTGTCGTCGGACCGGAACGGGGTGCCGGTCAACGACAAGCGGCGCTCCGCGTCCTCGAACGCCTCGCGGATCGCGTCGCCCCAGCTCTTGGCGTCACCCCCGTGGTGGATCTCGTCGAGGATCACCAGGGTGCGCCGGGACGCGGTGCGTTCCCGGTGCTTGAACGGGTGCGCGGCCACCTGGGCGTATGTCACCACCACGCCGTGGTATTCCGGGGCGAGCGCGCCCGAGGTGTTGGAGTACTCGGGGTCGAGAGCGATGCCGGCGCGCGCGGCCGAGGCGGCCCACTGGTACTTGAGGTGTTCGGTGGGGGCCACCACGGTGATCGCGTCGACCGTGCGGTCGGCGAGCAGTTCGGAGGCGACTCTCAGGCCGAACGTCGTCTTGCCGGCGCCCGGGGTCGCCACGGCGAGGAAGTCCTTCGGCCGCGCCATGAGGTACTTGCGCAGCGCGGTGCGCTGCCAGGCGCGCAGCGACGCACCCCCGGCCGGCGGGGTGGAGTGTTCTGCGGTCTGTTCGTCTGGGCCCGGGACCGCGCCGGGATCACTCACCAGGCTTCAGGGTCTCGTAGACGCGCTTGCACTCCGGGCACACCGGCGATCCGGGCTTCGCGGATCGGGTGACCGGGAAGACCTCACCGCACAGGGCGATCACGTAGGAACCCATGACCGCGCTCTCGGCGATCTTGCTCTTGTCCACATAGTGGAAGAACTTGGGTGCGTCGTCCTGCGTCTCCTCGGTCGTCGTGACCTCGGGACGCTCGAGTGTCTTCGTCCGGGTGGTACTCACCCCCTCATGATGCCGCACCCGGGCGTCGCGGCGCCAACGCCGGAGTACCTTGGGCCCCATGGCACCCGACTTCCGCCGTCAGCGATCCGGGGAACGGGACGACACCTCGAGGCCCGTTCTCATCACGGGCGCGCGCGAGTCGTACCACGACGAGCTGGCGGCCCGGAAGAAGCGCTACTTCCTGCTGATGAGTATCCGGATCCCCGCGCTCTTCCTGGCGGCGGGGTCGCTGGCCCTCTGGAACAACCCGTGGATCGCCCTGGCGATCGTGGCGGGGTCCATCCCGATCCCGTGGATCGCCGTCATCGGGGCCAATGACCGGCCTCCCCTGCCCAAGGGACAGGCCCGCGCTTACACGGCGGGTCGCCTGTCGTCGAACATCCCGTATGCGCTGCCACCCGGGCTCACCGGGACGGACTCACCGCCCCGGGACACGAGCGCCCCCGACGCCGCACCCGATCCCACCCCGTCCGCCGACGAGAGCGACCTCGACACGTGAGCAGCCCGAACCCGACCCTCGCCGAACTCGCGCCCGCGCTGGCCGAGGCATTCCGGCGGCACGACTACACGGTGGAGGGACTGGAGCGGGAGCTCGGGCCCGAGGCGGTCTCGGCCCTGGACAGATCGGATGGCGCGACGGTCCGCCGTCACGCGCGTGACGCGAGGGGGGTCGGGACCCTGGTGCGGCTGTTCGTCCTAAGCGATCCGCTCCCCCGCTCCGAGGTCGCCGCGACCCTGCCCGGGGTCGACGTGCGGGACGGCGTCGCTGCCGGATTGTGGACCGCGATCGACGACGGTGCCTCCCTGCGTGCGGAGATCGACCTGCGTCCGGTCGACACCGGGCACGGGACCCGCTGGGTGTTCGCGGACGTCGACGGGTCGATGGTCCACACCACGACCCGGCCGGACCACGTCCTGGGGGTCGGGCAGGCGACGCTCTCGCTGCTGCGTGTCACGCCCTCGTCCACCACCGGGTCGGTCCTGGATCTCGGCACCGGGTGTGGGATCCAGATGGTCCACGCGTCGGGGTCCGCCCGAACCGTCACCGGGACCGATATCACCCCTCGGTGCCTCGAGTTGGCGGCCGCCACCCTGGCGATCAACGGCCAGCGTGCGGAGCTCCTGCACGGTCCGTGGTTCGAGCCCGTGGCGGGGCGCCGGTTCGACCGTATCGTCGCCAATCCCCCGTTCGTGGTGGGCCCGCCCGAGACCGGGCACTCCTACCGCGAGTCCGGCCTGAAGCTCGACGGTGCCAGTCGGACGGTCGTGTCGGGCGCGCCGCAGCATCTGGCCGACGGTGGCACCGCGGTTTTGCTGGCGTCCTGGGTGGAGCGGGAGGACTCGGACTGGCGGGCCCACGTGTCGTCGTGGGTGCCGGCCGAGGGCGTCGACGCATGGATCGTGCGGCGGGACGTCTCCGACCCCGGCCTCTACGTGTGGACCTGGCTCACCGACGAGGGCATGGACCCACGCGACGAGGCCACCACGAGGGCCGCGGACGCCTGGTTGGACCACTTCGCCGAGGAGGGTGTGGCCGGGATCGGGTTCGGCTACGTCTACCTCCGGCGGATCGACGGGCCGTCGTCCGTCCTGTGCGAGGACCTCACGCACCCGTTCGGCGACGGCCTCGGTGACGAGGCGGAGGCCTACTTCGCGCGCACGGCGTGGCTGCGGGAGGCCGCGGAGCAACACGGCGGACAGGAGCGCGCCCTCGATGCCACGGTCTTCACAGTGTCGCCGGACGTCCACCTCCACCTCTCCGAATCCCTCGCCCCCGCCGGGCCGGACGAGGTCGGCTCCCCCGGTCCGTCCACCGTCGTGGTGGAGCGGGTCACCGGCGCCCGGTGGCGCCACGAGATCGATCCGCTCACCGCGAGCGTCCTGCGTGGGGCGCGGACGGGCGCGCTGCAGTTGGAGGACCTGGTGGTGCTCGCCGCGGTCGGTGCCGGGGAGGATCCCGACGCCCTCGCCGGCCCCGTCCGCCGGGTGGTCGCCGACCTGTTCCTCCACGGGTTCGTCGTCCCGGCGGGGATGCCAGGCCTCCTGCCCCCGGGGGTCGCCGCGGCCGTGGCCGCAGGGGCGGCGGGATGAGGGCCGTCGTCTCCCGGGTCACCGAGGCGTCGGTGACGGTGGACGGTGAGGTCGTCGGGGCCCTGTCACGGCCCGGACTGCTGGTCCTGTTGGGGGTGTCGGACGACGACGACGAGACCGACGTCGCCACGATGGTCCGCAAGATCTCGGACCTGCGGATCCTGCGGGAGGAACGCAGCGCCGCGGAGGTGGGCGCCCCCGTCCTGGTCGTCAGCCAGTTCACGCTCATGGGGTCGACCGCGAAGGGCAGGCGGCCGTCGTGGTCGAGAGCGGCTCGGGGCGAGGTGGCCGAACCCGTGGTGGACGCCGTGGTCCACGGTCTGCGCGAACGCGGCCTCGAGGTGGCCACGGGAGTCTTCGGCGCGATGATGCAGGTCCATTCGGTCAACGACGGCCCGTTCACGCTGCTGGTGGAGACCCCCGGCTCGGGCTGAGCGGGTTTCCTCGACGGATCGTGACCGACATCATCGGCGCGGGAACATTCCCGGTACCCCCGTCGTTGTAGAGGTACGTGACCGTGACCCGGCCACGCGCCTGATCCGTCCACCAGCAACCGAACGCCGGCCTCGTCACATGGCCAGGCAGGAGGAGGAGAAATGACGTCAGCCACCACCCGATCGGACCGTCGGACGGAGGCGGGGCCGGACGGCCAGAGCCCGAGCGCTGACCTCGTCCGTGTCTACCTGAACGGGATCGGCAAGACGGCACTGCTCAACGCTGAGGACGAGGTCGAGCTCTCCAAGCGGATCGAGGCCGGTCTCTACGCCAAGCACGTGCTGGAGACCAAGAAGCGTCTGGGTCCGGTCCGCAAGGCCGACCTCAAGGCGATCGTCGCGGAAGGTGAGGCCGCCCGCGCCCATCTGCTGGAGGCCAACCTGCGCCTGGTGGTGTCGCTGGCCAAGCGCTACACGGGCCGCGGCATGCCGTTGCTGGACCTCATCCAGGAGGGCAACCTGGGCCTGATCCGTGCGATGGAGAAGTTCGACTACGCGAAGGGCTTCAAGTTCTCCACCTATGCCACCTGGTGGATCCGTCAGGCGATCACCCGCGGAATGGCCGATCAATCCCGCACCATCCGTCTGCCGGTCCACCTGGTCGAGCAGGTCAACAAGCTCGCCCGGATCAAGCGTGAACTCCACCAGCAGCTCGGCCGTGAGGCCTCCCTCGAGGAACTCGCCGAGGAGTCGGGCATCCCCGCGCACAAGATCGAGGAGCTGCTGGACCATTCGCGTGACCCGGTGAGCCTCGACATGCCGGTCGGCGCGGACGAGGAGGCGCCGCTCGGTGACTTCATCGAGGACGCCGAGGCCACCAGTGCCGAGAACACGGTGGTGACCAATGTGATGCACTCCGACGTGCGCGCGGTCCTGGCCACCCTCGAGGAGCGCGAGCAGCAGGTCATCACGCTGCGTTTCGGTCTCGACGACGGCCAGCCCCGCACCCTCGACCAGATCGGCAAGCGTTTCGGACTGTCGCGCGAGCGGGTCCGTCAGATCGAGCGCGAGGTCATGGCCAAGCTCCGCGAGGGTCGTCGCGCGGACAAGCTCCGCTCCTACGCCGTCTGACCGGACGCCGGATCGCACGCCGCACGATCAGACGCTGCCCGATCGGACGCCGCCCGATCAGGCGCGAGCCGGGTTCCCCGGAGCCCTTCACACCGTGAGGTCGCAATCCCAGGGCCCCGCCTCCCCCGATCGGGAGGGGCGGGGCCTTCGCGGTGCCGTCCAGGGCCGACCACAGCACCTAGCGCAGCCGGCGGGGCCCCTCGTCGGCGCTGAACCTGGGGGGCGGCCCCAGCCGGACCGTTGCGTAGAGCACCGCGAGACCGTCGGGTCCGGCGAGCGCCGGGTCCACCGACATGCGCCGCATCTCCGGCACGTCCTCTACCAGGCATGAAACCCGCCCCATGAGCTCCACCAACGCGTCACGGTCCACAGGCGCGTCCCCGGCATACCCGTCGAGGAGCGCTGCGGCCCGGGGCCGGTCGAGCAGGGCGGCCGCCTCGCGGGGTGAGATCGGCAGCGTGCTGAACGCCCGGTCGGCCAGCAGATCCGACAACATCCCGGACAGTCCGAACGAGATGAGGGTGCCGAAGATCGGGTGATCGGCGACCCGGATGGTCACGGCGACCCCCTTGGTCGCCATCTTCTGCACGTGCAGGGAACGTGAGCCCGTCGTGGACTGGAGGAACGCGAAGGCATGCCGCACCGCGGCAGAGTCGACGAGGTCGAGTCGCACCCCGGACTGATCGCTGCGGGTCCGCCACCGGTCACTCATCGCCTTGACCGCCACCGGGTAGCCCAACTCGTCGGCGGCCATCACGGCCTGGTCGACATCCGTCACGACGCGGTAGTCGACGATGTCGATCCCGTAGCACTCCAACAGGGCCCGGACCTGGCCCTGCGTGAGCTCGAACGACTCGGTTCCGGCGTGGAGCTGGCAGAGCGAGTCCACGAGCTCCCGCGCGCGTGCGCGGTCGATGTCCTCGTACTCGGCGGGCTCCTCGGCCGGCTTGTCGAGCCACTCGGCGTACCGGCGGGCGCGCACCAGTGCGGACACCGCTCGTTCGGGATACGGGTAGGAGGGTATCGAGCCCCGCGCCGCCACCCCGGACTCGTCGGTCACCGTCAGTCCCTCCGGCAGCCCTTCCCCCGCGAGGAAGGTACTCACCACGGGCTTGCTGCTCTCGCCCGCGGCGGTACGGATCGCCTCGGCATAGGCGTCGGGTTCCGTCGCGACCGGAGGGACGAACACCGTCAGGACCGAGTCGACCTCGTCACGTGCGAGGACGTCCGCGATCGCCTCGCGGAACTCCTCCGGGGACGCGCCGGCACCCAGATCGACCGAATGCGCCACGGTGAAGCCCTGTTGACGCGCGGAGTCCCCGCCGAGGCGTCCGACCGCGGAGGAGTTGCCGACGATGCCGAGGCGACCTCCCGTGGGCAGCGGTTGGTAGGCCAGGAGCGTGGCGGTGTCGAACATGTCCGTGATGGAATCCACCTGGAT
This sequence comes from Dietzia sp. MNB45, assembly GCF_051994785.1. NCBI lineage: Bacteria > Bacillati > Actinomycetota > Actinomycetes > Mycobacteriales > Dietziaceae > Dietzia > Dietzia sp. MNB45. The sequence goes on along the minus strand of NZ_CP163397.1, from coordinate 1,659,349 downwards.
GAGGCCGGAGTCGCGGAACAGTCCACCGATGGCGTTCGCCGTCAGCCCCTCGACGCCCGACTCCAGATCGTCGGCCGCTCGGCGGACCACCACCACCGGCTTGTTGCGCGCCACGCGCCGGGCGATCCGGGAGAACTTGCGGGCGTTACCGAAGCTCTCCAGGTAGAGCAGCACCACCTCGGTGGCGGTGTCGGTGTCCCAGTACTGCAGCAGGTCGTTGCCGGAGACGTCGGCGCGGTTACCGGCGGAGACGAACGTGGACAGCCCGAGCCTACGTCGGGCCGCGGCGGCGAGGATGGCGATCCCGAGCGCACCCGACTGGCAGAAGAACCCCGTGCGGCCGGGTCCCGGAACGACTTCTGCGAGGGTCGCGTTGAGCTGCACGTCGGGTGAGGTGTTGATCACCCCGAGCGCGTTGGGGCCGACCACGCGCATCCCGTGGGCGCGGGCCTCGCTGACCAGACGCCGTTCGGAGACGACGCCGGCGCTGCCGACGTCCGAGAACCCGGCGGAGATGACGACGAGGGTCGACACGCCCTTCGACAGGCAGTCGTCGAGGACTTCCGACATGGACGCCGCCGGTACTGCCACTACCGCGAGGTCGACGGGATCCGGGATGTCCCTGACGCTCGGATAGGCGCGCACGGACTGCACCGACGTGGCATCGGAATTGACGGGGTACACGGGACCGGAGAACCCGTTGCCGATGAGGTTGCGCAGTACCGTGTGCCCGATCTTGCCCACCTGGTCCGAGGCGCCGATCACGGCGACGGAACTGGGGTTGAGCACACGCGCCAGACTCCGTGCCTCCGCCGCCGCCTCCCGCGAGTTCCGGACATTGGTCAAGGCCTCGGATGGGTCGATCGCGAACTCCAGGTGGAGAGTGGACCCATCGAACGAACGGGAGATCTCGTACCCGGCCCGCCGGAACACCTGGATCATCGACCGGTTCTCGGAGAGCACCTCGGCCTCGAAGTGGTCGATCCCGCATTCGGCCGCGGCGCCGGCCAGGTGCTCGAGGAAGATCGACCCCAGCCCACGCCCCTGATGCTGGTCGGAGATGGTGAACGCGACCTCGGCGAAGGTCGAGTTCGGCAGTCGCTCGTAGATCGCCATGCCGATGACCTCCGCGCCCAACTCGGCGACGAACGCCATCCGGTCGCGGTAGTCGATGTTGGTCATCCGGGCGAGTTCACGGTCGGACAGCACATCGTGCGATCCGAAGTAACGCAGGTAGCGGGTGCGCTCGGACAGGCTGGTGTGGAACCGGGAGATCTTCTCGGCGTCGTTGGGCAGGATCGGCCGCACGCGCACGGCCCGCCCGTCGGATCCGAGTACGTCCGCAGCCCACTCGTGGGGATAGCCCTCCGGGTACTCGTCGACGGAGGTGTCGGTCGACGCGTGCTCGGGTGGGTCCACCGCCGGGGTGGCGTCGGTCGGGTTCTCGGTCACCGTGTCAACGGTCTCGCGGTCGCCGGGGTGCGCCATGGGGTCCTCCAGGGACTGAGGGGTAGGGGGTCGATGAGTCTGTTGCAGCGCCGCCGGTCAGTCGCGGGGATCGTCCGGGTCGAGTCCGAGCAGGGGGTAAACCGAGCGGCGGGTGTCGAGGATCGACTGGTCGAGTCGGGCGAGCGAACGATCCATCTCCACCCCCCGATCGGATCCCGCGGGCTCCCACGGGGTGTAGCCGGGGGTCTCCCCGTCCCCCATCGTCTGCGGGACGCGGTCGGGGACGGTGAACCTGCCGGCCGCGGCCCGCCACTGGTCCGGGATCGCGGTCGCCGGGTCGAGCGGGACCCCCAGCACGGCAGCGATGAGGTGGGTCCACGACCGCGGGACCACCCGCACCAGTTCGTAGCCGCCCCCGCCGATCGCGATGAGTCTCCCTTCGCAGAGTTCGTCAGCCAGCGCCACGACCTCCAGATACGACTGCCGGTGACCGTCGACGGTCAACGAGAGGTCGGCGAGCGGGTCTTCACGGTGCGAGTCGCACCCGGCCTGCATGACGATGATCTGGGGTTCGAACGTCCGCAGCACTCCGGGGACCACGGCGTGGAAGCCCCGCAGCCAGAGATCATCGGTGACCGCGGGGAGGTACGCCAGGTTGACGGCGGTGCCCTCCGCGCGGCCGACACCGGTCTCCGACGCCCAGCCGGTGGACGGCCACAGGGTGGCTGGGTGCTGGTGCAGGGACACCGTCAGGACCCGCGGGTCCTCGTAGAACGCGGTCTGGACGCCGTCCCCGTGGTGGACGTCGATGTCGACGTAGGCGACGCGGTCGTACCCGTTGTCGAGCAACCAGCTGATCGCCACCGCCGCGTCGTTGTAGACGCAGAACCCGGCGGCGGCAGCGGGCATGGCGTGGTGCATCCCCCCGGCGACGGAGACCGCACGCGTCGCGGCCCCGCTGGCGATGGCCCGGGCGGCCGTCAGCGTGCCGCCCGCGACCGCCGCGCTGGCCTCGTGCATCGCCGGGAACGTCGGGTTGTCGGCCGTCCCGAGCCCGTGGCTCATCCCGACATGCTCACCGGGCGGCAGGTCGCCGGCGGCCTTGACGGCGTCGATGTAGCGGGAGGTGTGGACCCTCAGTAGCTCGTCCTCGCTGGCCGACCCGGGGTCCAGCATCTCGACACCCTGCAGGACGCCGAGCTCGGTCGCGAGGGACATGGTCAGATCGAGCCGCCGTGGACTCATCGGGTGGTCAGCGGAATGCCGGTACTCCAGCAATGACGGACTCCACACGACCTTCGCCGCGACGCCGTCCCCGATCCCGGCCATAGCCACCGTCCTCCCGTGGGCCGGGTAGTTCCCGGCCCGAGCACCCCGAGCGAGCAGTGGGGCACGTCACCCGTGAATCTACGCGTGTGGCACCGGGCCCGGCCCCCGATTGTCCGCTCTCCACCCCGGTCGGTGGCCCGACGGTAGTCTCGGAGGCAGAACCCTGACGGCGCCCGCGCCTGCGGGGAGTCGCACACCTATCGACGATCCGACCGTGGAGGACTGCAGCGTGAAGGACCTGGTGGACACCACCGAGATGTACCTCCGCACCATTTACGAACTCGAGGAGGAAGGCGTGATCCCGCTGCGGGCGAGGATCGCGGAGCGCCTCGAGCAGAGCGGGCCGACCGTGAGCCAGACCGTCGCGCGGATGGAGCGCGACGGGTTGGTCCTCGTGGCCCCCGACCGGCATCTCCAGCTCACCGCTACGGGCAGGGAACTCGCGGTGGGTGTGATGCGTAAGCACCGCCTCGCCGAGCGTCTCCTGGTCGATGTGATCGGACTGGAGCTCGAGAAGGTCCACGCCGAGGCGTGCCGCTGGGAGCACGTGATGAGCGACGACGTCGAGCGGCGGCTCATCGAGGTCCTCGATGACCCCCGGACCTCTCCCTACGGCAACCCGATCCCCGGGCTGGAGCGGATCGGGTACCCCGCCTCCGCCCTCGACGACCCCAACCAGATCAGGCTCTCGGCGCTGGAGAGCGACGTGGCCCACCGGGTCCGGATCCGGGCGATCGGTGAGAACGTGCAGATCGACACGGAACTGATCTCCGAGCTCCGGGCCGCGGGCGTCGAACCGCTCAGAACCGTCACCGCCACCCGCCGCGGGCACCTCGTCGAGCTCGACTCCGGTGAGGGGCGCACGGTGGAACTCGACGGCGACCACGCCCACGCGATCCAGGTCGAGATCGTCTCGTGAAGCTGCTCGTCACCGGCGGCGCCGGGTATGTCGGCGGGGTCTGCGCGACGGTCCTGATCGAGCGCGGTCACGAGGTGGTGGTGCTCGACGACCTGTCCACGGGTAACCGGGACGGGGTTCCCGAGGGGGCGACGTTCGTCGAGGGGGACGTGGCCGTACGCGCGCCGGAGGTTCTCGACTCCTCGTTCGACGGTGTCCTGCACTTCGCCGCGCGTTCCCTCGTCGGCGAGTCCGTCGAGAAGCCCGGGAAGTACTGGCAGGGCAACGTCGTCACGTCCCTGGCCCTCCTCGACGCGATGCGTGAGTCCGGGGTGGGCAACCTGGTGTTCTCCTCCACCGCCGCCACCTACGGCGAGCCCGAGCAGGTCCCCATCACCGAGGACATGCCCACGCGTCCGACCAACACCTACGGGGCCACCAAACTCGCGATCGATCACGCCATCACGTCGTACGCCACCGCGTACGGTCTCGCCGCGACCAGCCTGCGCTACTTCAACGTCGCCGGGGCCTATCACGGTGCGGGCGAGAACCGGGTCGTGGAGACCCACCTCATCCCCCTCGTGCTGCAGGTCGCGCTCGGCCATCGCGCCGATATCAAGGTCTTCGGTGACGACTGGCCCACCCCCGATGGCACGTGCATCCGCGACTACATCCACGTCGCCGACCTCGCCGACGCCCATCTGCTGGCGCTGGAGACCAACACTCCCGGCACCCACCGGGTGCTCAACCTGGGCAGCGGTGAGGGGTTTTCCGTCCGTGAGGTCATCGACGTGTGCCGGGAGGTCACCGGACATCCCATCCCCGACGTCGTCGCCCCACGTCGCGCCGGCGACCCGGCGGTGCTCGTGGCCTCCAGCGCCCGGGCGATCGCCGAACTCGGGTGGAACCCCTCCCGCACCGACCTGCGTACGGTCGTCGAGGACGCCTGGGCGTTCACCGAGGCGCTCGGCGACCGCGCGCACTCGGCTCCGCGCTGACCCGGAGCGGCTCAGGCGGCCGCGGCCACCTGCCTGAGCCGTTCCGGAGACAGGCCCGCGTGCAGGCTGTCGATCAGGAGCCGGGCGAGGGAGTTGCCGGCGTCGGCGTCCAGGGCCGCCGACAGGGCCGACCAGGCATGCACCCCGCTACCGTCGAAGTAGGCCGCGGCGCCGAGTAGCAGGAGCGCCACCGAGCGTTCGCGCCCCGGCCTCCGGCGCGCGACCGCCCACCACACGAGACGTCGGCCGTCGCCGTCGCCCAGACCCCGCTGGGCCAGCCGCCGGTAGATCTCGTCCCGAACCGCGATGACGAGCAGGTCCCGGCCGATTCCGGCGAGCTCGTCGTCGTCGACACTCTCCCCCACCTCCAGTCGACGTGCGGCGTCGTCGTGACGCTCGACCGCCTCGGCCACCACCGCCTCCGCCACCCGACGGGCCCCGTCCACCCGCGGCGGCCCCGACTCGTGGGGATCCTCGTCGCAGGCGTCCGCGTCCCGCACGAGGTACATCCGGTCTATCTCGTCCCGCGAGCCGGCCCGGACCCGGCCACCGTACGCGTGGACCGCGGCGATCTGCGTCGAGTCGGGATCGAGTTGGACCCCACGGACCATCCCGAACAGGTCCACCCACGGTGCGCCCTCGGCGAACTCGCCGACGCCGTAGGCCGCCGCGACCTCTGTGCCCGCGACACCCAGCCAGTACTCGAACGCCGATGCGGCGTCCTCCGCCCGCAAGCCCGCGTGGTAGTCCTCCACGCAGTCCTCGTGCACCACGACCAGATGCACCGACCCGATCCCCTCCCGCGCGCAGAACTGCGCCAACCCGCGCGCGGGACCGGGATCGACAGCCGGGTTCGAGCGCCCCACGGAAGCGTCGTCGGGACCGTCGTCGTGATAACCGTCCACGTCGTCGTCACCGTCGAGCAACTCGTCGTCATCGGGGTCGCCCCGTCCCGCCCCCAGCAACCCGTCGACATCCATACGGACCACCGGCCCCTGCCCGCCGTCGGCCGTCTCGCCGCACAGCACCACCACCGACCCCCGGCCCGGTGGGAACCCGAGCATCGCCGGTATGGAGGCGATCAACTCCTCCGGCGAGGAGATCACCACCGTCGCCCGTCCGTCCGCCCCGTCATCGTCGATCATCTCGCCGGTCGTCATCGTCCTCATCCGTCTCCTGTCTCGCGCGTCCTGGGCCCCGCCCGGGTCCCGGCCCGCAGGTGCCGTGCACCGGTCTCACCATCGGGCACGTGGTCGGCCACCGGAGGCCTGCGGGCGTCCTGTCGCGCCCCGCCTGTGGAGAGGGGGACGACCTGTGGGGAACGGCAGGGGCACCGCCACCGGGGAATCAACCCGGGCGCGGTGTCGTTGTCACAGTTGTGAACCCCGTCCCGGATGGACGACCGGGCGACCCCGTACTCCCGACGGACGGGGTGTGGTGACGAGAGGAGTCGACATGGCCAGGCACAGCGATCTGTACCGAATGATCGAACCCGTTCCCGACCTGCGTTCTGAGGACGGCCGCGGGCCGGTCCTCGTGCACGGACTCGAGGGGTTCTCGGATGCCGGCCAGGCGATCCAGGGCGTGGCCGAACACCTCCGCGAAACCCTGGACTCGCAGCTGATCGTCGAGTTCGACGTCGACGAGCTGGTGGACTACCGGTCCCGCCGCCCCCACCTGAAATACTCGTTCGATCGGTTCTCCGAGTACGACCAGCCGACGATCCAACTGCACGCCGTCAAGGCCACCGACGGCACGTCGTTCCTGTTGCTCTCGGGCCTCGAACCCGACCTGAAGTGGGACGGTTTCACCAACTCCGTGATCGATCTGGCCGCCACCTTCGGCGTCCGCATGTCGATCGGACTCGGGGCCATGCCGCTGGGCGTGCCGCACACCCGGCCGACCAACTCCAGCGCCCACGCCAGTGATGTGGACCTCATCCAGGGGTTCACCGCCTGGCCCGGCGAGTTCTCCGTGCCCGGCAACGTGACCTCACTGCTCGAGCTGCGGATGGCCGAGCACGGGATCCCGTCCGCGGGCTTCACCGTGCACGTCCCCCAGTACCTGTCCCAGACCGCGTACCCCGCGGCGGTGCTCAACCTCGTCGACAACGTCTCGCGGCTCGCGGACCTCGAGCTGCCGACCACCGGACTGGAGAAGGCCGCCGAGGAGTTCACCGCGCAGGTCAACGCGCAGATCGAGAACAACCACGAGGTCCTCACCGCCGTCGAGCTCATGGAGAAGCAGTACGACCAGTTCATGGAGACGCGGCTGGGCTCCGATTCACTCAACCCCGGCGGCAAGCCGTTGCCCTCCGGCGACGAGATCGGTGCCGAGTTCGAGCGGTTCCTGGCCCAGCAGGCCGAGGACGACGGGTCGGGCCGGGGCCCGGAGATGAACGGCTGACCGACCCCGGCGACTAGGCTCGGACCGGTGCATCTGCCCCACCTCCTCGCCGACCTCGACGACGTCCCCGCCGACCTGCACGACGAGGCGGTGTTCGACGCGTTCGTGGCGTGGGCCGCCGACCGGGGGCTGACGCCGTACCCGGCGCAGGAGGAAGCCGTCCTCGAGATCGCCGCCGGCAGCCACGTGATCCTGGCCACCCCCACAGGCTCCGGCAAGTCCCTCGTGGCCCTGGGGGCCCACTTCTCGGCGATGGCACGAGGTGTCCGCAGCTACTACACCGCCCCCATCAAGGCGCTCGTCAGCGAGAAGTTCTTCGCCCTGTGCGAGGTCTTCGGCGCCGAGAACGTGGGCATGCTCACCGGCGACGCCTCGGTCAACGCCGACGCCCCCATCGTCTGCGCCACCGCCGAGATCGTCGCCAACATCGCCCTGCGAGAGGGGTCGGCCGCCGACATCGGCCAGGTGGTGATGGACGAGTTCCACTACTACTCCGAGCCGGACCGCGGGTGGGCCTGGCAGGTGCCGCTCATCGAACTGCCCGACACGCAGTTTCTGCTCATGTCCGCGACCCTCGGGGACGTCGACTGGTTGCGGGAGGACCTGCGTCGGCGCACGGGTCGGGAGTGCGTGCACATCGGCGGCACCGAACGCCCCGTCCCCCTGTCGTTCGAGTACGAGCTCAGCGGCGTCCACGAGACGGTGGAACTGCTCCTCCGTGACGGCAAGGCCCCCGTCTACATCGTCCACTTCACCCAGGCCGCCGCACTCGAACAGGCCCAGGCGTTGACCTCGCTCTCGGTGGCGACCAAGGAGCGCAAGGCCGCGGTCTCCGAGGAGATCGGCGGGTTCCGGTTCAGCACCGCGTTCGGCCGCACCCTGCGCAAACTCCTGCTCCACGGGATCGGCGTCCACCACGCGGGCATGCTCCCCAAATACCGGCGGCTGGTGGAGCGGCTGGCGCAGGACGGCCTGCTCACCGTCATCTGCGGTACGGACACCCTCGGCGTCGGGATCAACGTGCCCATCCGGACCGTGCTGTTCACCGGCCTGACCAAGTTCGACGGCCGTCGTCAGCGGGTCCTCAAGGCCCGCGAGTTCCACCAGATCGCGGGCCGTGCCGGTCGGGCCGGGTTCGACACCGAGGGGTTCGTGGTGGTGCTCGCCCCCGAGCACGAGATCGAGAACGCCAAGGCCGCCGCGAAGGCCGCCGCCAACCCCAAGAAGAAGGCCAAGGCGGGCAAGAAGAAGCCCCCCGAGGGGTTCGTCAACTGGTCCCGGTCGACCTTCGACAAGCTCGTCGGCGCGCAGCCGGAGCAACTGACCAGTCGCTTCGAGGTGAGCAACTCGATGCTGCTCAACATCATCTCCCGACCCGGCAGTTGCTACGACCACATGCGGCACCTGCTGTTGTCCTCGCACGAGACCCGCGCGCGGGTACGTCGGCACGTGCTCCGCGCGATCGAGCTGTTCCGCGGACTGGAGGCCGCCGGGATCGTGGAACGGCTCCCGGAGCCCGACGGCGACGGGCGGCACGTCCGGCTGACGGTGGACCTCCAACGGGATTTCGCGCTGAACCAGCCGCTGGCGCCGTTCGCGATCGCTGCGATGGAGGTGCTCGACCCGGAGTCCCCCACCCCCGAGCTGGACCTGGTCTCGGTGATCGAGGCCGTGCTCGACGATCCCCGGCCGATCCTGTACGCCCAGCAGCGCCAGGCCCGTGGGGAGGCGATCGGGGCGCTCAAGGCCGACGGGGTCGAGTACTCCGAGCGCATGGAGTTGGTCGAGGACATCTCGTGGCCCAAGCCGCTCGGGGACCTCATCGCCGACGCCTACGACGCCTACCGCGCAGGGCATCCGTGGGTCGCCGGGATCGAACCGTCACCGAAATCGGTCATCCGGGAGATGGTCGAACGGGGCATGACGTTCTCGGACCTCGTCTCGGCCTACGGGCTCGGCCGCTCCGAGGGAGCCGTCCTGCGCTACCTCACCGACGCCTACCGGGCACTGCGCCAGACCGTCCCCGCCGACCGACGCTCCGAGGAGTTCGAGGACCTGGTCGAGTGGCTGGGCGAACTGGTCCGACAGGTGGACTCGAGCCTGCTGGACGAGTGGGAGCTCCTCACCGACCCGGATCTGTCGTCCGCCCAGGTCGCGGAGCTCGCGTTCGGTGAGTCCGCCGGGAACACCAGGCCCGTCACCGCGAACAGGCGCGCGTTCCGCGTGATGGTGCGCAACGCGATGTTCCGCCGCGTCGAACTGCTCTCGCGCGACGACATCGAGCGGTTGGCGGAACTTGACGCCGACGTTCCCGACCACCCCGACTGGGACTCGGAGATCGACGCCTACTGGGACGAGTACGACGCCATCGGAACCGGTCCGGCGGCCCGTGGCCCCGCACTGTTCACGGTCACCGAGTCGGGCCCCGGCGTGGAGACCAATACGTGGCGGGTCCGGCAGGTGCTCGACGACCCGGAGGGCGACCACGGTTGGGCGATCGAGGGTGTGGTGGACCTGGCGGCCTGCGACGAGGCGGGCGAGGTGCGTTTCGCCTCACTCGCCCTCCACGGGTGAACCCGCCCCCGACCTGGAACCTACCCGCGCGGCCCGGGTCCGTAGCATGTGCGACGAACCCCGACCCGATCGATGGAGGACAGTTGTGACCCCCCGCATCCTGTACAAGAGACTCGCGCTCGCGGAGGTGGTCACCTGGACGCTCCTGATCCTGGGCATGATCGGCAAGTACGGCTTGGGATTCGACTGGGCGACCATGGTCGGCGGCAGCGTCCACGGGTTCGTGTTCCTCTGCTACGCGGTGGCCACCGTCGCGGTCTGGACCGACAAGCGGTGGACCGCAGGGACCGGTGTCCTCGGTCTGGCCTCCGCCGTGATCCCCTATGCGACCGTCCCGTTCGAGCGGTCGGTGGAGCGTCGTGGACTGCTCGACGGCCCGTGGCGGGTCGGCCCGGAGGGCGACGCCCCGCGTACGCTCCCGGAGCGCGTGCTGGCCTTCGCGGTGCGGTCGCCCGCCCTCGCGTTGGTGGCGACGCTCGTCGTGGTGGCGATCGTGTTCTCGCTGTTGCTGATGGCCGGCCCGCCGACCGAGTGGTTCTCGTGACCCCCACCCGCGAACCCGGCCGCCGGGAGTTGAACAAGGCCGACAAGCAGCGGCGCATCCACGCGGCCGCCCGCGACCTGTTCACCCGTCGCGGCTACTCCTCGGTGACCACCCAGGAGGTCGCCGATCTGGCCGAGGTCGGGACGGGGACGCTGTTCCGGTACGCGCAGTCCAAGGGCGAACTGTTGTGCATGGTCGCCAACGACGAGTTCCGCGCGATGGTCGAGACCGTCCCGGCCACCGGCGACCCGGTGAACGATCTCGTCACCCTGTGCGAACCTCTCCTGGTGGCGCTCGACAGGCAGCCGGAGAACATCGCGGCGTACCACCGCGAGACGCTGTTCGGGGAGCCCGGGCCGCACCGCGCGGAGGCGCAACGCATCCTCGGAGAGCTTCGCGACCTCATCGCCGGCGTCCTCGCAGGTCACTCGGGCACTTCCGCGACCGCGGACGACCTCGCCGGTCCGGCCCAGACCGTGTTCGACGTGCTCTACATGACCATCGTGCGGTGCGGGGTGGAGCGCTCCCCCGTCAGCGACAGCCGCGGGACTGTCACCGAGCAGGTCCGCCACGTGCTCTACGGCGTCCTGCCTCCGGCCGCCACGGGTTCCGACTGACCACACCCACCCCGGTGTGGGGCGCGCCACCGCGTCGGGCGAGACTGTCAGCATGACCGAGGTTGACCAGAGCACCGCCCGCCCCGTCAAGGACGCCTCCACCGTGATGGTGATCCGCGATTCCACCGCCGGCCCGGAGGTGTTCGTCGCCCGCCGCGTCAAGGGTATGGCGTTCGCCGGTGGGATGACCGTCTTCCCGGGTGGAGGGGTGGACGCCGCCGACGACGACCCCGACCTCGCGTGGACGGGCCCGGCCCCCACCTGGTGGGCCGAGCGCCTCGGGTGCGACGAGCCGCGGGCCCGCCGGCTGGTCTGCGCCGCCGCCCGGGAGACGTTCGAGGAGTGCGGTGTCCTGTTGGCGGATCACCTCGACGGAGCCGCGGTCTCGGATGCCGGCAGGTACCACTCGGCCCGGGCCGAGCTCGAAGCCCACGAATTGTCGTTCAGCGGCTTCCTGGAGCGGGAGGAGCTCTCGCTGGCCGCCGGCCGTCTCCGTCCGTTCGACCACTGGATCACTCCCGAGGTCGAGAAGCGCCGGTACGACACCCGGTTCTTCCTCGCCGCACTGCCAGGCGGGCAGGAGCCGGACGACCTGACCACCGAGGTGGACCTGACCATGTGGGCCCGCCCCGTGGACCTGCTGGCGGACTTCCGTACGGGCCACTCGATGCTGCTGCCGCCCACCTGGACCCAGCTACGCCACCTCGCCGAGTTCGCTGACGTCGACTCCGCACTGGCCGCGTCCCGGACCATCGCGCCGATCCAACCGGAGATCATCGAGCACCGCGGCGGCATCAGGGTCGGGTTCGACGGCTCCGACGAGTACTGGTCGGACTATCAGGCAGGGCATCCGCCGACCGGGAACTGATCGGCGCGCGCCGGGACCCGTGCGCCGGACCCTGTCGAACCGCTCACGGAGACGGTGGCTCGGTGGTTGACTGCCTTGCATGCCGGCATTCGAGTTCGACGTGGACGCGTCGATCGCGGCCGGGTGGGACCGTTTCGCCTCCCACCTGGCCGATCTCCTGCGCGACCTGGTCCCCGGCGCGATCTTCGACCTGGCGGTACCCGTCCTCGGTGCGCCCTCCGCGCACACGCCGTACATCCGGTTCACCGCCGTCGCCTCCGGGCGGGTCGACGCCGAGGTCTCCGGCGGCGGTTCTGAGGACACCCCCACCCCCCTGCGCCCCGCGCAACTGGCGCAGCTCTCGGCCCTCGGATGGCAGGCCGCCGGCACGGGTCGTGAACCGGATCCCGCCGCCGGCCCACGTGTCAGCCTGACGACGGACCGGGCCCGCGAGCTGTCCCACCTCGTCGCCGGGACCCTGGAACAGGTGTTCGGGATCCGACACCCGGTGTTCCTGCACGATGTCACCGACTCCGATCCGGATGACCTCGTCGGCGCGCGTCCGGTCGAGCCCGGGGCGTCGGACGGGGACCCGTCCGACGCCGGGAGCCCCCCGGGCGGCGAGAATGACTTCCGCCCGCAGCCGATCACCGATCCGGACCAGGCGACCCGGGCTGTGGAAGCGGCCCTCACCGAGGTCTACCGGCGGCGCGTCCGGGCCGACGAGCACGATGTCTTCACCGTCCCCGCCGGGTGCGTCCTGCTCTTCGTGCGCGCGCACCGTTCCCTGCCGCTCATCGTGTTCCGCAGTCCGCTGGTGTCGGCGGTGGAGGACGCGGCCGCCGCGGAGACCGAGGTCGCGATCCTCAACCGCGACTCCTTGTGGTGCCGGTACGTCTTCGACGGCGAGGCGATCACCGCCGAGTCGGAGTTCGTCGACCGGGTGTTCGTGCCGGTCAACTTCAAGATCCAGCTGGCCGAGATCTCCGCGGAGCTCGATGACGTCTACCCGGACCTCGTACGCCGGGTCGCGGGCAAACACTCGCGGGACCTGCGAGCCTCCGATGACCCCGACCCCGACGGGCCGTAGGATCAGGGACTGCCGGGACCGGCCCGGCGCACGATCCCGCCACAGGAGCGCCCCTATGCGTCGCGCCGCCCTCGCCGCCGTGGTCACGGTGGCGACCGTGTTGACCAGTGCCTGCTCTCCGTCGCTCCTCGGCGACGACGACGAACGCGCCGTGCCCGCCCCCACCGCGGAGCCCAGCGGCCCGCTGCCCTCATCCCAGCAGTTCGACCGCCCGTTCCCCGTCTCGGGCGATCTGTGGGACGCCACCGTCACCGTGTCGAACCTGCGGATCGAGCCGTCCTCCGCGTACTCGGACGCCGTGCTGGTGGTGGATGTCCGTGCCGTGCAGTCGTCCGGGCAGCCCGAGTTGGGTCCGGCCGACTTCTCCGCCTTCGACCCCTCGGGACGACCCTTCGAGCGGATCCAGAACCCCGCGGGAATCGTCGACGACCCGCTGGTCCCCTCGGTCCTGGCCACCCCCGGCGAGGAGATCCGGGGAATGGTGGCCTGGACGGTGCCCCGCGGTGTCAGGATCGGCCGGATCGATGTGACCACCCCCGGCACGATCGGTTCGTTCATCGTGACCCGCCAGCCGGACGACCCCGCCCGGTCCTAGTCGCCCGCGGGATCCGACCCCGTCAGGTACGTCCAGCGCCCGCCCCTGCGCTCGAACAGCGACCGTTCCCGCATCACGGTCGGGCCCTCCGGGCCGGTGTACCGCGCTTCGAACTCGACCACCCCGTCGTCGTCGCCCTCATCTCCGGCGACCACCTCCACGACGGTGAGCCCGGTCCACTCCACGTCGGATGCCTCGACCGTCGGCGGTCTGGTCCGGGGATGCCACGTGCGCCAGAGATGGTCCGTGTGCCCCAGCACGAACGCCGTGTACCGCGACCGCATCAACCGCTCGGCGGTGTGCGCCGGAAGGCCGTCCTCGACGATCGGACCGCAGCACGTCCCGAACCCGTCCCCACTGCCGCACGGGCATGCGCTCATCGGTCCACTCCGTTCACCCTGCGATCCGATCCGATCAGGATACCGCCGTCGCACCGGGCGGCCACCGACCCGCCCCGTACCGCCACCGGACGCCGCGCGTCCACCCCCGGCCTTCCCGACGGTCTATCCTCGCTGGTGACATGACTGGTTTCGCTTCCCTCCGCTCGCTCGCGCGACGCCGCCCGGACCCCGACCTCGCACCCCTGCGCGTGCGCTCCTGCCGCGACCTGTGCAATTGGAACGAGACCCCGGTCGAGCGTCGGGGAGAGCCGCTGTTCGCGTGCCGCGGATGCGGATCCCAGTGGGTCCCGAGTGAACCGTGGACCCCGCGCGAGGCCACCGGGGAGATCCCCCGGGCCGTCCTGGACCTCCTCCGGTCCGGCGACTGACCACCCGGGGTACGACGTCACCGTCCGCTATAGAGTCGGACCATGACCACGACCCCTCTGTCCCCCCTCTCGTCCGCCGGCGCCGGGACCGTCGACGCGATCCTGCGACGGTCCGCCCGCCGGTTCCCCGACCGGGTCGCCCTGACCTTCGCCGACCGTCGCTGGACCTACGCCGAACTCGACACCGCCGTCGACCGGGTCGCCTCCCTGCTCGCCGCTCGGGGGCTCGACGACGGTGCGCGGATCGCCGCCTACGGGGTCAACTCGGACGCCTACCTCATCGGCTTTCTCGCGACCTCACGGGCGGGGTACACCCACGTCCCGGTGAACTACGCCCTGACGGGCGGAGAGCTCGAGTACCTCCTGACGGATTCCGGCGCCTCACTCGTGCTGGTCGACCCCGCACAGGCGCCGACCCTCGAGACCGTCGTCCAGACCCTGCCGTCGCTGCAGACGCTCGCGCTGCAACCCGCCGCCGGGGACCCCGCCGACGGCACGCTGCTGGGCGCGGCAGTGGATCGGGGCGAGGCCCGGCCCGTCGACTCCCCCGCATCCGGGAGCGACCTCGCGCAGCTTCTGTACACCTCGGGCACCACCTCGCGGCCCAAGGGCGCGATGATGACGCACGCGGCACTGGCGCACGAGTACGTCAGCTGCATCCTCTCCCTCGACCTCGCAGCGGATGACGCACCACTGGTGACGATGCCGCTGTACCACTCCGCGGCCATGCACGTGTTCGCGATGCCCTACCTCTCGCTGGGGGCGACGGTGCACCTGATGGCCGCGCCCGACATCCCGGAGATCCTCCGGCGCGTCGAGGAGGACGGGATCGGGTCGCTGTTCCTCGCACCGACGGTCTGGGTTCCGCTGGCCTCCCACCCCGACCTCGACACGCGTGACCTGTCGAGCCTGCGCAAGGCCCAGTACGGCGCGTCGATCATGCCGGTCACCGTGCTGCAGCGCCTGCGCGACAAGTACCCCGAGCTCGGTTTCTACAACTGCTTCGGGCAGTCCGAGATCGGGCCGCTGGCGTGCGTCCTGCGTCCCGAGGAGCACGATGCACGCCCGGCCAGTGCCGGCCGTCCCGTCTTCTTCGTCGAGGCGCGCGTCGTCGACGAGAGCGGCGCGGAGGTCGCGGCCGGCGAGCAGGGTGAGATCGTCTACCGCTCCCCGCAACTGTGCCAGGGGTACTGGAACAAGCCCGAGGCCACGCAGGAGGCGTTCCGCGACGGGTGGTTCCACTCCGGGGACCTCGTGGTGCGTGACCCGGAGGGGTTCGTCGAGGTGGTCGACCGGATCAAGGACGTCATCAACACCGGCGGTGTCCTGGTGGCCTCCCGCGAGGTGGAGGACGCCGTGTACCGGGACGAGCGGGTCGCCGAGGTCGCCGTGATCGGCACCCCGGATCCCAAGTGGATCGAGGCGGTGACCGCGGTCGTCGTCCTCAAGGACGGAGTTCACGCCACGGAGGACGAGATCGTCGCGAGCACGCGCGAGCACCTCGCCCCGTTCAAGGTGCCCAAGCGGGTGGTGTTCGTCGATGAACTGCCCCGCAACCAGTCCGGAAAGCTCCTCAAGCGGGAGTTGCGGCAGGACTGACACGCCTCGGGGCGGTCAGGCGATCCGGGCCAGGACCTCGCGTGCCACCAACGCGGGGGCCTGTTCCGGTATCCAGTGACCGAGGTCATCGAGCGGGACGAAACGGTACTCGGCCGTCACCCGCTCCGCCGTCGCGTCGGCCCCGCTGCGCGCGACCGCGGGATCCTGCCCGCCCCACAGGAAGGTGGTGGGGACGGTGACGTCGGGGAGGTCGTACCTCCGCATCGCGCGGTACCAGTGCAGGGCCGCGGTCAGGGCCGAGCGCTCCCCGAGCACCTCGAGATGCCTGTCCACCAGATCCGGCGGTACCTGCCCGCCGAACATGGCACGCAATCGGTGAGCATCCCCCTCGAGGAGCACGTCCTCGGCCTTGCCCTCCTGTCGGAACAATCCGAAGTACGCCGACCGGGCCTGTTGATCGGGATCCGCCCTGATCGCATCGGAGAACGCCGCGAGATGCGGGATCGAGATGGCCGTGAGACTCGCGACCCGATCGGCGTGGTGGGCGGCCAGCCACCATGCCACGGACGCCCCCCAGTCATGACCGACCACGTGGACACGCTCGAGCCCCAGACCGTCCGCCACGGCGAGGGCGTCAGCCGACAGGTGCTCGATGGCATAGTCCGCCACATCGTGCGGACGCGCTCCGGGCGAGTATCCACGCTGCATGGGGGCCACCACCCGGACACCCTGAGTCACCAGGTCCGCGGCGACGCGTTCCCATTCCCACGCCGACTCGGGGAAGCCGTGCAGGGCCAACACAGTCCGCACCGGTGCAGTGTCGGCCGCGTGGCCGTCCGGCTCCCACACCAGGACGTCAAGGGTGCCTGCCGGGACGTCCACGGTCGTTCTCCGAGGTTCCATGGAGCGGACCCTAGCGCGCCACCGGGTCAGCGCGGGCGGGTTTCCCGATGCGTCCGGTCGGACGCGCCCGAGCAGTCGGCCGGCGCCCGCCGGTCGTGCCACTCCCGGACGAGCCACATCTCGATCACCAGCGGGTCGACGGCCGCCTCGCGAGCCCACGCGGCGACCACGTCCAGGTAACGCTGGTAGCGCCGCGGGGTCAGCCGGGAGGCCGAGTCGATCTCGGTCCAGCCGGCGTGGATCAGGGTGCCGATCCCCGCCGGATCGACCGGCACGATATGCGGCGCCGACCAGGCCATGCCCAACGACGACAGGTACAGCGATGCCAGGGGATAACCCAGGTCCGGAACGCCGCGCCCCGCTCTGCCGGCGGGAGCTCCGTGCCGCAGGAGGTTCATCGCCTCAACCGGCGCGTCGAGCCAGTCCACCACCTCGTGCAGCACGAGTGGGTATCCGTGGGAGGAGACCGATACCCGACCGTGCCGGTCCCGCTCGGCCACCCGGAAGTCCGGCAGCCCGCGCCGCACCCCCGATCGCGACGGGTGGCCGGACAGCCAGGCGGCGCACATGTAGAGCGCCACCACGGATTCCTCGAGACTGCCCCGGGCGCGCCGACCCGCCGCCCACAGGTCGCTCCTGCGGAGGTACCCGGACCCGGACTCGACCCGCCCGCCGTCGAGGCCACCGGCGACCAGGCGGAGGTCGACGCCCTTCTCTGCGAGGCGCAGGTTCCACAGGTCCAGATCGATCCCGACGTACTCGTCGGCGACCAGCAGCGCGGGAGGCTGCGCGCGGCACCACTCGCGGCAGGCCGCGGGGAGTGCGGGGATCGGGTGGGGCCCGGTCGTCGTCATGCCCCGTACCGTGTCATGCGGGTACGACAACACCGGACCCCGGCGCCGGTTTAGTCCTGTGCGAACGCGTCCAACGGCGGGCACGAGCAGACCAGGTTGCGGTCGCCGTAGGCCCCGTCGATCCGGCGGACGGCCGGCCACACCTTCGGGCGCCAGGTCGACCCCAGGGGGTACCCCGCGACGCTGCGCGGGTAGGCGTGCGCCCACTCGTCGGCGGACACGCTCTGGGCCGTGTGGGGCGCGCCCCGCAGCGGGTTGTCGTCCACCGTCCACTCACCGTCGGAGACGCGGTCGATCTCGGAGCGAATGGCCGCCATCGCATCACAGAACGCGTCCAGTTCGGACAGGTCCTCGCTCTCGGTCGGCTCGACCATGAGCGTGTTGGGGACCGGGAAGCTCATGGTGGGCGCGTGGAAGCCGTAGTCGGCGAGACGCTTCGCGACGTCGTCGATCGAGATGCCGACCGAGTCGATGAGCGGGCGCAGGTCGAGGACGCACTCGTGGGCGACCCACCCGCCGTCACCGGAGTACAGCACCGGGAAGTGCTCCCCGATACGCCGGGCCAGATAGTTAGCGCTGGCGATGGCGGTGAGCGTGGCCCGGCGCAGTCCGTCGGCCCCCATCATCCGCACGTACGCCCACGTGATGGGCAGGATCGACGCGGAGCCGAACGCGGCCGAGGAGACCACGCCACCCGCGCCCAGGCCGTCCTCGTGGGGATGCCCGGGCAGGAAATCGCGCAGGTGCTCGGCCACCGCGACGGGGCCGACACCCGGCCCACCGCCACCGTGGGGGATACAGAAGGTCTTGTGCAGGTTGAGGTGGCTCACGTCGCCCCCGAACCGGCCCGGACGTGCGACCCCGACCAGCGCGTTGAGGTTGGCCCCGTCGATGTAGACCTGACCCCCGGCATCGTGGACGATCGCGCAGATCTCCTCGATGTCGTGCTCGTAGACGCCGTGTGTGGACGGGTAGGTGATCATGATCGCCGACAGTTCGGCGCCGTACTTGTCCACCTTCGCGCGCAGGTCGTCGACGTCGACATCGCCGTTCTCACGGCACGCCACCACGACGACCTTCATTCCGGCCATGACCGCGGAGGCGGCATTGGTGCCGTGGGCGGACGACGGGATGAGGCAGACCGTCCGGTCCTCCTCCCCGCGCGATCGGTGATAACCGCGGATCGCGAGGAGTCCGGCATATTCGCCCTGGCTACCGGCATTGGGCTGCAGACTGACCGCCGCGTACCCGGTGATGTCGACGAGCCACTGCTCGACATCCGCGACGAGTTCGCGGAGTCCGGCGCTCTGGTCCGCCGGGGCGAACGGGTGGAGTCGGTTGAACTCCGGCCACGTGATGGGCTCCATCTCGGTGGTGGCGTTGAGCTTCATCGTGCACGAGCCCAGCGGGATCATGGTCCGGTCCAGCGCCATGTCCTTGTCCGAGAGCGCCCGCAGGTACCTCAGCATCGCGGTCTCGGTGCGGTACCGCACGAACGCCTCGTGCTGGAGGAACTCGCTCGTGCGATCCCCGTGTCCCGGATCCACCGGGATCTCGACGGCCCCGACGGCACCTGCGCCGAATGCCTCGAGCACGATCCCGACGTGCTCGGCGGTGGTGGCCTCGTCACACGCGATCGACACGGAGTCGTCGTCGACCTTCCACAGGTTCACCCCGCGCGCGGCGGCGGCGGCCAGTACCTCATCAGCGCGTCCCGGTACACGGGTCAGGACTGTGTCGAAGAACTCGTCGTGGACCACTTCGACCCCGGCCGAGCGCAGCCCCCGGGCGAGAGCGTCGGCGTGGGCGTGCACCCGGCGGGCGATCGCCGAGAGACCGTCGGCGCCGTGATAGGACGCGTACATCGCGGCCAGGACCGCCAGGAGGACCTGGGCGGTGCAGATGTTGGATGTCGCCTTCTCGCGGCGGATGTGCTGCTCACGGGTCTGGAGGGCGAGCCGGTACGCGACCTGTCCGTCGGCGTCTGTCGACACCCCGACCAGTCGACCCGGCAGGTTGCGGGCGTGCGCGCTGCGGCACGCGAGGAAACCGGCGTGCGGCCCGCCGAAGCCCATCGGGACCCCGAAGCGCTGGGTGGTGCCGAAGCACGCGTCCGCGCCCTTCTCTCCCGCGGGGGTCAGGACCGTCGCCGCCAGCAGGTCGACACCCGCGGCGACCATGGCGCCCCGTTCGTGGCACTGCTCGATGAGCCGGGACACGTCGGCGACACGACCGGACGCGCCGGGGGTCTGCACGAGCGCCCCGAAGAACTCGCCCTCGGGCAGGCCGTCGTCCACCAGGTTCGCCGTGACGAGTTCGATGCCCAGGGGCTCCGCGCGGGTGGCGAGAATCGCCGCGGTCTGGGGGAAGATGTCGGTGTCGACGGCGAAGCGGGGGCTCTTGGAGGAGCGGTTGGCCCGTCGCAGCATCGTCATGGCCTCGGCCGCGGCCGTGCCCTCGTCCAGCATGGAGGCGCCTGCCATGTCCATGCCGGTCAGGTCGGAGACCATCGTCTGGAAGTTCAGGAGCGCCTCGAGACGGCCCTGGCTGATCTCCGGCTGGTAGGGGGTGTAGCCCGTGTACCACGCCGGGCTCTCGATGATGTTCCGGATCAGTACCGGCGGAGTGAGCGTGTCGTAGTAGCCCTGTCCGATCATCGACACGGCGACGGTGTTGCGGTTGGCGAGTTCGCGCAGCGCCGCGAGGGTGTCCGCTTCCGACAGCGGCTCCGGTAGGGCGTCGATCCCCTCCGCGCGCCCGTCCGGTCCCACCTCGTCGAGGATGACCGAGGGCACGGCCCGCTCGGCGAGTTCATCCAGCGAACCCACGCCGATGGTGTCGAGGATGCGTTCCAGGCCGTGGGCGTCGGGACCCAGATGGCGGGCGACGAACTCGCCTCCGGTCCGGGCGGTGTCAGGGGTCGTCGTCACAGGTGCTCCTCAGGTGGCGGGGCCGCCCGGACAGGCGGCCTGCGGGCCGGTGCTACCCTCTCCGCTCTGTCCCCTGCCGGACGGGTGCCGGCGCCTGAGAGATTCACCGGGCCGCGTGTGCGGCCCCGGCTTTCCCCGTGGGCGGGTGGTCTGTTCCACCGCTCTCCAGAGGCGTTAGGCGACTACACGGTCCGGGTGCCTGAGAGATTCTCGGAGAGGAGTTGCTCCTTCGGCGCCCGCGACCGACAAGGCCGCGGAGCTCTCCCGTGAGTCGCGTGAACGCATGGCCGAGTCTAGACCACCGGCGCCGATCAGCCCGTGCGGCGTGAGGCGCGAGCGCGCCGACGGGCCGCCAGCTCGTCCTCCACCGGTGCGAGGATGTCGTCCTCGGAGACCGTCTCCGCGGGGAACTCGGCGATCGACCCTGCGAGTTCACGCATCGCGCCCCCGATACCGATGCCGAACACGCCCTGCCCGCCCTGGAGCAGGTCGAACACCTCCTCCTTGGAGGTGCACTCGAACACGGTGCGGCCATCCGAGAACAGGGTGATGGTAGCCAGGTCCTCCACGCCCCGTGACCGGATCTGATCCACGGCCTTCCGGATGTTCTGGAGCGAGATACCGGTGTCGAGCAGCTGCTTGACGATCTTCAGGACGAGGATGTCCTTGAACGAGTACAGGCGCTGACTACCCGAGCCGGCCGCATTGCGGATCGACGGCACCACGAGGTCGGTGCGTGCCCAGTAATCGAGCTGCCGGTAGGTGATCCCGGCGATCTGGCAAGCGATCGGGACCCGGTACCCGCTCGTGCCGTCCGGGATCCCGTCATCGGGGAACAACCCGGGCTGCACCTCGTCGAAGGAAGCCTGGGTGCCCTCTCCTCGGTCCCCGAAGAGACTCTCCGTGTTCGTATCGGCGACGGACGGCTCCGAGACCCGGGTGTGGTCGGCCACGATTGCTCCCTCAAGCTGCGGGTGTCGCCACGATCGTGACGACACGGTACCGGGCGACGAGGCCCGGATCCTGGACGCGTGAACACCATCGTTGTAGTTCACTGAGGGCAACGCTATGCCCGTCGGGGGCCCTGATCAATAGGACACGCGGTAAACCTCAACCTCAAGTTGAAGTTTAGAGTCTGTCCTGACCTGCGAACTGGTATCGGTGTGGCCACTGTGAATGCCAAACTCGCAGGTCGCAGGCGTCAGGACGATGACCCGCCCGGTTCTCTGGGCGCCTCCGGTCCGCCGAGAAAATCGTCAGGGTTCACCTGATCGAGGAACTCCCGGAAGGCTTCGACCTCTTCCTCGCCCTGCTCCACGAGGGAGATCCCCACCTCGTCGAGCACCTCCCGGCTCACGAGTACCGGCGAGGAGGTCCGCAGTGCGACCGCCACCGCGTCGGACGGGCGCGCGGACACCCTCGTGTCGCCGAAGACCAACTCCGCGAAGAACGTCCCCTCGGACACTCCGATGATCTCCACCTGCTCCAGCGGATGCGAGAAGGTGTCCAGTAGCGCGGCCACGAGGTCGTGGGTCAGCGGCCTGCTCGGTCGCACCCCCTGCTGTTGGAGGCTGATCGCCGCGGCTTCGGCCGCCCCGATCCAGATCGGTACGTACCGGCCACCGTCCTTCTCGTGCAGGATCAGTACGGGTGCGTACTCCGGCTCCTCGAAACGGACGCCGACGATGTCGACCTCGCGCATGTTCTTTCCCATGTTCTCCGCCTCTCCCACGTCTCAAGCGTAGCCCCGATCCGGTTCACCGCGAGCGGGCGCTGTTCCCGTCAGGACTCGAGGGCGTGCCTCACGGCGACGGTCACCAGGGTCGAATGGAGCGACACCGACAGTGCCGCGATCTCCCGCGCCAACTCCGCGGCCCGGTCACGGGCATCGGCATCGCCCTGGCGAGCCACCGGGCCGGCGATCTGGGTGATCAACCCGGTCTGCCGATCCGCCGCCGTGCGGAACCCCCTGAGGTGACGCACATCCACCCCGTGCGCGGCCAGGTCGTGCGCGGTCCGCGCCACGAGCACCGCCTCCGGGTCGAAGAACCCGCCGGGGCCCGCGGCGATCAGGCCCGCGTCGATCAGCGCGTCGACCAGAGCGGCGTCCACCCCGGACTGCTCGACCACGTTCTCGCGGGTGAGCCTCTTCAGGGTGTCGCTTCGGAAGTCGTCCGGGGTCGACCCGGGGACGCCGTCCTCGCCGGGCCGCGGCCGCAGCGCGGTGGTCGACCCGTCGGCGATGCCGGCGTCCAGCGCGTCGAGCTCCTGCCGGATCACCTTGAGGGGCAGATACCGATCGCGCTGGGCGGTCAGGACGTACCGCAGCCGCTCGCGGTCCTCGACGCTGAAGCGCCGGTACCCGCTCGCGGTGCGTTCAGGGGTGACCAGCCCCTCGTTCTCGAGGAACCGGACCTTCGACACCGTCAGGTCCGGGAACTCCGGACTCAGAAGTGCGATGACGCCCCCGATGGAGAGGTACTCCTCCCTCGGGGCGCCCTGCCCGGCGGCGGTCACTGCCCGGGCGTACCCGTCAGGAAGACGAGACGGAACTTGCCGATCTGGACCTCGTCGCCGTTCGACAGCGACGCCGAGTCCACGGGCTCACGATTGACGTAGGTACCGTTCAGCGACCCCACGTCGACGACGGTGAAGGTCTCGCTCTCGCTCCGGAACTCGGCGTGCCGCCGGCTCACCGTCACGTCGTCGAGGAAGATGTCGCTGTCCGGGTGCCGTCCCGCGGACGTGGTGGCCTGGTCGAGCAGGAACCTCGACCCCGCGTTGGGGCCACGCTTGACCACGAGCAGCGCCTGCCCCTCGGGGAGCCCCTCGACACCGGTGACGGCGGAGTCGGACTGGGCCGCCTGCTGGTCGGATTCGGTGAGGAGCTCGGCACGGAACACCGAGGTGGTCTCGGCGGTCGCCTCGGGCATGTTCTTGTTCTCGGTCACGTTCGTATCTCCTCGTCCGAGCCCAGCGGGGGCTCACCGTGCGGTGCTGTTGATTCTATGTCGGAGTCCCCGGTCGCGGGGCCCGGGGGCGGCGACTACCCGCTCAGCCCTCGGTGATCTTGGCGTACCCGTCCGAATCGAGGGTCTGCTCGAGCTGGGACTCCAGGTCGTCCACATCGGCGATCTCGAGGACGACGATCCACCCCTCACCGTACGGATCCGAGTTGACCAGTTCGGGAGACGTCTCGAGGGCGGTGTTGACCTCGACGACCTTGCCGCTCAGTGGCGCGTAGAGGTCGGACACGCTCTTCGGCGACTCGACCTCACCGAAGGGCTCACCCGACTCGGTCTCCCCACCGACGTCCGGGAGTTGGACGAACACGATGTCACCCAACTTGGACTGCGCGTACTCGGTGATTCCGATGCGCACGCGGGTGTCCGACACCCGCTCCACCCACTCGTGCTCATCGGTGTACCTGAGCTGGTCGGGGATGTTCTGATCGCTCACTGACGCGCCCTTCTCGAGTGGCTCACTTCGAATTCCATCTGGCGACATTACACACCGTCGGGCGCCCCCACATCAGCCGATCGGGCCCCGCGCGGGGGAACCGCCCGCGCTATCCTCGACGCCTGCCAGACGTAGATGCCCCCACTCCAGGCGTACAGGCCGACACCCCAGTACAGGCACGCCTCCCCCACGAGTTCGAAGGCCTGTCCACCCGGCACACCGGCGTGGCCGGTCAGCAGCAGTGGGAGCGACCAGAACAGGGCGAAGGTCGCCGCCTTGCCCAGATAGGTGACCTCGGGGTCCAGCCCGCGCCGGCGATAGACCGGGAGCGTGGCCGTCAGTAGGAGATCACGCGCGATCAGCACCACCACGATCCACACCGGGATGTATCCCGCCACGGCGAAGGAGACGGGGACGGCGGCGACGAGGATCCTGTCGGCGATCGGGTCCAGACGCTCGCCCCAGGTGGAGCGCATGTTCCACAGGCGGGCGATCTTGCCGTCGAGCCAATCCGACACCACCAGCACCCCGAGGAGCCACAACGCCAGGGGTGGGTCATCCCACGCCAGGATGCTCAGCACGAGGACCGGGATCAGGGCGATGCGCCCCAGGGAGATCGCGTTGGGCAACGTCCAGAACCGGTCGCTGACCTCCGGAACCCTCGCGGGCGTATCGGGCCCCAGGCCGGGCGGGACCGCCGCGGACAGGTGGCCGTCCCGCGGCGGGGGGATCCTGGCCCCGAGGACCTTGCCCTCGCCGGTCCGCCATTCCCGGAGGTCGGTCTCCCGTCGACCGTCACGCGCCGCGCTCATCGGAACGTCGACATCATCCCGGAGAAGACGTTCCCGCCGGCCGCCATCGGGTTGTCGTGGACCATGTAGGTCCAGGTCGAGGTGGGCCGTGCCATGGAATTGGCCTCGAGGTCCACCCCGGAGGCGGTGAACTCGATCTCGGCGAACGTGGCCTCGGACTTGCGGACCGCGTCGGAGGCGAGATCGCGGAAGTGGTCGATCGCGATCCGGTGGAACTCGTCGAGGGGGTTCTCGCGTCCGAGCGCGCGGAGGTGGATCGATTCGCGGACGTCGTTCATCGTCTCGAGATGTCGCGCCCAACCACGGTCGAGATGCCACAGCATGATCTCGCGGCATCCCTGCACCACGGCGTCGCGGCCGTGCGCCTCCACCAGTCGGGCACTCCGTTCGGGATCATGTGCCGTGAGTTCCTCGAACGCCTTGTCCGTGCGGAGCAGCGCGGCACGTCGCTCGGCGAGGATGTCGCGCTGCTCGGCGAGGAGACGACTGTAGCGCCAGGTGTTGGCGTGGATCTCCAGCATCTGTCCCTCGGTCACCCGCTGCGCGTGATCGACGGCGTCACGACCGCGATTGCCCTTGAGCAACCCGGTGATCCGGTCGTGGGCGGTCGGGATCTTCTCGGGTTCGAGCGCCGAGGTCACCACGGGGTCGTCCATGGACGCGAAGAACACCGAGCTACCCGGGTCGCCCTGACGCCCCGCCCGTCCTCTGAGCTGGTTGTCGAGTCGCTCCGTCCGGTGTCGACCGGTACCCACCACGTGCAGTCCGCCGAGCTCCACGACCTCGTCGCGCCGCGATTCGTCGGAACCACCGAGCCGGATGTCCGTCCCGCGGCCGGCCATCTGGGTGGAGACGGTGACGTTCCCCACGTCGCCCGCCTCGGCGATGATCGCCGCCTCCTCCTCGTCGTTCTTGGCGTTGAGGACCGCGCAGTCGACACCCTTCTCGGCGAGCCGCGCGGCCAGTTCCTCGGACTCGGCCACGTCGTGTGTGCCCACCAGGACCGGCTGGCCGGTGGCGTGGACGCTCACGATGTGCTCGACCACGGCGCGAGTCTTGCTGTCGGTGTCGATGTAGGTCCGATCGGCCTCGTCGAAACGGATATTCGGCGCATTGGAGTCAATCTGGGACACGCCCAGGGAGTAGAACTCGCGCAGCTGGGCACCGGCGGCGAGCGCGGTACCGGTCATGCCGCACACCTTGTCGTACCGCCCGATGAAGGCCTGGACCGTGAGACTGTCCAGGATCTGGCCCGCTTCGGACACCGGGACGCCTTCCTTGGCCTCCACGGCGGCCTGGAGTCCGTCCGGCCACCGCTGGAGCTCGGCCACGCGCCCGCGCGAGGCGTTGACCAATTGCACCCGTCCGTCGCGGACGATGTAGTCCACGTCCCTGCGCAGGAGGAAGCACGCGTGGAGGGCCACGTTGACCTGCACGAGGGTGGTACCGACGTGGTCGGCGTCGTACAGGTCGGCGATGCCGAGTTCGGTCTCGATGGCCTCGGCACCGTCCTCGGTGAGGAAGATGTTGCGCCGCTCGGAATCGGTCTCGTAGTGCCGCCCCGGGCGCAGCTTGCGCACCGCGGCCAGGACCTCCCCTGTCGGCGCCTCCCCGGACGTGGACCCCGCCAGCACCAACGGCACGAGAGCCTCGTCCACCAACACCGAGTCGGCCTCGTCCACGAGGGCCACGTCCGTCGTCGGGGAGATGAGGTCCGACGGGTTGGTCACCAATTGCTCGCGGAGGACGTCGAAACCGATCTCCGAGACCGAGCCGTAGGTGACATCGCAGCCGTAGGCGTCACGCCGTTCATCGCGTGTCGAGGATTCGGTGACGTGGCCGACCGACAGTCCCAGCAGCTCGAACATCGGGCCCATCCAGCGGGCGTCCCGGGCGGCGAGGTAGTCGTTGACGGAGACGACGTGGACGGTGTGTCCCTGGAGGGCGTACCCCGCCGCCGCCACCGCCCCGGAGAGGGTCTTGCCTTCGCCCGTCGCCATCTCCACGACATCGCCGGAGAACATGCGCAACGCGCCCTGGAGTTGGACGTCGAACGGCCTCAGCCCCACCGTCCGGTCGGCGGCCTCCCTGGCCAGTGCGAGGAAGCGGGCGAGGTCCTCGGGAGGATCCCCGAAGAGCTGCAGGTCGTGCGCCGTGTCCGCGAACTCGCCGTCGTCCAGTCCCGCCGCCCACCCGTCGTACTCGTGCGAGGCCTCGACCGCGCTCTGCGCGCGCGAGGTGTCGCGTCCCTGGGTGGAGCCCATGAGCTTCCAGAAGCGGTTGGCCAATCCCACGCGTGGAGTCCTTCCCGGTCACGAACAGATGCGTCCACCGTACGCAGGCGGGACGCGGGCGGGGACGTGCCCCGCCGGTCACGGCGTCTAGCGCTCCGGGTCGATCTGGCCCCGCAACCGCCGCATGGCCTCCGTCGAGAGCATGCGATCCCCCGCCCGGGCCGCGAGATTCTCCGCCACCACGTCCGCCGGTGAGGGGCGGTAGGGCGTCGCGGGCGATGCCATACCGTTGTCGCGCGCGATCCCGGCGAGGCGTTCCGCCTCCGCCACCGCGGCATCCGCCCGTGACTCCACCGACTCGACGAGCTCACGGAACGCGACCGCCCGGTCGACGACCTCTACCCACACCCCGTCGATCGACGAGCCCATGCCGGTCAGGGTGGTGAATCCGTCGCTGACAGGCGGCACCCCGGCCGTCGCCGCCGCTTCGCGCAGTCGACACAGGTCCCCGGCGAGTCCGACCACCTCCGACTCGGCGTCGAACTGCAACCGGATCTCCTCGACCGACCGTCCGCCCCGCGCGTAGGCGCGATACAACCGGTCGTACAGACCACCGACCTCCATGAGCGTGGCCGTGTACATCTCCGGGATCCGGCGCCGGTCCGCCCGGATGTGCGGGAGCGAGGGCAGCGACTGGACAACCGACTGCACCCGCTGTGGCAGCACCACCCTGCCCATCTCACGCTGACCCCTGGCCGCGGCGACGGTCCCGAGTTCTGCGAGGGTCCGGGGCACGAGCGGAACGGCGGCCATCGTCGGCGTCGACGCCAGTGCGTCGAACAACCGGCCGCGGTCATCGGTGTCCAGGTGCACACCGCGCCGACGGTCGGCGCGGATGTCCTTCACCCGGAACGCCCAGACGCCGGTACCCCGTGTGAACCCGGTCCGCAGGACGAGATACCTCCGGTCGAGATCCGCCAACCGGGTACGCAACGCCATCCGCAACATGGACGGCACCGGGGTGCCGAGGATTCGCCGGAGGTCGTGGCGTTGTTCCTCGATAATCCGAACCTGGTGGAACCCGTTGACCGTCGGGAACGGGAGATTGCGGTGCAACCGGGCCAGGACGACGTCGCCGATGCGGGGCTCGACCAGCCCGCAGGCCACTAGCAACGAGGCCCTGTCGGACAATTCCGCCACCGGGGCCTGCCCCTCCCCCCGGCACATCCGGTCGACGTCGGACACGATCCGGTCCCGTGCCGTCTGTGGCGTGCGCTCGTCGGCCATGCCCCTCCTCGCCCGCGCGTCCGGCGCGCGGCTCCTCTCACGGGATTCCTATCGGTTACAACGGTAGGCCCCGGCCCGGTGTTCCCCGGCGGGTGGCAGGCCGGCTCCACACCGGTCAGCGTTCATAGCCACGTCGGGCGTCATCGAGGATCCGGGGCCGGTCGAGGGTGGAGGGCTCGAGTCGCATCTGAGCCACGTCGCGACCGAACCGGCCGGCTGCCTCAAGGGTCCCCTGGTCGAGGTATCGCAGGCCGGTGACGTCGGGCCGCAGTCGGAGATCCGGGGCGTCACCGTCGGCCGAGGCCAGGACGAAACCCCAGTCCCCGAACGTCGGGACGTGAACGTGGTACGGGGTCGTGCCCCATCCCGCGGAATCCACTGTCGACACCGTCCGCCAGAACTGCCGGGGCGTGGAGAACGGGCTCCCGGATTGGACGACCATGAGACCGTCATCGCCGGCGACCCCGCGCACGAGGCCGTAGAACTCCTCGGAATACAGGCGGGACAGCGCGGCGTTGCGCGGGTCCGGCAGATCCACGAGCACCGCCCCGAAGCCGCCCGGCGGCACGGCGCCGTCGCCGCGGCGGCGCAGCCACGCGAAGGCGTCGTCGACCACCACCTCAACGCGCGGGTTGTCGAGGGAACCCCGGTTGTCCGCACGCAGCTCGGTGCGGGCGATCTCCAACACGGCCGGGTCGAGCTCCACCTGGACCACTCGCCGAACGCCCGGCACGGCCAGGAGGTCTCTGGCCGCCAGACCGTCGCCGCCGCCGAGTACCAACACGTCGCGGGGCCGCTCGGCCATCGCGGGCTGGACCAGAGCCTCGGTGTACCGGTACTCGTCGAGACTCGAGTACTGAAGCGTGCCGTCGAGGTACAGACGGCGGTCGGTGCGGCCGTTGTACCTCGCCCTCGTGACGACGATCTCCTGGTAGGCGGACTGGGTGTGGGAGAGCACCGGGTCCGGGTACAGCTTGGACCGCGACCACTCGGTGACGTCGTCGAGCGCGGCGAGCAGCGTGCCCAGCAGAGCCGCGACCAGTGCGAGCGACAACGCCGCTACGGCAGTCTGTGTCCGGGTCAGCAGACCCCGCAACGCGAGCGCGAGCAGCACGGCGGCGGCGGCCACGTTGACCACCCCCGTGATGGCGGCGGCCTGCTGCATCCCGAACGACGGCAGGAGCAGGAACGGCCACAGCAGTCCCCCGACGAGCGCCCCCAGGTAGTCGGCGGCGTTGAGATCGGCCAGTACCCGGCCGGCCTCGGCCGACCCGGTCCGGCGGCCGGTCTGCAGCAGGGACATGAGCAGTGGCACCTCTGCGCCCACCAGCACGCCGATCGCGGCGGTGGCCACCACCAGCGTCACCAACGACGCCGAGTCCGACCCCAGGGTCGTGAAGGTCACATAGAGCGCCGTGGCAGACGCCCCACCGACGAGCCCCAGCGTCGCCTCGACGGCGATGAAGCTCGACGCCGGGCGGTCGACGAACGGCTTGGCCAGCAATGCGCCGAGGCCGAGGGCCGCGACGTACCCGGCCACCACGAGACTCGTGGCGACGATCCCTCCGCCCTGGACCGTTGTCGCGAGTGTGAGGAGGGCGAGCTCGTAGATGAGCCCGCAGGCGGCGCACGCGGCGACGGAGGCCAGCACGACAGGACGCCACCAGCGGCCGGCGCGCGGCCGGGATTGTCCGGCGGGGTCTGCCTCCGTCGGCACGGGAACCGCCGTGCCGACCTCGTCAGGCAATGGCGGCCGCGTTCACGGCGGAGACGGCGAGGAGTGTGGCCGCGACGGCGAGTGCGGCGGTGCTGAACCGTGGCGCGCCGACGAGGTCGCGGAACCTGCCGGGGACCAGCAGTTCCAGGATCACCAGGGTGACGGCCTGGAAGATCACGCCGAGCAGGCCGTACGCGGCGACGTCGATCAGGCCCAACACCAGGGAGTCCGAGGCGTTGGTCATCACGGTAACGACGATGATCGCGAGGGAGAACGCCGAGGACACGAACAGCGCCGCGGCGTTGGGACGGTGGTCGACGAACACGTGGTGGCGCAGGCTGCCCGGCGTCAGCAGGTCGAGCATGACGAACCCGAGCGCGAGGACCAGGGCGCCGACGCCGAAGTACGCCAGCGACACCCCGATCCCGTCCAGGAGTTCGGGTACGTGGTCGGCGGTTCCGGCGGCGATGGTCACCGTGTCTCCTCGGGGTTCGGGTGGTCTGTGGGCGTCTCGTGGGTCACTTCACGCCGACCCCGCCGGAGCTGCCCCCGGCGGACCGGGCCGGGCTGCCCGGGCCGAAGGCCCCGCCGAGGAAGATGAAGCCTCCGGAACGGAGCGTGCGCGAGTTCTCGTCGAGCTGGACGCGACAGGCGAGATCGCCGGAGCGGCCGACGACGATCATGTCGTCCCCGTACCTCAGGTACCGGGTGTCCTCGTTCAGCTGGTCGGCGTCCGGCCGCTCGTGGTTGCTGATGTCCCTCGCCGTGGAGTCCCGGTCGCCCCGGCACTCGTAGGTCTGGGACGCGCCGGCCACCGGGGTGTAGTTCTCACGGACATAACGCACGGCATTCGTGCCGGACCCCACCAGGACGAGGCCCAGCAGGACCGCGCACAGTCCGGCGACGAGCGCGATGATCCACCCGCGGTAGGGCTTCACGAGGCCACCCCCTCTGCACCGTCCACCCCGGCGCCGTTCATCCCGGCGACGTGCACCCGGGACGTGGTGGCGACGACGTCGCCACCACTCTCGCCGGAGTCGTCTCCAGCCGGGTAGAGGTGCCAGGTATCCCACGACCAGCCCGTGTCGTCCGGCGTCGTGGCCACCACCGTGAGCGCCCCTTCAGAGCCCGGGAACCGTCCCGCGAGCACGGTCGGATCGGCTGCCGCGAGCGCGGTCAGGCGATCCACCAGTTCCCCGAATGCGTCGGCGGAGAGCGTCTCGGTGGCCCCGCGCAGGTGGTGCACACCCCATGGGCCGGGGCAGGACACCTCGGCCGGCAACGGCGCGCCCCCGGCGGTCGTCGCGCGGCAGGACACCTCCTCGGTCATCGCATCGCGTCCGTCGATCACGAGCGTCACGGCGTGTGACGCACCGAGGATCGACAGGCGTAGAGCGATGTGGTGCACCGGGTGTTCGAGGACGGTCGAGACGAGGGCGTCCCGCTCGGGCTCCACGCTGACCCGGTACCCGAGCGCGGCGGCCGCGACGTCGCTCGGTTCCGCGACGAGGTCGTGCACGGTCACCGCCTGTAGTCCGGGTCGCCGGCCGCAGGGGGCGCCGGGTAGACGGTCAGCTCGCCCCGCGACATCGGACGGCCGGTCGAGACCTCCCAGCCCGCCCCGTCCCAGTTCTCGAACGACAGCAGCGAACTACCGTCCCCGGTCCGCATGTCCTGGTAGCGCATCCGACCGCGCTCGGGCAGGCCGGTGGTCCCCTCGCACGAGTAGTCCGCCTCGCCCGACTCCTCGAGACGATGGACACGATCGTCGACGATCACCTCGGACCCGGGACTGACGCCGAGGCCCTTCCGGGTGGTCCACCAGGTCAGCTCGAGGGTCCCCTCATCCTCCTCGACACCGAGCCACTGCGCACCGTCCCCGCCTTCCAGGAGGTGCTCCCACCAGACGTACGGGCCCTGGCGCAGGGTGATCGATCCACGCACCACGTAGTCGACACCGCCGTAGGCGACGATCGCGCCGGGGCCGAGCTCACGCGGTCCGAATCCGTGGATCGGCTGGTCGGCGGCCAGCGGGTCGCGGCGGGCCGCGGCCGTGGCAGGCCTCTTCCCGCCCCGGGCCTTGACGATGATCCCGATGATCGCGACCACCGCGACCACCAACCCCACTATGACGAGTAGCTCTCCCACCGCGCATCCACTCCTGGATCGATGATCGACGGTCGACCCGGGCCGCCGCTTCCTGACCAGGAAAGGCTAACCCACCAGGCTCCGTGGGAGGCTCCCGGTTCACGCGAGGCGAGTCCATCTCCCCGAAATGGGCTCAGGGCCGGCTCCCTTCTCGGGAAACCGGCCCTGATCTCGTCCACTCTGTGTCGGGCTGACAGGATTTGAACCTGCGACCCCTTGACCCCCAGTCAAGTGCGCTACCAAGCTGCGCCACAGCCCGTCCGCCACCGCGGCTCACGCGGCGACTCGCTCAGACTAGCGCACCCCCTCGCCCGGGCCGAAATCGCCTGGTCACTTGCGTTGGCGGCGCTCCTTGACCCGGACGTTCACCCTGACCGGGGAGCCGTCGAAACCAAACGTCTCACGCAGGCGGCGCTCGAGGAAGCGGCGGTACCCGGCCTCGAGGAAGCCCGTGGAGAAGAACACGAACGTCGGCGGCCGGGTGGTGGCCTGGGTGCAGAACCGGATGCGGGGCAGGCGTCCGCCGCGCATGGGTGGCGGGGTCGCAGCGACGACCTCGTTCATCCATGTGTTGAGCGGCCCGGTGGGGATCCGCTTGTCCCACGAGTCGAGCGCGGTCTCCATCGCCGGCACCAGCTTCGCCAGGGCGCGGCCCGTCTTGGCGGAGATGTTGACACGGTGCGCCCAGGAGAGCACCCGCGACAGTTCGCGGTCGATCTCCTTGTCGAGGTCGTACCGTCGGTCCTCGTCGACCAGGTCCCACTTGTTGAACGCGATCACCAGCGCACGGCCGGCGTCGGCGACCATGGAGATCACCCGGAGGTCCTGCTCCGTGATGGGCTCCGAGGCGTCGAGCAGGAGGACGACCACCTCGGCCGCCTCGATCGCTCCACGGGTGCGCAGTGAGGCGTAGTACTCGTGACCGTAGGCCTGGTTGACCTTGCGGCGCAGGCCGGCGGTGTCCACGAACCGCCAGGTGCGTCCGCCGAGCTCCACGAGTGAGTCGACGGGGTCGACGGTGGTACCGGCGACGTTGTCGACCACCGAGCGCTCCTCGCCGGTGAGCTTGTTGAGCAGACTCGACTTACCGACGTTGGGCTTGCCGACCAGCGCGACACGGCGCGGCACGTTGGTGGCCTCACGCATCCTCGCCTTGGACGGCAGCTGCCGGAGGATCTCGTCGAGGAGATCCGCCGTGCCGCGACCGTGGGCGGCGGAGATGGCGTGGGGCTCGTCCAGGCCGAGGGACCAGAACTCGGCCGCCTCCAGTTCGGCCTTCTCACTGTCGACCTTGTTGACGGCGAGGATGACCGGGGTGTCGGACCGACGCAGGCTCTTGGCCACCGTGGCGTCGGCGGCGGTGATGCCCACCGTGCCGTCACACACCAGCACGATGAGGTCGGCCGTGCCCATGGCGATCTCGGCCTGCTGCGCGATGGAGCGGTGCATGCCCTTGGCGTCCTGCTCCCAGCCACCGGTGTCCTGCACCATGAAGGTGCGGCCGTTCCACAGCGCCTCGTAGGAGACCCGGTCGCGCGTGACGCCCGGGACGTCCTCGACGACGGCCTCCCGGCGGCCGATGATGCGGTTCACCAGGGTGGACTTCCCGACGTTGGGTCGGCCGACGATCGCGACGGTGGGAAGGATCTCCACGCCCTCGGTGACCGCCCCGATCTCGTCGGCGAACTCCGCGGCGACCGCCTCCCAGTCGGTGTCGTCATTCCAGCCGTCCTCGATGGTCTCCTCACCGGGACCGGCGGGCAGGTCGAACTCGGGGTTATCCTCGTTGGTCGGCATCATGCGTTCCCTTCTGCGGTGGCGCCGTGCGACGCGTGGATTCCCTCGGCGAGCGCGACCAGGCGGTCGAGCACCTCGTCGAGGGTGAGGTCTGAGGTGTCGATGACGACGGCGTCGTCGGCGGGCCGCAGCGGGCTCGCGGCGCGAGTGGAATCCTTGCGGTCGCGTTCGATGACGGCGGCCAGCACCTCGTCGTAGTCGGCCTCGCGGCCGGCGGCGAGGTCCTGGTCGGTGCGGCGCCGGGCGCGCACCTCGGGGCTGGCGGTGAGGTAGACCTTCACCTCGGCGTCCGGCAGCACCACGGTGCCGATGTCGCGCCCCTCGAGGACGACGGTGCCCCCGCTGGAGGCCAGCCGCCGCTGCAGGAGGACCAGGTTCTCGCGGACCTCGGGTACGGCGGAGACTGCCGAGACCTCGGCCGTGACGCGGGCGGTGCGGATCTCGTCGCTGACGTCCTCACCGGCCAGCAGGACGCGCTCGGCTCCGGCGTCGGTGCCGATCTCCAGCGGGAGGTCGGCGGTCGCGGCGATCACGGCGGCCGCGTCCTCCGGGTCGATCCCGGCGCGCAGGACCTGCAGGGTCGCCACCCGGTACATCGCGCCGGTGTCGAGATAGGCGCCGCCGATCCGCCGGGCCAGCGTGCGGGCCAGGGTGGACTTCCCGGTGCCGGCGGGGCCGTCGATCGCGATACGTCGACGCGCGGCCGGGGCGCTCGGGACGCTCACAGGCCGACCGCCTCGTACAGGTCGGAGACCTCTTTTCGGCCCAGCTTGCGGAAGGTGCCCGCGCGCTGGTCACCGAGCGCGATGGCCCCGAACCGGGTCCGGACGAGCGCCTCGACCGGGTGCCCGACCTCGGCGAGCAGCCGCCGGACGATGTGCTTGCGACCCTCGTGGAGCACGACCTTGACCAGCGAGCGCCCGTCGTGGACGTCGAGGATCGAGAACTGGTCGACCTTGGCGGGTCCGTCCTCCAGCGTCACCCCGGCGCGGAGCTGCTTGTTGACGCCCTTGCCCACGACGCCGGTGACGGTCGCCATGTAGGTCTTGGAGACCTCGTAGGACGGGTGCATGAGGCGGTGCGCCAGCTCGCCGTCGTTGGTCACCAGGAGCAGGCCCTCGGTCTCGGCGTCGAGACGCCCGACGTGGAACAGTCGCTGTCCGGCGTCCACGCGGTCCGCGACGAGGTCGCCGACGCAGGGCCGACCCTTCTCGTCGGACATGGTCGTGTGGTAACCACGAGGCTTGTTCAGCGCGAGGTAGACCAGGGTGTCGTCCAGGACGATGCGGGTGCCGTCCACGCGGATGACCGCCGTGGCGGGGTCGACTTTGACGCCCATCTCGCGCACCTTCTTGCCGTCGACCTCCACCCGCCCCCGGGCGATGAGCTCTTCGGAGGCCCGGCGGGAGGCGACCCCGGCCTGGGCCAGGATCTTCTGGAGGCGGACCGGTGCGCCGTCTCGGCCAGCGGATTCAGTCATGAAAACGTCACATCTCTTCGTCGTCGTCTCGGGGTGTGGGGTCGGGCGCCGCGGTTCGGCGCCGCCCCAGTGGGATCCGCGGATCGTCCGCGGGGTCGTCGCTCATCTCGTCGACCAGGTCGACATCCGGCAGCAACGGGGCGATGTCCGGCAGCTCGTCGAGCGACGTGAGTCCCAATCTTTCCAGAAATAGCTCTGTGGTCCTATACAGGATGCCCCCGGTGTCCGCATCTGTGCCGCATTCCACCGCCAGCCCGCGCGCCACAAGTGTCCTCATCACGCCGTCGACGTTCACCCCGCGGACCGCCGCGACCCGCGAACGGGTGACCGGCTGCCGGTAGGCGATCACGGCGAGCGTCTCCAGCGCGGCCCGGGTCAGGGTGGACCTCGTGCCGTCCGTGAGGAGTCGCTCGACGTACGGCGCGAGCTCACGACGGGTGTAGAGACGCCACCCGTCCCCGGTGCGCCGCAGGTCCATCCCGCTCCCCGCGGCGGTGAGCTCGTCCCTCCACGCCCGCAACTCCGCGTCAACCTCGGCGACCGTCGCCCCGGCGGCCGCGGCCAGCAGGCCCTCCGGTGTCGGCTGGTCCACCACCAGCACCAGAGCCTCGAGCCGGGCACGGAGCGGCGGCCCCTCCGGCCCCGGCACACCGGGCTCGTCGTCGTCCCCGATCGCCACCGGCTCGGGGTCGCCGGGCCCCGACACGTCGCTCACGTCCATTCGTCCCTTCCCTTCGTCACCTCGTCGGCGTCCACGCCCGTCCACCTCACCAACAGGTCCCCCAGTGCCTCGTCCTGGGCGAGCGCGACCGCGCGCGCCCGGTACAACTCCAACAGGGCGAGGAACCTGGCGACGACGACGAGGGAGTCGTCGCACCCCGTGATCAGGTCGCGGAAGTCCACCCACCGACCCTCGCCGTGGAACTTCAACAGCTCGAGGACGCGGCCCGCCTGCTCGGGGACCGAGACGACGGGGGCGTGGATGTGCCCCACCCCCACCTCGTCGACCGGCCGCGGCCGGAACGCGACCGCGGCGATGGTGGCGAACTGGTCGGGATCCACCCCGAGCTCCACCTCGGGGAGCAGTCCCAGGAACTCCTCGTCGGGCCCGGCCGTCCTCGGGTACGCGTGGCGCGCGGTGCGGTCGAGCTCACCGAACAGCTCCGCGACCTGACGGAACGCCCGGAACTGCAGCAGGCGGGCGAAGAGCATGTCCCGGGCCTGCAGCAGGGCCAGGTCCTCGGGATCCTGGACCTCGCCGGACGGGACGAGTCGGGCCGTCTTGAGGTCGAGCAGTGTCGCCGCGACGACCAGGAACTCGGTGACCTCCTCGAGCCCGGCCTCCGTGCCCAGGCGGCGGGTGTGCGCGATGAACTCGTCGGTGACGGCGTGGAGGGCCACCTCCGTGACGTCGAGGCGCTTGGAGTCGATGAGCCCCAGCAGCAGGTCGAACGGACCGGTGAAGTTGGTCAGGTGGACGGTGAACGCCCGCGGGTCCCCGACCTCCGTCGCCGACCCGACCGGGTCCTGACCCGACGGGGGCCCGACGCCGGTCACCGCCCGGTCACCTGCCGCGCTGGATGACCTCGCGCGCCAGGGCGCGGTAGGCCTGCGCACCCGCGGACTTCGGAGCCCACGTGGTGATCGGCTCGCCGGCGACGGTGGTCTCCGGGAACCGGACGGTGCGGGTGACGAGTGTGTCGAACACCTTGTCTCCGAACACCTCCACGACCCGGCTGAGCACGTCGCGGGCGTGGACCGTCCGACGGTCGAACATCGTGATGAGGATGCCTGTGAGGTGCAGTCGGGGGTTGATGCGGTCGCGCACCTTGTCGATCGTGTCCGTCAGCAGCGCCAACCCGCGCAGCGAGAAGTACTCGCACTCCATGGGGATGAGCACGCCGTCCGAGCACGCCAGCGCGTTAACGGTGAGCAGGCCCAGCGAC
Organism: Dietzia sp. MNB45; assembly: GCF_051994785.1. Taxonomy (NCBI): domain Bacteria; kingdom Bacillati; phylum Actinomycetota; class Actinomycetes; order Mycobacteriales; family Dietziaceae; genus Dietzia; species Dietzia sp. MNB45. The sequence goes on along the minus strand of NZ_CP163397.1, from coordinate 1,622,106 downwards.
GGCTGGCAGTCCACCAGGACGAAGTCGTAGCGGTCCAGGACCGGGTACAGGGCGCGGCCGAGCGCCTGCTCGCGACCGACCTCGTTGACGAGCTGGATCTCCGCGGCCGACAGGTCGATGTTGGCGGGGATGAGGTCCACGCCCTCGACACGGGTCCGGACCAGGACCTCCTCCGTCGACACGGAGTTGTCCACGAGCAGGTTGTAGACGGTGAGATCGAGCTGGTGGTGCGGGATGCCCAGGCCCGCGGACAGCGCCCCCTGGGGATCGAGATCCACCACGAGCACCCTGCGGCCGTACTCCGCCAGTGCCGCCGCGAGGTTGATCGTGCTGGTGGTCTTGCCGACGCCGCCCTTCTGGTTGCACATCGACAACACCACGGCGGGCCCGTGCGAGGACAGTGGTTCCGGTTCGGGGATCGCGGAGAACCCCTCGCCGGCCGCCGGGTCGTCGGCGCCCAGGAGCTCGGCGCGGGAGAACAACGCGGGGTCCATCGCCCCAGTGTTCAGCGCCACCGCGTCTCCTCTCCTCGCCGTCTCACCCGTGCCGTCTCGACCGTGCCGTGTCGAGCGCGCCGGGCCGTATCCACGGTCACGTTACCGTGCCCGGGGGTGACACTCGGCCCAGACCTCTCGGAGCGTGTCCACGGTGACGAGGGTGTACACCTGCGTGGTGGTGACCGAGGAGTGTCCCAGCAGCTCCTGGACCACACGGATGTCCGCCCCGCCGTCGAGGAGATGGGTGGCGAACGAGTGCCGGAACGAGTGTGGTGAGACGTCCTGCTGCACACCGGCGCGTCGTGCCGCGACCGACACCACGTTCCACAGGGTCTGCCTGGTGACGCGCCCACCGCGGGCGTTGAGGAACAGGGCCGGGCCCCCTCGGGTGGCGAGCGCGGGTCGGGCACGCACCAGATAGGCCCCCACCGCCTCGCACGCCGGACGCCCGACCGGGACGACCCGCTCCTTGCCGCCCTTGCCCCGCAGGATCACCGCTCCACCGTCCGGGTGGTCGAGACCGTCGAGGTCGTCGACGTCGAGCCCGACGAGTTCGGCGGCCCGGGCACCGGAGGCGTAGAGCAACTCGAGCATCGCGCGATCGCGCAGGCGTGCGGGGTCGGTGTCCGTCTCGGTGGCGCCGGCCGCCTCGATCACCGCGATCATCCGGTCGACCGGCAGTGCCTTGGGGAGCCGCCGCGGCGGACGGGGCGGGGTGACGGCGGCGGCCGCGTCGAGGGCGGTCACCCCGTCACGGGTGGCGAACCGGTGGAGACCGCGGACCGCCGCCATGGTCCGCGCGATCGAGCTGGGGGCCAGGGCCTTCCGTCCCTCGTCCGGGTCGGCGGTGGCCAACCGGGTGCGGAACTCCTCCACGTGCGCCTCGGTCACGGACGTCAGGTCGTCGACGCCCGCAGCCGCGAGATAGCGGTGGTACTTCTCCAGGTCGCGGCGGTACGCGGCCAGGGTGTGGGCCGAGGCCCCCTTCTCGACGGCGAGGTGGTCCAGATACCCGCGGATCTGCACGGTGGCGCCGCCCTCCGAGGTCACCGGGGGTCCGATTCCGTCAGGACCGGTCGATCACCGTGCGGGCCGCGAGGATGCCGGCCACGGCGATACCGTTGACGATCCGGCCGTCCAGCACGGCGTCGACGGCCTCGGCGAACGGCATGCGCGCGACCTCCATGTCCGCCTCCTCGTGCTCCGCCTCCGGGCGCTCGACCTCGCGGAGACCGGTGGCCAGGTACACGTGGACGCGCTCCGTGCAGAACCCCGGGGACGGGACCATCTCGATCACCGGGCGCCAGTGCTCGGCCTCGAGACCGGTCTCCTCGACGAGCTCACGGCGCGCGGTCGCCAGGGGCTCCTCGCCGTCGACATCGCACAGACCCGCGGGCAGTTCCCAGAGTCGCTCCCCCACGGCGTGCCGGTACTGCCGGACGAGGGTGATCCGGTCGTCGTCGTCGAGGGCGATCACCGCGACGGCGTCGTCGTGACCGCAGATCTCCCGGTCGGCGGTGCCCCCGCCCGGCATGGTCAGGGTGTCCACACGCAGCCGCACGACGCGACCGTCGAAGATCTCACGGCTCGCGACGGTCCGGTAGTCGTGAGTCCCGGGGGCACCGCGCTCGGACACGCCGGTCAGCTCCCGTCCGCGCGGGTGTCGGAGGCCGCCTCGGTGTCCACCTCGTCGGCACGCACGCTGGACGTCTTGGCGTCCGGTGCGTCCACGGTCTCCGGGCCGGAGTCCCCGCTCTGACCGGTGCGCCACGGTTCGACGGGCAGTCGCATCTCGTTCTCGTAGTCCAGCGCGGCCTTGATGAACGCGACGAACAACGGGTGGGGGCGGGTCGGACGCGACTTGTACTCCGGGTGCGCCTGGGTGGCGACGAAGAACGGGTGCTGCTCGCGCGGGTACTCGACGAACTCGACCAGGTGCCCGTCCGGGGAGGTCCCCGAGAACATCAGGCCGGACTCGGCGATCCTGTCGCGGTAGGCGTTGTTGACCTCGTAGCGGTGGCGGTGACGTTCGGTGATCTCGGTGGACCCGTACGCCTCGGCCACGACCGAGCCCTTGGTGAGCGTGGCCGGGTAGGAGCCCAGACGCATGGTGCCGCCGAGGTCGGCGTTGCCGGCGACCGCGTCCACCTGATCGGCCATGGTCGAGATGACCGGGTGCTCGGCATCGGGGTCGAACTCGGTGGAGGAGGCGCCCTCGAGCCCGACCGAGCGGGCAGCCTCGATCACCGAGCACTGGAGACCGAGGCACAGCCCGAGCAGCGGGATGCGGTTCTTGCGGGACCAGGAGATGGCGCCGAGCTTGCCTTCGATGCCGCGGATCCCGAACCCTCCGGGGATGAGCATGCCGTCCACGCCCCGGAGCGCCTCGCGTGCGCCGGCCTCGGTGGTGCAGGCATCGGATTCGACCCACCGGATGTTCACCCGGGCGTGGTGCGCGAAGCCGCCGGCGCGCAGTGCCTCGGTGACGGAGAGGTAGGCGTCGGGCAGGTCGATGTACTTGCCCACGAGGGCGATCTCGACCTCCTCGCGCGGCTCGTGGACGCGCTGGAGCAGGTCGCCCCACACGGTCCAGTCCACGTCCCGGAACGGCAGGTTGAGACGCCTGATGACGTGCGTGTCGAGGTGTTCGTTGAACAGCACCTTGGGGATGTCGTAGATGCTCGGGGCGTCCGGGGTGGACACGACGCCCTCGAGGTCCACGTCGCACATCAGCGCGATCTTGGCCTTGAGCCCGTCGGTGACGTCCCGGTCCGAGCGCAGGATCAACCCGTCGGGGACGATGCCGATCGAGCGCAGCGCCGCCACCGAGTGCTGGGTGGGCTTGGTCTTGAGCTCACCCGACGGCGCGAGGTACGGGACCAGGGACACGTGGAGGAAGAAGATGTTCTCGCGGCCCACCTCGTGCCGGACCTGCCGGCACGCCTCGAGGAAGGGCTGGGACTCGATGTCGCCCACTGTCCCGCCGACCTCGGTGATGACCACGTCGGGGCGACGCCCCTGGTCGTCGGGGTCGCCCATCGCGATGATGCGGTCCTTGATCGCGTCGGTGATGTGCGGGATCACCTGCACGGTGTCACCGAGGTATTCGCCGCGGCGCTCCTTGGCGATGACCGCGGAGTACACCTGCCCGGTGGTGACGTTGGCCTTCGCGTCCAGGTCGCGGTCGAGGAAGCGCTCGTAGTGACCGAGATCCAGGTCGGCCTCGGCGCCGTCCTCCGTGACGAACACCTCGCCGTGCTGGAAGGGGTTCATCGTGCCGGGGTCCACGTTGATGTACGGGTCCAGCTTCTGCATGGTCACGCGGAGACCGCGGGCGGTGAGCAACTGCCCGAGACTCGAGGCGGTGAGCCCCTTGCCCAGGGACGACGCCACGCCGCCGGTGACGAAGATGTGCTTGGTCTCGGACCGCGATGCGGTTCGGTTCAGTGCCAAGGGGACTCCCGTGTCCATACGCCGGAATGGATGAATGCTGGTGTGGCTCCGGTGCACCCCACGGGGCTTCAGGCTATCACCGCTCCGGCGTCGGGGGGAGCGACGGCGCCGCGGCGGTCGCGTCCGGCCTCAGCCCGTAGTGACCCTGCCCGCCGTCGAGCTGCTCCGCCAGCGCCAGCGTCGTCGCCAGACGTCCCGCCTCGGTACCGGCGTCATCGATGGTCGAGACGTCCTCCTCCGCCGAGGACCGCAGGATGCTGACCGCGTCGCGTCCCCCGGAGTCGCCCGTCCGCACCGCGACCACCGCGCCGGCGCCCTCACCGTCGAGGGTGCGGGCCAGGGCGGCGACACGGACCCCGGTCGATTCCTCGTCCCGGGGCCCGGTCACGACCAACACGAGCTGTCCGGGCCGAAGGGTCCCGGGTTCGTAGCCGATGATCCCCGCATCCGCGAGGGTGGTGAGGACCGTTTCCCGGTCGTCGTCCTCGAGGTGCGGTTCCGCGTCCTCGGCGCGCAGCAGCCCCGCGCGACCGAGCGCCGTGCCCAGCTGCGTACCGAAGTCCGCGTCAGCGGACGGGGCGGTCCCGATGGGCAGGTTCGCGACGAGCGCCTGGAGCTCCGCGTCCGCCTCCGGGTCGACGGCCTTGTCCGTCAGGGTGACGCGGCCCGCGTCGATCCCGCCTGCCGCGTCGATCACCTCGCGCGCCGCGGAGACGTCCTCGTCGGAGGCTCCGGGTGCCACGATCGTCAGGACCGGCCTCCCGTCGAGCCGACCGTCCACGACGACCGGGGTGAGGTCTCCCGCCAGCGAGTCGAGTCGGTCGACGGCGATCCGCTCCGCGGCCAGATCCTCCTGCGACGCCTCGAGCCGCGCCGCTGTCGTCTCCTCACGCTCGACCACCGCGTCCCTGATGGACGTCGCCACGGACGTCGACCCGAGGACGACCCCCACCGCGAGAGCGAGGAACACGGCCACCAGCGTCAGGACGTGGCGACGCAGGGAGATCAACGGAAGAGCCCCTGGACCCAGAGCGCGAAGGAGTTCCAGGTCTCGACGGCCCAGATGAGCATGTCCGCGGCGGCGTCGCGGGCCACCACGACCGCGGCCACCGCGATCAGGGCGGCGAGTACGACCAGGGCGAGCCCGATCCCGGCGCCCCGCGACCGGTACAGGGTCGCACAGGCATCGGCGTGGACCAGGCGGGAGGAGACGGTCGTGTCGACCATCGTGGACGAGGGCGCGGACGAGTCGCGGAACGCGTTCTCGAGCCCCCTGTCGTCGCCGGTCACCACGATCATCTCGGCGCCCCCGTGGTAGGCCAGCAGCAGCGCCATGTCCCTCGCGGTCGCGGCGGCGGGGAATGTCGTGGCCCCCAGTCCGAGCTCTGTGATCCTCTCGAGGCCCTCCGCGCGCCCGTCGCGGTCGGCGGGCACCACCAGGACGGCGCCGTCGGTGAGGACCTCGTCGGACACGTCCGTGGGGGTCGCGACGACGACGTCGGCCATCAGCCGAGCGGAGCGCAGGAACTCCGCGCCGGCACCCACGCCGACCAACAGCGGTCGGTACTCCCGGATGAACGGCTTGAGCTCGGCGAGCTGGCCGCGCGCGGCCGCGTCACCGGTGACCACCACGACGTGACGGTCGGTGAAGTCGACGTCGATCGACGGGAGGCCCTCGCCGTCCAGCAGCAGCGGGTGCTCGAGGCTGAGGAACTCGGTGGCGTTGGCCAGGTGCGCCAGCGCCGACTCGACGTACCCGCTCTCCGCGGTGTCCACCTCGGCGAGGAGCGTGGCCGAGTCCACCTCGCGGCCGCTCGTGATCTCGTCCTCCGACTTGACCGAGTAGACGACACCGTCGTCGATCCGCACCCGGGTCCCGTCGGCGACCCCGGACAGGTCCGCGTCCTCGATGACCGGGATCGTCGACGCGGCGAGGATCCGGAACGCGGCGCGGGGGAGCATCTCCTCCCCCTGACGGGGCACGTGCACCACTGCCGCCACCCCGGCGTCGACGAGAGCGCGGGCGGTGTCGGCGGGCGCGCGGTTGAGATCGAGCACGGCGACGTCCTTGGCGCCGAGCTTCCTGGGGACCTGTGACCCCACCCCGATCTGGCGGACGGTGCCCACGACACCGGCGAGGTCAGTGGAACGACGGCTGAGCAGACCCGACATCTTCATGCGCCGAGTATCACGCGTGTGATTCACGTGACCAGGGAGGTCTGCCCGGCGTGTCGGATTAACGGTCGACTTGAGCTTGAGACTTTTCCCGTTGTGCCTTCTCCAGCAACTCCCGCGCATGTGCCAGACCTGTGTCGGTGTCCTCCATACCGGCGAGCATCCGGGCGAGTTCGGTCACCCGATCGGAGTCGGCGACCGCCGTGACCCCGGAGACGACCCCGTCCGATCCCCCGGCGCCGGTGTCCTTGTGCACGACCAGGTGCGTGTCGGCGTACGCCGCGACCTGGGCGAGGTGGGTCACCGCGATGACCTGGTGGGTTCTGGCCAGTCTGGCCAGCCGCTTACCGATGCTCAACGCCGCCCGGCCGCCCACTCCCGCGTCGACCTCGTCGAACACCAGGGTCCCTCCCCCGGATCTCTCGGCCAGCACCACCTCGAGCGCGAGCATCACCCTCGACAGCTCGCCTCCCGACGCGCCTCGGCCGAGCGGGACGATGCCCGACGGCCCGTCGAGCGCCAGCTCGACGTCGTCGAGACCCGACTCCGAGGCGCCGTCGAGGCCTTCGCCTGATCGGGTGACCCGGACCACGAGCCGGGCCCCGCCCATCGACAGCTCTGCCAGCTCGGCGGACACCCTCTCCGCGAGATCGTCCCCGGCGGCGCGTCGGATGCGCGTCAGTGTGGCTCCGCGCTCGTCGAGTTCGGCAGCGAGGCGCTCCACGGTGGAACGGAGTTCGGCGACGGCGGAGTCGGAGGTGTCGACCTCACCGAGCCGCGTACGGGCCCTGTCCGCCCACGCGAGCACGTCGTCGACATCGGTGCCGTACTTCCGGGTCAACGCCCTGAGATCGTGGCGTCGTTCCATTGCCGAGTCGAGGTCCGCCGCGTCGACCGGCAGCTCGGCCAGGTACAGGCCGAGCTCGGTCGCGGCATCTCCGAGCGCCGCGACGGCCTGGCCGATGCTGGTTGCGATCGGGTCGAGCGCGGGGTCACCGGCAGCGGCCAGACGGTGCCTCAACTGGTCGAGGACGCCCACCACCGGCTCGCTGGTCTCGCCGTCACCGGCGAGGACGTCGTGGGCCTGCCCCGCGACCTCTCGCAGTTCCTCGGAATCGGTGAGTCGGCGGATGCGGGCGTCGAGTTCGGCCTCCTCCCCGGGCTCGGGCCCCAGGGCATCGATCTCCTCGAGTCCCATCCGCAGCAGGTCGGCTTCCCGGGCCAGCTCACGAGCCCGACCGGTGCGCTCCGCCAGTGAACGCTCGGCGTCCCGCCACAGCCGATAGGTGTCGCGGTAGGCGTCGAGGGCCGCCCGCGCCTCGTCCCCACCGTGGGCGTCGACGGCGTCTCGCTGCCTGTCCGGACGGAGCAGACGCAGCTGATCGTTCTGGCCGTGCACGGCCAGCACCGGCGCGCAGAAGCGGGCGAGGGTCCCGGCGGGGACAGACCTCCCCCCGAGCCGGGCACGCGAACGGCCGTCCGCACCCACCCGGCGTGCGGCGATGACACTGCCGTCCTCGTCGAGTTCGACGTCGGTGTCCTCGAGCAACTCGTCGAGGTCGCGTCGGTCGGCGGCGTCCATGGTGGCCGTCGCGGCCAGGTCGAAGCGCCCTTCGACGAGTGCCTTCTCCGCACCGCGCCGGACACGCCCGGGGTCCGCGCGCCCTCCGGCCAGGAGCCTCAGTCCCGTGACCACCATCGTCTTGCCCGCGCCGGTCTCGCCGGTGAGCACCGACAGCCCGGGCGAGAAATCGGCCACGGCCTCGTCGATGACGCCGAGGCCGCTGATCCGAAGTTCCGTGAGCACGCACCCACCCTAGGTGAGGGGCCGGACAGCGGACCGCCCACGCCACCCGGTGACGGGCAGTTCGAACTTCGTGACCAGTCTGTCGGTGAACGGCGAGTCGTCCAGTCGGACCCACTTGACCGGGCGCGCGCCCCGCACCACCTCGACCCGGCTGCCCGGCGGGACGTCGACGAGGCGTCGTCCGTCCACCACCACCACTGCCGGGCCGGAATGCACCCCGGTCTCCACCGCGACCCTGGAGGAGGGTGCCACGACCATCGGACGGGCGAACAGCGCGTGGGCGTTGTTGGGGACCACGAGGATGGCGTCGAGTTCGGGCCAGACGATCGGCCCGCCGGCCGAGAACGCGTAGGCGGTCGACCCGGTCGGCGTGGAGACCAACATGCCGTCACAGCCGTAGTCACTGACCGGTCGGCCGTCGATCTCCACGGACGCCTCGAGGACGCCCTGCCGGGAGACCTTCTCGATGCTGACTTCGTTGAGTGCCCAGTCCCGGGCCAGGACGGTGTCCCCGTGGATGACGGTGGCCTCCACCGTCATCCGTTCGACCACCCTGTAGTCCTTCGCCGCGATCTGCTCGACGACGCCACTGAGCGAGGAGACCTCCGACTCGGCGAGGAAGCCGATGTGTCCGAGATTGACCCCCAGGATCGGCACGTCCGCGGCGTTGGCGTACTGGCAGGCGCGCAGGAACGTGCCGTCACCACCGAGGACCAGGACGAGTTCACACCCTTCGGCGGCCTCGGGGATGTCAGGGACCGTCTCCACGCCCGCCCCCGTGGCGACGCTCTCGCTGGTGCCCTCCACCATCCGTACCGCGATGCCCCTGGTCGCGCACGCGTCGACCACCTGGGCGACGGTGGCGACGATGTCCTGCCGGGCGACGTTGGGGACGAGCAGGATCCTGCGCGAGTGCACCGGTCCGGGCGTGCCGTTCATTGCGGGCCCTCCTCTACTGCCGTCCGTATGGCCTGCTGCGCCTCGGCGCTCATCTCGAGTCGCTCTCCCGCGCCGACCTTACGGAGGTGGAGGAAGTACTCGACGTTCCCGGACGGGCCGGGGAGCGGGCTGGCGACGCATCCCAGCGGCTCCAGTCCGAGTGCCGCGGCAGCCCGGGCGACACCGGTGACCGCCTCGATCCGCAGTGCCGGGTCGCGCACCACACCGCCCTGGCCGACACGCTCGCGGCCCACCTCGAACTGGGGCTTGACCATCGGCAACAGGTCGCCTCCCGGGCGCACGCACGCTGCGAGCGCGGGCAGGACGAGTGCGAGCGAGATGAACGACAGGTCGGAGACCACGAGGTCCACCGGGCCACCGATGTCGTCCGGGGTCAGGGAGCGGACGTTGGTCTTGTCGTGCACGCCCACGCGCTCGTCGCTGCGCAGGCGCCACACCAACTGTCCGTACCCCACGTCCACCGCCTCGACGCGGGTGGCGCCACGCGAGAGCAGGACATCGGTGAACCCGCCGGTCGACGCGCCTGCGTCGAGACACCGAGCTCCGGAGACCGGCACGTCGGAGAACGCCTCGAGGGCTCCGACCAGTTTGTGGGCTCCGCGGGATGCCCAGTCCGGTTCATCGGAGGCGGTGAGCGCGATCGATGTGGTCGGCTCGACCTGGGTCGCGGGCTTGGTGGCTGCCACCCCGTTGACGATCACGCGCCCGGAATCGATGAGATCACGGGCGCGTTCCCGACTGTCACAGATCTTGCGGCGAACCAGTTCAGCGTCCAGCCGCATCCGCTTCGCGACCATCAGCGCCGACTGTCCAGCGCCGTCAGCGCCTGCGCGAGGAGCTCGTGGGCGGCGTCGAGGGCGGCCACCTGGTCGTCCCGGACAGATGAGCCGTCCGGTCCAGCGCCCTGGCCCCCGACGGAATCGGCGAGCAGATCGTCGAACGTCGAGCGGAGTTCGTCGGTGTCGGGGCCCGCGGGCCCGGGGCGTGGCTGTGGTCCGGGGGTCGTCACGGCCTACACGCTAGCCGACGCCGAGGCCTGCACCCGCCAGCCGGGATCGCAGACCCTCGTCGGCCGCCCGGAATGCCTTCGACTCGTGACGCCACGCCAGTCTGACCACCGCACGGGCGAGATCGAGCCGATCGAGCGCCTCCGGCGCGCTGGTCAGGTGCAGGGCACCGTTCTCGACCGTTCCGTCCAACTCCACTGCGGCGTCTATCCGGCTGGCCTCCGCCGAGGCAGACAGTGCGGAGAGATCGTCCGCCAGGTAGGTGGCCCGGCTGTCGGGATCCGCGACCAGGAGATCGTCGACGCCGTGGACGCCGGTCAGCACCATGAGCGACGGCATCCCGGCGGCGACCGCACCCTGGATGTCCGTATCGAGGCGGTCACCGATAACCAGCGGGCGGGTGGAACCGACCAGATCCGCGGCGGCGGTCAACACGCCGGCGGCCGGTTTGCCCGCGACCAGGGGCTCGCGATCGGTCGCCGCACGGAGGGCGGCGACCAGGGACCCGTTCCCGGGGAGCAGGCCTCGTTCGGTGGGCAACGTGGCGTCCACGTTGGACGCGACCCAGGGCACACCCCGACGGATCGCCAGACATCCCTCGGCCAGATCCGACCAGGTCAGTTCCCGGGACAGTCCCTGCAGGACGACCTCCGGATCGTCGTCGGCGGACAGGACGACCTCGTACCCGGCCTGCCGGGCGAGGTCGCGGAAACTGTCGTGTCCCACCACCAGGACCCTGGCACCGGGATCGACATGGTCCGCAGCCATCACCACCGCGGCCTGCGCGCTGGTCATGACGTCGTCGGCACCGGCGGAGAAGCCGAGCGACCGAAGATGGTCGGCGGTGTCCCTGGGCGAGCGGCTCGCGTTGTTCGTCACGTAGACCACGGGGAGCCCCGCGTTCGCGAGCGCCTCCGCGGCCCCCGGGATCGGCTGGCTACCGCGGATGAGAGTGCCGTCGAGATCGACGAGTAGGGCGTCGTGCCGTGCGGCCAGCGAAAGGGAGCTCAACTGACCTACGCCTCGAGCTCCGCGAGACGAGCCTCCGCGTCGGTGGTCTGCTCGGGGTCCGCGGTGACGGCGTGACCGAACCAGTCGGCCGCCTCCTTCTTGCGATCGGCGACGAGCAGCACCTCGGCGTAGGCGTAGTCGAGACGCGCCGCGGACTCACCGCGGGCGTCCTTGTCGAGGCCGGCGTCCTGGAGGGTCACCAGGGCAGCGTCCAACTGGCCCATGTCCACCCGGGCACCGGCCTCCACGATGCGGAGTTCGATGAGCTCGTCCCCCTCGAGCATCCTCGATTCCTCCCCACGGGCCAGTTCGATGGCACGTTGGGGCCTCTCCAGGCCTCGTTCGCAATCGGCCATCATCGCCAGCAGGCCCGGCCCGCCGGAGATCCGGCGGGCCGCCCGGAGTTCGCTCAGCGCTTCCGACCATTCGCCGGCGCGGTACGCCAGCACGCCGAGAGTCTCCCGAACGACACCGATGCGCCCGGCCCTGTTCTTGGCCGCGCGACCGTGGGCGAGCGCGAGCTGCGGATCCTCGTCGACCAGGTACATGGCCGCCACCATGTGCTTGGCGACGGACTCGGCGTTGGACTTGTCCAGACTGCGCAGGTCGCGGCGGATCTCTGGGTCGAGGTCGCCTGCCTCGATGTCATCGGGCAGCTGCGGCTCGTCGGCCCTGGCCGCTTGGCGTGCCTCCTGACCGGGACGCCCCTCCGATCTACGGTCGTCGCCGGGCCGGCCACCTCGCCGGGCCCCGCCCGGGGCGCCGGATCCGCGTCGGTCTCCGCTGTCGCGTCGGTTTCCGCCGCCGCGACCGCCGACGGGGGCCCGTCGCGGACCGCCTCCGCCGTCGGAGCCGGCACCGCGACGTGCGGTGCCGTCGCCGGCGGAACGCGGACGTGCATCCTGTCGATCGGCCTGCTTCGCACCGTCCGACCGGCCTGTCTCCGAGCCGTCGTAGCGCTTTCCGCGGCGCTCGCCGTACGAGCTGTTGTCTCTACGACGCTCCTGTGGAGCCCGATCTCCCCGGCGGGGTACGTCGCGGTCGCCGCGTCGGGGCGAGCGGTCGGTGTTCTCGGGCCGAGGTTCGTTCACGTCGTTCACCTTACGTGCACCGGACGGACCGGCACTGGAGTGGGTAGAAGGGTACAAATGCGACCAGCGGGAGGAACATATAGTCCCTCCCGCTGGTCTTTAAGTTGTGTTCGGCGGTGACCTACTCTCCCACACCCTCACGAGTGCAGTACCATCGGCGCTGGCAGGCTTAGCTTCCGGGTTCGGAATGGGACCGGGCGTTTCCCTGCCGCTATGGCCGCCGTAACTCTGTGAAACAAGGCCCACGCTTTGGGCGTGGGTGTGTTGTTTCAGATACTGCACAGTGGACGCGTTCAAACTTTTTGGGCTGTTTGTGTGTAAGCCCTCGGCCGATTAGTACCGGTCACCTGCACGCATTGCTGCGCTTCCAGTTCCGGCCTATCAACCCCATGGTCTGTGGGGGGCCTTAACCACGCGAAGGTGGTGAGAAACCTCATCTTGGAACAGGCTTCCCGCTTAGATGCTTTCAGCGGTTATCCCTTCCGAACGTAGCTAACCAGCGATGCTCCTGGTGGAACAACTGGCACACCAGAGGTTCGTCCGTCCCGGTCCTCTCGTACTAGGGACAGCCTTCCTCAAGTTTCTTACGCGCGCGGCGGATAGAGACCGAACTGTCTCACGACGTTCTAAACCCAGCTCGCGTGCCGCTTTAATGGGCGAACAGCCCAACCCTTGGGACCTACTCCAGCCCCAGGATGCGACGAGCCGACATCGAGGTGCCAAACCATCCCGTCGATATGGACTCTTGGGGAAGATCAGCCTGTTATCCCCGGGGTACCTTTTATCCGTTGAGCGACACCGCTTCCACTTGCCGGTGCCGGATCACTAGTCCCGACTTTCGTCCCTGCTCGACGTGTCAGTCTCACAGTCAAGCTCCCTTGTGCACTTGCACTCAACACCTGATTGCCATCCAGGCTGAGGGAACCTTTGGGCGCCTCCGTTACTCTTTAGGAGGCAACCGCCCCAGTTAAACTACCCACCAGGCACTGTCCCTAACCCAGATCATGGGCCGAGGTTAGACGTCCAATACGATCAGAGTGGTATTTCAACAACGACTCCACACACACTGGCGTGCATGCTTCACAGTCTCCCACCTATCCTACACAAACCGAATCGAACGCCAATACCAAGCTATAGTAAAGGTCCCGGGGTCTTTTCGTCCTGCCGCGCGTAACGAGCATCTTTACTCGTAGTGCAATTTCGCCGAGTCTGTGGTCGAGACAGCAGAGAAGTCGTTACGCCATTCGTGCAGGTCGGAACTTACCCGACAAGGAATTTCGCTACCTTAGGATGGTTATAGTTACCACCGCCGTTTACTGGGGCTTAAATTCTCAGCTTCGCCTTGCGGCTAACCGGTCCTCTTAACCTTCCAGCACCGGGCAGGCGTCAGTCCGTATACATCGACTTACGTCTTCGCACGGACCTGTGTTTTTAGTAAACAGTCGCTTCTCTCTGGTCTCTGCGACCACCCCCAGCTCAGATCGCAAGGATCGTCACCGGGCGTGGTCCCCCTTCTCCCGAAGTTACGGGGGCATTTTGCCGAGTTCCTTAACCACAGTTCTCTCGATCGCCTTGGTATTCTCTACCTGATCACCTGTGTCGGTTTGGGGTACGGGCCGTGTATGAACTCACTAGAGGCTTTTCTCGGCAGCATAGGATCACTGAATTCCCCACAACGGGTATGCATCAAGTCTCAGCCTTGATGTGACACGGATTTGCCTATGTCACGGCCTACACTCTTACACCAGTACAACCACTGACTGGCCCAGCTACCTTCCTGCGTCACCCCATCGCTTGGCTACTACCAGTTCAGGTCCCGCGCATCCGGTCCACGTCATCCCGAAGGATGCTCTAGGACGTTCAGGGCGGTTAGTATCACTGATTCACCATGGGCGCGCATACACGGGTACGGGAATATCAACCCGTTGTCCATCGACTACGCCTGTCGGCCTCGCCTTAGGTCCCGACTCACCCTGGGCAGATTAGCTTGACCCAGGAACCCTTGATCATTCGGCGGACGAGTTTCTCACTCGTCATTCGCTACTCATGCCTGCATTCTCACTCGTGTGGCCTCCACGCCTGGATCACTCCGGCGCTTCTATGGCCACACGACGCTCCCCTACCCATCCATACACCTGCCCGGAGGAGGTTATTGTATGAATGCCGCGGCTTCGGCGGTGTACTTGAGCCCCGCTAAATTGTCGGCGCAGGACCACTTGACCAGTGAGCTATTACGCACTCTTTCAAGGGTGGCTGCTTCTAAGCCAACCTCCTGGCTGTCTCAGCGATCCCACATCCTTTTCCACTTAGTACACGCTTAGGGGCCTTAGCCGGCGATCTGGGCTGTTTCCCTCTCGACTATGAAGCTTATCCCCCACAGTCTCACTGCCGCACTCTCACACCTCGGCATTCGGAGTTTGGCTGACGTCAGTAACCTTGTAGGGCCCATCGGCCATCCAGTAGCTCTACCTCCGAGGTGAAACATGCGACGCTGCACCTAAATGCATTTCGGGGAGAACCAGCTATCACGGAGTTTGATTGGCCTTTCACCCCTACCCACAACTCATCCCCTCAGTTTTCAACCTAAGTGGGTTCGCGCCTCCAC